>NZ_ATYT01000012.1 GCF_000427825.1 Thermocrispum municipale DSM 44069 | reverse complement strand
ACCTCGCCCACTGACGCGACCGGGATCGCGGAGCCTTCGCGGCCAAGCCCCCGGCAGCTGCGGTACCTCGCCCAGTGACGCGGAGGCTTCGGGGCCTTGGTGCGCGTAGGCATGGCGCCGCAGCGGTTCGGCAGCCGCCTGCGCCCCCGACAACGTCGTTCCTGCCCGCTGCCATTCGCAGCCTCGCCGCGCATCGGCTGTCTCGCGGCACCGCCGCGACACGCGGCGCGGCCGACCCATGTCGCCCCCGGTGTCGGCCCTTCCCGCCCCATGACGCCCCGGTGCCGGCCGCCCTCCCAACCCGCGTGGCATAAACCACAGCGCTCGCTCACTGACCGTGACCGGCCAGATTGTTAGCATCGGTAAGTAATTTCTTCTGATGCGGCGATCCACGGAGGACGATCACGATGAGCGCTGAACCACGCCTGTTGGACGCGGTACGGGGGCAACCGAAACAGGTGTGGATCACGGCCTTCGCCGCGGTCATCGCGTTCATGGGCATCGGTCTGGTTGATCCGATCCTGCTGTCCATCGCCGAGGGCCTGAAAGCCACCCCTTCCGAAGTCACCGCGCTGTTCTCGGCCTACCTCGGGGTCCAGGTCGTCGCCATGCTGCTCACCGGCATGGCCAGCGCCCGGTTCGGGGCCAAGCGCACCGTGGTGGCCGGCCTGTGCCTGATCGTGGTGACCACGGCGTTGTGCGCCATGGCGGGCTCGATCGAGCAGCTCATCGCGCTGCGCGCCGGCTGGGGCCTGGGCAACGCGCTGTTCATCGCCACCGCGTTGTCGGTGATCGTGGGCGCGGCTTCCGGCGGCCAGCGCGGCGCCATCCTGCTGTACGAAGCGGCGCTGGGTCTCGGCCTCTCGGTCGGGCCGCTGCTGGGCGCCGTGCTCGGTCACATCTCCTGGCGCGGCCCGTTCATCGGCACGTCGGTGCTGATGGGCGCCGCCCTGCTGCTGAGCATCTTCATGCTGCAACGCGATTCGCATCTCGAGCGAGCGCCGATCAAGCTGCTCGACCCGCTACGCGCGCTGCGGGATCGCGCGCTGCTGCGCACGTCCGTGGCGTCCGCGCTGTACACGGCGGCATTCTTCACCGTGCTGGCCTGGTCGCCCTTCGTCCTGCAGTGGGGCGCCATCGAGGTCGGCCTGATCTTCTTCGGTTGGGGCGTGAGCGTGGCCGTGGCCGGCGTGGTGTTCGCTCCCCGGCTGGCCTCCCGCCTCGGCGACGAGCGCGCCACGCTGCTGTCGATCTGCGGCTACGCCGTGCTGATGGTGGTCCTGGCCGTCGGGGGCAAAGTGCTCGTCGCGGTCGGCGTCATCGTCAGCGGGCTGATCTCGGGCCTGCTCAACACGCTGCTGACCGGCGCCGCGATGAGCGTCAGCAACGCTCCCCGGCCGGTGGCCAGTGCCGGCTACAACGTGCTGCGTTGGGCGGGCGGCGCGCTGGCCGCCACGTTCGTCGGCCCGATCTCCGAGTGGTTCGGCGCGTCGCACGCCCCGTTCGCGGTCGCGGTCGTGTTGTGCCTGCTCGCGGCCGGTGTCATGGCCATCGGCGTGGTGCGGATGCGCACCGCGCAGGCCGCGCTAGCTACGGACTAACCTGCGCCCCGCGGTCGACATCTCCCGGTCGGGCACGTCCCACGGACGACGCCGCAACTGCACCGGGACTGCTTCGCCGCGCTCCTGCGCCTGCAGCACGACGGCCCGCGCTCGGCGATACCAGACGGTCATCCGCCAGCTGCCGAACAACAGCAGCACCACCACGGCGAGCAGGGCGATACGGAACTGGTCACCGGTGAGCTCCAGCAGTGCGCCGACCACCAGCATCGCGATCGCCGTCGCGGTGAAACCGCCGACGTTCACCACACCGGTCGCGGTGCCCACCCGGGACAGCGGGTTGTAGTCCCTGGCCAGCGCGAAACCGATCATCGACGCCGGGCCGCCGAGCGCCAGCCAGACCAGCGCGGGAACCAGCAGCACGAGCGGGACCTGACCGGGCCAGGCGAGCATCAGCGTCCACCAGATCAACGAGCCGGACAGGTACGTGATCACCAGCGGCATGCGCATCTCGGGCCGCCTGCCGATGTAAGCACCGACCGCAGGACCGCCGATCATCGAACCGAAGACCAGCACCATGAGCAGCCCGCTCGCCTCGGTCTCGGTGTAGCCCTGCCCGCTGACCAGGTACGGCATCCCCCACATCAGGCTCAGCGTTCCGGGGCCGAAGGCCGTGGTGAAGTGAACCCAGAAGGCCAGCCTCGTGCCGGGCACCCGCCACGCCCCGGTCACCTGGCGACCGAGATGGCGCGCCGGGACTCGCTGGGACTTGGCGTCCTTGTCGTGCGGGGCCTGGCGCACGGCGAAGTGCACGACCAGGATGTACGAAACGGTGGCCAGCCCGGCCGCCAGGAACGTCGGCATCCACCCCGGCCCGGCCAGCGCCAACGTCAGCGGCATGGTCGCGGCGAGGTTTCCCACGAAGCCGAGGGCTCCGGTCAGTGCGGCCACCAGCGTGTACCGGCGGGCCGGGAAGTGACTGGCGGCGATCCGCAGCACCGAGATGAACGTCAGCGCGTCACCGACGCCGAGGATGCCGCGGGCCAGCAGGCCCTGCCAGTACTCGTCGGCCACCGCGATCAACATTTGCCCCGCACCGAGGAACACCAGCGCCGCGATGAGCGTCGCGCGTGGACCGAAGCGGTCCACCAGTACCCCGGTCGGCACCTGCATCAGGGCGTAGACCCCGATCTGCAGGACGGTGAACGTGCCCAACGCGGCCGCGCCCACGCCGAAGCGTTCGGCCGCCTCCAGCCCGGCCACACCGAACGACGTTCGGTGAAACATCGCCAGGAAATACACCATGGCGGCGGCGAGCCAGATGAACCAGGTACGCGCGCTGACTCGGTCGGTGTTCGCGGGCGTCAAAAGAGCAGAGTCCTCCCCATCGTGAAGTCGTCGTCTACCAGTACATCGCTTAGCGCGGCTAAATACTTACCCGCCGAACGGGTGCTGTTGGCCACACCGGAAGATCGCCAGGGGCGCCTCGGTGCCGTACGGTGAAGGAAGAGGCGTCCAGCAGCGTGGCGTTCTTCATCCGTCCACGGCTAGGAGCCCCACGAATGCCGGCAGTCGGCTTGCGTGTTCAACTCACGGAACTCACCCCCACCACCCATCTGATCACCTTCATCGGCGACCTGGGCGCCGCGTCCACCCACGTGATCCGGCAAGCGTTGGCCGATCACATCGGGCCCGGCAGGCAGCTGCTGGTCGACCTGTCCCGTGCGGACCGGGTGGAACGGACCGCGTCCGCGCTTCCCGGGCAGTGCGTGGTCATCACCGGAGGTCGCCAACTGCCCGGCTCCGTGTCGACCGCGAGCACCATCGACGAAGCCCGGGCGATCCTGGCCGCACAAGGCCATCCGCTGCCGGTCGTCGAGGACAGCGAGCGCACCACCAGCGAGCTGGACATCCGGACGCTGCGCAACCGGGCGCTCATCGCCGACGCCCTCGACATCATCCAGCAGCGCTACGACCAGCCGACGGCCGAGGATGCGTTCGCGTTGCTCGGCCAGGCATCGCAGCGGCACAACGTGCCGGTCCGGATCCTCGCGGCGGCGGTGCTGCGGGTGCCCGCACCGAAAGGGACGACGTGGTTTCCCGGTCGGCTCAAGGCGCCCCAGCCCCCGTTGAGTTTCCCGGCCGGACCAGCGGCTGCCCGCACGGTCCGCAACGTCCTTCGCTCGCTGCTCACGGTTGTCATGCGCGCCACCGACGCCAACAGCGGCGACGCGCAAAGTGTCGCCCCGCTGGACGACGGCCTGGTCCTGGAGTCACAGCAAGGGATGCCGGACGAGCTGGTGCGTGATTTCAGCTGGATCGCGCTGGCCGACTCGACGCCGTGCACGCGTGCCTACCGGGACAGGGCGCACGTGGACGCCGACATCACCACGACCGAGACGATCAGCGAGGAAGCTCGCGAAGCCCTGCTGTCCCACGGCATCCGGCGCATGTACAGCACGCCGCTGCTGGCGTTGAGTGGACGCTGCCTCGGAGTGATATCCACGCATCATGCCGACACCGCGGGGTTGCATGACGGCGTCGTCCAGGTCGTGGACCGGCTGGCGACGGAGACCGGGCGATGGCTGGATTGGCACCGCAAGACGGTGGTCTTCGACGCGCTGGAACGGCTGCATCAGCTGGCCACCGCCGAGTAGACGATGATCACAAGCCGCCCGGTGCCGGTACGACTAGCCTGAGCTCCGGGCGGGGAGGTCGCACACACTCAGCCGCCCGCGGGACTCGAGGAAAGGAGCGCCGGTGGCGATCAAGGTGGGATACAAGGCGTCCGCGGAGCAGTTCGCACCCCGCGAGTTGGTGGAGTACGCGGTGCAGGCCGAGGAACTCGGGCTGGACACCGTGATGATCTCGGACCATTTCCTGCCCTGGCGGCACAACGGCGGCCACGCTCCGTTCGCGCTGGCCTGGCTCGCCGCGGTGGCCGAGCGCACCAGCCGGATCTCCGTCGGCACCAGCGTGCTGACTCCGACGTTCCGCTACAACCCCGCGGTGATCGCGCAGGCGTTCGCGACGCTGTCCCTGCTGTCCGAGGGGCGGGTGATCCTGGGGGTCGGCACCGGCGAAGCGCTCAACGAGATCGCCGTGTCAGGTCGCGAGTGGCCGGAGTTCAAGGAGCGGTTCGCCCGCCTGCGCGAGGCCGTCCGCCTCATGCGTGAGCTGTGGACCAAGGACGACGTCACCTTCGACGGCGACTACTACCAGCTGGTCGACGCCAAGATCTACGACCGCCCGGAGCAGCCGGTGCCGGTCTACATCGCCGCAGGCGGGCCGGTGGTGGCCAAGTACGCCGGACGCGCGGGTGACGGGTTCATCTGCACGTCGGGTAAGGGCATGGAGCTGTACACCGACAAGCTGCTGCCTGCCGTGCAGGAGGGCGCGGCGGCCGCCGAGCGGGACGCGGCGGGCATCGACCGGATGATCGAGATCAAGATGTCCTACGACCGCGATCCCGAGCAGGCGCTGGAGAACACCCGGTTCTGGGCTCCGCTGTCGCTGACCCCGGAGCAGAAGCACAGCGTCTCGTCGTCGGAGGAGATGGAGCGGCTGGCCGACGAGCTGCCGATCGAGCAGATCGCGCGCCGGTGGATCGTGGCTTCGAATCCGGACGAGGCGATGGCGCAACTGAAGCCGTACCTGGACGCCGGCTTCACCCACCTGGTCTTCCACGGCCCGGGCCACGACCAGCAGCGCTTCCTGACCCAGCTCACCGAGGACGTGGTGCCGCTGCTGCGGCAGGTGTGACGCGCACGGCGACGGTGGGGTCGTTCCGGTCGCGCGGGGCCGGCCCAGGTCTGGGGCGCCGCGAAACCAGCTGGGTGCTACCAGCTGCGGCCGTCGTGAACCGGCCGGCTGCTGTCCGTAGTCGAGCTCACGCTGCGGCCGCCGTGAACCCGGGCGCGCGGAACCGACAAAGCTGCGGCGCCGCGGATCTCGGCGTTACCCGGACCCACGGCACCGCGCCGACAGCCGACACTCCCGCTACGGCCAGATCGACTCCACCCACTCCGGGTGGTCGATGAACGGGTTGCGATTGTGCTGGAACTCCTCGTAGATCACGTCGTTGCGCCGCTGCTCCCACTCGTCCGGCGGGTCCGCCTCGTGCCACTCCTTGAGTACCGACAGCCGCCCCATGTACGGCGCTGAGTTGTTCTCGACCCGGTCGTTGGGCTCGAGGTCGGCGAACCCGTCGTCACCCTCGTACCGCACGGTCATGTACAGCACCATGCGCGCCACGTCGCCCTTGACCTCGTCGCGCGGTTCGAAGGAGTCGCCGTCGGTGTAGTTGCCCGGCGCGCCGTCGACCTCGCTGCCACCGTTGTCGAAGTCCTTGTTGTCCCGGGTGCTGTTCACCTGCACGTCGGACGGACGCAGGTGGTGCAGATCGGTACCCGGACCGGGGTCGGTGCCGAAATCGCCGTGCGACTTGGCCCAGACGTGCTCGCGGTTCCAGTCCCCCTGGTTGCCACCGTTGGCCGACTTGGGCCGGGACTCGCCGCTGTAGAGCAGGATGACGTTGTCCGGGTCGGCCGGGTCCTCGTCGGTGGCCTTCAACCCGTCCCACACCTCGCTGTAGCTCAGCACGTCGGCTTCGCTGATGATCTCGTGCAGCTTGGCTTTCAGTTCGTCGCCGCTCAGGCCTTCGGTGCCTGCGTAGTAGTCCTCCGGCGGTGCCGTGGCCGCGGGCGCCGCTGGGGCCACCAGTCCCGCGGTGAGCAGCACGGCAGCGAATGCACCCGCCACCGTGGTCGCGCCTCGGATACGCATCGTCGAACCTCCGTCTCGGCTGGGCAGCCGCCCCGGCAGGGCCACCGCGCTGATCGTTCGGCTCCGCAGCACGCTCCCACGGCTGGTCGCGGCCGAGATACCGACGAAGGTCGCGACGATCGCGTTCGCTTGTTCACACCTACGGGCGGGACTGATCGCCCGCGAGCTGCGCCAGCCTGCCCCAGTCCGACGAACGAGCCATGGCCTTGACCACCGGGACACGGACGCGGTGGTCGCCGGAGATCGCGAAGAGCTTGTTGTCCACCAGCTCGAGACGTTCGTACTCGTAGCGCCGGCGCGCCGGCCCGAGAAGGGTGAGCACTTCGACGGTCGTGTGGTGGACGAGGAAGTAGGGACGCAGCAGATACGGAAGTCCCAGCAGAACGACGATCACCCCGACGAAGAGCGTCGGATCGGTTTCGCCGAGCGCCAGCAGCCAGAGCCCCAACACCTCGCACACCACGCCGAGCACGATCATCGTCACGCCGAGAACCGGGTTGTAGCGAATCTTCATGGCCGCGACTGTGGCAAACCCGAAGGCGACCGGACGCAGCACAGCAGCATGCGGCCACAACGAACTGCGGCGCTCCCGGCGGGGACCGGGAGCGCCGCAGCGGTCAAGGGAGACCCGAGCGAACTAGTTCGTATCGAGTTGTTGCACCGACCTCAGGTTGCAGATGGTGGGCGCCATGACCTCCGCAGGGCTGCCCCAGCCCGCGCACTGATAGCTCGAGTGGCCGTACCAGTCGTGCCCGAACTCGTGCGCAGCCAGCAACGCGTCATCGTTCACACCGCCCGGGAACAGCGCGATGCGCTGACCCTGGCCCCAGTTGCAGCCGACGATGTTGCCACCACCACCGCAGTCGGTGATGTAGTCGTTGCGACACTCCACCGGAGTGCCACCACCCTCGGTCAACCCGTCCCACACGGACGCGCCCTGACGGATCGCCGAGGCGTACGGCGCACACGACGACGTGAGGTAGTAGCTGCGCGGCGTCGGGACCGGCCACGCGACCGGCGACTTGGCACCGGCGGTGTCGCCCGACTTCATCGCGGCGGCCAGTGCCTCGATCTCCTCCGCTGTCACCGCGTGAGCTTCCTGGGTCTCAGCAGCCTTCGCGGTGACTTCCGGAGCCGTCGTCCCGGCGGACACGGGCGCGGCGGCGAACGCCACGGCGGCTGCGGCTCCTAACAGCCCCGTGATCCAAGCGAATTTCCTCGACATGGGGTCGCCTTTCGTTAGCAGGGGTTGTCGGCGTGTCGGCGGCACGCCGGATAGCGACCGTAATGAGCGTGTTGAGCGGCCAGGTACCAACTTTCGTCGGTCTGCCGATCGTCATTTCTTCACACTGACAGCACTTTTGCCCGACTCTGTCGATATGCCCGGTTGACGCTGGCTGTCGTGCTCGTCCACCAGGCAAAGACGTGCAACTTTCGTCGGAGAAATGCCTTCGCCAGATGGCAAAAAGTGTCACCTATCGGACGTAGTCAGCAGCTGGGGACACACTTACTCTGCTTCCTGGATCGTGTTCTTCGACGTGCGGCAATAGCCCTGCTCATCACGTGCCGGTACTACGAATGGGCACGCTCCGACCATTCATGGTGATTCCGTAGCGAGGGACGGAGAGATCACATGCGTACATTTCTTTTGCGCGCGGCCGTGACGAGTGCGGCCGCCGCCAGCGCGCTGCTGGTGACCACCGCGGCCGCACAGGCAGCTGAGCCTGCCCCGGCCTCGGAGCAGCCCAGCACGCAAGTCACCAAGCTCAGCCACAGCGACGCGACACAGCGCCTGCGCGCGTCGGGCATCACGTGGTCGTCGAGCGGCAACTGCAGCGACCGCAACAACCCGACCTGCACGTCGTTCGAGCAGGTCAACCTCACCACGATCCAGGGAATCCAGACGTTGAAGTCGGCGAGCGGCTGCGCCATCAACGTCACCGGCGGCACCGAGACCGGCCATGCCAGCGGCACGTACAGCCACTGGAACGGCTACAAGCTCGACACCAGCCTGTCGACGTGCCTGAACAACTACATCCAGAACTCGTTCAGCTACATCGGCGGTAGCAAGTGGCAGTCGGCCTCGGGGAACATCTACTACAAGGAAGGCAACCACTGGGACATCACGTACTACAACTGCGGGGGCTGTTGAGGCGCCGCTGACGCCGGTCGGGCCGCACCCACGACGCGGTCCGACCGGCGTGCCTGGCGGCACATGAGCCGCCGGGCCGGTTAGGCCTGGGCCGATGCGCCGGCCCAGCGCGAGTCGCGCCCAAGAGCCGTCGGCGCACGTTGCTCGAGCGCCGTCACCCTGCTTGCGGCCGCTCGCTCACCTTCGCGGCACACCCGCCTGCCCGATGCCGGTCGCTCCCCGGGCGGTCCGCCTCTGCCTCGCCCGCAGCACCGGGCTGCCCACGTGCCAGTCGCTCCCCCTGTACGGTCGGCCACTGCCTGGCTCGCAGCACCGGCCCGGCCGCGAGCATTCGCCTCCTTCGCGGTCCGCCTCTGCCCCGCCGCAGCACCGGGCTGACCGGGTGCCAGTCGGGTCCCTTGCGGTCCGCCCACTGCCTCGCCCGCGGGCAGTCGCTTCCTGTGCGGCCTGAGCACTGCGCGATGCCGCCTGTCACCACGCGTTGCGGCCTGCCCACAACGCACGCCGGTGTTGGGTAACGTCGATCGCCATGGAAGCTGGCGAGTGGACCGAGGAGCAGCGCAGGCAGTGGCGCCGGCCGCCGGCGGACCGGCAGCAGCGCAGGCGCGACGTGGTGATCGGCCTGGTCGTGGTGGCGGGATCGCTGCTGGCCACGTTGCTCGCCAACAGCGCGGGCATGCTCGCGCTCGGGCAGCCGCCCAGCCTGACCGAACAGTTCCTCTGGAACATCGCGCTGGCGACGCCGCTGGTGGTCCGCACGCGCTACCCGGTGACCGTGCTGATGATCGTCGGCGCCGTCTTCATCGCCGCACAGTTCCGGCAGGTCGCGGAGACGGTCGCACCCTCGGTCGTGCTGTTCCTGGCCATCTATACCGTCGGCGCTTGGACGCCCAACCGTGTCGTTGCGCGCAACGCCAGGCTCATCGTGATCATCGCGATGTTCGCCTGGCTGGGTTACCTGCTGGTCATCGCGGTCACCGAACCCACTCCGAGGTTCGACAACGCCGCGGGCCCGCTGGATCCCCTGCTGGCCATCATCCTCTACAACATCGTCTTCAACCTGGTGTTCTTCGGCGCCGCCTACCATTTCGGCAACGTGGCGTGGCTGTCCGCACGCAGGCAGGCGGAAATGATCGACCGCGCCGAGCAGCTGCGGTTGTCCCAGCAACGCAACATCCGCGGCGCGGTGGTCGACGAGCGCGTCCGCATTGCCCGCGATCTGCACGACGTGGTCGCCCATCATGTGGCCGTCATGGGCGTCCAGGCGGCTGCGGCCCGTCGCGTGCTCGACCGGGACCCGTCCGTGGCCAGCGACGCCCTGCGTTCGGTCGAGGAAACGGCCCGCAGCGCGGTCGGCGAATTGCGCGGACTGCTGTGGGTGCTGCGCTCCGATGCACCGGAGGACGAGAAGTCGTCCGAAGTGGAGACCGACGAGAATGCGCATCGCTCGACACCGGATCTCCAGCAACTGCCCGAGCTGGTTGCGTCCGCGCGCAACACCGGCCTGGAAGTCACCTATGGCGTCTACGGTGACGCACAGTCGGTACCGGATGGTGTCGCTGTGTCGGCATACCGCGTGGTGCAGGAGGCGTTGACCAACGTGATCAAGCACGCCGGACCGTGCCGGGTGGACGTGCGCGTGCGCTATCGAGCATCGTCGCTGGAGATCGAGGTGACCGACAACGGGCGCGGCGCGGGCGAGGGCGACAAGCAAGGCTTCGGCCTGCTCGGCATGCGCGAGCGGGTCGCGGTACACAACGGCGAAGTGGAATTCGGCCCGCGGCCCGGTGGTGGTTTCCGGGTGCGGGTCACCTTCCCGCTCGCGGCGCCGGCGACCACCGCTGGGGGTGCATCATGACCGAAGACCTGCGGGTCGTCCTCGCGGACGACCAGGATCTGGTGCGCGCCGGGTTCCGGGTCATTCTCGGGACGGAACCCGGCATCGAGGTCGTCGGGGAAGCCGCCGACGGAGCCGAGGCCGTCCAGCAGGTCCGGGAACTCAAGCCCGACATCGTGCTGATGGACGTCCAGATGCCCGGCACCGACGGGCTGGCGGCCACCCGGCAGATCCTCGCCGACCCAGCATGTCAGACCAAGGTCATCATCCTCACCACGTTCGACCGCGACGACTATCTGTTCGCCGCGCTGCGGGCCGGGGCCAGCGGTTTCCTGCTCAAGAATGCCTCCCCGGAAGACCTGATCAGCGCGGTGCGGGTGGTGGCTCGTGGCGACGCGCTGCTGTCCCCCGAGGTCACCAAGCGAGTTCTCACCCAGTTCACCCGCGACCAGGCCCCAGCGCCGACCGAACACACCACCACCCGCCCGCCGGAGCTGACCGAGCGCGAGTACGAGGTCCTGGTCGAACTGGCCCGCGGCGCCAGCAACGCGGAGATCGCCGAACGCTTGGTGCTGGGTGAGACGACGGTGAAGACGCACGTGTCGCGGATCTTGGCCAAGCTCGGCCTGCGCGACCGGACCCACGCGGTCGTGTACGCCTACGAGCACGGAATCGTCGCGCCCAGGCGCTAGCACCGGCCCGCCTGCACCACCGCAGCTGCCAGGGAGGTCCTCCTGGAGGAGGACCCGAGAAGTGGATCTCCGGCAGGACGCGTTCGCCCTGGTCGGCGCCGTAATGTCGAGGCATGCTGACCGTGAGGGGAATCAACCGGAGCTTCGGTGAGCGCCGGGTGCTGGACGACGTCTCGTTCGACGTGCGCCCCGGCCGCTTGACCGGCTTCCTCGGCGCCAACGGCGCCGGAAAGACCACGACCATGCGCATCATCCTCGGGGTGCTTGCCGCGCACGGCGGCGAGGTGAGCTGGAACGGCCAGCCGCTCACCACGCAGCGCCGGCGTCGGTTCGGCTACATGCCCGAAGAGCGCGGTCTGTATCCGAAGATGCAGGTCGCCGAGCAGATCGCCTGGCTGGGTGAGCTGCACGGGCTGTCCCGGCAGCGCGCCAAGCAGAACACCAAGGAACTGCTGGACGCACTGGGTTTGACCGAGCGCGCGAACGACAAGGTGGAGCAGCTGTCCCTGGGCAACCAGCAGCGCGCCCAGGTCGCCGCCGCGTTGGTGCACGAACCGGAGATGCTCATCCTCGACGAACCGTTCTCCGGCCTCGACCCGCTCGCGGTCGAGGTGGTGCTCGGCGTGCTGCGGCAGCGAGCGCAGGCCGGAGTGCCGGTGCTGTTCTCCAGCCACCAGCTGGCCCTGGTCGAGCAACTGTGCGACGACCTGGTGATCATCTCCGGTGGTCGCATCGCCGCGACCGGTGGCCGCGACGAGCTGCGCAGGCGGTACGGCCCGAACCGGTTCGAGCTCGTGGTGGACCCGGACGCCGGCTGGTTGCGCGACCATCCCGGCGTCCGCGTGGTGGACATCGATGGCCCACGCGCCGTGTTCGACCTGGACCGCCAGGGCACCGACGTGGAGCAGGAAATCCTGCGCGCGGCCATCAACCGCGGCGCGGTGCGGGCGTTCCACCCGGTCGTGCCGTCCCTGGACACCATTTTCAAGGAGGTCGTCGGATGACCACCACCGAAGCGACCCGCGTGGAAACCGCCGCGCACGGCACGTCGACCTGGACCGCCACCCGGCTGGTTGCCGAGCGCGAGATCCGCTCATACCTGCGCATGAAGGGCTTCTGGATCGGGCTGGCCCTCGTCGTGGCAGGCATCTTCGCGATGTCCATCCTGCCCGGCGTCGTCGGTGCCGGATCCACCTCGGTCGCCGTGGTCGGTCAGGCGTCGGACGCGCTGCAATCCGAGTCCGGGTTCGACGTGCGCACCGTGCCCGACGAAAATGCCGCGCGCGAGCTGGTCCGCTCCGAGGAGGTGGAAGCGGCCGTCGTGCCGGACAACCAGGGCGTCCGGGTCATCGCGCTGTCCGAGGCACCGATGGACGTCATCGCGGCACTCACCACCGCTCCCCCGGTCGACCTGCTCGAGCAGGGTGACGTCAGCTCCGGCGAACGCCAGCTGGTGATCATGGTGTTCGCGCTGCTCTTCCTGATATTCAGCATGGGCGGGCTGGCGATCGCCCAGAGCACCGTGACCGAGAAACAGACCCGCATCGTGGAGATCCTGGTCGCCGCGGTTCCGGTGCGCAGCCTGCTGGCGGGCAAGCTGCTCGGCCACACGGTACTGACGCTGGGACAGATGCTGGTCCTGGCCGCGACCGCCCCGGTCGCGCTGCGGCTGGGTGGACTGGACGAGTTGCTCACCGCGCTCGCGCCCGCGCTCGGCTGGTTCGTGCCGTTCCTGGTGGCGGGCTTCGTGCTGCTCGGCTCGCTGTGGGCCGTCGCGGGCGCGATGGTCAGCCGTCAGGAAGACCTCGGGTCGACCACCGGCCCGGTCACCATGCTGGTGATGCTGCCCTACTTCCTGGTGATGTTCTTCGCCGACAACCCGTTGGTGATGACCGTGCTGTCCTACGTGCCGTTCTCCAGCGGAGTGGCCATGCCGGTGCGGCTGTTCACCGGGGACGCGGCGGCATGGGAAGCACCCATCGCGCTGCTGATCCTGGCGGCGACCGCGGCTGCGGCCCTGCTGGTGGCGGCGAAGATCTACTCGGGTTCGCTGCTGCAGACCCGCGGGAAGGTCGCGCTGTCGAGCGCGTGGGCCCGGCAGGACTGACGGGACCGCACTCCGGCGCGACGAGCCCGGCACCGGCCTGTACGGGGGCAGGCCGGTGCCGGCTCATGGTCGGCGGTTTGAACCAGAACGGCGGGCCGCCGCCGGCACGGTGAGCGGCTCGACCGGAGTCCGGGCCGGCCCCGAACGCCCCGAGCGGGCCCGACCGGTACCGGCTCATGACCGGCCGACTCCGGGCCTTGTGCCGGGCCCGAACCTCCCGGAGCAAGACCGACCGATGCCGGCACGGTGAGCGGCTCGACCGGAGTCCGGGCCGGCCCCGAACGCCCCGAGCAAGACCGACCGATGCCGGCTCACCGCTCGACTCCGAGTGCCGGCGCACGTCCGAGCGTCCCGCCCTGAACCGGCGGCAACTCGTCGTCAGCCGACAGACCCGCGGCGTTCCACCGGCGGCGGGCGGAGCGGGCCTCAGGTGCCGATGCCCGCCTTGAACGAGCGCAGCTTGTCCGCCAGCTCCTGCAGCTTCGGCGCGTAGATCGACCACGACGGCGGCGTCTCCAGGTTCCACGCCACGAGCTGCTTCGCCTTGACCGCAGGCAGGTTCGCCAACGTCGGGTACTTCTTCAGATTGTCGGTGAAGAACTGCGCGTTGCGGGAGTCGTAGAGCAGCACGTCCGCGTCGTAGCGGCCGACTTGCTCCCACGAGACACTGTCCCAGTGCGGGTCCTGTTCCTTCGACACGTCCGGCTCGACCAGGTTGATGCCCGCCTCACGCAGTATGAGCGCATCCGGGAACATCTCCGGATTCGCCCAGTAGAAGAACTCTTCGGCCGCTGACACGAACGCCACCTTGAGGTCCTTGCGCTCCTTAGCCACCGCGCGCAGCTCGTCGACCGCGGCGGTGAAGTCCTTGCGCGCCGTGGCGATCTCCGGCTTCTTTAGATCGACACCGAGTGAGGCAGCCAGCTCGGCGTAGCGGTCGATGACCTTGTCCAGCGGCGTGGACAGCTGCTTGATACCCACCGTCGGGCAGCGCTTGGCCACCTCGTCGGCCATCTCCTCGGGCACGTACCACAGCTCGTCGGGCGTGTTCATCGGCGCGACGAGCACGTCCGGCCGCAGGCCGAGGAACTTCTCCATGTCGAACTCGCCCCACGTCTTACCGACCCACGTCACCGCGTCCCGGTCGATGTTGCCGTAGAGGTCGTCCGGTCCGTTGGCCTCACCGAAGACGCCGACCGACTTGATGCCCAGATCCCACAGTGCGGCGGCCGCGCTGACCTGCGCGACCACGTTCGTCGGCGTGCTCTTCGCGCTGGCCTTGCGCTGACGGTCGTCGACGAACGACCACGGCCCGCCCTTTCCGGACTGCACCGAGCGGTCCTCGACTTTGCCGCACGCTCCGACCGCGAGCATCGCGGCCAGCCCCGCCCCGCCGAGCAAGACCCCGCGCCTGCTTACCGGTGCGCCGCCGGTGTGTGCCCCAGCCCGCCGTGTGCTCATCCGCACTGCTCCCTTACCTCTCCAATTAAGTAAGGCTAAGCTAACCCCCTGATGGAGTGATGGTCCAGCCGGGAGTGACGCGTGAAACGCTCGGCGGCGACAGGTGAGGAGTGTCCGTGACGGCCGACCTGCTCACGGCGCCCGCACGCGCCGCGCAGCCCGGCGAACGGCCCCGCCGAACCCGGCTCGCGGCCGGGTTGGTCGTCGCCTGCCTCGGCTTGCTGGCCGCCATCGTCTTGTCGATCTTCCTCGGCGCGCGACCCATCGACCTCGGCGTCGTCGTGGACGCTCTGCGGCACTACGACCCCACGGTCGACGACCACATCGTGGTGCGTGACCTGCGCATACCGCGCACCTTGACCGGGCTGGCGGCCGGTGCGGCGCTCGGGCTGGCCGGGGCGTTGACCCAGGCGCTGGCGCGGAATCCGCTCGCCGACCCCGGCCTGCTCGGCATCAATCAGGGCGCGGCGCTCGGGCTCGTCGTCGCCGCCGCAGTCATCGGGACGACGCATCCGCTGTCCGTGGTGTGGTTCTCGTTCCTGGGAGCGACCGCCGCGGCGCTGCTGGTGTTCGGGATCGTGGTGCGCGCCCGGGGCGGCGCCGATCCGGTGCGCTTGATCCTCGCCGGGATGGCCGTCACGTACGTGCTCAGCGGCATCGTCTATGCGATCGTGCTGCAGGACTACCAGACGTATCAGTCCTATCGCAGTTGGATCATCGGCTCGCTGGCCAGCCCCGACCCGGACCAACTGGTCGCGATGACGCCGTTCTTGCTGATCGGCACCGCGCTCGCGTTCCTGCTCGCTCGGCCGTTGAACGTGCTGGCGCTCGGGGACGAGACCGGGCACGGGCTCGGTGTGCGGCGCGGCCGGGTGCGGGGTGTCGCCGGTGTGGCCATGGCCATGCTGTGCGGAGCGGCGACCGTGCTCGCCGGCCCCATCGTGTTCGTCGGGCTGGTCGTGCCGTATGTCGCGCGCATGATCACCGGGCCGGACTATCGGTGGCTGCTGCCCTACTCGTTGGTGCTGGCGGCGACGCTGTTGCTGGTCGCCGACGTGGTCGGCCGCGTGATCGTGCGACCGAGCGAGGTCGCGGTCGGTGTGACCATGGCGTTCGTCGGCGCTCCGGTGCTGATCGCGATGATTCGCAGGCGCGGGAGGTTGCCGCGGCTATGACGCTGACGCATCCACCGGCACCGGGCGCCGTTTGGCGGCGCGGCAACCTGTCCGTCCTGCTGCATCGGCGCAGCGTGCTGGTCGGGTTGGCGCTGTTCGGCCTGGTCGTGGCCGTCGGGCTGGTCACGCTCAGCGTCGGCAACTTCGCGATCTCCATCCCGGACACCGTGCGCACGTTGCTCGGCAACGGCAGCGTCGACACCGACTACGTGATCTTCGAACGCAGGCTGCCTCGCCTGCTCACCGCGCTGGCCGCGGGTGCGGCGTTCGGCGCCAGCGGCGCGTTGTTCCAGAGTCTGACCCGCAATCCGCTGGGCAGCCCGGACATCATCGGCTTCACGGCGGGCGCCAGCACCGGTGCCCTGAGCGCGTTCCTGCTGATCGGCACCACGCTGCAGTACGTCGCCACCGGCGCGATCATCGGCGGACTGGTCAGTGCCGCCGTCGTCTACGGACTGGCGTATCGCCGAGGGACCAACAGTTACCGCCTCGTCCTGATCGGCGTCGCCGTCCAGCTGCTGCTGTTGTCAACCAACACCTTCCTGCTGATGCGGGCGGACGTGCTGGATGCGCAGTCGGCGTCGTGGTGGCTGGTCGGCAGCCTGAACGGCCGCAACTACTCCTATGCGGCCATCGCAGGCACCGCGGTCGTGCTGTTGCTGCCCGCCGCGTTGTTGCTGCACCGCCGGTGCTTGATGCTCGAACTCGGCGATGCCTCGGCGCGCGCTCTCGGTGTGCCCGTCGAACGATCTCGCCTGGCCGTCGTCGCCGTCGGGGTCGGGCTCGCCGCGGCCGCCACCGCCTCGGTCGGCCCCATCGCTTTCGTGGCCCTCGCCGCTCCCCAGCTGGCCCGCAGGTTGACCACCGCGACCGGCCCGGGCGTGCTGCCCGCGGCGCTCATGGGGGCACTGCTGCTGTCGGTCAGTGACCTGATCGCCCAGCACGGCCTCGGCGAGGACCAGGCGCCGGTCGGCGTGGTGTCGAGTTGTCTGGGCGGCGGGTACCTCATCTGGATGCTCAGCCGTGCGCGGCAGGGAGGGTGATCGATGTCCAACGGCCACAGTGATCACAGCGGGGACCTCAGCGGGTCGGGGCTCACCCTGGGCTACGACCGGCGGATCGTCTCGCGCGATCTGACCGTGTCGATCCCGCCCGGGTCGTTCACCGTGATCATCGGGCCGAACGCGTGCGGCAAGTCGACGTTGTTGAAGGCGCTCAGCGGCATCGTGACGCCGAACGACGGCACGGTGGTGCTGGACGGCAAGGAATTGTCCAGGTATCCGGCCAAGGCGCTGGCCCGCAAGCTCGGCCTGCTCCCGCAGAGTGCGTCGGCGCCGGACGCCATCACGGTCGTCGACCTGGTGTCCCGCGGCCGCTATCCGTACCAGCGCATGCTCCGGCAGTGGTCGGCCGAGGACGAGGAGGCGGTCACCTCCGCCATGGCCGCCACCGGCGTCACCGACCTGGCCGACCGGCCGGTGGACGAACTGTCCGGCGGGCAACGTCAGCGGGTGTGGCTGGCGATGGTGCTGGCCCAGCAGACCCAGCTGCTGTTGTTGGACGAGCCGACCACGTTCCTCGACATCGCGCACCAGATCGACGTGCTCGACCTGTGCGCCGACCTGCACGAACAGGGCGGCCGGACCCTGGTGGCGGTGCTGCACGACCTCAACCACGCCGCCCGGTACGCCACCCACCTGATCGTGATGTCGCAGGGAGCGATCGTCGCCGAAGGCAAGCCGGCTGAAGTGCTGACCGAGCAGCTGGTCACCGACGTCTTCGGGCTGCAGTGCCAGGTGATCGACGATCCCCAGACCGGAACACCGATGGTGGTGCCCGCGCACCGCCGCTCACGGTCGAGGGAATTCGCCCTCGGGTCCGGTCTCGCCTCCTGAGCGCTCGCCGACGTGCAGCATCGGAACCAGGAACTGGCGCGCGACGGCGCGTAGTTGCTCCTCGTCGTCCAGATCGATGGAGTGGCTCGGCGTGACGAGGAACGACGTGGAGATTCGCACCATCATCTCGGCCACCAGCTCCACGTCGACGTCCTGAGCCACGTTGCCCGCCCGCTGCTCGCTGCGCAGGCGGTTGGCCACGAACCGGCTCACGGTCGCCATGGTCTTGCCGCCGTCACTGATCATCGACGGGACGACGATGTCCGGCTCGACCGACATCAGCCCGCCGATCAGCGGGTTGTTCCGGATGGCCTTCAGCGAGCTGGCGAACCCGATCTCGACACGTTCGGCCGTCGTCCTCGCATGCTGGATGTCCAGCAGGAACTGGTCGAAGTAGCGCCGGAACTCCCGCCGGATGACCTGTTCGACCAGCTCGTCCTTGGTGGCGAACCGACGGTAGACGGTGATCCGGGAGACGCCGGCGCGGCGCGCGACGTCGCCCATCGTCGACCGGCGGATGCCCATGCGGCAGAACTGCTCGTAGGCGGCGTCGAGCACGCGGACCGTGGTCTCGTCGTTCTCACCGGCCGACTCGCGAGCCTGCGCGAACGCGCGCTCCAGCAGCGATTCCGCCTCGGCGGCCGGGCCGGATGGGAACAGGAACTCCACGTAAATCCCCTCGACGGATCTGGTCTTTCCGGGAAAAGTGTGCTCTAGTGATACAACGTTGCGCAAGTTGTCTCACAGTTTCATTCGTGGCTCGCGGCTCGAGGAGGAGTGCGCCCCATGGCAGGACTCAGCAGGCGCAAGGCATTGGTTTCCGGTGGCGCACTGGGTGCGCTCGGCGCGCTGACCGTGGCAGCCCCCGCAACGGCTCGCACGCTGTGGACCTGGTCGCCGCGCGGGTCGGTGGCCGGATCCGGTGCGGGCGTGGATCCGAGACGGGTGTGGGATCCGGCGGCCGACCCGGTGGTCGCCTCCCTGCTGGACGACGGCGCCGTGCCGCGAGTCAACGAGCTGCTGCGGCAGTGGACCACGAACGACCAGCCGCTGCCTACAGGCCTTCCCGCTGAGCTGCGCGACTTCATCGAACAGGCGCGCCGGCTGCCGGACTGGGCCGATCACGACAAGCTGGCGCAGGCGTTCGACTTCACCAAGCGCCGCGGTCTGTACCTGGGCGTGCTGTACGGCATGGCCAGCGGCATGATGAGCACGGTCATCCCGCGGGAAGCGCGCGCGGTCTACTACTCCTACGGCGGCGCGAACATGAAGGATCGCATCGCCAAGACCGCGAAGCTCGGCTACGACATCGGCACCGAGAACGCCTATGAGCCGGGCGGGGAAATGATCGTCACCTGCGTGAAGACCCGGCTGGTGCACGCGGCGGTGCGGCACCTGCTGCCGCAGTCTCCGCACTGGGACCAGGTTGCCGACGAGGACATCCCGATCAGCCAGGCCGACATCCTGGTCACGTTCCACAGCTTGGCCACCACCGTGCGACAGAAGATGCTCGGCTGGCAGGTGCCGATCCCGGCCGACGACGCCGAGGCGTACCTGCACTCGTGGCAGGTCACCGCGCACATGCTGGGGGTCGACGACGAATACATCCCGGCCACCTGGCACCAGGCCGACAGCCAGGCCAAGCAGGTGCTCGACCCGATCCTCGCGCCGACCCCGGAAGGCAAGAACCTGGCCGACATCCTGCTCGACATGGGCAAGCAGATCGACGGCACCGTGCTCAGCAGGCCGGTGATGGGCGCGTTCACCCGCTACGTGCTCGGCGACCGGATCGCCGGATGGCTGGAGATCCCGCGCGAGCCGGTGTGGGATCCGATGCTGCGCACGTTCTGGCGGCCGTTCATCGCCGCCCGCGAAGTCGGTGTGCACTTCCCCGGAGCGCCGGAGACGTACTGGCTGTTCGACGAGTTCCTGCGCAAAGCGGTGTTGCTCTACCTGTCCGAGGGCGATCAGCCGATCTCGATCGAGATCCCGACCGGGAACCGTCCGTCCTGATCACCACAGGGGGTACACCACCATGGAGCTGAGCAGGCGCAAGGCAATTCTGGCCGGTGGCGGACTTGCCGCGTTGGGTGCACTGGTCGCGACATCGCCGGCACGCGCGCGAGAGCTCGTCGGATGGGACTTCTCCCCCACGCGTTCGGTGGCGGGCTCGGGAGCCGGCACCGACCCGCATTGGGTGTGGGACGACGAAGCCGACCCGCTCATGGCGTCCATGCTCGAGCGCGGACTGGTGCCGAAGATCAACGAGCTGCTGTGGGGCTGGGAGCGCAACGACCAGCCGCTCCCCGCGGGGCTGCCGTCCGAGTTGCGGGACTTCATGGAACACGCCCGCACGCTGCCGGAGTGGGCCGACCACGACAAGCTCGAGCGGGCGGCGGAGTTCAACAAGAGCCGTGGGCTGTATCTGAACCTGTGCAACGGCCCAGGTGGCGGGATCCTGGCCACCGCGATCCCGAAGGAAGCCCGGGCGGTCTACTACTCGGCGGGCGGCGCGGACATGGAGGATCGGGTCGCCAAGACCAGCCTGCTCGGGTTCGCCGTCGGATCGCTCAACGCCTACCGGCCCGACGGGGCATGCATCGTCGAATGCGTCAAGACCCGGCTGGTGCACGCGGCCGTGCGACATCTGCTGCCCCAGTCGGCACGCTGGCAACAGGGCGCGGACGAGGACATCCCGATCAGCCAGGAGGACATGCTCGTCACCTGGCACACGCTGCCCACGTTCGCGATGCGCACGATGCCGGAGTGGGGCGTGCGGATCTCCGACGCCGACGCCGAGGCGTACCTGCACTTGTGGCAGGTCACCGCACACATGCTCGGCATCAGCGACGAGTACATCCCGGCGACGTGGGAGGCCGCCTACGACCAGTCGGACCAGATCCTGGCGCGCAACATGGGACCGACCCCGGAGGGCGTCGAGCTCACCGACATCCTGCTCGGCCAGCTGGCCGAGCAGACCAGCCCGGCGAGCCTGAGCAGGCCGCTGTGCAACGCGTTGGCCAGGTACCTGGTCGGCGACCGAGTGGCCGACTGGGACGGCATCCAGCGCGAGCCGGTGTGGGACCGGGTGCTCCCCGAGGCATGGCCGATGCTGGTGAGGTTCCGCGAGGGGTTGATCCCGCTCCCTCTGGTGCCGGAGGCGGCGTGGACGGTGGACGAAGCGTTGCGCCGGTACATCCTGTTCTACTTGACCAAGGGCCGCGAGACCAAGATCGAGATCCCGACCCACAACCGCCCGAGCTAGAGCCCGCGCGAAGGGGCGCACGTGCGCTGCGCGACCCTGGCATCACGCCGGGAGCACAGCTCGAGGCCATACCTCATCGGCACGAGTTCCTTGTGCGACGTGCATCGCAGCGGCACCCCGCGGCACGGCAGGCGATGGCCATCTCCGATGCCCCCGCAACACGACCGAGACACCAGCGTCCCAAGCCCTCGCGGGCGGCCGAAACCTCGCCGTCGAACGGGCGCTCCATCGGGAGGCCCAAGAATTTGCGTGCGCAACCACAAAATGGCACACGCGACACAGAGCCTCCATTTTGCACGGCTTGCCACAATCGCGCCCAAATTTTGATCATGAGACGCACAGGGCCACCGGCCCAGGCTCCCTTTTTGTCGACATAGTCCGATTACCACAACGGCCAGGCAACGCCCGGACAACGTCACAGAGCGTGCGCATAGCTTTTGTCACACCGTGGCGCTACTGTGCCCGCTTGACCTTGCAGAAAAAGAGTTCAGGATGGCGGTATGCCCTACGTTGTGCAACTCCTTCCCCTGCTCGGTGTTGCCGTTGGCGCCGTGGTGACTTACGTGGTCACCGCCCAGGTCGTCCGGGCTCGCTGGCTTCGCGAGCGCGACGCCCGGTGGGATCAGGCTCGCTTGGATGCTTACGCGGCGTACGCGAACATCATCAAGCAGTACATCCAGGTCGCCATTCGCATCGCGGCCGGCCGGGGATTCGGCGCATCGGACAAACCACTTTCCCCGGAAGAGGGTTTGCCGATGCTGGCCGAGCTGGACGCGGAGCGCAATTCCCGCTGGGAAGCCGTGCTCCTTTTGGGCGACCCGGACACGATTGCCGCCGCCCGTCGGTGGCACGAATGCGTCTGGAAGCTGGAGTGGTTCGCCAACGGCAGCCTGAACAGCCGCGCGATGTGGGACGAGATGTGGCAGCAGGCCGCCCGCGACCGGGCGCGGTTCTACGAATGCGCGCGGCGCAGCCTGGGCATCGGCGGCGGTGACGCCATGCCGGAATCGGGCTGGCAGCGCAAGTCGGTGGTGTGGCAGCAGCTTCGCGAGCGCGACCGCGCCGCACTGGCCGACGAGAAGGCGGAAGAGGGCGAAGGCCCGGCCGTCCCGGAGCCGCAGTCCCGGCCGTCGCCGGAGCCGTCACGGCCGACCAAGTAGGCACAGGAGATGTTCGGGCTCGACCACGACGCGAGCCCGAATCTCGTCCTGAACTTGCCGCGGCGGCCGCACGGCGCCGCGCCTCGATCCCTCGCCGAACCGCCCGTGCACCTCACTCGGCACACCTCCGCGACCACCGGCCGCCGACCACCTGACCGTTTGTAACGGTTTGTCGGATTCCGGCGATCTCGGTGTGGATCGAGGAGGACGCCGTGACCAGTCCGTATCAGCACCCCTACCCGTATCCGCCGCAGCAGATCGTCCACGCCAAGGCACCGAGCGGTACGCCGGGGATCGTGGCGCTGTGTCTCGGGGTGCCGTCGCTGCTGGCAGCCCTGTTCATCCCCATCCTGTTCTGGTGGGTGCCGCTCCTCCCGTCGGCCGTCGCCGTCATCATCGGGGTCATCGGTCGCGGTCGGCAGTACGTCAACCGCACGATGTCGCTGTGGGGTGCGATCTGCGGGACCGTCGCGCTGCTCTGCTGCTTCTACGGCGCCTATGCGCTCGATCAGGCGGTCGACGAGTTCAACCGCGAGATGGAGCAGATCGAGCGGGAACTGGCGACGTATTGATCGTCAGCACAGCGGCTCGTCACTGACACCTTCCGGCAACCAGGCACGCTCCGACGGGGTGAACTCGCGGCCCCCGAGGACACCGCACAACGTGCTGCGCCACTTGGCGGGATCCATCGGAACAGGGTCCACCGTCGAGCCGTGTTTCACCGCCAGCATGTGTCCGTCGCCGGAGACGTCCACCACTTGGTTCGGTTCGGTGCCCACAATGGGCAGCGCATCCTGTGCGGATTCAACTGGTCGTCGCAACACCTCGAACTCGGAGGTATCAGATGGGTCGTGAGAGGAAGCAGTTGCCGCCGGCTCCGGCGGGAGCTCGGCGGCAGTGGGCGGCGGACCGTGCGCTTCGGCCGCCGATGCGTTCCCCCGGGCGACCGGAGCCGTCGCGGGCGGTGCAGCGTGAGTTCTGGCGCCTGATCGCTACGGGGATCACGACGGTCGAGGCCTCGCAGGCCGTGGGCGTGTCGTCGCCCGTCGGGATCCGCTGGTTCCGCCACGCTGGCGGGATGCCGCCACTGAGTCTGGACGAGCCCTCGGGCCGATACCTGTCGTTCCTCGAGCGGGAGGAGATCGCCCTGCTCCGCGCCCAGGACATCGGGGTTCGGGAGATCGCCCGCAGGCTCGGACGCGACCCGGGGACGATCTCGCGGGAGTTGCGCCGCAACGCCGCGACCAGGAGCGGGAAGCAGGAGTACCGGGCGCTGGTGGCGCAGTGGAAGGCGCAGCAGGCGGCCAAGCGCCCGAAGACCGCCAAGCTCGTGGACAACGACCGATTGCGCCAGTACGTGCAGGAGCGGCTCGCCGGCCACGTCCGCGGCCCCGACGGCACGATCGTCGCCGGACCGCAGACACCGGCGTGGAAGGGTTTGAACAAGCCGCACCGGGCCGACCGGCGCTGGTCACTGGCATGGAGTCCGGAGCAGATCTCTGCCCGGCTGAAGATCGACTTCCCTGATGATGAGTCCATGCGCATCAGCCACGAGGCGATCTACCAGTCGCTGTTTATCGAGGGCCGGGGCGCATTGAAGCGGGAGCTGGTCGCATGCCTACGCACCGGGCGGGCGCTGCGCGAGCCTCGGCAGCGGTCGCGGAACAAACCGCNAGGGCATGTCACCGCTGACGTCGTGCTCAGCCAGCGGCCCGCCGAGGCCGCTGACCGCGCTGTTCCCGGGCACTGGGAGGGCGACCTGATCATCGGTACCGGCCGGTCGGCGATCGGCACCCTCATCGAGCGCTCCAGCCGCTCCACGCTGTTGGTGCACCTGCCCCGGCTGGAAGGCTGGGGCGAACAGCCTGCGGTGAAGAACGGCCCGGCCCTGGGCGGTTACGGCGCTGTCGCGATGAACGCCGCGTTGACCGCCTCGCTCACGACACTGCCCGAGCAGTTGCGCAAGACCCTCACCTGGGACCGCGGCAAGGAACTCTCCGGACATGCGCAACTCACGGTCGACACCGGGACGAGGGTGTTCTTCGCTGACCCACACTCACCCTGGCAGCGACCCTCGAACGAGAACACCAACGGGCTGCTGCGGCAGTACTTCCCCAAGGGCACCGACCTGTCCCGCTGGTCGCCCGAGGACCTCGAGGCCGTCGCTGTGGCGGTCAACAACCGGCCCCGCAAAGTCCTCGGGTGGAAGACACCAGCCGAGGTGTTCGCCGAGCAGCTACAGTCGCTCCAATAGCCCGGTGTTGCATGGACCGGTTGAACCCGCCCAGGTGCCCGTGAGCACAGGGCGGGCAGTGTGTCCGGAGTGCGGGGCCACATTGCCGGACTCGGGCGACTGCTGGACGCGCGTCCATCAACTACTTGAGATCGAGACGCGCGTGCTCCCCGGCCTGGACTCCGAACACGGCATGCGCGCGCACTTCTTCGCGATCGCGTCCTATCAGCTTCAGCACCCGTTTCGCGTCGGGGCGGACACTCTGCCGGTCCTCCGCGACTCGGTCCGCCGTGCGCTGGGACCGTCCGCTCCCCCGATCGCGCACATTCGTCACGAGATGGGCCGTCACATGACGTCGGGAGCCAAGGCAGGACGCATGGCTGCGCCGGGCGACCGGAGCCATGTCGACCCCGCGTGGCCACGCGAGTGGACCGTGACCGCCGAGGACGTTCTCGCAGGCTCGGAACAGGACTATCCGCAAGCCGTTCGTAGCTGGGCGGCCTCCACTGTGGACGACCTCGACCGGGCGCTCGGCTGAGCCGCGCGTTCGTGGACGGTTTGCGGAGGTATCGGCCGACTCGGTCCGAACACAAGAAAACCCCCAGGCCTCTGACCTGGGGTTTTGCTCCCCCGGTTGGACTCGAACCAACAACCTGCCGGTTAACAGCCGGCTGCTCTGCCAATTGAGCTACGAGGGAAAGTGTCCCGTCACCTCCGCGGCGCGGCACCACCAAACTGTATCCCACCCCCTTTGCGGACTGATCGCCGGGGTGCCTTGAAAACCCGCATGAGTGGCGCCGCGCCGAAGCGGGAATCCGAACCACACCGGATCACAAGGAGGAGCCCATGATGCGCTTACTTCTCGGCGCGGCCATTGGATACGTGCTGGGCGCGCGAGCTGGCCGCAGCCGCTACGAGCAGCTGATGCGCAACTATCGCAAGCTGGCCGACCATCCCGCCGTGCAGAGCGCAGCCGGTGTCGCCCGGGCGAAGGTCACGGAGAAGATGCCGTTCGGCGGCAACTCCGCGAAGTCGAAGCCGGCTTCAGCCGCCACGGCCGCCCCCGCGGAGAAACGTCCCAGCGGGACACAGGGCTAACCGACCCGGGCGACGAAGAAGACCCGGCGAAACGGAAACCACGTGGTGCCGTCTTCCCGCATCGGGTAGGCGTCCCGCAGCCGCGCGCCGAGCTGCTCGCGGAACTCCGCCCACCGTTGCTCGTTCAACGCGGCACGGATCGGGCGGAGGGTCGTGCCCTCGAGCCATTCGAGCACGGCGTCCCGCCCTGTGAGTCGCTGCAGATAGGTCGTCTCCCAGGCATCGACCGTGCAGCCGGCGTCCTCGAGCAGCTCGGCGTAGCCCACCGGGTCGAGCACATCCCTGACCTGGTCGATACCGCCCAACCCCCACTGCGGATCGCCGATGAACTCCCCGATCAGTTGGTGCGACGGCGACTTCTGGTGGCCGGGAACCTGCACGGCCAGCCACCCACCGGACGGCATCGCCTCGGCCCACCGCGGCAGCAACTTCTCGTGCCCAGGTACCCACTGCAGTACGGCGTTGCACACCACCACGTCGGCATCGGCGGGCGGCAGCCACTCCCGAACGTCCTGCACCCGGGCATCGACGCCGAGCTTCCGCGCCGCGGCGACCATGTCCGGTGAACTGTCCAGCGCTTCGACCTCGGCGTCCGGCCATCGTTCGCGCAGCCGCGCGGTGAGGTGACCTGGCCCGCAGCCGACGTCGACGACGCGCCGAGGATTCTCCGCGTCGACCCGGTTCAGCAACTCCGCGAACGGGCGCGCACGCTCATCCGCATAACGCAGGTACTGGCTGGGATCCCACATCAGCGACTCAACTTGTCCGCGGCTTCCCGCGCGATGTCGGCGACCAATTCCACATCAGTGCCCTTGTCCGGCCGGGCTTGCAACACCGGCCCTCCCGGTGTCTTGCGCTGCACGAACCATGCTCCGCCACCGTCCGGCAGCTCCTTGCGGTATCGCGACGTGATCGAGCCGTCGATCCGCTTGCGCACCACTACGGGCAACTTGCCGGGTCGCTCCAGCTCGAACGTGCGCGGCGGCAGGTCCGCGATCACCACCGCTTTGCCCGCTGCCTGGACCTGCTGTGCCCACACCACGGTGAGCTTGCCCTCGCCCCACGTCGCCTTCGTGAAGAAGTGCCACGCGATGCGCACGTCGCCGTCCTCTTCCGGCAACCACAGGCCACGGTTGGTCGCCACGACGCCGTTCGCCTGGGCCAGCACGTGCTCGTCCGGGTCGAGCGAGCCGGTGAAGCCTTCCGGAAGGTCGTCACCGAGCAGTCGGCGCAGCCACTTCATCAGTCCAGGCCTCCGACCGCGCGTTCCAGCAGCGCCTTGCGGTACTGCTCCAAGGCCACCAGGTCCCCGAACAACGCGTGGTACTCCTCCTGCTGGTCAACCGGCGACAAGCGCTGCAACTTCGACTTCACGTCCGCGATCTGCCGCCCGACCAGGGCTTGCTGCACCGCGGCGAGCACGGTGGCCACGTAGTGGGCGTCGACTTCGCCGTTCTTGGTCCGGAGCGGCTCGACAGCCAGCTCCGACAGCACCATCCGGGCGGTGTCGTCGGTGCAGTTCTTACCGGCCGCCTCCAGCAGCTCCGGCCCTTCCAAACCCGACGCCGCTCCCCCGGCAGCCAGCACGGCTTTGTGGATCGCGACGTACACCGGGTGCGTGAACGCGTCCTCCGGCAGCGCGTCGTAGGCCGGGCCGGCCAACGCCGGCTCCTGCAACGCGGCCTTGAGCGCCTCCCGCTCGGACTGGAGCTTCGGATCACGAGGATCGGGACGCGGCAAGCCACCCTGCGCGTTGCGCTGCGAACCGTTTCGCGACGCGCGACGCCGGACGACCACCTCGGCTCCGGCGGTCTCGCGCACCCGACGGACCACCATCGCCTCGTCCTGCCAGCCGACCCAGAACGCCAGCTTCACCGCGTAGCCGTCGCGCTTGGCCTCGTCCTTGATGCGAGCCACCAGCGGCACGGTCTTCTGCAGCGCGGCGACCTGGCCGTCCACCGAGTCCAGGTCGTAGTCGCGCAGCATCGACTTGATCGCGAACTCGAACAGCGGGATCCGCCTGGCCACCAGATCCCGCACGGCCGCATCCCCCTTGGCCAAGCGCAGCTCGCACGGATCCATGCCGTCCGGCGCGACGGCGATGTAGGTCTGGCCGGCGAACGTCTGGTCACCTTCGAACGCCTTCAACGCGGCCTTCTGACCCGCTTCGTCACCGTCGAAGGTGAAGATCACCTCGCCGCGGAACGCGTCGTCGTCCATCATCAGCCGGCGCAGCACGGTCATGTGATCCGCCCCGAACGCCGTGCCCGACGTGGCCACTGCCGTCGGCACGCCCGCCGCGTGCATGGCCATCACGTCGGTGTAGCCCTCGACGACCACGACCTGATGGCGCTTGGCGATCTCCCGCTTGGCCAGGTCGAGCCCGAACAACACCTGGGACTTGCGGTAGATCGGGCTCTCGCTGGTGTTGAGGTACTTCGCCTCGATCTTGTCGTCGGCGAACAGCCTGCGCGCCCCGAACCCGACCACGTCCCCGGCCAGGTCCCGGATCGGCCACAACAGCCTGCGATGAAACCGGTCCAGCGGCTTGCCGCGCGAGCCTTCCTTGGCCAGCTGCGCCTTGTACAGCTCCTGCACCTCGAAGCCCAGCGACAACAAGTGCCGCGTCAGCTGATCCCATCCGCTCGGGGCGTATCCGCAGCCGAACCGCTTGATGTCGGCGGCGTCGAAACCCCGCTCGGTGAGGAAGTCGCGCGCCAGCCGGGCTTCCGGGCTGTTCAGCTGCTCGGCGTAGAACTGCTGCGCCGCCCGGTGCGCCTCGATCAGTCGAGCCCGCGTGCCGCGGTCGCGCTGCACGCTCGGGCCGCCGCCGGTGTAGGTCAGCGTGTAACCGACCCGGTCCGCCAGCCGCTGCACCGCCTCGACGAAGCCGAGGTGCTCGATCTGCATGACGAACTTGATGACGTCGCCACCCTCGCCGCAGCCGAAGCAGTGGAAGGTACCGTGCGACGGCCGCACGTTGAACGACGGAGTCTTCTCGTCGTGGAACGGGCACAGCCCCTTGAGGGCGCCGCCGCCCGCGCGGCGGAGTGCGACGTAGTCGGACACGACCTCGTCGATCCGGTTGCGGTCGCGGACTTCCGCGATGTCGCTCTCCCGGATCAGGCGTGGCACGCCATTAGTCTAGGACCTCGACCCCGACCGTGAGCGGCTACCGTGCACGATGGAGCCGACACCCGCAGTTCCCGAGAAGGAGACCACCACATGCGCATCAGCGTCGACAACGATCAGTGCGCCGGTATCGGGCAGTGCCACGAGGTGGACCCGGACCTGTTCCCCCTCGACGACGACGGTTACAGCGCGGTGGGCACCGACCGTGAGGTCCCCGACGACAAGCAGGAGAAGGCGCGCATCGGCGTCGACAGTTGCCCGATGGCCGCGCTGTTCATCCAGGAGTAGCGAGTACCCGGCGGCATGACCTCCCTCGACGCCCTGGCGGAACAGTTCACCGCGCTACGCGGGCGGTTGCTGGCACTCGCCTATCGGCTGACCGGCACCCGAACGGACGCCGAGGACGCGGTGCAGGAGGCGTGGCTGCGGCTGCAGGCGCTGGAGCCTGCCGAACGCGACGGCATCCGCGAGCTCGCCGCATGGTCGACGACCGTGGTCAGCCGGATCTGCCTGGACCGGCTGCGTTCGGCCACCGCTCGCCGCGAGTCCTACGTGGGGCCATGGCTGCCGGAACCGATCGCGACGCCGCTGGACGGACCGCGCCAGGACGATCCTCTCCAGCTCGCCGTGCAGGGCGAGGACGTCCGGCTGGCGGCGATGGTCGTGCTGGACCGGCTCACGCCGGAGCAACGCGTGGCGTTCGTGCTGCACGACGCGTTCGGCGTGCCGTTCGCCGAGATCGCCGGTGTGCTGGGCTGCAGCGAGGCGACCGCGCGGCAGCACGCCAGCCGAGGGCGACGCCTCCTCGAGCAGGCGGATCCGCCACCGCCTGCCGAGCTGGCCGAGCAGCGTCAGGTGATCGAGCAGTTCATGGCCGCCCTGTTCGCAGGCGACGTGGACAAGATGACCGCGCTGCTGCACCCGGACGCGATGCTCGTCGGCGACTCCAACGGCAAGGCACGTACCGCGCTGCGGGTCATGCAGGGCGCGGACAAGATCATCCGGTTCTACCGGGGGCTGCTGCGCCTGTACGCACCGGAAGCCTTCACGACCGCGCAACCCATCCTGGTCAACGGCGATCTCGGCGTCTTCCTGCCACCGCACCCGGGCAGGGACGAGTACCGCCCGTTGGATCCGCGGCTGACGGTTGCGGTCGTGCGCGACGGCAAGATCGGCGCGATCTACGACCTGTGCAACCCGGACAAGCTGCGCTCCACTGGTGTGCTCTGAATCACGCTCCCCGCTGTCACACGCGCACTCGCCATCTCGTCAGGGCGGTGACAGCGCAGTGCTTCAGCGAAGGGAGTGCGGCATGCCGCGCATCGAACCCGTGGACATGGAGAATTCGGGCCTGACGAACAAGATGATGGTCCGGTTCGCCAAGAAGAGGTACGGCGACGCGCTCGACCCGATCGCCGTCACCGCCCACCACAAGGGCCTGCTCCGCGCCACCGTGGTGCACGAACTCATGGTGGAACGCGCCAGCTCCGTCCTTCCCGACGCCGTGCGAGAGCTGGCGGTGTACCGGACCGCGGTGCGGCTCGGTTGCTCCTGGTGCGTCGACTTCGGCACCATGCTGCAGATCCACCACGGCCTGGACATCGACCGGCTCAAGCACATCGACGACTACCCGACGTCCGATCTGTTCAGCCGGCAGGAGAAGCTGGCGCTGGCCTACGCCGACGCCATGACGGCGACGCCGGTGGAAGTGACCGACGCCCAAGTGGCCGAACTCGTCGAGGAGTTCGGCCACGAGGGCGTGGTGGAGCTGACCTACCACATCGCGCTGGAGAACATGCGGGCTCGCACCAACAGCGCGCTGGGCATCCCCGCGCAGGGTTTCGCGGAGAATTGCCAGCTGCCCGCGCAGAACTGAGTCACGCGACCCGCAGCTCGACGTCGATGTTGCCCCGGGTGGCCTTGGAGTACGGGCACACCTGGTGCGCGGCCTCCACCAACCCGCGGGCGACATCGGCGTCGACGCCGGGGAGGTCGACGGTCAGGGCGACGGCCAGGCCGAAGCTCTCGCCGTCCGGGCCGATACCCACCTCGGCGGTCACCGAGGACCCCTCGATCTGCACCTTCTGCTTGCGCGCGACCAGCTGCAGGGCGCTGTGGAAGCACGCCGAGTACCCGGCCGCGAACAGCTGCTCCGGGTTGGTGCCCGCTCCCCCGTCACCGCCCAGCTCCTTCGGGATGCTGAGGTCGACCTTCAGCCTGTCGTCGGACGAGCTGACTTCGCCGCCTCGACCGGAGCCGGTCGCCGTGGCCTGTGCGGTGTACACCGTTTCCATTGACTGATCTCCTCCATCGGTGGCTTCGCCACGAAGTCGAGGCGAAGAGGTGGCTGCTCGCCCGGTTCGAGCGCGCAGTGTCCCGGCCGGCTGACTCGGGTCAGCCGGAAGCGGTTCGGTTGTGTCGGAAAGGCGCCGAGGTCAGTCCTTCGTCGCCTTGGTGTGACTGTCGGCCAGGGACGCGGCCAGGTCGGTCAGCATGCTCCGAAGCGAGATGATGTCGTCGACCTGCATCTGGGTGGCGCAGCCGATCTTGTGCGGTATGTCCGTGGCGCGCTCCCGCAGCGCACGCCCTTCGGGCGTCAACGCGATCTCCACGGACCGTTCATCGGTTACCCGACGGGCGCTGGTGACCAAACCCGCCGCCTTGAGCCGCTTGATCAGCGGCGAGAGGGTGCCGGAATCCAGCTCCAGCGCGGCCCCCAGCTCCTTGAGCGTGACCGAGCCGCGCTCCCACAGCACCAGCATCACCAGGTACTGCGGATACGTCAGCCCCAGCTCCTCCAGCATCGGACGGTAGACCTGCTGGATCATCCGCGACGCGCGGTAGAGCGCGAAGCAGAGCTGGTTCTCCAGGTGCAGATCGCTGTCACTCACGTCGCCTATGGTTGCACACAATTAAGTTGTGCGCAATTAAATTGCCCACAATGGTGGCAGCAGGTGTCAGGTTCGCGAGTGACTGTGCAGATCAGCGTGGGTCGACGATCCGCGCGGCGAAGTACACCGCGCCGGAGCTGGTGTGCCGCACCAGCAGCAGGAAGGGCCGATCGAAGCTCACCGCGACCGGCTCCTCCACGACGATCGACGTCATCCGGATCATCATGGCGGTCGCGGCGGCGCCTTCCAGACCCTTCTCGTCGACGCGCAGCACCGATTCGTGCAGCGCATCCGACACCTTCAGCCGCGGGTCGGTCGACAGTCCCCCGAGGTCGGCCTCCGGGGTGAACAGCCGGCGCACCCCGAGCTCGGCCAGCACGTCCGTCAGCCGCACGTTGGACGCGATCTTCAGGCGCGGGAAGGACAGTGCGACGCGCCGTGGCCGGACTTGGTTCAACACCGCGGCGAGTGCTGCCGCATCCGTGTGCTCCTCGGCTTCGGCAAGCTCGCCGTCCGGCAGCAGGCCGACGGCTTGCACGCCTCCGACCGCGGGCAACGCCACCGCGGTCCATCCCGCGGCTTGTGCGTAGCCGAGCCGCTCGGTCTGCCGCATCATCGGCACCCGGACTTGTCCCGAAGGTGTGGCGAAGGGTTCCTCGGTCGTCTCGTGCTCGGCGAACGGTTGGCGCCAGCCGACCTTGAGGTAGAGCGCGTTGACCAGGCTGGCCACGGTGGAGGAATCCACCGCGCCCTCCGGCACGAGATCGGTGATCAGGTCCCTGGTGGCCTCCGCGACGTCGGCGTTGATCGCTTGGCGGGCCGCCTCGGGATCGGTCACGAACGGCGCGGTCGCGACCTTGGCCCCCGGCCACCCGGACAGTTCGACGGTGAACGAGTCGTTCAGCGGCAGCTGGTCCCAGGCCCACAGCGTGTTGGAGACCTCGAGAACCGGCTCGTCACTCCCCCGCTCGGCAGACAGGACGGCGGCTTCGCGTAGCAACTCCACCTGCTTGCCGATGTCGGACGACTCCGGGTCCAGCAGGTGCTGCAGTTCCGCGGCCGTGGAGCCACGCGCAGCCTGATAGACCATGCCGAGCGCACTCTCCACCGAGTACGGCGAGAAGCACACGGTGCCGCCGTCGGCGCCGATGATGCGATGCAAATCCAGCGTGAACTGCAGGTGCCTGCGCTCGGCGGGTGCGTCAGCCATGGCGCCCAGTGTGCCAGGCGTGCCACGCCACGGCCTGCGCATCGGTCAACGTCGCCACCTGGTCGATCACCACCCGCAGGCGGGCCGCATCATCCCGGGCGGCCCGCCACGCGGGGACGAACAGGGCGTCGAGGGAATCCGGTGCGCGCTCGGCGACCACGGCGGTCAGTTCCATGAGCAGTTCCCGTTGACCTTCTTGTACCGCCAGCCGGCGGCGATCGCTCATCACATAGCGCAGCGCGAGGGACTTGAGCAGCGCCACTTCCGCCGCGACCTGGTCGGGCACCTCGAGGGTGGCGGCGTAGCGGCAGAGAGGATGGGCGCCGTGGGCTCGTCGTGTCGGCGCGACGACCGCCGTGGCGAAGCGGCCGACGAGTTCCGACGTCATCCGTTTCAACGCCACCAGGGCGCCCGGCGAGAAGTCGCAGCCCGACCGGGCCAGCTCGGCGACCGCGGGCAACTCGAGGAGGCCGGCAGCCGCGGCTTCCAGCGTGGCGACGTCCAAATGGGAGAAGTGCTTGGCCGCCAACTCGGCGATGGCCGCTCGTTCCCCAGGGCTTGTCAGCACCCGCAGCGAGATACGCCCGGCGAGGACGCCGTCCTCCACGTCGTGCACCGAGTAGGCCACGTCGTCCGCCCAGTCCATGATCTGCGCTTCCAGACAGCGAACGCCGTCGGGCGCCCCCTCGCGAATCCATTGGAAGACGTCGATGTCGTCCGGGTAGACGCCGAACTTGCGCTCGCCCGACTTGCGCGGCCACGGGTATTTGGTGGTCGCGTCGAGGCTGGCTCTGGTGAGGTTGAGCCCGACCGGGATGTCGTCCTCGAGGTGTTTCGGCTCGAGTCGGCTGAGGATGCGCAACGTCTGTGCGTTGCTCTCGTAGCCGCCGATGCCGGCCGCGACCTCGTTCAGGGCCGCCTCGCCGTTGTGTCCGAAGGGCGGGTGGCCGATGTCGTGCGCCAAGCCGGCCAGGTCCACCAGGTCGGGGTCGCAGCCCAAGTCGCCGGCGATGCCGCGGCCGATCTGGGCGACCTCGAGCGAATGGGTCAGCCGGGTGCGGGGCACGCCGGAGACTTCCGCGCCCTCCCCCGGGCCGACGACCTGTGTCTTGCCGGCCAGTCGGCGTAGCGCGGCGCTGTGCAGCACGCGGGCCCGGTCGCGGGCGAAGGGTTCCCGGGTGTCGTGGGCTCCCTCGACGGACGCGCGCTTAGGCGGCTCGGGGTACCGGCGGGCCCGATCGTGCTCGGTGTACATGGGACAAGATTAGGAGCGCACGGAGTGATCGGTCCAAACGCGCCGCGCCGTGGCGGGGCTTCCCGTCGGCGACACGAGTCGGCGTCGGCGATCCCGTCGGTACGAGGTGGGCAATCCGCCGGGCCTGCGCCGCGGGCGGCGCTGCGCCCGCTATCCGCCTGAGCCCCGCGCCTGTCGGCTTGGTCCCGTCGAGCGCTAGTCCAGGCTTCCGCTGCTGACGACTTCAGTCGGTGAGGTCACGAACCGGTAGAACAACAGCGCACGTGTTTCCCGCCAGATGTAGCGCATTTCGGTCTTCCGGGTCTGCACGATCGGCCCGCTGCGGGTGGGCGAGGTCCACGCGTCGATACCGAGATCGCGCACCATCGTGCGGGCTCGCAGCGAATGCCACGGGTCGCTGACGATCACCGCGGACTTGATGCCCTGCTTGCGCGCCGCAGCAGCGAACGACTGCACACTGCCCAGCGTGTCCGCGCCTTCGCCGAGCGCCGATACCGCTCGCTGGGGCACCCCTTCGTCCACCAGCCAACTGGCGCCCGCCTCGGCTTCGGTGGTCGCGTCCCCGACCTGACCTCCGCCGAGCGTGATGATGCGATCAGCCACGCCCTCGTCGTACAGCTCTTTGGCGTGCTCCAGCCGCGCGGCGAAGATCGGCGACGGACGACCGTTGTACTGCGCCGCCCCCAGGACCACGATGGCATCGGCCGGGGTTCGATCGTCGATGCGGGCGACTTGCCACACTCGGAACGCAGTTCCGGCCAGCACCAGCAGGCCGACGAGGACCGCGCCGACGACGCCCCGGATCACCCAGCGTCGCGCCCCCACCACGGGCTAGCAGCCGACGAGGCGCGCGGCCAGGTAGGACTCGAGCTGGTCGATGGCGATCCGCTCCTGCGCCAGGGTGTCGCGGTCCCGCACCGTGACCGCCTGGTCCTCCAGGGTGTCGAAGTCCACCGTCACACAGAACGGCGTGCCGATCTCGTCCTGGCGGCGGTACCGCTTGCCGATCGACGCAGCGTCGTCGAACTGGACGTTCCAGTGCTTACGCAGCGCCGCGGCCAGATCGCGAGCCTTCGGCGTCAGGTCGGCGTTACGGGACAGCGGCAGTACCGCGACCTTGACCGGCGCGAGCCGACGGTCGAGCTTGAGCACCACACGCTTGTCCACGCCGCCCTTGGCGTTGGGGGCCTCGTCCTCGGTGTAGGCGTCCAGCAGGAACGCCACCATCGAGCGGTTCACACCCGCTGCCGGCTCGACCACGAACGGCCGGTAACGCTCACCGGAGGACTGGTCGAAGAACGACAGGTCCACGCCGGAGTGGTTGGAGTGCGTGGTCAGGTCGAAGTCCGTGCGGTTGGCGATGCCCTCGAGCTCGCCCCACTCCTGGCCGCTGGAGAACTGGAAGCGGTACTCGATGTCGACGGTGCGCTTGGAGTAGTGCGACAGCTTCTCCTTCGGGTGCTCGTACAACCGCAGGTTGTCCTTGCTGATCCCGAGGTCGGTGTACCAGCGCATCCGCTCGTCGATCCAGTACTGGTGCCACTTCTCGTCCTCGCCCGGCTCGACGAAGTACTCCATCTCCATCTGCTCGAACTCGCGCGTACGGAAGATGAAGTTGCCTGGCGTGATCTCGTTGCGGAACGACTTGCCGATCTGGCCGATGCCGAACGGCGGCTTCGTCCTGGCCGTGGTCAGCACGTTGGAGAAGTTGATGAAGATGCCCTGGGCGGTTTCCGGCCGCAGGTAGTGCAGGCCCTCTTCACTTTCGACCGGGCCGAGCGTGGTGCGCAGCAGGCCGTTGAACTCGCGCGGCTCGGTGTACTGACCCCGAGTGCCGCAGTTCGGGCACGGGACGTCGGAAACGTCGTTGTCGGCGATCTCCTTGCCGGTGCGCTCGGCGTACTCCTCCGCCAGCTGGTCGGCCCGCCACCGCCGGTGGCAGGACAGGCACTCGATGAGCGGGTCGACGAACGCCTGCACGTGGCCGGACGCCTCCCACACCTGACGCGGCAGGATGACGGAGGAATCCAGGCCGACGACGTCGTCGCGGCCCTGCACCATGGCCTTCCACCACTGGCGCTTGATGTTCTCCTTCAGCTCCACGCCCAGCGGTCCGTAGTCCCACGCCGACCGGGTACCGCCGTAGATCTCCCCGCAGGGGAAGACGAAGCCGCGGCGCTTACACAGGCTGACGATGGTCTCGAGGCGATCGGTGGCCACTGAATCTCCGCATGAAGTCGAACTGGTGGTGGAGTACAGCCCAGGGTAGCCATTCCACGTTCGGATGAAGACAGCCGGGCCTGGTCACGACGCTACGCGATCGCGGAAGAAGACAGAGCTTCGAGCGGCACTGAGGGACCCACCCGTGCGACGGGTGGCCCCGGTTATTGGCGACACGAGCTCCCCTGAGGGACCCACCGGTGCGACCGGGACTGCGAGTAATCGGCGACGCGACTGATCGACCCTGACGCACCAATCGGTGCGACCGAACGCCGCAAGTAGTCGGCGATGCGACACGACCTCCCCCGAGGGACCCACCGGTGCGACCGGACGCCGCGAGCAACCGGCACCCGGTCGGTCAGCTTCAGCCCGGCCGTCGTTGCGCGCGTGCCGGGACGTCCGAGTCACTGGTGCGGTCCGCCGGATCCGGCGCAGCAGCCGCGTCAGCTTCCCGCAGGCCTCGGACGGCCCTATGAGCCGATGCGGCCTGCTGGATCCGACACCGCGTGGAGGTACCGCCCGCATCGATCCGACACCCGCAGTAATCGCCTCGGCGTTTCACCTCTCGACCTCGCGACGGGCGCCCAGCAGCCAGGGTCGACGTGGTTGCACGCCGTCTACCATGGGGTCATGCAAACACTCACCCACGCGGCCGACCGCTCGGCGCCCGCGGAGTCGCTGCCTGCGGACAGCCTGGCCGCGGCTGGTGAGTTGCTGCGCGCGCTCGCCGCGCCCGTGCGGATTGCTATCGTCATGCAACTTCGGGCGGGCGAACGGTGCGTGCACGAACTCGTCGACGCGCTCGGTGTCGCTCAACCGTTGATCAGCCAGCACCTCCGCGTCCTCAAGGCGGCGCGGGTGATGAAAGGCGAGCGGCGCGGGCGCGAGGTGCTCTACCGGCTGGCCGATGACCACCTCGCCCACATCGTCGTGGACGCCGTGGCGCACGTGCAGGAGGAGGGCCGATGACCAAAGCGACCCCGGTTCCCGGGCGGCGCTCGACACGACAGCGTGCTGCCGTGGTGGAGCTGCTGGACGACATCGACGACTTCCGCTCCGCGCAGGAGCTGTACGACGAGCTGCGCAGGCGCGGCGATGCCATCGGCCTGACCACCGTGTACCGGACCCTGCAGTCGCTGTCCGACGCCGGATTGGTGGACACCATGCGCACCGAGTCCGGCGAGGTCATCTACCGACGGTGCTCCGACCACCATCACCACCACTTGGTCTGCCGGGAGTGCGGTTACACCGTCGAGGTCGAAGGTCCGGCCGTGGAGCGCTGGGCGGAGTCGATCGCCGCGAGCAACGGCTTCGTGAACCTTCGGCACACCGTGGAGATCGTCGGCACGTGCGCCGACTGCAACGCCGCCCGTTCCTGACCCTTCAGTACTCATAGGGATCCTCCGGCTCCGGTACGCGACGGAGGAGGTCAACGGCAATCTCCGGCGCGCGGGCCCGCGTCGCGTCACGAGGCGGCCGGTACCGACCGACCACTTGGATCCACTCGTCGTCCCGCAACGTGCGCAACATCGGCGCGTCCCCCACGAGCCGAACGGGCACGGGGTAGCCGTCTGCCGCGCAGCAGCCGATCACCACCCGCGCTACATACGTTCGCTCGCCCTGCCGCACGACGAACCCGGTCAGCCGTACTTGCCGACCGACCAGCGTTCTGCCCTTGTCCCACGTCGCGCGCGCGTGGAACTGCGAGATCGGCATCGGAGTGACCTCGCCCGCAGGCAACGGCGGATAGGCCTCGATCTCCGCCGGATCAACCTGACGGGTGCCGGCGTCCAAGGATCTGGCGACCGAGTCGGCCCCCAAGGCGGGAGGAGCGACGATGAGCCCGGCAAGCGCGGGAACGAGCAGCAGCCATGCGCTTCGCCCTGTCCCGTGAGAATGACCGCCGTCCGTCCCGACAGAAGCGCCCCGCATGTCGCGCCAGATCGCCACCCCCGCCAGCATCACCACGATCAGCCCGGCGCCGATGAGCCACCAGCGATGCTGTGGCTTGACGTAGCGGAGGTAGTCGCCGGTCCAGACGAGCTTCAGCAGACAGCCGCCGAGCAGCAGCAACAGCACATTGGCCGTCTCCCGCCTCATCGACCGCCTCCGAGAAACACAGCCCACGCGGCGACCGCACAGGCGATCGCCACCACGAACGTCAGTGGTGCGAACCGCAAGGCGAAAGGCCGACCGAAGGTGCCCGCTTGCAGGCTGAGCAGCTTGACGTCAACAGCCGGACCGACCACCAGGAAGACCAGCTTCGGCAGCAGCGGCAAGCCCGGCAGCGAAGCAACGACGAAAGCATCGGCCTCGCTGCACAAGGCCAGCACCACCGCAAGTACCGCCATCACGACGACGCCGACCACCAGCTCGTCACCGAGGGAGGAAAACCACTGGGGTGGGATCAGCACATTCATCGTCGCCGCGACGGCCGCGCCCAGCACGAGGAAGCCGCCGGCTTCGATCAGATCCGCTCGCGCCGTCTCGGTGAACACGCGCCAGCGCTCACCGGAAGCCACGTCAGAGGCGCGCCGCCGAGCGCGCTCGACGATCCACTCCACCTTGCCGAACCGGACCCACAGCAGTCCCGTCACCACCGCTGTGCCCAGCGATGCGACGAATCGTGCCAGCACCATCAGTGGCTCGCCGGGAAAAGCCACTGCTGTGGCCGCCAGCACCACCGGATTCACCGCCGGGGCGGCGAGAAGGAACGTCAACGCCGCCGCGGGCGCCACACCGCGCGACATCAACTGCCGTGCCACTGGCACCGCCGCACACTCGCACGTCGGTAACGCGACGCCGGCAACTCCCGCCACCCCGACCGACGCGGCACGGTTGCGCGGCATCAACCGCTCGAGTACGCGCGCGGGAACGAACGCTGCGATCGCCCCGGACAGCAGAACCCCGACGACAAGGAACGGCAGCGCCTGCACACAGATCGCAACGAACACCGTCACGCCGGTACGCAGCTGCGGTGCGCTTTTGAACCATTCGGACAGCGTCGGGCTCAACAGCAACGCAGCCAGCAGCACGACACAGAGAACGTCGGTCGAGGTGATCCGCCTGCCGGGCCGCCAAGACTGCCCGACATGATGCCGCCGCGCAGACCCTTTCGAGGCGCTCGGCGAAGTCTCCGGCTCGGCTACCGGCGTGCCGTCCCCCGACGCGGCCGAGCCGCCACCGCCGGAAGCAGCCGGCGGACTGTGCGTGTGATCAACGTTCACGCTCGAGATCGTGCCAGCGAAGCATGACGAAATCGACAATCAATGTCACCAATGGTGCCAATCGTCCCCCGTCGGGCGTTGAACGGGCACCACTGGCGCCACTCGTGCGCCAACGGCTTGCCGGCACCGGCCTACTCCGCTACCGATGGCGGGGTTCGAGATCCGGGCAGCGCGAGCGAGCTGACGAGCTGCCGCTGCGGCGTCGATAGCGCGAGCTGACAAGCGCGCGGCGGCGTCGGTAGCGCGAGCTGACTAGCACCGCTGCGGGGTCGGTAGCGCGAGCTGACGCGCGGTCGCCGCCAAGGCACCCAGCGCGAGCTGACGCGCGGCCGCTGCGGCGTCGATAGCACGAGCTGACACGCGGCCCCCGGCCGCCGCGGCGGCGCCCAGCGGGCTCGGCAACTGCGGTGAAGGCGTGGCAGCAGCCTGCTCAGCGCTCTTCCAACATCGCCAGCAGATCGGTCCGCAACCGCGATGCGGTCGACACCACCAGCATCAGCAGCGTCCCCAGTGGCGTCGGATCCATTCCCTCGGCCGGGAAGGCGTACCGCAACGTGACGTCCAGACCGGTTTCGGTGTGCACCACACCCAGCGTGCCGAACAATCCTTGCCCGGCCCGTTCAGCCGCGGCCACGGCCAGCGCCGGATCATCCGGCAGGTCCCACGCCACCACGCAGGTCAGGCTCAACACCGTCAAGCCTTCGGCCAACCGCACCGCCTGCACCGCACACGGCACATCGGAATGCCGGAAGGTCAGCGCGCCGTCGTCGTCGACGTTGACCTCGAGGTAGCGCTCGAGCGCCGTCTTGGCATTGGTCAGCAGCTCCGCGGTGTCAACGGCCTCGGTGCTCATGGTTCTCCGGTCTGTCGGGCTGGTTGCGCAACGGCATCCCGCGCTGCCCCGAACCGCCGATCACGCCGGGCATACTCCAGGCACGCCTGCCACAAGTGGGTGCGGTCGAAATCAGGGAACAGGGTGTCTTGGAACACCATCTCGGCATAGACGGACTGCCACGGCAGGAAGTTCGACGTGCGTTGCTCGCCGGACGGGCGGAGGAACAAATCCACGTCTGGCATCTCCGGCTGGTAGAGGTACTTCGCCACGGTCCGCTCGTTCACCTTCGCCGGGTCGATCTTCCCGGCGGCGGCCAGTTCCGCGATGCGGCGGGCCGCATCACCGATCTCCGCACGTCCACCGTAGTTGACGCACATGGTCATGTTCATGGTGGTGTTGAAGCGGGTCTTCTCCTCGGCGATGCGCAGCTCCTTGATGACGCTGCGCCACAGCCGCGGGGTACGGCCCGCCCACCGGATACGTACCCCGATCGAGCCGAGGTAATCGACCTGGCGGCGAATCGTGTCCCGGTTGAACCCCATCAGGAAACGCACCTCGTCCGGGCTGCGTTTCCAGTTCTCGGTGGAGAACGCGTACACCGACAGCCACTTGATGCCCAGTTCCACCGCGCCGCTGGCCACGTCGATCATCACGGCCTCGCCGCGCTTGTGCCCTTCGATGCGGGGCAGTCCCCGCTGATTGGCCCAGCGGCCGTTGCCGTCCATCACGAGCGCGACATGCCGGGGAATCAGCTCCGGCGGGATCTTCGGCGGCCGGGCGCCGGACGGATGCGGATCCGGCGCGCGAGTCGCGCGAATGGGCTCCACCCGTGGCTTACGCCGCACGTTGTCAGCCTCCCGCTTTGCGTTCTACCAGCGGGAGCGAGCGTAGCTGACGCTCGAGGTGCCATTGCAGGTGTGCGGCGACCAGGCCACTTGCGTCACGTCGGGTGGATGGCTGCGTCCGCTCGGCGACCTCCCACTCGCCGTGCAGCAGAGCATCGAGCAAGGTGATCACCTCGGGCGACGGCGACACCGCGCCGGCAGGCTTGCATCGCGGGCAGACCACGCCGCCTGCCGGAACGCTGAAGGCCCGATGCGGCCCGGGGTCGCCACACCGCGCGCACTCGGTGATCGCCGGCGCCCACCCGGCGAACGCCATCGCGCGCAGCAGAAAGGCGTCGAGTACCAGCGACGGATCTCGCTGTCCGTCCGACAGTGCCCGCAACGCGCCGGCCACCAGCAGGTACAGCCGCATGGCCGGTTCGCCTTCCTCCGCGGCCAACCGGTCGGCTGTCTCCGCGACCGCGGACGCCGCCGTGTAGCGCGCATAGTCCGACACGATGCCCGGCGCGAACGCGTCCACCGTCTGCACCTGCGTGATGATGTCGAGTGAGCGCCCCGGGTAGAACTGCACGTCGACGTGGCAGAACGGCTCCAACCGCGCGCCGAACCGCGACGTCGTGCGGCGCACTCCGCGGGCGACCGCCCGGACCTTGCCGTGCTTGCGGGTCAGCAGCGTGATGATCCGGTCGGCCTCCCCCAGCTTGTGCACGCGCAGCACCACGCCGGTGTCACGGTAGAGGTTGGCCACCCCGCCATCATCCCACCGCGGGCCGACAACGGTGCCGGCCGACGCGCGGCCGGTGATCCGTCAGAAACCGAGCCTGCGCAGCTGCTTCGGGTCGCGCTGCCAGTCCTTGGCCACTTTCACGTGCAGGTCGAGGTAGATCTTGCTGCCCAGCAGGCGTTCGATCTGCTTGCGCGCGTTCGCACCGACGTCCCGCAGGCGCTGACCGCCGCGCCCGAGAATGATCCCCTTCTGGCTCGGCCGCTCGACGTAGAGCTCCGCGTAGACGTCGATCAAGTCGTCCCGGCCTTCGCGCGGATGCATCTCCTCGACCACCACCGCGATCGAGTGCGGCAGCTCGTCCCGCACGCCCTCCAAGGCCGCTTCCCGGATCAGCTCGGCGACCAACGTCTGCTCCGGCTCGTCGGTCAGGTCGCCGTCCGGGTACAGCTGCGGACCCTCCGGCAACCGCGCGACCAACAGGTCGGCCAGCAGATCGACCTGGAAACCCTCGGTGGCCGACACCGGGATCTGCTCGGCGAAATCCATCAGATCCGACATCGCCACCAGCTGCTTGGCGACCTGATCCCGCTTCACCAGGTCCGTCTTGGTCACGATCCCGATCACCGGCGTGCGGCGGGCGACCTTGCGCAGCTCACCGGCGATGAAGCGGTCGCCGGGGCCGATCTTCTCGTTCGCCGGGACACAGAACCCGACGACGTCCACCTCCGACCAGGTCTCCCGCACCACGTCGTTGAGCCGCTGCCCGAGCAGCGTGCGCGGCCGGTGCAGCCCCGGCGTGTCCACCACCACCAGTTGGGCGTCCGGGCGGTGCACGATGCCGCGAATGGCGTGCCGGGTGGTCTGCGGCTTGGTGGAGGTGATCGCCACCTTCTCGCCGACCAAAGCGTTGGTCAGCGTCGACTTACCGGCGTTCGGCCTGCCGACGAAGCAGGCGAACCCGGACCGGTGTGGCTCGCTCACGGCAGCCTTTCCACCACGGTGCCCGCAGGATCGACCACGTAGATCGGCGCGTCCGCGCTCAGATCACGCACCGCCGAGGACGACGCCGTCTCGACCCCGGGGAACTCGCCGACGATCACCGCGGCCTCGATGCCTTCGGCACCACTGGACACCGCGGAGATGACCGCGGCCTGCATCGCGGTGACCGACAGCGACGGCAACTCCACCGTCGCAGCGGCATACGTGCGACCGTCGGTGTCCCGCACCGCCGCGCCCTCCTTCGCGTCGATGCGCGCTCGCGCCGCGCGGGCTAGCGTCGCCAGCTTCGCGTCCTCCGGGTCCAGGTCGTCGATGGTGGTCATGCACGCTCCGTTTCCGCCTGGGCTGGTGCGGCCGTGGACTCGCGCGCCGCGGGCCGGACCACGACGGTGCTGATCCGCATCCTGCCGCGGTGGTCCTTGCCGCCCTCGGCGTGCAGCCGCAGCCCGGCGACCTCCGCTTCCGCGCCGGGCAACGGAACCCTACCCAGCCGCTCCGCGAGCAGCCCGACCACGGTGTCGACATCGTGATCGGCGAGGTCGATGCCGTACAGCTCACCGAGGTCGTCCACACCCAGTCTGGCCGACACCCGCACGGCGCCGTCCGGCAGGTGCTCCACCGGCGGACGCTCGTCGGTGTCGGACTCGTCGGTGATCTCGCCGACGATCTCCTCCACGATGTCCTCGAGCGTGACCAGGCCTGCGGTGCCGCCGTACTCGTCGACCGCGATGGCCACGTGGTTGCGGGACACCTGCATTTCCCGCAGCAGCGCATCCAGCTGCTTGGAGTCGGGGATGAACACCGCCGGGTTCATCACGTCGGCCACCGGGCGCGCGTTGCCTCCGTCGGACATGCTGGCCCGCACCAGGTCCTTGATGTTGACCACGCCGACCACGTCGTCGATGTTCTCCCCGATCACCGGGATGCGGCTGTAGCCGGTGCGCAGCGACAACGCCAGCGCCTGACGCACCGTCTTGGTCCGTTCGATCCACACGATCTCGGTGCGCGGGACCATCACCTCGCGGGCCTGGGTGTCGCCCAGTTCGAACACCGAGTGGATCATCGCGCGTTCGGCGTCCTCGACCACGCCCCGCTCCTGCGCGAGATCGACGACCTCGCGGACCTCGATCTCGCTGGTGAACGGCCCTTCCCGGAACCCGCCACCGGGGATGATCAAGTTGCCCAGTCGGATCAGCAACCTGCTCAGCGGACCGAGCAGGAGGCCGAGCAGCCGCACGACTCCGGCCAACGCGGCGCCGACCCGGTACGGGTGCTGGCGACCGATCGTGCGCGGTCCGACGCCGACCAGCACGTAGCTGATCAGCAGCATGACCGCGGCGGCGACCACGACGGCCAGCCACTCCGAGGAGATCCACCGCAGCATCACCACGGTGACCAGCACGGTTGCGGTCAGCTCGCAGCCGAGCCGCAGCAACAGCAGCAGGTTGATGTGCCGGATGCGGTCCTCGACCACGGCGGCCAGCTGCCGCGCACCACCGCGCCCGGCTCGGACCATGCCGGCGACCCTGGCCTTGGACACCACGCTGATGGCCGAATCGGCCGCGGCGAACACTCCGGCGAGCAGGATCAGCGCGCCTGCTACGACGAGCATCGCCGCTGACGAAGCCATCAGCGCTCCTGATCGCCCGATTCGTCGTCCAGCCCGACGACGCCGAGAAGCCGTTCGTCGGCGTCCCGCTGCACGCTGCGCCGCCGGGCGTCGGCGACCGCACGCCGGTAGTCGGCCAGAATTTTGTTCTGCAGGCCGAACATCTCGCGTTCCTCGTCCGGCTCCGCGTGGTCGTAGCCCAGCAGGTGCAGCACGCCGTGCACGGTGAGCAGGTGCAGCTCGTCAGCCAGCGAGTGCCCGGCCTTACGAGCCTGCTCCTTGGCGAACGCCGGGCACAGCACGACGTCACCCAACAGCGCGGGCGCACCCGGCCCGGACGACTCCGGCGCGTCCGGGCGACGGGTGTCCAGCTCGTCCATCGGGAAGGCCATCACGTCGGTCGGACCCGGCAGGTCCATCCACCGCACGTGCAGGTCCTCCATCACTTCGAGGGTCACCAGCTGCACGGACAGCTCGGCCAGCGGGCTGACGTGCATGCGGTCCAGCGTGTAGCGGGCGACGGAGACGATCGACTCCTCGTCCACCGCCATCCCTGACTCGTTGGCCAGTTCGATGCTCATCGGGGTCTCGTCCGCGACTCTTACTTGCGCCTACGCGGCTGCGACTGTTGCGACCGCTGATCCCGGCCGACCTGCCACTTCTCGTAAGCGTCCACGATCCGGCCGACCAGCTGGTGACGCACCACGTCGTCGCTGGTCAACGTGGAGAAGTGCACGTCGTCGACGTCTTCCAGGATCTCCCGTACCACCCGCAGGCCGGACTCCTGACCACCCGGCAGGTCGACCTGCGTCACGTCGCCGGTGACCACGATCTTCGAGCCGAAGCCCAGCCGGGTCAGGAACATCTTCATCTGCTCCGGCGTGGTGTTCTGCGCCTCGTCCAGGATGATGAACGCGTCGTTGAGCGTGCGGCCGCGCATGTAGGCCAGCGGAGCGATCTCGATCGTGCCCGCCTGGATCAGACCGGGGATCGACTCCGGGTCCACCATGTCGTGCAGCGCGTCGTACAGCGGCCGCAGGTACGGGTCGATCTTCTCGTAGAGCGTGCCGGGCAGGAACCCGAGCCGCTCCCCCGCTTCCACCGCAGGCCTGGTCAGGATGATGCGGTTGACGTCCTTGGCCTGCAGCGCCTGCACCGCCTTGGCCATCGCCAGGTACGTCTTGCCGGTACCCGCCGGGCCGATGCCGAAGACGACGGTGTGCGCGTCGATCGCGTCGACGTAGCGCTTCTGGTTCAGCGTCTTCGGGCGGATCGTCCTGCCCCGCCGGGACAGGATGTTCATGCTCAGCACTTCGGCCGGCGATTCGTCGGCGGAAGCGCCGTTGGCCAGCATGCCCACCGTGCGGCGAACGACGTCCGGCCCGAGCTGCTGCCCCTTACCGGCCAGCGCCAGCAGCTCGCTGAACACCCGCTCGGCGAACGCCACGTCCGCCGCGCTGCCGGTGAGCGTCACCTCGTTGCCACGGACATGCACGTCCGCGGCCAGGTGCTCCTCCATGGCGATGAGGTTCTCGTCGGCGGAACCAAGCAGGTTGAGCGCGATCGCTGCGGGAATGGGGAACCGGGACTGCGCTGGGGACGATGGGGCGGGAACGCCTTGTGCGGTTTCGGCCACGTGGCCTCTGGCCTGCCTTCTTCTGCTGCTCGACGAATTGGACTGGTGGCACCGATGCTAACGAATTCTTCGTGCGCCGCGCAGCTCAGTTACCGGTCGGGCGGCCGAACAGCCCCAGCTGCTCGCCCCCCAGGACGTGCGCATGCACGTGGAACACGGTCTGGCCGGCGTCGTCTCCGGTGTTGAACACAACTCGGTAACCGGAGTCGGCGATGCCCTCCAGCTCGGCCACCTTGCGGGCGGTGGACAGCACGTCGGCCAGCAGCTGCGGCTCCTCGGCCAGCTCGGCGACGTTGCGGAAGCGCTTCTTCGGCACCACCAGCACATGCACCTTGGCCTGCGGGTTGATGTCGCGGAACGCCAGCGTGGTGTCGGTTTCGTGCACGATGTCCGCCGGGATCTCCCTGGCGATGATTCGCTCGAAAAGCGTCTCGCTCATGGTGATCAGACTACGAGCCGCTCGATCAGTCCTCACCGGCGACCGCGCGCAACTCGACCGGTTGCGGCCGCACCAACGCCTCCACCGCTGCTCTGGTCTGCTCGTCGGCCGGCACGTGGCTGATCAGGCGTTGATCGGACAGGTCGGTGACGGCCAGCTCGACCTGCTCCAGCCGGAGCGGACCTACCCGCGGGTGCAGCCACCTGGTGATACCCGGGCGATGCGGCATGGCCGGCGCGGCCAGCCGGTCGACGACGTCGGGGCCGCCGCGCCGGCGCAAGTCGACCAGGAAATGGCGCGTGGCAGCGTCCGGCCGCATCGACTCGACCTTCAACCGCTCCGCCCACTCGTCGGCCACGCACGCCCAGTCGCCGAACGCCTCGCGCGCCCGCGGATGGGTGAACACGAAGCGGGGCAGGTTCGCGTGACCGGGGTCGAACAGGCCGAGGGGCTCGGCGAGCGCGCGGAATCCGCTGGTGGCCGACAACACGTCGCCGAGGCGGTTCACCACGAGCGCGGGCATCGGCTCCAGCTGGTCCAGCACCGCTTGCACACCGGGAGTCACTACGTGGGTGAGTGAGGCACCCAAGCAGCGGTTGTCGTAGGCGGCGCTCGCCACCTTCTGCAGGTGCCGTCGCTCTTCCTGGGTCATCCGCAACGCGTCCGCCAGCGCGTTGAGCACCTGGGCCGACGGTCGCTTGTCCCGGCCCTGCTCGATGCGGGTCAGGTACTCCACGCTGATCCCGGCCAGCATCGCCACCTCCGCGCGCCGTAATCCCGGCGTGCGGCGCCGCGAGCCCACCGGGAGCCCGACCTCGCTCGGCGACACGGCCTCCCGCCGCGCCCGCAGGAATGCTCCGAGATCGCTGTCCGCCATGTCGCCAGCGTACGGCCGATTCCGCTGCTCCGGTCGGCTCAAGGTGGCCCTCTCATGGCCAGTCTCGGCACGGACTCCCTCGGCCCGCCACCGGCCACCAGCCTCGAGAGCGAGTCGAACCTGGGAGGAGACCACATGAGTTCAGCAACGGTTGCCGTCGTCGGCGGTGGGTACGGCGGCATCATCGCCGCCAAGGCGCTCGAGGAGTTCGCCGACGTGGTGCTGATCGAACCGCGCGACACGTTCGTGCACCACAACGCGACCCCGCGCGCCCTGATCGACCCGCAGTGGGCCGAGCAACTGTTCCTGCCCTACTCCGGCATCCTGCGGCACGGCCGCGTCGTGCGGGCGCGAGCGGAGAAGGTGGAGGAACAGAGCATCTCGCTCGACACCGGCGAGCAGATCACCGCGGATTTCATCGTGCTGGCGACCGGCGCGTCGTATCCGTACCCGGCGAAGTTCGACATCACCGACCGCGAGACCGCGTTGGCCCGGCTGGCCGAGACGCACTCGGAGCTGCGTGCGGCCCCGTCGGTGCTCGTCCTCGGCGCCGGCACCGTCGGCCTGGAGGTGGTCGGGGAGATCGTCTCCGCCTGGCCGGACAAGGCCGTCACCGTGGTCGAACCCGGTGACGACGTCGTCGGCGGCCGCTACCCCGCGCCGTTCCGCGCGGAGATCCGCAGACAGTTGCGTGACCTCGGGGTCGACCTGCGCCTAGGCACGCGACTGGTGGAGACTCCGCCCACCACACCCGGCACGCTCGCGCCGTTCTCGGTGCGAACCAGCGCAGGTGACACCATTGCGGCGGACATCTGGTTCCGCTGCTTCGGGGTTGCGCCGCACTCCGACTATCTCGCCGGTGACTTGGCCGACGCCCGGGACGACCGAGGGCGCCTGCGGGTGACCGAACACCTGCGGTTGCGCGGGCACGACACGGTGTTCGCCATCGGGGACGTGACCGACGTCGACGAGCCCAAGATGGCGGCTTACGCGACCGCGCAGGCCGACGTCGTCGTCGCCAACATCCGCGCGCTTGCGCAGGGCGACGAACTCACCGCGTATCAGCCGGCGGACGAGCACGGCGTCATCCTGCCGCTCGGACCGACAGCGGGCGCGAGCTGGGTTCCCGGAACGGGCCTGCTCGGTCCGGCGCAGACATCCGAGTACAAGGGCAAGGACATGATGCTCGGCGCGGTCGTCGACAGGCTGAGCCGTCCGGTCGGGACGGCCAGCTGAGGGAGAACGACAACACTGGAAAAGGAGAGGCCGCGGGGCGGTGGAACCTGGGGGGCGCTCCACCGCCTCCGCGGCGCCGCCGGACCGAGGGGGGAGGTGTCCGGCGGAGTCTTCCAGGTAGGAATCAACGCATCCTGCGACAACTCCTACGGCCTATATTCTAACCGGCATTAGCAGGCGTTCGCTATAGCTAACAGGCGATTTGTGGCATAACTCCCGTTGCTGAGTGAGGCCGGTCACGCCCAGCGCCGGGTGACGAGCGCGGCCGCGGCGACCGCCACCGCCCCCGCCGTCGAAGTCCGCAACACATAGGGACCAAGCCGCGCATCGACGGCACCGGCGGACAGCAAGGCCTCGTGCTCCTGCGGGGTGATGCCGCCCTCCGGGCCGACCACGAACAGCACCTCACCCTCGTCGGGCCACGGCAGGTCGGGGAAAGCACGATCGGCGTCGCCGTCCAGCACGACCGTCAAGCTCGCCGACGCCGCTCGGCGCAGCAACTCGTCAGTGGAGACCGGCTCGGTGACCTCCAGCAATCGCGGCCGCCTGGCCTGTTTGGTGGCCGCCCGCGCCGCTGCCCGCCACCGGCCGAGGGCCTTCGCCCCGCGCGGTCCGTCGTCCCAGCGCGCGACGCAACGCGCCGCTCGCCACGGGATCACGGCATCCGCGCCGACCTCGGTGGCCTGCTCCACGGCGAGCTCGCCGCGGTCGCCTTTCGCCAGCGCTTGCACCACGGTCAGCCGCAGCGATGGCTCGTCCTCGACCCATCGGCGCTGCACGTCGACGACGACGGTGGCATCGCGACCACTGCGTACCGACGTCACGCTGCCCTGCGCCACGGTGCCGGAGCCGTCGCCGAGAAGGACCTGCTCCCCCGGCTTGAGCCGCAGCACCGAGGCGCCGTGGTGGGCTTCGTCGCCGGTCAGTGTCAGTTCGTCGGCCGACTCGGGGATGTCGTCGATCAAGAACAGGGGCGGTGTGCCCATGTCACCGCTTGGACCGCAGGCGGGAGAACAGCCCACCCGACTGTTTGGAGCCGTTGGTGGTCAGCTCCGGAGTCTCCTCGCCGCGCAGCTGAGCCAGCTGCTGCAGAAGCTGACGCTGCTGCTCGTCCAGTTTCGTGGGCACCTCGACGTCGATGTGGACGTGCAGGTCGCCACGCCCGTCCGACTGCCCGGACGACCGCAACTTCGGCATGCCGAGGCCGGGCACGACCAGCTCGGTATCCGGCTGCGTGCCGGGCTCCAGCGGCAGCTCGTGCACCCCGTCGATCAGTGTCTCCAGCGGCACGGTGGCACCGAGCGCCGCCGTCGTCATCGGGATCCGCACGTGACAGTGCAGGTCACTGCCCTGCCGGAGAAAGACCTCGTGCGGGGCCTCGTCGATCTCGACGTACAGATCACCGGCCGGGCCGCCGCCGGGGCCGACCTCACCCTGGCCGGCCAGCCGGATGCGCATACCGTCGCCGACGCCGCCGGGGATCTTCGCGGTGACCGTGCGACGCGCACGCACCCGGCCGTCTCCGCCGCACTTGGTGCACGGATCGGAGATGATCTCGCCGTAGCCCTGGCACACCGGGCAAGGCCTGCTGGTCATGACCTGGCCGAGGAACGACCGCTGCACCGTCTGGATCTCGCCGCGCCCGTCGCAGGTGTCACACGTGACCGTCTTCGAGCCGGACTGGCTGCCCGAACCGCGGCACACGTCGCACAGCACCGCGGTGTCGACCGCGATCTCCTTGGTGACCCCGGTGGCGCACTCCTCGAGTGTGAGGCTGATGCGGATGAGCGCGTCCGAGCCCGGCTGCACGCGGCTGCGCGGACCCCGCCCGGTGGCCGCACCGGTGCCACCGAAGAAGGCGTCCATGATGTCGCTGAGGCCGCCGAACCCGGCGAACGGGTCGCGCGCGCCTGCCCGCGCACCGGCGCCGTTGTCCAGCGGATCGCCACCCAGGTCGACGATCTTGCGCTTCTGCGGGTCGGACAGCACCTCGTAGGCCTGCGTGACCTCGGCGAAGCGATGCTGGGCGTCCTCCGACGGGTTGACGTCCGGGTGCAGTTCACGGGCCAGCTTGCGGTAGGCCCGCTTGATCTCCTGCTCCGTCGCGTTCTTGGCGACCCCGAGGATGCCGTAGTAGTCCTTCGCCACCGTGCTCCCTAACGCGTCTACTCAGTGCCGCTGCTCAGCTCGCACCGCTGCTCTCACCGGCCGGACAGGATCTGGCCCACGTAGTTGGCCACAGCACGCACCGCGGCGATCGTGTTCGGGTAGTCCATCCTGGTCGGGCCGACTACCCCCAAGCCGCCGAACAACGTGTCGTCGGTGCCGTAGCCGATCGACACCACCGACGTGCTGCGCATCTGCTCGTCCTCATTTTCCTCGCCGATGCGCACGTTCAGCACACCGGGTCCGCGGACCGCGGCCAGCAACTTGAGGATCACCACCTGTTCCTCGAGCGCTTCCAGCACCTGGCGCAGCGAACCGGGGAAATCGGCCACGTTGCGGGTCAGGTTCGCGGTGCCGCCCAGCACCAGCCGCTCCTCCGGGTGCTCGACCAGCGACTCGATCAACACCGTGGCCACCCGGGTCATGGCTTCCCGCAGCTCCGGGCGCACCCGGTCGGGCAGGCCGGACACCGTGGACGCCGCGTCGGTCAGCTTCTGGCCGACCAGCGAGGAGTTCAGCTCGTTGCGCATGACGGCGATGTCGTCGTCGTCGATGACGTCGCCCAGCTCCACCGTGCGCTGATCGACCCGGCCGACGCTGGTGATCAGCACCAGCATCAACCGCGCGGGGGTGAGCGGAACGACCTCGACGTGACGCACCGACGAGCTGGTCAGCACGGGGTACTGGATCACCGCGACCTGCCTGGTCAGCTGCGCGAGCAGCCGCACGGACCGGCGCATCACGTCCTCGAGGTCGATCGCCCCGTCCAGGAACTGCTTGATCGCCCGCCGCTCGGCCGCGCTCAGCGGCTTGACCTCGGACAACCGGTCGACGAACACCCGGTAGCCCTTGTCCGTGGGGATCCGGCCCGCGCTGGTGTGCGGCTGGGTGATGTAGCCCTCTTCCTCCAGCGCGGCCATGTCGTTGCGCACCGTCGCGCTCGACACACCGAGATTGTGCCGGTCGACCAGGGCTTTGGATCCCACCGGCTCATGATGGGACACGTAGTCGGCGACGATTGCCCGCAACACCTCGAACCGACGATCCTCGGCGTGGCCCACGGACACCTCCTGCGGCTCGAAACCACCCAGCGACGAGACATCTTCAGTTTACGGCCAATCTGGCGCTCGAACGTTGCAAGTGCTAACGCCGGGCGCCCACCCGCGGGTCGTGCGAGCGATCGGGACTCCGACCGGGCAGACTCAGCGCGTGTCGTCAGCCGTCATCCCCATCAACGTAACGCTTGTTCTCGTTCTGGTGATCCTGGTCGCCGTCGCCGCAGTGGTGACCGCGGCCGGTGGCCTGGGCCCCGCGCACAGCCCGCTGCTGGCCGCCGTGCGCGCCGCGGTCCAGCTGGCCGTGGTGTCCGGGATCATCACGTTCCTGCTGGAGACCGGCTGGTGGGCGGTGTTCGTGGTGGTCATGGTCGCAGCGGCCGTGGTGACGGCGTCGCGCCGGGTGACCGGGACGTTCCGGGGGTACTGGCTGGCGGCTCCGATCGTGTGCGGCTTGGTGCCGGTGCTGGCGTTGGTGCTGTTCAGCGGCTTGGTTCCGCTCGAGGGCATCGCGGTCATCCCGATCGCCGGAATTCTCATCGGCAACGCGATGACCGCGACCACCCTGGCCGGGCGGCGCGCGCTGGACGAGCTCAGCTCCCGGCACGGGGAGTACGAAGCGGCACTCGCGCTCGGCTTCCTGCCGCGGGGCGCCGCGCTGGAAGTGGCCAGGGAGCCTGCGGCCGAAGCACTGATCCCGTCCCTCGACCAGACCCGGACGGTGGGCTTGGTCACGCTGCCCGGCGCCTATGTCGGCGTGCTGCTCGGCGGGGCGAGCCCGTTACAAGCCGGCGCGGCCCAGCTGCTGGTGCTGATCGGTGTGCTTGCCGTGCAAGCGATCGCGGTCCTGATCACGGTCGAGTTGATCGCTCGCGAGCTCATCACGCGTCCGTGACCGTGACCGCACGACGTCACCCCGCGAACCGCGGACTCGTGCCACACTCCTGCGAATGAAGAAGGGGGTGCTGATCGGCGCCGGGGTGCTGGCCGCCGCGGTCGTCGTCGCGGTGCTGGTCGTTCCGCGCTCCGAGCCGGTGAACGCGACCTGCGACAACGGGGTGTCGCTCTACTTCGCCCACGACGCGGGGATGCGCGCGGCCGCGAAGCGGTTGCGCGAGGACGACCGCGTGGACGACGTCCGCACCGAGACGCGCGAGCAGACCCTGCGCAGGCTGGTGCGCGCCAACCCGGACCTGGCCGACGGCATGCAGGGCGGGACGAGCGGCGAACCGGCCGTTGCCGCCGCGGTGCACGTCGCCGCCGTGGCCGAGCCGAAAGGCGAACTGGCCGGCGTGCTCGCTGAGGAGTACGGCAAGGCGCTGGCCGTCGAGCCGGTGAAGTGCCCGGGGAACAGGGACGAGTTCGATGCCGCCCTCGTGGCGCTGTCACGATCGCTGAACTGCAGAAACTCGGTGTCGCTTTCCTTCGTTACGGACGAAGCGATGTTCGCCGCCGCGCAGACCTTGCGGGACGACCGTCGGGTCGCCGAGGTGCACGAAACCACCAAGGAACAGGCGTGGCGGACCGCGCAGGAAGTGCTCGGCGAGGACGGCGTGGCGCTCGGCCCGGATGACGTGCCCGCTTCACTCGAGGTCATCGCCGAGCCATCCGTCGACCCAGGTCAGTTGGCCGACGAGCTGCAGTCGACGCTTCCGGATGTCGACGACGCGCAGCCAGGCGTCTGCGTGGCACTGCTGCACCCGGTGGCCGGGCCGTAGCTAGCCGAGCAGTCGCCGAACCACCCCGTCAGCCAGCAGACGACCACGCAAGGTCAGCACGGCTCGCCCGGCAGCCCACTCCCCCGGCTCGAGCAGGCCGTCGGACACCGCCTCCTCGCCGGCCTTGCGGCCGGTCTCGTCAAGTGCGTCGAGCGGCAGGCCGCGGGAAAGCCGCAGCTCGAGCATGACGCGCTCGACGTGCCGGTCCTGCTCGGTGAGTACCTCGCGGCCCGCGGCCGGCGAGACACCGGCGCTCAGACGCTCGGCGTAGCGGGCGGGATGCTTGACGTTCCACCAGCGGACGCCGCCGACATGGCTGTGCGCTCCCGGGCCTGCGCCCCACCAGTCGCCGTTGAGCCAGTAGCCCAGGTTGTGCCTGCACTGTGCCTCGGGGGAACTGGCCCAGTTGGACACCTCGTACCAGGTGAGCCCGAGCCCGCTCAAGTAGTCGTCGACGACTTCGTAGTCGGTCGCGAGCACGTCGTCGTCCGGCGACGGGATCTGCCCCGATCGGACTTTGCGGGCCATCGCCGTGCCGTCTTCCACGATCAGCGCGTACGCCGAGATGTGATCGACGCCGTCGGCGATCGCCTCACCCACGGCATCCAGCGACGCGCGGAGATCGTCCGGCCCTTCCCCCGGCGTTCCGTAGATCAGGTCGAGGTTGACGTGCGCGAAACCGGCCGCCAGCGCCTCCCGCGCCGCCGCGATCGGTCTGCCCGGTGTGTGCACGCGGTCGAGCACGCGCAGGACGTGGGGAACGGCCGACTGCATGCCCAGCGACACGCGCGTGAAGCCCGCCTCGAGCAGTCCGGCGAAGAACTCCGGCGACGTCGACTCGGGATTCGACTCGGTCGTGACTTCCGCACCGGGGGCCAGACCGAAGGCGTCGCGCACCGCCTGGAGCACGTCGGCCAACCCTTGGGCGCCCAGCAAGGAGGGCGTGCCGCCACCGACGAAGACCGTCTCGGCCTCCGGCGCGTCGCCCAGCACCTTCGCGGCGAGGTCGAGCTCACGTCGAAGACCCTCGAGCCACGATTGCGGAGACGCCGATGAGCCCAGCTCGCCGGGCGTGTAGGTGTTGAAGTCGCAGTAGCCGCACCGCGTCGCGCAGAACGGCACGTGCACGTACACGCCGAACGGCCGCTCACCCAGCGACTCCAGGGCGGCGGCCGGCAAGGCGCCGTCACGCGGAGCGGGTTCACCTTCGGGTAGAGCGGGCACGTCACCAGTGTCCTCGCCCGGCAGCCGCGTCCCACCGCGGGCTTGCATCGGGCGCAGATGCGAAAGATTTAGCCGAGAGTTCATCTCACGATCTGAACGGAATAGATCAGCAGGTGGGCCGGTGGCAGTCTGACCAGCATGACGTCAGCCGCGGTTCTTCTGGTCAGCAGGCGGCACGTCGACCTTCTCCGGGTGGCCAGCGCGCTGTGCCGTCCGGCCAGCTGACGCGTTCACCGTCGATCGCCCCGACTGGGCGCTGACCCCTGCGCACCTACCCGCGACCCGGAGGAAACCCTTGTCCACACCAGCCAAGACCCGCCCGCGCAAGGGGCGCGGAGAAGGGCAATGGGCGCTCGGATACCGCGAGCCGCTGAACAAGAACGAGCAAGGCAAGAAGGACGACAACCCGCTCAACGTCCGTGCGCGGATCGAGAACATCTACGCGCACGTCGGGTTCGACCGGATCGACCCGGGCGACCTGCGGGCGCGGTTCCGCTGGTACGGGCTCTACACCCAGCGCAAGCCGGGCATCGACGGCGGCCGCACGGCCACGTTGGAGCCGGAGGAACTGGACGACAAGTACTTCATGATGCGGGTGCGCGTGGACGGCGGTGCGCTCACCACCGAGCAGCTGCGCGTCATCGGCGAGGTGTCGCACACCTACGCCAGGGACACCGCCGACATCACTGACCGGCAGAACATCCAGTACCACTGGGTCCGCATCGAGGACGTGCCGACGATCTGGGAGAAGCTGGAGTCGGTGGGACTGACCACCACGGAAGCCTGTGGTGACTGTCCGCGCGTGATTCTCGGATCGCCCGTGGCCGGCATCGCCGCGGACGAGGTGATCGACCCCACGCCGGCGATCCAGGACATCCGGCAGCGCTACATCGGCGACCCGGAGTTCGCCAACCTGCCGCGCAAGTTCAAGTCGGCCATCTCCGGCCTGCCCGATGTCGCGCACGAGATCCACGACGTGGCCTTCATCGGTGTCGTGCACCCCGAGCACGGACCGGGCTTCGACCTGTGGGTCGGCGGCGGGTTGTCCACCAATCCGATGCTGGCCCAGCGGCTCGGCGTCTGGGTCCCGCGCGCCGAAGTCGGCGAGGTGTGGGCGGGTGTCACGAGCGTGTTCCGCGACTACGGCTACCGCAGGCTGCGGCACCGGGCCCGGTTGAAGTTCCTGGTCAAGGACTGGGGGCCGGAACGATTCCGCGAGGTGCTGGAGAACGAGTACCTGCACCGCAGGCTGGTCGACGGGCCCGCTCCCCCGGTACCGGACAAGCAGGTCGACCACGTGGGGGTGCACGCCCAGAAGGACGGCAAGTTCTACGTCGGCGCCTCGCCGATCGCCGGCCGGGTCTCCGGCACCACGCTGATCGGCGTCGCCAAGGCCGCCGAGCGAGCCGGGTCGCACCGCGTGCGGCTCACTCCGTTGCAGAAGCTGCTCGTGCTCGACGTCGCCGAGTCCGAGGTCGCCGGGCTGCAGCGGGAACTGACCGACCTGGGCCTGGAGACCGAGCCGACCCCGTGGCGACGCGGCGTGATGGCCTGCACCGGCATCGAATACTGCAAGCTGGCCATCGTCGAGACCAAGGCCAGGGCCAAGGACCTGGTCGCCGAGCTGGAGAAGCGGCTGGCCGACCTCACCGACGGCATCACCACCCCGTTGTCGATCCACCTCAACGGCTGTCCGAACTCGTGCGCCCGGATCCAGACCGCCGACATCGGCCTGAAGGGCCAGATCGTCACCGACGAGTCGGGCAACCAGGTCGAGGGCTTCCAGGTGCACCTGGGTGGCGGCCTCGGGCTGGACGCCGGGTTCGGCCGCAAGCTGCGCGCACACAAGGTCACCAGCGCCGAGCTGGGCGACTACATCGAGCGGGTGGTGCGCAGATTCATCGACCAACGTCACGACGGCGAGCGGTTCGCCCAGTGGGTGGCGCGCGCCGAGGAGGCCGACCTGCGATGAGCGAACGAGCAACTCCCTTCTACTGCCCGTACTGCGCCGACGAGGACCTGCGGCCGCACGTGGACGACGCCACCGGGTCCCATGCCGCGTGGCTGTGCACCGGCTGTCGGCGGGTCTTCCGGGTCAAGATGCTCGGCCTGAATTTCGCCGACACCCGCGAGGTGGTGCGGTCATGACCGCCTCGACGGCTCAGAAGTACCGCGCGCTGGCCGAGCGCGCCGAGGTGGAGCTGGCCGACGCGACCGCCATCGAGGCGCTGACCTGGGCGGTCGAGCAGTTCGGCGACCGGCTGATCGTGGCCTCGAACATGCAGGACGCGGTGCTGATCGACCTGGCGACCACGGTGAAGCCGGACATCGACGTGCTGTTCTTGGAGACCGGCTACCACTTCCCCGAGACGATCGGCACCCGCGACGCGGTGGCCACCGTCTACCCGCAGGTGCGCATCGTCAACGCCGAGGCGGAGCAGTCGGTGGCCGAGCAGGAAGCCGAGTTCGGGCAGCTGTTCGCGACCGACCCGAACCGCTGCTGCCACCTGCGCAAGGTCGTGCCGCTGCGCCGCACGCTGGCCAACTACGACGCGTGGGTCACCGGCGTCCGTCGCGTCGACGCCCCGACCAGGGCGAACACCCCCATCGTGCAGTGGGACGAGCGCAACGGCCTGGTCAAGATCAACCCGATCGCGCCGTGGTCGGACGAGGAATTCAACGACTACCTGACCACCAACGGCATCCTGCAGAACCCGCTGGTGTCCGCGGGTTATCTGTCCATCGGCTGCGCGCCGTGCACGGCGAAGGTCGCTCCCGGCGCCGACCCGCGCAGCGGCCGCTGGGCGGGCCGGAACAAGACCGAGTGCGGCTTGCACGGATAGGGAGAGCCATGACCGCAGTCATTTCCCGAGCTCAGGCAGGCGACACGGGCGCTCCGGCGGCGCGTGACCACTTGGCCGCGCTGGAGTCGGAGGCCATCCACATCATGCGCGAGGTGGCGGGCGAGTTCGACCGTCCGGTGATCCTGTTCTCCGGTGGCAAGGACTCCACGCTGCTGCTGCATCTCGCGGTCAAGGCGTTCTGGCCGGCGCCGGTGCCGTTCCCGCTGCTGCACGTCGACACCGGGCACAACTTCCCCGAGGTGCTGGAGTTCCGGGACAAGATGGTCGCCAAGCACAACTTGCGGCTGATCGTGGCCGAGGTGCAGAAGTGGATCGACGAAGGCAAGGTGCACGAGCGGCCGGACGGCACCCGTAACCCGCTGCAGACCGTCCCGCTGCTGGACACCATCGCCGAGCACCGCTTCGACGCCGTCTTCGGTGGCGGCCGCCGGGACGAGGAGCGAGCTCGCGCCAAGGAGCGCATTTTCAGCCTGCGCAACGCGTTCGGCCAGTGGGAGCCGCGCAGGCAGCGGCCCGAGCTGTGGAACCTCTACAACGGCAGGCACAAGCCCGGCGAGCACGTGCGGGTGTTCCCGCTGTCGAACTGGACCGAGGCCGATGTGTGGCACTACATCGCCAGGGAGGACATCGAGCTGCCGTCCATCTATTACGCGCACGAGCGCGAGGTGTTTCGCCGCGACGGCATGTGGCTGACCGCGGGTCCGTGGGGCGGGCCGCGGGACGGCGAGGAGGTCGTCCGCAAGATGGTGCGCTACCGCACGGTCGGCGACGGCTCGTGCACCGGCGCCGTGGAATCCCGTGCCACCACCGTCGAGGACGTCATCGCGGAGGTGTCCGCGTCCCGCCTGACCGAGCGTGGGGCGACCAGGGCCGACGACCGACTGTCCGAAGCCGCGATGGAGGACCGCAAGCGCGAGGGGTATTTCTGATCGTGACTTCTTTGCTACGGCTGGCGACCGCCGGCTCGGTCGACGACGGCAAGTCGACGCTGGTCGGACGCTTGCTCTACGACACCAAGTCGGTGCTGGCCGACCAGCTGGACGCGGTCACCCGTGCGTCGGTCGACCGAGGGTTGTCCACACCGGATTTGTCCCTGCTGGTCGACGGACTGCGCAGCGAGCGTGAGCAGGGCATCACCATCGACGTGGCGTACCGCTATTTCGCCACCCCGAAGCGAACGTTCGTGCTGGCCGACACTCCCGGCCACGTGCAGTACACCCGCAACACGGTGACCGGCGCGTCGACGGCGCAGCTGGCCATCCTGCTGGTCGACGCGCGCAATGGCGTCATCGAGCAGACCCGCCGCCACGCCGCCGTGCTGGCGTTGCTCGGCGTCCGGCGGCTGGTGCTCGCGGTGAACAAGATCGACCTGGTCGACTTCGACGAGGCGACGTTCACCACGATCGCTGACGAGTTCACCGCGCACGCCACGGCACTCGGCTATGCGCCGGACGAGGTCCAGGCGATTCCCGTCTCGGCCCTGCACGGCGACAACGTGGTCGAGCGTTCCGAGCGGACCCCGTGGTACCGCGGTCCCGCGCTGCTCGAACACCTGGAGACGGTGCCGGTGGCGGATGACCCGCACGACGAGCCGCTGCGCTTCCCGGTCCAGTACGTCATCCGTCCCCGTACGCCGGAACATCCGGACTACCGCGGCTACGCAGGCCAGGTCGCCTCGGGCACCGTGCGACCCGGTGACGAGGTGGTCGTGCAGCCCAGCGGCCTGCGCTCGCGGGTGGAACGGATCGACACCGCCGACGGCCCGCTGCCCGAGGCAGGAGCCGGACTGTCGGTGACCCTGGTGCTGGCCGACGACCTGGACATCGCGCGGGGTGACCTGATCACCGCGGTGGACGACCAGCCCCGCGTGACCGACGAGTTCTCCGCCACGCTGTGCTGGCTGGCCGAGAAGCCTTTGACCGCGGGAGCGCGGGTGCTCGTCAAACACGGGACGAAGACCGTGCAGGCGTTCGTGGAGCGGCTGGCCACCCGATTCGACGAGCAGCGGTTGGCCACGGTCGAGGCACCGGACACGCTGCGGCTCAACGACATCGGCCAGGTGGAGATCCGCACCGCCGAGCCGCTGCCGGTCGACGACTACGCCACGACGCACCGCAACGGCGCGTTCTTGGTGATCGATCCACCGTCGGGCGACACGCTCGCGGCCGGCTTGATCGGGGCGCCACTGCCGTCGCTCGAGGTCTCGGTGTGAGCCCGCCGCTGCTCCTGGTTGCGCACGGCAGCCGAGATCCACGGTCGGCCGCCACCGTGCGGCAGCTGGCCGCCGCGGTGCGCGAGCAGGCCGGTGACGTGGTCGTGGAGACGGCGTTCCTGGACCTCAGCGAGCCGTCGGTTCCGGACGCTCTCGCGAACCTCCACGCGCGAGGACACTCCACGGTCGTGGTGGTCCCGCTGTTGCTCGGTGCGGCGTTCCACGCGCGCGTGGACCTGCCTGCGTTGATCACCCAGGCCACCGAGCGGAATCCGGGGTTGGCCGTCAGCGTGACCGACGTGCTCGGCCCCGATCCGCTGTTGCAGCGACTGGCCGCGATGCGCGTCGCCGAGCTCGGCACCGGGCAGGTCGGCGTGGTCCTGGCCGGGGTCGGCTCCAGTCACGCGAAAGCTAATGCAGCCGTGGCCCGGATCGCCGACAGCTGGCGGGCACGCGGCCTGTTTCCGCAGGTCGCGCACGCTTTTGCGACCTGCGATCCGTCAGTGCAGTCGGCCGTCGCTCGGCTGCGCGCAGATGGGGCCGCCGGTGTGGTGATCGCGCCGTGGTTCCTGGCCCCCGGGCTCCTGCTCGACCGGGTCGCGAAGCAGGCCAGGCAAACCGCGGACGGCGTCGCGATCGCCGAGCCGCTCGGCGCGCACCCCTGGGTCGCACACGTCGTTCTGGCGCGCTACGCAGCATCCGTTCCGGTGACCGTCGCCGCGTGACCCATCCGCTCGCTGCCCGCCCGCCGAGCACGTCGACCAGGGCGTTCGGCTCACCTGAGCGTTCCCGATATGCCCATACCGGCCAAACGGACGAAGGGAACTGCTACTTTCGTTGCGTGTTCTCCGAGGCCGTCGTCCAGCGTCAAGCGCGCGTGTATCGGGCACTTCCGGAATACCGGCGGCGCCTGCACCTGCTCGGCAAGGAGCCGGCCGAATCCGTGGCCGAGCTGGACCTGACCAGTTACGAGTACCAGGTCTTCTCCCAGAACGGGGAGGACGGAGTGCTGGCGGAAATTTTCCGTCGGATCGGCGTCGCCGACGGCTCGTTCGTCGAGTTCGGGGTGGAGACCGGCTCGGAAGGCAACTGCGTGGCGCTGGCCGACGTGGCCGGCTGGCGGGGCGTGTTCCTCGAAGCCAACCCGGACTGCTACCACCACCTGCACCACAAGTACCGGTGGGCCGACCGCGTCACCACGATGCATGCCGCGGTGACACCGGAAAACGTGCAGGATCTGTTCGCGCAGGCCGGCGTACCCCAGCGCCCGGACGTGCTGTCGATCGACATCGACGGCAACGACTACTGGGTCTGGCAAGCCATCGAGGCCTACACGCCGCGCGTGGTGGTGATCGAGTACAACTCCGGACTCAACCCGGACGAACGGCTGGTCCAACCCCCGGACACCCCGGGCTGGGACGGCACCGACTTCTTCGGCGCATCACTGGGTGCGCTGGTCGAGCTGGCCGGACGGAAGGGGTACCGACTGGTTCACTGTGAGCTGGCAGGGGTCAATGCGTTCTTCGTCCACGCCGGCGAGGCCGGCGAGTTCCTCCCGCCGGAGGACGTCCGGCGACGCGGCCCGAACTACTACCTCGGCGCGTTCGGTCACCCACCGGGTGATCCGGGGCGCCGCTACCAGTCGGTCTAGGTCAGCGGCGGTGCGGAACGCAGAGGCCCCCACCGAGAAGTTCGCCGCGGTCACCGCGGCGGAGAAGTCCCGCATTGCCTTCATCGACATCGGCCGCACGGTGGCCGCGCTGGTGGTGTTCTACACCCACATCGCCAACCAGTTCATCGAGGCCCGGCACGGCGGCTCGGCCGTCACCGACGGCTTCACCGCACTGTTCGAGACCCCGCTCAAGCTCTCCTCGGAGGGCATCGGGCAGATCTCCATCTACTTCTTCTTCCTGGTCAGCGGCTTCGTCGTGACCCCGATCGCGCTCAAACTGGGCGCCCGGCGGTTCGGCGTGAACCGGTTCTTCCGGATCTACCCGATGAACGTGCTCGCGGTGCTGCTGGCCGCGGGCGGGATCGCGCTCGGGCTGTCCGTGCTCAGCGCGGGCCACAAGCAGGACATCACCCCTGGCACCCTGCTGGCGAACCTGACGCTGGCGAACTTCTCCCTCAAGCCGTTCTGGGCGATGGTCGGCGTGGCGTGGACGCTGGCCGTCGAGGTGCTGTTCTACCTGCTGCTGGTCGCGGTGCTGCCGCTGTTGCGCCGCTGGGTGTGGGCGGCCATCTTCGTCGAGCTGGACGTCGTACTGATCCTGGTGCTGCTGCGCACCCCGCTCGGCCCGGACTTCGGCGGCTTCGCCTCGCAGTCGGCGTACCTGCTGCTGCCCATCATGGGCCAGATCATCTGGGCGGGCTGGCACGGCAAGATCCACCGCCTGCTGGCCGGCGGCTATCTGCTGGCCGCGTGGGGCCTGTTCGTGTTGGCCGCCAACCTCAAGCTGGACACCGACTACCTGTTGCGGGCCGGACCGATCGTGTTCGCCGTGCTGGTGTTCTACGTCGGCCTGGGCACCGAGGACCGGTTGAAGCAGCGCACGTTCTGGACCGCGATGTCCGAGCGCAGCTACTCGCTGTACCTGATGCACGGGCTCATCGCGCTGCCACTGATGCACGCGATCAGCGACTCGTTGCCGGTCTGGTTGAGCGTGATCGTCGGGGTGGCGGCCACGTTCGTGGTGGTTGAGCTGGCGTACCGGCTGGTGGAGCTGCCCAGCCACAACCTCGGTCGGCGGCTGTCCAAACGCACGGAGGTGACCACGCCGACGCCGGGTGTGGGGTTCTTCGAACGCTTGCTCGGCACGTTCCGGCGCCGCAGCGAGGACGACTCGTCGGGCGACGAGGACGCAGATGATGAGCCGCGGCCGGCCCGGCGCAAGCCGGACCCCACGCACGTGGCGCCGGACGCCCGGACCGTGCGGCGCCGCAGGCCACCGGCAGAAGAGATTCGTGAGCGGCATGCGGGCCATCTGGAAGTCCCCCGCGAACGCCCCGCCACCAACGGGCGCCGGACCCGGCCCGATGGTCCGCGCGAGCGGGCTGCCCAGTGGACGAGCGAGCGGTCGGAACGGCTGAACGGCCGACCGCGGCGCGAGCCCACCGAACAGCGCAGACAACCGGCTCCACAGCGCAGGCCAAGGCCGGAGCCACCGACGACGGAGGCCCCGCCCGCACAGCCGCGCCGTACACCGGCTCGCCGCAATGGCCGGCCGCCGGTGAACGGCCGCCGACCCAGCCGTGAGCCCGAATGGCCGAGCGCCGGCGACGAGCGCAGCCAGCCCCGCCCGGCCACCAACCACAACGGCAGGCCCCGCCGCCCGCAAGGACAGGTCAACGGGGAGCGCAACGGCCGCCGCACGCCGCCGCGACCGGTCGACCGTCGTGAGTCGGGACCGCCGAGCAGGGGCAGGCACTCCAGGCACTGAACACCGTCAAGGGCGCCCAGCGGACCGCACACCCCAAGCGCGGAACACCGGCGGCGACCACCGAGCAGGGCACACACTCCCAGCAGCGAACCCGTGTGCCAGAGTGATCGTCATGGCTGAAGAACTCGTGCACTACCGGGCCGACCGAGGGGTCGCGACCGTCACGCTGGACTCCCCGCACAACCGCAACGCGCTGAGCGCCCAGTTGCGCCGCGAATTCGCCGAAGCCCTGACCACGGCCCTGGGCGACGACGCAGTTCGCGTCATCGTGCTGGACCACACCGGTCCGGTGTTCTGCTCCGGCATGGACCTCAAGGAAGCCCGCGGCGCGGGGTCGTCCGAGCAGGGCGTCAACGAGTTCCCGCAGCTGCTCAGCCGCATCATGACCAGCCCGAAGCCGGTCGTGGCCAAGCTCGCCGGCCCCGCACGCGCCGGCGGCGTCGGCCTGGTGGCCGCGGCGGACATCGCGATCGCGGTCGAGGAGGCCACGTTCGCGTTCAGTGAGGTCCGTATCGGTGTCGTGCCTGCGGTGATCTCCGTCCCCGTGCTGCCCCGCCTGCTGCCCAGGGCCGCGCACGAGCTGTTCCTCACCGGTGAGCCGTTCGACGCCAAGCGGGCCGCGGAGATCGGGTTGATCAACGCAGCCGTGCCGCGCGACGAGCTGGACGCGACCGTCGACCGCTATGTGAAGTCGCTGACTGCGGGAGGGCCTCAGGCGCTGGCGGCCACCAAGGAGCTGCTGCGTGGCGGCTCGAACGCGACCGACGAGGACGCGCTGGCCGCGGCGTTCTCCGACATGCTTGCGCTGTCCGCGCGCTTCTTCGCCTCCGAAGAAGGGCAGGAAGGCATCCGCGCGTTCGCCGAGAAGCGCAAGCCGAACTGGGTGCCGGACGCCTAGCAGTCGACCAGCTCGACGGTCAGTTGCCTGCCGTCGGCACGGTCCCCCGCCGGGCCGAGCGCGCGCTGCGCATCGGACAGCACCGAACGGATGGCCAGGTAGCCGCGGGGGTCGTTGTCACCCAGTGTCGACGAGTTCACCCAGATCAACACGTGCTCGCCGGCAGGCAACCAGGACAGATCGGTCAGGCAGTCGTACAGCGCATCCAGATTGCGACCGAACGTCTCCGGGAAATCCATCGCATCGGCGATGGCATCCAGCACTGCGAGCTTGTCCCGCAGACCGGGGCCACTGACGGTGTGGACGTATGCACCGCGGGCGGCAGCTTCGTCCGCCACGACGGCGTGCGAGCGCACTGCGGGCTCCTCGACCACGCTCACTCCCCTAACGGTTCGGGTCGACGACAACGAATGATCGGTAATGATCTGGTGTGTAGTACAGCTCATCGGACTGGCCGGTGACCAGTCGCCTCGGGCCGCGATCGGGCGAATCCGGTGTCGGCACCGTGTACTCGCGGTAGTAGCCCGGCTCGTGGTCGGGCAGCAAGCCCTCCCGGTTGCCGAACACGGTGCCGTCCTGCCGTTCCGGGAACGGCCCGCCCGCTTTGATCAGCTCCCACGTCTGCCGCGCTTGGTCCGGCAGTTCGGACAACGCCTTGACCGGCAGCCCCGATTCCGAGCCGGGGAGCTGATCGGTCGCGGACTCGCCCCACTGGTTCTGCACCAGCCAGCCGGCGCCCACCAGCAGGAGCAAGCCGACCAACGCAGCAGTGATCCTGCGGCGGTTGCGCCGCGGTGCGTCCCGCATAGCGCCCGATCCTAGGCACGCGGGGTCGGCCGCCGCCTACGCACCCGGCGCAGCCAGGCGGAAAGGTGGTCGACGCCACGATCCACCGCCCAGGCCACGGCCAGGCACACCGGGACCACGACGGCCATGACCACGAGGAACTGCAGCGGGAACCACAGCTCGACAACCCACAGTTCGACGGCGTCCCACCACTCATCGAGCTTGTCGAGCATGTGGCGAACCCTACCCCCACGGGGCTCGCACGGCCGATACGGTGTGAGACATGTTCGCCGTATACGCCACAGAACCCAATCCCGACGACCCGTTGGCCGGGCTGGCAACCGGCGAACGGCCCGAGCCCGAGGCGCCGGAGGGTTGGGTCACCGTCGACGTCAAAGCCGCCAGCTTGAACATGCACGACGTGTGGACCCTGCGCGGGGTCGGGATCAAGAAGGAACAGTTCCCGATGATCCTGGGCTGCGACGGGGCAGGCACGCTGCCGGACGGCACCGAGGTGGTGCTGCACTCGGTGATCGGTGATCCGGCGTGGCGTGGCGACGAGACGCTGGACCCCAAGCGCACGCTGCTGACCGAGAAGCACCAGGGCACGTTCGCCGAGCGCGTCATCGTGCCCGCAGCCAACGCGATCCCCAAGCCCAAGGGACTGAGCTGGGCGGAAGCGTCCGTGATGGGCACGGCGTGGCTGACCGCGTACCGGATGCTGTTCGTCAAGTCCGGGCTCCGGCCCGGCCAGTCGATGCTGGTGCAGGGCGCGTCCGGCGGGGTGGCCACCGCGCTGATCCAGCTCGGTCGCGCCGCGGGCATGCGGGTGTACGCAACCGGGCGGACCGACGCCAAGCGGGCGCTGGCCGAGAAGCTGGGCGCGCACGAGACGTTCGAGCCCGGTGCGCGGTTGCCGCAGCGGGTCGACGCGGTGTTCGAGACCGTGGGCAAGGCGACGTGGTCGCACTCGCTGAAGTCGCTCAAGCCGGGTGGCGTGGTAGTCGTCTCCGGGTCGACGAGCGGACCGGACGCGAACGCGGAGCTGCAGCGGGTGTTCTTCCTGCAGTTGCGCGTGGTCGGATCGACCATGGGCACGCGCGACGAGCTTGCCTCGCTGCTGGAGTTCGTGCAGCTCGCCGGGATCCGGCCGGCGATCGGCGCGGAGCTGCCGATGACCGAGGCGCCGGAGGCGTTCCGGAAGATGCTGGACGGCGAGACCGCGGGCAAGATCGTCCTGACGCGCTGACGCCCTCCGGAACGGGGCGACTCATGCGGGTCGCCTGCGAGGCATGCCGACCTCCCTTGGCGGCCCCATGACCTGGTCGGCGTGTCCGCGTGGCGCCACGGGGCGTCCGCAGCGGGCTCGGCTGCAGGCGCTGCACCCGACAGCGCTAGGCCGTTCGGGCTACGCCGGTCGGCCCGAGCTCTCTCCGCCGTGGCGGCGTGAGCTGCACGAATCGGACCGATGCCGGTTTGTGATCGTCGTGACGGCAGTGTTTGTGGTGAGTCCTTGACTACCCTTCCGTTATGACGACCGCACCGGAGCGGACCGGATCGCCGATCCGTACGACGTACCGCAGGTACGCGCGTGTCCGCACGCGGGTGCTGACGGTCGAGCGGCCGGAAGGAAGCCGATCCGGTGTCCGGTTCGTCATGTTTCACGGCTACTGCGACAGTGCCGACACCTGGCGGCGACTGCTGCTGCAGTTCGCCGAAGCGGGCGAGCACGCCGTCGCGGTCGACCTGCCCGGATTCGGGCAAGCCGATGCGCTGCGGCCCGGGCCGATCCTGCCGCAGCTCGACACGTTCGTCCGAGCCGTGGTGCGTGAGCAGGCCAAACTCGGTGAGGTCGTGCTGATCGGGAACTCGCTCGGCGGCACGGTCAGTCTGCGCGCGGCACAGCGAACGTCGCCCCGGTTGGCGGGCGTGGTGTCGATCGCGGCGCCGGGACTGTCCGACACCTGGCTGGTGAACACGGTGAAGCGCTATCCGCTGCCGCTTCGGCTGTACGGCTCGCTGCCGCTGCCGATCCCCAGCGTGGTTGTCCGCGGCGTGGTCGACGCGGTCGTTCCTCGCTTGCTGTACGCCACCCCGCGCAGCCGCGACGACGAGGACGCGCGACGGTTCATCCAACTGTTCCGGTCCAACCGATCCGTTCGGGAGCGTCTCGCCCAGGCCAGGCAGCTGACCAGCGAGTTCGACGAGCGGCTGTACGAGCCGGAGCGCATCACGTCACCGTTGCTGATCCTGGCGTGCGGGCGAGACAGGTTGGTCCGGGCCGACAGCGGCCGGATGCTGCACAGTCTCGTGCCGCACAGTCGTCTGGTGGTGCACGACGACTGGGGGCACTGTCCGCAACTGGACCACGCTGCAGAGGTCCATGAGCTGGTCCGGTATTTCGTCGACAGCTCTCGGCGAGCTGCCGCGCGGGAGGCTCGGCGCCGGGCCGCGACCAGGCAACGTTCCGACGCGTCACGGCCGAAGGCCACCGCGAGCTGACTTTTCGCCGTTTGCGACGGATCACTCTCGGCAACTCCGAGCTCGGGAGGGTTCGTCATCATGGCTGACAATCGCGCCGAGGAGCACATCAGCAGGAAAGCGTGGGATTGGCTGAGCAAGGCGGAGGACGTCTACAAGCGCTCCGAGTCCGGGTCGGAGCAACAGTTGCAGGCGATCCAGGCGATGTCGCTGGCCGCCATCGCCGGAATGCTGGCGCAACACCGGCTGGATCGAGAATAGGTACGGCGGGACACCCCGCTGCACGTCGCCGCGTCAGGGCTTCGCCCGGGCGCGAGCGTCGTTTCCCGCGCGCACGCGGCAGGATCACCGCGCCGACGGTGTCTGCCGCTTACTTCTTGCCCTTCGGCTCGTCGGTGGACAGCGCCGCGACGAAGGCCTCCTGAGGGACGTCGACCCGGCCGACGGTCTTCATCCGCTTCTTGCCTTCCTTCTGCTTCTCCAGCAGTTTGCGCTTACGCGAGATGTCCCCGCCGTAGCACTTCGCCAGCACGTCCTTACGCATCGCGCGGATGGTCTCGCGGGCGATGATGCGGGAACCGATCGCGGCCTGGATCGGCACCTCGAACTGCTGGCGTGGAATCAGCTCACGGAGCCTGCCGGTCATCTTCGTGCCGTACGCGTAGGCGTGGTCGCGGTGCACGATGGCGCTGAAGGCGTCCACCGGCTCGCCCTGCAGCAGGATGTCGACCTTCACCAGGTCGGCGACCTGCTCCCCTGCCTCCTCGTAGTCCAGCGAGGCGTAGCCGCGGGTACGGGACTTCAGTGAGTCGAAGAAGTCGAAGATGATCTCGGCCAGCGGGAGCTGGTAGCGCAGCTCCACGCGTTCCTCGGACAAGTAGTCCATGCCGGACAGCTGGCCGCGTTTGCTCTGGCAGAGCTCCATGATCGCGCCGACGAACTCGCTCGGCGCGATGATCGTCACCTTGCACACCGGCTCGTGCACTTCGGCGATCTTCAACCCGCTCGGCCAGTCCGACGGATTGGTGACCACGTGCTCGGTTCCGTCCTCGAGGAGGACGCGGTAGACCACGTTGGGCGCGGTGGAGATCAGGTCGAGCCCGAACTCCCGCTCGAGCCGGTCGCGGGTGATCTCCAGGTGCAACAAGCCGAGGAAGCCGCAGCGGAAACCGAACCCGAGCGCCACCGAAGTCTCCGGCTCGAAGGTCAGCGCGGCGTCGTTGAGCTGCAGCTTCTCCAACGCCTCCCGCAGCACCGGGTAGTCCGAGCCGTCGACCGGGTACAGACCCGAGTAGACCATCGGCTTCGGGTCGCGGTACCCGGCCAGCGGCTCCTTGGCCGGCCGGCGTTCGGCGGTGACGGTGTCACCGACCCTGGACTGCCGGACGTCCTTCACCCCGGTGATGAGATAGCCGACCTCGCCGACGCCCAGGCCGTCTGCCGCCTTGGGTTCCGGCGAGATGATGCCGACCTCGAGCAGCTCGTGGGTGGCGCCGGTGGACATCATGCGGATCTTTTCCCGCGGGGTGATCTTGCCGTCCACCACCCGGATGTAGGTGACGACGCCGCGGTAGGTGTCGTACACCGAGTCGAAGATCATCGCGCGCGGCGGCGCGTCGGCGTCACCGGTCGGCGCAGGGACCGTGCGTACCAGGTGATCGAGCAGCTCCTGCACACCCTCGCCGGTCTTGGCCGAGACACGCAGCACCTCGGACGGGTCGACGCCGAGGATGTGCGACAGTTCCGCGGCGTACCGGTCGGGGTCGGCGGCCGGCAGGTCGATCTTGTTCAGAACCGGGATGATTTCCAGGTCGCGGTCCATCGCCAGATACAGGTTCGCCAGCGTCTGGGCCTCGATGCCCTGCGCGGCGTCCACCAGCAGGATCGCGCCCTCACATGCGGCGAGCGCACGCGAGACCTCGTAGGTGAAGTCGACGTGCCCCGGGGTGTCGATCAGGTGCAGTACGTAGTCCTCGTCGTCGACACGCCACGGCAGCCGAACGTTCTGCGCCTTGATGGTGATGCCGCGCTCGCGCTCGATGTCCATCCGGTCGAGGTACTGCGCCCGCATGAGGCGCTCCTCGATGACACCGGTGAGCTGCAGCATCCGGTCGGCCAGGGTCGACTTGCCATGGTCGATGTGCGCGATGATGCAGAAGTTGCGTATCCGCTCCGGCGGCGTGAAGGTCTTGTCGGCGAAGGTCACTCACGTTCCTCGGTTCTGGGCGATCGCCTCTATGTTCCCATGTCGCTTCACGTGCGTCTCCCCTGCCGTGGTGCAACCGGGTGTGAAGGGCAGTCAGTTGCTCCTGACGTGGCGCAAGCGGCGGCGGCACGCACGCGGCCCCGCCGTCGAGTCTCCCGTCAGCGGACTCTCCCTGTAGGAGCCGGACAGCCTGGAAGCGCTTCGGTCCCGACTGTCTGCCCAGCGCGGATCCGCCGCAGAAAGGCTCCGGTGGTTCGGCGTCGACTCCCAGGGCGAAATCCGGGGAATCCCCGATGCCGACGCGACCGGAAGCGTGGTGTCGTCGAAGTATGGAAGATGTTTTGGACCGCGCCTTCGGACGTCCCCGCGGGGTGCTGGGCCGCATCGGCGCAGCACTCATGGCCCGCGGCAATGCGGCCGTGGAACAGCAGGTCGTGGACATTGCCGGCGTGCGCGACGACGAGACCGTTCTGGTGCTCGGGCCCGGGCCAGGAGTCGGCCTGCGGGCCGCAGGTGAACGCGCAGCAGCTGCGATCGGCGTGGATCCGTCCGAGGACATGCTGCGCATCAGCGCGCGGCGGTGCGCCGACCTGGTGCGAGCCGGCACGGTCCGGATTCGCAAAGCGACGGCCGAGCAGACCGGGCTCGAGGACGAGTCCGTGGACGTGGCGCTGACGGTGAACAACGTGCACATCTGGAGCGACCGAGCAGCGGGGTTCGCCGAGATCGCACGAGTGCTACGCCCGGGCGGGCGGATCGTGTTGTCCGTCCACCAGAAGTTCTTGCCGGTCACGCGACACCAGCTGGCCTCGGAGGTGGAAACCGCCGGATTCACCGACGTGCAGTCGTGGACGTGGGATCCACCGGGTGTCCTGGCGACGCGTGCGGTCCAACTGCGGGCGGTGAAGAAGGCGGTGAACGCCTAGCCCCGTAGGCTGCGTGCCACCCCTTGCGAGCTACGTGCCGACCGCTTGGACAGGGCTCCCGCACACCGGCGCCTGGCGTCGCCTTGCCCACGGGCGATGGCATCCGTGGCGGAGTCAGCGTGGGTCGGATCGCAGCGGGTGGTCTTCGGGAACCTCGACCAACACGATGCGGACGCCGTCGGGGTCGGCAATCCACGCCTCGTGGAGTCCCCACGGCTCCTGCTGCGGGCCACGGAGAATCGGCACCCCGGCGAGCGCAAGCTGCGCCACGGCGTCCGACAGGTTCCGAACCTGCAGCCACAGCGCGACGCCGGGCCGCTCCCCGGCGTCGGACTGCCCGGACACTTCCAGCAGGCTGTTGCCGAGGAAATACACCGTGCCGCCGGGGAACTGTCGGTAGACCGCCAGCCCCAGCGTTTCGCCGTAGAACTCGTGCGTCCGGTCGGGGTCCGACGGGCGTAGCAATATTCGGCTGCTGAGAACCTCCATGGTTAGTGGATACCTGCGAACGAGCGGCTGCGCAGCCCTTGTTAGCCTGATGTGTCGCTTCCGCGTGGCATTCCGCCAGGGAGGAAACCCGCGACCAGCCGTCATGCTCGTCGCGGGGCCACTGAAACGCGCAGCGACATCCACCGACGATCGAAGGAGCAGCTTCCGTGGCCAATATCAAGTCCCAGATCAAGCGCATCAAGACCAACGAGAAGCGCCGTCTGCGCAACCAGGCGGTCAAGTCGTCGGTGAAGACCGCGATCCGCAAGTTCCGCGAGGCGGCCGAGGCCGGTGACAAGGAGAAGGCCATCGAGCTGCAGCGTGTCGCGGCGCGCAAGCTGGACAAGGCGGCCAGCAAGGGTGTCATCCACAAGAACCAGGCCGCGAACAAGAAGTCCGCGATGGCCAAGCGCGTCAACGCGCTCTGAAACTTTCTCGACACTGGCCGGCAGCCTCAGCGCTGCCGGCCAGTTCGTGTTTCGGGGCACGTTGGCCAGCGCTGCCGGCCGGCTCGTGTTGCGCTGCCGGCCGGCTCATGTTGCAGGGTGCGGTGGCCCCCGGGTTGCTCAGTAGTCAGCGGCTGGACCGCGCGTCGGCGATCTCGAGCGCGGCCCGCTCGAGCGCGTACGCGGGATCGGCGGCCGCGCCCTTCACATCGGCGTTGAGCCGAGCCACGATCGCCATGGACTCGGCCAGGCCTTCCCGGCTCCATCCTCGGGCCTGGCTCTGAGCACGCCGGATCTTCCACGGCGGCATGCCCAACTCCCCCGCCATGGAGTAGGGGTTCCCGCGCCCGGCCGCCGAGACCCGCGCGATCGTGCGGACGGCATCGGCGATCGCGTCGGCGATGAGCACATGCGGTACGCCAATCTGGAACGCCCACCGCAGGGATTCCAGCGCGGCGGCCCGGTCGCCGGACACGACCTTCTCGGCCACGGCGAACCCGTTGACCTCGGCCTTGCCCCGGTGGTACCGCCGCACCGCCTCCTCGGTGACGGTGCCCCCGGTGTCGGCAACCAGCTGCGAGGAAGCCATGGCCAGCTCGCGCAGGTCGGAACCGACCGCATCGATCAGTGCGGTCACGGCAGCCCCATCGATCTTGCCCCCGGCGCGGCGTACCTCGGCTTTGACGAAAGCCTCCCGCTCCGCGGGCTTGGTGATCTTCGCGCATTCGGTGACATCCGCACCCGCCTTGCGCAGCGCGGCAGGCAGCGCCTTGCCCGCCTTGGTGCCACCGCTGTTGGTGTGTTGCACCACCAGGACGACGCCGTCGGAGGGCGCCTTCGCGTAATCGAGGATCGCCTTGGCGATGTCCTCGCTCACGCTCTGCGCTGCTTCCAGCACCACCACTCGGCCTTCGCTGAACAGCGTCGGGCTGATCAATTCCAGCAGGTACGGCGCGGTGGCCTCGGAGGCTTTCAGCCGCGTGAGGTCCACGGCGGGATCGGCCCGTCGGGCGGCGGCAAGGCTCGCTTGCACCGCGCGCTCCACCAGCAGCTCTTCGTCTCCGAGGATCAGGTGCACGGCGGAACGATCGGAGGCGGCAGGACTCACACCGTCGATCCTGCCACGCCGCGCCGACAGCCACGGCGCGAGCCCGCGTCAGTTGCGAGCGCACCGCCCACCGTCGAGCAGGCCGCCCCAAGGCGGACGGCACGCCTCCGGACACTCGTCAATAAGCCCGCGCCACACATCGGGCGTAAGGGCGCCTGCGACCCATGACAGCCAGTGACGCTTGTCTCCAAGATCTGAGACGAAGTGGCAAGGCGTCTCGGTCGTGCCGTAACGTGTGCGGCGGATGCCAGCGGCGTCCACACAACTGAAGACAGCTCATCAAGAGGGGCAGAGGGACCGGCCCGACGAAGCCCCGGCAACCGGCGTCAGCCAGTCATCTCGGATTCGCGAGGTAGCTGACGAACACGGTGCCAATTCCGGCCCATTCCGTGGGAGAGATGAGGAGAGGACCTCGCGATGACCGCAACTTTCGGCGCCCCGTCCACCCTGCGCTCCGGCGACTCGATCGATCTTGGCCCCGCCGTCGAGCTGATTTCCAAGGAAGAGGGGCACCGGCAGCCGCTGGCACCGGAATTCGTCTCCACCGAGGACTTCTCCCCCCTCGAGGTCGCCTACGACTTCGGCCGCATCACTCGCGAGCAGATCGAGGCAGGTCCGCGCAACATTTGGCGCTACAAGAGCCTGCTGCCCGTGCCCTCGAACGTGGAGGAGTACCCCAACACCGAGCCGGGCTGTACCAAGCTGATCCGCGCCGACCGGCTCGCCAAGGAACTCGGCGTCCGCAGGCTGTGGGTCAAGGACGACACCGGCAACCCCACCCACTCATTCAAGGACCGCGTGGTCGCGGTGGCGCTCGCCGCCGCCCGCGAATTCGGCTTCAACGTGCTGGCCTGCCCGTCGACCGGCAACCTGGCCAACGCCGTTGCCGCCGCGGCCGCCCGCGCCGGTTGGGACTCCGTGGTACTGATCCCCTCCTCCCTCGAGCGCGCCAAGATTCTCACTACCGCTGTCTACGACGGCTCGCTGATCGCCGTGGACGGCAACTACGACGACGTCAACCGCCTGGCGACCGAGCTGGCCGCCGAGCACGAGACGTGGGCGTTCGTCAACGTGAACGTGCGGCCGTACTACTCCGAGGGCTCGAAGACCCTCGCGTTCGAGGTCGCCGAGCAGCTCGGGTGGCGGATCCCGTCGCAGATCGTCGTCCCGGTCGCGTCGGGCTCGCAGCTCACCAAGGTGGACAAAGGCTTCCGCGAGCTCGGCGAAGTCGGACTCGTCGAGCAGACGCCGTACAAGGTCTTCGGTGCCCAGGCCACCGGCTGTGCACCCGTCGCCAACGCGTTCAAGAAGGGCTATGACGTGGTGCAGCCCGTCAAACCGGACACCATCGCCCGCTCGCTCGCGATCGGCAACCCGGCGGACGGTCCGTACGTGCTCGACGTGGTGAATCGGACCGGCGGCGCCGTCGAGGACGTGACGGACGAAGAGGTCGTCGAGGGTATCCGACTGCTGGCCCGCACCGAAGGCATCTTCGCGGAGACCGCAGGCGGTGTCACCGTCGCGACCGCCAAGAAGCTCATCGAGACCGGCAAGATCGACCCGGACGAGGAAACCGTCCTGCTGATCACCGGCGACGGACTGAAGACCCTGGACGCGGTGCAGGACCACATCGGCCCGAAGGCGACGGTTGAGCCGTCGGTCGACGCAGTGCGCGCCGCCCTCGCCGATTAGGTGCTTCGAGCGTCGGACCGCGGTCGTCTCGCTCATGCGGGGAGGTGGCCGAGCCCGCTCTCCATACACCGTGATGCCGTTCGGTCCACGACTTATCGCCGTGTCGCCGCTGACATCGGTGCGCACGACAAGCACCCCAGCCGCACGCAGCGACCTGACCAGCATGGGGCTGGGGTGTCCGTACCGGTTGTCTGCGCCGACACTGATCACAGCCACCCGCGGTGACACGGCGGTGAGGAATTGCGGCAGCGTGTATCGCGAGCCGTGATGCGGAACCTTCAGCACATCGGCACGTAGGTCCGCGCCGGAGGCGATCAGGTCGGCCTGCGCCGCTTGCTCGATGTCACCGGTCAGCAGCACCCTTCCTGCGGGCGTGCTCGCTCGCAACACGACAGACGAGTTGTTGATCACCGTCCCTTCGTCGGCGTTGGGGGTGACGTAGCGCGGCCCGAGGACGTCGAGCGTGAGCTGCGGCCATTGCAGCTGCTGTCCCACCTGCAGGTGCAGCAAAGGCAAGCCGCGAGCGTCGACGATGCGTGCCACTTCGCGCCACGCCCATTGCGGAGACCGACCGTCGCCCACTGCGACGCCTCCGACTGAACGTCCGTCGACCAGCGCTTGCAGACCTCCGATGTGGTCGGCGTGGAGGTGACTGAGCAGCACCAGCGGAATCTTGTCGATGCCCAGCTGCTCGAGGCAGCCGTCGATGTCGCCGAGCTCGGTGCCGGCATCGACCACGACCCCTTCGCCCGGCCGACCGGTGGCCAGAACGAGGCCGTCCCCCTGGCCGACATCGCACGCAACCATGAACCAAGCAGGTGGCGGCCAACCGGGGCTCCGCACCCGCACCGGTACGACAACCACGACGGCCGCGAGCACCAACGCGACCACGATCACCCGCCACCGCCGGTGACGCATCAGTAGGACTGCGATGCCGCACACGGCCGCGGCCAGCAAGCCGCCCCACCAACCCTCCGGCCACGCGACGACGGCCCCGGGGATGGCCGCAGCCTGGCGCGCAACGACAATCAGCCACGTCACCTCTGGGCCCGCCGCGTGAACGAAGAGCTCGGCCAACCACGGCCACAGCGGCGCGGCCACGGTTGCCAGGAAGCCGAACACCGTCGCCACCGCCACGACCGGTGCCGCCAGCACGTTTGCCGCGACGGTCATCAGCCCTATCTCGCCGGTGACGCCCGCGAGGATCGGCACCGTGACGACGAATGCTGCCAGCGGCACCACGACCCCTTCTGCGATCGGCCGCGGGACACCACGCCGCCGAAGCGCCTCTGCCCAACCGGGAGCAAGCAGAACGAGTGCGGCGGTAGCCACCACGGACAGTGCGAAGCCCACGTTGACGGCCATTGCCGGATCCAGGAGGACGAGCACGATGACCGCGACGCACAACGCGGGCACGGCTGACCTCTCCCGCCCCAGATACAGAGCCAGCAAACCGACACCCGCCATGACTCCGGCCCGCAGCACGCTCGGCTCGTACCCGACCAGCACGACGAACCCGACCAGCACCGCAGCAGCCGACAGCGCCGACGCCCGCGGTCCGAGCCGAGTCAGGCGGGCGACCATCAACACTGCTCCGCACACGATCACGAGGTTCGAACCCGAGACCGCAGTCAGGTGCGACATCCCGGCATCGCGGAACTCGGCCTCGACTCGGGGTGACATGCGCGTCGTGTCGCCGACAACCAGGCCTGGCAGCAAACCGGCTTCTTCGGGGTCGAGGACCCCAGCCGCACGACGCAATGCCTCGCGCATGAACGCAGCAGCCCGCTGCCACCACGGAGCCGCGGTGACCGCACTCGGAGGTCTGCGCACGTGCAGGACAGCCACGGTCATCTCGCCAGGGCGAGCCGCAGACAACCTCCCTTCTGCAGTGAGAACTTGACCAGGCACGAGACCAGACCATCCAGCCTCGAGCGCGATCACCAGGATCCGGCCGGTGCTCTCCACCGGGTGTCGGTCCACGACGACCCGCTGCGCTTCGGTCAGGACTTTCACGGCTGAGCCACCGCGATCGTTGGCATATCCCACGCCGCGAATCGGCCGCGCCCGCTCGGAGACAACCAGCCGCATCTGCGCTGTGTCACCGCGCTCGGCAACGGCTCGCAATGGGTCGGTACTGACGCTGTGGAGGACGTCCGACAGTGGCCAGGCGACGAGCAAGCCGCAGACCAGCAGAACACCAGCTGAGCCAACCGACCGCCGCCCCCTGAGCAACCCCGCCGCTACGACCACCGCGGCGCTGCCACCGATCAGCGCACACCACCAGCCGATCAGCAATCCGGTGAGACCGGACAGCCACACCAGCAAAGCGGCTGGGACCAGTCGCAGATCAGGGCCGGCGACCGACCGTCGACTGCCCAGAGCAGCTACCGACGGTGTCACACGACGACCCGATCCCGCAGTTGCGCCAATCTGCGCTCGCCGATGCCGTCCACCTCGCGCAACTGCTCGACCGCCGTGAACGGTCCGTTGCGCTCTCGCCAGGCGAGGATGTTGGCCGCGGTGACCTCACCGACGCCGGGCAGCTGTTCCAGCTGTTCCGCTGTTGCCGAGTTGATGTTGATCTTGCCGGCGGGATCGCCCGCCCCGGCACCGCCCGCTCCCGTGCCGGCGGGGGTACCGGCGGCACCAGGCGAGGGAACGAAGATCTGCTCGCCGTCGGTCACCTTGCGGGCAAGGTTCACCGTCCTGAGATCGGCTTTCGGTTTGACGCCACCGGCCGCGCGCAACGCGTCGTCAACGCGAGCGCCCGGTGGCAAGCGCACCAGCCCTGGCTTTCGGACCTCCCCCACGACGCTGACAACCATCGACTCGGTGCGCGGCGCCGACGAGATACTTGGCGATCCGCGCTGGGCGACGGGCAGGGGCGGCGCGCCCACCGGCTCCGGTTCCGACCGCGTCAGGACAGCGACCAGCACGAGGGCAATCACCACAACGATGACGCCGGTAGCGATCAACACACGGTGCGGTAGAGAAGCAGCCTGCCGGACGACGTCGCGCGCCCCGTCAAGGCGGTGTTTCCCGCTCCCGGGCTCCCACCACCGGACGCGCGCCCCGCACTCGGGCTCCTCCACCACCTCCACGGCCTCTGGCGACTGCGTTGTTCGCCTCCGCGCTTGGCGCGCTGATCCAACACGACGGTCGGCCGAGAAGCCGGCTTTGTCGTCGGTGGCCTCCGGCGAGGCGTCACCGGAAGCGATCCGGGACAGCCGGTGTACGGAACGATCTGGGATTCCGCGCTCGAACATGTGGTCGACGCTAGATGGGGTGCAGGCCTCCAGGTAGTTGGTTGCGGGGCGGTTGTGGACAACCGCGGGTTGTGGACAACTCCTGCCAGCGGGTGGGCAGGCATTCCGTCAGCCTGCGCGTCTTCGATCAGTCCTTCGGCGGCAGTTGCACGACGACGCCGAAGACCCCGGGACCGGTGTGCGCGCCGATCACGGCACCGAGCTCGGACACGACACAGCCGCTGGCCTGCGGAATCGCATCGGACAGTTCGTCAGCCAACAACACGGCCCGGTCCGGCGACCCCAGGTGCTGAACCGCGAGTTCGACCGGCTCCTCCCCTGCCTGCGCGGCCGCCAACTCGACCAGCCTGCTCAGGGCCTTGCTCATGGTGCGCACCTTCTCCAACGGCCTGATGCGCCCGTCTTCGATATGCAGTAACGGCTTCATCGCCAGGGCCGTCCCCAACAGCGCACTGGCTGACGAGATGCGCCCACCCCGCCGCAGGTACTCCAACGTCGACACCACGAACACCGTTCGTGAGCGAGCCGCCGCTCGCACCGCAACAGCCTCGACGTCCGCCGCAGACGCTCCAGCGGCGGCAGCCTCTGCCGCGTGCAGCACCGCGAACCCGAGCGCCATGCACGTCGTGCGCGAATCGACGACGCGAACCTTTCCCGGGCCACGCTCAGCGCAGACCTCGTCCGCGGCGGTCACTGCGGCCGACCACGTTCCGGACAGTTCACGCGACAAGTGGATCGACACCACGGCCTCGGCCCCGGCGTCCAGCACCTGCCGGTAGGCCGCGGCGAGCTCGCTGGGATTGGGCATCGACGTCGTCACCCGGCGGCGTGCGGTCAGCGCGGCGATCAGCTCCGACGGCCCGACATCGACGCCGTCACGACCGCACTCGCCGTCCACCAGCACGTTCAGCGGCACGACGGTGATGTCGTGCCGCTTGGCGAAACCCTCGGGAAGGTAAGCCGTGGAGTCGGTGACGACGGCAACGGGCACGGCGTCCAGAGTAGTCAGCCTGCGCCGCTGACATCGGACCGTGGAACTGGGGATTTGTCACACCCGGACGGGAGCAGCGGCGACAGCGTCGCGGCCATGGCCTCCCCTACCAAGCGATGCCCCTCCCAGCCCCAGTGCATGCCGTCCGGGTTGCCCCGCCCGCTGAACACGTGCTCACCCACGATGGCGGGCAGATCCACCAGCGGAACGTTCACCTGCTTCGCCCAGCGCGCAATGGCCTCGGCAGCCGGGTCTCGCACCGTGTGCACGTACCCGTACGACTCGGCCCGGTGGATCGACGGCAGGATCCCGACGATCGGCAGCTCCGGCCGCAGCGTTCGGAGCGCTCCGACCGCGGTGTCCAGGTAGCGCACGGTCAACCGCACGGGCAATGCCGCCGGGCGCCCCCGCAACAACACCGCCAGTCGAGGCTGCGCGGCCAGGTACCCCTTGCGGACCATTCGGCGCAGCCCGTCCGGGCGCAAGTAGCGCAAGCCCGTGCGCAGATATGTCGGCAGCGGGGACGGGAGCGTGTCCATGCTGCCCACGGCCAGCACGACCGCATCGACCCGCCGCAAGTCCGCCCACACCCGCGGGTCCTCGATCATCGCCCACCACGCGTCTCGGGCGGTCCAGCCCGCCCTGGCGACCAGGTCGGCCGCACCGCCGAGCTTCGCTGCTGCCACGTTCGGCCAGAGCCGTTCGTCGTCCGCCGCTCGCGGGCCGTCCGGCCCGTGGAAGCTCAGCGAGTCCCCGAACACCAGCAGCCGTGGACTCACCCGGTCATCCCCACGTTGTAACCGTGCAGACGCCACTTGTCGGCCGGGCGGTTCAGCTCGACCCAGTGACAGTTGCCGATACCACCCAGCAACGTCCAGTGGCTCAGCGGTAGCTCGAGCAGGGCCGCGGTGAGCGCAACGATCAACCCTCCGTGCGCGGCAAGCAACACCACCTCGTCCGACCCGCGCTCGAGATCCGCGACGACCTGCAGGGCACGTTCGGCGACCTCCACGCGACTCTCCCCACCGGGTGGGGCCCAGGTGGCGTCCGCGCGCCACTTGTCCCGTTCACCGGGCCAGCCGGCGTCCACCTCGGCGCCGGTGAGACCCTGCCATTCGCCGAGGTGTGTCTCGCGCAAGCGCTTGTCGATGCGCAGCGGAACTCCGATGCCCTCGGTCAGCACCATCGCCGTGTCGGTGGCGCGGCGAAGGTCGGACGACACCACCAGATCCGGTTCGAACCTGGCCAGTGCGGGCACCGCGAACCGCGCCTGATTCCATCCGACCGCCGTCAGTTCGGTGTCGAGATGGCCTTGCATGCGGCCGGACGCGTTGTAGGTCGTCTCGCCGTGGCGCCACAGCACCAACCGCCTGACCCTGCCCGGCGGCTGCGTCACGTCTGCGACCCGCCGGCGTCCTCGAGCCCGGGCACCTCCAACACCGGGCAGTCCTTCCACAAGCGCTCCAGGCCGTAGAACGAGCGCTCCTCGGTGTGCTGCACGTGGACCACCACGTCGACGTAGTCCAGCAGCACCCAGCGGCCTTCCCTGGCGCCTTCCCGCCGCGCGGGCTTGTGCCCGATCGCCAGCAGCTTCTCCTCGATGTTGTCCACGATCGCGCCGACCTGGCGCTCGTTGGGCGCCGACGCGATCACGAACACGTCGGTGATCACCAGGCGCTCGGACACATCGAGCAGCACGATGTCGGACGCCTTCTTGTCGGCGGCCGCATGCGCTGCCGCCTCCGCTACCGTGCGTGCCTCGGCCGTGGCTGCCACTTACCGCTCTCCTGTCGTCGATGTCAGCTGGTTGAGCCTACCTGGTGGGTACGACTGCATTATCCGGCGTCGCCGGGCTCGGGACCGCTCAGGCCGTCATGCCGCCTGCTGGTCGTCCAGGTAGAGGCGGTGTTTGTGGATGTAGCGGACCACTCCGTCGGGAGTGAGGTACCAGATCGGTGCGCCCTCGCGAACCCGCTCGCGACAGTTGGTGGACGAGATGGTCATCGCCGGGACGTCCACGAGGGAGACCTTGCCCTCCGGCAAGTGGTGATCGTCGAGCTGGTAGCCGGGTCTGGTGACGCCGACGAAGTGCGCCAGGTCGAACAAGTCGTCGGCGTTGCGCCAGGTGAGGATCTGCTCGAGAGCGTCCGCGCCGGTGATGAAGAACAGCTCGGCGTCCGGCATTTCCTCCCGCAGTTGTCGCAGCGTGTCGACGGTGTAGGTGCGCCCGGGCCGATCGATCTCGATCCGGCTGACCCGGAAGACCGGGTTGGACGCCGTCGCGATGACCGTCATCAAGTAGCGGTCCTCGGCCGGGCTGACGTCCAGGTGCGCCTTCTGCCACGGCTGTCCGGTCGGCACGAACACCACTTCGTCCAGCCCGAATCGCCACTGGACCTCGCTCGCGGACACCAGGTGGCCGTTGTGAATCGGGTCGAACGTGCCCCCCATGACGCCGACCCGTCGACGCTCTGCCATGAGCCGAAAGCTTACGACAGTGCCGCGAGTGGACCGTTCAGTGCGCGTTCTCGGCGGATCACGTGCGTTGCGTGGGTGGCATGGGGTAGGCCTGAAGCGTGGACATCGACACGTTGCGGACCCGAGCCGAAGATCTCCTGCGGGCCATCGCCGGGGAGAGCGCTCGACTGCGCCCTGATCAGTGGCAGGCCATCGAGGCGCTTGTGGCGGATCGCCGGCGTGCTCTGGTGGTGCAACGCACCGGCTGGGGTAAGTCGGCCGTCTACTTCATCGCGGCAGCCCTGCTGCGGGAGCAGGGCGCGGGTCCCGGCGTGATCGTCTCGCCGTTGCTCGCATTGATGCGCAACCAGATCGCGGCCGCGACCAGCGCCGGCATCACGGCGGTCACCATCAACTCGACGAACCAGCACGAGTGGGCCGAAGTCGAGGAGGCGATCGCCGACGGCCGGGTCGACGTGCTGCTGGTCAGTCCGGAGCGGCTCAACAACCCGCAGTTCCGGGACCTGGTGCTGCCGAAGCTCACCGCGTCGGCGGGCCTGCTCGTGGTGGACGAGGCGCACTGCATCTCCGACTGGGGGCACGATTTCCGCCCGGATTACCGACGCCTGCGAACCTTGATCGCCGACCTGCCAGTTGGCGTGCCGGTACTGGCGACGACCGCTACGGCCAATGACCGCGTCGTCGCCGACGTCAGCGAGCAGCTCCTGCACAACGCAGGCGAGCCGCTGGTGCTGCGCGGCCCGTTGGACCGGCCGAGCCTCCGCCTGGCGGTCGTCGACCTGACCACGGCGGAAGCGCGACTGGCGTGGCTCGGCCAACGGCTGGCCGAGCTGCCCGGATCGGGGATCATCTACACGCTCACGGTGGCCGCGGCGGAGGACACGGCCACCTACCTGCGTGAACTCGGCTACGACGTGGCCGCCTACACCGGCAAGACCGAGCCGGCCGAGCGTGAGCGAGCCGAGCAAGACCTGCTCGACAACAACGTCAAGGCGCTCGTGGCCACCTCGGCGCTGGGCATGGGGTTCGACAAGCCGGATCTTGGCTTCGTCGTTCACCTCGGCGTCCCGGCCTCACCGATCGCCTACTACCAGCAGGTGGGCCGAGCCGGGCGCGGCGTGGAGCGAGCCGAGGTCATCGCCTTGCCCGGCAGGGACGACAAGGCGATCTGGTCCTATTTCGCCTCGCTGACCTTCCCCGAACGGCAGGTGGTCGAGCAGGTTCTGGACGCGCTCGCCAGTCACGGCAAGCTCTCCACGGCGGCGCTCGAACCGCTGGTCGAGTTGTCTCGCTCGCGGCTCGAGCTGGTGCTGAAAGTCCTGGATGTCGACGGAGCGGTGCGACGGGTGCGCGGGGGGTGGGAGCCGACCGGTCGCCCGTGGAGCTACGACGCCGAACGCTACGCCAGGGTCGCAGCGGCGCGAGAGGCCGAGCAGGCGGCGATGCTGGAATATCTGGCCACGTCGGATTGCCGCATGGAATTCCTGCTCAAACAATTGGACGACCCGCACGCCGCGCCTTGTGGGCGGTGTGACAACTGCACCGGCAAGCACTGGCCCGCTGAGGTCGACGAGCAGGCCATGGCGAAGACGGCGGATCGGCTTCGCCGGCCGGGTGTCGAGGTCGGCCCGCGGCGCATGTGGCCGAGTGGACTGCGCTCGATCGGAGTCGAGCTGTCCGGGAAGATTCCGTCCGACGAACTCGCCGAGCCAGGACGAGCGTTGGGGAGGCTGACCGACATCGGCTGGGGTGGACAGCTGAGGGCGCTCGTCGGCCCTGGTGCCGAGGACGGCCCGCTGCCGCAGTCGGTGTTCGCGGCATGCATACGCGTGCTGGCCGACTGGAACTGGGCAGAGCGACCTGTCGGCGTGGTGGGCATCGACTCGAGCTCCCGACCGCAGCTCGTGCGAAGTTTCGTCGAGCGCATCACCACCACGGGCAGGTTGCCGTTACTCGGCTTCTTGACCGCGAACGGTCCGCCGGGTTCCCGCAGCAACAGCGCACAGCGTGTTGCACACCTGCAGTCGCGGCTTCAGCTTCCGCCCGATGTCGCCGAGAACATCCGGACGGCTCCTGGCCCGATCCTGCTCGTGGACGACTACACCGACACGGGGTGGACGTTGGCGATGGCGGCGCGGCAGCTGCGACGGGCGGGCGCTCGGGCCGTGCTGCCGTTCGTCCTCGCGTCGACGACGTGATCGAGCGGGCGCAAGAAGTTCCCGTCGGCGGGTACGTCTCAGCGCGCGAGTGGCACGAGATCGTCGGCGTGCACGACCTCGCGGCGCTGCTCCTCCGGCAGCTCGTGGGTCGACCGGCCGATCATGCCGGGCAGTTCCCCGGCGTCGTAGGCCACGACGCCGCGGGCGACCACGCGCTCCTGCGGGTCGACCAGGTCGACGACGTCGCCGGCCACGAAGTCACCGTCGACGCCGGTGATCCCGGCGGCCAGCAGCGAGCGCCGACGCTTCACCACGGCAGCGACCGCACCGTCGTCCAGGTGCAGGCGGCCCGCCGAGCCGGCCGCGTAGCCGAGCCAGAAGCGGCGAGCAGGGAGGCGGGATTTCTTGGCGGCGAAAGCAGTGCCGACGTCTGCGGAGCTCAGCGCCCGGGTCGCGTCCGCGGCGGCGGCGAGCAGCACCGGGATCCCGCCCGCCGTTGCCGTCTGCGCGGCTGCGATCTTGGAGATCATGCCGCCGGTACCCAGGCCGGAGCTGGACATGCCCACGTCCAGGCCTTCCAGGTCGTCGGCCGAGCGCACTTCGGTGATCGCGCGTGTGGCTCCCCGCCGCGGATCACCGTCGTAGAGCGCGTCCACGTCGGACAGCAGCACCAACGCGTCTGCGCGCACCAGGTGAGCAACCAGGGCCGCGAGCCGGTCGTTGTCGCCGAACCGGATCTCCTCGGTCGCCACCGTGTCGTTCTCGTTCACCACGGGGACGGCGCCGAGCGCAAGCAGCTTGTTCAGCGTGCGCTGGGCGTTGCGGTAGTGGGCTCGCCGGACCACGTCGTCGGCGGTCAGCAGAACTTGGCCGACGGTCAGTCCGAAGCGGCCGAACGACTCGGCGTAGGCGTGCGCCAAGGCGAGCTGCCCCACGCTCGCCGCAGCCTGCTGGGTGGCCAGGTCCCGGGGCCGGGCCGCCAGCGACAAGGGCGAGATGCCCGCGCCGATGGCGCCGGAGGACACCAGCACCACCTTCGTGCCCGCCTTGATCCTGCTCACCACCGCGTCGACCAGCGCGTCGAGCCGGGTCCGGTCCAGGCCGTCCCTGGCGGTGGTGAGTGCGGACGAACCCACCTTCACAACCAACGTCCGCGCCGAAACCACAGCGGCACGGGTTGACGTTCGTGTCACTTGCCGGCTCCACCGTCATGGACTGAGTTGTCAGCCTCGACGACCGCGTCTGCCGCGTCGTCAGCCTCTGCTGCTTCGTCCTCTGCCGGCGCGCCCTCCCGCCGGATGCGCCGCGCCTCCTTGCGCTCGGCGGCGCTGACCCGACCGGACCGCTCGAGTCTGACGTCCGTCCCGCGCCCGGAAAGCTGGTGCGCAACGCCTGCGGGTGTCGACGGTTCCCAGTCGAACGTGACCGAACCGATGGTCACCGCACTGCCGGGGACGGCGCCGGCCTTGGCCAACGCTTCTTCCACACCGAGCCGCGCAAGCCGATCGGCCAGGTACCCGATGGCCTCGTCGTTGTTGAAATCGGTCTGCCGCACCCAACGCTCGGGCCGTTCCCCACGCACGATGAACGCGTCCGGGTCATCGGGGTCGCGGGTGACGGTGAAACCCGAGTCGTCCACGGGCTTCGGGCGCAGCACGATCCGCTTGGGCTGAGGCGCCGGAGCGTTGGCGCGGTGCTCCTCGACCACCTTGGCCAGCGCGAAGCTCAGCTCGCGTAGCCCCTTCCTGGTCGCCGTGGACACCGCGAAGACGTCGAGCCCGCGCGCTTCGATGTCCGGCCGGACCAGTTCGGCGAGTTCGGCGGCGTCGGGCACGTCGATCTTGTTCAGCACCACGATCCGTGGCCGCTCGGCGAGGTCGCCGCCCAGCCGAGGCGTGTAGCGGGCCAGCTCTTCCTCGAGCGCGTCGATGTCGGAGAGCGGATCCCGGTTCGGCTCGAGGGTGGCGCAGTCGACCACGTGCACCAACACCGCGCACCGCTCGATGTGCCGCAGGAAGTCCAAACCCAGGCCCTTGCCCTGGCTCGCCCCGGGGATCAGCCCGGGCACGTCCGCCATTGTGAAGTCCGTGTCCCCCGCAGTGACCACACCGAGGTTCGGCACCAGCGTGGTGAACGGATAGTCGGCGATCTTGGGCCGTGCCGCGGACAGTGCGGCGATGAGCGACGACTTGCCTGCTGATGGGAACCCCACCAGGCCGACGTCCGCCACCGATCGCAGCTCGAGCACCAAGTTGCGGGACTCGCCTTCTTCGCCGAGCAACGCGAAGCCTGGAGCTTTCCGCGCTTTCGAGGCCAATGCCGCGTTCCCGAGGCCGCCCCGGCCGCCGCGAGCCGCGACGTACCTGGTGCCCGGGCCGACGAGGTCCGCGAGCACTTCACCGTCCTCCGACAGCACCACCGTGCCGTCCGGGACCTTCAGCTCGAGCGACTCGCCCGCGGCTCCCGCACGGTTCGAACCCTGGCCCGGCTTGCCGTTGCCGGCCCGCGCGTGCGGCCGGAAATGGAAGTCGAGCAGCGTGTGCACGCCGGGATCGACCACCAACACGACGTCGCCACCGTTGCCACCGTTGCCACCGTCCGGGCCGCCCAGCGGCTTGAACTTCTCCCGATGGATCGACGCGCAGCCGTTCCCGCCGTTACCCGCGGTGACATGGATCACCGCGCGATCGACGAATCGGGACATCGCAGACTCCAGTATGTGACATCGAAAAGGGGCGGGCTCCGGAAGCTCATCCGGTTCCCGCCCCTATTCGGGTGGCTGTGCGGTGAGCGGTCAGCTCTCCGCCGGAACGACGCTGACCGTCTTGCGGCCGCGCTTCTCGCCGAACTGCACGGAGCCGGCGGCAAGCGCGAACAGCGTGTCGTCACCACCGCGGCCGACGTTGAGACCGGGGTGGAATTTGGTCCCGCGCTGCCGGACAAGGATCTCGCCGGCGTTCACGACCTGGCCGCCGAAGCGCTTGACCCCAAGACGCTTGGCGTTGGAGTCACGACCGTTGCGGGAGCTGGATGCGCCCTTCTTGTGTGCCATGGCTGGTGAACTCCCTTACGCCTTGATGCCGGTGACCTCGACCCGGGTCAGCCGCTGACGGTGACCCTGCCGCTTGTGGTACCGAGTCTTGTTCTTGAACTTGTGGATGCGGATCTTGGGGCCTTTGATCTGCTCGACCACCTTGCCGGTGACGGAAACCTTGGCGAGCTTGTCGGCATCCGTGGTGACCTTGTCTCCGTCGACGTAGAGCACCGCGGGAAAGCTCAACTCACTGCCCGGCTCGCCCTCGAGCTTCTCAACCTCGACCACGTCACCCACGGCGACCTTGTACTGCTTGCCGCCGGTCTTGACGATCGCGTACGCCGACACGGATGCTCCTGGCTGCTCGATGGTGAATGGGGCTTGCGTGCTCAACCGCGCAGTGCGCGGCCGTCATCGCAGGCAACCCGCACTAGCTGCGGGCCGATGTATAGGTTACGTTGTCCTGCTCGACGGCCGCGCACCGGGGTCAGCTGATCTCTTCCTGTGGTGGGCCTGCCGGGCGAGACGCCGCTCGCCGAGCACGCCGTGGTGCGGGCCTGGCCACCGGGGTGACCACTTCGGACCCACCCGGCGACCCTGCCGGCGCGGTGTGCACCGGCATGACCACGGGCGGCGTCTTCGGCACCGGCGGACCCGCCGGCCGGGACACCGGGAGCTTCTTGGTCGTCTGCCGCACAGCGGAAGTCCGCAGCGTCGTCGCGCCGGTCTGGCTCGACTGTCCCTCGGTCGACTGCTGTCGGGCATCGGAGGCCGGCTGACCGCCCGAACTCGCGGCGAGCGCACCCTCGCGCTCAGCACCTGCCGCAGGTGTGGCTTGCCGACCGGCCGCCGGCTCGTCACTCGTGCGCGCAGTGGCCGCGGACTCGTCGCCTTCCGCCGACCGGTCGGGACCCGGGCTCGCAGGCCGAGCGGGTTCCTCGCGGTGCTTCCGGCCCGCCGGGGCCGCATCCTTTGTCTCGGTGGACGTTTCGGGTGCGGTCGCCGCTGCCGTGGGCGAGCTTTCCTCGGCGGTCTCGGTCGCCGGTGCGGTGTCCGCCTCGGGCGCCTTCTCAGCCGCCGCAGTCTTCGCCGCCGGTGCACTCTCTGCCGCCGCGGTCCTTTCCGGGGGTGCGGACTTCTCCGCCGCCGCGGCCTTTTCCGCGGGTGCGGACTTCTCCACCGCCGCGGCCTTCTCCGTGGGTGCGGTCTTCTCCGCAGGGGTCTTCTTCTCCGCGGACGCGGTCCCCGCCGCCGGGGCGGACTCCGCCAACCCGGCATCGGCCTGCGGGCTCGCGACCTTCTCACCGGCCGTCCTGTCGCTCAGCGCTTCCTTCACCGCGGTACCCGTGCCGCCTTCCGAGCCCGACTGCTTCGGCTTGGCCGCGGCCGACGCGATCGCGGCAACCGCGCTGGCCACGCTCTCCCGCTGCTGCGGGGTCGGCTCCGGCGCCACGGGCGCCGATTCCTGTTTGCCACGCTTGCGGCCTTGCTTGCCGCCGCCACCACCGTCGGAGCCCGACGGCGCCAACCGCGGCTCGGTGGACACGATCACACCGCGGCCCTTGCAGTGCTCACACGGCGTCGAATAGGCCTCGAGCAGCCCGGTGCCGACTCGCTTACGGGTCATCTGCACCAAGCCGAGCGAGGTGACCTCGGCGACCTGATGCCGCGTGCGGTCACGCGCCAGACATTCGGTCAGCCTGCGCAGCACCAGCTCGCGGTTGGACTCCAGCACCATGTCGATGAAGTCGATGACGATGATGCCGCCGATGTCCCGCAACCGCAGCTGCCGCACGATCTCCTCGGCGGACTCCAGGTTGTTGCGGGTGACCGTCTCCTCCAGGTTGCCGCCGGAGCCGGTGAACTTGCCGGTGTTGACGTCGATGACGGTCATCGCCTCGGTGCGGTCGATGACCAGGTAGCCACCCGACGGCAGCCACACTTTGCGGTCCAGCGCCTTGGTGATCTGCTCGTCGATGCGGTAGTCGTGGAAGACGTCGCCGGTGCCGGTGTAGCGCTCCAGGCGATCCGCCAGGTCAGGCGCCACGTTCTGCACGTACGACTCGATGGTCTCCCACGCGACCGAGCCCTGGACGACCAGCTTGCTGAAGTCTTCGGTGAACAGGTCGCGCACGACCTTCACCAGCAGGTCCGGCTCCTCGTACAGCAGCGCCGGGGCCTTCTTGCCCTTCTTGCCGCCGTTGCCGACCTTGCCCGCCTTCTCGCAGATGGTCTCCCACTGCGCCTTGAGCCGGTTGATGTCGCGGGCCAGCTCTTCCTCGCTGATCCCTTCCGACGCGGTGCGGATGATCACGCCGGCGTCGTCCGGCACGATGCGCTTGAGGATCTCCTTGAGCCTGCGCCGCTCGTTCTCCGGCAGCTTGCGGCTGATCCCCGTGGCGCCACCGCCGGGCACGTACACCAGGTACCGACCCGGCAGTGAGATCTGGGTGGTCAGCCGTGCTCCCTTGTGACCGACCGGGTCCTTGGTGACCTGCACCAGCACCTGGTCACCGGTGGACAGCGCCTGCTCGATCTTGCGCGACTTGCCTTCCAGGCCCGCCGCGTCCCAGTCGACCTCACCGGCATACAGCACCGCGTTGCGGCCCCGCCCGATGTCGACGAACGCAGCCTCCATCGACGGCAGCACGTTCTGCACCCGGCCGAGGTAGACGTTGCCCACGATGGAGCCCTGCCCGGACGAGGTGACGAAGTGCTCGACGAGCACACCGTCCTCCAGCACACCGATCTGCGTGGTGCGCTCACCTTTGCCTGCCTGCTCGCGCACCACCATGGTGCGTTCCACCGATTCGCGGCGAGCCAGGAACTCGGCTTCGGACAGGATCGGCGCGCGGCGGCGGCCTGCCTCCCGGCCGTCCCGACGGCGCTGCCGCTTGGCCTCCAGCCGCGTGGACCCGCGCACGCTGCGCACCTGGTCCTCGGCCGACTTGGACGAACTCGACTCGTCGTCCGCGCCTTCCGAAATTGCGTCGTCACCGGAGCTCCGCCGACGGCGGCGCCTGCGACGGCGCCGGGTCGAACCCTCGGACTCGTCACCGTTGGAGTCTGCGCTGCCCTCGTCCGACGACGCGTTCTCGCTGCCTGCGGACCCTTCGCCGCCGGCGGTGTCGGCGCTGCTGTCGTCGGCCTTCTTGTCGGCGCTGCTGTCGTCCTTCTTGTCGGCTTTCTTGTCAGCCTTCTTGTCGTCGTCCTTGGCGCTGCCGGAAGCGTCCTCGGCGCCCTTCTGATCGGGCTTGGCACCCTCCTGCGCCTCGGACTCGCCGGGCTCGGCCGAGCCGGACGACTGATCGGACGCCTGGTCGGACGATTCGCCCTTCCCACGGCCGCGGCCACGGCGTCCGCGCCGCCGCCTACGCCGGGTGCCCTGCTCCTCGCCGCCGCGGCTTTCGCCGTCCTGGGGCACGTCTTCCTCGGTCGACGACTCCTCGTCGGCCTCAGTGCTCGCCGGGATGGGTTCAACCTCCTCCGGCTGCACGAACACCGGCGCAGGCGGCGCGAAGACGGGCGCCGGAGCGGGTGGCTGCCCGCTGAACGGCGGGCTGGTCGGTGGCTCGGCCTGCGGCGGTTGCGGGGCCGAGAACAGCTGCTCCGGTGCCTGCGGTACGCCTGGTTTGCGCGGCTGGTCCGCCGCGGCCGGCTGCGTCCCGGATCCGGCGGATGGCCCTGGTCCCGTCGCCGGTGCGGCAGACGCCCCCGGTCGCGTTGCCGGCTCGGCCGGAGTCCCCGACCCGGTTGCCTGTGCGGTCGGGGCCTCGGCCGCCGGCGCCTTGGGTCCGCCGGCAGGCGCAGCCCCGGATGTGGCTTGAGGAGCCGACTCCGCATCCGTGGCGCCGGCCGCAGTTTCCTGGACAGCCTCATCTGCGGCGCCGCTGTCCGTCACGCCGTAGCTTTCCGCCAACCGCAACGCAACTCCGCGCGTGACGCTGGACTGCGGGCTGCGCGCGTCCAGGCCCTCCGCGGCCAGTTTGTCCAGCAGCTCCCTGCTGGTCTTGCCCAGCAGTTTCGCCAACGCATGCACGCGAATCCGCGGGGGGATCGACGACAGCGGAGCTGTTGCGGATGTGGCGGTGTTCCCGCCGGTTGATTCGGCGGGTGTTTCCGCGTTCGACATAAATCTCCTCCGCCCCCGGGCGCGTCGCGACATGCACTCCATGTCCCAACGCGGCCGCGCAGGGGCCCTTTCTGTTGTCAGCCGCCACGGCTCGCGCCCTGGCGGGAATCCTGTGTTACACCATCAACCACGTCGATAAGCCCCGGCGCGCTGCTGATGGCGGGTCGTTCTTCTCCTGCGGTCTGCCCGAGCACCCTCGCCCGACCATGCACTTTCAGGGCCTGACCTGGGCCTTTGTCGGGCCGCTTGCCGCGGCGCGAGCCGGCCTGGGCGCGGCGCTCGTCCGACGGACCGCCTGACCTCGGCGTCGACACCCGCACGTCGGGCGCCCGACACCAGGGCCATGGCCAGTATCCCACACCACGGGGGTCCTGCCCCGCAAGGGCGAACTTGCCCGCGCCATTCAGCTGCCCACCAGGCGAACTCGCTCGGCGGGTACCCAGGCCCCGTACGACAAATGCGCCCGCCCCACGTCGCGGGCTTCCGAGACGGAACACTCGCTGTCGTACGGGGATCCCTTGGCCGGCGTGTGGGCAACGCGTTGCGGGTCCCTCAGAGCCCCGCCGCCGAACTCCGCGCGGACCGTTCACGCCGACACCACGCCCACACAGCGACCTCTCGCGGCGTCCGTCGCCCACCACTGTCCTGCGGCCCCAGCCGAACGAACTTGCCCGCCCGGCGCCGTGGCCTCTTGTCGCGGCTGCGCACACTGGCTACCGTGCGCAGCTATGCCCCTGTTGCGGCCCCGTTTGCCTGCGTGGCGTTGGCTCGCGGTCGGCGCGGCAGCGCTGCTGTTGACAATGGTCACAACGGAGCCTCTCGCCACGGCGTCGGAAAAGCCCGAGAGCACGGACAGCACCGACGGTGAACGCTGCGCGGACTCCGGTGAGTCCCTGCGCTACCTGGTGCTCTTCGACGAGGACACCACGCGCGGTCAGGCACGCCGGGAAGTCAAGCGAGCCTGCGGCAAGCTGAGCGTGTACTACGCACCGATCGCGGTGGGAATCGCCACATCGACAGACCCGCAGTTCGTCGACAAGATCGGCCCCAGCCGGGCGTTCAGTGCCCAGGCCCACCGGGCGAGCGAATCCGGCCTCGGTTCGGCGAAGCGGCGCATCGCCGACCAGCAACCACCCGCGGACCTCAGCACCGAGGACAGGTCCGCCGAGCAATGGGGTCTGGACGTGATCAACGCGCGCGCGGCGCGTGCCACCTCCCGCACGAACGAGAAGGTCGTCGTCGGTGTGCTGGACTCCGGTATCGACGATCAGCACCCCGAACTGGCGGGTGTGGTCGACGCCAAGCGGTCGGCAAGCTGCCTCGACGGCAAGCCCGACCGCTCACGGAAGGCGTGGCGACCGTCGACCTCGGTCCACGGCACACACGTGGCCGGCACGATCGCAGCGGCGGACGACCACGCGGGCGTCGTCGGCGTGGCGCCGGGAGTGCGCCTTGCGTCCATCAAGGTGATCGACGACAACGGGCGCGTGGACCCCGAAGCAGCGGTGTGCGGCCTGATGTGGGCCACCAAGAACCACATCCGCGTGACCAACTCCAGCTTCTTCGTCGACACCGGACCGTCGTCCTGCATCACCGACGACGAGTTCGGTGTGGTGCGCGAGGCGATCACTCGCGCCGCGGACTACGCCACCGAGTCCGGGACGCTGAACATCGCGGCAGCCACCAACGAAGCCGTGAATCTCTCCCCCGCCACCAGCGACGGCGACGGGTGTGTGGCCCTGCCCGCCAGCGTGCCGTCGGTGATGACCGTCTCGGCGATCGACCGTGAAGGACTCAAGTCCGGCTACAGCTCGTACGGGCTCGGGGTCATCTCGCTGGCGGCCCCTGGCGGCGACGACGGCGAGTGCGTGCTGTCCACCGTTCCGGGCGGCTACTCGGACACCTGCGGCACGTCGATGGCCGCCCCTCATGTGGCCGGAGTTGCCGCCCTGCTGGCGGCGCAGAGGCCGGACGTGGGCCCTGCGGAGCTGCGCAAGACCTTGCAGTCGACCGCCAAGCAGACCGACTGTCCCGCGGACTACGACCGCACCGGCGACGGCCACCAGGACGCGTTCTGCACCGGCTACCGCGGCTACAACAGCTTCTACGGCCACGGCGTGGTGGACGCTCTCGCCGCGATCAAGGCGCTCGGCGCGCCGCCGGAGACCGCCGAGGACAACGCCTCGACGATCACCGCGTCGACGACGGGATCAGCGCAGCAGCATCGCCCCGATCCGGCGCGAAGTGGCGATGACACCGACCGCGGCAAGCCCGACGAGGACCGCCACGTGACCGAACATCGCCCAGTCGAAGACACCGTGCGCACACTGACGAAGCAGCTCGATGCCGTGATACAGGGGCGATAGTTGCACTGCCCACTGCAGCTCGGCCGGGTAGACCGACAGCGGGTAGAACGTCGTGGAGAACAGAAACAGCGGGATGGCCACCAACGAGATGTAGTCGAACTGCGTCGGTGACTGGATGTAGGTGGCCAGGGCCATGCCGACCGACGCGAAGGCGAACGCGATCAGTGCGGCCACCGGCACCATGAGCAGGGCCCACGTCGAGGGCAGCACGCCCATCGCGGCCATGACCGCCACGAACCCGAGCGAGTAGAACGAACCCCGCACGGTGGCCCAGCCGATCTCACCGATCGCCACGTCGTACGGGCCGAGTGGGGTGGCCAGCATCGCGTCGTAGAGCTTGTTGAACCGCAGCTTGAAGTAGATCGGGTACGTCGTCTCGAAGATCGCGCCGTTCATGGCCGCCGCGCCAAGCAGTGCGGGCGCGACGAACTGCTCGTACGGGATCGGTTCGCCCGCCGGCCCGATCACCGTGCCGACCAGCACACCGAAACCGACCTGGATCGCCAGCAGGTAGAACACCGGCTCGAGCAGGCCGGACAGCACGATCACCCAATGCCTGCGGGTCACCAACGCGGAGCGCTCGATCACCTTGTTCGCCTGGCCGGCGTACAGGCCTGGAGGCAGGACCCGCATCGTCAACGTAGGGGCAGCGCTTGCCGCCATGTCAGTTCACCAGCCTTCGCGCGAAGCCGCGCGTGGCCAGCGCGCCCCCGGTCAGCAGCAGAGCGAGCAGGTAGGCGAGGTGGCCGAGGAACGGCAACACGTCGAGTCCGCCGAGCGTGACGCCGCGAGCCAGCTCCGTGCCGTGCCACAACGGGGAGATCCAGGTCAGCCAGCGCACCCCGAGCGGAATCGAATCGACCGGGAAGAACGTGCCGGCGAACAACGTCATCGGAATGACCACCAGGCGCATGATCAACGTGAATCGGTTGCCCTCGTCGTAAGTGACCGACGCCAGCGCCATGACCGGCGTGGCGCAAGCCAGCCCGGTCAGCACCCCGACGAACATCACGAAGATCGCGCCCGCGTTGAGCCACGCGCCGAAGAACGTCGCGATCACCGTGTAGACCGCGCCTGCCAGCAGCAACCGCAGCGACATCCACTGCACCAGGCCCAGCACGATGCAGCCCGGGCGCATCGGCGTGGCGATCATCGCGATGTAGTGCTGCTGCCACTTGAAGCCGGACAACACCGGATAACTCGACTCGCTCACCGCGGTGAACACCACGCCGAGCAGCAACAGCGAGGGCGCGACGAAATTCAGGTAATCGACGCCCCCGGTGGCCGCGCTCGGCCGGACCTGCGAGCCGAAGCCGAGCCCCATCGCGGCCAGGAACAACAGCGGGTGCAGGCCACTGGAGAACAGGTTGGAATGCCAGTGCCTGCGGTACCACATCCAGTGCGCCTCGACGACCAGCCATGCGGTCCGCCACAAGCCGAGCACCCGCCCGGTGGACCGTTGTTGCACCACGGTGCTCATCAGTCGACCAAGGTCCTTCCGGTCAACCGTAGGAACACGTCCTCCAACGTGCTGCGCCGCACCAGCGACGACACCGGCCGCACGCCGCGAGCCGTCACCTGCTCCAGCGCCGCCTCACCGTTGGCGGTGTACAGCAGCAGCCTGTCCGGCAGCACCTCGACGCGCTCGGCCAGCCCCTCGACCTTCGCCTCGTGCCCGGCCTGCTCACCGGGCGCGAACCTCAGCTCCAGCACCTCACGGCTGGAGTACCGGCTGATCAGGGCCGACGGCGAGCCCTCCGCCACGATGCGGCCACCGTCCATCACCACCAGGCGGTCGCACAACTGCTCTGCCTCATCCATGTAGTGCGTGGTGATGATCAGCGTGACACCACGCTGCTTGAGCCGGAACAACCTGTCCCACAACAGGTGGCGCGCCTGCGGGTCCAGCCCCGTGGTCGGCTCGTCGAGCAGCAGCAGCTCCGGATCGTTCACCAACGACCGCGCAATGGTCAGCCGCCGCTTCATCCCGCCGGACAGCGACTCCACCTCGGCGTTCGCGCGGTCGGACAGCTGCGCGAACTCCATCAGCTCGACGGCCTTCTCGCGCACCTGCGCCCGGGACAGCCCGAAGAACCGCCCGTAGACCTGCAGGTTCTCCCGCACGGTCAGCTCGGTGTCCAAGTTGTCCTGCTGCGGGCACACGCCGATGCGCGCCCGGATACGCGGGCCGTCGATATCCGGATCCATCCCCAGCACGCGCAAATCACCGTCGCTGCGCGGTGACACGCACGCGATCATGCGCATGGTGGACGACTTGCCCGCTCCGTTCGGCCCGAGAAAGCCGAACGCTTCACCCTGATTGACCTCGATGTCGATGCCACGCACCGCTTCGAAGTCACCGAACCGCTTGACCAGCGCCTTGCCGGACACCAACGGCTGGGAGACCCCGCCTTCTGTCATGGCTCCAACACTAAGGCGGGCCACCGACAGTCTGCGAACAATTTTGGCCACCGGCCAAACGGGGCGCGAGGGACGAACATGGCACGGCGGCCGATCACGGGAGCGCGGGGCCAAACGAGGAGCGGCGGCCGAACACGGGGACATGGCTTCCGCAACGAGGCGCGGCGGCCGAACCAGGCGTACCGGCATAGACGCACGCGGCAGCCGAACCAGGGCGCGGCTTCCGCAACGAGGCGCGGCGGACCACGGGCCGCACCGGCCGAGACAGCGCAGGCCACGACCCGAACAGGGCGCGCGGCAAAAATGACGCGGCGCGGCCGGCAACCGTCCGACCGCGCCGCGCCGTCAGCTTCGCGTCGCGCAGCGTCAACCCGGTGCGCGTCCCCGGACTGCGCCGGTCAGCCCAGGTTGGGGAACCAGAGCTTGATCTCGCGTGCGGCCGACTCCGGCGAGTCCGAGCCGTGCACGATGTTGTTCTGCACCGCCAAGGCGAAGTCGCCCCGGATGCTGCCGGTGTCGGCCTTGACCGGGTCGGTCGCGCCCGCCAGCTGCCGGAACGCCTCGATCGCGCGGTCGCCCTCCACCACCGCGGCCACCACCGGGCCGGAGGTGATGAACGACAGCAGCTCGCCGAAGAACGGCTTGTCCTTGTGCTCGGCGTAGTGCTCCTCGGCCAGCTCGGTCGGCACGGTGCGCAGCTCGAGCGCGGCCAGCTTCAGGCCCTTGCGCTCGATGCGGCTGATGACCTCGCCGACCAGGCCACGGCTCACGCCGTCCGGCTTGACCAGCACTAGCGTCCGCTCAGTCACTTGAGAAGTCCCTTTCCTGCCAGCCGTTGTGACGAGCGCAGCTTACGAGCAGCTGAGCGGCACATGCCGGGCAGGGGGTCACCCGGACTGCTGGCTGGGCAGCGTCCCCTCGGCCATCCGCTTGGCGACCTTGGCACGGATCGAGAACAACCACCACCATGCCGCCAGGAAGATCAGGCCGATGATGCCGACCGGCGGCTCGGTCACGAAGAACGCGACGAGCACCACCTGCAGCGCCAGGATGACCGGGGTGATGTGCCGCCACCGCACGAACGCGCAGAGCACCAGCAGCACCACCGCGAGCCCGCCGACCAGCCACCCGGTCAGGCTGGCCAGTCCGTCGCCCAGGCGATCGATCACCGGCAGCGCCAGGCCGAGCGTGATGGCCTCCATCACCAACGTCCCGGACATCACGCCGCGGAAACCCTTCATCGGGTCCTTCGGCCGCTGCGGGGCGCCTGGTTCGTCACTCATGCCGGCTCCAGTCCCAGTAGCGTGCGCGCGTCGCCCGCGGTGACCACCGATCCCGTGACGAGCACTCCGCCGCCGGACAGCTCCTCCTCGGCGCCGGCGTCCTGCTCCACCAGCGCGACGGCCGTCTCGATGGCGGTCGACAGGTCGGCCTCCACGACGACGCGCTCCTCGCCGAACACGTCACGGGCCAGGTCGCCGAGCTGTTGAACGTCCATGGCACGCGGCGACGAGTTGCGCGTCACCACCACGTCGTGCACCACGGGCTCGAGTGCATCGAGGATTCCGCGCGCGTCCTTGTCCTGCATGATCGACACCACCAGCGCCAGCCGCCGGAACGCGAACTCGGCGTCCAGCGCGGTGGCCAACGCATCCGCGCCTGCCGGATTGTGTGCGGCGTCCAGCAACACCGTCGGCGCCGACCGGGCTCGTTCCATCCGTGCGGGAAGCTCGACGGCCGCGAACGCGTCGCGAACCATGTCGATCTGCAGCTGTCGGTCCTTGCCCGCGCCGAAGAACGCCTCGACCGTGGCCAGCGCCAGCGCGGCGTTGTGCGCCTGGTGCTCGCCGTGCACGGGCAGCAGAATCTCGTCGTACACGCCGCCGAGGCCCTGCAACTTCAGCATCTGGCCGCCGACGGCGATCTCGCGCTCCACCACACCGAACTCCTGCCCGGCGCGGGCGACCGTGGCATCCACCTCGACGGCCCGTTCCAGCAACACACGCATGACGTCCGGGTGCTGTTCGCCGATGATCGCCACCGACCCAGGCTTGATCACCCCGGCCTTCTCCGCGGCGATCGCCTTGAGGTCCTCCCCGAGGTAGTCGGTGTGGTCCAGGCTGATCGGGGTGATCGCGGCGACCTGGGCGTCGGCCACCGACGTGGCGTCCCAACTGCCACCCATGCCGACCTCGACCACGGCGACCTCCACCGGGGCGTCCGCGAACGCCGCGTACGCCATGCCGGTGAGCACCTCGAACTTGGTCATCCGCTGACCGCCCTCGCCCGCGGCCCGGTCGACCATGCCCACGAACGGCGCCAGGTCCTCGTACACCTCGACGTAGCGGCCCGGCCGGATCGGCTCGCCGTCCACCGCGATCCGCTCGGTGACCACCTGCAGATGCGGGCTGGTGTAGCGACCGACCCGCAGGCCCATCGTGCTCAACAGGGCGTCGATCATCCGCACCGTCGAGCCCTTGCCGTTGGTGCCCGCCACCTGCAGCACCGGGTACGACTTGTGCGGCTCGCCAAGCAGGTTCAGCAGCGCGGCGATGCGGTCCAGCGACGGCGCGATCTTCGTTTCCGGCCAGCGCGTGTTCAGCTCGGCCTCGACGGCCTGAAGCCGCTGCCGGTCCTGCTCCAGCTGGGCGGGGTCCTCCACCACCGGCTCGTCGGAGTCGTCGTCCCGGTCTCCCTCGTCCGGCAACGGGCCCGCCACCAGGTTGTCGCCCGCGAGCAGTTCGTCGGGATAGGTCTCGTCCTCGGCCACCAGCCGAGTCTACGAGCCGCTGCCGCACGGCCGAGCGACGGGAACGTCACGCCCGAATGCACCCGATCCCTCGGCTGCCCGGAGCACGGCCGCATCGTCGGGCGGACCAACCAGCCGTGACCCGGTGCGTCGCGGTAATTGCCACGGCCCCCGGCCCGACGATCCGAGCAGGGGTCCGCAACAACGAGGAGGCCGTCATGGCCGTCGACGAAAGCACATTGAACGAGCTGCTCGGCCGTTTCGTCACCGATCTCGGCGGAAGTTTCCACGCGGTCAACGCGGTGATCGGTGATCGTCTGGGGCTCTACCGGGCGCTCCTGGCCGTCATGCCCGCGACCCCGGCCGAGGTCGCCGAGCAAGCCGGAGTCAGCGAGCGATACACCGCGGAATGGCTGAAAGGGCAGGCCGCGGGCGGCTACGTCAGCTACGACCCGGCGACCGAGCGGTTCATGCTGACCGAGGAGCAGGCGTTCGCCCTGGCCGCCCCGGACGGCATGCAGGTCGCGGCCGCGTTCCACCTCCCGATCGCGGTCAGCAAGAACGTCGATCGCATCACCGAGGCCATCCGCACCGGCTCCGGTTTCGGCTGGCACGAGCACGACCAGGCATTGTTCGAGGGGACCGAGCGCTTCTTCCGCCCGGGCTACGTCGCCAACCTGGTGCCGGAGTGGATTCCCGCGCTGGACGGCGTCGAGCAGAAACTGCATGCCGGGGCGCGCATCGCCGACGTGGGCTGCGGGCACGGCGCGTCCACGCTGCTGTTCGCGGAAACCTTCCCGAGCTCGCAGGTCGTCGGGTACGACTACCACGCGGCGTCCATCGACCAGGCGCGCAAGCGGGCCGCCGAGGCCGGGCTGACGTCGGCCGCGACGTTCGAGGTCGGCTCCGCGGCCGACTTCCCGGGCCACGACTACGACCTGGTCACCGTGTTCGACGCGCTGCACGACATGCCGGATCCACTCGGCGCCGCCAAGCACATCCGGCAGTCACTCCGTCCCGACGGCACGTTCCTGCTGGTCGAGCCGTACGCCAACGACAAGGTCGAGGACAACCTGAACCCGGTCGGCAGGCTCTACTACGGAGCCTCCACGGTCGTCTGCGTCGCTCACTCGATGACCGAGGAACCTCGTGCGGCTCTGGGTGCCCAGGCCGGCCTGGCTCGCCTCACCGAACTGCTCACCGAGGCAGGCTTCTCGCGCGTGCGCAAAGCCGCCGAGACGCCGTTCAACCTGGTCATCGAGGCCCGGCCGTAGGGTCACCGCACGCGCGGGATGATCTCGTCCCCGTACGCCGCCAAGGTCTTCTCCTTGTCGTCGTGCATCAGGTACAGCGCGAACTGGTCGACGCCGAGCTCCCGCAGTTCCGCCAGCCGCTCGACATGGGCGGTGGCCGGACCGAGCAGGCAGAACCGGTCGACGATGGAGTCCGGGACGAAGTCGGTCGACGGGCTGCCCGCCCGGCCGTGGTGGCGGTAGTCGTAGCCCTCCCGGCCCTTGATGTAGTCGGTCAGCTCGTGCGGCACCGGACCCGATTCGCCGTAGCGGGCGACCAGATCGGCCACATGGTTGCCGACCATGCCGCCGAACCATCGCAACTGGTCGCGCTGGTGTTCCAGGTTGTCGCCGACGTACGCGGGCGCGGCCACGCACATGGTGATGGAGTCGGGGTCGCGGCCCGCCTCGGCCGCCGCCTGACGCACGGAGTTGATGGTCCACCGCGCGATCGCCGGGTCGGCCGTCTGCAGGATGAATCCGTCGGCCTCCTCGCCACAGAGCTTGAGCGCCTTCGGGCCGTAGCCGGCCATCCAGATCTCGAGCTTGCCGTCGCGCACCCACGGCATCCGCACCTGGGCGTCGTTGTGCACGACCGCTTCCCGGCCTTCCGCGAGATCCCGGATCGCCCGCATCGCCTCGCGCAGCCGGGCCAGGGTCGCCGGCTTCATGCCGACGACCCGGTGCGCCGAGTCGCCGCGGCCGATGCCGCACACCGTGCGGTTGCCGAACATGTCGTTGAGCGTGGCGAACACCGATGCCGTGACCGACCAGTCCCGGGTTCCCGGGTTGGTCGCCATCGGGCCGACGATCATGCGTTCGGTCGCCGCCAGCACCTGCGACAGGATCACGTACGGCTCCTGCCACAACACCGTGGAGTCGAACACCCAGCCGTAGCCGAACCCACGCTGCTCGGCCTCGATCATCAGCCGGACGACCTCACGCGCGGGCGGGTCGCACTGCAGCACCACTCCGAAGTCCATCGCGCACCCCTACAGCAGGTACTGCGACAGCTCGCGGGAAAGGAACGTGCCGTGCCCTTCCCTGCCGTGGAAAGCGCCGTCGGCGATGACCTTCGACCCGCGCGAGAACACCGTGTCGACCTTGCCGGTGATCCGCATGCCCTCGTAGGCGGAGTAGTCGACGTTCATGTGATGTGTCTCGGCCGAGATGGTCTGCGTGGCGTTCGGGTCGTAGACCACGACGTCGGCGTCCGCGCCCGGCGCGATGACGCCCTTGCGCGGGTACAGCCCGAACATGCGGGCGGGCGTGGTGGACGCGATCTCCACCCAGCGGGCCAGCGAGATCTCGCCCGCCACGACGCCCTGGTGCAGCAGGTCCATCCGGTGCTCCACACCCGGCATGCCGTTCGGGATCTTGGAGAAGTCGCTCTTGCCCAGCTCCTTCTGGTCTTTGAAGCAGAACGGGCAGTGGTCGGTCGACACCACCGACAGGTCGTTGGTCCGCAGGCCACGCCACAGGTCCGGCTGGTGATCCTGGGGGCATAGCGGCGGCGAAGCCACGTACTTGGCCCCCTCGAACCCGGGCTTGGCCAAATCCTCCAGCGACAGGTACAGGTACTGCGGGCAGGTCTCGGCGAAGACGTTCTGCCCGGTGTCGCGGGCCTCGGCCACCGCCTCCAGCGCATGCCGCGCCGACAGGTGGACGATGTACAGCGGCGCGCCGGTGACCCGGGCCAGCTGGATCGCCCGCGACGTCGCCTCGCCCTCCAGCTCGGGCGGCCGCGTGAGACCGTGCTGGACCGGGTCGGTGTGGCCCGCGGCGAGCGCCTGGGCCACCAGCTCGTCGATCGCGATGCCGTTCTCCGCGTGCATCATGATCAGCGCGCCGGTCTCGGTGGCTCGCTGCATGGCCCGCAGGATCTCGCCGTCGGTGGCGTAGAAGACCCCCAGGTAGGCCATGAACATCTTGAAGCTGTTCACGCCCTGGTCGATGCACGACTGCATCTCCTTCAACGACTGGTCGTTGACGTCGGAGATGATCATGTGGAAGCCGTAGTCGATCGCGCAGTGACCGTCGGCCTTCTCGTGCCAGGCGTCCATCGTCGCCAGCAGCGACGTGCCCTTCTTCTGCACCGCGAAGTCGATGATCGTGGTCGTGCCACCCCACGCGGCCGCCGTCGTGCCGGTGGCGAACGTGTCCGACGAGAACGTCCCGCCGAACGGCATCTCCATGTGCGTGTGCGCGTCGATGCCACCGGGCAGCACGTACTTGCCCGTGGCGTCGATCTCCTCGTCGGCGACCGTGATCAGCCCGGGCGCGGTGACCGCACCGATCGTCTCGTCGGTGATCAACACGTCGGCCACCACCGGCCCGGTCGCGTTGACCACCGTCCCGCCTCGAATCAGCGTGCGCATGGCGCTCCCCCTTTACGCTTCGGTCAACGGGCCATACGTGTCCGGCCTGCGATCGCGATAGAACTGCCACAGGTTGCGGACCTCGGCCAGCTCGGCCATGTCCAGATCCCGCACGACCACTTCGTCCTCGGAGTCCGAGGCCGCGTCACCGACCAGCTCCCCACGCGGGTCGACGAAGTAGGACTGGCCGTAGAAGTCGTTGTCGCCCAGCGGCTCCACCCCGACCCGGTTGATGGCGCCGACGAAGTACTCGTTGGCCACCGCGGCCGCGGGCTGCTCCAGCCGCCACAAGTACTGCGACAAGCCACGACTGGTCGCCGACGGGTTGAACACGATCCGCGCGCCACCCAGCCCGAGAGCACGCCACCCCTCCGGGAAGTGCCGCTCGTAGCAGATGTACACACCGATCTTGCCGACCGCGGTGTCGAACACCGGATAACCGAGGTTGCCTGGCCGGAAGTAGAACTTCTCCCAGAAGCCTTTGACCTGCGGGATGTGGTTCTTCCGGTGTTTGCCCAGGTAGCTGCCGTCGGCGTCGATCACCGCCGCGGTGTTGTAGTAGACCCCGGGCTGCTCCTCCTCGTACATCGGGACGACGAGCACTACCCCATGGCGCTCGGCGACCTCCTGCATCAGCTTGGTGGTCGGGCCGTCCGGGATCTGCTCGGTGTAGGAGTAGAACTCGGCGTCCTGGACCTGGCAGAAGTAGGGCCCGTAGAACAGCTCCTGCAGGCACACCACCTGCGCACCCTGGGACGCCGCTTGGCCGATGTAGTCGACCGCGTTGGCGATCATCGACTCCTTGTCGCCGGTCCAGCGTTGTTGCACCAGGGCAGCTTTCACCACGTCAGGCACGCGCTTCTCCTTCCGCCGGGGCGGCCTCGGCGATCCGCATCGTGTTACGCCCCGCGGTCAGCAGGACGTAGACGATCGAGGCGGCCACCAGGCCGACCACCCAGCTGTAGTCGTAGAACCCTTTCAAGAACGGAATCAGGCCGTCTTCCGGGAACGGGCCTTCCTTGCCCGGTGCGGTGTAGGCGCCACCGACGGCCAGCACACCGCCGATCACCGTGGCGACGACCGCCTGCCAGTTCCAGCCACCGGAGAACCAGTAGCGGCCCTTCTCCCGGTACAACTCGGCCAGCTGCAGTTCGGTGCGGGCACGCAGCCAGTAGCCGCTGATCAGCACGCCGGCCACGGCACCGAGCACGCCGCCGTAGAACACCAGCCAGCCGTTGATGTAGACGTCGGCGTTGGCCAGCAGCCGCCACGGCTGCACCACGATGCCCAGCACACCGGTGATCAGCCCGCCGACGGCGAAACTGATCTTGCGGGGGAAGGCGTTCGAGAAGTCGTAGGACGGGCTGACCACGTTCGCCGCGATGTTCGCCGAAATGGTGGCGAGCACCAGCGCGACGAGCGAGATGATCACCACGACCGGCTCGTCGAACCGCGCGGCGAGCAGGGCCGGGTCCCAGATCTCCTCGCCGTAGAGCACCGCACCGCCCGATGTGGTCAGCACGGCCACGATCGCGATGAACGTCATCGTGGTGGGCAGGCCGAGGATCTGCCCGCGCATCTGCTTGCGCTGACTGCCGCCGAAGCGGGTGAAGTCCGGCATGTTCAGCGACAACGTCGCCCAGAAGGCGATCATCGCCATCAGCGACGGGGCGAACACCGCCCAGAACTCCAGCCCCCAGCCCAGCTGCGACGGACGCTCCAGGATCGGCCCGAGGCCGCCCGCCTTGACCAGGACGTAGGTCATCATGATCAAGAACGCGACGCTGACCAGCGGCGCGGTCCAGTTCTCGAAACGGCGCACGGCGTCCATGCCACGCCAGATGATCAGCAGCTGCAGCAGCCAGAACACCCCGAACGAGATCCACAACGTGACCGGCTGCCCGCCGACCACCGCGGCGTTCGTCCAGCCGTCGCCGGCCAGCGTGCCGACGATGACCCACATCGCGTGGCCGCCGACCCAGGTCTGGATGCCGAACCAGCCGCACGCGATGAAGGCACGCAGCAACGCCGCCAGGTTCGCGCCGCGGACTCCGTAGAACGCGCGCGCGAACACCGGGAACGGGATGCCGTACTTGGTGCCCGCGTGGCTGTTGAGCAGCATCGGGATGGGCACGATGAGGTTGCCCAACGTGATCGTCAGCAGGGCCTGGACCCAGTCCATGCCCAGCACGATCAGCCCGGATGCGAGCAGATAACTGGGATGTTGTGCGCCATCCCCATCCACAACGCGAAGTAGTTGTACGTCGTCCACGACCGCTTGGCCACCGGGACCGGCGCCAGATCGTCGTTGGAGAAGCGGCTCGCGCGCACGCCGGCGACCACGGCTTCGTGCAGGTCCACCCTCCCGTCGGGATGTCTGACCTGCTGCGCGGCGCCGCCGACACCTTCGGTAGATTCGAGGTTGTCGCCCCCGGCGGATGTCAACGCCATTGGGGCATAGTGTTGCGGGTCACACTGGACAGGCAGTGGCAGACTGTTCACGGTTCGCCTGCACGGTGAACAGTCTGCCCGTTGACTGCCTTGTCCGGTGTTGTCGGTTGATCAACTGATGTCCAAATCGATGCAGTTGTAGAACGCGTTCGGCGTGTCGGCGATGTTCCACACGGCCAGCAGTTTCTGGTGCCCGCTGTACCCGCTGACGTCGATGGTGTGCGTCAGGCCGTCGGGCGGCTGCTGTCCGCCACCGTCGAAGTCCGCCACCTTCTCGTCGCCGATGTAGTACTCGAAGTTCGACGTGCGGTGCGGCGCGGTGAACTTCCACGTGAACGTCACCGAACCGGACACCGGCGTCGGCACCCAGCCCTTGCCGTCGTCGTCCAGCTCGGCGAACCGGGCGTTGCCGCCACTACAGCTCTTCAGCCCCTTGGGGCCTTCCACACTGTGCGGCTCCCACTTGATGTCACCGCACTCCACCACGCCTTGCGCGCACTGCGCCTGCCTGCTCGGCGGATCGGTGATGTAGCCGTGCGCGCCGGCCGTTGCGCTGGGGAGCGCGACCATGACCAGCGGGGTTATCGCGAGCGCACCGAGAAACGTGGTGCTGCGCTTGGCCATCGTTTCCTCCTCGATGTAGCAGGGGATTTTCGAGGGAATGTGGTCCAGACCACTTGCCAGCATGACCGTCACGCGGAGCGACCGAAACCTCACAACAAGCACCCTGCCCGTTCATGCCATCGGTGCGTGCCCGCCCCGGGCAGGTCGGCTAGGGTGCGCTCTGGTGCGGACCTTGGAGTTACCGATCAAGACCGACCGGCTGGTGCTGCGCCCGCATCGCGAGGAGGACGCCCCGGATCTCCTCCGGTTCTCCTCCCGCCCGGACGTGGCGCGTTATCTGCTCGTAGGGCCGTGGACGGCGGAGGACGCCGCTCGCGAAGTTGCCAAGAGGATCCCGCGAACCGGGCTGGAGACCGACGCCAGAGGGCTCGCGCTCGTGCTGGAGCACGACGGCGTGGTCATCGGCGACATCGCGCTGTGGCACCCCGACGACGACACGCGCCTGGCAGAGATCGGGTGGACGCTCGATCCGGACTACGGCGGGCGCGGCTTTGCCTCCGAGGCGGCGCAGGCAGTCCTCTCCGCCGCGTTCGACGTGTACGGCTTGCATCGCGTCGCGGCTCAGATGGATGCGCGCAACTCCGCGTCGGCACGGCTGGCCGAACGGGTGGGCATGCGACGGGAAGCGCACCTGCGTAGCAACTGGTGGTGCAAGGGCGAGTGGACCGACACGCTGATCTACGCTCGCCTCGCCGATGACCCGCCACCTCGGTAGATCAGCCGGACTCGCGGATGTCGCGCGCGAGCAGTGCGACGTAGAGCGAGAGGACGGATTCCGGATCGTCCAGCGAGACGCCCAGGATTTGCTCGATGCGAGCCAGCTGCTGGTAGTACGCCGTGCGCGACACGTGTGCCGCAGCGGCCGCCGCCGATTTGTTGCCGCCGTGCACGCAGTAGTGCCGCAGTGTGTCCAACAGCCGGGTGCCGCGTTGGTGGTCGCGCGCCAGCAGCGGCCCGAGCTCACGCTCGGCGAAAGCGCGCACCCGCTCGTCGTCGGCCAGCAGGTGGAGCAGACCGCGTAGCCGCACGTCGTGCAGCCGATGAAAGCCCCGCTCCTCGACGGCGCCGTTGCGCTGCACCGGGACCGCCCTGGCCACCTGTCCGGCTTCGAGCAGGCTGCGGCGTGCCTGCGAGATCTCCTCCACCGCGGTGCCCACGCCGACCACGACAGGCATCGGTTGCGCGGCGGCGGCCGACGCGCGGTGGATGTGCGACGACAGCCTGGCGAGCACGCCGTCGACGTCCGTTTGCCGCGGCAGCGACAGCAACACCGTGACGTCGGTGTCGTCGACCACGCCGACCAGCGCGTCCACGTGTGCCCGCCGGGCGGCCAGCACGGTCGCTTCGGCCAAATCACGCAGGACTTCCTGGGTCGCCATCGCCGTGGCCGGGCGCCGCCCCAACGGTGTCGCCGTACGCGGCCTGACCGACATCCCGACCAGCTGTCGATGTTGCAGCGGCACCCCCAGTGCGGTGGACCGCGCAGCCAGATCCGTCGGCGTCACCGGTGAGGACACCAGCTCGGCCAGCAGCGTCCGATGGGCGTGCCGCTCGAGGCTCTCCCGCTCCCGCGCCGCCAACCGGTGGACGGCCAGCGCCGAAGCGGCTCGCTCGATGAGCACGATCAACCGGTGGTTCGGCTCCTCCGGGCACAGCAACACCAGGCGGCCCCAGTCGTTGCGCCGAGCACCGACCACGGTGACCAGCCAGCCCGCCTCGCGGTCCCACCCGGTGCGCTCGTCCATCGTGACCGCACGGGATCGTTCCGCCCAGTCCGCCAGCAGCTCGTTGGCCGACCCGCCCGCGGTGTCGTAGGCCAGGACGTCGTGACCCAGCGTCTCCAGCACCACCGGGCGGCCGCACGCGGCCACCACCTCGCGCAGCACCTCGGCGGGCTCGGCGCCCGCCACGGTCAGGGCGGTGAACGTCTCGTGGATCTGCTCCGCGGCGCGCAGCTCGGCGACCTGTGCCTCGGAGATCATCGCTGCGATCGCCTCGGTCACCGCCACGTAGCGCGTCTCCTCCGCCAGTGTGATCAGCGGCAGGTTGTTCCGTTCCGCCGCGGCGACCACGGCCTGCGGCAACCGGTCGGTCCACCGGCGCACCAGCTCGATCACCAGCCCGGCGATCCCGATCGTGGCGAGCTGGTCGATGTAGGCCACCAGCGCGTCGTCCTCCTCGGGCAGCGCGACCCCGGTGGTCAACACCAGCTCACCACCGTTGAGCAGTTGTGCGACGTCGGCCACCTCGACCACGTGCACCCAGCGGACCCGGTTCTCCAACCCGCTCGCGCCGGCCACCACACTCGGCCGTCCCTGGCGAATCACCGGGAGCCGCAGGATCTCCGAGATCGTCGGATACATCACCCCTCCCCCACGCCGGACCGTCACCGGCGTGCACGCACCCCGGCGCAACACAATGTACGGCGATTGACGGGCGGGCGATACAGGTTGTGCATGGTGCGCATCACGTGCGGCGGCGACACTCGAACCATGGAGCTCATCGACCGGCACCGCGCCGTGCTACCCAGCTGGCTGGCGCTGTACTACGACGAACCGATTGAGATCGTGCATGGCAGTGGGCGGCGGGTGACCGACGCGAAAGGTCGCAGCTATCTGGACTTCTTCGCGGGCATCCTGACCAACGCCCTGGGGTACGGGGTCACCGAAGTCAACGACGCGGTACGCAAGCAACTCGACAGCGGCGTACTGCACACCTCCACGCTGTACTTGATCCGCAGCCAGGTCGAGCTCGCCGAGCGGATCGCGGAACTGTCCGGCATCCCGGACGCCAAGGTCTTCTTCACCAACTCGGGGACCGAGGCCAACGAGACCGCGTTGATGCTGGCCACCCAGTACCGCCGCAGTGACCAGGTGCTGGCCATCCGCAACAGCTATCACGGTCGCGCGTTCGCCACCATCGGCGTCACCGGCAACCGGGGCTGGTCGGCCAGCTCGCTGTCGCCGGTGCGGGTGTCCTACGTGCACGGCGGATACCGGTATCGCAGCCCGTTCAAGAACTACTCCGACTCCGACTACATCAAGGCATGCGTCGACGATCTGCGCGATGTGCTGCAGACGGCGACCTCGGGCGACGTGGCGTGCATGATCGCCGAGCCGATCCAGGGTGTCGGCGGATTCACCGTTCCGCCGGACGGCCTGTACGCGGCGTTCAAGGAAGTTCTCGACGAGTACGGCATCTTGTTCATCTCCGACGAGGTGCAGACCGGCTGGGGCCGCACCGGTGAGCACTACTGGGGCATCCAGGCGCACGGCGTGACGCCGGACCTGATGACGTTCGCCAAGGGTCTGGGCAACGGCCTGGCGATCGGTGGTGTGGTCGGCCGCGGCGAGATCATGGACTGTCTGAGCGCCAACTCGATCTCCACGTTCGGTGGCAACCCGGTGGCCACCGCGGGCGCTCTCGCGGTGCTCGACTACGTGGAATCCCACGAATTGCAGCGCAACGCGGCGGTGCAGGGCACCAGGTTGATCGCGGGTCTGCGGGCGATCGCCGACGATCACCCGATCATCGGAGACGTGCGAGGAAAGGGACTGATGGTCGGTCTCGAATTCGTCGAGCCAGGTGGCCAGGACCCGAGCCCGGCGCTGGCCACGGCGGTGTTGGAGGAAACCCGCGCTCGTGGTGTGCTAGTGGGTAAGGGTGGACTGCACGGCAACGTCATCCGGCTCGCCCCACCGATGACGATCACGTCCGAGGAAGTCGACGAAGGTTTGGCAGCCATTCGCGATGCCGTGGCGGCGGCACAGGAGGTTACGCGATGACCGCACGCATCACGCATTGGATCAACGGCAAGGACTGGGACGGCGTCGCCGAGCGGACCGGTGAGGTCTACGACCCGGCCACCGGTGAAGTGCGTGCGCACGTCGACTTCGCCGGCCCGAGCGAGATCGAGGCGGCGGTCGCGAGCGCCAAGGAGGCGTTCGCCAAGTGGCGCGACACGTCACTGACGGCGCGGCAGCGGGTGCTGTTCGCGTTCCGCAGGCTGCTCGACGAGCGCAAGCAGGAGCTGGCCGAGATCATCACCAGCGAGCACGGCAAGGTCATCGGCGACGCGCTCGGCGAGATCGCCCGCGGGATCGAGTCGGTCGACTTCGCCTGTGGCATCCCGGCGATGCTCAAGGGCGGCTTCAGCGAGAACGTCTCGACCAACGTCGACGTGTACTCGTTGCGGCAGCCGCTGGGCGTCGTCGGCGTCATCTCGCCGTTCAACTTCCCGGCGATGGTGCCGCTGTGGTTCATCCCGGGCGCGCTGGCCTGCGGCAACGCCGTGGTGCTCAAGCCGAGCGAGAAGGACCCGTCCGCGGCGAACTTCGTCGCCCGACTGTGGCGGGAGGCCGGCCTGCCGGACGGGCTGCTCACCGTGCTGCACGGCGACAAGGTCGCGGTCGACGGTCTGCTGACGCACGACGACGTCAAGGCGATCTCGTTCGTCGGCTCCACTCCGGTGGCCCGCTACATCTACTCGACCGGGACGGCGAACGGGAAGCGGGTGCAGGCGCTCGGCGGGGCCAAGAACCACATGGTCGTCCTGCCCGACGCCAACCTCGACCAGGCGGCGGACGCGGCCGTGTCGGCAGGTTTCGGCTCCGCGGGCGAACGGTGCATGGCGGTGTCCGTGGTGGTCGCGGTCGACCCGGTCGGCGACGAGCTGGTGGACAAGATCGTCGAACGGGCCAAGAAGCTGCGCGTCGGCGACGGCCGCCGTGCGGGCTGCGAGATGGGTCCGCTGGTGACCAAGCAGCATCGGGACAAGGTGGCCTCGTACATCGACGCCGGTGTACAGGCCGGTGCCACGCTGGCGCTGGACGGCCGCGGGCACGACATCGACGGTGAGCCGGGCGGGTTCTGGCTCGGCCCGACGGTGTTCGACCACGTCGAGCCGGACATGTCGATCTACACCGACGAGATCTTCGGCCCGGTGCTGTCGGTGGTGCGCGCGCACTCCTACCCGGAGGCCGTGTCGCTGATCAACGCCAACGACTACGGCAACGGCACCGCGATCTTCACCAACGACGGCGGTGCCGCGCGTCGGTTCCAGCACGAGGTGGAGGTCGGCATGGTCGGTGTGAACGTGCCGATCCCGGTGCCGGTCGGCTACTACTCGTTCGGCGGCTGGAAGAACTCGCTGTTCGGCGACACGCACGCCTACGGTCCCGACGCGATGCACTTCTTCACCCGGACCAAGGTGGTCACCAGCCGGTGGCTCGACCCGTCGCACGGCGGGGTCGACCTCGGCTTCCCGAAGAACGACTGATTGCCGGAGGTGGCTCCCGCAGCGCAGGCGCGGCGGGAGCCACCTCATCGTCGGGGGTCGGCGTGCGGCTCGCATCGTCCGGGGTCCGGCGCGGGGCCGCAAATGTCGAGGTTGGGCGCGGAGCCCGCACCGTCCGGCGTCCGGCGCGACCCCTCGGCCGCCCCACGCCCCCCCGGCGACCTCACACGTCGGCCGCCACCCGGAACCCGGTATTGCCCATCGACGAATCCGGTGTCAGCCCCTGCCGTGCGCTCACGCGATAGCGGCGGCAGTACGACTCGTGACACAGGTACGAACCGCCACGGGCTGCCCGCAGCATTCCGCCTGCGGGCCCACGTGGATTGTCCGACACCCGGCGCAGGTAGTACGTCGGGTCGAACCAGTCGTGGCACCACTCCCACACATTGCCGGTGGTGTTGTACAAGCCGAATCCGTTCGGCTCGTACTCCCGCACCGGGCAGGTGCCCAGCCATCCGTCGTCCATCGTGTTGTGCCGCGGGAACGTTCCCTGCCACACGTTCATCCGATGTTTGCCGCCGGGCTCGAGCTCGTCGCCCCACGGGAACGCGCAGCCGGTGAGCCCGCCGCGGGCGGCGTACTCCCACTCGGCTTCGGTCGGCAGCCGGAGCCCGGCCCACGCGCAATAGGCGGCCGCGTCGTGCCATGACACGTGTACGACCGGATGGTCCTCCAGACCGTCGAGATCGGACTGCGGGCCGTACGGATGGCGCCAGTCAGCGCCTTCGACCTGTCGCCACCACGGCGCGGCGGCCACCCCGCGGGTCGGCGGGAAGTCATCCGGTAGCAGGCCACCGAACACGAACGACCAGCCGAACCGCTCGGCGTCCGTGCGGTAGCCGGTCGCCTCGACGAACTCCGCGAACTCCGCGTTGCTGACGGCGGTGGGGCTGATCAGGAACGGGTCCACCCGGACGCGGTGGACCGGGCCTTCGCCGTCCTCCGGGTACGCGCGTGGGTCGTCGCTGCCCATCAGGAACTCGCCACCGGCCAGCCGGAGCATGCCGTCGGTCCTGGGTGGAGCCGTCGATTCCACGGCCGCCGGCCGGTGGCTGCTCCGCTCGGCGGACACCGCGCAACACGAGTGTCCGGCGTCAGGCGTGGGCGGCACGGTAACGCTCCCTCGCCTGCTCGCTGGCCACATCGCTGCACTGGTCGTCGGCCAGGTCGAACCGCACCGTGTGCAGCGTGCCGGTGAACGCGTTGTCCACGACCGGATAGTCGTCGGTCACCGGCGTCGCGCGGTCGCAGCCGACGTCGAAGGTCTCGTCGAACGCGAAGTAGTACGGAATGGTCGCCTCGATCTGGCCTTGGGCGACCTTCTCGCCGTCGACGAGCAGGCGACCGGTGCCGCCGCGCCCGACGCCTCCGCCCTGGTACCTGAAGTCGAACACCACCTCGTGCCTGCCGGGAGGCAGCGGCTGCGGCGCGGTGATCTTCTGGACGCTCAGGCCGAAGTAGTTGTAGGCGTAGCTCGGCTTGCCGTCCGTCACGTAGAACGACCACCCGCCGAAGCGACCGCCCTGGGCGACGATCACGCCGTTCGCGCCGCCTTCGGGCACCTCCACCTCGGCGGTGATGGTGAACGACCGGTTCTTGACGTTCGGCGCGGTCTCCTCGGTCAGCCGCAGGCCGGGACCGTGGAACGTGATCGAATCGCGGTCGCCGTGCAGGTCGAGCCTGCCCGCCTCCTTCGGGTTCTCCCGTTCGGTCATCCGGTCGTCCAGTGGGAAGACGTTGTACTTCGCCGCTTCGATCATGAACAGCTGCTGGAGCTCGCGCAGCTTCTCCGGGTACTCGCCGGCGAGGTCGTGTGCCTGCGCGAAGTCCTCGTCGACGTGGTAGAGCTCCCACACGTCGTCGTCGTAGCACTTGCGCCCGGACTGCACCATCTCCCACGGCGTGCCGTGCCTGGTGACGGCCATCCAGCCGTCGTGGTAGATGCCGCGATTGCCCACCATCTCGAAGTACTGCACGCGCCGCCGGTCCGATGCCTCGGCGTCGTCGAACGTGTAGCGCATGCTCAGCCCTTCGATCGGCTGCTGCGCCACCCCGTCGACCGAGGAAGGCTGTGGGATGCCCGCGACGTCCAGGATCGTCGGCATGATGTCGATGACGTGGTGGAACTGGTGCCGGATGCCACCGCGATCGGTGATCCCCTTCGGCCAATGCATGATCATCCCGTCCCGGGTGCCGCCGAAGTGCGACGCCACCTGCTTGGTCCACTGGAACGGCGTGTTCATCGCCAACGCCCAGCCGACCGGGCCGTGCGCGTGCGTGGTCGCATCCCCCAGCACGTCGTCATGGGCATTGATGAACTCGGCCGAGTCGACCAGCCCGCTGGCGATGCGGTGCTCGTTCAGCGTCCCGCCGATGCCGCCCTCGCCGGAGGCGCCGTTGTCGCCCAGGATGTAGACGATCAGCGTGTCGTCCAGCACGCCGAGCCGCTCGAGCGCGTCCACCAGCCTGCCGACCTGGGCGTCGGTGTGCTCGGCGAACCCGGCGTACAACTCCATCAGCGAAGCGGCCGCACGCTTCTCGGTCTCGGACAGCTCGTCCCAGTGCGGGACGTCGTCCGGCCACGGCGCGAGCTCGGTCTCCGGCGGCACGACACCCAGCTCCTTCTGCCGCTGCAGCGTGATCTCGCGTTGGCGGTCCCAGCCGTGGTCGAACTTGCCGCGGTAGGCCTCCCGGTATTCCTTCGGCACGTGGTACGGCGCGTGCGTGGCGCCGAAGGGCAGGTAGACGAAGAACGGGACGTCCGGCTTCAGCGTGTGCTGGTCGGTGATCCAGGCGATGGCCTGATCCACCAGGTCCTCGGACAGGTGGTAGCCGTCCTCCGGCCGTTTGTCCGGCTCGATCGGCGTCGTCCCGTCGAACAGCAGGGGGTACCAGTGGTTCATCTCGGCCGCGAGGAAGCCGTAGAACTTCTCGAACCCCTCCCCCGTCGGCCACCGGTCGAACGGGCCCGCCGGGCTGACGTCCCGCACCGGAGTCTGGTGCCACTTGCCGAACGCCGCGGTGTTGTAGCCGTTGCCCGCCAGCACCTGGGCCAGCGTGGCTGCGCTCCGCGGCCGGATGCCGTTGTAGCCGGGCGCGGCGCTGCACATTTCGGTGGTCACGCCCATGCCGACCGAGTGGTGGTTACGGCCGGTCAGCAACGCCTGACGGGTCGGCGAGCACAGCGCCGTGACATGGAACCGCGTGTAGCGCAATCCGTTCTCGGCCAGCCGTTCCGCGGTCGGCATGTGGCACGGCCCGCCGTACGCGCTCGGAGCGCCGTAGCCCATGTCGTCGATCAGCACCACGACGACGTTCGGCGCTCCCTTGGGCGGCCGCAGCGGCTGCGGTGGCGAGAACTGCGGGCTCTGGTCGCGTACATCCACCGCTGTCGCTGACGGGCGGGGGTCGTCCGGGATCGGCAAGTGGTGCCTGCCGGCCTGCGGTTCGGACATCGCGATCCTCCTTCGTGCTCTCCTGCCCGGCCTGCGCCGGAGAAGCTCGTCAACCGGCGTACGGCTCGGGCAGGGACTGCCCGGGTCAGGGCACGAAGGCGCGCGAGCACGCGAACGCCGGGTCGACCATTGGCAATAGTCGCTCATTACGCAACTAATTGGACTATATGCAACTTCCACGGTGCAGGCTGCTCGGCGGGCGTGTCAAGCCTGCTTCCGGGCGCTATCGCCGTGCGTAGCCGAGACGCGCGGACAAGTCCTGCGCGGCGATCCGCAGCTCGGCGACCATGTCCCGCATCTGTGTGCGCTTCATCCGGTAGGACGGGCCGGACGCACTGATCGCGGCGATCACGTCATCGCCCTTGCCGCGCACGGGTACGGCCACGCCGTGCAAGCCCGGCTCGAATTCCTCGATCGCCACCGCGTAGCCGTCCTTGCGAACCCGTTCCAGTTCCTCGCGCAGGCGGTGCGGGTCGGTGATCGTGCGTGGCGCGCAAGCCTCCAAACCTCGGCTGAGCACCAGTTCCTGCCGTTCCCGCGGCGCGGCGGCCAGCAGCACCTTGCCGCTGGACGAGGTGTGCGGCGGGGTGGGCCTGCCGGTCCACTCCTGGGTGGAGATCGCCGAAGGGCCGCGAGCTTCGCACACGTTGATCACGTCGGTGCCGTCCAGGACCGCGATGTGCACCGACTCCCCGAGCTTCTCCGCCAGCGCCTCACACAGCGGGGTGCCGACGCGGACGATCTCCGACTGGTTCGACGCCGCACCGGTGAACCGGAGAACGCCCAGCCCGAGGGTGAACCGGCCGCGCTCACCGTGCTGTTCGACCAGTTCACGCTTCTGCAGCGTGTAGACCAGCCGTGAGGCGGTCGACTTGTGCACGCCGAGGTGTGCGGCGATCTCGGTGATGCCGGACTCGCCGGTGCGCGCGAGCAGCTCCAGGATTTCGATGGCGCGATCCACCGACTGCACCACGCCCGACCCACCGTCGCTCCCCGAGTTGCTCATACCGCAACAATAACCAGGCCGGTCCGTCTCCACCTCGAGCCACGCGGAAGTCGGAGAAGCAATCAACCCCCGACCGCGGGATGGCGGCCGAGGGTTGATCGGCGTCGTTGGTGCTACGCAGGTCGCCGACCCCGCGGGCCGGTGATCAGGCGGTCGGCAGCGACTCCAGCCGCGCGGTGATCCGCTCGATGTCGGCTTCCGCGGCCGCCTTGCGGGCTCGGATCTTCTCCACCACCGCGGCCGGCGCCTTCTCCAAGAAGCTCGGGTTGGCCAGCTTCTTCTCCGTCTGCTCGAGCTCCTTGCGCGCTGCCGCCAGGTCCTTCTCCGCCCGCTTGCGCTCCGCGGCCACGTCGACCGCGCCGGACAGGTCCAGCTCGACGGCCACCACACCCGAGGTCAGGTTCACGTCGACCGACACCGTGGTGCTGAAGCCCTCCTCCGGGGCGTTCAACCGCGCCAGCGAGCGAACCGCCTGCTCGTGCGCGGCCAGCTCCTGCAGGCCGTCGCCGGACAAGCGAGCCGCCACCCGCTGCCCCGGCTTGAGGCCCTGGTCGGAGCGGAAGCGCCGGATCTCGGTGACCAGCCGCTGCACGTCGGCGATGCGGGTCGCCGCGGCCTCGTCGGCAGGCGCCTTCGTCGCCTTCGGCCACTCGGCGATGACCAGCGACTCGCCACCGGTGAGCGACGTCCACAGCACCTCGGTGACGAACGGGATCACCGGGTGCAGCAGCCGCAGCAGCGTGTCCAGCACCCGGCCGAGGACCACCCGCGTGGTCTCCGCCCGGTCGCCGCCCTCGGCCAGCTGCACCTTGGCCAGCTCGACGTACCAGTCACAGAACTCGTCCCACGTGAAGTGGTAGAGCGCGTCGCACAACTTGGCGAACTCGAACTGCTCGAACCGCTCGTCCACGTCGACGACCAACGCGTCGAGCTTGTCGAGGATCCACCGGTCGGCGTCGGTCAACTCGGATCGCTCCGGCAGCTCGGCCACCTTCGCGCCGTTCATCAGCGCGAAGCGGCTGGCGTTCCACAGCTTGGTGCAGAAGTTCCGGGAGCCCGCGGCCCACTCCGCGGCGATGGCCATGTCGCTGCCCGGGTTCGCACCCCGGGCCAGCGTGAACCGGGTGGCGTCCGCGCCGAACTCGTTCAGCCAGTCCAGCGGGTCGATGACGTTGCCGCGCGACTTGGACATCTTCTTGCCCGTCGCGTCGCGGATCAGGCCGTGCAGGAACACGTGGTCGAACGGCTGCTTGCCGTCCATCGCGTACGTGCCCAGCATCATCATCCTGGCCACCCAGAAGAACAGGATGTCGTAGCCGGTGACCAGCACGGATGTCGGGTAGAACGTGCGCAGGTCGGCGGTGTCGTCCGGCCAGCCCAGCGTGGAGAACGGCCACAGGCCCGAGGAGAACCAGGTGTCCAGGACGTCGCTGTCCTGCTCCCACTCCCCCGGCGGCAGCTCGTCGTCCGGGCCGAGGCAGATCTCTTTGCCTTCCGGGCCGTAGTAGACCGGGATGCGGTGGCCCCACCACAGCTGGCGCGAGATGCACCAGTCGTGCATGTCGTCGACCCAGTCGAAGTAGCGCTTGGCCAGCTCCGGCGGGTGGATGGTCGTGCGCCCGTCGCGGACCGCGTCGCCTGCCGCCTTCGCCAGCGGCGCCACGCGGACCCACCACTGCATGGACAGCCGCGGTTCGACGACCGTGTCGCACCGGGAGCAATGCCCGACCGCGTGCACGTACGGCCGCTTCTCGGCGACGATCCGGCCCTGTTCCCGCAGCGCGGCGACGACCGCGGGCCGTGCCTCGAACCGGTCCAGGCCCTGGAACGGGCCGGGGGCGGTGACCACGGCCTGCTCGTCCATGATCGTCAGCATCGGCAGGTCGTGCCGCTTGCCGATCTCGAAGTCGTTCGGGTCGTGCGCCGGGGTGACCTTGACCGCGCCGGTGCCGAACTCCGGGTCGACGTGCTCGTCGGCCACGATCGGGATCATCCGGCCGGTCAGCGGCAGCTCCACCTCCGTGCCGACCAGGTGCTTGTACCGGTCGTCGTCGGGGTGCACCGCCACCGCGGTGTCACCGAGCATGGTCTCGGCCCGCGTGGTCGCGACCACGATGGAGTTCTCGCCGTCGCCGTAGCGGATGGACACCAGCTCGCCGTCGACGTCGGCGTGCTCCACCTCGATGTCCGACAGCGCGGTGTGGCAGCGCGGGCACCAGTTGATGATGCGCTCGGCGCGGTAGATCAGGCCGTCCTCGTACAGCTTCTTGAAGATCGTCAGCACCGCGCGGGACAGCTGGCTGTCCATCGTGAAGCGCTCGCGCGTCCAGTCCACGCCGTCGCCCAGGCGGCGCATCTGGTCGAGGATCTTGCCGCCGTAGGTCTCCTTCCACTCCCACACGCGCTCGACGAACTTCTCCCTGCCGAGGTCGTGCCGGGACAGACCCTCGTTGGCCAGCTCGCGCTCCACCACGTTCTGGGTCGCGATGCCCGCGTGGTCCATGCCGGGCAGCCAGAGCACGTTGTAGCCCTGCATGCGGCGCCTGCGGGTGAGCGCGTCCATCAGCGTGTGGTCGAGCGCGTGCCCCATGTGCATCGCGCCGGTGACGTTCGGCGGCGGGAGCACGATGGTGTACGGCGGCTTCTCCGAGCCCGCCTCCGCCGTGAAGTAGCCCGCGTCTACCCACCGCTGGTACAGCTCGGCCTCGTGGTCGGCCGGGTTCCACGCGGTGGGCAGATTCGTGCTGGGGCGAGAAGCGTTGTCGGTCACGCCCAGAAGTCTACGAACCGGCTGTTGGCCGCCTCACTCGGATTACCCCTTGGCGGCCGAACCGAGGTCCCCGCGCCGCACCAGTCGCCACCAGCGCCAATGCCGGTAGCGGAACAGAGCCCGAGCGAACGCCGTCACGACCGGCGTGAACAGGCCGGCGTCGATCAGCACCGTGTCGGTGTAGCGACAACGCCCGGGTTCGAGCGGTTCCGCGTGCAGCGTGTGCTGCCAGCTACGAACTACGCCGCCGTGTTCTCGGGTCCGCACGGTCCGGTTCATCGGGTCGACGTCTGCGACGGTGATCGTGTATCTGCCCAGCGGGATGACGTACAGCAGGAACATCCACCCGGTCAGCGAGGCCCCCTCCCGAGCGAGGTCGCTGCGTCCGTTCACCGCGGGCAGCCAGATCCACGGCCTGAGCACGTAGCGCACCGTGTCCGGCCGTTGCATGACCGACCACACATCGTCCGCGTCGGCTTCGAGGACGGATTCGACGCGCACTGTGCTCACGGGCTCAACCCTTGTCGTTCAGCAGATCCACCAGGACTGCGGCGTGCGAATGCTCGATGTCGCGCGTTGCGGTCAACAGTGTGACCGGGCCACGCTCGGCCAGGGCCCGTAGCCGCTCGAGACCCTCCTGCGCCGTCTCGGACTCGAGTTCCTCCCGGTAGCGACGCGTGAACTCGGCGAACCGCTCCGGGTCGTGGCCGAACCACTTCCGCAGCTCGGTCGACGGCGCGACGTCGCGGACCCACTCCGCATCCAGCTGGTCCTTGCTGACCCCGCGTGGCCAGACACGGTCGACCAGCACGCGGGTGCCGTCGTCCGGGGACGGCTCGTCGTAAACCCTGCGCAGCCGCATACGTTCAGCGTAACGATGGATGACCTGGCCCTTTTGGCTCTCGGGTTCTGCTTGCCGAAGGTGCATCATGGGGACGTGGCACGCAAAGCACCTCAGGCAGACATCGACGAAGCACAACTGGAAGTCGGCAAGCCGAAGGATTGGGCGGCAGGCATCCCAGGCGTGGCCGTCTCGATGAAGCGGACCATCGAGCAGGTCGGCCCGGTGCGCACCGTGCGCGCGCTGCGGTTGATCAACCAGCGGGAAGGGTTCGACTGCCCGGGCTGCGCCTGGCCGGAGCCGCAGGAAGCGGCGGGCGAGAAGCGCAAGCACATCGAGTTCTGCGAGAACGGCGCGAAAGCCGTCGCGGAGGAGGCCACCAAGCGCCGGGTGACGCGGGAGTTCTTCGCCGAGCACTCGATCGACGACCTGGCCGAACGCACCGACTACTGGCTGGGCCAGCAAGGCCGGTTGACCGAGCCGGTGGTGTTGCGGCCGGGCGCGACCCACTACGAGCCGATCGACTGGAATTCCGCGTTCGCGCTGATCGCCGAGAAGCTGAAGGGGCTGAGCAGCCCGGACGAAGCGATCTTCTACACGTCGGGCCGCACGTCCAACGAAGCCGCGTTCGCCTACCAGCTGCTGGTGCGCAGCTTCGGGACGAACAACCTGCCGGACTGCTCCAACATGTGCCACGAGTCGTCCGGTGCGGCGTTGACCGAGACGATCGGCGTCGGCAAGGGCTCGGTCAGTCTGGCCGACTTCACCATGGCCGACCTGATCGTGGTGGTCGGGCAGAACCCCGGCACCAATCACCCGCGCATGCTGTCCGCGCTCGAGCGGGCCAAGCAGAACGGCGCCAAGATCATCGCGATCAATCCGCTGCCGGAAGCGGGCCTGATGCGCTTCCGCAACCCGCAGAACGTACGCGGGTTGGTGGGCAAGGGCACGCCGCTGGCCGACGAGTTCGTTCCGGTGCGCATCGCCGGCGACCTCGCGTTGTTCACCGCGCTCGGCCGTCTGCTGGTGGAGAAGGACGCGGTGGACTCCGCGTTCGTCGACAAGTACACCGCGGGCTTCGAGGAGTACCGCAAGCACGTCGCCGAGGTGTCCTGGGACGACATCCTCGAGGCCACCGGCCTGTCGACCGAGCAGATCGAGAAGGTCGCCGACATGTTCGCGCGGTCCGAGCGCACCATCGTCTGCTGGGCGATGGGCCTGACCCAGCACCGCAAGGCCGTCCCGACCATCCGGGAGATCGTCAACGTGCTGTTGCTGCGCGGGATGATCGGCAAGCCGGGTGCGGGAGCGTGTCCGGTGCGCGGCCACTCCAACGTGCAGGGCGACCGCACGATGGGCATCTACGAGAAGATGCCGGAGCCGTTCCTGGCCGCGCTCGAGCACGAGTTCGACATCACCGTGCCGCGCAAGGTCGGCTACGACACCGTGGAGGCCATCAAGGCGATGGCCGCGGGCAAGGCGAAGGCGTTCATGTCGATGGGTGGCAACTTCGTCTCCGCCACCCCGGACACCGCGTTGACCGAACGAGCGCTGCGTTCGTGCGAGCTGACCGTGCAGGTGTCGACCAAGCTGAACCGCTCGCACGTGGTGCCGGGGCGGACCGCGCTGATCCTGCCCGCACTCGGCCGAACCGAAAGGGACGTGCAGGCTTCCGGCGAGCAGTTCGTGACGGTCGAGGACTCCATGTCGGTCGTGCACCGCTCACGCGGCACGCTCGCCCCCGCCAGCGGTCAGCTGCGCAGCGAGGTGTCCATCGTGTGCGGACTGGCCAAGGCACTGTTCGGGCCGGACCACCCGGTGCCGTGGGAGGCGTTCGAGAAGGACTACGACGTCATCCGGGAATCGATCGCCCGCGTGGTACCCGGCTGCGACGACTACAACGCCAAGGTGCGCCGGCCGGACGGCTTCGTGCTGCCGCACCCGCCGCGCGACAGCCGCACATTCCCCACCGCGACCGGGAAGGCGAACTTCACGGTCAACGAGCTCGAGGTGCTGCGGGTCCCGCCGGGGAGGCTGATCCTGCAGACGCTGCGCAGCCACGACCAGTACAACACCACGATCTACGGCCTGTCGGACCGCTACCGCGGCATCGAGAACGGTCGCCGGGTGGTGTTCGTCAACGCCGAGGACCTGGCCGAACGCGGGCTGAGCGACGGCCAGATGGTCGACGTGATCTCCGAGTTCGACGGTGTCGAGCGGCGGGCGGAGCGGTTCCGTCTCGTCGCGTACCCGACGCCGCGCGGGTGTGCGGCCGCGTACTTCCCCGAAGCCAACGCGCTGGTCCCGGTGCAGGCGGTCGCCGAGGTGTCCAACACCCCGGTGTCGAAATCGATCGTGGTACGGCTGGAGCCGCGCAACGACTGACGGTCAGGTATTCGTCGCGGTGATGACGGGGATCACGGCGACGGTCACCACCACCGCGGTCATCTCCTCGATGGCCCTGCGCGTGGCGTCGGACGCCCAGTTGCCTTCGGCGATGGCCTTGGCGCGCTGCTTGGCCGGCTTGCGGTCGGCTTTGTCGACCACTCGCGGCACCGTGCCGATGGCGTGCAGCAAGGAGATCAGCGCGGCCACCCGCGGCTGGGGTTCGACGCCGGCCACCAAGGCCTGTCGCAGATCCTCGCGCAGCTTCGCCTCGTGGCTGGAGTCCTGCGCGGGCCAGCGCGTGGTCGGGAACAAGCCGAGCACCTTGTTCCGCTCCTTGCTGAGAATGCCGCGCTCGGCCAGGTGGTCGAGCAGTTTGCCGTGCAGCTTGCTGCTCAGCTTGGCAACGACGTCCTTGGGCTTGCGGCCGTCGTGCTCGGCGATCTTGGCCTGCCATTCGTCGAGCACCGGGTGCCCGGTCGGCGCCGTCCGTTTCACCGCCAGCCGCGCCTTGCGGCCCGTGCCGTCCAACTCGACGTGGCCCAGTTCGGCCAGCTCGATCAGCACCGCGCCGACCAACGCGTAATCGAGGTTGGTCCCCCACTCCGGGCGGCCCGTATCGTCGTCATAAGCGAGCAACAGGAGTTCTTCGGCGAGCAGCATCCCGCCACGCTAGCTCGACGCGGGCGCACCCGCACTCCTGGCAAGGCCGTGTTGGAAAGAGGTGGCGTCGATGGGCCGGATCACCACTCGAACGAAGGTCCTCGCGATCGCCGGCGACGGTGCGCACACGCGCGAGGACGTCCTCGCCGCCGAGGAGCCGTTGGAGTTGCGCGTCAACGGCAAGGCCCTCGCGGTCACCATGCGAACCCCGGGCGACGACGTCGAGCTCGCACACGGATTTCTGCTCGGCGAAGGCGTCATCGGTTCGCGCGACGACGTGGACACCGCCCGCTATTGCGACAGTGTCGACGACCAGGGCCGCAACACCTACAACGTGCTGGACCTGACGCTCAGCCCCGGAGTCCCGTCCCCGGCCATCGGGGTGGAACGCAACTTCTACACCACCTCGTCGTGCGGCATCTGTGGCAAGGCAGCGCTGGACGCCGTGCGAACCAGGACCCGGTTCGATCCGGCTCCGGATCCCGTCCCGGTCGACCCCGCGGTCCTGGCAGGCCTGCCGGATGCGCTTCGGCAGCGGCAGCGCGTGTTCGAAGCGACCGGCGGCCTGCACGCCGCGGCCCTGTTCGATCACCAGGGGAAGCTGCACGTGGTCCGGGAGGACGTGGGACGGCACAACGCGGTCGACAAGGCGATCGGCTGGGCCGTGCTGCAAGGCCGGATACCGCTGTTCGGCGCCGGGCTGTTGGTGTCCGGGCGGGCGTCGTTCGAGCTGGTGCAGAAGGCGGCCATGGCGGGCATCCCGGTGCTCGCCGCCGTGTCCGCACCGTCGTCGCTGGCCGTGGAGCTGGCCGCGGAACAAGGCATGACGCTGGTGGGCTTTCTGCGCGGCGGCAGCATGAACGTCTACACCGGCCACCACCGGTTGACCGGTTCGATGCGTCAGCGCTGAGCGCAAAACAGCCGGGCACGCTCTGTGCGTCAGCCTGAGGCCGCGACCGCCGGCCATAAGCGACCGCGAGTCACCCCCGGAGCGCGCAGCCCAGCCGGCCACGACCGTGCGCCAGCCCTGAGGCCGCAACCGCCGGCCACATGCGACCGCGAGTCAGCCCGGAGCGCGCAATCTCAACCGGGTGCCAGCCCGGAGCGCGCAGCCCCGCCTGCCACGCTCCAACGTGTGCGTCAGTCCCGAGGCCGCAAACCCTCCAGCCACGCTCCGACCGTGTGTTCGGCGTGCTGGGCTCGTTCCTCGGTGGCGAGCACCAGGCAATGCATCGTGGCGCCGTCGATGAGCGCGAGCAGTTGCCCGGCCAGCTGAGCCGGATCCAGCTCGGAGTCGATCTCCCCCGCTGCTTGCAGAGTGGTCAGCTCGGAGGTGAACCACTCGCGCAGCTCGGCGTCCAGCTGAGCTGCCGTCTGCGTCAAGCTCGCCTCGGTCACCGCCGCGGCGGTGTATGCCAGCCAGACGCGGGCGCGCGACTCGCGCTCTGGATCCAGCGGCAGCCACTGCCACACGACGTCCCGAAGCCGCTCGAGCGAGGCAGGCTCGTCCAGCAAGGACCGCACTGTCGCGACGAACTCCGCGGCTGCGCGTTCGAAAGCCGCCGCGACCAGGTCCGCCTTGGTGCGGTAGTAGTACTGCACCTGCGCCACGGACACGTTCGCCCGCGCCGCGACCGTCCGCATGCTGACCGCGTGAAAACCTTTCTCGGCGACGATCTCCAGCACCGCGTCCAGCAGGTGCGCGCCACGCGGCCGGCTGGTCACAGCGGTTCGTCGCGATGACGGGTCGCGGGGTTGATCACCTTGACCGTGGTGACGACGAGCTCGACGACCCCGAGCACGGCCACCACGATGCCCACCTTGTCCAGCGAGACAACAGGCGTCTCGACGTCACCGGTGGTGAGCCACAGCGCCACGCCGATGGCGACCATGGCGATGCCGATGCCAAAAGACAGGATGTCGTTCTTGCGCACTGCTCCACTCCCCCGATTCGGTGCCTGTACGTTCGTACTGTACGAGTGTACAGGCCACGCAGGCCCGAGCCAATCTGCCGGCGGGTGACCCGTGATCGGGTGGCGTGGCGGATCGAGCAGGACCCGTCGCGCGGACTTTCACCGGCAAACGCTTCCGAACAAACGAAAACGGCCCACCGAAGTGGGCCGTTCTGTCCAGTCGAAGGTTGCCGTCAGGCGGACTTCTCGCTGCGCTCCTGCTGCGCCCGGCGCCGCGACGGCTGCCGGGACACGATGGTCGGGTTCACGTTCTCCCGGACCGTCTGCTCGGTGATGACGACCTTGGCCACGTCCTGGCGGGACGGGATGTCGTACATGACCTGCTGCAGGACCTCCTCCATGATGGCCCGCAGCCCGCGCGCGCCGGTGCCCCGCAGCAGCGACTGGTCGGCGATCGCCTCCAGCGCGCCCTGGGTGAACTCCAGCTCCACGCCGTCCAGCTCGAACAGCTTCTTGTACTGCTTGACCAGCGCGTTGCGCGGCTCGGTCAGGATGCGGACCAGCGACTCCTTGTCCAGGTTGGTCACGCTGGCCACCACCGGGAGCCTGCCGATGAACTCGGGGATGAGACCGAACTTGATCAGGTCCTCCGGCATCGTCTCGGCGAAGATGTCCGACGACTCGATCTCGGCCTTGGTACGGACTTCGGCGCCGAAGCCGAGGCCGCGCTTGCCGATCCGCTCGTTGATGATCTTCTCCAGCCCGGCGAACGCGCCGGCCACGATGAACAGCACGTTCGTCGTGTCGATCTGGATGAACTCCTGGTGCGGGTGCTTGCGGCCGCCCTGCGGCGGCACGGACGCCGTGGTGCCCTCGAGGATCTTCAACAGCGCCTGCTGCACGCCCTCACCCGAGACGTCGCGGGTGATGGACGGGTTCTCGCTCTTGCGCGCGATCTTGTCGACCTCGTCGATGTAGATGATGCCGGTCTCGGCCCGCTTCACGTCGTAGTCGGCGGCCTGGATGAGCTTCAGCAGGATGTTCTCGACGTCCTCGCCGACGTAGCCCGCCTCGGTCAGCGCGGTGGCGTCGGCGATGGCGAACGGGACGTTGAGCATCTTCGCCAGCGTCTGCGCCAGGTACGTCTTCCCGCAGCCCGTCGGACCGAGCATGAGAATGTTCGACTTGGCGATCTCGACCGGCTCTTCCTTGGGATCCTTCGGCCCGGACTTCGCCTCGTTCTGGATCCGCTTGTAGTGGTTGTAGACCGCGACCGACAGCGAGCGCTTGGCCTCCTCCTGCCCGATCACGTACTGCTCGAGGAAATCGTGGATCTCCGCGGGCTTGGGCAGGTCGTCGAACTTGACGTCGCGCGTCTCGGCGAGTTCTTCCTCGATGATCTCGTTGCAGAGGTCGATGCACTCGTCACAGATGTACACGCCGGGGCCGGCGATGAGTTTCTTGACCTGCTTCTGGCTCTTCCCGCAGAACGAGCACTTCAGCAGGTCGCCGCCGTCGCCGATTCGCGCCATGACCGTAGACCTCTGTCCCCTCCGGTGCTTCCAACCGATGCACCTGGTGCGTTCGTGTGGCCTCGCGGGTAACGCAGCCTCTTTCACCTACTGACGCTACCCCGTCACCCGCTCCCGGTGGGAGCCTCAATCGAGCGTGACGTGGACCGCTGTAGTCCGCACCCTAGCTGCTTCACCTCGAGCGTGCCTGCAATTGACACACCTCGCCAAGTACGACCAGGTCACGATTCTGTCGAAGTCGGCAAGGAAACCTCGGCGTGCTGCGAGGTGAAGCTGCTAGGGCTGACCCTTCAGCTTACGCCGCGCCCTTCCGGTATTGCAGGACTTCGTCGACGATGCCGTACTCCAGCGCCTGCTCCGCGGTGAGGATCTTGTCGCGCTCGATGTCGGCGCGGATCTCCTCCGCGGATTTGCGGGTGTGCTTGGCCAGCGTGTTCTCCAGCAGGGCACGCACCCGCTGGATCTCGTTGGCCTGGATCTCCAGGTCCGACACCTGACCGTAGGTGCCCTGGGTGGACGGCTGGTGGATCAGCACCCGCGAGTTGGGCAGCGCGAACCGCTTGCCCTCGGTGCCCGCGGCCAGCAGCACGGCGGCGGCCGACGCGGCCTGACCGAGGCAGTAGGTCTGGATGTCCGGCCGGACGAACTGCATCGTGTCGTAGATCGCCATCAGCGACGTGAACGAGCCGCCGGGCGAGTTGATGTACAGCACGATGTCGCGGTCCGGGTCCTCGTGCTCCAGGTGCAGCAGCTGGGCCATCACGTCATTGGCGGACGCGTCGTCCACCTGCACACCGAGGAAGATCACCCGCTCTTCGTAGAGCTTGTTGTACGGGTTGGACTCCTTGATGCCGTAGCTGGTGCGCTCGACGTAGCTCGGCAGGACGTACCGCGACTGGGGCAGGTGCAGCTGGTTCTGAGGGTTCATCACGATTTCCTCTCCGGTCAGCGGGCCGAGCCGTTGTTGGCCAGCATCTCGCGGGTGAGCACCGCGTCCACGAAGCCGTAGTCCTTGGCCTCTTCCGCGGTGAACCAGCGGTCCCGGTCACCGTCGGCGATGATCTGCTCGACGGTCTGGCCGGTCTGCTCCGCGGTGATCTTCGCCAGCTCCTGCTTCCACTTGCTGAAGACCTGGGCCTGGATGGCGATGTCGGACGCGGTACCGGTGACGCCCGCCGACGGCTGGTGCATCAGGATGCGCGCGTGCGGCAGTGCGTACCGCTTGCCCGGCGTGCCCGACGAGAGCAGGAACTGCCCCATCGACGCCGCCAGACCCATCGCGTACGTCGCCACGTCCGGCTCGATCAGTTGCATGGTGTCGTAGATCGCGAAGCCCGCCGTCACCGACCCGCCCGGCGAGTTGATGTAGAAGCGGATGTCCTTCTCCGGGTCTTCGGCGGCCAGCAGCAGCAACTGGGCGGTGATCCGGTTGGCGACCTCGTCGTTGACCTCGGATCCGAGCACCACGATGCGCTCCTGGAGCAGCCGCTCGTAGACCGAGTCGGTCAGGTTCAGGCCTTGAGTGGCCGTCCGCATGCTAGGCGTTGGTTGCTGCGTCACGTCTGCCTGCCTCACATCAGGTCCCAGCGGACCTTGGGTTGATCTTGGGGTTGCCGTCGGTGGGTGCCACCGATGTCGTCATCGACACTAACGAACGGAGGCGGCCGGACATGCCCGATCCGGCCGCCGTTCGCTCACAGCGTCACTCGTCAGTGGCCGACTCCTGCGCCTTGGCCTCGTCACCGGACCTGTCGCCGGCCTCGCCGTCGGACTGCTCGTCGCCGCCGAACAGGTCGGAAAGGTCGACTTCGTTGCCGCTGGCGTCGGTCACGGTGACCTTGCGCACCACGCCGGCCAGTGCCTTGCCGCGCCGCACGTCGGCGTAGATCGCGCCGAGCTGGCCGGACTGCTGGGCCCGCTGCACGTACTCGTCCGGCGACACACCGAACCGCTGCGCCTGGTAGACGATGCGCTCGGTGAGCTCGCTGTCGTCGACCGTGACGTCCTCGGCGTCGGCGATCGAGTCCAGCAGCAGCTGGGTCCGCACCGTCTTCTCCGCCTCGGTGCGCAGCTCCTCGTTGAACTCCTTCGGGTCCTTGCCCGAGGCCTCCAGCGCTCGGTTGAGCAGTTCCTCGTCGTCGTGCGTGTCGGCCAGCTGGTGCATCGCCTCGTGCTTGCGGCTGTCCACCTCGGCCTGCACGACGCCCTCGGGCAGCGGCACGTCCGCGGCCTCCAGCAGGGCGTCCAGCACCTTGTCCCGGGCCTGCACACCCTGCTGCATGCGCTTCACCCGGCGCAGCCGCTCCCGCAGGTCTTCCTTCAGCTCCTCGATGGTGTCGAACTCCGACGCCATCTGGGCGAACTCGTCGTCGGCCTCCGGCAGCTCGCGCTGCTTGATCGACCGTGCGGTCACGGTGACCTGGGCTTCCTGTCCGGCGTACTTGCCGGCCAGCAGCTTGGTGGTGAACGTGGCGCTCTCGTCCTTGGACAGGCCGATCAGCGCGTCGTCGATGCCCTCGACCAGCTGGCCCGAGCCGATCTCGTACGACAGGCCCTCGGTGCTGGCGTCCTCCACCGGCTCGCCGTCCACCTCGGCGGACAGGTCGATCGAGACGAAGTCACCGGACTCGGCGGGGCGGTCGACCCCGACCAGCGTGCCGAACCGGGCGCGCAGCTCGTCCAGCTGCTCGTCGACCTCGTCCTCGCTCAGCTCGATGTCGTCGACGGTGATCGTCACGCCGGACAGGTCGGGGATCTCGATCTCCGGCCGCACGTCCACCTCGGCGGTGAACTCGAGTACTTCCCGGTCCTCGAGCTTGGTCACCTCGAAGTCCGGCTGCCCGAGCGTGCGGACCTCCTCGGCCTGCACCGCCTCGATGTACTTGGCGGGGATGACCTCGTTGACCACCTCTTCGAGCACTGGACCGCGACCGATGCGGCTCTCCAGCACGGGAGCGGGAACTTTGCCGGGGCGGAAGCCAGGAATCCGGACCTGCTGCGCGATCTTGCGGTAGGCGCGATCGAAGTTCGGCTTCAGTTCGTCGAACGGCACCTCGACATTGATCTTTACGCGCGTCGGGCTCAGCTGCTCGACGGTGCTCTTCAACGTGTGCTCCTCGGGGCTTGACAGATGTACGGCCCGTGTTCTCCGGGCGATTGCCCGAGTCTAGATGCTGCGCGAAAACGCCGTCCCAACACCTCTGACTTCGAGCATGCTCCTGCCACGAGTACCCCGACCGGCTCACCCGGTAGACATGGCCATGCCGCCGTCCACCGGAAGACACACCGCGTTGACGTAGGCCGCTTCGTCGGAGGCGAGGAACAGGCTCGCGTTCGCCACATCCCACGGCGTGCCCATCTTGCCGGTGGGGCTCAGCGCGTTACGGGCGGCGAGGAGTTCGTCGATCGAACCGGCCTGCGAAGCCAGCTGGCGCCGGACCAAGGGTGTGTCGATGAAGCCCGGCGCGACGGCGTTGGCGCGGATGCCGTGTTTGGCGTGCGTCAACGCCACCGACACCGTGAGCTGGTTGACCGCGGCCTTGGCCGCCATGTACGCGGGGTACGGGTAGCCGACGTGCCGGATGGAGGCAAGCGACGAGACGTTGACAATCGCCCCGCGTCCCTGCTCGATCATCAACGGCAGGACGTGCTTGCAGGCGAGGAAGGCGCCGTCGACGTTGAGCTGGAAGGCCTTCTGCCAGTGCTCGTAGCTGAGTTCCTCCGGTGTGCCGAGCACCGTCGCGCCGACGTTGTTGTGCAGCACGTCGACCGCCCCGAACGCTTCTTTCGTCGCGGCGACGGCTGCGGCGACCTGGGTGCTGTCGGTGACGTCCGCGGTCAGCGCGACAGCGGTGTTGCCTTCGTCGTTGATGGCGTCAGCGCTCCACCGGGCCGCTGCGGCGTCGATGTCCACCACCGCTACCGAGGCACCCGCACGGGCGTAGGTCATCGCTGCCGCTTGACCGTTGGTGACGCCGTCGGAGGAGCCACCGCCGCCGAACACCAGGGCCACCCGCCCAGCGAGCCGGTCATCCGTCATGAGCACCCTCCTCGAGGTAGAGCTCGAAGGTCACCGCCACCGGGTTCTGGCCGGGGATCACCACGCCGGAGTGCACGTCCCCGTTGCGGTCGACCGCGACCGCGGCGAGGCTGACGTCGCGGTCGCTCACCGTGCCGGCCAGCGAGGTGAACTCGGTGGCGGGCCAGTCGGCTTCGGTCACCCGTCCTTCACCGGTGCGCAGTCGAGCGCCCACCACGCTGCCGAGGCCGGCTCGCACCCGTGCCGTGGGAAAGCCCGCTCTGCCGGCGACTTCGACCACCGCATCGCACAGGTCGACCCCGGGACGGATCCGCGCGGACACCGCGTGCGGACGTTCGCATCCGCGCCTGGCCCGAGGGCTGAACGCCGGCATCATCGTTTCCGGGCAGGTGGAGCTGACCCAGGCCACGTCGTGCAGCAGGCGCACGGTCGCTTCGATCGGGATGTCACCGACCGTGCACTCGGGCAGCAGGTGTCCACCGCGCACCCGGCCGAGGCCGTCGATCCAGGTGGCGTGGATGTGCGTGAAGCCTTCGCCGTCGCGCGTGCCGACCGTTGCCGCGCCGCCCTGCACGAAGCACGGCCCTGGCGGTTCGATCGCCTCGCTGTAGAACGCGGGGCGGTCCTCGCCTACGGCCGGGTGGACGTAGCGCAACGCGCCGAAGCTGCCGTGCGCGAGCTCGACGTTGGCTCCCGCGCACCCCGCCGTGGACACCACATCGTGGAGGTACTCGGACAGTCTGCGACCGGGCGGGATCTCCACGCGCTGCACGGACACCCGGGTCGGGACCACGACGATCCGCTCCTCGGCGACCGGCCCAGGATGGCGCAGGGGAACTCCCGCCCGTCGCGTCATGCCTGCTCCCGGTCGAGCAGTCGTTCGCGGATGGTGCGCTTGACGACCTTGCCGTAGCCCGATTTCGGGATCGCGTCCCACCACTCGAAGCGCTTGGGAATCTTGTAGCGGGCGAGCGACCGACCGAGCCATTCCCGCAGGTCTTCCGTGGGCAACGGATCGTCGGACGGTACGCACACCGCGACGCCGATCTCGCCCCACTTCTCGTCCGGCACACCCACCACGGCGACTTCGGCGATGCCGGGGTGCAGGAGCAGGCGCTCCTCGATCTCCCGCGGGTAGATGTTCGACCCGCCGGAGATGAACATGTCCGACGCCCGGCCGGTGACGTACACATAGCCTTCGTCGTCGACCATGCCGAGGTCACCGGTGCGGAACCAGCCGTTGCGGAAGGCCGCCGCGTTCGCTTCGTCGTTGCGCAGATATCCGGCGAACACCGCGGGCCCGGCGACACAGATCTCGCCCTGCTCGCCGGGTGGCAGTTCTTGACCGTCGTCCGACTGAATGCTCACCCGCATTCCCGTGCGCGGATAGCCACACGTGCCGAACGGGACACCTTCGGGCGGGGTCCGGTCGTGCTCCTGCGGCGGCAGCACGGTGATGGCTCCGGTGACTTCACCCAGCCCGTAGTACTGCACCAGGACGTCACCGAGCACCGTGCGCGCGTGCTCCTGGTCGGCCCGGTACATCGGCGCACCCGCGTAGATCACGTAGCGCAGCGAGCTGTGGTCGTGTCGGTCGACCTCGGGGGCGCGGGTGAGCGTGGTCAGGATCGTCGGCACGGTGAACGCGTTGGTCACCCGCTCGGCTTCCACCAGCCGCCAGATCTCCGCGGGATCGAGCTTCTCCGACGTCGGCAGCACGGTCTTCGCGCCCCGGGCGACCTGCGGCAGCAGGTGAACCCCTGCGCCATGGGACAACGGCGCCACCACGATCTGCACGTCGTCGGCGGCCAGGCCGGGCATCAGGTCGCACAGGTGGTTGTTGATCACGAAGCCCATGTGGTCGTGCGTCAACACGGCGGCCTTCGGCCGACCGCTGGTACCCGAGGTGAAGAAGTACCACGCGGCGTCGCCGTTCCAGACCGGCTCGTCCGGCACCGGCTCCGTCGGCTCGACCAACGACGCGATCGCGCCCGGCGCGTCGGGCTGGGCCGCGATCCACAGCGGGTCGCCGCGGAGATCGGCAGCCTTCGCGACAGCGTCCGCGTGCTGCGAGTAGTCGACGTGGCACACCACGGCCGCGGGCTGCGTCAGGTCCGCCAGATCCGCGACCTCCGCGGGGGTGAGACGGAAGTTCGCCGGGGCAAGCACCCCGCCCGCACGCCAGATCCCGAACATCGTCGCGATCAGCTCGTGATGGTTGGGCGAGTGCACCAGCACGGCGTCGCCGCGCTTGATACCGCGAGCCCGCAGCTGCTCGGCGATCGCCGAGGCCCGGGCATCGAGCTGCCGCCACGACAGTCGCACCGCCCCGTGCACCACCGCGTCGCGCTCCGGGAGCCGTCGCGCGATCGTGGTGAGCAGGTTCGCGAGATTGACCGCGCGCCGCTGTTCGGTCACCGCCACCGCTCCAGCACCGAGAAGTAATTGGCGACCGCGACGCCACCCATGTTGAACACACCGGCCAGCGCGGCGTCCGGGATCTGCATCTGGCCCGCCTCACCGGTGAGTTGCAGCGCGGCCATCACGTGCTGCGAGATGCCCGTCGCGCCGATGGGATGCCCCTTGGCCTTCAACCCACCGGACGGGTTGACCGGCAGCTCGCCGCCGCGGTGTGTCCGTCCGTCCTCGATCGCGCTCGCTCCCTTGCCGACTTCGGTCAACCCGAACGCCTCGTACTGCAGCAACTCGGCGATGGTGAAGCAGTCGTGTGTCTCCAGCAGGTCGAGGTCGGTCAGCGACGCTCCCGCCTCGGTCATCGCCTGGGTGAAGGCCCGCCGCGCGCCACCGAACACCAGCACGTCTCCGCGGCGGGACAGCGGCAGGTGGTCGTTGGCGTGCGCGCGCCCCCGCCACGTCACCGCTCGCTGGGCTTTCACCGCGACGTCCCGGGAGGCCACCACGACGGCGGCGGCTCCGTCCGACACCAACGAGCAGTCGGTTCGCCGCAGCGGGTCGGCCACCACGGGGTTGCGGTCGGACACGATGTTGCAGAACTCGAAGCCCAGGTCCTTGCGCAGGTGCGCGTACGGATTGCCTGCCCCGTTGGCGTGGTTCTTCGCCGCGATCCGCGCCAGCGCTTCGCGGTGGTCGCCGTACCGGTCGAAGTACCGCCGAGCGAGATCGCCGAAGACCCCGGCGAAGCTGCCCGCCTGCTCTTCCTCGGCCCGATAGGAGGCGCTCAGCAGCACGTCGTTGAGGACGGCGGGTTCGGCGTGCGTCATCTTCTCCGCGCCGGCGACCAAGGCGATCCGTCCTCGACCGGACTGGACGAAATCGAGTGCGGTGTACAACGCGGCGGAGCCCGTCGCGCAGGCGTTCTCCACATGCACCGCGGGCACGGTCGCCAGCTCGGGCTGCGCGGCTCCCACCAACGCGCCTTCGAAGCCCTGACGCGACAGGCCGCTGTTGAACACCCCCACGAAGACGCCGTCGACCTCGTCTGCGCCGATGCCGGCATGGTCGAGCGCCTCCCCGGTCACCCGCGCCAGCAACGCTTCCACGGTCGGCTCGGCGGCCTTGCCGAACTGCGAATGACCCCAGCCGATGATGCACGGCGACGTTGTCATGCCTTCCTCCGATGCGCCTGCAGTGCCTGCAATGCCGAATGGACGTTGTGTGCTTCCCTCTGCAGCAACTCGACGAGCTCGTCGCGACGCGCACCGCGCAGGCGCTCGGCGATGCTGGCGATGCTCAGCGCCGCCACCGGGCGGTCGTCGGCGTCGGGCACCACCACACCGATCGCCCACGAGCCGGGGATGACCAGGCCGTCGTTGAGCGCGTAGCCGTTCTTCCGGGACCGGCGTACCAGGCGGCGCATCGTCTCGTCGTCGAAGCGCGGGTAACGTTGCCGGGCTGCCGCGGTCGCCGCGATCACCTGCTCGACCTCCTCGTCGGGCAGCGCGCTGAGGATCGCCAAGCTGCCCGCGCCGATGCCGAGCGGATGCCGGTCCCCCACGGCCAGCGCGAAGTTACGGATCGGCCCAGGCCCTTCCTGCCGCCGGGCGCAGACCGCGTAGCTGCCGTGCCGCACGGTGAGGAACGCCGTGTCGCCCGCCGCATCGGCCAGCCTGATCAAGCTGTCGGTACTGGCCTCACCCAGCCGGTCCGCCCCGTGACTGGCGAGCTCACCGAGCACCGCCGCCTGCACGCCGAGGCGGTAGCGCGCGGTCTTCGAATCCTGCTCGACGTAGCCGGCGTGCATGAGCGCGATCAACGCCCGCCGCACGCTCGCTTTCGGCCGCTCGCTGACCCTGGTGAGCTCGGCCAGCGACACGCCTTCCGGACGATCCCGCGCCAGCACGCCGACCAGGTTCAGCAACACGAGCGTGCGCTGCACGCTCTGCGACCCGGGCGGTTCGTCGCCCGTCTCGGCGGCGTGCGCGATGGTCCATGATGCGGACCGACGTGCACTGATGCCGGGATCAGACACTCGGGAGGCCGCCAACTCGGGACGCATGGACCTCATGATGAGCGCCGAAACACCGCTTGACAATCGGTCCACATCATGGACCACCAAGCCTCGCAAACTGTTGACAGCGTGGATAACGCTCTCCCACGATCGAATGGCCCTCGCTCGGGCGGACGAGGAGAGACGGACAATGAAGTCGAAATCGTGGCGTCGTGGCGTCGCCGTCCTCGCATGCCTCACCCTCGGTGGCTGCACCGCGGTGGACGCTGCCAGCGAGGAGACCTACTCGTGGACGATGACCGTCACGACCGGTGAGTCGTCGACGTGGTACAAGGCCGCGCAACGCTTCGCCGACACGCTCGAAGAGCGCTCCGGCGGCCGCATGAAGCTCGACGTGTTCACCAACGAGCAGCTCTCGGCGGGCGATCCGGCCGCGGGCGTCGAGCAGCTGATGCACGGCGACAAGGACTTCTCGTACAACTCCACGATCATCTACGCGGGTATCGATCCGCGGTTCGGGGCGATCAACGCGCCGTTCTTGTACCGGGACTACGAGGAAGCCGACCGGGTGATCGAACGCAGCGCGCGGGAGGCGTACGAGCGGCTGTGCGCCGAACACGGCGTGCAGATGCTCGGCTTCGGCGAGAGCGGTTTCCGGCAGGTCACCAACAACGTCCGGCCCATCCGCTCCCCCGGCGACCTGGCCGGTATCAAGATCCGCATCCCGGGCATCGGGCTGTTCACCGACTTCTTCCGTGACCTCAGCGCCAACCCACTGACGATGAACTTCTCCGAGGTCTTCACGTCTCTGCAGCAGGGCACCATCGAGGGTCAGGAGAACCCGATGGACGTCATCTCCTCGGCGGGGCTTGCCGAGGTCCAGCGGTACCTGACGATCTGGAACTACGTCTACGACCCGCTGGTGCTCGGGATGAACAAGGAGGAGTTCGACGCGCTCTCCGAACAGGACAAGCGCATCGTCACCGAGGCGGCCGAGGAAGCCAACGAGTACCAGATCTCGTCGAACCGCGACAACGAGCGGACCCAGGTCAGCGAGCAGGCCGAGCTGATGGAGGTCACCGAGCTCAGTGACGAGCAGCTGGCCGCATTCCGCGAGTCCGTGCGACCGCTGTACGCCGAGTACCAGCAGGTGTGGGGACCTGAGCTCACCCGCGCCGTGAGCCCGGAGGGCTGAGTCATGTGGGGACGCAGACTGGCCGTGGTGGAGAACCTGCTCGCCGCCATACCGTTCGCGGTGGTCGCCGTGGTGGCTTTCGTGAACGTGGTGAGCAGGTACTTCTTCAACCTCTCGCTGGCGTTCACCGGCGAACTCACCGTGAACCTGGCGATCTGGATGGTGATGATGGGCGCGGTCATCGGCCTGCGCGAGGGCGCCCACCTCGGGTTCGCCGTGCTGCACCAGAAGGTGCGCGGCGCGGTACGCACCGCGATGACGGCCCTGATCGCCGTGGCCGTCATCGTCTTCCTGGTCGTGCTGCTGTGGTACGGCTTCGACCTCGCCGTGCGGCAGATCGACAGCGGACGCGCGACGCCGTCGATGGAAGTACCGCAGTGGCTGTTCACGCTGGCGCTGCCGATCGGGGCGGTCTTCGGCATCTACCGGACGATCGAGGCGGCGCGCAGCGGCTTCACCACCACGACCGTGGAAACCAAGCCGAGCGAGGAGGCTGAGCAGTGATCGGCGCGGTGCTGTTCGGCAGCTTCCTGGTTCTGTTGCTCATCGGCGTCCCGGTCGCGTTCGCGCTCGGAATCGCCGCGGTCTGCTCCCTGGTCGCCATGGGCGGGCTGGACATGTTGTCCGTCGTGCCCAGCGTCTTCACCGCGTCCGTGTCGTCCGAGACGCTGCTGGCGATCCCGTTCTTCATCCTGGCCGGCGTGATCATGGAGTACGCGGGCATCTCCCGTCGCCTGGTGGACTTCGCGCACGCGTGTGTCGGCAGGCGTAAGCACGGGCTGGCGATCGTGGTCATCCTGGCGGCGTTCTTCTTCTCCGCCATCTCCGGCTCCGGCCCGGCGACCGTCGCCGCGATCGGGTCCATCCTCATCCCCGCGCTGGTGCGGCACGGCTACGAGAAGCGGCACGCCACCTCGTTGATGGCCACGGCGGGGTCGATGGGCATCATCGTGCCGCCGAGCATCGCGTTCATCGTCTTCGCCGTGGTGGTCAGCGACTACGCGGGCGTGTCGATCGTGCGCCTGTTCGTCGCCGGGATCATTCCCGGCATCCTGCTGGCGATCGCGCTGGTCATCGCCGCGCTCTTCCTCCCGCGCGAGCGTGCCGCCGCCCCTGCGGGCGACTCCCCCGGGGCCGCCACCGCGCCGAGCAAGGTGTCGGCGGACGCCGAAGGCCCGGGCGGCTTGCGTGGCCTGCTGGCCGCGTTCGCCAAGGCGATCCCCGGCCTGCTGGTTCCGGTGATCATCCTCGGGGGCATCTACGGCGGGGTCGTGACTCCGACCGAGTCCGCGGTGGTGGCAGCGGCCTACGCGCTGATTGTCGGCGTGTTCGGCTATCGGGAGATCAAGGCGGCGCACCTCTACCGGATTCTGGTCACCTCGGCCGCCCAGTCGGCGGTCGTGATGACCATCGTCGGCGCGGCATCGGTCTTCGCCTACGTCGTGACGGTCAACCGCATCGCGGAGAGCGTCGCGAACGCCCTGCTGGGGCTGGCGGGCAACCAGGCGCTGGTGCTGCTGCTCGTCGTGGTTCTGCTGTTGATCGTCGGTGCGTTCATCGATGCGGTGTCGGCGTTGTACCTGTTCGTGCCCATCGTGGCTCCGGTGCTGCTCGAAGCGGGCGTCGACGTGACGACCATCGGCGTGATGATGGTGGTCAACCTCGCGCTCGGCCTGGTGACTCCGCCGGTCGGGGTGAACCTGTTCGTGGCCGCAGGCATCGCGCGGGTCCCGCTGTTCGAGGTGGTGCGCGGCATCCGCCCGTTCTTCGTCGCCGGGCTGTCGGTGGTGCTGCTGGTCGCCTTCATCCCCGAGCTGTCCAACTGGTTGCCGGATCTGCTGGGCTTCTAGACGAAAGGGCCGATGGCGTGAACCCGTTCGACTTGTCCGGGCAGGTGGCTGCCTAATGTGTTTGTCAAGCAGCGGTAGCCGTGTTTCGCCGGTAGTCGGGTTGGTAGGGCTGGCGGG
>NZ_KE386595.1:164656-182156 GCF_000427825.1 Thermocrispum municipale DSM 44069 | reverse complement strand
CCCGTGTGGGGTAGCCGTAGCGAAAGCGAGTCTGAATAGGGCGTTGGAGTCGCGTGGTCTAGACCCGAAGCGGAGTGATCTACCCATGGCCAGGGTGAAGCGCCGGTAAGACGGCGTGGAGGCCCGAACCCACTTAGGTTGAAAACTGAGGGGATGAGCTGTGGGTAGGGGTGAAAGGCCAATCAAACTCCGTGATAGCTGGTTCTCCCCGAAATGCATTTAGGTGCAGCGTCGTGTGTTTCACCCTGGGGGTAGAGCTACTGGATGGCCTAGGGGCCTTACCGGGTTACCGAAGTCAACCAAACTCCGAATACCAGGGTGTGAGAGCGCGGCAGTGAGACGGCGGGGGATAAGCTTCGTCGTCGAGAGGGAAACAGCCCAGAACACCAGCTAAGGCCCCTAAGTGTGTGCTGAGTGGGAAAGGATGTGGGATTGCCGAGACAACCAGGAGGTTGGCTTAGAAGCAGCCATCCTTGAAAGAGTGCGTAATAGCTCACTGGTCAAGTGGTCCTGCGCCGACAATGTAGCGGGGCTAAGCACACCGCCGAAGCTGTGTCACTCACACATGAGATCCGCCGAGTCTTTCGGGGCTTGGTGCAGTCGTGTGGGTGGGTAGGGGAGCGTCGATCATCCAGGGAAGTGCCGGCGTAAGCCAGGTGTGGAGGGTGGTCGAGTGAGAATGCAGGCATGAGTAGCGAAAGCAGAGTGAGAAACTCTGCCGCCGGATGACCAAGGGTTCCTGGGCCAGGCTAATCCGCCCAGGGTAAGTCGGGACCTAAGGCGAGGCCGTCAGGCGTAGTCGATGGACAACGGGTTGATATTCCCGTACCCGCGTGTGCGCGTCCCTGACGAGGCAGGTGATACTAACCACCCGAAGCCCCTTCTAACCTGCCACTTCGGTGGTGGGAGGTTGGGGTGGAGCGTGGGACCTGATCCTGTAGTAGTCAAGCGATGGGGTGACGCAGGAAGGTAGCTCCGCCAGTCAGTGGTGATACTGGTGTAAGCGTGTAGGGCGAATCGTAGGCAAATCCGCGGTTCATGTGCCTGAGGCGTGATGCGTAGCCGATTGAGGCGAAGTAGAGTGATCCTATGCTGCCGAGAAAAGCCTCTAGCGAGTGCATGCGCGGCCCGTACCCCAAACCGACACAGGTGGTCAGGTAGAGAATACCAAGGCGATCGGGTGAACTGTGGTTAAGGAACTCGGCAAAATGCCCCCGTAACTTCGGGAGAAGGGGGGCCACTGCTCTTGAAGCCCCGTGCGGGCTAGGGAGTGGGGGCCGCAGAGACCAGCGAGAAGCGACTGTTTACTAAAAACACAGGTCCATGCGAAGTCGCAAGACGATGTATATGGACTGACGCCTGCCCGGTGCTGGAACGTTAAGAGGACCGGTTAGCCTTTCGGGGCGAAGCTGAGAATTTAAGCGCCAGTAAACGGCGGTGGTAACTATAACCATCCTAAGGTAGCGAAATTCCTTGTCGGGTAAGTTCCGACCTGCACGAATGGCGTAACGACTTCTCGACTGTCTCAACCACAGGCCCGGCGAAATTGCACTACGAGTAAAGATGCTCGTTACGCGCGGCAGGACGGAAAGACCCCGGGACCTTTACTACAGCTTGGTATTGGTTTTCGGTTCGGCTTGTGTAGGATAGGTGGGAGACTGGGAAGCGGTCACGCCAGTGATCGTGGAGTCGTCGTTGAAATACCACTCTGGTCGAATTGGGAATCTAACCTCGGGCCATGATCTGGTTCAGGGACAGTGCCTGGTGGGTAGTTTAACTGGGGCGGTTGCCTCCTAAAAGGTAACGGAGGCGCCCAAAGGTTCCCTCAGCCTGGTTGGCAATCAGGTGTTGAGTGTAAGTGCACAAGGGAGCTTGACTGTGAGACAGACATGTCGAGCAGGGACGAAAGTCGGGACTAGTGATCCGGCACCTCCTGGTGGAAGGGGTGTCGCTCAACGGATAAAAGGTACCCCGGGGATAACAGGCTGATCTTGCCCAAGAGTCCATATCGACGGCATGGTTTGGCACCTCGATGTCGGCTCGTCGCATCCTGGGGCCGGAGCAGGTCCCAAGGGTTGGGCTGTTCGCCCATTAAAGCGGCACGCGAGCTGGGTTTAGAACGTCGTGAGACAGTTCGGTCCCTATCCGCCGCGCGCGTAGGAAACTTGAGGAAAGCTGTCCCTAGTACGAGAGGACCGGGACGGACGAACCTCTGGTATGCCAGTTGTCCCGCCAGGGGCACGGCTGGTTAGCCACGTTCGGAAAGGATAACCGCTGAAAGCATCTAAGCGGGAAACCAGTTCCAAGATGAGGTTTCCATACCACTTTGTGGTGAGAGGCCCCCTACAGACCATGGGGTTGATAGGCCAGAAATGGAAGCCCAGCAATGGGTGGAGTTGACTGGTACTAATCGGCCGATGACTTGCCCACAAAGACGCTACGCATCCACTCTACAACTCTGAAACACCACACCACACACCATGTGGTTGTTTCGCAGGTGTTTCGGTGGTCATAGCGGCAGGGAAACGCCCGGTCCCATTCCGAACCCGGAAGCTAAGCCTGCCAGCGCCGATGGTACTGCACCCGCCAGGGTGCGGGAGAGTAGGACACCGCCGAACAACAACGTGATACGGGCGGGAGGAACGACCTTCGAGGTTGTTCCTCCCGCCCCTTTTTTGTGCTGTTTTCTGCTTCGGTCACACGGTCTACTCGTCACACCTCGGTGGCCAGGTCGCGTTCACCTAGCTTTGCCGACGCGATCGCGGTATTGCCAGGCCAGCCTCGACCGGACGGCACTCCGGCAAGGTCCTGCGGCGCACGTGTCGGGCGCCTGGAAGTCTCGCGGAGCCACGACCAATAAGCCCAGTGATAGTTGCCAACCAGCTGGCGATATAGCGAGTTCGAGCCTTGACCCAATGGGTTGTTACTGGCCTGCTGCCGCGGCTCATGACTGCCGAATGAGGCGGCCGTTGAATCTGATTCGTGAATGCCGTGGACAATTGTGGCATCTGTTGATCAGCTCTGTCCGGCATTTTTTCCTGCTCGGTATCCGTTGCTCCCGTGGTGGTCATTTACGGCGGTCGGGCGACACGATGGCCCACACATGGCCCCCTTGTACGTGGCCCGTTGGGACCGCGGTGTGGGCCGCTCGGCGGGAAACTCGGTGGACGGCGTGCAGGGTCGGGCTGATGCTTGTCCGCATGGAGTTCTGCCTGCACGCCGATGTCGAATCGTTCTGGGACGCCGCGGGTCCGCTGTATGAAGCTGATCCGATCCGGCACACGGTTGCGCTCACGGTGATCGGCGGCATGCGTGCGGAACGGCGACTTTCACTTCGCAGCACTGACGATGCCGGTATCGCTGGGGACGGAGAGGGGTCACGATCGAGCGGCGAGCCGGCAGAAGACGCGGACGGCCAGAACGACGGTACGAATCCGCTTCTGGTCACGATCGTCGACAAGGGCCGCACCATCGGTGCTGCGTTCTGCACCCCGCCGTATCCCATCGGTGTGTCGGGCGTGCCGGTCGAATGTGTTGCCAAGCTGGCGACTTTCGTCCGTGAACGCGGTGTGCGGCTCAGCGGAGTGACCGGGCCCAGCGATGTCTCGAACGCGTTCGCTCACGAGTGGGGTCTCGGTACGACCGAGGTGATGAGGATGCGCTGCTATCGGCTGGACGAGCTCGAACCACCCGACGTTCCGGGTTCGATGCGCTTGGCGGGAGTCGAAGACATTCCTCAGCTGCAAGCCTTCGAGCGGGAGTTCTTCCGCGAAACGGACATGCCGATGCCGGGCGCAGACCACCGCCGGCGCATCCTGCAGTCGATGACGCTCGGCAACGCACACGGCCTCTGGTACGAGGGCGACAGTGTGCGGGCTATGGCACGCGCGAGCGCGCAGCTTCGCGGGATGTCACGCGTCGGCCTGGTCTACACGCCGCCGGAGCACCGCAGGCGCGGATACGGTGCCGCGATCACTGCTGCGGTGTCGCGGTGGGCGTTGGACCAAGGCGCTCGGGACGTCGTGCTGTTCACCGATCTCGCGAACCCCACGTCGAATTCGATCTATCAAAAGATCGGATACAGGCCGGTGTACGACGGAGCGGAGTATCGCTTCCCGACTACTGTGGCTTGAGTGACCACGCGGGATCGACCTGCACCCAAGCCGGGCCGCTACGGCGTGACCGACGAGCGCGCCGAAGACCTGCTTGCGGCAGCCGGGTGGTGGGTGTCCAGAAGTCAGGCCGGTCGTCACGGCGACTCCGGCTCGGCCACCGACGAGGCGAGCCGCGCTGACCAGGGCCGACCGGACGGCGACACAGGTGAAGCTGCGCCCGACTCAGACGGGCCGAACGGTTCCAGCGGGTTCACGCGCGGGACCGCAGCGATATCCGCGTGGTCGGACTCGACACAGATCCCCGGCCCGGCGCCGGGCAGCGAACCAGTCCTGCTCGCGCTCTCGCGAACGGCCGACCCCGATCAAACCCTGTACGCCGTCGACCGCCTTCGCGAGGCCATCGGCGCCGGCTGGGCCGAATTGAACCGCGCACTGCATGACCATTCCGGACTACGCGGCCGCCTGCTGGCCGTCCTGGGCGGCTCGACCGCGTTAGGTGACTTTCTGGTCAACGACCCCGAGCAGTGGCACCGGCTCCTGGAGCCGCCACCCGCGTCGGCCGACGCCTATACGGACCGGCTCCGCCAAGCCGTCCAAACGCCGGAAGGCGACCTGCCGACGGGCAAGACAGCTGTCAGGGCGCTACGCGCCGGCTACCGCGGACTCCTGCTTGAGATCGCGGCGGCGGACCTCGGCGCCCAGGTCGAGCCTGATTTGGAGCGGCCCTCCTACGCCGAGGTCACCGGGCGCCTCACCGCTCTCGCCGAAGCCGCCCTCCGCGTTGGGTTGGACATCGCATGGCAGGAAGCCCGCGCCGAACCTGACGACGCCACCAAGCTGTCGGTGATCGCCATGGGCAAGACCGGGGGGCGCGAACTCAACTACGTCAGCGATGTCGACGTCATCTTCGTAGCCGAAGGCGATCTGGACGTGGCCACTCGCGTCGCCAGCACGATGATGAGTGTGGTCGGGGCCGCCTGCTTCGAGGTCGACGCCGCCCTCCGCCCCGAAGGCAAGGCCGGTGCGTTGGTGCGCACCCTCGACGGGCACAAGGCCTACTACCAGAAGTGGGCCCGCACCTGGGAGTTCCAGGCACTGCTCAAAGCCCGACCGGTCGCCGGAGACGAAGAGCTCGGCGCCCGCTATGCGGAGGTCGTCACACCGCTGGTGTGGTCGGCCGCCGAGCGGAAGGACTTCGTCGACGACGTGCGCAGCATGCGTCGCAAGGTGGAGAAGCACCTCCCCGCGGAAATCGCCGACCGAGAGCTGAAGCTCGGACGCGGCGGCCTTCGCGATGTCGAGTTCGCCGTCCAGCTGTTGCAGCTGGTCCACGGCAGGGCGGACCCCGCACTGCGTTCGCCGTCGACCATGGAGGCACTGGCCGCGCTTGGTCGTGGCGGCTACCTGGCGCGCGCGGACGCTGCAGAGCTCGAGTCCGCGTACGAATTCTTGCGTACCGTCGAGCACCGACTCCAACTACGGCAACTTCGCCGCACTCACCTGTTCCCGGCGGAGTCGGACACCGTCGAGCTGCGCTGGCTCGCGCGATCGCTCGGCGTGCAGCCCGCACGCGGCCGGGACGCGGGCGAGGTGCTCGCCGCGGAGTACAAGCGCAAAGCCGCAGCCGTTCGCAAGCTGCACGAGAAAGTCTTCTACCGCCCGCTGCTGGAGTCCGTTGCGCGCGTGCCCACCGAGGCGCTGCGGCTGACCACCAAGCAAGCAGCCAACCGACTCTCCGCGCTGGGCTACACCGCGCCCGAGGGAGCGCTCAAGCACATCCAAGCCCTGACGTCCGGCGTGAGCAGGCGCGCAGCGATCCAGAAGACACTGCTACCGGTGCTGTTGGACCGCTTCGCCGACACCCCCGATCCGGACGGCGGCCTGCTGGCATACCGCCGCGTGTCCGAGGCCTTGGCCGACACTCCGTGGTACTTGNCAAGATGAGGTTTCCATACCACTTTGTGGTGAGAGGCCCCCTACAGACCATGGGGTTGATAGGCCAGAAATGGAAGCCCAGCAATGGGTGGAGTTGACTGGTACTAATCGGCCGATGACTTGCCCACAAAGACGCTACGCATCCACTCTACAACTCTGAAACACCACACCACACACCATGTGGTTGTTTCGCAGGTGTTTCGGTGGTCATAGCGGCAGGGAAACGCCCGGTCCCATTCCGAACCCGGAAGCTAAGCCTGCCAGCGCCGATGGTACTGCACCCGCCAGGGTGCGGGAGAGTAGGACACCGCCGAACAACAACTTCGACAAGGCGGAGGAGAGAACTCCACACAAGGAGCTTCTCTCCTCCGCTTTTTTGTGCGCTCATGGCGGGCTTGCCCTCGCGACAGGTACACGGTGCCGCCGGGCCAAAATGGCGGGCGGTCGACGCGCAGGACGGTGACGGGCGAAGCTTCGGCGGATTATCTGACGGTGTCCTGCCGGGTGTCTGATTATCTGACGGGGCCCTGCCGGGTGCCTGCAGATGGCACATCCGGCGCGTGGAGAGGGCACGTTCGGCGCCTCGAGTCGGCACGGTGCGGCCGTGTCCATGCCCGAGATGCTTGGGCTGTCGCCTGCTCGGGCATCCGACTCCTGGGCCGGCGCCGTCGCGGGCTAGCCTGGAACGGAGCTACTACAGGAGGTTAGGTGTCCGACTCGGACAGGCGTGGAAGATCCTCCGGAGCGAAGCCGACGGGCAGCTCCGGCAACGGTCGTCCGCGCGATGCCGCACGCGGCAAGGACAACGCACGGCGGGGAAGTTCGCAGGGGCGCGCACAGGGAGCGAGCCAGAGTGGCCGCGGCGAGCGTCGACGCCCCCACAACGACGACCGGCGTGGCGGGCAGAAGTTCCGGAATGCGCAGCAAGGTGGCCGCGGCAACGGTGGCCGGCCCGGCGGACAGCGGGGAGACCGCCAGGGACGTCCCACGTCGGCCCGCCGGGACGACCGCAATCGGGACCAGCAACGGCGCACCGAGAGCTCGCAGGTGAACACCGCTCCGCCGCTGGATGACGACATCGAATTCACCGACCTCGACATCGAGGTCCGCAAAGAATTGCGCAGCATACCCAAGGACATGGCCGAACTCGTCGGCAAACACTTGGTCGCTGCGGGCCGGCTGGTCGACAGCGACCCCAAGGCGGCACTGGAGCACGCGCGCTACGTGAAGACCAAGGCATCGCGCATCCCCGTCGTCCGGGAGGCAGTCGGTATCGCCGCCTACCACGCCGGCGAATGGGCCGAAGCTCTGTCCGAACTACGGGCAGTCCGGCGCATGACGCACACGAACATGCATGTCGCGGTGCTGGCCGACCTGGAGCGGGCACTCGGCAGGCCGGAGCGCGCGCTCGATCTGGCCCGGGAAACGAACATGGCCGACCTGCCGCCGGAGGTCGCGGTCGAGCTGCGGATTGTCGCTGCCGGTGCGCGCAGGGATCTGGGTCAGCTGGACGCGGCCGTCGTCGCTCTGCAAGGCCCGGACCTCGATCCGGCGAAGTGGCAGCCGTGGAGTGCGCGACTGTTCTACGCCTACGCGGACAACTTGCTGGCCGCCGGCCGCAAGGAAGAAGCCGCGCAATGGTTCATGCACGCAGCCGAAGCGGATGTCGACGACGAAACCGACGCCGCTCAGCGAGTCGCAGAGTTGAACGGATGACCTCACAACCACCACAAGCACCCCGCGCGGAAGCGGCGAACGAGCCGTTGGTGTCGCACTATGACGCGGTGCTTCTGGACCTCGACGGCACGGTCTACAAGGGCGCGCAACCGATCGACGGCGCCGTCGAAACCGTCGAACGGATCCGCAAAGAGGGCCTGCCGTTGCGATTCGTCACCAACAACGCGTCGAAGGCCCCGGAGACGGTCGCCGAACACCTGCGCGACATCGGGTTCGCCGCCGAGCCCGACGAGGTGGAGACGTCCGCGCAGTCGGGTGCCGCGCTGCTGGCCGAACTCGTGCCCGCGGATTCCGTGGTGCTCGTTCTCGGAACCGATGCCCTGGCTGACGAGGTGCGCGGCGTCGGCATGCGTGTCGTCCGCACGGTCGACCCGGAACCACCGGTGGCGGTCATCCAAGGTCATTCACCGACCACGGCCTGGGGCGACCTGGCCGAGGCCTGCCTGGCCATCCGCGCCGGAGCGACCTGGGTGAGTTGCAACCTCGACCCGACGCTGCCCACCGAACGTGGTGAGCTCCCCGGCAACGGTTCCATGGTCGCCGCCCTGCGCTCGGCCACCAGCCGCCAACCCCAGGTTGCCGGTAAACCCGCACCCGACCAATTCCGACGCGCTGCCGCCGCGGCACAGGCCACCCGGCCGTTAGTGATCGGGGATCGTCTGGACACCGACATCGCGGGCGCCTGCGCGGCGGAGTACGACTCGCTGCTCGTCCTCAGTGGTGTCACCGCGCCGCACGAAGTCCTCGCAGCCCCGGAGGACCAGCGCCCGCAGTACCTCGGTGCGACGATGGCTGCCGCGTTCGAACCGGCAGCCACCCTCGCCGTCGGCCCGCAGGAGGGCTGGCAGGTCGAGGTGAGCGACGACGCGCTCGCCGTCGAAGGCGACGGAACCCCGTTGTCCCTGCTGCGCGCGCTCTGCCTGCCCGCCTGGGAGTCCGGAATCACCGATGTCCGCCCCCGAGGCGAGGGCGCCAACCGCGCGGCACGATCGTTGCAGCTGCCCGACATCGATTACCGTTGACCCATGAACGACCAACCGAAGCCTGGCCCGCCGCGGCAGGAGACCGACCCCAAGGCCGGTGTGGCTGAGGCGGTGGCCGGTTTGGACGACCTGGACGACCTGCCGTTGAGCGAGCACGTGGAACGTTTCGACGCGGTGCACACCGAGCTCACCGTGGCACTGTCGTCCATCGACAAGGTCTGACCCAGCGGTGTCAGCGAGGGCACGCAAGGCCCGGCTGGACGCCGAGCTGGTGCGCCGCGGGCTGGCCCGGTCCCGTGAGCACGCGGTGAGCTTGATCAACGAGGGACGGGTCAGCGTGCGCGGGATGGCCGCGCGTAAACCGGCGATGGGCGTGGACCGGGACACCTCGATCGTGGTGCGCAACGACGACGACCCGGGCTGGGCGTCCCGGGGTGCTCACAAGCTGCTCGGCGCGCTCGACGAATTCGCCATCGACGTCACCGGTATGCGCTGTCTGGACGCGGGTGCCTCCACGGGTGGCTTCACCGATGTGCTCCTGCGGCGCGGGGCCAAGAGCGTGGTGGCGGTCGATGTCGGCCGGGGGCTGCTGGACTGGCGGTTGCGCACCGACGAACGCGTCGTCGTGATGGACAAGACCAACGCCCGAACGCTCACCGCTGAAGCCATCGGGGGCGAGGTCGACCTGGTCGCGGCCGATCTGTCGTTCATCTCGCTGCGGCTGGTGCTGCCCGCGCTGGCCGCGTGCACCCGGGAAGGCGGCGAGCTGCTGCCGATGGTGAAACCACAATTCGAAGTAGGCAAGGAACGTGTCGGCAGCGGCGGTGTGGTGCGTGATCAACAGTTGCGCGCCGAAGCTGTGATCGGTGTGCTGGACACGGCCGCCGAGCTGGGGCTGCGAACGCAGGGCGTGGTGGCCAGCCCGCTGCCCGGACCATCGGGCAACGTCGAGTACTTCGCGTGGTTACGGCACACGGGTGGGGAGAGCACAGTGGACGACAACGACTCCGCCAGGGTGGCCGAGCTGGTGCGCTCGGCGGTGGCGAAGGGGCCGGCATGAGTCGCGCGGTTCTGCTCGTGGTGCACTCCGACCGTAAGCAGACACTGGACGCGGCGCGGGAGGTCGGGGAGCAGTTCTCCGCAGCCGGGTTCGCCGTCCGGCTGCTCGGTGCCGGGCCGGATGACGCGATCGCCGCTGCAGGTGCGGGTTTTCCGCACACCGTGGTCGCGTCCGAGGAGAACCCGGCCGCAGGCGTCGAGCTGGTCTTCGTCCTCGGCGGCGACGGCACGCTGCTGCGCGCGGCGGAGGTCGCACGTCCGGCACGGGTCCCGGTGCTCGGTGTCAACCTGGGCCGGATGGGTTTTCTGACCGAGGCCGATTCCGACGCGCTGGGGGAGACGGTTCGCCGGGCCGTCGAAGGCTCGTACCGAGTGGAAGAACGCATGACCCTGGACGTCACGGTGCGGGATTCCCACGGTGTCGAGCTGGCCCGGACCTGGGCGTTGAACGAAGCGAGCGTCGAGAAGGGCTCGCGGGAGCGCGTGCTCGACGTGTTGATCACCATCGACCGCCACCCGGTCTCGGCCTTCGGTTGCGACGGTGTGCTGGTCGCGACGCCGACGGGCTCCACCGCGTACGCGTTCTCGGCGGGCGGACCGATCATCTGGCCGGACGTGGAAGCGATGTGCGTGGTGCCGAGCAACGCGCACGCCATGTTCTCCCGCCCGATGGTGGTCTCGCCCGCGTCGGCGATCACCGTCGAACTGGACCCGAACGGCACCAACGGGGTGCTCAACTGCGACGGGCAGCGCTATGTGGAAGTGCCCGTCGGTGCGCGGGTGGAGATCGGCAGCGGTGCGATCCCGGTGAAGCTCGTCCGGCTGTGGGAGGGCCCGTTCACCGACCGGCTGGTGCACAAGTTCGCCTTGCCGGTCAAGAGCTGGCGCGAACGGCACACCACGTGACTCCGGCCGGGCGTGGGGCACCCAGAAGTGTCGGCTGAGCCGTTACGGTAGAGCCGTGCTGTCCGAGATGCGGATCCAGGGCGTCGGCGTCATCGACGACGCCCTGCTCGAGCTGCACCCGGGGTTCACCGTGGTGACCGGTGAGACCGGCGCGGGCAAGACGATGGTGGTCACCGGCCTGCACCTGCTCTCCGGTGGCCGGTCGGACGCCTCCCGGGTGCGGGCGGGCGCGAACAAGGCCGTCGTGGAAGGCCGGTTCGAGCTGGCCGACGCGCAGGACGCGGTCGCCGTCGCGGAGGAAGCCGGTGCGGAGACCGACGACGACGGCAGCCTGATCGCGGTCCGGTCGGTCGGCAAGGACGGGCGCTCGCGCGCACACCTCGGTGGCCGGTCGGTGCCGGTCGGTGCGCTCGCGCAGCTGTCCGAGCACCTCATCGCGGTGCACGGCCAGAACGATCAACTGCGTCTGCTGCGGCCGGGGGAGCAGCTGGCCGTGCTGGACCGGTTCGCCGGCGAGTCGGTGGCCGAGCCGCTGGCCGCCTACCAACGTGTGCGCGCCGAGTGGCAAGCCGTGGTCGCCGAGCTGGCGGAGCGCACGACGCGCTCTCGTGAGCTCGCGCAGCAGGCGGACATGTTGCGGCACGCGTTGGCGGAGATCAACGCCGTCGAGCCGCAGCCGGGCGAGGATCAACAGATCGCCGCCGAGGTCAAGCGGCTGGCGGAGGCCGACGAACTGCGGTCGGCCGCTCAGCGAGCCCAACAGGCGGTCGCCGGTGCCGCGGATGGTGATCCGGACCAGCCGGGCGCGCTCGGGCTGATCGGGGAGGCCAAGCGCAGGCTCGAAGCCACCGACGATCCCGCGCTGGCCGAGCTGACACCGCGGTTGGAGCAGGCGCTGGTGCTGCTCACCGATGTGAGCGGCGAGCTCGGCGCGTACGTGGAAGGCCTGGACGCGGACCCGCAGCGGCTGGAGGGCCTGCTGGCCAGGCAGGCGGAGCTGAAGAAGCTCATCCGCAAGTACGCCGCCGATGTCGACGGGGTACTCGCGTGGGCGGCGGAAGCCGAGGAGAAGTTGGCCTCGCTGGACACCTCGGACGAGGCGCTGGCGGAACTGGCCACCCGGCGCGACCAGCTGGCGCACGAGCTGGCCGGCCATGCCAGTCGGCTGTCCAAGGCACGCCGCGCGGCGGCCGACGAGATGAGTTCGGCGATCACCGCGGAATTGGCGGGCTTGGCGATGGGCCAAGCTCAGGTGCAGATCACCGTGAGCCGGCGGGCAGCTGCCGCGGAGGACCCGGCGGCGCTCGAGGTCGACGGCATGCTGTGCCACGCGGCCGAGCACGGCACGGACGACGTCGAGCTGCTGCTCAAGCCACACGACGGCGCGCCTGCGCTGCCGGTCAACAAGGGCGCCTCGGGCGGCGAGCTGTCCCGCGTGATGCTGGCGATCGAGGTGGTCGCGGCGAAGGCGGACCCGGTCCCGACGATGGTGTTCGACGAGGTCGACGCCGGGGTCGGCGGCCGTGCCGCGGTGGAGATCGGACGACGGCTGGCGCGCCTGGCCCGCACCCATCAGGTGCTGGTGGTGACCCACTTGCCGCAGGTCGCCGCGTACGCGGATCGTCACCTGGCGGTGCGCAAAGGCACTTCCGGTGGGGTCACGTCGAGTGACGTCCAGACCCTGTCGGAGGAGGAACGCGTCGCCGAGCTGGCGCGCATGCTCGCGGGTATGGACGGCACGGAAACCGGCCTGGCGCACGCCGAAGAGCTGCTGAAAGTCGCCGCGGAGGACAAAGCCAAACTCACCTGAACGGGTGATGGCGGGCGGGGTGCTCCCCGGCGTGGCGGACCGGTAACAGCCGCAACATGAGTCACTATCGACTCATGAAGCTCAATGGCCTCCTCTCCCGCTCGACCGAGGCGCTGCCTGGTGTCTCCGGTGTGGCGCGGGTGGACCGCAACACTCAGCGGCTGCTGCGGCGCATCGGACCTGGTGAGATCGCGATCCTGGATGCGCTCGACCTGGACCGGGTGACGGCCGAGGCGCTGGTGCGGGCCGAGGTGGCGGGCGTGGTCAACGCATCGCCGTCGATTTCCGGCCGGTTCCCGAACCTGGGCCCGGAGATCCTGGTCGGCGCGGGGATCCCGCTCATCGACGGCGTCGGAGTCGAGCTGCTGCGCAAGGTCAAGGACGGCAGCAAGGTGCGGCTGCTGGACGGCGTCGTCTACGCGGGTGAGAAGGAGCTGGGCCGCGGCACCGCACAGACACCGGACTCGGTGGCCGATCAGATGATCGAGGCCAAGGCCGGCATGATCGCTCAGCTCGAGGCGTTCTCGGCCAACACGATGGAGTTCCTGCGCGCCGAGCGCACGCTGATCCTCGACGGCGTCGGTGTGCCGGAGGTGCGCGTTCCGATCAAGGGCAGGCATGCGCTGGTCGTCGCGCCAGGTCCCGGCCACGCGCAAGACCTGAAGCGGCTGTCGAAGTACATCGCCGAACACAACCCGGTGCTGATCGGCGTCGACGCGGGGGCCGACACCCTCCGGTCGCAGGGCTTCCGGCCGGACATCGTGGTCGGTGACCCCAACGGCATCGATGCGGAGACGCTCAAGCGCGGCCGCGAGGTCGTCGTACCCGCGCAGCCGGACGGGCACGCGCCGGGAGTGCGACGCATCCAGGATCTAGGGATCGAAGCGGTCACGTTCCCGGCATCCGGCAACACCGAGGACCTGGCGCTGCTGCTGGCCGACACGCACGGCGCAAGCCTGGTCGTCACGGTCGGCTTCCAGGCGACGCTGACCGAGTTCCTCGACCACGGCAGGGCCGGCTCCAACCCGTCGACGTTCATCACCCGCCTCAAACTGGGCTCGAAGATCGTCGACGGCCGGGCGGTGGCCGAGCTCCACCGCAACCGCGTGTCGATGGGCGCGATTCTGCTGCTGGTCGGCACGGCGCTGCTGGTCGTGGTCGCGGCGTTTCTGGTTTCCGACGTCGGCGACGTCTACCTCGACTGGTTCCAGCGCCAGTGGTCGTCGTTCATCACATGGGTCAAGGGGTTGTTCGCGTGATCTCACTGCGCTACCACATCGTCTCCATCGCCGCGGTCTTTCTGGCCCTGGCCGTCGGTGTCGTGCTGGGCAGTACCGCGCTGAGTGGCGGCCTGCTGTCCGCGCTGACCGAGGATCGCGACGAGCTGGCCGAGCGCGCCACCGCCATGGAGAACGAACGCAACGCGCTCAAGGCGCGGCTGGCCGATCAGGACGCCTTCTCCGCCTCGGTGGGGCCGAAGATCGTCGCGGGCACGCTGGCCAAGCGGACCGTGCTGCTGGTGACCAACCACGACGCGCGCCCGGCGGACCGGGACGCGCTGCGCAAGCTGATCACCGACGCGGGCGCCAAGGTCACCGGCGAGGTGCGGCTGACCGAGGCGTTCGCCGATCCGGGCCAGGCCGACCAACTGGCGGAGATCGCCACCCGGCTGCAGCCGGCAGGCGCGAAGTTCCCGACCGCGGGCGGCCCCGGCACCCTCGCGGGCGCGCTGCTGGGCCACACGTTGCTGCTCGACGGCAAGACGGCCAAGCCGCAGTCGTCCCCGGACGAGCGGGACGCGGCACTGGCCGGCCTCGCGGACGGCGGCTTCATCAAGGAGCCGGGCAAGGTCCAGGCCGCGCAGTTGGCGATCGTGCTCGTCGGCGGCGAGGCGACCGGCGACGGGGTGGGGGACAAGTCCGCCACCATCGGACGGTTCGCCACGGAGCTGGACAAGGCTGGGGCCGGGGTGGTGCTGGCAGGCACCCCGACGGCCGCGAAATCCACCGGGTCGATCGGCTTCGTCCGTTCCGACACCGCATCCACCGAGGTGTTGTCCACGGTGGACAACGTCAACTCCGCCGCGGGCCGCGTGGTGACCATGCTGGCGCTGCGGGAGCAATTGGAAGGCCAGGCGGGGCAGTACGGCATCGCCGGCAATGCGCAAGGGCCCGCGCCTGGGGTGAAGAGCAAGGGCGACTAGCGGCCGGCGGTGTGCTGGGCAAGCGTGCTCAGCGCGCCACGGGCGGACGCCTGCGCCTGGTGTGAAGTGCAAACGCGATCAGGTGCGCGCGGACCTGTGAAACAGCCGCGCCGGATCGTGTCGGAGGCTGCGTTCGACGGCGACGCGGTGCCGGGCTGAGGTGGCGGTGCGATCGTGAGATCCGCGTGGCGGCCCGGTCGACTCCGGCCGGTGCGCCGGAGTCCGCTGGATTCAGACGGACCTCAGCCGGCCAACCGGCGGATCCGGCCTTCGTAGCGCTTCTCGATCTCCCGATTGCGCTCGAACCCGCCCGGCACGTTCGACGACACGTACACCGGCGGCTCCACGCCGGCGTCCACCAGCTTGCGGATCGCCTCGGCCACCATCATCTGCACCAGCAGGCCGGCGCTGAGCGACGAGAATCCGCACGCCGTGCCACCACCGGGCAGCGGCAGCACCGCGTCGCCGTACGGGGCGCCGTTGTCCAGTACCACGTCGGCGAAGTCCGCGAGGCGTCTGCCTTCCGGGTCGCTCGGCGTGACCCGCGAGGTGTGCTCCATCGACGTGATCGCGATCAACGGGTGACCCTTGTCCTTCACCAACCGCGCCATTTCGGAGATCACCGCGTTCACGCCCGAGTTGGACGCGATGACGAACACGTCACCGGTACGCGCGCCGGCGAGCTCGTACAACCGCTCCGCAAGGCCGGGCTGCCGTTCCAGCAGCTGGTCGGCCAGCACATCGGGCTGGTCGCCGCCCACTACGACCAGATCGGTGAGCCGGATGCGGTTGGTGGGGATGAGCCCGCCGGCGCGCCCGGCGATCTCCAGCGCGACGGCTTGCGAATGCCCGGTGCCGAACGCCTGCACGATCCCGTCGGACCGCACCGCGTCGGCGATCAGCTCGGCGGCCGCGTCGACCGGCTCGGCCGATTTCTCGGCGACGTCGGCCATCGCCGACAGGGCGTACTTGGCGAATCCCGCGGCGGACAGTTCCGGTGTCATGAGCGCTCCCGGTAGGCATGGGCGCGGGTGATCCCCGCGGTGCGGTTGAGGGCATTACTGGCTCGGTCGCCGGACAGCTGCGCCACCCGGATGTACAGGCAGTCGACGACCACGAGTTGCGAGTGGCGAGCGGCCAACCCGCCGTGGCGGAAGCTGGTCTCCAGCGCCGCGGTGGTCAGCACGTGGTCGGCCAGCTTGGCCAGCGGCGACTGCGCGCGGTTGGTGATCGCGATCGTGGTGGCGCCCTGTTCGCGGGCGATGGCCATCGGCTCGACCGTCTCGCGGGTACTTCCGGTGTGCGAGATGCCGACCGCCACGTCGTCGGACCCGAGCAGGTGGGCCGACGTCTCGGCCAGGTGGTTCTCCGTCCACACCCACACCGGGCAGCCGATCCGGTGCAGGCGCAGCTGCAGCTCGGTCGCGCTGGTGCCGCTACCGCCGGTCCCGATCACGTCCACCCGGCGAGCCCGCGTGATGGCCTTCGCCGCCTCGTCGACCTCGTCCAGGTCCAGTTGGGCGGCGGTCTGCTGGATGGCCTGCAGGTCCGCGCTGATCACGACCGCGGCGACCCGCTCCATGTCGTCGTTCGGCTCGATGCCCGCGCCGACGTTCAACGCCGGGTTGACCGTGTTGCGGCCGAGCTCCTCGGCGATGGCCAGCTTGAGTTCGCGGTACGACTCCAGCCCGATGGCCCGGCAGAACCGGGTGATGGTCGCAGGCGACGTGCCCGCGCCGGTGGCCAGCTCGCCGATCGAGGCATGCATGGTGCCGGGCAGGTCGGCCAGGATGTACTGCGCGACGTCCCGCAGGGCGCCACCGAGGTTCGGCTCGGCCGCTCGAATGCGCGCGGACAGGTCCGCGGGCACCGCCTGCTCGATCGACACTGAAATTCCCTATCGAACGACGAAAGATTCGCTGAAATGATTTACTACGAGCCGGTGGTCGGTCAAGCGGGGGCATCCGGAACGGGCCGATGGAGGTGGCGATGGCTCTCGTGATCGGCGTGGACGCGGGCGGCACCGCGACGCGGGCGGTCGTCGTCGAGACCGCCGACGAGGTCGTTCTGGGATCGGCCGACGGGCCTGCGGGTAATGCGCTGTCCGTGCCGCCCGATCAGCTCGCCGCCCGGCTGACCGCGTGCCTCGCCGAGTGCCTGCGGCAAGCGGGGATCGAGCCGGCCGACATCGAAGCCGTGGTCGCCGGTCTTGCTGGTTTTCGCGCCGCGCCGAAGGCGGCGGAGACGGTGCGAGCCGCTGCCGCCGCGGCCGGCCTCACGTGCCCGGTACGCGTCTACTCCGACGTGGAAGTGGCTTTCGCCGGCGGCAGCACCGAACCGGACGGGGTGGTTCTGATCGCGGGCACCGGGGCGTCGGCGGCCCGCATCCGTGCGTTCGCCACAGTCGCCACCGCCGACGGAGCCGGGTGGTTGCTGGGCGACGACGGCAGCGGCTTCTGGATCGCGCGCAGGGCACTGCACGCCGTGCTCGCCTCCTTCGACGGTCGAGGGCCGCGAACCGAGCTCGCGCCGGCGTTGTGTGCCGAGCTCGAGACCGAACAGGACACGTCGCAGGTCGTCACAGCTGCCATGACGCAGCCGCCACCCCGGCTGGCGCGACTGGCGCCCTTGGTGCTCCAGGTTGCCGATGCCGGCGACGAGGTCGCCGCGGGAATCGTGGAATCCGCGGTCCAGCATCTTGCGCGCACGGCGCGGGCCCTCGAACCGGACCCGGATCAGCCGTTGGTGCTGG
>NZ_KE386595.1:0-164501 GCF_000427825.1 Thermocrispum municipale DSM 44069 | reverse complement strand
GCCGCGCTGTCGAGCGTATGGGACGCCGTACTGGACGCGACGCTCGCCGTGTCGCTCGACAGACGCCAGTCCGGCGTGGCGCGCATCGCGATCATCGGCATGGGACGCCTCGGCGGAGCCGAACTCGGCTACGGCTCGGACGCCGACGTTCTGTTCGTCTGCGAGCCGTACGAAGGCGTCAGCGACGGCGAGGCAGTGGACTACGCGACCGAGGTCTGTAGCTCGCTGAGCCGACTGCTGGGTGCCCCCAGCCAGGATCCCGCGATGAAGGTCGACGCGGACCTCCGGCCAGAAGGCCGCAACGGGCCGCTGGTGCGCACCCTGAGCTCCTATCGCGCCTACTACGAGCGCTGGGGCGAGGTGTGGGAAGCCCAGGCCCTGTTGCGAGCTCGCCCGGTCGCAGGCGACGAGGACCTCGGTCGGCGGTTCATCGAGATGATCGACGACGTGCGCTACCCGAAGGGCGGGCTGCCCGCCGACCGGGCACGGGAAGTGCGCCGTATCAAAGCGCGTGTCGACTCGGAGCGGCTGCCGCGCGGCACGAACCCCAGGACCAACACCAAGCTTGGACCGGGAGGGCTGGCCGACGTGGAGTGGACGGTCCAACTGCTGCAGCTGATGCACGGCCACGAGCTGCCCGGCCTGCGGACCGTGTCCACGCTGGACGCGCTGCAGGTCTTGGAAGACGACGGCGTGCTTGCCGCCGAGGACGCGGCTCCGCTGCGGGAGTCCTGGCTGCTGGCCACGCGAGTCCGCAATGCCGCCGCCTTGGTCCGCGGTAAGCAGGTCGACCAGGTACCGACGACCGGTAAGGAATTGGCCGCCGTCGCGCGGATCGTCGGCTACTCGCCGGACACCGATCCGGGCGAGTTCCTCGACTCCTACCTACGGACCATGAGGCGGGCCAGGGCAGTGGTGGGGCGCGTTTTCTATCAGGGGTGACGGCGGAGCAGAGCGTGGTCCGCCTACAGTTGGGTTCATGAGCGAGTTCGTTACCCGAATTAAGGTTCGCCACTACGAACTGGACACGCTGGGCCACGTCAACCACGCCGTCTATCACCAGTACGGCGAGGTGGCGCGCATGGAGTGGTTCGAAAGTATCGGCGGGAGCGAACTCACGCTGGACGGGGCGAAGGTGGCCCCGGTGCTGCTGGAGACGAGAGTGCGATTCCGGCGGGAACTACGCGCGGGCGACGAGATCGAGGTGACCTGCAAGCCCGTCTTCGGCGACGGCAAGACGTTCCGACTGGAGTCGGAGATCCGCAAGCTGGACGGCACCCTGTCCGCGGAGATCGAGTGCGTGCTCGGCCTGATGGACCTGGAGCGGCGCAAGCTGGTGGACAAGCCCGTGCAGGTCATGCGCGAGCACGGTTTCGACGTGTAGGTGGAGGGACGACGACGGCGGCCCGGTCGTAGCCAGGGCCGCCGCCGTCGCACGCTGGGGAGATCGCGCTTTAGACGTCGTAGTACAGCGCGTACTCGTACGGGTGCGGACGCAGACGCAGCGGGTCGATCTCGTGCTCGCGCTTGAAGTCGATCCAGGTCTGGATCACGTCCGGCGTGAACACGCCACCTTCGAGCAGGAAGTCGTGGTTCTGCTCCAGGTTGTCCAGCACCGCGCCCAGATCGGCGGGCACCTGATCGACGTTGGCCAGCTCCTCCGGCGGCAGCTCGTAGAGGTCCTTGTCGATCGGGTCCGGCGGCTCGATCTTGTTCCGGATACCGTCCAGGCCGGCCATCATCATCGCGGCGAACGCCAGGTACGGGTTACCCGAGGAGTCCGGGCAACGGAACTCCACGCGCTTGGCCTTGGCGTTGTTGCCGGTGATCGGGATACGGACGCACGCGGAGCGGTTGCGCTGCGAGTACACCAGCGAGACCGGGGCCTCGAAGCCCGGCACCAGGCGGTGGTAGGAGTTCACCGTCGGGTTGGTGAAGGCCAGCAGCGACGGCGCGTGCGCCAGGATGCCGCCGATGTAGTGGCGAGCGGTGTCGGACAGGCCCGCGTAGCCGGACTCGTCGTAGAACAGCGGCTCGCCGTCCTTCCACAGCGACTGGTGGCAGTGCATGCCCGAGCCGTTGTCACCGAACAGCGGCTTCGGCATGAACGTCACCGACTTGCCTGCTTCCCAGCCGGTGTTCTTGATGACGTACTTGAACAGCTGCAGGTCGTCCGCGGCGTGCAGCAGCGTGTTGAACTTGTAGTTGATCTCCGCCTGGCCCGCGGTGCCGACCTCGTGGTGGGCACGCTCGACGGTGAAGCCGGTGCGCTCGAGGTTGAGCACCATCTGGTCGCGCAGGTCGGCGAAGTGGTCGACCGGGGAGACCGGGAAGTAGCCGCCCTTGTACTTGGTCTTGTAGCCGCGGTTGCCGCCGTCCTCGTCGCGGCCGGTGTTCCACCAGCCCTCGATCGAGTCGATCTCGTGCATCGAGCGGTTCTCGGCGTAGTCGAAGCGGATCGAGTCGAAGATGTAGAACTCCGCCTCCGGACCGAAGAACGCGGTGTCGGCCACGCCCGACTCGGCCAGGTACTCCTCGGCCTTGCGCGCGATGTTGCGCGGGTCGCGGCTGTAGGGCTCACGGGTGTAAGGGTCGTGCACGAAGAAGTTCAGCAGCAGGGTCTTCTCCGCGCGGAACGGGTCGATGCGCGCCGTGTAAGGGTCGGGCAGCAGCAGCATGTCCGACTCGTGGATCTCCTGGAAACCGCGCACCGAGGAGCCGTCGAACGCCAAGCCCTCGTTGAAGACGTCTTCGTCGAACGCCGACGCGGGAACGGTGAAGTGCTGCATGATGCCCGGCAGGTCGCAGAACCGGACGTCCACGAACTTCACCTCCTGGTCGGAGATGAAGCGAACGACCTCTTCTGGGGAGTTGAACACGCTCGTCTGCTCCTTCGTGTGTTGCGGATACGTGCTGCGAGCGCGGTGCTCTCAGTCCGTGAGCGTCACGCTAGGAGGGCGGTGTTGCCCTCCCGTCACCCAAATGTTTCGCCGGTGTTAACGCATCGGCCGGTGACACATCGCTGGTACGAGGGCGGCGAAAAGCCGCCTTGCCAGCTTAGACCGCGACACCGCTGCGCGCCTTCCGTCGAATGCGACATACCCTGGTTGCGTGGCGCGGTGGACGGAAACGTGGTTGTCCGGGATCGGGCTGGACACCGAAGAAGGCAAGTGGCCAGGCGAGAAGCTCGGGTTGCCGGAGCACGGGGTCAACTCGGTGGCTTCCGGTGGGCAGCGTCTGCTGGCCTTCCTGGTGGATCTGTTCGCTGCCGCGATGATCACGACGTTGTTCGTCCAGCCCGAATTCGCCAACACCGACGTCATGCAGCGGTTCAACTGGGTGTCGGTCGGCGTCTGGGCGGTGTTGACCGTGCCGGCGACGGCGTTCCTCGGCATCACACCCGGCATGGGTGTGCTGGGGATCCGGGTTGCCCGCCTGGACGGGGCGACGATGGTCGGCGTGGTGCGCGCGCTGGCCCGCTGTGTGCTGACGGCGGTGCTCATTCCACCGGCCGTACGTGATGTCGACGGACGCGGGTTGCACGACCGGGCCACCGGGACCGTGGTCGTGCGAATGCGTTCGTGATCAGCGACGGCGGATCGTGCGCTGCACGTTGCGCATCTTCACGCCCTGCGGGATCGGGCCCTTGGGCATCGGCGCAGCGCGGTTCTTCAGCGCGGACAGCTTGGCCTCGAGCGCGTCGACCTCGCGCGGACGGAGGTTGCGCGGCAGCTTGAGCAGGTAGCGCTGCAGCTTGGGCAGTGGCACCTGGCCTTCCTCACGGCCGACGACGATGTCGTAGATCGGGGTGTCGCCGACCAACCGGGAGACGCGCTTCTTCTCCTGCGCCAGCAGTTGCTTGATGCGGTGCGGGGCGCCCTCGGCGACCAGGATGACGCCCGGACCACCGAGAACCCGGTGCACGGCGTCGAGCTGCGTCGTCGCGGCAACCGACTGCGTGACACGCCAGTTACCGCGCAGGTTGTCCAGCGCCCACCCGGCAGCGCCTGGCTGTCCTTCTGCCTTGGCGTAGACGGTCTTCTGCACGCGCCGGCCGAACGTGATCATGGCGCCCAGCGCACCGGTGAGGATGCCCAGCGGCAGCATCACCCACGGGATGCCCCACCACCAGCCGAGCGCGAACACGGCGCCGGCGACCAGCAGGAAGACCAGCAGCATCCACGGGATCAGCCACTTGTCTTCCTTGCGCTGCATCTTGAACGCTTGGAAGATCTGGCCTCGCCTGGCCTTCTTCTCGGCCTTCTTGGCCGCCTTCTTCGCGTCCTTGTCATCGGTTGGCGCCATAAGTTCCAGGATACGGACAGCGTTGTCGGGGTTGTCTGCGAGGATCGGAATCGATGGACTTGGCGCACGATCTCGATCCCGAACAGCGCGCGGCGGTGACGGCGCCGCGCGGTCCGGTGTGCGTGCTGGCCGGTGCCGGCACGGGTAAGACCCGCACGATCACCTACCGGATCGCGCATCTGGTGAACTCCGGCCACGTGTCCGCGAGCGCGGTGCTGGCGGTGACGTTCACGGCCCGGGCGGCCGGCGAGATGCGCGCCCGGCTGCGCAAGCTGGGGGTGGAAGGCGCGCAGGCGTTGACCTTCCACGCGGCAGCGCTGCGCCAGTTGCGGTACTTCTGGCCGCGGGTCGTCGGCGGACCTCCGTGGCAGTTGCTGGAGAGCAAACTGCGGCTTGTCGGCAGGGCGGCGCATCAGGTCGGGGTGGACACCGACGCGGAGATGTTGCGTGACCTCGCGGGCGAGTTGGAGTGGGCGAAGGCCTCGCTGATCGTGCCGGACGAGTACCCGGCCGCAGTCACGCGATCGGGCAGGGCGACGCCGGAGCCTCCGGAGCGGGTCGCCGAGGTGTACCGGGTCTACGAGAAGCTGAAGGTCGAGGAGCGCGCGCTCGATTTCGACGATCTGTTGCTGCAGACCACCGCGGCGTTGGAGGAGAACGTCGACGTCGCCGAGGAGTTCCGGGATCGGTATCGCTGCTTCGTGGTCGACGAGTACCAGGACGTCACCCCGCTCCAGCAGCGTCTGCTCGATGCGTGGCTCGGTGACCGGGACGATCTGACGGTGGTGGGTGACGCCAATCAGACGATTTATTCGTTCGGTGGCGCCTCTCCGCGGCACCTGCTGAATTTCACCCGGCGGTATCCGCATGCGCAGGTGATTCGGCTAGTGCGGGACTACCGGTCGACGCCTCAGGTGGTCGCGCTCGCCAACAAGGTGATCGGTGCCGCGCGCCATCGTCCGCCGGGCAGCAGGTTGCGGCTGGTCGGTCAGCGTCCGGACGGCCCGCAGCCTCGGTTCGCCGAGTACGACGACGAGCACGCCGAGGCAGCAGCGGTCGCCGCGCGGATTCGTGAGCTGATCGAGACCGGGGTGCCGGTGAACGAGATCGCCGTGCTGTTCCGGGTCAACGCGCAGTCGGAGGCGTACGAGCAAGCGCTGAGCGAGGCAGGCATTCCGTACCTGGTGCGTGGCGGTGAGCGTTTCTTCGCGCGGACGGAAGTGCGCGAGGCCATGGCGGTGTTGCGGACGGCGGCCGCGGCGGAGGAGGAGCCGGCGGGCACGTTGCCGGATGTCGTTCGTGGCTTGCTGGCCAAGGTCGGGCTCACGTCCGAGCCTCCCGCGGGGGGTGCGAGCAAGCAGCGGTGGGATTCCCTGATGGCGCTGGTCGAGCTCGCCGAGGAGTTCGCCGCCGACGCCGCGGAGCCGACGTTGCGACGGTATGTGGGGGAGCTCGAGCAGCGCGCGGCCGCGCAGCATGCGCCGACGGTGCACGGGGTGACCTTGGCGTCGTTGCACGCAGCCAAGGGCCTGGAGTGGGATGCGGTGTTCCTCGTCGGGCTGTGTGAGGGCACTTTGCCCATTCAGCACGCCGATGACGACCAGGCTGCGATCGAGGAGGAGCGGCGGCTGCTGTATGTCGGCGTGACGCGCGCGCGGGAGCACTTGTCGCTGTCCTGGTCGCTGTCGCGGAAGCCGGGAGGTCGGCGTTCGCGTCGGCGGAGCCGGTTCCTGTACGGGCTCGTGCCGGAGGATCACCCGGCTGCCCGGGTAGCGCAGCGGGGTCGTGGTGAGCGGCCGCAATGTCGGGTGTGCGCAAAGGTGCTCACCGACGTGGCCGACGTGAAGGTCGGCCGATGCAGCAGTTGTCCGTCCAATGTGGATCCTGAGTTGCTGGCTGCCCTGAAGGAATGGCGGAGCGACAAGGCGCGCGAGCTGAAGGTCCCCGCCTACGTGGTGTTCACCGATGCGACGTTGATGGCCATCGCGGAGAAGCAGCCGACCGACGACAGCGAGCTGGTGTCGATCTCGGGCATCGGGGCAACGAAGCTGGAGCGGTACGGCGCGGACGTTCTCGCCGCGGTGCGCAAACACACCGCGGACGCTTGAACGGTCGGTTGACCGCGGACGATGAAGCCTTTGGGACGATTGGTCGGTCGTCTCTGTCGGACCGTGGCGCGCTGTCGAGTCGTCGACGCGCCTGGCCTCTGTCCGACCGCGGCGCTGTCGGGTCATCGACGCGCCTGGCCTCTCTCGGGTCGCTGGCGCACCTTGTCTCTGTCGGGCCCCGGTGCGTCAGGTTGTCGCGTCTATGGCTTCCCCGCAGCATCGAGAGGCTCGCTCGCGAGTGATGCAGTAACTTGTCGGTGAGTCGTGCTCTCTTCAGTGGCTCACCCGCGAGCGCCTATCGCGTGTCTTGGTTGCCGGCGACTGCGCGCCCACCGGCGCCACGAAGAGGCATAGACACCGAGCCTCACCAGCGGTTATGCCGTTCTTCGCGGCTCGTCGCCCGCCGGCATTGGCAACTCGCGATCCGCTTGAGGCAGAAAATCCATTAATTCAGTTGCCGCGATCGCCAGGGGCCCTATAGCCTGCAAGGGACGGGTTGAACGCCCGTACTACTTTCGACACGAGCAGCAGAGGAGGTGGCAGCGGTGAAGATCTTCGCGTTCGCCGGTACCCGCAGCCACCAGCTGCTTGGGGGTCTTCGTGTGCCCGGCGCACGGCAGCGCGCATTTCCGATGGGCGATGTTCGCCTCGTGACCGCGAATCCAGTTTGCCTTGATGCCGCTGTCATCGCCGAGCCGGCGCCGACCGCTCCGCAGGTACCAGTTCCGTTGTCTCGTCTTCGAGTGAAGTCTCTGACTTAACTCAGACTCACTGAGAGGCCGCGGAACCCATCGCCGGATCCGCGGCCTTTGTGCTGTGTGGTCCGCAGATCTTTCGCCACACCACGAGATGAAGACAAATTCAAGGGGAGAACTGATGTCTACCGCAACCGCCTTCGCACCCGAGGCGGCGATGGTGTCGCCAGCGGATCCGCTGAGCGCAGACCTCAATTTGCCTTGCCACGCAGGCGACCCGGACCTGTGGTTTGCCGAGGCTCCAGCCGATCTGGAGCGAGCCAAGCGGCTGTGCGCAGGTTGTCCGGTGCGTGATGCGTGCCTGGCAGGCGCGCTGGAACGTGGCGAGCCATGGGGCGTCTGGGGCGGCGAGATTTTCCAGCGCGGTGTGATCATCGCGCGCAAGCGCCCGCGGGGACGACCCCGCAAGCACCCGGTCGCGGCCTGAGGCAGGCGGCCGACAACGAGACTTCGATGAGGAGTTGGACGTCATGGAAATGCTGAGTGAGCAGTTCGCGCTCGTTCGAGAGCGCGAACACGCCCACTACAGCGAGCCCGCGGAGGGCGATGTCGCGGTGGCCGACGCCGTCGCCAAGCTGACTCGACAGCGGCGAGCACGTCGGTGGGAGCGACTGGCTCATTGGGCTAGCGAACGCGCGGAGCGTGTCCGCAGCGAATAGTCCCGGGTTTGTTGTAGATGAACGGAAGTGGGCCCGTCGATTCGGCGGGCCCACTTCCTCGTTTTCGATATCGGTCGCCGAATGTCGGTATCGGAATCCGGCACTCGAGCCCGCATGCGCGCTACGGCCGATTTCTCGCCCCGGTCCTGGGCCGCCGCCTCCCCCATTGGGACGGCCGCAGTTCCTCGACCTCGTAGCGGGCGCTCGCGGAGCGTGGTGCTCAACCGGTCGACCGGGTTGGTCTCACCCAACGACCCCCAGTTGATGGTTCTGCACCGCAGCGCGCCGAGGCTGTCTGCAGGCAGTGTGACCGCGCACCGGATTGTCCTTGGCAATCTGGGCGCGTAACGCCTGAACGGCCTAGGCGGTGTTGGGTACCGACAAGCAGCGAGCTTCCACCAGCGGCCGTTGTCGTGTGCTGGCGTCGGCGAACGCGGCGACCAGCTCGCGGACGATCATCTCGCGTAGCGCTGGGTCCTCGATTGCCGCGCGCACCTCTGCTGCCGACGTTCGCACAATCTCGACCTTGGCCTGGGTCAACGCGAGGTGCCCGTGAACCGGGGCGGGCGAGTCCGGCGTCGGGGGCCCGAACTGCCAGGCCAACCCGACCTCGTCCCACCACGCATCGGCATATCCCATAGCGCGCTGCTTGCGGTCGTAGATGGTCACGTTCCACCGTGGCGGTGGCAATGGGCTGTCACGCAGAATCGCCGCAGCGTGCCTGTGTAAGACGTTGGTGGCGGTCTCATCAAGCTGACGCAATGCCAACCGCACGGCCGCGGTGCCCCGCTGGTTACCTTCGTTCAGCTCGCGCAGCAAACTCTCGTGGTCGCACAGGCCGTGCACGACAGGAAGGGCAAGCGCCGAACGGAGAAGTGCGATATTCGACGTCCTACGCGCTATGTCCAGCGCAGCACGCGCCGGTGGAGCGAACGGCAGCCCATCGCGCACGATCGGTTTGGGGAGGCGGGTCGTCCGTTCCACCGAGATGAACTCTCTGGTCGTCAGTCGCCTCGTGGCCGGCACGAGCACGTGAACGACAGGCGGATGGCGCAGCTGCAGACCGTAGGCCTGAAACGCGTCGGCCCCGGTGATGACCGCGTCCGGGCCCGCGAAGGCGATCGCCGCCCGCAGTTGCTGCCTGCGCGTGGGCTCACCGTTGGTCAGCATGACCACGCCGGGCAGCAGGCGCCGCCACGGACCACCGGCGCGGCACCTCCTGGTGATCATGCTGTGGCTGACTCCGGCGCTGCGCAGTGCGGCCACCGTAGCGATCCCGTCCGGCGCTATCTCTGGCGAAATACTCACAGTGCGTCTGTGTTCTTGAGCCATGTACTGATCGTCACTGTTCGCAACGCACAGTGGGCGCCATTCGTAAATCTGTGGATAACTCCGCCGAGTATGTCGGATTTATCCGCATCTCGTGGGTGGGTGTGGATGATCAGCCCGTGAAGCCTGGCACCCAACGCTCGGCAATGTCCCTGGCCGCGACCTCCGCTTCCAGCTGGCACAGGATGCCGGTGTTGCCCGCTGTCGTGCGGTGGATCAGCAAATATTCGGCGGGCAAGTTGAGCGCGCGACCAGTGCGGAAATCCTTGCTGCCTACGTCGCCGATTCGGGCTGCCTGTTCTTGGAGCCAGCGACGGTTGAACCGGAACTGGTCGGCCGCCAGAGGCTCGGTGAACGGTGCCAGGTAGTCGAGGACGTCTCCGGCGGCGACTTTGCTTCCGGCGGTGATGAAGCGGTGCTCACGCATGACGCGCATCAGCTCCGTCGCCTCGCCGTCCAACGCCAAGCGAATGATGTGGCCGAGGCCGTACGGGATGCCGTCAGGAAGCCGTGCGACCGCGCCGTAATCGATCACGCACATCCGGCCGTCCTCGGCCAGCATGAAGTTGCCCGGATGCGGATCGGAATGCATCAGCCGGGCCCGCGCCGGTGAGGAGTAGTGGAACTCCAGCAGCAAACGTCCGGCGAGATTGCGTGTTTCCTGCTCCCCGGCCTTGATGATCTGAGCGAGCGGCGTTCCGTCAACCCACTCGGTGATGACGACCTTCGGGGAGCTGGCGACGACCTTGGGGACGAGGAACTGTGGGTCACCGTCGTAGGCCGCGGCGAAGGCGCGCTGGAAGTTCGCCTCGCCCCGGTAGTCCAACTCCTCGTCCATTCGCGCGGACAGCTCAGCCAGCAGCGGCTTGACCTCCGTCCCCGGTGCCAGCGCTTGAAACAGCCGCGAGAACCGCATGAGCTGACGCAGGTCGCTACGCAGAGCTTCATCGGCTCCTGGGTACTGCACCTTGACTGCCACGATGCGGCCGTCGTGCCACACCGCGCGGTGCACTTGACCGATGCTGGCCGCTGCCGCGGGCTCGTCGTCGAACTCGGCGAATCGCTTGGGCCAGCCGGAACCGAGTTGTTCCCGCAGAACGCGGTGTGTCTGCTTGGCGGGCATCGGCGGAGCGGCTGACTGCAGCCGGGTGAGAGCTTCGCGGTAAGGGGCGGCATATTCCTCGGGGATGGCCGCTTCGAAGACGCTGAGCGCTTGGCCGAACTTCATCGCGCCGCCCTTGAGCGTGCCGAGGACCTCGAACAGTTGCTCGGCCGCCTTGGCCTGGAGATCGGCGTTGACCTCGTGCGCGCTCTTGCCGGTCAGTCGCTTACCCCAGCCGCCGACAGCCCGACTCGCGATGCCCAACGGCAAGCTGGCGAGCTTTGCCGCACGAGCCGATGTTCTGCTGGGCAGGCTATGCTCCGCTGGTTCGGCCATGCATTCGATTCTGCCTTGTGACTACACCCGTTGTCCCCCAAATTCGTGTGACGAACTAGTAATGTCGACGTCCCACCGTGTCGCGACTCCACACCGGCACCATGGGTGGGCGACCCACTCTCGACGGAGGGTCTCGCCCTCGCGGAGGTCGAGCTCGAGAGTCGCTTCCAACAACGGTGGTCGGGCCTCACTCGGCTGGAGTGACAGCGGTACTTGCGCTACTGCGTACGCGGCGGTCGCTTGCGTTGTCGCCGGATCCGCCCGCTGTACATGCCCGGCCAACTGATTCGCCACGCGGGGCCAGCAGCGATCGCGGTCGGTGCGGTACCGATCGAAGCATTCCAGGCATGCGGAGCGACCGGGAAGAACCAGGGGGCCGACGATTCCGCAGCCATCACGCGCGGCCACGACCAGATGCTCCTGTTTGTCCTGCATGAGCTGCGCAACGACTTCTGGGGCAGGGACCAGTGCGTCGGTGAGAATGACCAGGTCCGGACTGCGGTCGCGGGCCGCACTGCCGACAGCGACGGAAGGATTCGCTGTCCGGATCGCCTGCTCGATGACAGACCGACGTTGTTTTCCGAGGTCGCCCGGGGAGTAGACGCCGCACACGTCATCGGTGGTGACGGTGCCGTTGGACGTCACCGCGATTGATCCGATGCCGGCGAGTGCCAGCTGTACGGCCACAGCCGCGGCGAGTGGGCCGTCACCACGTACCTCGACGGCAGCTTGCGCGACGCGTGCGCTTCGGCGCGGCTCACTGGCGTCGACCAAAAAGCCGGCGTCGGTCAGCTCGTGCAACAGACTGCGTAATTGATCCGCGTTCTGCGGGCCGACCCGGCTGATCAACCTGCCGAGCGGAGTCTGACCATCCAGGGAGAGCAGTGCCGAGACCATTCGCGGTGACAGATCCGTCACCAACACGGCCCGGCGCGGATTGACGCCGATCTGAACTTCGTCGACCGCGCGTTGATAAGCCTTGATGCCTGCAGCAAAACACGGCCTGCTGGCCAACTCGTCGCCGGTGGGCTGCAGAACCTCGACTTCGGGTGCTGGAGCTGTCATGGCGACCAGAGTGCCGACTTTTTGCCTGCGATCGTGGCTCACGTGAAAGCTGGGGATAACTGCGCGCACATATCCCGCCACTCGCGTCGACATCGCGCGGACTTGACCGAGTTGTCCACAGATTCGGTGGTGCTCGCCCTTTTGTCGGCGGCGCGGCCTACGGTGGAGGCGTGTCGAGGAAAGTCGAGGTGCGGCGGAGCGCACGCCGCAAGCGCACGGTCTCGGCCTACTTCGACGGCGACACGATGGTCGTGCTGATCCCAGCACGCATGTCCAGTGCGGAGGAGGAGCACTGGGTCGCCGAGATGGAACGGAAGCTGTTGCGCGGCAAGAACCGGCGGGTCTCGCCTGCGCGGCAGTCAGACGAGGCACTGATGCAGCGGTGTCGCGAGCTCTCAGCGCAGTATCTCGACGGTGATGCGCAGCCGACGAGCGTGCGTTGGGTCCCGCCGATGCGGACACGATGGGCGTCCTGCACTCCAGCGGAAGGCACCATTCGGGTCAGCGACCGGCTCCGAGACGTACCTGCATGGGTCCTCGACTACATACTGGTCCACGAGCTGGCGCACCTACGGGTGGCGGCACACAACAAGGAATTCTGGGCATTGTGTGCCCGCTACCCGAAGACCGAGCGGGCGATCGGCTACCTGGAGGGGTTGTCGGCCGCGGCCGGCTTGGGACTGACCGAGCTGGACTAGCCGGGCTCCGGTGTGCGCTGCCGGAGCGCGAGGGCTGAGGCTTGACCGGCCGGCTCAGCCGTCCGTGCGTGGACCGGAGCCGGGGTCGTCGTCCTCCGGGTGTGCGCTACCGGAGTCCGATGCCTCGGTCGCATCGCCGGTGGAGGCCTCCTCCGCTGGAGAGTCGCCAGTGGAGTCTTCCGCTCGTGCTTCGTCGGCGGAGGGGGCATCCTCGGTGCGCTTCAGCTCGGCGATCGGGTCGAACTCAGCCAGACCCGACTCGTCGGAGCCGAGGCGTTCGGCGAACTCCAGCGGGTCGTCCAAGTCGTCCGCGGTGGGCATCAAGTCGGGGTGGGACCAGAGCCCGTCTCGCTTCTCCACTCCGTGCTGATCGCCGACCAGCTTCCACAGAGCTGACGCGGCGCGCAGCCTGCGCGGCCGCAATTCGAGGCCGACCAATGACGCGAACGTCTGCTCCGCGGGTCCGCCCGATGCCCGGCGCCTGCGCAGCGTCTCGCGTAGGGCGTCGGCCCCGGGGAGGCGATCGCCGATGGCGTCCGCGACGACTACGTCGACCCAGCCCTCGACGAGCGCCAGCAGCGTCTCCAGGCGAGCCAGGGCGGCCTTCTGCTCGGGAGAGGTCTGCGGTTGAAGGAGCCCGGACGACAGCGTCTCTTCGATGTTGGCCAGATTCGACGGATCGAGCTGACCGGCCAGCTGCTGGAGGCTTTCGGTGTCGACGGAGATTCCGCTCGCGTACTCCTCGACGGTGGCCAGTAGACGTTGACGGAGCCAGGGGACGTGCGCGAAGAGCCGATGGTGGGCTGCTTCGCGGGCTGCAAGGAATACGAGCACCTCGCTGCTCGGCCGCTCCAGGCCCTCGGTGAACTTCTGGATGTTGCCGGGCAGCAAGGCAGCGGTGGCGTCGGGGCCGAGTGGCAAACCGACTTCGGTCGAGGTCAGCACCTCGGAGCCGAGCTGAGCGAGCGCATTGCCCAACTGGGTACCGAACGCCATGCCGCCCATCTGACCGAGCATCGACAGGAGCGGGCCGGCGGCCTGCTTGGCCTCTTCAGGGAGGGCTTCCACCCATGCTTGAGAGATTCGCTGTGCTACTGGATCGCACAGGCGCTGCCACGTGTCCAAAGTCTTCTCCACCCAGTCGCGCGCCGACCAGGCGACGGTGCTGGTGGCGCCCGCAGGCAAGATCGTGGCGGCGTCCAGCCACAACTCGGCGAGGTGTCCGGCGTCGCGCACCGCCGCGTTGCCCGAGTCGGAGCCGAAGCCCATCTGACTGCCGCTGCTGCTGCTGAGACGCTGTAGCGCGATCTGCTTGGCGATGGAGTAGTTGACCGGCCCCGAAGAGCTTCCTGCCTGGCTGAGCATGCTGCCCAGCTGACTGAGCATCTGACCGAGCTGATTGAAGGCCTCGGCTCCCTGCGGGCCGCCGCCCGGCGACCCGAAACCGAAGCCGGACGGGTCGCGGGACTCGCCCTCACCGCGCTTGTCCGGGTCGGAGGGGCCGAAGCCGAACGGGAATTCGTTCATGTCTCTACGGTACGCGGCTTGCTCGAAGTCGTGTTCAGCCCAGCGCGATCAGATCCGCCTCATCGCGTAGGGTCCTGATATCAGACACCAGCAGCAACGTCCTGATATCCGCGCTTGACAGGAAGCCCGTGAACGAGCAAGAGAACACACCCCGGCACAGCGCTCCCGGCAGTCGGGAGCAAGATCCTCGCGCCGCGGAGACAGGCCCTCGTCTGACCCGACGCGGCTGGACGATCGCGCTCAGCATGTTGATCGTGCTCGTGTTCGGCTTGGTCGGCACCCTCGTGCGGGTTCCTTACGTCGCGTTGGGGCCGGGACCGACACATGACACCTTGGCAGAGACCAAGAACGGCCCGCTGATCGCGATTCAAGGGTCCAAGACGTACAAAACCTCTGGTGAACTGCGGTTGACCACGGTGTCGGTTCAGGACGGTGTCACGTTGCTCGGCGCGCTGGGGTTGTGGGCGAGCGGCAGCTACGCGCTGGCACCACGCGAGCTGTACTTCCCGCCGGGTGAAACCGATGAAGAGGTCAAGCAGGAGAACGCCCAGCAGTTCGTCGACTCCCAGGACGCGGCGGTGTCGGCGGCCCTGCTGCACCTCATGAAACACGACTACCCCGTGTCCAAGCAGATTCGCCTCACCGCGGTGGTGCACGAAGTGTCGCGCAAGGAGACCGACCGCGTTCTGGACCCGGGGGACCAGTTGCTGGAGGTCAACGGCAAGAAGGTCAGCAGCCCGCAGGACGTTCGGGACGCGTTGAAAGGCACCAAGCCGAACGACAAGATCAAACTGAGGTTCCGGGAAGACGGCAAGAAGTCGGCCAAGCATGTCCGGACCGCGACGGTCACGCTCGGCAAAGCCGACGACGGACGGTCGGAGGGCTATCTGGGCGTGCTTGCCGGGGCGCGGCCTGAGCTACCCGGCCTGTCGGTCGACATCAAGCTTGCCGACGTGGGCGGACCCTCCGCGGGCACGATGTTCGCGCTGGCGATCGTCGACCGGCTGACGCCGGGTGAACTGACCGGTGGTCGTCATGTGGCCGGCACGGGGGAGATTGCTGCCGACGGCACGGTCGGCCCGATCGGTGGCATTTCGTTCAAGCTCTCCGCCGCCCGTGATGACGGCGCCACGGTGTTCTTGGTCCCTAAAGAGAACTGTGCCGAGGCCGTCAAGTCAGCTCCTGACGGCATGCGGCTGGTGAAGATCGGCACCTTGGACGAGGCGGTCAAGGCACTCGAGGACTTGGACAAAGGGCGACCCGTTCCCGGTTGCTGAGCCCGGGACCTGCTGCTGACAGCGCTCGCGCTACCGGGGGTGGGGCAAGGCTCGCGCTACCGGGCAGGGTGGGGCAGGGCTTGCGCTACTGGGGTGGGGCAGGGCTTGCGCTACGAGGATCAGGGACAGGGCTCGCGCCACCAGGGGTCGGCCGACAGCTGCATGCTGATCGGCCTGCTCGGAGATGCAGCGTGCGCGGCGACGTGCGGCAGCGCGCCGGATGTCCGGAGAGCCGGCGGCCCAGCGAGTCCTAGGGCTCCAGGGTGGCGGCAAGCGCGTCGAGCAGATTCGGTGCGAGGTCGGGGTGCTCGACGAGTTCGTCCACCGGCTCACCGTCCTCGTCGGTGGCGACTCCGCGCAGTCGCATGACGCACGCCCGATAGCCATCGCGCGACACGGCGGCCACCAGGCGTGCTTCCGTGCGGTCGGGGTGTTCCGCGGCGGCCTGCTGCAGCTTCGCGACGTCGCCGTCATCCGGCAGTGACTCCTCGGCCTCCGGCGGCAGCACCACGATCTCCTGAGCCACCGCACACCCGCTCACCGTCTCCGGCCATGTGATCTTGGCCAGCGCGTCGGCGAGGTCGTCCGCCTCCGGGAGGGCGTCCTGTGCCACGGGGGTCAGTGCTGCTTCCGTGTTCAGCTGCGCGGCGAGCTCCGGCTGCTGAGCAAGGATGTCTGCGGTCGAGACCAGCGCAAACAGCTGGGGCGGCTGCTCCCACCCTGCGGCCGCGACGAACTCTTCAACTTCCCGCGCAGCCGTCGCCACGTCACCGATAGTGCCCATGGGCCTATCGTGCCAGGTACGAAGCGGACCCGGGCGGGGAACTTTCCCCCTCGTCCGTAGAGTTATGTAGATATTGGGTGGGGTCACACACACCGTGTGGCACCTACCGGGCGGATGTCACCGACCCAGGAGCGTGTGCTGTGGCCAATCGGCCTCCCGTCAGCGTGCCAAGGCTGACCAGACGTAGTCGAATCCTGTTGATCATCGGTGCGGTGCTGGTGGCGGCCCTGGTTCTGGGCAGTCGGCTCATCGGCGCCTACATCGACTGGTTGTGGTTCGGAGAAGTCGGCGCGCGGAACGTGTTCACCACCGTGCTGTTCACCCGCGTGGTGCTGTTCCTGGTGGTGGGACTCGTCGTTGGTGGCGCGGCGTTCCTCTCGTTGTTCATCGCCTACCGCAACCGACCGGTGTTCGTCCCGGTGGCCAGCCAGGAGGACCCGCTGGCCCGCTACCGGTCGACGATCGTCGCGCGGGTGCGACTGTTCGGTATCGGTATCCCCGCGTTCGTCGGCGTCATTGCCGGCCTGTCCGCGCAGAGTGGCTGGGAGACCGTCCAGCTCTTCCTGCACGGCGGCGAATTCGGCAAGAAAGACCCGGAGTTCGGTCACGACATCGGCTTCTACGTCTTCGACCTGCCGTTCTACAACTGGGCGATCACGTGGGTGTTCGTCGCGCTGGTCGTCGCTTTCGTCGGTGCCGTGGTCGTGCAGTACCTCTTCGGCGGGATCCGCCTGGCCGGACGGGGCGGTCAGCTGACCAACGCCGCCCGTGTCCAGCTGGCGATCACCGCAGGCATCTTCGTGCTGGTACTGGCGCTCGACTACTACATGGACCGGTACAACCTGTTGCTGAACGGCCGCAACGAGCTGTTCACCGGCGCCAGCTACACCGACCTGCAAGCGGTGATGCCGGCCAAGCTCATCTTGATGAGCATCGCGGTGTTCTGTGCCGGGGCGCTGTTCGTCGGAGCGTTCCTCCGCAACCTGGTGCTTCCCGCGATCGCGCTGGCGCTGCTGCTCGTCTCCAGCATCCTGGTCGGCCAGGCCTGGCCTGCGTTGCTGTGGCAGTTCTCGGTCAAGCCGAACGAGATCGAGAAGGAAGCCACGGCGATCAGCCGCAACATGGAGGCGACCAAATTCGCCTACGGGCTCGACAAGATCGAGTACGTCGACTACAAGCCGAAGATCACCGCGTCCGAGGAGGACATCGCCGAGGCCAGGGAAACCATCGAGCGGATCCGGCTGCTGGACCCGAGCGTGCTGGAGCCGACGTTCACCCAGCAGGTCGCGCGCGAGAACTTCTACGGCTTCCCGTCCAAGCTCGACGTCGACCGGTACGAGATCAACGGCGAGGTACAGGACTACATCGTCGCCGCGCGCGAACTGAAGGCCGAGGGCCTGGCGGAGAACCAGCGGAGCTGGCTCAACCAGCGCCTGGTCTACACGCACGGCAACGGCTTCGTCGCCGCTCCCGCGAACACGATCGACCGTGCCGTCGGCGATGACAGTGGTGAAGGCGGCACCGAAGGTGGATATCCGCTGACCAGGCGGAGCGACACGGTCAACCCGGACGCCATCGGGATCGAGGTCAAGCAGCCGCGTATCTACTACGGCGAGCTGTTCGGTGAGGACGACTACGCGATCGTCAACAACCCGAAGGGTTCGGCGCCGGGTGAGTTCGACACCGCCGAGACCCAGCACCGCTACCAGGGCAAGGGCGGTGTGCCGATCGACGGACTGTTCCACCGCCTGGTGTTCGCCATCGCGCACGGCGAACGCAACATCTTGTTCTCCGGCGCGATCGGGGAAAGCTCGAAGATCATCTACAACCGTGATCCGCGTCAGCGGGTGGAGAAGAAGGCGCCGTGGCTGACCGTCGACGGTGACCCGTACCCGGCGGTGATCGACGGCCGGATCAAGTGGATCGTCGACGGCTACACCACGACGGCGAACTTCCCGTACGGCCAGAAGACGCAGCTGGGCGATGCCACGCAGGACACCCTCACCGGTGTCGCGCGGCACGAGAACGAGCCGATCAGCTACATCCGGAACTCGGTGAAGGCCACGGTCGACGCCTACGACGGCACGACCACGCTGTACGCCATCGACGAGGAGGACCCCGTGCTCAAGGCATGGCGCGGTGTCTTCCCCGGCACGGTGGAGCCGGAGTCGAAGATCCCGGACGAGCTACGCAAACACTTCCGCTACCCGGAGGACATGTTCAAGGTTCAACGGGATCTGCTGACGAAGTACCACGTGAAGACTCCGCAGCAGTACTTCTCGAACACCGCGTGGTGGAGTGTGCCGTCGAACCCGACCGAGGGCGAGGACTCGGCGAACCAGCCGCCGTACTACCTGCTGATGAAGGCGCCGGGCGACAAGAAGCCGACGTTCCAGCTGACCAGTCCACTCACGCCGCTGAACCGTGACTATCTGGCGGCCTGGATGACGGTGTCGTCCGACCCGGAGACCTACGGCAAGATGAAGGTGCTGCGGCTACCCATCGGGGATGATGCGCCGCAGAGCCGTGGGCCGGCGCAGGTGCAGAACTCGTTCGAGAACAACGGTGACTACACCGAGCAGCGAACGCTCTTCGGCAACCAGAACGTCGAGATCATCAACGGCAACCAGCTGACGCTGCCGGTCGCAGGCGGATTCTTGTACGTCGAGCCGGTGTACATCCGCCAGCGCACCGAGCGGGGTTATCCGCAGCTGGCCCGCGTGCTGGTCTCGTTCGGTAACCGTGTCGGATTCGGCAAGACCCTCACCGAGGCGCTGGACCAGGCGCTTCCGGGCGCGGGCAAGTACGCGACGACTCCGCGCGCTCAGGAAGACGACTCCGAGCCGGAACCGGAGACGCCGAACAAACCGGATCAGCCGCAGAAGCCGCCGGCCAAGCAGCCGCCGAGCTCCGGCAACCCAGAGCTGCAAGAGGCGGCCGACGAGATGGCCAAGGCCGCAGATGCGTACTTCAAGGCCCGGGCGGAGAGGGACTTCCAGGCGGAAGCCGACGCGCTGGAAGACCTGGAAGCGGCGCGCAAGAAGTACAACCAGGTCAAGAGCGGTCAGTCCAGCGGTAGCTCGAGCTCGTCCGGAGGTTCCGGCTCCGGCGGGAACTAGCCACGACACGCCGGAAGCCGCCTGCCCGATCCACGGGTAGGCGGCTTCCGCTCGTCTGGACCGCGGCGACGGTGCGTGGAGCCGGGTGTGCAGACCGACCGTGGAGCTGGGCGTGATCACGGAACATGGAGTCGGGTGCGCTGACCGAACGTGGAGCCGGGCGCGCTGACCGAACGTGGAGCCGGGTGAGCCCACGGGACGGGAGCTGGACGCGATCTGGAGTCGGCGACACGACGGATCGAATGCTGGGCGCGATGACGGGGTAGGTGGTCTGAGCGTGCGGCGCCGGCGCGGGGTGCCGACAGCCCGCTCGAACCGTCGGCGGCTCGGGGCAACGGCCTGAGGTACGAACGACGGGACGGGCGTGCGATTTGCCCATGTCCGACGGTGGTACCCACCCCCCTGAACGCGGCCGAAACGGGTGTGTAAACTGGGTACTACCAACGCGGGGTGGAGCAGTTCGGTAGCTCGCTGGGCTCATAACCCAGAGGTCGCAGGTTCGAATCCTGTCCCCGCTACCAGGTGAAACGGCCCCGGAGACTCGGTCTCCGGGGCCGTTTTCGTGCGTGGTCAGTCAGACGGTCGGCACTCCGCAAACGGCTGGTTCAGATTGCTTCCCCGACCCGCGACGACTATCAGTCCCACCAGGAGGATCAGCCATGCCGCAGCGAGCCACAGCCCGGGTGATTCGCCTCGGCGCAGCGCACGCAGACCGTCGTAGCCGCAGCAGATGCCTGCGCACACGGTGGCGGTAATCGGCAGCACATAAGCGACACGCTGTGCCCACGGGGCGCGAAAGCTGGTACTTCCTGGCGTGTCGCACATCTCGCCCGATATAAGGCGCCGAAGGCCAAGGCGTCGGCTGCCATGCAGCCGACGACCAAGAACGAGGCCGGTGTTGATGTAGATGGCGGCTCGGACGAGCGGACGACCGTGACTACGTGAGTGTCTGCCCGATCGCCTGGCACCTTCTTGCATGAATCCCCCTCGAGTCGCGTACTGAGTCCACCGCCTCGTTGCCGAGGCGCTGCCGCCGGACTGTCACGAGTCAACTCATGGGGCGAACCCCGCGCGATGACACGAACCGAACGTGCGCACCGCACGATGGGAACACCGGGCGTCCCGTCCAGGTATTCGCCGCATGTCGCCCCTGGAACCACCGCGGCCGCCAGCTTCGGAACGCGATGCGGGAACGCGGGGATTGGACTTGAAGGCGCTTGGGGCATGCCGGGCTAACCCAGGGGCGTCGCCGAGCCGGCCGTTCGCAACGTCGCCGATGATCTGGATGCCACCGATATTCGGATCCGTCCGTCTCGAGTGCAGCCCGCAGACTGACCGGAAAATGAGCCGAGACGATTCGACGAAACAACGGATCGGGGCAGCATTCTCGAAAAGCATTTGAGTTTTGGCGCCTACCGGTGACGGAACTGCTGCACCTCATGACGCAAAGACATTGCCCCTTCGTTCGACGGCGAACGTCTTTCTGCTTTCCCGGCGTAATGTCTTTCTCCGCGGAGTCCGGTGTTCACGCCAGCTGATGAGATCGCGGAGGTTTGTTTCATGTCGAGACGGCGTGGTGCGGCGGCGATGCTTGCCGCGCTCATTGCGGCAAGCACGGTGCTGTTGTCGGTGCCATCGGGCGCCGCGGAGACGGCAGCCGACGGCTGGGTGACCGCATGGGCTCAGTCTCAGGAACGGCTGGCCGACCGGACGTTGAACAACCAGTCCGTTCGGATGATCGCGCACGTGAGCCAAGGCGGCGAAGCGGTGCGGTTCCGGGTGCAGAACGAATTCGGCGCCGAGCCGTTGCGGATCGACCGGGCCACGGTCGGCCTGAGTACGGGCGGCCGTGAGGTCACGGAGGCGAAAAATGCCACATTCGGCGGCCGGGCCGGCGTGACGATTGAGCCCGGTGACGATGTGTGGAGCGATCCGGTGCCCGTGGCGCCGAAACCCGATTCCGACATCGCGGTCAGCCTCTTCGTGTCCGGCAGGGTGGTGCCGGGCCAGCACAATTCGGCATTTCGGGAGAATTACCTGTCGTCGGCGGGGTCCGGTGATGTGACCGGGGACAGTTCTGGTCGGGCCTTCACCGAGAAGACGACATCGACCTACCTCGTCAGTGCGGTCGACGTGCTGAACCCGAACGTGCGCGGCACGATCGTGCCGTACGGAAGCTCGGTGGTCGACGGGACCGGCAGCACAAACTGCGGCCCGGATTGCGAGGAGCTCGGCACCAACCGCCGCTGGAGTGACGAGCTGGCGCGGCGCATCGTTCGGGAGGCACCCGGCGACCGGCAGTTCGCCGTGGCCAACGCGGGTGTCGCCGGTACCTCGAGTTCCGCCGCGTGCCCGTCCATCCCGGACGGTGCGCGTGATCTCGACGCCCTCGCTCGGCTCGAACGGGACATCCTCGAGCTGCACGGTGTTTCGTCGGTCATCTACTACTACGGCACCAACGACCTGGCGTACGGCTGCACGGATGATCAGATCCTGGACAGCTATCGCGAGGTGTTCCGGCACCTGCGCGAGGCGGGGATCAAGGTCTACGTCACGCCGATCACGCCGCGCGCGTCGTACACCGAGGAACAGAACAAGTTCCGCTACACCGTCGGCGACTTCGTCAGGCGGGACGGCAACTGCAGCGCCACGTGCGACGCGGTGCTCGACTTCGACAAGGTGCTCGCCGATCCGGCGGATCCCAATCGGCTGAATCCCGAATACGACGCGGACGGCATCCACGCCAACATCGTCGGACAGAAGGCGATCGCGGACTCCATCTCGATTCCGCTGGTCACCACGCCGTAAGGCGTGCGGCGGCCGGGCCCAGAGGCCTGATTCAGGGCAGTCCTCGCCCGGCCGCCTTTCGCCAGCTCAGAGTGGGAGCAGCGGGCGCGTCACCACCGTGTGAACGACCCCTGCTCAGAGTGGAAACAGCAGGCACGTCGCCACCGCATGGGCGACCACCCGGCCGTGGCTGTCGACCACCCGAGCCTCGGCGGTCGCGGTGCGCCTCCCGATCGTCACCACCTCACCCCGGCACCGCAGGACTCCGCTGTCGAGGTTCGCGGCGCGGGTGAACTTGATCGCCAGGTCCAGTGACGTGTACCCGGTCCCCGCGGGCAGCTTGCTGTGCACCGCGCAACCCAGCGCGGAATCGGCCAGCCCCGCCAGCATGCCGCCGTGCACCGAGCCGATCGGGTTGTAGTGCCATTCGGCAGGTTGCATCTGGAACTCCGCCCAGCCGTCGCCGACCGCCACCGGAAGGATTTCCGTCGTCGCACCTGCCGGGACCGCGGGTAGCTCGCCGCTGCCGATGCGGTTGAGGAACTCCAGGCCGCTCAACTGCCGCGCGGGGTCGGCGAAGACCTTCGGGTCCTCCCATGTGTACGTGCGCGTGCGGTTCATTACTTGCTCCTTGCCTGGGGGGCCGGCGGGGCTGAGGGTGCGGCGCCAGCACAGGCTCGCGGTTCGACGGCGGAACGGCGCCGAGGTTTCGTGACCCCGGCGTGGGGCCGTGCTGCGGCGACCCCGGCGCGGGCCCGGCCGCCCGAGTCCTGCTCCAGCTCGCGTTCCAGCTGGGCGATGTGCTTCTCCAGGCCGTTGCGCAGCACGGCGCTGAACGAGAACCTGGCCATCAGAGCCGCTCGACGATCGTGGCGTTGGCCAGGCCACCCGCCTCACACATCACCTGCAGGCCGTAGCGGCCGCCGGTCTGTTCGAGCGCATTGAGCAACGTCGTCATCAGCCGAGCGCCGGAAGCACCCAGCGGGTGGCCGATCGCGATCGCGCCTCCGTTCACGTTGACCTTCGCCAAATCCGCTCCGGTTTCCCGCTGCCAGGCCAGCACGACCGAGGAGAAGGCCTCGTTGACCTCGAACAGGTCGATGTCGTCGATCGACAGCCCCGCCTTGGCCAGCACCTTCCGCGTGGCCGGGATGACGCCGGTCAACATGAACACTGGGTCGTCGCCCGCGACCGCGAAGGCGTGCACCCTGGCCCGAGGCGTGAGGCCGAGCCGCCGCACGGCGTCGTCGCCGGCCACCAGAACAGCGGCGGAACCGTCGTTGACCGGCGAACTGTTGCCTGCCGTCACCCGCCACTCGAGGTCCGGGTAGCGCTCGACCCAGTGGTCGGCCCGGAACGCCGGTCGCAGGCCCGCAAGTGTCTCGACGGTGCTGTCGGGCCGAATGGTCTCGTCGATCGCGAGGTCGGTCACGCGCGTGATCTGGCTGTCGAACAGCCCGTCCTTCCATGCCTTCGCCGCGCGCTGGTGGGACTCGACGGCGAACTCGTCGAGCTCGGTCCGGGACAGGTTCCATCGCTGGGCGATCAGTTCCGCGCTGATGCCCTGCGGGATCAGCCCGTTGTCGTAGCGCTTGCCGACGCGGCTACCCGCGAAATCCTTGCCCTGGAACTGCGTGCCGATCGGGATGCGGCTCATCGACTCGACACCGGAGGCGATGGCCACGTCGTAGGCGCCGGCGATCACGCCCTGCGCGGCGAAATGCAAGGCCTGCTGGGAGGAGCCGCATTGGCGGTCCACGGTCACGCCCGGAACGGACTCGGGGAACCCGGCCCCGAGCAGTGCCCAGCGCGCGGTGTTGCCGGACTGTTCGCCGATCTGACCGACCGCGCCGCTGATCACGTCGTCGACCTCGGCCGGATCGAGGCCAACCCGCTCCACGAGCGCGGCCAGCGTGTGGGCGTGCAGGTCCACGGGGTGGATGTCGGAGTAGGCGCCGCCGGGCTTGCCCTTGGCGACAGGGGTGCGGACGGCGTCGATCAAGTACGCACTGGTCATCGGTGGACCCTCCCGAGCATCTGGCTTTGGAAAACCATAGCCAGAACGGTACGTCTCTGGCTTTGGAAAAGCAAAGTCAGAGGTAGGATGGATCACATGACCGACGGACAGCAGGCCTCCGACGTACTGCAGCGCCAGGGCGCGTTCGCGGCGCGCGACGAGTGGACCGCGAAAGGCTGGTGCCGCATCGAGCGGGCGCTGGAGCTGATCGGCACGCGCTCGGCGATGCTGGTGCTCCGCGAGCTGTTCTACGGCGGCACGCGGTTCGACGAGTTCGCGCGCCGCACCGGGCTGAGCGAGGCGGTGGTGGCGAGCAGGCTCAAGCAGCTGCACGCCGACGGCCTCGTCGACCGCCGTCCCTATCGCGAAGCCGGCAAGCGAACGCGCGACGAGTACGTCCTGACCGAGCGAGGGCGGCAGCTGTTCCCGATCCTGGTGGCTTTGATGCAGTGGGGCGAGACGCTGCGCGACGACCATCGGACGGGAGTCGAGCTGGTGCACCGCGGGTGTGATGCACCGCTGGGCGCCCAGGTCCGCTGCGCAGCGGGGCACGAGGTGCCGTTGAATCAGGCGGCCGTCCGGCTCAAGGACGAGGACTACGTCAAGGCGGCCCTCGGCCGGAACTGAGCCGCTCGCTGCGGTAGCGCGAAGCCGCTCGGCACCGACAAGCATCGAGTGGTCCGTGGCCGGCGATGACTTTTCTGCCGTGTCGTGGTCTACCTGCTGACCGATGTTCGGCAACGATCAGGAGAACAAGACATGGGTGCCATCGAGATCGAGGTCTTCACCACGCTGGACCTGGTGGGACAGGCGCCGGGCGGCTCGGACGAGGACCCGGTCGGTTTCGCCTACGGCGGCTGGCAGGTGCCGCTGCTGGACGAGGCGACGGGCGAGAAGATCGCGGCCGCCTACGAGGGCACGGACGCCCTGCTGCTCGGACGCCGCACGTACGAGATCTTCGCCGCGTACTGGCCGTATCAGGAGGAGGGGGAGGACGCGGAGTTCGCGCAGCTGTTCAACAGCATCCCCAAATACGTCGCCTCGCGCGGCAAGCCGGATCTGTCGTGGTCGGGCTCGAAGCAGATCGGCGCGGACCTGGTCAACGAGGTCGACGACATCCGCAACCGGCACGAGCACGTCAAGGTGGTCGGCAGTCTGAACCTGATCCAGACGCTGCTGGCCAACCGGCTGTTCGACCGGCTCGACCTCTGGGTGCATCCGATCGTGCTCGGCTCCGGCAAGAAGGTGTTCGACGGCGGCGCGGTGCCCGCGAACCTCGAGCTCCTCGAGCCGCCCACGGCAAGCCCATCAGGCATCGTGCGCCTGCGGTACGGGCTTGCCGAAGGCGTGCCGAGCACCGGGGATTTCGACGGCCAATGACCGGCCCGGGGTCGGTGGCCGGACCTAGTGCGCCGCCGACCCCTCACCGCCGGACGCGGATCACGACGTCGTGCCGCGCGCCTTGCGCACCTCGTCGCGCACCGCCGGAGCGACCTCCTTGGCGAACATCTCGGTCATGCCGGGGTCGTCGGAGAACAGGATGAACACGCTGGTGCCGTAGGTCAGCGCCAGGTCGGTCAGCTCTTCGACCCACTGATCGGGCGGTCCTTGCAGGAAACCGCGGCTGGTGTCGTCGAAGTCGCCGGTGAGGTTGAGCAGCCGCCGGACGTCCTGGGGCCTGCGCCCGGCGGACTCCGCGGCCTCGTCGATGATCTCGCTGCCGCGAGCCAGATCCTCGATGCCGCCCCGCAGGTTCTGCGCGGACGGCAGCCAACCGTCGGCGATCGTGCCGATGGTGCGCAACATCCTCGGCTTGTACCCGCCGATCCAGATGCTCGGTCGGTGCGCGGGCGCCGGCCCACGCTTGGCGCCGCGCACCGCATGGAATTTCCCGTCGACGGTCAGGCCGCCGGGAGTGCTGGTGTCCCAGACCCCGCGGATGATCTGCACACCTTCCTCGAGCGCGGTCAGCGCCTCGCCGGGACGAAGCCGCCGGCCACCCATCGCTTCGATCGCGTCCCAGAAACCGCCCGCGCCCAGGCCCAACTCGATGCGGCCGCCGGTGAGCCGGTCCAGCGTGGCCACGCTGCGGGCCAGCTGGGCAGGGAAGCGAAGGGGCAGGTTGGTGACATTCGCCGTCAGCCGCACCCGTTCGGTGCGCGCGGCCGCGTACGGGATCAGCGTCCAGGTGTCGTGGAACCGCGAGACATACGGGTGGTCCTGGAACGTGACCAGGTCGAGGCCGAGGCGATCGGCCAGCACCGCCTGCTGGACCGCATGCTGGACGGGTTGCGCGATCGGCGTGACGAAAGTGCCGAACATCAGGTCGTGGCCGTAGTCAGTCATGCGGGGCTCCCAACGGAATGTGAATCGGTGAGGGGGAAGTTGTCGCGGAACAGCCCGGTGGGGTCGAGCTGCTCCTTGAGCTTGCGTAGCCGCGCCAGCGTCGGCGGCGGGAACGCCTCGGTCAGCCGCTGCGGGCTGTTGTCGGCTTCGAAGCTGGTGTAGATGCCGCTGAAGTACGGGCGGAGCCGGTCCCATTCGCGGTCCACCCGCTGGGCGTTGCTGCCCATCGCGGTGATCTGGAATGCGGCGTCGCGGTGGGCGAACGCGGTCGCGTCCGGCTCGACGTCGGCGATCGCGCCGCCCATGCTGCGCAGCTGGAACCAGTGCACCGCGCCGCTGTCCAGCAAGCGAGCGCTGACCGCGGCGAACCCGGGCGTGATGGACGTGACGAGCCCGGACCGTGACACCGGTTCGCCGAACGCCTGGTGGGGTGACTCCGGGAACATGTTCATCACGGCGGCGTACGGCGCGATGACGACTTGCTGCTGCACCAGCGGCGCGATCTGGGCGATCGGCCGTAGCTGCGCCAGGATCTCGTCCGGATCGTCGGAGGCGACCATCGCCATCACGTGCGCGGTCGAGCCGTTCATGATCAAGAACGGGGTGGTGTCCCGCGGCGTCGCCGCGACCGTTTCGCCGAACTTCAGCAAAAACTCTTCCGGGTCCGACACATGGAACGCCAACTGTGCCCAGCCGACGTCGGACACCTCGTCGACGACGAACTCGAAGCTGGTCACGATGCCGAAGTTGGCGCCCGCGCCGCGCACCGCCCAGAACAGTTCGGGGTTCTCGGAGCGGCCGGCCCGCACGGTGGTCCCGTCCGCGAGCACCATGTCCACCGATTGCAGGTGATCGATGGTGAGCCCGTGCTTGCGGCTCAGATACCCGATACCGCCGGCCGTCGCCAGACCGCCGACGCCGACACCGCCGTGATCGCCCGATCCCAGTGCCCAGCCGTAGGGTTGCAGGGCGGTGGCGACGTCGCGCCACCGGGCGCCGGGGCCGATGCGCACCAGCCGGCGATCCCGGTCGAGCACCTCGATGTCGTTCAAGGCGCCGACGTCGATGACCAGGCCGCCGTCGTTCGTCGATCGGCCGCTGACGCCGTGACCGCCGCTGCGGATTCCGAGCGGGATGTGCCGGTGGCGTCGAGCGAACGCCACCGCGTCGACGACGTCGCTGACCGACTGCGGGCGCAGGATCAATCCGGGTGATCCACCGCGGAGGTAGTTCGAGCGGATGGAATTGTAGAGCGCGTCGCCGGGCTCCACGGCGTTGGCGGCGAGGTGAGCGGGAAGGCCGTCGTAATCGATCCCGGACACCCGGCGCGCGCGGATTTCCGCCCGTCGCACGGGCGACGGGGTGAGAGCGCCGTCGGCGACCGCCTGCCGACCGGCTTCGCGCAGCCGCGGTGCGATCTCCTGAACGAACCGCTCGAGCAGACCCTCGGGTGAGTTCTCGTCGATGCGCAGGATGAACGCCGTTACGCCGTGCTCGGTGACGAGTGTGGTCATAGCGTCGACGTCGTCCCAGGTGGTGAGCGTGATGACGCGCTCGAGCTCATGGGGGTCCCGGTCGGCCTTCTCCGCGGACTTGCGCAAGAGTTGCAGGTTTTGCGCGAGCTGGTCGGGGTCGTCGAGCCGTCCGTGCCAGCCGTCCGCTGTGCTGCCGGCCAGTTCCACGTCGCCGCTCATCCAGATCCGGATGTCGTGCGCGGGCAGTGGCCCGGGCTCGGCTCCGGCGAGCTTGATCGCGCCGTCGTGGCGCACGCGCCGTGTCGAGGTGTCCCACATGCGCCGCAGGACCGTGAGTGCCTCGGCGGGGGAGATTTCGGGACTGGGGTGAAGCTCGAGTGTCAGCCGGCCACCGCTCAGCCGGTCGAGGCTGGTGGACGCGCGGCCGAGGACACCCAGGTTCCGCTGCGCGGGATCGATTCCCGCCACCAGGCCGATGCGGTCGGTGCGGCCGGCGATCCAGCTCACCAGCGACCATCCGTCCGGGCCCGATGATGTGCTCGGCACGACGACCAGGTCGAGCCCCAGTCGTTCGGCTTCGACCGCGCAGTCGACGGCCGCCGCCACGTCGTCATGGGCGAGTTCGACGCCGAGTTTGATCGGACTGTGTTGGCGACTCATCACTGCCTCCGGTCACCGGTCGGATCAATTTGTTGACGTGTCAACTATACCGCGATGCGCGGACCGATTCCGATCAATGAGACCGACATAACGTCGCCGTCCGATGACTCACGTCCCGGCGGTCAGGGACCTTCAGCACCGGCGCCGCCGTGGCGAGGCGAGCATGATGAATGGCACCGGGAAACCGGTGACCCGCCCGAGAGTCGGATGGGTGGTTCAGGTGGCGACACCGGGACCACCGGCCACGCGAGACGTGGCCCCGGACATCTCGGGCGGGCCTTTTTCGTGGCCGGGCGTCCGCGGCTCAACGACCGGCGATGCCGTCGACCACGCCGAGCCGCAGCAGATCGGTCGGCCGCAGCTTGAGCATGTGCGCCAGGTCGGGCACGTCCTGTTGTGGTTGCTTGAGAATGGCCGCGGCCATTTCCGGTGCGATCACCGAGAAGTACGCGTCCGGGGTGATCCACAGGCGGTCGGTGGAGCACACCGCGAGCGCCCCGCCGGAGCCGCCTTCCCCGATCACCAGGGTGGTGATCGGCACCTCGGCGGCGGCGATGGTGGTGAACAGCTCGGACAGCGCGGGCCCGACACCGGCCTTCTCGGCTGCCGGATCCGCGGCCGCGCCCGGCGTGTCGACCAGCGTCAGCACGGGCAGCCCGAGGCGTTCGGCCAGCCGCACCAGCCGAGTGGCCGTCCGGAATCCCGCTGGGGTCGTGCGGGTCCCGGTCTGCGCGGCGAAGGCGATGGAGCGGCCGCCGCGCCTGCCGATGCCGCACAACATCCCGCAGTCCACGCCGCCTGCGCGGTCACCGGAGATGTTGCGCCGGACCTCGAAGTAGTCGTCGAGATAGGCCTCGGCGCGGGGACGCTGCGGGTCGCGGGTTCGCTGCACGGCCTGCCAGCCGTCCGGGGCCTCGTCGACGAAGCCGAGCGCGCGCGGGACCTCCGCAGGCTCCGGTGAGCCGCCGCGCAGCAACGACAGCCACTCCGCCAGGCTGTCCCGCAGTTCGTCGCGGTCGACCAGCTCGTCCACCTGGCCGGCGTACCAGTGCGATTCCGCGGTGTAAGCGGGGTCGTCGGCCTCGGCGCCCGCACGTACGCGGCGACCGGCGAAGGCCACTTGCGCGCCGGGGAGGGCGAGCACCACATCGGCCGACGACCCCAAGGTGGCCCATACGCCGCCCGTCGTGGGGTCGTCGAGGACGGCGATGTGCGGTAATCCGCGTTCACGCAGGCGCACGCACTGGTGCGCCAGCACCTGCAACTGCCGGAGGGCCACCATGCCTTCCTGCATCCGGGTTCCGCCCGACGAGATGAAGGTGACCACCGCGAGGTTCGAGTCGACGGCGTGGTCGAACGCGTCGGCGATGCGGGCCCCGGTACCCGCACCGATCGAGCCGCCCAGGTAGCCGAACTCGAAGCAGACGACGACCGCCTCGTGGTCACCGAGTCGACCACGGCCGCACACCACCGACTCGGACACGTTGGTGGCCTTCTCCGCGCGTTCGCGCTGGGCACCGTATCCGGGCCAGTCGAGGGGCCCGTCGCGGCCGTGGTCGACCGGTGGGGCGGGAAACGGGACGAAGTCGGTGACGACGTCGTCACGAAGTGAGGGCACGCTTCATCACCTTGCCCATGTCGTTGCGGGGCAGCGACGACAGGAAACGAACCTCACGGGGCCGCTTGTGCGCGGCCAGCTGCTCGGCCACATGGGCGATGAGCTCGTCCGCCGGTGGCTCCTGGCCCCTGGCGACCACCCAGGCGACGATCCGTTCGCCCAGGTCGGGGTCCGGTTCGCCGGTCACCGCGACCTCGGCGACGCCCGGGTGGTCGAGCAGCACGTTCTCGATCTCGCCCGCGCCGATCTTGTAGCCACCGCTCTTGATCAGGTCGGTGGCCCGCCTGCCCACGATGCGCACGTAACCGTCCGGGTCGCGCATCGCCATGTCGCCGGTGCGGAACCACCCGTCACGCATCGCCTCGGCGGTGGCGTCCGGCCGGTTCAGGTAGCCGAGGAACAGGTTCGGCCCGCGCACCTCGATCTCGCCGACGGCCTCGGTGTCGGTCTCCGGGATCGGGTTGCCGTCGTCGTCGACCAGGCGGAGATCGACGCCCGGCACCGGGAGGCCGACGGTGCCGGGGCGCCGATCCCCGGAGAACCGGATGCTGCAGTTCATCAGCGTCTCGGTCATCCCGTAGCGCTCGACCACGCGCTGACCGGTGAGCTGTTCGATGCGCTGGTGCTCGGTCGCCGGCAGGGCGGCCGAGCCGGACACCAGCAGCCGCGCCTTGCCGATCGCGCCGGCCATCTCCGGGTCGGCCGCGCAGTCCTCGGCCAACCGGTGGTACATCGTCGGGACGCCGAACAGCATCGTGCCCGGACCGTCCAGCTCGGCGGCGACGGCTTCGGTGGAGAATCGGCCGAGGTGGTGCAGCGTGCAGCCGCGGCGGAGCGGGCCGACCACGCCGAGGATCAACCCGTGCACGTGGAACAGCGGCAGTGCGTGCACCAGCACGTCGTCGGCGGTCCACTCCCAGATCTCGGCCAGGGCGTCGAGGTTCGACGTGATCGCCCGGCGAGGGAGGACGACGCCCTTCGGCGGGCCGGTCGTACCCGACGTGTAGACCACGAACGCGGGCGTCTCCGGATCGGGCTCGTCGGGCAGCGGTCCCGCCTCGGTCGGCGGCGCGAGCGACACCGAGATGCGCGGCAGGTCGGCCAGTTCGCCCGGCAGCTCGACGCCGGGCGCGGCCAGCACCCGGTCCGGGGCCGAGTCGGCGACGATGTGCGACAGCTCCCGCGTGCCGATCTTCGGGTTGATCGGCACCACCGCCACGCCCGCGGTCAACGCGGCGACCACCGCGACGCACGTCTCGGCGGTCGGGGTAGCCCAAACGGCCACGCGGTGCAGTCCGCGTAGCTGACCGGCCAGGTCAGCGGCGAGGGCGGCGAGCTCCCGGTAGGTCAACGCCGTGTCGCCGAACCGCAGTGCCGTGCGGTCACCGCGGCGCGAGACGTCGGCCAGATCGGGTAGCAGGTGCGTGGTCATGGAATTCCTCCCTAGCCCCAGCCGGGGACGACGAGAACGAGCCAAGCGGCCAGCGGCGCCACCGCGACCACGATCGCGCCGTAGCCCATCAACTGTTTGAAGAACTTGTCGCGGTCGACGTTCTTGGCGTTCGCCAACACCAGCGCTCCGTTGGTGGAGAACGGACTGACGTCGACCATGGTCGAGGCGACCGCGATCGCGGCGACCATGCCGATGGGTCCGATCGTGCCTTGTGCCAGGAACGGCAGCGCGAGCGGGATCAGCGCGCCCATGAGTCCGACGGACGAGGCGAACGCCGACACGATGCCGCCGATGTAGCACAGCAGCACCGCGGCCAGCAGCGGGATGCCGACATTGCTGACGGCGTTGCCGACGTAGTCGATGGTGCCGATCTCCTGCAGCACGCCGACGTAGGTGAGCACGCCGCAGATCAGCAGCACGGTCGGCCAGGTGATCTCGTTGACCGCCTTCCGGCTGTGGGCGGGCCACGCCACGCTGAGCAGCACGGCCACGGTGATGGCGGTCAGGCCCGCGTCGAGCTCGAAGACCAGCGTGCTGACCACCAGTGCGACCAGGCCGGCCAGCGTGGCCAGCTTCGGCCCGTCGAGGGGCATGCGCTGCTCGTGCGGAAGGGGTTCGGCCGGTTCGGCGCTGTCCCCGCCACCGGTGGTGACATCCGTGCCGCCGCCGACCCGGACCAGCTCGCGCCGTCGCAGCTTGGCGCCACCGAGCACCACGTACAACACGGCGGCAATGGCGACGTTCATGATCAGCGACGCCAGGAAGAGCACCGTCGGGCTGCCGGGAAGGTTGTTGCGTTCGACGATGCCGTTGACGATCGAGCCGTAGACGCTGATCGGGGAGAACCCGCCACCCTGCGCGCCGTGCACCACCATGGCGCCCATCAGCAGCGGGCTGATGTTGTACCTGGCGGCGAAGCCGAGGGCGATCGGGGCCATGATCGCGCACGCGGCCGGGCTGAGCGCGCCGATGGCCGTCAACACCGCCGTGACCACGAACATCACCCACGGGATGAGGGCGATACGGCCGCCGACCATGCGGACCGCGGCACCGACCAGCCAGTCGGTGGTGCCGTTGGCGCGGGCGATGGCGAACAGATAGGTGACGCCGACCAGCACGACGAAGATGTCGCCGGGGAAGCCGGCGAAGATGCCGTCGGCGTCCAGGCCGCCTGCCAACGTGCCGACCAGGAACGCTCCCGCGAAAGCGAGCGCGCCCATGTTGATCGACAGCGTCGTGGCCAGCACGAAGATCACCACGAGGGCGATGATCGAAATCATTTCCGCGGACACGACCGTCCTCCTTGACGCCGGTCTACCGGACTAGTGGCTCAGTGGGCTAGTGGATGAGCCACTTTCTCCCGTGATGGCCGTCACTGTCAAGGCTTGATTGGTAAAGTGGCTGAGCCACCAGTCCTACGGTGGGGTGCCGCCCCGGGGCTGCGCCCGCACTACGAGCAAGGGGTGTTCGGGTTGTCTCAGGCCCTGAGCCGCGTGAGCAAGTTGCGGCTGTACGAGCAGGTCATCGAGCGGATCAAGGCGCATGTCGAACAGGCGGGCCTGAAGGCGGGGGACAAGCTGCCCGGTGAACGCGAACTGGCCGAGCGGCTCGGGGTGAGCCGGGCCTCGGTGAAGCAGGCGATCGTGGTGCTCGAGGTCCAGGGCCTGGTGGAGTCCCGGCACGGCGGCGGCACGTACCTGCGGTCGGACGAGCTGACCGTGGAGACCGTCGACGAGATGGTGGCCAGGCGGCGCAGGCTTCCCGAGGTGCTGGAGGCGCGCGAGGCGCTGGAGACGAAGCTGGCCGAGCTGGCCGCGCAGCGGCGCACCGACGAGGACCTGGCCGCGATGGACGCCGCGCTCGAGCACATGGCCAAGGAGATCGAGCAGGGCGAGTACGGCATCGAGGGCGACCGCCGGTTCCACGCGGCGATCACGGCGGCCGCACGCAGCGGGCTGCTGGCGGAGTTCATGCGGTCGATCTCGGTGCAGATCGCCGAGAGCCGCAACGAGTCGCTGCGTCAACCGGAACGGCCGCACCAGTCGATGGAGCAGCACCGGGCGATCGTGGAGGCCATCCGGGAAGGTGATCCGGAGAAAGCGGCGGAGGCCATGCGCAAGCACGTGCGCACGGTGGCGAAGGTGCGGCTGCTGGCGTGGGACCCACAGGAGGGCGAGAGCGCCTGAGGCACGCCCGGGGGTCGTACCGGACGATGGCCTGAGGACGCCGGAGGTCGTACTGGACGAGGCCACCCGAGGCACGCCCGGGTGCCAGCCGTCCCGGACGGGGCACCCGGCGGCGCGGCGGCAGACAGGCTTGTCGGCGCCTTCCCGGCGGTGCGTCGGCAGGCCGGCTGCTGTCGGGCCCTGCCGCCGGCGAGTGCAGGCCCGGCCGCGTGGGGGTGCCCGCGTGCTACTTGCGCACCACCACTTCGAAGTAGATCGGTCGCGCCGACGGGAACATCAGCTTGCCCGTGGAGTCGACCATCTTCCAGTACACCTTGCAACCGGACGGCGCGACCTTCGGTGCACGTACCCGCACCTTGATCTTGACGTTCTCACCCGGCCTGGTGTTCTCGACGGGGATGCGCTTGGGCGTCTGGCACGGTTGCTTGCCCGCGATGGAGTCGTCGCGCTGCAGGAACCGATGGGTCCATTCCACCGAGCCGGCGTTCTGGATCTCCCAGATCTTGTCGAACGTGCTGCCCGGCTTGACCTCGGTGCCGTCCGGGACGCTCACGTCGGCGATGAACCGGCTCTTGTCGCCCGGGTAGGCGGGGCCCGCCATCGGGTCCTCGCCGCCGGTGTCGCTGGCCGCGTTCTTCGTCGGGACCTCCGGCGGGTTGTCCTCGCCGCCGAGCAGTGCCACTACGCCGACGACGCCCGCGACCACGAGCGCTGCCGCCGCCGGGATGAACCACCACTTCGGCTTGCGTTCCCCGGATCGCTCGCGGTCGGCCGTGTGCTCGGCCGACCGCTCACCAGCTGTCGCTTCGGGCTCCGCCTCGGTCACCGCACCCGCGCCGGGGTCGTTGTCCGCGGTGAGTTGGCGCGCCACGCGCTGCCACTTGGCGTGCCACTCGGACTCGTCACCGTTGCAGGCGCGCACGAACTCTCGAACGGTCTCCCACGGCTGCAGGCGATACCCGGTCACCGACAGGTGCAAGGTCGCGTGCGAGACCGCGCCGGACTTCTGCGCCATCTTGCGGAACGACGGCTGGCCCGCGCTCTGCCGCAGCGCCCGCAGCTCGGACATGAACTCGTCCAGCGCTGGGTGTCGTGGAGGGATCGCATCCTGGGTCATGGCGCTCCCCGTTGTGGTGTCACGAGCCTTGTCATGCGGCTTGGTTGACGCGTTTTTCTCGCTCATGGCTGTCAAAGGGCTCGTCCACCGTGTTGCTTGTTTTCCCGGTCGGGCGGAGTGTAGCCAATCAGACACGTACAGCAGGGGTGTTCTGGGAAAACCCCGCCATCCGGAGCACGCCCGAACGGTTGTCAAACCTGTCAATCGCGCGCGGGCCGGTGTCAAGTCCTGTGGAAATCGGTCTCGGACGCCGTGGTGTGCGTTCCATGCTCGGTCTCGTCACCAGCCGGGGGGACAAGGAGCCACACCGATGACTTCAGCAGCGCGGATCGCCGCAGGCGGGCCGCTGCGGACGTGGGGTGGGGCGGTCGGCTCCCATGGCTCGGGCGAGCACGGCGGCTGGCGGCACCTCATCCGTTGACACCGCACCGGCAGTGCCGGTGCACCGAACCAGCCGGGCATCCCGGCGACGACGAACAGGGGAGATCGACATGCGCAAACTGACAGGGGCGGTCGCCGCACTGGCCGTGCTGGCCGGCGGCGTCGGCGGGGCCGCACTGGCCAACGCGGAGCCGGAGCAGGCCACAGCAGCCAAGACGGTCAACATGGAGCTGGTCATCAAGGCCGCGATGTGGGATCCGTACAAGCCGAACCAGACCATCGTCCCGGGCGCCGGGCCGCACGTGAAGGCGGTCGAGCAAGCGCTGGCCGCCAAGGGCTTCCTGGCCAAGAAGTACGTCGACGGTCACTTCGGCACCACCACGGTGAACGCCTACGCGAAGTACCAGCGTTCGCTCGGCTACACCGGCCTGGACGCCAGCGGCCTGCCGGGCAAGGGCTCGCTCGCCAAGCTGGGCAAGGGGCGCTACACCCTGAGCCGGACGATCAGCGTCGGCGCCAAGACCACGATGGACGGCAAGACGATCAACAAGCGGACCGCCGCCATGATCAAGGCTGCGGAGAAGAAGTCCGGTCAGAACATCGTGCTGACCCAGGGTTCGTACAACCCGGGTGGCGTCGGGGCCTCCGGTGGCACGCACGACGGCGGCGGCGTGGTGGACATCTCGGTGACCAACCTGTCCAACAAGACCGCCGTGGTGAAGGCGCTGCGTCAGGTCGGCTTCGCCGCCTGGTACCGCTCGCCGGACCAGGGCAACTGGGCCGCGCACATCCACGCGGTCGCCATCAGCGACACCGACATGTCGCCGCAGGCGCAGGCACAGGTCGGCGACTACTTCCTCGGCCGCAACGGCCTGGCCAACCACGGCAAGGACGACGGCCCGAAGGTCAAGAAGGTGACCTGGGAGGAGTACCAGCGGAGTTGATCCACTGACCGGACAAGGGGGCGTCCTGGCGCGGGACGCCCCCTTGTCGCGCGCCTGGGCGAAACGGTCATTACGGCCGAAGTGCCAACGCGGGCAGACCTCGCGGACCTTCGAGGCAAAACGCGCAGGTGACCAGGGCGGACGGGGCTGGTCGGCGCCACAATTGCGCACTGCGCCACCGACCTCGGAGAGGTGACCCGTCGCCATGCCATCCGCACGTCGTACCGCCTGGCTCGCCGTACTCGGCACCCTGATCGTAACCGCGACCGCGGCCACCCCGGCCGCCATGGCCGAGCCCGAACCACGCGGCAGTGGTCCCCAGCTCGTGTTCGCCGACGAGTTCGACGCGCCCGCCGGGACGCCGGTGGACACCAGCAAGTGGAACATGGAGATCGGCGACAACCCGAACAACGCGGAGCGGCAGTACTACACCGACAGCACCGCCAACGCCGTGCACGACGGTCAGGGCAACCTGGTCATCACCGCACGCAAGGAGAACCCGGCCGACTACCAGTGCTGGTACGGCCGCTGCGAGTACACGTCGGCGCGGCTGAACAGCGCGGGCAAGTTCAGCCAGGCCTACGGGCGGTTCGAGGCGCGTGTCAAGGTGCCCCGTGGGCAGGGCATCTGGCCCGCGTTCTGGCTGCTCGGGGACGACTTCGGCGATGTCGGCTGGCCCGACTGCGGGGAGATCGACATCATGGAGAACATCGGCCGCGAGCCGTCCACCGTGCACGGGACCATCCACGGTCCCGGCTATTCCGGCGAGGGAGGCATCGGCGCGGCCTACACGCTGCCGGACGGCCAGCAGTTCGCCGACGACTTCCACGTCTTCGCCATCGAGTGGTCGCCGGAGCGCATCGAGTGGTCGGTCGACGGCACGGTGTACCAGACCCGCACGCCCGCCGACCTGGGCGGCCGCCAGTGGGTGTTCGACCACGACTTCTTCGTCATCCTCAACCTGGCGGTCGGCGGGTACTGGCCGGGCGATCCGGACGAGACCACGCAGTTCCCGCAAGAACTGGTGATCGACTACGTGCGAGTCACGGCGTGACGGCGGCGGCGAGCGTGCGCGGTCTCTGCGCGGACGTCTGGCGTGAGCAGGTGCTCTCCGGGATCGGCTGCCTGCAACGCGGCCAGTGGCTGTGCCAGGACTCCCTCCGCAGCCCGTCGGGCCGGTTCACGCTGTCCCACCTGCCCGACGGTGAACTCCAGCTGACCGGCGACGACGGACAGGTCCACTGGGCCGTCGGCAGCGCAGGTATCCCGGCAGGCGGCTTGACCCTGATGCCGGACGGCGATCTGGTGCTCTACGACGCGCACGACTGGCCGGTGTGGTCCAGCGGCACCGCGGGCGTGCCGACCGAGTGGCTGCTGGTCACCGACGACGCCGCGCTCGTGCTGCTGGACAGCTCTTGCCGTGTTCGCTGGCGTCTTGGGGGATAACCCCCAAATTTCCCGTCAGCACCCTTTCGTCGGGTCACGCCTGGTCGGGTGACGGCTACACTCCGGCGCGCCGGCGCAGATTCACCGGATGGTGTCGTTCGGCGTGGGTTGACAGTGCAGGCTGGCGGAGGGGCTGGCATGGCAGGCAGCGACGTTCGACGCGGCCCGCTGGCCGTGGACCTCCTCGGTCCGGTGCGGGCGCGTGCCGGCGAGGACGAACTGCCGTTGGGGCCGGCTCGGCAGCGAGCGGTCTTCGCCGTGCTGGCTGCGCGCGCAGGCGAGGAAGTCAGCCGACGCGAACTGATCGACGCGGTGTGGGGTGAGTCGGCCCCCGCCAGCGCGGACGGCAGTGTCTATACGTACATGTCGGGTCTGCGTCGCTGCCTGGCTCCCGTCGGCGAGCCGGTGGAGAAGGGGCCGGGCGGTTATCGGCTGTGGCTGGAGCCCGGGGCGCTCGATGTCGCCGAGTTCGAGCGGCTGTGCCGTTCGGGCGAGGAAGCCGCCGAGTCCGGAGCGCACCGCGCCGCCGCCGACGCCTACACCGCGGCGCTGGATCTGTGGCGCGGCGAGCCGTTCTCCGGCATCCCGGGGCCGTTCGCCGAGCAGGAGCGCGAACGGTTGCTCCAGCGACGGATCGACGTGCACGAACGCCGCGCGGCCGCCCTGCTCGAGCTCGGCGAGCACGCCGACGTCGCGGCCGAGCTGAGCGCGCTGGTTGCCGACCATCCGTTGCGCGAATCGTTGCGCGCGCTGCTGATGCTGGCGCTGTACCGCAGTGAGCGGCAGGCCGAGGCGTTGGAGGTCTTCCACGACGCGCGCCGGGTGCTGCAGGAGGAACTGGGGGTTCGCCCGGGCCCCGCGCTGCAGGAACTCAACGACCGGATGCTGGCCGGCGACCCGACCTTGACCGCGCCACCGCAAACACCCCCGCACCCGGTGCCGGGACCGCAACGGGCCCACGAGTCGTCATCGCTGTACGGACGGGACGACGAGCTGAGCCTGCTGCGTTCCCGGGTGGACGCGCTGGTGGCGGGCCGTGGGCATTCGGTGTGGGTGGAAGGCGCAGCGGGGATCGGCAAGTCGGAGCTGCTCATTACCGCATTGGCCGGGGTGGAGGAGCGGGGCTGCCGACTGTCCTGGGCCGCGGCCGACGAGCTGGCACAACGGTTCCCGCTGCAGGTGATCCTGGACTGTCTGGGCATCGACGTCCGCTCACCCGATCCCCGGCGAGCGGCTCTGGCGCGGCAACTGCAAGGCACCCCGTCCGACCCCGTGACCGACGGGGCCGACCCCGTGCTGGCCGCCGTGGACAGCCTGCTGTCGCTGGTCGACACGCTGTGTGCGGAAGCGCCGCAGGTGCTGGTGCTGGACGACATGCAGTGGGCGGACGAAGCGTCGGTGCTGGTGTGGCACCGGCTGTCCGCGGCGAGCAGACAGTTGCCGTTGCTGCTGATCGGCGCGGCCCGTCCAGCGCCGAACCGGCCCGAACTGGTGCAGCTACGGCAGCGAGTCAGCGCCCGCGGGCACACCACGCTGACGCTCGCCCCGCTGAACTCCGAGGCGAGCCGGGACCTGGTGGCGGCGCAGGTGCGGGCCCGCCCGGGCCGCGGGTTGCTCGATCTGGCGGCCCGGGCCGAGGGCAACCCGTTGTATCTGCGCGAGATGGTCGACGGCCTGCTGCGCGGCGGCGCCATCGAGGTCGTCGACGGGGTGGCCGAGGTCGACCAGCCGGCCTACGAGCCGCCGACCTCGTTGATCGCGGCGATGGGCAGAACGCTCGAAGGCGTGAGCGAACGGACCCGCGATGCGCTGCGGATGGCCGCCCTGCTCGGGCCGGAGTTCACCGTGGACGACGTCGCCGCGGTGACGCGCCGGACACCGGCCGAGTTGGTCGGTGTGTTCGAGGAGGCTGTCGCGGCGAACATCCTCGTCGACGCGGGCCTGCAGCTGCGGTTCCGGCATCCGCTGTTGCGGCAGGCGCTCTACGCCGACATCCCCGCGGCGATGCGTTCGGCGTTGCACCGGCAAGCCGCGGAGGCCCTGGCCGCAGGCGGAGCGCCGGTGCGCCGGGTGGCCGAGCAGCTGATCGCCGCGCCGAAGGCGATCGACACCTGGGTCGGGGAGTGGCTGGTCGCGCACAGCGCCGAGCTGGCCACCGGTGCCCCGCACATCGCGGTCGACCTGTTGCAGCGCGTGGTCGACATCCCGACGCTGGCTGCACGGCATCGGGAGCTGCTGAGCGCGGCACTGGCCAGAGTGTTGTTCCGCATGGCCCGTGACCCGGAGGCCACATTGCAACGCATTCGCCAGGCCATCGAGCTCTCCAGCGAGCCCGCGCGCACCGCCGAACTTCGCCAGCTGTACGCGGCGATGCTGCATCGCAGCGGGCAGACGTCACTGGCGCAGGAGGTCATCGCCGAGTCGATGGCCGACCCAAAGCTGCCGGACATCTGGCGCTCGCGGCACATAGCGCTGCTGGTCAACTTTCGTCGTGGCGACTTGTCCGACATCGACGCGGCAGAAGCCGACGCGTGGGCCGCGTGCGCCACCGCGGAGAGGACCGGCGACGCCTACCTTTTGGCGCACGCGCATCAGACGTTGTGGCAGATCTGCTCCATGCGGCGCGATCACGAAGCCGCATTGCAGCATGTCGATCGGGCACTCGCGGTCGTCCGGGACCGGCCGGACCTGGCCGACATCCACTTCGACCTGCTGGACAACCGGATGTTCACGCTGCAGAACCTGGACCGGTTGCCGGAGGCGCGGGCGGCACTGCGCTCGGCGCGGGAGATCACCGTGCAGCACGCGCTGCCCAGCGGACTGCAGGTGTCGGCCGCCGTGCACTACTACTGGGAGGGCCGTTGGGACGAGGCGATGGCCGAGCTGGAGACGGTCATCGAGGACGGCCCGGAGATCTCGTTCTACGGGCTGCGCGAGCCCGGTCCTGCGGCGCTGCTGCTGCACGGGGTGGCCGCGCTGATCGCCGGACACCGGGACGACCGCGGGCGGGCCGCCGACCACCTGGACGCGGCCGCGGTACACGCCCCGGAGACCCGGTCGGAACGGGAGAGCTTCGACTTCTTGCTGGTCGCCCAGGCCCTCGCGGCCGAACAGGCCGGGGAGCCGCACCGGGCACTGGCGATCCTGTCGCCGATCCTCAACGTCGGCTATGCGCAGATGATGCTGCGCCACCAGTGGCTGCCGGGGATCGCGCGGCTGGCCAGGCGCATCGGCGACGAGGAGGCCGCGCGGGCCGCGCTGGCCGCGTGCGAGTACGAGGCGGATCGGGAGAAGGTGCCTGCGCGGGCGCATGCAGCCCTGCAGTGGTGTCGTGCGCTCATCGACCGGGACGTCGCGGCAGGCAAGGCCGTGGTGGCCCACCATCGCGCCGCCGGCCGCCAGGTCGAACTGGCGTGGGCGCTGGAGGACCTCGCCGAGATCCACGCGGAAACCGGGCGCCCCGACGACGCCGGGCGGTGCCTGAGCGAAGCGGTCGAGATCTACGGCGACCTGTCGGCCCGCTGGGACCGGCACCGCGCCCAACAGCGGCTGGCCGCCTACGGGGTGCACGCCGAGACCGCGGCTCCGACACGGGCGGGCTGGGAGTCGTTGTCGGCGGTCGAGCGGCGGATCGCCGAACTGGTGTCACGCGGCAAGGCCAACCCGGAGATCGCCGCGGAACTGTTGTTGCCGCGGCGGACCGTGCAGGCCCACGTGGTGCGGATCCTGCGCACGCTCAGGCTGGAGTCGCGGGCGGCATTGGCCGAACAGTTCGCTCGGCTCCGGCAGGCCGACCGTGACGTGCCGGGCCGGGTCGGTCAGATGACGTCGGCGCGCAGGGCATGAGCCACCGCGTGCGCGCGATTGCGCAGGTTGAGCCGGTTGGTCAGGCCGTGCAGCACGTTCTTGACCGTGCGCTGCGAGTAGCACAGCTTGGCCGCGATCTCCGCGGTGTCCATGCCTTCGGCCATCAGGCGGAGTACATCGGCCTCCCGCGGCGTGATGCCGGAGGAACTGAGCCCCCGCGGCGCCAACACCTCGCGGTGCAGCCGCTCGATGTGCCGGAGCAGCCCACCCAGCAATCGCGGCGGCAGCATGCCACCTCCCGCGGCGGCGGTGAGCAGCGCTTGCACCAGCCGTTCGTCCGGCGCCCCGCAGCGCGGCAGGACGGCGACCACCCGGCGCTCGATGACGTGCAGCAGGTCGGTCTCGGACAGCTCCCTGGCCAACAACACGACCGGGCGTCCCGCGCTGTCGGCCCACTGCCGCAGCGTCGCCAGCATCGGCGCGTTCAGCTCGTCGGTGGCGGCCACGACGACATCGGCATCCGCCGGGGGAGGGTCGTCCAGCACGGTCATCTCGCTGCGTTCGCGCAGGTAACCGCGCAGCCCCGCCTCGGTCAGCGGGTCGGTTGCGAAAACAGCCACCCGTACGTGCGCCATTGCCGTCCTCCACGGGCCGTCACATCTTGGTCGTCTGCTGACGTCAGTGTCGTGGCCGAGCCTTCATGGCACCTTCACGCGACCTCGAGGCGCCTTCACCGGGCCACTGGTTCCCAAAATTGGTCTAGTCCATACTGAACCCGCGGCGGAGGGGGTTGACCATGCCGAAGGAACAGGGCTCGCTCGACATCGAGCTGCTCGGCCCCTTGCGGGTGCGCCGCGGTGAGCGTGAGCTGGACCTGGGCTCCGGCCGCCGCCGGTCGGTGTTCGCCGTGCTCGCCCTGCGCGCCGGGCAAGCGGTCAGCCGGGCCGAGCTCATCCGGGCGGTGTGGGGCGACGACCCACCTGCCACCGTGGAAGGCAGCCTCTACACCTACGTCTCCGACCTGCGCCGCGTGCTCGAGCCGCGCCGCTCGCGATGGTCCGGTGGCGAAGTGCTGGTGTCCTCCGGCGGCGGCTACGAACTCCGCGTCGATCCGGACGGGCTGGACGTCATCCGCCTCGAGCGGTTGCGCGAACGCGCCGCCCAGCACGCCGCGCGGGAACAGTGGCAGAGCGCCTACGACCTGTTCACCGAAGCACTGGCGCTGTGGCGGGGCGAAGCGCTGATCGACGTCGGCGGACCGTTCGCGGCGCGGCATCGCGCGCGGCTGGCCGAACTCCGGCTGGCCACGATCGAATGTCGCGCCGAGGCGGCGGTGGCGCTGGGCCGAGCCGAGCAGGTGGTCGACGAACTGCGGAGGCTGGTGCACGAGCATCCGGCCCGCGAGCGAGCGCGCGGATTGTTGATGACGGCGTTGCATCGCTGTGGCCGCAGTGAGGAGGCGCTCGAGGTCTACCGGGATGCCGAGCGGGCGCTCACCGGTGAGCTGGGGATCGAGCCGGGCGCGGCGTTGCGGTCGGTGCGCGACAGCATCGAGCAGGACCTGCGCGCCGGCATGCCCTGGAGCGACGAGAACTTGCGACCGGACGCCCCGGAGCCGTTCGTCGGCCGCACGGAAGCGCTGACGACCCTGCACGACAAGCTGCGCGCGCTCGCCGACGGGCACGGCGGCGTGCTGTGGGTGGAGGGTGAGCCCGGTATCGGGAAGACGGCGCTGCTGGCCGAGGCGCTGGAGCATCACATGGCCCGCGGGATGCGCGTCGTGTGGGCCGCGGGTGACGAGCTGAGCGGCCGGTTCCCGCTCGGCATGCTGCTGGAATGCCTCGGGGTGGACGTCCACTCGCCGGACCCGCAACGCCGCGAACTGGCCACCCAGCTGCGGCACCGGGATGCCTCGTGGCGCGGCGGGGAAGCGGAGGTCGCCGCCGTCGAGCGGGTGATCGGCCTGATCGATCAGCTGTGCACGCAGGGCCCGCTGGTCCTGGTGCTGGACGACATGCAGTGGGCGGACGAGGCGTCGCTGCTGGTGTGTCACCGATTGGTGCGGCTGGTGCGCCGGGCTCCGCTGCTGGTGTTGGTCTCGGCTCGTCCGGTGCCCCGCCGCGAACCGGTGGAGCGGGTGCGTGCGGCCTTCGGGGAACCGGTGCGCCTTGGGCCGCTGGACCAGGACGAAGTCGCCGAGCTGGCGTGCGCGTTGGCCGACGCCGAGCCGTCGGCGGCGCTGCTGAAGGTGGTGGACACCGCCGCGGGCAATCCGTGCTTCGTCCGGCAGATCGTCGAGTGCCTGGTGCGTAGCCGATGTCTGCGTCTCGACGACGGGCTGGCCGACGTGGACGAGGAGGCCGCGCGCAGGGCGCTGGCTTTCCTGGCGTCCGAAGTGACGACCTATCTGAGTTTCCTCGGCGAGCAGGCGCGCGAAGTGCTGCGCTGGGCCACCCTGTTCGGGCCGGAACTCGATCTCGGTGAGGTGGCCGCGGCACTGAGCAGGCCGGTGTCCGATTTGATCGCGGCGGTCGACGAAGCGGTCGCGGCCGGGGTGCTCCGCGACGCGGGGGACCGGTTCGCGTTTCGTCATCCGCTGGTGCGCCAGGCGTTGCACGACGGCATGCCGCAGGCCGTGCGGGTCGCGTTGCACCGGCAGGCAGCGCACTCGTTGGCCGCGGCGGGCAGTGATCCGGAGCGAGTGGCGCAACAGCTGCTGGCCGCTCCGGTCGCGCCCGACGCGTGGACGATCGAGTGGTTGGTCGACAACAGCGAGGCGGTGGCCCTGCGGTCGCCGGAACTGGCCGCCGACCTGCTGGAACGTGCGGTCCGTGGGACCGTGCCGCACGAGCGGACGCGCGAGGTGCTGACCGCCCGGCTGGCCCGGTTGCGGTTCTGGCTCGGCCGCAGTCCGGAAGCCGAGGCCCGCGCGGTGCTGGCGATGACGGCCGATCCGGCGCTGGCCGCCGAGATGCGGCTGATGCTGGCGTATCTGGACGCCATGCGTGGCTTGACCGAGCAGGCGTGCGCGACCCTCCGGCTGGCGGCCGACGATCCCGACGTCCCGTCGCGGTGGCGGGCGCAGCATCGGGTGATGCTGGCGTCGATCGAACGTCCCGGGTGCGAGGACCTTGCCGGGGCGGAAGACGATGCGCGGCAGGTCTTGCAGACCGAATCCGATCCCGTGCTCACGGTGCACGCGTCGCGGCGGCTGTGGATGGTGGAGTCAGCTCGTGGCAAGCACCTCGAGGCGCTGCGGCACAACGACGACGCGCTCGCGGTGGTGCGTGGCCACGAGGACCTGGCGGACATCCGATTGAGCCTGCTGGACGATCGGATCAGCACGCTGCACAACCTGGATCGGCTCGCCGAGGCGGGTCAGTGCCTGGTGCAGGCCCAGCAGCTCAACGCGGGCCAGGGAAACCGCGCGCACGTGCCGGGTCTGCGGGCGCCCGCTGCGGTGCACTACTTCTGGCTCGGTCGTTGGGACGAGGCGATCAGCGAGCTGGACGCCGTTCCGCAGGCAGCGGCGGAGATGACCCAGTACGGGCTGCGACGCCGGGGCGCGATCCTGCTGCGCCACGGGTTGTCCGCGCTGATCGCGGGGATGCGCGACGACGACCGGTTGCTCGAGCAGCAGCTGCGGGCCGCGCAAGAAGTGCAGTTGACCACCGCGGCCGACCCGGAGCATTCCGAGTTCGTGCTGGCTGCGGCCGCGGTGGCGGCGGAGCGCCGCGGTCAGACCCACGAAGCGCTGGACGCCTTGCTCCCGGTCCTCGACGGTGACGCTCCCTGGGCCGCCCGGCATCAGTGGCTGCCGGTCATCGCGCGGCTCGCCCTCCAGGTCGAGCGGGCCGATCTGGCCCGCCAAGCGTTGGACATCAGCGAGGCAGGTGAGCGGAGCGAAGACTCGCCGGGACGCGCGACAGCCGCCGCGACGTGGTGCCGCGGCTTGCTGGGTCGCGACCCCGAGGCCCTCCGGGCCCTGGCCGAGACGTTCCACCGGGTGGGGCGGCGGTTCGAATACGCGGCGGTGCTCGAGGACGCCGCCGAGCTGTTCGCCGCGACGAACCGGGTGGACGAAGCTCGGGCCGCGCTGCGCAACAGCTTGCTGGTGGCGACCGAACTGGGCGCGGCCTGGTGCGTCGCCCGGGCCGAGGAACGCCTCCGCCCCTACGGCTTGCGTCGTGCCGAGGTGTTACGGCAGCCCGAGGCGCACTGGCTCACCCCGGTCGAACTCGGCGTGGCCGACCTGGTCGCCGCGGGCTGGCCGGACAGCGACATCGCCCACCGGCTGTCGTTGTCGCCGCAAGCGGTGCGCGAACACGTCGAGCGCGTGCAGCAGGTGCTCGGCGTGACCACGCGCCTGGGCATCACGCGCTCGGCCGTCGAGGCCCACCGCGCGGCTCAGCCCAGCGCGATCAAACCCCACCGGTCCGGGTCCACCAGCGGTCGCCTGCGGTAGCCGTCGTCCGGGGAGGCGACCGACGCCGGCAGCATGTTCGACCGCGCGACTTCGGAGAACATCAGGCCGCTGTCCTTGATCCGCCGCCGCTGCGTCGCGAAGTCCACGTGCACGATGCCGAAACGCTGGGTGAAGCCCATCGCCCACTCGAAGTTGTCCATCAGTGACCACACCAGGTAGCCGCGCACGTCGGCGCCGCGCTGCAGGGCCCGGTGTACCGCGCGAATGTGCTCGGCCAGGTAGCGGGTGCGCTCGGCGTCGTGCACCCGATCGCCGCTCACCTCGTCGGCGAACGCCGCGCCGTTCTCCGCGACCACCAGCGGGAGGTCAGTGCGTTCGGACACCGCCAGTAGCAGGTCGGTGAGGGAGTCCGAATCCTGTTCCCAGCCGAACCCGGTCAGCGGTCCCTGCGGCGGCAACGTGTCGACCCCGCGCACGCCAGGCATGTCGCACGTGCCGCGCTCGCCGGGGTCGCCGGTGGGGGCGTAGCGGGACGGGCCGTAGAAGTTGATGCCGATCTGGTCGATCGGGGCGGCGATGACGTCCAGGTCGTCGGACCGGATCGCCGGCTCGAGCGCCTCGAGGTGCGCGATGTCGTCGAGCACGTCCTGCGGATAACCCGCGCCGAGCACCGGGTCGAGGAACAGCCGGTTCTGCAGGCCGTCGACCTTGCGGGCCGCTTCGCGGTACTCCGGTTCGTCTCGCGCGATGAGGATCGAGCCGAAGTTGAACACGATGCCGACGCGCAGGTCTCCGGAGGCGGCGGCGCGCAGGGCACGCGTGCCGAGCCCGTGCGCCAGCAGCAGGTGGTGGGCGGCACGCAAGGCGGCGGCTTCGTCCCGGATTCCCGGCGCGTGGATTCCGGTGCCGTAGCCGAAGTACGCCGAGCAGAACGGCTCGTTGACGGTCGTCCAATCGACCACTCGGTCGCCGAGCACCTGGTGGACCGTTTGCGCGTAGTCGGCGAACCGCAGTGCGGTGTCCCTGGCCGGCCAGCCCCCCGCGTCCTCCAGCGCCTGCGGGAGGTCCCAGTGGTAGAGGGTCGCGATCGGCTCGATGCCGTGGTCCAGCAGCTGGTCCACCAGCCGGTCGTAGAACGCCAGACCCGCACTGCTGGTCGTGCGCCCATCGGGCTGGACGCGCGGCCACGCTATGGAGAACCGGTAGCAGGGCAGCCCGAGCTCGGCCATCAGCCGCACGTCGTCGGGGTAGCGGCGGAAGTGGTCGCACGCCTGCTCACCGGTGTGGCCGCCGGCGATCGCGCCCGGCTGCGTGACGAACGTGTCCCAGATGGACGGGCCGCGGCCGTCGACCGTCGTGCTGCCCTCGATCTGGTACGCCGCGGTGGCCGCACCCCAGCGGAAACCGGTCGGGAACGTCAGTCCCTGCGGCGACGTGCTCGCGCTGCTGGATCGGGTCACCGCCGTCATCGCGCTCACCTCACGCCTTGTCCCGCGCCGTGCATGATCCCGGTGACGATGCGTCGCGCCAGCAGCACGAAGATCACCAGCACCGGAAGCACGCCCAGTGTGGCACCGGTGAGCATCAGCGCGTAGTCGGTGAAGTAACCGCTGGCCAATTCGGACACCACGACCTGCACGGTCGGACTTCGTACCGGGTCGAGGACGATCAGCGGCCAGAAGAAGTCGTTCCACGCGGACAGAAACGTCAGCATGGTCAGCACGAGCGCTTGCGGGCGCACCGCAGGTACCACCACGTGCCAGATGACCCGCAGCACCGAGCAGCCGTCCAGCCGGGCCGCGTCGACCAGGTCCGGATCGACCGCCTGCTCACACGCCTGCCGCATCCAGAACACCCCGAACGCGCCCGCCAACGCGGGCACGATCACCGCTTCCAACCGTCCGTACCAGCCCAGGTCGGACACCACGAGGTAGAGCGGGACGACGCCGAGTTGAGCGGGGACCATCGCCGTGCCCAGCACCACCAGGAACAACGTGTTCCGGCCGGGGAAGCGCAGGTGGGCGAACGCGAAACCGGCGAAGGTCGACAGCGTGACGTTGGCGACCGCCACGGTGCTCGCCACGATGAGCGAGTTCTGCACGGCGAACCAGAAGTCGACGGTGTCGACGACCCGGGCCAGGTTCTCCATCAGATGCGGGCCCGGGATCAGCGACGGCAGCCCGGAAGCATCTGCTCCGTCGCTGCTGGCCACGACGAACGACCAGTACAGCGGGAAGATCGACGCGGCCCCGACGGCGAGCAGGAGCGCGTAGACCCACCAGCGCAGCGGCCCGCGTGGGGAGTCGGCGGCGTCCGGCTTGCGGTGGGTGCGATGCTGCGCCGGCCGGGGCGTCGTGACTGTCATCGCTCAGCTCCTCGCCACCATGCGGCGGACCAGGCCGAAGTTGACCAGCACGACGATGCCGGAGATGGCGACCACGGCCCACGCCACGGCGGCCGCGTAGCCGGCGTCGTACTCGGTGAACCCGCGCTCGTAGAGGTACATCACCAGGGTCTGGAACTGCCGGTCGGTGCCTCCGGTGCCGCTGGTGCCGAGCGGGTCGAACAGCTGCGGTTCGGTGAACAACTGCAGCCCACCGATGGTCGAGATGACCACGGTGAACAGGATCGTCGGCCGGATCCCCGGCACGGTGATCAACCAGAACGCCTGCCAGCGGGACGCGCCGTCCAGCGCGGCCGCGTCGTAGCGCTCCTGCGGGATGGACTGCATGGCGGCCAGGTACAGCAGGGCGTTGTAGCCGGTCCAGCGCCAGATGACCATGACGGAGACGGCCAGGTGGGCCGACCACCGATCGCTGTGCCAGTCGACCGGGTCGAGCCCGATCAGCTCGAGCACGGCGTTGACGGTGCCGGAGGTGTCGCCGAACAGCTGACCGAACACCAGCGCCACCGCGACCACGGAGACGACGTTCGGCAGCAGCACACCCGCCCGCCACCACGAACTCGCCCGCAACGGGCGGTTGAGCAGCGCGGCGAGCCCGAGCGCGGCCAGCAACTGCACCACGGTGGACAACAGGAAGATGCTCACCGTGTTGCCCAACGCGTTGTAGAAGCGCCAGTCGGACAACAGCTGCGCGTAGTTGTCCACGCCGGTGAAGGCGCGCGGGCCGTCGATGAGGTCCCAGTCGTGCAGCGAGACCCACGCGGTGTAGAGCAGCGGCAGGAGACCGAAGACCACGAACACGACGAAGAACGGCGCCAGGAGCAGATAGCCGGCGGCGCGCTGGCCGCGGGACGCGTACTTCGCCGTTCGCGTGGTCAGTTCAACCTCCTCCCAACGCGTCCCGGCCGCGCTGCACGGCTTCGGCGAAGGCTTCGGGCACGCTCAGCGCACCTTCCTCGATCCGGCCGAGCGCCGCATCGAACCGGGGTCGCACCCTGGCATCGTCGACCCCGCGGAACGTGGGGCGCAGCGCGTCCGCCGCCGCGGCGTAGATCTTGCCGACCGGGGCGTTGGAGAAGTACCGGTCGCGACGGGATTGGATCTTCGGGTCGCGGTACACCGCGGGGCAGCTGGGCAGGATCCCGGTGGTGAGGAACGTACGCCGCTGTTGCTCCGGCGCGGTCAGCCACTCCGCCAGCTGGTACGCGGCGCGCGCGTGCTCGGTCTGCGCCGGTATCGCCAGGTAGGAGCCGCCGCGGTTACCGCTGCCGCCGGGCACCGCAGCGATGTCCCACTTGCCTTCGCCTTCGGGGCCGGCCGCGTTGCGGATCAGCGCGAGCATCCACGACGGGCAGGCCACCGTGGCCACCGAACCGGACCGGATCGCCGCGCTCCATTCCTGGGTGAACGGCTGCACGCCCGCGGTGAACCCGTTCGCGCCCAGCTCGCCTGCGATGGTGAAGGCATCCTTCAGCGGGGCGTTCTTCGCGGCGATGTAGGAGCCGTCGGCGGCGAAGTAGTTGCGATCCAGCTGGCTGACCATCGACTGGAACACGTTGGCCGCGGAGTCGGTGAAGTGCACGTCCTCGCCTGCCGTGGCCGCGAACCGCTCGGCCACGTCGGCGTAGTCGCGCCAGGTCCGCCACTGCCGGGAGACCGCGTCCCGCTCGGTGGGCAGGCCGGCGGCGGCGAACAGGTCCCGCCGGTAGCACATGGCCAGCCCGCCCATGTCCGTGCCGAGTCCGATGACTTTCTCACCGGCGAGGCCGGCCGACCATTTCCAGTCCACCCAGCGGTCGCTGAGCTTGTCGGCGCCGTAGGTGCGCAGGTCGACGAACTTGTCGGCGGACTGCCGCATGCGCGGCAGGTACTGCTCCTCGATCGCCACCACGTCCGGCGCTCCGCGACCGGTGCCCAGTGCGGTGGCCAGCGCCTTGTGGTGGCTGTCGAAGTCGGTGACGCGGGTGACGACGGTGATGCCGGGGTGGTCCCGCTCGAACGTCCGGACCAGCTCGCGGTAGCCGAACTCGCCGAACGTCGCGAGGGTGAGGCGAATGGTGCCCGAGCCGCCGAAACACCCGCTGGACAACAGCAGCACGACGGTCAGCACGGCCGCCAAGCGGCTGGAGCGGAGGTGTGAACTCATCGACGAGCCTCTCTCCCGCGGCGTGCCGAGAGCGAATTTTGCCACAGCACCCGCCCGGCGACCTCTCGCGCGCGTGCGCGCGTGCGCAGAAAGGTCCTTTCGGGCACGGCTGCGGTACCGACGATTTTCGCTTGCCGCCGCGCGCATCCCGCTCGGCGGGCGCGGCGTCATAGTGGTCGTCTTGGGTAGGCACGGGCGGGAAGGAGTTGGCGATGACCGCTTCGCCGCGAGGCCTCAGCCCACATCGCCTGCTGGCCGATCGGCTCGCCAGGCAGATCGAACTGCTGCAGCTGTCGGTGGATCAGCAGCGGGACGCGCAGGCGGGGGAGCGTTATCTGGACGTCCTGGCCGGGCTCACTCGCGGCGAGGAAGCGCTGCGCGCGTTGGAACGGGACGACATGCCCGCCTGTCTCGACCATCTGCGGGCCTCATTGGAGCTGCTTGAGCAGGCGAAACTCGACGGACTGACCGGACCCTTCATGACCACGTGAAGACGCGAACAGATTTCATGAAGGTCGTTCGCGGAAGCTGGGGTCGAGACCGACCGGACGGCTCCCGCGGAGGAATCATGAAGCGTCTGGCCCTGACGGTGTGTGCCGCTGACCCGTGGCGGCAGCGAGGCGTCATCCACCTCGTGTCCGGTGGTAAGGCGAACAAGACCGATCCCGAGCTGGTCGTCGTGCCGCCGTTGCGGCTCGCCGAGGCCGATGTCGCGGTGGTGGTCGCCGAGCGGGTGGACACCAAGACCAACGAGATGCTCGCCAAGATCGCCCAGTTCGGCAAGGCCCGCACCGTGCTGGTGCTCAACGACCTGGAGGGCCTCGATGTGCCGTCGGCGGTGCGCTACCGGGTGTTCACGGTGCTGCCCGCCGCCGGGCTGACCGGGGAAGAACTGCGGCAGGCCGTGCGCACCGCCGCGGCCGGTCCGTTGCCTCCCGAAGAGGAAACGGTGCGGCTGGTCGAACAGCTCGACCGGGTTTCGCGCGGTCTGCTGCAGCCTGGCGGGGAGAACGCGCCCCAGCTGACGCCGCGCGAGCGGGCGCTGCTGCGGTTGCTCGCCGAAGGCTGCGACACCGCCGAGATCGCCGCCAAACTGTGCTACTCCGAGCGCACGGTGAAGAACATCGTGCACGGCCTGCTGGAGCGGCTTAACCTGCGCAACCGCACGCACGCCGTGGCGTATGCGATGCGGGCCGGGGTGCTGTAGCGGCGACGTGGTGCGCGCCGCGGTGCGACGGCCGCCGGCCTGCGCGATGCGGTCACCGTCGGCACACGCGTTTCCGGGCTGGTGCGAATCTGGGGCCTACGCAGTGTGCGATCGGCCCGCGAAGCAGGAGGGCGTGGTAACCGCCGATACGCTGCGCGCAGACCGGCAGACGCCGCGACGGTCGACCTGCCCGTGCGGCGGACCGTCAGGACTTCGCAGCCGCCCGGGCTTCGGCGGGCGATGACGCCGCCAGCACCCGTTCGGCTCGCTCCCGGCACTGCTCGAGAGTGAGTTCGCGCAGCGCGGCCCGCACCGCGGGGATCGCGGTCGGCGCCATCGACAGGCTGGTGAACCCGAACCCGGCGAGCACCGGCGCCAGCAACGGGTCGGCCGCCGCCTCGCCACACAGGCTGACCGGCTTGTCCCGCCTGCGCAGCGCTTCCGCCACGCGGGCGATGAGCTGCAGCAATCCGGGCTGCCACGGGTCGAGCAGGTGCGCCACGTCGCCGAGCTGGCGGTCGGCGGCGAACGTGTACTGCGCCAGGTCGTTGGTGCCGATGCTGACGAAGTCCACCACGTCGGCGATCTCGTCGATCCGCAGCGCCGCCGCGGGCACCTCGATCATCACGCCGACACTGGGCAGACCATGGCTACGCGCCTGCTCGACGAACGCCGCGGCCTCCTCCGGCGTGGAGATCATCGGCGCCATGACCCGCACGTTCGCCGCGGTCTCCGCGGCCGCCGACGCGATCGCCGTGAGCTGGTCGGTCAACAGCTGCGGCTGCACCGACGCGGTGCGGTAACCCCGCACACCCAGCGCCGGGTTCGGCTCATCACCCAGCTGCACGAACGCCAGCGGCTTGTCCGAACCGGCGTCCAGCGTGCGGATCACCACGTCCCGCCCGGGCAGCGCCGCCAACAGCTTGCGGTAGGCGTCGCGCTGCTCGTCGACGGTCGGCGCGGCGGCCCGGTCGAGGAACAACACCTCGGTGCGGAACAACCCGACACCCTCGGCGTCCGAGTCGCCGGAGATGGCCTCCAGGTTGTCGACCGACCCGACGTTGGCCAGCAGCTGCACGCGGTGGCCGTCCGCGGTGCTACCCGGTCCACTGCTGCCCGCCAGCCGGGCGGCCAGGTCGGCGCGTTGCTGCTCGGCGGCCTGCACCTCGTCCTCCGACGGATGCCGGACGACCTCGGCCGTCTCGCCGACCTGCACACGCACGATCACCGTTTCACCGTCGGCGACATCGGCTGCTCCGGGGCAGCTGACTACGGCGGGGATACCCGCGGCCCGCGCGATGATCGCGCTGTGCCCGGTCGGCCCACCGCGTTCGGTCACGATGGCCAGCACCTTGTCGACCGGCAGCGTCGCGGTGTCCGCCGGAGCCAGGTCGCCGGCGAACAACACGTAGGCCTCGTCCGGGTCCTCCGGCTGCGGCAGCCCTGGCATGGCGACGCCGAGCAGCTTGGCGATCGTCCGGTTCGCCAGGTCCTCCAGGTCGCTGGCCCGCTCGGCCAGGTAGCCGCCCGCGGCCCGCATCATCTCCTGGGCTTGGCCGACCGCGATCCGCACCGCCCACGGCGCGGCCCGGCCCGCGTCGACGGCACGCTGCACCGAGGCACGCAGGCTCGGGTCCCGCGCCATCATCGCCTGCGCGGCCAGCACCCCAGCGGCTTCCCCGGAGGCTTGCGCGGCCGTGGCCTCCAGCGACTCCGCGACCTCGTCCAGCGCCTTCGTCGCCCGCTCCAGCTCGGCCGCGGCGTCGTCGACGGCCGGTTCGGTCGCGGGCAGTTCCGGCGGCGGCACCATCCGACGTGCCGGGCCCACCGCGAGACCGGGGCTGGCCGCCAGGCCGGTCAACACCCTTGGCTCCGTTGCGGTCACGGCTGCGCGGGCTCCTGCTTCGCGGCGGTCTCGGCGTCGGGGGCGTCCAGGTCGCGCGCGACCAGCTCGGCGAGCTGCCGCACCTCGCGTTCGGCCTGCTCCGCGTCGTCGGCGTCGGTGCTCAACACCACCTGGTCGCCGTGCTTGGCGCCCAGGCTCATCAGGCCGAGGATGCTGGCCGCGTCGACCGGGTCGGCGCCCGGCTTGGCGATGCGGATACCGACGCCGCGCTGGGCGGCCTCGGCTGCCGCGCCCGCGACGGCCGCCGCCGGGCGGGCATGCAGGCCGACCCGGGAGCCGACCGTGACCTCGAGCTGGAACGTGTTGCCGGCCATCGTCTATCCCTTCTTTCCCCTGTGTCGCTGTGCCGGACTCGCCGTCACGGCTCGACGGTCACCTTGATCGCCTTGCCGTCGGCCACGGTCTCGATCGCCTCGAGCACGCGGTCCAGCGGCAGCCGGTGGGTGATCAGGTCGGCCACCGGCACCTCGCCGCGGGCGATCAGCTCGAGCGCTCGCTTGTTGTGCGCCGGGCTGGAGCCGTTCGCGCCGACGATGGTCAGCTCGCGGTAGTGCACCAGGTTCGAGTCGCACGCGATGATCGGATTGTCCTTCGGCAGGCCGCCGAAGAAGCTGATCCGGCCGCGCCGGGCGACCATCTTCAGCGCGTCCTCCTGCGCCTTGCCGGACGCCGCGGCGGTGATCACCACGCTGGCCCCGCGGCCGTCGGTCAGCTTGAGCACCTCGTCGATCGGGTCGACCTCCGCCGGACAGATGGCCGCGTCCGGCTGCACCAGGTCGGCGGCCACCTTCAGCCGCTCGGCGTTCAGCTCCACCAGCGTCACGTGCTTGGCGCCGCGGGAACGGGCCAGGCGGACGTGCAGGCAGCCGATCGGGCCGGCGCCGACCACCACGACCGTGTCGCCCGCACCGACACCGGCCAGCTCCTGCCCGTTGAGCACGCAGGCCAGTGGCTCGGCCACCGACGCCTCGGCGAACGACAGGCCCTCCGGGATGCGGTTCAACCCGTCGACCTTCAGCACCTTGCGCGGCACGATCATGTACTCGGCGAAACCACCGTCGTAGTGGTAGCCCATCGACTCCTGGTTCGGGCAGATGGTCAACCAGCCCGCCCGGCACTCGACGCACTCGCCACACGGGATGGCCGCGATCACCTGCACACCGTCGCCGACCGACCATCCGGTGACGCCCTCACCGAGCTCCACGATCTCGCCTGCGATCTCGTGGCCGATGACGCGCGGCGGCACGATGTGGTGGTGGCCGTGCCGGGAGATCTTCACGTCGGTACCGCACGTCGAGCAGTTGCGCACGCGCAGCTTCACCTCGCCCGGGCCGGGGCTCGGCTCGGGTGCGTCCTCCAGCTTGATCTCGCCTGGCGCGTAGAACCGGGCGACCTTCATGCGTGTGCCTCCTGCTGATCGTTGCCCAACAGCGACAGGACCGTCGCCGCGTCGGTGGCGGTCCGCAGCGCGGCCGCCTTCTGTTCGTCCATCAACACCTTCGACAGCGCCGCCAGCACCTCGACGTGTTCTTCACCCGAGGCCGCGATCGCCACGCACAGGTGCACCGTCCCGGCGCCCCAGTCGATACCGTCGGGGTACTGGACGACCGCGAGCTGGGTTCGCTTGACGTACTGCCGCGCCTCGTTCGTGCCGTGCGGGATGGCCACCCCTTCGCCGACGAACGTGGACACGGCCTTCTCCCGCTCGTGCATCGCGGCGACGTACGGCTCCTCCACCGCGCCGAGGTCGACCAGCAGGCGTCCGCACTGCTCGATCGCCTCGGCCCGGTCTTTCGCGGTCGCGCCGAGCCGGATGGCTTCCGCGGACAGCGTGTCAGTACTCAAGGTCACCGCCGTCCCGGATCGCCTTCTGCAGCTTGTCGAACACCGGGTCGCCGAGGAACATCGTGAAGCCCAGCACCGGCTTGTCCGGCTTGACCGCCTTGGCGCGGGCGACCAGACCCTGCTGGCACAGCACCACGTCGGCGTCGTCCGGGATCTGGTTCACCGGCGCGTGCTGCACCTTCACCGAGTACGGCGCCAGTGCCGACGACAGCTGGCCGGCCAGCATGACGCTGCTGCCCATCCCGGCGTCGCACGCGACGATGACCTTCTTGATCGTGGAAGCGTCCAAAGTGCTCATCTGCGTTCCGTCCTTCTCCTCAGCGCTTGTCGTCGACCGGTCCGCCGGCCGCGACCTGTTCCTGCAATTCCCGAGCCTTCTCCGCGCGGCCGAAGCCCAGCAGTAGCGACGCCACGAGGAACGACACCAGCGTTGCCACCGCCACGCCCGCCAGCACGCCGAGGTGTCCACCCTTCGGCGTCACCGCCATGAGCGCGATGATGCTGCCGGGGGCCGGGGTGGCCGTGGTGCCCGCTTCGAACAGGAAGAACGTGAGCACGCCGGACGCGCCACCGGCGATCGCCGCCAGGATCAGCCGCGGCCGGGCGAGCACGTACGGGAAGTAGATCTCGTGGATGCCGCCGAAGAAGTGGATGATCATCGCGCCGGGGGCCGATGCGCGCATCATCCGCGGCCCGAACAGCAGGCAGGCGATCAGGATGCCCAGGCCGGGACCGGGGTTGGTCTCCATCAAAAAGTAGATGGACTTGCCGGTCTGGGCCGACTCGGAGACGCCGAGCTGGCTGAGCACGCCGTGGTTGATGGCGTTGTTGAGGAACAACACCTTGGCGGGCTCGATGATCAGCGACGCCAACGGCAGCAGGGCGTTGTCCACCAGGAACTGCACGCCGTCGCCCAGCCATCCGGTCAGCGTGCGGACGACCGGGCCGATCGCCAGCATGCCCGCCACGGCCAGCAACCCGCCGATGATGCCCGCGCTGAAGTTGTCCACCAGCATCCGGAACGACGACGAGGCGCGATGCCCGATCTTGGTGTCGAACAGCTTGATCAGCCAGCCACCGAGCGGGCCGACGATCATCGCGCCGAGGAACATCGGCACATCGCTGCCGACCGCGACACCCACGGTGGCCACCGCGCCGACCACGGCGCCGCGCTGGTCGTGCACCAGCTTGCCGCCGGTGTAGCCGATCAACACCGGGAGCAGGAACTTGATCATCGGGTCGACCAGCTGGGCCAGCGTCTCGTTCGGCCACCACCCGGTCGGGATGAACAACGCGGTGATCAGGCCCCATGCGATGAACGCGCCGATGTTCGGCATGACCATGCCGGCCAGGTTGCCGCCGAACCGTTGGATCGCGGTCTTGGCGCGGGACATTCTGCTTTCCGCCGGCTGATCGGCCGGTGTCGGCGACGTCGCCTCATCTGCTCGAGTCATGGTGTCTCCTGCGGTGGGTGGGCGAGCAGTTAGTTGTGGTCGACCAGGAGCCGGTCGGCCGCGATCGAGGGGTGGATGGTCACCACGTCGGTGGTGACGTCGTCCGGTGTGGGCATGCGGGTGCCGGGCAGCGACACGGCCGCGGCGGCCCACGCCAGTGCTTCGGTCAGCGCCTGCGGCCCGGTGCCGCCGCCTGCCAGGAACCCGGCGAGCATCGCGTCACCGGCGCCGACCGAACTGCGCGGCACCGCTTTTGCTTCGCCGTGCCACGCCGCGCCGCCCGGCTCGACCAGGACGGCGCCGTCCGGGCCTAGGCTCGCCAGTACCGAGCCCGCGCCCGCGTCCTGCAACATCCGCGCCGCCGCCACCGCGTCGCCGAGGGTGAGCACCTCGCGACCGGTCGCCTCCTGCAGCTCGGATCGGTTCGGCTTGATCAGGTCCGGGCCTTCGGCGATGGCGGCGGACAGCGCGGGGCCACTGGTGTCGACCGCGATCTTCACGTCGTGTGCGCGCAGTTGGCGCACCAGTGAGCCGTAGTACTCGTGGGGCACGCCTTCCGGCACGCTCCCGGCGACGACCACCCAGCCCGCGCTGGAGAGCTGGCTGATGACGCCGTCTTGGATCTGCGCGAGCTCGTCGGCGCTCAACGCCGCGCCACGTTCGTTGATCTTGGTGAGCGTGCCGTCCGGCTCGACGACGCTGATGTTCGACCGGGTGGGGTGGGCGACCGAGATCAGCACCGAGCGGACGTCGTCCGCCTCCAGCATGGCGGCCAGGTGCTGGCCCTCGGCGCCGCCGACCGCCACCACCGCGCACGACGAGATGCGGTGCGCCGACAGCGCCCTGGTGACGTTGATGCCCTTGCCGCCCGCTTCGACGTGACCTCCGGTCGCGCGGATCAGCGCGCCGCGCTTGAGGCTGGCGACCTCGACCGTGCGGTCGACGCTCGGGTTCAGGGTGACCGTCAGGATCGTGCCTTCCGCCCGACCCGGACCGCGTCGCGACCGAACCGCTGCCCCTTCTCCCACGCTGCCTCCTCCGGTCTCGCGGTTCGTGGGTGGACCGACCGTAGCACCGGAAATCTGTGTTTACAAGGTTTTTCCATAGTTTTATGTTGGATTAGCTTGCTTCGCTTTGAAATCCCAGGTAGGGCACTGTTTGTCGGCGGCAGGCCGTCTCCCTGTACCCGGCATGTCGCGGTTGAACGGTTCAGTGATCCCACGTAAACTCACAAAACCTCACGCGTAATCACAGGTGGTGCTGCATGTATGCCGAGGAACGACAACAGCTGATCCTCGAGCGGGCGCGCAGTCAAGGCAGAGTCGACGTGACCGCCCTGGCGCAGGAGTTCGACGTGACGACCGAGACCGTCCGCCGGGATCTGACCGCGTTGGAGCGCCATGGCCTGGTGCGCCGCGTGCACGGTGGCGCCATCCCGGTCGAGCGGCTGGGGTTCGAGCCCGCGGTGGCGGCCAAGGACACCGTGATGACCGAGGAGAAGGAGCGCATCGCCAAAGCGGCGCTCGCCGAGGTCCCGCCGGGGGGAGCGATCCTGCTCGACGCAGGCACGACCACCGCGCGGCTGGCCAACATCCTGCCCGCGGACCGCGAGCTGACCGTGGTCACCCACTCGCTGATCATCGCCTCGACGTTGAGCACGCGCCGGAACCTGACGTTGATGTTGGTCGGTGGCCGGCTGCGGGGCCGGACCATGGCGATGGTGGACAGCTGGGCGCTGCACGCGCTGCAGGAGACGTTCGTCGACGTGGCGTTCATCGCCACCAACGGGCTGTCGGTGGAGCGCGGGTTGACCACGCCGGACACTGCGGAGGCGATGGTGAAGCGGGCGGCCATCACGGCCGCGCGCCGGGTGGTGCTGCTGGCCGACCACACCAAGGTCGGCAACGACCACTTCGCCCGGTTCGGCGAACTGAGCCAGGTGGACACGTTCATCACCGACAGCGGCATCGACGACGGAGCAGCCGCCGAGATCGAGGCGGCAGGGCCACGGGTCGTCCAGGCCTGAGTCGGGAGGTTCCCGGCTCCGCGCGCAGCAGTTCCGCGGCACCCCGGACAGCGAGCGGCCCGCCGAGGTGTTTCTCGGCGGGCCGCTGGCATCGGTCGAGCGGTCCTACCGCACCGTGAAGTCGGCCTTCTTCTCGCCGACCACGATCTGATAGGCGCCAGGGGCCACCTTCTTCGGGCCCTGGCCGGTGATGTCACCGGAGGTCACCGCCAGGCGAGAAACCGGGACCTCGACCTCGACCTGCTTGCTCTGGCCCGCCTTCAGCGCCACCCGGGTGTAGCCGACCAGCTGCTTGTCCGGGAACAGCACGTCGCTGGACGGCCGAGCCGCGTACACCGGAACCACCAGCACGCCGTCGCGCTTACCGGTGTTGCTCACCGGCACGGTGACGGTCAACGTGCGCTTCGGCCCCACCACGGTGTCGCTCAGCTTCGGCCGGCCGGTTTCGAACGTGGTGTACGACAGACCGGCGCCGAACGGGTAGGCGACGTGGTAACTGGACTCCGGACCGGAGTTCGGGCCGGGCAGCTGCTGGTAGTGCAGCGGGTCGTTGCCCAGCGACTTCGGCCACGACACCGGCAGCCTGCCGCTCGGGTTGACCTTGCCGAACAGCACGTCGGCGATCGCATGCCCGCCCTCGGTGCCCGGCAACCAGCCCATCAGCAGCGCGTCCGGGTCGGCCGCCTTGCCGAGCACCAGCGGACGCCCGGCCAGCACGACCTCGATCACCGGAGTCCCGGTGGCCTTCAGCCGCTGCACCAACTTCTGCTGGTCGGCGGCCAGCGCGGGACGTGGCGCGTCGGACTCGCCTTCCGCGCCCGGCTTCTCGCCGACCACCACGACCACCGCGTCGGCGCCCTTGCCCTGCTGGACGGCCTTGTCCGGATCGGCGACGTAGTCGACCTTGGTGCCCGCCGGGGCGTTCTTCTTCAGGCCCTGCGCCACCGTCGTACCCGGAACCTCGACACCTTCGGGCACGCCCTGCCAGCCGATGGACCAGCCGCCCAGCTGGTTGGGCAGGTTGTTCGCGCTGGGGCCGGTCACCACGATCTTGCGGTCGGAGTTGGTCAGCGGCAGTGCGTTGTTCTCGTTGCGCAGCAGTACGGCGGACTCGGCAGCGGCCTTGCGGGCCAGCTTCTTGTCCGCGCCGAGGACGATCTTGTCCGCCTTGGCCGGGTCGACGTAGGGGTCGTCGAACAGGCCGAGCTTGAACTTCAGCGCCAGCACGCGGCCCGCCGCCTCGTTCAACCGCTTGCGCGAGATCAGCCCCTTCTTGATCGCGGACATCAGGGCCGGGTGGAACTCCCGGTCGTCCGGCGGGAGCATCGCGACGTCGACCCCAGCGTTGATCACCTTGGCGACCGCCTCGGTGTAGTCGGCGGCGGCCCGGTACTTGGTGACCAGGTACTCCACGTCGTCCCAGTCGCTGATCACCACACCGTCGAAACCCCACTGTTTGCGCAGCACGTCGGTGAGCAGGTACTTCGAGGTGTGCGCCGGGACGCCGTTGATCGCGCCGGAGTTGACCATGACGGTGTCGGCGCCCGCGTCGACCGCCTTCTTGTAGGCAGGCAGGATGGTGTCCTGCAGGTAGCGCAGCGACATGTCGCCCGGGACGCGGTCGTGGCCGTTGAGCGGCTGCGAGTAGCCGGCGAAGTGCTTCACCGTCGCGGCGACCTGGCGGCCGCTCGTGCCGTCCTCGGTGCCCTTGACTGTGCTCGCGGCCAGGTCGCCGGCCAGCAGCGGGTCCTCCGAGTACGTCTCGTAGTAGCGGCCCCAGCGGTGATCCCGGGCGATGTCGGCGACGGGGGAGAAGTTCCACACCGTGCCCGTCGCAGCAGTTGCGCGCTGCGTGGCGCGGGCGACGTCACCGACCAGCTTCGGGTTCCATGTCGCCCCGAGGCCGATCTGCTGCTGGAACATGGTCGCGCCGAGCACGTTGTTGTGACCGTGCACCGCGTCGACGCCGTAGATGATCGGGATGCCCAGCCGCGAGTTCTTGATGGCGTAGCGCTGGATCGCGTTGGTCAGCTTCGCCCACTCCTTGGGCGTGTTCTTCGCGGGCGTCATGCCGCCACCGGACAGGACGGAACCGGCGTGCTGGTCGGCGAGAACCTCCTTCATGCACTCGGTGTTCAGCTCGCCGCCGCTCCACTGGCAGTCGCCCTGCATCCGGGCGACCGCGATCTGCTGCAGCTGACCCGCCTTCTCCTCGGTGTTCATCCGGCCGAGCAGGTCGGCGACCCTGGCTGCGATCGGTTTGCTGCTGTCCTGGTAGACCGGCGGCGCGCTTGCCGAGCTGATCGGCCCGGTGAGCACGGTGGCCGTGGCGGCGAAACCGATGATCAGGGCAAGGGGTGACCGCCACCGCCTGCGGCCGGACCCGTGGGGAAAACGCATGGGTGTCCCTTCGTTTTCGAATCCATCCCGCTGGTCGCGGGGTGGAAGGCACGCTGAGAAATTGCCAGGGACGCTAGAAATTCCGCGCGCGCGGGGCAATCGCGGTCGCACGGTTCACCCACAAGACTGCCCAGCTGGCCCGAGCATGCGGGACGAAACGGGCAAGCTTCGCTCGCTGGTTGCGCCGGGCGGGTGAAACAGGCGGCGGTGACCGCTACTCAGAAGCGGAGCGCGGTGCTCGTCGGTTCCGACGTGCTCGGTGCCGGGTCGTCGTCCTTGATTCTCGTCGGCCGGCCGTCGAGGCCGTCGTCAGGCCGTGACGTGACGAACTTCCCGCGGTGCTCGCTCACCCGGACTTGGGTTCGATCAAGGCCAACCGCGAGCGGATCCGCCGCTCCAGGAAGTCGATCATGGCCGCGTCGAACGTACTGTTGTCGTCTCCCGCCACCATGTGGTGCGCGTCGTCGATGTTGCAGAACTCGGCGTGCGGCACCAGGCGCAGGAAGTGCCGCGCGTCGTCCATGCTCAACACATCGGACTGGCCGCCCCTGATCAGCAGCGTCGGAACGCGCAGGGTGCGAGCCGCCGCGCCGAGCCTGGCCGGGTCGTGCAAGGTGTCCCGTTGCACCGGCCAGTCGTCCGGGCCGGCCAAGAAACGCGGATCCCAGTGCCAGTAATAGCGCCCGTCGACCTGGCGCAGGTTCTTCCGGAGTCCGTCCAGTTTGCGTGGCCGCGGGCGGTGCGGAAGGTAGCGCGCGATGGCGTCCGCGACCTCCTCCAGCGAGGCGAACCCGTCGGGATTGGCGGTCATGAACTCCCGGATCCGGGTCGTCCCTTCCGGTTGCAGGAACGGCGAGACGTCCACCAGAACCAGGCCGAGTGCCAGCTGCGGCCAGTCGCCCAGCGCCGCCAGCGCGGACAGTCCACCCAGGGACGCGCCCACCAGCACCGGTTGCCTGCCGACGTGATCGACGATCGCCGACACGTCCGCGGCGAAGCGGTCCAGGTTGTAGACGCCGTCGGGCGACCACTCGCTCTCCCCGTGCCCGCGCAGATCGACCGCCAGCACGTGCCAGCCTGCCGCGCTGAGTTGCCTGCCGGTTTCGCGCCAGGAGTGCCGGGTTTGCCCGCCGCCGTGCAGCAGGACCACCGGTGGGTGTTGTGGGTCGCCGAACGCGTCGGCCGCGAGCCGGACGTCACCTGCGTCGATGGTCACCGAATGCGTCGCCATAAGGCCACACAGTAGCGGCCTATGTGAACGACTGTTCGCAGCAGCCTGCCGCGTCGTCAGTCAACTACGGCTTGCGCAGGACACCGCCGTACTCGTAAATCTGCAGGTTCCGCTTCGCGGCGCCCTCATACGGCTCCAGCTGCGGCGGCACCGGGTCGAGCGGCGGCTGATTCGGATCCGGGCGCCAGTCCCTGATGTTCACCAGGCCCGGCTCCACCGGTTCGAGTCCTTCCATCAGCTTGGCGAACTCGGCGGGCGTGCGGGTCTGCCACGGGATGCCTGCCGCGTTGAACGACTCACTCATCTTCGCGCCGACGGCCGGGTCGTCCGACGCGACCTGGGTCACCGCCAGGTAGCTGCCGGACACCGCGAGGTCGTCGATGATGTGTCGCAGCGCGTAGTGAGCGCCCTTGCCTACGTCGTCGACGTCCTTGAGGTGGTGGCCGATGGACAGGAACAGGATGGCCACCGGCCGGGAGAAGTCGATCAGGCGCTTGGTGTCCGGATGCTCCAGCACCGCCTCGGGCTCGCGGAAATCGGCGGTGATGACCGTGGTGGCGTCGTTGTCCGCCAGCAGGGCGCGGCCGTGTGCCAGCACGATCGGGTCGTTGTCCACGTAGACGACGCGGGCCCGCGGGTTGAACCGTTGCGCGACCTGGTGCACGTTCTGGTTCGTCGGCAGCCCGCAACCGAGGTCGATGAACTGTTCGATGCCGGCCTCCTCGGTCAGGAAGCGCACTGCGCGGTAGAGGAACTGCCGGTTCTGGCGGGCGACGTCCAACGCCTCCGGGAAGGCCTCCAGCGTTTTGAGTGCGAACTCCCGGTCGATGGCAAAGTTGTCCTTGCTCCCCAACAGCCAGCCGTAGGCGCGCGCGGCCGTCGGCCGGTCGAACGGGATCGGAGTGTCCGCATGTTGTTGCGTCGTCATCTGCGCCGTTGTCCCCCGAACTGCAGCTGCGTCCGATGCGGTGATGACCTTAGTCGAGAAGAGGATTCTTCTTCGAGGCTGCCATTGTGGACTGTTACGATCGCAAGATCAACTACAAATGCAAGTGCATCCGCAATGGCATGTCGGTGGGAAGGAGTTGACCATGCCGGAGCAATCGAACCGTGCCGCAGTGGACGGCCTGGCCTGGCGGAAGAGCTCGCGCAGCAACCCGAGCGGGAACTGTGTGGAAGTGGCCCCGACGAGCGAAGGCGAGATCGCCGTGCGCAATTCGCGCCACCAGGACGGGCCGGTGTTGTTCTACACGAAGGCGGAGATTGCCGCGTTCATCCAGGGCGTGAAGGACGGGGAGTTCGACGACCTGATTGTGTGACCCGAGTTCAGCACCATTCGGTGTGGGTTGCCGGGTAAGCGGGGGATCATGGCACACTGTGTGCGATCTGGATAAGGGGTCGTGTTCATGATTCTCGCCCAACCGGACGATCACAGCGAAGCACGTGGTGCCGAACCGGTGTCACTGGCGGCTGCGGGCGGTGGCCCCACCGTCCTGCGCATCGCGCTCGGCGGGCAGCTGCGGAGGTTGCGGGAAGCCGCGGGCATCTCCCGCGAGGAAGCAGGCGAGGCCATTCGCGGCTCGCACTCCAAGATCAGCAGGCTGGAGTGTGGCCGCGTCGGGTTCAAGCAGCGCGACGTCCGCGACCTGCTGGAGTTGTACGGGGTCACCGACCCGCAGCAGCAGGAGGCCTTCCTCGAGCTGGCCAAGCGGGCCAACGAGCGCGGCTGGTGGCATCGTTACGACGAGTGGCTGCCGTCGTGGTTCGAGACCTACATCGGGCTCGAGCAGGCCGCCAAGATCATTCGATGTTACGAGGCGTAGTTCGTGCCCGGACTGCTGCAGACGCCGGAGTACGCCCGCGCGGTGATCCGGATGGAGTACGCCAACGAGGACGCCGAAGAGGTCGAGGAGCGCCTCGCGCTGCGCATGCGCAGGCAGCAGATCCTGGACCGGAAGGACGACCCGACGAACTTGTGGGCAGTGATCGACGAGGCCGTGCTGCGCAGGCCGATCGGTGGCGTCGCGGTGCAGCGCGGACAGATCGAGCACCTGCTGGAAATATCCAAGCGGTCCAACGTGACGGTGCAGGTGCTGCCGTTCTCGGTCGGCGGGCACGCGGCCTCCGGTGGGCCGTTCTCGATTCTGCGGTTCCCCGAGTCCGAGCTGCCGGACGTGGTGTATCTCGAGCAGCTGACCAGCGCGCTGTACCTGGACAAGCGGCAGGACCTCGAGCGCTACCTCGCGGTGATGGACCGGGTGTCGGTGCAGGCGCTCGACCCGCGCCGGACGCGGCAGCTGCTGTCGGAGATGCTGCAGGAGCTGTGACGGCCTAGTCCTCGAAGACGCTGCCGAAGCCTTCGTCGTCGGACTCCGGTCGGGTGGCCGTACGCGCCGGCGCCCGTTCGGCGGCGAACCGGCGGCGGTACTGCTCGGCCACCGACTCCGCCGCCTCCTGGTCGTCCGGCATGTGCTCGTGAACCAGATCCAGCACCTGTTCTTGCGCACTGGCTTGCGCGCGGCGCATCGCGGTCATGATCTCCGTCGCCAGCTCGTGCCCGGTGACGTGCCGGTGCCCGTCACGGATCTGGATGTCGGTGACCAGGCCGGCATGATCGGTGGTGACCCGGACGATGCCGCGCGGCGATTCGCCCGTCACCGACACCGTGGTCATGTCCGTGGCAAGCTCGCGGTACGCGCGCTGGCGCTGTTCGAGGCGAGCCGCCCACTCGTCGATCTGCTGCTCGCGTTCGCTCGCCGTGGTCATCGCCGCCGTGCCCCTTGAGTCCCGCCTAGGCTGGATGTCCGCCAGCTTAGGACAGCAAGGAGTGACGTGGGCGTGACCGACGGCGTTTCCCGCACCGACATGACCGGCCGCGTCGTGCTGATCACCGGCGCCAACACCGGGATCGGCCGCGCGACCGCGATGCAGCTCGCCGAACAAGGCGCCGAGCTCTACCTGGCCTGCCGGACCGCGGAACGAACTCGTCCGGTGGTCGAGGAGATCACCGAGGCGACCGGCCGTAAGCCGCACTACCTCCAGCTCGACCTGGGGGATCTCGAGTCGGTACGGGAGTGCGCGCAGACGTTCCTCGCCGAGCGCAAGCCGCTGCACGTCCTGCTCAACAATGCCGGCGTCGGCGGCCGGCGAGGCAGCACGGCAAGCGGATTCGAGCTGGCGTTCGGCATCAACCACGTCGGCCACTTCTTGTTGACCGAGCTGCTGCGGGACAAGCTCGTCGAGAGCGCGCCCGCCCGCGTGGTCACCGTGGCGAGCACGGTGCACTTCAACGCCCGTGGAATCGACTTCGAGGCGGTGCGCAAGCCGACCGCCAGCCGTACCGGTCTGCCCGAGTACGCGGTGTCCAAGCTGGCGAACGTGTTGTTCACCCAGGAGCTGGCCAGGCGACTCGAGGGCACGGGTGTGACCACCTACGCGGTCCATCCGGGCGCGGTCGCGTCCGACGTGTGGCGTGGGGTGCCGTGGCCGATCCGGCCGCTCATCAAGCTGTTCATGCGCTCGACCGAGGAAGGCGCGGCGACCTCGGTGTACTGCGCCACCGCGCCGGAGTTGGCCACGGAGACCGGTGGCTACTACGACGACTGCGCGGCGAAGGAACCCAGCAAGTACGCGACGCGTGAGTTGGCCGCGGAGTTGTGGCGGCGCAGCGAGGAGTGGGTCGCCGACTACCGCTGAGTCCCTCCACTGTGGACCCCCGGAGAGGACTGCCAGGCACTTTCGTGGTGTGGACAGAGCCGGTGACCGGTGGCACGGTGATCTCGTGACCGACCTGAACGCCACCTCCGCCGCCGTGCTCGGACTGCTGCACGACGGCCCGGCAACGGGCGGCGAGTTGGTAGCGGCCGCCCGGAAGCGATACGGCGCCTTCTTCAGCGTCACTCGTAGCCAGGTCTACCGGGAGCTACCGCAGCTGGCCAACGCGGGACTGGTGCGCCCGGGCAAGCGGGGTGCGCGAGCCAGCCAGCAGTACGTGATCACCCCGGCCGGCCGCAGCGCGTTCAAGCAGTGGCTCAAGTCCGCCTCCGGGGCGGATCACGTGCGCAGCACCATGCTGCTGCGGTTGATCAACGCCGACCGGTTGACCGAACGGCAGCGGACCGCGCTGATCGAGGAGATTCGCCTGCACTACCAGGAGGCCCTCGCCGAGGCCAGGTCCGCGGCCAGGACGGCACGAACGGCCGGCGACGAGACCGCGCGCGCGGTGGCCGCGTTCGCCCAGGCGCACGCCACCGCGGCGCTCAAGCTGGTGGACGCACTCAGCTCCGACCCGCCCCGGTAACCTGGTGCGTTGTGAGTGGTATCGACTTCGAAGCCGAGCTCAAGGACATCGCGGGCAAGCTGACCCAGGTCGAGGCCGTGATGGACCTCGACGCGTTGCGGGCCGCGGTGGCTGATCTGGAGCGCGAGGCGTCCAGCCCGACGCTGTGGGACGACCAGGAGCGGGCGCAGCAGGTGACCAGCGCGTTGTCCCGCAAGCAGGCCGAGCTGCGTCAGGTCACCGACCTGCGGCAGCGGTTCGACGACCTCGAGGTGCTCTACGAGCTCGCGCAGGACGAAGGCGATGCCGGCAGCCTGGCCGAGGCCGAGCAGGAGCTGCGCCAGCTGGCCAAGGACGTGGCCGGGCTGGAGATCCGCACCCTGCTGGACGGCCCGTACGACGACCGCAACGCCGTGGTGACGATCCGCGCCGAAGCGGGCGGAGTGGATGCCGCCGACTGGGCGGAGATGCTGATGCGCATGTATCTGCGCTGGTCGGAGCGGCACAGCTACCCGACGGAGGTGTACGACGTCTCCTACGCCGAGGAGGCGGGCATCAAGTCGGCCACGTTCAAGGTCTCCGCGCCGTACGTCTACGGCACGTTGTCGGTCGAGCAGGGCACGCACCGGCTGGTGCGCATCTCGCCGTTCGACAACCAGAACCGGCGGCAGACCTCGTTCGCGCACGTCGAGGTGCTGCCCGAGGTCGAGGAGGTCGACCACATCGAGATCCCGGAGAAGGACATCCGGGTCGACGTGTTCCGGTCGTCCGGCCCCGGCGGGCAGAGCGTGAACACCACCGACTCGGCGGTCCGGCTGACCCACTTGCCGACCGGCATCGTGGTGTCGTGCCAGAACGAGAAGTCGCAGCTGCAGAACAAGATCGCCGCCATGAAGGTGTTGCAGGCGAAGTTGCTGCAACGGCGCCAGGAGGAAGCGCGCGCGGAGCTCGACGCGCTGAAGGACTCCGGGTCCAGCTGGGGCAACCAGATGCGCTCGTACGTGCTGCACCCGTACCAGATGGTCAAGGACCTGCGTACCGAGCACGAGGTCGGCAATCCGGCGGCGGTACTGGACGGCGACCTGGACGGTTTCCTGGAAGCGGGTATCCGCTGGCGCAAGAAGAGCGCAGCGGCCGCGGAGTAGCACTCGGCCTTCCAGGCCCTGCTCGCTCCGACGGCTGCGGTCTCCGCGTCCCGCTCGCCTCACCCGGCGACCGCTGTCGGCCTCGCGCCCGGCTCGCCTCACCCGGCGACCGCTGTCGGCCTCGCGTCCCGCTCGCCTCACCCCGCGACCGCTCACGGCCCGCGCCCGGCTTGTCGGCCCCCGCGACCGCTGACGGTTCGCGCCCGGCTCTTCCGCTCGTTCGCCCCCTTCGCCGGCCGCCATCCCACGCGCTCCCGCTGTGTGGATCTTCCGACCCTCCTCGGCGTCGTGCGGGCCGACACTGTGGGCTCGTTCACCCCAAGGTGGGGTGGCGTGAAGCGCGACACCCGGGGACGCGGTGGCAACCTCGCCTTAACACCCGGATGGCGTAGGCTTCCACGTTGTGATCCGGCTGGAGAACGTGACCAAGCTCTACAAGACCTCGTCCAGGCCTGCCCTGGATTCGGTCTCCGTGGACATCGACAAGGGCGAGTTCGTCTTCATCATCGGACCGTCCGGTTCCGGTAAGTCCACCTTCCTGCGGCTGCTGCTGCGCGAAGAAGTGCCGACCAAGGGCAGGGTGTTCGTCTCCAACTACGACGTGGTCAAACTGGCCAGGCGCAGAGTCCCCCGGCTGCGGCAGACCATCGGCTGCGTGTTCCAGGACTTCCGGCTGCTGAACAACAAGACGGTGTTCGAGAACGTGGCCTTTGCGCTGGAGGTCATCGGCAAGCCCGCGCACACCATCCGCAAGGTGGTGCCGGAGGTGCTCGAGCTCGTCGGGTTGGAAGGCAAGGCGGACCGCATGCCCAACGAGCTGTCCGGTGGCGAGCAGCAGCGGGTGGCCATCGCCCGCGCGTTCGTCAACCGGCCGTTGGTGCTGCTGGCCGACGAGCCGACCGGGAACCTGGACCCGGACACCAGCCAGGACATCATGCTGCTGCTGGAACGGATCAACCGCACCGGTACCACGGTCGTCATGGCCACCCACGACCAGACGATCGTGGACTCGATGCGCCGTCGCGTGGTCGAACTCGATCTCGGTCGCGTGGTACGAGACGATGCCCGCGGCGTGTACGGCGTAGACCTGTAGCCCCGCCCACCGACAACCCCTGACCCCCGACGCAAGGACAGTTCGTCAGATGCGCGCCCAGTTCGTCTTCAGCGAGGTCGTCACCGGCCTGCGCCGGAACGTCACGATGACCATCGCGATGATTCTCACCACGGCCATCTCGCTGATGATGTTCGGCGCCGGGCTGCTGTTCAGCGAGACGGTGAACCGCACCGAACAGAACTTCATCGACGACCTCGAGGTGCGGGTCTTCCTGAACAAGGACATCAGCCGCAACGCCGAGCAGTGCACCGCGCACCAGCAGTGCGACGCGCTGTTGCGCGCGTTGCAGGAGCACCCCGCGGTCGACGACGTGGTGTTCACCAGTCAGAAGGAGGCGGTGGCCAAGGCGAGGGAGCTGTTCCGGGAGGACCCGGAGATGCTCGAGCTGCTCTCGCCGACCGCGCTGCCCGCGTCGCTGGACGTGCGGCTGGTCGACCCGAAGCGGTCCCAGGCCATCGTGCAGGAGTTCCAGAACCAGCCGGGTGTGGACAAGATCCACGACGGCGGTGAGGACGTCGACCGGCTGGTGGAAGGCCTCAACCTGTTCCGCAACGGCGCGTTCGTGATCTCGGTGGTGCTGTTGATCGCCGCGCTGCTGCTGATCGCGAACATGATCCAGGTGTCGGCGTTCACCAGGCGTACCGAGGTCAGCATCATGCGGCTGGTCGGCGCCACGCGCTGGTACACCCAGCTACCGTTCCTGCTCGAGGCGATGTTCGCCGGGCTGATCGGTGCGGTGATCGCGATCGCCGCACTGTTGATCATCCCGCCGTTGTTCGTGCCCGACACGTTCGAGGAACAGGTGCAGGGCCTGCTGCGGTTCCCCGACGCGCTCTACACCGGGGTAGTGGTGGCGCCGATCTTGGTGGTCACCTCGATGGTGATCTCCGCGCTGGTCGGCTACGTGACGCTGCGGCTGTACGTCCGGCATTAACGGCTCGCGCGCATCATTAGGCTGGAGCAATGCCGAAGGAACGTGGTCGCAAGGTCATCGTGACCAACCGCAAGGCGCGGCACAACTACTCGATCCTGGACACCTACGAGGCGGGGATCGTGCTGGTCGGCACCGAGGTGAAGAGCCTGCGGGCCGGGAAGGTGTCGTTGGCCGACGCATTCGCCACCGTCGACGACGGCGAGGTGTGGCTGCGCAACGTGCACATCCCGGAATACACCTACGGCACCTGGACCAACCACGAGGTGCGGCGCCACCGCAAGCTGCTGCTGCACAAGCGGGAGATCGAGAAGCTGATCGGCAAGACCAAGGAGGGCGGCCTGTCCCTGGTGCCGCTCTCGCTGTACTTCTCCGACGGCAAGGTCAAGGTGGAGTTGGCGCTGGCACGCGGTAAGCGGGCCTACGACAAGCGGCAGGACCTCGCCAAGCGGGACGCCCGGCGCGAAGTGGCCAGGGCGCTGGGCAGGGCGGCCAAGGGACGGTACGGGCGACGGTGAGTTTCGGGCCTGGTTCAGACGGGGTGGTCGCCACCTGGGTGCGCGATCTCGGGCTGCCCGGGTTGGTCGACATCCACGTGCATTTCCTGCCGCAGCGGGTCATGCGCAAGGTGTGGGCGTTCTTCGACGACGCCGAGCGGCACTACGGCACGGCCTGGCCGGTGTGGTACCGGGAGACCGAGGAGCGCAGGCTGGACATCCTGCGCAAGCTCGGCGTCGAGCAGTTCGCCCCCCTGGTGTACCCGCACAAGCCGGGCATGGCCAAGTGGCTCAACGAATGGGCGCGCGAGTTCGCCGCGAGAGAGCCGGACGCGGTGCCGACCGCGACCGTCTACCCTGAGCCGGACGCGGCCGAGTATGTCGAACAGGCGCTGCGGGCCGGGGTGCGCTGCGTCAAGGTGCACGTCCAGGTCGGTGCCTTCGACCCGCGTGATCCCCAACTCGAGGCCGTGTGGGGCATGCTGACCGACGCAGGCATCCCGGTCGTCGTGCACTGTGGCCATGGGCCGGTCCGTGGTGAGTTCACGGGGTTGGACGTCTTCGCCGAGGTGCTCGCCGAGCACCCGCGGCTGACCGCTGTGCTGGCGCACGCAGGCATGCCGGAGTTCGGCGCGGCGCTCGACCTTCTCGACCGCTTCCCGAACACCTATCTCGACACCACGATGGTGGGCACGCCGTTCGCCGAACGGCTCTCGCCGTTGCCGCCCGACTGGGTCGCGCGGCTGGCGGACGTTCCGCATCGAGTCGCGCTGGGCACGGACTTCCCGAACATTCCCTACCCGTACGCGACGCAGCTGCGGGCGATCGCCCAGTGGGCCGCGGCAGACGAGCGCCTGGGGGAGCAGTTCCTCCGCGCGGTGCTGTACGAGACGCCGAAGGCGCTGCTCAACGACGCTCGAGGTAGGTGAGCACGGCCCGCACCCGGCGGTGCTCGTCGCTCGAGCCGTCCAGCCCGAGCTTGGCGAAGATGTTGCCGATGTGCTTCTCCACCGCGCCGTGCGAGACGACCAGTTTGGTGGCGATGGCGGAGTTCGACAGCCCTTGCGCCATCAGTTCCAGCACGTCGCGTTCGCGCGGGGTGAGCTGATCCAGGGGATTGCGGCGACCACGAGTCATGAGCTGCGCGATCACCTCCTGGTCGAACACCGTGCCGCCCCGGCCCACGCGCCGGACGGCGTCGATGAATTCCTCCACGTCGGCCACCCGTTCCTTGAGCAGGTAGCCCACGCCCCCGGTGCCACCGGAGATCAGCTCCACCGCATAGCGCTCCTCGACGTACTGGGAAAGCACCAGCACCGGCAGGCCGGGAATCAGCTCGCGGGCCTTGAGCGCCGCGCGCAGACCTTCGTCGGTGTGCGTCGGTGGCATGCGCACGTCCACCACCGCCAGATCCGGCTGGTGTTGCTGCACGGCGGCCAGGAACTTCTCCCCGTCGTCCACCGCGGCCACGGTCTCGATTCCGGCATCGGCAAGCAGCCGCTGGACTCCCTCGCGCAGCAAGGCGGCGTCTTCGGCGATCACGACCCGCATGCTGGAACTGTAGCGGTGATCACCACGTGCAGGGCAGATCAGCGCGCAGCACGGTCCCGGGTCCGCTGCCGTTGCTGCTGGTGGTCGGGCTGACCACCGTCACGACGCCGTCGATGGTGGCGGCGCGGTCGGCAAGCCCGGCGAGTCCGCCGCCGGGGCGGAACTCCGCCCCGCCACAGCCGTCATCGGTCACCTGCACGACGACCTTGTCGTCCTCCCTCCATACCGCGACCTCGGCCCTGGAGGCCCTGGCGTGCTTGGCGATGTTGGTCAACGCCTCCCCGACGATGAAGTAGGCGGTGGTCTCCACCGCGTTGGGCGGGCGGTTGGTGACCAGCTCCGGTTGCACTTCGACCTGTACCGGCACCGGAGCTTTCGCTGCCACCGCGGACAACGCGGCGTCCAGTCCACGGTCACCGAGCACCGCTGGGTAGATCCCGCGGGCCAGATCGCGGAGCTCGGAAACCGCGCGCTTGGCGTCGGAGTGCGCCTCGTCCAGCAGCGCACGGGCGGCCTCCGGATCGGAGTCCAGCTTCGTCTTGGCCCGGCCGAGGTTCATCGCCACCGACACCAACCGTTGCTGGGCGCCGTCGTGCAGGTCCCGCTCGATGCGGCGCCGTTCCGCCTCGGCCGCGTCGATGCCGCGCGCTCGGGATGCCTGCAGCCGGCGTGCGCGGGCCTCGGCACGGCGCGCCTTGTCCGGGCCGAGGAGCGCGTAGGCCAGGTTCGCGTGCAGCCACCCGACGGCCGGTACCACGAACAGGCCGATCGGCACGATCACGATGCCGACGACCCCGAGCACGAACTCCAGGATCCCGATCGGGAGCATCAGCAGTACGTAGGCGAGGTCCCGCCACGTGGTGGGGTCGGACAGCCGGATCAACCAGCGGCGGAGCAGACCGCCTTCGGTGGGCACCCGCTCGGCCGCGGGGATCTCGCGGTTGAGCATGCGTGACACCCAGCGGCGTTCGGCGTCGCCGAACCAGCGCACCATGCCGGTGGCGATCATGAGCACCGGAATGCCGACCCAGATCAGCGTGGTCGGCACCCCGAAGGCCACGAACACGACGATGGCGACGAACTGCGCGATGCGCACGGGAAAGCTGGCGATCATGAACGTGATCGCCCGCAGGACCCCCGGCCGCGATGGGCTGGTCGCCTCTTGCGCGAGGCTCATGCCGTCATCCTGCCACCGCGTCGCGCTCCCGCGGGCCGAGCAGCCGGCGTGCGTACCGCGCATGGGTGCCTGCCAGCCATTGGGTGAACCGGACGGTGACGCCGAGCAGCAGCACACCGAGCGCGGCCACCGGCAACGCGTCGACGAACGAGTCGACGACGAACAACGGGCCGTCGGTCCAGCCGGGGAGGATCCACACACCGTCGGGCATCCAGCGGTAGTGGATCGGCAGCGTGACGAGTCCCAGGCTGAGGCCCCACAGCACGACCATCAGCACGAACTCGGCGATGCCCAGCGGGAAGAGCAGGAACAGGTAGAGCAGGTCACGCCAGCTCTGCGGATCCCGCACCCGCGCCGCCCAGCGCTTGCTCGCCGGACCTTCGGGCAGGGCTCGGCGGCCGTCGGCGATGACGGTGTTCAGCAGGGCCTGGGCCCGAACGCGTTCCAGTTGGGCGCCGGCTCGCCACAGGACGATCGCCGTCGCCAGCACGGGTAGCCCGACCCAGACGATCGCGGTGCTGGCGCCGACCGCCAGCAGTGTCACCAGCGTGACGAACCATGCGACGCCGAGCGGAAAGCTGAGCAGCAGGTAGGCCAGCGAACCGAACACGGGTGGCCGGCCGATCGTGCCGTGGTACTCGATACGCGTGGTGGTCCGGCCGGCATCGTCGATGTGGGTGGTCACGGCTGTCGGAGTCATGTCTTCAGCCTGTCCGACGGCGTGACCAGGGACCATGCGGAGCGCGGGCCGATTCATGGTGGGGCTGACCCCACCATGGGAGAAATACCGGGATAGCCCGGTATATGCCGGATATATCCGGGCGGGGAGAATCAGTCCATGACTGATCATCCGAGTGATGCTCTCGTCGTCGAAGACATCCATATGGCTTACGGCGACGTGCGCGCAGTGAACGGAGTGTCGTTCTCCGTTCGACAGGGGGAGTTCTTCGGCATCCTCGGTCCCAACGGGGCCGGAAAGACCACCACGTTGGAGATATCGGAGGGCTTGCGGAAGCCGGATGCCGGGTCCGTCCGGCTGCTGGGGGAGTCCCCGTGGCCACGCAACGTGCGACTGCTGCCGCGCATCGGCGTGCAGCTGCAGGCATCGGCGTTCTTCGAGAAGCTGACCGCCCGCGAGCAGTTGGAGACCTTCGGCGATCTGTACGGCTGCCCGCCCGGTCGCGCGATGGAAATGCTGGAAATGGTCGGCTTGGCCGAGAAGGCCAACACCCCGGACAACAAGTTGTCCGGTGGCCAGAGACAGCGGCTGTCCATCGCCTGTGCGCTGGTGCACGATCCGGACATCGTGTTCCTGGACGAACCGACCGCAGGCCTGGACCCGCAGTCGCGCCGCAACCTGTGGGACGTCCTGCGGGAGATCAAGGCGCGGGGTAAGACCATCATCTACACGACGCATTACATGGATGAGGCTGAGACCCTGTGCGACCGCGTGGCGATCATGGACCACGGCAAGATCCTGGCGTTGGACGCGCCCGCCGCGCTGGTGCGTGACCTGGACGCGGCGACCCGGGTGAGCCTGACGCCGGGCATCCTCCCCGAGGAGGAGGCCCGTCGGTTGCCCGGCGCGGAGTCGGTCGACACCGACGAGATCTCACTGACCATCACCACACGCACCCCAGCTCCGGTGCTCACCGCGCTGGCCGAGCGGCAGGCGTTGGACGGCCTGCAGGTGCGGACGGCCACGCTCGAGGACGTCTTCCTCGAGCTGACGGGGAGGGAGTACCGGGCATGACGGTCACCAATGAGGACGTCGGTCAGCAGGCCAGGACCGAGACGCCGTCGTCGTCACACTCGTTCAAAGCGTTGTCGCGGGCGGCGTTCAAGGGGTTCATCCGGGACAGGGCGACCTTGTTCTGGACGATCCTGTTCCCGCTGATGTTCTTGGTCATCTTCGGGCTGCTGTTCAACGACGGCGGTGAGAACAAGACCGAGCTCGGAGTGGTCGGCGACGGGCCGGTGATCACCGCGTTGGAGAAGACCGGCGCGGTGGAGATCACCGAGTTCGACAGCCAGGACGCCGCGCTGACCGCGGTGCAGGAAGGCGACGTGCCCGGATACGTCGCGGTCGACGGGGACACCGTCACGGTGCGCTACGCGGCCAGCAACCAGGCGAGCGCGGGCGTGATCAACGGCTTGGTCGACGGCGTGGTGAACAACGCGAACATGCAGGCCGCCAACGTCCAGCCACGGTTCACGGTGGACGCGCAGCAGGTCGAGGACTCGTCGCTGGAGCCGATCCAGTACCTGACACCGGGTCTGTTGGCGTGGGCCGTGGCGATGGGCGCGGTGTTCGGCTCGGCGCTGACGTTGGTGGTGTGGCGGAAGAACCAGGTGCTGCGCCGATTGCGGCTGGCGCCGGTGTCGCCGCTGGCCATCCTCAGCTCACGGCTGACGGTGTCGATCGGGATCGCGTTCGTGCAGGCGTTCGTGTTCATCGCGCTGGCGCTGCTTCCGGTGTTCGGGCTGCAGCTGTCCGGTCAGTGGTACTTGGCTGTCCCGCTGGTCGCGCTGGGCACGTTGGCCTTCTTCGCCATCGGCATGTTGGTCGGGTCGTTCAGCAAGACCGAGGAGTCCGCCTCCGGCGCGGCCAACCTGGTGGTTCTGCCGATGGCGTTCTTGTCAGGGTCGTTCTTCCCGATCGACCAGACGCCGGAGTGGCTCCAGGCGGTGTCGATGGTCCTGCCGATGCGGCATCTGAACGACGGGCTGAGCGCGGTGCTGGTGCGCGGCCAAGGGCTTGAGGCGATCCTGCTGCCGTGTGGTGTGCTGATCGCCTTCGCCGTCGTGGTCGGCTTCATCGCGTCGCGGGTGTTCACCTGGGACGACGCCTGACGCGGGGAACAATTCGCTGGCCGGGGACGTTACACTCGATGCGTTGACCCACTCGACAGGTGTTGAAGGGGGTGAACGGTTTCGACTCTGGGCGTTGATCCAGGGGAAGCGTGCCGGTGCAGGCGAGAGACCACCGTTAAGCGTCGTCGTAAACCAATAAGCGCCAAGACGAGTAGTCAGCGCGACTTCGCCCTCGCTGCCTGAGCGAGCGCGAAGTCTGTCGGCCCGGGAGCGCCTCCGTCCCGGTAGCCGGCATCAGCGAGGAGGCTCACCGTCGCGGGTCGGCCGCGGACGCGCGACGGGACATCAACAGCGGCTGGGCCCGTCACACCGGCTTGTTCACGTGACCGGTGGGGCCGAGTAGAGGCACAGTGAACTGCGCACGGAGAAGCCCTGGTGAGGCGACAGAGGACCCGGGTTCGATTCCCGGCACCTCCACCGATGGGGCCCCAGTTCCGCCACTGGCGGGCTGGGGCCTTCGTCGTGTGTGGCGGGTTCGACGCACACAGCTGCGCGTCGACGCTGCCCAGGTATGGAGCGCGCACGAGCTCCGCGTGCCGTCGTCTCCGAAGTCCCCTGACGGAAAGATCAACCGGCGGGCGCTGCGCGAGGACTAGTCCGTGCCGGTGACCTTGGCGCGGATCGCGTCGATGTCGGAGCGGTGACCGGTGACCAACACCTGGTCGCCGACCTCCAGCTTCTCCTCCGGGGCGGGTTTCATGACGGTCTTCTTGCCGCGCGTGACCGCGACCAGTGACGCGGTCGGGTGATCCGGGGCGACGAGCTCGCCGACCGTTGCGGGGTGACTTTGCGCCCGGATGGTCAGCCAGTCGATGGCGACCTCGCCCAGCACCGCGGGCGCTTCCTCGTTGTCACCGATCGGCTCGTAGTAGACCCCGGCCAGGACCGCGCCCAGCGTGCGCGCATACGCTTCCTCGAGCTTGATGACGCCGGAGGCCGACTCGGCGCCCGGGTCGAACGTGTAGAGATGCCGTGCGCCGTTGTTCAACACCACGACGGCCAGCCGAGAGCCGTCGTCGCACTCGATCTCGAACTGCCTTCCCAGTCCTGGCAAATCCCGCCTGCGCACCTCGACGTCCATATGGCCGACATTGACACAGTGGTGCGACGGCGGCAACAGCGGGGGCGGGTTGTTGCTGCCGAGATCGAGTCGATCACGTAGTTTGCATTCAGACCGTGCTACCGACCGGGAGGAGTTGCCCCGTGGCCCTCGATCGCGGTAGAGCGGCCCGCGACGAGGCGGCGCCGGCACCTCGGTTGACGCCGGACTGGCCAGGCTGGGTGGCGTGCGCGACGGCGGCGGTCGGATTTTTTGCGTGTCTGGTCGGTTGGCTGGCAGGCGGAGACGGGTTCTCCGTGCCGTGGGCGCCGAGCCTCGACCTGCATCTGAGCTTCCGACTCGACGGGCTCGGCGCGATCTACGGCTTGCTGGCCACCGGGATCGGCGCGCTGGTGTTCGCCTACGGCACGCGGTACATGACGCTGCATCTGGAGCACGAGCGCCGCGGCGCGGTCGAACGCTGGCGGTTCTGGCCCTGGATGCTGCTGTTCGCGATGGCCATGGTCGGCCTGGCGACGGCCCAGGACCTGGTGCTGGTCTTCGTGTTCTTCGACCTGACCGCGGTGTGCTCCTACTACCTCATCGGCTTCGACCGATCCGACAGCAAGGCGCGCACCTCGGCGGTGATGGCGCTGCTGGTCACGGTGGTTTCCGCGGTGGCCATGCTGATCGGCGCGGTCCTGCTGTACGCCGCGTACGGCACGTTCGCCATCCCCGAGCTGATCGAGCGAGTCGGGCCGTCGGAAACCACGACGGTCGCGGCCGCCCTGATCGCCGTCGCGGCACTGGCCAAGAGCGCCCAGGTCCCGTTGCACTTCTGGCTGCCGCGCGCCATGGCGGCGCCCACCCCCGTGTCCGCCTACCTGCACTCGGCGGCGATGGTGGCGGCGGGCGTGCTGGTGATCGGCCGGGTGCACCGGCTGCTGGAACGCAGCGAACTGGTGATGACCGGCCTGCTGGTGATCGGTGCTTTGTCGATCGTCGTCGGCGGCGTGTTGGCGCTGCGGCGCGACCGTCTCAAGCAGGTGCTGGCCTACTCCACGATCTCGCAGTACGGCTACATGGTGCTGCTGTACGGCATGGGCAGCAGCACGAGCAACGGCGCCGCCGCCTTCTACGTGATGGCGCACGCCGTCGCCAAGAGCGCCCTGTTCATGACGGCCGGAGCGGTGACCATGGCCACCGGCGAGGATCGGCTGTCGAAACTCGGCGGTCTCGGGCGGCGCATGCCGGTGCTGGCCGTGGCCTCCGCGGTGGCGGCCGCTTCACTGGCTGCGTTGCCGTTGACCATCGGGTTCTTCAAGGACGAGTTGTTCTTCGCCGCGGCCTGGGAGGAAGGGAGCGTCACCACCGTTTTGGCCGTGGTCGCTGCCGCACTGACCCTTGCCTACATCGGACGCTTCTGGGTCACGCTGTTTCTCGGCGCCGAGAAGGGTCAGGTCACCGAGCGGTCCGTCGTCATGGTCGCGCCGGTGGCGTTCCTCGCCGCGGTGACCGTCGTGGGCGGGCTGGTGACGGAGCCGTTCGCCCGGCTGGCGGCGAGTGCGGGCGAGGTGACCGCAGGCAGGCCGGTGGAGGTCGATCCCGGCTACCACCTCGAGCTCAGCCCGGAAAACCTGATGGCGATCGCCGCGTGGACCCTGGGCGGCCTGCTGTTGGCGGCGCCGAGACTCACCACTGTGCTGTCCCGGACCCTGGCGCGTGCCGGTGATCTGTTCGGTCCCCGCCGCGGTTACGAAGCGATGCTGCACGGTCTGGACCGAGCGTCTGCCGGAGTGCACGGGCTCGAGGTTCGTGATTTGCGCAGCAGCATCGCTGCCGTGCTGGTGCCCGCCGGTTTGCTGGTCGGCCTGGCTTTCGCGGCGACGCCCACGGACGGTGCCTTCGCGCTCGGGCACGTCAGCGGCGCCGACTGGGTGATCCTCCCGTTGCTCGGCCTCATCACCGTCGTCACGCTCGTGATCGCGCGCTCCAGGTCGCGACTGGCGATCGCGCTCGCGCTGTCGGTCGTCGGCTTCGCGCTGGCCGCCGTGTACGCGCTGATCGGCGCGCCCGACGTGGCGCTGGTGGCGGTGATGGTGGAGACGATGCTGGCGCTGGTGTTTGTCGCCGCGCTCGCCCGGCTGCCGCAGGAAGAACCCGACGAGGATCGGGGCTCGGTGGTGCGCAAGAAACGTCGCAGGCGTGACGTGGTCGCCGGATCGATCGCGGGGCTCGCCGCCTTCGTGACGGTGTGGGGCTTCTTGTCCAAACCGGCCGCCGAGAGTGTGTCCGACGACCACATCCGGCTGGCTCCGGAGGCACATGGCGGCGACGTGGTGACCGCCATCGTCGCCGACTTCCGTGGCCTGGACACGCTGGTGGAGATCACCGTGCTGCTGGTCGCCGTGATCGGTGTGGCCACGCTGATGCGCAGGGGGAAGACATGGTGAGGCGTAGCGGGCGCGGCGCGGCCCCGGACTCGGTCGTCCGGGTCGTCGCGCGCATGCTGCCTGCCCCGAGCGTGATGGTGGCCGCGGCGCTGATCGTCAAGGGTTACGCGGAGGTCGGGGACGGGTTCGCCGCCGGCGTGATCGTCGCGCTCGCGGTGTCGTTGACCTACGTCGCGGTCGGTGCGGACGGCGCGGAAGCCGTGCTGCCGGTGCTGCGGCATGCCCCCAAGATCGCCGTCACCGGGTTGCTGCTGGCGCTGGCCAGTGGTTTCTTCCCGCTGGTGTACGGCGAGGAACCGGTGTCGCATCAGCCGGCGCCGGGCGAGCCGCTGACCAAGTTCGGCAAGCTCGAACTGTTCACCCAGCTGCTGATGGACATCGGCGTGTTCCTGCTGGTGGTCGGCGTGCTGGTGATGTTGTTGCACCAGTTCGGCCGGTTGCGCGGAGAGGAGAAGTCATGATCATCGCCTTCGCGCTGGCCGCCGCCGTGTTGTTCGGATCCGGTGCCTACCTGCTGCTCAAGCGGGACCTGGTGCGAATGGTCGCGGGCATCATGCTGATCTCCCAGGCGGCGGTGCTGACCATCATCGCCTCGAGCCTCAACCGTGGGCAGGCGGTGATCCACGTCGGGCCGGATGACGACCCGAGCGACCCGCTGCCGCAGGCATTGGCGTTGACCGCGCTGGTCATCGGGCTGGCGACGGTGGCGTTGCTGCTGGCCATGGTGCACCGCGTCGTGGTGGTCTTCCGCACCTCCGAGCAAGATGCGCTGGCCGCGACCGAGGCCGAGGTCGAGGCCCGTCTCGAGCGCAAGCGGCAGGCCGACCGGGAAGAGGTCGAGGGCGTCGAAGGCGCCAAGGAGGACGACGCGGAGGCCATCGAGCACGAAGAGCTGGGGCGGGTGCGCTGATGCTGCTGTCGATCGCTCTGTTGTTGCCGTGGGTCGCGGGAGCCGTCCTGCTGATCGCCAACGGCCGCAACCGCGCGGTCGCCTGGCTCGCCGTGTCCACCCTGGTCGCGACGCTGGTCGTGCTGGCGTTCCTCGCCGCGGAGGTGTACGGCAACGGCAACGTCCGGGTGGTGACCGGCCACTGGCCCGAAGGCATCGGCATCGTGCTGGAGGCGGACCCGCTCGGGGTGACCTTCGCGCTGCTGTCGGTGTTGGTGGTGACCGCGGCGGCCGCCTACGAGTCGGTCGGCGGTGTGCGCACCAGGACGTTCCCCGGCCTGGTCGTCATCCTCGCCGCCGGCTTGAACGGCCTGTTCGTCACCGCTGACATCTTCTCCTTCTACGTTTTCTTCGAACTGGCCATGACCGCCTCCTACGCGCTCAGCGCATACGGCGGCAAGCGACGGCAGCTGCGTGCGGCTCTGGTGTTCACCGCGGTCAACCTGTTGGGTTCGTTCATCTTCGTGCTCTCGGTGGCCGGTGCCTACCGGGTGACCGGAACGCTGGCGATGGAGCAGATCGCCGAGCGGATGCTGGAAGTCAACCCGAACGCGGTGCTGCTGATCGCGACCGGGTTCTTCATCGCGTTCAGTGTCAAGCTCGGCCTGTTCCCGTTCCACTTCTGGCTGCCGACCGTGTACGCGGGCGCGCGCCCCTCGGTGGCCGCCATCCTCAGCGGCGCGGTGGCCAACATCGGTGCCTACGGTCTGCTGCGCTTCGGTGCAGGGTTGTTTCCGCAGCAGCTGGAACAGGCGGGCCTGGCGCTGATCATCCTCGGCGCGGTGTCGATCCTTTACGGCGGTGTGCTCGCCGTCTCCCGTGGTGACGTGGCCGAGATGTTGGCCTACTCGGCGATCGGCCAGGTCGGCTATGTGCTGGTCGCGCTCGGGGTGGCCGGGCCGGTCGGGCTGGTGGCCGCCGTGCTGTACAGCGTGGTCAACTCGCTGAACAAGGCGTTGCTGTTCCTGGCCTCCGGAGTGCGTGGCGCGCTGGTGGCCGGCGCCTTCGCCATCGGATCGCTCAGTGTGGCCGGGGTGCCGCCCGCGGCGGGATTCGTCGGCAAGCTGGAGCTGTTCCGGACCGGCATCCTGGCCGACAGCACCGCCTTGATCGTCCTCCTGGTGGCAGGCAGCGCGCTGTCGCTGGTCTACATGTTCCAGGTCTATCAGCGCTGCTTCTGGCGAGCCGATCCTGCGAAGGCCAAAGCCAGCCCGCTGCCGCAGCGACTGATCGCTGCGGGGCTTGCGGTGCTGGTGCTGGCCGGGGCGTTGTGGCCGGAACCGCTGCTGGCGTTGAGCGGGCAAGCGGTGGAGTCGTTGACGTCGTCCAGCCCGGGAGCGTCGTGATGGGCAAACAAGGAGGAATCCTCGGGCCGGTGGTGCGGATCGTGGTGCTCACCGCGATCTACCTGATGGTGCTGACCAGCATCGACCCGGCGGACATTCTCGTCGGTGTGCTGCTGGCGACGGCCCTGGTGCTGGCGGGCCGCAACGTCGGGATCATCCGAACCCGGTCGCAGACCCCGTTGCCGCGCAGGCTGGCCGGCGTGCCCGCGCTGATCGGCGGAACGCTGATCGACCTGGTCACCGGAACGTGGAAGACAGCGCGGTGGCTGATCCGCCGCGAGGTGGCGAAGTCGGACCTGGTCGAGGTGCCGATCCCGCCGCACGGCGGGCCGCAGTCCGCCGCCGCGTGGGGAGTCCGGGTCGGCTTCGTGCCGGACACCGTTGTCGTCGAGATCGACGAGGAGAAGGGACGCATGCTGCTGCACGTCATCGACGCGACCGACCCGGACGCGGTGGTCGCCGAGCAACTCGACACCTACCGACGGCGGCAACGCCGCGTGTTCCCGTGATCCGCCGTGCCTGACTTCATCGTCGTTCCCGCGCTGTTCTGGGTGACGTTCCTGCTCATCGCCGGTGGCGTCGCGCTGGTGCGCGCCCGGAACGTGCTGCAGCGCGTGGTGGCGCTGGACCTGCTGGCGATCATCGTCATCGCGCTGCTGGCGCTGCTGTGTTACCTGCGCGGTCAGCCGTTCTACTTCGATGCCGCGGTGGCGCTGGCGTTGCTGTCGTTCGTGTCGACCGTCGCCGCCGCCCGCTACCTCGACCAGGGAGGTCCGTTCGGATGATCTCGATCGTGCTCGAGGTGGTCGGTGGTCTGCTGTTGCTGATCGGGCTGGTGCTGCTGACCATCAGCGTGCTGGGTGTCCTGCGCCTGCCCACCGTCCTCGGGCAGTTGCACGCGCAGGGCCTGGCCACCGGCCCGGGCATCATCTGCATCCTTGCTTCGTCGATCGCCACCGAGGACATCCGGATCATCACGTTCGCCGCGCTGGCCATCGTGTTCGTCGCGTTGACGTCGCCGGTGTCCAGCCACGCGATCGCGCGCACCGCGCACCGGCGCCGCACCGCGCGGAAAGCCCAGGAAAGCGCGGAGGACAAGACGACGGAGAGCTGATCACGTGCGGTAGCCTCGCAGCGTGCCTGGGGAACAATCGTTACGGCTGCGTGCGCCCAAGAATCTGGTGGACCGGCGTGCGGTGACCTGGTGGACCGTGCGGGCATTGCTGGACGTCGTGCCGGTCGCCGTCGTGCTCGGTGTGCTCGCGGCCGTGCTCGAGGAGCCGCGGCCCTGGCTGGTCGCCGCGCTCGTCGCGACGCTGGTGGTCGGCATCCCGTACGTCTTGATCATGCCCCGCTGGCGTTACCGCGTGCATCGCTGGGAGAGCACCGACGAAGCCGTCTACGCCAGGTCCGGGTGGCTGTGGCAGGAATGGCGCGTCGCGCCGATGTCCCGGATCCAAACCGTCGACACCGTCCGTGGTCCGCTGCAGCAGCTGTTCCGGTTGTCCACGCTGACGGTCACCACGGCGTCGGCCAAGGGCGCGATCAAGATCGACGGCCTGGACCATGAGCTTGCCGCCGACCTCGTCGCCCGGTTGACCGCGATCGCGCAGGCCACCCCGGGAGACGCGACGTGACCGACGCCGAAGACATCGCCTGGCAGAAGCTGGACAAGCGCACGCTCGGCGTGACCACGGCCGGGATGCTGGGTGTCTGCGTCGCGATCGGTGTACCGGTCACCAGCGGATTGATCAACAACGACGCCCTGCCGGTGCCCCTGGTGCTGTTGTTGGTGCTCGCCGGCGTCGTCGTGGTCGTCGGTGCCGTAGTGCTCTACGACTACCTGCGGATCCGCAAGACCTGGTTCCGCGTGACCGACGAGAAGGTCGAGCTGCGCACCGGGATCCTGCGGCGGCAACACCGCGCGGTGCACCGCGAGCGGATCCGCACCGTCGACGTCCACGCCCACCCGTTGTACCGCGTCTTCGGCGTGGCCAAGGTGCACATCGGGACGGGCGAGCACGCCGAGTCCGAGGGGAGCCAGCTCACCCTGGACGCGGTCAGCCGTTCGTTCGCGGACATGCTGCGGGACGACCTGCTCACTCGGCCCGCGCCCACCGTGGACAGCGACGAACCCGTCGGCGAACCACCGCCGGTGCTCGCCGAGTTCGACCTCGGCTGGCTCCGCTACGTGCCCGTGAGCATCTGGCCCGGCGTGCTCGGCGTTGCCGCCTGCGGTGTGGCCTGGCAGATCACCGACTGGTTCGGCCTTCGCGACTCCGTCCTCGGCCAGGCGGCGGAGCTGATCCGTGAGCTGTCGCTGTGGACGGTGATCCCCCTCGCCGTGGTAGTCGTCCTGGTCGTCGGGCTCGTCGCGTCGTTGGCGTTCGGCGTGGAAGCGTGGTGGAACTTCCGGTTGCAGCGGACCGGCGACACGCTCCAGGTTCGCCGCGGGCTGCTCATCCATCGGTCGCTGTCGTTGGCCGAGGACCGGTTGCGCGGTGTGGAGCTGGTGGAACCGTACGGCGCTCGCTTGCTCGGCGGCGGACGGCTGGAAGCGGTGGCGACCGGCATTCGGGACAACAAGCCGGACCAACCAGGGGAGGACACCAAAGTTCTGCTGCCCGAGGCGCCGCGGGAGATCGCCCAGCGCGTCGCGGCGGAGATCCTCCGCGAACCCGAGTCACCGACGACGGCGGACATCACCGGCCACCCGCGAGCCGCGCTGCGCAGACGCTTGGTCTGGGCGGTCGCCGCCGTTGCCGTCGTCGAGGCCGTCCTGGTCGTCATCGGCCTCACGGTGACGTCGATCCTGCTGCACGTGGCGTGGATCAGCGCGCTCGTCCTGCTCCCGGGCGCACTGTTCGTGGCGATCGAGAACTACCGCAACCTCGGCCACGGTCACACCGCGGACTATCTGCTGGTCCGCTACGGCGTCCTGGCGCGACGGACGGCGGCGTTGCGGCGCAGCGGGATCATCGGTGTGACCGTGCGGCAGTCGCCGTTCCAGCGACGCCTCGGCCTGGCCGATCTCACCGCCACGACGGGGGCGGGCTCGGGCGCGTTCACCGCCTACGATGCCGATGCCGCCGAGGCGCTCGGCGTAGCCGGCCGAGTGGTTCCCGAGCTTCTCGATCCCTTTGTGGTGCGCGACTGAGCTACGCTTGCCCGGTACTGGAAAGACTGTTTCCTACTAGGAGCATCCGTGGCCGCCCGCCCCGCTACGCCCAGCCTGCTGCGCACGATCAACGATCGCAGCGCGTTCGAACTTTTGCTCACCGAAGGCCCGCTGACCCGCGTCGAGCTCGGCAGACGCACCGGGCTGTCCAAGGTCACCGCGTCACAGTTGCTGGCCAGGATGCAACAGCGGGGGCTGGTCGAGGTGGTCGGCACGCGCTCGGCGGGCCGCGGCCCGAGTGCCGAGGTCTATGCGGTCCGTCCCGGCTGCGCCTACAGCGTGGGGGTCGACCTGAACCCGGACTCCGCGCAGGTCGCGATCGCCGACGTCACCGGATCCGTGGTTGCCCGGGTGCGGCGGCCGGTGAACGGCGCGACGGATCCGAAGGGCTTGATCCACGAAACCGTCGCGGAGGTGACCGGGGAGGCGGGTCTCGACCTGGCGGCGGTCGACCAGGTCGTGATCGGTATGCCCGGTGTGGTCGATCCGGCCACCGGTGACATCGAGCTGTCGTTCGACCTGCCGGGGTGGCATCGCGGGCTGCGGGAGGTGCTGGCCGCGGATCTCGGCTGCGAGCTGACGTTCGAGAACGACGTGAACCTCGCCGCCGTGGCCGAGCGTGTCGAGGGAGCCGGACGTGACGTGGCCGATCTGGTGCTGTTGTGGGTCGGCCGTGGTGTCGGTCTGGCCGTCGTGCTGGGTGGTCAGCTGCACCGCGGGGCCACGGGTGCTGCGGGCGAGATCGGTTACCTGCCCATGCCGGGGGTGACGTCGCGGGCTCGGGTCGACCGGCCCGCGGAAGGCGCATTCCAGGGGCTGGTCGGCGCGGGCGCGGTCATGGAACTGGCCGCCGACCACGGCATCGACGCGCCGGACGCCGCGACCGCGGTCCGCATGGCCGTGGAAGGAGGCAACGAGTCGTTCCTGCGGGTGTTCGCCGACCGGCTTGCCCTGGGTGTCGCCGCGGTCTGTGCGGTGGTCGACCCGGCGCTGGTCATCCTCTCCGGCGAGATCGGGGCGACCGGCGGTGAGCCGCTGTGCGAGCTGCTGGCGGGCGGCGTGCGGCACATCGCGCCCGTGCACCCGCGCGTGGTGCCGACCGAGGTCGAGGAGCCGGTGTTGCGTGGCGCGGTGCTGGCCGCCGTCGAGCGGGCCCGGCAGGGCCTGTTCGCCTGACGTTATACAACCGTGACATCCGAAACTGAAAACTAACTTTACAGTGGTAGCCACCCACTGGAAGGAAACCTTTCATTTCCTCGACCTGGAGGTCCGACGTGGCCAGAACACGTGTCCTCACCGCACTCCTCGCCGCCGCAACACTGGCCATGACCGCGTGCGGCGACGGCGGCGGTAGCAGTGAAGCCGAGGTGCCGCAGAAGTCCGGGCCGGCGACGATCCGCTTGTGGATCAACGGTCCCGACACCCCGGAGTCCATGCGCAAGTGGCTGAAGACCGAATTCGAGAAGCAGAACCCCGGCTCCAAGCTGGTCATCGAGGAGCAGCAGTGGGAAGGCTTGGTCGAACGGCTCACCACGTCGCTGGGCAGCCCGAAGGAAACACCGGACGTGGTGGAGGTCGGCAATACGCAGGCCGCCACGTTCACCAACGTCGGTGCCTTCGCGGACATCACCGACCTGGTGCCCAAGCTGGGCGGCGACGACCTGCTGGAGAGCTTCGTGGAAGCGGGCAGCGTGGACGACAAGACCTACGCGGTACCGCTCTACGCGGGCTCGGCCTACGTGTTCTACCGCAAGGACCTGTTCGCCAAGTCTGACATCGAGGTCCCGAAGACGATGGAGGAGTTCGTCGCGGCGGCCAAGAAGCTCAAGCAGGACAACGCCGACGTGCCCGGCTTCTCCGGCTTCTGGCTCCCCGGCCAGGACTGGCGTGACGGGGTGGCCTTCGTGTGGGACGCGGGCGGTGACCTGGCGGTGCAGGAAGGCGACAAGTGGGTCGGCGCGCTGTCCAAGCCGGAGGCGCAGAAGGGACTGCAGCTGGTCAGCGAGCTGTTCAAGGAGGCTTCCGGCGCCCCGCGGGACGGGAACGAGGCCAACCCGCAGACGCCGTTCTGTGCCGACAAGGTGGCCATGGCCCTGCGGCCCGGCTGGTTCAAGGGCACGCTCGAGGACAAGAAGACCGGCTGCCCGGACATGGTGAAGAAGATCGGTGTGTTCGCGCTGCCCGGCTCGAACGGCGAGCCCGCGCCGGTACTGCTCGGCGGGTCCAACATCGCGGTGTCCAACAAGTCCGCGCACAAGGACCTGGCCCGCAAGCTGGTCGAGCTGATGCTGTCCGACGAGTTCCAGAGCCAGTACGCCGAGCACGGCCTGACCCCGGCGAAGGTCTCGCTGGCCAAGAAGTTGGGCGACGACGAGTTCGCCAAGGCCACCATCGACGCGGTGTCCAACGCCAAGCTGACCCCGGCCGCGAAGGGCTGGGCCTCGGTGGAGGGCGCGCGCATTCTGGAGGATCTGTTCGTCGGCATCGCCGAAGGCGGTGACGTGGCCGCGCTGGCCAAGAAGGCCGACGAAGCCATCACCGGTCAACTCGCCAAGGACTAGTGCCTGACATGTCCGCACCTCCCGCGGTGACCGAGGAGCGGCCCGCCCCGCCCCCGACGCAGGGCGGGCCCGCTCCCCGCGTGCAGCAAGGGCGTGACCCGCGCAGGCGCGGCCTCCTGCCGTACGCGTTCCTGCTTCCGACGTTGATCGTCCTCGCGGCCGCGCTGGGTTTCCCGCTCGTCCGCCAGGTCATCATGTCGTTCCAGGAGTACGGCCTGGCGCAGCAGTTCGGCCAGGAGCCGGAGTGGGTCGGGCTGGACAACTACGCCCAGCTGCTCGGCGACGGCTACCTGTGGACGGTGTTGCTGCGCTCGGTGCTGTTCTGCCTGGCCGTGTCGGCGGTGTGCATGGTCATCGGCATCGCGCTGGCCATGTTGATGACCCGCATCGGACGCACACCGCGGCTGGCCCTGCAGGTGGCGCTGCTGCTGGCGTGGGCGATGCCGCACCTGGCGTCACTGACGGTGTGGCAGTGGTTGTTCGACTCGCAGTACGGCATCGTCAACTGGCTACTGGTCAATCTCGGGTTCGACGACTTCGCCGGCCACTCGTGGCTGCTGAACCGGATGTCGTTCTTCGTGGTCGCGGGGATCGTGGTCGTCTGGATGAGCGTGCCGTTCGTGGTGTTCACCGTCTACGCGGGGCTGACCCAGGTGCCCGCCGACGTGCTGGAAGCCGCCGAGCTGGACGGCGCGAGCGGGTGGCAGCGGTTCCGCATGGTGACCGTGCCGATGATCCGGCCGGTGCTGCTCATCGTCGGCCTGCTGCAGATCATCTGGAACCTCAAGGTGTTCACGCAGATCTTCGTGCTGCAGGACGCCGGGGGCATCACGCGCGAGACCAACCTGATCGGCACCTACATCTACCGGCTCGGCATCGGGGAGGGGCAGTTCGGGCTGGCCGCCGCGGCCTCGTGGTTCATCTTGCTGGTCACCGTGGGGCTGAGCCTGTACTACGTGCGGATTCTGCTGAAGGACGAGGCCGCGTCATGATCCGATCGAGGCGTCGCTGGTTGCTGTCCACCGTGGCCGTGCTGCTGGCCGTGGTCTGGGCGTTCCCGGTGTACTGGATGATCAACAGCTCGTTCCTGCCGATCAACCGGATCCAGAGCGAGACCCCCACGTTCGTGCCGATCGACGGCACGGTCGACGCCTACGACCGGGCGTTCAGCGGCGGCTTCTTCAGCGCACTGAAGATGAGCATGGTCGTCACGCTGATCACCATCGGGGTCGCGTTGGTGCTGGCGTTCCTGGCCGCGTTGGCGTTGTCCCGCTTCCGGTTCCGGGGCAGGCGCAGCTTTCTGATCGCGGTGCTGGTGATCCAGATGATCCCGGCCGAAGGCTTGTTCATCTCCCAGTTCAAGCAGCTGGACGCCTGGGACATGCTGAACACCGTCGGCGGCTTGTCGTTGCTCTACATCGCCACGTTGCTGCCGTTCACCATCTGGCTGCTGCGCGGGTTCGTCAACGGTGTGCCGGTCGAGTTGGAGGAAGCCGCCATGGTGGACGGCTGCTCCCGCACCCAGGCGTTCGTGCGGGTGACGTTGCCGCTGCTCGCCCCCGGGTTGGCCGCCGCGGCGGTGTACGGATTCCTGCAGGCGTGGAACGAGTTCTCCCTGGCCTTGGTGGTGATGACGCGACCGGAGAACATGACGCTGCCGCTGTGGCTGCGCACGTTCACCGAGGCCAACCGGGTCGACGACTGGGCGGGCATCATGGCCGGCTCCGCGCTGATCGCCGTCCCGGTGATCATCTTCTTCCTGATCGTGCAACGGCGGATGACCGCGGGCCTGGTGTCCGGGGCGGTGAAGGGCTGACATGCGATCTGACCTGCGTGAACTCGCACTGGGAACGCTGTTCCCCGGATTCATCGGCAGCTTCGAGCCGCCCGACTGGGTGGTCCGGCTGGCCGCCGAGGGGCTGGGCGGGGTGGTGCTGTTCGGCCGCAACGTCGACCCACGGCGGGGTGACCTCGGGGTGGCGGAGCTGACCGGACAGCTGCGTGCCGCGCGTCCGGACCTGTTGGTGGCCATCGACGAAGAGGGCGGGGACGTCACCCGGCTGGATGCGGCGCAGGGGTCGTCGCTGCCCGGCAACGCGGCGCTCGGCGTGATCGACGACGTGGCATTGACTCAGCGAGTGGCCGCCGAACTGGGCGTTCGGCTGCGCACCTGTGGCATCGACGTGAACTTCGCGCCGGTCGCCGACGTGGACGCCGACGAGCGCAACCCGGTGATCGGTGTGCGGGCATTCGGCCCTGACACGGAGCTCGCCGCCCGCCATGTCGGCGCTTGGGTGCTCGGTCAACAAGGGCAAGGTGTCGCCGCGGCCGCCAAACATTTCCCGGGCCACGGTGGCACGGAGGAGGACAGCCATCTGACCACGCCGGTGCTGCGCGACTCGCTGGAGCAGGTGCGACGGCATGCGTTGCCGCCGTTCCGGTCGGCCATCAAAGCAGGCGTCAAGGTGGTGATGACCGCGCACATCGTGGTGCCCGACGTGGATCCGGACTCCCCGGCGACGCTGTCGCGCGAGATCATCACCGGCTTGTTGCGCGAGGAGCTGGGCTTCGACGGCGTGGTGATCACCGACGGTCTGGACATGCACGCGATCAGCCGCACCATCGGCCACGCCGAGGCGGGCGTGCGGGCGTTGCAGGCCGGAGTGGATGCCTTGTGCGTGGGGGGTGACACGGTCGAGCCCGGTCGGGTCGAGCAGATGGCCGAGGCCATCGTCGACGCCGTCGAGTCGGGCAGGTTGTCCCGCGACCGGCTCACCGAGGCGGCCGACCGGGTGCGCGCGCTGGCGCAGTGGTGCCGGAACGCCGACCAGGCGCGCGACTCGCTGCCCGCGGCGAGTATTGCCGCCAAGCAGGCGGTTCGTGCCCATGGCGAGGTCACGCTGACGGCTCCGCCGTTGGTGCTCGAGCTGTGGGACGGGCCGTCGGTGGCCGCCGGCGACGTTCCGTGGGGGGTCGGGGCGTTGCTGGCGGCCAAACTCCCCGGCACCGAGGTCGTCCGGCTGACCACCGACGACAGCGACGTGTCACGCGTGCTGGCGGATCACCCGGACCGCCGCGTGGTGATGTGCGTCCGGGACGCGCGGCGCCTGCCGTGGCAGGTCCGCGCGGTGCAGGCGGCGCGAGCCGAGCGGCCGGACCTGGTGGTGGTCGACCACGGGATCGGTACGCCGTCGAACGTGCTGGGCGAGCACTACGTGCTGGCCTACGGGGCGTCCCGGGTCACCGCCGAGGCGGCGTGCCGGCTGATGGTCGACTGACTCGCGCGATCCCCTGCGCGGCGCCCGAGTGTCCGGTGGAGGGAAGTTTCGACCTCGATCGGGGGATCCCTGCACCCGCGCGCTGGCGGTAAGTCCCGACCTCGATCCGGGCGGGGGAGTCTCGGGCGCCCGTCGTGGCGGAGGCCGGCTCAGGCGGGCGGAAGCATCAAGCGCCCGTCGCGATGGGGAGCCGACCCAGGCGGGCGAACGCATCGAGCGCCCCCGTGCCGTGCCCGGGAATTCGGCTCAGGTGAGGGGAAACTCGCGCGCCCGCAGCTCAGGCGAGCGAAGCCTCGAGCGTGATGGGGGTGGCCTTCAGCGCTTGACTCACCGGACAGTTCTCCTTGGCGTTCTCGGCGGCCTCGCGGAACTGGTCCTCGCTCATCCCGGGCACCGTCCCGCGCACCGTCAGCTTGATGCCGGTGATGCCTTCGCCCGGCTGGAAGGTCACGTCCGCGGTGGTGTCCAACGCCTGCGGCGGGTTGCCTGCCTGAGCCAGCACGTTCGACAAGAACATCGAGAAGCAGGCGGAGTGCGCTTCCGCGATCAGCTCTTCCGGGCTGGTCCGGCCGCCGGGGTCCTCGGCCCGCGCCGCCCACGTCACGTCGAACGGGCTCATGCCGGACGACTGGGGCGTGACGCGCCCGGAGCCTTCGAACAGGCTGCCTTCCCAGTGCGTGGTGGCCGTGCGAACGGTAGCCATCGCTGACTCCTCTCGGTGTGGGCTGTCCCGCTTCTCACCGTACGGCCGGCACGCCGGATCGGCTCGTTGGAGATTTGCCGGTTGGGCGCGTAGCGTTACGTGATGTTTCCGGCACGTGAAACCCGTTGGCGCAAACGTGCCAATGGCGCAAATGGCATTGTGTCGGTCATCACCGGTGCGAAGGATCGGGGCACATCCCGACGGTCATCGTGCCTTAAGGAGTGCTGATATGACGCAGGCCAAGCATTCGCGCCCCACCGAGCACAACAGCTTCACCGGCTTCTCGGCCCAGGCGCGCCAGGCCGAGCAGCTCCGGCGGGAGGCGGAAGCAGGCAGAGCGGTCATCACTGTTGCCGGACACAGCACCGACGCGGTCGAGTGCCGCGAACTTCTCGAGATGCTCGGGCTGGAGCCGAGCCTGGCTCGTTCTCGCTGAGCCCGTCCGGCTCACTTCTCGGTTCGCCCACGGATGAGGGCGGTCAGCCTGCGCGCCGCATCGCGCACGGGTTCGGCCAGGTCCGGCCATTGTTCGCCGCACGGCCGCTCGCCTTCGCAGACGTGGCGGAACGTCATGCTGATCGCGGCGATCGGATGGGCGGAGTGGTCCAGCACCGGGTAGGCCACCGAGGCGAATCCCGGCGTGACGAAGCCGTCCTCGACCGACCAGCCCTGCCGTCGTTCGTGGTCGAGCAGCCTGCGTAGGTCCGCAAGGTGGCGCGGCCCGCGCGCAGTGCGCTTGACGAAGTCGCGGCTGCCGGGGAACAGGGCGCGCACCTGGGCGCGTGGCAGGCGGGCCAGCATGCAGCGGCCCGAGGCGGTGAGCTGGGCCGGAAGCCGCACGCCGACGTCGGTGACCAACGTTTCCGGCCGCGCCGGGCGTTCCTTGATCAGGTACAGCGACTCGTTGCCGTGCAGGATGCCCAGGTGCGCGGTGTGCCCCTGCGCGTCGACCAGCTCGCGCAGGATCGGGCCCGCGAGCCGTTCCAGAGGTTCGTGCCGCAGGTAGGCCGAGCCGAGTTCGAACGCGGCGATGCCCAGCCCGTAGCGCCGCTCGTCCGGAAGGTGAACGACGAATCCGGCCGCGACGAGTTCAGCCAGCAGGTGGTAGGTCGTCGAGCGGGGGAGGTCCAGCTGGCGGGCGATCGCGGCGGCTGATTGCGGTCCGGCGTGCGCGGCGAGCATGCGCAGGATCGCCAGGCCTCTACGCAGGGCAGGCACGTCACTGCTCGTCCCCATGAGCTTCTCGCGTTCGCGGGTGTCTGGTATCCCAGACACATTACCGGTTCCCGCGGGTGAGGACCGAGCCCGCAGGGAGTCCAATGAGTACATGTCGTTGCACGAGTCGGTCATTCAGGTCGGCACGGAGCCGCTGACCATCGAGCAGGTCGCTGCCGTCGCGCGCTCGGGTGCCCGGGTGGAGCTCACCGACGAAGCCGCCAAGCGCATCGCCGCGGCCCGCCTGCACGTCGACGCGCACGCTGCGGCCACTCGGCCCGCGTACGGGGTGTCGACCGGGTTCGGCGCGTTGGCCACCAAGCACATCCCCGCGGAGCGGCGCGCTGACCTGCAGCGTTCGCTGATCCGGTCGCACGCGGCGGGCGCGGGAGAACCGGTGGAGCCCGAAGTGGTGCGGGCGATGATGCTGCTGAGACTGCGCACGCTGGCCGCCGGTCACAGCGGTGTCCGTCCGGAGACCGCGCAGGCGCTGGTGGATCTGCTCAACTCCGGGTTGATCCCCGTGGTGCACGAGTTCGGCTCGCTCGGTTGCTCCGGCGATCTCGCTCCGCTCGCCGCCGTCGCCCTGGCGTTGATGGGCGAGGGCGAGGTCTTCGACCAGCACGGAACCCGTCGTCCGGCCGCCGACGCGTTGGCCGACGCCGGGATCGAGCCGGTGCGATTGGCGGAGAAGGAAGGGCTCGCCCTGACCAACGGCACCGACGGCATGCTCGGCATGCTGGCGCTCGCGCTGACCGACCTGTCTCGGCTGCTCGATGTCGCGGACCTGACGGCGGCGATGAGCGTCGAGGCGCTGCTGGGCACCGATCGGGTGTTCGCCGCCGACCTGCAAGCCTTGCGGCCCCACCCGGGTCAGGCGCGCTCCGCGGCACGGATCACCGCCCTGCTGGCCGGTTCGCCGATCGTGGCCAGCCACCGCGGCCCCGAGGATCCGCGCGTGCAGGACGCCTACTCGTTGCGGTGCGCTCCGCAGGTTCACGGCGCTGCCCGGGACACCGTCGCGCACGCGCACGCGGTGGCCGAGCGCGAGTTGTCCTCGGCGATCGACAACCCGGTGGTGCTCGACGACGGCCGCATCGAGTCCAACGGCAACTTCCACGGCGCGCCGCTGGCCTATGTGCTGGACTTCCTGGCCATCCCGATCGCCGACCTGGCGAGCATGGCCGAGCGGCGCACCGACCGCATGCTCGACGTGGCCCGTTCGCACGGTCTGCCACCGTTCCTGGCCGACGACCCGGGCGTCGACTCCGGCTACATGATCGCGCAGTACACGCAGGCCGCGGTGGTCTCCGACCTCAAGCGGCTGGCGGTGCCCGCGTCGGTCGACTCCATCCCGTCGTCGGCGATGCAGGAAGACCACGTGTCGATGGGCTGGTCGGCGGCCCGCAAGTTGCGGCACGCCGTGCGCGGGTTGACCACCGTGCTGGCCGTCGAGTTCATCACCGCTGCTCGGGCCCTCGAACTGCGGAAACCACTGGAACCGGCCGCCGCGACCGCGGCCGCCGTCGCGCTGCTGCGGGAGCGGGTGCCGGGAACCGGGCCGGACCGGCACGTGGCCCCGGAGATCGCCGCGGCCGAGGAGCTGATCGCGTCCGGGGCCGTGCTCGACGCGGTATCGCCACACCTGGGAGGGAACGCATGACGCCGAAGATCACGGCGGCGCGAGGCACCGCGCTGACCGCACGCAGCTGGCAAACCGAGGCCCCGCTGCGCATGCTGCACAACAACCTGGACCCGGATGTCGCCGAACGGCCGGAGGACCTGGTGGTCTACGGCGGCACCGGCAAGGCGGCGCGGGACTGGCCGTCCTTCCACGCGATCACCCGAGAGCTGACCACCCTGGCCGACGACGAGACGCTGCTGGTGCAGTCCGGCAAGCCGGTCGGTGTCATGCGCACGCACGAGTGGGCGCCGCGGGTGCTCATCGCCAACTCGAACCTGGTGCCGGAGTGGGCGAACTGGCCGGAGTTCCGGCGGCTCGACGCGCTCGGGCTGACCATGTACGGGCAGATGACCGCGGGGTCGTGGATCTACATCGGCACCCAGGGCATCCTGCAGGGCACCTACGAAACCTTCGCGGCCGTGGCCGCCAAGCGGTTCGGCGGCTCGCTGGCCGGGACGTTGACGGTGACGGCCGGCCTGGGCGGTATGGGCGGTGCGCAGCCCTTGGCCATCACCATGAACGGCGGCGTCGCGCTGGTGGTCGAGGTCGACCCGGCCCGCGCTCGGCGCAGGGTGGAGACGCGCTATCTGGACGTGGTCGCCGAGGACCTCGATGACGCGATCGCGCGCGTCGAGGCCGCCAAGCGGGAGCGCAAGCCGCTGTCCGTGGGTGTCATCGGCAATGCCGCGGACGTGCTGCCCGAGTTGCTGCGGCGGGGAGTCGAGGTGGATGTCGTCACCGACCAGACGTCCGCGCACGACCCGCTGGCTTATCTGCCCAAGGGCGTGGCGCTCGAGGACTGGGGTGACTACGCGGCGTCGAAGCCGGACGAGTTCACCGACCGGTCGCGGGAGTCGATGGCCGATCACGTGGACGCGATGGTCGGATTCCTGGATCGCGGCGCCGAGGTGTTCGACTACGGCAACTCGCTGCGCAGCGAGGCCAAGCAGGGCGGCGTGGAGCGGGCGTTCGACTACCCGGGCTTCGTGCCCGCCTACATCCGGCCGCTGTTCTGCGAGGGCAAGGGCCCGTTCCGCTGGGCCGCGCTGTCCGGCGATCCCGCAGACATCGCCGCCACCGACCGCGCGATTCTCGACCTGTTCGGCGAGAACGAGCCGCTGGCGCGCTGGATCCGGATGGCCGGTGAACGGGTGGCGTTCCAAGGGCTGCCCGCGCGGATCTGCTGGCTCGGCTACGGCGAACGACACTTGGCGGGTCTGCGGTTCAACGAGATGGTCGCCTCGGGCGAGATCTCCGCGCCGATCGTCATCGGTCGCGACCATCTGGACTGCGGTTCGGTGGCTTCGCCGTACCGGGAGACGGAGGCGATGATCGACGGCTCGGACGCGATCGCGGACTGGCCGCTGTTGAACGCGATGGTCAACACCGCGTCCGGTGCGACGTGGGTGTCGATCCACCACGGCGGTGGGGTCGGCATCGGCCGGTCGATCCACGCCGGGCAGGTCACCGTGGCGGACGGCACCGAGCTGGCCGCGCAGAAGCTCGAGCGCGTGCTGACCAACGACCCGGGCATGGGCGTCATCCGGCACGTCGACGCCGGGTACGAGGAGGCCGCGCAGGTCGCGGCCGAGCGTGGTGTCCGGGTGCCGATGGCATGAGCCTGCTGCGGGATCTCGAGGGCGTCGGCGCCGACCGGTTCCGGGGCGGCTACTCGCGGCATGTGTTCACCGACCCGGAGCTGCAACTGCGCGCTTGGTTCACCGAGCAGGCCCAGCGGCGCGGCCTCGACGTGGAACAGGACCGCAACGGCAACCTCTGGGCGTGGTGGGGGACGCCCGGCCCGGACGCCGTCGTGACGGGTAGCCACCTGGATTCGGTCCCCGGCGGGGGAGCGTTCGACGGGCCGTTGGGTGTGGTGTCGGCGTTGGCCGCGGTGGACGAGTTGCGGGCGACCGGGTTTCGCCCGCGCCGTCCACTGGCCGTGGTGGTCTTCGCCGAGGAAGAAGGTGGCCGCTTCGGTGTGGCGTGCCTCGGCTCGCGACTGTTGACCGGGGCGATCGCGCCCGAACGGGCGCTGAAGTTGACCGACCCGGACGGCGTGACGTTCGGGGAAGCGGCTGCGCGTGCCGGGCTCGAACCGGAGCGAATCGGGCCGGATCCCGATGCGGTGAGCCGCATCGGGGCGTTCGTCGAGCTGCACGTCGAGCAGGGCAAGGCGCTCGAGCCGCTGGGCCGGCCGGTGGCGATCGGGTCCACCATCGACCCGCACGGGCGGTGGCGGCTGACGTTCGTGGGACGAGGTGATCACGCGGGGACCGCGGCCATGGCCGACCGGCGGGACCCGATGCTGCCCGCGGCCCGCACGGTGCTCGCGGCCAGGTCGGCGGCGAAGGCGGGCACGCGGGCGACAGTCGGGCGTCTGATTCCCGTGCCCGGTGGCACCAACGTGGTCGCGAGCCGGGTCGACGTGTGGCTCGATGCCCGCTCGGCGAGTGAACCGGGCACCCGGGAAGCAGTCGACGAGGTGATCGCGGCGGCGCAGCAGGCGGCAGCCGACGAAGGCTGTGAGGTCGAGGTGCGCGAGGAATCCTTCAGCGGCGAGGTCGCGTTCGATCCGGGCCTGCGTGATCGGTTCCGTGGGGTGCTCGGTGATGTTCCGGTGCTGCCGACCGGCGCGGGGCACGACGCGGGCGTGCTGGCCGCGCACGTTCCGACCGGCATGCTGTATGTGCGGAATCCGACGGGGGTGTCGCACGCGCCGGAGGAGTTCGCGACCGACGAGGACTGCGCCGCTGGTGTGCGGGCGCTGGCTGCGGTGCTGGAGGAGCTCGCCGGATGAGGTTCTGGTGTGAGTACGCGTGGTTGCCGGACGGGCCGGCTGCCGGGGTTGCGATCACCGTCGACGGCTCGCGCATCGTCTCGGTAGAGCCGGGTGTGCCGCGTGAGGGCACCGTTCTGGCTGGTCTCACGCTGCCCGGGTTCGCCAATGCCCACTCGCACGCTTTTCATCGCGCGCTGCGCGGCCGCACGCATGCGGATGGCGGCACTTTCTGGACGTGGCGTGAGCGTATGTACGCGGTGGCTGAGCGGCTGGACCCGGACTCGTACCTGCGCCTTGCCCGGGCTGTCTACGCCGAGATGGTGCTCGCAGGGTTCACCAGTGTCGGGGAGTTCCACTACGTGCACCATGCCGCGGAAGGCAAGCCGTATGCGGACCCCAACGCGATGGGGTACGCGTTGGCGCAGGCGGCGGCGGAGGCGGGAATCCGGCTGACGCTGCTCGACACCTGCTATCTGACGCCGGGCTTGGAAGGTGGCGAGCTGTCGCGTGCACAGCGTCGGTTCTCCGACGGCGATGCGCAGCGGTGGGCGTCGCGCGTGGACGACTTCCGGCCGGAGGGCTTGGCCCGAGTGGGAGCAGCGGTGCACTCGGTGCGCGCTGTGCCCGCCGAGCAGATCCCGGTGGTCAAGTCCTGGGCTGCCGGACGGCCGCTGCACGCTCATCTGTCCGAGCAGCGCGCGGAGAACGAAGCCTGCCTGCGGGTGCACGGTCGGACTCCGTCCGAGCTGCTGGCCGACCTCGGCGTGCTGGGCGACGGCTTCGTCGGCGTGCATGCGACGCATCTGACCGACAAGGACGTCGCGTTGCTGGGCGGTTCCGGTGCTTGTTTCTGTCCGACGACCGAGCGGGACTTGGGTGATGGCATCGGGCCTGCGCGTCAGCTGGCGGACGCCGGGGTGATGCTGAGTCTGGGCACGGATTCGCATGCTGTCGTCGACCCGTTCGCCGAACTGCTCGCCTTGGAAGCCGACGAACGGTTGGCCGCCGAGTCGCGCGGTCACTTCACGCCCACCGAGCTCGTCGCGGCAGCGGCCCGGCACGAGGCGATCGGTTGGCCCGAGGTCGGCCGGATCGCCGAGGGAGCCGGCGCCGACCTGGTCGTGGTCGACACCGAGTCGGTGCGGACCGCAGGCAGTGAGCCGCTCGGTGTTCCGTTGTGCGCCACGGCGGCCGACGTGCGGGACGTCATGGTCGCGGGGGAGTGGGTCGTGCGTGAAGGCCGGCACCTGCGAATTGATCGGCCGGCCGCTGAGCTGGCCGCTGTGATCGAGGAGTTGCTGTGACCGCCACCGTGATCACCGGGATCGCCGAGCTGACGACCAACGAGCCGGAGCTGGGGCGGCTGACCGATGCTGCGGTGGTGATCGAGGGCGAGCGGGTCGTGTGGGTCGGTCGCGCCGCCGACGAGCCGCCGTCGGATGAGCGGGTGGATGCCGGTGGGCGCGCGGTGTTGCCCGGGTGGGTCGACTCGCACACGCACCTGGTGTTCGCCGGTGATCGCACGGCGGAGTTCGAGGCGCGGATGGCCGGACAGGCGTACTCGGCGGGCGGTATCAACGTCACGGTGGAGGCGACCCGGTCGGCATCCGATGAAGCGCTTGCGGCGAATGTGCGCCGCCTGGCGGGCGAAGCCGTCCGGCAGGGCACGACGTACCTGGAGACGAAGACCGGCTATGGCCTGACCGTCGAGCAGGAGGCCCGGTCGGCGCGGATCGCGGCCGAGGTCGTGGACGAGGTGACGTTCCTCGGTGCGCACGTCGTTCCGGCGGGAGAGACGGCGGAGTCCTATGTGGACAGTGTGTGCGGACCGATGCTCGATGCGGTCGTGCCGTATGTGCGCTGGGTGGACGTTTTCTGCGAAACGGGCGCTTTCGATGAGAAGCAGTCGGAGCGGGTGTTGACGGCCGCGCGGGATCGGGGCCTCGGCCTGCGGGTGCACGGAAACCAGCTGGGGGAGGGGCCGGGTGTGCAGCTTGCCGTGCGGTTGGGCGCGGCGAGTGTCGACCACTGTGCGTATCTCAGCGACGAGGACGTGGAGGCCCTGGCCGCGAGTGACACGGTCGCGACCGTGCTTCCGGCGTGTGACTTGTCGACCCGGCAACCGCTCGCGCCTGCGCGGCGGCTGTTGGACGCCGGCGCGACCGTGGCCATCGCGAGCAATGCCAACCCAGGCAGTTCGTACACCACGTCGATGGCGTTCTGCGTGGCGACGGCCGTGTTGCAGATGGGGTTGTCGGTCGAGGAGGCCGTGTGGGCGGCCACGCGAGGCGGCGCACGAGCACTGCGGGCCGACACCGGCGACGGCGCGGTCGGCGTGGTTCGTCCGGGAGCGCGGGCTGACCTGCACGTTCTCGACGCACCGTCGGCGACTCACCTTGCCTATCGCCCCGGTGTCCCTTTGACCTGGGCCGTGTGGCGACGCGGCCGGCGCGAGGTCTAACCGTGATCGACTGTTCCGTCAGCGCGGACGGGGCAGTGGTCGAGGAAGTCGCAGAGATAGTCGAGATAGGTGTCGATCTTCTCGGCATTGATCTTGCCGAGCTCCCAGGTGACGACATCGCCGCGTTCGATCCGCAGCGGTAGCTGCCTGGCGCGCTTGTCGTCGAGCATCCATCGGCACAGGTCGGCGTCGAAAACGGTCGACAGGTCGGTGTCTCGCGCCGTGTGAATCTCGAACCGGTTGTCGAACTCCTCGATGCCGGTCGCCTTGTCGGGCAAGCCCAGGAAGCGGTTGATCTTGGTGAACAGGCCGATCCGCTCCACCGACATGGTCGGTATCGGAAGGTCGTGCGTGACCGCCGCGACAAGACAGGTGACACGGTTTCGCAGAAACCCGTCGTTGGCGTCCCGGAACCGATCGCTCAGCTCGGTCTTTTCCGGATAGGTCAATTCGAACACGCAGATCCGTCGGCCGCGGTACTCGCCGGTCAGGATGTGACGCCGCTTCGCGTTGGACTTGTCGAAGGGGCGTTCGGTGTATCGACCAACGCTCCGGTCACGTGTGCGGTACTCCCAGCCACGCTCCTTGGCAAGTCGAAGTACATATGCACGATGTTCGCGCCGGGACCACACGTACCAGGTCACGTAGCCGATCACGAGCGCCGGCCAGACGACGTAAGGCACCCAGTCAGGTAGATTCATTGCGCTCCCTGTCGTCAAAATGACCGGCCTTCCGGTCACGCATGCGACACATCCAACCTCGCTCGCCCTCAAGAAGCCGGGAGGCCGGTGCTTACACCTTATATTTGGATGCCGCCCCACAGCGACGACCGCGACAGCAGGCTCCTACTAGACCACCTGGGCTCGTTCACTGGGCTGCCTTGATCGCGCGTACCGCTACAGCTGCGGCCGTATTCGCAAACTCGCAAGGCCTGTCTTGCTTGCCTGTGACGCGCACAGAAAGTGTGAGATCGTCGCGCAAGCCGACGGTCACGTTGCAACCGCCTTCGCTCGGCGAGTTGGTGCCGACGCCTTGCACCGCCGGATAGCCTTCAATCGGTGCCACCTCTTTGAAGTTTGGATTCGGGTTGGCCTCCTGATTTGCGTATATCCGACTCAAGCCTTGCTTATCTGAAGTCAAAAGCGTAGCAGAGAGGCGCCAATGCTCCGTGTCTCCGTCGAGTCGGCATGCTGGACCAAGACGACTCAATGTATCCGCGTAGCCTTCGTTGGTCGGGGTGATTCCCGCGCCCTTCAGTGCGTTTGCGGGGAACATCAGGCATGGCGACTTTTCAATCTTGGTCACGTCGAGAGGGTTGGCAACGGTAGGAGCCGTATTGCTCGATTTTCCGGAAGCGCTTGTCGGCGGATATGCCCGCTCGTCTCCAGGCTTTCCATCGCCACATGCTCCGCAGAATAAGACAACTGCCGCCGAGACAGTGACTGCCGCTTTGAAGTGGGTCTTAATCCAAACTGTCCGTCGTTGATATCTTCTCACGCTCGCACCGAGAACCCTTCGAAATAGTCATCGTCGTCATTATGGTAATGCGACCGTGGGTGGCCAGTCTCTCTGTTTGGATTGGCGCCCGTGTCATATTCTGTCGGTTCTGCTGTGGCTTGTAGGCTCATGCGCGGAGTGGACCGCATGGCATCGAGCACATCGCTATCCCGTTCGCAGTCGCCGTCGACAATCTCTCGCCACGTCAACTCTCCCTTTTCAATTCTAGCGATAACGATATTCCATTCAGGTGTACGTCCTTTTGTCAGGATGTAGTCCCTGAATGCCGAAACTTCCTCGTCTGAAGCGGGCTCGAGACTATTCAAAATTTCGTCGGCTTTGGCCTCGACGTCTCGCGCGGATGATAGAGCAAATGACAGTATTCTGTCTAGTTCTCCGCGGAGGTCATCTATATCTAGCTGGCGGCTGTAATTGCTGGTCAGGTGTCGCATCGCTACTCCCCGGTCACTTCATCAGCCTTATCAAGGACCTTACTGTATTCTCTTTTTGTCTTATCCAGCAGCTTCTTGGAGTTCCCTACGGCCTTGTCGGCTTTGCGTGCACCTCGTGAGATCTCCTTGGCGGCAGTGAGTAGGTCGGTGTTGGAGTTCACATGTGTAAGGTGCTTGATCGAAATCCATAGATGCTCGGCGATATTAAGATACCGCTTGAACATATTTATGATTTCGTGCGCTATGCTTAATAGCTTCTTGGCTTCATTGATGCGGTCGATGATTTCTTCAACTTCTTCCATGTAAGGAAACTTGTCGAAGCCCTCGATGATCCATTCGATGAGTCCTGCGATGAAGCCGCCCGGCAGGAGTCGACGTGCTAGTTTTGTAATTCTCTTGATAATCGCTTCGAGTATTTTGATTGTAGATCTTGCCAGACGTAGAAGGCCCTCGGTGAACTTTTCATAGCCGATAGCGATGGATTGCGCTACCACCTCCATTCCCATCAGGGCTGGAGACCACACCTTTTCCACGAGATCACTGGCGGTCTTCGCTGCCTTCCCGTCCCAATATTGAGGGATAAGTTGAGCGGTGTTGTCGGTGAGGTTATGGCTCAGGCTGTTGATCTGCTTCTCGATGTGCCGCCACGCGCGACCGTTTTCAGCTATCCTGTCGTAGTCTCCGATTAGTGGTTTGACGAGTGATTCGCGGAATCCCACGCCGTCGTTTACAAAGTTGCGCCAAAACCAATCAATTGCATCTGTGACAGGAAAGCCATCTTTCAATACTGATGCAAGGTCGGTCTTTTCTCCGGTGGGTTGAAATTTGACGATCGGGTAGGTGTCTTGATAGCTCATATTACTTTTGCTTCTGTATCTCTTTAAAGCCTTGCTCGATCATGTCATCGTCAAGCCCGTATCGTTTGGCAGCGGTATTGACGGTGTCCGCGAAGTCCCAGAGTCTCTCTTTCAGGAATACAAATGCGTCGGTGATCACTGTATCAGCGAGCGATCTGCACGTTCCTTCAAGAGGGTCCAAGATTCCAGTGAAGCCGTCTGGTATTCATGCCTTGTGAGCAGGCATCGGCTTCAATGTGCGTAACCGAGTTCGCCAGCTCGTAGATGTACTTGTGGAACTTCCAAAGCTCCTTCGGGTCGACGGATTGCCCGTCCTCGGTCTGTGCCATCCCCAGTTTCCTCCTCGGAACGAGGAGTCTACCGGTGACCGGCCGTATACGCAGTGTGATCGGCGTGTGTTGATTTGTGAGGACTTGCGTGTGATCGCTTGAGGCAAGCTAGAAGAGGGTTGGGTTCGAGTCGGTTGTGACGTGCTCGGTGTCGGTGTTCCCCGGGCAGTCTGACCAAGCATCTGCTCGGCCACCGGAACGGGAAGGTGAATTGCGTCCTCGGCTGCGGCCGACGTCACGTGACCTGTGCCGGGGCGGCAGCCGTGTCAGTGATGTGACACCTCGCCCAGCACCCACTCGACGGGCAGCTCACCCGGTGGCGCCGGCCCCGGCGGACAGCGCCCCGCTGCCGCGCGACCCGGTCACCGTCCTGCGGAACCTCGGCGACCTGGCAACCCCGATGGCCCTGCGGGTGGCCGCCACCTTCCGCATCGTCGACCATCTGAACGCGGGCACGACTCGCCTCGCTGACCTGGCCGTGGCCACCGAGCTTCCCGAGGATGTGCTCGGCCGAGTGCTGCGGCATCTCGTGGCCGTCGATGTCCTGACCGAAATGCCAGCAGGCACATTCGCCCCCACAGCGGTCGGCGCACTGTTGGCGCACGGTCATCCGCAGTCCGCCGCCGGGTGGCTGAACACCGAGCACATGATGGGCCGGGCCGATTTGGCGTTCGTCGATCTGCTCAAGGCCATGTGGAGCGGACACACGGCATACCGCTTGCGCTACGGCACCGACTTCTGGGCCGATGCGCTCGCCGCCAACCGCAGTGCCACGTTCGATGCCGCCATGGCCCGGGACGGCAAGGCTTCGTTCCGTGCCGTGAACGCGGCCTACGACTGGTCCGGCGTCCGCCACGTGCTGGATGTCGGCGGCGGTAACGGCACCCTGCTGCGCGCCCTGTTGCGCGGTCAGCCCCACCTGCGGGCAACGCTGCTGGAACTGTCCGGGCCCGCTGCCGCTGCACGTGCTGCGTTCGACCGAGCGGGGCTCACCGGCCGGGTCGACATCGTCGTCGGCAACTTCTTCGAGCCTTTCGGAGTCCGCGCAGACGTCATCGTGCTGAGCGCGATCCTGCACCACTGGAAGGACGCCGACGCGGAGCGGATCCTCCGCCGATGCAGCGAGGCGCTGACGCCGGGCGGGCGAGTATTGCTGATCGAGCGCGCACCGGGCCGCAACGAGCTGGACGCCGAATTCACCCGCGCCGACCTGTCGACGCTGGTCTATCTCGGCGGAAGGGAACGTACGCGCGACGAGTGGGTCGACGTCGTCGACCGCGCCGGATTCACCGTGGCCACGGTCTCCCGGCCGCTGGACCGCCAAGGAAGACGCCTCGTCGAGCTGCAGCCCGCCGATGGGGCTAGCGAACCGCCTCCCGAAGAGCGTTGGCGAGCGGCCCGAGCCGGTCGAAGACGCCGGCATGCTCGGCGGCGCGCACGCATTCCGACCTAGCGTCGGCGTCGATCCCGCCCACCGCGTCGGCCAGCGCTTGCTGCGACTTCTCCGGTAGCTCCGCGGCGATCGGCAGGAACCGCGACCACAGCTGGTGCTCGGCGACGGCCGCCAGCAGACCGACCAGGACCGGTTCGTCGAGCTCGTCGAAGTAGCCGGCGACCTGCGCCACCTGGTCGTCGCGCAACTGGGAGGTGATGTCCAGCAGGGTCGGCCACGAACCGGTGTCGGACGCCGTTCGCAGCAGGCTGATCACCCGCTCCTTGGACAGCGCGTCGATGACGGCAGGAATCGCGTCCTCGTCGTCCACGGCGAAAGCCGTTCGCAAGATGTGCTCGTCGGACAGTGCGTCGAGGCACTGCCGCAGCTTGTCCATCGGCAAGTACCCGACGAACGCGCCCAGCGTGATCCAGGCGCCGCGATTCGCCAGCTCCACGCTGGTCGCGACGATGGTGTCGGTCGGCAGGGCCTCGATGATGCGTTGCGCCCGGCGGGGATCCAGCTCCACCGCCACGTCTGCCAAGAACGACACGGACAGGCGCTTGGCGATGTCCGTGGCCTTGCTGGGTTCGAGCTCCCCGGCGATCCGCGCGCACAGCAGCGGGCCGAAGACCTTCTCGCCGACCTTCGCGATGATCGCGCTGGGCAGCAGCTTGGCAGCCGAGCCGAGCCTGCGGAGTGCATCGCCGTGCGCGTTGAACAGTGACTCGGTGACCTGGGCACGGAACGCCCGCAGATCGGCGTCGTCCACGGCGAGCAGGAACTGCAGTTCCTCCGGCCGTTTGTTCAGCAGTCGGGCCAGCCGCAGGATCTCTGCGCGTTCGTGCACCCCGGCGGAGGCCGTCACAGCCCCACCGCCTTACGAACCGGCCCGCGCAGCAGCCGCGGGATGTGGTTCAAACTGTTCTCCGCCGCGGCGGCCAGCGCCTCCGCCTGCTCCCGGCGGGCAGCCCCGATCGCGTCGGCCAGCAGCTGCCGGTGTTCCTCGCTGAGTGCGGCGATGCCCGCGGGCAGATCACCGTCGACCCGCTCGGTGAGCGGCTTACGACCCATGACGTCTCCTAGCCCAGCGTCCGTCGGACGTATTGCGGAACCTGTTTGGCCATTCCTGCGGTGCGGGCGATCTTATGGTTCACGCCGCGCAACAGTCGCAGCTGCAGCCTGCTTTCGATGCGCAGGGCCCTGCGGGGCGACAGGTGTGCCGTGCGGTGAAAGAGCTTCTTGGTGTAGGCGACCGCGTCCGGGGACTTCGTGGCGAGTTCCTTGGCCAGCATCTCCGCCTCGTGCAGCGGGTCCTCGCTGACCTCGGTCACCAGGCCGAGTTCCGCCGCCTTGCGCCCGTCGAACAGCTCGCCGGTCATGGTCAACCGCTTCGCCACGTCCATGCCGACCAGCTCGCGCAACGTCACCGAGCCGGTCATGTCCGGGATGAGCCCCCACTTGGCTTCCATGATCGACAGCTCACAGTCCGGCGTGGCGAACCGGAAGTCGGCGGCCAACGCCAGCTGGACACCACCGCCGTAGCACTTGCCGTGCAGCACCGCGATCACCGGGACTGGCAGGTTGCGCCACTCCCAGCACGCCCGCTGGAACAGGTTCGCCTCCTGCCACGGCCACCGGAACAGATTGAGCAGCAGCTTGCTCGGCTGTTTGCTCACCGACTTGAAGTCCAGACCGGCACAGAACGCCGGGCCCTCGCCGCGGAGGATCACCGCGCGCACCTCGCGGTCACGGCGCACGTCGCGCGCGGCGTCGATCAACGCGCGGAACATCGCGAGGTCGAGGCCGTTGAACTTCGCACCCCTGGTCATGGTCACGTACGCGATCGAATTCCTGACCTCGGTGTGCACTCGCTGACTCATGCTCGGCCGCTCCTCGACGCTTGTCGGCAGTTGGTCAACAGTATGCTGCCGTTACTCGTCGGTAAATACACGAGCGCTGTGGCGGGCGATACGCCTGGCCGGGTGACGAAGGCCCTGGCAGCGGACCCAACCCGCGCTATGGTCAGCGACACGCCGAGACTCGAGCGGAGGCAGCGTGGACGATGCCGAGCCGGGCCGTAGCCCGCTGAGTGCGGAGACCAGGCGGCGGATCGATGCGCTGCTGCTGGGCAGCCCGCGCAAGTACAACCGGTTGGAAGTCGCCGAGAAGTCCGGCGTGCCCGCGGACGTGACGCAGCGCCGCTGGCGGTCACTGGGCTTCGCCACCGCGGACGACGACGAGGTGCTGTTCACCGACAGCGACGTCGAAGCGGCTGCCCTGGCGGAGAAGTTGCTGGCCACCGGTGTCGTTCCTGCGGGCATGGATGTGGCGGTGACCCGCGCCGTCGGGCATCACCTGTCGCGGCTGGCCGAATGGCAGATCGAGCTGGTGCGCGAACTGCTCGAGAAGCAGCCGGAGCTGCTGGCGAACGAGGAGCAGCTGGTCGCCTTCTTGGAGACCGTCATGCCCTTGCTGGAGCGCCTGCAGACTTTCGTGTGGCGCCGGCACCTGGCGGCGTACGCGGCGCGCGCGTTCGACGCCGGCGACGACAATTCGGGCGAGCTCGCCGTGGGGTTCGTGGACATGGTCGGCTACACGCGGCTGACCAGGCAGATCGATGAGGACCAGCTGTCGTCGGTGTTGGACAGGTTCGAGGCGCTCGCGTCCACCGTGGTGGCCGAACGGCACGGCCGGATCGTCAAGATGATCGGCGACGAGGTGCTGTTCGTGGCCGATTCTCCGGACGACGCGGTGGAGATCGCCGCCGAGTTCGCCCGCCGCGCCGCAGCCGACGCCGAGATCCCGGATGTCCGAGTCGGACTGGCCTACGGGCAGGTGCTCAGCCGCCTCGGTGACGTGTTCGGCAAGACGGTCAACATCGCCGCCCGCCTGACGTCGACCGCGCGGCCGGGAACCATAGTGATGGACGAAGGCCTGGCCGAGGCCCTCGGCGACGAACCGCGCTATCCCGTGCAACCGCTGCGTCCGGTCTCGGTCCGCGGTTACCGCAGGCTCCACCGCTTCGCGATCAAAATTCCCAAGAGCTGACCCCGCGGCCTCTGGCATGCTCGAGGCATGGCGCGCCCGTTCATGCAGATCGACGTCTTCTCCGACGAACCGTACTTCGGTAACCCGGTCGCGGTCGTGCTCGACGGCGAGGGGTTGACCAGCGAACAGATGCAAAATTTCGCGCGGTGGACCAACCTGTCGGAGACGACGTTCCTGCTGCCGCCGACCGAGCCCGGAGCGGACTACCGGGTGCGGATCTTCACGCCCGAGCTCGAGCTGCCGTTCGCCGGGCATCCCACGCTGGGCAGCTGCCACGCGTGGCTCGAACACACCGGCAGCTCCGCCGACGAGATCACGCAGGAGTGCGCGGCCGGGCTGGTGCGGATCCGCCGTTCGGCGCCCGGCCTGGCGTTCGGCGCCCCGCCACTGGTGCGTTCGGGACCGGTCGACGAGGAAACCGTGGCCGAGTTGGCCGAGATCCTGCGGATCGATCGCGACGAGATCGTCGACGCTCAGTGGGTCGACAACGGGCCTGGCTGGGTGGCCGTGCTGCTGGCCGACGCCGAGCGGGTGCTCTCGCTCGAGCCGGGGTTCGTCGGCCGGTACGACATCGGTGTCGTCGGGCCGTATCCGGAGGGTTCGCCCGCCGCGATCGAGGTGCGGGCATTCCTGCCCAAGAACGGGATCACGGACGAGGATCCGGTGACGGGCAGCCTGAACGCGTCGCTGGCCATGTGGCTGCTGGAATCCGGACGGTTGACCGCGCCGTATGTGGCCGCGCAGGGCACCGTGCTGGGCAGGCGCGGCCGAGTCCGGATCACCCAGGAGGACGGGCAGGTCTGGGTCGCGGGCGGAACGACGACCTGCCTGCGTGGCGAAGTCGACCTGTAACCTTTTTGTCCTTTCTCGCTTTCAGTGGGATCAATCGTGCCCATGCGGCGCTGAACCTTTCCTTCGATGCGGCACGTGACCGGGCTGCGCGAATTTTTCCGATGCCCGCGCGGACGTGTTCGTTTCGAGTGATTGGAGCCTTGATGTCGAGGAAGGCGACCAGGTGTGCCGTTGCCGCGATCGGGACGGTCATCGCGGGTGCCGTGCTGGCCGGCGCTGCTCCTGCCGCAGCCGAGCAGCACACCGGCGAAGTCGGAACGATCACGCTGTGCTCGCACGGCTCGTACGCATCGTCGATCAAGTTCCCGAATCGGGACGGGCTGTTCACCATGGTCGTGCCGCCGGGGCGGTGTGAAATCACGATTCTGCGGAATTCCGGCGTGGAAGAAATCCACGTTTTCGGACACGAAGGTCCCGCCATGTTCTGGTTGCACACCGGACATTACGACCTGACGGACGGCCAGATCGTGGAAACAACCGGCATTCCGGCCGCTGCGCGGGTGCACATTTCCTGACGTTTACCGAAGGTGACCGCGGCCGCTGTTGGCAGGCAACCGTCCCCTGGCCCGTTCGGCCAGGGCCTCGTCACGAAAGTTCCGAACTGTTCGCGGTCACTCAGCGTGCAGGTGGTGAATGCACGCTGAGTGCCTCAGCGACGGGCCAGGGCGTGCATTCGGTCGTTTTGTCCCACAGACAGGGAGGTTGTGAATGGCGATCGGTCGACTGGCGAAGCGAGCGGGAGCGGTCTTGGCTGCCGGAGCGCTGGCCACCGCTGGAGCCATGGCCACCGCGGCTCCGGCTTCGGCGGCGGCTGCGGCCGGACCCGGGCAGCTCACGGTGTGCTCGTACGGCAGCTACGACTCGAGCGTCGAGTTCGAGGGCGGCGAGATCACGGTGTTGGTGCCTCCGGGCGACTGCCTGACGATCCCGGCAGGCGGAAGCAGGGTGGAGTCGATCAACGTCTACGGTTTCGAGTACCCGTCGTTGTTCTGGATCAGCAGCGGGCAGCACGACCCGTCGCGCGGAACCACTGTCGTCACGTACGGCTCGTCCGCGGCTCCGTCAGCGTCGATCTACTGACGGTCGGTGGCGAGGGGTTCGCTCGCTCGGCAGGCGTGGCATCGATGATCAGTTGCCCTGCCCGGCGGGCGAACCCCATGCCAGTCCTCGCGGAGAAGATCCCGGTTGGTCGTTTCGACGGGCGTGCCGAGGGTACGCATCGCCCGGCGCTGCTAGCTTCCCATCGCGTCGGTGACCCACGTGGGCAACGGCAGGCCGCGTTCCATGCACTCGCTGGCCAGCCGGATGGTCCACCGCAACGCCTGCAGAACCAAACTGGCAACCTCTTCGGGCGCCGCCTGCTGCAACGCGATCTGCACTTGCTCCCGTGCGTCGTCGGAATTCCCGTGCACTTCCGCCAACAGGGTGCGGACCGCGGTGCGCACCGGCGGATCCGCTTGGTCGATCGACACCTCCGCGCCGTCGGAGTCGAACACCTGCACCTTCACCGGCGTCGCCCCGCCGTTGCCCAAGGCGGCGACCATCGCGCTGCACTGCGAGAACAACAACATGACGACTTCGGCGAGATTGGTCGACGCGTGCAACATGGCACCGTCTTCGTCACCTCGCCGGGCGGCCGCCAACGCCAGGCTGGCCTGTTCGGTCAACTCTGCGTCCACGGCACTCATCAAACACGAGGGGCTCCCGGCCGGGTAGTCCCTGACGGTCGGGTTCCGATCAAGCGACCGCGACGGCGTCGAGCGCGCCAAGGGCAAGATCGTGCAGCAGCCTGGTCAGTTCCGGCTTGTCCAGGTACCGGTTGTGCGGCGTCGAGTTGATCAATCCGAACACCGCATGGGCGCAGGCCCGCGCTCGCTCCTCGGAGACGCCCGCGTAGGCCGCCTGGATGGTCTGCACCCACACCTCGACGTAACGACGCTGCAGCGTGCGCACCTCGTGGCGATCCGCGTCGCGCAAATTTCCCAGATCGCGCTCGTGCACCGTGATCAACGCCGGGTGGGTGAGCGCGAAATCGGTCTGGAACGCCACCAGTTCGCGCAGCGCTTCCGCCGGGGTCTCGGCCGCGGCGGCCCGCGCCGAGCCGCCCTCCAGCAGGTCCTTGGAGATGCTGGTCAGCATCTCGCCGAGCAACGCGTCCTTGCTGCTGAAGTGGCGGTACAGGGCAGGCCCGGAGATGCCGACGGCGGCGCCGATGTCGTCGATGCCGACCCCGTGGAAGCCGTGGCGGGCGAACAATTCGGCGGCCGCGGCAAGGATTTCGTCTCGCCGAGCAGTCATCGAAACATCCTAACCCTGCCGTGTTAGCGACCGCTAACACCGGCAAAAGAACACGCGGAAAGGCGGTACCGCGGCCCGCTGGGCAGTGCCAGAGTTTCCTCGCCCAGTTACACCCTGCTACCGGGAGGAAGCATGCGGTACATCCGCCCAGTCATCGCTCTGGCCGCGGCCGCGTTCTTGTCGGCCGTCGGCACGGTCGCGGCAACCCCGGCCTATGCGGCCGCCGAGAATTACGTGGCGCTGGGAGACTCCTACGCCTCGGGTACCGGCGCCGGGTCCTACAGCGGAGGCGACTGTTACCGCAGCGCCAACGCCTACGCGCAGCGCTGGGCGGACGAGAACGCTCCGGCGTCGTTCACCTTCGCGGCGTGCTCGGGCGCGACCACGGAGGACGTGCGCAGCAGTCAGCTGAGCGCGTTGTCCGCCGACACGACCCTGGTGTCGATCTCCATCGGCGGTAACGACGCAGGCTTCGCCGACGTCATGATCACCTGCACCACGAGCTCGGACAGCTCGTGCGTGAGCCGGGTGGACGAGGCGAAGGAGTTCGCGCGCAGCGAGCTGCCCGGGCGGCTGGACGCGCTGTACGGCGAGATTCGCGCGGCGGCACCCAACGCCCGGGTCGTCGTGATGGGCTACCCGCGGGTGCTGACCTCCGACAGCTGCTGGTGGTTCAGCTCGGCCAAGCGCGAGGCGGTCAACAGCGCGGCCGACGAGCTGAGCGGGATCATCGCCGATCGCGCAGCGGCGGCAGGCTTCACCTACGTCGACGTGCGGGACGCTTTCGCCGGCCACGAGGCGTGTGCTTCCGACGACTGGATCAACGGCATCGTGTGGAGCAACCTGGTCGAGTCCTACCACCCGAACGCAGCGGGGCATGCCAACGCCTACTACCCGGCCTTCGCATCGGCCGTGACGCAGGCGGCCGTGGCCTGATTCGGCCGAACCGACTCTGCAGGGGCGTCCGCTTGCTCGGCGGGCGCCCCTCGTTTCGGGGTAGGGGTGTGGACACCGGCGTTAGCGGTCACTAACATCGGCGCTGGCGTTAACGTTGGCTAACCACGGTGAGCGGAGGCTATCCGGTGGACGCCCCCACGTTGAGCTCGTCGGCGAATCCGCGCGACGAGCAGTTCCAGCGGTTCGCCGCCGGGCATGCGGAGCTGGTCGCCGACCTGAACGAGCGGCTCAAGCGGGTCCGGCTCGGCGGGCCGGAGAAGGCGCGCACCAAGCACGTCGCCCGCGGCAAGTTGCTCCCGCGGGACCGGGTCGATCAGCTGCTCGACCCCGGCTCGCCGTTCCTGGAGCTGTCCGCCCTGGCAGCCAACGGTCTGTACGACGACCAAGCGCCGGCCGCGGGGATCATCACCGGCATCGGGCGGGTCTCCGGCCGGGAGTGCGTGATCGTGGCCAACGACGCCACCGTCAAGGGCGGCACGTACTACCCGATGACGGTGAAGAAGCACCTGCGGGCGCAGGAGATCGCGCTGCATAACAACCTGCCGTGCATCTACCTGGTCGACTCGGGCGGTGCGTTCCTGCCCAAGCAGGACGAGGTGTTCCCAGATCGTGAGCACTTCGGCCGCATCTTCTACAACCAGGCGACGATGTCCGCGCGCGGTATCCCGCAGATCGCGGCCGTGCTGGGCAGCTGCACGGCGGGCGGCGCCTACGTGCCGGCGATGAGCGACGAAGCGGTGATCGTGCGCAACCAGGGCACGATCTTCCTGGGTGGGCCGCCGCTGGTGAAGGCGGCCACCGGCGAAGAGGTGACCGCGGAAGAGCTGGGCGGCGGTGATGTGCACGCCCGCCAGTCCGGTGTCACCGACCACCTGGCCGCGGACGACGCGGACGCGCTGCGCAAGGTCCGGATGATCGTGTCGACGCTCGGGCCACGGCCGGAACCGCCGTGGGAGGTGGTGCCGACCGAGGAGCCGGTCGTCGACCCCACCGAGTTGTACGGCGTGGTGCCGACCGACCCGCGGGTGCCGTACGACGTGCGCGAGGTGATCGCCCGGATCGTGGACGGCTCGCGGTTCGCCGAGTTCAAGGCGGAGTACGGGGCGACGCTGGTCACCGGGTTCGCGCGGATCCACGGCCATCCGGTCGGCATCGTGGCCAACAACGGCGTGCTGTTCAGCGAGTCGGCCATGAAGGGCGCGCACTTCATCCAGCTGTGCGACAAGCGGCAGATTCCGTTGGTGTTCCTGCAGAACATCAGCGGGTTCATGGTCGGGAAGGCGTACGAGGCGGGCGGCATCGCCAAGCACGGCGCGAAGATGGTGACCGCGGTGGCGTGCGCGCGGGTGCCGAAGCTGACCGTGATCATCGGCGGCTCGTTCGGCGCCGGGAACTACTCGATGTGCGGTCGCGCGTACTCGCCCCGGTTCCTGTGGATGTGGCCGAACGCGCGGATCTCCGTCATGGGCGGGGAGCAGGCGGCGCAGGTGCTCGGCACGGTCGGCAACGTCGACCAGGACGCCATCCGCGCCCAGTACGAGCGGCAGGGCAATCCGTACTACTCGACGGCGCGGCTGTGGGACGACGGGGTCATCGACCCGATGGACACCCGTATGGTCCTCGGTCTTGCGCTGTCGGCGGCCTCCCACGCCCCGCTGGAACCGATCTCCTACGGCGTATTCCGGATGTGAGCATGTTCGACACCGTGCTGATTGCCAATCGCGGGGAAATCGCGGTGCGGGTCATCCGCACGCTGCGGGCGATGGGGATCCGCAGCGTCGCCGTCTACTCCGATGCCGACGCGGAGTCCCTGCACGTGGCTGAGGCCGACGTGGCCGTCCGCATCGGGCCTGCGGCCGCCCGGGAGAGCTACCTGAACGTCGAGGCGGTGCTGGCCGCCGCCAAGGAGACCGGCGCGCAAGCGGTCCACCCGGGCTACGGGTTCCTCGCGGAGAACGCTGAGTTCGCGCGGGCGTGCGCCGCCGCGGGACTGGTGTTCATCGGGCCGCCCGCGGAAGCCATCGAGGCGATGGGTGACAAGATCCGCGCGAAGTCGACGGTGGCCGCTGCCGGGGTGCCCGTCGTTCCAGGCGCCGACGGGACACCGGACGAGTTGCGCGAGGCCGCCGAGCAGATCGGGTTCCCGCTGCTGCTGAAGCCGTCGGCCGGTGGTGGTGGCAAGGGCATGGTCGTGGTGCACGAGCCGGCCGAGCTGGCGGAGGCGATCGAGTCCGCGCAGCGGGTGGCCAGGGGAGCGTTCGGTGACGACCGGTTGCTCGCCGAGCGGTTCATCAGCGCGCCGCGGCACATCGAGATCCAGGTGCTGGCCGACGAGCACGGCAACGTGGTGCACCTCGGCGAGCGGGAGTGCAGCCTGCAGCGACGCCACCAGAAGATCGTCGAGGAGGCGCCGTCGCCGCTGCTGGACGAACGAACCCGCGAGCGGATGGGTGCCGCGGCGGTGGACGCGGCGCGCGCCGTGGGCTACCGAGGTGCGGGCACGGTCGAGTTCATCGTGTCGGCGGACAACCCCAGCGAGTTCTTCTTCATGGAGATGAACACCCGCCTGCAGGTCGAGCACCCGGTGACCGAGCTGGTCACGGGCTTGGACCTGGTGGCCCTGCAGGTTCGGGTGGCCGCGGGCGAGCCGCTGGGATTGACCCAGTCCGACGTCCGGCTGAGCGGCCACGCCGTCGAGGCGCGGGTCTACGCCGAGGACCCGGCCAACGGCTTCCTTCCGACGGGCGGGCGCGTGCTGGCGGTGCACCATCCGGACGCCGAGTGGCTGCGGGTGGACAGCGGCATCCGTGCCGGCAGTGTCGTGGGCTCCGACTACGACCCGATGTTGGCCAAGGTCATCGTGCACGGCGACGACCGCGAGCACGCGCTGCGCAGGATGTCCGAGGCGCTGGCGGGCACCGCGGTGTTCGGGTTGACGACGAACGTGGCGTTCCTGCGCGCGTTGGTGACCGACGACGACGTGGTCGCCGGGCGGATGGACACCCAGCTGGTCGATCGCAAGGTTGATCAGCTGACACGCGCCGAGCCGGTGCCGGACGCGGTGCTTGTCGCCGCCGCGATGGACGAGTTCCTCGGCATGCAGCCGAAAGGTTCGGTGGTCGACCCCTGGGAGCTGCCGACGGGCTGGCGGCTGGGCGGAGCCGCGGGCACGGCGTTCCGGCTGACCTGCGGCGATCGGGCCGCGACGGTGCGGGTGATCGGGAGTCCCGAGTCCGCGGAAGTCAGCATCGACGACGGTCCGCCGCAGCGGGCCACCGGGGAGTTGATCAACGGCAGGCTGCGGGTCCGCTACGCCGGGGAAGCCACCACCTATGCCCGGCTGCAACAGGGGCGGACGCTGTGGCTTGCCGCGAACGGGCAGGTGTGGGCGGTCGGTGAGCACTCGCTGCTGGCCGCGGAGGAAACCACCGACGCGTCCGGCGGGCCGATCACCAGCCCGATGCCGGGCACCGTGCTCGTCGTGCGGGTCGAGCAGGGCGAGCGTGTCGATGCCGGCCAGCCGTTGCTGGTCGTCGAGGCGATGAAGATGGAGCACACGATCACCGCGCCGGTCGGCGGTGTGGTCACCGACCTGCCCGTGAGCGCGGGCCAGAAGGTGGCGCTGGACGAAGTCCTTGCCGTGGTGACTCCGGAGACCGAGGAGGACTGACATGGCCGTTGACCTGCGGTTGGAAGAAGAGCACGAGGCGCTGCGCAGGACCGTGGAGGATTTCGCCCAGCGCGAGGTCGCGCCGGTGATCGGCGAGCTGTACGAGCGGGAGGAGTTCCCGTACAAGCTGGTCGCGCAGATGGGCGAGATGGGCCTGTTCGGGCTGCCGTTCCCGGAGGAATACGGCGGCATGGGCGGCGACTACTTCGCGCTGTGCCTGGCGCTGGAGGAACTGGCCAGGGTCGACTCGTCGGTGGCCATCACGCTGGAGGCCGGGGTGTCGCTCGGCGCGATGCCCATCTACCGGTTCGGCAACGACAAGCAGAAGCAGCAGTGGCTGCCGTCGCTGTGCGCGGGGGAGGCGCTCGGTGCGTTCGGACTGACCGAGCCGGACGGCGGCTCCGACGCGGGCGCGACCCGCACGCTGGCCAAACTGGACGGCGACGAGTGGGTGATCAACGGGTCGAAGTCGTTCATCACCAACTCCGGCACGGACATCACGCGCCTGGTGACCGTGACCGCGGTGACCGATTTCGAGCCGGGCAGCAAACGCAGGGAGATCTCGGCGATCATCGTGCCCGCCGGGACGCCGGGCTTCACCGTGGAGAAGAAGTACTCCAAGGTGGGGTGGAACTGCTCGGACACGCACGGCTTGGCGTTCAACGACGTGCGCGTGCCTGCGGAGAACCTGTTGGGCGAGCGCGGCAGGGGCTACGCGCAGTTCCTGTCGATCCTGGACGAGGGCCGGGTGGCCATCGCCGCGATCGGCACCGGACTGGCGCAGGGTTGCGTCGACGAGTGTGTGCGCTACGCCGGCGAGCGGGTCGCCTTCGGCAAGACGATCGGGACGTACCAGGCGATCCAGTTCAAGATCGCCGAGATGCAGGCTCGGGTCTACACGTCCCGGCTGGCCTACTACGCGGCGGCGGCGAAGATGCTGCGCGGCGAGTCGTTCAAGAGCGAGGCGGCCATCGCGAAGCTGGTGTCGTCCAACGCCGCGATGGACAACGCGCGGGACGCGACGCAGATCTTCGGCGGCTACGGCTTCATGAACGAGTACCCGGTCGGCCGGTTCTACCGCGACGCCAAGATCCTGGAGATCGGCGAAGGCACCTCGGAAGTGCAGAAGATGATCATCGCGCGGGGGCTCGGGCTGTAGCGGCGTTCCGGGCGCATCGCCGCGTCAGGCGAATATCTCCGGCTTGCGGTCGCCCCTGTCGGTAACTGACGGCTGCCTGCGGGGCATCACCATGCTGATCGAGTGTGGCGCTCGCCTCTGATGCGCGCTTCGGTGGCCACCTTCGCAACGAGCGCCGCAATCAGTCGGCGACCGCGATGCCTCGGGGCTCCATTCGTCATGTCCGAGAGCATCGTTTCGCACGTCCGGGGGCCCCGGAGCGTGTTCGACCGGCGAGGCGGGAGCTGTTCACCAGCTGAGGTGAGCGTGGCACAGACGTCGTTCACCTCCTTCGGCAATTGGTCTCGGTTTTGTCACGCCCGCAACCTTTCGTGGCAGTGCTGCGAAATCTCAGCCGTCGGCAGCACAGACCGGGGGAGTCATGAAAGGCACTGGGGCGCGAAAGCGATGGATAGCTGTCGCCGGAGCATTCGTGGCATCGGCATTGATCGCCGGATGGACGCTGGCCGTGATGTTCGGGCTGAAGAACCGGGACGCCAATCGTGCGCTCGAGCAATTGAGCGGAGACCTGCACACGGTTGCGGCCGCCAGCGAATCAGCAGTTGCGCGCATCGAACGAGTCGAGTCGGCCGCCACCGAGCGCGATGCGGAAATCGAGGCGGAGCGGGATGCGATTGCGTCGCGAGAAGCCGCGGTGAAGTCCAGGGAAGCCGCGGTGAAGTCCAGGGAAGCCGCGGTGAAGTCCAAGGAAGCCGAGGTTCGCAAGCGCGAGCGTGCGGTGACCAAGCAGGAAAGGACGAGGAGCGAAACACCATCTCGGGGGGCACGTGGGCCGTTGGCTCCGATGTTCGTCCCGGCACGTACCGAGCGAAAAAGCCGGTCGCGGCCAGCTGCTACTGGGAGATCACCTCCGACGCGAACGGTAACGACATCGTGGCCAACGACATCCCGGGTGGAGGCCGCCCGACCGTGACGCTTTCCGAGGGGCAGTACTTCAGCACGAACGGGTGCGGGGAGTGGGGTAGGCAATGAATCGGGCAGTAATGGCACTCGGGGCGGCGACGATCGGGGTGGTCCTGGTCGGTTGTGGGAATTCGGTGGCCGGCACCGCTTTCGACGGGCGATCGAAATTCGAGGCGGCGAAAGAAGAATGCGCCCCAGGTTCCGGGTACATCGAGGTGCTCGACGACGGCAAAGGGCTGCGGATGCAAAGCGAGGGGCAGGAAGAGGTCGGCGCATCGTACGAGGACATCGTGTGCGTTCTGGTGGAACTCGACATGCCACAAACCGTGGCGGCACGAATGGACCACACCCGAGCACTCGACGGAACACTCGAGGCCACGTGGGACGGGATCCGGGCCACGTGGTCATATCATCCGGACAGCGGTATGTCGGTGATCCTCGAACATGACTAGGTAACGCGCGCGACGAAGCGGGTGAATCGATCGCCGCGGAAAGCCGGAAGCGCGGCGGTCCGTCCGCAACGGGACGGGCTGAACTGCGCGACGATGCGCCTGGAGCAGGCTCCGCCGTGCGCGGCGGCGGCGTCGGTCAGGCTCCGCGCCAGCTCAGCGACGGCATGGTCACCGCCACCTCGGCGACCCGGCGCGCGGTCGCGGTGCGCAGATCCTTGCGGGCGGATTCGATCCAACGGTCGACCTGGGCCACGCCGACGTCGCGATACTCGACCGCCTGCAGAAGCATCTCCAGCTTGTCGGCATCCTTGGCACAGCGCGCCTCCACGGTCTCGACGGCCTCGAACTCCTCGATCGCGTCGCGAACGGACTCTTTGGCGCGTTCGGGAAGGTCGGCGGTCTGATCCGCGGTGATGGTGCGGGGATCCGGCTTGGTCACATACGGCCGGGCGCTGTGCGGTAGGTCGCCGGTGCGCGTTTCCTGGCTGTCGTGCCACAGCGCCAGGTAGGCGGCCCGCTCCGGGTTGCCGTTCTCCTCGGCCGCCAGCACCGCGGCGAGCTGGGCGACCCGGAGGCTGTGCTCGGCGACCGACTCGGGGTCACGCACCCCGGCCTGCCACCAGCCTGCCCGGCGCAGGCGCTTGAGGATTCCCATCTCGTAGCCGAATGCGGCGATCGCGGCGGCGGAATCGGTCACGGCAACCCCCATCCTCGGCAGACCTACAACGGGTGCTCCACGAGCCTACGGACGTTCGGCGACCGGCGTGCTGCGCAGGCTCCGCGCAGCACGCCTACTCGCGGGCGCGATGTCGAGCCCGCAGGCGGCCCCCGAACACATCGGCTGACCCCGCAGGGCGCCCGCCGAACACATCGGCCGACCCCGAACACGAAGTCGGCCGCGAGGCACCGACGCCCCGCGGCCGACCCGCTGTTGCTCGAGCCCTACTTCAACTCGGCGGAACTCTTGCCGAGCAGCCGCCGGGCGATGATCAGCTGCTGGATCTGCTGGGTGCCCTCGAAGATGTCCAGGATCTTCGAGTCCCGGCTCCACTTCTCCAGCAACGAGTCCTCGCTGTAGCCCAGCGCGCCACACAGCTCGACGCACTTGAGCGTGATGTCCACGACCGACCGGCCGGCCTTGGCCTTCGACATCGACGCCTGCACCGAGTTCGGCTTGCGGTTGTCCGCCATCCACGCCGCCTGCAGCGTCAGCAAGCAGGCCGCCTCGAAGTCGGCCTCCAGCCGCAGGTATTCCGCGGCCGCGGCGTGCTGGGTGTTCGCCGGGGCGTCGTAGTCGATCTCGATCCCGGCCTCGTCGAGGATCCGCGCGGTCTCCTCCAGCGCGGCCCGCGCCAACCCCACGGCCATGGCGGCAACCAGTGGCCGGGTGTTGTCGAAGGTCTCCATGACCCCGGCGAAGCCCTTCTTGGTGTCGATCTCCGGGCTGCCGAGCAGGTTCTCCTTGGGCACCCGGCAGTTGTCCAGCCGGATGACCGCGGTGTCGGAGGCCTTGATGCCGAGTTTGTGCTCCAGCCGCTCGACCGTGATGCCCGGCCGGGTCTTCTCCACCACGAACGACTTGATCGCCGCGCGGCCCTTCGACTTGTCCAGTGTCGCCCACACGACCACCGCGTCGGCCCGGTCGCCCGCGGTGACGAAGATCTTCTCGCCGTTGAGCACGTACTCGTCACCGTCGAGCACCGCGGTGGTGGACACGGCGGCCGAGTCCGACCCGAACGACGGCTCGGTGATGGCCATCGCGGCCCACATGTTGCCGAACCGCTCGAGCTGCTCGTCGTTGGCGACCGACGCGATGGCGGCGTTGCCCAGCCCCTGCCGCGGCATGGACAGCAGCAGCGCCACGTCGCCCCAGCACATCTCGATCGTGCCCAGCACCGTGCGCAGGTTCGCGCCGTTGACATTGCCTTCCGGCTTCTTCTTGTCGCCACCGGAGCGGCGCACGCCCGCGGCACCGGCGCCGCCGCCGAAACCGGACTGGTTCATGCCGTCCAGGACGGCGGCGAACGTGTCCAGCTCCTTCGGGTAGGCGTGCTCGGCCCGGTCGTACTTGCGCGAGATCGGCCGGAACACCTCGGCCGCGGCCTGGTGTGCCTGGTTGACCAGCGGCGCGATCTTCTTCGGAACCTCGAGGTTGATCGTCATGCCAGTACCGCTCCTTCCATCAGGCCGGCCGCCCGCAGGTCGCGGTACCACCGCTCGACCGGGTGCTCCTTCACGTAGCCGTGGCCGCCGAGCAGCTGCACCCCGGCACTGCCGATCCACATGCCCTTGTCCGCGGCCAGCTTGCGGGCCAGCGCGACTTCGCGCGCGTACGGCTTGCCGCGCTCGGCCCGGGAAGCGGCGCGGAGCGTCACCAGCCGCAGGCTTTCCAGCTCGATGGCGATGTCCGAGACCATGAACGCCACGCCCTGCCGGTGGCTGATCGGCTCGCCGAACGCCTTCCGCTCGTTGACGTAGGGGATGACGTAGTCCAGGACGGCCCGGCCGGTGCCCGCGGCCAACGCGCACCAGGCCAGCCGCGACAACCGCACGGTCTCCTGCAGCACCTTCGGGTCACCGCCGCCGATCAGCGCGTTCGCGGGCAGCTTCACCGCGTCCAGCTCGAGCAGGCCGGTCGCCGCGCCGCGCAGACCCATCGCCGGGTCGGGCTTGACCGACACGCCCGTGGTCGACGCCTCGACGACGAACAGCGCGCCGCCGCGGCCTTCCAGGTCGGCCGAGACCACGAACAGCTCGCCGTCGGCCGCCCGCGGCACCAGCGCCTTCACGCCGGTCAACTCGTAGCCGGACGGGGTCCGCTTGGCGCGCGCCTTCGGCTTGCGCGGATCGAACAGCGCCCCGCGCTCCTGCAGCGCGAGCGCGGCGACCGGCGGCTGGTCACCGGTGAACGACGGCAGGTAAGTGGCTTGCTGATCCGCGTCGCCCCACTGGGTCAGCACGGTGCTGACCGCGGACGGCGCCAGCACCGCGACGGCCAGACCCAGGTCACCGTGCGCCAACGCCTCGGCCACCAGCACGTTGGTCACCACGGACCGCTCGGTGCCGAAGCCGCCGAGCTCCTCCGGGATGCCGAACGCGCCGATGCCCAGCTCGGCGGCACGCGCCAGCAGGCCGTCCGGTGTCTCCAGCTTCGCGTCGGCGTCGTGCGCGGCCGGGCGGAGCTGCTCTGCGGCGAACTCGCGCACCGTCTCGACGATCATCTGCTGTTCTTCGGTCGGTTCCAGGTCGAACAGCTCGGGATCGGCCGGCCGGGGCAGCCGTTGCGGCTTGCTGAGCTTCTTGGTGGCGGTGAACACGCGCTCGCTCGCGCCCACTGCCTTGAACCCGTTCTTGACGCTGCTGGTGAGCGCCTTCTCCAGCGGCTTGCGCAGCCCTATCCGGTCGATCACCGGCGAGCTGGAGATCTTGGTGAGTACGGCCATCGCCCGGCCCATCGAGTCGCGCTTCTTCGGCTGGGGACCTGCTGGCCCACCACGTGTGCTCGCCACAGTCCACTCCCTATCGGCCTCTGGCCGGTTCGCTGGCGGATTTTGCTTACCTACTGACGCGTAAAATAACGCCGGGCGGGCGATCGCGCCAGCGAGGGGGTGGAAAAAGCGATCTTCGGTGTCCGGCAAGCCGAGGTCAGGCCAGGGGAGAGGGCGCGATGTGGCGCCGGTCTCGCAGGTGGCGGGACGGATGATCGGGCCCCGCGCCGCTGGACGAGAGATACCGCTCGGTTCGCGGCCGCAGGCGGCAGGCCGGCTACGAGATCCCGAGCGCGGCCAGCATGAGCTTCGGCAGCTCGGCGTCCAGGTCCGGCCTACGCCGCACGGCTCCGGTGCGCACCAGGTCGTTGGCGATGGTCAGCGCCATGTGCACGACCACCCGCGCCTCGGGTGCGGTCAACTCGCCCCGGACGGCCATCAGCAACCGGACCCATTCGGAGACGTACTCGCGCTGCGACCGCCGCAGCTCGGCGCGCTCGGCGTCGGTCAATGCGCGGATTTCCCCGCCGACGAGCAGCAGGTCGGCGGATTCCCGCATCACCGGCACATACGAGCGGACCAGGCCTTCCAGCGCCTCCCGTTCCGTCGACGCCGTCGCCGCGACCTGCTCCCGGCCGCGAACCAGCCGGTCGTTGACCCGCGCGGCCGCCGCCATGAACACCGCGGTCTTGCTCGGGAAGTGGCGGTAGACGCTCGGCCCGCTGATGCCCGCCGCCGAGCCGATGTCCTCCATGCTCACTTCGTGGAAGCCGCGCTCGCCGAACAGCCGGCCCGCCTCGATCACCAGCTTCTCCCGCCTGCTCGGCGGCATGACCGAGTTCGACGGCCCGGCGTCCACGGACTGCCCGTTCGGCTTGTTCGCGGGAGTGTGATGCAACACAGCGCGCGCGGCCTCGACCAGCAACTCGACGTAGCGCCGCCTGCTCAGCCGGGTCGAGTGCACCGCCACGCTGCCGTACACGCTCAACGCCGCCCAGCAGAGCATGATCGCGTCGTCGTCGGACAGCTCCGGCCTCGCCGCGCGCAGCGGCCGCGCCCAGCTCGCGATCAACTCGCTCCAGCGGTGCCGCAGTTCACGCTGGTCGTCCGGGCGCAGGTTGCGCCGCTCCCTGCGCCACAGCGCGGAGATCTCCGGCCGCTCGACCGACACCCGCGCCAGGTTCTCCAAGATGGCTTCCACCTGGTCGATCGCCGGTGCCTCGGGGTCCGGCAGGGCGGTCGCCGCTGCCAGATGGTCGATGGCCAGCGACACCACGTGCGCCAGGATCGCCTGCTTGTCGCTGAAGTGCCGGTACAGCGCGGGCCCGGTGATTCCGGCGGCCGCCGCGATGTCGGTGATCCCCACCTCGTGGAAGCCACGCTCGCAGAACAGCTTGGCGGCAACACCGGCCAGCTGTTCCTTGCGGTCGCGGGGGCGCTTACCGCGGCCCGGCGCATCGGCGATCGTCGTCATAGGTGAGTCCACTGTAGCGTTTGTCGTGCGGCCGACAACCGGTTGACAACAGGGCATTTGGCGTCACTATGTTAGTGAGCATTAGCGCCATCCGGGCAAGACACGTGCAGTGTAGGAAGGACAGTCGGCGTGACTGAGGCGTTCATCTACGAGGCGATTCGTACGCCTCGAGGCAAGAACAAAAATGGCTCGCTGCATTCGATCAAACCGCTCGACCTGGTCGTCGGTCTGATCAACGAGCTGAAGGCGCGGCACCCCGATCTCGACCCGGCGGTGATCGACGATGTCATCCTCGGCGTGGTGTCGCCGGTCGGTGACCAAGGCGCGGTGATCGCGCGGACCGCCGCACTGGCCGCCGGCCTGCCGGACACGGTCGCCGGTGTCCAGCTCAACCGCTTCTGCGCCTCCGGCCTGGAAGCGGTCAACACCGCGGCGCAGAAGGTGCGCGCGGGCTGGGACAACCTGATCATCGCCGGTGGTGTCGAGTCGATGTCCCGGGTGCCGATGGGGTCCGACGGTGGCGCGATGTTCATGGACCCGGCCACGGCCTACGACCTCTACATCGCCCCGCAGGGGATCGGCGCCGACCTGATCGCCACGATCGAGGGCTTCTCCCGTGAGGACGTCGACGCCTACGCGCTGCGCTCGCAGAAGCTGGCGGAGAAGGCGTGGTCGGGCGGCTACTTCAGCAAGTCGGTCGTGCCGGTGAAGGACATCAACGGTGTGGTGGTCCTCGACCACGACGAGCACCGGCGTCCCGACACCACGATGGAGGGCCTGGCCAAGCTGAAGCCCGCGTTCGAGGCCATCGGTGAGATGGGCGGCTTCGACGCGGTGGCGCTGCAGAAGTACCACAACGTGGAGAAGATCAACCACGTGCACACCGGCGGCAACAGCTCCGGCATCGTGGACGGCGCGGGCATCCTGCTGATCGGTAACGAGCAGGTAGGCAAGGACTTCGGCCTCACCCCGCGGGCCCGTGTGGTGGCCACCGCGGTGACCGGCTCGGACCCGACGATCATGCTCACCGGCCCGACGCCCGCCACGCAGAAGGTGCTGGCCAAGGCGGGCCTGACGGTCGACGACATCGACCTGTTCGAGCTGAACGAGGCGTTCGCGTCCGTGGTGCTGAAGTTCCAGAAGGACCTGAAGATCCCGGACGAGAAGCTCAACGTCAACGGCGGCGCGATCGCGATGGGGCACCCGCTGGGCGCCACCGGCGCCATGATCACCGGAACCATGGTCGACGAGCTGGAGCGGCGGAACGCGCGCTACGCGCTGGTCACGCTGTGCATCGGCGGCGGCATGGGTGAAGCCACCATCATCGAGAGGGTCTGAGCATGACGTACACCAACACGATCCGCTGGGAGTCCGACGCCGACGGCATCGTCGTACTGACGCTGGACGACCCGAACCAGTCGGCGAACACCATGAACAGCGACTACCTGCAGTCGCTGAAGGCCACCGTCGACCGGCTGGAGGCGGAGAAGGACCAGATCACCGGTGTGGTGATCACCTCGGCCAAGAAGACGTTCTTCGCCGGTGGTGACCTCAACGACCTGATCAAGATCCGGCCGGAGGACGCCGAGCGGCTCACCCGGGAGTCGAAGGAGATCATCAAGGCGCCGATGCGCAAGCTGGAGACCTTCGGCAAGCCGGTGGTCGCGGCGATCAACGGTGCCGCGCTCGGTGGCGGGCTCGAGCTCGCGCTGTGCGCCCACCACCGCATCGCCGCCAACGTCAAGGGCGTGCAGATCGGCTTCCCGGAGGTCACCCTCGGCCTGCTGCCGGGCGCGGGCGGGGTGGTCCGCACGACGCGCCTGCTGGGCATCCAGTCGGCGCTGCTGAACTGGCTGCTGCAGGGCCAGCGGCACAAGCCGGAGAAGGCCAAGGAACTCGGCTTGATCCACGAGGTGGTGGACAGCGTCGACGAGCTGCTGCCCGCCGCGAAGAAGTGGATCAAGGACAACGCGGACAACCCGGACGCCGCGGTGCAGCCGTGGGACCGCAAGGGCTACAAGATCCCCGGCGGCACCCCGTCGAACCCGAAGTTCGCGCAGAACCTGCCGGCGTTCCCGGCCAACCTGCGCAAGCAGCTCAAGGGCGCGCCGATGCCCGCGCCGCGGGCCATTCTGGCCGCCGCGGTCGAGGGCACCCAGGTGGACTTCGAGTCCGCGCAGGACATCGAGACCCGCTACTTCGTCAGCCTGGCCACCGGTCAGGTCGCGAAGAACATGACCAAGGCGTTCTTCTTCGACCTGCAGGCCATCAACAACGGTGGCTCGCGGCCCGACGGCTTCGAGACGCACCGGCCGCGCAAGATCGGCGTGCTCGGCGCGGGCATGATGGGCGCGGGTATCGCCTACGTGTCGGCCAAGGCCGGGTTCGAGGTCGTGCTCAAGGACGTCTCGCTGGAGGCGGCCGAGAAAGGTAAGGGCTACTCGGTCAAGCTCGAGGAGAAGGCGGTCTCCCGCGGCAAGACCACGCAGGAGAAGGCCGACGAGCTGCTGGCCAGGATCAAGCCGACCGCGGACGCGGCCGACTTCGAAGGCGTCGACTTCGTCATCGAGGCGGTGTTCGAGGACCAGGCGCTCAAGCACAAGGTGTTCCAGGAGATCGAGAGCATCGTGACCCCGGACGCCGTGCTGGGCTCGAACACCTCGACGCTGCCGATCACCGGCCTGGCCCAGGGCGTGCAGCGCCAGGAGGACTTCATCGGCATCCACTTCTTCTCGCCGGTGGACAAGATGCCGCTGGTGGAGATCATCCGCGGGGAGAAGACGTCGGACGCGGTGTTGGCCAAGGTCTTCGACTACGTCCAGGCGATCCGCAAGACGCCGATCGTGGTCAACGACAGCCGCGGGTTCTTCACCAGCCGCGTCATCGGCATGTTCCTCAACGAGGCGCTGGCCGCGGTGGGCGAGGGCGTCGAGCCCGCGTCGATCGAGCAGGCCGGTTCGCAGGCCGGTTTCCCCGCTCCGCCGCTGCAGCTGTCCGACGAGTTGTCGCTGACGCTGATGCAGAAGATCCGCAAGGCGACCGAGGAAGGCATCAAGGCCGAGGGCGGCACGTTGCCGCCGCCGCACGGCTCGGCCGCGGTCGTCGACAAGATGGTCGACGAGCTGAACCGTCCGGGCCGGGCGGGCGGTGCCGGGTTCTACGAGTACCAGGACGGCAAGCGGGTCGGCCTGTGGCCGGGCCTGCGCGAGGCGTTCAACTCCGGCTCCGGTGACGTTCCGTTCGAGGACCTCAAGGACCGGTACCTGTTCTCGCAGGCCGTCGAGACGATCCGGTGCTTCGACGAAGGTGTGATCAACACCGTCGCGGACGCCAACATCGGCTCGATCTTCGGCATCGGTTTCCCGGCGTGGACCGGTGGTGTCGTGCAGTTCATCAACCAGTACCCGGGTGGGCTGCAGGGCTTCGTCGACCGGGCGCGGGAGCTCGCGGCCAAGTACGGCCCGCAGTTCGAGCCCCCGCAGTCATTGGTGGACAAGGCCGCCAAGGGTGAGATCTACGAGTAAGTTCCCCTGACGCGAAAGCCCGGGAGCCGCACGGCTCCCGGGCTTTTCGCTTGTCGTGCGACGCCGGTGATCGGCGCCCACCGGCCCGCGCTACGACTGGTCGGTGGCGCGCAGCGAGGAGATCATGCGCCGGACGGTGGCGCCGACCACCGGGCGCAGCTCGGCCGGGTTCTCGGCATTGGCCAGCGTCATGCCGGCTCCCCCGAGCAGGTGAAAAACCAAGCGCGCGGTGGTCTTGCGGTTCGCGCTGTCGATCAGACCCGCGGCAGCCAGCACCTCGACGCTGCGCTCGACCAACCCCAACGAGTGCTGTTCGGCGAATTCCATCCAGGCATTCCAGCCCATGGCCCCGATGGCCTCGCGCCACACGATCGCGCTGTAGACCGGCTCCAGACAGGCGTCGAGGAACTGGTCGACGCCGGCCAGTGCGGCTTCCCACAGGTCTTCGTGCCCCTGGAGCATCACCGACTCGGCGCGTTCGACGATCTGTCGTTCCTGCTCGTCGAAGACGGCGGTGAACAGCGCCAGCTTGTTCGTGAAGTGGTGGTAGACCGCGCCGCGCGTGACGTTCGCCGCGCGTGCCACGTCATCCAGTGAGGTGGCGGCGAAACCCCGTTCGGCGAACAACTTGGTGGCCGCTTCCAGCAGTGCGGCCCGCGTTGCCTCCGCGTACATGTCACGGCGCGACTTGACTGGGGACATACGCCGAGTATATTCACATACACGGAGTATGTGAGATGCAGAGAGTAGGTGGGTGCAATGTCCGGCTGGGAGCGGACGCACCGCAGGTATCACCTGGTCTACGACGTGGCATCGGACGTGGCTCAGCACGGCGCGGCAGGGGTCGACAAGTGGCGCCGGGCGATCGATGCTGAGTTCGGGGGGCTCGACGGTTTCCTGCTCGACGTTCGGCGCCGCTGGTTCACCGCCGTCGAGGCCTGCAGCGATCACGTCGCTGCGCCCATGGCGGAGGCGGCGAAGCGCAACAAGCTGCTTCGCGTCGTGCTCGACACGTTCGCCGAACATCTCGCCATCGCCGGGCCACAGCCCGCACACGCCCAATCGGCATAGGAGGAAAGCGGATGACCACCACCGAGCCGCTGTTCAACCCGTTCGCTCCCGGTTTCACGGACAACCCGTACCCGCACTACGACGTGCTGCGGGAACAGGCGCCGGTCTATCAGCACCCGCTCGGGTTCTGGATTCTCACCCGGTACGACGACGTCGCGGGGTTGCTGCGAGCCGGGCATTCGGTCGAGCCGCGGAACATGGGGCCGAGCCCGATGCGGGATCTGCAGGAGCAGGTCTACGGCGACGAGACGCCCGTGTTCCAGGCGCTGTCGATGCTCGACCGCGACCCGCCGGACCACACGCGGTTGCGGCGGCTGGTGGCGAAGGCTTTCACCCGCAGGGCCATCGAGGAACGCCGCCCGCACATCGAGCGGCTGGTCGACGGGATGCTGGACGACCTGGCCGAAGCGGGTGGCGGCAACCTCATCGAGAAGCTGGCGTTCCCGCTGCCGTTCGCCGTCATCACCGAGATGATGGGCATGCCCGACTGGATCGACGTCGAGCGGCTGCGGTCACTGGCGGGCATGATGGTGCGGTCGCTGGAGCCTGCGGTGGACGTCGAGCTGATGAAGCAGATCGGCGCAGCGGGCAAGGAAATGGCCGAACTGGTGGCCGGCGCCATCGAGTGGAAGCGCGAGAACCCGGCGGACGACTTGCTGACCGCCCTCATCGCGGCCGAGGACGACGGCGACGTGCTCACCGACGAGGAACTGGTCGCGCAGGTCGGCCTGCTCTACATCGCCGGGCACGAGACCACGGTCAACCTCATCGGGAACGGCACGCTGGCATTGCTGCGGCACCCCGACCAGCTGCAGGCGCTGCGCGAGAACCCGGACCTGACGACGAACGCGATCGAGGAGCTGCTGCGCTACGACGGCCCGGTCCAGCAGAGCAGGCGCATCACGCTGGAGCCGTACCGGGTCGGCGAGCACGAGATCCCGCCGGGGTCGTTCGTGCTGGCCGGGCTCATGGCGGCCAACCGTGACCCGGCCAAGTGGGGGCCGGACGTCAACGAGCTGCGGCTGGACCGCGAGGGTGCGCACCAGCACATCGGCTTCGGCGCGGGTCCGCATCACTGCCTCGGTGCGGCGCTCGCCCGGCTGGAAGGGCAGGTGGCGATCCAGCGGCTCGTCGAGCGTTTTGCGAACTTGAGGCTGGCCGGCGACCCGCGGTGGAACGGCCGGATCAACCTGCGCGGACTGGACGAGCTGCCCGTGGCGGTATAGGGGGGAGGCTCAGGTCGCCTGGCCGGACGCAGGTGACCTGGGCGGACCACGGCAGCTCGACAGACCGTGCACGGCAGGCCCGGCCGCTGACGAATTGCGGCCGGGCCGTCGTTCGTCCGGTCGGGTTGTGGCCGGGTCGCCGTTCGTCCGGTCGGGTTGTGGCCGGGCCGTCGTTCGCCCGATCGGCGATGCGCCTACAGCAACGGCGGGACGATCGCGTCGATCAGGTGCGGCCCGGGCTCGTCGAACGCCCGCCGCAGCGCCTCTGCGAATTCCTCGCACGTGGTGGCGCGCGAAGCCGGAACGCCCATGCCCTCGGCGATCTTGGTGAAGTCCATCGTCGGCCGGGACAGATCCAGCAGCGCCTTGGCCGCCGGGCCGGACAGGTCGGCGCCGGTGCGCTGCATCTCCATGCGCAGGATGGCGTACGCGGCGTTGTTCAGGATCACCGTGGTGACGTCGAGGTTCTCCCTGGCTTGGGTCCACAGCGCGGAGATGGTGTACATCGCGCTGCCGTCGGCCTGCAGGTTCAGCACCGGCCGGTCGGGTGCCGCCACGGCCGAACCGGTGGACACCGGCAGGCCCTGACCGATCGCGCCACCGGTCAGCGTCAGCACGGTGTGCTGCGGCGCTCCGGCCGTCGCCATCGGCAGCAGCACGCCGGAGGTGTTCGACTCGTCGGAGATGATCGCGCCTTCCGGTAGCAGCGCGCCGACCACCTCCACCCAGTTCTGCGGCGTCAGGTCACCGCTGGGCAGCGCGGGCCGGTTGGCTTCGGCCAGCTGTGGTTCGGCATCCGGTGCCGACCGGTCAGCGAGTGCCGCGAGTGCCGCGATGACGTCGTGCTCGCGATCGGCCAACACGTGCACGGTCGCGCCTTCCGGCACCAGGTCGCTCGGCTTGCCGGGGTAGGCGAAGAACGACACCGGCGCATCGGTTCCGGCGACGATCAGGTGCTTGATCCCGGTCAGCTGGTACTGGACCTGCTCGGCCAGGTAACCGAGCCGCTCGATGTTCGGCAGACCGGCGCCGCGCTCCAGCCGCGCGGGGAAGGTCTCCACGAAGGCCTTCGCGCCGGTGCCCACCGCGATACGGCTCGCCGCACGGAGGCCGTCGGGGCCACAAGCCGGGCCGCCGATCAGCAGCGCGGCCGGCTCTCCGGACGCCAAGACCTCGGCGACCTGTGCGATCACGTCGTCGCCCACCGGCTTCCGCGAGCGGGGCGGGACCGGGTCGGCGACCTGGCCACCCTCACCCCACGAGACATCCGCGGGCAGGATCAGGTTCGCCGGTCGGCCCGGCGGGTCCTGCGCCGCGGCGACCGCTGCGGCTGCGTCGGCGCCGACGTCGGCGGGGTGCTTGGCGCGGCGAGTCCACCCGCGCGTCCATTCCGACAGCGGCTCGATGTCCGATTCCAGTGGCGCGTCGTACTGCTTGTGGTACGTCGCGTGGTCCCCGATGACGTTGACCATCGGCGTGAAGGCGCGCCGCGCGTTGTGCATGTTCGCCAGGCCGTTGACCATGCCGGGGCCGAGGTGCAGCAGCGTCGCCGCCGGCTTGCCCGCGATGCGGGCGTACCCGTCTGCCGCGCCGGTCACCACGCCCTCGTACAGACCGAGCACACCGCGCATCTGCGGCACCGAGTCCAGCGCCGCCACGAAATGCATCTCCGACGTTCCGGGGTTACCGAAACACACGTCCACACCCGCGCCGACCAACGTGCGGATCAGGGCCTGCGCGCCATTGAGCTCGCTCACTCGATGCTCCTTCAGTGCTCGGTCTCAGTGCTCGGATTCCGGCGAGATCGGGTCGAACAGCACGCCGGGGTTGAGGATCCCGGCAGGGTCGAACGCCTGCTTGATCCGGCGCATCAGCTCGATCTTGGCCGGATCCTCCAGCGCCTGGAAGTAGCCGCGCTTGGCGCGGCCGATGCCGTGCTCACCGGAGATCGCGCCGCCCAGGCGTGCGCCTTCGGAGAAGATCGCCAGCAACAGTTCCTGCCGCTTGATCGGATCGGCCTGGAACACCGCCAGGTGCACGTTGCCGTCCCCGGCGTGGCCGCAGCCCACCACACCGGACTCGTTCTGCATGGCCAGCTCCCTGGCCTTGGTGAGGAACTCCGGCATCGCCGACCGCGGCACCACGACGTCGATCACGTCATGGGCGCCTGCGGCCTTCGCCGTCCAGAACGCGTGCTCGCGCGCCTGGATGAGCTTGCGCGCCGAGGAGCCGTCGAGCACGTAGCAGTCCATGGCGCCGAGCTCGGTCAACCGTTCCGCCACCGCCTGCACGTCGGCGTCCAACCGATCCTGCTCGCGGTTCTCCAGCGCCACCACGAGGTAGGCCTGCGCGGTGTCCCGCACCGAGTCCGGGATGCCGAGCTCGAGCTGGGAGGTGTGCGTGATCGCCGCCATCGTCAGGTTGTCGATGTATTCGAGGATGTGCGGCGCCAACCCGCTGCCGATCACCTTCGGCACCGCCTGGACCACCTCGGTGAACTCGCGGAACGGAGCCAGCACGGTGGCGCTGTGCGGCAAGCGGGGGACCAGTTTGACGATCACCTCGGTGGCCAGCGCCAAGCTGCCCTCCGAGCCGATGATCAGCTGGGTCAGGTCGTAGCCGTTGGAGATCTTGGCGATACGGCCGCCGGTGCGGATGAGCTCCCCGGTGGGCAGTGCCGCCTGCAGGCCGAGGACGTTGTGCCTGGTCACGCCGTACTTCACCGCGCGCATTCCGCCCGCGTTGGTGCCCACGTTGCCGCCGACCGACGCGGACTGCTCGCCGGGGTAGACGGTGTAGGCCAGTCCGTGGTCGGCGGTGGCCTTGTCCAACTCGTCCAGCCTCACGCCGGGCTGGACGACGGCCACGTGGTTGACCGTGTCGACCTCGAGCACCCGGTTCATCCGCTCGAACGAGATCACCAGTCCGCCGTCGACCGGCCGGGCGGCCGCGCTCAGCCCGGTCGCCGACCCGCGTGCGGTGACCGGGATGCGCAGCTCGCTCGCCGTGGCCAGCAGCTCGGCGACCTCCTCTGCGGTGCCCGGCTTGGCCACGTAGGCGGGTTTGGCGGGTTCGACCTGCAGCGTCTCGTCATGCCCGTAGTCCTCGCCGACCTCGTCACCGGCCAGCAGGTTGTGCGCCCCCACGACCTCCGCCAGCCGGACCTTGGCGTCGGTCTCGATCGTGCTGGACACCGCGAACCACCTCGTCCTTCTCCGGCCGTACCGTGCGCCGACGCCCCCGACCTTAGCGGGCGGGGGCATCGCGCGGAAGATGAATCTTGTTCACTTGTGCAAGATGCTGTCGGGCCGTGCTCAGTCGGCCCGGCGGAAGGACAATGTCTCTCCTTCCACGCCGCGCAGCCACAAGTCTTGGGCGGCGGCGGCCATCTCGTCCAAACCTTCCACGATCGTGGCGAAAACGTTGCCGGGGACCCAGCCGGCGTCGCCGTTGATCAGCAGGTTGTTGCGCCCGTAGAAGATCGCCAGATCCGTGGCGCCCTCGGCGTTGTGCGCCTCGCTGTCGTCGTCGTAGCCGTAGGCCGGGTTGCCGATCTCCCACGGTTCGAACCCGAAGTACACCACGTCACCCGGGATGGGCGTGATCGTCGGATTCTCCCGTCCGACCGGCGGGTCGGCGAACGGCCGCACCAGCGTGTACACCTCGTTGCGGGCGTACTTGGCGTGGTAGGCCTGTCCGCTCTGCGGCAACGCGTTCCACACCGCTTCGCAGGTCCGTGGGGCGGCGTCGTCCAGCAACGCCGCCCGGCAGCTGACCCCACGCTTGTCCAGGCTGATGGTGATGTATCGCGTCACGCTGTCACCTCGGCAACCACGTTCTCCCAGATTCCCAGTGCCTCGTCGATCTGCTCGCCGGTCACCACGAGCGCCGGGATCATGCGCACGACCTGACCCCACGCGCCGCAGGTGAGCAGCAGCAGGCCGTTCTGCGCGGCCAGCTGCTGGGCCGCGGTGGCCGTCTTGGCGTCGGGCTCGCCGTCCTCGGTGACGAACTCCGAGCCGACCAGCAGGCCGAGGCCGCGGACGTCCCCGATGCGGGAGGTCTTGTCGGCGATGGCGCGCGCGCCGTCCAGCAGACGCCTGCCCTGCTCGGCGGCGTTGGCGACCAGGTTCTCCTCCTGGATGACGTCCAACGTGGCCAGCGCGGCCGCGCAGGCGACGGCGTTGCCGCCGTAGGTGCCGCCCTGCGAGCCCGGCCAGGCCTTGCTCATCAGCTCGCGCGACGCCGCGATGGCCGACAGCGGGAAGCCACTGGCCAGGCCCTTGGCCGTGATGATGATGTCCGGCTTGACGTCGAAGTGCTGGTGGCCCCAGAACTTGCCGGTGCGGCCGAAGCCGGCCTGCACCTCGTCGATGATCAACAGGATGCCGTGCTCGTCGCAGCGCTGCCGCAGCCCGGCCATGAACTCGGCGTTGGCGGGCACGTAGCCGCCTTCGCCGAGGATCGGCTCGACGATCATCGCGGCGGTGTCGGCGGGCGAGGTCATGGTCTGCAGCACGTAGTCCAGCTCCCGCAGCGCGAACTTGGTCGCGGTCTGCTCGTCCCAGCCGTAGTGGAACGCGTACGGGAACGGCGCGAAGTGCACGCCCGCCATCAGCGGGGCGAACCCGGACCGGAACTTCGTGCCGCTGGTGGTCATCGACGCCGCGGCCACCGTGCGGCCGTGGAAGCCGCCGTGGAACGCGATGATGTTCGGCCTGCCGGTGGCCTGGCGGGCCAGTCGCAGCGACGCCTCGACCGCCTCGGAACCGGAGTTGACGAAGAACAGCGAGTCCAGGCCGTCCGGCAACACCTCACCCAGCCGCTCGGACAGCGTGAGCAGCGGCTGGTGCATCACCGTCGTGTACTGCGCGTGGATGACCTTGCCGATCTGCTCCTGTGCGGCGGCGACCACTTTCGGATGGCAATGGCCGGTGCTGGTCACGCCGATACCGGAAGTGAAGTCCAGATGGCGGTTGCCGTCGGTGTCGTACAGATACACCCCTTCGCCGTGGTCGACGACGACCGGGGTTGCCTGCTTGAGCAGCGGGGAAAGCTGGGACACGAAAGTGCTCCTGGTTCGTATCGGTGATCGCGTGAGGGCAGGTCTTTCGGCTCTTGTCGATTGTCGACAATGTCCCTAGCATGACTCTCGGCGGCCCCGGAAGCAAGAGGTGTTTCGCACCAGGGGCAGTGGCAAGACAACAGTGGCAATCACAGGCGACAACCCAGCCGGAAACCCCGGCCGTCCTGGCAGGAGCATTCATGACCGCAGCACCGACCGAAACCAGCGTTGTCGACAACGTCGGCAAGGATCTGTTCATCGGGGGCCAGTGGCGCAAAGCCACCGACGGTAAGACGCTGCCGGTGTACGACCCGTCCACCGGAAAGGTGTTGTGCGAGGTCGCCGATGCCTCCCCGGAAGACGGCAAGGCCGCCTTGGACGCCGCCGTGGCCGCGCAGCCGTCGTTCGCCAAGCACCCGCCGCGGGAGCGGGGCGAGATCCTGCGCAGGGCCTACCAGCTGCTCATCGACCGCACCGAGGAGCTGGCGCTGTTGATGACGCTGGAGATGGGCAAGCCGCTGGCCGAATCCCGCGGTGAAGTCGCCTACGCGGCCGAGTTCTTCCGCTGGTTCGCCGAGGAGGCCGTCCGGATCGAGGGTGGCTACGCGGTGGCGCCGAACGGCAAGGGCCGGTTCCTGATCCACCGGCAGCCGGTCGGCCCGGCGCTGTTGATCACGCCGTGGAACTTCCCGATGGCGATGGGCACCCGCAAACTCGGCCCGGCCATCGCCGCCGGCTGCACGTCGGTGATCAAGCCCGCCGCGCAGACGCCGCTGTCGATGCTGGCGCTCGCCGGGATCCTGGCCGAGGCCGGTCTGCCGGACGGCGTGGTCAACGTGGTGACGACCAGCGACTCCGGCGGCGTGATGGAGCCGTTGATCCGCGACGGCCGCGCGCGCAAGCTGTCCTTCACCGGCTCGACGGCGGTCGGCCGCAAGTTGCTCGAGCAGTGTGCCGACAAGGTGCTGCGGACGTCGATGGAGCTGGGTGGCAACGCGCCGTTCATCGTGTTCGACGACGCCGACCTGGACGTGGCGGTGGAAGGCGCGATGCTGGCGAAGCTGCGCAACATCGGCGAGGCCTGCACGGCGGCCAACCGGTTCTACGTGCAGCGCGGCGTGGCCGACGAGTTCGCGCGGCGGCTCACCGAGAAGATGGCCGCGCAGCCGATCGGCCGCGGCACCGAGGAGGGCGTGGTGATCGGCCCGCTGGTCGACGAGGCCGCGGTGGAGAAGGTCAGCAGCCTGGTGTCCGACGCGGTGGAGCGGGGCGCCAAGGTGCTCACCGGCGGCGAGCCGATCGAGGGACCCGGCCACTTCTACCCGCCGACCGTGCTGTCCGACGTGCCGCAGGACGCGCGCGTGGCGCACGAGGAGATCTTCGGCCCGGTCGCGCCGATCAACGTCTTCGACACCGAGGACGAGGTCGTCGCCAAGGCCAACGACACCGAGTACGGCCTGGTCAGCTACGTGTTCACGCAAGACATCAACCGGGCGATCCGGGTGTGCGAGGCGCTGGAGACCGGCATGGTGGGCCTGAACCAGGGCATCGTGTCCAACCCGGCGGCGCCGTTCGGTGGCGTGAAGCAGTCCGGCCTCGGCCGCGAAGGCGGCACGGTCGGTATCGACGAGTTCCTGGAGACCAAGTACATCGCCATCAACGTCTGACCGCCTGACGTCCCACGGCCGTCCCTGTGCGAACGGCCGTGGGACGCGGGGCTCCGTCACGCGTCGCGCTTGCGCAGCGCGAACCATCCGACGCCGAGCGCGACCACCAGATACGCGACGAGAGCCGCTGCCGCCCCCGACTGCGACAGCGGCGTCTCGACGTTCTCCGGCGCGCCGACCAGCAGACGGGGCAGCGTCGGCAGCACCAGCGAGATCACCCACTCCTGCACGTGGGACGGCAGGAACTCGGAGATCATCGGCACCACGTAGCGCATGTCGCAGTTGCAACACCCGCACATGCAAGCTTCGTGACATGGTCGATCTGGTACCGCTGAGGGGGACGAACGAGGTCGCGGCGTACGTCCGTGCCTCCATGGACCGCAAGGGCGACCGCTGGACGGTAGACACGCAGCTGAAGAAGATCAGGGCGCTGGCCGAGGCCAAGGACTGGCAGGTCGTCGAGGTCTACGAGGACAACGCGGTGTCGGCGACGAAGAAGCGCCGCGCTGGCACACGTTGGGCCGAGATGCTGGAGGACGCCCGAGCGGGCCGGTTCTCGATGGTCGTTGCCGTGGACATGGATCGCCTCCTGCGAACTACGCAAGACCTCAACACGATGATCGGCCTTGGGCTCCGCGTGGTCACCGTCGACGGCGAGATCGACCTCTCGACGGCCGATGGCGAGTTCCGCGCGACGATGCTCGCCGCCCTCGCCCGGTTCGAGGCGCGACGCAAGGCCGAGCGTCAGATCAGGTCGAACGAGCGACGCCGGGCCGAAGGCATCCCGGCGTCCACCTGGAAGGCGTTCGGCTGGACGAGGGAGGGGGAACTGATCGAGGAGGAGGCCGAGGCCGTTCGGCGGGCATTCGACGCGTTCCTCGGTGAACCGGCGCTGTCGATCCGGCGCATCCGCGAGGACCTGAACAGTGCCGGGCACGTCACCGCGCGCGGGCAGGCGTTCTCCGTCGATGCCGTGCGGTACTTGCTGGCGAACCCGCTCTACGCTGGCTTCATCAAGCACTACTCAACCGGTGGGCTGTACCCGGTGCAGGGCGAGGCGTTCCCGCCCATCGTCGGTGAACAGACGTGGCGGGCCGCGGTGGCGAAGCTGGAGGACAACGTGCGGAGGTCGGCGAGGCAGGGCAACCAGCCGAAGTACCTTCTGTCCTCGATCGGCCTGTGCGGGAAGTGCGGCGCGACGCTTGTCTCGGGGACGAACAGCCGCAAGCAGCCGACGCGGCGGAGCGCGAGCGCGTGCGCGGCGAGATCGAGGCGCGCACCGTCGCGCCGATCGTGGAGCAGCACGACCGGATTGCCCGTCCCGAGCTGGACGCGATCGATGGGGCCGATCTGTTCGCAGAGTTCGCTGGAGTCGGCCAGCCGATCCAGCCGAGCGCTGAGGAGATCGCCGCCGCGGAGGAGGCGGCGAAGCGTGACCGTGAGATCGTCGAGGAGCAGCAGCGCAGACGGCTCGCCGAGCTGGAGGAGCACAACCGCGAGCTGAAGCTCTGCACCTGCGCGACGCCGCAGGCGGGCGTCTACGCGAGGCATGAAGATGAGTGCCCGGCGCTCTCTGAGGACGAGCGCCAGCGCCGCGCTGAGGCGAAGCAGAAGGTGCTCGACGCGAAGGTCGAGCGGCTCCGCGCGAACGGCGGTCTGCTGGTTGCGGGAGGTGCCGCATGAGCACCGAGCTCGATGGTCACTTCCAGGGGATCGAAGGGGGCGGAGCCCCCTCGCAAGCAGCCACGGAGGGCACGAGCGCCAGCGATGTGTCCGACGGGGCTACTGCTTGCCACTCTGGCGTACAGGTGGAGCAGCAGGCCGACTCGCAGGTGAACACCGGTCGGGCTGATGCGGAGGCTGTGCGGCAGAGTCACGGCGGCGCGAAGCGTCGTCGTGGCAGCGGCGGGCGGCTCGATACTCGCTTCGATGACGCCACGCTCGGGGCGCTTCGGACTCGTGCGAAGCGGCTCGGGCTGGCTCCGAGCACGTGGGTGCGGAGCGTCGTGCGCGATGCCCTGCACGCCTCTCGGAGCGAGGAGCTGGACGCCGCGGTGGCCGCGCACCTGCTCGGGGTCGAGACGCGCGTGCAGGCCTCGGCGGACGCCCGCGAACTGGCCGCGCAGGTGCGCCCGCTGGCGATGAACGTCAACGATCTGGACCGCCGCGCGCGGGCCGGTGAGGCGGTGGCGCTGTCGGCGGAGGTGCCCGAGCTGATCGAGTTGCTGCGCGAGGTCCGGGCGCTGCTCGGTGATCGGACGGCCTCGTGAGCACCACGCATTACAGCCCGAGCACCAGCGCCGCCGACACGGAGCGCTACATCCGGGGCAAGGAGGACGAGCGCGGGGTCGCGGTCACGTGCGACGTGCAGGGAGGCCCTGGCGCGTTCTCGGCCCGCGCCCGCGCGCTCACGCAGAACACGAAGCGTGACGTCGAGGCGCTGCACTACAGGCAGTCGTTCAGCGACGAGGAGTTCGACCCGCAGAACCCGGAGGACGTGCAGCGGGTGAACGATCTGGGCTACCTGCTGGCGAAGAGTATGCACCCGGACTCGGACTGCCTCGTGGTCAGCCATGTGGATGGACGCGGCTGGAAGCCGCACAACCACATCTTGGTCATCAACCACAACAACGAGACCGGGAAGGCGCTCTCGGACTACCGCACGTTCCACGACCGCAAGGCCGGGAACCAGCGGGGAGTGCAGTCGGCGAACGACGAGCTGATGCGCGAGCACGGCCTCTCGGTCGTGAAGCGGCTGGAGCACGCGCCGAAGGACTGGGAGCTGCGCCGCGAGGACTTCGCCGAGGGCGGGCTCGACCGTGAGATGGGCGACCGGATGAGCGCCGCCCTGGCTGATCACCGTGCGGTGGACAAGGCCGGTCTCGAAGCGGTGATCGTGGAGCAGAACCAGCAGCTCGGCGACGACGGGGAGCGGGTGCCGCGGATGCGCCTGCACACCGTTGTGAGCAAGCGGGGCAAGAACGTCGGCAAGGAGACGTGGACGCTTTACATCGAGGACCGCAGGGGCGAGTCCGGGCGCGCCGAGCGCCGCAAGCGCACGAGCGCGCTCTCGGCGGACTTCACCCCGGAGGGCGCGCAGGCGTTCTTCGAGTACCACCAGCAGCAGAAGGAGCAGGAACATGAGCGCAGCGCTCGACAGGCTGAAGCAGCAGAACGCGCAGGACGAGCAGCGACAGCAGCTCGGCAGTCCCGAGACGACGGATACCTTGAACTCGATCCTCGCCGCCGTCGAGGCACAGAACGCGAGGATCGACCGGCTGACCGAGCAGCAGAAGAAACTCGCGGGGTTCGTGAAGGTCATGGACGAGGAGACGACGAGGCGGTTGGAGCGGATCACTGCCCCGCCGTCGACCTCCTCGCCCTCCAGCGACGTGTCCGAGAGGATCGCGAGTATCGCGAGCAGGCAGAACGAGATCGCGAGCACGCTCGGCGAGTTCGCGCAGAGTCTCGACGGCGAGAAGCTGAAGAGCGCCTCGCAGAGCTTGATCGTCGAAGCGCAGAGGAATCACGCGGCTGCGACCGCGGCATGTGAAGCGCTCAAGGCGCAGGCCGCGGCGAACCAGAAGCTCGTCAGACAGGTCGGCTGGGCGGTGCAGCGGATCGAGAAGCACACCGAGGAGCGGGTCCAGAAGGCCGTCGAGCAGGTCACCGGAGAGGCTTCGACCACGATGACCGCGAACCTCGACGCGTCGAACGAACGGGCCGAGCGGATCATCGCCGCCACCGCGAAGCTGGAGGCCCGGCAGCTGTGGTCGGCCGCCGCCGCGATGTGCCTCGCGCTCCTGCCGGTGGTGGTCGTCATCGCTGGGCTCTGGATGGGCATCGCCGGGCTCATCACCGGCGCTCAGTGGGCGCTGGACGTGGACGGTAGCGTGTGGCTCGGGATCGGGCGTTGGCTCGTGATCGCCGTGGGCCTCGCGGCGGCCGGCTACGGGGTCTTCGCGTCCGTCCGCTGGGTTGTTGGTCTCGTGGAGACCTGGAAGGGTCGCGGGATGCCGACGTGGCCGAGCTGGCGACGATGACTGGAGCCACTCGAACTACTGACCCCGGTCAGTAGTCGAACGATTGCCGCAGCCGCCGGTCGAGCGACGTCGGTGCCGCGGCAGTCGCCGGAGGACGATCGCCGCTGTGACGGCCACCCCGACTGCGATCCCGGCACCGATGAGCCAAGGGTTGCCGAGGAAACCTCCGATACCTGCAAGGGCTCCGCCCGCGGCGAGGAGAGGCAGGCCGCAGCAGATCAGCAGCGGAAGCGCGCAGCATGCCAACAGGAGCAAGCCCGTCCCAGCACCGACAAGCACGCCCGCGCGATGCGAGTCGTGGCCCTTATCGCCGCTCATCGTCTGTTCCTCTCCCAGCTGAGCGTTCCCCCCGATTGTCTGCGTGCGCGTTCACGCGCAGCACGACAGGAGCGACGGATCGGTGGTGAAGGCCTTGGCGGCGATCCGGATGCCCTCGGCCATGGTCAGGTAGGGGGCCCAGGCGTCGGCGACCTCGGCGACGGTCTTGCCGAGCACGTGGACCCCGGCGGCGGCGAGCTCGCCGGCGTCCTTGGCGACGGCGGTGATGCCGAGGATCTTCCCCGTGTCGGCGTCCACGACGATCTTGACGAAGCCGCGGGTGTCGCGGTTGACCAGGGCGCGGGGCACGTGGTGCAGGGGCAGGACGCGGCAGTCGCAGCGGATCCCGGCGGCGACGACGTCCTTCTCGGTCATCCCGACCGCGCCGATCGCCGGGCCGGTGAACGTGACCCTCGGCAGCCGGGCGTAGTCCACGGCCCGGTCGGCGTCGGTGAACGCGTTCTCGGCGACGAGGGTGCCGTGCTGGGCGGCGACGTAGACGAATTCGGGGTGGCCGGTCACGTCGCCCGCGGCCCAGATCCGCGGGTGGGAGGACTGCATCCGGTCGGAGACGACCACCTCGCCGAGGTCCCCGGTCTTGACCCCGACCGCGTCGAGGCCGAGCCCGTCGGTGGCCGGTCGTCGTCCGAGGGCGAGGAGCACCTGGTCGGCGCGGAACTCCTCCCGGCCGCCGGCGACGTCCGCGGTGACGACGGCCTGCCCGGTCGCGGCGTCGCGGGACACCCGCGTCGGCAGCGCGCGGCGGACCACCCGGATGCCCTCGTCGGCGAACACCTCCTGCAGCGTCCTGGACACCTCCGGCTCCTCCTTCGACGCGAGCCGGGACCGGGCCAGCACGGTGACCTGGGAGCCGAGCCGGGCGAACAGCTGCGCCTGCTCCAGGGCGACGTAGCCGCCGCCGAGCACGAGCAGGGACTCAGGGAGTTCGGTCAGCTCCATCGCCGTGGTCGAGGTCAGGTACCCGGTCTCGTCCAGGCCGTCGATCGGCGGGGCCCACGGCCGAGAGCCAGTCGCGACCAGGTAGTGCGCGGCCTCGATCGTCTCGGTGCTGCCGTCGTCCTCGGCGACCTGGAGGACCGGTGCGTCGGGGGTGCCGGCGAACGCGGCGTCCCCGCGGCGGACGGCCCACCCGTAGGAGTCGGCGACGTCGGCGTACTTCTCGCCCCGCAGCGACTCGACCAGCGCCTGCTTCCCGGCGATCAGGGCGGGCATGTCCACCGGCCCCGCCGTCGTCTCGATCCCCGGGAACCGGTCGGCGGCGTCGGCCGCGGAGTGCCATGCGTCGGCCGCGGCGATCAGGGCCTTCGACGGCACGCAGCCGGTGTTCACGCAGGTGCCGCCGAGCGTCCCGCGCTCGATCATCACCACCGACTTGCCGAGCGTGGTCGCGCGGATCGCGGCGGCGAACGCACCGCCGCCCGATCCGATGATGGCGAGGTCGTACTTCGTGGGCATCGCAGCTCCTGTCAATACTTGGACTTCCGGTCTATCTCAGCCATACTGGACCTTCCAGTGCAGGGGAAGGTCAAGAGGACTTCTGCCGAAAGAACAGGGGGCCTGCGATGCGCATCGGGGAACTCGCCGAGCGGGCGGGAACGACGGCGAAGACGCTGCGGTTCTACGAGGAGCAGGGCCTGCTGCCCCCGGCCGAGCGCACGCCGTCCGGATACCGCGACTACGCGCCCGAGACGGCCGCCCGGATCGACTTCGTCCACCGCGGCCAGGCCGCGGGCCTCACCCTCGCCCAGATCCGCCAGATCCTCGAAATCCGCGACGGCGGCGCTGCTCCCTGCGAGCACGTGCGCGACCTCCTCGACGCGCGCCTCGCCGAGATCGAGCAGCAGATCGCCCAGCTCACAGCGCTCCGAGACACCATCGCCGAGCTCAGGCACGACGCCGCGCAGCCCGACCCCGACTCGTGCAGCGCGGACCAGGTCTGCCGATACCTGTAAACGGCAGAGCCGTTCGCGCCAACGCCACAACCCCGACATGCGCTACAGCAGCCCGGTGACGGTGACGAGGGTGGCGGCGGTGGACCGCAACGCGGTGCCCAGGCCGTAGGCCACCAGGGCCGCCACGGTGACCCCGAGCGTGCAGGCACCCGCGACGAGCAGGCCGTCACCGAGCGAGGGCCACGGCTTGATCGGCTCCGGCTTGTCGCCCGCGATGAACCAACTGGCCAGCACCATGCCGGTGAACGCGACGGCACCGACCATCGTTGCGACGGCCGCGATTGCGAGAGCTTTGCCCGCGAAGAGTCTTCCGCGTTGCGGCGTCGCCTGCAGCGTCGGCCGGATCGTCCCGGTGTGGAACTCCGACGTGACCGCCAGCGTGCCCAGTACCGCGATGGTGAGCTGGGCGAACGGCAGGACCACGATGGTGAGGTCGGCCGGATCGTAAAGCCTGCGGCCTTCGGCGTCGCCGGCGAGGAAAGCGTCGGTCAGCATCTGGACGGTCGCGATGCCGAGAGCGGCCAACACCAGGACGAACACCGCGACGAAGTAGGTCGAACGGACGGTGCGCAGCTTGTTCCATTCGGCGGTGACGACGGCGGTCATCGGGGCACTCCCGGTGGGTAGCTGGTGGCGTATTCGGTGTGGCCGCCGGTGAGGTCGAAATAGGCGTCTTCCAGCGAGCCGTGGCCCGCGGTCAGTTCGCTGACGGTGCCCTGGGCGACCAGGCGGCCGCCTCCGATGACGACGAGTTCGTCGGCGGTGACTGCCATCTCCGACATCAGATGGCTGGAGACCAGCACGGTGCGGCCTTCGTCGGCCAGCGATCGCATGAGTCCTCGTACCCAGCGGATACCTTCCGGGTCGAGCCCGTTGACCGGCTCGTCGAACAGCAGCACCGCGGGGTCGCCGAGCAGGGCTGCGGCGATCCCCAAGCGCTGCCGCATGCCCAGGGAGAATCCCTTGACCCGCTTGCCCGCCATGTCGGCCAGACCCACGATGTCGAGGACCTCGTCGACGCGCTGGCGCGGTAGGTGCGCGGCGATCGCGAGGGCGCGCAGGTGGTTGGCGGCGGTGCGGCCGGGGTGCACAGCTCCCGCGTCGAGCAGCGCCCCGACTTCCCGCAGCGGTTCGGTGAGCTGGTCGTAGCGGACTCCGGAGATCAGCGCGGACCCGGAAGTCGGCCGGTCCAGCGCGAGGATCGCCCGCATGGTGGTGGATTTGCCCGCGCCGTTCGGCCCGAGGAACCCGGTCACCCGGCCCGGTCGGACGGTGAACGTCAAGTGGTCGACCGCGGGCTTGCCGCCGTACCACTTGCTGAGGTCGCGTACTTCGATCATGGCGACAACCGTGCCCGCCGGGACGGCCGACGACATCGGATCAGGGGATGGTTGGCGAACTCATACCGTGGTCGGAGGCCAGGGCCGGGTCGCTGCAATAGGTTGAGTTCATGGCGTATGACCAGCGGCCGCCGCTGCTCGAACGTGTGGTGGCGGCGATCGTGGACATCGCGCTGGCGCTGCTGCTGGCGTTGGTGATGGTGGTGGCCGCGGCGGAGCCGGGGCCGGCGGGGGCGGACGAACCGCTCGCCGTGTCGCTGGTCGCTGCGTTCGCCATGACCCTGCCGCTGGCCCTGCGGCGTCGCCGGCCGGTCGGTGTGCTGGTGTTCGTGGTGCTGGCCAGCATCGTGTCGGTGGTCTCGCGCGTGCTGCCGGTCAACGGGGCCGTCGTCACGTATTTGGCCATTGCGCTGGCTCTGCACCCTGCCGCCGCGAGCCTGTCTCGTTCGCGCGCGGTGCTGGCGTTGGTCGGATCGCTCGCGGGCATCAACGCCGCGGTGGCGATGTCGGTGACGACGTTTCCCGGGTTGAGCTGGACCGAGGCGGCGGTGATCTTCGGCGGACTCAGCCTGGTGACGATCGCGGCATGGAGCACCGGGCGGGCCGGCCGGGCTCGACGGCTGTATCACGAGCGGCTGGCCGACCGGGCGTTGACCGACGAGCGGCTGCGCATAGCCCGCGATCTGCACGACGGCATCGCGCACAGCCTGAGCCTGATCACCGTGCAGGCGTCGGTGGCCAACCACGTGGCGGCCGAGCGGCCGGAAGAAGCTCGGTCGGCGTTGGCGGTGATCGAGTCGACCGGGCGGGAGGCCTTGCGTGAGCTGCGGCGGATGCTCGGTGTGCTGCGCACACCGGAAGAAGACGGTGCGGCCGCCGCCGGCGCCGAGCAAGCGTCTTTGCAGCCGTCGCCGACCGCGGACCGGCTGGCTGAACTCGCCGAGCAGGCGACCCGTGCCGGTGTCGAGGTGGACCTTCGGGTCGAGGGAGTCGAGGGCTTGCCCGCGCCGGTCGGGCTGTCGGTGTACCGGATCGTGCAGGAGTCGCTGACGAACGTCGTCAAGCACGCGGCTCCGGCCCGGTGTCAGGTACGGGTGAGCGTGGACGAGCGGGAGGTCGAGGTCGAAGTGATCGACGACGGCAACCGCGCGCCGTCCGGGCTTCCCGGCGGGCACGGCTTGATCGGCATGCGCGAGCGCGTCTCGCTGTTCTCCGGGGAGTTCTCCGCGGGCCGGATGCCCGGCGGCGGGTTCCGTGTGCACGCCACGATGCCTCTGGAGTCGGTGCCGGCATGAGTGACGTGCGTGTCCTGATCGCGGACGACCAGCAACTGCTGCGCGCCAGCTTCGCCGTACTGGTCGGGAACGCGGGCGGGCTCGAGGTCGTCGGCGAGGCCGGGGACGGGCGTGAGGCCGTCGAGCAGGTGAGGGCGCTGCGGCCGGACGTGGTGTTGATGGACATCCGGATGCCGGAGATGGACGGCATCGAGGCGACCGAACAGATCTGCGGGTCGCCGGACACCGCCGACGTGAAGGTCATCATCCTGACCACGTTCGACCTGGATGCGTACGTGTTCTCCGCGCTGCGCGCCGGGGCAAGTGGATTCCTGCTCAAGGACACGCCGCCCGGTGATCTGCTCGCGGCGATCCGGGTTGTGGCCGACGGCGAGGCGCTGCTTGCACCGACGATCACCCGGCGATTGATCGCGGAGTTCGCCAAGCGACCCGAGCAGCGGTGGCGGCCGACGCGCCGGCTGGACGGGATCACCGCCCGGGAGCGTGAGGTTCTGACGTTGGTCGGGCAGGGATTGTCCAATCAGGAGATCGCCGAGCAGCTCGTGGTCAGCATGGCCACGGTGAAAACGCACATCGGGCAGCTGCTGGCGAAACTGCACGCCAGGGATCGGGCCCAGCTGGTGATAGCCGCGTACGAAAGCGGGCTCGTCTCCGTGGGCTGAGCCGGATCGCGGAACCATGCGCAACCGCGCATTGACCGTGCTCGCCCGGGGTGAGGCCACTTGGCGCAGGAGCGTCGTGCGGGGTCGTGGTGACGGCACTCAACGGAATCCCGACACGGGATCCGTCCAGCGAAGCCGGGGGCACGTCAGCCGGTGATGTCGACCCCGTCGTCGGGTACTTGCGGCGGCGCGGAGTACAGGCTCGTGCCGGGGGCCAGCCGCGTGATCGCGTCCTCCATATGCGCCTCGAGCAGCTCGAGCGCCCGCTGCTCGTCTCCGGCTTCGACGGCTTCCACGATGGCGGTGTGCTCCGCGACCCGGTCGGCCGGGCTGTGGTCGGTGCGCTGCAGCGCGGCCAGGCACATGCGGGTCTCGATCAACAACGTGCTGGCCATCCGGGCGAGCCGCCTGCTGCCGGACAGGGCCACCAGCTCTTCGTGGAACCGCAGGTCGGCGCGGCTCATCGCCGAGGAATCGCCATCTCCGGCGGCACCGGCCATCTCCGCCAGCACCTCGCGCAGCCGCGCGCCGGCTCCCGCCGGATCGGAGCGGATGATGCGGATCAGCGCCGCTCGCTCGATCGCCGCGCGGGCGGCGTAGATGTCGTAGATGTCGCCGGGCTCGAGCTCGATGACGAACAGCCCGCGATGCCGCTCGCTGCGCAGCAGGCCTTCGGACACCAGCCGTTGCATCGCCTCCCGCAGCGGACCGCGCGAGACCTGGAACCGGGCCGCCAGCTCGGCCTCGCCGAGCTGGTCACCGGGCTGCAGCGCCCCGGTCATGATCGCCTCGCGCAGCTGCCGGGCGATGATCGCGGCGGTGGACTCCCGGCTGATCGGTTCAACCTCCGGCATGTTCACCGAAACAGAGCTCCCAACTGCTCGGCGCGTTGCGGCAACCCGGCCAGGCGCAGCCCTTCCCACACCGTGACCTGGTTCGCGGTCAGCACCGGCTTGCCGATGCGCTGCTCGATCTTGTCGATCACGCCGAGCGTGTGCATCGCGGTGTCCGGGATCAACAGCGCCTCGGCGTCGGCGTGGTCATTGGCCACCGCCAGCTCGACGACCTGATCCAACGGCAACTGGCCGACCTCCGCCGCGGTGTCGATGCCCGCCGAGGTCCGTGAGACGACTTCCAGCCCGTGATGCCGCACGAACTCTTCGAACAGCGCTGCCACGTCGTCGGGGTAGCTCGCCGCTACCGCGACCCGCCGCACGCCGAGCGCCTTGGCGGCATTGGTGAACGCGAACGACGTGCTGGAAGCCGGGACGCCTGCCGCCTCGCTCAGCTTCCGTACTTGCTCGGCGGCGCCGTCCGGGCGGTAGACGAAGCTCCCGCTGGTGCAGGCCCACACCACGGCGGTCGGGGAGTGGTCGGCCAGCTTGGCCGCTCCGTCCGCGAGCTTCTCCGGCGAGCCGAGGTCCAGCAGCTCGGCCACCGCGTGCAGGTCGGTGCCGTAGATGTGCTCGACCACCAGCTTGGCGGCGCTCTCGGTGCCGCTGAGCAGCTTCTCGGCCAGCGGGTAGTCGTCCTCTGCGGCGTGGTCGGGGTAGATGAAACCGATCGTGTGCACGTTGCTCCCTGGCGTTATCGGGGCCGCGGCGCGCGGATTGTTGACAATCATACGAACCACTCCTAGCGTGTCAACGTGCCGGAAACTCCAGTCGTGACAGTGCTCTGCGGCGATGATCAGCCGCGCGGGATGGCCGAGGTCGAGCAGGCCGCCGAGGTGCGCTACGTGCGCGCCGACGGGCTTCGTGACGCGATGGCCGGCGCGGAAGTGCTGTTCGTGTGGGACTTCTTCTCACCGGCGGTACGGGACGCGTGGCCGGCGGCCGACAAGCTGCGCTGGATGCATGTGGCGAGCGCGGGTGTCGATGCCGTGCTTTTCGACGAATTGCGCTCCAGCGATGTCGTGCTGACCAATTCGCGCGGCGTCTTCGACGACGCCATCGCCGAATACGTTCTCGGTCTGGTCATCGCGTTCGCCAAGGATTTCCCGCGCTCGCTGGAGTATCAGCGTCAGCGCCAGTGGAAGTGGCGGGAGACCGAACGGGTCGGCGGCCGGAACGCGCTGGTGGTCGGCACCGGGCCGATCGGACAGGCGATCGCGCGCCTGCTGCGCGCCGTCGGCATGGAGGTGCGTGGGGTCGGCCGCACCGCCAGGGAGGACGACCCGAACTTCGGCATCGTGCACGCGTCGGCCGAACTGGCCGACCAAGTCGGCTGGGCGGACTTCGTCGTGTCCATCTTGCCGCTGACCGACCAGACCCGCGGCATCTTCGACCGCTCGGTGTTCGCCGCGATGAAGCCGACGGCCCGGTTCATCAACGTCGGCCGCGGTGAGCACGTCGTCACCACCGACCTGATCGACGCGCTGCGGGCAGGCGAGCTCGCCGGCGCCGCGCTCGATGTGTTCGATCAGGAGCCGCTCCCGGCCGAGAGTCCACTGTGGACGATGGACAACGTGCTGATCTCACCGCACATGTCCGGTGACACCATCGGCTGGAAGGACACCCTCGCCCGGGTGTTCGTGGCGAACTTCCAGCGCTGGCTGGCGGGCGAGCCGCTACACAACGTCGTGGACAAACAACGAGGCTACGTACCCACGGGAGGACGCACATGACCACCGCGACCGCGCTGGCCGCCGAGTACGCGCAGGGCTCCCTGTCACCGGTCGAGGCCACGCAGGCCGCGCTGGAGGCCATCGAGAAGCGCGACGGCGAACTCAACGCGTATTGCCTGGTGGACGCGGACAAGGCGCTGGAGCAGGCCAGGGAGTCGGAGCGGCGCTGGCGGTCCGGTGAACAGCTCAGTCCGATCGACGGGGTCCCGACGTCGATCAAGGACGTGTTCCTGACCAAGGGCTGGCCGACGCTGCGTGGGTCGTTGTGCATCGACCCCGACCAGCCGTGGGACGTCGACAGTCCGGTGATGGCGCGCATGCGGGAGGCGGGCCTCGTCGTGCTGGGCAAGGTGACCACGCCCGAGCTCGGCTGGAAGGCGACCACGGACTCGCGGCTGTGCGGCATCACCCGCAACCCGCACGACCCGAGCAAGACGTCCGGTGGCTCCAGTGGGGGCAGCGCTGCCGCTGTCGCGGCGGACATGGGCGTGCTGTCGGTCGGCACGGACGCCGGCGGCTCGGTGCGCATCCCCGCGTCGTTCTGCGGAATCGTCGGGTTCAAGCCGACTCACGGCCGCATCCCGTTGTACCCGGCCAGCCCGTTCGGTGCGCTGGCGCACGCCGGGCCGTTCGCGCGCACGGTCGACGACGCCGCGCTGCTGATGGACGTGCTGGCGCAGCCCGATCACCGCGACCCGACGTCTCCGCCACCGATGACCGAGACGTTCGCGGAGACCGTGGTGCGTGACGTCCGTGGGCTCAAGGCGGCGTTCTCGGCGACGCTGGGCTATGTCGACGTCGACCCCGAGATCGCCGACGTGGTTGCGACCGCGGTCGAGGCGATCCGGGAGTCCGGCGTCGCGGTCGAGGACACCGACCCCGGCTTCGCCGACCCGGCGGACGCGTTCGAGGTGCTGTGGGCCGCGGGTGCGGCCAAGGCGCTCAGCGTGTTCGGTGACGGCGCGCGCGAGAAGGTCGACCCGGGGCTCGGCAAGATCTGGGACCACGGCAAGACCCTGTCGGCGCTGGACTACCTGACGGCGAACGAGACCCGTGCCGCGCTGGGCATCCACATGGGCGAGTTCCACACCCGCTACGACGTACTGATCACGCCGCAGATGCCGGTGCGCCCGTTCGAGGCGGGCCACGACGTCCCGCCCGGCGGGCCGTACACCAAGTGGTGGCAGTGGACCGGGTTCACCTACCCGTTCAACCTCACCCAGCAGCCTGCGATCAGCATCCCGGTCGGCCGCACGTCCGACGGCCTGCCGGTCGGTCTGCAGATCGTGGGTCCGCGGCACGCCGACGACACGGTGCTGGCCTTCGCCAGGCACGTGGAGCAGGTACTGGCCGGCTGATCGGTCGCCCTTCGGCGCGCAGTGCAGGTGCCGGCCGGTCGCTCCTGCGGTACCCGGCGCGGGTGCCGGCCGGTCGCTCCTGCGGTACCCGGCGCGGGTGCCGGCGGTCATTCCTTCCGCGCGGCGCGGGTGTCGGCGGTCGCCTCTTCCACGCGGCGCGGGGCAGGTGCAGGCCGGCTAGCCGGTCACTCCTTCAGGCACTGCTGGACGAACTCGGCGATGTGGCCGATGGCGAGGCGGACTTCCGGCGTGGGTGCCAGCACCGGGAAGGCGTGCACCTGACCGCGCCACACCTCGAGCTTGCACTGCGCGCCCGCCGCCCACAGTGCTTCGGCCATCGCCTCCGCGTCGGCCAGCAGGACCTCGGTCTCGGCCGCCATGATCAGCGACGGCGGCATCCCGGTGAGGTCTTCGTGCACCGGCGAGACCGGCGGGCCCTGGCCGTCCGGGTCGGACGACCAGAGTTCGGCGATCGTGCTGAGGTGCTTGGCCAGGATGTAGGTGTCCTTGCCCCAGTTGGGGTGTTTGCTGCGCGCATCGGAGTTCAGGTCGGTCAGCGGGCTCAGCGCCACCAGGCCCGCGGGCAGCGGTAGCCCTTCCTCGCGAGCCTTCAGCGCGGTCGCGAACGTCAGGTATCCGCCCGCGGAGTCGCCGCCGAACACGATCCGCTCGGGCTGGAAGCCCTCGTCGAGCAGGTGCCGGTACGCGGTCAGGCAGTCGGCGACGGATCCGTTGATCGGGGTGCTGGGCAGCTGCCGGTAGGCGATGTTGAACGCAGGGACCTTGCTGCGCTTGGCCATCGCCGAGACCGCGGGCCGGTGGGTGTTCAGACCACCGGAGAAGAAGCCGCCGCCGTGGAAGTACAGGATCACCGCGTCGTCGAGCGCTTCCTGGGGTTTGAGCCACTCGGCTTTGAACCCGTCCAGCTCCACCGGTGTGACGGTGATGCCGCGCGGCATGCGCTGGCGTCGTCCGGCGCGAGCGTCGAGTTGCTCGGCCATCGCCAGCACCTTCGGGTGCGTGATCGGAATGAACCGGCCGACGGTGCGGCCGAACAGCCAGAACGTCGCATACAGCACGCGCGAGTGCAGGCTCAGCCGCGGCGGTCGTGTCGTTGCCCCTGTCATCGCCACCTCCGGATACCCACGGTATCTCAACTCGCGGGTAACCGGTGGCGGACGCGAGTCGGAGCACACCGGAATCGTGCCGGGAGCCGGCACGTCGGCGGCAGCCTCCGGCGTGAGGTCCGCAGGCCGAACCGTGTCGGACCGTGCCGAATCCGCGGGACCGCTGCCGTCAGACCACCGCCGCGGTGAGTTCCGACAGCGCGGTGTCCAGGTGCAGCAACATGCGCTGCAGGTGCGGCACCGACCTCCGGCAGCCGACGATGCCGAAGCCGATCTGGTCGTCGTAGCTGGTCAGCGTGATGTTGACGGCCTGCCCGTCGAGGCAGATCGACGCCGGATAGATCCCGTCCAATTGCGCACCGTTGAAGTACATCGTCTGCCGCGGGCCGGGCACGTTGGAGATCACCAGGTTGAACGGTGGTTTGGTGTGGTCGGCGACCCCCGGGACGGGGGACAGGCCGAGCGGCGCCACGTTCACCGCGGACAGCAGCAGCACCTGCAGCGGGCTGAGCTCGGAGAACAACTTCTTGCCCTCCCGCATCGACTGGCTGACCACCTCGAGTCGCTTCGCGGGGTCGGCCACGTCGGTGCCCAGCCTGCACAACAGCGCACCGATGGCGTTGCCGCCGCGCTCGGCTCCCTCCGGCGGCCGCAGCGACACCGGCACCATCGCGGTCAACGACTGGTCCGGCAGCGCCCGGTGCTCGATCAGGTAGTCGCGCAGCGCTCCTGCGCACACCGTCAGCACGACGTCGTTGATGGTGCAACCCGATGCGGCCCCGATCCTGCGGAAGGCCTCGATCGGCCAGGACTGCGCGGCGAACCGGCGCGCGCCACCGATCGAGACGTTGAACATCGTGCGCGGAGCCTGCAGGGGCAGGGTGATGGACTGCTCCCGGCGGGCCTCGTTGAGCGTCTTGACCGCCGCGGGCCCCAGCCCGGCGAGCTCACCGGCGACGGTGCGCACGCGGTCGATGAGCGAGCGCGGCTGCCGCTGCTTCGACCGGCCCGGTGGCTTGAGCGACCACCACATCTCGCAGTCCCGCGCGTCCGGGTCGTCGGTCAGCGACAGCTGCATGTGCCGCAACGCGGAGACGCCGTCGAGCATGGCGTGATGGATCTTGGTGTAGATGGCGAACCGGCCGTCGTTGAGCCCTTCGATGAAGTGCGACTCCCACAGCGGGCGATGCCGGTCCAGCAGCGTGCCGTGCCAGCGTGAGGTCACTTCCAGCAGCTCCCGCACGCGGCCCGGGCTGGGCAGCGCGGAGCGTCGCACGTGGTAGCTCAGGTCGAGCTCGGTGTCCTCGGTCCAGGCGACCTGGCCGAGCGTGTTCACCGGGCCCGCGGGGCGCTGGCGGAACAGCGGGCGGACCTCGGACTTCTCGATCAGGTCGTGATACAGCTGGGCGACGTAGTCGTCACCCGCGCCTTCCGGTTTGCGGAACAGCTGCAGCCCGCCGACGTGCATCGGGTGCTCGCGCGACTCGATGAGCAGGAACATCGAGTCGGTCACCGGCATGATCTTCACGTCGCCGCCCTCTCTTGTCGCGTGCGAGTGCTACGAGACTACGGACCGTGCGCACTTGAGCACACGCCATCTCACGCGTTTCTCCTATTCAGTCGCCGCGGCGTTACGTGATGTCAGCGCGTCGGCGTGCGGCCGTCCGGCTGCATCGGGCCCGGACCGGGCGACCACCAGCCGGGTACCACCTTCTGGCCGCGGACGATGCGCGGCTCCGCTCCGCGTTCGAGCGGGTCGACCTGCAGCAACGTGCCCCACGACTGCTTGGGGTCGCCGCGCAGGAAGCTCGGGATCTCCGGCATGTCGGCCACCGTCTCCAGCCAGCCGACCGGCCCGCCCGCGCTGCTGCCCGCCCAGCCGGCCTCGTGCGCCAGTTCGCCCGCGGTGATCCGGTAGCGCGGCATCTCGGCGATCCCGTCACGCACCTTGGGCAGGTCCACGCACGGGTAGACGAACGACGTCGGCCAGTCCATGTACACCGGCTTGTCGCGCAGCCGCAGGGTCAACGTCGTCAGTTCCGGAATACGTGGAGCGGACAGCGCGATCCAGCCGTCCTCGGTGAGGTTCTTGTCCTCGGCGACGATGCGTACCGCCCGGACCCTCGGGTCGATGCCCTCTTGCGAGATGCGTGAGTCCTCCCAGCGGTCGGCCGCGGTCGCCGGGAGCGGCATCAGCCTGCGCTCGACGATCTCGAAGCCCTTCTCGGTGGGCACGCCGTACTCGGCGGCCATCTTCATGCCGGGGCCGACGCCGCCGGTCACCGAGACGACCAGCTGCTTGTTGAAGTCCTTCGGGCTCACCTTGAACCACTGGCTGCGCAGCTCACCGGTGGCCCCGTCCGGATTGCGGTAACTCGACCACATCGGCACGTTGTGGTCGCCGAAGTCGTGCGGTGGGGCGCTCAGCGGGTCCTCCGCGCCGATCGAGCGGGTGTGGAAGCCGGTGAAGCTCATGCCGTTGTCGTTGTCCGGCGGCGGCAGCGGGTCGGATTTCTTCTTGTCGCCCTTCTTGCGTTCCTTGTCCTCCGGCTCCTTCTCCGGCACGGTGCGCTGCGCGTGGGCCGGGTGCGACGGCAGGATGTTCGATGCCGGGGCGCGCTCGACCAGCACGTGATCGGACAGGTTGCAGGTCCCGCCGAACAGGTGCTCGATGTTGGCCGCGGCCAGGCTGTAGGAGTCGCGCTGGTTGACCGCCGCGACGGCGACGGTGGCGAATTCCCACAAGGCGACCAGGCCGCACACGATGGTCAACGAGGCCGAGCTGAGCGCCAGCGCGCGGGACCGGCGGTCGGCCGAGAACTTCTGGCCGCGTTTGGGGCGCTGGGCGCGCACGTTCTGCACCCAGGCCACCGTCGCGGCGACCACCGCGCCGATCAGCAGCAAGGTGGCGACCTTGATGCCGATGATCTCCGGTGCGGTGTCCGCCCACGGGACGCCGAGCTTGGAGACGAACCAGTACGAGTTCGGGCCGGTGGTGGCCAACGCCGCGACGACCAGCAGCCCGGCGAGGAACGCGTTGCGGTTGCGGTTCGACCGCAGCACCGACGAGCTGGTGGCCAGCGCGGTCAGCGCCGCCATCGCCGACCCCACCGCGGCGAACGCGCCGAAGTGGTGCGTCCACTTCGTCGGGGTCAGCGCCAGCAGCAGGAAGAACAGGGCCGTCGTGCCGATCAGGCGGCGGGACGGGCCGAGCGCGGCGCCCGGGATGCGGCCGCGGCGCAGGATGACCACCAGACAGGTGGCCACGCACAACACGATGAGCAGCACGGGGAAGCGCCTGGTCAGCGAGTCGTCACCGGCGTTGCCGCCGCCGCCGAAGAGCAGGTCGTAGCGGGCGAACTCCTGGAACCACGCCAGGCTGGGCCCGACCTGGTTGCGCAGCCGGGTGGCCTCCACGACCGTGGCGAACGTCTGGTCGGCGAACACGATGAACAGCACCGCGAACCCGGCGGCGCCGATCGGCGTGAGCACGGTCGCCCAGCCGGCCTCGGCCCGCTGTTTGAGCAGCCGCCACAACGGCCGCGCGGCGACGATGAACGGCGCGACGGCGATCAGGCCGGTCGGGGTGGCGGCCAGCGTCAGCGCTGCGGCGATCAGGCCGAGGCACAGGGGGAGCAGGCGCCGGGTGACCAGCGTCCGTTCCACCGCCGCGATGGCCAGCAGCGAGCCGACCGCGGCGACCGGCTCGGGCCGCACGCCGTTGTTGAACGGCATCCACCACACCAGGAACACCGACGCGGCGGCCCACGCGGCGGCCTTGGAGTGCCGCACCTGGTTGCCCAGCCGGGGCAGGATCTCCCGGCTGATCAGCAGCCACGCCACGACCGCGAGCACGAACGAGGGCAGCCGGATCCACGGCGGCACCGTGGACACCTCGGTCATCAGCTCGGTGAGGTGGTAGAACCAGCCGAACGGTGCTTCGGCCACCCCGAACCAGCGGTGGTAGTTGGTCAGGTAGCCGGCTTCCTCGGCCACTCTGGCCATCGACAGGATGTAGCCGTCGTCCGAGGTCACCGGGCCGATGAACACCCAGAGCCCGAGCGCGCCGATGACCGTCAGGTCGCGCGCGGTCAGCTTCCACCAGCCGATCGGCGCCCACCGTGGTGCGCGGCGGGCGCCCCGGGAGTCGAGCCGGTTGACCGCGAACAGGCAGCCCAGTAGCGCCAGCACGCCGACGACGGTCGTGAGCGTCTTCCACACGGTGGGGGACGACTGGTACCGGGTGTCCGGGGTGATGGACACGCGCAGCCCGTCGATCGGCTCCCGGTCCGCGGTGATGTCGGAGTAGATGCCGACCACGCGTGGCCGGACGTCGGTGTTCTCGTCGTAGACGGACGCGCCCGCCACGGTGATGCTGGTGCGCTCCCCGGTGGAGGAGAAGCGCACGTCGCAGCCGGAGTCGGGCAGTGGCTGGCTGACGATCTGCTGACCGCGGTTGACCACCGTCAGGACGTTGTTGTCGACCTGCATGTGCATGCCGACACCACTGTTGATGCGGGCCCGCGGCACGGTGGACAGCAGCATGGCGCGCGAGGCCAGCGCGTCGTCCAGGCTCTGGATCGTCCGGCAGGGCAGGGTCGCGTCGAACTCCTGCGCCCAGTAGCCGACCAGTGGTGCGTTGACCGACCGGGTGTCGTTCGGGCCGGGCCACTCGATGCGTGCGGTGTCCTGCACGACGGGCATGAACGGGATCGCCAGCGCGCACAGCACACTGATCGCACCGAGAACCTTGGCGATCAGCTGCCAGCGCGCAGGCGAGAGACTGGGCAGCCGTCGCTCGCCCCTGCGTCGCATGGCTTGAGCAGGGGCCTCGTCCGTTCTCGGCTCCCCCACCTCGACAGCGGAACTGGCGCCGCGACTCGCACCCGACATCGCAGCCACGCTAACGCACCGCCATGATCGGGTTGCTCGCGGCTCGGTCATCCCGGCCCGCGCGGGTGACCTCGACGGATGCCGGGGCAATCGCGTCCGACGGCCCGTGCTGCCTGTCACAGAAGGGCAGTTGGTTGCCGCTGCGCGTCGCGGTGGTGAGCGGCAGCATGGCAATCTCGGCGTCATGACCGATTCCGCGCTGTCCCCGCTGGCATTGGCCATCGATTTCGGTGGCACCAAAATCGCCGTCGGCGCCGTCACCCCGGACGGCCAGGTAGTGGAAAGCAGTGAGACGCCGACGCCGGCCGGGCACGGTGCCGAGGCCATTTCCGCGGCGTTGACGAAAGCGGCCGCGGACGTGCTGGCCGGACCGAACGGGTCCCGCATCGCGGTCGTCGGGGTGTGCAGCGCGGGGCCGGTGGACGTGCCCGCGGGCACCGCCAGCCCGCTGAACGTGGCCGACTGGCGGGACTTTCCGTTGATGGAGCGGGTGGCGTCGGTCGCGCCCGGACTGCCGTCGACGTTCGCGCTGGACGGGGTGGCGCTTGCCGCGGCAGAGCAGGCCTACGGCGCCGCTGCGGGTCACCGGGACGCGCTGGTGATCACCGTGTCCACCGGGATCGGTGGTGGGCTGATCCTCGACGGCAGGGTGCGGACGGGGGAGTCCGGCAACGCCGGGCACATCGGGCACCTGGTGGTCGACGTGAACGGTCCGGAGTGTGCCTGCGGTGGCCGAGGCTGTGTGGAGGCCATTGCGTCCGGGACGTCCATCGCGCGCTGGGCGGTGGACAACGGCTGGCAGGGCGAGCCGACCACGGTCGCGCTGGCCGAGGCCGCCCGCGCGGGTGACGAGCTGGCGATCGCTGCATTCGATCGGGCCGCGCACGCCCTGGCCGCGGCGATCGCGGGCACCGCAGCGCTGGTCGACGTCAGGATCGCCGTGCTCAGTGGTGGTGTGACGCAGGTGGGCGAGGTGCTGTTCGAGCCGTTGCGCCGCCACCTTGCCGGACACGCCGGGCTGTCCTACATCCGCGACATCTCGGTGATTCCGTCTCCGCTGAGGCGGTCGGCGTGCCTGCTCGGGGCTGCCCGTCTGGCCTTCGCGGCACGGCCCGATCTGGCAGGCTGACCGGCGAAGGCCGGGTTGCGCCGTAACCTGATGGCGTGGGATCCCAGCAGCGAGTATGGGGCGGCACGACCCTGGAACAGCGGCGCGCGGCACGGCGCTCCGCGTTGTTGGACGCCGCGCTCGACCTGCTCGGTGAGCACGGCGGCGCGGGGGTCACGGTGCGGTCGGTGTGCCGCAAGGCCGGCCTGACCGACCGGTACTTCTACGAGAACTTCGCCAGCCGCGACGAGCTGCTGGCCGCGCTGTTTCTGCAGGTCGCCGACGAGCTGCAGCAGGCGATGGAGTCGATCAGCCCGGCGGGCGGCAGCCGGGAGGAGCAAGCCCGCGCGGCCGTGGAGGCGTTCGTGTCGGTCTGCCTGGACGACCCCCGCAAAGGCCGCCTGCTGCTGGTGGAGCCGCTGTCCGACGCCGCGCTCAGCGGAGTCAGCGTCGGTGTCGCGCCGACCTTCACGCGCCTGGTGCGCAGGCAGCTCCCGCCCGGCGCGAGCAAGAACGAAAGCATCCTGACCTCGGTGGCTTTGACCGGCGCGGTGGCGACGCTGTTCTTCGGCTGGCTGTCCGGGACGTTGACCGTCAGCCGCGAAGAACTGATCGAACAGTGCGTGCGCACCGTGCTGCTGTTCTGGAATCAGCCGCGCGACTAGATCACGGTCGAAGCCTCCGCCTATTGACGACAGGTGTCCTCAGTTCTTAAATTGACGACACATGTCCTCAGTTGGCGGGAGGGTCGCCGTGTCGGACAGGGCCTACGTGATCGGTGTCGGGATGACGCCGTTCGTCAAGCCGGGCAGTCGCGAGGACTGGGACTACCCGCAGATGGCGAAGGAGTCCGGAACCCGAGCGCTTCAGGACGCGGGGATCTCGTACCGGGACGTGCAGCAGGGGTACGTCGGCTACGTGTACGGCGAGTCGACGTCCGGGCAGCGCGCGCTCTACGAGCTGGGGATGACCGGCATCCCGATCGTCAACGTCAACAACAACTGCTCCACCGGTTCGAGCGCGCTGTACCTGGCGGCGGAAGCCATCCGAGGCGGGCGCGCCGACTGTGTGCTGGCGCTGGGGTTCGAGAAGATGCAGCCCGGCTCGCTCGGCAGCACGTTCGACGACCGGGAGCAGCCGATGTCCCGCCACATACAGGCGATGGCGGAGATCTCCGAAGTGCTGTTCCCTCCCGCGCCGTGGCTGTTCGGTGCGGCCGGACGCGAGCACATGAAGACCTACGGCACCACCGCCGACCACTTCGCCAAGATCGGCCACAAGAACCACAAGCACTCGGTCGACAACCCGTACTCGCAGTTCCGGGACGAGTACTCGCTCGACGACATCAAGGCGTCCCGGATGATCTACGACCCGCTGACCAAGCTGCAGTGCTCGCCGACGTCGGACGGGTCGGCCGCCGCGGTGCTGGCCAGTGAGCGGTTCGTCGCCGAGCGGGAACTGGCCGGGCAGGCCGTGGAGATCGTCGGGCAGGCCATGACCACCGACTTCTCCTCCACGTTCGACGGCACCGCGAAGAACATCATCGGCTACGACATGACCGTGCAGGCCGCCCGCGCGGTGTACGAGCAGAGCGGGCTGGGGCCGGAGGACTTCCAGGTCATCGAGCTGCACGACTGCTTCTCGGCGAACGAGCTGCTGTCGTACGAGGCGCTCGGGCTGTGCCGGCCCGGTGAGGCCGGGAAGTTGATCGACAACGACGAGACCACCTACGGCGGCCGGTGGGTGGTCAACCCCTCCGGCGGTTTGATCTCCAAGGGCCACCCGCTCGGCGCCACCGGGCTCGCCCAGTGCGCCGAGCTCACCTGGCAGCTGCGCGGCACCGCGGGCAACCGCCAGGTGGCCTCGGTCGACGCGGCGTTGCAGCACAACATCGGCCTCGGCGGAGCCGCCGTGGTCACCGCCTACCAGCGCGCCGAGCGCTGAGCACAAGGAGCAGCCATGGGACAGATCAACACCTCCGTCGAACTGCCTGCCACCCCCGAGCGGGTGTTCGAGCTGGCCGGCGACCCGAACCATTTCGAGAAGTGGCTGACGCTGCACGTGAAGTTCAAGGACGACCTGCCGCAGCAGTTGTCCACCGGCGCCCGGTTCACCGAGGTCATCTCGATGATGGGCATGCCGAACACGATCACGTGGACGGTCGACGAGTTCCAGCCGCCGAAGACGCTGAAGATCTCCGGGACCGGCATGGCCGGTGTGCGGATCTCCATCACCATCGCGGTGGAGCGGGCGGGGGAGGGCTCGAAGCTGGACCTGACCACCGAGTTCGAGGGGCAGATGATCGTCGGCGCGCTCGGCAAGGCGATCGAGAAGCAGGGCCAGGCCGAACTGGACAAGTCGATCGAGCAGTTCTCCTCGCTGCTGGCCGCGGCATGACCGACGAGCTGCGCTTCAACCCGGACGGCCTGGGCAAGCGGACCGAGCCGGTCCGGTTCGAGGTCACCCGCGAGCGGTTGCAGCAGTACGCGGCGGCGACCAACGACCCGATCCCGGCCCATCGGGACGGTGCGATCGCCGGCCCGGTCTTCGCGATCGTCCCGGTGTTCCACTCGCTCATGGAGCCTGTGCTGGAGGTCGTTCCGCCGCAGCTGATCGGCAAGATCGTGCACGGTGAGCAGGACTTCCGGTTTCACCGCCCGATCCGGCCCGGCGACGTGCTGCTGGCGCAGGCCGAGATGACCGGCTGGCAGGCGTTGGACAAGGGCACCCGGGCCTGTGTCGCGGTGGAAACGCGCACCCAGGACGGCGAGCTGGTCAACGAACAGTTCGTGACGTTCTTCGTGCGGGACTTCGTGGACGGATCGCCGGGCGACAAGCGCGGCGAACTGGCGCCGGGGCACAAGTTCGACGACGCACTGCGTGCGCCGGGTCCGGTCGCCAAGGTCCGGCAGCGGGTCGACGAGGACCAGACGTACCGGTACAGCGAGGCGTCCGGCGATCCGATGCCGATCCACCTGGACGAGGAGTTCGCCAAGTCGATGGGACTGCCCGGGATCATCGCCCACGGCATGTGCACCATGGCGTTCACCTCGTGGGCCGTGCTGACCGAGGTGGCGGGGTCGGACGTCACCCGGCTCAAGCGGCTGGCAGTGCGCTTCGCCAAACCGGTGCTGCCCGGGCAGGAGTTGTCCACGCACATCTATCGAGCGGGGTCTGCCGACGGTGTCGCGACGTACGCGTACGAGACAGCGGTGGGGGACGAGCTGGTCATCACCGACGGGCTGGCCGAGGTCAGCGAGGGAGCGTGAGGCATGGGAGCACTCGAGGGCCGGGTAGCGGTCATCACCGGAGCGGGGCGCGGCATCGGTCGTGAGCACGCGCGCTTGTTCGCCCGAGAAGGTGCCGCGGTGGTGGTCAACGACTTGGGTGGGGCGAACGACGGTACTGGTGCCGACGCCGGGCCCGCACAGGAGGTGGTCGACGAGATCACCGCGGCGGGTGGCAAGGCGGTGGCGAACACCGGCAACGTCGCCAAGTGGGACGAGGCGGCCGCGCTGATCGACCAGGCCGTGTCCGAGTTCGGCGGGCTCGACATCGTGGTCAACAACGCCGGCATCCTGCGCGACGGATTCATCGCCGGGCTGGACGAGGAGCAGTGGGACGCGGTCATCGCTGTCCACCTGAAGGGGCACGCCGCGGTGTTGCGGCACGCCGCGGCGTACTGGAAGGCTCAGACCAAGGCTGGGCAGGAGGTGGCCGCTTCGGTGATCAATACCGCGTCCGCTTCGGGCACCACGCTGCCCAACCCGGGCCAAGCCAACTACGGTGCGGCGAAGGCCGGGATCGCCGCGCTGACTTTGGTCGCTGCGCAGGAGCTGGACCGCTACGGCGTGCGGGTCAACGCGATCGCCCCGATCGCCAGGACGCGGCTGACGTTGGCGACGCCCGGCATGGCTGCGATGTTCGCCGCCGAGGTGCCGGAGGGCGAATTCGACCCGTTCGCGCCCGAGCACGTCAGCCCGCTGGTGGCGTATCTGGCCAGTGAAAAGTGTCCATTGACCGGCAAGGTGTTCGCGGTCCAGGGCGGCGCTGTCCAGGAGCTGAACGGCTGGAGCGTGGCGCGGACCGTGGAGACGGACGGCCCGTGGTCGGTCGAACTCCTCGAGCGCGAGCTGGGATAGGACGGTAAACGCATGCAGTGGTCCGACACCGACGAGATGATGCGGCAGGCGATCCGCGAGTTCGTGGACGCCAAGATCCGTCCGCACGTCGACGAGCTCGAGCACGGCGACATGCCGCCCTACGAGCTGCTGCGCACCATGTTCACCACGTTCGGCATCGACAAGATGGCGTCCGAAGCGGTGGCGAAGATGCTGGCGAAGCAGCGTGCACGGGAGCACGGCGAGTCGTCGGACGAGCCCAAGGAGAAGTCGGGCGGCGGGGGACTGCTCGGGTTCGGGCAGGAGTCGCTCGGCGCGATCCTGTGCAGCGAGCTGTGCAAGGTGAGCATGGGGATGTTCGCCGCGATGGGTGTCTCGCTCGGGCTCGCCGCGGCCACCATCGCCTCGCGCGGCACGCTCGCGCAGAAGGAGCGTTGGTTGCCGTCGCTGATGACCATGGAGAAGGTCGGGGCGTGGGCGTTGACCGAGCCGGATTCGGGATCGGACGCCTTCGGAGGCATGAAGACCACGGTCCGCAGGGATGGCGACGGCTACGTGCTGAACGGGCAGAAGACGTTCATCACCAACGGCCCGTACGCCGACGTCACGGTCGTCTACGCCAAGCTCGACGAGGGCGACGGGACGCCGATCCGGGATCGCAAGGTGTTGCCGTTCGTGCTGGAGAAAGGCATGGACGGGTTCACGCAGGGCAAGCCGCTGCGCAAGATGGGCCTGCACTCGTCGCCGACCGGCGAGTTGTTCTTCGACGACGTGCGGCTGACCAGGGACAACCTGCTCGGCGAGACCGAGGAGCACCGCAGCGGCGACGGGCGGGACAGCGCGAAGGCGGGCTTCGTGACCGAGCGGCTCGGGGTGGCCGCGATGGCGCTCGGTGTGATCGAGGAATGTCAGCGACTGTGCATCGACTACGCGAAGAACCGCGTGCTGTGGGGCAAACCGATCGCCGAGCATCAGCTGATCCAGTTGAAGCTGGCGAAGATGGAAGTCGCCCGCATCAACGTGCAGAACATGGTGTTCCAGGGGATCGAGGCCGCGCGCAACGGCAAGCCGCCCACCCTTGCCGAGGCGTCGGCGATCAAGTGGTACTCGTCGGAGACCGCCACCGAGGTGGCGATGGACGCGGTGCAATTGTTCGGCGGTAACGGTTACATGGCCGAGTACCGGGTGGAGCAGCTGGCCAGGGACGCGAAGTCGCTGATGATCTACGCGGGCTCCAACGAAGTGCAGATCACCCAGGTAGCGAGAGGTTTGCTGAACGGATGAGCGAAGAACCGGATTACGTCACCCTGGTCAACACCGCGTTGGAGCACACCATCCCGGTGGCGCACAACATGGGCGTGCGGGTGGTGGACGTGCGGCCGGGGTACGCCGCCGCGGAAGTCCCGATGGAGGGCAACGGCAACCACTTCGGCGTGATGTACGCCGGGGTGCTGTTCACCGTGGCGGAGGTGCTGGGAGGGGCGATCGGGGTGGCGTCGTTCGACAACACGCAATTCTTCCCGCTGGTCAAGGACGTCCAGATCAGCTTCCTGCGGCCGGCCAAGACGAACGTGCGGTCGGAAGCGAAGCTCGACGAGGAGACGGTCGCGGCCGTCGCCAAGGAGGCCGAAGCCAACGGCAAGGCCGACTTCGAGCTGGATGCCGAGCTGACCGACGAGGAAGGCACGGTCGTCGCGCGGACGCACGGGATCTATCAGCTGCGGCGGTTCGGCTGACGCCGCCAGGCCAGTGCCGGGTCAGCCTGCGCGGCGTCGGGTGCAACGCGCAGTGCTCATCAGCTGCGTCGGCCCGGCAATCGGAGCGGCGCGGGCGGCTGGGGGACGCCCGCGCCGTCACGTGTCTCAGGGCCCTGGTGGCCGGTCGCGCATCTCCACGATCTCGTGAAGCTGCAATTCCTCGATCGCGATGTCGTTGACCCGGGCGCCGTTGGCCACCGAGTGCAGGATGCCGTTGTAGACCAGATCCCACAGTGCCGGGTTCAGCTGAAGTCCTCGGAGATCGATCTCCTTGTGGTGGCCGTGTTGATCAGTCAGTTCCAGGTGTGTTCCGTTCCAGCGGCGCTCGCCGACGATGGAGACGAGCTCATAGGTCTTGATGAAGTCTTCTCCATGCATGAACCAGTCGGCACCGGCTGAGAACTTTTCACCCCGGGCGCTCAACGTCATGAGCAGGGCCAGCCCGCCGATCAACAACCAAACCAGCCAACTGTTGGCCCAAGTCAGTACGTCGCGGCCCTTGCTCCAGTCCCGGAGGGTCAGCACTCCGATCGCGAGTGCCAATACAGCTGCAGCTCCCCACAACAATCCACGCGCGTTGTAGTACCACCACTCCAATGGCGGGCTTTCGTTCGCTGGAGGATGAGGAACCATTTTTCGTCGCCAGCGTGGCCGAGGGCCGCGCTTACCTGGTGCGAGGGGTGCTGCTGGCGGGCGCGGCTCGCCGGAGTTCGGATCAGGTTTGGGGGGCAGTTCCACGGGAATCATGGTGTCACGCTGGATCGTCGAGTATTTCGTCGCGAGTAACGCGTGGATCGTTGTCGGGCAGGCCTGGTGCGAGGATCATGGGCGGTTCTTCCGGCCAGAGTGTGTCCGTCAGGAAATCGATACCAGCGCTGGTTCCTGTGCCCACAATGGCTCCCACGACGACACCCGGAATTCCGCCCACAGCGCCCCCGGCGGCAGCTCCCGCGACCAGGCCGCCGCCCCCGGAGGCCACTGCCTTCGCGGGATGACGACCACCAGCGATCTCGCCACCTACCGAAACGGCAGTAAGCCCGCTGCCGATCACAGGAAGCTTCTTCACCCACATCGGCGCGTTTGAAATCCTCGGGGCAATCTTTGTGACGATCTTGTCGGTTCCTAGTTCCGATGTGAGAAAGCGCTGTACGCTTTCCGGCAGTTTTGTGAGCCAGTTCCCGAGTTTGGCGTCGGCAGCTTTGCGCGCGGCGATGGCGGCCCTGCTCTTGTTGAGGGCGCCGGCGAGCCAGGTCTTGGCGGCAAGTCGGCCCTTGCCCGCGTGCCCGCTGAGCCGCTTGTAGTCGGCCATCTGCCGCGCCGCGGCTTGTTGCAGCGAGATTTTGCTGGCGATCAGGGTGCGCTGGCCGGTGATCGAGGCCGCGGCCAAACCGATCAGCGTGTCGGCGACGGTGATGGGGGCGTCGTCGACGATCTTGCGTAGCGCTTTCAGAGCGGCAGCGCCGGCGCGTTCCTCCTGCACGCGGGCGGCGGCGACCATGGCGATGCACTCCGCGTACGCCTTCGCCCTCTTGTGCCAGCCGGTCCACGCGTCCCAGGCTGCGATGTGTGATCTGGTCCTGCCCAGTGTGCCGTTCTCGCCGCCGTAGTCTCGTTGCGGCGGCGGCTTCTTCGGCATCGGACCGGGATCTTTGATCTCCACCAAGCGGGTGGCGGGCAGGCCGGCGGCGACGGCGTGGTCGTAGGCCGCGTCCAACTTCGCGCGCACCGCCCGCATCTCGTCGCCGTACACGATGGCGGCTTCCCCGAGATACATGAAGGAATCGCCCACGGTCTCGGCGTCGTTGGTCAGCGACTTGATGGTGCGGCGGAAACTGTCGCCGGGAGCGTCCGGCCAGCCATGCACGGACTTCCGGCCGGCGCTGTGCACGTCGTCGCCCGCGTTCTTGATGCGTCTGTTGACGTCCATGGCCCAGCCGCCGAAGGCGTGCAGTGCCTCGGGCTTGGCGTCCAGCGTGATGTCGATGGCCATGCCTGACCTCAGTTTCCAAGGTTCGGCAGGCCGTCGCGAGCAGCGTTGTCGGTCTGCTCGTACACGTGCCGCGCGTTGCGAACTGCGTTCCCGGCGCCGTTGACCGCTCTGGCGAGTTTCGCTGCTTGTTCCAGCGCCAGAGCCCCGGCGCCCGCGAACGCCGCGGTCAACGCACCCGCGTCCACCGCTGGCGGCTCTTCCTTCGGGCCGAACCGCTCGGATGCTTCCACCAGGGCTTTCGCCGTTTGGTTCAGCGTCGGGTACTCAGCCTCGATCCCGCTGCCCATGTCCGTCCCCCTCGTCGATGAGCACGTGGTGCTGGACCGCTCCATCCAGCGCCACATCCCAGAGAACCACATCGGCGCCGAGTGCGTAACGTATTTCTTCGATCGCGCTCGGTAGAACTTCGATGTACGGCTGCCGGGGTCCGGCGCCTTCCGTCAGCGCTTTCAGCGACGTGTACGCCAGCAGAGCCAGCGAACCGTCGTCCAATTCGCGCAGTTCGACATCCGGGCCTTCGTCGCCCCCCGGCCACTCTCGTTCCGTCGGAATGAGCACCACCGGCGGCCCTGCCTCGGTGCCGAACGTGTCCGGTTGGATGACCGGTGTCCCGCGTCAAGAATCTGGCTCAGTTTTCTTGGATGAAAGTTGTGCTTGTTGATCTTGCTGGTGGATCTCGATCGGTCGTTGCATGCCGAGTGCCTCGTGGGGGCGGATGTGGTTGAACACGTGCCGGTAGCGCTCGGCCTCGGCGGCGAGGGTCTGCCCGTCGTCGATCTCCATCCGGTAGAGGTGCTCGTACTTCAGCGATCCGAATGCCCGTTCCCGCACGCCGTTCTGGCCGGGTGAGCGACGCCGGGTGCG
>NZ_ATYT01000009.1 GCF_000427825.1 Thermocrispum municipale DSM 44069 | reverse complement strand
CGCCACCGCCGGCAGCAAGACCCTCAAGTTCGTCTTCTACCAGTCGGCGTTCTGCGCCATCCAGCGCGACCCGGCCAGCAAGGCCTTCTACGCCCGCAAACGCGCCGAGGGCAAACGACACCACCAGGCCCTCATCGCGCTGGCCCGACGACGCATCAACGTCCTGCACGCACTGCTGCGCNCCCGCCAGCCCTACCAACCCGACTACCGGCGAAACACGGCTACCGCTGCTTGACAAACACATTAGGCAGCGACCTCCCGCCGCTCTCGCTGCTTGCGCGCGTGGGCAGCAGCGGCTTCGCGCACCCATTCGCCTTCCTCGTGCGCGCGCCGACGGGTGGCGATCCGCTGGGCATTGCACGGGCCGTTGCCGGCCAGCACCCGTTTGAACTCCGCCCAGTCGATCTCGCCGAAGTCGTAGTGGCCGCGCTCCGGGTTCCACTTCAGGTCCGGATCCGGCAGCGTCACACCGAGTGCCTCGGCCTGCGGCACCGTCATGTCCACGAACTTCTGCCGCAGCTCGTCGTTGGTGTGCCGCTTGATCTTCCACGCCATCGACTGCGCGGTGTTCGGCGACTGGTCGTCCGGCGGGCCGAACATCATCAGCGACGGCCACCACCAGCGGTTGGTGGCGTCCTGCACCATCTGCCGCTGCTCCTCGGTGCCGCGCATCATCGTCATCAGCAGCTCGTAACCCTGCCGCTGGTGGAACGACTCCTCTTTGCAGATGCGGATCATCGCCCGCGCGTACGGCCCGTACGAGCTGCGGCACAGCGGCACCTGGTTGCAGATCGCCGCGCCGTCGACCAACCACCCGATCACGCCCACGTCGGCGAACGTCAGCGTGGGGTAGTTGAAGATCGACGAGTACTTCTGCCGCCCGTTGATCAGCCGCTCGGTCAGCTCTCCCCGGTCGGCACCCAGCGTCTCGGCGGCCGAGTACAGGTACAGCCCGTGCCCGGCCTCGTCCTGCACCTTGGCGAGCAGGATCGCCTTGCGGCGCAGCGAGGGCGCGCGGGTGATCCAGTTGCCTTCCGGCTGCATGCCGATGATCTCCGAGTGCGCGTGCTGCGCGATCTGCCGGATCAGCGTCTTGCGGTAACCCTCGGGCATCCAGTCGCGCGGTTCGATGCGCTGATCACGCTCGATGGTGCGCTCGAAGTGTTCTTGCAGTTGCGTCATTGCTGCCCTCCCGCGTCGGTGGCGGGGTATTCCTTGGCGACCAGCGTCAACACGTCGTACTTGGCGACCGATTCGCCAGCCGCGTTGGTGACGTCGGTGTCCCACCGCACTTCGCCATAGTCGGCGTTCTCCCGTGGGGTGATCTGCTTGCAGGTCAGCGTCACGGTCAGCTCGTCGCCCGGCTTGACCGGCGTGAGGAACCGCAGGTTCTCCAGGCCGTAGTTGGCCAGCACCGGCCCGGGCTCGGGGGAGACGAACAGGCCCGCGGCGAACGACACCACCAGGTACCCGTGCGCCACGATGCCGCCGAACAGCTCGTTGGCCGCGGCCGCTTCCTCGTCGGTGTGCGCGTAGAACGTGTCGCCGGTGAACTCGGCGAAGTGGTCGATGTCCTCGCGGGTGACCGTGCGCGGACCCGCGACCACCGAGTCACCCACCCGCAGCTCGGCCAGCGACTTGCGGAACGGGTGCACATCGGTGTTGCGCGGCGCGCCGGGCACCCAGGTGCCGGTGACCGCGCTGAGCATCTTCGGGCTGCCCTGCACCGCGGTGCGCTGCATGTAGTGCAGGATGCCGCGCACGCCGCCCATCTCTTCGCCGCCGCCCGCGCGACCCGGGCCACCGTGCACCAGGCCGGGCAGCGGCGAACCGTGGCCGGTGGACTCCTTGGCGTCCTCGGCGTCGAGCACCAGCAACCGGCCGTGCCACGGCGCGACACCGAGCACCACCTCGCGGGCGAAGTCCTCGTCGGCGGTGACCACCGACCCGGCCAGGCTGCCCTCGCCCAGCGCGGCGAGCCGGATGACCTGCTCGGTGGCGGTGTAGGGGATCAGCGTGGAGACCGGGCCGAACGCCTCGACCTGGTGCGGCTCACGCAGCTCGGGATCGGAGACCTTCAGCAGCACGGGGGAGAGGAACGCGCCGCGCTCGGCGTCGGCGTCGACCACGTCGACATGCTGCGGGTCACCGAAGACGACATCGGCGACCGAGGTCAGCGCCTTCAGCGAGCGGCGTACCTCCTCGCGCTGTTCCAAGCTGGCCAGCGCGCCCATGCGAACGCCCTCGGCGGCCGGGTTGCCGACCGTCACCTTGGCCAGCCGCTCGGACGCGGCTTCCGCCACCGCGTCCATCAGGTCGGCGGGGACGAACGCGCGGCGGATCGCCGTGCACTTCTGGCCCGCTTTTACCGTCATCTCGGTGACCAGCTGCTTGACGTAGAGGTCGAACTCCGTGGTTCCGGGCTTGGCGTCCGGGCCGAGGATGGACAGGTTCAGCGAGTCGGCCTCGGCGGTGAAGCGCACGCTGTTACGCACGATCGCCGGGTGGGTGCGCAGCTTCTGCGCGGTGGCGGCCGAGCCGGTGAAACCGACCAGATCCTGCTCGGTCAGGTGGTCCAGCAGGTCGCCTGCGGAACCGCACACCAGCTGGATCGACCCCTCGGGCAGGATGCCCGACTCGACGATCAGCTCCACCAGGCGATGCGTCAGGTACGCCGTCTGGCTGGCAGGTTTGATCAAGCTCGGCACCCCGGCGACGAACGCGGGCGCGAACTTCTCCAGCGGACCCCAGACGGGGAAGTTGAACGCGTTGATCTGCACCGCCACGCCGCGCATCGGGGTGGCGATGTGCTGGCCGTGGAACGTGCCGCCTTTGCTCAGCGGCTCGAGCCCGCCGTCGAGGTAGACGTGTGAGTTCGGCATCTCCCGGCGGCCCTTGCTGCTGTAGGCGAACAGCACGCCGATCCCGCCGTCGATGTCGAACTTCGAATCACCCAGCGTCGCGCCGGTGCGGTAGGAGAGCTGGTAGAGCTCCTCGCGGTGTTCCCGCAGGTAGGAGGCCAGCGCCTTGAGCAGCGCGGCCCGCTGGTGGAACGTCAGCTCGCGCAGCGCGGGGCCGCCGACCGTGCGGCCGTACTCCAGCGCGGCGGCCATGTCGACGCCCTTGGTGGAGATCCGCGCGACTTCCTCGCCCGTCGCCGCGTCGCGCAGCGGTGTCCCTTCGTCGCTCGGGGTGAACCAGGCGCCGGACACGTAGCTGCGCAAGGGTGTCATCGCAAGACCTTCCCATCAGGTCGAATTACCTACCGCTCGTTTAGTAATTAATGATAGCGTGTCCGCATGGGTTCGGAAACCGCCGCACGCCGCATGCTGGAGGCGGACACCGCTTCCACGGCACTGGGGATGGAACTGGTCGAGCTGCGGGTAGGCCATGCGGTGGTGCGCATGCGCCTGACGGAGCAGATGGTCAACGGCCACGGCATCGCGCACGGTGGCTATGTGTTCATGCTCGCCGACACGGCTTTTGCCTGCGCGTGCAACAGCCACGGCCCGACCACGGTCGCCTCGGGCGCCGAGATCACGTTCGTCGCCCCGGCAAAGGAGGGCGAGGAGTTGTTCGCGGTGGCCGAGGAACGCACCCGGTACGGACGCAACGGCATCTACGACGTCACCGTGCGCCGCGGTGCGATCGACGGACCGGTGGTGGCGGAGTTCCGCGGACGCAGCAGAGTCGTGCAGGTCAACGGGCAATGACGACGACCGCGCCGCGCAAACAGGGCAGGCGAGGCCGTCCCGGGTACGACCTGGAGCAGGTGCTCGAGGTCGCCGCGCATCTGTTCTACGAGCGCGGGTACGACGGCACGTCGATGGAGGAGCTGAGCAAGCGCCTCGGCTTGACGAAAGCGGCCATCTACCACCACGTCGCGGGCAAGGAGGAACTGCTCAAGCTGATCGTCGATCGCGCGCTCGAAGGATTGTTCGCGATTGCCGACGAGGTGCGCGACGCCGAAGGGCCTGCGGTCGAGCGGCTGGAGCGCCTCGTGCGGGGCGCCGTGCACGTGCTGGCGGATCGGCTCCCGTTCGTCACGGTGTTGCTGCGGGTGCGGGGCAACACCACGGTCGAGCGCGAAGCGTTGGATCGCCGGCGGCGGTTCGACCGGCGCGTCACCGAGCTGGTGAAGCAGGCGCAGGCGGAGGGCGATGTGCGCTCCGATCTGGACCCGGCGACGGCCGCTCGGCTGTTGTTCGGCCTGGTCAACTCGCTGATCGAGTGGTACCGCCCGGAGCGGGAGTGGGCCGCCGACGACTTGGCCGACGTCGTGGTCGAGGTGGCGTTCGACGGCCTGCGATCGGCGGCTCACTGACCGCTGCCAGGGCACGACGCCGTTGTCGTCGCAGAAGCTGCCCCGCCGCCCGTCGTCCGGCAGCGTGGCGAGATGGATCGCGATCGCCGCGCCCTGCTGCGGTGTGCGCGTCCCTTGGTGGCCGGTGAAGTCGGTGGCGACCTAGCCGGGCAGCAGGCGTTGATGATGACGTTGGTGTCGGCGAGCCTGCGCGCGTCCTGGGTCGTGATCGCGTTCAGCATCGTCTTCGAGGCCGCAGCATGTCGCCGGGCCGGTCGTCGACGCTCCGCACATCACCACGGTGCTCGCTTGGCCACCGAGTGGTGCCGCTCTGGTGGAACCGCTGGTGCGGATCGCCACCGCGGTGTGTGCCCGCGAGCCCGCCGCTGCCGGGTGACGGGCAAGATCCGACTTCCGGAGGCTGTGTTGCGCCCGTCGCCGTTGCTACGGTCACCGCATTTCGACCGGGGAGATCGAAAGGCGCGGCGATGCTCAAGCGGGGGTTGGCTGTCACAGCGGCAACGGCAGCGGCAGTCCTTCTCGCGCCTGCCCCGGGCGCCCTGGCCGACCCGCCTCAGGCTCTCCCGGCCAACCACACCGAAGCCGAGGGCAAGTGGCAGCCGGCGTTCGACTACGACAAGGACGGCTGTTATCCGACACCGGCGATCGGCCCCGACGGCACGCTCAACCCCGGCCTGAACAACTCCGGCGCGCTCAACGGCCAGTGCCGGGACAGCTGGGACCTGGACAACAGCAACGCCTACTCGCGGGCGCACTGCGACGACGCCAGCGGCTGGTGTGCCTACCTCTACGACCTGTATTTCGAGAAGGACCAAGCCGTGCCGGGCTGGGATTGCTGCGGCCACCGGCACGACATCGAGCACGTCGTGGTCTGGGTGCACGACGACCAGGCCCGCTACGTCGCCACGTCGGAACACGGCAACTACGCGGTGCACCCCGCCTCGGACGTGGCCTGGGAGGGTACCCACGCCAAGGTCGTCTACCACAAGGACGGCATCAGCACCCACTGCTTCCGGCTGGCCCGGGCCGACGAGGAGCCGGAGAACCACCACGGCAGCTGGCACTACCCCGCGCTGGTCGGCTGGGACGGCTTCCCGGACGGCATTCGCGACCAGCTCGTCGCTGCCGACTTCGGCGCGGCCACGCTCGGCATCTCCGACGAGACGTTCGCGAGCAACCTGGCCAAGGCCAAGCCGGACGAGGTTCCGGATTCCGCGCTCCCCGCGGCCCCGTGACCTGCACGGCCCGCCGGGTTCCCTGCTCCCGGTGGGCCGTGCACCCTGGTCTGCGGGTCAGTTCACCTGGCGGGTGCGGCCCTTCCAGTACGGCTCACGCAGCTTGAACTTCTGCACCTTGCCGGTCGCCGTGCGCGGGATGCTGTCCCGGAACTCCACCGACGTCGGTGCCTTGTAACCGGCGAGCCGCTGCTTGCAGTGCTTGATCAGCTCTTCCTCGGTGACCTCGGCGCCGTTCTCCTTCACCACCAGCGCCTTGATCGTCTCGCCCCACTTCTCGCTGGGCACACCGATCACCGCGACCTCGGCCACCGCCGGGTGGCTGAACAGTACGTCCTCCACCTCGATCGACGAGACGTTCTCACCACCGGTGATGATCACGTCCTTCTTCCGGTCGGAGATGACCAGGTGGTTCTCCTCGTCGAACGAGCCGCCGTCACCGGTGTGGAACCAGCCGTCGGCCAGTGCCTCCTCGGTAGCCTGCGGGTTGTCCCAGTACGACTTGAGCACCACGTTGGCGCGGGCGAGCACCTCGCCGGAGTCGGAGACCTTGAGCCGCACCCCCAGCGCCGGGAGGCCGGCGCGCGACAGCTTGCGAGCGCGCTCTTCTCCGGGCAGCTCGTCGCTCTCCGGCTGCGAGCGGTTGAACGTCAACAGCGGAGCCGTTTCGGTCAGGCCGTAGATCTGCAGGAACTCCCAGCCCAGCTCCTCCTGCAAGCGCTGGATGGTGCGCGACGGCGGTGGCGCGCCGGCGCACACGATGCGCACCCGATCGCGGCCGGGGATCTCGCCTTCCCAGTCGCGCGCGGCGTCCAGCACCATGTTCCACACCGCCGGAGCACCGCACATCAGCGTGACGCCGTGCTCCTGCACGCGCCGCAGGATCTCGGTCCCGTCGACCTTGCGCAGCACGACCTGCTTGACACCCAGACCGGCCAGGGCGAACGGCATGCCCCACCCGTTGCAGTGGAACATCGGCAGCGTGTGCATGTACACGTCGCGCTCCCACGCGCGCACGTGCATCGCGAACGTCACCGCGTCGATCCAGATGTTGCGGTGAGTCAGCTCGACACCCTTGGGGCTGGCGGTGGTGCCGGACGTGTAGTTGATCGTCGCCGTCGCGTCCTCGTCCGGCTCGGACCACGGACGTGGCTCGACGTCGAACCGCATCAACTCCTCCTCGGTCTGCCTGCCGAGGACGAATCGGTGCTTGGGGCCGATGCCGTCGAGGGTCTCCTCCAGCTCGGGGTCGATCAGCAGCACGGACGCGCCGGAGTGCTGCAGGATGAAGTCGACCTCTTCGCGTCGCAGCCGGAAGTTGATCGGCACGCAGATCCGGCCGCTGCTCGGCACCGCGAACAGCAGCTCGAGCAGCCGGGCGGAGTTGTGGCTGACGACCGCCACCCGTTCCCCCTCGCCGATCCCCAGCTCGTCGAGTCCCGCCTGCCACGCCCGGATCCGGCGACCGAACTCGGCATACGTCGTCTCGGCTACCGGATCGGCCGGCTGTTGTGGTTCGTCCACCACGGCCGTGCGATGGCCGAAGCCGAACTCACCACGATCGAGGAAGTCTGCGATGGTCAAAGGGACACGCACGTCGAACGCCTCCTCACAGCTCGCCGTAGGTGCTCCCACTCCACCACACGTGGCAAGGGTGCGCAGCAACAAAATTCGGCCAAGTTCACGGATGGGCGGTCAGATATCCACCCATGCTGCGGAAGTACTCGGTGGCGGCGAGCTCGGTGCCGTCCTCGGTGCGGACCCGTTCGACGCGCAGACCATGGTTACGGCCGAAGCGGGCGTCGGCGCCCGCGACGATCACGACCCCGTCGCCTTCTCGAATGAAGATGCGGCCGGGTGTCCCGCCGTAGCGGCCCTGCGAGACCGAAGCGCGGACGATCCGCAGCCGCTTGCCCTTGTGGTAGGTGAACGCGTTCGGGTACGGGTCGGACTGCGCGCGCACCAGGCGGTCGATGTCCTCCGCGGGCCAGGTCCAGTCGATCCGGCTGTCCTCGATCGAGCGCTTGTGGAAGAAGCTCGCTTTGGACCGATCCTGCGGGACGAAGTCGCGGCGGCCGGACGCGATGAAGTCGAGCGCTTCGCCGACCACCGGCTCGATCAGGTCCACGGTGCGGTGGAACAGGTCCGTCGCGGTGTCCCGAGGGCCGACGTCGATCGCCTTCTGCACGACGATGTCGCCCGCGTCCAGCTCCTCGTTCATCATGTGCGCGGTGACGCCGACCTGCTTCTCCCCGTTGATCAGCGCCCAGATGATGGGGGAGAAGCCCGCATAGGCGGGCAGCAACGAATCGTGCACGTTGAGCGTGCCGAACCGGGGCAGCTCGAACACGTGCGGCGGGATCCACGTGCGCCAGTTGTTGGCCACGATCAGATCCGGGTCGATCTCCTTGAGCTTGCCGAACAGCTCGTCGTCGTCCGGGCGATTCCGCAGGACGACCTCCACGCCGTGCTCCGCCGCCAGGTCCGCCACCGAGTCCGACCAGATCTTCTCGTAGGCGTGGTCGGACGCGGGGTGGGTGACCACCAACGCCACTTCGTGCTCGGAGTCCAGTAGGGCGCGCAGCGTGCGATGCCCCCACGTCTGGTACCCGAACATGACGATCCGCATCGGCGGTCCTCCTTGTTTGTGCTGGTCAGGGCGTGGCGCAGGGTGGGGAGATCAACGTCACCCCGTTCGCCGTAATGAAGGCTAGCCTAACTTAGGTTAGGGTAACCTCCGTTGAGCGGACCGGCTACGGAGCGGACTTGATATGTCACCTACTGTGCCTGTGTACGACCTCGTCGGAGTGGGTTTCGGCCCGGCCAACTTGGCGCTGGCCATCGCGCTCGCCGAGTACGACGAGCAACGCCGGCCCGAAGACCCGGTGCTCACCGCCCACTTCCTGGAGCGGCAGGAGTCCTTCGCCTGGCACAGCGGGATGCTGATCGACGACGCCACGATGCAGGTGTCGTTCCTCAAGGACCTGGTCACGTTGCGCAATCCGGCCAGCCGGTTCAGTTTCCTGTCCTATCTGCATGCGCACGACCGGCTGGTCGACTTCGTCAACCACAAAAGCCTGTTCCCGCTGCGGGTGGAGTTCAACGACTACTTCCGCTGGTGCGCCGAAGCGGTCGCCGACCAGGTCGCCTACGGCCGGGAAGTCACCGCGGTGCGGCCGGTGGAGCAGGACGGCGAGATCGGCTACCTGGACGTCGTCACCAGCGCCGGCGACGTCTACCGGGCCCGGAATCTGGTGCTGGCCACCGGGCTGATCCCGACGCTGCCGCACGGTGTGGCCCGCGGGGAGCGCATCTGGCACAGCAGCGAGCTGCTGCACCAGGTGGACGGCATCGACGCCGACGACGCCAAACGGTTCGTCGTGGTCGGCGCCGGCCAGAGCGCGGCCGAGGTCACCGCGTTCCTGCACGAGAAGTTCCCGACCGCCGAGGTGTGCTCGGTGTTCTCCCGCTACGGGATGAGCCCGGCCGACGACAGCCCGCTGGCCAACCGGATCTTCGACCCGGCGACGGTGGACGAGTTCTACTACGCCCCTGAACCGATGAAGCGCAAGTTGATGGACTACCACGCCAACACCAACTACTCGGTGGTCGATCTGGACCTGATCGAGGAGTTGTACCGGCGGTCCTATCGGGAAAAGGTGCTCGGCAACCAACGGCTGCGGTGGTTCAACGCCAGCCGCACCGTCGACGTGGTGGACACCGGGCGGGGCGCGTTGGTGACCGTGGAGTCGATGCTCACCGGTGAGCGCACGGTGCTCGACGTCGACGCGGCCGTCTTCGCCACCGGTTATCGGTGCGACGATTCGTTGCCGTTGCTGGGGGATCTGGCCCGGCGCTGTCACCGGGACGAGTGCGGCAGGCTGCGAGTGGCGCGCGACTATCGCGTGGTGACCGATGAATGTCTGACCCCTGCGATATACCTGCAAGGCGGTAGCACCGAGCACACGCACGGGATCACCTCGTCGCTGCTGTCCAACAACGCCGTGCGGGCGGGGGAGATCGTGCAATCGCTGGTGCACCGGATGAGTTCTCGTCAGAGTGTGCTCAGCACGGCGGGCACCCGCTGACCGCCACCGCATCGTTCGATGGGATGACCGTCGTTTCGTGCTGCCCGCTGCGCGGCGCGGCCGAGTCGGTAAGAAGGCAGGAGAGGCTCTCATGTTCGATGATCGGCCGGAGCGTGCCGGTCTGCCCCTCACCGGCGCGCAGACCGGGATCTGGCTGGCTCAGCACCTCGAGCCGGACAACCCGATGTACAACATCGCGTTCCGGCTGGACGTGCGCGGCCCGGTGGATGTCGACCGGCTGCGGGCCGCGGCCGAGCAGGCGGTCGCGGAGGCGGACTGCCTGCACCAGCGGCTGACCGGGACGGTCGACGAGCCGCGGCTGGTGCCTGCCCGGCTGCCGATTTCGGTCGACGTGGTCGACTTGCGCGCGATGGACGATCCGCCCTCGGCGGCCACGGAACTGATGCGGCGGGATCAGAACGAGCCGGTGGATCTGGCCCGGCCACCGCTGTTCCGGCACGCCCTGCTGCGGCTGGCCGACGACTGGGTGATCTGGTACCAGCGCTATCACCACATCCTGATCGACGCCTACGGCGCCGGCTTGCTGACCATGCGGGCGGGCGCGCTGTACACGGATCCGGACAGCGCCGGCCCGGCCCCCGAATGGGCGGTGCAGCGGCTGCACGAGGAGGACGAGCGGTACCGGTCGTCCGAGGATTTCGTTGCTGACCAGCGGTTCTGGCATGAGTACGTCTCCGGCGTCGGGGAGCCGGCGCGGCTGGTCCCGCGCGGTGAGCGTGCGGTGCGTCGTGGCCTGCGCACCTCGGTGGTGCTGGACGCAGAGCGCTCGGCGGTGGTGCGGTCGGCGGCGGAGCGGGCCGGGGTCCGTCCGTCGCGGGTGATGATCGCCGCGGTCGCCGCCTATGTGCATCGCCGCACCGGCGCGGTCGACGTGACGGTGGGGTTGCCGGTCACCGCGCGGCTGACCGAGCCGCAGCGGGCCGTTCCTGGCATGGCCTCGAACGTGGTACCGCTGCGGCTGGCCGTGCGGCCCGAGATGACCGGTGCCGAGCTGGTCCGGGCGACGGATGCGGCGGTGCGCGCCGTGCGGCCGCACGTTCGCTATCGCGGCGAGGAGCTGGGTAAGGAGCTGGGCGGGCAGGACGGCGTGGTCGACCTGATCGGCCCGACGGTCAACGTGCTGCCGTTCGTCGAGCCCGTCCTCGGCGACCTGGAGCTGGCGTGGGATCCGCTGTGGCTCGGCCCGCTGAACGATCTGACGATCACGGTCACCGACAGGCACGAGGCCGGGCTGCGGGTGGATTTGGACGCCGATGCCGCGGTGGTGGACGAGCGTGCGCTCGCCGAGCACCGGGACCGGCTGCTGGCGACCCTCGACGGTCTGATCGCCGCGCCGGAGCGTCCCCTCGCTCAGTGGGAGCTGGTGCCCCGGGCCGAGCGTGAGCACCTGATCGAGACGCTCGGTGCGGCCGAGTATCCGGCTGCCGACGTCACGTGGCCGGCCGCGTTCGAGGCGCAGGTGGAGCGCTCACCGGACGCCGAGGCATTGGTCTGCGAAGGCAGGCGGCTGACGTACGCCGAGCTGAACAACGCGGCCAACCGGCTCGCCGGGCTGCTGATCGCCCGCGGGATCGGCAGTGAGGACGTCGTCGCGCTGGCGTTGCCCCGCTCGGCCGAGCTGGTGATCGCGCTGCTCGCGGTGTTGAAGGCAGGCGCGGCCTACCTGCCGCTGGATACCGACCACCCCGCCGAACGGCTGGCGTACGTCCTCGACGACGCCGGTGCTCGCACGGTGCTGACCAATCGCGAGCTCGTCGAACACTTACCGGAGGTCGGCGGGCTTGCGTGCCTGGTGATCGACGACGAGCAGGTGGTCGACGCCCTGGCGGCCTTCGACGGCAAGAACCCCGACGTGCCGGTGCGGCTGCAGGACCCGGCGTATGTCATCTACACCTCCGGCTCCACCGGTCGTCCCAAGGGTGTCGTGGTGACGCACGACGGAGTCGGCAGCCTGATCGCCACCGCGACCGAGCGGCTCGGGGTCACCGCGCAGTCACGGGTGGTGCAGTTCGCCTCGATCGGGTTCGACGTCGCCGTGTGGGACCTGATCATGTCGCTGTGCGTCGGTGGCACGGCCATCCTGGTGCCCACCGAGCGGCGGGTCGCCGGGCGTGCCCTGACCGATTACCTGCACGAGCACCGGGCCACCCACATGATCTTGCCGCCGTCGCTGGTGGCCGCGTTGCCGGAGGACGCCCCGCTGCCCGAGGGTGCGGTGCTGGTCGTGGGCACCGAGGCCGTGCCCGCCGAGCTGATCGCGCGGTGGGTGGGCCGGTTGCGGGTCGTGGTGGCCTACGGGCTGACCGAGGCCAGCGTGAACTCCACGCTGTGGCTTGCCGACCCGCAGCGGCCGGGGAATCCGCCGATCGGAGTGCCGGATCCGAACACCCGCTGCTACGTGCTGGACTCGGCGCTGCAGCCGGTGCCGGTCGGGGTCGAGGGTGAGCTGTATGTCGGCGGTCGAGGCCTGGCCCGCGGCTACCTGCGGCAGCCGGGGATGACCGCGGAGCGGTTCGTGGCCGATCCGTTCGGGCCGCCCGGGTCGCGGATGTACCGCACCGGTGACCGGGTGCGCTGGGCCGCCGACGGCACGCTGGAGTTCCTCGGCCGGACCGACGCCCAGCTGAAGATCCGGGGTCACCGGATCGAACCGGGCGAGGTGGAAAGCGCCCTGCTGGCCTGCCCGGGGGTGGCGCAGGCCGCGGTGGGTGTCCGGGAGGACCACCGCGGGGTCAAGCGGCTGGTCGCCCATCTCTCCGGCCAGGTCGACGTGGCGGAGGTGCGGGCGCGGCTCGCCGAGCGGTTGCCGGACCACCTGGTGCCGTCGGCGTTCGTGGTGTTGGACTCCCCGCTGCCGCTGACCCCGAACGGCAAGCTCGACACCAAGGCATTGCCGGAGCCGCGGTGGACGGAGCTGGCCGGTTCGGATGCGCCGAGTTCGCCGCTCGAGGCGCTGCTGGCGGAGCTGTTCGCCGAGGTGCTCGGCTTGCCGTCGGTCGGCGTGCACGACAGCTTCTTCGAGCTGGGCGGCGACAGCATCGTGGCGATCTCGCTGGTCAACCGTGCTCGGGAACGCGGTGTGCACTTCACGCCACGGGACGTGTTCCAGCACCGGACGGTCGCCGCGTTGGCCGCCGTCAGCGAGGTGACCACGCGACTGCCGGAGTCGTCCGGCGACGGGGTCGGTGCTGTGCCCGCGACCCCGGTCATCAGCTGGCTCGCGCGCACCGTGGGCGAGTCCTCGGTCGACGGCTTCCACCAGTCGATGCTGCTGCGGCTTCCCCTCGAGGTCGGCTTCGACGACGCCGTCCAACTGGTGCAGGCCCTGCTGGACCGGCACGACATGCTGCGCGCTCGGCTGACTCGCGGTGAGTCCTGGACTCTGGACGTGCCCGGGCCGGGTGCGGTGTCGGCGGCGGAACTCCTCGAGGAAGGCGACGTCGATCCCGCCGCGTTGGCGGCCCGGCTTCGGCCGGAAGAGGGCGTCATGCTGCGCGGCGCGTGGCGCCCCGGACGGCTGCTGCTGGTGATCAATCACCTGGTGATCGACGGGGTGTCCTGGCGCATTCTGTGCGACGACCTGGCCGCCGGGTGGCGGCAGCTGAGCGCGGGCGAGCCGATCTCCTCGCCGCCGGTGCCGACGTCGTTCCGGCGTTGGGCGCGGCTGATCGCTGCCGGGCCTGCTGAGACCAGAGCCGATACGCCGCCGTTGCTGGCAGGCAAGGAATTGGACCCCGAGCGGGACACCGCGGAGACCGAGCGCTCGCTGACGGTGAGCCTGCCCGCCGACGTCACCGAAGCGGTGCTGAATCGGCTGCCCGCGGCGTTCCACGGCGTGGTGGACGACGTGCTGCTGGCCGCGGTGGCGGTGGCGGTGAACCGGTGGCGGGGCGCCGACGGTCCTGTGTTCGTCGACCGCGAGAGCCACGGGCGGCACGAACAGGTTGCTCGGCAGCTGTGGGGCGAGCCGGTGGATCTGACCCGCACCGTCGGCTGGTTCACCAGCATGAACACCGTGCGCCTCGAGGCGGGTGACGACCTGGCGGGCGCGGTGAAACGGGTCAAGGAGTCGCTGCGGGCCGTCGAGCACGAGGGCTTGCTCGGCACGCCGGGCGGCGGGCAGGTGCTGTTCAACTACCTCGGTCGGTTCGGCGGTGCGGGCGGAGACTTCGGTCCGGCGTCCGATACGCCGCTCGGCTACGGCCGAGACCCGCGCATGCCGCTGTCCCACCTGCTGGAGGTCAACGCGATCGTGCGGGCGGGCCGGCTGGAAGCCACCGTGTCGTGGCCCGCTCGGCTGCTCGCCGAGGACGAGGTGGCCGAGTTCGCGCAGCACTGGCAGCACGTGCTCGGTGAGCTGGCCGTCCTGGAGGTCGACAACGGTCACACCCCGTCCGACTTCCCGCTGGTTGCCCTCGAGCAGCACGAGGTCGACCAGCTCACCACCGAGTTCGAGGTCGAGGACCTGCTGCCGCTGACCCCGCTGCAGGAAGGCTTCTACTTCCACGCGCATGTCGACGACCACGACACCTACGTGGTGCAGCAGATCGTCGCTCTGCGCGGCGAGGTCGACGCGGCTGCGCTCCACCGTGCCGTCCAGGCGATGGTGCGACGGCACTCCCCGCTGCGCGCCTGTTTCCGGCAGCTCGCCGACGGGCGGCTGGTTCAGGTGATCGCTGCGTCGGTCACCGTCCCGTGGCGGGTGGCCAGTGGTCCGGTCGATGCGGTCGCCGACGCCGAGCGGCGTGGCCTGTTCGATCTGGCGAAGCCGCCGTTGTTGCGCGCGGCGTACGTCCCCGGCCAGGGCGGCGGGCACCTGATCCTGACCGTGCACCACATCGTGGCCGACGGCTGGTCAGTGCCGCTCATGCTCTCCGATCTGCTCGCCTCCTACGCCCCGGAGGGCGACCAGCAGCAGCTGCCACCCGCCTCGTCGTACCGCGACTACCTCGCGTGGCTGAGCGATCAGGACGACGAGGTGGCGCGGCGCGCTTGGCGTCGTGTGCTCGACGGCTTGCCGGGAGCGACCCTGCTGGCGCCCGCAGGCACGGATCCTGCCGAGGCGACTGGCCACCTCGTCATCGACCTCCCCGCGGACGTCAGCCGGGCACTGCAGGCACGAGCCCGAGAACGCGGCCTCACCCTCAGCACCGTCGTGCAGGCCGCGTGGGGCGTGGTGCTCGGCAGGCTGACCGGCCGGACCGACGTGGTGTTCGGCAGCACGGTGTCCGGACGCGCCGCAGGCGTGCCGGGGATCGAGTCGATGGTCGGGCTCTTCGTCAACACCGTGCCGGTGCGGGTCCAGACCGACCCCGGACAACCGTTCGCCCACCTGGCCGCGCAGCTGCAGAGCGCGCAGGCCGAGTTGCTCGGCCACCAGCAACTGGGTCTGGGGGAGTTGCAGCGGTTGTCCGGGGCCGACGGGGACCTTTTCGACACGCTCGTGGTGGTGGAGAACTACCCGATGCCCGACGAGGTCCGTGACCCCTCGGGCACGGTGGAGATCGCCGACGTCCGCTTCGTGGAATCCGGCCACTATCCGTTCACGGTGACCGTGTTGCCGGGCGAGACGCTCCGCCTGGAGATCAACCACGACCCACAGCGGCTCGAGGAGCGCCGGGCACGCGCCGTCGGGTCGGCGCTGGAGCACGTGCTGCAGCAATTCGCCGCCGACCCTGATCGCCGCGTGGGTCAGGTCGACCTGCTCGCGGACGCGGCTCGGCGCCAGGCCGTCGCTGGGATGTCCGGGGAGAACCGAGACCACGGCGAGGCAACCGTCGTCGAGGCATTCCTGGCCCAGGCCGAGCGTCGGCCGCAGGCCACGGCGGTCCGCTCTGACGACGGCGAGCTGAGCTACGCCGAACTGGCCGATCGGGCGGCGCGCGTGGCGGGCATGCTGCGCTCGCGCGGAGTCGGCGCGGAGAGCGTGGTCGCGGTGTCCGTGCCGCGCTCGGCGGAGTCCGTCGTGGCGATGCTCGGCGTGCTGATGTCCGGCGGTGTCTACCTGCCGGTCGATCCGGAGTACCCGGCCGATCGGCGGCGGTTCATGCTGCAGGACTCGGGCGCCCGAGTTGAGCTGACGCCGGATGACCTGCGCTCGCTGACCGCCGAACCGGCGACGCCAGTGGCCCTGCGTGGCGCCGACGCCGCGTACCTGATGTACACCTCGGGTTCGACCGGGCGCCCGAAAGGCGTGGTGATCAACCATGCCGCGCTGATCAGCCAGCTGACGTGGGTGGTCGAACACTTCGGGCTCGGCCCCGACGACACCGTGCTGCACCAGTGCTCGGCCAGCTTCGACCCGTCGATCGAGGAAGTCCTGGCCACACTGGTCGCCGGGGCGACGGTGGTGGTCGCGCGGCCCGGCGGCCAGACCGATCTGGACTATCTCACCGAGCTGGTGCGGACGGCCGGCGTGACCTTCATGGACCTGGTGCCGTCGCTGTATCGGGCGCTGGTCGACCACGCGGCGGAGCAGCCGTGGTGGCGCTCGCTGCGCGTCGCGCTGTCGGGCGGCGAAGAACTCACCGCTCGGCTCGCCGCGCGCTGGCGCGAGCTGACCGGCGTGGAAATGCACAACACCTACGGTCCGACCGAGGCCACCGTGCAGGTGTCCTCGTGGCGCGTGCCGGAGGAGATCAGTGGCAGCATCCCGATCGGGGTGCCGGTGCACAACACCGCGTTCCGCGTGCTCGACGCTGCCCTGCGCCCCGTACCCGCTGGCCAGCCAGGGGAGCTGTACATCGCGGGTGCGCAGCTCGCCCGCGGCTACCTCGGCAAGCCAGGGCTGACGGCGGAGCGCTTCGTGGCCGATCCGTTCGGGCCACCAGGGTCGCGGATGTATCGGACGGGCGACCTGGTGCGCTGGGAACGGCACGGCGAGGCCGCGGTGCTGACCTATGTGGGTCGCGTCGACCACCAGGTCAAGGTCCGCGGCAACCGCGTCGAACTGGGCGAGATCGAGTCCGTCCTGCGAGAGGCCGACGGCGTCACGGACGCCGTGGTCGAGGCGCGGCCGGACGAGCGCGGTGTCATGCTGCTCGTGGCCTACGTGACCGGCGCCGATGTGCAGCCGGCCGAGCTGCGCGCTCACCTGTCACGCGCGCTGCCTGCCGCCGTGGTTCCGCACCACGTGCTGGTGCTCGACGAGTTCCCGTTGACCCCCGCGGGCAAAGTCGACCGGAAGGCCTTGCCTGCTCCGGAGATCACCAGGGAAGCCGTCGCCGAGGCGGCCGATCCACGTGCCCGCGTGCTGTGCCGGATCTACGCCGACGTGCTCGGGCTGGTAGAAGTCGGGCCCGACGAAGACTTCTTCGCACTGGGCGGCGACAGCATCCAGTCGATCACCGTCGCCCGGCGCGCCCGTGAGCACGATCTCGTTCTCACCCCGCGCGACGTCTTCCAGCAGCGCACAGCCGCAGCGCTGGCGAAAGTGGCAGGGAGATCGGGGCCGGAGGCGGTGACGCCGGACGACGGCACCGGCGACGTGCCGGCCACGCCGATCATCCGCTGGCTCGCGCGGGTAGCAGGCGACGCCCCGGTCGACCGCTTCTTTCAGTCCGTCACGCTGCGGATTCCCCGCGAGCTCGGCCGCGCCGACGTCGAGAAGCTGGTGCAAGCGTTGCTCGACCGGCACGACATGCTGCGGGCACGACTTGTCCGCGGTAACGAGTGGAGCTTGCACGTTCCGCAGCCCGGCTCGGTACGAGCCACCGACGTCTGGGAGCGGGACGAGGTCTGGGACCCGGCGGCGGTGGCTGCGAGTCTGCGCCCGGAGGACGGCGTCATGCTCCGCGCGGTGTGGCAGCCCGGCCGGTTGATGCTGGTGGCCCATCACCTCGCGGTCGACGCGGTGTCCTGGCGAATCCTGTGCGACGACCTGGCCACCGGGTGGCGGCAGCTGAGCGCGGGGCAGCCGGTCGAACTCCCGCCGGTACCGACATCGTTCCGGCGTTGGTCGCAGGTACTGGCCGATGCGCGATTGCCGGAGCAGGGAGAAGTCCAGCAGGGGCCGCTGCCGCCGCTCGACCCCACCCGCGACGTCGCGGCCACCCTCCGCACGGCAACGATCAGCCTGGCCGCGGACGCCACCAGCCGCCTGCTGGGTGACGTTGCGGCCGCCTACCACGGGACCGCCAACGATGTCCTGCTGACCGCCTTGGCCGTGGCCTTGCAGCGGTGGCGGTGGGCCGACCAGCCGGTACTGGTCGACCTCGAAGGCCACGGCCGCGAGGAAGACATCGCCCGGCAGGCCGGAACCACGGTCGATTTGACCCGCACCGTCGGGTGGTTCACCAGTCTGCACACCGTGCGCCTCGACCCGGGCGGGAACGACCCGCAGCGCGCGGTCAAGCGCGTGAAGGAAGCCGTTCGAGCGGCCACGCGGGACCGCATCGGTGGAAGCGGCGGCGCCCAGGTGCTGTTCAACTTCCTCGGCCGCTTCTCGCTCGACAGCGACTCCGGCGGGGACTTCTCACCGGTGACGGAGACCGAGCCGCTGGGCCACGGCAACGACCCGCGCACGCCGCTGGGCCACGCACTGGAGATCAACACCGCGGTCCAGGGCGACGGCAGGCTGGAGGCGTTGCTGTCCTGGCCCGGCGAGCTGCTCACCGACGACGACATCGCCGAGTTCCAGCAGGCATGGCAGCAGGCCCTCACCGAGCTGGCGACGCACGACCTGCCGGGCCCCGGCCGCGGCTACACACCGTCGGACTTCCCGCTGGTTCAGCTGGAGCAGGACGAGATCGACCGCATCACGGCCGAGCGCCGGGTGTCGGACATCCTGCCGCTCGCGCCGCTGCAGGAAGGCCTGTTCTTCCTGGCCAGCTACGACACCGAAGAACTGGACGTCTACACGTCGCAGTCGGTGTTCGACCTGTCGTGGCGGGTCGACATGGAGCGGATGCGCGCTGCGCTGTCCGTGGTGATGCAGCGCAATGCGGCGCTGCGCGCCGGGTTCACCAGCCGGGGAGTCTCCCGCCCGGTGCAGTTCATCGTCGAAGAGCCACCCGTGCCGCTGACGCTACTCGACCTGAGCGATCTCGACCGGGCGGAGCAGCAGCGTCAGGCCGAGGCGTTCTTGGCGGAGGACCGGACGCGGCGGTTCGCCCTGGACGAGCCGCCGCTGTGCCGGGTGACCGTGCTGCGACTCCCCGAGCGCGACCGGCTGGTGCTGTCCGGGCACATGATCGCCTGGGACGGCCCGTCCGCGATGCTGTTCATGCGTCAGCTGTTCGCCCACTATGCCGCCGACGGCGAGCAGACGGTGCCTGTCGAGGCCCCGGGCAGCTACCGCGACTACCTGGAATGGCTGGACGGCCAGGACACCGAAGCCGCGGTTGCGGCGTGGCGGGAGGCGTTGGCCGGACTTGACGAGCCGACGTTGGTCGCTGAGCAGAGCAGCGCGACCTGCTTGCCGGAGAACATCGACGTGCGACTGGAGCCGGGCTTGACCGAGCGGGTCACCGCGGTGGCCCGGTCCATCGGGGTCACGCCGAACGCGCTGTACGCCACCACATGGGCGCACGTCCTGTCGGTCATGACCGGCTCGTCGGACGTGGTGTTCGGGATGGCGACCGCCGGCCGCCCGGCGGCGATCCCGAACGTCGAATCGACCATCGGCATGTACGTCAACACGGTGCCCGCCCGGGTGCGGGTGAACCCGGCGGAGCCCGTTGCCGACATGCTGCGCCGCTACCAGCAGGAGCGCGCCGCCGTCATGCCGTACGAGTACCTCGGGCTGGGCACGGTGCAGGCGGAGTCCGGGCACCGGGTGCTGTTCGACACCGTGTTCGTGCATCGACCCGGTGGCGGTGAGCAGGAGCTCCGCGAGCTGCGCGAGACCTACGGCATCGACGACTTCTCCAACATCGACGCCACGCACTACCCGCTCACCATGATCATCACCCCGGACGAGCAGACGCTGGTGACGCTGTCGTACCGGCCGGACGTCTTCGCCGAGGGCGAGGCGCACCGGATCGTGCAGCGCTACCTCTCCGTGCTGGAGCGCATGGTCGAGAGTCCGGAGGCACCGGTGGGCAGGCTGCCTGCGGCGCTGCCCGGCGAGGCGAAGCCACTGGTTTCGAGCGAGCGGCCGCTCCCGGACGCGACGGTCGCGGACCTGCTCGCCGCGCAAGCGGCGCGGACCCCGGACGAGATCGCCGTGGTGTTCGGTGAGCACCGCCTGACCTACCGGGAGCTGGACGCCCGCATCAACCAGCTCGCCCGGCTCCTGCTGGCGCACGGCGCAGGTCCGGAGCGCATCGTCGGCCTGGCACTCGGCCGATCGCTGGACATGGTGGTGGCGCTGTTCGCGGTACTGCGGACCGGCGCTGCCTATCTGCCGCTCGACCTGGACCACCCGCACGACCGGCTGCGCGAGATGCTCGCCGACGCGCGGCCGCAGTGCGTGCTGTCGACCTCGGACGTCGGGCTCACCGAGGACGCGATCTGCCTCGACGAGCCCGGCTTGCTGGATCGCTGTTCCAGCTCGCCCATCACCCAGCAGGACAATCCGGCATTCGCTCCGGGCGTGCCGAACAGGCTGGAATACCCGGCGTACGTCATCTACACCTCCGGTTCCACCGGGCGGCCGAAGGGCGTGGTCACGCCGTACCGCGGGCTGACGAACATGCAGCTCAACCACCAGGTGGAGATCTTCGGCCCGGCAATTGCCTCGGCGGGCGGTCGTCGCATGCGGATCGCGCACACCGTGTCGTTCGCCTTCGACATGTCGTGGGAAGAGCTGCTCTGGCTGGTCGAGGGCCACGAGGTGCACGTCTGCGACGAGCAACTGCGCCGGGACGCCCAAGCCTTGGTTGCCTACTGCAACGAACACCGCATCGACGTGGTGAACGTGACGCCCACGTACGCCCAGCTGTTGATCGAGGAGGGCTTGCTGGAGTCCGGGCCACAAGCACACCGGCCTCCGCTGGTGCTGCTGGGCGGCGAGGCAGTGCCGGATTCGGTGTGGTCGACGCTGCGGGCGACCGAGCACACCTACGGCTACAACCTCTACGGGCCGACCGAGTACACCATCAACACGCTCGGCGCCTCCACCGCGGAAAGCGCCACACCGACCGTCGGCAAGCCGATCCTCAACACCCGTGCCTACGTGCTCGACGCGGCCCTGCGCCCGGTGCCCCCGGGCTGCCCGGGCGAGCTCTACATCGCGGGCGTCGGATTGGCACGCGGCTACCTGAACCGGCCGGGGCTGACCGCGGAACGGTTCGTCGCCGACCCGTTCGGTGAGCCCGGCTCGCGCATGTACCGCACCGGCGACCTCGTGCTGGTGCGACCGGACGGCAACATCGACTTCCTCGGCCGCACCGACGACCAGGTCAAGGTGCGCGGCTACCGGGTGGAGCCGGGGGAGATCGCCAGTGTGCTCGCCGAGCATCCCGCGGTCAGCCAGGCGGTGGTGGTCCCGCGCGGCAGCGGCCACGCCAAGCGGCTCGTCGGCTACGTCGTGCTTACCGGCCAGGCCGATGACCTGCGGGATTACCTCAAACAGCGACTGCCGGACTACATGGTGCCCTCGGCGTTGGTCCCGGTCGAGACGATCCCGCTCACGGTCAACGGCAAACTCGACGTGGCCGCGCTGCCGGAGCCGGCGTTCACCTCGGCCGAGCGGCGCCGGCCACGAACCGAGCAAGAGCGCGCCCTGTGCCGCCTGTTCGAGCAGACCCTCGACCTGCCGGACGGCAGCGTCGGCCTGGACGACGGATTCTTCGACCTGGGCGGGCACTCGCTGCTGGCGACGCGACTGATCGCGCGCGCTCGCAGCGTGCTCGGGGTGCATTTGGCCATCCGCGACCTGTTCGAGGCGCCGACCGTCGCCGAGCTGACCCGGCGCCTCGACGGCGGGACGGATGAGCGACCACCGCTACGTCCCCGGTCGCGCCCGGCCGAGCTGCCCGCGTCCGCCGCGCAGCAACGGCTCTGGCTGATCCAGAACCTGGAGAAGGACTCGGCGGCCTACAACTTCCCGTTGTTGACCAAGCTGCGTGGCCGGCTGGACATCGCGGCGCTCCGTGCCGCGTTGACGGACGTCGTGCGGCGGCACCAGTCGCTGCGCACGCTGTTCGTGGACCGCGAAGGTGTGCTCTACCAGCGAATTCTCGATGCCGACGAGGCGCGGCCGACGCTGCGCGTGGCCGACGACGCGGCGCCGGAAGCCATCGCCGACGAGCTGCACCGGCCGTTCGATCTGGCCACCGAGCTACCGCTGCGTGCCACGGTCTTCCCGGCGGGCGAGGAAGAGCACGTGCTGGCCGTCGTGCTGCACCACATCACCACCGACGAGTGGTCCGACCGGCCGTTCCTGCGTGACCTGGCCACCGCTTATGCCGCGCGGTCCGCAGGCAACGAGCCGAGTTGGGAGCCGTTGCCGGTGCAGTACGGCGACTACACGCTCTGGCACCAGGAGCTGCTCGGGGACCCGGACGATCCGCAGAGCAGGGCTGCCCGCCAGCTGGACTTCTGGCAGCGCACGCTGGACGGCGCGCCGGACGAGCTGAGCCTGCCGACCGACCGGCCGCGGCCCGCTCGGCCGTCTTTCGCAGGCGCCGAGCACACGGTCGAGATCGACCCGGAGGTCTACCGCGGGCTCAAGCGCCTCGGCAGCGAGACCGGCACCAGCATGTTCATGCTCGTGCACACCGCCGTGGCGGCGTTGTTGACCAGAATGGGCGCGGGCGACGACCTCCCGCTCGGCGCGCCGATCGCGGGACGCACCGACGACGCGTTGGACGATCTTGTCGGCTTCTTCGTGAACACCCTGGTGCTGCGGACCGACACGTCGGGCGGGCCGAGCTTCCGCGAGCTGCTCGCGCGGGTCAAGGACCTCGATCTGGCGGCGTTCTCCCATGCCGACGTGCCGTTCGAGTGGGTCGTGGAGCGGGTCAATCCGCCGCGCAGCCCGGGCCGGAACCCGCTGTTCCAGGTGATGGTCGGCTACCACGCCAGGGAAACCGACCAGGCGTTCACGCTGCCCGGATTGACCGCGGAGCCGGTCGAGTCCGATGCCCGCACGGCGAAGTTCGACCTGGTGTTCAGCTTCGCCGAGGTGCTCGGAGCCGGGATGAGCTGCACGGTGGAGTTCGCCACCGAGCTGTTCGACCACGAAACGATCGCGTTGCTCGGCAGGCGCCTGCAGACCGTGCTGGCGGCGCTCGTCGCCGACCCCGATCGGTCCATCGACTCGGTGGACGTGCTCGTCGGGGACGAGGCCGAGCGCGTGCTGGAGGCGTTCAACGACACGGCTCGCGAGGTCGACGAGGCCACCTTGCCCGAGCTGTTCGCGCGCTTGGTGGCCGAGCAGCCCGACGCCGTGGCCGTGGTGGACGGCGGGCACGAGTACACCTACCGCGACCTGGACGCGCGCGCGAATCGGATCGCCCGGCTATTGGCCGCGCGGTCGGTCGGTGCGGAGAGCGTGGTCGGCATCGCCATCCCACGGTCGGTCGACCAAGTCGCGGCGATCCTCGGCACGCTCAAGGTCGGCGCCGCCTACCTGCCGCTCGATCTGGCACACCCGGCGGACCGGCTGGCGTACATGCTGTCCGATTCGTCGGCCACCGTGGTGCTGACCACCGAACAAGCGGAAGGCAAGCTGCCCGCGGTGCCCGACGTTCTGCCGGTGGTGCTGGACGAGCCGCGGGTCGCCGCGGAGCTGGCCACGCTGGATGACCGGCCGATCGAGCTCCGGGTGCATCAGCATCAAGCGGCGTACGTCATCTACACGTCCGGCTCGACCGGCAAACCGAAGGGCGCCGTCGTCTCGCACGAGGGCATCGGCAGCTTGATCGCGACCGCGGTCGACCGGATGGGCTTGCGGCGTGACGCGCACGTGCTGCAGTTCGCCTCCATCGGGTTCGACGTCGCGGTGTTCGAGTTGTGTATGGCGCTGGGGTACGGCGGGCGCCTGGTGCTGATCTCCGACCAGGCTCGGGTCGCGGGCCCGCAGCTGACGGAATTTCTCGACGAGCACGCGATCACGCACATGATCCTGCCGCCGTCGCTGGTGTCCGCGCTGCCGCCGGAGTGCGAGCTGCCGGCGGGCGCGACATGCCTGGTCGGTACCGAGACCGTGCCGCCGGAGTTGTTCGCGCGCCACCCGCGCACCAACCTCATCGCCGCCTACGGTCTCACCGAAGCCACGGTGAACTCCACGTTGTGGCATCCGGAGCCCGGCTTCACCGGGCCGGTACCGATCGGCGTGCCCGACCCGAATACCCGCTGTTACGTGCTGGATTCGGCGTTGCGGCCGGTGCCGCCCGGGGTGGTCGGCGAGCTGTATGTCGGCGGTCGCGGGCTGGCGCGGGGTTACCTGGGCAGGCCGGGGCTGACCGCGGAGCGATTCGTGCCCGACCCGTTCGGAGCACCCGGCGCTCGCATGTACCGCACGGGTGACCGGGCCCGGTGGCGGTCGGACGGCACGCTCGAGTTCTTCGGCCGGGTCGACTCGCAGATCAAGGTGCGCGGTTTTCGCGTCGAGCTCGGCGAGATCGAAGCCGTGCTGACCAGCCATTCCGAGGTCCGACAGGCCGCGGTGGTCGCCGACGCCAACGGTGACCTGGTGCGCCTGGTCGCCTACGTGCACGGATCGGCCGAGCCCGGCGAGTTGCAGGCGCACGTCGCCGCCCAGTTGCCGGAGTACATGGTTCCCGCGCTGATCGTGCCGCTGGACGGCCCGCTGCCGCTGACGCCCAACGGCAAGCTCGATCGGCGCGCACTCCCGGCGCCGGACTGGGCGGCCATGACCTCCTCGGTCGCGCCGCGCACGCCGGAGCAGCGGGTGCTGGCCGAGCTGTTCGCCGAGACCCTCGAGCTGGACGACGTCGGGATCACCGACAACTTCTTCCTCCTCGGCGGGCATTCGATGGCGGCGATGCGGCTGCTCGGCCGCATCCGGTCGCGGTTGTCCGCCGAGTTGACCATCCGCGACGTGTTCGACGCGCCGACCGTGGAGCAATTGGCGGAGAGGCTGAGTGCGAGCGAGCGCTCCGCGGAACCGGAGCTGCACCGGTTCGAGGTGATGTCGGAACGCTCGCTTCCGGTGGCGCCCGCGCAGCGGTGGCCGTTGCGGTTGCATCAGCGGCACCAGCAGTTCGATCACGCGTTGGTGTTGCGCTCGGCCTGGCCGCTGGACGCCGAGGCGTTGGCCGGAGCGCTCGCCGACGTGGTGCAGCGGCACGAGCCGTTGCGGACGATCTTCACCGAGGACGGCACGGCCCGCGTCGCCACGGACCCACCGGAGTTGACCGAGGAGTTCAGCGCGCACATCGACGCCCGGGTGGCCGAGCTGGCCGTCGAGCCGGTCGACCTCACCGAAGAACCGCCGATCAGAGCGGCCTTGCTGACCGGGCCCGACCGGTCGCAGGCGCTCCTGCTGTGTCTGCACTACACCGGTGTCGACGAGTGGTCGGTAGTGCCGCTGCTGCGCGATCTGAACCTCGCCTACCAGGCTCGGCTGGCCGGGGAGGAGCCCGATTGGTCGCCGCTGCCGACGACCTACGGCGACTACGCGCGCCGGCAGATCGACGCGCTCGGTGATCCGGAAGCCCTCGACAGCCGTGCCGCCGAGCAGGTCGAGTACTGGCTCGAGCAGCTGTTCGGCATGCCGCCCCGGTTGCGGCTCCCCGCCGATCGGATCCGCAGGCCGGAAACCGTGGGGCGGGCCGCGCTCACCGCGTTCGAGCTGGACGAGCGCCTGCGCGCCGACGTCGAACGGCTCGCCGCCCGGACGGGCAGCAGCATGTTCATGATTCTGCACGCCGCGCTGGCCGCGGTGCTCACCGCGCGGGGCGCCGGCACGGACCTGCCGATCGGATCGCTGGTTGCCGGGCGGACGGACGACCGGCTGGCCGACCTGGTGGGCTGCTTCGCCAACACCGTGCTGCTGCGCACCGACACCAGCGGCGATCCCAGCTTCCACGAGCTGCTGGCCCGCGTCCGGGAGACCACGCTGGACGCGCTCGACGCCGCCGAGCTGCCGTTCGACGAGGTGGCGCAGGCGATCGGCTTGACCGGGCTGCAGGTGCTCCTCGTCCAGCACGAGCAGCCGGACGTGGCCGAGCTGGAGGGCGACATCGGTGCGCTCGAGGCGGTGCCGACCGGCGCGTTGCAGGCCGACCTGACGCTGAGCTTCTACCAGCCGCGCGGCGCCGGGCCGGTCGACTGCCACCTGGTCTACGCAGACGACTTGTTCGAGCCGGACACCGTGCAGCGGCTGGCGGACGACTTGCTGGCCGTGCTGCGGACAGCCGCGGAGGATCCGAGCAGGCCGCTGTCCGAGCTGACCGACTTCGTCCACACCGACCCGCACGAAGGAGAGGATCAGACGTGAGCACCAACCCGTTCGACGACCAGGACGGCCGTTTCCGTGTGCTGGTGAACGACGAGAACCAGCACTCCCTGTGGCCGGAGTTCGCCGAGGTCCCGGCCGGCTGGCGGTCGGTCTTCGGCCCCGAGACCAAGGCCGCGTGCCTGGCCTATGTGGAGGAGAACTGGACGGACATGCGCCCGGCGAGCCTCGTCGCCGCCGATCGGGACTGACGCCGTCGGTCACGGGCACGGGGCGCTCGGCATCGGTAGTGCGTCAGCGCTCCGGCTGAGAGTCGCGCGTAGGTTCGCCGCCGGGGTGAGTGCTGCGTCGGAGTTCTTCGGCTGACGAGTTCGCGGCGCGTCAGCTCTCCGGCCGCGCGGCCACCGCTGTGGTTCTCGGCCGTGGCGGCTCTCCGGTCGTGTCAGCCTTCCCGGCTGCGTGACCACGCCTGCCACAGCTCGGCGTACCGGCCGCCGCGGGAGATCAGCTCCTCGTGCGTGCCGACTTCGACGACGCGCCCGTTGTCCAGCACGACCACCCGGTCGGCCGCCTCCGCCTGAGTCAACCGGTGCGCGACGATCAGCCCGGTCCGGCCGCGCAGCGCCGCATCGGCCGCCTGCTCGAGCGCCCGCGCCCCGGCGCTGCCCGCGTCGGCGGTGGCCTCGTCCAGGATCGCGATCCGCGGGTCGGCCAGCACCAACCGGGCCAGTGCCAGTTGTTGCGCCTGCGCGGTGCTGAGCCGGTGGCCTCCGTTGCCGACCACGGTGTCCAATCCCTCGGGCAGGGCCTGCACCCACTCCCAGGCGCCGACCGTGGTCAGTGCCGCACGCAAGTCGTCGTCAGAGGCGTCCGGCCGTGCCAGGCGAAGATCCTCGGCGAGCGGCCCGGCGAAGACGTGCACCTCTTGGCTCACCAGTGCGACCAGCCCGTTGGCCGTCGGCGATCCGAACTCGGCAAGATCGAGGCTGCCCACCGCCAGCGAGCCACGCGTCGGGCGGTGAATCCCCGCGACGAGCTTGGCCACCGTCGACTTGCCTGCCCCGCTGGCGCCCACCAACGCGATCCGTTCGCCCTCGGCGACCTGCAGATCCACGTCGTGCAGCACCTCGTGGCCGGGCTCGTACTCGTGGTACACACTCGACAACTTCACCGATCCGTCGGCGGCCTGGCCGCGGCGCGACGGCTGAGGCGCCGCCGGGAGATCGGTGACGCCGACGATGCGGTTGAGGCTCGTGCCGGCCGAGAGCGCGTCGTCGACCAGCATGAGCGCGATGTTGATCGGGTTGAACAGGCCGTGGAAGTACAACGCGGCCGCGGTCGCCGTACCGAGGCTCACCGCGTCGATCGACACCAACCAGAAACCCATCGCCAGGATCGCGGCCAGCCCGACGAACTCGGCCAGGTTCAGCCTGCCGAAGAACTGGGTGAGCAGCCGCACGCCGCGCAGCGCGATCCCGACCGTGTCACGCGACGAGTCCTCGACCTTGGCGGTGTGCGTGCGCTGCAGCTGAAACGCCCGGACCGTGCGAGCGCCGCCGACGGTGTCCAGCAACTGGTGCTGCAGAGCGCCGAGTGACGTCCGATGCGCGGTGTAGATCGAGCGGGCCCGGCGCATGTACCAGTGCACGGTGTAGGCCTGGATCGGTGCCGCCACCAGCGCAGCCAGCAGGAACCGCCAATCCAACACGGCCAGGCCCACCATGGTCAGCGCAATGGTCAGCGCGGCGTGCGCCAGCTGCGGCAGCGCATCGCGCACCACCTTGGTCACTAACGTGACGTCGCTGGTGACCCGCGAGGTGAGATCGCCCGACCCGGCTTGCTCGACAGCATCGAGCCGCAGGTGCAAGGCCCGTTCGACGAAGCGTTCGCGAAGGGACGCCACGACGTGTTCACCAAGCCGCCCGGTCAGTGAGATACCGGCTGCGGTCAAGGCGCCATACGCTCCGGCGACGACGACGAGCAACACGATCGGCCAGGTCAGCGCCCCGGCATCCCGCTGCTGCGCGACGACGTCCACGATGCTGCCCAGCAGGGGAGCCGGGAGCAGGCCGCACGCCGCCGCGCCGACGAGAGTCAGCCCGGCGGTGACCGTGAGCCTCCACCGCCGCCGCAGCAGGCCACCGATGACCGCGGCGGTCCGGGCCGGCGTGGCGACGGGAAGCAGCTCGCGCCTCACGAGAACACCACCGCCCGATAGTCCGGATCGCTCGCCAGGTCACTGTGCGAGCCGCAGCCCGCGATGGCGCCGTCGCGTACGAAGACGACCCGGTCGGCCGCCGCCAGCAGCGTGGGGCTGGTCGTGACGACAACCGTGGTCCGGGACTTGCGGAGCTCGGCGATGCCGGACGCGATGGCCGCCTCGGTGACCGGGTCGACCGCCGTCGTCGGATCGTGCAACACCAGCACCGGTGGGTCCGCGGCCAAAGCACGCGCCAAGGCCACGCGCTGCCGCTGACCACCGGACAGCGACGAGCCCCGCTCGGCCAGCACCGTGTGCAGGCCGTCCGGCAGCGTCTCGGCAACCAGGTCAACCGTGGCCGCCTGGATGGCTCGGGACGCCGCGTCGCTCCGGGCGGCGTCCACCACGACGTTGTCCAGGACGCTGACTTCGAACAAGTCGGCATCGTGCTCGGCGACCAGCACCGCCCGCCGCAGCTCGGACAGTGCCAGGCCGTCGATCGGGACGCCGTCCACCATCACCCGGCCCTGCTCCGGATCGGCGTCCCGGCAGACCAGTTCCAGCAGTGCCTTCGCCGCTGCCGGATCATCACAGGCGACGCCCAGCAACTCGCCGGGCTCGACGCGCAGCTCCACTGCGCGCAGCGGACCGTGGCTCACGCCGGCGAAGTGCAGCTCACCGACCGGCTCCGCGGGTAGCCGTGCCGCACCGGGTGTCACCGCAGGGCCGGCTTCGAGCACCTCCGCCACCCGCTCCGCCGAAGCCCGTGCCCTGGCGTGCTCACTGCTGACGTACGTGATCATGTGAAACGGCGTCGGCAGGAACTGGGCGAGGCCGACGGCAGCCACCAGCTCGCCGACGGTGATGCTGCCCGCCAGCGCGAGGTGCGCTCCGATCAGCGCGATCAGCGCCAGGAACACCCCGGTCACGGCCATCACCGCGCCGTTGTGCAAGCCGTGGGCACGCGCCGCCCGGACCGCGGCATTCAGCGATCGTCTGCTCGTGCGGCGGTAGCGCTGCACCGCGGCCCGCTCCGCTCCGATGCCCTTCAGTACGCGCAGGCCCGCCACGAGGTCGGCGGCCACCCCGGACGCCTCGGCCGCTCGTTCCTGCTCGTGGTGGCTGCGCCGCTCGAGCGGGCGACCGGCCAGGTGCGTCAGCCACAGCACCGGCGGCGTGCCCAGCAAGATCAACAGCCCCAGGGGTATCGAGCTGGTCAGCAACACCACCGAGCTGACCGTCAATGCGGTGAGTGCCGCGAAGGCATACGGCACCGCGGCAACCATGTCACCGACCCGCTTCACGTCGCCGGTGGCGATGTTGACCAACGCGCCCGGCAGCCCGTCGGCGCCGCCGTGCGGATCCAGAACCCGACGAGTGAGCTTCAGCCGCAGCTCGTGCGCGGCTTGCTCGCCCGCGCGCTGGGCGTTGCGTTCGGCGAACCGATACGCCAGCGACAGCACCAGGAAGATGACGGCCAGAATCCCCAGCCACGTCAACAGTCGCGGGAGCGAGCCGGAGGAGACGGCGGTGTCGATGACCACCCCGATGATCACCGGGACCAGGGCCTCACAGCCCTGGTGACCGGCGGCGAGCGCGGCGGCGCCTGCGACGAAACGGCGCTGACCATGGATGGCGGACCGCAGGACCGACCGTCCCGTCGCCTCCACCTAGCACCTCCCGCGACGAAAGATTAGGTAAGGCTACTCTAACCACGTGACCTGGAAACTCGATGCTCGCTTGACCAACGCCACGGTCCTGACGATGGATACGCGGCACCCGGTGGCCACCACGGTCGGCATCTGGAACGGCCTCGTCGTCGGCGTTGACGACGCGGTCACGGAGCTGCCCGCTCGCCAGGAGGTCGATCTCGGTGGAGCGACGGTGGTGCCCGGGTTCATCGATGCGCACGTCCACCTGGCGTGGGCAGGCACCGGGATGCGCAGCGTGAGCATCGGCTCGTGCGAGCGGATCGAGGACGTTCTGCGAGTCATCGCCAAGGCCGCCGGCGAGCGCGGCCAGGACGAGTGGCTCGACGTCGTCGGGTACGACCAGCGCCCACTCGGCAGACACCTGACCGTTGACGAACTGGATGCCGCCGGTGGCGGACGCAAGGTGTTCGTGGTGCACGACTCCGGCCACGCCTGCGTGGTCAGCAGTGCCGTGCTGCGGATGCTGCCGGTGGACGTGGAGCACCACCAGGGCGTCCTCGCGGAAAGCGGAATGGCAGCGGTGCGAGAGCTGCGCCAGCCGTACGCGCTCGACGAGTTGGTCGATGCCATCGAGGCGGCGGGCAGGCAGTGCCTGGCCGAGGGGATCACCACGGTCGCCGAAGCGGGCATCGGGGGAGGCCTGATCAGTCACAGCGGGGTCGAACTCGACGCGTATCAGCGTGCCCAGGAGCAGGGCAGGTTGCCGCTGCGGGTGCAGCTGATGATCGCGGCCGACGCCCTGCACGAGGTCGCCGCGCATCCCGCCGACGGCGTGACGAGAGCCCTTGATCTGGGCCTGCGCACCGGTTTCGGGGGCGACCGGCTCAGCATCGGCCCGCTGAAGATCTGGACCGACGGCGGCATGATGCCGCGCACCGCCGCGTTGACCGAGCCGTACGTCGGGCTCGACCACAGCGGCCAGTTCTACCGGGACCCGGACGTGCTCGTTCAGCAGATGGTCGACGGGCACCGAGCGGGTTGGCAGCTCGCGGTGCACGCCATCGGCGACCGAGCCGTCGACCTCGCGTTGGCGGGTCTGGAACGCGCGCAGGCCGAGCACCCTCGCGCGGCAGCGCGCCACCGCATCGAGCATGCCGGGTTGGTGCGCCCGGACCAGCTGCCGCGTTTGGCCGCGCTGGGAGCCGCTGCCGTGGTGCAGCCGAACTTCCTGACCTATCTCGGCGACGACTACGCGGCCGTCATGGGCGAGAGTCGTGCGCCCTGGCTGTATCGCGGGAAGGCGTTCTTGGACGCCGGCGTGCCGCTGGTAGGCAGCTCGGATCGTCCCGTGACGGATGGTGCGCCGCTGCGCGCCATGCAGTTCATGGTGGAGCGGCGCACCGCCGCGGGTCTGACGGTGGGGCCCGACGAGTCGATCACGGTGCTCGACGCGCTACAGGCCTACACCGCCACGGCGGCGTGGGCCTGTCGCGCCGAGGACCGGATCGGCTCCATCTCCCCGGGTAAGCGAGCCGACCTGGTGGTGCTCGACGCCGACCCGCGGGCCGTGGACACCGCGCGGTTGGGTGAGCTCAGGGTGCGCGCCACGCTGCTGGATGGCCGTGTGGCACACGGAGACTCGCTCGGATTGTGAGACCTGCTTGATCGACGCCGCGACAGATGCCGTTTCGTAGGGTGGGCTTCGCGTGCGTGCCACGTACTGGTTGCCGCGTAGCGCACGGGGAGATCGCCTCGGCTTGTGCGAGCTGTTTCCGGCAGGCGGGCGCAGGATGCCGGCCGCGCCGTCACCTGGCTCCGCCGTGCCGTCACCTGGCTCTGCGCCCGATCACCTGACTACGTCGCCGTCAGCCCTCCGGCCCGATATCCACCATCCAGGCGATCCCGAACCGGTCGACCAGCTGGCCGAACTCGTCTCCCCACACCTGCTTCTCCAGTGGCACGTCGACCTTGCCGCCGTCGGCCAGCTTCTCCCAGTACCCGCGCAGTTCGCCGGCATCGTCCCCGCTGAGCGAGATCGTGATCGACGAGCCGCTCCTGTGCTCGACGCCGGGCGGCGTGTCGGACGCCATCAAGGTCATGCCGTTCGCCGTCTTCAGATGTGCGTGCATGACCTGGTCCGCTTTCGGGCCCTCGATGCCGTACTCGCCGAACTTGTTGACGGTCAGCTCGCCGCCGAAGATGTCCCGGTAGAACTCCATCGCCTGTTGGGCGGTGTCCTCGAAGCTGAGGTAGGGGTTGAGCATGATGGCCATGGCCATCCTCCTTGCGTCGATGTGATGTGAACCACGCAAGACTAGAGCGGGGGTCTGACAACGAACAGGGGCGAGCGGCTTCAACCACCCGCGACGCAGTCCAAATCGTCCAGCACGGCGATGTTGTGCTGGAACGCCACCCGTGCCTCGGCGATGATCCGCTCACGCTCGGCCGCGTCCCACTCCGCGGTGTCCAGCAGCTGCCGATAGCGACGTCGGAAAGCCGCCGGGCTGCCCAGCGCACTGAAGTCGTAGAACCGCGCGCCGTCCCCGTCGACGTCGTAGCGGGTGCGCAGCCGCGACCGGACGACCTGGCCACCCGAGACGTCACCCAGGTAGCGCGTGTAGTGGTGGGCCACGAACCCGCCTGGCCACGACTGGGCCACCTCGGTGATCCGGTAGCAGTACTCCACCGTGGTCCGCCGGGGAATCGCCAGCTCACGCCAGCGCGGCCCGAGCAAGAACCGCAGGTCCGTGGTCAGCGCGGGCACCCGCTCCAATCCGTCGATGAGGAACCGGCTCACCACCGGATGGTCGGCCAGCGCCCGGGCTGCTTCCTCCAGTGCGGTGTAAATGTGGAAATGCTGTACTGCCAGCGCCGTATAGGCGGACAATCGCGCTGAGCCATCCAGGATCTTGGTCACGAAAGCCGATTTGTTGGCGCGGTCATGATCTTCGCGTGTGGCCTCCCGCAGCTGCTGCGAGAACGGCGCCTGGTCGATCTTGCGGAGAGCTGCGGTCATAAGCCGAGCGTACGATCTGGAGCAAAGTTAGGCTAGCCTAAATCGTGGACCGGGATGCGGCGGGAGGGCCGGCACCACCGCGGCCGTTGCGGGAGGTGCCCGCACCGCACTGGTTGAGCGAGCTGGTGCGGGTTCGGCCCGCGCCCGTGCCCTGGTGGCTGGCCTTCCGGGCGGCGCTGGCCGTCGCCGTGCCCGCGGCCGTGGGAATTGCCGTCGGCGAGGTCGTGATCGGTATGCAGACCTCGCTCGGCGCGCTGTGCGGCACGTTCGTGGCCCGCCCCGGCCCCTACTTGTTCCGGCTGCGGCGCATCGGCTACTCCTCACTCGCCGGCACCGTCGGCTTGCTCGCGGGTGGCCTGTCAGCCGGTCATGGCTGGTGGACCAGCGTCGTCATGGTGCTGCTGGCCGCGGCGTCCGCGCTGCTGTCCGGGATCAGCGCCACCGGATCGTCCGCCGGGCTGATGCTGATCGTGTTCGGTGTCGTGGGCGCCGGGCAGGGTGAGGTGTGGGATCCGGTGGAGGCGACCGGATGGTTCGCCGTCGGCGCCGGGTGGACATTGACCCTGGCGATCGCGGCCTGGCCGGTGCGGGCGACGTTGCCGGAGCGCGCCACCCTCGCCGCGGTCTACACCAAGCTCGCCGACCTGCTCGAGGTCTCCGGCACCCGTGCGGCCGGCCCGGCCCGTCGGGAACTGACCGGCGCGATGAACGAGGCCTACGACGTCCTGCTGGCCGCGCGATCCCGGCTGGAGGGTCGCGACGCCCACTACCACAAGCTGTTCGTCGCCCTGCTGGAGACCACGCCGGTGGTCGAGGCCGGGGTTGCGCTGCACAACGCGCACGTTCGTCCGTCGCCGGAGATGATCGCGGCGGTACGGGAAGTCGGTGAAGCGATCCGAGCCGATTCCGCCCCGCCGGACCTGGACAGCCGCGGCGGAGGTCCGCTGGCGGCCGCGTTGGGCGTGGTCGCAGGTGTGTTGCGCGACGGCCCGCGTGATCGGGTCGAGCGGCGCCACCCCTCGTTGCGGGAGCGGCTGGCCGAGCACCTCGACGCGCTGATCACCGGTCGTGCGACGTGGCTGTTCGCCGCGCAACTCGCCCTGTGCGTGGGGATCGCCGAGGCGCTGGCCAGACAGCTGAACCTGGACCGGTCGTACTGGGTGACGCTCACGGTGGCGCTGGTCCTCAAGCCCGACTTCGGCTCGGTGTTCGCGCGTGCGGTCCAGCGTGCGGCGGGCACCGCACTCGGCGTGCTGATCGGCGCGCTGGTGATCCTCGTCGATCCGCCCGCATGGGCGCTGATGCTGTTCGTCGCCTGCCTCGCCGGGCTGCTGCCCATCGGCCTGGCCCGCAACTACGGGCTGTTCTCGGCGTTCGTCACACCGCTGGTGATCATGCAGCTGGACATCACCAACGCGGGCGAGTGGGAACTGGTCGGAACCCGGCTGGTCGACACCGCGGTCGGCTGTGGCGTGGTGCTGATCTTCGGCTACCTCATCTGGCCGGGCAGTCGCGCGCCGCGCCTGGCCGGTCAGCTGGCCGAGGCGGTCGAGACCCTGGCCGACTACACCGCCCGCGCATTGGCCGAGCATCCGGCGGGCCGCTCGGCGCTGCGCCGCAAGACCTACCGTGAGCTGTCCGACCTCCGCCTGCAGGCACAGCGGCTGATCTCCGAGCCGTCTCCGGCGGGGCGCGCGGCGACCGCGTGGTGGCCCGCCATCGTCGGCCTGGAACGGCTCACCGACGCCGTCACGCGCGTGGCGGTCGACCTGTCCCAGAGCGGCGCGAGCCCGGTGCGGCAGCAGGATGCGGAGACCGTAACCGGCGCGGTCCGGAAAATCGCGGCAGCCGTGCGTGCCGAGCAAGAGCCCGAGCCGGTCAGCCTGCCTGCGGACCCTCGGCTGGCTGCCGTGCGGACCGACCTGACCGCGCTGTACGACGCCGTGCGCGCCCCGGAGTTCACGCAGGGTTTCCGGTGGTTGGGCGTCAGGCGGAAGCGGCGTTCGGGTTGACGCGGCAGGTTGCTGTCACGGGCACCGGCAGCCGCACGCCCGCATGACCATCGAGGGGGACACGAGGGAGGGTCGATGCCGCACACAGCCGAAAATCATCGCCTTGATGGCGGAGATGATCCGCCGATCTGTCGGTGTCACCCTCGGCGACGCTCACTTGGCCACCGCGCTGGCCGTGCACAAGCAGATGAACCGGAGGAACCCGCGCCGGTCGGACAAGAAGATCGCTCGGCTCAGCGGACTGCTGCCGACCCGTCGCGACCGCTCGCTGGTGTCGGTGATCCCGGTCTTCTACGCCGCGGACATGCTCGGCCTCGACGTGGCCGTGCTGGTCTCCACCGAGGAGGAAGCCCGGGAGGACGTCGAGCTGTACCGCGCGGTGACCACCGAGCTGCCCACCAAGGCCAGCATCCACGCCAATCAGGAAGGGCTCGCGGCGAGCCGCGCCGGCGTCACGACCATCAACGTCGGCCCGCCGGAAGTGCTTCAGCAGCTGCCCGGCCGCGCCGTGATCACCCTTCGGCTGCCGCGGCACCGCACGAGGGAAGTCTGCTCGGTGTCACGCCGCGCGGTGACGTTGCCCGAGCCGGACTAGCCGCGCTCACCGGTACTTCGGCGCCGGTGGCTGCGCCGGACCCAGCACCGGCTCGAGCCACTTGCCGTACAGCTGGTCCCATTCGTCGTTTCGAATGTCGTCCAGCACCGCATTGACGTAGCGGACCATGTCGGTGTTGCCCTTGGGGATGCCGATCGCGTACGGCTCCTTGCTGAACTGCTCGCCGACCACGTGCACGCTCGGGTCCTGCTTGGCCATGCCCGCCAGGATCGAGTCGTCGGTGGAGACCGCCTCCACCTGCCGCTGCTGCAGCAACAACAGGCAGTCCGCCAGGTCGTCCACCGCGATCAGGTCGGGCGGCGGGTCCTCCTTGGCCAGGTTGGTCAGCGACGTCGATTCCGCGGGCGCGCACACCGGCTTGTTGCCCAGATCGGAGACCTTCTTGTAGTCCGAGCCCTTGGCGACCAGGATGCGCTGGCCGGACTCGAAGTAGACGCTGGAGAACTCCACGTCCTTGCGGCGCTCGCAGGTGACCGTCATGGTGTAGGCCACCAGGTCGACCGACCCGTCCTTGAGCGCGTCGATCCGCTGGCTGGCGGGCAGCGCCTTGAACTGCACCTTGCTGCGGTCACCGAGCAGCCGCTCGGCGATCTCCCGCACGATGTCGATGTCGAAGCCTTCCAGCTCACCGGTGGTCGGGTTGCGGAAGCCGAACAGGTAGGTGTTCTGGTCCACGCCCGCGATCAGCCTGCCGCGCTTGCGGATCTCGTCCATCGTGGAGCCGGACGGGACCGAGGTTCCGCTCGGCGCCAGGCTCGCCGTCGGATCGCCGCAGTCGTTGTCCTTGTTCTCCTTCGGCACCTCGGGGTCGAGCTTGACGCCACCCGGCAACGGGCGCTCGGCCGGACGCACCGGAACCATCGACCCAGGTGCGACATCGGCGCCGCACCCGGCCGCCACGGTGGCCGCGACCAGGCACGCGGACAGCACGCTCAGGATTCGGCTTCGCATCATCGGTACTCCCGCAACCGTTGACGCAGTCCATAGGCAACTCCACCGGCCGCGACCACGGTCAGCACCGCCCAGCCGGTGGTGAGCAGGGTGAGCGAACGGGCCGCCGCGACGATGTCGTCCACGAACTGGTCACGGCTGGCTGCCAGCGCCCGTTCCAGGCCGGCGTCCAGCTGGGCGAACGCCGGCGCGGTCGAACCGGTGGCACCTTCGGTGACGGCCCGTTCCACCGCCTCGTCGTAGCGTCCGTTGTTGTCCAGTTCGCGCACTTCGCGGTAACCCTCGAGCCAGCTGCGCGTGGCACCCGCGGTGTTCGCCAACGCGGCCGCCACCTCGCCTTCGGCGCCTTCCCGCGCCGTGGCCAGCGTGCCCGACGAGCCGTCCTTGCCCGCCAGCTCGGTGGTCAGCTTGTCGAACTGCTCCTCGTACTGTGCGCCGTTACCGCGGGCGACCAGGGTGAGCAGCTCGTTCGCCCGTGCCTGCAGCGCGGTGATCCTGGCTTGCGCCAGCGCGGCCACCCGCTCCGGTTCCGCCGACTGCGCGTTGCTTGCGTGCAGCACGAACGCCACCGAACTCCAGATCAACCCGACGACCAGCGCGCCGGTGGCGATCAGCATGCCGACGTTGAGGCGTCGTCCGAAGCTGCGCCACAGGTAGATCTGCGTCGCCACCAGCGCGATCAGCGTGATCAGCAGCAGGCCCGCGGCCAGGTAGGGGAAGCGCATGGCGTCGTCCCGTTCCTGCGCCACCCGCTCGGTCTGGATGTCGTACAGCCGCTCTGCGGCGGGCAGGATCTCGGTCCGCATCAGGTGCGACGCCTCGCGCAGGTACGCGGCGCCGATCGGCAGCCCTTGCAAGTTGTTCGCCCGCGCCGCCTCCACCAGGCCCGCGTAGACCGGCACCTGGCGGCCGATCACCTCGATCTCGCGCGCCACCCGCGGGTCCCCGGCCCGGTCCACCGCGGCGAGGCCGATCGTCGGCCCGGCGACCGCGATGTCGTCCTCGTAGCGTTTGCGCAGTTCGATCGAGGCGTTCTGGGCGGCGAGGAACGTGCTCGCTGCCGTGGCGTCCGCCTCGGACAAGGCGCGATACAGGCGCTGCACGTCGGCCGCCGTCGGCTCGTGCTGCTCGGCGAGCTCCCAGGTGGCGTCTGACTTGGTGTTGGCCGTGGTCACCGTGACGAAGCCGAGCACGGCCATCAGGCCGAGCAAACCCGCCATGATGAGAGCCAGCCTGCCCGGCGTCCACCCCCATGCTCTGGTGAGTGCGTTGCGACGTCGCACCCGCGGTGGGCGCGACGGTGACACCGGGCTCGCCGGAACCGTCGGAGAGGACACGTCCTCCACCGCCCGCTGCACCGTGATGGCCATCCTTTCCCTGCTATCCGAAGGCCCTTCGAACCCGCTCAATATGTCGCACTGCGCGGCTGAGCGGAAGAGGCACACGCGGATCTGTCATGCAACGGTCGAGCTGCGTCAACGACCGATTACCGCGTGCAACCACCGACTGCGGTGCGTCGATCAAACGATCAATCCTGTTGATCATTTCTGCGTGTTTGCGCACCTTTTCGCGCAAGTATTGACATTCGTCACATCGTCGCTGGACAGTCTGTTCCGGTTGATCGACCTACGTGCCCCTGCTGGCGAACGCAAGGAGTGGTCACACCATGCCTGACCTGCCACCGACAACCCGAAGGTCCGTCCTGGGTGGCGCCCTCGCCGGCGGCCTGCTGGCGGCGACCTCGTCGACCACCGCGGCCGCGACGGAGCGCGACGACGTGGTCCCGGCGCGCAAGCCCGGTCAGAAGTCGATGATCGGCGTGCCGTTCGAGGAGCACGATGTGGTCCGCATCGGCCTGATCGGGCTCGGCAACCGCGGGATGGGGATGTTACCCGGCTGGGCAGCGGTGCCCGGCGCCCAGATCACCGCGGTGTGCGACATCCGGGCCGACCGCGCAAAGAAGGCCGCCGACCAGCTGGTCGAGCTGGGCAAGGACCGGCCCGCCGAATACGGCGGGTCCGCGGACTCGTACCGGAAGCTGGTCTCGAGCAGCGACGTGGACTTCGTCTACGTCGCCACCCCGTGGGAGTTCCACTACGAGCACGGCCGGGCGGCGTTGCTCGCCGGCAAGCATGTCGGGGTCGAGCTGCCGATCGCGACCGAGTTGCACCAGTTGTGGAGCCTGGTGGACACCAGCGAGCGGATGCGCAAGCACCTGTTTTTGATGGAGAACTGCAGCTACAGCCGCAACGAGCTGGCCATGCTGCGCATGGCCCACGAAGGCCTGTTCGGCGACATCACCAACGGTCACGGCGGCTACCTGCACGACCTGCGCGAATTGCTGTTCTCGCCGACGTACTACACCGACGCGTGGCGGCGGAAGTGGCACATGCGCAGCATCGCCAGCCTGTATCCGATGCACGGACTGGCCCCGATCGCGGCCTGCATGGACATCAACCGTGGCGACCGGTTCGTCACGCTGCGCGCCACGTCCACCGAACCGAAGGGGCTCTACGACTACCGCGAGCGGTTCATCCCGAAGGACGACCCGATCTGGGACGAGACCTACATCAACGGTGACCTGGTCACGTGCTTGCTGGAGACGGAGAAGGGTCGCATCGTGCGGGCCGAGCACGACGTGAGCTCGCCACGCCCGTACAGCCGGATCAACTCGCTGGCGGGCAGCCGCGGCCTGGTGGAGGACTACGTCGGTGACGGTGAGTCCGGTGCTCGTGCCTACTTCGAGCCGGACCACAGCGGCCACACGTGGCGCAGCTTCGACAGCTACCGCGACAAGTTCGACCACTGGTTGTGGAAGAAGGTCGGCGACAACCCGGACAACCCCGGTGGTCACGGCGGCATGGACTACGTGCTGCAGTGGCGCATCGTGCAGCAGATGCGGGCGGGGCTGGTGCCCGACATCGACGTGTACGACTCGGCGGTGTGGTGCTCGGCCGTGCCGTTGAGCGCGATGTCGCTGGAGCGGGGCGGACGCCCGGTCAAGGTGCCGGACTTCACCCGCGGGCACTGGGCCAAGTCGCGGCCCGGCTTGGACTCGCCGGAGTCCGACATGCCGCCGGTGCGCTAGCCGACGACAAACGGCCCCGGCGCCTGGTGGATGCTGCTTCAGGCGTCGGGGCCGCCGGCCGTCCGCGGCGTCACCGCCGCGGCGGACCGGCAGGAGGGTCCGGTCGGGGATGCGTCGGGTCCGGGTGAGGCCAGGGCTCGGGGCGTTCCGGGAACGGCCCGGGGTGCGGCGGTGTCGGCAGCGGCCCGGGATGCGGTGGCTTCGGGAACGGCTCGGGATTCGGCGGTTCGCGGCCGGGACCAGGGTGGGTCGGATCCGGGTGCGGCCCTGGGTGGTGCGGCCCGGGATCCGGCGGCTCCGGGTGAGGATCCGGCCGCGGCGGCTCGGGGTGCGGATCCGGCTCGGGCAGGGGCCGCTGCGGATCGGGAATGGGCTGTCCGGGCTGTGGGTCGGGACGCGGCGGTACCGGGTCCGGCACCGGCAGCGGTGGTACTGGGTCCGGCCGCGGTGGTACTGGGTCCGGCTCGGGCAGTGGCGGGTCCAGGTCCGGGTTCGGCCGTGGCGGGTCCGGGTCGCGCGGCACCGGGTTCGGCGGCGTCGGGTCATGCATGACTAGCTCGGACGGTTACCCAGCACGTCCCGGACGCGGTCGATGAGGCCGAGCCCGGGGCCGACGACCAGGTTGGCCGGGGGAGTGTCCGGGGCCGACGGATGGGGCCGCGTCGGCGCCATCTTCTTCGCCAGCGCCATGGACTTGCCGAGTGTGACCAGTTCGTCGCGGTCGCACGCCTCGCGCAGCGCGGGCAGCAGCTTGCCCTCTTCTTCCTCGAAGTGATGCCGCAGGTCGTCGATCAGCTCGCCGACCAGCCGGTCGAACGCCGGATCGGTCGGCTCGACCGCTTCCAGATCCTTCATCAGCTGCTCGGCTTCGGAATGCTCCTCCAGCTCGTGCTCGACCATGTCCTTGCCGTCGGCGGCCTTGTCGATCGCGGTCGGGTAGACCAGCTGCTCCTCGGCGACGGCGTGCCGGATCAGGCCGGCGATCAGGTGGTCGAGCAGTCTGCGCCGGTACTCCGGAGGCTGCACGCCTTCTTGCAACTCGACGAACATGCGCTCGAAATCGCGGTGATCGGCGATGATCAGGTCGACCAGATCGGGGTCCTCGGTGGCGGTCATGCTCGGCCTTTCGTCGGTGACGTGACCGGCGAATACCCCGTCAGGCGATCACCGAATCTCTTCGCGGCGGTCGGCGTGCGCGACCGGTTTGGCCTTGGCGACCTCGATGTGCACCTGCCCGGAGTCCGACCAGCTGCGCGCCCGGTCGGTCAACGTGGTCAGCACCCGCCAGCCGAACGTGCCGGTGCTCGGCGCCTGCTGGGTGGAGTCGACCGATGCGCGGAAGACGATCTCCTCGTCGCCCACGGTGAACCGGCAGATCAGGATCGAGTTCGGCTCGGCGAGCACGATCAGAGACGAGCACGCTTCGTCGACGGCCAGCTCCAGGTCCGAGATCGCATCGAGGTCGAGGTCGGCGCGCATGGCGATGTTCACCGCCACCGCCCGCACCACCGGCAGGTGCACCGCCTTGGCGCCCAAACGGATTTCCACGTCGTCTCGGGCGGCGATCGCCGGGGGGCGATGGTCTGCTCCGTCCACCAAGTTCCTCTCCCTCTCACATGCTCATCGCGTGGATGAGCCGGACGTGCTCTCGATGTACCCCGTCAGCGCCCTGATCAACCAGGTGGGGCCATCACCCTCCGTCCGATCAGCTGATTGCCTTGCTGCACATCGCGTCCGTAGGCTGTCGCTACCACCTGGTGAAATGGTCGTGTCGTGGCGCAATGTCCGGAAGGGGGCGCGATGTCGGTCTCTTCGTCCACCCCGGGCTCGGCTTTCTCCGCGGGCGATGTCACCGTGCGCGTCGACTGGCGCGATTCCACCGCTGTGCTGCGGGTGACCGGCGAGATCGACATGACCACCGCGGCCCGGTTCACCGAAGGTCTGCACAGCGCGTTGAGCAAAGCGCCGCGCGTGCTGGTGGTCGACCTCTCCGGCGTGCGCTTCTTCGCCTCGGCAGGGGTGTCCTCGCTGGTCACGGCGCGGGAATCGGCCGGAGACCGCACGAGATTCGCCGTGGTGGTCAAAGGCAATGCCGTGCTCCGTTCGCTCAAGCTCAGCGGCGCCGACCTCGACCTGGCCCGCTACGGCTCGGTGGACGAGGCGCTGGCCGACGCCTAGCGGTCAGTCGAGCAAGGCGAGTGCTTCGGACACCGTCGGGCGGATCGTGAAGCTGTCGCTGATGCCGGTGACCTCGAACGGCCGCAGGGTGGCGTGGTTGCTGGCCACCAGCAGCAGTCGTATGTCGGTGGACTTCGCCGACTCGGCCGCCTTGAGCAGGGCGGACAGCGCCGCCGACCCGAGGAAGCGCACGCCGGACAAATCCAGCACGACGGCTTGGTTCGGTGGCTTGAGGGCCTCGTCGAGCCGTTCGGTGAGCGCGTCCGTACTGAGCATGTCGAGCTCGCCGGACACGGTGAGGACCACCACGCCGTCGCGGCCTGAGTCCGTTGGGGTGATGGACACCAGCCGCGCCACATCGGCGTCGGCGTTCGGCTCCGGTTTGGTCATGCCACCTCCTGTTGCCGGAACCGACCCTAGCCGTGTTTCGTGGCAATCCTCAAGACGAACCTGTCTCGCGGGGCTCGGCGAGGCGTTTGAAACCTTCTCCGGCTGGGAAACGTCTCAACGACCTCTACAATCGTGTCGCCGACACCGTCTGGAGCCCCCGCCCATGGTCTCAACGCAGCGCGACCCATTGGATGTACGGGTCGATGCGGATCCCCGGCGGTTGGGCGAACTGCGGGGGCGGCTGACCGATTGGCTGGTCGAAGCGCAGATCCCCGGCGAACTGGCCGATCGGCTGGTGCTGGCCGCGAACGAAGCCGCGACCAACGCGATCGTGCACGCCTACCGGGACAGCGAGTCCGGCCCGGTGCACCTGCGTGCGGAAACCGACGGCCGGTCGGTCGTGGTGACCGTCTCCGACGAGGGCACGTGGAAGCCGGCGCACCCTGGCGAGGGTCCGGGCGGCCGCGGCGTGCTCATCATGCAGGAATCCATGGACGACGTGCGGATCGAGCGTGGTGCGCACGGGACGACCGTGACGCTGCGTGCCTCCGCTCAGCGCGTGCCGGACATCGCGGACACCGTCGAGCCGGAGGGTGATCGGCACCGCCTGGACGTACGCACCGTGGGAAACACCACAGTGGCGCGGCTGCGCGGCTCCGTGCGCCCGATGGCGGCCACTCATCTGCGCAGGCAGCTGCTCGCCGCGACCTGCGGTGGTGTCGTCCCGTTGGTGCTGGACCTGGCCGAGGTGGACACGATCGACGGTGGGGTCGCCGAGGCGCTGGAGGCGGTCGCGCACGCTGCGGACGGCGCCGGTGAGCGGGTCGTCGTCGTGGTGCCCACCGAAGCCGTCGCGCAGCGGCTGACCGGCCTCAACGAGGCCGTGCAGATCGTGCGGGCGTCATAGTTCGCGCTGGTCGACCACCCTGCGTGCCTTACCGATCGACCGCTCCAGCGTGTCCGGATCGATGACCTCGGCGTGCACGGTGATGCCGACCGATTCCTTGATCCGCGTGCGGAGCTGCTCGGCTGCGGCCGAACGCCGGTCGGTGGGCACGTCGGGTCGGCTTTCCACTCGCACGGTCAGCTCGTCCCGGTGCCCTTCGCGGGTCAGTACCAGCTGGAACTGCGGAGCCAGCTCGGCGATGCCGAGGATGACTTCCTCGATCTGGGTCGGGAACACGTTCACCCCGCGCACGATCATCATGTCGTCGCTGCGGCCGGTGACCTTCTCCATCCGTCGCATGGCGGGGCGCGCGGTCCCTGGCTGCAGTCGCGTCAGGTCGCGCGTGCGGTAGCGGATGATCGGCATGGCTTCCTTGGTCAGCGAGGTGAAGACCAGTTCGCCGTGCTCGCCGTCCGGCAGGACCTCGTCGGTGATCGGGTCGACGATCTCCGGGTAGAAGTGGTCCTCCCAGATGTGCAGGCCGTCCTTGGTCTCGACGCATTCCTGGGAGACGCCGGGGCCGATGACCTCGGACAACCCGTAGATGTCCACCGCGTCCATGCCGGTGTGGCTCTCGATCTCGGCGCGCATGCGCTCGGTCCACGGCTCGGCGCCGAAGATGCCCACCCGCAGTGAGGTGCTCTTCGGGTCGACGCCCTGGCGCTCGAACTCCTCGAGCAGCGTGAGCATGTACGACGGCGTCACCATGATCACCTGGGGCTTGAGGTCGGTGATCAGCTGCACCTGCCTGGCCGACATGCCACCGGAGGCGGGGATGACGGTGCAGCCGAGCCGCTCGGCGCCGTAGTGCGCGCCCAGCCCGCCGGTGAACAGGCCGTAGCCGTAGGCGACATGAACCTTGTCGCCGGGACGCCCGCCGGCTGCCCGGATCGAGCGGGCGACCACCTCGGCCCACGTGTCGATGTCGCGTTTGGTGTACCCGACGACCGTCGGCTTGCCCGTCGTCCCGCTCGAGGCGTGCACGCGGGCGAGCTGGTCCTGGGGCACGGCGAACATGCCGAACGGGTAGTTGTCCCGCAGGTCCTGCTTGGTGGTGAACGGGAAGTGCCGCAGATCCTCCAGCGAGCGACAGTCCTTGGGGTGGACGCCCGCCGCGTCGAACGACTTCCGGTAGAACGGCACGTTGTCGTAGGCGTGTTGGAGCGTCCACTGCAGGCGGCGCAGTTGCAGCGCGCGCAGCTCGTCGAGGCTGAGGCGTTCCGCTTCGTCGGCCAGGTTGCTCATGGTCCGCTAGTTTGCTCCGGCCGGGCCTTTCGCGGCTAGTGTCGGTTCCGGACCCGAATGTCCGCTGTTTCCATAGTGTGGAACTAGTTATCAGATAGTGGGCTGCTGGCTAGCCTGGTCGAGATCGCAATCCCTCAGCGTATGCCTCTCGACGGAGTATCACCGTGACAGCCAACCCTGCCGCCAAACCGGATACCAAGCAGTTCCTGCTGAGTTCGCCGACCTCGTGCGCGCCGCCGAGACCGCAGCCGGAAGACCCGGTGCGGGTGCCGCCGCTGGTCGTGGCCGCCGTGCTCGCCATCGGCTTGAGCATCTACGTCGGCGCGCAGTACGGCACCAAGTTCGGCGTGCTGCTCGTCCTCGGCCTCGGTCTCGGCGTCGCCCTGTTCCATTCCCGCTTCGGGTTCACCTCGGCGTGGCGCCAGTTGATCGCCGTGGGCAACGGCACGGGGCTGCGGGCGCACACCCTGCTGATCGGCACCGCCACCACGCTGATCGCGTTGATCGCCGCATCCGGGTCGTTCCTGTTCGACTCCGAGCTGTCGGTGCAGGCCAGTCCGATCGGCCTGCCGCTGTTCGCGGGCGCGGCGCTGTTCGCCATCGGCATGCAGCTCGGCGGGGCGTGCGCCTCCGGCACCCTGTTCGCCGTCGGCGCGGGTCAGTCGACCATCTTCCTGACCCTGTTCGGGTTCATCGCCGGCTCGGTGTTCTACACGTGGGCCTATCCGCTGTTCACCGGCTGGCCCGAGGTGCCTGGCCTGGTGCTGTCCGAGCACGTCGGCTGGTTCGGCTCGTGGACGATCACCATCGCCGCTCTGCTGCTGATCGTGGTGCTGACCCGGGTGGTGCAGGCGCGTCGCAACCCGCCGCCGGTGGCCCCGCCGCCGAGCGCACAGGGGCTGGCGAGGATCTACCGGGGTTCGTGGCCGCTGCTGACCGGGGCGGTGGTGCTCGGTGTGCTGGCCGCTGCGGTGTTCCTGGTCTCCGGCAGTATCTGGGGGGTCACGTTCGCGTTCGCGCTGTGGGGCGCCAAGCTCCTCGAGCTGGTCGGTGTCGACGTGCACGGGTGGGAGTTCTGGCAGCAGGCCAAGAACGCGCAGGCGCTGGACTCCTCGATCTTCGAGAACGGCACCAGCCTGACCAACATCGGCATCATGATCGGCGCCGCGCTGGCTGCGGCGGCCGCGGGCGCGTGGAAGTTCCGCGCCGAGATTCCGTGGAAGACCGCCCTGGCCGCGGTGCTGGGTGGCATCTTGATGGGAATCGGCGCCCGGCTGGCCGGTGGCTGCAACATCGGCGCTTACCTGGGCGGCATCTCCACCGGGAACGTGTACGGCTGGCTGTGGGGCGTGGCCGCGCTCGGCGGCACGTGGGTCGGCCTCAAGCTGCGACCGCTGTTCGGTCTCGGCAATCCGAAGCCCACCGACAGCATCTGCTGACAGCAGGAAGGAACAAGGAAGGCCTGGCCGCCGCGGCCGGGCCTTTCTTCAGTTGCATGGAGAATGCCGCGCTCCGAGCGGGGCCGATGGGACGCTCTCGCGGCGCATCCGACCAGGTAGTGAGGGCTCCGACGTCGTGGCGAACTCGCGGGGCCGCACCCACTCGGACTCGCACGGCCTTTCCCGGAAGGCTCGCGCGGCTCGCGCCGAATACCCGTGCGGCTCTGGCCGCAGTGCGGCTCGCACCGACGACCCGCGCGGAGCCCGCCGGGCTCGGCGAACACTCCCCGGCACATGGCGTGACCGCCGACTCCACGGGGACCTTCGCCGGTACGGCTGGCGGATCGCAGGTCCGAACATCGCAAGAGGCCCGGCCAACCAAGGGCCGGGCCTCTGCTGATCGGGGATCAGGCGCCGGGGATGATCTTTCCCGGCGCGGCACTCAGTGACTGGATCAGTCCGATGACCGGCACGCCCAACGGCGCGAACGTGTACTTGTCGTGGTAGTTGGACGTGTCCGGCTCGTCGACGATCTCGGGCTCGTCGGCCAGCGCCGGGGACGCCGACGCGAACAACGCGGCGCCGGTCATCACGGCGGCGACGGTGCCGCGCAGCAGGGTTCTCTTCATGGCAGTTGACCTCTCTGTGGTTGGGGCGGCCTGCTCACCCGGCGAGCAGGGTCAGGACGTCGTACACCGGCGCGAGCGCCTGCGTCGGCAGCTGGCTGATCGGGCCGATGAGGGCCCCTCCGTCCACGCCGGGCAGCACCCACACCGGGGTCTCGGCCGCGCCTGCGATCCCGCCGGACAGACCGAACAGCCCGATCACGGTCGCACCAAGCACCGCGGCCCGCTTCAGGGATGTCTTCATGTCTTCACCTCCTTCGCGTGTGGGGTGGTCACCGCTGGTCACCTGCCAGCGGAAGAGTCGGGGGGTGGTGCGCCGCCTGCGCTGCGCTCACGTCGGTCGGCGGAGGAGCCGGGGTGGTCCACTGCGTCGGTCGCTCACGTCGGTCGGCGGATGCTTCCGGTGTTGCCGCTCGCGTCGGCCGACGAGAACGTCGGGGGCCAGCGGCGCCGAGCGCTCAGCCACTGGCGTCCGCCAGCGGAAGCGTCACGGGAATGACCGTGCTGCGGGGAATCCAGTGACCAGGGCCCTCGCCGGCGGTGGCCATGCCGGGCGCGTGCTTTGCCGTCGGGGACATCGCCATGACGTTGACCTGGGCGACCGCGAAGATCCGTACCGCGTCTGCCGCGTCAGCCTGCCTGCCGGTGGCGCGCAGGTACTCGTGGTAGGCGCCGACGGTCGGGCCTTGCCTGCCGAACGCGTCACCGACGGCCACGGTGAAGTCGACGGCAGCGGGTTGTCGTGGGTCGAACCGCAACGGCACCGACGCGCTGGCCACCGACGTGGCGATCGGGGCGCTGAGCAGCCAGGGCGCCAGGTAGATGCCCCGGGAGTACGTCGGCTTCTCCGCCTGCGCCTTGGCCGCGTGGGTGGTGGCTCGATGCGCCGCCCGCCAGCCGGAGACGACCAGCAGTGCCGAATCCGCGGCCGGCTGGCGCAGAACCCGGATCTCGGCGCGGCCGGCCTCGTCACGCACCGCGGCGTCAGCTGCGCGTCCGCGCGGTGACCGATCCGCGACCAGGGTGATCGCCGGTACGTGCTTGCTGTTCAGGAAGCGCACCAGTTTCCGCAACGCTTCCTCGTCATCCGACGTGAGTACTTCCGACGGGCAGCGATCCACCGCCTGCTGCCGCTCCGCGACCAGGCTGCCCAGCGCGGCCGCGGCGCACTCCGGGCCGTCGTCGGCGGGCAGCGGACGCGGTGCCAGCTCACCGGCTTCGACCCCCAGTTCGTCGCTGCTCTCGCCGCGGGTGATGACCAGGTCGCTGCGACCGCGAGGCAGGTCGACCTCCGCCCACAGGCCTTGCGCGCCGGGCCGCGTGGTGGCGGCGACGCGTTTGCCGCCCGCGGTCACCGTGACCTGCGGACCACCGATGTCGGGGAGGTGTACCAAGTTGGGGCCGGGGCGCTGCGGGCTCACCAGGACCGGGACCTCCAGCTCGTTCAGGTCGACCGACGCCAGCAGCGGGACACCCGGCACCGGCAGATCCGGCGGCTTGGGGACGGCCACGAGTGCGGTCCATGCCAGCAGTGCCGCGGCCACGAATCCTGCGCCGGCCCGGAATCCCGCGCTCGGGGCGCGCCCGGACCGCGCGACGGCGAGGACGACGACCGTGGCGACGGCGGGCAGCAGTACGACCGCCAGCAGCGTCAAGCCGAAAGCGGAAGAGAAGAGCCGACGGTCGAAGCCGATCCCGGACAACCCGACCTGTACCACGCCGACCGCGGTCAACAGCACGGCGAGCGAGATCGCCAACGAGTCGAGCCGGACCGTCGCCGGACGCCACCGATCGGCCGGAGCCGTCAACGCGAGCGCGGCGACACCGAACCAGATCGTCGCCGCCGCGACGTAGGCGGTGTCCAAAGCGAAATCCAACCCGGAACGGCCGGAGACGGATTCGACCACCAGCAACACCAGCAGCGCAGCGGCCGCCCAGCGCGCAAGCACCGGCCGGCGCAGCAGCGTGGGAACCGCCAGCGCCAGCACGGCGTGCACCCCGCCGCCGATCGGGTTCACGTCCGAAACCAGGACCGAGAGCACGGCCAGCAGGGCCGAACCGGCCCCGGCGATCCAGGCGCCGAGCAGCAGTCGGCGCGGCAGCGGCGACACCCCGCCGGAGCTGCGCAGCCACGGGATGAACAGGCCGATCCCGGCGACCACGGCAGCCGGCCACAGCAGCATCAACCGCAGTGCGATGTCCTGCCACGAGCCGCCCGCGCCACCGGCCACATCGGCGACGTGATCGTGAACCATCGACGTTCTCCCTGGTCAGGGGTGCAGTGACCGGTGCGGACGGCACCGGCCACTGCACCCGGATTCATCGGGGACGGGTGACTACTCGAGGTCGCGCTCGGCGATCACGAACAACTCGGAGTGCGGTTTGGCATTGCCGAAGTTGCCGTGCGGCCAGGACTTGCGGTTGAAGTTGATGCCGACCTGGCCGGTGAACTCGTCGCGGAAGTTCTTGTCCACCGTCGCCGAACCGTCCTCGGCGAGCTTGACGATGTTGACCTTGTGGTCACCGTCCAGGCCGGACCGTGCGACGAAGTAGTTCGACACCGCCAGCCGGGTCGGGGACTCGGTCTCCACGTACTTGCCGCTGCCCGAGTCGAGCACGAAGTTGTCGTACGCGCCCCAGTGCGGGCCCGCCCCCGAGACGCCGGGGTTGATCGGCGCGGCACCTGCCACGGTCGGGCAGTCGTCCTCCTGGCCGCCGTTCTCGGACTCCGCCTTCGTGTCGATGCTGCACTTGAAGTCGGTGCCCGCATCGACCAGCTTGCTGATGTCCAGCACGTAGACGCCGCCGGTGGTACCGGGGTCGTCCTTGCCGAGCGTTCCCGGCTGGCGCCCGGTGATCGCCCGGTACAGGAAGCGGTCGTCCGGGCTGGTCTGGATCCAGCCACCGTTGGAGCTGGCGCCGATCGCGTCGTTGCCCGGGAAGATCTTGCCCGCAGCCGCGCCGTCGTCGAACACCTGCGTCCACTTGGGCCGCTTGGCGGTGATGTCCGGCGTGTAGAAGACCGCCCCACCCTGCATCGTCTGCGCGAACGCGCCCTTGTGCTCGGGCTTGTTCGTCACCGTCGTCTCCATGACCGCGCGGCTCTCGGCGTACAGCGGGTCGTAGTCCTTGGCCCGTGGACCGTTCGGCAGGTAGGAGACCGCCCGCAGCTTCGGGTTGTTGCGGTCGGAGATGTCCCACGTGCGCACCGTCGGCCTGCGCAAGTACGGCGACGGCTGCTTCACCGGGTCGAGGATGATGTTCCTCGGCTCGGCGTAGTCGCTGGTCACCAGCGTGTTCAGGTCCTCACGCGCCTGGATGCCGTGCGGGTTGGCGCACGTCGGCTTGCCCAGCGTCGGCAGGTTCTCGCACAGCTTGGCGTTGTCGCCCTGCGGAGTGGCCGCCGACGTCTCCGACAGCACCTTGCCGTTCTGGTCGAACCGGATCACCGCACCGGGGCTGCCTGCGAAACCGTTGCTGATCACGGTCTGCCCGTTCTTGTACGTGTACGGGCCGGGCACCACCGGGCCACCCATGTACGTGCCGTACGCCGTGCCGTCCTTGAGCGTCCAGTAGGCGTCCGGCACCGAGCCGCCGAGCGTCTGCGTCGGCAAGCTGACGCCCTTGAGCTTCAGCTTCGGCAGCTGGGAGACGTCGAACGCGTACGTGGCCGCGGCGAACAGCGCACCCGCGTAAACGGTGTCGCCCTTGTGCCAGACGTACTGCATGTGGTGCGGCTCGTTCTCCACCAGCGGGCCGACCGTGGCGGTGTTGACCACCTTGCCGTAGGTCGGGGAGCCCTCGGTGGCGTCGATGACCGCGAGGAAGTCCGGACCGGGCAGGGCGTTCTTCACCTTGTTCAGGCCCCCGCCGAGCGTGCCCGGCAGGTTCTTGACGTCCTTGACCACGGTGTCGGCGATGTTCTCGTCGCCCGCCCACACCAACAGCCACTTCTTCCGTTTGCCGTCCTCGGTCGACTTCGTGGCCAGATCCGGCACCAGGTGGTTGCGCACCCAGTACCGCTCGCCGTCCGCCGCCTGCACGGCGCTTTCCACCACTTGTACGTCCGCGTATGCGGAGTTACTCAGGCCGGAAGCCCCGAGTAGCCCGGCGGACAGCGCGACCACGGCAAGGAAACTGCCCAGCGTGCGTCCGCGCCATTTCTTCTTCGCCATGTGTTTTCTCCGTCAGTGAGAGAATGATGTGCCCTCGCCAAAGACGCGCATCGACCCGCGGACGGGAAAATGCGCAGCATGAATTGACCGAAACGCGGGTTCACCGCGCCCGGCTAGCGAGAAGGAGTACTACTCGACCCGATCAGCCGACGTCGGCTGCGAGCCGGGGGAGTGCGCTCGAACTGCGTTGCAGGTCGATGTGTAGCCGCTTGGTCAGGAGAACGCACGCCACCATGGCGTAGATCTTTGCTCCGTTCGGCGGTATGGTCAAGACAGATTCCACAGTGCGGGAATCATTTCCACGGCAATTCGAGCGCGCGGATTCCGGCTGGCGGAAAAGTCGACGTCAGGTCGATCGCAGCGTGCTGGCGAAACCGAAACCGCGCGCGTCGGTCCAGTCTCCTGCCGGCAGTGAATGGCGGTGGTCAGCTCGTGGGCTTTTCGCCCAATTCCGCTCGCAGCCTGGCCAGCGACCTGGCCAGCAATCGCGAAACGTGCATTTGCGAAATGCCGATGGTGTGGGCGATCTGGCTCTGTGTCATGTGGCTGAAGAATCGCAGCGCGATGATTCGGCGTTCCCGCTCGGGCAGCTTGCGCAGGGCAGGTCGGAGGTACTCGGCGTCGTCGATGACATCAAGTGCGTCGTCGGTGTCGCCGAGTTGCTCACCGTAGTCGTCGGACGTGGCTTCGTCCTTGCGGATCGGCCGGTTCAGTGAGGCCGGCCGGTACGCGGCCGCGGCGGCCAGGCCCTCCATGACCTCGTCCCGGCTGATGCCCAGGTGCTCGGCCAGCTCGCTGGGGCGCGGGGATCGGCCGAGCTCGTCGGCCAGCACGCCGCCGGCCTTGACCAGCTGCAGATGGAGTTCCTTCATGCGGCGCGGAACTCGCATGGCCCACGTGGCGTCCCGGAAGTGCCGCTGGACCTCGCCCTTGATGGTGGGGACCGCGAACGGCAGGAACCCGCGTCCGTAACCCGGGTCGTACCGGTCGACGGCGTTGATCAAACCGATGGTTGCGACCTGGACCAGGTCCCCGTCGGGCTCGCCGCGGCCGGCGAACCGTCGGGCGATGTGTCGGGCGACCGGCAAGTGCTCGGTGATCAGCCGCTCGCGGAGTTGCGCGTGCTCTTCGGTGTTCGCGTCCAGCTGGCTCAGGCGGGCGAACAGCGCCTCGAACTGGTCGTACTCGCCTTCCCCGGCGCGGTTGTGCCGCGCCCGTGTGGGAGTGGGTGCCGTGACTGTCGCGTTCGTGTGCGGTGCCTCCACCAGATGCCGCCTTGTCGGGTGCACTGTCGCGTTGGGGGCGGCTGGGTGCTCAACCGCGACGTCCAGGGTCGCAGAGACAGACCAGTTTGTCCAGATAAGAGACAGACCTGTCTTATAGTGAAACCGCTGCTCAGGGTGGGTTTCCCGGCGTGATGTGATTCACCTGCTGGGAAAACAGGCGGTATCGGCGCCCGCCCGTCCTCGGGCACCGAATTCCTAGGTGGTCCTTCAGCGCTCGACGGCCTCCCAGCCGTCCGCATCCAGAAGCTCGGGGTGGCGTTCAGCGTCGAGCAGCAGCCGCGGGCCCGCGGTGGCGCGGATGCCGTCCACGAACACACCGCGTCCGGCCTGCGTCGCGTCGGTCACCGATCGCCATCGCACCAACAGGGCACCGGGCTCGAGTTGGGCAACGGCCCGCATCCAGCGTCGTTTCCCGGTATCGGTGTACGACCCGTCGGTGCGCGTCACGTCGCCTCGGTCGTGGACCTCGAAGGGAACCGGCGACCACGACCTGCCGCCGTCGGCGGACGCCTCCAGATACAGCGACTCGGTGGACTCCAGGTCGACGAACAGGTCGAACGTCAGCTCGGCCCCGCCTGCCGGGACGTTCACCGGCGCATCCAGCGTCGCCGTCGTAGTGGGCTGCACACCGGAGAACCACGCGTCGTCACCGTGCCGAGGTCGCACGGCCAAGGCTTCCGCCAGCCCTTGCGCGACGGCTTGCCGCACCGGGTTGATGCTGCCGCGGGTGCGCGTCGGGTGGACCCGGTTGGTCAGCAGGATGGCGAACGAGCGGGACGGGAAGTCGATCACCAGCGACGTCCCGGTGAAGCCGGTGTGGCCCGCGGTGCGCGGCCCGGCCAGCCCGGACATGTACCAGCGCTGGTTGAGTTCGAACCCGAGCCCGTGGTCGTCGCCGGGGAACTCGGGCGTGAAGTTGGTGATCATCAGCTCCACGCTGCGGCGGGACAGGATCCGCTCACCGTCGTAGCTGCCGCCGTTGAGCAGCGCCTGCGCCAGCACCGCCATGTCGTCGGCCGTCGAGAACACGCCCGCGTGGCCCGCGACGCCGCCCAGGGACCAGGCGTTCTCGTCGTGCACCTCGCCGTGCACCATCCCGCGCGGCGGCGCTGCCTGATACTCGGTGGCGGCGATGCGGTCGCGCTTGGCCGGGCTCGGGTTGTAACCGGTGTCGGCCATGGCGAGCGGGCTGGTGATGCCGTCGGCCACCAGCTCGTCCAGCGACTTGCCACTGACCCGCTCGACCAGCACGCCGAGCGTGATCAGGTTCAGGTCCGAGTACTCGTACGTGCTGCCCGGCTCGTTGGCCAACTCGGCGGTCAACGCCGCGTGCAGGCGCGACTCGGGGTCCGGGTAGTCCGACCACAACGGCAGCCACGCAGGCAGACCGGAGGTGTGGGTCAACAGCTGCCGGACGGTGATGGACTCCTTGCCGTTCTCGGCGAACTCCGGCACGTACTGCGCCACCGGGACGTCCAGGTCGACCTTGCCCGCTTCCACCTGCTGCATCACCACGATGGACGTGAACAGCTTGGACACCGACGCCATGTCGAAGATCGTGTCGGTGCGCATCGGCAGCTGTTCGTTCGCGGGCAGCTCGGTGCCGTCGGCGTCGGCGTAGCGCAGCGCCCAGCCGGTGGCCTCCTTGGCGACGATCTTGCCGTGGTGGCCGAACACGGTGACCGCGCCGGGCAGCAGAGGGAGCTCGTCGCCCGCGGGCTTCGTGGCGTCGCGGACCGCGGCAAGCGCTGTCTTGATCGGCTCCGCATCCAGGCCGACCGACTCCGGGGGCGCTTCGGCCAACGTGGTGTTCGGCGGCGAGAAACCGGGACGCGGGTGGTCGTAGCGGCCGGCATCGCCGGGCAACGACTCGCCGTGCGCCGGGGTCATTCCCCCGAACGTCAGTGCGGCCACCGCCAGCACCACTACTGATTTGCGCATCGCGTCAACCCCGGTAGAGCAGGTAGGGACGGCGCTGCCGGTCGAACGCCGCTTGTTCATCGTGCCACGCCGCGACGATGTCCTCAGCCGATGCGCCGGCGGCCAGCATCGTGCGGAACCGGTCCGACCCGGTGAGCAGGTCGATCCACCGGCCGTGCGGGTCGTCCCCGGCCCGCCAGTCGAACTCGTCGTAGAGCGTGGCGGCGGTGACGATCATGTGCGTGGCCACCTCGATGGCCTCTACGCGTTGCGGGTCGACGATGTGCACCTGGACGCCCGCGCAGACCTCGCCGGCGTGCTTGCTGAAGGTCGGCACGAAATACGCCTCGCGGAACCGCACCCCGGGCAGGTCGAGCTCCTCCAGGGCGTGCGCCCAGCGGTGGTCCAGGTACGGCGCGCCGATCAGCTCGAACGGCCGGGTGGTCCCTCGGCCTTCGGACAGGTTGGTGGCCTCGAACAGACACGTGCCCGGATACAACAGAGCGGTGTCCGCGGTCGGCATGTTCGGGCTGGGCAGCGTCCACGGCAGGCCGGTGTCGGCGAACAGCATGCTCCGGCGCCATCCACGGACCTGCACCACATCGAGTTGACCGACTTGCCCGTCTGCTTGTTCGGGCAGCAGCTCGCCGTTGAAGAAGCGCGCGAGCTCGCCGACCGTCATGCCGTGCTGCTGCAGGATCGGCTGTTTGCCGACGCCGGACTGAAAGCCGTCGACGAGCATCGGCCCGCGCACGTGCCCGCCGACCGGATTCGGGCGGTCGAACACCACGAACCGGATGTCCGAGCCGACCGCGCCCGCCATCGCCTCGTACATCGTCCATATATAGGTGTAGAAGCGGGCCCCGACGTCCTGGATGTCGAAGACCACGGTCTCCACGCCGGATTTGCGGTACAGCTCGCGGAACTTCGTCGCGTCGGCGCCGTAGGCGTCGTAGACCATGATCCCGGTGCGCGGGTCGACGTGGTCGCCCTCGCCGTCACCGGCTTGTCCGGTGCCACGGAATCCGTGCTCGGGTCCGAACACCGCCACGACGTCGACCGAGCCCGAGGCGTGCATCTGGTCGACGATGCTGGTCAGCGCGGTGGTGATCCCGGTCGGGTTGGTGATGACACCGACCTTCTGCCCGGCGAGGTCGGCCCAGTTCTCGGCCGCCATCACGTCCGCGCCGGGAAGTACTCGGTGATGCGGCGAGGCGGCGGTGCCGGACGGTGCGGCGACCGCGGGAGCGGCGCCGGTGACGAGCGGAGTTGCGGCCGCACCGGCGGCTCCGACCAAGAAGCTTCGGCGTCTCATCCCCATCCTTTCTCGGGCTCGGCCGGGTACGGCCGACACAGCACAGGCATAGCGTGCTCGGCAGGCCGCGCGGAGTCCAGCGAGTGGGAATTTTTCGTCCGGGAACGTCGGTGGGCGTGGCTAAGCTCGCGCCATGACCAGCTCGGTGGCCGAAGTGTCGGCCGTGCAGTTGAACCGTGCCACGCTGAGCCGCCAGTTCCTGCTGGAGCGGGAGCGGCTCGACGTCGCGGACGCGGTGCGGCGGCTGATCGCGGTGCAGGCTCAGCAGCCCGAATCGGTGTACGTGGCGCTGGCGAGCAGGCTGGCCGATTTCGATCCGGCGGAGCTGGACGCGGCCTTCGCGCAGTTCACCGTGGTCAAGGGGACGCTGTTGCGGATCACGCTGCATGCGGTTCACCAGGAGGATCACGCGACGCTGCGGACGGCCGCTCTGCCGACGATTCGCCCCGTCGCATTCGACAGGCAGTTCACGCCGTCCGGCCTGCGCCCCGAGGACGTCGACGCCATGGTGCCCGCGTTGATCGAGTTCGCCGCGACGCCGCGGACGAGCCAGGAGCTGCAGCGGTGGATCGCCGAGCGGTTCGGTGGCGAGTCACCTCCGGGGGTGTGGCGCGCGCTGCGGGTGATCGCGCCGTTGGTGCACGAGCCGACCGGCGGCGGGTGGGCGTTCGGGAACCGGCCGAGCTTTCGCGCCGCCACCGAGATCGCGGGCTCGGCCGACCCGGAGCGGAGCGCCGAGGCCGGCAAGGCGGTGGTGCAGTGCTACCTGTCGGCGTTCGGTCCGGCGAGCATTGCCGACATCGCACAGTTCGTGGGGATGCAGCGGACCCGGGTGAAGAAGGCTGTGCAGGATCTCGGCGACGAGCTGATCACCGTGCGCGGGCCCGACGGATCGGTGCTCCACGACGTGCCCGAGGGTCGCATTCCCGCGCCGGACGTGCCGGTGCCGCCTCGGCTGCTGCCGATGTGGGACAACCTCCTGCTGGCGTACGCCGACCGCAGCCGGGTGATCCCTGCGGAGTACCGCAAGATCGTGACCCGGGTGAACGGCGACTGCCTGCCGACGTTGCTGGTCGACGGAAAGGTCGTCGGGGTGTGGCGGGTCGTGGACGGCAAGGTGGAGGCGACCCCGTTCGAGCCGCTGCCCTCCTCGGCATGGCGCGGGCTGACCGAGGAGGCCGAGCGGTTGCTGGAGCTGCTCGGTCATCGGGAGCCTGCCCTGTACCGGCGGTACCACCACTGGTGGCGGCGGCTGCCCGAGGAAGGGCGCCGGATTCTGGCCGGGTGATCCGGCGGGGGCGATCGCGCTAGGCGGAAGTGCCTGGGCGTCCCCCGCTCGCCCCAGCTGGTCAGCGCCGCGGCTCGACCACCGGATCGACCAGCGTGCCGTCCCGCAAGAACTGCTCGAGGTTGCGCGCTGCGACGTCGGACATCGCCTTGCGCGTCTCCACGGTCCCGCTGCCGACGTGCGGCAGCAGCATCACGTTGTCCAGTTCGCGCAACCGCTGCGGCACGTGCGGCTCGTCGACGTAGACGTCCAGCCCGGCGCCGGCGAGACCGCCTGTGGCCAGCAGCTCCACCAACGCGTCCTCGTCGACGACGCTGCCGCGCGACACATTCACCAGGTAGCCGCGAGGCCCAAGCGCCTCGAGCACCGAACGGTCGACCAAGTTCACCGTCTCCGGCCCACCCGTCACCGCGACGACCAGCACGTCGACCGCCTCGGCCAACGTGGCAGGGGAGTCGTAGTACGGATAGTCGACGTCGTCCGCGCGGCGACGGCTGTGGTACGCGATCCGGCAACCGAACGGCTCGAGCCGGGCGGCCACCGCGCGCCCGATGCGGCCGAGACCCAAGATCCCGACCAGCGACCCGCCGACCTTGCGGGTCAACCGGAACGGCCCCTCGGTCTCCCACCGGCCTTGCCGTACATACCGGTCGGACGCGGCGAACCCGCGCATCGCGTCGAGCAGCAGCGCCACGGCGGTGTCGGCCACGCAGTCGGTCAGCACGTCCGGCGTGTTGCTGACCCCGATCCCGCGCCGCTCCGCCTGCGCCAGGTCGGTGCTGTCGCACCCGGTACCGAAGTTGATCACGGCCCGTAGGTTCGGCAGCGCCGCCATCAGCTCGCTGCCCACCCCGGCGAACGCGGTGGTCACGGCGACGTGCACGGATTCGGCGTGCTGGGCGAGAAACGCGTCGCGTTCGCCTTCCCCCGGCAGCACGAGCGGATCGTGCTCGTTCACCGCCGCCTGCAACCAGGGCGGCAACGCGCCGACGACAAGGACGCGACCGTTGTGATCAGACATGGTCACAGTGTCTCCGAACTGTCTCCCGAACTGTCTCCGAACTGTCTCCCGAACTGTCTCCCGAGCTGGGGCGTGAGTTGTCAGGCCAGCCAGATGAAGTAGGCGCAGACCACGGCGAACAGCACGTAGCCCACCGGGTGGACCTCGCGCCACCGCCCGCGTGCGGCCATGGCCAGCGGATAGAAGAACAGTCCGACGGCGATGCCGGTGGCCACCGAGTACGTCAGCGGCATCGCGATGACCGTGAGGAACACCGGGATGGCGTACTCGATCTTGCTCCAGTCGACCTCGCCGAGCCCGCGTGCCATCAACACACCCACGATGATCAGCGCGGGCGCGGTCACGGCAGGTGTCACGACACCCAGCAGCGGGGAGAAGAACAGAGCGAGCAGGAACAGCACCGACGTCGCCACCGACGTCAACCCGGTGCGCCCGCCCGCGGCAACACCCGCGGACGACTCCACGTATGCGGTGGTGGTCGACGTACCCAGCACCGCGCCACCCATCGCCGCGACGGAGTCCGACACGAATGCAGCGCGCGCCCTGGGGAGTTTGCCGTCACGCAGCAGACCCGCCTGGCCGGCGATGGCGATCAGCGTGCCCGACGTGTCGAAGAAGTCGACGAACATCATCGTGAAGATCACCACGAGCATCTCGCCGACGAACAGGTCGGGCAAGCTGGTGATGGCCTGGCCGAACGTCGGCGCCAGGCTCGGCACCCCGGCCACGACGCCGGAGGGCGGCTCGATCACCCCCAGCACCACGCCGACCAGGCCGGTGAGCACCATGCCGTAGAACACCGCGCCGCGCACACCTTTCACCAGCAGCAACGCGGTGGCCACCAGCCCGAACAACGCCAGCACGGTCTCCGCGCGACCCAGATCGCCGAGCGCGACGAACGTCGAGTCGTCAGCCACCACGATCTCGGCGTTGCGCAGCCCGACGAACGCGATGAACGCCCCGATCCCCGCTCCGGTGGCGAGCTTGAGCTGCATCGGGATGGCGTTGATGATCGCTTCGCGCAGCCCGGTGAGCACCAGCACGAAGATGAGGAACCCGCTGACCAGCGTGCCTGCCAACGCCGTCTGCCACGGGATGCCGAAGCCCAGCACGACGGTGAAGGCGAAGAACGCGTTGACGCCCATGCCCGGCGCCAGTGCGATGGGGTAGCGCGCCCACAGACCCATCACCAACGTGCTCAGCGCCGCGGCCAGACCGGTGGCGACGAACACGGCCTCCCGGTCCATGCCCGCTTCGCCGAGGATCTGCGGGTTGACGAACAGGATGTAGCCCATCGCCAGGAAGGTGGTCAGGCCGGCGATCAGCTCGCGCCCGACCGTCGTGTCGTGGTCGGACAGCCGGAAGTACCGGTCCAGCATGCCGCCCGTCCGCTGACCCCTCCGTTGGTTCACCGCCATGCCCACACCTCCGCAGTCAGAACGGTGACACCCTGCCAATACGCGCTGCGCACGACAACATCAGGGGCACAAGCCGGGACTGTGATTTCGAGCGCCGGACGCGATGAGGCATGGTGGGCACAGCCTGCTTGATTGTGCTGGCGAACTCGAGTGGAGTGGGGTTCATGGCGGAAATTGAGGTTGTGGGGCCGGACGTCGAGCGCGGCGAGGAGATCCTCACCGAGGAGGCGCTCGGCTTCGTCGGCCATCTGCACGAGCAGTTCGCACGGCGCAGGGACGAGTTGCTGGCCGCCCGCGCCCAACGGCGGGCCGAGGCGTCGCGCACCGGGAGGCTGGACTTCCTGCCGGAGACGGCGGACGTGCGATCCGGGGAGTGGCGGGTGGCCGAGGCCCCCGAGGCATTGCGGGATCGCCGGGTCGAGATCACCGGACCCACCGAACGCAAGATGACCATCAATGCGCTGAACTCCGGCGCCAAGGTGTGGCTGGCGGACCTGGAGGACGCCAACACGCCGCACTGGCACAACGTGGTCGGCGGGCAGCTGAACCTGTTCGAGGCCGCTCGCCGGACGATCTCGCTGGACACCGGGCAGAAGCGCTACGAGCTGCGCACCGATGCGTCGCTGCCGACCGTGGTCGTCCGTCCGCGCGGCTGGCACCTGCCGGAGCGGCACCTGCTCGTCGACGGCAAGCCCGCGGTCGGCGCGCTGGTCGACTTCGGCCTGCACTTCTTCCACAACGCCGTCTACCTGGCCGAACGCGGCGAGGGCCCGTTCTACTACCTGCCCAAGATGGAGTCGCACCTGGAGGCGCGGCTGTGGAACGACGTGTTCACGTTCGCGCAGCGTGAGCTGGGGATTCCGCACGGCACGGTGCGCGCCACGGTGTTGATCGAGACCATCCCGGCCGCGTTCGAGATGGAGGAGATCCTCTACGAGCTGCGCGACCACGCTTCGGGCCTGAACGCAGGACGGTGGGACTACCTGTTCAGCGTGATCAAGTATTTCCGGGACGCGGGCGAGAAGTTCGTGTTGCCCGACCGCAACGCGGTGACGATGACGGCACCGTTCATGCGCGCCTACACCGAGCTGCTGGTGCGCACCTGTCACAAGCGCGGCGCGTACGCCATCGGCGGCATGGCGGCGTTCATCCCGAACCGGCGTGACCCCGAGGTCACCGAGCAAGCGCTGGCGAAGGTCCGCGACGACAAGACCCGCGAGGCCAACGACGGCTTCGACGGATCCTGGGTGGCCCACCCGGACCTGGTGCCGGTGTGCGCCGAGGTGTTCGACGGTGTGCTGGGGGAGAGGCCGAACCAGCTCGAGCGGCTACGCGAAGACGTGTCGGTGACCGCGGAGCAGCTGCTCGACGTGGCGTCGACACCGGGCTCGGCCACGGCGGAAGGCCTGCGGGGCGCGGTCGACGTCGGCGTGCGGTACATCGCCTCGTGGCTCGGCGGCAACGGAGCAGCCGCCATCCACAACCTGATGGAGGACGCCGCGACGGCGGAGATCTCCCGGTCGCAGATCTGGCAGTGGGTGAACAACGGCGTGCGGCTGGACGACGGCACGCAGGTCACCGCCCGACTGGTACGGGACGTGCTGGCCGAGGTGAAGTCCGAACTGGACGGTCAGGTGCCCGCGGAGCTGGTGCAGCCTGCGATCGAGTTGTTCGAACAGGTCGCGCTCGCCGACGAGTTCGTCGACTTCCTGACGTTGCCGGCCTACGACCGGATCGGTTGACTCGTCACGGCGAACGGGTCGGCGTGCGGCGCTCGCCCACGCCGGCCCTCCGGCCGGACCCCGACGGCCGACTCCCGGATTCGGCGAACAGCGACGGCCATCCCGGTCCGTTCGCTGTGACGCCCGCTCAGTCGGGGCAGTCCAGGCCCTCCAGGATCCGGGCGCTGATGGCTTGCAGCTGCTTGGCCTCGTCGTCGCTGAGCTTGTCGAACACCAGCTGCTGCACCGTCTCGACATGCTTGGGCGCGGCTTGCTCGATCGCCTTTCTGCCGCGCTCGGTGATGGCCACGTACGCGCCGCGCCCGTCCTCGGTGCACGCGCGCCGTTCCACCAACCCGCGCTTCTGCATGCGCGCGACTTGGTGAGACAGGCGGCTTTTCTCCCAGGTCAGGATGCGGGCGAGCTCCGCGTACCGCACGCGGCCTTCAGGCGTGTCGGTGAGCGCGACCAGCACTTCGAAGTCCGCGATGGACAACTCGGAGTCGGCCTGCATCTGCCGCACCAACGCCGCGTTGAGCCGCTTGCTCATGAGCAGGTACGTGCGCCACACGCACTGCTGCTCGTCGGTGAGCCACCGTGTCTTCGCCATCACACGATCCAGTGTAGCGAAATAGTTGACGTGTCACCAATGTTGGCCGTAATGTAGATGACGCATCAACGAGTTGGAGGACACCACACTATGACTGCAACGCAGATCGATCGGGCCGAGTTGACCGGCACTTACCAGTTGGACCCCACGCACACCCGCCTGGGCTTCGTGGCCAGGCACGCGATGGTCACCAAGGTCCGCGGCGCGTTCAACGAGTTCACCGGCACCGCCACCATCGACGGCACCGACCCGAGCAAGTCGAGCGCCTCGGTGACGATCAAGGCCGACAGCATCGACACGCGCAACGCCGATCGTGACGCCCACCTGCGCGGCAGTGACTTCCTGGAGCTGGACAAGTACCCGGAGATCACCTTCTCCTCCACCGAGATCAAGCAGACCGGTGAGGACACCTTCGACGTCACCGGTGACCTGACCATCAAGGGCGTCACCAAGCAGGTGACCATTCCGCTGACCTTCGAGGGCTCGGCACTGGACCCGTTCGGCAACAAGCGGATCGGCTTCGAGGGCAGCACCACGATCAGCCGCAAGGAGTTCGGCATCACCTGGAACGCCACGCTGGAGACCGGCGGCGTGCTGGTCGGCGACAAGGTCGTGCTGGAGTTCGAGATCTCGGCCGTCAAGACCGACTGAGACATCCCAGGCAGACAAGTGCCCGCTCACCAGTCCGGTGAGCGGGCACTTCTCGTACGACCGGGTGGCGGATCAGCCGACCGCGTCCGGCGAGCCGCCGTACTTCGCCCGCAGCTCGCGCTTGAGTAACTTGCCCGACGGGTTCTTGGGTAGCTCGTCGACCAGGTAGACCGCCTTCGGCACCTTGTGCGGCGCCAGGTGCTCCTTGGCGTAAGCGATCAACTCGTCCGGCCCGACCTCGGCCTTGGGCACCACGACCGCCGTGATGGCTTCGATCCAGCGCTCGTGCGGCAACCCGATCACCGCAACCTCGCCGACCGCCGGGTGGCCGTAGAGTGCTTCCTCCACTTCGCGGGAGGCCACCAGCACGCCGCCGGTGTTGACCACGTCCTTGATCCGGTCCACCACGTACAGGTAGCCCTCTTCGTCGACCCGGACCAGATCGCCCGAGCGGAACCAGCCGTCCTCGGTGAACGCCTCGGCGGTTTCCTCCGGCTTGCCCCAGTAGCCGCGACACAACTGCGGGGAGCGGTAGACGACCTCGCCGCGCCCGCCGGGCTCGACGTCCTTGCCGTTCTCGTCCAGCACGCGGACCTCGACGAACAGCACCGGACGACCGATCGAGTCCGGCCGCCTCTCGTGCTCCTCCGGCCGCAGCACGGTCGCCAGCGGGCCGATCTCGGACTGGCCGAAGCAGTTGTAGAAACCCACGTCCGGCAGCACCTGCTGGAGCTTCTGCAGCACCGGCACCGGCATGATGGACGCGCCGTAGTACGCCTTGCTCAGGCTGCTCAGATCCGCGGTGGTCAGGCCCGGGTGATTGGCCATGCCGACCCACACCGTCGGCGGGAAGAACAACGACGTGATCCCGTCCTGCGGCACCCGGCGGAAGATTTCGTCCAGGTCTTGAGCCGGGACCAGGTGGTTGGTGGCGCCGACGGCCAGCCCGGGGATCAGGAAGACGTGCATCTGCGCGGAGTGATACAGCGGCATCGAGTGCAACGGCACGTCGTCCTGGCGCAGGTCGAGCGCGGCGATGCTGGAGGCGTACTCGTGCACCAGCGCACGGTGGGTCAGCATCGCACCCTTCGGGCGCGACGTCGTGCCCGAGGTGTAAAGCAGCTGGACCAGATCGTCGTCGTCGACGCCGCTTTCGGTGTGCTCGGGCGCGTTGTCGTCCAACGCCCAGCGCAGCAGGTCGATCTCACCGTCGCCGTCCCGCAGCGTGCCGCGGCGCAACGACCCGATCTGATCGGCCACCTCGTCGACCAGTGGCTCCAGCGCCGGGTCGACCAGCACCAGCGACGGCTCGGACTGCGTGAGCAGGTACGCCAGCTCCTCGCCCCGGGAGTTGAAGTTGATCGGCACGTGCACCAGGCCGGCGCGGGCGCAGCCGAGATAGGACAGCAAGTACGCGTCGGAGTTCTTGCCGAACGCGATGACCCGATCGCCAGGGGAGAGCCCCTGCGCCAGCAGGCCGGCCGCAACACGGCTGACGGCTCGGTCCAGTTGCGCGTAGGTCCAGCGGCGATCGGCGAAGGTCAGGGCCAGCTTGTCCGGTAGGCGGCGAGCAGTTCGCTCGAGGATGCGGCCCACCGTGCTCGGGTACGTCGGTGCAGTCACGGCCCTATCGTGACACAGCCCACGTCCGTTCGATCCCCTCGACGAGGCGCCGGGCAAAACCGAGCCACCGCCTGTCGGCGGGATCGGCGCTAGATTCGTCACGTGTTCGCGGCGCAACGACGGCAACGAATCCTCGAGCTGGTCCGCTCCAACGGCGCCATCTCGCTGCGTGAGCTGGCCGAGGAGGTCGGCTCGTCCGACGTGACCGTGCGGCGTGATCTGAAGGCCCTGGAGGCCGAAGGCATGCTGGACCGGCGGCACGGCGGAGCGGTCGTGCCGGGTGGCCTGGCACACGAGCAGTCGTACTCGGAGAAATCGCTGGTCGCGGCGGACGCGAAGGCGGCGATCGGCCGTCTTGCCGCCGAGCTGGTGAGCGACGGTGACGCGATCGTGGTCGGTGCGGGGACGACCACTCGGGCGTTCGCCGCCCGGTTGCGCAGGTGCAGTGAGCTGACCGTGGTGACCAACTCGCTGCGGGTCGCCGAAAGCCTGGCGGGCGCCGGCGGTGTCGACGTCGTGATGACCGGCGGGCTGCTGCGGAGCTCGATCCACGCTCTGGTGGGCACGACGGCCGAGGAGACGCTCGGCCGCGTGCGGGGTACCCGCGCGTTCCTGTCCGGCAACGGGCTCACCGCCGAGCGCGGCTTGTCCACGCCGAACCTCGCCGTCGCCGGGGTCGACCGTGCCATGGCCGCCGCCGCGGCCGAGGTCGTGGTGCTGGCCGACCACACGAAGATCGGCGCTGACGCGCTGCTGCAGACCGTGGCGACGGAGCACATCCACCATCTCGTCACCGACGACCGGGCCGACCCCGACGAGCTCGCCGCGTTGCGCGAGCGGGGTGTCGAAGTGCACGTCGCGCAGGTCAAATCTGCCCACAAGGGCCGTTCCTGACTCACCGATTGCGCTGCGTGCGTGACATTTCTTGACAGATTTCTTTCGCGGGTGACTGAATTTGATCGATTGCGATCACGCGCGCCACAAGGAGGTCGGCCCGTGGGGAAGTCGAAGAAGTTGCTCGGGGTGATCGGCGCGGCGATCGTCGTCGCCGCGCTGGCGGTGGCACCGGCGCAGGCCGATCCGGGGTGGCAGCCGGGTGATCCACCACTGTCCACGCCGTGGACCGATCAGGTCGGCCCGGACAACGCCCTGCCCGAGTACCCGCGGCCGCAACTGGTGCGCGACGCGTGGCAGAACCTCAACGGCGTGTGGGAATTCGCCTCCGCGAGCGACCTGTCGAACCCGCCGGTCGGGCAGACGCTCGGCGAGCGGATCCTGGTGCCGTATCCGGTGGAGTCCGCGCTGTCCGGGATCCAGCGCAACGAGGATCAGATGTTCTACCGGCGGACGTTCGAGGTGCCCGCGGACTGGAACGTCGGTGGCGGCCGGCGGCTGATGCTCAACTTCGGCGCGGTCGACTACGACACCACGGTCTGGGTCAACGGCGAGCAGGTCACCACGCACCGCGGCGGCTACGACCGGTTCTCCGTCGACATCACCGACGCGCTGACCGGCTCGGGACCGCAGGAGCTGATCGTCGGGGTCGCCGACCGGGCCGACGAGACCTGGCAGCCGGTCGGCAAGCAGCGTCAGGTGCCCGACCGCGGCATCTTCTACACCGGGGCCTCCGGCATCTGGCAGACCGTGTGGCTCGAGCCGGTGCCGGCCAACCATGTCACCGAGCTGGACATGGCCCCGAAGCCGGCCGACGAGAGCCTCGAGCTGACCGTGCACACGCCCAGCGACGCCACGGTCGAGGCGATCGCCTACGACGGGCAAGCCGAGGTCGGATCGGTACGCGGCCAAGCCAACCGCCCGCTGCAACTGCCGGTGCCGAACCCGAAGCTGTGGTCGCCGGACTCGCCGTTCCTCTACGACCTGAAGGTGCGAGTACTCGACGGCGAGGAGACGGTGGACGAGGTCGACTCCTACTTCGGCATGCGCGAGATCGGCACGAAGCGGGGCGCCGACGGCAAGCTGCGCATGACGCTCAACGGCGAGATCTTGTTCCACCTGGCCACGCTGGACCAGGGTTACTGGCCGGACGGCATCTACACCGCGCCGACCGACGAGGCGCTGGCGTTCGACCTGGAGCAGCACAAGGAACTGGGCTTCAACGCGGTCCGCAAACACATCAAGGTCGAACCGGACCGCTGGTTCTATCACGCCGACCGGCTCGGGCTGCTGGTGTGGCAGGACATGCCGTCGATGAAGAACGTGGAGAACGAGGTCCCGCCGCAGCAGGACCGTGCGGAGTTCGAGCGGCAGTTGCACCGGATCATCGACCAGAACGACGCGTGGACGTCGGTGGTGGTATGGGTGCCGTTCAACGAAGGCTGGGGCGAATGGGACCGCGCCGAGACCGGCCGCATCGCCGACGAGGTCAAAGCGCAGGACCCGACCCGGCTGGTGAACGCGCACAGCGGCGTGAACTGCTGCTTCTCCAAGGGCGACTCCGGGCGCGGCGACATGATCGACCACCACGCCTACGTCGGTCCGGCCCGGGTGGCTCCGGACGACAACCGCGTGGCGGTGGACGGTGAGCACGGTGGTTTCGGCCTGGAGGTCGAGGGTCACATGTGGTTCGGCGAGGGCCACGCGTACGAGATGACGCCGGACTCGGCCACGTTGACCCGCCGCTACGTGGAGAACCAGCGTGACGTGCTGGCGTCCGCACAGAGCTGCGGCATCTCCGGATCGGTCTACACCCAGATCACCGACGTCGAGCACGAGGTCAACGGCTTCTTCACCTACGACAGACAGGTGAAGAAGATGGACTTCGCGCAGGCACGCAAGATCAACGAGGAGATCATCGCGGGCGCGGACGGCTCCGGTGACGGCGACGATCCTTCGCCGGGCACGCCCGGCCTGACCGGTATCCACTACTACCCGTTCAGCGAGGGCTCCGGCTCGACCACCGCCGACGAAGCAGGCCGGGAGAACCCGGCCGACGCGACGCTGGTCAACGGGCCGACGTGGACAACCGGCAAGCAGGGCAGTGGGCTGCAGTTCGGCGGCGAGGCCTACGTGGACACCGGGCGGTCGCTGCTGGACACCACCGGCGACTACTCGGTCGCCGCCTGGGTGAAGCTGGACTCGCTGGACGACTGGGCCACCGCGGTGAGCCAGGACGGCGCCACCGACAGCGCGTTCTTCCTGCAGTACTCGCTGGAGGACCGCCGGTTCGCGTTCAGCTTCGTCGGCGTGCGGGCGCTGGCCGACCAGCAGCCGGAGACCGGACGCTGGTACCACCTGGTCGGCGTGCGCGACAGCAAGTCGGACACGATCAAGCTGTACGTCGACGGCCAACTCGCGGGCACCGCGAGCGCGTGCACCGGCAGTGAGGCGACCGGGAACACGGTGATCGGCCGGGCGAAGTTCGGCGGTGACCACGTCGACCACTGGCGCGGCGCGATCGACCAAGTGCACGTCTACGACCGCGCGCTGTCCGACCGCGAGGTGGCCGAGCTGCACGCCACCGGGCGCTGATCGAACGACCTCAGCCGCCGCCGGTCGGGGCACCCGTCAACGGGACGTCTCGCCGGCGGCGGCTTTTTCCTCCTCGGGCTCGGGACGCTCCGGCTGCCCAGCGCGGGCCAGGCGGGACGGCCACCAGATCTTCGGGCCGATGTCCAAGGTCAGGGCCGGGACCAGCAGCGACCGCACCAGGAACGTGTCGAGCAGGACGCCGAAGGCCACGATGAATGCCAGCTGCGCCAGGAACAGCAACGGAAGCACGGCGAGCGTGGCGAACGTGGCGGCCAGTACCACGCCCGCGGAGGTGATGACACCGCCGGTGATGGTGAGTCCGCGCCGGACGCCCTCTCGGTTCCCTACTTGCAGCGTCTCTTCCCGGACGCGCGTCATCAGGAAGATGTTGTAGTCGATACCGAGCGCCACCAGGAAGACGAAACCGTACAGCGGCACCACCGGATCCGCGCCGGGGAAGCCCAGTATCTCGTTGAACACCAGCGCCGATATGCCCATCGTGGCGGCGAACGACAGCACCACGGTGGCGATCAGCAGCAGGGGAGCCAGCAGCGCCCGGAGCAGGGCCGCCAGGAGCAGGAAGATCACCAGCAGCACCAGCGGGATGATCACCGTCCGGTCGTGGCTGCTGATGTTCTGCGTGTCCAGCAGCACCGCGGTCCGGCCGCCGACCTTGGCGTCGGCGCCATCGACCGCGTGCACCTGCTCGCGCAGGCGCTCCACGGTGTCGACCGCTTGCGTGGAGTCCGGCGGGCTGGTCAGCGTGGCTTCCAGCATCACCAGGCCGTTCTCCACCCGAGGCTGACCGTTCCGCTCGGTCACCGGCTGCACCTCGGCGACGCCGTCGACCTTGGCGGCTTCGGTGACCTCGTCGACCCGGTCCGCGTCGGCGATGATCACCGTCGGGTTGCCGCTGCCCGCGACGAAGTGGTCGTTGAGAATCTGCTGGCCGGCGACCGAGTCGACGTCGTTGAGGAAGATGTCGGTCTCCGCGGTGCCGGACGCCTTCAGCTGAGGCAGGAAGGCCGCGGCGACGAGCAGCACCAGCGTGCTCGCCACCCACACCGCGCGGGGTCGCTTGTCCACGCCGCGGGCGATCCGGCCCCACAGGCTGCCGGCCTCCGGGTGCGGCGACCCGACCGTCGGGCGGAACGGCCAGAACGCCACCCGCCCGAACAAGGCCAACAGCGCGGGCAGGAACGTCACGGAGGCGAGCAGCGCGGAGGCGATGCCGATGGCGGCGACCGGCCCGAGCCCCGAGTTGGAGCGCAGGTCGCTGATCAGCAGGCACAGCACACCGGCGATGACCGTGCCTGCGGACGCGGCGATCGGCTCGATGGTCGCCCGCAGCGCGGTCCGCATGGCGGCGAGCCGGTCCTCGGTGTCGCGCAGTTCCTCGCGGTAGCGGGAGACCAACAGCAGCGCGTAGTCCGTGGCCGCGCCGAAGACCAGGATGAACAGGATGCCTTGGCTTTGGCCGTTCAGGTCGATGACGTCGGCGTCGGTGAGCAGGTAGACCGCGAGGCTGGCCAGGCCGAGCGCGAACACACCGGAGAGCAGCACCAGGAACGGCAGCAGCGGGCTGCGGTAGACCAGGATGAGGATGACCGCGACCACCGAGCCGGCCACGAGCAGCAGCAACCCGTCGATACCGCCGAACGCCTCGCGCACGTCGGCGCCGAGCGCGGCCGGGCCTGCGACCTTGACGGTCAACTCGGGCGGCCGGTTCTGCTCGGTCAGTTCACGCAGCTCGTCCACCGCGTTGGTGAAGTCCCCGTCGGCCGCGATCGGCACGATCATCTGCAGCGCTTCGCCGTCCTTCGACGGAATGGGCGGAGACGACTGCTCGACGCCGTCGATGTTTTTGGCTTGCTGCCCGACGGACGCCAGGTAGCCCCGGTCCGCCTCGGTCACCTTGCCCTCGCGCTCGGCCACGACGAATGCCGGGATCGAGTTGGAGTCGGAGAACTGTTCGGCCAACGCATTGGCGTCGGTCGACTCGGCCGATTCCGGCAGGAACGCCTCGTTGCCGTTCTCGGCGATCTCGCTCAGCTTGCCCGCGTACGGGCCGCCGACGCCGCCGATGAGCAACCACCCGATGACCAACAGTGCCGGCAGTAGCCATCGCGCCTTGCTTGGCCGCCGCGTGTCCTGTGCGCCCACTGTCCCTCCGAATGTGCGCCGCCCGAGTAGTGACGAGATATGGCGACTGCCCGAATTATTCGATGTTCAAACTACCTACACCGGTTAGGCTCGGTTCATGCGGGTGTCGCGGTTGTCGCGGGCGTCTCAGCCGGGGGCGCAGCCGGAGCAGGCCGAGTCCGACCGGCAACTGGGTCGGTTGATCCGTCAGCTCAACATCGAGCTGGATCGGTTCGCGGAGATGTTCGGCGAGGCGCACGGCCTGTACCGCACCGACCTGAACGCGCTGGTTGTGATCATGGACGCGAGCCGGCGCGGCGAGTCGATCTCTCCGACGCAGCTGGCGCGGGCGCTGAACCTGAGCGCCTCGGCGACGACGGCGGTGCTGGACCGGCTGGAGAACGCCGGGCACCTGCGCCGGGATCGCGATCTGACGGACCGCAGGCGGGTGCACCTGGTGATGCCGGAACGCACGGCGCGCCTCGGGGAGCAGCTGTTCGGGCCGCTCGGCGAGGCCTACTCCCGGGCCTGGGCGGAGTTCGACGCCGACGAGCGCGCCACGATCATGCGTTTCCTGCAGCTGAGCATCGACAGCACCGTCGCGGTCCGCTCGCAGCTGCCGGGGGCCTCGTAACTGTCGGTGTTGCGTGGTTAGGTGGCCCAGGTGACTGAGAAAAGTGTGCGTGATGCGGTACTGAGCGGGCTCGACCAGCTCGAGGCGCTCCTGGCCGAAGTCCGGCCGGAGCGATTCGACGATCCGACGCCGTGCGCGGAGTGGACGGTGCGCGATCTGGTCGACCACGTGGTGGAGGCCCCGGCGAATTTCGCCACGATGATGCGCGGGGAGGAAGTCGATTGGTCGTCGACCCCGCGCCACGACGACTGGTTGGCCGCCTACCGCCGCGGCGCCGACGAACTGCGGTCGCAGTTGCCGTCGGCCGGTGAGGTGCCGCCGATGGCCGGGTTCCAAGCCGCCGAGTTCGCGGTGCATTCGTGGGATCTCGCCCGCGCGCTCGGCCGCGGCACGTCGGACTTGGATCCCTGGGTGGCCGAGTGCGGGTTCGAGGCGATGCGGGGCGCGTTGACGCCGGAGCGGCGGGGGAGCGCGTTCGGTCCCGAGCAGCAGGCGCCCGCCGACGCCGACATCTACGAGCGGATCGCCGCCTTCTCCGGGCGGTCGGTCGGCCGCGGCTGAGGTCGCCGGAGTTCCGGGCGTACCCCGGCCGGGCTCATTCGGTGCGACGGGGTTGAGCCCCGCGGCCGGAAGGTTCGGCACGAGCCTCACTGCGACCCACCTGCTCACAGGACGCGCAGGAGTCCCGGCAGCATCGCTCGTGGACCGCGGATGGGCTCGCCAGGAGACGGGATTGCTTCGCCCTGTCGGCTCACAGTCCGCCCTGTCGGCTCACAGGAAGCGCAGGATGCCGAGCATGCCCTGTTCGTCGACCGCGCAGGCGCCGTGGTGCTCGCACGCCCGCAGTCGCTGCTGCACCTCCATGGTGTCCATCCCGGCGCCGATCACCACCAGCGAGGTGCGCGGATCTTCGTCGCGCCGCCAGTTCTCCCGCTCGAGGCGGACGAAGCCGCCGACGGTGTGCAGGGTGAACTTCTGCTCGTGGCCGGGCACGGCGAAGTGCAGGAACCCCTTGATCCGGTAGACCCCCGCGGGTTGGTCCTCCAGGAAGGCCATGAGCGCCCGCGGATCCAACGGCGTGTCGGTGACGACCTCGACCGACTCATAGCCGGCGTGCAGGTGGTCGTGGTCGTCCTCCGGTTCGGATTCCAGCAGGTCGGCGAACGACAGCTGCTTTTCGTCGGGTTCCTCCCGGCGAGGCAGGTCGACGAGCATCTGCGGGTCGATCCGCCCGTACTCGACGGGGACGACCGGCGTTCCTGCGGCCAGTTCCCGCACCGTGGCCGTGATGCCGTCCGGGTCCTCGGCGCGGTCGATCTTGTTCAGCACGACCAGGTCGGCGGCCTTGAGATGGTTGTCCAACTGCGGGTGGCGCTCGCGGGTGGCGGTGAACTCCGCGGCGTCGACCACCTCGATCAGGCCTTGATAAGCCACTCCGGAGTGCTGGCTGCCTGCCATCAGCCGGATCAGGTCCTTCGGTTCGGCCAGGCCGCTGGCCTCGATCACGATCAGATCGACCGCGCCGCTGTCGGCCAGCTTGCCCAGCATCGCGTCCAGGCCGCTGGCGTCGACGGCGCAGCACAAGCATCCGTTGGCGAACGACACCATGGCGTCCACCTGGCCGGAGACGAGCATGGCGTCGATCCCGACCGCGCCGAAGTCGTTGACGACGGCGCCGATCCGCATGCCCTGGCGATTGCGCAGCAAGTGGTTCAGCAGCGTGGTCTTACCCGAGCCGAGAAACCCGGTGACGATCACCGTGGGGATGGCCATGGTCGCAGCCTGCCACACCGCCGTCAGCGGTCGGACGGACCGTCACCGGAGGTCATCTTGTGATGTGAGTCACAGATTGTCCGATGGCGATGAGTTGGTGATGCCGAGCCGGTCCTATCCGGCGAACTGGACAGAGTGACGGAGGTTGGCCATGGGTGAGATTCACGTCCACGAGTTCGTCAGCCTTGACGGCGTGATCGACGCCCCGACATGGACGTTCGACTATCCGTGGGATCCGAAGATGGGCGACGCGCTGCGTGCGGTGTTCAGCACGTGCAAGGGCATCTTGCTGGGGCGGACGACGTGGGAGATGTTCGCGCCCGCCTGGCGGGAGCGGACGGTCGAGGACGACGAGGGCGCCCCGTTCTTCAACGACACCCAGAAGTACGTCGTGTCGTCCACGTTGACCGACACCAGCGCGTGGCAGAACAGCGAGGTGCTCGGCCCCTACGACCCCGAGCGCATCCGAGCGTTGAAGGACGAGGTCGGCGATCTGTACGTCAGTGGTTCGGCGACTCTGGTGCGCGCCATGCTGGCCGACGGTTTGGTGGACGAGTTGAACCTGTGCGTCTTCCCGGTGACTCGGGGTGCCGGGCCGCGGCTGTTCCCCGAGGGTGTGCCGCCGGCAAAGCTCGAGCGGCGCGATGCGCAGGTCTACGACAACGGCGTGCTGTACCTGGCTTATCGGCCGGTGTCTGACGAGAGGTAGCGGGCCAGGACGCCGGCCTCGGCGCGGACGCGGGCGGCGGCGTCCTCCCGGCCCAGCTCGGCGTACTCGCGCGCGGTCGCGACGCGCTCCCGGTGCTCCCGTTCCACCACGGCGCGCATGTCTGCGGTAGTGAGCTGCTGCCGAGCGACCTCTGCCGAGCCCACTCCAGCGGCGGCGCCCGCGACGTGCTCGCTACCGGGGCCCGTCACGGGTTCCGCCGCAACCGCCTCGGCGTCGTCGATCGCGGCAAGGGCCGACCGCAACGCCGATACGGCGACGCGGTCCTTGGCCTTGATCGCGGCGGTCAGGTCAGCACGAAGGGCGGCTCGCATGCCCGCCACGATACGAAGCCATCCCGCCCGTGGCGACCGGGTTTTTCAGGTACCGTCGGCCGTCGATTTGCACGAAATATCCGCTAATTACCGAATTGCAGGGAGAAATCATGGGTTCGATCAAGTCCGGCCTGTTCGTCTCGGTCGACGGTGTCGTCGAGTCGCCGGAGCAGTGGCATTTGACGTACTTCAACGACGAGATGGGCGCCGTGGTCGGCGAGCTGATGGGCGGCGCCGACGCGACGTTGCTCGGCCGGGTCACCTACGAAGGTTTCGCGGACTACTGGCCCAACGCCGACCCGAACGACCCGATGACCGAGCAGATGAACAGCGCGCGCAAGTACGTCGTGTCCAGCACGCTGACGGAGGCGACGTGGCAGAACACCACGTTGATCAACGAGAACGTGGCCGACGAGCTGCGCAAGCTCAAGCAGGAGATGAACCTGGGCATCACCGGCAGCGTCGTGCTGGTGCGGTGGTTGCTGGAGCAGCGGCTGCTGGACGAGCTGCACCTGCTGGTCCACCCGATCGTGGTGGGGAAGGGGCAGCGGCTGTTCGACGACGGTCCGACCGTGCCGTTGCGGCTGCTGTCGTCGACGACGTTCTCCACCGGCGTCATGCACCTGGTCTACGCCCCGGCGGAAAACTCCTGAATTCGTCGGCTGCCGCACGGCGAGATCTGACGGTAGGGTCCAGCCGTCTGTGCGAAGGCGGGCGGTCAAGGGAGGGCCCAGAGATGGCGAGTGTGGCAGCGGGCAAGGTCACTCGGAGAAGACTGATCGGCACGTCTGCGGCGGCAGCGGCCGTGGTCATGACGGGTTCGGGCGTCGCGGGGGCGGCCGAACCGGGCAAGACCGCGGCGAGCAGGCTGCCCGAGCACCTGAACCGGCTGCGCAAAGGCCGCACGGTGCACCCGCCGAAGCTGCGTCCTGGCGACAAGGTGCGCGTCGTTTCTCCTGGTAGTACGCCTGACCGCGAGTCCATGGCGCGCGGCATCGAGATCCTTCAGAGCTGGGGGCTCGTCGTCGAACTCGGCGAGCACGTCTACGACGAGTACGGCTACCTGGCAGGCAAGGACGAGGACCGGCTGGCCGACCTGAACGCGGCACTGGCCGACCCGGAGGTGCGTGGTGTCTTCGCCGCGCGGGGAGGCTACGGATGTCAGCGCATCGCCGACGGGATCGACCTGCGCGCGGTGCGGCGGGACCCGAAGGTGCTGGTGGGCTTCAGCGACATCACCAGCCTGCAAGCGATGCTGTGGGAGTCGACCCGGCTGGCCACCGTGCACGGTCCGATGGTCAACTGGGACGACGAGCGCACCGGGCCGGAGTCGATCGAGGCGCTGCGCGCGGCGGTGATGAGCACGGATCAGGTGAAGCTGGAGCGTGATCCGGAGGAGACGACGGCTCCGGTGCTGGTGCCCGGGAAGGCCTCCGGCGTGGTGCTCGGTGGCAACTTGTCGCTGGTGTCGTCGTCGGTGGGGGCGCGTGACCAGCTCGATCTGCGCGACGCGATCTTCTTCGTCGAGGAGGTCGGCGAGGCCAACTACCGCATCGACCGCATGCTCACGCAGCTGCTGCGCTGTGGCGATCTGCCCAAGGTGGCCGGGGTGGTCATCGGACAGATCACCGACAGCTCGCACGACGAAGGAGAGTGGGACGCCGTCGGGGTGCTGCAGGACCGACTGGGTGCGCTGGGGGTTCCGGTGCTGGGCGGGCTCAAACTCGGTCACGGTCCGGGACAGCTGACGATTCCGTTGGGGTCGATGGCCACCATGGATGCCGACGCCGGGACGCTGATCGTCGAGTCCGCGGTCAGCGACGGCTGAGAAAGCCTGCCGCCGTCGCACGTGTGAGTGCGCGCGGTTGCGGGTAGCCGGGCGGCATGAGTGCGACGAAGGAACGCCTCTCGGACGTAGTGCTTCGTGCGGGTGAGGCGATCGACGCCGAACAACGCCGCCGGGCCACCCGGGCGGTCGCCGCGCTGTCCAACGACGCGCAGGAGTGCGCGATGCTGCTGGACATGCTGGGTCTGCATCCGGCTGAAGGACGTACCGAGCGCCCCGCCGGCTGATCGGCGCCGCGAAAATGTCGGGGCCCGGTGCCAGACTGCCCACATGAGTGTCGATCTCGAGCTCGCCGCGTCGTTCATGGCCGGCCATGCGCGCCTGCTGGATCGGCGACGGTTCGAGCTGCTCGTCGGCAGGGGTAGTGCAGAAGCGGTGCTGGCCGCCCTGGAGGCCTACCGCAACCCCGACGGCGGCTATGGCCGGGGCCTCGAGCCGGACCTGCGCGCAGCGGAGAGCCAGCCGGGCGGTGCCCTGCACGCGTTCGAGGTGTTCGAGGACATCGCGCCGCACACGTCCCCCCGCGTGGTCGAACTGTGCGACTGGCTGGAGTCGGTCACACTGCCGGACGGCGGATTGCCGTTCGCGCTCCCGGTGCAGGACGCGGCGGCGACAGCTCCGTTCTGGGCGAACGCCGACCCTACGAAGTCCGCATTGCAGAGCACCGCGTTCGCCGCCGGCGCTGCGCTTCGCGTCGCCGCACACGATCCCGCAGTCGCACGGCACCCGTGGCTGCGCCGCGCGTGCGAGTACTGCTTCGCGGCGGTGGAGGCCCTGGACGAACAGCCCCACGCCATCGCGCTGTCGTTCACCGTGCGGTTCCTCGACGCGGCAGTCCCGCAGTATCCGCAGGCCGAGGAGCTGCTGGACCGGCTGGCCCGGTTCGTCCCGCGCGACGGCCGGGTACCGGTTGCCGGTGGCAGTGAAGGCGAGACGATGCGCGCGCTGGACTTCGCGCCCGTGCCGGGGTCGCCTGCCAGCCGCCTGCTGGACGAGGGCGTCATCGAGGCCGAGCTGGACGAGCTGGCCGAGCAGCAACATTCCGACGGCGGATGGTCGGTGGATTTCGCGAGCTTCTCGCCGATCGCCGCGCTGGAGTGGCGGGGTTACGCCACCGTGGACGCGCTGCTGAAACTGCACCGCGCTGGACGGCTCGAGCTGGCGCTCGCGGGTAGGTGAGCGAACCCATGGGCGTCGGTCCGCGGGTTCTGCCGCCGGCGGGTGAGTGAGCGTGGGCATGGGTGTCGGTCTGCGCGTGCTGGCGCCCGCGGATGGGTGAGCGTGGGCATGGGTGTCGGTCTGCGCGTGCTGGCGCCCGCGGATGGGTGAGCGTGGGCATGGGTGTCGGTCTGCGCGTGCTGGCGCCCGCGGATGGGTGAGCGTGGGCATGGGTGTCGGTCTGCGCGTGCTGGCGCCCGCGGATGGGTGAGCGCACAGGCCTTCGGCCCCGGCGTCTCGAACTGGCGCCGTGCTCGGGCATGACCGCGTGGCGCCGTGCTCGGGCGTGGCCGCCCCGCCTGCCGCGTCGGCTCTGGCGCTTCGCGCTGTCCTGCCGCCCGCGAGCGCGTGAGCGCACGGGCCATCGGGCGGCACCCACGCGAGCTGGGGCGGTCGAGCACGAGACAGCTCGACCAGAGCCGGCGCCACACCGGTCGCATCGCCGCCCCACCGGGTTCGCCGCGTTGACCAGCGAACTTCCGCCCCGCGCAACTGTCGTACCGCTGCCGTAGTCTCGAGTCGGTGGAGGTACTCGAGCAGTTCACCGCGCCGACCGCGGCGTGGTTCCGGTCGTCGTTCGACGCGCCGACCAAAGCCCAGTCCGAAGGCTGGGCGGCGATCGGCTCGGGCACTCACACGCTCATCCACGCCCCGACCGGCTCCGGCAAGACCCTCGCCGCGTTCCTGTGGGCGATCGACCGCCTCTACACCGAGCCGTCCGTGCCCGACGACCAGCGCTGCCGCGTGCTGTACGTGTCGCCGTTGAAGGCGCTGGCGCACGACATCGACCGCAACCTGCGCGCCCCGCTGCAAGGCATCCGGCACGCCGCGGAGCGCATGGGCGCCGGCCCGTTGCCCGAGCTGCGCACGTTCGTCCGCACCGGGGACACCCCGTCCGCGGATCGCGGCCGGATGCGCAGACAGCCGCCGGACATCCTCATCACCACACCGGAGTCGTTGCACCTGCTGCTGACGTCGCAAGCCGCCGAGGTGCTGGAGTCGGTGCGGTGGGTGATCGTCGACGAGGTGCACGCCGTCGCGGGTACCAAACGAGGTGCGCACCTGGCGCTGTGCCTGGAACGACTCGAGGAACGCCGTCGCCGCAGCGAAACCGGCCCGGTCGAGCCGCTGCAGCGCATCGGCCTCTCGGCGACCCAGCGCCCCATCGAGACGATCGCCGAGTTCCTCGGCGGCGGCGAGCTGAACGACTCCGGGATGTGGCAGCCGCGCCCGGTCACCGTGGTCGACGCCGGCGCCGCGCCGTCACTCGAGCTGGAGCTGACCGTCCCGGTCGCGGACATGACCGCCCCGATCGATCCGGACGCCCCGGTGGAGGAAACGCCCCGCCGCACGACCATCTGGACCGCGATTCACCCGCGCATCCTCGACCTGATCGCCGCGCACCGGTCCACCATCGTCTTCGTCAACTCCCGCCGGCAGGCGGAGCGGCTGTCCGGCGAACTCAACGAGCTGGCCGGAGAGGAGGTCAGCCGCGCGCACCACGGCTCCATCGCCCGTGAGCAGCGCATCCAGATCGAGGAGGCGCTCAAGCGTGGTGAACTGAAAGCGGTCGTGGCGACGTCCTCCCTCGAGCTGGGCATCGACATGGGCGCGGTCGATCTGGTGGTGCAGGTCGAGGCCCCCACGTCGGTGGCGTCCGGTCTGCAGCGGGTCGGTCGCGCCGGACACCAGGTGGCCGAGGTGTCCCGCGCGAAGATCCTGCCCAAGCACCGCGGTGACCTGCTGGTGGCGTCCGTGGTCGGCAAGCTGATGGCCGAGGGCGCAGTGGAGCGCACGACCATCCCGCGGCATCCCCTCGATGTGCTGGCCCAGCAGCTGGTGGCCATCGTCTGCACCGGCGAGTTCACCGCGGACGAACTCTACGACCTCGTTCGCGGCGCCGCGCCGTACGCGCAGCTGCCGCGCGCAGCGTTCGAGGCCACGTTGGACATGCTCGCCGGCCGCTATCCGTCCGATGCGTTCGCCGAATTGCGGCCGCGCGTGGTGTGGGACCGGATCACCGGCGCGGTCACCGCCCGCCCGGGAGCCCGCGTGCTGGCCAGTACGAACGCGGGCACGATTCCGGATCGCGGCACGTATCGCGTGACGCTGCCGGACGGAGCCCGGGTCGGCGAGCTCGACGAGGAGATGGTCTACGAGTCGCGCCAGGGCGATGTGTTCGTCCTCGGCTCCACGTCGTGGCGCATCGCCGACATCACGCCGGACACCGTGGTCGTCACCCCGGCGCCGGGAGAGCCCGCGGCGCAGTTGCCGTACTGGCACGGTGACCAGCCCGGGCGTCCGATCGAGGCCGGTCGCGCGGTGGGCCGCTTCATCCGGCAGTTGGGATCGCTGTCCGCCGAGCAGGCCGCCACGCTGCTGCGCGACGAGTACCACCTGGACGAGTACGCCGCGGCCAACCTGCTGGCCTACCTGGCGGAGGAGAAGGCGGCCACCGGCGTGCTGCCGGACGACCGGACGATCGTCGTGCAGCGGTTCCGGGACGAGATCGGCGACTGGCGGGTGGTCATCCTCTCGCCACTGGGCGCCAAGGTGCACGCGCCGTGGGCGATGGCGCTGACCCAGCGGCTGCGCGGCCGCCTGGGCTACGACGTCGACATGATCTACTCCGACGACGGCATCGCGTTCCGCTTCCCGGATTCCGACGAGGTGCCGTCGCTGGAGGACTTGCAGCTGGCGCCGGACGAGGTCGAACAGCTACTGATCGACCACCTGGCCGACACAGCGTTGTTCGCCGCTCGCTTCCGGGAGGCCGCGGGTCGGTCGTTGCTGCTGCCACGCCGCAGGCCGGGCTCGCGCACCCCGCTGTGGCTGCAACGCCGCCGGGCCGCCGACCTGCTGAACGTCGCACGACAGTTCGGCTCGTTTCCGATCGTGCTGGAGTGCTACCGGGAGATCCTGCAGGACGACTTCGACCTCCCCGCTTTGCTGGAGATCCTCGGCGAGATGCAGAGCAGGCGGATCAAACTGGTCGACGTCGAACTGCCGTCGGCGAGCCCGTTCGCCTCGTCGCTGCTGTTCGCCTTTGTCGCCGCCTACCTCTACGAGGCCGATGCGCCGTTGGCCGAGCGCCGAGCCATGGCGTTGACGCTGGATCGAGAGTTGCTGGCCGAGCTGCTCGGCGAGTCCGAACTGCGGGAAATGCTGTCGGCGGAGGTCATCGCCAACGTCGAACGCGATCTGCAGCGACTGACCGAGGAACGCAAGGCCCGCTCGGCCGAGGATGTCGCCGACCTCCTGCGGCACCTCGGTCCACTGACGCCGGAGGCGATCGCCGTGCGGTGTGCCGAGCCCGCGGCAGACACCTACATCGGCGAGCTTCTCGACGCGCGACGCGTGTACGAGGTGCGCATCGGCGGCGAGGTCCACATCGCGGCCGCGGAAGACATCGCGCGCCTGCGTGACGGGCTCGGCATTCAGCCGCCGCAAGGGGTGCCGGAGGCGCTGCTGGAGCCCGTGCCCGACCCCCTCGGTGATCTCGTCGGCCGCTACGCGCGTACCCACGGGCCCTTCGCGGTGACGGACGCGGCCGAAGCCCTTGGCCTACCCGTTGCGGTGGTGGAGTCGACGCTGGAGCGGCTCGCCACCGCCGGCGCGGTACTCCGCGGTGCGTTCGACCCGCGCGGCGACGGAGCACAGTGGGCAGGCGCCGAGGTTCTCCGTCGGATCAAGCGCGGCTCGCTGGCCGCGCTCCGTGGCGAGATCGAGCCGGTACCTGCGGAGACGCTCGGCAAGTTCCTGCCCGCGTGGCACGGCGTGAGCGACGACCCGCCGTCCGGCCGGGAGGCGCTGCTTGCGGCGATCGAGAAGCTGCAGGGGGTGCCGATCCCCGCCTCGGTGCTCGAGTCGGAGGTGCTGGCCGCCCGGGTGGCGGACCCGGCCCCGACGCTGGATGCGCTGATGGCCGAGGGCGCGGTGGTCTGGGTCGGTTCCGGTGCGCTGGGCTCGCGCGACGGAAAAGTGACCTTGTACCTGCGCGATCAGGCGGAGGTGCTGCTCGCTGCGCCGGGTGAGCCCCCGGAGGGCGAGCCGCATGCGACCATCCTGCGCCACCTGACCAATCGCGGCGCCAGCTTCTTCCCCCAGTTGCAGCGGGCCGTCGGCGGTGATCAGGAAGAGAACCTGCGGGCGCTGTGGGACCTGGTGTGGGCCGGTGTGGTCAGCAACGACACGTTCGCGCCGGTCCGAGCCTTCGTTTCCCGCGGGCGAGCCGTCCGCGGGCGGGGACGAGGCACCGTCCCACCGAAGGCCGCTGGGCGGTGGACGCTGGTGGCCGACCTGAGGGACCCGGAGACGTCGCAGACCCAGTTCGCCGCGGCGTGGACGGAACAATTGCTGGAACGTCACGGCGTCGTCACCCGCGCAGCAGTGGCCGCGGAAGGCGTGCGCGGCGGATTCAGTGGTCTGTACCCGGTGCTTGCCCGGCTCGAGGAGACCGGGCGGGCCAGGCGCGGCTATTTCGTGGAGGGCCTCGGCGGCGCGCAGTTCGCGCTGCCCGGTGCCGTGGGGCGGCTGCGATCGGCGGAGGGCGGGGAGAGCGCCGTGCAGATGCTGGCGGCGACCGATCCGGCGAACCCGTACGGGGCCACGCTCGAGTGGCCGCCGGCGTCCACCGGCAGGCTGGCCCGGGTGGCAGGTGCCTACGTCGTCCTGGTCGACGGCCGGTTGGTGGCGTTCGCCGAAGGGGGTGGCCGAACGCTGCGGCGGCTCGAACCGGAGGCGGATGAGCAGGTAGCGGCCGCCCTGGCCGGGCTGGCCCGGCGCTCCCGGCGGTTCACCGTCGCGACGGTCGACGGTGAGCCGGTGAGCAAGTCGAGTTTCGCCGCCGTGCTGGCCGAACACGGTTTCGCCCCGACGGCGCGAGGCATGCGGTGGAGTCCCCGTGCCTGAGGGTGACTCGTACGTGCATGCCGCGTACGCGGCGCGTCCGATCCTGCTCGATGAGGAAATCGTCGCGGTCGAGGGCTCGGCGCCGTCCATCCGCCGCTACTCGTCGCGGATCGTGGGCAGCACGGTCGGCGAGGTGCGCACGTACGGCAAGCATCTGTTCGTCGATCTCGATTCCGGCTACAGCGTGCACGTTCACCTGGCGATGAACGGCACACTGCGCGTTCGCTCGTCCGGCCCGGTACGGCCCGGACCGGCGCGGTTGGTGCTGGTGACCGAGCAGGGCATCGTCACCGTTTCCGGGACCAAGGACGTCGAGGCGGATCGCACCCCAGCACTCGACGCTCGCGTGCTCGAGCCGCTGGGCCCGGATCTGATCGCCGACGAGTTCGACTGGACCGACTTCGAGCGTCGCGCGCGGAAGGCAGGCCCGGACATCAGCGTTGCGGACTTCCTGCTGGATCAGCGGGTCATGGCGGGCGTCGGCAACGTCTACAAGAACGAAGTGGCGTTCCTGGAGCGGTTGAACCCCATGCAGTCCATCGGGACGCTGGAGTTCGAGCGTCTGCGTGCGATGGCCGAGCGATCGCGGACGTTGTTGCGCGCGAACCGCCGTCCGGGAAAGCGCGTGACCACCGGCGACTGGCGCAGGTCGCTGTGGGTCTACGGCCGAGAGGGGCGGCCGTGCCGACGGTGCGGTACGACCATTCGCCAGACCTGGTTCGGCGCGCCGGAGCCGCGCGTCACGTACTGGTGCCCCCGGTGCCAACCCGCCGACTAGCGGCGAAAAGCGTTGGCTGATCACATCTTCCGGTCAACAATGACGAAATGGGCACACGCCGACGCGCCGACATGTTCACCGAGGACGGCCGGCCATCAGACGACGATCCACGTGAGCACGGGCCGCGGCTGGGGGACGAACGCACCACCCTCACCGAGACGCTGCGTAAGTGCCGGTTGACGCTCGAGCTGAAATGCGACGGGCTGACCGCGGAGCAGATGGCTCCGCGGGCCGTGCCGCCGTCGACGATGTCGCTGCTCGGGCTGGTCCGGCACTTGGCCGACGTCGAGCGGGCGACGTTCCGCAGGCTGATGGCCGGCCAGCAGGCGGCGCGCTGGTTCGGGTCCCTGGACGACCCGGACGGCGACTTCGACGGCGCGGTGGCCGATCCGACGCTGGTGGAGCAGGCGTGGACCATCTGGCGGTCCGAAGTGGACTTCGCCACCGAGTTCGTGGCCACGGCGCCGAGCCTGGACATCGTCGCCGACGACCCGGACAACAAGCACGGCAGCGGCGGTGGCGCGATCTCTCTGCGGGAGGTCCTGGTCGGCATGATCGAGGAGTACTCGCGGCACCTCGGGCACGTCGACCTGCTGCGCGAGTGCATCGACGGGCGGGTCGGGCAATAGGCGCGACGGTGCTCGGTGGCTGGGCGGAACCGAGTGCTGGGGCGGGCCGGTTGCTGGTGGCGCAAGGGCGCTCGGCGTGCGGTCGGAACCGGGTGCTTGGTCGGCGGTCGCCCGGCCGACCTGACAGTTCCTCGTGTGTGGCGCTGCGGCGTTCGACCGGCGAGCGGCGGGGGCCGGTGGCGGCGGTGAGCGGCTCGGTCAGCCGCCGGCAGCCCCGACACCGTCGACTCAGCGCGGCTTCTGCACCCCGTCCTCGGCCTGATCCACCAGCATCCTGGCCACCGTGGCAACCTTGATGTTCAGCTCCTGCGAGGCGCGCACCAGCAGGTTGAACGCCTGCTGTGAGGTGATCCGGTTGCGCTCCATCAGGATTCCCTTGGCCTGCCCGAGTACGTCCCGGTTGACCAACGCCGAGCTCAGATGCTCCTCGCGGGAGACGCCTGCCAGCGCCACGGCGGCGTGGTCGCTGAGCAGGTCCGCCAGGATCTCCGCACCCTCGTCGAACTCGTCGGACACCTCGCCGTAGAGCGTCAGTGCGCCGAAGTTGCGGTTACGGGCGTACAGCCGGATGGACAGCATGCTGTGCACCCCGAGCTGCAGCGCCTTCTCCGCGAAGTGCGGCCACGGCTGATCCGGCTTGCCGAGGTCGTTGATCCGCACGACGGCATGGTCGTGAATAGCGGTGACCGCCGGCCCCTCGCCGAGCGTGGCCTGCAGCTCGTCCAGCTCGGTGACCAGTTCGTGGCTGGCGGCGGCCGGAGTGACCTGCTTGCCGTCGACCAGGGCGATCCCGGCCCACGCGGCGCCGGGAACCATGTCCACGGCGGCCGACACGATCGCGCCGAGCGTCGCCGACTCGTCGTCGATCTGTTGCAAGTCGACCGCGAGCCGGCTCATCCGCTGAGCCAAATGGAAGTGGCCGTTCCGGTCGTTCACGCGCCGCACCCCCGCGCTGCCTGCACCGTCGGTGTGCTCGGCAGTCGGAGACACCGCGAGGCATCGCGCACGTATCGCAGCACGACCGCACCCGCCTTGGTGCATCCCAAGCCGACGAGCACTGGTCTTCCGCCGTGGGCTCGACGGTCGACCGCCTTTCGAGGCCACCGAGTATAAGTGTGCGACTACGCGGATGCGAGTGAGAAAACTCCTGGTAGACCGCTCGCGGACGGTCTAATCGCGACTACGCCGTTCGGCCCCGGTCTCGCCGGCGAAACCCTCGTCCTGCCCGCCGACGCGGCCGACGAAGGTGTCGTTCTCGCCCGGCCCGGTGGTGTTCTGCTCGGATCCGGGACGGCCGGGCGCGCCACCGGTCTCCCGGGTGTTGGCCACGGCGGAGTCGCCCGGGGCGTCGCCCTCGGGTTTCGGCTGCGGCTCACCGGAGGGGCGGGTGAGTTTCTGGAAGAAGGATTTGACCGATTGCAGTGCAGACATGGGACCCGGTTACCCGTACCCGCACGGGCCGACACCATGCCCCACGCGGGGTTGAGGCGCGCGGGGCACGGGTGGAGGCCTGGAGTGACCGAGCCTCGTATCGCGCTTACTGCGACAGATCCGCCTCGTAGACGAGCAGCTCGGTGCCCGCGGGCTCCTCTCCGTCGTCCGGGGCGGCGATCAGCCGCAGCGTGTCGCCGTCCCGTTCGAGGTGCACCGGGTTACGGGTGATGGTGTGACCGGCGGTGGAGAAGCCCGGCACCGGTACCTCGTGCACGATCTCGTTGGTACGCAGGTCGAGCAGCGCCAAGCCGCCCAGCTCGAACTTGCCCCCGTCCGCGGTCGGGTATTCGGTGATCCCGGTGCACAGCTGCTTGCCGTTGTCGACGTACGCGCAGTCCTGGTAGTCGATGAAGTGGCTGTCGTTGGTGGCAACCTTGCGCAGATGCCCCTTCCGGTCCCACTGGACCAGGCGCCGCGATCCCCAGGTCACGCCGTGCACGGTGCGGCTCTTCCGGTCGACGACGACGCCGCCGACGTGGTCTCGGTAGCCGAACTCCTCGGTGACCTCGAACGTGTTCGGGTCGATCCGGTACACGATCGCGTCGCTGTTCGGCCGGTATTCGGCAACCGGCACCCACAGGTCACGGCCGTCGTAGTCGATGCCGCCGGGGTGGTAGATCGTGCCGTCGGGCCCTTCACCCACCCTGATGTCGCGGATCAGCTTGCCGTCGCGGGTGAGCACGAAGACGTGCCCGACGCCCTTGCCCGGCGAGCGGTCGTAGCCGTTCTCGTCCGGCTCGGGGTACTGCACCGGAGGTTCGATGACCTCGACGCTGGACAGGAACAACCGGTCGCCGACCGCCGCGAAACCCTGCGGGTGATAGGTCTCGAAGTCCAGCGGGATCCGGTCGACGAGCTGCCACGCCGTACTGCGGTCCAGCTGCGTGATCGCCTCGACCAGAGGATCGTCGAGACCTCTGCCGGCAGGAGCGGCCGACCCACTGCCGGCCAAGGTGGTCAGCGCCACCGGAACGGCGAGCAGAGCTGCGAACCTACGAGCGCGCATGATGCTTCTCCTTCGCAGAGATGTCGATGCACGCTGGAATGCCTATACCGAACCGGTGGCCGAACGCCAGATTCGCGGCGAATTCCTGGACAACTCGGGGTGCACAGGCGAGGGCCGGACGCGCGGAAACCTGCCGACGCGGCGGGCACAACCCGGGCGTAGCAGGCCCCGCACGGCGAGGAGACGTGACCGTGCGGGGCCTGCGGGTGCGGATCGCGCACCGGGTCAGCCGCCCGTGACCTCGTTGACCCAGTCGAGGTACGGAGCGACGTGCGTGTATGCCGTGACGGTCTGCCGGTCGCTGGTGGAGGCCACGCCGACCTGCACGTTGCCTGCCATCATCGGGCCGCCGGAGTCGCCGCCTGCCGTGATGCCGTCACCACGGCGAGCGCAGACCGCCTCGCCGCCGCGATAGTCGGTGCAGCCATTGCCGACCTGCGACACGTTCACGTCGGCCACCTTGAGCAGCTGCGACTGGCACTCGATCTCGGGCCGGTCGGTGCACGTGGCGCCCCAGCCGTAGACCTGAACGGTGTCGCCGGGGTTGACCGCGCCGTCGCCGCCCAGCACCGCGTACTCGGTGTCGATCGGCCGGTCGATCTCCACCAGCGCCAGGTCGGCCGTCGGGTGTTCGTGGATACCGCCCGGCACCTGGGCCGCTTCCTGGCCCTGGGTCTGGTCGACGTCGCCGATCCGGAAGGTCAGGTCGCCGTTGGTGACGCAGTGCTGCGCGGTCAGGATCCACGTCGGCTTGATGATGGTCGCCGTGCAGTTCTCCCGGCCGCCGGTGAACAGGCGGGCCGCCCACGGTCCGCTCTCGGCGTAGCGGCCGTCGATGATGCGGGTGGACGGGTCGTCGGTGGGCTGCGCGTGCGCGCTCGGGCCCACGGCCGCCAGCGCGGTGACCACGGTCGTCAGTGCCGCGGCCGCCGCGGCGGCGGTGAACAGGGCTGATCGCCGTCGGAGTTGCATGTTCCCTCGCTTCGCGTAAGCCGATTTCTCAGCAGGGGTGAAATGGCTGACGCCCGGCAAGCTAGGGGTGCTGCCGCAGGGTGCGGTACCCGCCGCTCGTCGTGTGTTGTTGACACAATGGCTGCTCGGTCGGTGAAGGTTTGGCGATTTGTCCGAAGGGGATTGACAACGTTGTCATACTGATCGTCAAGCAACGGCGGCACTCGGCGGGGAGGGCAACGCGATGGTGCGTCCGCGTGGTTGGTGGCGTTCGACTTCGACTCGGCTGGGGGCCATCGCCACCGGCGCGTTGGTGGTGACGGCGGTGATCACCCCGGTCGCACCGGCCGCGACGGCGGTCCCGCACGGCAAGACCGAGTTCTTCTCCTCGTTCGAGCCGGACGATCCGCGTCCGACGTGGACCGACACCCCGGAGACCGTGGCCGGTGAGCCGAAGACCGGCGGGGTCGACTCCGCCGACCCGACCAGGATCGACGGCGACATCTCCGACCGGATCGTCGAGGTCGCCGCCAGCGGCGAGAACTCCGACGGCGGCGAGGTCGCGGACAACCTGGTCGACTTCGACCCGGCGAGCAAGTGGCTGGTGTTCGCCGCCACCGGGTGGGCACAGTTCCGCTTCGACCGGCAGGCGGAGATCACCAAGTACGCGCTGACCTCGGGTAACGACCACCCCGAGCGGGACCCGCGGGACTGGAAGCTGCTCGGCTCCACCGACGGCAAGGACTGGACCACCATCGACACTCGGGAGGGCGAGAGCTTCACCGACCGCGGCCAGACCAAGGAATACTCCGTCAGTCCGGGCGCCGCCTATCGCTACTACCGGCTGGACATCACGCGCAACGGCGGCGGCGACATCGTGCAGCTGGCCGAGGTGCAGTTCGCAGGCAAGGACGCCAAGCCGACCAAGCCGAACATGGGCACCACGGTCGGCAACGGCCCGACGAGCGCTCCGGCGGCCAAGACCAAGGTCGGCTACACCGGCAAGCACGCGCTGCGCTACATCGGCTCGCACACCGGCTCCGGCCGCGCCTACTCGTACAACAAGATCTTCGACGTCGACGTCGTGGTCACGCCGAAGACAACGTTGTCATACCTCGTCTTCCCCGAGCTGCTGGACGACCTGAGCTACCCCAGCACATTCGTCGCAGTCGACCTTGCCTTCACCGACGGCACCTATCTGTCGGACCTTTCGGGCACCGATCGCCGCGGTGTGGTGGTCAACCCGCAGCAGCAGGGCAAGGCCAAGACGCTCTACGCCGACCAGTGGAACAACATCGTGGCCGACATCGGCAAGGTCGCCGCGGGCAAGCGCGTCGACCGGATCCTCGTCGGCTACGACAACCCGTCCGCCTCCGACGGTGGCTTCCGCGGCTGGATCGACGACATCAAGATCACCGCGAAAGAGCCGAAGAAGCACTACGACAGCGTGGCCGACTACGTGATCACCACCAGGGGCACGCACTCGACCGGCAGCTTCTCCCGGGGCAACAACTTCCCGGCCACCGCGGTGCCGCACGGCTTCAACTTCTGGTCGCCGATGACCGACGCGAGCTCGACCCGGTGGCTGTACAACTACCACACGGACAACAACGCGCAGAACAAGCCGGAGATCCAGGCGTTCACGGCCAGCCACGAGCCGAGCCCGTGGATGGGTGACCGGCAGACGTTCCAGGTGATGCCCTCGCCGGCCAAGGGCAAGCCGGACGCCGACCGGGACAAGCGCGCGCTCGCGTTCAGCCACGACAACGAGGTGGCCAAGGCGCACTACTACGGCGTGGAGTTCGACAACGACATCAAGACCGAGATCGCGCCGACCGACCACGCGGCGCTGTTCCGGTTCCGCTTCCCCGGTGAGGCGAACCTGATCTTCGACAACGTCGACGACAACGGCGGTCTGCAACTGGACGCGAAGAACCGCACGGTGACCGGCTACTCCGACGTCAAGAGCGACCTGTCGGAGGGCGCGGGCAGGCTGTTCGTCTACGCCACGTTCGACAAGCCGGTGACCGACAGCGGCATGCTCGACGGCGGTGGCGGCAAGAACGTCACCGGATACTTCAAGTTCGGCAAGGCTCGCACGGTCACCATGCGCATCGCCACGTCGCTGATCAGCGTCGAGCAGGCGCGCAAGAACCTCGAGCAGGAGATCTCGCCGTCCGACACGTTGGAGAAGGTCCGCGACCGGGCCAAGCGGGCCTGGGAACAGAAGCTCAAGGTGATCGAGGTCGAGGGCGCGACCGAGGATCAGCTCATCACGCTCTACTCGAACCTGTACCGGCTGTTCTTGTACCCGAACTCCGGGTTCGAGAACGTTGGTACGAAGAGCAAGCCGAAGTACGCCTACGCCAGCCCGTTCGTGCCCAAGGTGGGTGAGGACACGCCGACCAAGACCGGCTCGAAGATCGTCGACGGCAAGGTCTACGTCAACAACGGGTTCTGGGACACCTACCGCACGACCTGGCCTGCATATGCGCTGCTGACGCCCAAGCAAGCGGGCGAGATGATCGACGGGTTCGTGCAGCAGTACCGCGACGGCGGCTGGATCGCCCGCTGGTCGTCGCCCGGCTACGCCAACCTGATGACCGGCACCAGTTCCGACGTCGCATTCGCCGACGCCTATGCCAAGGGCGTGCAGAACTTCGACGTCACCAGCGCCTACGAGGCCGCGCTACGCAACGCGACGGTGACCCCGCCGAACGACAATGTCGGCCGCAAGGGCATCGACAAGTCGATCTTCCTCGGCTACACGCCCACGTCCACGCACGAGGGCATGTCGTGGGCGCTCGAGGGCTACCTGAACGACTTCGGCCTGGCCACCATGGCGCAGCTGCTGGCCGACAAGGCCACCGACCGCGCGGACAAGAAGTCCTACGCCGAGCAGGCCGAGTACTTCCGCAACCGCGCGCTGAACTACGTGCACATGTTCGACGAGCGGATCGGCTTCTTCCAGGGCAAGGACGCCAAGGGCAATTGGCGGCTGTCGCCGGACGAGTACGACCCGCGCGAGTGGGGCTACGACTACACCGAGACCAACGGCTGGAACATGGCCTTCACCGTGCCGCACGACGGCCAGGGCCTGGCCAACCTGTACGGCGGGCGGGACAAGCTGGCCGCGAAGCTGGACGAGTTCTTCAGCACGCCGGAGACGGCCAAGTTCCCCGGCTCCTACGGCGGAATCATCCACGAGATGGTGGAAGCCCGCGATGTGCGGATGGGGCAGTACGGCCACTCGAACCAGCCGTCGCACCACATCCCGTACATGTACAACTACACCGGCCGGCCAGCGAAGACGCAGAAGCTGGTCCGCGAGATCACCTCCCGGTTGTATCTGGGCAGCGAGATCGGCCAGGGCTACCCGGGCGACGAGGACAACGGCGAGCACTCGGCGTGGTGGCTGTTCAGCGCGCTGGGCTTCTACCCGCTGCAGATGGGCAGCCCGAACTACGCCATCGGCTCGCCGCTGTTCACCAAGGCCACGGTGCACCTGGAGAACGGCAAGAAGCTGGTGATCAAGGCGCCGGACAACAGCCCGGAGAACGTCTACGTGCAGGGTTTGAAGGTCAACGGCAAGCGCTACGACAAGACGTACTTGCCGCACTCGCTGCTGGCCAAGGGTGGCGTGCTGGAGTTCGACATGGGGCCGAAGCCGTCCAAGTGGGGGACCGGCCCGGACGCTGCGCCGCCGTCGCTGACCACCGGGGACGAGGTGCCGCGGCCGCTGGCCGACGTCCTGCCGAACGAGTCCGCGCTGACCGACGACGACTCCACCACGGAGGGTGCGGCCAAGGAGGTCACGTACCAGGCCGAAGCGGGCGAGGTGGTGGAGTACTACACGATCACCTCGGCCAAGGGCACCGGGCAGGACCCGGGCAAGTGGGTGCTGCGGGGCTCGCGCGACGGAGAGAACTGGACGGTCATCGACGAGCGCTCGAACGAGAAGTTCACCTGGCGCAGGCAGACCCGGCCGTTCAAGGTCGCCAAGCCCGGCGAGTACAGCCACTACCGGCTGGAGTTCGTCGTCGACGGCAAGGTCGCCGAGGTGGAACTGCTGGCCAAGCCGACCGGCTAGCGCTTGTCGATCGGCGACGGCCGGGCCGCTGAGGTGAGACCGCCGCCCACGCGACGGCCAGGCCGCCGACAAGTCACTGCCGGCGTGCGACCGGCCGATCCGTGGCGGTCAGGAGCTTGAGGCGGAGTTGCCTGCCGTGTCGACCAGCAGGCGCCACCCGATCACGCGACGACAACCAGCGAAAACGCGGCGGCGCGCTGATCATTGCCGGCATGGGAGAGTCGCGAAAGTTCCAACTCGCCGTGCTGGCGGCGGCCGCCGCGGTGGCGAGCACGCTGATGGTTCCACCGGCGGCGGCGCAGCCGAGCGGGCTGCCCCCCGCACTGGTGGTGAAGGTCGACAACGCCGCGAAAGCACGGCCACACACCGGGCTGTCGTCGGCAGACGTGATCTACGTGGAGCCGGTCGAAGGCGGCATCACGAGATTCGCCGCCGTCTACTGGGGCAGGCGGCCCAGCGTGATCGGCCCCATCCGCAGCGCTCGGGAAACCGACATCAAGCTGCTGCGCTACCTCGACCGGCCGGTGCTGACCTACAGCGGCGCGTCACCCAAGCTGCAGCCGTTGCTGGACAAAGCCGACCTGGTGCACGCCACCCCGAAGACCGCAGGCAAAGCGTTCTACCGGGACAACGACGGACCGCGGCCGCACAACCTGTTCGTCGAACCGCGCCAGGTGCCCGCGACCGAGCCGGTCGACATGCCCCTGCACACCGGGCCCGCGCCCGCCGGCGGCAAGCAGATCACGTCGCACCGAGTCGATTTCGAGGCCGCGTCGTACCGGTTCACGTGGTCGACAGCGGACAAGGCATGGCGCGTGACGCTGGACGGCAAGCCGCTGACGTCCACCGAGAGCGGACGCCTGCGCGCCGACACCGTCGTCGTGCAACGGGTGACCATCGTGACCGGGGCCGACATCGTCGACTCGGCGGGCAATCCGTCGCCGGTCGTGGACTCCGTCGGGTCCGGGCCGGTCACCGTCCTGCGAGGTGGCCGCGAGTACACCGGCACCTGGACCCGAACCAGCGCGGACCGGGAGACGGTCTATCGCACGAAGACGGGTCAACCGTTGCCGCTGGGCGACGGGCAGGTGTGGATTCTCCTGCTCCCTCGGTGAACCGGGGCGGTCAGCGCAGCGGGTCGCAGTCGATCAGCGCGGCCGGCTGCTTGCCCGTGGTGATCTGCTCCGCGAGCAGGCGACCGGTCACCGGCCCCTGCGCCAGACCCCACATGCCGTGCCCGCCCGCGACGAACAGGTTCGGCTGCCGCGTGGCACCGATCAGCGGGCGGCCGTCCGGCGTCACCGGGCGCGGGCCGACCCATTCGTCGGTGCGCTCGTCCCAGCGGACACCGTCGAGCAACGGCCGGGTGGAGGCGACGATGGCCTCCAGACGCGCGGGCACGAACGGGTCGTCCGGCTTGCGGAACTCCATCGTCCCGGCGACCCGCAGCGCGCCCTGGTACGGCGTGCAGGCCACCCGGACCTCCGGCAGGTAGATCGGGCCGGGGATCTCGCGGTCGACCGGCACGGTGAACGAGTAGCCGCGGCCGGCGCGCACCGGGACGCGGACGCCCCACTCGCGGGCCATGGCCGACAACCACGCACCGGTCGCGACCACCGCGGCGTCCGCCCGGTAGGTCTGGCCGGAGCGGCCGTACACCGTGACCCCGGACTCCGCGGCCTGGATGTCGACCACCTCGACGGTGGAAATCGTGCCGCCGCGCGAGGTGACCGAGTCGGCCAGCGCGTGCACGAATCGTCCCGGGTTGACGAACCGCTGCTCGTCGATCCGCACGCCCGCGTTCAGCGCGTCCGAGGCCAGCGGCACGAGCTCGCGCAGTTGGTCACGCTCCAGCGCGGCGTGCGGGACATGCTGCCCGGCGTCGGCCATGCGCCGCAACTCGTGCAGCAGACCGACGGCCGCGCGCGGCGAGGTGAAGCCCGCGGTGATCGGACCGGGGTTGGTCGGCTCCGCGACGCCGTTGGCGGTGAGGACGTCGTAGGCCTCGATGGACTCCTCGTTGAGCGGCAGACCGGTCTGCACGGCCCTGGTCCACGAGCCCCAGTGACAGTTCGCCGCGAACCGGGTCAGAAACGCCCACAGCGCCGGGTCGAACGTCACCGGGATGTGCAGCGGCGCTTTCGGGTTGGCCAGCGACTTCAGGCCGTAGCGGAGCACGGACGGCTCGTTGAGCGGGATGGCCAGGCCGGGGGCGATCCAGCCCGCGTTACCCCAGGAGGAACCCGCGGCGACGCCCTTGCGATCAAGGACGGTGACTTCGACGCCGCGTTCTTGCAGGAACCAGGCGGTGGACAGACCGACGATTCCCGCGCCCACCACGATGACCGAACGGGGTCCGCCGTCGATGCGCTCGAAGCCTGCCATGGGTACCTCCCGCGCCTCGTGGGCGAAATGCTTGCGTTGGGGTGTAGCCCTGATGATGCCCGCCACAAGCCCGGTTCGCTTGTTCGTTCACCACAGTTTCACTAGCTTGGCTTGTTGTCCCACCACAACGTCGACGGGAGCGAGGGCGGATGGTTCGGCTGGATCGCCTCGTCAACGTGCTCGGGCGGTACGGCGTGCGCTTCCATCCGTCGTCCGCATCCCGAGACAGCGAACTGCGCAGCATCGTGGTGCACGACGCGACCGATCCCCGGCTGGACAGCGGCGACGTCTACATCGCGGTCGGGGTGGATTCCGCGGCGCGTGCCGTCGAGCTCGCCGCCACCGCGCACGCCTTGGTGGCGCTGGTCAGGGTCGGCAGGCACGACGAGATCGAGGCGCTGGTGCGGGAGTACGGGGTGGCGGTCCTGGCGCTGGACTCCGAGGTGTCGTGGAGCCAGATCACCGGCGTGGTCTACGGCTTGATCATGGAAGGCAGGGAGACCGAGTCCGGTCGCGGCCCCACGGACCTGTTCGCGCTGGCCGACAACATCGCCGACGCGGTCGGCGGACCGGTCACCATCGAGGATCAGATGTCGCGGGTGCTGGCCTACTCGGACCTGCAGCAGGGAGCGGACCGCGCCCGGTTGGAGACGATCCTGGGGCGGCGGGTGCCCGACGACGTGCGGTCGCTGTTCGAGCGGCAAGGAGTGTTCGCGAACCTGGCCGCCTCCGACGAACCGTTCTACGTGGCCGGGGACCCCGCGCTGGGGCTGAGCGGCCGGATGGTGGTGGCGGTACGCGCCGGACGGCAGATGCTCGGTTCGGTGTGGGTGGAGTGCGCCGAGCCCATCACCGGCGAGCAGTACGACGCGCTGGTCGACGGCTCCCGGGCGGTGGCCCTGCACCTGCTGCGGTCGCGGGCGAGCGCCGACCTCGAGCGGCAGATCGAGTCGGATCTGGTGATCCGGCTGCTGGAGGGCACCGCCGATGCCGCGGTCGCCAGCCAGCTGGGGTTGCAGCACACCGCGACCAGGGTGATCGCCATGCAGGCCCACGTGCGCGAGGAGCGGCACGCGGCGTTGCTGTTGACGTTCGAACGGGCCACCACCGGTTTCGGCTGGTCGCGACCCGGCCGCAGCGCATTGATCGGCAACACCCTGTACACGATCTTCGGCAGCGACAGCCTGCCCGCGGCGCGTACCTGGATCGACGACATCCGCGGGTCGCTTCCCGAGCACGCCGTCGTGACCGCTGGTATCGGCGGCGTCGCGTCGGTGGCGGAGCTGTCGGCGAGCAGGCAGGAAGCGGACGAATGTCTGGCGCTGCACGGCACCCGACCGGAGGGGTCGCCGCCGGTCGCTTATGACGAGTCCTGGGACGACATCTTGCTGCGCCGGCTGCGTGCGGTCTCGCAAGCGGGGCGGCGACCGCAGCGCGGACCCATCGGTGACCTGCGCAGACACGACGCCGAGCACGGCACCCGCTTCGTGTCGACGTTGCGGACCTGGCTGGAGACCGGCGGCGACCTGCCGGTGACGGCCAAACAGCTCGGCGTGCACCCCAACACCGTGCGGAACCGGCTCCGCAAGATGCACGAGGTGACCACGCTCGAGCTGGATGACCCGCGCAAACGGCGGGCGATGATCATCGCGTTGGCCGTCGACGGCGACTAGGCCGTGACGCGGCTGGGCTCGCGGCGCCACACCAGGACCACGGTCGCCAACCCGGCGACGCAGGGCAGCAGGTACAGCAGGCTCAGTTCGGTCGGCACTCCGACGTCACCGGACTCGTCGCGAATGAACACCATGGCAAGCGCGACGGTCAGGCCGGCCAGGAACGAGGCCGAGATCGCCCAGCGGGCCCAGCTCTTGTTCTTCTTGACCACCCAGATCGACCACAGCCAGCATGCGGCCGCCAGCACCGCGACGGTCGTGAAGAGCATGTTGTACGCGTCCAGTGTTTCCGCGACGCGCTCGGCGGTGTAGTCGGGGTACCCCTTCTTGATGTGGGCCTCCAGTGTCCCCGTGCTGGAGAACGAGACCAGCGTGGCCAGCGCGGTGAGCGCGATGCCGGCGTACATCGCCCACACCGCGTTCTTCTCGGGACTACGGGTCGACATCAGGTGTTCCTTTCGTGTTGTGCGGATGGTGCGGAGGTGTTCGTGGTGCGGGGCAGCACGGTGCCGGCGATCAGCACGGCCACCAGCAGGAGTGCGGCGCAGAGAGCCAGGCCGAGGGCGTAACCGCCGCTGAGCCCGGCCGGGGTGGGTGCATCGGAGAAGTGGTGTGCCGTGGTGCCCAGCGCGGCCAGACCCAGCGCGGCGCCGAGCTGCCGCGAGCTGTTGAGCAGGCCGGACGCCGTGCCGGACTCGTGCGCGGCAACACCGGCGGTCGCGGTGGAGACCAGTGGGGCCAGGCAGATCCCGAAGCCGATGCTGGTCACCACGGACGGCCCGAGCACGTCGGCAAGGAAAGTGCCGTCGGCGTCGACGAGGCCGAACCAGCCGAAGCCCGACGCGGTGACCACCCCGCCACCGATGAGCAGCAGGCGAGGGGCGAACCGGTAGCCGAGCTTGATGGCCACGACCGAGCCGACGATCACCCCGAGCGCGAACGGCAGGACTTCCAGCCCGGTCCGGGCAGGTCCGTGGTGCAGCACTCGCTGCAGGTAGAGCGAGATGAAGTAGAACGCCGAGGCCATGGCCGCGCCGAGCAGCAGGTTGAACAGGTTGGCGCCGGCGACGGACCGGTTGGTCAGCAGGCCGAGGCGAACCAGCGGGTCCCGCTCGGTGGTGCGCTCCACCTGCAAGAACGCCAACAGCAGCACGACGGCGACGGTCAGCGGAACGAGCGTGCTCGCCGACGTCCAGCCGTTGTGCTCGGTGCGCACGATGCCGTAGACCAGCAGCGTCATGCCCGCGGTGGCGAGCACGGCGCCGACGACGTCGGGCCGGGTGGAGCGGCTCGGACTGGGGCCGGGCGCGATGCGGTTGGCCAACAGCAGGGTGATCGCGACCATCGGCACGTTCACCCACATCACCCATTGCCAGCCCGCGTACTCGGTCAGCACGCCGCCTGCCACCACGCCGAAGGCACCACCGGCAGCGTTCATCGCGCTCCACACGCCGAAGGCGCGGACGCGCTCGCGGCCCGTCGGGAAAGTGGCGGTGAGCAGGGCGAGTGCGGCAGGCGCCAGCGCCGCTGCGCCGATGCCTTGGGCGGCTCGCGCGGCGATGAGATGCCCGGGCTCCTCGGCGAAGCCGCCGAGCAGCGACGCCGCGCCGAACGTGACGAGGCCGATCAGCAGCACCCGCTTGTGCCCGTAGCGGTCCGCTGCCTTGCCGCCGAGCAGAAGCAGGCCGCCGAAGGTCAACGCGTAGGCGTGAATGACCCACGTGAGGCCGACCGGGGTGAAGTCGAGCGCGGCCGCGATACGCGGAAGGCCCACGTTGACCACCGACAGATCCAGCGACACCAGGAACTGCACGACCGCGACCGCGAGGAGGGTGGCGCCGCGCGACAGGCCCGAGCGAGCGCTGTCAGTCGGGCCGGAGGGAACACCGTGGGACGGGTTCGAGGAAGCGCCGTGAGGCGAATCGGAGGGAGCGCCATCGGACTGGCCGGACGTGGTGCCGTCAGACAGGCCGGAGGGAGTGCCGTCGGACAGCCCGGGGGAAGTGTCGTGGGACGGGCCGGAGGTGGTGCCGCTGCCGGGAGAACGGCGTGCGGCACCACCGAGGCGGCGCGGGCCGACGCCGTGGCCGGCGGTGCCACCCCCAGCGGCACCGCGCTCGGCCGGTCGGCCCGGCTTCGAATTTTCGAACATGTTCCGAAAATAGCACAAGCGGACCCCGGGCGCGCTCGACCCATCAGGAACTCGCTGGAAAGAGTGAGGTCGCGGCTCGCCGGACGCGGCCCGTTCGCCGCCACCCACGCAGCATGATCGAGCATGATGGGACGATGACCACTTCGCCGACTCCGCGTCGGGCAGGCCGCCCGCCGAGGACGTCTCGTGCGCAGATCGTGGCGGCCGCTCGCAAGATCATCGACACCGAGGGCTGGGAGAAGCTGACCCTGCGGCGGTTGGCCGCGCAGCTGGGCATCGGCACCACGACGCTCTACCACCACGTGCGGGATCGCGAAGATCTCCTGATCCTGCTGATCAACGACGTGGTCGAACAACATCCGCTCAGCGACGTGCCCACCGAGCCGCGGGACCGCATCGTGGCGGCCGCGACGACGATGCGGGACGCGCTGGCCGCCGCGCCGTGGGCGGCCGAGGTGCTGGCGACCGACGGCTTCCTGGCACGCGTCGGACCCGGGGCGATCACGCTGGTGGAGACCATCGTCGCCGCGGCCACCGAGTACGGCTGCACGCACGAGCAAGCCGTGCGGGTGTTCCGCTCGCTGTGGTACTTCACGGTCGGCGAGATCGTGGTGCGCACCCGCACCGCGCGCAGACCGAAGGATTTCCGGTTCGCCGCGCTCGGCGACCTCGACCCGGCGACCCATCCACAGCTGGTCGCCATCGGCGACGAACTTTGGCAACGAGTGTCGGCCGGCGACCACTACGAAGAGAGCCTGCGCGCGTTCGTGGACGGATTGCTGGCACAGGCCATTGGCTGAGCGAGCCCGGGTCGGCCGGCGGTAACCGGGGCCGGAAGAGAGCTCCGGAGGGGAGTCCAGCAGCTCGAGGGCGCCGCCGTGCAGGGTGGAGCCCGTCACTGCTGACAGGGCTGCATGCCCTCCCGGGTCTCGTCAGCCGGGCTCTCCGCGTCGTTTCCGGTGCGCCACCCACACCAGATCCACGATCAGCACCGCGGCAAGGGCGAACAGCAACACGGCGGGCCAGATCATGTCGGCGATGACGATCCACAGCACGCCGACCGCGATGCTCAGCACGATGCCGACGCCGGCCAGCCACAGCCGCAATGTCAACGCGCTGTAGGTCGGCGCCGCACCGGCCCACCCGGCGGTGGGGTCGTGGTAGTCGGGCAATCCGCGCTCGTAATCGGCGCGAGTGCGGGGACGGTCGTCCTCGGAAGTCATCCCAGTGGCTACCCGTCCTGCGAGGTGAGCAACCGACCCGTGTGTCATCGGCGGGCCGGTCGGGTACGCACAGCAGTGCCCGACGACTGGAGCTGGTGACAGTGACCCAAGCGCAGCGACTGACCCAACTACTGGAGAAGCCCCGGCAGAAGTTGCTGAACGGCCCGCTCACGCGCGGCGCCATGCACGCCGCCAGGCGCGCGGGGGAGCTACGGCACGCGCGTGCCTTCCACCCTCGCGGCCGGACGTTCGAGGCGGAGTTCGACCTCGTGCGGCCCGCACGCATCGAGGGAGCCATCGGTGCGTGCGCCTACCGCGCGCAAGCCAGGCTGTCCAAAGCCGTATCCACGCCCGGGCAGTTCCCGGACATCCTCGGCCTGGCGTTCCGGGTGCACGGCGTCGGCGAGACGCCGCTGGACGTCGCGCTGGCGACCGCCAAACGTCCCCCGGTCGCGCGCCACATGCTGGTGCCCAGTGGCAGCTTCACGCATGCGTTCTACTCGTCGCTGCTGCCGTACCGGATCGGCGAGCGACGCATGCTCATCGGCGCCCAGGCCGAACACGGCTCGCACGATGTCCCGGCGGACGTCAACGAACTGCTGCACGCCGCGCCGCTGGTGTTCCGGATCCTGGTCGCCGAGCCGCGCGGTCCCTGGGTCGACATCGGCCTGCTGACGTTGACCGCGGCGGTCGGCGACGACCCGCACTTCGACGTGGTACGCAATTCGTTGCCGCAGCTGCAGCCGGTCGGCTGGCTCAACCGGCTGCGCGGGCCGGTCTACCGCGCGTCCCAGCGCGGCCGTGACGAGACGTAGCTGCTCACAGCTCGTCGACGGCGTCCAGCATCGTGCGCCCGATGACCGAACGGGCCTGGACCGCGGGGTGGGTGGCTCCGTAGTTCTCGGTGTCGCCGAGCTGACCTGCGAACAGCGAGAAGATCAACGTCGGCGCGCCGTCGTGGTCGTAGATGACGCCGACCTCGTGGCGCCGGTCCTCGTAGGCGCCGTATTTCGCCGCGACCCGGATGCGCTCCTGCGAGGACATCACGCGCCGGATGCCGTCGGTGTAGCCGGGCTCGGTCCACCGCATGATCGACAGCAGGAAGTCGCACGATTCCGGAGACAGCAGCGTGTGCCCGGCGAGCCCGGTGAGCAGGCGGTGCATCTCCGCGGGCGTGGTGTTGCCGTGGAAGAACAGGTCCGGGTCCTCCTCGTTCTCCGCCACCCGGGTGACGGAGAAGCCCTTGTCGGCCAGGATCCCGTTCAGCTCGTCGCGCGGGCACACCCGAGCGATCAGCGGCAGCGCGGAGTTCTCCGACGCGATGAGCAGGTTGACCAGGATGTTGGCCAACGTCAGCCGGTCGCCGTACACCTTCTGCAGGTGCCAGGTTCCGCTGGTGTCGGGGTCGTTCTCGATGTCGCTCGCGGTGAGCTCCAGGCGCTGGTCGAGCGCCAGTTCACCGCGGTCCACCTTGTCCATCACGGCCAGCGCCATGGCCAGCTTGTTCACGCTGGCGGCGTGGATCTCGGTGTCGCGGTTCTCGTCGATCACCACGGTCGGCTCGTTCTCGCCGCTGTGCAGCGTGACGTAGGACAGCCACTGGCCGCCCGCGCGCCGCGTCTCGCGCTGGTAGACCCTGCGGATCTTCTGCACCGGTGACCCGCCGACTTCGTCGGCCGCCGCGGCGCCCTGACCGATCAGTGCGGTGCCCGCGACCGCGGCCGTGGCCGCCAGTCCGCCGCGTAGCAGCGTCGCCCTCGAGATGGTCGGCTGGTCGTCCCCGTCGTGTCGCGACTCGGTTGCCATCGACGCCCTCCCTGCGGTCGGTCCCTCGCTTCGCCGAAGCGGGAACCTACCAGCCGGGGCGCCACCGGTCACCCCGGAAGAAACGGCGCGTTGTTCACTCGCCGAGCCCGTCGCCTTCCGCTTCGTCACGCTCGGCCCACTCCAGCAGCGGCGCGAGCGAGAACGCCTCGTCGTCGATGCCTTCGTGCACGTCGCCGAGTTCGGCGAACCGTTTCGGCACGGTCGCCATCGTGCAGTCCCGCGGGTCGATGTCGTCCAGTTCGTCCCAGGTGAACGGGGTGGACACCGTCGCATCCGGGGTTCCGCGGACCGAGTACGCGCATGCCATGGTGTGGTCGCGGGCGTTCTGGTTGAAGTCCACGAACAGGTCGCGGGGGCTGCGGTCCTTGCGCCACCACGCCGTCGTCACGTCGTCCGGATTCCGCCGCTCGAGTTCTTTGGCGAACGCGTGCGCAGCCCGCCGAACGTCGCTGAACTCCCAGTCCGGCGTGATGCGGACGTAGATGTGCAGCCCATGACCGCCGGACGTCTTCGGATAGCCGGTGATGCCCAGCTCGTCCAGCACCTCGCGCGCGGATCCCGCGACCCGCCGTACGGTGTCGAACGGGCACTCGGGCATCGGGTCGAGGTCGATCCGCCACTCGTCGGGCTTCTCGGTGTCGGCACGCCGGGAGTTCCACGGATGGAACTCGACGGTGGACATCTGCACCGCCCAAATCACGTCGGCCAGCTTGGTCACGCACAGTTCGTCGGCGTGCCGGTTGTACCGGGGGAAGTGCAGCCGGACGGTCTCGAGCCACTCCGGCGCGCCGTGCGGGACGCGCTTCTGGTGCACCTTCTCGCCTGCCACGCCGTCCGGGAAGCGATGCAGCATGCACGGCCGCTCGCGCAAGGCGCGCACGATGCCGTCGCCGACGCTGATGTAGTAGTTGGCCAGGTCGAGCTTGGTCGCTCCGGTCTTCGGGAAGTAGACCCGGTCCGGATTGGACAGTCGGACGATGTGGTCGCCGACCTCGAGTTCGACCGCCGGTGACTTCGGCTTGCTCGCCATACGCTCACGGTACGCGGGGTTGACGCACGTCACCGGCCACAACGGACGGCGTCGGGCATACTGCTGGCGATGAGTGCTGACGATTCGGTGGCCGAGGATCGGCGCTGGCCGCGCTCGGTGTACGGCCACGGTGACGAACCCGATCCGCGTTTCTCGTTGGCCAACGAACGAACGTTCCTCGCCTGGATCCGCACTTCGCTCGGCCTGCTCGCCGGCTCGGTGGCCGTCCACCTGATCGACTTCGACGTCGACGACACGATCCCGAAGATCGCGGCCGCCCTGCTGGCGTTGACCGGACTGGCGTGTGCGGCCGAAGCGTGGCGAGGGTGGTCGAAGACCGAGCGTGCTCTCCGAGAACAGCGCCCCCTGCCGTCCAGCCGGATCAGCATCGTGGTGGTGGGCGTCGTGGTCGTGGTGGCCGCGGGCCTGGCCGTGCTGAGCGTGTGGGGGTAACCCAGCGTGGGGTACCGGCCGGACGGTTTGCAGCAGGAGCGCACAGCGCTTGCCTGGCGGCGCAGCGCACTGGGGTTCGTGCTGGTCAGCGTGCTGATCATGCGTGCTGGGGTGGTGGCGGAACAGCCGGTGATCGTGGCGTTGAGCCTGGCGGTCGTCCCAGTCGCACTGCTGGTCTTCTGGCTGACTTACCGAGCCCGTCCCTGGCGGCGAGCCTCCGCGGCACCCCCGCGGGGCCTGGCGGTGCTCAGCGACGGCAGGCTGCCCGCACTGATCACCGGAGTGGCCATCGCGCTGTGCGGATTGGTCGCGGTGCTCGCGTTCGTGTCCTAGGCGTACGCCGCGAGCCGCGCGGCGATCTCACCACGCTCGGCGCCGCGCACACTGCCGACCAGACCGGCGTCGACGGGATACCCGCTCACGACGTGCCGGACGAACTCCGCGACCGTGGCCGGCGGTGGCAGCAGATCCTCGGTGTACCAGGCCAGGATCAACAGGTCCTCGCCGGACCCGGTCTCCATGCCGACCGCCCAGCCGCGCTCGTCGTCCCACATCAGGGCCAGATCCCTGGTCGGCCTGTCCGGCAGCCGATCCTCGAGTGCGATGTACGCGTTGGCGGAATCGGCCCACTCGCACCACTGCGCCGACGGCCCCGCGCCCACGAGCGCGGCAACCAGGCGCACGTAGGCACGCAGGCCCCGTTCGACCATGAAGGGAGTGGGTTCGTCGCCCAGCGGGCCGACCCCAGGAAGGATCGGCGCAGTCGTCATCACAAGTCCCTGAGAAGAGTGAGTGAGAGAAAGGAAGAGGGACCCCGCGAACAGGGGCCGGTGCTAGGAGTCGGTGAGCGCCTCGCGCAGCTGGGCCAGTGATGCGGCGAGCAGCCTGCTGACGTGCATCTGGGAGACACCGACGGCCTGCGCGATCTGGCTCTGCGTCATGTCGTGGAAGAACCGCAGCGCGACGATGCGCTGCTCGCGCGGCGGAAGCAGGCGCATGGCGCGGCGCAGCACCGCCGCGTTCTCCACCGTGGTGAACTCGCCGTCGGACTCGCCGATCAGCTCGCCGAGCTCGGTATCGGAATCGCTCTGCCCCATGGACCGGTTCAGTGACTCGGGCCGGTAGGCCGCGGACGCCGACAGGCCCTCGTAGACCTCCTCGGTGCTCAGCCCGAGATGGTCGGCCAGCTCGCTCGGCCGCGGGGACCGACCGAGGTTCTCGGTGAGCTCGGTGGCGGCCTCGTTCAGCGCCTGGCGCAGCTCCTTGAGCCTGCGCGGCACCCGCAGCGCCCACGTCGAATCCCGGAAGTGCCGCTGCAGTTCGCCGCGAATCGTCGGGATGGCGAACGGCAGGAAGCCGCGTCCGTACTCGGGCTGATAGCGGTCGACGGCGTTGATCAGCCCGATCGTGGCCACCTGGCGCAAGTCCTGGCTCGGCTCCCCGCGATGCCGGTAGACCTGTGCGATGTGCTCGGCCACCGGGAGATGCGCGGCGATCAACCGCTCCCGCAGCTGCTCGCGCCGCGGGTCGTCGTCCGCCATGTCCTGCAACTGGCAGAACAACGGCTCGTACTCGTCGTACTCGCCACGGCGGGTCGACCGGGCCGGACTCGTGGTCTGCTCGGCCGCCTCGTCGGCACTGATCGCCGGTGAGTCCCCGAGTGCGGTGATCACGCTGGTGCGCGGTGCGGTGGCGCTGGTTGTGGTCATGGCGTCCCTCCAGCTGGAGGCCGCCGAGCTGCACGCAGCCTCAGGTCGTCATGAACGGCTGTCTTCTCAACCGGCGGATCCCACCATAGGCTGAGACAGACAAGTTTGTCTACTGCGTGCCTGACGATTGCCGGGAAGAAACCCCCGAGCTGGTTATCCGGGCGACGACGACCGCGCGAACGTGCACGTCGGAGGCGAGGTCTACAGCTTCGGCAGGTCCTGCTGATACCCGATGAGCGGCGCCAGCGGGTCGCCGACCTGCTGCACCCGATCGATCACCGTGTGCGCCGTCCAGCCGTCCGGCGCCAGGTCGTCGTCGTCCAGTTCGTCCCAGGTGATCGGCACCGAAACCGGCGCGCCCGGACGTGGCCGAAGGCTGAACGGCGCCACCAACGTGCGATTGATCGCGTTCTGCGTGTAGTCCAAGCGCGCCAGACCCTTGCGTTTGCCGCGTTCCCACTCCCAGCTGATCAACTCGGGCACGGTGGCGCCGACCGCGCGGGAGAGGCCGTGCACCCAGTCGCGAGTCTGGTCGAACGTGTACCCGTCACGCACCGGGATCCAGATCTGCACGCCGCGTTGTCCGGTGACCTTCGGCATGCCTGCCACCCGCAGGTGTTCCAGCGCAGCCCGGTACAGCCGGGCCAGGACGAGCACGTCGGCGAAGCCGGTGCTCTCGCCGGGGTCGATGTCGATCAAGGCCCAGCTGGGCTGGTGTGGATCGGCGGCGGTCGACGTCCACGGGTGGAGTTCGAGCGCGGCGAAGTTGGCCGCCCACACCAGCGCGGGCGTGCTGTCCAGGATCGGGTAGGTCTGCGTGGTGCCGGGTTCCGGATCGGGATGATCCCAGCGGGTCAACCACTGCGGCGCGTGCCCGGGGACCTCTTTGTGCCAGAAGCCCTGCCGCGCGAGCCCGTCGGGAAACCGGTGGAAGTTCACCGGCCGGTCGGCCAGGTAGGGCAGCAGGTACGGCGCCATCGTGGCGTAATACGCGATCACGTCGCGCTTGGTCAGCGGGTCCGTGGCACGCGCGCCGGGGAAGAGCGTCTTGTCCAGATTGGACAGCCGTACCCGGCGCCCGCCGATCGACCACTGGCCGTCGCCGGTCATGCCGGCGAGCGCGTCGAGCTGCTTGTCGTCCGGCCCCTGCCATTCGTCGCGCGCCGGGCCGGTCAGCCGTCGTTCCGCCGCGTCACTGGACGCGTCACTGTTCCACGTGGCAGGCGGGGCGAGCGCGATCTCGCTGTTGGTGTGGCCGGACTTGACCGAGCGCGGCCATTCCTCGGGGTCCCACCCGGGCTCGGCGTACTCGTCGTTCTTGTGCAGCAACAGCCACTGGCTGTCCTCCCGGCGGGTGAGCACGAATCGGCCGCGCAGCTTCTCCCCGTTGAGGTCGAAGTGCAGGTCGCCGTCGTCGACCGCCTGCTGCGGATCGTCGCCTTTGCCCAGCTGCCAGGTTCCCCAGTCCCACACGATGACGTCCCCGCCGCCGTACTCGCCGCGCGGGATGACACCTTCGAAATCGAAGTAGTCCAGCGGGTGGTCTTCGACGTGCACGGCCAGGTGGCGGGCCTTCGGGTCCAGCGTGGGGCCCTTCGGCACGGCCCAGCTGGCCAGCACACCGGACATCTCCAGGCGCAGGTCGTAGTGCAGGCGGCCGGCTCGGTGGCGTTGCACCACGAACCGCAGCGTGCCGTCCGGTGGCGCACTCGGGGCACCGGACGGCACGCGCGAGCGACCGGACGGTTCGGACGTCCGGTCGAAATCGCGCTTGGCGCGATACCGCGCCAGCCGGTCGGTGCTCGCCGACGTGGTCACGCGAGCACCTCCGCGGCTGGGCTCGCCCGGGTCAGGACGTGGCGAGCTTCGCCTGCCACATCCAGTGGGCTTCTTCCAGCTTCGAGGTGATCTCGATGACCAGGTCCTGGCTCACCGGATCCGCCTTGTCCAGCGGCTCGATGGCCTCCCTGGCGTGGCCGATCGCCGTGCCCAGCGCGGAGACGACGATCTCGATCGCTTCCTTGTCGGTCGTCCAGCGCGCCTCGAGGTCGGCGAGGCCGGAGCTTTCCGCCACCGTGCGGGCGCGACCGTCCGGCGGCACGCCCAGGGTCGCGGCGCGCTCGGCAACCTGATCGGCGTACTCGCGGGCCGTCGTCACCAACTCGTCCAGGTGCAGATGCACGTCGCGGAAGAACCGGCCGACCACGGTCCAGTGCGCCTGCTTGGCCAGCAGGTGCAGCTGAATGAGGTCGACCAGGATCTGCTGCAAGTACTTGCCGGTGATCTCCTGGTCGGCGTCGTTGAGCGGCCCGGTGATCGGGGACGGAGAAGTCATGGTCGTCCTTTCGTTTCGCGTGCGCGTCGAGCCGGCCCGGCTCGCCTTGTCCACCGCGACAAGGCCGTATCCGCCGGGCGCGCCAGCTCGCGTCACGGTTGGGTACCCATCCGACGCAACCGACGAACCTTGACGCGGATGTGACGCGCAGGAAACGGACGTGTTACGGCGGGTGTCGACCGGGCCGAAGCGGGGTAACCGCGGATCACGTCGTGTCGACGTACTAGTTGCGCGCCTATTTGCGGAGGTACCCATGGCAGAGCGCATTCCCCCTCAAAACGTCACGCCACGCGAGAAACAAGAACCCGTGCGGCTCGTCGCCATGGTCGTGGCGGCGGTGTTTCTGCTGGTGGGCATCCTGGGGTTCATCCCCGGCATCACCAGCGACTTCGACACGATGACCTTCGCCGGTCACGAGTCCGGTGCCATGTTGCTCGGCATCTTCAACGTGTCCGTGCTGCACAACCTGGTTCACCTGGCCTTCGGTGTGGTCGGCCTGGTTCTGGCGCGCTCGGCGGCGGGAGCGAACGCGTTCCTGCTGGTCGGCGGGATCATCTACCTCGGGTTGGTGCTGTACGGCCTGATCATCGACGAAGCCAGTGCGGCCAACTTCGTGCCGCTGAACGCGGCGGACAACTGGCTGCACCTGGTGTTGGGCGTCGGCATGATCGGCCTCGCCCTGGCCCTGCGTCCGCGCTACGCGGGCGGCCACACCACGGCCTGATCACCGCGACGAACAAGCGCCGGTGCCGCTTTCCAGCGGCGCCGGCGTTGTGCTGTGCACGCGGGTAGTGGGCCAGTGCTGCCGTGCGCGATCGGTGGCGGGCAAGGCTGCCGCGCGGTAGGCGATGTCCTGGACTACTGTGCACGTCAGGTGCCGGGTTGCTGCGCGCGCTCGGCGTCGCCGAAGGTGTGGCGTCCCAGACAGTCCCCCTGAGCGCTGTGCGCGAAAGGTAACGGCCCGGCTCCGGGTGGCGAACCCGGTCATGAGCCCCGGTTGATCGCGTGTGTCAGGCACGCTGCCTACGCGCGGCCGCCGACGGGCGAGGGCGGCGGCCGGGACGTCGGCCGCACAGTGCAGGAGGTCGGTATGGACGGTAGTAAACCCATCGTGGCGGGGGTCGATGGCTCGGCCTCATCACTACAGGCAGTGCGCTGGGCCGCTGCCGAGGCGGCACGCCGCAACGTCCCGTTGCGCTTGCTGATGGCCCGCGCGCTGCCGCGCCCGAACCGGTTCGAGGCCATGTTGGCGCCGGACGCCCACAACGCCCTGCTCGACCAGGCTCGGCAGACGCTGCTGGACGCCGAACGCGCAGCCACCGAGCAGGCCGAGGGCCTCGAGGTCAGTCGCGACCTGCAGGTGACAGCCGCAGCCCCGGCGTTGATCGCGGCATCGCATCGCGCGCAGCTGGTCGTGGTCGGTTCGAGTGGGTTGGGTGGCGTCGCCGGGCTGTTCATCGGCTCGGTCGCGCTCGCCACCGCAGCGCACAGCAAATGCCCGGTCGTGGTGGTCCGTGGCGACGACGAACCGCAGAGGGTCGAGCGGCCGATCGTCGTCGGCGTGGACGGCACATCGCTGTCCGACCCTGCCGTCGACTTCGCCTTCGAGACCGCCGCCATCCACGACTCCGACCTGCTCGTGGTGCACGTCCGTTCCGGCCGGGGCGACCGCAGCGAGGAGGCGCGCGAAGCGGCGGAGGAAAGCGTGCGCACAGCGATCGCGGAGCAACTGCGTCCGTGGACCGACAAGTACCCGAAGGTCGCCGTGCGGATCGCGGTCCGCACCGGGCGGCCGCAGCCGCTGCTGGTCGAGCTCAGCCACAACGCGCAGCTGATCGTGGTCGGGACGCGTGGCAGGGGGGCGCTCGCCGGTATCGCGCTCGGCTCGGTGGGTCATGCGCTGCTGCACAAGGCGGCGTGCCCGGTCGCGCTGGCCAGGTCGGTGACGGCACCGAACGACCCGGAAGTTGCCGAAGGTCCCGTTGACCGGTGACTTCCAGCCGTGCCGATGTCCCGGTGGTCATCGGCAGCATCGACAGTGCCGGGGTAGCACGTCGTGGAGGCAGAGATGAGCCCTCTCGCACCAGAACTGAGCGAGGCGCTGGGCATGGCCGTGCGGGCCCCGTCGCCCTACAACACGCAACCGTGGCGGTTCGTCGTCGACGAGAACCGGATCGACCTCTACCTCGATCCGGAGCGCGTGCTGCACACCTCCGACCCCGAGGGTCGGCAAGCCCGCTTGTCGTGCGGCGCGGCCCTGTTCAACCTGCGGCTCGGCATCCGGGCGCACGGACGGGCCGCACTGGTCGAGATCGCTCCGGATCCCGGCCGGCCCGACCTGCTGGCCACCGTGCGCATCGGCGGCGTCCAGCCGAAGACGATCACCGAGGACCGGCTGGCCAGGGCCATCGAACGCAGGCACACCAACCGACGGCCGTTCTTGGACCGTCCGGTGGAGCTGCCGCTGCGCAGCGGGCTGAAAGCGGCAGCGCGGGCGGAGAACGCGCTGGTGGAACTGGTCGACGCGAGCGGGCGCACGGCCCCGCGCTACCGGATCATCGCCGACTTGGTCCGGCAGGCCGACACCGTGCAGCAGAACGACCCGCGGTACCAGTGGGAGTCCCAGCGATGGTCGGGCGGCCCGTCGGAGCGACGGGACGGTGTGCCCGCGACGGCGTTCGGCCCGGAACCGGACGGCGACCGGGTGTTGAAGCTGCGCAGCTTCCCGCGCGAGACGGCCCCGCCACCGCGCCGCGAGTTCGAACAACAGCCGCTGCTGGTCGCCGTGCTCACCTACAGCCGTGGCATCGACGCGGACGTCATCGCCGGGATGGCGATGCAGCGGGTGCTGCTCACCGCGAGCGATCTGGGGTTGAGTTCGTCGTTCCTCACCCAGCCGTTCGAGGTGCCGCAGACCCGCGCGCAGCTGACCGAGCTGTTCAAACCGCACGAGATCCACACGCTGCTCCGCGTCGGCTACGGCTATCCCGTCGCGCCCACCCCACGGCGGGCCGTCGACGACGTCATCGTCCGGAGCTGACTAATCGAGCAGGCCTGCTTGCCGGGCGAGCCGCACCGCGTGCGTGCGGTTGGTCGCGCCGAGCTTGCGGTTGATGCTGCGCAGGTACGCCTTCACCGTGTTCGGCCGCAAGCCGAGGTCCGCCGCGATGTCGTTGTTCTTGGCACCCAGCGCGACGAGCCGGAGCACGTCCGCCTCCCGCTTCGACAACGGGCCGCCCGCGGACGCTGCGCGGTCGGGAGCCAGGCGCCGGAGCCGGTCCGACATGCTCGACAACCGTCGGCGGGCCACGGGGTCGTGCACCAGGTCGATGATGGACTCGAGTTCGTCACGCAGCTCGCCGACCAACTCCATCCGGGTGTGCGTCAGCTGCTCGGCGACCCGCCGCCGAACCTCCTGGTTGACGAGCAGATCCCGCTCGAGCCGGCGCACCACGGTCATCGCCCGCGCGACCGTCCGGTCGCCGAGCACCACGGTCGAGCGATGCGCGAGGTAGAGCAGGCCGGCCGGGGCGCGGTCGAGCATCACCGGGATGGCCAGCGCGGTGTAGATCTTCTCGGGCGCGACCGCCTGGTCGTAGGTGTGCACGATCTCGTCGGCGTTGAAGTAGTCGCGCACCATGGCGGGCTTGCCGCTCGCCAGTGCCTTGCCGCCCAGCCCGGAACCGGCGCGCACCCGCAGGTGCCGCAGGCTCTGTGCGAGGTTGCCGTCCAAGTGCCGGATCGTGATGGCGTTCGGTGCGCTCAGACTGCGGGGACCGCCGAACGTCAGGTCGACACCGCACGCCGAGCGCATCTGCCGGACGGCGCTCTGCAGCATCTGGTCGACCTCGTTCTCCGAGGTACTGGCCATGCCCGACATGGCGACATGGTCGCACATGCCCGGCCGTTACCCACAAAGGAACGTAGTGCGCTGCGCCGTGTGCGGTCAGGCTGCCAGGCATCCGACGAACACGATGACGTGGGCGAAAGGGGCCAAGGCGGTGACTGATGTGACGGGCGACGTGACCGTGCAGCCGGCGGCGGAGTACACGGCGGCGGACGCGTGCGCCGCGGAACTGCTGTGCGACCGGCATCCCGGCGACGCGGTGGCGTTCCGGGTGATCGAACCCGACCTGTCGACGACCGAGCTGACCTACGGCGAACTCGGCAAGCGCTCGCAGCAGCTCGCCGCGGCGCTGGCCGAGCGGGGCATCAAGCAGGGCGACGCGGTCGGTGTGCTGATGGCCAAGTCGGTGGACCTGCCTGCGGTGCTGCTGGCCATCTGGCGGCTCGGGGCGATCCACGTCCCGTTGTTCACCGCGTTCGCCACGCCGGCGATCGAGCTGCGGCTGACGGGCAGCGACGCCAAGCTGGTCATCACCGACGTGGACCAGGCGAGCAAACTGCTGTCGCTGGAGGGCAAGCCGTGGGAGGTCGTCCAGGTCGGCGGCGAGCAGCCTGCGGCACCCGGCTGGACGTTGCTGTCGGAGCTGGAAGCCGAGCAGCGGCCGGTGCCCGAGTCGGCTCGCGTGGGCGCCGACGGCGTGCTCATCCAGTTGTTCACCAGTGGCACGACCGGAACGCCGAAGGCGGTGCCGGTCCCGGTGAAGGCGCTGGCCTCGATGACCAGGTATCTGCTGGACGCGATCGACCTGCGCCCGGACGACGTGTTCTTCAACGCCGCCGACCCGGGTTGGGCGTACGGCCTGTACTACGCGATCCTCGGGCCGATGGCGCTCGGGCAGACCAGCATGTTGCTGCACGCCGGTTTCGCGCCTGCGCTGGCGTGGGACGTGCTCGAGCGGTTCCAGGTGACGAACTTCGCCGCGGCGCCCACCGTCTACCGGGCCCTGCGGGCCAACCCGCCGGGCCGTGCGGTGTCCATCCCGCTGCGCTGTGCCTCCTCCGCGGGTGAACCGCTGACCCCCGAAGTGATCAGCTGGGCTCGTGAGACGTTCGGCATCGAGGTGCGCGACCACTACGGGCAGACCGAACACGGGATGGTGGTGGCCAACTCGTGGCGGGACGACCTGCGGGCTGACGTGGTCGAGGGCTCCATGGGATACCCGCTGCCCGGCTGGTCGTGTGCGGTGCTGGCCGACGAATCCGACGAGGTGGTGCCGCCCGGCACGGTCGGTCGCCTGGCCATCGACACCGGCAACAGCCCGCTGATGTGGTTCCCGGGCTACGTGAACGCCCCCGAGCGCACCGCCGAGCGGTTCACCGCCGACGGCCGCTGGTGCCTCACCGGTGACACGGTCACCCAGGACGCCGACGGCAGGCTGTACTTCTCGTCGCGGGACGACGACGTGATCATCATGGCCGGCTACCGGATCGGGCCGTTCGACGTGGAAAGCGTGCTGGTTACGCACCCGGCGGTGGTGGAAGCCGCGGTCGTCGGTGCACCGGACGAGCTGCGCGGCGAGGTGCTCGAGGCGTACGTGGTGCTCGCCGAAGGGCGGCAAGCCGACGACGAGCTGGTGAGCGAGCTGCAGCAGCTGGTCAAGAAGGAATTCGCGGCGCACGCCTACCCGCGACGGGTGCACGTCGTCGACTCGTTGCCGAAGACGCCGAGCGGCAAGATTCAGCGCTTCAAGCTGCGGCAGCGCTCCACCCAGGAGGCGCCGACCAGCTGATGCGGTGCGGGTGTGGCCGGTGCCGGGCATCGGCCACACCCGCCCAGCGCGACTCTTTCGGAGCATCCCGTTGTGGCGCGAGACGTCGTAAGGTCAACCCGACTGTGATCATCGACACGTCGCCGGGTCAGCAGATCCGAGAGGGAGGCCGCCCATGTCGCAACAGGTTCGTGGCATCGTCGCTCGTCGCAAGGGTGAGCCGGTCACGATGGAGACCGTCGTGGTGCCGGATCCCGGACCGGGTGAGGCCGTGGTGCGGATCCAGGCGTGCGGGGTGTGCCACACCGACCTGCACTACCGGGAAGGCGGGATCAACGACGAGTTCCCGTTCCTGCTCGGCCATGAAGCGGCGGGCATCGTCGAGTCGGTCGGTGAAGGCGTCAGCACGATCGCCGAGGGCGACTTCGTCATCCTGAACTGGCGCGCGGTGTGCGGCGAGTGTCGGGCGTGCCGCAAGGGCAAGCCGCACTACTGCTTCGACACGCACAACGCGTCCCAGCCCATGACGCTGGCGGACGGCACGCCGTTGACGCCCGCGCTGGGCATCGGGGCCTTCGTCGAGAAGACGCTGGTGCACAGCGGGCAGTGCACGAAGGTCGATCCGGCGGCCGATCCCGCGGTGGCCGGCCTGCTCGGCTGTGGCGTGATGGCCGGGATCGGTGCGGCCATCAACACCGGCGGGGTGAGCCGCGGCGACTCGGTGGCGGTGATCGGCTGTGGCGGGGTCGGCAGTGCCGCGGTGGCCGGGTCCGTGCTGGCAGGTGCCACGAAGGTCATCGCGGTGGACATCGACGACACCAAGCTGGAGTGGGCGCGCTCGCTCGGCGCCACGCACACGCTCAACGCGAAGGAGACCGACCCGGTCGAGGCCATCCGGGAGCTGACCGACAGCTTCGGCGCCGACGTGGTGATCGACGCGGTCGGGACCCCGGAGACCTGGCGGCAGGCCTTCTACGCGCGCGACCTGGCAGGCACGGCCGTCCTGGTTGGTGTGCCGACGCCGGACATGACGTTCGAGCTGCCGCTGATCGACGTGTTCTCGCGCGGCGGCGCGGCGAAGTCGTCGTGGTACGGCGACTGCCTGCCGTCGCGCGACTTCCCGATGCTGATCGACCTGTACCTGCAGGGGCGGCTGAACCTGGACGCGTTCGTCACCGAAAAGATCGGGTTGGGCGACGTGGAGCAGGCGTTCGGCAAGATGCATTCCGGGTCCGTGTTGCGTTCGGTGGTGGTGCTGTGAGCCCGCGAATCGATCACGCCGTCGTCTCCGGCACGTTCAGCTTGGACGGCCAGACGTTCGACGTCGACAACAACATCTGGGTGATCGGGGACGACGAGCGGTGTGTGGTGATCGATGCGCCACACGATGTGGACGCGATCATGCAGGTGGTCGGCGATCGCACGGTCGAGGCGATCCTGCTGACGCACGCGCACGACGACCATGTGCGGGTGGCGCCGGAGCTGGCCGGACGTACCGGCGCGGAGCTGTGGCTGCATCCGGACGACCTGCCGTTGTGGCGGCTGACCCACCCCGAGCTCGAGCCGGACGCCGACTTGGTGGACGGTGCCCGGATGCGGCTGGGCGGCACCACGATCGATGTGCTGCACACGCCCGGGCATGCGCCGGGTGCGTGTTGCTTCGCGGTGCCCGACCTCGGGGTCGTGTTCACCGGGGACACGTTGTTCAAGGGCGGCCCGGGCGCGACGGGACGGTCGTTCAGCGACTTCCCGACGATCATCGACTCGATCACCAAGCGGCTGCTGAGCATGCCGCCGGAGACGGTGGTGCACCCGGGGCACGGTGACAGCACCACGATCGGGGCAGAGGCGCCGCAGCGCGAGGAGTGGATTCGCCGAGGGCATTAGATTCGTCTGCGCACCACGTTTGCGTGGCGAGGTCCGGTGAGGCCACGTGAGAATGTGGGGCCGAATCGGTCGAAGTAGGGGAGTGTGTGGTGACGGCAGGGGGCGCCAAGCGGCGGGGTCGAGCATCCGACATCCTGGCGGCTTTCACCCGCAATGTGGCGGTGCGCGGCTACGACGCGGCGAATTTCAGCGAGATCGGCCACGAACTGGGCATTTCCAAAGGCACGATCGTCCACCACTACGGCACCAAGCATCGGCTGCTCGCCACGCTGCACGAGAAGTACATGCGGGCGCGGCTGGAGGAAGCACGGCTGATCTGCCGGCGACTGGAGACGCCGCAGCGGCAGCTGGCCGGGTTGCTGTTCGCGTCGATCCTGTACCAGGTGCACGAGCGCGATGCGACCGTCGCGTTCCAGCGGGAGGTCGCTCGGATCGCGGGCACGGACGGGGAACGCCTGCGCGACGAGTATTTCGGGCTGGTGCGGGACGTCATCCGGCGAGGCGTCGCCGAGGGCGTGTTCCGCTCGGGTGACATGGACGTCCGCACGCTGTTGATCTTCGGGGCGAGCCACTGGGCGTGGACGTGGTTCCGGCCGGACGGTGAGCAGAGTGCCGAGCAGGTCGGTGCGACGTTCGTCGACCTGATCCTGGGCAGCCTGCTGGTGGATCGGTCCGCCGTCGGCGAGCTGGCCGACCCGGACGGCGCCATCGCGCACACGGTGCGGCAGTGCTTCGACGATGTGGCCGAGGACCTCGCGTCCGCTCCGTAGCGCCGTCTGTTCCGACCGAGCATGCCGCGTTCCCCGACGTCCGCCTTACCGCTGTCCAGGGGATTGACCGGCTATGCGGTCGGTCAATACGGTCGGCGGCTACCAGCGCAGGGCCGGTTGCCCGGCTCGCGTAGACGTGCGAAGGGGTGGCGATGACGCAGACATTTCCCGCGTTGGTGGCCGGTGCGGCGGCCGAGAATCCGGGCAAGCCGTTCTTGCGATGCCGGTCCGAGTCCGGGCCGGTCGAGATCTCGTTCGCCGAGCTCGAGCAGCGCAGCAGGCGGGTGGCCGCCGGGCTGCGCAACCTGGGGATCGGGCGTGGTGACCGCGTCGCGATCGCGGCGTCGAACCAGGCCGAGTGGCTGGAGTTCTTCTTCGGCGCGGCCGGCATCGGCGCGATCACCGTGACGCTGAACGTGCGGTACCGGGAGAACGAGCTCTCCTTCATGCTGGCGCAGTCCGGGGCGCGCCTGGTGGTGTCCTCCGCGACGGACGGCGACACCGACCTGACCGCGATCTACGACAAGATCAAGCCCGGCCTGCCGAACCTCGAGCACGTGTTCTTCCTCGGTGCAGGCGACGACTGGAGTCGGTTGACCAGCAGCGACGGCGACGGCGAACCGGCCGATGTGGCGCCTGACGATCCGGCGATGATCCTGTACACGTCGGGCACCACCGGCACCCCGAAAGGCGCCACGCTGACCCACGGCAGCATCATCGGTGCCGCCAGGGCCCAGGTGCAGCACTTCCAGGTCCGCCACGACGACGTCTACGCCGCGGTGATGCCGCTCAACCACGTCGGCGGCATCACGTGCACCATCACGGCGGCCCTGCTGACCCGGTCGACCGTCGCGCTGCAAGCGGCGTTCTCGCCGAGCAAGGCGCTGGAAGCCATCGCGAGCAACCGCGCCACGATCTTCGCAGGCGTGCCGACGATGTGGACGTTGATGCTGGCGGACGAGTCGCGGCAACGACACGACACCAGCTCGCTGCGGCTGGCGGTGATCGGTGGCGCGAACGCCGACCCGCCGTTGTGCGCGGCGATCTGCGAGGCGTTCCCCAACGCGCGGCTGCACAACCTGTACGGACTGTCCGAGGTCTCCGGCGCGTGCGTCATCTCCCCGCCGGACGACGACCAAGCAACCGTGGCGCGCTCGATCGGAGTGGCGCTGCCGGGGGTCGAGCTCCGCGCGGTGGACGCCGACGGTCGCGAGGTGGAGCCGGGCACCGACGGCGAGCTGCAGGTTCGCGGGCCGGGCCGGGCGGCGGGCTACTGGGACAACCCCGAGGCGACGGCCGCGACGTTCCTGCCCGACGGGTGGGTGGCCACCGGTGACATGGTGACCATCGAGCCGGACGGTCACGTCGTCCTGCGCGGCAGGCGCAAGGAGATGTTCGTGCAGGGCGGCTACAACGTCTACCCGGTCGAGGTGGAGAACGTGCTCGCCGCGCATCCCGCGGTGGCGATGGTGGCAGGCATCGGCGTCCCGGACCCCGTGCTCGGCGAGGTCGGCCAGTACCACATCGTGCTCAAGCCCGGCACCACCGCGACCGAGGAGGAATTGCGAGAGTTCTGCGCGGCTCGACTGGCCGACTACAAGGTGCCGCGGCGCATCGTGTTCGCCGACGAGCTTCCGCTGACGCCCGCGGGCAAAATCGCCAAGGCGAAGCTGCGTGCTGAGGCGGCCGGTTCGTGAGCGATGCCTGACCAGCGGTGATCATTGCCTAGCGTAGGGTCGTACGCTCGTCGTGCTGTCAGCGGGAGGCTTGTTCATGACCGACACGGTGCCGCGCAAGCGCTTGCCGGGTCCGGTACGCCGTGAAGCCATTCTGTCCGCCGCGCTCGATCTGTTCGCCAGGCGTAGCTATGACGCCGTCGGCATGCGTGACGTCGCTGCCGCGTGCAATTTGAGCGCGACCGGCATCTACCGGCACTTCCCGAGCAAGGAGGCCCTGCTCATCGGCCTGTTCGATCGGCTGAGCGACCAGCTGACCGCGGGCATGCGGGAGGCGTCGAGAGCCGGGTCGCCGCGGGACGTGCTGGAGGCCTTGGTGCGGTTCCACGTGGGCATCGCCCTGCGGGAACCGGCGATGATCCCGATCTACCAGCGCGAGGAGTCGATCCTGCCGCCCCAGGAACGGCGCCGCTTCCGGCAGGTGCTGCGCGACTACCTGGCGATGTGGACCAGCACGCTGCAGCAGGTCGTCCCGGACGTCTCCGAAGGAGAAGCGCGGACCACCGTGGTGGCCGCGTTCGGCACGATGAACTGCATCGCCTTCCACCGCAGCACGCTCGGTATCCGGGCGCTGGAACGGCTGCTGGTCGAGCTGGCCGGCCGCACGCTCGGGGTGAACTTCGCGCGGGACTGAGCTCAGTCGCCGAGCTGGGCGGGTTGCCGGTGCGCTCAGCCGCCGAGCTGGGTGAGTTGCACGTTCAACTGTGCGGCTTCCGCTTGCAGCTGCGCGGCATCGGGCCGGGTGCCCAACCGCGACACCACTTCGTCGTACTCGGCGATCACGATGCCGGGTTGCTCGCTGCCGTCGCGGTCGAGGCGAACCTGACCCTCGACCAACAGGAGCCTGCTGCTCGCACTTCCGGCTTCGAGCAGATCCCGCACGTGCCGTTCCGACACGCCCGTGTCGGCTTCGTGACCCTCGTGTCGACCCATGGCCGGGGTTACCGCCACCGGCGGGCGGCGAAACCCACTCCGGGCCGTGCGAGGTCGACCGGCCGGCGACGCCGTCGGTCCATGCCGGGCTTGTATGCCACGGGTTGCCGTTGCTGTCCACCGGCCGCGCTCCGGCACCGGCGACGACAGCGTGCTGCACGTCGGTCCCGCCGACGATCGCGGTGACCGTCGGATCGGCTTGCGCGGCGTGCGCGGCGGGCAAACTCTCGTTACGCCGTTCGGCGGCAGGCCGACAGCAGTCAGCTTTGCGCGCCGGTCTCTCCTGGCACGGAGTAGGTCACTGTGTGCGGCTCGGTGAAGTCGAGCAGCCCGTCGACGCCGAGTTCGCGGCCGATGCCGCTCTGCCGGAAGCCGCCGAACGGTGCCCGGTCGTCCTGCGCCACGGCGTTGTGGTTGTTGATCCACACCGTGCCGGTGCGTAACCGGTCGGCCGCGTCGGCGGCGCGCTCGGGATCGGCGGACCACACCGACGAACACAAGCCGGCCCACTCGTCGTTGAGCTGGTCGATCAACGCGTTCTCGTCGTCGAACGGAGCGATCGGCAATGCGGGCCCGAACTGCTCGGTGGTGACGATCTTGCTGTCCGGAGCCGGGTCGAGCACCACCGTCGCAGGCAGGAAGTAGCCGCCCGCGCTCTGGGCGTCCGGATCGATCGTGCCCAGTTCGCGGACCTCGTGACCGGCAGACCGCGCCTCGTCGCACAACTGGCGGACCTTGTCGCGCTGTTGTGCGTTGTTCAGCGGGCCCATGGAGATGTCGGCGTCCAGCCCGTTGCCGATGCGGTAGCGCGACAGGATGTCCGACATCCCGTCGACCACTTCGGCATAGCGGCTGCGGTGCACGTAGAGGCGTTTGATCCCCATGCACACCTGCCCCGTGGTCAGGAAGGAGCCGGTGACCAGTCGCTGCAATGCGTCCTGATCGAGCGTGGCGTCGTCGAGGACGACGGCGGGGTCGTTGCCGCCCAGCTCCAGCGTGACTCGCGTCAGGTTCTTCGCCGCGGTGGTCATCATGTACTGCCCGGCGGAGGTGCTTCCGGTGAAGACGATCTTCTGCACCCGGCGGTCCTCGATCACCGGCGCGACCGACTCGTTGTCTCCGGTCACCACGTTCAGCACGCCCGGAGGAAGGCCGCGGGCGAGCAGGCGCAGTGTCTCGACCACGGCCAGTGGGCTGGTCGGCGGTGGCTTGACGATCACCGGGTTGCCGGCGACCAGCGCATACGGGAGGCTCGCCGCCAAGATCGCCAGCGGCCAGTTGTACGGCACGATGATCGTGGTGACCCCGACCGGTAAGGCGTTGACCCGCGAGCGGAACGGCGGCAGCGAAGGTGTCGGCGCCTCGGCGGCCTCGGGCGCGGACGGAACCGGAAGGTCCTCGGTCCTACCGAGCTGGTCGGCCAACGCCGCGGCAAGCTGGCAACGCGAGACGAAGACGCCGAGTTCGGTCTTCGCTTCCTGCAGGATCTTGCCGTTCTCGCGAGTCAGCAGCGCGGCCCTCGCTTCGGTCTGGTCGAGCCCACGCAGTGCCGTGGTGAGGACTTCGGCCCGCTTGGTCGGCGCCATCGCGCTCCACATCGGCCACGCCCCGGCTGCGGCGTCCACGGCCGCGGTGGCCTGGTCGACCGTCGCGGCGGAGATGTAGCCGACGATCTCGTCGGGCGCGGCGGGATTGTGCACCGGTTGCCGGTCGCCTGCGTGCACCTCCTCGCCGTTGATCAGCAAGTCGGTGTGGATCGGCTCGACACTCGTGGACGCGGACATCATCACTCCAGCGCGCAATAGGCAACGGGACTACACCCGCCTACCCGCACGTGAACAGCGGTGAAACCCGCCTCGGCGCTCAGGCCTTCGTGGCGATCGTGATCAAGTACTCCCAGTCGGAGACCAGCGTGCCGTCGGTGGCCTTGTTCGACTCGGCGGCCAGGGCGATCATGTCCGCCCGGAAGGCCGCGCGGCCGTCGTCGTCCAGCCGGGCCGCCGCCATGTGGGTGGGGCCGTAGTGGGTGAGGAAGAAGTCCGCGAAGTGCTCCGGGCTGAGGAATCGCTGCGTGACCCTGGTCTTGCTGAAGGCGGTGTCGGAGACGTGCTCGCCGAGCATCTCCCGCACGGTGGCTTCATCGCCCCAGCGCACCGGGGGCAGTGATCCGGGCGGGGGTGCGGCGTGCTTGCCCACGGTCTTCAGCAACTGCCCGACGAACCCGGTCGCCGTCCAGCTGGCGATGCCGACGCGGCCGCCTGGTCTGGTGACCCGGACCAGTTCGTTGGCGGCGCGCTGGTGGTCGGCGGTGAACATGACGCCGATTGCCGACAACGTGTAGTCGAACGTGGCGTCGTCGAACGGAAGGTCTTCGGCGTCCGCTTCGCGAAAGTCGATGTCCAGGTCTTCGGCGGCCGCGCGTCGATGCGCCGAATCGACGAGGGCGGGCACGTAGTCGATGCCCGAGACGTCGCAGAACCTGCGGGCGGCCGCCAGCGCGACGTGCCCGGTGCCGGTCGCGACGTCGAGCACGCGCGAGCCCGGACGCAGGTCGACCACTTCGGCCAGGGTCTCGGCGACCGGGACGGTGATCCAGGCGATCTTGCCGTAGTCCCCGCTGCTCCAGATCTTCTGCTGTTTGGCCTTGATCTCCTCGAAGGTGACCGTGTCGGTCATGGCGTCTTCCTCACTCCTCGTCCGTGGGCCCTCCCGAGGTATGTCGCTCAGCGAACGGCGAGGTTGCGGGTCGACCGGCCGCACGGCCGGACGGCCGAAGCAGGTACGGCCGTCGGTCGCGGGGCGTTACGTCACAGGGACCAGCCGCCGTCGACGGTGAGAACCGTGCCGGTGCAGTAGGTCGCGTCTTCGGCCAGGAAGGCGGTGGCCGCCGCGATTTCCTCGGTCGTGCCGAAGCGACGGAGGACGGCGCGCTTGGCGATGTGCTCGCGGGACACGTCGGGGATGTCCGCCGTCATGTCGGTCTCCACGAACCCGGGTGCGACGACGTTGGCCCGGATGCCGTCCTTGCCGACTTCCTTGGCCAGCGACCGGGCGAAACCGAACAGGGCCGACTTGGCGCTGGCATAGGCGGTGTCGCCGGGGAAGCCTTGCAGTCCGACCACCGAGGAGACGAACGTGACGCTGGCGTTCTCTCCCTTGCGCAGCGCCGGCAGGACGGCGCGAATGAGCTGCGCGTTGCCACCGACGTTGGCTTCGAGGACGCGCCACCACTCGGTCGGGTCGAGCGAGTCGATGCGGCCACCGCGCCACATCCCGGCGTTCAGCACGACCGTGTCGAGCCGGCCCCACGTGGCGAGCACCGACTCCACCAACTGGGTGGCCGACTCGGCATTGCCCAGGTCGAACGACAGCGCCACAGCCTGGTCCGGATAGTCGGCGCAGATTCGCTCGGCTTCCTCGCGACTGTTCCGATAGGTACACGCGACGTTCAGTCCCCGCTTGGCGAGCGCGCGGGTGATCGCGGCTCCGATGCCGCGCGAACCGCCCGTGACCAGGGCTGTACGGCGTTCAGACACATTCACTCCAACAGTACCGACTGATCGGTACAATAATTCGATCTCGACGAAGCGTTGTCAAGCACGGAGAGGCTGCGGGTATGCGCGCGGTGGTTTTGCACGGCCCAGAACGGTATGAGCTGGTCGACCTGGCGGCCCCGGAGCCGGGCCCCGGCGACGTCCTGGTCGCGATCGACGCCTGCGGCGTCTGTGGGTCCGATGTGCACCTGGTGGAGGGCAGCACGGCCGCGCGGTACCCGGTGGTGCTCGGCCACGAAGCCGCTGGTCGCGTGGTCGCCCGTGGTGCGGAGGTGAGCAGCGTCGAGGAAGGCACCCGGGTGGCCGTCGTGCCCTACGTCGGCTGTGGCGACTGCAAGCTGTGTGCCGCCGGGCAGGCGCAGTCGTGTGCCACGCGAGACGTGCTCGGCGTGGATCGCGACGGCGCCCAGGCCGACCTGCTGGTGGTCCCTGCGGGCTGTGTCGTGCCGCTGCCGGACGCCGTGACCAGCGAAGTCGGTGCCATCCTCACCGACGCGGTGGCAACGCCGTGGCACGCGATCCGTCGCAGCGGAGTGGCCGCAGGCGATCGCGCAGTGGTGCTGGGCCTCGGCGGCCTCGGCATGCACGCCGTGCAGTTGCTCGCCGAGGTCGTCGGATGCGAGGTCATCGGCGTCGACCCCCGGCCCGAAGCGCGCCGGATCGCCACGCAGCACGGAGCGCACGACGTGCTGGAGAGCGCCGAAACGCTCGTCGACCAGGTCCGGAACGGACAGGCCGGGGTGGATGCGGTGTTCGAGATGGTCGGCGCGCCGTCGTTGGTGGACACCGCGCTGCGGTGCTTGCGCCCGCAGGGGAGTTGCGTGGTCGTCGGCATCTCGCCGGACCGCTTGGGCCTGCGGATGCGACAGGAGACCGTGGTGGCGCGAGAGCTGTCGGTGATCGGCAGTTTCGGTGCCACCGCGGCGGAGATCGCCGAGCTTGCGCAGCTGGTCGCCGCCGGACGGCTGGATCTTTCCGGCGGTGTCAGCGACAGCCTTCCGCCCGAGCGGTTCGCGGCCGCGCTGGCCGAGACCCGGGACAAGAAGGGTGGGTCCGTTCGCGTGGTGATCAGCTACCGCTAGGGCAGGAACGCGGGCGGTCCGGCGCGTCGGTCACCGCTGCCCGAGTCGGCCGGCGAGTCGTGGGGGGCAGGCGGAGGCGTGCGCTGCCACTCCGTGCTCCGCGGGCGGGGTCTGCGCGGCCGGCTCGAGTCGAGTTGTGAGCGGGACCTGGTCAGCGCGGCCGGGCCAAGTCGAGTCGTGAGCCGGGCCTGGTCGGCGCGGCCGGCCCGAACCGCGAGACACGAGCCCGCGCCCGGCTCATCCCACGCCGAACCTCGGCCGCGCGGGCCCGCAGCGTCGTCTCGGCTACCGCGTGGCGCTCTCGCTCTTGCCGTTCGACTTGCGGGACGGCGGCACCAGCTGCCCGTACAGCACCAGGTCGGTGAGCTTGTCCGCGACCTGCTCCGGGGTCAGCGGGCCTTTGGCGTGGTCGAACCACACGTAGGTCCAGTTGAACAGGCCGAGCACCCCCAGTACGGTCACCGAGTCCGCGGACCGGAAGACCCCGGCGTCCACGCCCTCCTGCAATACCTGCGCGAACAGGTCCTGATGCTGGTGGCGCAGTTTCGACAGTGCCCGTGCCCGCGTGCCGCTCAGCGCGTGTTGCTCCCGTAGCACCACGGTCACTTCGTCCTGCCGGGCGGCGATGGTCTGCACGTGCTCGCGGGCCAGCGCGCGCAACTTGTCGATGGGATGCAGATCCGACTCGACCACGCGCTTGCCCCTGGCGAGCGCTTCCTCGACGTGCCGCTTGGACAGGTTGTAAAGCAGGTCTTCCTTCGAGCCTATGTGGTAGTAGAGCGCGCCGCGCTTCAAGCCGGCCGCGTCGCCCAGCTCGGCAACCCCCGTTCCGTGGTAACCCTTGCGGGCGAAGACCTCGGCGGCCACGCGCAGGATCCGCTCCTGCGTCGACTCCTCCGGGGGTGCTCCGTTTTCCACGTCCGGCTCACCGGACTCGGCGCGATCCGACGATGGCTCAGCAGTGACGGCGGCGGTTGATTCGGCGGTGTCTACCCCCTGCTGTTTCGGCATGTGCCCATCACCTTCCGCATTGCACGGCCGCTGGCCGCTGCTTCCTTGATCCACGGTACCGACGCCGTGTGCGCCTTCGCCGCCGTTCCGCCAAAGCCGTCCCGACGGACCGGAACGCGAGTACCACCCTACGCCAACATACTGACCGATCTGTCCAACCCGTGAGTTGTCCCACGGTGAGATGACGGGGGACGGTGACGTCGAGCGCGCTCGTGAGCGACGGTCTCGGGGGCGCGCCAATTCGGCGGTGAGACAGGGTGCCGGGCGCAGCAGCCGCTCGCGGCGTCGTACGGCCAGGTCGAACCGTTCCGCGGCCGTCACCAGGACTGGACGGGCGGACGCCGCCGGGGTTCCTGGCGGGCCGCCGCGTCCGTCTCCAGGCTCACCCCGCGAGTGCGGCCTCGATCTCCGCGGCGCTCAGTCCGGCCTCGGCGAGGACGTCCCTGCTGTGCTCGCCCGGCAGTGGCGGCGGCTGCGGCGGCCCGGGCTGATCCATGCTGAACCGAGGCGCGGCCGCTGGCTGCACGATGCCGTTGACCTCGGTGAACGTGCCTCGCTCACGGTTGTGCGGGTGGGCAGGGGACTCGCCGAGCGACAGCACCGGAGCCACACACGTGTCCTCGTCGCCGAGCAGCTCGAGCCACTCCGCCTGCGGCCGGGTGGCGAATGTGTCGGCAAGCCGTTTCCGCAGCTTCGGCCAGTACGTCCGATCGCTGTGCCCGGCGACGAAATCCGGGTCGTCGGCCAGTCCGAGCAGCTGGAGCAGCCGCTGGTAGAACTGCGGCTCGATCGCCCCGACGGCCAGGTAGCGACCGTCCGCGCAGGCGTAGACCCCGTAGAAGTGGGCGCCCCCGTCGAGCAGGTTCGAGCCGCGCCGGTCCACCCACTCACCCTGCGCGCGCAGCGCGTGCAGGATGGTCGTCAACACCGCGGTCCCGTCGACGATCGAAGCGTCCACGACCTGGCCATATCCCGATTCCCGGGCCCGGAGCACAGCGGCGACGACGCCCAGCGCAAGCAGCATTCCACCGCCGCCGAAATCGCCGAGCAGGTTGACCGGGGGCACGGGCGGCCCGTCCTGGTGGCCGATCGGATCGAGGCCGCCCGCCACCGCGATGTAGTTGATGTCGTGGCCCGCGCGCGCTGCCAGCGGCCCGGACTGGCCCCAGCCGGTCATCCGCCCGTAGACCAGTCGCGGGTTGCGCGCCAAGCACACGTCAGGGCCGATACCCAGCCGTTCCGTGACGCCGGGACGGAAGCCCTCGATGAGCACGTCCGCGCCCTCGACCAGGCGAAGTAGCGCTTCCACGGCGGCCGGCTTCTTCAGGTCGAGCGCGACCGAACGCCGCCCGCGAGCCAGCAGGTCGTGGGTCGGATCGAGGGGATTTCCCGCTGCTCGCTCGCCGGGACGATCGACACGGATGACCTCGGCGCCCAGGTCGGCCAGCAACATCGCGCCGAACGGTGCGGGGCCGAGGCCGGCCAGCTCGATCGCTCGCACACCGCGGAGCGGGCCGGTGGGGTGCGGGGGTTCCTCGGTGCGCGACATAGCCGCCTCCTTGGCATCAGTAACCGATGTGGGTGAACTCGCCGGTCTTGACGAAGTGTCGTCGTAGTGTACCGTTCGGTCAGTACAAATCGAGTCTCCGTGGATCGCCTAGGAGAGCGAAATGGGAGCGGTTCTGGCAAAGGTGCGGCCCGGTGGTCAGCTTCGGCTGTCGCAGGAGCAGATCATCTTGCTCGTCGTTGCGTCGCTGTTCGTGGTGTTCAGCCTCCTGCTGAACGGGTTCTTCACCGCGGAGAACCTGCTGAACCTGCTCCGCAGCGTCTCGTCACTGGGCATCCTCAGCGTCGCGATGGCGGTCGTGGTGATCGCGCGCGGCATGGACTTGTCGCTGGTCGCCTCGATGGGCGTGGCCACCGCGATCTCGATTCAGCTCATGCGCACCGATCTCGGTACCCCGATGGCCCTGCTGGTCGGTCTCGGCATCGTGCTGCTGATGGGTGCGATCAACGGCTTTTTGATCGCGTTCGTGGAAATCCCGCCGCTGTTCGCCACCCTGGCCTCCGGCCTGCTGATCTACGGGCTGGCGCGCACGGTGATCCTGGACGGCCTGATCGTCGAGCTGCCGCCGGACCGCGACTTCGTCCGCTGGCTCGGTCAGGGCGTGGTGTTCGGCATCCCCGCGCCGATCATCATCTTCGTCGTCGTGGCCGTGGTGGCCCACTTCCTGCTCAGCCGGACCCGCACCGGCCGCTTCATCTACGCGCACGGTGACAACAGCGGCGCCGCCGGCCTGACCGGCATTCCGGTCCGCCCGCTGACCGTCACCGAATACATGATCACCGGGGCCATCGGCCTGGTCGGTGGCCTGGTGATGGCCGGATCGGTCGGCGGTTTCAACACGCAGATCATCGACGGCTCACTGATCTACGACGTGCTGCTGGTGGTCGTCGTCGGCGGCATCAGCCTGGTCGGCGGCCGCGGCGGTGTGCTGTCCGTCGTCGCAGGTACCGCGCTGATCGGCGTGATGCTCAACGGAATGACGATCTTGAACATGAACACCCACGAGAAGGACATCGTCAAGGGGTTGATCCTGCTCGCCGCGCTGGTGTTGGACAACCGGCTGCACCCCAGGGACGAGGAAACGGTCCGCCAAGGCGATTGAAGCTCGACCACGCATTCATCCACCGGAAACGAAAAGGACAGGGAGGTCCTGATGCGCCGAATAGGACGGCGGACAGCCGCGCTGGCCGCCGCGACGATGATCGCGCTGACCGGGTGTTCGACTGGCGGCGGCTCGGAGTCGGACGCCAACGGTGGCGGGGAAGGGCTGGCGCCCACCGTCTCCGCCGAGAAGCTTCGCGAGCACGCCGTCGGCAGCCTGAAGGGCAAGACCGCGGCTTTCGTCCCGGTGGGTCTCGGCACGCCGCTGACCGAGGAGTGGGCGCGGCAGATGAAGCGCGGGTTCGAGGCCGCCGGCATGAAGTTCGTGCTGCGCGACCCGAACTGGGACACCGCACGCCAGGCCGAGGCGGTGCAGTCGCTGATCAACGACAAGCCCGCGGTGCTGGTGGTGCACAACTTCGACGTGCAGGTGTTGGCCAAGCTGATCCAGCAGGCGGAGAAGGCGGGCATCTACGTCATCCAGATCAACATGGTGTCCAACTACAAGTCCGACGCGTTCGTCGGCGCGGACACCATCGACCTGGGCAGGCGGATCGCCACCGACATCGTCAAGGAGTGCGGCGCGGGCACCAACACCTCGCACAAGGTGCAGATCGTGCAGGGTGACGCGACCTCCGGCTTCACGCTCGACGTGATGGCCGGCGCCAAGTCGGTGTTCGACAAGCACAAGGAGATCAAGATCGTCTCCACCCAGGCGGCGAACTGGGACCGGACCAAGGCGCACGACATCACCTCCACGGTGATTCAGCAGCACCCGGACCTGTGTGCGAGCTGGGGCTTCTGGGACCAGATGCAGTACGGCGCGGCCACCGCGATCAAGGAAGCGGGCAAGATCGACAAGGTCAAGGTGTTCACCTCCGACCACTCCGCGATCACCTGCGAGGCACTGCGGGACAAGCTGTTCTTCCAGTCCTACGGCTACTCGGTGCCGACGCAGGGCACGGACATCGTGGCGATCGCCAAGCAGCTGCTGCAGTCGGGTAAGCCGCCGGGGTCGTCGCGGATCGCCGACTACACCCCGCTGGTGAAGATCGATCGTTCCAACTGGAACAAGCAGAACATGTGTTACGACGGCAAGACCGACGGTCTGACCGTGTCCTGATCCGTCGCTCCCCCTCCTGCTCCGGGGCGTCCGTTTGCCGACTGTCCCCGCGGACGCCCCGGAGCCTTCCCACTCGTCGCTGATCAACAACCCCGCTGTCCAGGCCGCCGTGTCCGGTGCCTAGCAGAGAGCGAGAGTTCGATGACCGAAAGCGTGACCCCGCGCCGCGTGACGTCTCGGCGGCCCCCGGAACGCAACGTGCCGGCCGACGAGACCCTCGGCATGAAGCTGCGTCATCTGCGCAGGCGTATCGCCCTGCAACAGGTGTTCGCCGAGCTGTTCGCCAAGCGTTGGATGGAGCCGGCCATCCCGCTGGCGCTGCTGGTCGGCGTGGTGGTGTTCTTCTCCATCGCCGCGCCCGGCTTCGCCACCGAGCAGAACCTGCTGTCCAGCTCCGCCGAGCTGGCCGAACTGGCCCTGGTGTGCCTCGGCATGGCGGTGGTGCTGATCTCCGGCGGTATCGACCTGTCCGTCGGGTCGATGTTCGGCCTGTGCAACATGGTCGTGCTGCTGCTGGTCACCCTCAGCGGCCTGCCGGTGATCGCCGCGATCGGGCTCGGCCTGCTGATCGGTGCGTTGCTCGGCGCGATCAACGGCAGCATCGTCGCCTACCTGAAGGCGCGGCCGTTCTTGACCACGTTGGTCACCTTGATCATTTTCCGCGGTGTGCTGAACCTGCTGGACCTGAACTTCTCCGCGCAGACCGCCACCGCGTTCGTCCTCGACCCGATCTGGGAGTGGTTCAGCACCGGCAAGGTCGCCGGGATTCCGTTCAGCTTCATCACGCTCGTCGTGGTGCTGCTGATCGGGCACATCGTGCTCAGCCGCTCCCGGCTGGGCTGGCACATCACCGCGGTCGGCGCCAGCAGGCGTGCAGCCCGGCACGCCGGTATCCGCGTCGAGCGGGTGCTGCTGCTCAGCTACGTGTTCTCCGGGCTGCTGTGCGCGCTCGCCGGCATCTTCTACGCCGCGCGACTGTCCAGTGCCAGTGCCCGGGTCGGAGAGGGCATGGAGCTGACCGTGCTCACCGCGGTCATCCTGGGCGGCATCAGCCTCTCCGGCGGTAAGGGCACGGTGTGGCGGGCGTTCATCGGTGCCGCCACCATCAGCCTGCTCGGCAAGGGCCTGCTGCTGATGAACGTCGGCGGCGAGGTGTTCCAGACCGTGCTGGCCGGCGTGCTGATCCTCGCGGTCGGCCTCGACCTGAAGTGGGGCAAGAACCGCGGCAAGGCGATCCAGAAGACCTACGTCAACCCGACCATCGTGCAGTACGGCGACCTGCCCGACTGCCGCCCGGGTTCCGGCAGCGCGTTCGAGATGAACGACCGGCTGGTCGGCGCGGAAAGCATCGGTGTCGGCAAGGTGGAAGGCCCCGAGGACGTCATCCTCGACAAGCAAGGACGGCTCTACTGCGGCACCCGGCAGGGCTGGATCATGCGGTTCTCCGGGGAGAACTTCGAGAACGCGGAGATCTTCGCCCGCATCGGTGGCCACCCGCTCGGTCTGGCGTTCGACGCCGACGACAACCTCGTCGTCTGCGTCGCGGGCATGGGGTTGTACGCGGTCACCCCGGACGGCGAGGTGCGCAAGCTGACCGACGAGTCGAACCGGACGTGGACGCGGCTGCGTGACGACAGCCGGCTGCGGCTGGCCGACGACCTGGACATCGCCCCGGACGGCAAGATCTACTTCAGCGAGGGCACGACCCGCTTCGAGATGGCGGACTGGATCCTCGACGGCGTCGAAGGCCGCCCGAACGGCAGGCTCCTGTGCTACGACCCGGAGACCGGCAAGACCAGGACGGTCATCCGTGACCTGGTCTTCCCCAACGGCGTGTGCTGCAGCCACGACGGCAAGTCGTTCCTGATCGCGCAGACGTGGCTGTGCCGGATCCTGCGGTACTGGATCGACGGGCCGAACAAGGGCCGGATCGAAGTGTTCATGGAGAACTTCCCCGGCTATCTGGACAACATCAACCGCGCGTCGGACGGCACGTACTGGGTGGCGCTGAACGGCATGCGCTCGCCCGCGTACGACCTGGCCATGCGGATGCCGGTGTTCCGCCGCCGGATGATGAAACGCATCCCGCGCGACGAGTGGCTCTACCCGAGCATGAACCACGGGTGCGTGGTGAAGGTGTCCGAGAGCGGCGAAGTGCTCGAGACGTTGTGGGATCCGGGCGGCACGGCCCACGCCACGATCACGTCGATGCGGGAACACGACGGCTACCTCTACATCGGTGGCCTGGAGAACAACCGCGTCGGCCGGATCAAGCTCGACAACTCTCCCGCCGAGTCGGTCGGTGCCGGTGCCCCATCCGTCGCCGGTACGGCCGCGAGCTGACAGGGAGCCGACGATGGCATTCGAAGCTTTGCAGCTGGTCAAGGAGTTCTTGTTCCCGGGCCGCCACAGTGGCACGGCGATCCCGCCGCTGGACGGTGGGCTGACCCCGAACGACGCGTTGGAGAACGCCGACGACGTCGTCGAGCTGCCCGAGCCGGACGACGTCCTGCTGGTCGGCGACAGCCTCTACATCAGCAGTCGCAACGCGGTGCTGCGGGTTCCCGCCGCCGGCGGTTCCCCGGTCACGGTCGCCGAGTTCGACGGTGAGACCGGAGCGCTGACGCGGCTGCCGGACGGGCAGATCCTGGTCGCGGTGGCCGGTGTCGGTGTGGCGTCGATGACCGAGGAGGGCCGCACCCGGGTGGTGCTCAGCGAAGCGGGCGGGCTGCCGGTGCACTGCCCGACCGACTTCGCGGTGCTCGACGACGGATCGGTGCTGGTCACCGACGGGTCGAGCAAGCACTTCGGGCAGAAGTGGGTCTACGACCTGATGGAGCGCAACAGCCTGGGCAGGCTGCTGCGGTTCGAGCCGGGCGGCACGGCGACGGTGCTGGCCGACGGGCTCGCCTACGCCAGCGGGGTCGCGCTCACCGAGGACGGGTCGGCGGCGGTCAGCCAAGCGTGGTCGCACCGGATCAGCACGATCTCGCTCACCGGTCAGGGAGAGCCCACGCCGCTGAAGAGCAACCTGCCCGGTTACCCCGGCAGGCTGGAGCCCGCGGCCGGTGGCGGTTTCTGGCTGGCCATGTTCGCGCTGCGCACCCAGCTGGTCGAGTTCACCCTGACGCAGCGCGACTACGTGCGGGAAATGATGCGCACCATCGAGCCGGACTACTGGATCAGGCCGGCCCTGCGCAGCCTGAACAGTGGCCTGGAGCCGCTGCAGGGCGGCCAGATCCGCAAGCTCGGGGTGATCAAACCGTGGGCGCCGCCGCGGTCGTACGGGCTGGTGGTGCGGCTCGACGCCGACGGCCACCCGTCCAGCAGCCTGCACAGCAGGGGCGGCGGCACCCGGCACGGCGTGACGTCGGTGCGGCAGTTCGGTGATCGGGTGCTGGTCGCGGTGCGCGGCGGCGACTGCGTGGTGGAGGTGAACGACCGATGAGCCAGTCACTGGTCGACCTGGTCGACATCGCGCCGGAGGAACGAGACGCCAAGCTCGTCGACATCCGCCGGATGACCAAGGCGTACCGCGGTGTGCACGCCATCAAGGACATCGACTTCAGCCTGTACGCCGGTGAGGTGCACGCACTGGTCGGGGAGAACGGCGCGGGCAAGTCGACGCTGTGCAAGATCCTCGCCGGTGCCGTGCAGCCGACGTCCGGGACGATGGAGATCGCGGGCAAGGAGGTGTCGTTCCGGCGGCCGCACGACGCGCTCGAGGCCGGCGTCGCCATGGTCTATCAGGAAACCAGCCTGGTGCCGACCATGACCGCGGCGCAGAACATCGAACTCGGGCACGAGAAGCTGCTGACCCGCTTCCGCTCGCTCAACATCAACGCGCAGACGCTGCTGCTGTCGATGAACTTCCACGTCGACCCGACGGCGTACGTGTCGACGCTGGGTGCGGCGCAGAAGCAGATGGTGGAGATCGCCCGTGCCTTGCGGTCGAACGCGCGCATCGTCATCTTCGACGAGCCGACCGCGTCGTTGACGCCGGAAGAGACGCTGCACCTGTTCGACGTGATCGAGAAGCTGCGGTCGGCGGGCATGGGTGTCATCTACGTGTCGCACATGCTGGAGGAGTCGCTCAAGATCGCCGACCGGGTCACCGTGCTGCGGGACGGCGAGCGGGTGGTCACGCTCAACGCCAAGGAGACCAACCGCGACGAGATCGTCAAGCACATGGTCGGCAGGGCGCTGACCGGCAGCAACCGGCGCGCGGCGACCGGCGACGACAAGCCGCAGCGCAAGCGCAAGGTGCTCGAGGTGGAGAACCTCATCATGGGCAACGTGGTGCGCAACATGTCGTTCTCCGCCTACGCGGGCGAGGTGCTCGGCATCGCCGGCCTGATCGGCAGTGGGCGGACGGAGACGGCCAAGATCGTCGCCGGCGCGCTGAAGCGGAACCGGATCCACGGCGGCCGCGTGCTGCTGAACGGCAAACCGGTGCGCTATCGGGTGCCGAAGCAGGCCATCAAGGACGGCATCGTCTACATCACCGAGGACCGCAAGGCGGACGGGTTCTTCGAGACGATGACGATCGCGGAGAACCTGTATCTCGGGCACCTCGCGGCGCGCAGCGGCCGCAAGCGGTGGCTGCTGTCGCGCAGGAGCAGGGAGAAGATCGCCCGCGAGTGGACGCAGAAGCTGCGGATCAAGGCGATCAACTCCGACGCCAAGATCATCGAGCTGTCCGGCGGCAACCAGCAGAAGGTCGTGGTGGGCAAGTCGCTGGTGGCCGATCCGGAAGTGGTGATCTTCGACGAGCCGACCCGCGGTGTGGACGTCGGCGCGATCGAGGAGATCCACCAGCTCATCCGGCAGCTGGCCGACGAGGGCAAAGCGGTGATCGTGATCTCGTCCTATCTGCCCGAGGTGCTGTCGGTGTCCGACCGCATCCTGGTCACCCGGTTCGGCCGGGCGGTCGCCGAGTTCAGCGCCGAGGAGGCCACCCAGGAAAAGATCATGTACGCGGCGATCTTCTGAGGTGTTGTGATGGGAATACTTCACGCACCTGTCGACGCGGTCGAGCGGCGGTTCGGCGAACGACTCGGTAAGCCGGTGCGGTTGGTCGACCGCAAGATCGCCGGGGAAGGATTGTCCGACGAAACCGCCATCGTCACCGTGGACGTCGAGGGCGAAGGCGAGCGGAAACTGGTGGTCCGGCTGTTCCGGCCGGGCGCGATGGCGCGGCACGAGGTGGACCCGCAGCGCTTGCACCAGCTGCTGGTGGCGTTGACCGACACGCCGGTGCCGGTGCCCACTCCGCTGTGGTACGACCCGGACGCCTCGGTGTTCGGTCAGCCCTACACGGTGGTGTCGTGGGTGCCGGGCGCTGCGCTGGTGCAGTGGTCCCCGGAAGGGCGCGCGTTCCTGGCCGAGGCCGGACAAGGGCCGATCGGTGAGGACTTCTGCCGCATCCTTGCCGAGATCCACGCCGTCGACCGGACCACCGCCGATCTCGGTTTCCTGCCCGCGCCCGAGCCGGGCACCGCGTTCGCGGAAGCGGAGATCGACCGGCTGGAGGACTATCTGCGGCGGGTGGCCGACGAACCGGAACCGATCGTCGTCGACGGGATCGGTTGGCTGCGCGCCAACATCCCGCCCACCGAGCGGATCGCGCTGATCCACGGCGATTACCGCACCGGCAACCTGCTGTTCGACGACGAGCGCATCAGCGCGGTCATCGACTGGGAGTTCGCCCGGCTCGGCGATCCGCTCTACGACCTGGGCTGGGTGTGCTGTCCCTCCAACCGGATGGACAGCGACCTGGTGTGCATGCTGCTGCCCCTGGAGGACTTCCTGGCCCGCTACCAGCGGTACGCCGGGCGCACGGTGACCAAGGAGGCGTTGCACTTCTGGATCACGTTCCACCAGGTGCGGCACGCGATCATGTGGCTGGACGCGGGCAGGGCCGTGGCGGACACCGGCGACCTGCGTCTGGCCCGGATGTACTACACGATGCCGACCATGCGGGCCATGGTCGCCGATTGCCTCGAATACGCATGATCACCCCGACACAGATGGTCCTGGCGATCCGCAAGGACCTGGCCACTTCGGTACTGCCGACGATGACCGACGACCGGGCGCGCTCGTCGGTGATCGCGGCGATGGGCATCCTCGGCGTGCTCGCGCGGCAGATCCGTGAGGACGACTCGTGGCTGACCGAGTCGGTGCGGGTACTGGCCGACGGAGTGCGGCGATGGCCGGTCGACCCACCGCCGGAGGTGGCCGACCTGCGCGAATATCGCAAGAGCTTGCTGGACGTCAGCGCACAGTTGATCACCAAGATCTGGCGCGGCGAAGCCGACAGCGCACTGCTGGCAGACGTGCGTGGTGTGCTGCGGGCCGATTTGGACTTGCAGTTGAAGCGGATTCGGTGAGCCGAGATCGGAGCGAGGGATGGACACCTACACGTTGGCGGAGGTGCTGCGCAAGCACCGCACCGCGGGAAGCATCAACGAGGGCAGGGCGGCCGTGACGTTCGAGGGCGTCACGATGACCTACGACGAACTCGACGAGCGTTCCGACCGGCTGGCCGCGGGGCTGCACGCGCACGGCTTCCAGCACGGTGACCGGGTCGGCGTGTTGCTGTACAACCGGCTCGAATGGCTGGAGCTGTTCTTCGCCGTGGCCAAGCTGGGCGGGGTGGTCGTGCCGATCAACTACCTGCTCAAGGACAAGGAAGTCGAGTTCATCCTCGACGACTGCGGGGCCAGTTGGCTGGTGTTCGAGAAGGCGCTGACCGACGTGGCGCCACTGAGCGACTCGCGGCGCACCATCGTGCTCGACACCTCGGCCGAGGGCGCGTTGGACTACGAGGAGCTGATGCAGGCCGATCCGGCGACCGCTCCGCGCGACGCAGCCAAGGCGGACGACCTCGTCCTGTTGCAGTACACCTCCGGGACCACCGGGACCCCGAAGGGTGCCATGCACACGCACTCGACGGTGCTGTGGAACAGCTTCCACCAGATCGTCGACTACGAGATCACCGCCGACGACGTCTATCTCATCGTGCCCGCGCTGTGCTGGGCGGCCGGCCTGCACGACATCGCGCTGGCCACCCTGTGGCGCGGCGGACGGGTCGTGCTCAACCCGAGCACCGGGTTCAGCCCAGCGCGGTGGCTGGAGACCGTGCAGCGGGAGCGCGTCACCGCCGTCCTGCTGGTGCCGACCGTGCTCAAGCGCGTGCTGGCCGAGCCGACGTTCGACGACTACGACACGTCGTCGCTGCGGCTGATCGCCAGCGGTGGCGAGCCGGTCCCGGTCACCTCGATCGAGGAAGCGGCGCGCAAGCTGCCGAACTGCGCGATCCTGCAGGTCTACGGGATGAGCGAGTTCCCGACCATGATGACGTTCCTGCCCGCGGCCGACGCCATCCGCAAGATCGGCTCCGCCGGGCGGGCGTGCAGCGCGGCGGAGATCCGGATCGTGGACGGCGAGGGCAACGACGTCGCGCCCGGCGAGGTCGGCGAGATCATCTGCCGGTCCCCGGCGAACATGGTCGGCTACTACAACCGGCCGGACGCCACGGAGACGGCACTGGCCGGCGGGTGGCTGCACACCGGCGACCTGGCGCAGTACGACGACGAGGGTTACATCTACATCTCCGGCCGGGCCAAGGACATGATCATCTCCGGTGGCCTGAACGTCTACCCGGCCGAGGTGGAGCGCGTGCTGGCGCAGCACGACGACGTCGTGGAGGCCGCGGTGGTGGGCAAGCCGGACAAGGACTGGGGCGAGGTCGGCGACGCGCTCGTCGTGGTGCGCGCCGGGGCCACCGTCACCTCCGAGGAGCTGCTGGCCTACCTGAAGGACGAGCTGGCCAACTACAAGGTCCCCAAGCGCATCACGTTGACCGAACAGCCGTTGCCGCGCACCACGTCCGGCAAGGTCCAGAAATTCCGTGTTAAGGAGCTGCTGCCGTCATGACCTGGGAATTCTCCACCGAGCCGGAGTTCGCCGAGCAGCTGAAGTGGATGCGGGAGTTCGTCGACAACCGGGTGTCGCTGTTGGAGACCGTCGATCTGGACGACGACGAGTTCCGCGCCGCGATCGCGCCACTGCAGCAGGAGGTCAAGCAGCGCGGCCTGTGGGCGGCGCACCTGGACCCGGAACTCGGCGGGCAGGGCTTCGGCCAGGTCAAGCTGGGGCTGATGCACGAGATCATCGGCCGCAGCCGCATCGCGCCGTACGTGTTCGGCAACCAGGCGCCGGACTCGGGCAACTCGGAGATCCTGGCCCGCTTCGGCACCGCCGAGCAGCGCAAGACCTACCTGGAGCCGTTGCTGGCCGGCCAGGTGCGCTCGGCGTACGTGATGACCGAGCCAGGGGCGGGCGCCGACCCCACGTTGCTGAGCACTCGGGCGGTGCAGGACGGCGACGACTGGGTGATCAACGGCAAGAAATGGTTCATCACCAACGCCTCGGTGGCGGACTTCTTCATCGTCATGACGGTGACCGATCCGGATGCGCCGCCACGGGAGCGGGCGACCCAGTTCATTGTTCCTGCCGGCACGCCAGGGCTGGTGGTGGAGCGAGACCTCGGCACGATGGAGGACCCGCGTCCCCGGCCGGGCAGGCTGGACAACCACGCCGAGGTCACCTTCACCGACGTGCGAGTGCCTGCGTCGGCGATGCTGGGGGAGCGCGGCGCCGGGTTCGCCATCGCGCAGAGCCGTCTCGGCCCGGGGCGGATCCACCACTGCATGCGGTGGGTCGGCCAGGCCCAGCGCGCGTTGGACATGCTGTGCGAGCGGGCGAAGTACCGGTTCACCCACGGCTCGGTGCTGGCCGACAAGCAGACGATCCAGAACTGGATCGCCGACTCCTGGACCGAGCTGAACGCGCTGCGGCTGATGACGTTGCAGGCGGCGTGGATCATCGACACCCAGGGCGTCAAGGCGGCCCGCACGCACATCAGCTCGATCAAGTTCTGGGGCGCCAAGGTGCTGCACGACGTCATCGACCGGGCGTTGCAGGCACACGGGTCGCTCGGCTACTCGTCCGACCTGCCGCTGGAGGACATGTATCGCCGGGCTCGCGCCGCGCGCTTCTACGACGGTCCGGACGAGGTGCACCGCCAGGTGGTCGCCCGGCACGTGTTGCGCGGGTACGACGTGCCGGAGGACGAGTTGCCCACCGAGCTGGTCCCGCGGCGCCGGGAAGAGGCCATCCGCGTGTTCGGATTGGAGTGATTGTCGGTCCGCCGCGATAGATTCCGGGCGTGCCGAAGGTCGACCACAAGAAGCTTGACTGCTATCGCGCGCGCAGCGGTGAGTTCCGTCTTGTCGACGTGCCGCCCCTGCAGTACTTGATGATCGACGGGTACGGCGATCCGAATACCAGCGCGTCGTTCCGGGAAGCGGTCGAGACGCTGTTCCCGCTGGCGTACAAGCTGAAGTTCGCCAGCAAACTGGAGCTCGGCCGCGACTACGTGGTGATGCCGCTGGAGGGCTTGTGGTGGGCCGACGACATGGACAGCTTCACCTCAGCCAGGGACAAGTCGAAGTGGTACTTCACCGTGATGATCATGCAGCCGGAGTGGATCACCGGCGACATGGTCGAGGCGGCGAAGGAGAAGGTCGCCGCGAAAGGCGCGCCGCCTCGGCTGGATGACGTGCGGTTGGAAACGCTCGAAGAGGGGCGGTGCGTGCAGACGTTGCACCTCGGCCCGTTCGACGAGGAGGCCGAGACGCTGGCCACGATGCACCACGACGTCATTCCGGCGCAGGGGCTGGCGCTGACCGGCAAGCACCACGAGATCTATCTGTCGGATCTGCGACGGACCGCGCCGAACAAGCTGCGGACGATCTTGCGGCAGCCGGTGCGGCAGGCGTGAGCGCGCCGCCGATGGTCAGAGCACGCTGGTCCAGTACGACCAGAACCGCTGCACGATCAGCGCGATGATCACCACGAACCACAACGCCAGGATGGCGCTGTGTACCCGGCGCAGCGGCGCCAGCGCCGGCCATGTCGCCAGCGCGGTGTACCAGAACAGCGGGATCGTCACGGCCCACACGACCATGCAGTACGGGCACAGCGCGCCGATGTCGTACAGACTGCTGACGATCAGGAAGTGGATGAACAGCACGGCCAGCGTGGTGCCTGCGGCCATGCCGAGCTGGTACCAGCGCGGTGGCCGGAAGCCGGCGAGCATCGCGATCCCGGTCGTGACCACCACGCTGAACCCGCCGATACCCAGCAGCGGGTTGGGGAAGCCGAACACCGACGCCTGCGCGCTTTCCATCACCGAGCCGCAGGACAACACCGGATTGAACGAGCAGGTGGGGATGTAGTCCGGATTGCTCAGCGTGGCGATCTTCTCCAGCGTCAGCGCCACCGCGGCCAGCAGACCGATGGCGCCCGCGACGACGTACAGCCAGGCCAGGCCCCGTGCCGGGGCTTCGTTCTGTGTCGTCATTGGTCCAGCGCCTCGTCCAGCTCGGCACGCAGCTGACGCTCGACGTCGGCGAAGCTGTCGCCTTCGGGTTCGAAGCGCTCCCCGTTGAGGAAGAACGTCGGCGTACTGTCGACGCCGAGCTTCTCACCGTCCGCCATGTCGCGCTGCACCTTCTTGCGCACTTCCGCGGAGTCGATATCGGCTCGGAACTGCTTGATGTCCAGTCCGATGGCCTTGGCGTAGCCCTCGAACTGGCGAGTGGCCGCGCGAACGTCGGAGCGGACCGAGTCGCCCTGCACCGCCCAGTCGTTCCAGTTCTGATACAGCTGCGTGTACATCTCGACGTACTTGTCCTGCTTGGCCGCTGCCTCGGCCGCGCGGGCCGCCAGCTGTGCCAGCGGGTGCGAATCCAACGGGAAGTTCCGCGTGACGAACGTGATGCGGTCGGCGTAGTCCTTCTCGATCTTGCTGGTGACGTTCTGGTAGAACGCCGCGCACGCCGGGCACTGGTAGTCGAGGAACTCCACCAGCGTGACCTGCCGTCCGTCGGCCGGTGCCTGTGTCAAGGCGTTGGCGTCGTCGGGGACGAGGGTCTTGGAGACGGCCGCCTGATCGGCCGGCTTCTCGTCATCGCCGCCGAAGATCAGGATGCCGCCGAATATCACGGCCGCGAGGACCACCACGACGGCGGTGAGCACCACGTTGAGCGACGGTCGACGCGGACCGGTCAGCGGATTGGGCGGGCGACGCGACTGCGCGGGCATGGGCTGTTCACTCCCTGACGAACTCGATCACACCCATACTGCGACAGCAGGGTGCATGGTTTCGGTGAAGTCCCGGTACCCGTCACACGGAGGAGGCTGTCCCCGCGGATCGTTCAGCTTCGGCGAATGCGGCGGCGAGCGGCTGCAAGGCCTCGGTGAGCAGGTCGGCCAGCGAGCCGGTGGGCACGACCAACGCGCTGCTGCGAGCGGGTTGTGTCCACCGCCGAAGCGCGACCCGGACGGCGGCCGCGACACCGGCGGCCAGCACGTCGGAGGTCAGTGTGCGGTCGGTCGCGCCGAGCCGGGTGGCGATCGCGGTGCTCAGCGGCTGCTCGATCGAGGTCGCGGAGTCGAGGTAGGCGCGCCGCAGGCCCGGATGGCTGGTGATCATGATCAACGCGTCGCGGTGTTCGTCGGATGGTGCGGTGAAGTGTTCGACCACGGCCGTGACGACCGCGTCGGCGAGGTTGACCGACGGCGGTTGCTTGGTCAACGCCTCCGCGACCCGTTGCTCTCGTTCGGCGGTCACCGCGGCCACGATCGCTTGCTCGCGACTGGCGAAGTAGTTGTTGTACGTCCGCGGAGAGACTCCGGCGGCGTCGGCGATCTCTTCCACCCGCACCTGGTCCACACCGCGTTCCAGCGCCAGCTTCAGCGCCGCCTCACGCAGTGCTTTGCGCGTGGCCTGCTTCTTGCGCTCCCGAAGACCTCCGGACCGACTCGCCACGGCGGCCAGTCTTACATGGATCTTGCGAATGCGCAAACTTACGTGCACGCAACTTTGTGCGTAGTGTTGCCGGCGATTTCCGCAAGCAGAAAGGAATCAGTCGTGCGACTCAAAGGGATCGCCTACGAAACCGGCTTCGTCCGCAACGGCCACATCTCGCGGCAGCATTTCGACCCGGCCACGGTCCGCCGCGAGCTCGAGATCATCAGCGACGACCTGCACTGCAACGCGGTGCACCTGGTCGGCGGAGATCCGCAGCGGCTCGAGCTGGCCGTGCAGATCGCGGCCGAGCTGGGCCTCGTCGTGTGGTTCTCGCCGTACCCGCTGGAGCTGAGCCGCGAGGAGATGCTCGCGTTGTTCGCCGACTGCGCGGTGCGCGCCGAGCGGATTCGTCGACAGGGCGCGGAGGTCGTGTTCGTGACCGGCGTCGAGATGAGCGTCATGAACCCCGGCTTCGTCGAGGGCAACAACACCGCCGAGCGGGTCGCGGCGCTGATCGGTCGACCGGGGGACGCGAGCCAGCGGTTCGCCGACGTCAGTGCGCGGCTCAACGAGTTCTTCGCCGAAGCGGTGGCCGTGGTCCGTGCGCGCTTCGGCGGGCCGGTCAGCTATGCGTGCATCCCGTTCGAACGGATCGACTGGTCGTTGTTCGACATCGTCGCGGTCGAGATGATGCGCACCGCCGAGGTCGCCGAACGCTTCCGCGACGGCGTCCGCCAGCTCGTCGCGCAGCCCAAGCCGGTGGTGATGACGGGGTTCGGCGCGGCCACCTGGAAGGGCGCCGGTGACGTCGCGCCGCGCAGCATGGAGATCGTGCACGTCGACGAGTACGAGCAACCGATCGCGTTGAACGGCTCGTACATCCGGGACGAGGCGGGGCAGGCTGCCTACGTGCGGGAGATGCTCGAGATCTTCGACGAGGCGGGGGCCGAGGGGGCGTTCATCTACCTGTTCGCGCTGGAGTCCTACCCTCATCGCCCCGACGACCCGCAGCGGGACCTGGACCTGGCCAGCTTGAGCATGGTCAAGGTCCTGGAGAACGGGCGGGGTGAGCGGTATCCGGACATGGCGTGGGAGCCCAAGGCTGTCTTCGACGCCGTGGCGGAGTACTACGGGAAGTCATGAGGCTGCGATAATCGCCCGGTGGGTAGCGTGCCGGAGGCGTACGGACGGCGGTCGGCCGAGTACATCGCACTGCTGGGGGACATGAGTGCTACGGCGGAAGCCGATCGCCGCTTCGTCGGCGCGTGGGCGCGGACTCTTCCCGAAGGACGGATTCTCGACGTCGGGTGCGGGCCGGGGCACTGGACGAACTGGTTGCACCAGCAGGGGATGACCGTCGTCGGGATCGATCCCACGCCGGAGTTCGTCGCCCACGCCCGGCAGCGCTATCCCGAGGTGAGCTTTCGCTCGGGGCGAGCCGAGAACCTGGACGTCGAGGATGCCGGCGTCGCCGGGATTCTCGCGTGGTACTCGCTGATCCACCTGCCGCCGGACGCCGTGCCGGGAGTGCTCACCGAATGTGCGCGGGTGATCGAACCGGGCGGCGGGCTGCTGCTCGGCTTCTTCACCGGGCCGGAGATCGAGGCGTTCGACCACGCCGTGACCACGGCTCATTTCTGGCCGGTGGACACCCTTGAACGCATGGTCGGCGACGCCGGGTTCGTGGTCACCGACCGCGACAGGAGGGTGGATCCCGGCGCCCGGCCGCACGGAGCGATCGCCGCACGGCGGATCGGCTGACCTAGCGAGTGTGACGGGAGGACCCGCGCGGCGGATCGGCTGATCTGCGACGTGTGATGGGAGGACCCACGCGGCTGCTCGGGTCGGCTCTGGGTGCGGGTCCTTGCCGGCCGCACAGGGAGCGATCGCCGTGCGGCGGATCGGCCGACCTACGGCATGCGGCGGAGAACCAGCACCGCGATGTCGTCGTCCGGGGTTTCGCTGCCCACCAGATCCGCCATGATCCGCGCGCACACCGCTTCCGGGTGATCCGGCGTGACCAGCTGGCACAGCCGGTGGATGCCGTGGTCGATCGACTCACCACGTCGCTCGATGAGGCCGTCGGTGAAGCTGACCAGCACGGCGCCGGGTTCGAGATCCACCGTGACGGTGCGTCGCGCGGTCGGCCGCAAGTCGGCGTGCAGCGGCGGGTCGACCGCGATCTTCACCGGCGCGGTCGACCCGTGCGGCGTGGCCAGCAGTGGGGGCAGATGCCCCGCGCTGGACAGCGACACCCGGCCGTGCGCCGCGTCCAGCACTGCGTACCCGACCGTGGCCATCCCGCTGGACTCGAAGTGGAAGATGTTGCGGCTGAGCCTGGCCAGCGTGTCGGCCGGGTCGGCGCTCTCGATGGCGTAGGCGCGCAACGCGCTGCGCACCCGGCCCATCACCGTCGCGGCGCCGAGCCCGTGCCCGGCGACGTCACCGATCGCTACACCCCACCGGCCGTCGAGCAGGCCGAACACGTCGTACCAGTCGCCGCCCACCCCGGTGCGGGAACCCGGCACGTAGCGCGCGGCGAGTTCGAATCCGGGAACGTGCGGAAGACGAGGCGGCAGCAGGCTGCGTTGCAGGGCCGCCGCGGCCGCCCGGTCGATGGCCATCATCTGCGCGCGGGTGGTCAATGCGGTCCAGTCGGCCGCCAACTGCAGCACGTGAACGTCGTTGTCGCTGAACTCGCGTTGCGCCAACGAGCCGACGTGCAGCACGCCGACCATCCGGTCGTCCGTCAGCAGCGGCACGCCCAACATCGAGGTGAGGCCCTTTTCCCACAGCAGCGGGTTGACCACGTTCGACCGATCGACGTGCCGCAGATGGATCGGTTTGCGCTCGGCCGCGACCCGTCCGGCGAAACCGGCGCCGATCGGTATCCGCACGCCCTGCCGGACCTCTTCCTCGAGTCCGACCGCGGCCGCTGCCCGCAATTCGTCGGCGTCGTCGTCCATGAGCAGGATGACCGCCGTGTCGGCAGCCAGCAGCTCACGCACCCGGGCGAGCAGGTCGCCCAGTGTGCGCTCCAGATCGAACTGCGACAGAGCCGTGTCGGCGACGACCGCGAGTTGCTCGGCGCGGTTGTCGACACCGGACGCGTCAGGGGGCACCCCATAACCGTAGCTGCGCTCGTGGCGAATCAAGGGAACGCAACACAAATACCCCGAAAAGGTTACCGACGGTGATGCCGCGGTGGCGGAAATCAGTCGACGACGGCCAATGCATCGATCTCGACCAGCAAGTTCTTCGGCAACCCTACGTAAACGGTTGTCCGTGCCGGATACGGATCGGAAAGAAATTCCTCGTACACCGCGTTCATTTCGGCGAAATGGGCGACGTCGGTCAGATAGACCCGAAACATGATCACGTCGGTCTCGTCCGCGCCTGCCGCCGCGAGCGCCGCGAGCACGTTGCGCATGGCCTGCCGGGTCTGTTCGGTGACGGTCGAGCCGACCACCTCTCCGGTGGCCGGGTCGGCCGCGATCTGGCCGGAGACCTGCACGAAATTGCCCTTGCGGACCGCCGGAGAGAGCGGAGCGGCCGGCTTCGTGGCACCTTCCGGGTGATAGGCGATGCGGGTCATCGGCTGTCCTTTCTCGGCGTCGGGGCGCCGCACTCGATGGATGCTTTTTCCGTCGCGGTCAGCAGGTCGGGCAACAGCGACAACAACGTGTCCAGGTCGGCGAGGAAAGTCGGCACGGACAACGACGCGGCCGCGAGTACCCCGCCCGGCCCGCTGATCGGCGCGGCGATGCAGTGAATGAAGTCCTCGTGTTCGGCGTTGTCGATCGCATAGCCGCGTTCGGCGACCAATTCCAGCTCGGCGAGGTATCTCTCCGCCGAGGTGATCGTGTTCTCGGTCATCTTCTGGTACTCGAGGCTCTCCGCGATCGCCTGACGGCGCTGCGGCGGCATCGCCGCGACCAACACCTTGCCCACCGCGGTGCAGTGCAGCGGAGCGCGCTTGCCGATCCGTGAGTACATCCGCACCGCGTGTTTGCTCTCGAACTTGTCGATGTAGACGGCCTCGCCGTCCTCGTAGCTGGCCAGGTGCACGGTGTGGCCGGTGCGCTGATTCAGTTCGCGGAGTGCAGGCTCGGCGCACCGCCGGACGTCCAGTTCGTCCAGCGACTGCTGCGCCAGGTCGAACAACGCCGTGCCCAGCCGGTAGTGGTGCGGGCCCTCGCGCTGCACGAACCGATGCGCTTCCAGGGTGCGTAGCAGGCGGAGCACGGTCGACTTGTGCACGCCGACCGCCTCGGCCAGCTCGTCGAGCGTTTTCCTGCCGCCCGCGAGGTGCTCCACCAGCGTGAGGGCGCGATCCAGACTCTGGCTCATGAACCCATCCTCGGCCCTTCGTTCCTGGTGATCCGCGTCTGGGCCCAGGTTCGTTCGTCGGCGTCCAGCAGTTTCGCGACCAGTCCGGCAGGCAAGGGGTCGCCCAGATCCCCGTGAGTGCGCAGGGCCCCCGCCGCGCGCAGGTGTCCGGCGCGCAGGCGGCGCTGCGGTTCGTCGCCGGCGAGCGTGGCTGCCAGGAAGCCGGCGGCGAACGCGTCGCCGGCGCCGACCGGTTCGACCACGTCGACCTGCAATGCGGGTTCGAAGATCGCAGGCCGATCGATTGCGGTGTCCCGATCGCGTTCGATCAGGGTCGCTCCACGCTCGCCGTGCTTGACGACCAGTGACTCAGGGCGGGGCAGCAGCTCACGGATGGCGTGCGGGGCCGACTCGCCCCACACCTGGTCGGCCTCGTCGTCGCCGACCAGCACGATGTCGGCCGCGTCGGCCAGCTCGCGGAGCACCGACGGGTCGCGACCCGCCCACAGCGCGGCCCGCCAGTTGACGTCGAACGACAACCGGTGCGTCTTTCGTGGTGCGGCCGCGAGCGCGCGCAGCAACTCGAGGCAGCTGTCCGACAGTGCGGCCGTGATGCCGCTGACGTGCACGATCCGCACGCCGTCGAGCTGGAGTTCGTTCAGCAGCTCCGGACCCATGGCCGAGGCGGCCGATCCGGCGCGGTAGTACCGCACGGCGCTGCCCGCGGCGTTGCTCTCCTTGACGTACAGGCCGGTCGGGCGATGCGGGTCCACCTCGACCTGCGACACGTCGACCCCGGCCGCGGCGATCTCTGCCACCACGGCACGCCCGAACGCGTCGTCGCCCACCGCGCTGACCCAGCTCGTCCGCCGTCCCAGGGCGGCGAGGTGGCAGGCCACGTTCGACTCCGCGCCGCCGACCGTCCGCGTCCAGGTGCGTACCTGCTCGATCGCGCCGGGTTCGGCGGGCACGAACAGGGCCATCGACTCGCCGAGGCACAGCACCTCGGTACCCATATCCCTCCGATCCGTTGACCTGCCGTCGCCCGGATGGTACACAATCCCACACCACATTGTGCAACTGGCGTTGCAAAATATGCAATGAGGCGGGAAGCGATGAGCCAAGCGGCAGGAATTGATCACGACCGCGTCGCGGCGATCCGGACCGAGGTGATCGACTGGCGCTTCAAGGGCATGCCGGAGTCGTTGGTCGGCCACACCATCGACGAGGCACTGCGTCGCCGGCCGAACCTGTTCCGCGACGGCTTCCTCGGGCCGTTGCTCGTGCTGTCCGACGAAGCCGTCGAGCACAACCTCACCACGATGGCGCGGTGGTGTGCGGCGCAAGGCGTGGCGCTGGCCCCGCACGGCAAGACGACCATGGCGCCGCAGTTGTTCGCGCGGCAGCTCGAGCACGGGGCGTGGGGAATCACCGCGGCGAACGCCGGCCAGGCCAGGGTCTACCGCGCCTTCGGGGTGCAACGCATCCTGCTGGCCAATCAGCTGGTCGATCGTGCCGCGCTGCGCTGGCTGGCCGCGGAGCTCCGCCGCGATCCGAACCTGGAGTTCTGTTGCTGGGTCGACTCGGTGGCGGCCGTCGAGCTCATGACCGACGCCCTCGAGGCAGGCGAGCGGGTGGATGTCCTGGTCGAGCTCGGCGCCGACGGCGGACGAACCGGAGCGCGCGGTCTGGACGCGGCCGTGCACGTCGCCGAGGCGGCGGCGAAAAGTCCGCGGCTGCGCCTGGTCGGCGTAGGCGGCTACGAAGGAGCGCTGGCCCACGACGCCACGCCGGAGTCCCGCGCGAAGGTCGACGCCTACCTGGCGGACATCCGGGAACTCACCATCGCGCTGGCGGATCGGTTCGAAACCCCGCAAGTGATCGTGACGGTGGGCGGCAGTGCCTATTTCGATCAGGTTGCCGGCGCGCTGACAGCGCCGTGGCCGGGGTCGATCGACGTGCTGCCGGTGCTCCGCTCGGGCGCCTACATCACGCACGACGACGGCTTCTACCGCGAAATCTCCCCGCTGGGACACGAGCCGCGCATCGCGGGCATGCCGGGCTTCCGGTCCGCGCTGCGCGCCTGGGCACAAGTCACCTCGCGTCCGTCGGACGAGTTGGCGCTGCTCACCGCGGGCAAGCGCGATGTGCCGTTCGACGAGGGTCTGCCGATACCCCGGCTCCTCCGCCGTGACGGGGCGGTCACCGAGTTGTCCGACTGCGCAATCACCGCGGTGAACGACCAGCACGCGTTCCTCAAGCCCGCGAACCAGGTCCGGGTCGGCGACTGGATCGGGCTCGGCCTGTCGCACCCGTGCACCACGTTCGACAAGTGGCAGCTGATCCCGGTCGTCGACAGCGACGGCGAAACCGTCATCGATCTGATCCGCACGTACTTCTGAAAGGGCTGGCGATGGACATCGTTTTCCGCGGTGCCCGGGTGGTGGACGGCAGCGGCGAGCCGGGCTACGTCGCCGATGTGGGGATCACCGACGGCAGGATCGCCGCCATCGAGCGCGCCCGGCTGAGCGGCACGCGCGTCGTCGACGCCGACGGTCTCGTGCTGGCTCCGGGCTTCATCGACATGCACTCGCACTCCGACATCCAGATCCTCGCCGACCCGGACCACCTGGCGAAGGTGTCGCAAGGGGTGACCACCGAGGTCCTCGGCCAGGACGGACTGTCCTACGCCCCGGTCGACGACAGGGTGCTGGAAGCCCTGCGCGCACAGCTCGCCGGCTGGAACGACGACCCGCCGGGCTTCGACTGGAACTGGCGCACCGTCGGCGAGTACCTGGACCGGCTCGACCGGGGCATCGCGGTCAACGCGGCGTACCTGCTACCGCAAGGCACGATCCGGATGCTGGTCGTCGGCTGGGAGGACCGGCCCGCGACCCGCGACGAGCTGAACCGGATGCGCCGGCTCGTCGCGACCGGTCTGGCGGAGGGGGCCATGGGCATGTCGTCCGGGCTGACCTACACGCCGGGCTCGTACGCCGACACCGACGAGTTGGTCGCGCTGTGCGAGGTCGTCGCATCCGGTGGCGGCTACTACAGCCCGCACCACCGCAGCTACGGCGCCGGTGCGCTGGAGGCGTACGCCGAGATGATCGAGGTCTCCCGGCGGTCCGGCTGCCCTCTTCACCTGGCACACGCCACGATGAACTTCCCGGTCAACGCCGGCCGCGCGGGTGAGTTGCTGTCGCTGGTGGACGACGCGATCGCCGACGGCGTGGACATCTCGCTCGACACCTACCCGTACCTGCCCGGCGCCACCTATCTGTCCGCGCTGCTGCCCAGCTGGGCCGCCGAGGGCGGGCTGGAGGCCACGCTCGACCGGTTGTCCGATCCGGAGACCCGGGAACGTATCCGCCGCGACATCGAGGAGGTCGGTTCCGACGGCTGCCACGGTGTGCCGGTCGACTGGGAGACCATCGAGATCAACGGCGTGCGCAACGAGGAGAACGCGCACCTGCTCGGCCGCAGTGTCGCCGAGTCCGCTCGGATCGCCGGCGTGCCGCCCGCCGAGTTGTACTTCCGCACCCTGATCTCCGAACGCCTCGGTACGTCGTGCCTGATGCACGTCGGCCACGAGGACAACGTGCAGGCGATCATGCGCCACCCGGTGCACACCGGCGGCAGTGACGGCCTGCTGGTCGGCGCCAAACCGCACCCGCGGGCGTGGGGAACCTTCCCGCGCTACCTCGCCCGCTACGTGCGCGAGCTGGGCGTGCTCGGCCTGGAGGAGTGCGTGGCGCATCTGACGAGCCGTGCGGCCAAGCGGCTGCGGCTGACCGACCGCGGGCTCGTCCGGCCCGGCTACGCCGCCGACCTGGTGCTGTTCGACCCCGACACGGTCACCGACACCGCCACGTTCGACGAACCTCGCAGCCCGGCGCGCGGCATCCCGTACGTGCTGGTCAACGGCGTGCCGGTGATCGACGACGGCAGGCCGACCGGAGCCCTGCCCGGGCACTCGCTGCGTAACCGGAGGAACTGATGGACTTGCTCACCGAACTCGGCAAGCGCCGCGCGCTGTGCATCGTGCGGGCCGACCACCTGCCGGATCCCGTTGGGCTGACCCGCGCGCTGGTCGACGCCGGTCTGCCCCTGGTCGAGTACGCGTTGATGACCCCGGAAAGCCTGCGGGTGATCGAACAGGCGTCCACTGTGGACGGTGCGATCGTCGGCGCGGGCACGGTGCTGACGCCCGAGCTGGCCCGCGACGCCGTCAACGCAGGAGCGCAGTACCTGCTCGCGCCCGGGCTCCGGCCACGCGTGGCGGAGGAAGCGGCCCGGCTCGGCGTGCCGTTCGTGCCCGGCGCGCTCACGCCGACCGAAGTCGCCGACGCGATGGAGTCCGGCGCGACCGCGGTGAAGGTCTTCCCGGCCGCACGCATGGGCCCGGCCTACTTCTCCGACCTGCTGGGCCCGTATCCGAAAGCGCCGTTGGTGGCCAGTGGCGGGGTCAGCGCCAAGAACGCCGCCGACTACCTCGCGGCGGGCGCGCTCGCGGTGACCGCGGGGTCGGCGGTCGTGGGCCGTGGACAGTTGCGCCCGGCGGAAGTAGGCGAGCGGGCAGCGGAATTCGTGGCAGCGGTCAATCGAGGGGCGGAGGCATGAACGCGGTGAGCTGGTTACAGGACACCACGGGCGGACTGCTGCTGCTCGCCGCGGCCGGCATCGCCTTGTTACTGCTGTTCATCGTGCGGTTCAAGCTCGAGCCGTTCATCGCGTTGCTGGTGATCGGTGTGCTCACCGCACTCGCCGCGGGCGTGCCGGTCGGCGAACTCGTCGGCTCCGCGCAGGACTCGGGTGATTCGCTGCTGGAGTCCGGCTTCGCCGGGATCCTCGGACACATCGCCGCGATCATCGGTCTCGGCACGATCCTCGGCGCGATGCTCGAAGCCTCCGGCGGCGCCCAGGTGCTCACCGGGAAGCTGCTGCGGCTGCTCGGGGAGAAGCGGGCACCGTTGGCGATGGGGCTCGCCGGGCTGATCTTCGGCGTCCCGGTGTTCTTCGACGTGGGCATCTTCGTGCTGGCCCCACTGGTGTACGTGGCGGCCAAGCAGGGCGGCAGGTCGATCCTGCTGTACTGCCTGCCGCTGCTGGCCGGGTTGTCCGTCACGCACGCGTTCCTCCCGCCGCACCCGGGGCCGGTGGCCGCCGCGGGGCTGCTGGAAGTCGAACTCGGCTGGGTCATCGTGATGGGCGCGGTTTGCGCGATCCCCGCCTGGTATGTCGGCGGCGTGTTGTTCTCGTCGTGGATCGGCAAGCGCATCCACGTCGACGTCCCGGAGGAGATGCTGGCCGCTGCGCAGCTCGTCAAGGAGAAGGTGCGGTCGTCCGGTGGCCGGACCGGTGACGGTGCGACCGGCGACACCGGCGAGTCCGGCGACTCGGACGAGCCGAGCCTCGGCCTGGTCGTGGCGATCATCGCCATCCCGCTGGTGCTGATCCTGGCGGGCACGTTCGGCAGCATCCTGCTGCCGGAAGGCTCGACCGCGGCCGGGATGGCCACGTTCGTCGGGACACCCGCCATCGCGCTGACCATCGCCGTACTGCTGGCGTTCTGGTTACTCGGCCACCGGCGTGGGATGACCAAGGACCAGATCGCCGAGATCGCGTCGGTGTCGCTGCGACCGGTGGCGATGATCCTGCTGGTCGTGGGCGCGGGCGCGTTCTACGGCACGGTGCTCAAGGCCACCGGCATCGGCACCGCGCTGGCCGACACGCTGGCCGCCGCGGGCCTGCCGGTCATCTTCGCCGCGTACGTGATCAGCTGCGGACTGCGGATCGCCCAGGGCTCGGCCACCGCCGCGATCGCCACCACCGCAGGCATCATCGGCCCGACGGTGGCGGAACTGAACATGTCACAGCCGCAGCTGGCCCTGATCGTCGCCGCGATCTGTGCCGGCTCGATCGTCGCCTCGCACGTCAACGACGGCGGTTTCTGGATCGTCTCGCGCTACTTCGGACTCACCGTCAAGGACACGCTCAAGTCCTGGACAGTGCTGGAAACGATCTTGTCCGTGGTGGCGTTCGTCATCGCGGCGATCCTGATCACCGTGGTCTGAGGGGGATGGTGTGCACGGTATGGCCAGGCGAACGTTCCTGGGCGCTTCCGCGAGCGCTGCCCTGGTCGGTGGGGCCGCGAACGCTCGTCGCGAGCTCACCGTCTACCTGGGCAGTTTCACGTCCGGGGACCGTCCGGGCGCGGGGTTGCAGCGCGCGGTGGCCGATCCCGTGTCGGGCAGGCTCGACGTCGGCGACACGATCCCAGGGCTGCCGGACGCCTCCTGGTCCGTCTTCTCCCATGACGGCCACGTCCTCTACGTCACCAACGAACTCACGGACGGCCGGATCGCCGCGGTCGACGTGGCAAGCGGCGCGGTGCGGAACACGCAGCCGACGCACGGGGAGGCCCCGACCCATACCAGCGTGCACGGGCAGTTCCTGCTCACCGCCAACTACGGATCCGGGTCGGTGGTCGTGCACCCGCTGCTCGACGACGGCCGGATCGGCGAGGCCACCGACGTCCAGACCCACGACGGCCCGGAGCCGCACGCGCACCAGGTGCTGCCCGATCCCAGCGGCCGCTGGGTGGTGGCGGTCGACCTCGGCGCCGACTCGGTGTACGTCTACGGCCTCGACACCGACACCGGGAAGCTGCACAGGCACTCCCAGCTGCGGATGCCCGAGAAGTACGGCCCGCGACATCTGGCCTTCCACCCCGACGGCGAGCGCGCCTACATCCTGGGCGAACTCCGCTCGGAGATCACCGTGGCGGCGTGGGACGCCCGAGCCGGGACGTTCACCGCCGGGCAGGTCGTCTCCACCCTCGGGGATGCGCGGCCGCCGGAGAACTATCCCGCCGAGCTGCAGGTATCGGCGGACGGGCGCTTCGTCTACGCGTCCAACCGCGGCCACGACAGCATCGCCACGTTCGACATCACCGACGACGGCGACCTCGCCTTCGTCGACACCACACCGTGCGGCGGCTCGTGGCCGCGGCACCTGACCATCGACCCCACTGGCCGCTGGATCTACGTGGCCAACCAGCGGGAGCACGTCGTCGCCTGGCTGCCCCGCGACCCGAACACCGGCCGGCTCGCCGCACCCGCGGGCACCGCGGCCGTCGATTCCGCCTGTTTCGTGCTGTTCGAAAGGAGCTCGAGATGAAACGTGCGGCCCTGCTGGCCCTCGTCGGTGCGCTGGCCATCGGCTGCGCGCCACCGCAGGCTTCCCACGATCAGCCGCAAGGAGCGGGGGAGAAGACGGGCGAACTACAGGTGTGGCTGTTCGCCGAGCCCAACGACGAGCCGAAGGAGAAGGTCGTCGCGGAGGCGAAGAAGGAGTTCGAGGCGGCCCACGACGGCGTGACGGTCAAGGTCGAGTACCTGCCGGTCGACGGCCGCGCCAACCGGTTCAACGGCGCGTTCAACGACAGCAACAGCTCGCCGGACGTCGCCGAGTTCGGCAACACCGACCTGGCGGGCTACGTCGCCTCGAACGGGTTCGCCGACCTGACCGACGAGCTGGCGAAGTGGCCGGAGGCCAAGGACCTGGTGCCGAGCGTGCTCGACACCGCCAAGGTCGACGGCAAGGTGTACGGCATCCCGTGGTTCACCGGCACCCGCGCGCTGTTCTACCGCACGGACGTGTTCGACGAGCTCGACCTCGAGCCGCCGACGACGCTGCCGGAGGTGGCCGAGGTGGCCAGGGCGATCCGGAAGGCGAAGCCGACGATGTACGGCATCGCCACGGGCGGCAAGTCGCTGTACTCCGCGCTGCCCTACGTCTGGGCCTACGGCGGCGACATCGCCGAGCAGAAGGACGGCAAGTGGACGGCCACGCTGACCGCACCGGAGGCCAAGGAAGGGCTCGAGCGCTACGCCGAGCTGATCTCCGACGACATCTGCCCGCCGTCGGCGTGCGCGCAGATGACCGGCAGCGACGCGGTTGCCGCGTTCGCCGCGGGAAAGGCGGGCATGGTCATCGGCGGTGACTTCAACCTGCCCGCGATCGACGCCGGGGCGGTGAAGGGCAAGTACAAGGTCGTCCCACTGCCCGGCACGGAAACCGGCTCGATCGCTCCGCCGTTCGCCGGCGGCAACCTCATCGGCGTCTTCCGCGCCAGCAAGAAATACGGGCTGGCGGTCGAGTTCGCCAAGCTGCTGGCCGGCAAGAAGTACCAGCAGAAGATGTACGACGCGATGGGCACGCTGCCGACGTTCGGCGATGTCCAGTCGAAGCTGGTGGCCTCGGACAAGTCGCTCGAGCCGTTCGTCGCCTCGGTCAAGGCGGGCACGAAGTTCGTGCCGGCCACCCCGGCGTGGACGAAGATCGACGCGCAGGGCATCCTGCCGACCGCGATCCAGCAGATCGCCACCGGCGAGCAGAGCGTCGACGAAGCCACCAAGGCGGCGGCCGCCGAGATGAACAAGGCCTTCGGTGGCTGATGACGGTCGTCGGTGAGCGGCGGCCCGCCGGCCCGGTGACGAGCAAGGCCACCGAGCGGGTCGGCGACGGCCGCGCGGCGGTGCGTTACCTGCTGCCTGCCGGGGTGCTGCTGTTGGCGGTGCTGGCGTATCCGCTGTATCAGCTGGTCCAGATCTCGCTGTACGACTACAACCAGCCGCAGGCCAGCGGTGCCGCGCCGCTGCGGTTCCTCGGCCTGGACAATTACGGCGAGCTGCTGGGCGACCCGCAGTTCTGGAGTGTCCTGCTGGCCACGGTGGTCTTCGCCGCCGTCTGCGTGGCGGGCAGCCTGCTGGTCGGCACCGCGCTGGCCGTCGTCGCCAGCCGGGCCCGGCCGATTCCGCGCGCGATGCTGTTCCTGGCCGCGCTCGGCGCGTGGGCCACCCCGGCGATGGCGGGTTCCTACGTCTGGTTGTTCCTGTTCGACGCCGACCTCGGCCTGGTCAACGAGGTGCTCAGCGGCCTCGGGTTCACCGGCATGGAGGGTCACTCGTGGATGTACCAGCGGTACTCGGCGTTCGCCGTCGTGGCGCTGGAGATCATCTGGTGTTCGTTCCCGTTCGTCATGGTGACCATGTACGCGGGCATCAAGGGCATCCCGGCCGAGGTGATCGACGCCGCCCAGCTGGACGGCGCCTCGTGGCGGCGCATCGCGACCCAGATCATCCTGCCGATGCTGCGACCGCTCATCGTGATCGCCACGATCCAGTCGATCATCTGGGACTTCAAGGTGTTCACCCAGATCTACGTGATGACCAACGGCGGTGGTGTGGCGGGCCGGAACCTGGTGCTGAACGTCTACGCGTATCAGAAGGCGTTCGCCGGTGAGGAGTACGGCATGGGCGCCGCCATCGGTGTGGTGATGACCGCGTTGTTGCTGATGATCACCGTGCTGTACCTGCGCGCGCAGCAAAAGGCCGGGTGGTCGGCGTGAAGTCGCGGATCTCCGATGCGATCTGCGTGATCGCGGCGATCCTGGTCGCCGTCCCGCTGTACTGGATGGTGCTGTCGGCGTTGAAGCCCGAGGGGGAGATCCGCTCGGATTCGCCGCGCCCGTGGACGCTGGAACCCACGCTGGATGCGTTCCGGCGCGTGCTCGACGTGGAGGGCTTCGGCCGGTACTTCCTCAACAGCGCGATGGTGGCGTTGCTGGTGGTCGGCGGGTCGATCGTGCTGTCGTTCCTGTCCGCGGTGGCGCTGACCCGGTTCGCGTTCAAGGGGCGGACCGTGCTGCTGGTGATGCTGCTGGTGGCGCAGATGGTGCCGGTGGAGGCGCTGACCATTCCGCTGTTCTTCCTGGTGCAGTCCGTCGGCGAGGTGGCCCCGGCGTTCGGGCTCAACCAGCTCGCGCCGCTGGTGCTGGTCAACCTGGCGTTCAGCCTGCCGTTCGCGATCTGGATGCTGCGCGGCTTCGTCGCCGCGGTGCCGCGCGAGCTCGACGAGGCCGCGACGCTGGATGGCGCCAGCCGCTTCCAGTACGTGTGGCGAGTGCTGTTTCCACTGGTCGCACCCGGTTTGGTGGCGACGAGCGTGCTGTCGTTCATCCACTCGTGGAACGACTTCCTGTTCGCCAAGACGCTGATCTACTCCAGCACGGACAACCGCACGCTGCCGCAGGCACTGTTGGTCTTCTACCAGCCGGACGAGCAGGACTGGGGCGCGATCATGGCCGGCTCGACGCTGATGACCATCCCGGTGTTGATCTTTTTCGTGCTGGTGCAGCGCCACTTGGTGAGCGGACTCGCCGGGGCGGTGAAGGGATGACGCCGATGGATGGGTTGGTGCCGCGACCGGTCCGGGTCGACCCGGCGCCGGGCGTGTGCGAGCTGGACGATCTCGTGGTGCCCGTGGTCGTGGATCCGGCCGCCGGGCTGCCCGCCGAGGGGTATCGCATCCGCATCGCGCCGAGCGGGGTGCACGCGGTCGCCGCCGACGAGGCGGGCAAGCAGCACGCCGAGCAGACCCTGCGGCAGCTCGCCGGACCGGAGACGTTCCGTGCCGCGAACATCCACAGTGGACGGTGGGTGTTGCCGTGCGGCGAGATCGTGGATCATCCGCGGTTCGCCTGGCGCGGATGTCTGCTGGACGTGGCGCGGCATTTCCAGCCGAAGGCGGCCGTGCTGCGGTTCATCGATCTGCTGGCTGCGCACAAGCTCAACGTGCTGCACCTGCACCTGACCGACGACCAGGGCTGGCGGATCGAGGTGCCGGAATACCCGCGGCTGACCGAGGTCGGTGGGTGGCGGGAAGGTTCGTGGGTCGGGCGGCCGCCGGACGGCACCGAGGAACACGACGGACGCCCGCACGGCGGGTACTACACCACCGGCGACCTGCGCGAGATCGTGGCGTACGCGCGCGAGCGTGCGGTCACCGTGGTTCCCGAGGTGGACATCCCCGGGCACAGCCAAGCCGCGATCGCCGCTTACCCCGAGCTGGGCAACACCGGGGCAGCGCTCCCCGTGCGGACCGCATGGGGCATCAGCGAGCACGTGCTCAACGCGGAGGAGTCCACGGTGGCCTTCTACCGCCGTGTGTTCGAGCACCTCGTCGACATCTTCGACGGCCCGGTGATCGCGGTGGGCGGCGACGAGGTGCCGACGGTCGAGTGGCGCGAACACGCCGCTGCGCGGGCCGCCGAACTGGGGTTGTCGTCGCCGGACGACTTGCACGGCTGGTGGATCGCGCAGATCGCCGGGCATGTGGCGGGTCTGGGACGCCGACCGCTGGCCTGGGACGAGGCGGTCGACGCCGGTCCGCTGCCTCCGGACACGATCGTCGCCTCGTGGCGCGGCGAGCACGGTGGGATCGCGGCGGCGCAGGCCGGGCACGACGTGGTGATGTGCCCGGAGCAGCACGTCTACCTCGATCACCGGCAGTCGGACCGTCCCGACGAGCCGATCCCGGTGGGGTACCTGGTGCCGCTGCGGAAGGTGTACCAGTACGAGCCGATTCCCGACGGAATGCCGGAGACGGTCCGTGAGCGGGTGCTGGGTGCGCAGGCGCAGGTGTGGACCGAGCACCTGGACAACCCGCGCCGGGTCGACTACGCCGCCTTCCCACGGCTGGCCGCGTTCGCCGAGGTGGTGTGGTCGCCACCGGAACGGGAGTACGACGAGTTCGAACGGAGACTGGTGCGGCACCACCTGCCCCGGCTGGACGCGCTCGGGGTCGAGTACCGGCCGCTCGAGGGGCCCCGGCCGTGGCAGACCAGGCCGGGGGTGCCGGGCCGCCCGCGCTGAGCACGTGTCGAGCGGCTTGGCCCGACAGCCGGGCCTCGCGCTGGGCGGCGGGACCGGGCTGTCCTTCGCGCGGGCGGTGGGGGCCGTGGTTTGCGTGGATGTGGCGGGAGAGGGCCGTCCTTCGCGCTGGGCGGCGGGGCCGTGGTTTGGACGGCCCGGACCTGGCTGTCGGGGGCGGTCGAGTAATGGGCCGCGACGGTGCGACGAACATCTTCCGAGGGCAACGACCCGATCGGAGACGCATGGCACGAGCCCGGACCGAAACCGTTGTGGGGCTGACGGCGCGCGATGCGCGGAGCGCCGCCCGGGTCGCCGGTGCGCTGCATCTGGTCACGTTCATCGCGGGCATCCCGCCCGCGCTGTTCCTCTACAGCGACCTCATGGCCGACGGGGCCGACGCGCTGACGGCGAGCACGAACAGCGGCATCCGCTGGGGCGCCTTCCTCGACGTGATCAACGCACTCGCCTGTGTCGGCACGGCCGTGGTGCTGTTCCCGGTGCTGCGACGATGCCGTGTCCGCTTCGGCGAAGCCGCGGCGCTGGGATTCGTCACGCCCCGGGTCATCGAGGCGACGGTCATCCTCGTCGGTGTTCTCAGCCTGCTGTCCTTGGTCGTGGTCCGGCAGGATCTGGACGCTTCATCGGCAGCGCTCGGGCAAACCCTGCTCGCCGTCCATGACTGGACGCTGATTCTGGGCCCGGGCCTGATCCCGGCGCTCAACGCCGCGCTGTTCGCGTCGGTGCTGTACCGGGCCGATCTGGTACCGCGCATCATCCCGACCCTGGGACTCATCGGCGCCCCCCTGTTGGCGACGGCGGCGTCGCTGTCCATCCTCGGGGTCAACGAGCCCGGCACGGTCCTGTCCGATGTCGCGGTTGCGCCGATCTTCTTCTGGGAACTGTCGGTCGGCATCTACCTGCTGGTCAAAGGCTTCAAGCCGACCGCGGTGGCGGCGTTCGCGGTAGATCGGTGACACCGCACCGCCGACGTGCAGCGCGGCATCGGTGACCAGCCGCCAGGTTTTTGCCTTCCGTTCACCTCGACTCCGGCCGCCGGCTACTACGGCTTCCTAGGGTGCGGGTCGTCCCGTCGGCCGGACCGAGACAGTGAGGTGGGCTGATGGCCGAAGCGGTGATGGCCCGGCCGCCGGTGATGCGTGCCCGCTGCACGCACCGGCTGGTCGTGCTCGTGGTGGAGCAACGTGCGCGCGTGCGGGCCGACCTTGCCGAGATCTTCGCCGGGCAGCCGATCACCGTCGTCACCTGCGACGACGTCGCCCGCGCGCTGCTTGCCGTCGGACGGATGAACCCGGACGTCGTGCTGCTCGGCCCGGTCGCCGGGCGGCTGGACGCCACCGACTTCCTGCGTATCGTGCGCGCCGACGACCCCGCGCTGCCGATCGTGGCCGGAGCCGATGGCGCGGACACGTTCGCCGCGCGCGCCGCCGCCTCCGGTGCGACGGTCGTTCTCCGCAGGCCGTACCGAGCGACGGAGCTGTTCGCGCTGCTGAGCGGGCTGACCGGACCGGAGCACGCCCCGATCCAGCCGCCGATCGAACTCGGCAGGCTACGCGTCGACGGCTCGTTGCCGCGCATGTGGATCGACGGCACGATCGTCACCCTGCCGCAGATGGAATACCGGCTGCTGCGCTACCTCGCCGAACGAGCGGGCCAGGTGGTGCCCCGAACCGAGCTGATCGAAGCCCTGTGGGGAACGCAGGCACCGAGCAGCAATTCGCTCACGGTCCACATCATGCGGCTGCGGAAACGGCTGGCCGATCTGGCCGAAGGGGAGTGGATCCGCGCCATTCGCGGGCACGGGTATTTGTTCGGCATACCGGCCGATTGAGCTCGCCGACACCCGTTCATCCGCGCGTCGGCTACTTTCCGTCGGCGACAATCCTTCTGCCCGGGGATAGTGCGTGAGCAGTCGTCTTCGTAAGCTCGAAGTGCCAGTCGGCCGCGGCAGGATTCCCGTCCCCTTTCGTTCACCCAGCATTCATTTCTGCGGTCCTGGCACGTTCATTTCGCGGCCCTAGCGTCGGCGCTGTCAGAACCAATGACATCTCGGCATCACGACACCCGAGTCGTGTCGGTCTGTCGGACCCGATCTGCGAAAGAGGTCAACGTGAATCGCACCAGCCTGGGCCGCGCCATGGTGTTGCCTGCGGTCATCGCGCTCGTCGTCGGGGTGGCGGCATGCGGTGCTGCGAACGAGCCGTCTTCCTCCGGCGGCGGGAAATCGGAACTGTCCGGAACGATCAACGGCGCGGGAGCCAGTTCGCAGGAAGCCGCGCAGCAGGCGTGGGTCGCCGGGTTCACCAAGGCCAACCCGGACGTGACGGTCAACTACGACCCGGTCGGTTCCGGTGGCGGTCGTGAGCAGTTCGTCGCGGGCGGCACCGACTTCGGCGGCACCGACGCGTATCTGGACGACGACGAGCTGGCCGCGGCCGAGAAGCGCTGCGGCGGCAAGGTCCTGGAGATCCCGGCCTACATCTCGCCGGTCGCGATCATCTACCACGTCGAGGGCGTCGACGAGCTGAACCTGCGGCCGAGCACCATCGCGAAGATCTTCAACCAGAAGATCACCAAGTGGAACGACCCGGAGATCGCCAAGGACAACCCGGGCGTGCAGCTTCCCGCGCTGGACATCACGCCGGTGAACCGGTCCGACGAGTCCGGTACCACGGAGAACTTCCAGGAGTACCTCAAGGCCGCGGCGGGCGAGGACTGGCCGTACGAGCCGAGCGGTGACTGGCCGGTGGCCGGCGGCGAAGCTGCCGGTCAGACGGCCGGCGTGGTCAAGGCGGTGCAGGGCGGCAACGGCACCATCGGCTACGCCGACGCCAGCCAGGCAGGCGAGCTCGACACCGCCAAGGTCGGCGTCGGGGACGAATTCGTCGAGTACTCGCCGGAGGCTGCCGCCGCGATCGTGGACGCGTCCGAACGAGTCGAGGGCCGTGGTGACACCAGCTTCGCGTTCGACATCGCCAGGGACACCAAGGACGCGGGCGCGTACCCGATCGTCCTGGTCTCCTACCTGGTGGCGTGCGCCGAGTACGACGACAAGGCCAAAGCCGAACTGGTGAAGGCGTACCTGTCCTACGTGGTCAGCGAGGAGGGGCAGAAGACCGCGGCGGAGAACGCCGGATCCGCGCCGATATCCGACGAACTGCGCGCGCAGGTGCAGTCGGCGATCGACGGCATCTCCGCGAGCTGAGCCACGTCTGCGGGCGGGCCGGTCGAAAGCAGGGGGCGACCGGCCCGCCCGCGGACCCCCGGTGCTCTGCCCGCGGACCTGCCGGTGACTTGCCCGCGGGCCCGCCGGTGACGAGCCCGCGGACCTGCCGGTGACGAGTCCGCGGACCTGTCGGTGACGAGTCCGCGGCCCGTACCGCAGACCCGCCGGTGACTTACCCGCCACCGACCCGCGGGCCACTCCGCCGCCCCGAACTCACCCGCCCCGCCCGTGAGAAAGGATTCCTGGTGCCCGTCAGCGAGCGAACCTCGCGCTCCCGCGTCCGCGCCGGCGACCGGGTCTTCGCAGGCCTGTCCACCGGCGCAGGTGCATTGATCCTCGCCGTCCTGGCGGGGGTGGCCACGTTCTTGCTGGTCGAGGCGTGGCCCGCCGTCGTGGCGCCGTCCGCGGACATCCCCGGCGGCCAGGGCATCACCGTCTACATCTGGCCACTGCTGTTCGGCACGGTGCTCTCCGCCGTGCTGGCGTTGCTGATCGCGGCGCCGCTGGCCGTGGCCATCGCCTTGTTCATCACGCACTACGCGCCGCGGCGGCTGGCCCAGGGCCTGGGTTATCTGATCGATCTGCTCGCCGCCGTGCCCAGCATCGTCTACGGGCTGTGGGGGTTGGCGGTCCTGGCGCCGGCCACGGTCGAGGCGAGCACGTGGCTGTACCAGAACCTCGGCTGGATCCCGTTGTTCGCCGGGCCGCCGTCGTCGACCGGGCGCACGATGCTGGTGGCCGCGCTGGTGCTCGCCGTCATGGTGCTGCCGATCATCACCGCGGTCGTCCGTGAGGCGTTTCTGCAGACCCCGCGCCTGCACGAGGAGGCGGCGCTGGCGCTGGGCGCGACGCACTGGGAAATGATCAGGATGACCGTGCTGCCGTTCGGCCGGTCGGCGATCATCGGCGCGTCGATGCTCGGCCTGGGCCGCGCGCTGGGCGAGACGATGGCCGTGGCCATGGTGCTGTCCGTCTCCGGCGGGGTGAGCATCAACCTGATCAGCCGGAGCAATCCGTCGACCATCGCGGCCAACATCGCCCTCGACTTCCCGGAATCCACCGGCATCGCGGTGAACACCCTCATCGCCTCCGGTCTGGTGCTGTTCGCCGTCACGCTGGCGGTGAACATGCTGGCCAGGGTCGTGATCAACCGGCGGCGCGACTTCTCCGGAGCCAACTGATGAATCCGTCGACCAGGACAGACCTTGAGGCCGCGTTGTCCGACCGGCCGCTCACCCAGGGCTCACTGCCGCGACGCGCGCCGTGGATCACGCTGGCCGCCGCGATCGTCATCGGCCTGGTCCTGACCAGCTTCGGCGTGGCGACCGGCTTGGCGGCACTGGTCACCGCGGTGCTGTACGGCGTCACGATCTTTGCCTGGTCGCTGGCCGTCGAGGGGCCCCGCAAGGCCAAGGACAGGGTGGTCGCCGCGGCCGTGACCTCGGCGTTCCTGCTCGCGTTGGCGCCGCTGATCTCCGTGGTGGTCACCGTGATCAGCAACGGTGTCAACCGGCTGGACGCGGAGTTCTTCACCTACTCGATGCACGGCATCGTCGGCGAGGGTGGCGGCGTCTATCACGCGATCACGGGGACGTTGTTGATCACGGCCGTGGCCACTGTGATCTCGGTGCCCATCGGCCTGCTGTGTGCGATCTACCTGGTCGAGTACGCCACGGGCAGGCTCGGCCGGGCGATCACGTTCTTCGTCGACGTGATGACCGGTATCCCGTCGATCGTCGCGGGGCTGTTCGCCTACGCGTTGTTCGCGCTGTTCTTCGGGCCGGGCGTGCGCATGGGTGTGATGGGTGCCGTCGCGTTGAGCGTGCTGATGATTCCGATCGTGGTGCGGTCGGCAGAGGAAATGCTCCGGCTGGTGCCCAACGAATTGCGCGAGGCGGCCTATGCGCTCGGTGTGCCGAAATGGCGGACGATTCTCAAAGTCGTCCTGCCCACGGCGATGGCCGGTATCGCGACCGGGGTCACGCTGGCCATTGCGCGGGTGATCGGGGAAACCGCACCACTACTGGTCACCGTCGGCATCACCACCGGTGTGAACATGAATCCGTTCGACGATCGCATGGCCACGCTTCCGGTGTTCGCCTACCGGCAATTCTCCAGCCCCGGAATTCCGCCGGAGCCTGCGATCGACCGGGCATGGACCGCGGCGTTGGTGCTGATCGCCGTCGTCATGCTGCTGAATCTGGCCGCCCGGCTCTTCTCCCGACTGTTCGCCCCGAGATCCCGCGCGTGACCACCACGAGGAAGGACTGCAGTGGCTAAGCGCATCGACGTCGCCGACTTGAACATCTACTACGACAAGACCCTGGCCGTGCAGGACGTCTCGCTGTCGATCGAGCCGCGGTCGGTGACCGCGTTGATCGGGCCGTCCGGGTGCGGGAAGTCCACGTTCCTGCGCTCGCTCAATCGCATGCACGAGCTGATTCCCCGGGCCAGGGTGGAAGGCAAGGTCATGGTGGACGGCCAGGACCTGTATGCGCCGGACGTGGACCCGGTCACCGTGCGCAGCCACATCGGCATGGTGTTCCAGCGGCCCAACCCGTTCCCGACCATGTCGATCTACGACAACGTCGCCGCCGGCATCAAACTCAACGCGAAGCGGATGCCCAAGAGCGAACTCGACGACATCGTGGAGCGCTCGTTGCGCCAGGCGAACCTGTGGGACGAGGTCGCCGACCGCCTGCACAAGCCGGGCTCGGGCCTGTCCGGCGGACAGCAGCAAAGGCTGTGCATCGCGCGCGCCATCGCGGTGCAGCCGGACATCCTGCTGATGGACGAGCCGTGCTCGGCGCTGGACCCGATCTCCACCCAGAAGATCGAGGACCTCATCGGGGAGCTGAAGGCCGACTACACGATCGTCATCGTCACCCACAACATGCAGCAGGCGGCCAGGGTCAGCGACGTCACCGGGTTCTTCAACCTGCGCGGTGTCGGTCAGCCAGGGCACCTGGTGGAGATCGGCGACACCGCGACGATCTTCTCCGCGCCGTCGAACAAGGCGACGGAGGACTACATCTCCGGACGCTTCGGCTGACCCGGGGGGAGGGCAGCGCCGGGGTCGACGGGCCGCCGCGCCTCAGGCCGACTTCTTGACCGGCACGTACCGTCGGGTCCGGTCGCGGTCCTCGACCTTGACCCGGCCGAGCAGGTTCAGCACGTCGAGGTGAGCGTCGACCTCGACCACCGCGGACATCTGATGTTCGGTCTCCAGCTCCTCGAGCCGCCGACCCTTCCGCGTCCACGGCATCGCCCGCGCCACATCGTACGCCGTCCGCGCGCCGGCGTGCAGCTCGTTGAGCACCACCTCAAGCCGCTCGCGATGGTGGTCGAGCAGCTCGTCGACCCGGCGGTGCGCGCTTTCCGTCACCGGGCCGTGCGCCGGGAGCAGGGCCGCGTCCGGCTGAGACCGGATCAGCTTCAGCGAGCGCAGGAACGACCGCAGTGGCTGCTCCTCCGGCGCCCACTCGAAGCCGAGCGACGGCGTGATGCGCGGAAGGATGTGGTCGCCGGAGAACAAGACCTGCGCCTCGTCGTGCCGGAAGACGATGTGCCCGCGGGTGTGGCCCGGCGTGTGCACCGCCTGCAACGTGCCCTCGGCGAGTTCGACGACGTCCCCGTCGTGCAGCCATTCGTCGGGCAACCCGTACGGCATCTCGGCTTCGTCGTCGGGCACTGCCGTCCCGCTGATGCGCTGCGCCAGGTCACCGGCGCCGCAGCGCACGAGCCGCTGGGCGTGGTTGGGGAACCGGCTGGTGCTGCGGAAGAACGACTCGATGCTGTGCCGCTCCTCCCATCCCAGCAAGAGGTTGATCCGCAGTTCGTCGCGCCACTGGTAGGCCTGCGTGTAGTGGTCCCAGTGGTGGTGCGTGGCCAGACACAGCCGGACGTCGGACGGCTTGTGGCCGAGCTGTCGCAGCGCGGCCTGCATGGTCTGCTGGGTCTCCGGTGACGCCCAGCCCGGGTCGATCACGACGAGCCCGTCGCGGCCTTCCATCACATAGGCGTTGACCGCCGTCAGGCCGTCCATCGGCAGGGGCAACGGCACCCGATACACGCCGGGAACCACCGGATACGCGCCGGGTTCCGTCCAGTCGTCGGGTTGAGCCAACAGTGAAGTCATTGCCCCTCCTTGGGGAGGGATTCTAGTGGCTATTCAGTTAGCCGAGGCCCGCTGGTGGCAAGTATCACCGAAGGTGGCAGTGCCCGGAGCTGGGCGCATGAGCTCGATGGAACGGCGGCTCGACCAGGTCTCGGCCGGTCATTTCGAGGCGGCGTACCGACCCCGTCGAAGTCAGTCGTCGCTGGCGTCCGGTGGCGTCAGACCCCACAGGAAGATGCGTCGCACGTCATCAGCGATACGCGCTGCGTCCTCCGGGTTGCCGCTGTAGGCGTCCACGACCCACGTCGTCGCGCCCGCCCAGGTGCTGACCACGACCTTGGGATCGCAGTCGACGATCGAGCCGTCCTTGATGCCGTCCGCGACCACCGCGCGCAGCCGGTCCCGGCGTTCCTTGCGGCGCTTGGTGATGTGCTCGAAGTAGTCCGCACTCAACGCTCTCGCGTCGTCGAGCGGAACCGCTGGCACCGATCCTTGTAGCTGCATGAGCAGGTAGCGGTGGAAGTACGTCTCCAGCGCTTCCCGCCCGGTCTCGGCCGACTCGATCGACTCGGTCAGCGCCTGGTCGGCGGCATCGAACACGGCCAGCAGGCATCGGTAGAGGATTTCCTGCTTGCTGGCGAAGTAGTAGTAGATGGTCGGCTTCGTCACGCCGAGCGCGGCCGCGATGTCCTCGAGCGAGGTGTGCGCGAACCCCTTGGTCCGGAACAGGGACGCGGCCGCGTGCAGGATCACTTCTCGCTTGTTCTGGTGCTGGCGGTCGCGGTCGAACGCCGCCAATGCCGATTTCGTCACGCCTTTCCTCACGTCCAGCCCTGCTCGAAGACAGCTTCAGCGTAGACGGGCCCGCCGGTGCATGTGCGGATCCGCTCTCGGGGTGTGGCCTACCCTACAGTAAATAGTCTTACTTGACAGTAAGAAAAACCTACTGTCAGGGTAATAAGCATGACGAGCGACGGTCGAGCCACCACGCTGCGGACGTACCGCGACGCCGGGACCTTGTGGTTGACGTTGGACGGCGAGCGCGTGCGCAACGCGGTGGACGACGACGTGTACCGCGCTATGGCGCACGAGCTGCAGCAGGCGGAGCGGGACAGCACGATTCGTGCGGTCGCGCTGACCGGAAGCGGGACGGCGTTCTGCGCGGGCATGAACCTGAACGCGATGGTGAGCACCTCCGCGGACCCGGTGACGGCACGGCAGCAGGTGCTGCTCGGGGCGCGGGTGCTGCAGCAGTTGCGTGACCTCGTCAAGCCGACCGTGGCGGTGGTCAACGGTGTCGCCGCAGGTGCCGGTCTGGGGTTGGTGGCCGCCTGCGATGTCGCGGTCGCCGTGGAAAGCGCCGTGTTCGCCGTTCCGGAGGTGCGAGTCGGCTTGATCGCCGGCGTGGTCGCACCACTGTTGATCGAAGCGGTCGGCTACCGGACGGCGAAGCGGTTGCTGCTGGTGGGCGATCGGATCGACGCCGAGACCGCGCTCCGGTTCGGGTTGGTGCACGCCATCGCCACCGATCGCACTGACGCCGTCCGAGTCGCCGAGAACTACCTCGCGCAGCTGCACCTCGGCGGCCCGCGGGCCTTGGCGGAGACGAAACGCTTCCTGGCCGCCACGCGCGGGGCCGTGATGTCCGAGGCCGATCTGCCGTCGATCGCCTCCCGGGTCGTGGACGTCCGCAGCTCGCCCGAGGCGATCGCGGCGATGCAAGCACGGCTGGCCAAACAGCCGATCCAGTGGGAACTAGTCCGGCAGGAGAGTTGATGACGACGACAGTGACGAGCGGGCAGACCACCGATGTCCGGACTCGTATGGAGGAGACCAGGGCGTTCGTCCGGGGCCTGATGGAGAAGAAGGTCAAGCCCGAGTGGCTGCGGACGATGGACGCCGAGGGGCGGACGCCGGACGAGATCGTCGAGGTGTTCGCCGAGCACGGCCTGCTGGGTCTGACCGTGCCCGGCGATTTCGGCGGCGCCGGGCTGGGGCTGGCGGAGTACTGCGCTGCGCAGGAGGCGGTGTCCCGCAGTCATCCGGTGCTGTCGATCCTGTTGTCGTCGACCGGCGGCCTGGCGCCGACGGCCATCAACCGGTTCGGCACGCCGGAGCAGAAGGAGAAGTACCTGCCACCGCTGACGACCGGCCAGTCGCGCACCTCGTTCGCGCTGACCGAGGCGGAAGCGGGCTCGGACGCGGCGGCCATCACCACGCGGGCGGAGCGCACCGCGGACGGCTGGCGGATCAACGGCAGCAAGCAGTTCATCTCCGGCGCCGAGTCCGCGGACCTGTTCCTGGTGATCGCGTCGACCGACCCGGCGAAGCGGGGTCGCGGGCTGTCCGCGTTCTTGGTCGGCCGGGACACGCCGGGCTTTCAAGTGACCCGGATCGACCACGCATTCGGCTCGCCCGCGTGGACGCTCGCGGAGTTGCGGTTCGACGACTGCGTCGTGCCTCAGGAGAGCCTGCTCGGTGAGCTCGGTCAGGGGTTGAAGGTGGCGCTGTCGTCGCTCAACGAAGGACGACTGAGCGTGGCGAGCATTTGCCTGGGCGGGGCGAGCTACCTGGTGGAAGCGGCCGCTGAGCACGCCAAGGCGCGCACCACGTTCGGAGCGCCGCTGGCCAGCAGGCAGGCGATTCGCTTCATGCTGGCCGACTCGGTCACCGAGATCGCCGCGGCGCGGGCGCTGATCCGGGCGACCATCGAGGACATCGAGCACGGTGCGCAGGCACCGGCCAATGCCAGCGCGGCGAAACTGTTCAGCAGTGAGATGGCCGGGCGCGTGGCCGACCGCGCGGTGCAGATCTTCGGCGCCAACGGGGTCACGTCGGACTCGGTGATCGGGCGGATCTTCCGCGACCTGCGGGTGTTCCGGATCGGGGAGGGCGCCTCGGAGGTGCAGCGCATGGTGATCGCCAAGGAGCTGCTCGGCAAAGAGGTCGCCTGACGCCGGGTGAGGTAGGACGTCTCGCGCGGCACCGGCGGGCCGGCCGGCTCAGCCCGCCTCGCGCGGCACCGGCCGGCCGGCCACGGCGATGAGCCGCGGCCAGGAAGGCAAGCCCGCGTCGCTGAGGACACCCGCCGGCACGTAGCCGAGCTGCCACGGCGGGTTCAGCCCGTGCGTGCCGCCCTCGGCCGGAGCGGTTACGAACCGTTCGAGTTCGCGGACGCGTTCGTCTCCCGCGCTCCGGCTGCGCGCGTACGCTCCGCTTTCTCCATCGCGATGGCGATCGTGGCGAGCTTCTCCAGTGCCGCGTCCAGGTGCTGGATCTCCTCGCGCGACAGCACCGACAGGAATGCCGCATTCCGGGCGCGGGCCGCCGAGATCAACCCTTCGTAGGTGGCCCGGCCCTGCTCGGTCAACGCGATCGGCGAGCTGTTGCCGGGGCCGGACGAGCGCGTGACGAAACCGCGGTCGACCAGCTTGGAGACCACCCGGCTCATCTGCGCCGGGTCGATGTTGGCCATCTTCGCGATGCGGTTGAGGGTGTTGGCCTTGCCCGCCGCCACCAGCGCGAGCGCGCGCCACTCGCCGAGGCTGACGTCGAACTCGCGACGAAACTGCAACGCGGCCCCACGCTCGAACGCGCTCGCGACCCGGTGCAGCCGGTACGACAACAGGTCGGTGATGACCAAGTCCTTGGCATTCGTGGTGCGCGCGGGTGCCGAACCCTCCATGTACCGCCGTCCTCGCAAGTGTCGATCTGGTCGATGTCGCCGCGAGTCAGTCAAGCATCAGGCGCCAAGGCCGGCAAGCACGGCTCTTGACATGCTCAAATGCGGCGCACGTCGTTCGTGGGGGCGAGACATGCCGACGTCGCAAGTCTCGCCCCCACCAGGCAACCACAGACAAAGTTCGGAGCTAAAGGGCAACGGACTCCCGGCCGGCGAAGCGTCGACGGCCCGCACTCACACAGCCGGCCAAGGAACCCACCGTGCCGATACTGCCGACGACGATCATGAACCAGGCTTGTCGTTCGTTGGCCGCAGCCTGCTCGTCGAAGTCGTTGACGGAGGACGAGCGGCGCGTGGAGGTGAAGCAGGTGTCCCCTTCGTGCATCACTTCGCCACCGCACGTCACGGCTTCGTCGGTGAGCATCGCGATGCCGTAGACGGTGATGAGGCCGGCCACGATCGCCCCGGCGAACCACTTGATCACGGACCACATCGGGCTTCTCCAGTCACTTGTCGGGGATGACGTCGACGCAGACCCGAGGCCGGCCCGGGAGGTTGGGGGGAGTGGACCGAAATCCTCGGGACTTCTTCGGCGGACTCGCTTGCGGGCGGTAGCGACCCGGATACGACCCTGCGGTTGTCGTGAACCCGCAGTGCGAAAGAGGCGATCTCGTTCGAACTCAGCGATAGTGGCGACGCCGAATGGCAAAGGAATCTGCGTTCCGATGCTTGTCCGAGCTAGCGAGCCGCGGATTTCTTCCGGTTCCGCGGCAGTGGTTCGTTCAGGTTCTGCGGCGGTGGTCCGTTCAGGATCTCGCGGAGGTTGCCGACCACGACCATGCCACCGAGCCCGATCATCAAGCAAGCCTGGAGTACGTTGAAGGCGGCTTGCTCCTGCACATTGTTGACCAGTTCTGGTCCTTTGGGCATCGATTGGCGACAGATCGCGTCTTCCGTCATCACTTCGCCGTGGCACGTCACGACTCCGTCGGTCAGCAGGCTGATGCCGTAACCGATGAAACAGGCCGCCACGACGGCCATGGCGCCGCGCATGATCACGAACCGCATGAGGCCTCTCCTGCTCGCCGGGAATGACGCTCATCCGGACCCGGCGCTTGCCCGGAAAGGTTGGGGCGGCGGTGCGGAATCGTCAGAAAACGCTCGGATTGTCAAAGCCACGTGCACCCGAATGTGGGGTGACACAGGTTTGACATGCGCGACAAAAGACCTGGTCAGAGCGGGTTTGACAGGTCTTGACAGTCAACACTCGCGGTCAAGGCGGCTCTGACACTCGACAAATTCGCCACTCTGGCTTCGCACCGCAGTGGTGGGGGGTCAGGTTCCCTCGCGGCGGGCAGGAAAGCAAGACCGGGAAGTGGGAGGACCGATGCTCGTCAGAGCGCTTCCGGCGAGTGTGCCGCGGCGAGCGGTGACGTGCCGACCGCGGCATCTGCCGTGGCGGCGTACGAGCGTCCTTCCGGCCGCTTCGCGATCGGCTTCCCGCCCGCGACGAGGGGCCGAAACCGGCCGAGCGGCAGCAGCATTCGCCTCGGCAAATAGTTACCAGCGGCCACCGACGTCGGTCTAATCCGCGTGGAACCGCGGATTAGACCGAACAGTCCAACGCTGTCAACAACGGCCGGGGCAGCGCTGCGAACGAGAACTTCAGAAATTGAAGGGGATTGACATGAACAGGTTCCGAACAGTGCTCGCGGCGCTGCTCGCATTGGCCGCGGTCGCGGTCGGGATGACCGTTGCCTCGGTCGCCTCCGCGCCGCGCGCCGAAGCGGCGGGCCGTGACGGCAAATGCGACAAGGGCGAATTCTGTTACTTCTACAACAGCAACAACAAGGGTTCGATTTCCGACTTCACGGAATCGATCGACAACTATGGCACCAAGCAGCCGAGCTGCTACGAGTTCAAGGGCGCAGGCAACGGCAAGGGCCAGTGCATCAAGAACAACGCGGCGTCGGTGTGGAACCGCACCGGGCGGACCGTGTACGTGTACTACAACAGCAACTTCGGCGGTAAGGCGCAGAAGATCGCTCCCGGCTACAAGGGCCAGCTGACGACGGTCTACAACGAGAACGCCTCGCACCGCATCGTCAAGTCGAACTCCGACTGCAAGACCGACGGCACGCACAGCAAGCTGCCGACCTACATCCTGGTGTACCGGGTGAAGCTGAACCGGGTCGACCGGGTCAACTTCAAGGACTACGTCAAGAACGTCCTGCCGAACGAGTGGATCACGAGCTGGAAGCCCGCCTCGCTGCGGGCAGGCGCGATGGCCGTCAAGCACTTCGGTTGGTACTGGGCGCTGCACTCCACTCGCAAGACCAAGTCCGGTGAGTGCTTCGACGTCTACGACAACACCAACAGCCAGGTCTACAAGCCGAATTCGGCCGTCGCGGCCACCAACAAGGCCGTCAACGACACGTGGAACAAGCGGATGACCCGCGGCGGCAAGATCCTGCAGGCGCACTACTGCGCGACCACCACGGCGTGCGGCGCCTGGGTGGACGGTGACTGGATGTCCCAGCACGGCTCGCAGGACCAGGCCAAGCGCGGTTGGAACTACCAGCGAATTCTCAAGCACTGGTACAGCAACATGACGCTGAGCAACGTCAAGTGAGGGTGAGCATGTCCGCACAGATGCACCGGCGCCGGTTCATCGCCGGACTGGCAGGGGTCGCCGCGGCCACCGCGGCCGTGGCGGCCCTCCCCCAGACGGGCGTTGCCGCGGTGCCCAAGGTCAACATGGAGAAGCTGGTGCTGGCCGCCCAGCTCGACCCGGTCAAGGACAACACCGACGTCACGCCGGGCGCGGCCGAGAGCGTGCGGTTGGTCGAGCAGGCACTTCAGGCGGAAGGCCTGCTCGACACCGAGTACGTCGACGGCCACTTCGGCACCGTGACCAGGACGGCCTACAGCAAGTGGCAGAAGTCGCTCGGCTACACCGGGCTGGCCGCCAACGGCATGCCCGGCAAGGCCTCGCTGGCCGCCTTGGGCAAGGGCCGCTTCACCGTCACGCGGGTGATCGGCCCGGGGGCGCGCACGGAGTGGCAGGACTGGCCGTTCAACGCCCGGACGCTGGCCATGCTCAAGGAAGCTCAGCGGCTGTCCGGCGTGCGGTTCGTCGTCGAGCAGGGCTCGTACTCGCCGGGAGCCGACCCGACCTCGGCAGGCACCCACGACGGTGGCGGTGCGGTCGACCTGGACGCCGAGGAGTTGACCGCCAAGCAGCGGACCGCGGCCGTCCGGGCGCTGCGCAAGGTCGGTTTCGCCGCGTGGCTGCGCACGCCGTCGCAAGGCGACTGGCCGCTGCACATCCACGCGGTTGCGATCAACGACACGGACCTGGCGCGGCAGGCGCAGGAACAGGTCGGTGACTACTTCCTCGGCCGCAACGGGCTGGCCAACAACGGGCCGGACGACGGGCCCAAGGTCGCCAAGACCACCTGGGAGGAGTACCAGCGCGCACACCGCTGAGCACAAGACGTCGGCAACCACACGACACCCACGAGGGGAAAGGAAATCCGATGAACATCCGTGGAGACCGGAAGAGCCGCAGGCGGTCGGCAGCCGCTCTGGGAGCGTTCGCGGTAGCCGCCAGCGCCGTCACCATGACGCTCGTCGCGCAGCCGGCATCGGCCGCCGAGCGGGACGGCAAGTGTGACAAGGGCGAGTTCTGCTACTACTACAACTCCAACAACAAGGGTTCGATCTCCGACCACACCAAGTCGGTGCCGGACCTGGGCGCCAAGCAGCCGAGCTGCTACGAGTTCAAGGGCGCGGGCAACGGCAAGGGCAAGTGCGTCAAGAACAACGCCGCCTCGGTGTGGAACCGCACCGGCAAGACCGTGTGGGTGTTCTACAACAGCGGCTACGGCGGCGCCAGCCAGAAGATCAAGCCGGGCCAGAAGGTCAACCTGAACGCGACGCTGAAGAACGACAACGCCAGCCACCGCATCGGTGGTGGCGGCTCCGGCTCCAGCGGCTACTGGCTGCCGTTCCCATGCGGGGAGAAGTGGGAAGCGGGCACCCGCACCAACCACAACCCGCAGAACTCGGTGGACTTCAACCACTACCCGCAGGACCAGGGGTGGAAGGTGTACGCCTCGGCTCCGGGCACGGTGTCCAAGGTGGCCAACCTCGGTAACACCTCCTACGGTCGCTACATCGTCATCGACCACGGTGGCGGCAAGCAGACCCTGTACGCGCACCTGAGCGCGCAGAACGTCAAGGTCGGCCAGAAGGTCACCGAGAAGACGTTCATCGGCCGGGTCGGCAGCACCGGTGGTTCCACCGGCCCGCACCTGCACTACGAGCAGAAGGTGAACGGTAGCGCGGTCAAGGCCAAATTCAAGGACGGCAACCCGACCTATTGGGGCAAGACCACGCTGGCTCGCAAGACCCACTGCCCGTAAGCACACCCATCAGCAGGGGTGACAACAACAGGGGCGGACAGCACCACGCTGTCCGCCCCTGTTCTTCGTGTCGCCTAGCTCTTCCCGCCCAGCAGGTGCAGCAACAGCGCCGCCTGCGCCCACATCCGGTTCTCCGCCTGCTGGTAGATGATCGACCGCTCACTGTCCACCAGGTCCGCGGAGATCTCGTAGCCCGCGTGGATCGGCATGTCGTGCATGATCCACGGCTGGGCACCGCCCAGGTTCTCCCGGTTGAGCTGGAACGGCTGCATCAGCTCGACGCGCCGCCGCTTTTCCTCCTCGAACGCCGGGTCGGAGAAGAACTCCATGTCCACCCACGTGTCGGTGTAGACGAAGTCGGCTTCCGCCGCGGCCTCGGCCAGGCTGTCCCGGTGCTCGATCAGCCCGCTGTCCGCAACGCGCGCCTCGACGCCCGCGGCGACGGCCTGTTCGTTCGCCATCGGCGTGACCAGCAGCAGCCGGACCCCCAGCGCTGCGCAGCCTTCGATCAGGCTGTTCGCCACGTTGTTGTGCACGCCGACATAGCACAAGGTGCTGCCCTCGAGCTTGCCGTTGACTTCCGCGATGGTCAGGAAGTCGGCGAGCGCCTGCGACGGGTGGTGCTGGTCGTCGCAGCCGTTGATGACCGGGACCTGACTGTTGTCGGCCATGGTCTTGAGCGTGCGGTTGGACTTCACCCGCGCCATGATCACGTCGCAATTGCGCGACACGTACTGCGTCTCGTACTCGACCGAGGTGATGGCGTAGTTCGTCTTGTGCCACTCCAGCACGACCGAGTACCCGCCGAGGCGGGCGATGGCCGACTGATAGGACAGCGCGGTACGGGTCGAGGTCTTCTCGAACAGCAACAGCAGCCCGCGACGGTGCGCGGCCGACTCATACTGAGCAGGGTTTTCCTTGATCCGGCGCGCCAGCTGCAGGATCTCCCGCAGCTCGTCGGGGGCCAGGTCGCTCAACTTCAGTACGTGTCTCGGCATCTCATCCTCGCGGGGGCAGGGTGGGTCTTCCCGCGGCGCGGGTTCACCCACTTGCCGGTCGGTTCGGGCTTCGCGACGAGCGTATGACGACAAAACCGGCCACCGGACACCGGGCCGCACGGGGCAGCTTACCTGCCGGTAGACGACTTTACTTGACAGTAAGAAAACCTACTGTCAGGGTAGCTTGCGTGCCGGCGGTGACCGTGCGGGCAAGCGATCGCACGCTGTCGGCCGCGTCGTGAAGCGGGTCTTGCCGTCGACCGTGATCACCTGGAGTTGAGCCATGCCCGACATGACCTGGCTGAATCCGAAGAGCACCAGCACGTTCCGGACTCCCGGAAAGCTCGTCATGGGCCGCGGGGCGGTGCGTGAGGTTCCCGCGTTGCTGCGTGACGAACTGCGGGTCGCCGATGGCGCGACGGTGTTCCTGCTGACCGATCGCATCGTCGGTGAGCTGGCGGAGTTCGGCGAGCTGCGCAGCGCGGTCGCGGCCGCCGGTTACGACGTGGTGTTCGGTGCGGTGTCCGGGCCCGAGCCGGATTCGGTCGAGGTCGACCGTCTGGTGGCGATCGCGCGCTCGGCGAGCGCGGACGTCGTGGTCGGGGTCGGCGGCGGTTCGGTCCTCGACGCGGCCAAGTTGATCGCGTTCCTGACGCGCAACACCGGCAGCTCCGCCGACGCGGTCGGACCCACCACGTGGCCGGTCGCACGACCGCCGCTGGTGTTGATCCCCACCACGTGCGGCACCGGGTCGGAGGTCACCCCGTATGCCATGGTGACCGTGGACGGGCACAAACGAGCGTCCGCCAGCCCGGAGTACGTTCCGGACGCCGCGGTGCTGGATCCGTCGCTGCTCGATTTCCTGCCGCCTGCGGTGCTTGCGGAGACCGGCATGGATGCGTTGTCGCACGCGACCGAGTCGCTGCTGTCCACGCTGCGATCGCCGATGTCGGACCTGTGTGCGACCGCGGCGATCGGCATGGTCACCAGGTGGATCGAGCCCGCGGTGAACGGTGACCTCGATGCCAGGGCCACCATGCTGTGGGCGTCGCACCTGGCAGGCATGTCGCTCAACGCGGGCGTCATCATCGGCCACTCGCTCGCGTACTGCTTCGCCCACGAATCACCGACGCCGATGGCGCACGGCGTCTCGTGCGCGCTGGCACTGCCGTTGTGCCTGGCATACAACCGGAGCGCTGGCACTGCCGTTGTGCCTGGCATACAACCGGAGCGTCGATCCCGAGCGTGCGTCGCTGGTGGCCGGCACGATCACGAACCGTCCCGACGCCGGTCTGCTCGACGCCGCCGAGGTCATCCGCGGCCTGACCGAGCGGCTCGGCCTGCCGACGACGCTGGTCGACGCGGGAATCCCGGACGAGCGCTACGAGGAGATCGCGGCGACGTGCGTGAACGACTATCCGCGCCCGGGCAATCCGATCCCGATGGAACGCGACCGGGTGCTGCAGGTGTTGCGCACCATGGGGCACGGCGAGCTGGCCGCGGCGTTCACGGATCCGGCGGGCTGAGGACGGGGCCTAGGCGCACTGCCCGGGCCGTCCGGCCGCCCGGTGCGGTCGCCGTTGCGGCGCGCCGGCCGCCTGGTGCGGTCGCCGTTGCGGCGGGGAGCCGGGCGCGGTGTTCGCCGATCGCCGTGGTGTGTGCAGCTCCGCCCTGCTCAGCAGGGCTGTGTCACGACTCCGGCGGAGTGAGAACCGTCCGGGGTGCTGCGCGACTGCGTTCGGCGCGCTCCATGGCGATCGCTACGGTCGCCAGCTTCTCCAGCGCGTCGTCCACGTACCGCACCTGCTCGCGGGACAGTGCGGACAGGAATGCCGCGTTGCGTGCCCGGGCCGCGGCGATCAGCCCGTCGTAGGTGGCTTGCCCTTCCTCGGTGAGTGCGATCACCGAGCTGTTGCCCGGGCCGGACGAGCGCGTCACCAGCCCGCGCTCGGCGAGCTTGGCCACCACCCGGCTCATCTGCGCCGGGTCGATACCCGCCAGCTTGGCGATCCGGTTCAGGGTGTTGGCCCGCCCGCCGCCCACCAGCGCGAGCGCGCGCCACTCGCCGATGCTGACGTCGAACTCGCGACGGAACGCCAGCGCGGCACCTCTGGCGAACGCGCTGGCCACCCGGTGCAGCCGGTACGACAGCAGCTCGGTGATGACCAAGTCCTCAGAGTCGGCACCGCGGCCGTTCGCCTGTTCCGCCATGATTCGCCGTCCTCTGCGCACTTGATCTGCTGGTCTTGAAGTAGTTCAGTGAATCACCGCGCCGGGGTGCCGCAACACCAAGTCTTGACAATAACAACACCTGTGGCGAATACTTCCCATCACCGCCGCCCCGCTGCTTCAGCGGCTGGCGGCATCTGGGAGCAGGAACGGAGTTCGCATGCAGTCCAGCCGGTACACCTCGGTTCGCTCGCTGCTCGACCCCGCCAGCATCGCGGTGGTTGGTGCATCCGACAACCCGGAACGCATCGGCGGCCGTCCGCTGCGCATCCTCGCCGAGCGTGGCTTCACCGGCCCGGTCTACCCGGTCAACCCCAAGTACCGGACCGTCCAGGGCGCGACCGCTTACCCGGACATCGCCTCGTTGCCCGACGGTGTCGAGATGTACGTGATCGCGGTGGCTGCGCAAGCGGCGGTCGACGCCCTCGAGCAGGCGGCCGAGCGTGGCGCGAAAGCCGCCGTGGTGTTCGCGGGCGGCTTCGCCGAGACAGGCGAGGAGGGCGCCCGGCTCCAGCGGCGCATGCGCGACATCGCCCGTGACGCGGGCATGGCGCTGGTCGGTCCGAACAGCCTGGGCGTCGCCTCGTTCGCCAATCGCGCCTACGGGACGTTCGCCACGACGTTGGCGACCATGCCGCCGATCGAGGCCGGATCCATCGCGCTGGTCTCGCAAAGCGGCGGTACCGCGTTCAACCTGCTCACCGAGGCGTACTGGACGGGCGCCCGGTTCTCGCACATCATCGCCACCGGCAACGAAGCAGGCACGACGTTCCCGGACTACCTGCGGTACCTGGCCACGGACGACGCGACGTCGGCGGTCATCGGCTACATGGAAGGCATTGCCGACGGCTCGGACATGGCCGAGGCGCTCGCCGCGCTGCAGGACGCGGGCAAACCGGTGTTCATGCTCAAGGTCGGCGCCTCCGAGCGGGGCAGTCGTTCGGTTGCCTCGCACACCGCTCAGTTCTCCGGTGACGACAGTGCTTTCGACGCGTTGTTCGACCGCTTCGGCGTCGTCCGGATCGACACCATGGACGACGTCGTGGACGTCGCCCGCGCGCTCACGCTGAACACGCCCGCGGAGGGCATCGCGGTGGCGACGAACTCGGGCGGTTCGGCCGTCTACCAGTCGGACATGTGTGAGCGGCACGGCGTGCTGCTGGCCGACCTGCCCGAGGAGACGACCAAGGCGCTGGCCGAGCGGTTGCCGTCGTTCGCCGGCCTGGTCAACCCGGTCGACTTCACGCCGCAGGTGCTGACCGACCACGAGCTGCTGGGCGACACCGTGCGGATCCTCGACGCCAGCGAGGCCGTGGACACGCTGTTGGTGTTCCTCGGCAGCATGGGTGACATCAGCCCCCAGCTGACCTCGATCCTCGCGCGGACCAGCAAAGAGCTCCGCAAACCGCTCGTGCTGTCGTGGCTGGGCGTGAGCGACCGGGTTCGCGTGGCGGCCGCCGAAGCGGGGCTCGTCGTCGCCGCGGATCCGGCGCGAGTGCTACGGGGTCTCGGGCTGGCCAGGAAGGGGCGGCGGACCATCACCGAGGCCCCCGGTTTCGGTCCTCCCCCGGAGCAGGTCGACGCCGCGGCGCTGGAGATCCCCGCGGGAGCAGGGCTCGGCGAGGAGACGACGATGGCCCTGCTGGACCAGCTCGGCCTCCCCACCCCGCGGCGCGCCTCGGTGACCAGTCGCGACGAAGCGGTTTCCGCTGCCGAGCAGGTCGGCTATCCGTGCGTGCTGAAGCTCGTGGAGCCGTTCATGGCACATCGCGCCAAGGTCGGTGCGGTCGTCACCGGTCTGGCGGACCAGGCACAACTGGAAGCCGCCTACGACAAGATGGTCAGCGAGTTCGGGATGACCAGGGCGCTGGTCGTCGAGCAGGTGCCGCCCGGCGCCGAGCTGATCGTGGGCGTGCTGTCCGATCGCACCTTCGGCACGCGAGCCGTCATCGGTGCGGGCGGGGTGTGGGCCAACGAGGTGGACGACGCTCGCACGCTCGTCCCGCCGTTCGGCGCCGCCTACGTCGAGCACGAACTACGCCGCCTCAAGCTCGCCGCGCGACTGGCCGAGACGGCGGACCTCCGCACCGTCGCCGTCGCCACCGCCAAGGTGCTCACCGCGCTGGACGCCGCGATCCGGCGGGGCGGGATCCGAGAAATCGAATGTAACCCGGTGCGGGTCGGCCCCGACGGTTTCGTGGTGCTCGACGCGCTGGCCTTCGGTGAGGACAAGCCATGAACGAACAACGCAACTCGTCCACGCGCACCGGCCGCCCCGACGGGCAGCCGCTGCAGCTGTCCACGTCGATCGGCCACGCCAACGCCCAGCGGGTGCACCTGCGCGGGCGCGACCTGGTGGACGACCTGCTCGGCCACCTCACCTACACCCAGGCCCTGCTGCTGGCCATCACCGGCGAGCTACCCGGCGACAAGGAAGTCGCCGCGGTGGACGCCGTGTTGGTCAGCCTGATCGACCACGGCATGCAGCCGAGCGCGCTGGCGGCGCGGATGACCTACCACGCGGCGCCGGACGCGATCCAGGGCGCGGTGGCCGCAGGCCTGCTCGGCGCGGGTAGCGAACTGCTGGGCTCGATGGAGCAGGCGGGCAAGATGCTGCACGAGGTCGCCGAAGTCGTCGCCGACGGAGCGACGGCGAACGAGGCGGCGCGCACCGTGGTGAACCGCATCCTCGCCGCGGGCAAGAAGATCCCGGGTTTCGGCCACAACCTGCACCGCGCGGGCGATCCGCGGGCCTCGAGGCTGCTGCGGGTCGCCGACGAGCTGGGTGTCGCGGGCACCGAGACGGCCTGGCTGAAGGAGGTCGGCGCGGTGGCCAAGGAGGTGACCGGGCGCGACCTGATGGTCAACGCCACCGGGGCCTCGGCGGCGATCCTGCTGGCCGTCGGCGTGCCGTGGCAGTTGCATCGCGGGTTGGCCATGATCAGCCGCGCGGCCGGGTTGGTCGCGCACATCGGCGAAGAGATGGCGCACCCGATCACCCCGGAGGTGCGGCGGGCGCTGCGTCAGGCGAGCTGGCTCGACGAGGGAGAGTCCGATGAGTGATCCGGCAGCGGTGATCGGCAACAGCATCGGCTGGGAGCCGTTCGAGTGTGCCCAGTGGCGCGTGGAGCGCGTGCTGGACGCATCCGGGCTCACCGCGAAGCACTATCGGCTCGACGGCCCGGACGGCCCGGAGGGTGCGCTCGTTCCGCCGTCCTTCCTCAGCGCGCAATACGTGGACGCGTTCGCGCTCGGCATTCCGGACGCCCCCGCGCGGCTCAACGGCGGCAACAGCGTGCAGTGGTTGGCCGACGTGCACGTCGGCGACCGGCTGGAGCGTCGCTCCGAGGTGACCGACGTGAAGGTGAAGGAGGGCAGGACCGGGCGGTTGCAGGTCTACACGGTCGAGACCGTCTACCGCCGGGTCGACACCCACGAAGAGGTGGCGCGGCTGGGCTACACGCCGATTCGGCGCTATCCGCTCGAGGGCGCCGGCTCCTCGTCCGGTGGTGGATCGTCCGCGGGCGTCCCGGAAGGCGCGAAGCAGGTGTTCACCACCAGGGCCACCCCGCGACAGACGGTGCGCTACGCGGTCGCGACCGAGGACCTCTACGAGGCGCACTACGACCTGGAGTTCGCCAAGGCCAGCGGCTTGCCCGGCACGATCGTGCACGGCCTGCTGAAGATGGCCTGGCTCGCCAGGGGCGCGCTGGAGTTCGCAGGCGAAGGCGCCACGGTGCGCGAGTTGTCGGTGTCGTACCGCGGGATGGACCTCGTCGGCGAGGACGTGACGGTCTGGGCCGAGCCCGACCCGGACGCGGAAACCGACGGTGCGCTGCGGCTTTACACCACCTCGGCGGGCGGACAGCTCACCACGGTCGGCAGCGGAGTGGTCGCGTAGCGCATCAGGTATTGATTTTCTCAACACCCCGAGCCACAATTTGCGCTTATCGGCAGGGGAGTGTGGTGATGACCACAAACGGAGCCAACGGCGCCTTCCACGTGCTTCGCACGCTGTCGGCGCGTGCGATCGGCAGTCGCGCGGTGCCCGACAGTGGCAAGCGCCGTGGTGGCCCATCCGTTGACATTGCCTACACCTCAGCCGCTGTCAGCAACGCGGGCGCTCCCGGCGCGCCGAGGTCGGAACCGACCCGGAGTCCGGCCGCGCCCGGGACGACAAGTCGACGTCGCACGGCCCGTTCGGGCGGATCACGCAGGGAGATCGAGCTGGCTGACAAAGACTGACCGTTTCTGGCTTGGTGCGCGTCCGCTCACGTCCGAAGCCAGGCGGCCAGACCACAACGGAGGGTTCACCGAAGGAGGTCTGATGCCGCGACCAGCCACCGGACGTAGCCGCCGCGCCGCGAGCATCGCCGCGGTCGCCGCACTCGCCATCACGTTGCCCGCCTGCTCTCTCAACTCCGGCATGTCCGGTGGTCAGCGGCAGATGCTGGCGGTCGGCCGGGGGCTGATGGCCGGCTGCGAGATCTTGCTGCTGGACGAACCGACCGCGGGCCTGTCGCCCAAGTTGATCAGCGAGCTGTGCACCGCCATCCGGGAGATGAACGACCGGGGTTTCACGGTGCTGCTGGTGGAGCAGAACGTCTCGGTGGTGGAGCGGACGTGTGAGCGGGCCTATGTGCTCAACGGCGGCGAGATCGTCTGGGAAGGCCCGATGAGCTCGATCGACCGGGAACGGATCGGCGACCTGTACGCGGGTGTGCGACCACCTGACGGGTAGGCGCCGACGGATCCAGGCGACGATGCCGACCAACGGCGGCTACTGGCAGAAACCGATGCTGCTGGCGGGGCCTCGCCGGACATGCGCGTGATGCGGGAGGAAGTGTTCGGCCCGATCCTTCCGGTGGTCGCCGTCGACACGCTCGACCAGGCGCTCGAACTGGCCAACGACACCGACCGAGGGCTGACCGCGTTCGTGTTCTCGCAGAGCTACCCGGTGATCAACGAGGTGAACCGGCGGATCAAGTCGGGGGCGCTGTACGTCAACCGCACACACGGCTCGGCGGTGCAGGCGTTCCACTCCGGGCGCCGGCAGTCCGGGGTCGGTGGCGAGGACGGGATGCACGGGTTGCTCGAGTACACGCAGATTCGCACCACGTACATGAAGTTCTGATCGGGTGCGGCGGGCCGCAGTGCTCTGGCTGCCCGGGCACTGCGGCGGCCGCTCTTCACCGTGACCGGTCGAACTCGTCGCTGTGCGCTCGCTCGGCTAATTGCTCTCGGTCGAGGGCGCGCCCTGGCCGTCGTGGACCGGGGTGAACGCCCTGGCGAGCAATTCCGGCGGCGCGCGGTAGGGGTCGAGCGCGCTCAGGCCGGCGTGGTACTTGTCGCTCACCAGCTCGCTGACCAGCCGCCACATCGCCCGTTCCTGGTCCAGCTTGTCCGGCAGGGCAAGGCCGAGCGAGGTGGCCAGCGGGACCCGGCCGAGGTTGACCAGGGCGCGGACGGCTCCTGCCCATTCGTCGGTGGCCACCACGGCCAGGCGATACCAGAGCGCGGACAGCGCGAGCAGAAACAGCACGACCGGGATCACCAGCCACGCGCGGCTGACGGCGCCGAAGACGAGCGAGACAGCGAACGCGCCGGCAACGAGCAGATGGCCGTACAGCAGGCTGATGAAGAAGTCCACGCTCATGCGGGCGTCGTCGGTTTGTTTCCGGGCGGACTCCCCGGCCGCGGCATTCAGTTCGTGCCACAGCGCCTGCGAATCGAGGCGGAATCGGTTGAAGCCGTATTCCTCGAACCGGCGGATCGCGTTGCCGAGCCGGGTCGCCGCGACCTGGCGATCGTCCACCGGATAGCGGTGCAGTCGCTCGTCGAGCAAAGCGATCCACACCGCGCCCTTACGGAAGTCCCTGTCCACGTAATGGCTGGTGACGGGGTGTGCACGGAATTCCGCCAGTGCCGCTCGCTCGGCATCGGTCAACGTGCCCGCTTGTTCACGGGCGACCAGTGCGACGGCGTCCAGGCGGTTCTGCAGCAGGTGCTTTTCGGCCAGGTGACGACGTCGGGCGGCCTGGACGAGCCGTTCGGGCCAGAGAAGGTAGCCCTCGAGGATGCGGTAGAGCGGGGTTTGCAGGGCGGCCAGAACGAGCCCGAGCACCGCCGTGGCGACCAGGACGACGACCGCCGTCCTGCCGTCGAGGCGGAGTTCGTCGAGTCCGGGCGCCAGCACGAACGCGAAGATCAACACGTTGATCAGGCTGGGCAGGATCCAGCCGACCAGCAGCGCCCTCCCGCCCCCGAGAGCGCCCTGCAGGATGCCGGTCATGCCGAGCCCCCCGGATTACGCGGCGTGCGGCGGAAAAGCCGTCGGTACCAGGGCAAGCGGAGATCCGGGTACGGCCGAGGAACCGGGTGTGGTGATGCGGTGTCGGGTGGGCTCGGCGTGGGGGAGGCGTCTGCGCCGGACAGGGCTCGCGGGCCTGGCGGGCGAGTGCCGGCGCCGGGTGGGGGTGCCGCGGTGTCGGTGTGCGGCGGTGCAGGTGGGTTGATGACCGGGCCGGGTGGGAGCGGCGCGGCCTGCGGGTCCGGCGAACTGACCGCAGGGCCCGGCGGCGGAGCTGAGTTCGGCTGCTGCGACAGCATCGGTGGACCGGGTGGCGCAGGCTTGCGCTTCGGGGCAGGGCCGGCCGACCGGCTCTCCGGAGCCGCAAGCGGGTGGTCGAACCCCGGCCCCGGCGGCCGGTCGTACATCGGCGGCGGTTCGGCGATCTTCGGGCCAGGCGGCACGCCGCGCGGAAGACTCCACGGTGGACTCTCCGGCCCGGACGGTCCCGAGGCTCGCTCGGCAAGCATCTCGTCGAGCTCCGCTCCGAGCCGTCGTGATGACGCATCGTCGTCGATCGCTTCGGCGGGCCGGCCGATGTGCCGCAGTGCGTTCGTCACGGCCGCGTGGGCTTCGGAAATCAGGTCCACGACTTGGGCCACCGTGCCCGGCTCGTCATCCGAGCCGGGAGTGACCGGTCCGTTCGCGACCTTCTCCGCCTTGGCCAGTGCTTCCAGCGCGGCGTGCAGATCGCCGGACTCCGGCAGTTGAGCGACCGCGAATTCGGCCCACCGCTGCTTGATCGGCGCGACGGTCTCCGCCAGCTCCGCGAGCACGGCCCGGCAGTGCTGCTCGGGCTCCGGCCCGGAGAGGGACGTCGCGTCAAGTCGCTGCATCGCGCTGGTGATGGCAGCTTTGGCTGTGGTGGTCGTCTCCCAACGGTCCCGGACGACCGGCACGCCCTCTTCCATGAACACAGACCGTACCGGGTCACCGACGCGTGGTCTGCGCAAAAAGCCCTAACCGACCAGCAGAAGTCGGACTGCCCGGCGATCATGGAGCGCCTGCGGGACTACGCCCCTTCCGGTGGCAATTCCTCCAGCACAAAACGAACCAACGCGATGCGCGACGTCAGCCCGAGCCGTCGATAAATGTTGTGCAGGTGCGTGGTGATCGTGCGCGGGCTCAGGTAGAGCTTCTGCGCGATCTCCGAATTGGACAACCCGGCCGCGGCCAACCTCGCCACCTCTTCTTCCCGCGCGCTGAGCGGCCGCGTCCCACGCTGCCTGGCGGTGCCGGGCACTCGCTGACCACGCCGACGCAGCAGTCTACGGGCGCGGTTGACCTGAGGCTGTGCCCCGAGCCGTTCGAAGACGCGCAGGCTGTCCTCGATCTCGCCGGGCTGCGTCGCATCCAGTTCGGCGAGATCGACACAGGCGACGGCAGCCTCGTAGATGAACCCCAGCTCGAGCAACCTGTCCGCGGCGGCTCGCAGGAGCGTCGGGTCGGACTCGACCGATCCACGAATCCGGTCCGCCATCGCCGCCGGGTAGGGCGCGGCCGGCCCCATGGCCGCCGGCGTGTCCGCGATCGTCAGCGCTTCCGGGGACATTCCCGCCGCCTGCCACGCTTCGGCCGCGAGGGTCACGACCGCGACGGGCACGCCGGACAACGGAGCGTGGCTGGCCTCGTGGATCCAGCGGCCTTCCGGCACCTCGATCGGCACCGGGATGCCCTCGTCGGCGAGCGAGGTGATCGGCCGCGCCTGCAGGACGACCAGCTCGCCGTCGGCGGTCAGGGCCCACTCCACGTCTTGCGGGCCGCCCTGCACGTCCGCGATGCGCCGCGCCAAGCCGGCGATCTCGTCCGCGGTACCTGCGTCGATCACCTGGTCGGCGTCCGGCGTCCTCCGGCCGGCCCGGGTGCGGACCTCCCAACGCTCGGGCGTGACCGCGCCGGACACCAGCTGATCTCCCAGACCGCGAACCGCGTCGATGACCACCACGTCGCGGTCCCCACTCACCGGGTCGGCGGTGAACGCCACCCCGGCGGCTGCCGCGTCCACCATCGGCTGGATCAGCACCGCCACACCCGCGGGCTCGACATCGCCCGAATACGACAGCACACCGGGGGCGCTGGCCGAGGACCGGCATTTGGCCACCGCCGCGTGCAGTGCGGACTCGCCCCGCACGTTCAAAACGGTCGTGTACATGCCTGCGTAGGAGGCATCAGGAAGGTCCTCGGCGACCCCGGACGAACGCACCGCGACCGGCACGTTCCCCCAACGGCCGATCGCCTCGGTCAGGGCGCTGGTGGAAACGTCGTCGCTCCCGGCCGGAATGACCACACCGTCCGGCACCGGCAATCCGGCCGCCTTGAGCGCGGCCAGTGTTGCGGCCTTGGTGCCGACCACGTCAGGGTCGGTCGCCTTGGTCAATGGAACGAGCACGTCGGTGGCTTCGCTGCGTTGCGCCGTCATCGCTGACTCCCCTCCGGCATAAGGCCATCCTCCGCCGGTACGTAGCCAGCGCGACATACAGCGCGCTACGTATTTCCTGGGCTAGCCGGTCCAGCGGTAGCGCCGCTCCGGGCGTCCGCTGCCGCCGTACCGCAGCCGCACCTCGGCGCGCCCGGTGGCCACGAAATGCTCCAGGTAGCGCCGCGCGCTGACCCGTGACAGCGCGGTGCGTTCGGCGCACTCGGTGGCGGACAGGTCGGTGTCCGCTTCCCGCAGCGTGCGCTCGACCACCGTGGACGTCTCGGCGCTGAACCCCTTGGGCAGGTTCGCGGTGACCGGCGGGCGGGTGCCGAACACCTTGTCGACGTCGGCCTGCGTGGCTTCGGACATCGTGCCCAGCTTGGCCCGCATGGCCGCGAAGTGCTGCAACTGGTCGTACAGAGCGCCGTAGTTGAACGGCTTGATCAAGTAGTGCAGCACGCCACCGCGCATGGCTTGCCGGACTGTCTCGACGTCGGTCGCCGCGCTGATCACGATGACGTCGATCTCGTGGTACGGGTCGGCCCGGATGTTGCGCAGCACGTTGACGCCGTCGATGTCCGGCAGGTAGATGTCCAGCAGCACCAGGTCGGGCCGCAGCGAACGCACTTGACGAAGGGCGTCCGCGCCCGTGTGCGCCATCCCCACCACCCGGAACCCAGGCGTCTTCTGCACGTAGCCGCTGTGCACCTTGGCCACCATGAAGTCGTCGTCGACCACCAGCACGTCGATCACGCCGGCACCTCCGGGCGGATCGGGAGCTGGGCGGTGAACACCGCCCCGTCGGCGTTGGTGACGTCGACCCTTCCGCCGCGGCGGACGCACGTCTGCCGGGTGATGGCCAACCCGAGCCCACGCTGTCCGTCCTGCTCGGCCACGTTGGTGGTGAACCCGTGCCGGAACACCTCCTGCGCGATCTCCGGCGCCACGCCCGGACCGTTGTCGCGCACCGTCACCACCACCTCGTCGGCGACCGTGCGGAGGTCGACCTCGATGCTCTGGTCCGCGGCGGCCTGTCCGCGCAGCACCTCCAACGCGTTGTCGATCAGATTGCCCAGCACGGTGACCAGGTCGGCGGTGAGGTGCTCGTCGACCTCGTCCAGCCGACTGTCCGGGGTAAGCCGGAGTGCCACGTTGTGCTCGGCCGCCTGGCTCGCCTTGGCGACCAGCAACGCGGCGACCGCGGAGTTGCGTATCTTGCCGGTGACTTCGGACTGCAGCTGCCCGCGCGCGTCGGACACCCGCGTCACGAACCGTTTCACGTCGTCGTACTCGCCCAGTTCGATCAGCCCGGCGATGGTGTGCAGCGTGTTGCTGAACTCGTGCGCCTGCGCCCGCAGGGTCTCCGTCGTGGTGCGGGTGGCGTCGAGCTGATCGCGCAGTTGCTCGAGCTCGGTGTGATCGCGCAACGTCACCACCGAGCCGATTTGCGTGCCGTCCCTGGTGATCGGCATCCGGTTCATGACCAGCACGCGCCCGCGCCGCAAACCGATCTGGTTGGCGCCTTCCGCGCGACCGGTGAGCACGTCGACCAGCCGTTCGTTGAGTCCCAGTTCGTCGACCCGCCTGCCGACCGCCTCGGACGTCAGCGACAGCAGCTTGGCCGCCTGGTCGTTGAGCAACGTCACCCGGTGCTGCTGATCCAGGCCGACCACGCCCTCCTTGATGCCGTGCAGCATCGCCTCACGGTGCTCGACCAGTCCGACGATCTCCACCGGCTCGAGGCCGAGCGTCTGCTTCTTCACCCACCACGCCAGCCACACCGACGCGGCCGCACCCAAGCCGGTGGCGATCCCCAGCATGGCCAGCATCTCCGCGGGCGACTCGGTGATCGCCTGCCACACCGAAGGCTGCGCCTGGTGGGCGGCCACGTACCCGACGAGCTGCTGATCGTCGTTGATCACCGGGACGTGCGCGACGATGTCGCCGTCGATCTCCCCGACCCACGCGCGGCCGTCGAACACCGTCGACTCGCCGCGGGGGAGCGGGCGGCCCACCGCGTCAGGGTCCGGGGACGTCAGCACACGTCCGTCGCGGTCGGCGATGACCACCGCGCTCACCCCGGACAACGCCCGCGCGTTCTCCGCGAACGGCGCGACGTCCTGCGCCGCCGCCGGAGCGCTCAACGTCTGCCCGACGGAGGCGTTGGCGGCCACGCTTTCTGCGATGCTCAGCAGTTTCCGGCCCTCGGTCCGGCGGAACGTGTCCCGCGACTGCGCGACGCTGACCGCCACCACCGCCGCGAGCAGCCCGAGCACGATGAGCAGCTGCAGCGCCAGCACCTTTCGGCCGAGCGAGCCTTTCTTGCCCACCCGCGTGCACCTCCTGGCCGATCAGGGGGATGTTTCAGTGTGGCGTGCCGGGAACGAGCCCGGAAGACAGTGCGCTGTGAACAAAACGACCACAACGACCGCAGCGGACGTAACGCAGACGACACATCGCGTCAGCCCCCACCATGCCAGGCAGTCTGACGAAAGGCAGGGATGACATGAAGGTGCGCGGCAAGGTACGCAGCGCGGCTGCCGTGATCGTGGCGCTGCTCCTGCTTGCCGGGTGCGGAGCGAACGCCGGGTCCGGCGACAAGCTCTCCGGTATGCGGATCATGGTGCCCAACTCGCCCGGCGGTGGGTACGACATCACCGCACGCACGGCCGCGAAGGTGCTCGAGGAGTCCGGGCTGGCGCGCAACGTCGAGGTGTTCAACCTGCCCGGCGCGGGTGGCACGGTCGGTCTCGGCAGGCTGGTCGGCGAGAAGGGCAACGGCAAGCTGCTGATGTCCATGGGGCTTGGCGTGGTCGGCAGCGTCTTCACCAACAAGTCGCCCGCCACGCTGCAGGACACCACGCCGATCGCCAAGCTCATCGAGGAGCCGGACATCATCGCGGTGTCGGCCAAGTCGAAGTACAAGAACATCGAGCAGCTGTTGGCGGACTGGAAGGCCGATCCCGCCGGCCTGGCCGTCGGCGGTGGCTCGTCGCGCGGTGGGCCGGACCACCTGGCGGCCATGCTGACCGCCAAGGGAGCTGGCGTCCAGCCGAAGAAGGTCAACTTCGTCTCCTACGACGGCGGTGGTGACCTGCTCGCGGCCATCCTCGGTGACAAGCTCGCCTTCGGTGTGTCCGGCGTCAGCGAATGGCGCGACCAGATCGACGCCGGTCAGCTGCGGGTGCTGGCGGTGACCAGCGACCAGCGAGTCGAGGGCATCGACGCGCCGACGCTGAAGGAGGCGGGGCTGGACGTCCAGTTCACCAACTGGCGCGGGATCGTGGCGCCTCCGGGGATCAGCGACTCCGACCGCAAGAAGCTGATCGACACCGTGCAGCGCATGCACGACTCGAAGGAGTGGAAGCAGGCGCTGGAGAACAACGGCTGGACCGACGCGTTCCAGATCGGTGAGCAGTTCGGCGCGTTCCTGAAGGAACAGAACGAGCAGGTCGAGACGGTGCTGAGCGATCTGGGGCTGTCGTCGTCATGAGTACGCGGAACCTGACCGGACGGCTGGCCGGGAAGTCGGAGCTGGGGGTCGCAGGATTCCTGGCGGTGCTGGGCGTCCTGGTCATCGTCGAAGCGGCGAGCCTGCCCCCGGCGATCGGGCAGTTCGGGCCGATCGGGCCGGACGTCGTGCCCTACATCGTGGGCGGACTGCTGCTGGTGACCGCCGGGTTGCTGGCCGTCGACGTGCTGCGGGGTGGCCGCGGAGAGGCCGAGTCCGGTGAGGACATCGACCTGTCGGTCCCACCGGAGTGGCGCACGGTGTTGCTGCTGGCCGCCGCGTTCGCCGCGAACATCGTGCTGATCGACACGGCGGGTTTCCTGGTGTCCGGGACCGTGCTCTTCTGGGGTTCGGTCTACGCGCTGGGTAGCCGCCGGTACCTGCGTGACGGCCTGATCGCGGTCGCCGTCACGGTGCTGACCTACCTGCTGTTCGCCTACTCGCTGGGCGTTCCGCTGCCGCTCGGGCCGCTGGACGGGGTGATCTGAGTGGACGTGCTCAGCAACCTGCTCGACGGATTCGCCACCGCGCTGACTGTCGAGCACCTGCTGCTGGCCGCGCTGGGCGTGCTGCTCGGCACGGCGATCGGGGTGCTGCCCGGCATCGGGCCCGCTATGGCGGTGGCGCTGCTGCTGCCGATCACCTACAGCATCGAGGCGACCGGCGCGTTCATCATGTTCGCCGGCATCTACTACGGCGGCATGTTCGGCGGTTCGACCACGTCGATCCTGTTGAACACGCCGGGGGAGACGGCCGCGGTGGTGACGGCCATCGAAGGCCATCCGATGGCGAAGAAAGGCCGCGGCGCGCAGGCGCTGGCCACGGCGGCCATCGGACATTTCGTCGGCGGCATGGTCGGAACGATTTTGCTGGTCGCGCTGGCGCCGTTGGTCGCCGACTTCGCGGTGAACATCGGCGCGCCGGACTTCGTCGCGGTGATGCTGCTGGCGTTCATCGCCGTGACGTCGGTGCTGGGCAAGTCCCGGGTGCGCGGGTTCGCCTCGCTGGCCATCGGGCTGACGATCGGATTGATCGGGCTCGACCCGGTCACCGGGCAGCAGCGCCTGACGTTCGGGTCGCTGCATCTGGTCGACGGCATCGACGTCGTGGTCGTGGCCGTCGGGTTGTTCGCCGTGGGGGAGGCGCTGTGGGTCGCCGCGAATCTGCGGCGCACCGCGGGCAAGCCGATCCCGGTGGGGCGGCCGTGGCTGAACCGGGACGACGTGCGGCGCTCGTGGAAACCGTGGCTGCGCGGTCCGGTGATCGGGTTCCCGTTCGGTGCGGTGCCCGCGGGTGGGGCGGAGATCCCGACCTTCCTGTCGTATGTGACGGAGAAGCGGCTGTCGCGGCGCAAGGACGAGTTCGGCAAGGGCGCGATCGAAGGTGTGGCGGGCCCGGAGTCGACGGCCAGCGCGTCGGCGGCGGGCACACTGACCGCGATGCTCACGCTCGGCCTGCCGACCACGGCGGTGGCCGCGGTGATGCTGGCCGCGTTCCAGCAGTACGGCATCCAGCCCGGTCCGCTGTTGTTCGAGCGGGAGTCGGAGCTGGTGTGGGCGTTGATCGCCAGCCTGTTCATCGGGCTGACGCTGTTGCTGCTGCTGAACCTGCCGTTGGCGCCGCTGTGGGCCAGGCTGCTGCGGATCCCGCGGCCGTACCTGTACGCCGGGATCCTGTTCTTCGCCAGTGTGGGTGCCTACGCGGTGAGCTCGGACGTGGTGGACCTGGTGATGCTGCTGGTCATCGGCCTGATCGGGTTGATGATGCGCCGGTTCGGGCTGCCGGTGCTGCCCGCGATCATCGCGGTGATCCTCGGCCCGAGCGTGGAGAACCAGTTGCGGCGGGCGTTGCAGTTGTCCGGCGGTGACCTCGGTGGGCTGGTGAACACCACGTTCTCCGTCGTGGTCTATTGCGTGATCGCGGCGATTTTGCTGTGGCCGCTCATCGCGCGGCTGGTGCGCAAGTTCGCCCGGCCGAAGGTGGACTCGCACGCCGGCTGAGCGTCCCGACGAACGCCCTCTGACCCGGTCGCGGTCAGAGGGCGTTCGCCGCGGGGACACGACGATGCTGAAAGTTCTCACGCGCGGGAGTGTCCGGGCCCAGCCGGGTTTCCCGGGGTGAGGCGCCAGATCCTGCCGCCTCGCCGACGCGCGATGCCGTTCAGACGACGTGGTCGTCGGGGCAGAGGCCCGGCCCTCGACTCGCGATGTTCGCAGATCGAAGGCCGGTTCCGGGATCTCCGCAGAATACCGGTCAGCTAGCGCAGCAATACTTGCGCGCCGCCGCTGAAAGGCGAGTCGTGAAACTCCATCGCAGTCAGCTTCGTGCCCTTTGGCACGTCGAACACCAGGATGCCGTTCACGCTGTTCCCAGGGTTGATCTCGTTCAGAAACGCTTCTGAATTCTCCAGGTAGATCCCGGCTTCGGTGTCCGCGGCGTACTCGTTACCGGAAGCGTCGAGAGCTTTCTGGTTGGAGTCGTCGAACAGCTGTGGCTCCGACCCGATGTTGGCGACCTTGACATGCACGAGACAGAACTGACCCTGTGCCCGCTTGTCGAGGTATTCGGAGCCGATTCGACGTTTGCCACAGTCGACCTTGCGTGCGGTGAACTCGAATTTGCCGTCGCGGACCGCGCTGCCTTTCGGAGCAGGTCCGGAGCTGTCCGTGGATGCTTCGTCGACGGCGGCGGTGTCCTGGCCCGGGCCGGCCGATGAAGAGTCGGAGTCGGAGCCTGCTTGGCCGATGAGCCAGACGGCCGCGACGATGGCGAGGATCGTGCCGACGGCACCTCCGGCTTTACCGCCCTTGTTGGCCGGTTGCGGACTTGGTGGTGGGGCGGGCTGCCATCCGTATTGCTGCGGCGGCGGAGGGGGTGCTGCCTGCCATCCGGGTGGCTGCTGCGGAGGTGGTAGCTGCCATCCAGGTGGTTGCTGTGGCTGGCTCTGCTGGTCGTATTGGTGATGGTTCGGCTGCCCGTGTGACTGATGCGGCAGCCCGTGCTGGCCCGGCGGATAGGTCATCGTGGAACAGGTTCTCCTCTGGATCGAGACGCATCCACTTATTCGCCGCTTTTCCGCCGACAGTTACCGGCCTCCGGCGCTTTGTGGTGATCTCTCACCGAGAAGTACCGCAATGGGCGACTCAGGGTGACTGACGTCTACTTTGTGTATGACCGATGAGTGGCCGGACTGGTCACCGTGTTCGGGTTCCGGCCTCGTCGGGCCTTTCCTGTCGTTTTTCCTCGGCTCGAATAAATGCGCACACAAGCCGCGCGAAATTTCAGAGGCAGCAAGGCTTCGTCGTCGGCGCCGTCGTGGGCGGTCCGGGGCGCTGTCAGAGCTCTTCCAGCACCGCTCGGATCACGTGACGGGCGTTGTGCGCCATCGCCGGGTTGGTGACGCGGTAGTAGGGCAGCGCGATCAAGGCTTGGGAGAGCGCCCGGCCGCGGCCTCTGGTCCAGGTGGCGTCGTCCACGTTCACTACCTGGCGAAAGGTCTGCCGCGCCTCGGCGGGCAACAGGGTCCATGCCGGGAAGAGATCGCAGGCCGGGTCGCCTGCCCCCGTGGTGCCGAAATCGATCACGGCCGTCAACCGGCCGTCGGCGATGAGCACGTTGGCCGGCAGCAGGTCGGCGTGCAGCCACACCGGTGGGCCGTCCCATTCCGGGGCGCGCAGCGCCTGCTCCCAGGCCGCGGTCGCCGCATCGCAGTCGATGCTTTCCTCTGGAAGACCACGAAGCTCCTCGATGGCCGACCGTGTCTCTTCGTCGAGCAAGGCGAGTGGCCCGCCCCGGTGGGCCCGCGGCGCGCCCGGCAGGGTGACACTGCGCATGGCGACGACGAACTCGCCCAGGTCCCTGGCCAGCTGTGCCGGTTTGCTCAGCGCGTCCGGGTCGGGGTTCTTTCCGTCCAGCCAGCGGTACACCGCCCACTGCGCGGGATAGTCGTCGGTCGGTTCCCCGACCGCCAGCACGTGCGGGATGGTGACGGGCAGGTGGGGCGCAAGACGCGGCAGCCACTCCAGCTCCCGCGCCAGATCCGCCGCGGCATCCGTCACCAACGGCAGTCGCACCACCATGGTGTCGCCCAGCCGATACAGAGCATTGACCGTGCCCCCGGACGGAACCCGCTCCACGGACAGGTCCGCCCATTGCGGGAACTGCGCGGCGATCAGGCGCTGGACGAGCCCCTCGTCGATGGACAGCTGATCAGGGTGCATCTGCGTCGTGCTCATCGCGGTCATTCGACCGTCGCATCCCGACGGACGTCAATTGGATTTCCACGTCGATGCTCGGGTGGCGCCGGAATGATCAGTGAGCCGCCCAGCCGGCAGATCGCACCGGATGGCTCCAGGAACGAAAAAGGCCACCCGCGAACCGCGGATGGCCTCGTTCATCAGGCTTGTTCGGGTGGAGGTTAGGGGAGCTTACTCGAACACAAAGGCCCAGGTCAGCGCCCTGGAAACGCTGCGAACGAAGCTGCCGGACCTGGCTACACCGCCCCAACCGACACCGAAGCGGGCAAAGCCCGGCCGCACCCGGCGCCTCCCCGACGACCAGGTGCAGCAACTGATCGAGGGCTACAAGTCGGGCGCCACCGTCTACGAGCTGGGTGATCAGTTCGGCATCGAGCGCCGCACTGTCAGCGCGATCCTGCATCGCCACGGTGTCCCGATGCGTCGCCGCGGCCTGTCCGAGGAACAGATCGACGACGCCGTCCGGCTCTACAACCAGAGGTGGTCGCTGGCCCGGATCGGCGACCGCATGGGCGTCGCCGCCGGCACCGTCCGCCAACGCCTCCACGAACGGGGCGTCATGATGCGCGACACCCAGGGACAGCCTCGGGCAGGTGAGGTCTGATGCGCACCGAGCCAGCCACATTCCAGCCTCCCCCCGATCGATCACTACGTCTGCAGTGCGCGTGCACGCTGCTGGTGGCCGTGGCGGCGGCCTACGTCTCCTATCGGCACGGCCGTGAGTTCGCCCTGCGGTTTGGCGCCGACGAGACCACCGCCACCCTCTGGCCGCTTATCGTTGATGGCTTGTTGACGATGGCCACTATCGAGCTGTGGAAGGCTGGTCACCGTCATTGCGCCACCGGGCAGTGGAAGGCGTGGCTTTCGTTTGCCCTCGGGATCGGGTTGTCGCTGTGCGCCAACATCGCCTCCGCACCCGAGCTGAACGCCTTCTCCATCGCCGTAGCCGCCTGCCCACCCCTGGCACTGCTGCTGTCAGTCGAACTCCTCAACCAGGCACTCAAGCGCCGCCGCGCGGAGACGACGAGTGGGACCGTTCCCGAGTCCGACGAAGCCGGATCAGCGCAGCCGGATTCGGCGGACTCGGGCAAGGACAGTCCGGCACTGGAGGCTCCCGACGAGGCTGAGGATGTGCCAGCGCTGCGCACAGTGGTGAACAACGTGCCTGGTCACAGCGCCGACAGTGCCGACGCTGGCTCAGAGGTACCGCACGGTGAGGATGATGATCCGCTGCGCGAGGAGGCATACCGGCTCGACGCCGAACACTGGAACCTGCACCAGCGTCCGATCTCAGCCGACACTCTCCGCCGGAAGCTCAGCATCGGCTCAACACGAGCCCGCGCCCTCACCCACCACATCCGCCAGTACCGCCAACCCGGAGCGGCGCTGGCAGCGGTGGAATAGGGAGCTAGCCGACCGGGTCACGCCCATCAACCGATCGCGACCGGACGCCTGGCCTGCGGTCTTATCGGACCGCAGGCGCCGGGCCAACGCCTTGGGCCGCGATCGCCTGAAGGGGGCTGGCGAGCGCTCGCGCTTGACCTTCGAGTCGGCTTGAAGGTTTACCGTCAAGAGCGTGAGCACGATGCGGATCTCTCAGCTCGCCGAGCGCTGCGGCGTCCCGGCGACCACGCTGCGTTTTTATGAAGGCGCAGGGCTGTTGCCCGCCGAGAGGACCCCGGCTGGCTACCGCTTGTACGGCGAGGACGCCGTCGAACGCCTGGCGTTCATCGGCGCCGCCAAACACCTCGGGCTGCCGCTGGAGGAGATCAGCGAAATGCTCACCGTGTGGGAGACCGGCTCCTGCAAAGAGGTCAAGGCTGATCTACGGCCCCGGATCGCTGCGCGTCTGGACGAAGCTCAGCAGCGCGTCGCCGAGCTGACCGTCTTCACCGCCTCGCTGCACGCCGCCCTGGACCACCTGGACGCGCTGCCCGACCGCGACCAGCCATGCGATCCACACTGCGGGTTCCTCACCGGCCCCCGACCCGCCGGGCCGACAGGCGGTGCGATCACCTTCAACCGGCGTACTCCCGAGCAGGAAACCGAGCGATGGCAGACCGCGCCCGTAGCCTGCTCACTCACTGGAGACGACATGACCGCACGGGCCGCCACCTGGCACGCGGCCCTGGACGGCGCTACACGCACACCAATCGCCGACGGGCTCCGAATGACCTTGCCCGCCGAACGCATCGCGCGCATCGCCGAACTAGCCGTCGCCGAGCAGCAGTGCTGCCCCTTCTTCGACTTCCGTCTCCACCTCGACGGCCCTGACCTCCACCTAGAGGTCCGCGCGCCAGCCGAGGCGGCAGACCTGCTGGCCGAACTGTTCGGCCCAGCTACCTGATCGCCACGGCATTCCCACTCACCCCACGTCGAGACCATCGCGCGGCGCATCGGCACGCTGTGACTGGCTGGAGGACAGCGGGCTCACACACAGCAGAACCCAGATGCAGTCCAGGCCCCCCGGTAGGACCGAATATGCCAGGAGAGAACGCAGTGTCGGAGCAAGCACACGGTCTGGTCGCGGCGATGGAGCGCCACCAGGTCGCGGTCTACGTGGCGGCGATGGCGACCGGAGCGCTCGTGGGCTTGACCCTCCCAACCGTCGGGCCGGGCCTGGAACACGCGATCAACCCAGTGCTCGCGGCTCTGCTGTACGTGACGTTCTTGCAGGTGCCCGTCGCCGAACTGGGTCGCTCGCTGCGGGCCGGCCGGTTTCTTACGGCCGTGCTGGTGGTCAACTTCCTCGTCGTGCCGCTGGTCGTCGCCGCGATGTTTGCCTTCCTACCTGCTGATCAAGCCGTGCGGATGGGCGTGCTGTTGGTGCTGCTCACCCCCTGCGTCGATTACGTGATCGTGTTCAGTTCCCTGGCCGGCGGCAGCAGTCAGCGGCTCCTGGCTGCCACCCCGCTGCTGCTCGCCCAGATGGTGCTCCTGCCGGGATACCTCTACCTGTTCATGGGCTCGAAACTGGCCGACATCGTCGAACCCGGACCGTTCATCGAGGCGTTCCTCGTGCTGATCGTCATTCCGCTGACGCTGGCCTGGCTCACCCAAGCCTGGGCCGCCCGCCGCTCGGTCGGCCGGAAAGCCGCCGACGCGATGGGCACGGCGATGGTGCCGCTCATGGCCGCGACCCTGCTGACCGTTGTCGCCTCCCAGGTGCCGAAGCTGGGCAACCACCTGGGCAAGGTTGCCCAGGTGGTCCCCTTCTACGTGCTCTTCCTGCTCGTCATGGCCTTCGTAGGTCTCGCCGTCAACCGCCTATTCCGCCTGAACAGACCCGACGGCCGCGCCATCGTGTTCACCGGCGCGACGCGCAACTCCCTAGTTGTCCTTCCGCTGGCGCTGGCACTGCCGGACAGGCTCGCCATCGCCGCGGTCGTCGTGGTCACCCAGACCCTCGTCGAGGTCATCGGCATGGTGATCTACGTCAGAGCCATCCCCCGGCTCCTGCCCGTCCGCTAACGACCGACGTCATCCACGAGCAGCGGAACCTCATTGCTGGCAGGGCAGCAAACCGACAGCCGAATAGACGAATCGTGGCCCTGACCCGGCACGGATCAAGGTCCGACCGGATCAGGGCCACGAGAGGCGGGAGGTCAACGCGCGGCGGCGCCGACCTCGGTGATGTATCCGCCGCCTGTGTGCTCGGGCGCAATGTGCGCAGCGTTGGTCGCTTCTTCTTCGGCGAGCCAGCGTTCGGCGTCGATGGCTGCCGCACAGCCGGAGCCGGCCGCGGTGATGGCCTGGCGGTAGGTCTTGTCGACCAGGTCGCCCGCTGCGAAGACGCCGGGGATTCCGGTGTGCGTGGTGGGCTGTTGTACGAGGACGTAGTTCTCGTCGTCGACGTCGAGTTGGTCGCGGACCAGTTCGCTGCGGGGGTCATGCCCGATCGCGACGAACATGCCGCTGACCGGAAGCTCGGAATCGGCACCGGTGACTGTGTCCTGCAGCTTCAACCCGGTGACCGCGGTGTCGCCGACGACCTCGGTGACGACGGCGTTGGTGCGCCACTTGATCTTCTCGTTCGCGCGGGCGCGTTCGAGCATGATCTTGGAGGCACGGAACTCCTCACGGCGGTGGATGATCGTCACCGAGCGGGCGAAGCGGGTCAGGAAGGTCGCTTCCTCCATCGCCGAGTCCCCGCCACCCACGACGGCGATGTCCTGGTCACGGAAGAAGAACCCGTCACAGGTGGCGCAGGAAGAAACGCCGCGCCCGAGCAGTCGTTCCTCGCCGGGCACTCCGACGTAGCGGGCGGCGGCGCCCATCGCGAGGATGATGGCCTTGGCCCGGTACTCGACGCCATTGGCGAGGACCGTTTTCGTCTCGCCGCTGAGGTCGATGTTCTCGACGTCCTCGGTTCTCAGTTCGGCACCGAAGCGCTGGGCTTGGTTGCGCATCTGCTCCATGAGGTCTGGACCCATGATGCCGTCACGGAAGCCCGGGTAGTTCTCGACCTCGGTGGTGGTCATCAACGCGCCACCGAACTGAGTGCCCTCGAACACGAGCGGTTCGAGTTCGGCCCGAGCGGCATACACGGCGGCGGTGTATCCGGCCGGGCCGGAGCCGACGATGATCAGGTTGCGGATCTCGCTCGTCACCGCGCGGCCTCCGGTGCCAGTTCGGCGAGCAGGCTGGTCACGCGGCGGTCGATCTCGTCGCGGATGGCGCGGACCTCCTCGACCGACTTCCCGGCGGGGTCGTCGAGTTCCCAGTCGAGGTAGCGCTTGCCGGGGAAGACCGGGCAGGCATCCCCGCAGCCCATCGTGATCACGACGTCGGCGGCCTCGACCGCCTCGGTCGTCAGGGGCTTGGGGAACTCCTGGGAGAGGTCAAGGCCGAGTTCGGCCATCGCGAGCACCACCGCCGGGTTGATCGTCTCGGCCGGTGCCGAGCCGGCGGAACGGACGGTGACCCGACCTTGGGCACGGTGGTGCAGCAGCGCGGCGGCCATCTGGGATCGGCCCGCATTGTGCACGCAGACGAACAGCACTTCGGGGGTCGAGGACACGAGGACTCCTTGGTTCTTGGTGTCGCGCGTCAGACTTTGTGGCTCAGGGGTTATGTAGGTTCCTGAGCAGGAGGTATGACGATGAGCCGTCCCCCGGTGTTCCCGGTGGAGGACAAGATCCGGATCGTGCTGAGCGTGCTGTCCGGGGAGATGACGATCGCCGAGGCCGCTCGGCGGAACAAGGTCTCGGAGCAGTCGGTGTCGCGGTGGAAGGCCCAGTTCCTCGAGGGCGGCCGGGCCGGGGTTGCCGAGGGCGGTAAGGCCGGTCCCTCGAGTCGTGAGGAGCAGTTGC
>NZ_ATYT01000008.1 GCF_000427825.1 Thermocrispum municipale DSM 44069 | reverse complement strand
GCACGATCGCGACCCAGTGAAACTCCTTGGCGACGTCGATCCCGACGGCCACTCTCATCGATCCCTCGCTTCCCTCGGTGCCGGTATGACGCGTCCCCGCTCCGCCGTCAACGCCCTACATAGCGATCGATCGCAGTGCCTAATCAGCGGTCAGAACAAGGAGGCGGGACAGGGGGCTCAGCCACCTGAGCCATCGAGGGCAGCCAGCATGAAAACCATCCCTGCCCCGCCTGCGTCCCCCGATCATTCCGGACGACCGGAGGTTGACTTGAAAGGTAGGGCAGCATGAACGCGCGCCTGATCCCGGCCGAGGACGACATCAGCGGGCGCCGTGACGCCGACCCGGTTCGGCTGACGTTCGAGGGCAGAACGTTGACCGGGGAACGGGGACAGACCATCGCGGGCGTGCTGCTGGCCAACGGCATCCAGTCGTGGCGAACCACCAGCTACGACCGGCGACCACGGGGGCTGTTCTGCGGCATCGGGGTTTGTTACGACTGCATCGTCACCGTCAACGACGAGCGTGACGTCCGGGCATGTCAGCGTCGCGCGCACGACGGCGACGTGATCACCGCGCAGAGCGACGAGTTACCGGTGGTCAAGGAATGAGCCGCAACGTCGTCGTCGTGGGCGGCGGGCCCGCCGGGCTCGCCGCGGCGAAATCTGCCGTCGACGCCGGGGCACGCGTCACCATCATCGACAGCAGCGATCAACTCGGCGGCCAGTTCTGGCGTCATCTGCCTCCCGAGCGCGCGGGCGCCGACGAAGCCAGGCTGCATCACGACTGGCAGACCTATCAGCGGCTGCACCGCCGGCTCACGGCGTCACCGCACTGCGAAATCCGCACTCGGACGCAGATCTGGGCGATCGAGACGACGCCGGACGGAGTCCTGCTCACCGGCGTCCAGGGCGCACCCGATGCCCGGACGGAGGCGCCGATACAGCTGCATCCGGACGCTCTGGTGCTGGCGACCGGCGCCCACGACCGGACACTGCCGTTTCCCGGCTGGACGCTGCCCGGGGTCTACACCGCGGGAGCCGCGCAGGCTTTCGCCAAGGCCGAGCGGGTCGCGCTGGGCCGCAGGGTGCTCGTCGCCGGCGCCGGGCCGTTCTTGCTGCCGGTCACCGAATCACTGGTCAAGACGGGCGCCAAGGTGGTCGCGGTGCTGGAGGCGAACCGGCCGCGCAACCTCGCCCGCTGGCTGGCGACCGCCCCGTGGAAGCTCGCCGGCAAGGCCGGTGAGCTCACCCACTACGTCGGAACGCACCTTCGCCATCGTGTCCCCTACCGCCCCGGACGCGCGGTGGTCGCGGCACACGGCGACGACCGGGTCGAGGCGGTCACCGTCGCCAGAGTCGACGCGAACTGGAAGCCCATCCCGGGCACCGAGAAGCGGTACGCCGTCGACGCCGTCTGCGTCAGCCACGGCTTCACGCCGCGACTCGAGTTGGCCGTGGCGGCGGGTTGCCGGCTCACCGCGGATCGATTCGTCCGAGTGGACGACGCTCAGCAGACGACGGTGCGTGGCGTGTACGCCGCCGGGGAGATCACCGGCATCGGCGGCAAGGACGCGGCACTCGCCGAAGGCGCGATCGCCGGCCACTGTGCGGCCGGTGGCGATACGACCGACGCCGTGATCCAGCCTGCTGTCCGGCGCCGCCGGACCATGGGGGCGTTCAGCAGGCGGCTGGATGCGGCGCACGGAATCCGCCCAGGGTGGACCGGCTGGCTCACCGACGACACCATCTTGTGCCGCTGCGAGGAGTCCCGTGTCGGCACCGTCCGGCGGACCGTTGCCGCGACCGGGTCGGTCAGCCTGCGTTCGACCAAGCTCACCACCCGCGTCGGCCTGGGCATCTGCCAGGCCCGCATCTGCGGGCGCAACGTCGAGGACTACCTGGGACAGCTCGGTGATCGTGTCCCGGCCGGTGACGCCAGCAGCGACCACCGTCCGATCGTCTCGCCGGTGCGGCTCGGCGACATCGCTCGTCTGGCCGACCCCGACACTCCCACTACCCCCTGAAGGACCACTGCCATGCGTTCACGACTTCTGTTCAGCGCCGTCGACTCGCACACCGAGGGCATGCCGACCCGCGTCGTCACCGGCGGGTTCGCGCCCATCCCCGGAGAGACGATGAACGACAAACGGCGGTACTTCCAGCAGAACCTCGATCACCTGCGCACGCTGTTGATGAACGAGCCGCGCGGACACAGCGCGATGAGCGGCTCCATCCTCATGCCGCCCACCCGGGACGACTGCGACTTCGGGGTGCTGTTCATCGAGGTCTCCGGCCTGCTGCCGATGTGTGGGCACGGCACGATCGGTACCGCGACCGTGCTGGTGGAGACCGGCATGGTGGAGGTGACCGAGCCGGTCACCGAGGTCCGCCTGGACACGCCTGCCGGCCTGGTGGTCGCGCGGGTGGCGGTCAACGACGGCCACGCCGAATCGGTGACGATCGAGAACGTCCCGAGCTTCACCGAGCGCCTCGACGAATCCGTCGAGGTTCCCGGCTACGGCACCATCTCCTACTCGTTGGCCTTCGGCGGCAACTACTACGCGATGGTGCACCTCGACGAGATCGGCATCGCGTTCGACCGCGCCAACAAGCAGCAGATTCTCGAGGCCGGTTTGGCGATCATGGACGCGATCAACAAGGCCGCTCCGCCGAAGCACCCGACGATCGCCGGGCTCGACCACGTCCATCACGTCCAGTTCATCGCGCCCGGCTCCACGGCCCAGCACTCCCGGCACGCCATGGCGATTCATCCCGGCTGGTTCGACCGGTCGCCGTGCGGAACCGGGACGTCGGCCCGCATGGCCGAGTTGCACAGCCGCGGCGAGCTGCCGCTGCACACCGACTTCGTCAACGAGTCGTTCATCGGCAGCCGGTTCACCGGCCGCCTGGTCGGCACCACCACGGTCGGCGAGCACGACGCGGTCATCCCGACCATCACCGGCCGCGCCTGGGTGACCGGTATCGGCCAGTACATGCTCGATCCGACCGACCCCTTCCCCGCCGGCTTCCAGTTCTGAGGCGCACGGCGACCCACTGACTTCGAAGGAGCACGATGACAACCCCCTACACCGACAGCCCGTCGCAGCTCGATCCAGCGTTGGAGAAGGTGGTGGCGGCCGCCGATGCGGCGGCCACAGCGTTCGCGGACACCACCCCACGTCAGCGAGCATCGGCGCTGCTTGCCGTCGCCGACGCGCTGGATGCGCACGCTGACGAGCTGGTGCCGCTGGCCGCCGAGGAAACAGGTCTCGGCACGGCCAGGCTGACCGGCGAGCTGAAGCGCACCACGGTGCAGTTGCGATTGTTCGCCGACGTCGTCGTCGACGGGTCGTACCTGGACGTGCGGATCGACCGGGCCGACGACGACTACGTGCTCGGCGTGCGTCCGGATCTGCGGCGCATGAAGGTCCCGGTCGGACCGGTGCTGAACTTCGCGGCGTCGAACTTCCCGTTCGCGTTCTCGGTCGCCGGCGGTGACACCGCGTCGGCGCTGGCCGCCGGCTGCCCCGTGATCGTCAAGGCGCACCCTGGGCACCCGCGACTGTCGGCCCGGACCGGCGAGATCGTCACTGCCGCACTGTCAGCGGCAGGTATGCCCGCCGGGGTGTTCGCCGTCATCGAAGGTCAGGACGAAGGTGTTGCCGTCCTCAAGGATCCGCGCATCCGGGCCGCTGCCTTCACCGGCTCGGTGCGGGCCGGACGGATTCTCGCCGACATCGCCGCGGGACGCCCGCAGCCGATCCCGTTCTACGGCGAGCTCGGCTCGGTGAACCCGGTGTTCGTCACCGAGCAGGCGCTGGCGACCCGCGCCGAGGACGTGGTTCGCGGATTCGTCGGATCGGTGTCGGGATCGGCGGGTCAGCTGTGTACGAAGCCGGGGTTCGTCTTCGTGCCCGAGGGCCACGGATTGGACGACATCATCGCCGCAGTCGTCGCCGAATCGAATGCCCAGCTTGGCGAGCAGCGACTGCTGAACCCGAACATCACCAGCGGCTACTGCGGGCAGCGGGACACGGTCTTGGCCGGTGAGGGCGTGCGGACCGTCGTCGAGGGCTCCGTGCGCGTGGACGACCAGGGGCACGGATGGACCACGCCGACGGTGGTCGCGATCCCGCTGTCCGCGCTGCGCGCCCAGCGCCGGCAGCTGCTGGAGGAAGCATTCGGCCCGTTCTCCGTCCTCGTCGAGGTGCCCGCGGGGACCAGCTACGCCGACGTGGTGACCGAGTTCTTCACCGGTTCGCTCACGGTCACCGTGCAAGCTGCCGACGGTGAGGTCAGCGACAAGCTGCGGTCGTTGGTCCGTGCGGCGACCGACGTGGCGGGCCGGGTGATTTACGGCGGCTGGCCGACCGGCGTCGCGGTCACCCACGCCCAGCAGCACGGTGGCCCGTGGCCCGCGACCACGAACGACTCGTCGACGTCCGTCGGCACCGCCGCCATCGACCGCTTCCTGCGGGCGGTCGCCTACCAGTCGCTGCCACAGCAACTGCTCCCGCCCGCAGTGCGCGACGACAACCCGTGGTCGGTGCCGCAGGCGATCGACGATGCGGGCAGCTCGCGGACGTGGGGTTCGGCGGCGAACAGCTAGTTCGCTCTGGCCGCGGTGCCCGCGACCAGAGCGAACTCTCCGGTCGCGTCGGCGCGATAGACGCGGGAGCCGTCGACGTACATACCGCACACGTGCAGCCGACCGGCCCCCACTGCGGCGGCCACCACCGGGTTCCGCACCACGTGGTCGATCTGCTGCAAGACGTTGCACAGCGCCGCGCGGTCCGCCGGTGTGGTGGGGTGGACGCCGTCCAACGTCGGGGTCCGATCGTCCGGGCCGCCTGGAACCGCGTCACAGCCGGAGTGCCCACACACGACGACTTCGCGCACACCGAGGACCCGCACGGCGTACTCGATCAAGGCGATCGTCGAGCCGCTGGCGCCATTACGCGTCCTCGGTACGGTGTTGCCGCTGGTCCGCACGGTGACGATGCCGCCCTGTTCGCCGGCGGGGCGCAGGTTGGGCACCACCGGGGCGTCGTCGCACGCGATCACCAGTGTGTCGAGCCGGGACGCCGTGCGCGGCACCCCCATCCGGTCGGCTGCCCAAGCCTCGCCCTGCTCGGTCTTGCGCCAGTAGGACCACGGCGCCAGCAGGCCGAGGAACGGGAGCCGACGCTTGGTCTCGGAGTGCGGCGCGGTGCTGCGGTGGCCGAACCACTCGTGGCCCACCTCGATCACCTCGACCTGACCGCCGGTGCGTTCGTGGCCGTGCTTCCACGCGGACAAGTACTCGAACGCGGCATGGTCGAGGTAGTCGACGACGAGTTCGATCGTCACGGCACACTCGGCGGGCACCGCGCCGAGCACGCGCGACAGTCGGGGCACGGACAACGCGGTCAAGGCCCCGTCGACGCTCACGCGCCACGACCCGTCGCCGCAGTCCTCGGCGTGGATCAGCGACTTCACCCGCCGGTGCAGCATCAGCAGCAGCGACAGCCCGACGCCGATCAGCACACCGTTCAGCAAGTCGAGCATCACCACGCCGGCCAGCGTCACGACGTAGATCGAGAGGTCGCCGTGCGCCCGCACCGTTCTGATGTGATCCGGTGCGATCAGGCTCGCGCCGACATGGACCAGTAACCCGGCCAGCACCGCAAGCGGGATCTGTTCGAGCAGGCCGGCCAGCAGCGCCACGAACAGCAGGACCCAGACCCCGTGCAGGATCGCCGACGCCCTGGTCCGCGCGCCCGCCCGCACGTTGGCCGAGCTCCGTACGATGACGCCGGTGACCGGGAGCCCGCCGAGCGCACCGGACGTCATGTTCGCCAGGCCTTGCCCGACGAGTTCCTTGTTGAGCCGCGCCCGGGGGCCGGTGTGCAGCCGGTCGACGGCCACCGCGGAGAGCAACGACTCCACACTGGCGATCACCGCGACCGTCACCGCGGCCATCAGGACCGCCGCCCAGTTCCCTTCCGGAAGCTCGGGCACCAGGCCGATGGTGAGCACTTCGTCGCCCAGGTCGACCCGGCTGACGTCGGCGGACGTCACAACGGCAACGAGCGTCACGACCGCCACCGCGACCAACGGCCCAGGCACGTGACGCAGCGCGGGCGGCACGCGCGGCCACAGCAACAGGATCGCGATCGTGCCCACGCCCAGCATGACGGCCGTGTCGTGGTGCCCGATCAGCTGGCCGGGCAGGTCCGTGATGTTGGCCAAGGCGGAGCTCTGCGGGCTTCCGCCCAGCACGACGTGCAGCTGGCTGAGCACGATGGTCACGCCGATCCCGGCGAGCATGCCGTGCACGATCGCCGGGGAGATGGCCAGCGCGGCCGTTGCCACGCGGCTCATGCCCAGCGCGATCTGGACGGCTCCGGCGATGACCGTGATCAGACAGGTCACGCCCCAACCGAACTGGTCGATCGTCTCCGCCATGATCACGGTGAGACCGGCCGCCGGACCACTGACCTGGAACGGTGACCCACCGGTCGCTCCGGCGACCACTCCCCCGACGATCGCCGCGATCAGTCCGGCGGCGATCGGAGCACCGGACGCCAGGGCGATGCCGAGCGACAGCGGCACGGCGACAAGGAACACCACCAGAGAGGCCAAAACGTCGTGGCGGAAGATCGCACCGATCCGGCTTCGCCCTGGCCGGGGAGCAGCCGGGTTGCCGCTGGGCCGGTGGTCGCGCGTCGCTGTAGGGGCCACGAATCCTCATTTCTTGCTAGGGGGAGGGCATACGCGAGCCGGCAGCGACGGCGACTCAACTCAAGAAAAGCATGACCGATGATGATCTTGGTCAGGCCGGTGACCCCAGAGTGGCATGCGCCGCGACCGGGGTGGTTACGCAGCGATGACAGCCAGATGTGCCAGTCACGCAAACTCATCGACTTGTCACTCGACAGTGTCGGAGAACGTACTCGGGACGCCGCTGATCGTGACGGCCTGGCGACTCGTGCACCGACGTCGGATGAAATCGACGTTCACACCGCGATCGCGTGACGTGACCCGCACGCGGGCGGGCGTGGATCGACGTGTCCACTACCGCTTCGTTGCTTGACCGTGGTCGTCGAGCCAGGACTGCAAGACCTGGTCGATGTCGGACACGGATACCGTGCTTCGGCCGTTGTCGGCACCGTCGGCACCGTCTCGCACCATGCGCATGAGAGCCTCGCGCGCACCACGGAACCGGACCTCGACATCGTGGCGTAGCTGCTGCATCTCCCGCTCGTACTTGCTGATCTCGGCCGCGTGCTCGCGATCGATGCGCCGGACCTCGCTGCGGTGTTCGTCGGCAAGTTGTTTCAGCGATTGGGTGGCCGATGCGGTGGCAGCGGCGACTTCCTTGGTCGCTTCCGCGCGGATCTCGGCGATCTGCGCGTCGGCCGCCGAGCGAATGCGGTCTCGCTCCGCGGCGGCGGCGTCGGCGCGCTGCCGCTCCCGCTCTGCCGTGCCCTGTGCATCGGCGAGTTGCTGGCGAAGGGCATCCACCGTGGCTCGGCATGACGCCAGCTCCTGCTGAGCCTGCGCCAGTCGCTCTCGGTCGCGTTCGGCCGCCTGCTCGGCTCGCTCCGCGCGACCGGCTTGCTGTTCCGCTGCTGCCTGGGCAGCCGCGGCCACCGCTTCCGCCTGGCGTTGGCGCCGCTCGGCTTCTTCTGCGCGGCGGACCGCGCGCTCCCTGTCCCGTTCGGCAGCCTGTTGTGCTTCCTCAGCGTCCTCCGCGCGTTGCTCGGCTTCCCGCCGTAGCTGGGCATCGGCTTCTGCTTGTGCCTGTGCTTTCTGCTGGGCGGATTCCGCCGCTTCGGCTCGGGCCAACGCCGCTTTGACCGTCTCGTCGAGCCGCTTGCTGACTCCGCTGAGAGTGGTGGTGAGGGCGGCGATCGCACCATCGGCACCGAGTAGCTGCTGGACCGTCTGTACGTGCTCGGCAAGCTGGTCCAGCTCGGCGTTCGGGATCGCCTCGGCGCCGAAGACATGGCGCACCTTCTCCAACGCCGGCCCCAGTTCGGCGCAAGTCATGCCGTACCGAGCTTCGTAGCGACCGGTGCCGTCGGCGCAGTACTTGCGCGGACGGGAACGTCCCTTCTGCTCGGGAAGAACCTGCTGGCAGCACTGACAACGGTTGACGCCCCCAGCGCTTCTCGTCCGCCCGTCGTCACCTGTCGGGCTGTGTTCTGCCTGTTTGCCCGGCACCCCAGCACCTGCTGCTGTGTGCCGCTCCCCTGCTGATCCTCCTGGCTCGCCCGCTCCACCTGCCGGGTTCGGGGCGGGCTCGCCGTCCTGCATGTCAGGGCCTGATTCCACGGTGTTCTGTGTCATGATCAAATCATAATGGATCTTGATTTAGAGTTGATCATGACTTGGTCTAACTTAAGTCGACATAGCGGCGGTCCAGGGAGGGGTGAGAATGACTGTTATCACCCCTCCCCTTGGAACAGGCGGAAAGCAGGATCAAAACCGCCGCAAACATGGGGGCACGGTGAAGCGGCCGCCAATGTGCTGGAGAAAAACTGGGGGCGAGCCCTAGACGGGCGAGGAAACCGGGGACGCCTCGGTGCGGGCAACGCGGACGACCGGCCGCAGAGCGAGCCGGAAGACCTCGCCACCTCTTGCCACCTTGGATGAGACCGACCATCTGACGGTCAAGCAGACCACGCAGCCGGCACGGAAGCAGTCAGTTGAACCACGGCCGCGGTAGACGAAAAGCACCGCGGCAGATGGACAGCAGAGGGCCTGCAGTCGGGCGCAGCTGTGTTTCTCCGTGCGGTCGGAGTGGTGCTACCCAAGCGGCGCACCACTGTTATGCGAGGCGAGCGGAGACAGTGCGGTCAGCGTCCGTAGCCGGATGAGCCGACAGCGTAGCCGGATCAGCCCGGCAGAACGGCCGTGAAGAGCTGACGACGCAGACGTCTGTCAGTGCGGTGCCAGAGCTAGCCGAAAGAACGGCTCCGCCGCTGGATCCTCAGCCCTGGTTGGACAACTCGTCGATGATGGTGTCGAGCTGAGGCGCGAGCGCCTCTCGGAAGTAGCGGCCCCAATGCGGCCGGCTGCCGTCGGCATCGGTGAAGCCGTATTCCTCCGCGAGATCCCATGTCGCGAGCGACTTCCCCGTCTTGGACATCACGTCCGGATCCGTGGCGAGCGCTACCACGGCCCGCCCCAGGAACGCCGGAGACTCCGAGTGCGCGAAGTGCGGGTCCTTCTCGATGCCTGCCCGCCAGTTCTCCTCCGTGACCCCGAGATGATCGAGAACGGCCTCCGAGCGCAGAAACCCGGGAGTCAATGCGACGGCGGCGATCCGGTGTCTACGCAGTTCCGCTGCTTGGATGCGCGCCAGCCGGATCACGCTCGTCTTGGCGAGGTCGAAGAACGGGCTACCCCGGTAGCCGTCGGGAAACAGCGCATTCAGTTCCTCGGTGCCGTCGGTGACTTCCACCACCAGGCCGGAGCCGCGAGCGGTCATCAGCGGCAGCGCGAAGTGGCTGGTGATGAGATGCGTGTCGATCGCCCGATGCAGCAACGTCAGGCCGTCGTCGAGCGAGTGCTCCCACAACGGCACCCACTGCACGAGGCTGTCCCCGCCCCACACGTCGTTGACCAGAATGTCCAGCCGACCGTTCTGCTCACCGGCGATGCGGTCGACCAGTTGCTTCACCTGGTCGGGGTCCGAGTGGTCACACGGCACCGCGATCCCCGTGCCACCTGCGGCGGTGACGAGCTCAGCGGTCTCTTCGATCGTCTCCGGCCGCCCGAGATCGGATTTCCCTGCCCGGGTGCTGCGGCCCGTCACGTAGACCGTGGCCCCGGCCGCGCCGAGTTCGGTCGCGATGCCGCGGCCACCCCCACGCGTGCCACCGGCGACGAGCGCAACGTGCCCAGCCAACGAAAACGCCATGATCCATACCTATCAGGCCACCCCGACACTCTCCGGCGCGCTGGCGGCCGCGCCCGGACACGACGTGACACGATGATCTTGAACCGTGACGATCGAAGCTCCATCGGGGAGGCCTATGACAGCGGATCTCGCGACGTTCGGGGCCTCGCTGACGCCCGGCCACTCCGAAGACGACGTGATGCGCGACGTCGCGTCGGCCGTCGACCTGCTCCCGGCGTTGCCGCCGCCGGACCCGGACGACCGCTACCACGTGCGCAACCTGACCGTCCTGTGGTTGCTGCGGCTCAGCGAGACCAGCAGGCGTGGCTACTACCAGGCGCTGGCCGACTGGCTTTCCTGGTGTCAGCGCCACGGCGTCGATCCGCTCGATGCCCGCCGAGCAGACCGCGACGGTTGGCAAGCCGGTATGACGTCACGCAAGGTCGGGCCCGGCAACGTCGTCGTGACGATTCCGGCCTCCCCCGCTACCGTCGCCAAACGGCTCGCGGTGGTCTCCAGCTGGTATTCCTACCTCAACGAGAACGACATCGACGTTCGCAATCCGGCAGCGGGTGGCAGCCGTCCGAAGCCGCCGTCGCGGTCCCGCCTTCCCGCGCTGTCCGCCGAGGAGATGACCGGCTTCATCAACTGGCTGGTCCGACGCGCGCAACGCCTCGGCACGGAAGCAGCCTGGCGCGACGCCGCACACCTGCACCTGCTGTTCACCACCGGCTTGCGCGTCACAGCCAGCTGCACCGCCGAGTTCGCCGACATCAGGTTCGAGTCGGGTTACTGCGTCCTGTACTACCGCAAGAAGTCGCGCAACCCCGACGACTGGGATTTCGTGCCCCTGTCCGAGCACGTTCTCCAGACCTTGACCCGGTACTGGACGCTCCGCGCCCGCCGCGAGAGCGCGGAGCAGGGCAAGCTGGTGACCATCCAGGACCTCTCCGGTCCGCTCTTCGTGTCGACACCACATCCCCACCAGCCGGATCGCGCAGGTGGAGCACCGCTGAACCAGAAGCACGTGCAGCGCAGGCTACGTACCCTGGCCAGGCAGGCCGGGCTGAAGTGTGCCGCGACCATCACCCCACACTCGACGCGCCGCACCGCCGCTACGGTCGCGCTCGCCAACGGCGCCACCCTCGCCCAGGTCCAGGACCTGCTGGGACATGCCGACCCCCGCACGACACGGCAGGGCTACGACGCCACCGTGCACCGGCTGTCCACGAGCGCGGTGTGGACCATCGCGGACGTCGTCGCCAACGGCCAACGGCCGACACCCGAGACGTAGCCTTGTGGGTTGATCACCGACCCTCGATGCTGTGGGCGTGGTCGAGCACCTTCTGGTCCTGCTTGCCGGGGTCGCGGCCGGCGCACTCAACGCCATCGGCGGCGGCGGCACGTTCGTGGCCCTTCCCGCGCTCGTCGCCTTCGGCCTGCCGCCGGTCACCGCCAACGCCGTGTCCCGTGTGGCGCTCGTCCCCGGCGCGGTGACCAGTGCCTGGGTCTACCGCCACGACCTCGTGCCGCTCGGCGCCACGCCGACCAGAACGGTCACGGTCGTCAGCGTGCTCGGCAGCGGCGTCGGTGCCGGCCTGCTTTTGGCCCTGCCCTCGACCATGTTCGACGCCGCCGTGCCGTGGTTGCTCGCGTTCGCCACGGTTCTGCTGGCATTCGGCCGCCGCCTCGCCCGTGCACTGAACAAAGCCTTCGGTCGCGCGGTGACCATGAGCCCGCGGGCCGTCCTCGTCGGCCAGTTTCTGGTGGCGGCCTACGGCGGCTACTTCGGCGGGGCCGTAGGCATCCTGATGGTGAGCCTGTGGAGCGTCGGCCTCGGGCTCGACCCCGCAGCCAGCAACCCCATGCGGGTCACCCAACTCGCCGCCATCTTCCTCAGCGCGAGCGTGCTGTTCCTCGTGGCATCGGACGCGTTGGGTGCCTGGGCCTTCCTCACTGTCATGCTCGCCGGTGCGGTGGCTGGTGGTTTCGTCGGTGCGCACCTGGGACGACGCCTGCCCGCGTGGCTGCTGCGGGGCACACTGGTGGCCACCGCAGTCACCACCACCGTCCTCTACTTCTTGCGCGGCTGACGCTACGTCCAGATCGTCACGTACACGGGGGGACGGAAACGTGACGGCGGCACACCGCTGCTCGGCGACTTCATCACATGCATCGCACTGGGCGTGCTCAAGAAATGCCGCAACGAGTTCGCCGCGGCCGACCGACGATCCGCAGGCAACGTGCTGACATGCCAGCACACCGGCATCGGCGTCTTCGGTGTCGGCACCACCGCCAGCTCCTGTCTCCGTAATTCCGCGGCCACCAGGTGCTCCATGGCCACGGTCACTCCGGCGCCCCGCCCGGCAGCCGACCATGCGGCGGTCTGGTTCGGGAAGACCTGGATCGCCGAATCCGGCACCTTCAGCGCTCGCAACAGCCTGCTGGTGTCGGTCTGCGGGTCGGCGCCTGCCGGGTCGACCAACCACTGCCACTGCGCGGGCGACCCCTCGTATCGGTGGCGCGGCGAGCCCACCACGACCAGCGCGCTCTGGAAGATCGGAACGCTGTCCAGTTCCTGCCCCGGCTCGCTGTCCAGACGCGGACCGATCGCCACATCGGCCAGTCGGTTCGTGATCAGCACCGGCATCTCCGACACCTGGGCCAACCCGGCCGTCGCCTCGATGCGGCCCGCCACCCGTTTACCGAACGCCTCGAACAACGGATTGGCGACGAATTCGGCGAACTCACTGGTCACCGCCACCTGCAAGCGCTCAGCGGCCCCATTGGCCCGGCGCACCGCCGCCTCCGCCTCCGCGCCGAGCGCGACCATCTGCGACGCGATCGGCAGCAACTGCCTGCCACCCGGGGTCAGCGTCATCCCCCCGGAACGCTTGATCAGCAGTTTGTCGCCGTGGTGTTGCCGCAGCGCGGCCAACGCTTGCGACACCGCCGGCTCGCTGACGCCCAGCGCCTTGGCGGCGTTGGTCACCGATCCGAGCCTGGCGACAAGCACGAAAGCGTTCAGCTGTGCGAGGGTCACGGGTCTAGACTCTTGGTGACGCTGATCACAAATCAAGCATAGTTAACCGAAGCCTTAATTCACCACGTCCGACCGGGCGTATCGGAGCTACCGTCGAGCCACGCCGCAGCACAGGGCCCCACGATGAAGGGGGAGGCAGCATGGCCGGACACGACGAACAGGCGGGCGAGGCCGTCGAAGTGCTGCGCGACATCTGGCGTGCACAAGGCCGGCATCCCGCCGAAGTCATGGATACCTCGAGCGGCAAGCACTGCAAGCGCATGGCCCATGTCGGGTACTCCGAGTTGGCGGGTGACACCGACGACCCGGCCGCCGCGTGGCGGGCACGGCTGGCCCGTGACGGAAAGCTGCGCCCCGGCGGCTCACTGCGCGATCTGGTGTTCGGATCGGATGACGGCACGAACACCCAGGAACAGCGGCACCACCACAGCCCTGACAGCACTGACAGCTGACGGCAAGGAGCATGCATGGACTACCCGCGGACCGTCGGTGAGCTGACCGACGCGCTGCGGCAGTGCGGGTACCTGGCCGACCGCGGGCTGTCCACCGCGTTGCTGGTCGGCATGTCGCTGCACCGCCCCGTGCTGCTGGAAGGCGAGGTCGGCGTCGGCAAGACCGAAGCGGCCAAGGCGATCGCCACCACCTACGGCAAGCAGCTGATCCGCCTGCAGTGCTATGAGGGAATCGACACCAACCAGGCGCTCTACGAGTGGGACTACACCCGCCAGCTGCTGCACATCCGGGCGCTGTCCGAACACCAGCTGGCCGACGATCGCGCGGTAAGTGCGCTGTTCGGTCCGGAGTTCCTGCTCGAGCGACCGCTGTTGGCCGCGGTCCGCGCCGGCTCGAACGCCGTGCTGCTGATCGACGAGATCGACCGCGCCGACGACGAGTTCGAAGCGTTCCTGCTCGAGGTGTTGTCCGACTTCCAGATCAGCATCCCGGAGGTCGGCACCATCAGCGCGGACGAACCGCCGCTGGTCATCCTGACGTCCAACCGCACCCGCGACCTGCACGACGCGCTCAAGCGCCGCTGCCTCTACCACTGGATCGGCTACCCGTCACCGGAGCGCGAAACCGCGATCGTCCTGGCCAGACAACCGGAGATCGCCGAGACACTGGCACGCAAGGTCGTCGCCGCCGTCCAGCATCTGCGCAAGATGGACCTGGTCAAGCCGCCCGGCGTGGCGGAGACGATCGACTGGGCGCGCACGCTGGCGTTCCTCGGCGCGCAGGACCTGACCGAGGACCTCGCCAGGGACACGCTCGGTGCTGTGGTGAAGGACCGGGACGACCTGGAGATGGTGCATGATGCGGTCCGGGAAGTCACCTCAGGTGGCTGATGCCCCGTTCGTCGCCGCGCTCGTCGGCTTCGCCAGGGCGCTGCGGGACGCAGGCGTCACGGTCGGTACCGGCGACGTCCTGACGTATTGCGCCGCGATGGATCCGCTCGACCCCACCGACCTGGCCGATCTTTACTGGGGCGGCCGCACCACCCTGATCTGCCGGCACGCCGACCTGGAGACCTACGACGAAGTCTTCGCGCGCTACTTCCTCGGCGAGGACCTCGATGCCCCGGACGTGTTGCTGCGGGTTCACTCGACGGAACAGGCCTTCGGCGTCCTGAACGTCCCGTTGACCGAGCCCGACGAGGACCTCGAGCAGCGGGAGGAAGAGACGTCGTTGGGCTTGACCGCATCCGACGTCGACATCCTCAAAGCGAAAGCGTTCGCGGCGTGCACCGAGCAGGAACGTGCCGCCCTGCGCAGGATCATGGCCCGCATACGCCTCACTCCCCCACGCCGGCAAACCCGCCGCACCAGGCCGGCGCCGCGCGGACGCACACCGGACCTCCGCCGCACCGTCCGGCAGTCGATGCGGACCGGCGGAGACCCGCTGCGCCTTCGCTGGCGCACACGCCGCTACCGGCTACGGCCACTGGTGTTGTTCCTGGACGTATCGGGTTCGATGGCCGACTACTCGCGGGCGTTGATGCAGTTCGCTTATTCGGCTCGCCGCGCGGCCGCGAAGGTCGAGGTCTTCTGCTTCGGATCCCGCCTGACCCGGATCACCGGACAACTCCAAGGCCGGGACCCGGACGCCGCCATCGATCAAGCGGCCCGAACAGTGGTGGACTGGGACGGCGGCACTCGCATCGGGGAATCGCTGCGCGAGTTCACCCGTCGCTGGGGTCGACGGGGGCTGGCGCGCGGCGCGGTCGTGGTGATCTGCTCCGACGGCCTTGATCGCGGCGACCCGGAAGTCCTGGACTCCGCGCTGGACCGGTTGTCCCGGCAGTGTCACCGGCTGGTGTGGGTGAACCCGCACCTGGGCGACGACCCTGGCTTCCGCGCCCAGTCGCTGGGCATGATGGTGGCCGCACCACATGTCGACAAGATGCTGCCGGGGCACGACCTGCGCAGTCTCGAACGGCTCGCGGCACTGCTGCCCGACCTGCGGTAGGAGGCGCGATGATCCGACTGGGCTCGGCCGCCGGCTATGTCTTCGACGGCCCACGACTGCTGGCCGGCTGGACTCCCCCGGCAGAACCCGGCGTGTACGCGGTGGTCTATCAACCGGATCCGGCGCGGCAGCGCTTCGCGGTCATCTACGTCGGCGAATCGGAGGACCTGTCGCGGGAAGGCTTTCCGTTCCGGCACCCGGCGGCTCCACGGTGGGTGGAACGAGCAGGCTCCAAGTGGAAGCTGGCGATCTGCACGTTCCAGGGCCCCGGCTGCACCGCAGCTCATCGCGCCGAAATCGTGCGCGAGCTGGTGGCGATGTACCAGCCGCGGTGCAACGTCGAACGGTACGAGCGCACATGGAAGGACCACTGGATCGGCGCATACGAAGCTCCGGCCACCACCGGGCCGTTGGCCGAGCAGGGGCCGGAGCCGCGCACCCCGTGACGGGTGCGTAAGGGGCAGTCAGCGGGTCGTCGCCAGGTCCCCTGGCGTGTAACCGACCGTCTCGTGCAACCTCGAGCGGCGTGTCCCGGACGCCGGCTTGTTGACCGGTGGCTGCACGGAAGTGTCGACGGTCGGCGCGGTGGAGCCCTTCACCACGCCTTCGGCCATCCCGTACAGCAGCGGCAGCGCGCCGGCCACCACACCGCCGGTGCGGTTGATGTGCTCCACCCCCGGCCCGATCAGCTTCGCGTGGCCGTCGATGGTGCGCACGGTCTCGGCGGCCTCTTCGAGGTTGCCCGCGATGCGGGACAGCAACGAGCCGACCCAGAACAGGTAGAACGCCAGCCCGGCGATGAGCAGCACGATGTCGATGACGGTCAGCCAGATGAGCAGCGTCATGATTTCACCTTCCCGAGCGCCCGGCCGAGGAACAGGTGATGCTCCAGGCCCTCGCCGAGCACGGCGTCCACCCGGTTCGCGGTTTCCGGAATCAGCGTCGTGTTGGCCGTGTTGGCGGCCGCGGACTTGAGCGTGTCACCGACCGTGACCACGTTCCGGTCGATGATCTTGACCAGGTAGATCAGCAAGCTGAGCAGTGCGGCGACGGCCAGCACGACCACGAACCCGGCGATGATCGCGACCCACCACAGCGTTTCGTCGGTGCTTGTCAGCATCGTCAACCCCCCAACCTGGCCCGGCCACGGGCGAGGCCGGCGACGATGACCTCGGCGTGGTCGATGGTCGTGTTCAGCTGCTCGAGCGCGGCGGTGTTGCTCACCGCACGCTGCAACGGCTCGTTCAACTCGGCTGCTTGCTGCCCGATCCGGCGGGCCAGCAGCAGGATCGGCGTGACCAGCGCGACGACCGCCAGCACGACCACCACACCGATGACGAACCCGACGGTCCAGCCGGTCACATTGGTCTCGGCTTGCGCGAGCGCGGACATCTCACACCCCCTCGCAGAAATCGCGGACCGGCTTCAGATTCGCGTTCACCGACGTGAGCACGCTCGGCACGGTGTCGGTGCGCTGCGCGATCGACTCGGCGCCTGCATGGATGGCGGCGAGCCGTTTGCGCACGTAGTTGAGGTGCATGATGACGCGGAGCAATGCGACGGCGGTCAGGCCGATGATCAGCGCTGCGATGATCAGCGTGACCCAGGCGGCGGCAGGCATGTTTCCTCCTCAGCCCAACAGCGTCCCGACGCTGCCCGCGTAGCGGACCGCGCCCACGGAGACGTCGGAAATCGTGCGGTCGGTCTGGGCCAGGGCGTCCGGGACGCCGGCCAGTTCGTCGTTGAGCGATCCGGCGGCCACCGCGATGTCGTCGACCGCCGCGCGGATCCGCTCCACCGCGGCCAGCACGCGGTTGAGCAGGGCGATCACCACCGGCAGCACCACCACCAGCAGCACCACGTTGCCGATCCACCACCATGTCATGTCTGCCTCCTCAGCTCGGGCTGCCTTGGTAGGGCAGGAAGAACCGGGCGAAAACTCGCTTCAACGCCATGAGCGCGGCCTGGACACCGATCCGGAAGCCCCGTGCGGGCGTCGGCGCGGCGTGTGCCGGAGCCTCACCGCGTTCTTTCCGGGTGATCGCCTCCTGCAGATTGGTCGCGAAGTCCCGCATCAGCACCGACGAGACGTCCGAGATCATCCCTCGGCCGTACTGCGCCGCCGCGCCGGTGATCTGCAGGTCTTGCGTGACGGCGACCCGCGTACCGGTGCCTTGCCTGGTCAGCACCGCGGTGACTTTCATGCTCGCCTCACCGCGGCCCCGTTGCTCGGATCCCGCGGCGTCGACCACGATGCGCTTGGCCTGCTCGTCGCGTTCGGCGATGGCTGCCTTGCCGTCGAACCGCAACGCCACCGGGCCCATGCGCACGCTGACCCGGCCGAGGTAGTTCTCGTCACCGAGGTCCTCGGTGATCTCCGCGCCCGGCAGGCACACCGCGACGTCGGGAACGTTGTCGAAGAAGCGCCAGACCTTCTCCACCGGCTGCGCCACGTCGAAATGGTTCGAAATCAGCATCTGGCCTCCTCCGGCTGGTCGGACAGATAGGCCTCGGGGTCCCGGCTGAACGCCCGACGGCAACCCGGGCAGCAGAAGTAGTACGTCTGCCCCTGGTACTCGAACGGCCTGCTGGACTCGTCGGCGGGAACGGTCATCCCGCACACCGGGTCGACCGCCTCCGCGGTCTTGTCGGCGGGCTCGGCGACGTCCACACCGTCGATGGGCAGTTCGCCGGCCGCGCGCAGCTTCACCAGCTCGGCCAGCACGCACACCGCGATCTCCCGGTGCGACACGTGGCCGAGATCCAGACCGGCGGGGACCCGGACCATGTCCAGCTTCTCCTGGTCGATTCCGCGATCGGCGAGATAACCGAGCACCGCTTCGCCGCGCTTACGTGAACCGACCAGCGCGATGTAACCGGGATCGGCGGTCAAAGCCTGCTCGAGTGCCTGCTCGTCGTGGTGACCTTGCGTGGCGACGACCACCAGCCCGTGCCGCGGGACGTCCTGCGAGGAGAATGTGGCGCCGTCGACCAGCTTCGCCCGCCAGCCCAGCGCGGTGACCAGGTCGACCAGGGTGTGGGCCATCGGTGAGCGGCCCACGACGACCACACGCGGCGCGGGCCGGACCGGCTCGAGGAACACCTCGAGCGCGCCTTCGCTCTGGCACGAGATGGGCACGACGGTCGTGCCCTCCCGTACCGCGCCGCCGATCTGGTCCGGCGGCCCGAGCAGCAGCAGCCGCGGCGTACCGTCCGCCAGCACCTCCCTGGCCTGGCGGACGATGACCGGTTCCGCGCACGCGCCGCCGATCCAGCCGTGCACTTCGCCGGAGGCGGTCACGATCGCCCGGTTGCATTCCTTGCCGGACGACGGACCCTGCCGCCACACCACGGTGGCCAGCGCGAACGCCTCGTCCCGCTGCGCCATGGCCGCGGCCTGCTCCAACACGCCCCACCCGGTGTGGTGTTCCATCTCGTTCACCTGTCAATCCAGCCGTCAGTCCTCGGCGCGCACCGGCGGCGCGCCGGAGACGTCGCGGCGCTGGTTCAGCGCCTCCCACACGCGGTCCGGCAACAGCGGCATGTCGATGTTGCGCACGCCGGTGTGGGAGATCGCGTCCATCACCGCGTTCACGAACGCCGCAGGCCCACCGACCGCGGCGCACTCGCCGATGCCCTTGGCGCCGATCGGGTGGTGCGGCGACGGCGTGACGACTTCGCTGTGCAGTTCGAAGCCCGGCGTCTCCCACGCGCTCGGCAGCAGGTAGTCCATGTAGTTGGACCCGATGCAGTTGCCTTCCGCGTCATAGGTCTGGAACTGCATGCTCGACATCGCGTACGCCTCGGTGAGGCCACCCATGATCTGGCCTTCGACGATCATCGGGTTGATGCGCACACCGCAGTCGTCGACGGCCACCACCTTCAGGACGTCCCAGACGCCGGTCTCCGGGTCGACCTCCACGGTGGCGATGTAGACCGCGAACGGCCACGTCATGTTGGGCGGGTCGTAGTAGGCGTGGTGCTCCAGGCCGGGCTCCATGCCGTCGGGCATGTTGCCGTAAGCGGCCATCGCGCACTCCTGGATGGTCACGCCACGCTCCGGCGAGCTGCGCAGGTAGAAGCGTCCGAGCTCCCACTCGACGTCCTCTTCGGAGGCCTCGAGCAGATGTGCTGCGATCGCTCGCGCCTTGGCTCTGATCTTGCGCGCGACCATCGCCGTCGCCGCACCGGCCACCGGCGTCGACCGGGAGGCATAGGTGCCCATGCCGAACGGCGCGGTGTCGGTGTCGCCGTGCTCGACCACGATGTCGTCGGCCGGTATGCCCAATTCGTGGCTGACGATCTGCGCGAACGTCGTCTCGTGACCCTGACCTTGGGTCTTGGACCCGATCCGCAACAACGCCTTGCCGGTCGGGTGGACCCGCAGCTCGGCCGAGTCGAACATCTTGATGCCGAGAATGTCGAACTCACGGCTGTTGCCCGCACCGAGCGGCTCGGTCATCGTCGAGATGCCCAGCCCGAGCAGCCTGCCCCTGGCCCGTGCCTGCTTCTGCTGTTCGCGGAAGTTGTCGTAGTCGATCGCTTTCAGCCCGACCTCGAGGCACTTGTGGTACTGGCCGGAGTCGAGCAGGAAGCCGAACGGCGTGCGATACGGGAACTGATCGTCCCTGACCAGGTTCCGCCTGCGGAACTCCGCCTGATCCATGCCGAGGTCGTTGGCCGCGGCGTGCATCATCCGTTCCTGGAAGAACATCGCCTCGGTGACCCGGAACGAGCAGCGGTACGCCACCCCACCAGGGGCTTTGTTGGTGTACACGCCGCGCGCCATCAGGTGCGCGTTCGGGATGTCGTAACAGGCGAACGTCGAGTGCAGCAGGCCGATCTTGAACTTGCTCGGCTGCGCGTCGGCGTAGAAGGCGCCGTGGTCGGCGTCCGCGCGGATACGGACACCGAGGATCTTGCCGTCCTTGGACAGCGCCATCTCGCTGTCCAGGTACATGTCCCTGGCGAACCCGGTGGAGATCAGGTTGCCGGTCTTGTCCTCGATCCACTTCACCGGACGCTCCAGCAGGATCGAGCACAGGATCGAACACACGTAACCCGGGTACACCGGCACCTTGTTGCCGAAGCCGCCACCGATGTCGGGCGCCACGATGCGGATCATGTGTTCGGGCAGCTCGGCGATCATCGCCACCGCGGCCCGCACGATGTGCGGCGCCTGCGTGGTCATGTACACCGTGAGCTTGCCGGTGGCCCTGTTGAAGTCGGCGACCGACCCGCACGGCTCGATCGGCGACGGGTGCGAGCGCGGATAGTGCAGCCGCAGCTTGGAGATCACGTCGGCCTGCTCGAAGGCACGGTCGGTGCCGTCCTTGTCGCCGACCTCCCACGTGTAGATCAGGTTGTCGTCCTGGCCCGCCTTGTCGTCGCGGATGACCGGCGCGCCTTCGGCTATCGCCTGCTCCGGGGTGACGAGCGCGGGCAACGGCTCGTACTCCACGTCGATCAGTTCGCAGGCGTCCTTGGCGATGTAGGGGTCGTCGGCCACGACGACGGCGACTTCCTGACCTTGGAAGCGGACCTTGTCGGTGGCCAGCACCGCCTGGGTGTCGTAGGACAGCGTGGGCATCCACGCCAGGTTGCGGGTGGCCGCCATCTCGCCGGTCAGCACCAGGTGAACGCCGGGTACCTCCCACGCGCGGCTGGTGTCGATCGACTTGATGCGCGCGTGCGCGACCGGACTGCGCAGGATCTCCATGTGCAGCATGCCGGGCAGCACGATGTCGTCGACGTAGTTGCCCTTGCCGCGGATGAACCGATCGTCCTCGACGCGTTTCCGGCTGGTGCCGAGTCCGCCGATCTTGCGTTCGTCGACCGCCGTCATGCTTGCTCACCCCGCATCTTGTGGGCCGCCCACTGCACCGCTTTGACGATGTTCTGGTAGCCCGTGCAGCGGCACAGGTTGCCGGACAGCGCCCAACGGATCTCGTCCTCGGTGGGGTCCGGGTTGTTCTCCAGCAGGGCCTTGGCGGACATCAGCATCCCCGGGGTGCAGAAGCCGCACTGCAGGCCGTGTTCTTCCTTGAAGCCCTCTTGCAGCGGGTGCAGCTCGCTCGGGGTGGACATGCCCTCGACCGTTCGCACCTCGTGGCCGTCGGCCTGCACCGCGAGCATCGTGCAGGACTTCGTCGGGCGGCCGTCGACCAGCACCGTGCAGGCGCCGCAGTTGGTGGTGTCGCACCCCATGTGCGTGCCGGTCAGGCCGAGCGCCTGGCGCAGCAGGTGCACCAGCAGCACGCGCGGCTCCAGCTCGACCGTCTTGGTCACGCCGTTGACCGTCACGCGGATCCGGCGAGTCGGTACGTCTGCGCCTGCCGTGGGCTCTTCGTGCACAACAGTCATCTCATGCCGCCTTTCCCGCGGGGGCGTCCAGGACGCGGTGCAGCGCCCTGCTCACGAACGTGCGCACCACGTGTCGCTTGAACTGCGCACTTCCTCGGTGGTCCGACTGCGGATTGGCCGATTCCGCGGCCGCGTCCGCCGCTTCCGCGATCGATCCGTCGGTCAGCTCGTGGCCGGTGAGGGCCTCTTCCGCCGCGGTGGCCCGCGTGCCGAGCGTGCCGACACCGGTCAATGCGATCCCGGCCCTGGTGACCCTGCTGCCGTCCATCTCCACCGCGACCGCCGCTCCGGCCGTGGCGAAGTCGCCGACCCGCCGTTCCAACTTGAAGTAGCTGCCCGCGGGCTGGTGCTGTGGCGGCGGGATCACCGCCTCGATCGCGATCTCCCCCGGCCGCAGGGCAGGTGTGAACGGTCCGAGCACGAACTCGGCCATCGGGATGGTGCGCCTGCCTTCCGGTCCGACCGCCACGATCGACGCGTCGAGCGCCAGCAGCACCGCCGACCAGTCTCCTTGCGGGTCGGCGTGACACACCGAGCCGACCAGCGTGCCGCGGTGCCGAACCACCGGGTCGGCCACCAGCGGCGCGGCCGATGCCATCACCGGGAACTGAGCGAGCAGCGTCGAGCGCTCCAGATCGGCGTGTCGGCACAGGGCACCGACCCGCAGCGAGCCGTCGGACGCGGTGCGGTGGTACTCCAGGTCGGGCACGTTGTTGATGTCGACGAGCATCGCAGGCGCGGCGAAGCGCAGCTTGAGCAGCGGCACCAGGCTCTGGCCGCCGGCGAGCACCTTGGCCTCGTCGCCGTACTCGGCCAGCAGTGCCTGTGCCTGGTCCAGTGATCGCGGCGCCTCATAAGCGAAGCGGGGCGGGTACATGGGTCCTCCTGGGTGCGAGCCGGCTACGGGAGATCGGACGACTCGGTGTCGGATGCCTGGCCGATTTCCGGGCCGGGGTCGGGCGGCTCCGGCACGGCGACCGGCCCGGCGTCGTCGGTGGGATCCGGTCTCGGCTGCTGGTGGGGTGGCCACGGCCCCGGAACGGGCTGACCCGCGACCTTGAAGAACTCGACCAGCTGGGGCCAGGCCCCGACGGTCGGGCTGCCGCCCGGTTTCGGTTCCTGCGGCGCGTTGGCGAAAAGTTCGACCAACCGCGGGTTGCCGCGGTTGTTGCCGTCCGACTCCATCCGCATGGCTGACACCTCTCGGCATAGACGCACGGCGTCATGTGGTGGGAAATGTGATCATCCACCCGGCCGACAGGCGGCAAAACCGAGTTATAAGGCTTTGGTTAATCACGATTGGGTGATAGCCGGACGGCCCTAAGGCATCGCTTAACCGACGCTTGCGGCGGCGGGCTGCGCGTGGCGAAGATGATCCTCGACCACGGCAGCTGGGAGACCGCATGCAGGTACCCGCGCAGTTCGAGTATGAACGGGCCACGAGCATCGCGCACGCGGTGCAGCTGCTCGGCAAGTACAACGGCGCCGGACGGCTGATCGCCGGTGGGCACAGCCTGATTCCGATGATGAAATTGCGGCTGGCCAGGCCGGAAGTGTTGATCGATATCAACGAGGTCGCCGAACTGGGCGGAATTTCCCGGGTGGACGGCGAACTGCGGGTCGGCGCATTGGTGCGGCACACCGAATTGCTGGACGACGACGAGGTGGCCCAGCTGTTCCCGATTCTGCGCGACGCGGAAAAGGTGATCGCCGACCCGATCGTGCGGAATCGCGGCACCGTCGGCGGTTCCGTCTGCCAGGCCGATCCGTCCGAGGACCTGTCGGCCGCGTTCAGTGCCCTGCGCGCGTACGCGGTGGTGCAGGGGGCCGAGACTCAGCGCATCGTGCCGCTCCGGGACTTCTTCGTCGGCCCGTACGAGACGGTGGTCGGTCCCGGCGAGTTGTTGGTCGAGCTCCGCGTGCCCGTACGCACCGGTGGCAGCAGCGCGTTCCTCAAGGTCAGCAGGCGTGCCGGGGACTGGGCGGTCGGTGCGGTCGGTGCCGCGGTGTGGCTGGACGGGGACGTGATCACCGAGGTGGGGATCGGGCTGTCCGCGCTCGGCGCGCGCAACTTCGTCGCTGTCGAGGCCGAGGACTTTCTCCGCGGGCGGTCCGTGTCGGCGGATGTCCTCGGCGAAGCCGGGCGGATCGCCGCCGAACACTGTGATCCGCCGGTCGATCAACGCGGGCCCGCCGATTACAAGCGTCACCTGGCCGCAACGTTGGTAACCCGTGCCTTGCAGCTCGCGTGCCGGCGCGCGGGTCGGGAGGTGTAGCCGTGGAGATCACCGTGACGGTCAACGGTCAGCAACACCGGCGCAGCATCGAACCACGGGTGCTGCTCGCCTACTTCTTGCGCGACGAACTCTCCTTGACCGGCACACACTTGGGCTGCGACACCTCGAACTGCGGCGCGTGCGTGGTGTGGTTGGACGGTGTTCCGGTGAAGTCGTGCACGGTGCTGGCGGCGATGGCCGACGGCAAAGAGGTACGGACGGTCGAATCGCTGGCGCAGAACGGGAAGTTGGATCCGGTGCAGCAGGGATTCATCCGGTGTCATGGCGCGCAGTGCGGCTTCTGCACACCCGGGATGCTGATGACCGCCCGCTGGCTGCTCGATCGGGATCCGAACCCGTCCGAGGAGCGCATTCGGGAGGCGATCTCCGGTCAGTTGTGCCGCTGCACCGGCTACGAGAACATCGTGCGGGCCGTGCGCTGGGCCGCCGAGCACGAACGACGTGACGAGGTGACCTCGTGAGCGACACACTCGAGGGCACAGCGCACGGGAACGGCTCCGCCTACGGCTCGCAGCCGCGCAAGGAGGACGCCCGGTTCGTCCGCGGTCTCGGCACGTTCGTCGACGACCTGGCACTGCCCGGCATGCTGCACGGCGCGGTGCTGCGCAGCCCGCTCGCGCATGCCAAGGTCGTGTCGGTCGACGCCAGTGCCGCGCTGGCGCATCCCAAGGTGAAGGCGGTGATCACCGGGGAGACGCTGGCCCAGCGCGGCATGGCGTGGATGCCGACGCCCTCCCACGACACGCAGGCGGTGCTGGCTACCGACAAGGTGCGATTCCAGGGGCAGGAAGTCGCCTTCGTGGTCGCCGAGGATCGCTACGCGGCTCGCGACGCCCTCGAGCTGATCGACGTCGAGTACGAGCCGCTGCCCGCGGTTGTCGACGCGCGCCAGGCCCTGTCGCCCGATGCGCCGGTGGTTCGGGACGACCGCCCCGGTCAGGAGAACAACCACATCTTCGACTGGGAGTCCGGTGACGCGCAACGCGTGGCGGAGGTGTTCGCCGAAGCCGACGTCGTGGTGGAGCAGGACATGCTCTACCCCCGTGTCCATCCGGCTCCCTTGGAGACCTGCGGCATCGTGGCGGACATGGACCCGGTCAGCGAGCGGCTGACGGTGTGGTCGACGGCGCAAGCCCCGCACACCCACCGGTCGCTGTACGCGCAGCTGACCGGGATTCCCGAGCACCGGATCCGGGTGATCGCCAAGGACATCGGCGGCGGCTTCGGCAACAAGGTCGGCGTCTATCCCGGCTATGTGTGCGCCATCGTCGCCTCGATGATCACCGGCTGCCCGGTGAAGTGGATCGAGGACCGCTCGGAAAACTTGATGAGCACCGCGTTCGCCCGCGATTACCACATGCGGGGCGAGATCGCCGCGCGCGCCGACGGCACGATTCTCGGCCTGCGGGTCCGGGTGCTCGCCGATCACGGCGCGTTCAACGCGACCGCGCAACCGTCCCGCTTCCCGGCCGGATTCTTCGGCGTCTTCACCGGCTCCTACGACCTGCAGGCCGCGCACTGCGCCGTGACCGGCGTCTACACGAACAAGGCACCGGGCGGGGTGGCGTATTCGTGTTCGTTCCGCATCACCGAAGCGGTCTACCTCGTCGAGCGCATGGTCGACCTGCTTGCCGGCGAGCTGGACATGGACCCGGCTGAGCTACGCATGCGGAATCTGCTGCGACCGGAGCAGTTCCCGTACGACACCGCGACCGGGTGGCGCTACGACTCGGGCGACTACCCGAGAGCGCTGGCGAAGGCTTTGGAGCTGGCCAAGTACGACGACCTGCGCGCCGAGCAGGCGGCCAGGCGTGAACGTGGCGAGCTCATGGGGATCGGTCTGAGCTTCTTCACCGAGGCGGTCGGGGCGGGCCCGCGCAAGTACATGGACATGTTCGGGTTCGGCATGGCCGACGGCGCCGAACTGCGCATCCACCCGTCCGGCACCGCGGTCGTACGGCTGTCGTGCATGTCGCAGGGCCAAGGGCACGAAACGACGTTCGCGCAGCTCGTGGCGCAGGAACTGGGTATCGGCGTGGACGCGGTCGATGTGGTGCAAGGCGACACCGACCACACACCGTTCGGTGTCGGCACCTACGGCTCACGTTCGATCGCCGTGTCCGGCGCCGCCGTGGTGACGGTGGCGCGTCAGGTTCGTGAGCGGGCGCGACTGATCGCCGCTGCCATGTTGGAGGTCAGTCCGGACGATCTCGAGTGGGGCGACGGACGCTGGTTCGTCCGAGGCGACGAGGAACTGGGGTACACCCTGGCCGAGATCGCCCGCGTCGCGCATTCGAGCTTCGAGCCACCCGAAGGCGTCGACGCCCACCTGAACGCCGTGACCGTCTACAACCCGCCGAACCTGACCTTCCCGTTCGGCGCCTACCTGTGCGTGGTCGACGTCGACCCGGATACCGGGCAGGTGAAGGTGCGGCGCTTCGTCGCGGTGGACGACTGCGGCGTGCGGATCAACCCGATGATCGTGGACGGGCAGATCCACCGTGGCCTGGCGGACGGCATCGGCATGGCGTTGATGGAACAGATCGCGTTCGACGCCGACGGCAATCACCTGGGCGGCTCGTTCATGGATTACCTGTTGCCGACGGCGTTGGAGTGCCCGTCCTGGGAGCTCGGACAGACGGTCACCCCGTCGCCGCACCACCCGGTCGGCGCGAAAGGCATCGGTGAAGCGGCCACGGTCGGTTCCCCCGCTGCCGTGGTGAACGCGGTGATGGACGCGCTGCGGCCGTACGGCGTCCGGCACGCGGACATGCCGCTGACGCCCGCCGCCGTCTGGCGAGCCATCCAAGGCCGCCCCCTCCGAAGTGATGTGGCGATTACATGAGACACCAGTTTCGCGACGTGGCGGACCTGACCGCGGCGCTGGACGGCGTCGGGTACCTGGCCGACGAGGAGCTCGGCACAGCCCTGTATCTGGCGCTGGTGCTGCAACAGCCGATCCTGCTGGAAGGCGAGCCGGGCGTCGGCAAGACGGAGGCGGCCAAGTCGCTGGCCGCCGTGCTCGACACGCCTTTGATCCGCCTGCAGTGTTACGAGGGGCTCAGCGCGTCGGAGGCGCTGTACGAGTGGAACTATCCCCGCCAGCTGCTGGGCATCCGGCTCGCCGAGTCGCGCGGGGAACGGCTCTCCGACGCCGACCTGTTCACCGAGGACTACCTGCTTGACCGGCCGCTGCTGGCCGCACTCCGGCATCCCGGGCCGCGGCCCGCGGTGCTGTTGGTGGACGAGGTCGATCGCGCCGACGACGAGTTCGAGGCGTTTCTGATGGAGCTGCTCGCCGAGCATGCGGTGACGATTCCCGAGCTCGGCACCCGCAAGGCCGAAGTTCCGCCGGTCGCGGTGCTGACGTCGAACCGCACCAGGGACCTGCACGAGGCGTTGAAGCGACGCTGCTTGTACCACTGGATCCAGCACCCCGGCCCGGAACGCGTGGCCCAGATCGTGCGGCGACGGGTACCGCAAGCTGCCGACGACCTGTGCCGGCACGTCGCCGAGGGCGTCGACCGACTGCGTGAACTGTCGCTGCGGAAACCACCCGGGGTTGCGGAGGCGATCAGCTGGGCCGCCGCGCTGCACGCCCTCGGCGAAACCGAACTGGACGCCGACGCAGCGCGCCGAACCATCAGCACAGTCGTCAAATACGACGAGGACCGTGCGGCGGTGCTGGAAGCCGGACTCGACTCGGTGGTGCCGCGATGACGGACGTGGCGAGCCTGGCGGCCCGACTGACGCAACGGCTGCGCGGCGAAGGCATGCGAGTCGATGCTGAGCGGACCACCCGGTTCGTCCGCGCGCTGTTGGCGCTGAGCCCGGCCGACCAGCAGACCGTCTACCGCTGCGCACTGGCGACCCTGGCCAGTTCGCCCGACGAGGTCGACATCATCGCGCGACTCTTCGGTCGACAGCGGACACGGCAGCGTTCCGGCCGGCTACAGACCGCTGACGGCGCCGGCGAGCCGGCATTCGGGCTGTCGACCCCCAGCACCGCGAACCAGGGTCGGACGGCTGACGATTCGGCCAGGCCCGACCTGGCCGCGCGCCGGCGCAGCGCCGCCAGTCCGGCCGAACAGCTGAGCACCGTCGACTTCGACCAGCTCGACGACGCCGAACTCGCCGCGATGGCCGACGCCATGCGGCAATTCCGGCTGGCCACCCCGCGCCGCCGCACCAGCCGGTTCCGGCCTGCCGTGAACGGACGGCGGGTCGACGGCAGAGCAACGCTGCGCCATGCGCGCCGGACGGCCGGAGAACCGGTCACGCTACGCCGCAGATCTGCGCACTTCGAGCCGCGGCGCCTCGTCGTGCTGTGCGACATCTCGGCGTCCATGGCCGGGCACGCCAGAGCCATGCTTCAACTGCTGCACAGCGCGGCTGTCGGAGCCGAAGCGGAGGTCTTCACGTTCGCCACCCGGCTGACCAGGATCACCCCGGTTCTCGTCACCGACCCCGAGGCGGCGTTCCGGCTCGCAGGCCGCGCCGCGCCGGACTGGTCCAGCGGTACCCGCATCGGGGCTGCGGTGCGACAGTTCATCGACGGCGTGGAAACCCGGAACCTGGCCCGCGGCGCGGTGGTCGTGATCGTCTCCGACGGCTGGGACTCTGGCGAGCCGGCCGTGCTCGACACCGCCCTCGAACGGCTCGCCCAGCTCACCTACCGGCTGGTCTGGGTCAATCCGCGCACGGCCCGGCCGAACTATCGTCCGCTCGTCCGCGGAATGGCCGCGGCACTCCCCCACTGCAGTGCGGTGGTGAGCGCCCACAACCTCGCCGCCCTGCCCGATCTGCTCAAGGCGCTCGCCNCCCCGCACCGAGACCGTAGGCACTTCCGCACGGCTCGACGACTCAAACCTTCATCGCGAGTGCTCGTCGCGGGTTGGCGACAGTGATGGCGTAGACCTGCTCTTCGGTCAACCCCTTGCGCAGCATCAGCGGGATGATGCGCCGCAAGATGTGTACGTACCCTTCGCCACCGTATGTGTGCAGGTTGGTCTTGTGGCAGATGTCCTGCGAGATCAGGATCTGCGCCAAGTGCCCGCGTTCAACGAGGTCGATGATGTAGTCGACCCGCATGGCGTCATTGGGCATGTCGATCGGCGCCAGTGAGTAGTACGACGACTCCTGCCCGAAGAGATCGAACTCGACATAGCAGCCGGTGTCTGCCAATGCGCGAAACTGGTCCCGATCAAACAGCGTCCGCTCGACGTGGCTGATGATCGTGCGGGACACGTCGCCTCCCGCAGCACGCACCACCTTCACCGCGGAAAGAGGCGAATGCTCGTGTCGGGCCGGGTGGATGAGTAACCCCGCTCCCGTAGTGAGCTGCGCGTCCACCGCCGCCTCGAGCACCCGAAGCTCGACAGGGTGGTGTGGCCAGCTCAAACCGATCTCACCGATGACACCGGCCCGGATCGACGTCCCGCCGGCACCGTTCATGATGTCGCCGACCATGTCCGCGGCGAGCTGTTCCCGGCTCCGCCCGTCGAGGAAGTCCGGTTCGTGATACTCGCGGTAGTAGTAGCCGCAACCCATGACGATGTGCACGCCGGAGCCTTGCGACACCGCGGCGAGCCCTTGTGGGTCGCGATGGAGCCCGATCGAGGTCGCGTCCACGACGGCGCTGCCACCTGCTTCTCGGTACTCGGTCAGCTCGGCGATCGCGATCGACACATCGTCCAGCCGGAGGTCCTCCGAGGTGTGCTCACGGCGCACTTCGTAGTAGTTGCGCAACGTGATGGGAGCCGTGTCCCACGCGCGCTGCTCGGGTGTGGCATCCGGTGGCAGCGGCCGACTCAGATCGCAGAGCACATGCTCGTGCGGCTGGATATGGCCGACGGTGTCAGCCGGAACGTCACCCAGAACGGTGCGAATGACGGACTGCGTCGTCACGCCTCCTCCAGAAGGTCACGTCCAGCGGTTTCCGGCACGCCCAGTGAGGCGGCAAAGGCGATGACGCCGGTCAGGACGACGAGCAGTGCCGGCGACATGGCAAGGTCGGTCGCTGACACCAGAGCCGTGGCGGCGAAGGGCGCCGCTCCGCCAAAGAGTGCGAATGCCACGTTGTAACTGATGGCGGCGCCGCTGAGCCTGGTGGCGGCAGGGAAAAGTTCCACGAAGAACGTGTAGCTTCCGCCGCCGTAGAAACACAACGGGACAGCCAGAAGAATTTGGCCGAGGGTTGCGGCGCCCAGGTGACCGGACGAAACCAGTGCGAACGACGGAACCGCGACGACAAGCATGCCGACCGCGCCGACCCGGAGCATCGTACGACGACCGAGGCGGTCCGAGATTCGACCGCCGAGCGGAAGCATGATGGTGAAGGCGATCAACGCCGTCGAGGTCGCAATCAACGACTGGCCGCGAGACAGATCGGCTGTGGTCTCCAAGTACGACACGAAGTAGCCGACCAAGAAGTAGAACCCGAGGGCCGACAGCGACATCACGCAGAAAACCTGCAGCATACGCACCCAGTCGTTGCGCAATGTGGCCCGAACAGGATTGGTTACGTGCACGGACCGACTCTTCAGGGCCTCGAAAACCGGACTTTCCTCAGTCCTGCGCCGAATGTAGATACCGATAGCGGTCATCGGGGCGGCGGCGAGGAACGGAATGCGCCAACCCCACGAGCTATAGGCGGCATCACTCATCGCCATGTCCAACACGACGTAGAAGACGCCCGCGACGACCGACGGGGTGGCGGACATCGCGATGGCGATCGTGATCCATCCACCACGTTTGTCCCGAGGGGCGTGTTCGAGCACGAATGAGGGTGCACCAATGGCTTCGCCACCAGCAGAGAAGCCCTGAAGCAGACGCAGCGCCACCAGTAGTGTCGGAGCAAGCACGCCGATCTGGTCATAGCCGGGTAGCAACCCCATCACGGTCGTCGCTGCGCCGATGAGCGTCAAGCTGATCGTCAGGACCGCCTTGCGGCCGATGCGGTCGCCAAGCGAACCAAAGTACAGACCCCCGAGCGGCCGAGCGACGAACGCTACGCCGTATACAGCGAGCGCGGAGAGGAGTCCCAGCGTGCCGCTCGACGACGGAAAGAACGCATCGGCGATCGCCACCGCCGCCAGTCCGTAGATCGCAAAGTCGTAGAACTCGATGAACTGCCCGACGCTCGCCGCCGAAACCACACGGCGCTGCATCGTCCTGGCGGATGCGCTGGGCGGGGCTTTAGTGGCGGCCGACGTGGCTGAGGGTGATTCACCGGTAGCCATGTCATGCTCCTTCCTCGGCCCACGCGGGACGCGTCCCGTGCAACGCCGCGACACGCACGTCGCCCGAGCGCGCATGCCCCTCAAAGTTCTCCGCTCGAGCCGCGCGGCCGAGTAGCTCGCCCAGCTCAGCAGCCGCTGACGCGTCGCGGACCTCCTGATACGTGACGGTTTTCAAGTACTTGCCGACCCACAATCCGCCCGTGTACCGCGCCGCGCGACGAGTGGGAAGGACATGGTTGGTTCCGATGACCTTGTCGCCGAACGAAACACAGGTATGGGCGCCGAGGAACAGGGACCCGTAATTGGTGAGTTTCTCCAGCGCGTGCCGAGGTTCAGCAGTCATCACATGAACGTGTTCGCTGGCGTAATCGTCTGCGACCCGGTAAGCCTCCTCGAGGTCGTCCAGCACGATTACCTCGCCGTGGTTGCGCCACGCTGCGCCTGCGATCTGTCCGGTCGGCAAACCCGGCAGCAGTCGCTGGACCTCGCCCAATACCTGCTTGCCGAGCTCGGCCGAGGTGGTAAGCAGAACCGTCGGCGAATCCGGCCCGTGCTCCGCCTGGCTCAGCAGGTCGGTCGCAACGATGAACGGGTCCGCGGTCTCGTCGGCGATGATCAACAACTCAGTTGGGCCGGCGAACAGGTCGATACCCACTTCTCCGAACAGCTGTCGTTTGGCTTCCGCGACGTAGGCATTGCCAGGCCCAGCCAATACGTCGACCCGATCGATCGTCTGCGTGCCGAGCGCCATCGCTGCCACGGCTTGCACTCCGCCGATGGCATAGATCTCATCGGCGCCCGCGAGATGGATGGCGGCGATCGAGGCGGCGGGCAGCTTGCCGCGGGGGGCCGGGGTCGCCGCGACGACCCGTCGGACGCCGGCGATCTTCGCCGGGATGATCGTCATGTGCGCGGAAGCCAGGAGCGGATAACGTCCGCCTGGGACATAGGCGCCAACCGCATTGACCGGGATGTGGCGCTGCCCGAGAAACACCCCGGGGGCCACTTCGCTCTCGAAGTCTTGCACCGATGCTCGCTGTAACTCGGCGAATCGACGCACATTTCGCTGCACCGTCCGAATGTCGGCAAGCGTCTGCTCGGGGACGGCGTCCAACGCGCCCTGGATCTGATCAACGGAGAGGCGGAAGGACGCTGGCGCGTATTCGTCGAATTTCGCCGCGTAATCCCGCACCGCCTCATCGCCGCGTTCGCGGATGTCCGCGATGACATCGCGCACGACCTCCGCTACATCCGGCGCATCGTCACTCGCTGATGCCGCCGCTTCCTTCAGGTAAATCGCCACTCGTGCACCCCCGGGAGTCTGGACACGCCCGACCCTAGGAAGACGGCGCTTCACAAGACAACAGCCAAATATCTTGAGAACTTCATAAGATCTTCTTATGACCCTCACCCAACTCCGTGCGTTTCTGCTGGCCGCACGCCTGGGCTCGTTCACCGCAGCAGCCGCTTGCTTGCAGATGAGCCAGCCAGCCATCTCCGACCTTGTTCGCCGACTCGAAGCGGAGCTCAAAGCCGCCCTGTTCCGCAGACGGCCGAAGTCACTGACGCTCACACCCGCGGGTGAGGCGCTCCTCCCCTACGCCGAGCAGGCGGTGTCGAACGCGGACATGGGCGCGAAAGCGGTGCGCTCGCTGGCAACGTTGAGCGGGGGGCAGGCCAGTTTCGGACTGCTGCGCAACGCGAACTTCTACCTCAGCGCGGATCTGGCAGCTCGGTTCCACCACCTGTACCCCAAGGTGCAGATCCGTCTCCTCGGCCAGAACAGCGTGGAAACGGCCAACGATGTGCGTTCGGGTGTCCTGGAAGCCGGACTGGTGACGCTGCCCATCGACACCGACGGCCTCGACGTGCTGCCGGTCGCTCGCGACGAGGTCCTGTACGTGACTGCCCGTCCCGAACGCGCCGCCTCACCTGTGACGATTCATGACCTGTGCCGCCGTCCTTTGGTGCTCTACGACGCGCACTACGCCGAGCGGGACCCTGCCAGGTGCCAGCTCGCTCGGCGGGCCGAACTCATCGGCCGAAAGCTCAGCCCGCTCATCGAAGTGGAATACCTGCCTGCGGCGCTCGACATGGTCGCGGCGGGGTTGGGGGACACGATCGCGTGTGCCGCGTCCAAAGCGAGCGAGATCGACACCCGCCAACTTCACACGGTGACGTTCGCCGAACCGTTGTACGACACGTTGGCAGTCATACGACGACGTGGCGAATTGATCTCTCCAGCAAGTCGTGAGTTCGCCCGCCTGGCGGTCAAGTCGCTCCTGGACAACCCAGCACGGGTCGACTCCTTGACCCTGCTTATCAACGACTCGACGGTCGTGGAAGATTTTCTGACCGACCGCCTGTAGTCCGAATCAACCCAATCGGTCGCTACTCGCCGATGAAGCGGCCCAGCAGGGCAGTCGGCCGGAACGGCTTCCCGGTCCGGTCTTCCCGGGCGTCGGCCAGCTCGGTCGCCCGGAGTCCGGCGTTGATCGCCAGCCACCGCAACGGTTCCGGCTCCCAGCGCGGCCACCGGTGACCGACCCACGGCAGCCGCGTCAGCCGGGAGTCCTGGCCGACGATCAGGTCGGCCAGTGTCCGGCCGGCGAGATTCGAGGTTGCCACGCCGTCGCCGACATATCCGCCGCCCCACGCCAATCCGTTTCTTCGATCGAATCCGACCGACGCCGTCCAGTCCCGCGGTACGCCGAGCGGCCCGCCCCACCGATGCGTGATCGGCGGTCGCGGCCCCAGCGCCGGGAACAGGTCCACCAGCGTCGACGCGAGCTCGTCATGAACGCGTGCATCCCGGTCGAAGGCGGGGTCCACGCGGGACCGAAAGTGATACGGAGCGCCGCGGCCGCCGAAGGCCAGCCGGTCGTCCGCCGTTCGCTGCCCGTAAATGATCATGCGCCGCAGGTCCGAGAACGTCTCTCTCCGGGCAAGGCCCGCGTGGGCCCAGAACGACTCCGGGAGCGGCTCGGTGGCCACCATCAACGAGTACAGCGGGGCGAGCAGCCTGCCGTGGCCGGGCAGCGCCGACGTGTACCCCTCCGTCGCCCGGACGACAACCGGGGCGCGCACCGTACCGGCCGCTGTTTCGACGGTTCCTGGCCGGAGGTTCAGCGCGGGCGTCTGCTCGTAGATCGTCACGCCGAGCCGTTCGACCGCCTGCGCGAGTCCGCGGACGAGCTTTCCGGGGTGGATGGCGGCGCAGTGCGGCGAGTAGGTGCCGCCGCGAACCCGGGTCGCGTTGCACAGTGCTCGCACCTCTGCCGCGCTCAGCCAGTACAGGCCGGTGCCGAACTCGGACTCTTCGTCGACCTGCGCCCGGCCGCGCGCTTCCTGCACCGGCGTTCGCGCGAGCACCACGGTGCCGCCCTTGACGTAGTCGCAGTCGATGGCCTCCGCGGCCGCGACTCGCCCAACCTCGTCGACCGTCTCCTGCAGCGCAGCCACGAGCGCGATCGCCCGCTCCACACCGTGCCGACGGGCGATCGCCGCCGGAGACGCCGGAAACAGCGCGGAGCACCAGCCACCGTTGCGTCCGCTGGCACCGAAGCCGGCCACGTGCGCATCGAGCACCACGATCCGCCGTGACGGATCCGCCAGAGCCAGGTAGTAGGCGGTCCACAGTCCGGTGAAACCGGCGCCGGCGATCACCACGTCGGCTTCGGCGCTCCCCGGCAGCGGCGGCCGGGGCGTCACCTGAACCGTGGAGAGCCAGTAGCCCACCACGTCCGGACCGGTCACAGCCGGCTCCAGGCCTCCGCCAACACCGACCGCAGGATCTGCTCCATCTCGGCGAAATGCTGCTCTTCACAGATCAGCGGCGGCGCGAGCTGCACCACGGGGTCGCCCCGGTCGTCGGCCCGGCAGTACAGACCGTTCTCGTAGAGCGCTTTCGAGGGGAATCCGCGGAGCAGCACTTCCGACTCGTCCTCGTCGAACGTCTCGCGCGTGGACTTGTCCTTCACCAGCTCGATACCGAAGAAATACCCGTCGCCGCGTACGTCGCCGACGATCGGAAGGTCGTACAGGCGTTCCAGGTACGACCGGAACAGGTCGGTGTTGGCCCGCGCGTGCGCGTTGAGGTCCTCGCGTGCGAACAGGTCGAGGTTTGCCAGCGCTACGGCCGACGCCACGGGGTGCCCACCGAACGTGGCGCCGTGTGCGAACCAGTTGGTGCCGTGCTGGAACGGCTCGGCGAGCCGGTCGCTGACGATCATCGCGCCCATCGGCACGTATCCGCTGGTCATGCCCTTGGCGCAGGTGATGATGTCGGGCTGGTAGCCGTAGCGCTTCGCACCGAAGTACTCACCGAGCCTGCCGAAGGCGCAGATCACCTCGTCCGACACCAGCAGCACGTCGTGCCGGTCGCAGATCTCCCGCACGCGCTGGAAGTAGCCGGGCGGCGGCGGGAAGCAACCGCCTGCGTTCTGCACCGGCTCGAGGTACACCGCGGCGACGGTGTCCGGGCCCTCCATCTCGATGGCTTCCTCGATGCGGTCGGCCGCCCAGCGACCGAACGCCTCCGCGTCGCCCCCGTCAGGACCGGCCGCGCCCGCCGGCGCCCGGTACATGTTGGTGTTCGGCACGCGGATCGTGCTCGGCACCAGCGGTTCGAACTCCTGCTTGAGGCCGGGCAGGCCGGTGATGGACAACGCCCCCATCGAGGTGCCGTGGTAGGCGATCGCCCGGGAGATGACCTTGTGTTTGCCCGGCTTACCGGTCAGCTTGAAGTACGAGCGGGCCAGCTTCCACGCGCTCTCCACCGCCTCCGAGCCGGAGGTGGTGAAAAAGACCTGGTTGAGGTCGCCGGGCGTCAGCGACGCCAGCCGCTGGGACAGCTCGATCGCCTTCGGGTGCGCGTAGGACCAGATCGGGAAGAAGGCGAGTTCCCGGGCCTGCTTGGCGGCCGCCTCGGCGAGCTCCTCGCGGCCGTGCCCGGCCTGGACGACGAACAACCCCGACAAGCCGTCCAGGTAGCGCTTGCCGCCGGTGTCGTAGATGTAGGGTCCCTCGCCGCGCGCGATCGTGGGAACCGGCTCGTGCGCGTAGGCCGACATCCTGGTGAAGTGCATCCAGAGGTTGCCAGACATTCAACGGTTATCGCACAGCATCGGCTGCTTTACAAGAGATATCGGCGTACAGACGCCCTTTTGCTACGAAATCAGTTCTCCTCGGCGTCAGGCGGTTCCCCAGGAGTAGGTCTGCTTGCGCAGCTTGAGATACGTGAACGCCTCGGTGGTGAGCACGCCGTCCACCGCTCGGATCTGCTTGATGATCTCCAGCAGGTGATCGTCGTTGCGGGCCACGACCTCGAGGAGCAGATCGAACGATCCCGCAGTGATCACCACGTAGTCGACCTCGGGAATCTCGGCCAGCTGGTCCGCGGTGCCCTCCAGGTCCCCGGAGACTCGCACGCCGACCATCGCTTGCCGGGCGAAGCCGAGCTGCATCGGGTCGGTGACGGCCACGATCTGCATGACGCCGGCGTCGATCAAACGTTGGACCCGCTGCCGCACCGCCGCTTCGGACAGGCCTACCGCGCGCCCGATCGTGGCGTACGGCCGCCTGCCGTCCTCCTGCAGCTGCTCGACGATCTTCTTCCCCACGTCGTCGAGCAGAGCGTGTTGCGCACCTTCGTGCACGACCAGCCGGCGCTCGACAGCCGACCTCGTCATACCAACCTCCTTAGTTCACCAAGATCATGCCGTATTTCGTTGCGTATCACGACCGTTACAACGGAATCCCTTGTTGGATACCGCCCATCGTGTCAATATCGTCGTCATGCGGGCCTGGCAACGCTCCGGGATCTCGCCCGAGGCCAGCGCGGTGATGTCGCTCATGACCTCGGGCAGAACCGGCACGTCCCGCCGAACCGTACTCCGTGGCGTGGCGGCCGCGGGAGCGCTCGCGGCGACCGGCGTGTTCACCGGATGCGGCATGCCAGGAACCAGACGGAACCCCGCTGAGTGCCGTGCCCCGGACCGTTCGGACAGCGATCGCCGGCTGGTGGTGTCCAACTGGCCGCTGTACATCGACGTCTCGGAGGAGAACGAGTCGCTGCGCCCTACCCTCGAGCTGTTCAGCAAGCGCAGCGGGATCTCGGTGACGTACCAGGAGGACATCAACGACAACAACGAGTTCTTCGGCAAGGTGCGCAATCAGCTGTCCGCGTGCCAGCCGATCGAGCGCGACATCATCGTGTTGACCGACTGGATGGCCGCGCGACTGGTGCGACTCGGCTGGGTGCAGCCGCTGGACAAGGACAAGTTGCCCAACGTCGCAGCTAACCTGCTCGACACGCTGCGCGACAGACCTTGGGACACCGACAACAAGTACGCGGTGCCGTGGCAGTCCGGGTTGTCCGGGATCGCCTACAACGGCAACGTCACGTCCGAGGTCCGTTCCATGGACGAGCTGCTCACCAGACCCGACCTGCGGGGCAAGGTCACCTGCCTGTCGGAGATGCGCGACACAATGGGGTTGCTGCTGCTCGACCAGGGCTCGGACCCGACGACCTTCACCGAGCAGGAGTTCAACCAGGCGCTCAACAAGCTGCAGGCCGCCGTCGACAGCGGACACATCCGCCGGTTCACCGGCAACGACTACGCGCAGGAACTCGCCAAGGGTGACATCGCGGCCTGCGTGGCCTGGTCGGGCGACGTCATCCAGCTCAATTTCGACGACCCCAAGGTGCGGTTCGTGCCACCGGACGCCGGCGTCATGTTGTGGTCGGACAACATGCAGATCCCCAACGAGGCGACCCACCAGGCCAACGCCGAGAAGTTCATGAACTTCTACTACGAACCCTCCGTCGCCGCCGAGCTGGCCGCCTGGGTCAACTACATCTGCCCGGTCAAAAGCGCACAGGAGGAAATGGACAAGATCGACCCCGAGCTCGCCGAGAATCCGCTGATCTTCCCGGACGAGCTCTGCATGGACCCCGCACGGATCCACGTCGTGCAGGCCGACACCGACGTCACCCCGTACGACACGATCACGGCGGGAAGCCGTTCGACGTACCACACGGGAAACGCCGTCCGCCAAGTCGCCGAAGCGATGCGCGACAAGCTGATCGCCTTGGCCGCCGAGCAGTTCGGTACGTCCGAGGTGACGTTGGACGCCGATGGTCTGCACGCCGGCGAGCAGCACGTGTCGCTACCCGATCTCGTGCGGGCCCGCTTCGGTGCCCGTGGGGCCACGCTCACCACGGAAGCCAACTTCACCACGCAGTGGACGCCCTACGACAAGGAAACCGGGCGGTCGGAGCAGGTCACCGAGCACTGGTTCGCCGGCGCGGTGGGCGCTCAGATCGCCGTCGACACCGCCACCGGGCGGGTGCACATCGAGCACCTCGCGGTCGCCGGGGACGTCGGTAAGGCGATCAATCCCCGGTTGGTCGAGCAGCAGCTCACCGGCGCGGCGATCATGGGTATCGGCCACGCGTTGTTCGATCAGCTGGTCGTCGACCAGGGGCAGCTCACCAACGGCACGCTGCTCGACTACCAGCTGCCGTCGTCGAAGGATCTGCCGGACAAGCTGACTCCGCTCATCGTGGAGAGCCCGCACCGGACCGGGCCGTTCGGCGCCAAGGGCGTCGGCGAAACCGGGATCCTCGCGGTCGCGCCCGCCATCGCCAACGCCGTCCGGGACTCCATCGGTGTACGCATCACCGAACTTCCACTCACGCCGGAAGCCATCGTCACCGCGCTGCAGCAACGCGACTCATCCGAGCAGGAGGACCGATGAGCACCCGAATCAGCCTGACCGTCAACGGCGTCAAGCACGTGCTCGATGTCGCCGACGACGCGTTGCTGCTGGACGTACTGCGTGAACAGGTCGGCACCACCAGCGTCCGCGAGGGCTGCGGGGTCGGTGCCTGCGGCGCCTGCACGGTGCTGGCCGACGGCAAGGGCATCTCGTCGTGCCTGGCGTTGGCGGTGCGGTACGACGGGGCGGACCTCACCACGGCCGAAGGGCTCGACGACAATGACGAGGTCGTCTCCTCGTTCGTCGAGTGCGGGGCGGCGCAGTGCGGCTATTGCATCCCCGGCATGGTCGTCATGACCAAGGAACTGCTGGCGCAGAATCCGCGCCCGAGCGCCGAACAGATCACCGAGCACCTCGCGGGCAATCTGTGCCGATGTGGCACGTACCCGGAGATCTTGCAGGCGGCGACCACCGCCGCCTCCCGGAGGGCGGCACAGTGAAGTACTTGCTGCTGCATTCGTTGGCGATGTCCGGACGGCTGTGGGACCCGCTGGTGGCCAAGCTGGACGGGGACACGGTGGCGATGGACGCGCGCGGGCACGGCGATGCGCCGTGGGACGGCGACCCGTTCACCATCGAGGATCTCGCCGAGGACGCCGCCGCACTGATCGAGGAGCGGGCGGACGGGCCGGTCGCGGTTGCCGGGATGTCCATGGGTGGTTGTGTCGCCATCGCGCTCGCCGGCCGCCGCCCCGAGCTGGTGAATCGTCTCGTGCTCGCCGACACCACCGCGAACTACGGCCCGAACCGCGTCCAGGCCTGGTCCGAGCGCGCGGACAACGCGGTCACCAAGCCGCGCGAGGAACAGTTGTCGTTCCAGATCGACCGCTGGTTCACGCCGGAATTCGCCGAGCGGCATCCCGACGAAGTACGCCGCGTCTGCGACCTGTTCCTGGCCACCGACTCCCAGGCACACGCCCAGGCATGCCGTGCTCTCGGCGCGTTCGACGGCCTGGATCTGCTGCCGCGGATCACTGCGGCAACGCTGGTCGTCGTCGGCGAGCAGGACTACGCCACGCCGCCGGACATGGCCCGCACGCTGGCCGAAGGCATCCCGGACGCCCAGCTGCGGATCGTCCCCCGCGCCCGGCACTTCAGCTTGTTCGAGGCGGCAGGAGAGCTCGATGTCGTTGCCGCCCACCTCTCCGGCGAGCGGTGACCCGGCGTTCCCCGAGCGGGTGACTGGTGCGCCGATGGCACCGACGTTCCGTGGGGGTTTGCGTACTCCCTGCTCACGTCGGTGGCACAGTGGGAAGAGATACTTGCATCCCAACGATCGAGTGAGGGGGCGACCGGGTGGCAAATGATGTGCCGGCGGTGTCATCCGCGGTGCGAATCATCGAACGACTGGCCGCGGAATGGCCAACCCCCGTCGCACCGAAGACGCTCGTCGCGGAACTGGGGTTGAACCGCAGCACCTGCTACAACATCCTGGCGACCCTGCAGCGGTCCGGCTGGGTCACCTCCGCGGGCGACCGGGCAGGATGGACCCTCGGCCCGAAGCTGCTGACGATCACCGGTGTCACCGACGACATGACCGCGGCGATCGCGCAGCAGGAGATCGACGAGCTGGCGCGCAGGCTGGGCTTCGTGGTGTTCGTCGCCGAGCCCGACGGCTCGGGTGGCTACGTGGTCACGGTCAAGGCCGAGCGGCAGATGGGCGTACGGGTCACCGTCGGCGTCGGCGAGGACTTCCCGTTCAGCGCTCCGGCGATCATGCAGGCGTACCTGGCATGGCAATCCCCCGAGCGAGTCGACGAACTCGTCGACCGGCACGGGCTCAAGCAGTTCACCAAGTACACCGTCACCGACCGCGACGAGCTGCACAAGGTGCTCGCCGCGGTGCGCGAGCGCGGCTACTCCACCAGCATCCAGCAGTACGACATGGCGCAAAGCGGTGTCGCCGCACCGATCTTCGACCGTCGAGGTCAGGTCTCGCGTGTGGTGTGCTCACTGGCGTTCTTCACCGAGCTGCACTCGGACAACGTCACCAGGATCGGCAGCCTGGTCCGCGACTGCGCCGATCGCATCACCGCGCGAACCGGCGGCCGGCACCCGTCCCCGAGCGAAGTCGAGGCCTAGCGCCGGCCCGGTTTCCCCACCTGATCTCCACGGACGCGGCGATACCCCGCCGCCACCCGTCACCAGTCCGGTTGGAGGCGGCACGCCCGTACGCCACCCGTCACCCGTCACCCGTCCGATCGGCGGCGGCACGCCCGTGCGCCGGACGCCGCCCACCACCAGACCCGGTTGGCGACGGGAGTTCACCCGGTCACGGGCGCCGCGGAAACTTCGTGAAGTCCGGCTTGCGCTTGGCCTTGAACGCCTCGCGGCCTTCCTTGGCCTCGTCGGTGCCGTAGAACAGCAGGTTGGCCTCGTGCGCCAGTTGCTGGACCCCGGCGTAGCCGTCCTCGTGCGCGTGGAAGCTCATCTTCGACATGCGCAGCGCCCACGGCGACATGGCCAGCATCTCCCGGCACCAGCGCAGCGTCTCCTCCTCCAGCTGCTCCAGCGGCACCACGGTGTTGATCAGACCCATCTGTAGTGCCTGCTGGGCGTCGTACTGCCTGCACAGGAACCAGATCTCCTTGGCCTTCTTCGGGCCGACCAGGTCGGACAGCACGCTCGCGCCGTAGCCGCCGTCGAACGAGCCGACCTTGGGCCCGACCTGCCCGAACCTGGCGTTGTCCGCCGCGATCGTCAGGTCGCAGACCAAGTGCAGCACGTGGCCGCCGCCGATGGCCCACCCGGCGACCATCGCCACGATCGGCTTCGGGCACCGGCGCATCGCGACATGCAGATCGGTCACGTGGAAGCGCCCGGTCGCGTTCTCGTCCAGCTTGTAGCCGCTGTCACCGCGAACCCGCTGGTCACCACCGGAGCAGAACGCCCGCGTGCCGGCCCCGGTGAGGATGATGACCCCGATCGACTCGTCCTCCCTGGCGAGCATGAGCGCCCGGTCGATCTCGATCAGGGTCTGCGGACGGAACGCGTTGTGCACCTCGGGACGGTTGATGGTGATCTTGGCGATTCCGTCGTCGGTGGTCTCGTAGCGGATGTCCTCCCACTCGCCGTGAGAGCGCCACGTGGTCTGCTCGGTCATGCCCCGATCATCGTCTGTTCGGGTTTCGCCGCGGCAGGGCCCCAGGCTGACGGTGTCGCGGGTCGCGCAGCAGCGGCCTGGATTCACCGCACAAGGCGTCCACCTTGGGCGTGGAAGGGCCGCGGCCGGGCGAGCCTCCCGGGCGTCATGGGGCGGGGCACCCGGCAGCCTGATTCGTCGCGGCCGGGCACTCGCCGCCCGACGTCCCTGTGGCCGGACTGTGCCGGGCCGCAGCTCACTCCTCGGCGAGCGTGATGCAGGCGAGCCGGTCCCCCGCCTTGCCCGCTTCGCCCTTCTCGGTGTGCGTGCCGTGCTCGTGAATCACCACCGCGCCAGGTCGTCGGTCTCGCAGGTCGAACGTCACCGTGGACTCCGCCTTCCCGTTACCGGACGAATCGGTGGTGAAGTCCAGCCAGATCTCGTTCTTCGGGTTGGCGTACGTCGGGTCGACCGACGGCTCCTTCGGGTCCTTCTTGTGCTGGAAGTGCGGACCCGCGTCGTCACCCGTCTCACCGCACTTGTTCACGTGGACGTGCGCGCCGTACTCACGGTCCGGAACCAGGCCGGAGACCTCGAGCTTGGTGGTCACTCCGGACTTCTCCGCCGTCAACGTCACCGTTGCCTGCGCACCGGAGGGCACCAGCTTCTTGTCGTAGCGGATCGCTGTCGCGTCGGCCTGGTAGTCCGCCAACGTGCCCTGGCCGCGCAACGTGATCTTGCCGGAGTCGGAGGCCTGCGCTTGGTCGTCCGGGGATTCCTCACCGCATGCGGTCAACGCCGTCAGCAATGCGGCACCCGCGAGAACTGCACTGATCTTCTTCACGCTGGCGTTCTACCCGACGGCGGATCCGCTTCTCCATCGCCGACGCGACCAGTTGACCCTTTCCAGCTGGGTAACAACCCCATCGGGCGAACGGGGGCCTCACCGTGGTTCGGCCCGCGCTCCTTTGGAGACCGCTGCGATCGTTCCCTGGGCCACGGCGACGAGCCGTTCCTCGGGATCCGCGGCGCCTTGGTCCAACCGCGAGTAGATCTCGCACCGGCACACCGCCTGGCGGCGGGTGGAGACCGCGGCTTCCGCCTTGGCGACCAGGTAGTGACCGGTGGCGGGCTTGGCGTAGTTGATCTTGTATTCGACGGTCAACGCGTCGCTCTGCAAAGCGAGCCCGCCCGCGAACGTCAGCGCGTTGTCGGCCAGGAAGCTCACGACTCCCCCGTGGGCGAAGCCGTGCTGCTGCTTGAGTTCCGGTCGCACCGGTAGCCCGATGGTGGCGCGGCCCGGCCCGGCGTCGATGAGTTCGGCGCCGAGGAACTTGGTGAAGGGTTGGGCTTCGAAGACGGATCGAGCGAGCCGCCACAGCTGGTCCGCGGTCATGGTCATGTACCCATAGTGGCCGAATCCGCGCCCGTGGTGATCACTTTTTTTCTATTTCGGATTCGAGGCGGACGGCGCCGGTTCGTCGGTACGCGCCTGTTTGCGCACGACGGCGGCCCGTCGCACGGAGAGGATCACTGCGACGAGGATGGCGCCGAGGATCACCATGGCCACCGGCCGGCCGAGCAGGTAGCCGGGGTTGCCGTCGGACAGCGCGAGTGTCTGCCGCAGCGAGGACTCGAGCGTCGGCTGCAGCACGACGGCGAGTACGAACGGCGCCATGCTGAACCCGGAGCGGCGCAGCACGAAGCCGAGCAAGCTGGCCACGAGCATCACCACGACGTCGACCATGGAGTTGTTCTCCGCGTACACGCCGACGATGCACAGGCCGATGACGAACGGCATCAGCGCCTGGGGCGGGATGGCCAGCAGCCGGGTGAACAAGCCGACCAGCGGCAGGTTGAGCACCAACAGCATGAAGTTGGCGATGTACATCGCGGCGATGACCGTCCAGAACATCTCCGGCTGGTCGTCGACGAACGTCGGTCCCGGCACCACGCCGTTGAGCAGCAGCGCGGCCAGCACCAGTGCCATGGTCGGCGCGAACGGGATGCCCAGTACCAGCAGCGGCACGAAGGCCGCCCCGGCCGCGGCGTTGTTCGCCGCCTCCGGACCCGCCACACCAGCGATGGCTCCCGAGCCGAACTTCTCCGGCCGACGGGAGATCTTCCGCTCGGTGACGTAGGAGGCGAAGGTCGACAGCACGGCCGCGGGCCCGGGCACGAGCCCGAGCAAGAACCCGAGGCCGGATCCGCGCAGCGCGGCCGGAGTCGCCTCGCGCGCTTCCTGCTTCGACGGCAGCAACTCACGCAGCCGGGGCGCCTTCACCGCGGGTGGCCGCCACTTGCGACCGGCCAACGTCAACGCTTCGGCGACCCCGAACACGCCCATCACCAGCGCGATGAAGCTGAAGCCCTCGGCCAGCGCGTCCGAGCCGAACGTGAAACGCAGGTCTCCCCTGGACGGATCGATACCGACGGTCGCGATCGCCAGACCGGCGCAGATCATCACGATCGACTTAGCCGTGGACCCGCTCGACAGCGCCGCCAGCAATCCGAGTCCGGCGATGCACAAGGCCAGGTACTCCGGCGGGCCGAGTTCGACCGCCAGCCCGCTCAGCCACGGGGCGAACATCATCAGACCGAAGATCGCGATCGTGCCCGCGACGAACGACGACACCGCGGCGATGGTCAGTGCGGGCCCGGATCTGCCGCGTTTGGTCATCTCGTAGCCGTCGAGCGCGGTCACCACGGAGCTCGCCTCGCCCGGCACGTTCAGCAAGATCGAGGTCGTCGACCCTCCGTAGGTCGAACCGAAATAGATGCCCGCGAACAAGATCAGCGAGCCGGTGGGCCCGAGCTGCGTCGTCACGCCCAGCAGCACCGACATCGCGCCGATCGGCCCGATGCCCGGGAGCACGCCGACCAACGTGCCCAGCACGACGCCGATCACCGCAAGCATCAAGAACGTGGGATTCGCGAACGCGGCGAAGCCGGCACCGAGATCGTCCAGCACGCGCGGCCCTCCTTACCTCACACCAGCCCGAGCGTGCCCGCGGGCAACGGCACCCACAGCCACCACACGAAGATCAACCAGGTCGCGGCACCGAACCCGATGCCGAGCAGTACAGCACTGCTCCACCGCCGCAGGCCCATGATCTTGCCGATCAGCACCAGTGACACCGACAGCGTCACGATCATTCCGACGGTGACGCCGAGCAGCGGGACGAGCATGGCCGCAGCCAGCACGCCGACGACGCGCCACCAGTGGACGCTGTCGTCCGTCTCGTCGTCCGGTTCGGCCACCGGCGCCGGGCGTCGGACGACGACCCAGGCACTGGAGATCACCAGGACGACCGCCACGATCAGCGGGAAGAAGCCCGACCCGGTGTCGGCGAGGGTTCCGACGCCTTCCTGCACCGCGAGCACTCCGTAGCAGAGCCCGAGAAGCAACAGGACTGCCGCCGTGACGGTGTCGCCGTCGAACCGCTCGCGAAGCCGGTCCATCGCGCTCACCCCACCGACTTGAGGATGTCCGCCGCTTCCGCCGACTTGTCGGTCAGCCGGGACTTGGCCGTCGCGCCGTCCTGCCCGCTGACGACCAAGCCGAGCTTGCGCGAGGCAGCGGTGAACTTGTCGCTCTTGACGGCCTTCGTCAGCGTGTCGGTCAGCTTCTTCTGGATCGCCTTGGGCAGGTCGGGCGGCGCGATCACCACGTTGTAGGCCTCCCACTCCAAGTCGACGTCCTGCTCGGTGAACGTGGGGACGTCCTTGGCGATGTCGATCGGCTCGGCGGAGGCGATACCGAGCGCGCGGACCTTACCGGCCCTCAGCTGCGCGACCGCGCCGGCCAGCTGCATGACGCCGACGTCGATGTTGTTGCCGAGCAGAGCGGTGACCGTCGCCTGGTCGCCGTCGAACTTGACGTGCTTGAACTGGGTGCCGGTGAGCTGCTCGAACTTCTTCGCCGGAATGCTGTAGTTGAGCGGTCCGTCGCCCATGGTCAACGTCTTCGGCTTGGCCTTGGCCGCCTGCACCAGGTCGTCGATGCTCCGGTACGGAGAATCGGCGGGCACCACGAACATCACCGGGGACGTGGTCACCTCGCCGAGCACGGTGGCCGCATCAGGGTCGTAGGAGACCTCTTCGGCGTGCGGCAGCAGCGTGAGCGGGCCGTCCGGGACCAGTCCGATCGTGTAACCGTCCGGCTTGGCGTTGAGCGTGGCCGTGGTTCCGACCGAACCGCCACCGCCTTCGCGGTTGACGACCTGGATGCGCTTGCCGAACGTGCCGTCGCTGTTGATCACGTCGGCCAACGCCTGCGCGGTGGTGTCGATCGCGCTCCCGGCCGGGTACGGCACGATGAGCTGCACATCTCTGGCCGGGTACTCCCCCTCGTTGGCCGGCCGGTCACAGGAGGTCGCGAGCAGCGCGGCCGCGGCAAGGACTACGGCGAACCCACGCCGTCGGATCTGCGATACAGCCATGTGATCTCTCCGATCTCGAGGTGCCTAACAGTCCACAACGGCGGCAATCAGGACGTCAAAGACCGGAAATAACTCGGATTCATTGGCACAGCCTATGGATCATGCCGCGACCGAGAGGCGATCGTTCATGGAGTGGGACGGCACCTCGTCCGGCGATTCATTGCTTCCGTCAATGAGTAGCCGTTGTTTTTCGTCTTTGACGCACTAGAAGCCCGCCTCGACGATGAGGGCATGGCTCCAGACCCCTCCCTCGGCGCACCGGTCGGCTCGGGCACGGTGTGCTTGGACGTCGCCGACGGTGTCGGCACCATCACGCTGAACCGGCCGCAGCGACGCAACGCGATGTCCTGGCACCTGCTGCAGGATCTGCGGACCGCACTCGACCTTGCCGAGGCCGACGACGCGGTGCGTGTCGTCGTGTTGACGGGAGCGGGTTCGGACTTCTGCGTCGGCGCCGACCTGGCACGCGTCGGTTCGTCGGATCCTCGCGATCACGACAGCCGGACCCTGCGCGGCCGATCGCTGCAGGACGACCGCGACCGGTTGACCCAGGCTTCCGCCATCGCCGAGCGGCTCGTGACGTTTCCCCTGGTCACCGTGGCCGCCATCAACGGTGCCTGCGCCGGGGCGGGACTGTCGCTCGCGCTGGCGACCGACATCCGTGTCGCCGCCGACCGCGCCGTGTTCAACACCGCATTCGTCAGCGCCGGAGTGTCCGGCGATCTCGGCAGCGCCTGGCTGCTGACCAGGGCGGTCGGGAACGCGCGGGCGAGCTCGCTGATCCTGGATCCGGTCAAGCTCGATGCCGGTCGCGCGCTCGAGCTCGGCCTGGTCACCGAGGTGACCGCCGACCTGGCGGGCAGGATCGGCGCATTGACCGCCAAACTGGCCAAACAACCGCTGCTGGCGATGCAGCACGCCAAACGCAATCTCGCTGACGCCGTAGTGTCGAGCCTGCCCGATTACCTACGGCGTGAGGTGCCACGCATGGTCGAGACCGCACGCAGCGGTGACGCCCGAGCGGCCGCCCAGGCGTTCGTCAACCGCAGGGCTCACCAAGGAGTTCAGGCATGACCGAACCTCTGGCCGGGATCACGGTCGTCGAGTTCGGCCACTACATCGCGGCGCCGGCGGCCACCCAGTTGCTGCTCGACCTGGGCGCCGAGGTCATCAAGGTCGAGCCACCCCAGGGCGATCAGGCGCGCTCCATCGGCGCCTACGGCGAGGGCATCGTGCTCGCGTTCAACCGGGGCAAGAAATCGGTGGTCCTGGATCTGCGCGAGGAGCGCGACCGACGCATCGCCCGCGATCTGGTCGGTCGAGCCGACGTGCTGGTGCAGAACCTCCGGCCGGGGACGATGGAGCGCTTCGGCCTCGGCCCGGAGGAGCTGACCGCCGCCCACCCCCAGCTGATCTACGTGTCGGTGAGCGGGTTCGGGCGGGGAACACCGTCGGCCGCGCGCCCCGGGCTGGACATCGTGGCGCAGGCCGAGAGCGGCTTGATGTCGATCAACGGCGAGCAGGGCGGGGATCCGCTGCGCGTCGGTTTCCCCATCGCCGACGCCGCCGCGAGCTACGCGGTCGTGCAGGCCGTGCTCGCTGCGCTCTTCCGGCGCGAGCGCACCGGAGAAGGCGGCGTCGTCGACGTCTCACTCCTGCAGGCCATGGTGCACATGCAGGCCGCCATGTGGGGCGAATGGCACGCCGCGGGCAAGCAACCGCTCCGCAAAGGCAACGGTCAAGCCACCGTGGCCCCGGCGGCCGATGTCTTCCACACGGCCGACGGCGCGATCGTGCTGTCCGCCTACACACCGGAGCACTTCGGCCGGCTGTGCCGGTTCCTCGGCAAGGAGTGGATGGTCTCCGACGAACGGTTCGCCGACAACCCCAGCCGGGTCGCGCACCGTCCCGCGCTGCTCGCCGAGATCGCCGAGGTGATCGGCACTTACCGCACCGACGAGTGCCTGGCGGCGTTGGCGGACAACGGCATCGTCGCCGCCGCCGTCCGCACCTACGAAGAGGTCGCCGAAGCCGGCGATGTCGCCGCGGGCGGCATCCTCACCACCGGCGTGAGCCCCGATGGCGAGAAGTACCGGGTGCCGTCGATGCCGTTCACGCTCGACGGCGTCGCTCCCCCGCCCGGCCGGGCTGTCCCCGCGCTCGGCGCGCACACCGACGACATCGCCGGGCGCGAGCCTTGACCGACCACCCCCGCCGCCCGTTGGATCGCGCCATGGACGTTCGCGAGCTGGAGTGCTTCCTTGCGGTGGTGGACCACGGCAGCATCACGAAGGCCGCGGCGTCGCTGTACCTCGCCCAGCCGTCGTTGTCCCAGGTCATCCGCCGCTTGGAGGACGAGCTGGGCGTCGAGCTGTTCCGCCGCGTCGGCCGCGGACTGGTGCTGACCGCGGCCGGTGAGGCGCTGGTCGGGCCTGCACGTCAGGTGCTGCGCGATTTGCACCATGCCAGGCACGTGGCTGCCGAGTACCGCGGGCTGGAACGGGGACGGATCGACATTGCGATCTCGGCCTCGCTCACCTCGGACTTCCTGGCCGCGTGGGTCGGCCACTTCCGTCGGCTGCACCCCGGCGTCACCGTCCGGCTGACCCAGCACAAGGGCACCATCGACGACATCGTCGCGCTGATCAGGTCCGGTGAGGCCGAGCTTGCCTACACACTCACCCCGGTGTCGCGGCAAGGCATCGACTGCATGCACGTCGGCGACGGCGAGATCGTGTTGGCGTTGCCACCCGCGTGGCAGACCGACCTGCCCGATCCGGTGCCGGTGGCCATGCTCGACGGGTTGCCGATGGTGATCGACCGGGCCTTCGGCCGCTCCTACCTCGAAGCGATCCGCGACAGTAGCGGCGTCGAGCCCGCGGTGGTCGTCGACGTCGAGGAATCCGCCGCTTTGGTCGCGCTCATCGCCGCGGGTGCCGGCGCAGCCTTCTTGCCGATGCGCCAAGCCCTGGACGCCTGGCGACGCGGCGCCCAGTTGCGGACGATCTCGCCGCAGACCTTCCGGTCCATCTACGCGGTCAAGTCCAGCTCCCCGTTGTCCGGTCCGGCGCGCAAGTTCCTCGAGCTCAGCCAGGCCAACCTCGACCGGTGGCGGGACGCACTGGCTCGGCGCACCGAGAAGGGAATGACCTTGCTGGAAGCCGCGGTGGACGCGGAGAAGTCGATCGAGGCCGCCTATCGGCGTCTCGCCGAGCAACGGGTGCGACCGGACGCCGATTCGGTCAGCGAAGCGCCACGGTGAGCAGCGCCGCGACATCGGTCAGCGCGTCCAGGCCATGCCGCTGCGGCGGGATCGCAACCAGCTCCCCCGCACTCAGCGTCCACTCTTCCGACGCGGTGTGCAGGCGGGCGCGTCCGGCAAGAATCTGCAGCGTCGCGGCGGGCGGCGAGTCGTGCTCGGCCATGTGGGCGCCTTCCCGCAGCGCGATGACCGTGGCCCGTTGCCCGCTGCCGGTCACGATGGTGCGGGCGGCGCGCCCGGCGTGACTCTCGGCTGCTTCGGCCAACAGTGTGTCCGCGAGCTGCTCGAGGTTGACCGTGTGCGCGCTCATCGACAGCACTCCGTCCTTCTGCCCTGCCGCGATACCACCAGGCTACTCGGCGTCGGCGCGGCCGAGGAAGCCTCGAATGCGGCCAGGCACGCACGGCGGCTTCGCCGACCACGAAGTCCGCACGGCGGGCACCCGGCGTACCCGAAACCGTCACGCGCTCGACCACCGTGCCCCTCTTGGCCGGCGTCCGTGCCGCAGCACGATATGGGGCGTGAGGAACATCGGAACGGAAACTGGCGCTAAGCCTCCAATGCCCCGATCCGCTCGTTGACGGCCTTGATCGTTTTGCTGAAGCTTCGCTGCGGTTCCGCCGCAGTGGGTGGATGTAGATCTGAAAGGCCAGTGAGTTGCCAGTTGAGTTCCTGTCCGATGAGCAGGCTGCGGCCTACGGCCGGTTGCCCGAGGTGTTGTCGCGGGCAGAGTTGGAGCGGTTCTTTTTCCTCGACGACGTCGACCGGGGCCTGGTGGAGGCCAAGCGGCGCGATTACAACAAGCTCGGGTTCGCGCTCCAGCTCGTGACGGTGCGCAACGTCGGGGCGTTCCTCGATGACCCGCTGGACGTGCCGGTCGAGCTGGTCGACTATCTCGCCGAGCAGCTCGGAATCGTGGACTCGTCGTGCGTGAAGTCCTACGGCGAGCGGGAGAAGACCCGCTTCGAGCACGTCTGGGAGCTGCGCCAGGCCGGTGGCTGGCACGAGTTTTCGGTGGTGGAGAACGAGCTCGGCGAGTGGATCGAGGCCCGCGCCTGGACCACCGGAGACGGGCCGAAGGCGCTGTTCGACGTCGCGGTCTCATGGCTGCGAGAGCGCAAGGTGCTGCTGCCAGGCGTGACCCGGCTGGTCCGGCTGGTCGCCGCCCGGCGAGAGGCGGCGAACCGGCGGTTGTGGGAGACGCTGTGTGATCTGCTTGACGACGAGCAGCGCGCCGCGCTGGATGGGTTGTTGGAGGTGCCGGAGGGGCACCGGAATTCGCGGTTGGACACGCTGCGGCGGCCGCCGGTGCGGGTGTCGGGTCCGGCGATGGTCGATGCCCTTCAGCGCGCGTCGGAGATCCTCGGGTTGGGGTTCGTCGAGGTGGACACTGAGGTGGTGCCGCCGCGCCGGTTGGCGGAGTTGTCGCGGTATGGGGTGCAGGGCAAGACCAGTTCGCTGCGTCGTCACGGTGATTCCCGGCGGGCGGCGACGCTGTTGGCCACGGTGGTCTACCTGCAAACTCGGGCAGTCGATGACGCCCTGGATCTGCTGGATGTGCTGATCGCCTCGAAGCTGCTGGCGCGGGCGGAGCGGGAATCGGCCAAGGAGAAGCTGCGCACCCTGCCCAAGCTGGGCAAGGCGTCGGCGAAGCTTGCGGCCGCGCTGGGGGTGTTGCTGGAGGTGACCGGCGCGCACGATGGCCTGGCCGAGCAGGCCGCCGACGACGGCGACACCATCGAGCCGGTCAGTTTGGCGCAGGTGTGGGCCGAGATCGAGGCCGTGGTGCCCCGCGCCGAGCTGGCCGAGGCTCTGGTCGCGGTGGTGGAGCTCGCGGGGCCGCTGGACTCGGATGCGGATGAGGCGTGGCGGGCGGAGTTGGTGAAGCGGTTCGTCACGGTGCGGCCGTTCCTGCCGTTGTTGTGTGAGGTGATCCGCTTCGGCGCCGCGCCCGAAGGGCGTCAGGTGCTGGCGGCGTTGCGGGATCTGCCTCGGTTGTGGGGCGGCGGCCGCAACAAGGTCGCCCGCTCCGAGATCGACGAGCAGCTGCTGATCGGCTCGTGGCGCAGGTTGGTGCTGCACGCCCCGGAGCTGGAGCCAGGGACGATCGATTGGCGGGCTTACACCTTCTGTGTGCTGGAGCAGTTCCACCGCTGTTTGCGGCGTCGGGACATCTTCGCGGTCAACTCCAGTAAGTGGGGCGACCCGCGCGCCAAGCTCCTCGCCGGCAGTGCGTGGACCACCGCGAAGCCGGTGGTGCTGTCCAGTCTCGGACTGCCACCCGACCCGAACGAGCACCTCGACGAGTGCGCCGAGCTGTTGGACGCCACCTTCCGCGAAGTCACAGCGGGACTGCCGGAGAACACCGCGGTGCGCTTCGACGAGGACGGCCGCCTGCACCTCTCAGCGCTGCCAGCGGAGGCGGAGCCGCCGAGCCTGGCCAACCTGCGGGCGCTGACCAACCGGATGCTGCCCCGCGTCGACCTTCCGGAGGTGTTGCTGGAGGTCTTCTCCTGGACCGGCGCCGACCAGGCGTTCACCTCGATCACCGGCGGCGAAGCCCGCCTGGCCGACCTGCACATCACCATCGCCGCGCTACTGGTGTCCGAGTCCTGCAACATCGGCTGGACTCCAGTGATCAAGCACAGCGTGCCGGCGTTGACGCGGGATCGTCTGGCGCACGTGGACGCGACCTACCTGCGGATGGACACCCTCAAAGCCGCCAACACCTTCCTGATCGAGCACCAGGCCCGCATCGGCCTTGCTCAGGTGTGGGGCGGCGGGCACGTGGCCAGTGTCGACGGGATGCGGTTCGTCGTGCCGGTGCAGACCATCAATGCCCGCCACAACCCGCACTACTGGGGCCAGAAACGGGGCGCGACCTGGCTGAACATGGTCAACGATCAGGCCGCCGGGCTCGCCGGGAAGGTCGTGGCGGGCACCCCACGCGACTCCCTGCACGTGCTGGACGTGCTGTATGACCGCGACGGCGGGCAGAAACCGCAGATGATCGTCACTGACACCGCCTCCTACTCCGACATCGTCTTCGGGCTGCTCACTCTCGCCGGGTACACCTACGCCCCGCAGTTGGCCGACCTGCCCGATCAGAAGCTGTGGCGCATCGACACCCGCGCCGACTACGGGCCCTTCACCACAGCGGCTCGCGGCCGCATTGATCTCGACCGGATCCGGCGGCACTGGGAGGACATCCTGCGCGTGGTCGCCTCGATCCACACCGGTGCCGTCCGCGCTCACGACGTGATCCGGATGCTGTCCCGCGACGGCCACCCCACCCCGTTGGGTGAGGCGATCGCGCACTACGGCCGGATCCACAAGACGCTGCACGTGCTGCGGATGGTCGACGACACCGGCTACCGCCGCGACATCAAAGCCCAGGCCAACCTCCAGGAAGGCCGCCACGCCTTGGCCCGGCGGATCTTCCACGGCCAGCGCGGCGAACTACGCCAGCGCTACTACGAAGGCATGGAAGACCAACTCGGCGCCCTGGGCCTCGTCCTCAACGCGATCGTGCTGTTCACCACCCGCTACCTGGATGCCGCCATCACCGAACTCCGTGCCGGCGGCTACGAAGTCCACGACGAAGACGCGGCCCGGCTCTCGCCGTTCGTACGCCACCACATCAACATGCTCGGCCGGTATTCGTTCCTGCTCCCCGCCGATCTGGCCCAGGGCCTGCGGCCGCTGCGTGATCCGTCCGAGCCCGACGAGGACAACGAACGGTGACACCCCGCTCGGGGTGGCTTAGGGCCGGTAGGTGGCCACCCCGAGCACGTACCGGCCGCGGCGGCGGGTCAGGTACTGCTGGTCGACGACGAGATGGTGGCGTGCCAGCTCGGAGAGGAATTCCTCGGCGGTGAAGCGGTTCTCGGCCGGGTGGTCGAACAGCAGCCGGTAGGTAGGGGTGGCCAGGGCCAGGGCGGTGACTTCGTCGAAGTAGAACCGCCCGCCCGGGGTGAGGACGCGGGCGATCTCGGCCAGGGCGTCGGGCCAATGGGGGATGTGGTGGATGATCGCGAAGTCGAACACCGCGTCGTAGCGGGAGAGGGGCTCGCCCAGCGTGGTGTGCAGGTCGGTGGCGCTGCCCTGGGCGAGGCGGACCCGCTGGCCGTAGCGGCGGGTCAGGCGCCGCCGGGCCCGGGTGATCATCGCGGGGTCCAGGTCGATCGCGTCGACGTGGCCGGCGCCGAAACGGTCCAGGATCAGCTGGGTGCCGTAGCCCGGCCCGCAGCCCAGCTCCAGCACCCGCGCCCCGGGTGGCAGCGGCCCGCCGAGCCGGCGCATCCACGGCACCTCGTAGTAGCGCTGCAACCACCGCCGGGGCGGGGAGTTGACCAGCGCGGTCTCGACCCGGTTCATCAACATCACAACACCTCGATTGCATCGTCCCATCTTGCTATTATCGGGTTATGACGATGAATAGCATGGAGGGGTGCCTGGCGTCGAGCCCGCCGGGCGCGAACCTGGATCCGGCTGTGGCGTTGTTTCACAGCCTGTCGGACGCCACGCGGTTGGCGATCGTGCAGCGCCTGGCCGGCGGGGAGGCCCGGGTCGCCGATCTGATCGCCGAGCTGGGGCTAGCGCAGTCGACGGTGTCGGCGCACGTGGCGTGCCTGCGGGACTGCGGGCTGGTCGTGGGGCGCCCGCAGGGGCGGCAGGTGTTCTACAGCCTGGCCCGCCCGGAGCTGATGGACCTGCTGGCCTCGGCTGAGACGCTGCTGGCCGCGACCGGCAACGCGGTGGCGCTGTGCCCGACCTACGGCACCGACACCACCGGTGATACCGAGAACGGGGAGGTCGTGCGGTGAGCGACGCCTGCGGCTGCGGCAGCGACGAGCCCCGCACCGGCGAGGAAGAAGAGCGCGAGCCGGAACGGCTCTGGCAGGTCAGCGAACTGCGCTTCGCCGCGATCGCCGGGGTGCTGCTGCTGGCCGGATACGCGGTGGAGTGGGCCGGGGCGGGCTCCACACTGGCGCTGGCCCTGAAGGCGCTGGCCTTGGTCGCCGGGGCCTACACCTTCGTGCCCTCCACGCTGAAGCGACTGGCCCAGGGCAAGATCGGGGTCGGCACCCTGATGACCATCGCCGCGGTCGGCGCGGTGATCCTGGGTGAGGTCGGCGAGGCCGCGATGCTGGCCTTCCTCTACTCCATCAGCGAGGGCCTGGAGGAATACTCCCTGGCCCGCACCCGCCGCGGGCTGCGGGCGCTGCTGTCCCTGGTCCCCGAGGAAACCACGGTGCTGCGCAACGGCAGCGAGACCGTGGTGGCCCCGTCCGAGTTGCGGGTCGGGGACCGGATGCTGGTCAAGCCCGGGGAGCGCATCGCCACCGACGGCGTGATCCGCACCGGCCGCACCGCGCTGGACGTCTCCGCGATCACCGGCGAGTCCGTGCCGGTCGAAGCGGGCCCCGGCAGTGAGGTGTTCGCCGGGTCGATCAACGGCACCGGGGTGCTGGAGGTCGAGGTCACCACGACCTCCGAGGACAACTCACTAGCGCGGATCGTGCGGATCGTGGAGGCCGAGCAGTCCCGCAAGGGCGCCAGCCAGCGCCTGGCCGACCGCATCGCCAAACCCCTGGTGCCCGGCGTCATGATCGCCGCCGCGCTCATCGCCGGAATCGGCAGCCTCCTCGGCGACCCGACCACCTGGATCGAACGCGCCCTGGTCGTGCTCGTGGCCGCCTCACCCTGCGCGCTGGCGATCTCCATCCCCGTCACCGTCGTCGCCGCCATCGGTGCCGCGAGCAAGCACGGTGTGCTGGTCAAGGGCGGCGCCGCGCTGGAGGCCCTCGGCCGCGTGCGGGGGGTGGCGCTGGACAAGACCGGCACCCTGACCCGCAACCAGCCCGCCGTGGTCGACGTCGCCACCACCGACGGGACCCCGCGCGAGCGGGTGCTCGAGCTGGCCGCAGCGTTGGAGGCCCGCAGCGAACACCCCCTGGCCCGCGCGATCCTCGCCGCCGTCGACGGCGAGACGATCACCCCCGCGGCCGACGTGGAGGCGGTCACCGGCGCCGGGCTGACCGGCCAGCTCGACGGCCGCCCGGTGCGGCTGGGCCGCCCCGGCTGGCTGGAAGCCGGGCCGCTGGCCGCCGAGGTGCAGCGCATGCAGCAGGCCGGGTCCACCGCCGTGCTCGTCGAGGACGACGGCCGCGTGATCGGCGCGATCGCCGTGCGCGACGAACTGCGCCCCGAAGCCGCCGAGGTCATCACCCGGCTGTGCTCCGGCGGCTACCACGTCGCCATGCTCACCGGCGACAACCACGCCACCGCCACCGCCCTGGCCGCCGAAGCCGGTATCGACACCGTGCACGCCGAACTCCGCCCGGAGGACAAGGCCCGCATCATCAGCGAACTGGGCGACCGGCGATCGATGGCGATGGTCGGTGACGGTGTCAACGACGCCCCCGCCCTGGCCACCGCCGACCTGGGCATCGCCATGGGCGCCATGGGCACCGACGTCGCGATCGAAACCGCCGACGTCGCCCTCATGGGCGAAGACCTGCGGCACCTGCCCCACACCCTCGACCACGCCCGCCGCGCCCGACGGATCATGCTGCAAAACGTCGGACTCTCCCTCGGGTTGATCATCGCTTTGATGCCGCTGGCGCTGTTCGGCGTCCTCGGCCTGGCCGCGGTGGTGCTGGTGCACGAGGTGGCCGAGGTCGTGGTCATCGCCAACGGGGTGCGCGCCGGCCGCGCCAAGCCGCTGCCCACACTGCCCGGCGGCAAGCCTGTGGCGGAGCGGCCCGCGACAGTGGGGGCCTCGGCGTAACCCGCAGCGAAACCCCGACGGTAGGGGCGGCCCGGCGGCCCCTACCGTCGGCTGTCGCCGGGCGCCAACAGGCTGGTGATCTCGGCGAGCGCCTGGTCGGAGGGTTTGAAGTACCGGCGCAGGTTCTCCGGCTTCCTATGCCGGGACTTCGCCATCAGCAGCAACAGGCTCGCTCCGGCCTCGCCGAGGTGCGTCAACGCGGAGTGGCGGAGCTCGTGCAGGTCCCAGCCCGTTCCTGGTCCCTGGAGTGCGGTGTGGGCATCCAGCAGAGCACGGGCCTGCCCGTAGGACAGCCGGGCCAGCCCGCTGTCCGGACACACATCACGGGGGCTGAGGACCTTGCACGGGCCGGGGTGGCGGTGAGTGACAAACACCGGGCCCCGGCTGCGGCCCTTGAGCAGGCGCGGCAACAACCGGGCGGTGCCGGCATCCCAGTAGACGGTCTCTAACATGAAATCCGCGCGCCCCTGGCCCCGCCGACGGGCCCGGGCCGCACCCTTGGCCTTGACCGGGCAGCGGCGCCCGGCCAGGTCGAGATCCTCGATGTTGATGCCGAGGCTCTCCTCGGCGCGCGCGGCGCTCTCGTAGAGCATCCGGTACAGCGTCTTCTCCCGCAGGCCCACCTCCCGGTGTGCGATCAGCCGGTCGATCGCCAGGCGAGACCGGACTGGGGTTTGCGAGTCCGGCACCGTCATCCGCTTGGTCCACCCCGGAACGCTCGGAGCATCGTGGCCACGTTCCCGGCACCAAGCCAACCACGACAACACCGCGGCGCGGCGGGCGTTCCACGTGTTGACCGCCGCGCCGCCCCACAGCAGTTCCAGCGCCTCACCGACCTCGTCATCGGCCACCGCCGCCAGCGGCCGGCGCTCGCCCAACCGGTCGGCGGTCTTGCCCACCCCGGCCCCGTAGGCACGGAACGTGTTCGGGTTGCCCAGCGAGTCGAGGAACAGCTCGGCCGCCCGACCGATGGTCAGCGCCGAGGGGTTCGTCGGCAGCGCGACGACGGTGGACACCCGCGTTCTCCCTTGCCGCAGATAACAGGGCCGCCTCACGCGCCGCCGCGGGGATGTTCCCGCAGGACATGATCAGCGATGCCGCAGATAATAGGCCGTTATCTGCGGCATGAGTTCACGAACCTGCCGAAGCCGGCGTCGCGTTGATCAGCGACCAGGGACGACGAGGGCTTAGCGCCAGTTTCCGTTCCGATGTTCCTCAAACCCCGATATGCCGGGGCGTGGAGTAGCACACCGTCGTCCGGGGAACCCGGAAAGTCAGGCCGGCAGGCGCCGCCGTCGTGCACGGGTCACCGTGATCAACTGCGAATGCGCGACGCGCTGCCGGGTGCTGTTGAAGCCTAAACAGTACGGGTGTACTGTTTGCGGTGTCGGGGTGCTCCCCCCAGGTGGCCGCCCCGGCACGGGTGCGAGAGACTCGCACCACCCGAACGCACCTACCCGCCACGCGAGATCGCAACGGAGAGCGCCCGTGAGCACCGAGAATCCTGTGACCCCGTCCAGCATCGACAGCTTCGGCGCCCGTGACACACTCCGGGTCGGCGAAGATTCCTACGAGATCTTCCGCCTGGACAAGGTCGAGGGCTCCGAGCGTCTGCCGTACAGCCTCAAGATCCTGCTGGAAGCCCTGCTGCGCACCGAGGACGGCGCCAACATCACCGCCGACCACATCCGCGCGCTGGGCAACTGGGACGCCAAGGCCGACCCGTCGGTGGAGATCCAGTTCACCCCGGCTCGCGTGATCATGCAGGACTTCACCGGTGTGCCGTGCGTGGTCGACCTGGCCACGATGCGCGAGGCGGTGGCCGAGCTGGGCGGCGACCCGGACAAGGTCAACCCGCTGGCGCCCGCGGAGCTGGTCATCGACCACTCGGTGATCATCGACGTGTTCGGTCGCCCGGACGCCTTCGAACGCAACGTGGAGATCGAGTACGAGCGCAACCGGGAGCGCTACCAGTTCCTGCGCTGGGGCCAGGGCGCGTTCGACGAGTTCAAGGTCGTCCCGCCCGGCACCGGCATCGTGCACCAGGTCAACCTGGAGTACCTGGCCCGCACCGTGATGGCCCGCAACGGCCAGGCCTACCCCGACTCGTGCGTCGGCACCGATTCGCACACCACGATGGTCAACGGCCTCGGCGTGCTCGGCTGGGGCGTCGGCGGCATCGAGGCGGAGGCCGCCATGCTCGGCCAGCCGGTGTCGATGCTGATCCCGCGCGTGGTCGGCTTCAAGCTCACCGGTGAGATCCCGCCCGGCGTGACCGCCACCGACGTGGTGCTGACGATCACGCAGATGCTGCGCCAGCACGGCGTGGTCGGCAAGTTCGTCGAGTTCTACGGCGAGAGCGTCAGCGAGGTGCCGCTGGCCAACCGCGCCACGATCGGCAACATGAGCCCGGAGTTCGGCTCGACCGCGGCGATCTTCCCGATCGACGACGAGACGATCAGGTACCTGAAGCTGACCGGCCGCTCCGACGAGCAGATCGCGCTGGTCGAGGCCTACGCCAAGGAGCAGGGCCTGTGGCACGACCCGAGCCGCGAGCCGGAGTTCTCCGAGTACATCGAGCTCGACCTGTCCACCGTGGTGCCGTCGATCGCGGGCCCGAAGCGCCCGCAGGACCGCATCGTGCTCAGCGAGGCGAAGTCGGCGTTCCGGTCGGCGCTGCGTGACTACGTCACCAACGGCGCCGAGACCCCGCACACGTCGATGGACGAGGCCTCCGAGGAGTCGTTCCCGGCCAGCGACCCGATCGCGCCCGGCACCGCGAGCGACGGTGAGCCCGCGCCGAAGGTGCAGTCCGCGGCCAACGGTGCGCAGGGCAGGGTGTCCCAGCCGGTGAAGGTCACCTCCGAGGAGCGGGGCGAGTTCGAACTCGACCACGGCGCGGTGGTGATCGCCTCGATCACGTCGTGCACCAACACCTCGAACCCGTCGGTGATGCTCGGTGCCGCCCTGCTGGCGCGCAACGCGGTGGAGAAGGGCCTGTCGGTCAAGCCGTGGGTGAAGACCTCGATGGCGCCCGGCTCGCAGGTGGTGAGCAACTACTACGAGAAGGCGGGTCTGTGGCCGTACCTGGAGAAGCTGGGCTTCCACCTGGTCGGCTACGGCTGCACCACGTGCATCGGCAACTCGGGCCCGTTGCCCGAGGAGATCTCCGCCGCGGTGCAGGAGAACGACCTGTCGGTGGTCTCGGTGCTGTCCGGTAACCGCAACTTCGAGGGCCGGATCAACCCGGACGTGAAGATGAACTACCTGGCCTCGCCGCCGCTGGTGATCGCCTACGCGCTGGCCGGGACGATGGACTTCGACTTCGACAACCAGCCGCTGGGCACCGACAGCGACGGCAACGAGGTCTACCTGCGCGACATCTGGCCGAGCCCGCAGGAGATCCAGCAGACCATCGACTCGTCGATCACCAAGGAGATGTTCACCAAGGACTACGCGGACGTCTTCGACGGCGGCGAGCGGTGGAAGTCGCTGCCCACGCCGACCGGCAAGACGTTCGAGTGGGACCCGGAGTCGACCTACGTGCGCAAGCCGCCGTACTTCGACGGCATGACGCTGGAGCCGGAGCCGGTGCAGGACATCTCCGGCGCCCGCGTGCTGGTCAAGCTGGGCGACTCGGTGACGACCGACCACATCTCCCCCGCGGGTGCCATCAAGCAGGACTCGCCCGCCGGGCAGTACCTGATCGAGCACGGCATCGAGCGCAAGGACTTCAACTCCTACGGCTCCCGGCGCGGTAACCACGAAGTGATGATCCGCGGCACGTTCGCCAACATCCGGCTGCGCAACCTGCTGCTGGACCCGAGCGGCAACGGCCCGCAGGGCGGCTACACGCTCGACTTCACGCAGGAGGGCCACCCGCAGACCTTCATCTACGACGCCGCGCAGAACTACGCGAAGAAGAACATCCCGCTGGTCGTCCTCGGCGGCAAGGAATACGGCTCCGGGTCGTCGCGTGACTGGGCGGCCAAGGGCACCGCGCTGCTCGGCGTGCGCGCGGTGATCTGCGAGTCGTTCGAGCGGATCCACCGGTCGAACCTGATCGGCATGGGTGTCGTTCCGCTGCAGTTCCCGGAGGGCGAGTCGGCGGAATCCCTCGGTCTGGACGGCACCGAGACGTACGACATCTCGGGGCTCACCGAACTCAACGAGGGCCGGACGCCGCGGACGGTGCACGTCACCGCGACCAAGGACTCCGGCGAGAAGGTCGAGTTCGACGCGGTGGTGCGGATCGACACGCCTGGTGAGGCCGACTACTACCGCAACGGCGGCATCCTGCAGTACGTGCTGCGCAAGATGCTGCAGAACTGATCAGAGTTCTCCGACTCGCCCGGCGCCCAAGGATGCCGGGCGAGTCTTTTCTTTCCGGCTCGCCCGCGCCCCGCAAGGGTGCCGGGCGAGCCTCTTTTGTGGCCCCGGAACTCACACTTATGAGTGAAGTTTGCGCCCCGGTCACCGATTCGTGCCGCGTTCGTCCCCGGCTCGGATGACGGATCCGCCCCGGTCGGGGGTCACTCCGACGTGTCCTGACCTGCGACAACGCCCGTAGTCAGTGTGACGCCGATCGTCCTGATCGCGTGGTGTACCCGAATGTTCACACTCGGTTGCGGCCCATAAGATCCGTTTTGTCCGTGACCTTCTCCCGTTTGCGGCGTTTGTCCCATACGAGACGGTCTCCCGGACGATCACCGCGACATCCCGTCGGGTGATCGCCTCCCGACACCACGAACAAGGAACCGATGGCCAAGCACGCGTCTTCTCCCCAGAAGTCGAAGCGTCCGACGTCGTTTCGCGCCAACCTGCTCTCCGCCCTGGCGGGTGTGCTGGTGGTGGTGCTGGGCGTCGTCGGCGTGATGTGGCTGTCCACGCCGTCCGATACGCCCGAGGAAGCTCCGTCGCTTCCGGTCGCCGCGGACGAGGACAAGCCGTCAGAGGCCCCCAAAGAGCGCAAGCCGGCACCGGCCGCCAAGAAAGCGACCGGGCTGATCGAATCGACCACTCACACCCGTCTGACCGACACCACGCCGGACCCGGACCCGCAGGCGCGAACCGAAGGCATCATCGTGCACCCGCGCTCGATGATCACGATCCACCAGCGGCCGAACGGCAAGGCGATCGGCAAGATCGGCCCGAAGCAGATCGGCGACACCTGGCTGCCGATGATCGCCGAGCAGGACGGGTGGGTGCAGGTCCTGCTGCCCTCCAAGCCGAACGGCTCGACCGGGTGGCTGCGCGCGAACCAGGTGGAGCGCAACTACACGCCCTACCTGATCACCGTGCATCTGAAGTCGATGCGCATGGAGCTGTGGAAGGCCGACAAGCGCGGCAGGCAGCCCGAGGTGATCGGCGAGTGGGACATCGGCATCGGCGCCCCGGAGACCCCGACCCCGGCCGGCCGCACGTTCCTGCTCGGCTCGATGGTCGACCCCAAACAGGACTACTCCCCCGTGATCCTGCCGCTGGGAGCGCACAGCGACACGCTCGACACCTTCGGCGGCGGACCAGGAACCGTGGCGATCCACACCTGGCCCACCGACGACGTCATCGGCACCGCGACCAGCCACGGATGCATCCGGGTGCCCAAGGACGCGCTGCAACAACTTCAAGATGTGCCACTCGGCACGCTCGTGCTGGTGGACGACAAGTAATCGATAAGGAGACGAAATCCATGAAACGACGTGCGATCGCCGCCGCCGGCGCTGCCACCCTGGGGGCGGCCACCGCGGTCGTCGCCCTCGTGGCGGGCACGACTGTCGGCTTCGCCGAGACCAGCACCTCGTCGGCCTATGGCGTCGCCGCCGAAGGCGTTTTGGAGATCGAACCGCTCCCGTACGTGGAGTCCAGCGACGGCGAGACCAAGACCGACTCGCTCGTCGAGCTGCCGGAGAACCCGCTGCTGAACGCGGCGGTGGCCAAGGTCTCCGCAGGTGACGACAAGGCCTCGGTGAAGCTGGCGGACGTCAGCCTGCTGCCGGTCGACGTCCAGCTTCCGGGGAGCTTGAAGGACCTGGACAAGGCTCTCGACGACTTCCGCGGCAAGCTCGGCGAGCAATGCGACAACGTCGCGCCGGAGGCCAAGCTGCAACTGCCGAAGAACCCGCTGACGGACCTTCTCAACAAGGTCACCGAGGCGCTCAACCCGAAGCGGCTCTGCGACGTCATCAAGGGCAAGCAGTCGGTGCTGGAGCTGGGCCTGGTCGAGGTCTACTGCGACGGCGACGAAGGCGGCCTGAAGATCGCCGACGTCAAGCTGCTCGGCCAGAAGATCGACCTGCCGGAGGCTCCGGAGAACATCGGTCTGCCGAAGAACCCGCTGCTGCAGCTGACCGTCAACAAGCAGGAAGCCAACGAAGACGACGGCTCGTTCAGCGTCACCGGCCTGGAGCTGGACCTGCTGGACGGCACTCAGGTCCTCAAGCTCGGCAACGCCACGTGCGGTGTGACCGCCGCCGACGACGGTGAGGACGACACGCCGACCGCCACCAAGCCGGCCCCGGTGACCACCGGCTTGCCCGTGACCGGCTGACGCGTTCCTGCCGGCGAGCGAACGCGGGCCCTCCCACCCCACACGGTGGGAGGGCCCGTGTGCTACTCCCCCGCCGCGCTCAAACCGAGGTCGGCCGCGGCGGCCCGCACGACGTCGATGACCATCTGCAGTGCCGGGCGTCGAGCGGCCGTACTGCGGTAGGCCAACGAGATCGTTCGGGTGATCGGGGTGGTCAGCGGCAGCGCTTCCATGCCCGGCGGAGCCAAGGCCAGCCCGAGGTCCGACACCAGCGTGATGCCCAGGCCGGCAGCGGCCATCGCCATCGCGGTGGACTGCTCCTCCACCTCGTGCGTGACTCGCAGCTGGAACCCGTTGCGCAGGCACGCCGCGCGCACGGCGCGCCCGAAGTGACTACGCGGTCCGGCCATGATCCACGGGTGCTCGGCGAGGTCCGACAACGCGATCGGCCCGCCTTCCTTTCCGCCGAGGACGCCCACCGGCGCCGCCACGTGCAGCCGCTCGACGGCCACCGGTGCGCCGAGCAGGTTGGCGTCCCACGGCGTCGGGGCATCCGCGTAGTTCACCGTGAACGCGATGTCGACCTCGCCGTCTTTCACCGCCTGGGCGCTCAGCTCGGGCGCGAGCTGCTTGGTGCGAACACGAATCCCGGGCTGACGCTGCGCCAACAGGTCCAGCGCTCCGGGCAGCAGGCCCGCCGCCATGGTGGCGAAAACCCCCGCACGCAGCGTGACGGTACGTGCCTCCTGCGCCTCCTCCAGCGCCAAGGTCGCCCGTTCGACGGATTCCAAGATCTCCTCGGCATGCTCGGCCAGCAGCTTGCCGAGCTCGGTCAGTTGCACCCGGCGCCCGACCCGCTCGAACAGCCGAGCACCGACGTCCCGCTCCAACTGCGCGAGCTGCTGCGACACGGCGGACGCGGTGTAATGCAGGGCGCTTGCCGCGGCGGTGACGGTTCCCCTTCGGTTGAGCTCACGCAACATCCGCAGGCGGTGCAACGACAACTCCATACCCGCCACCTTCGTCCCTGCGCCACGCGTAAACAAACCCTAAACATCGGCGTGCAGCACTCGTAACTGGACGTGACGACAGTCGAGGGCTGACCCTGACGGTACGGCGGGATGAGCATCTCCGCCTCACCACTCGATCATGCAACACCGGCACGGGGCCAGGCGACCCGGTGCCGGTGGCTGTCGTGCGCGCGTGATCGAGCGGTCGAACGGGTGACGGTAGCGGCGACGAGGTTCGGAGGTGTTGGCATGACCGCAGCGCGGAGCGCCCCACTGGTTCGGGTGACCTGGACCGACCCGGTGACGGGCAAGAATGGTTATCTGGTCGTGCACACCCTCGTCTCCGGGATCGCCACCGGAGGCACCCGTATGCGGGCCGGCTGCACCGAGTCCGAGGTCGCCGACCTGGCCTACGGCATGGCGCTGAAGACCGCGACGTTCAACCTGCCGGTCGGCGGCGCCAAGGGCGGCATCGACTGCGACCCGAAGGACCCGCAGGCGCGCGGTGTGCTGGAGCGTTTCGTCACCGCGATGCGGCCGTGGCTGGACAACAGCTGGGTGACGGCCGAGGACCTCGGCGTCCCACAGTCGCTCATCGACGAGGTGTTCGCCAAGCTCGGTCTGGAGCAGTCCTACCACGCTGCGATCCGCCGTTCGCCGAACCCGGAGCGCACCCTGCAGCGGGTGCACGCCGGGCTGAACGCGCCGGTCCCAGGTGGTCAGCTGCTGGGTGACGTGATCGGCGGGTACGGCGTCGCGCAGGCCTGCCTCGGCGTGGCCAACGCGTGGGGCTGGGAGGAGTCAGAGACCACGGTTGCGGTGCAGGGCATCGGGACCATGGGTGGTGGCGCCGCTTGGTACCTGCACGAAGCGGGCGTGAAGATCGTGGCAGTGGCCGACGCAGCGGGCACGCTCCACGACCCGAACGGACTGGACATCCCACACCTGCTCGACCTGCGCGACCGGTTCGGCGAGATCGACCGGTCAGGGGTCCCCTCGTCGGTGCAGCGACTGCCGCGCGAGGCCATCGTCGGCATCAACGCCGACATCCTGGTGCCCGCGGCCGTGTCGTACGCACTCAACGCCGACAACGCCGACGAGGTCGTGGCGTCGGCCATCGTGGAGGCGGCCAACGCGGCCACCACCCCCGAAGCCGACGCGAAGCTGGTGGAGCGCGGCATTCCGATCGTGCCCGACTTCGTCGCCAACTCCGGCGCGGCCGCATGGGCGTGGTGGCTGCTGATGGGTGAGGTCGGCGCCGAACCCGCGGACTCGTTCATCAAGCTGCGCACCGAGATGCGCTCACGCGTGGCGATGCTGATGAACGAGTGGGAGGCAGGCAAGGTGCCGCCGCGGGTCACCGCGATCGAGCTCGCGGAGCGGAACCGGGCCGAGCGGCTCGCCGCCGAGGCCGAGGGCGGCATGGCGTTGACCATTCCGTGACGCTGCGGACGGTTGCCACGAGCTTCCGTTGACGCCGTGGGACGAACGGTCTCCTGCGAGCTGCCCCGCGCCGTCGTCGACCAGGCGGCCGAGGAGCTGCCCCGGCGGCACGGGTAGATGCCGCGAAACATTCGCCGAACGCTACCGCGGCAGACAAGCGAGCCTGCCTGCCGCGCGGCCACACGTGCCGCTTGACCGATCACCTGTCGACGGCGGCCCATCGCGTCTCGGGCTGCCCGCGACGCGCCTCGGCCGTTCGCAGGCCGGTACTCTTCCACCGCCGAACCGCGACATTGCCAACAGAACGTACGTACGGATTGCACTACGCGATCACCGATGACAGGATCTCTGTGTGCCCAAGGTCAGCCAGGATCATCTTGACGCCCGGCGCCGGCAGATCCTGGACGGAGCCCGGGTCTGCTTCGCTCGGCACGGTTACGAAGGCGCCACCGTACGCAGACTCGAGGAGACCATCGGGCTGTCCCGCGGGGCGATCTTCCACCACTTCAAGGACAAGGAGTCCCTCTTCCTGGCCTTGGCCGAGGACGACGCCGTGCGGATGGCCGAGGTCGTCGCGGAACAAGGTCTTGTCCAGGTCATGCGTGACCTTCTCGCGGGCAGCTCGCCGCAGCTGGTCGACTGGCTCGGCACACGCCTGGAGGTCTCCCGGCGGCTGCGCACCGAAGAAGACTTCCGTCGCCGGTGGGCCGAGCGGTCCGAGCAACTGACCCAGGCCACCCGCGAGCGCTTGCGGCGCAAACTCGCCGCCGGGGAGCTGCGTGACGACGTCGACATCGAGGTGCTGACCTCGTTCCTCGAGCTCGTTCTGGAGGGATTGACCTCCCGGCTGGCGATGGGCATGCCTGCGGCCGGACTGGAGCCGGTACTCGATCTGGTCGAGGAAACCACCCGCCGTCGACGGCGTTGACATGACCGCGGACACGAGATGTCAACAGTTCCGGCGATCTTCTCCGACCGCCGGTACCCTGGTCGCAAGCGTGGGGCGCACGCCCGTGCGCTGGAACAACGTTTCTGAGGAGTGACACCGACAAGGTGAATCAGTCGCGTTCGCCTGGTGACAGTACCGAGCCGGGTACGCATCCCGGCCAGCCCCAATGCCATAGTTCTCGCTGCCCGGACGGCGTGTGATGGATGTAGTGCTCACCGTCGCCGGCTTGTTGCTGTTCCTGTTGCTCACGTTCGGTACCGGACTGGCGGTCGCGGCGGAGTTCTCGCTCACCGCGCTGGAGCGCAGTGCGGTCGAGGCCAACGTCAAGCAGGTGGGCGACCGTCGCTCGAAAACCCTGCTCGCGGCCCATCGGTCGCTGTCGTTCCAACTGTCCGGTGCGCAGATCGCGATCACGCTGACCACGCTGATCAGCGGTTTTCTCGCCGAACCGATCATCGGTGAGTTGATCCGGCCGCTGCTGACCGGCCTCGGCATGAGCGACACCGCGGCCACGGCCACCTCGCTCACGCTGGCCGTCCTCATCGCCACGTCGCTGTCGATGATCTTCGGCGAGCTGGTGCCCAAGAACCTCGCGATCGCCCGTCCGCTGTCCACCGCCCGGGCCGTCATCGGCTACCACTCGCGCTTCTCCAAGCTGTTCGGCTGGCTGATCCGGGCGATGAACAACAGCGCCAACTGGGTGGTGCGCAAGTTCGGGGTCGAACCGCAGGAAGAGCTCCGGTCGGCCCGGTCCCCGCAGGAGCTCGGCTCGATCGTGCAGTCCAGCGCCGAACGCGGCACCCTGGACACCGTCACGGCGACGCTGCTGGACCGCTCGCTGCGCTTCGGTGACCGCACCGCGGACGAGCTCATGACCCCGCGCACCCAGGTCGAGTTCCTGCGCGAGGACAGCTCGGTGCAGGACTTGGTCACGCTCTCCGCGCGCACCGGGTTCTCCCGGTTCCCGGTCGTCGGCGACGATCTCGACGACATCGCGGGCGCCATCCACATCAAGCAGGCCTTCACCGTGCCCGCTGCGGACCGCCAGCGGATGCGCGCGAGCGCGTTGATGCGACCGGTGCCGACCGTGCCCGAATCACTGCCCGGGGACGCCCTGCTGAACCGCCTGCGCGACTCGAGTTTCCAGCTGGCCGTCGTGGTCGACGAGTACGGCGGCACCGCGGGCATCGTGACGCTGGAGGACGTCGTCGAGGAAATCATCGGCGACGTCCGTGACGAGCACGACAGCGGTGAGGCCCCGGCGTCCCGCCGGCTGGCCAGCGGCAGCTGGCTGGTGTCCGGACAGCTGCGCCCGGACGAACTGCTGGAAGCCACCGGCTTCCGCATGCCGGAAGGCGACTACGAGACGGTGGCCGGGATGGTGCTGTCGCTGCTCGGCGTCATCCCCGAGCCCGGAGCCGACGTCGTCGTCGACGGCTGGCGGCTGACGGTGACCCGCATGGACCGGCACCGGATCGCCGAACTGGCCATCCGCCCGCTGGACGAGGCGGTGCCGCAATGAGTTCGTGGGGCGCGCTACCGCTGATCATCGTGCTGCTGTTGGCCAACGCGTTCTTCGTGGGCGCGGAGTTCAGCCTGATCTCGTCGCGCCGGGACAAACTGGAGGCGATGCTCGCCGACGGCAAGGCCCGAGCACGCATCGTGGTCGGCGCCAGCCAGCAGGTGTCGCTCATGCTCGCCGGTGCCCAGCTGGGCATCACCATTTGCTCGCTGTTGCTGCTGCTGGTCGGCGAACCGGCGGTGGCGTCCCTGCTCGAGCAGGCGCTCGGCGCGTTCGGCCTGGCGCTGCCCAGCTTCGTGCTGCACCCGATCGCGTTCACCGTCGCACTGACGATCATGACGCTGCTGCACGTGCTGGCAGGCGAGATGGTGCCGAAGAACCTGGCCATCGCCGAACCGGAGCGGGTGGCCCTGTGGCTCGTCCCGCCGCTGGTGCTGTGGGGCAAGCTGACTCGCCCGTTCATCTGGCTGCTCAACGCGCTGGCCAACCTGCTGCTGCGCATGGTGAAGGTGCAGCCGAAGGCAGAGCTGGAGACCGCGTACACCTCGCACGAGCTGGCCAACCTGCTGAGCGAATCCCGCCGCGAAGGCCTGCTCGAACAGTCCGAGCACCGCAGGCTGACCCAAGCGCTCAGTTCGGTGGACAAGACGGTCGAGGACGTGCTGGTCCCGTTGCCGGACCTCACGACGCTGACCGCGGAAGCCACGCTCGGCGACGTCGAGCAAGCGGTCACCAGCACCGGGTTCTCCCGCTTCCCGGTGATCGGTGAATCCGACGAGGTGATCGGCTACATCCACGTCAAGGACGTGCTGGACCAGCTCGGTGACCACCCGACCACGCCGGTGCCCGGCTACAAGGTGCGCAGGCTGACCACGCTGGCGCCCGGCACGTCGCTGGAACAGGCGCTGTCCACGATGCGGGCGGAAGGCAGTCACCTGGCCGCGGTGGTGCAGGACGGTCAGGCCGTCGGCGTCGTCACGCTGGAGGACGTGGTCGAGGAATACGTGGGCACTGTGCGTGACGGCACCCACGTGATATCCGGACAATCGACACGCAACGCCTGAACGACAAGGGGCAAATCGGGCGGACGATGACTGGCAGTGGCGGGCCGATCCGTCAGTTGTCAGCTATACGAGTGATAAGCTCCGCGCCGAGAGCGCATCGATTCGGTCACGAAATGGCCGATGTGCCTGTGTGCGGACCCGAGACGATGCGGTGAGGAAGCGGAAGGATATCGGCCACGATGGGGAGACACTCGAAGCCTGAACCGGAGCCGCCCCGCAGGCGCAGAGCTGCGGAGGATACGGGTTACCACCGTGCGGTCGGCGCTTCCCGGGGTGTGGCGAAGTGGCCGTTCGCGGTCCTGGCCGTACTGGCCATCGTGGGAGCAGGAATCTTCGCCGTGGTGTGGGGTTCGGACAATCTGGGCGGCCGCGCGGACGCCGAAGGTGGCACGTGCCCGGAAGGCAGGCGCACGCTGCGCGTGATCGCACCGCCGAAGCTGGAAGAATCCCTGGCCCAGGCGGGCGACAAGTGGAACGCGGTGGATCGCGCCGTGGACGGCTACTGCATCACGGTCGAGATCAACGGCGCCGATGAGGACGAAGCGCTCGACGCCATCAGCCAGCAGGACAACAGCGTGCTGGCCGTGCCTGCGGTGTGGATCGCCGAGTCGTCCGACGCCGGTGACCGCTTGCGCAAGTCGAACCCGAAGCGCATCGCGTCGATGGACACTCCGTTGATCCGCAAACCGGGCTACATGCTGCCCTACATCGTCATCGACGGCGAGGGCGTGGACACCGTCCAACAGCGGGCCGCGCAGGACTTCCGTGACTTCCTCCGCGAGCCGGAGCCGGCCTCCGTGCTCAAGGAGGCCGGCTTCAGCAGCTGACTCGCGGTCAGACCACGTTGAACGTCGTCGGGTCGGGCCCGATGCGTCCGTTCTCGTCGTCCAGGCTCGCGATCGCGTCCAGGTCCTCGCCGTCGAGCTCGAAGTCGAACACCGCGAAGTTCTGCTCGATCCGCGCCGGGGTGACCGACTTCGGGATCACCACGTTGCCGATCTGCAGGTGCCAGCGGATCATCACCTGCGCGGTCGAACGACCGTGCTTCTCGGCGATCTTGCTCAGCACCGGGTGGTCCAGCAGCGTGCCCTGACCGAGCGGGCCCCACGCCTCGGTGGCGATGCCGTGCTCGGCGTGGAACGCCCGCAGCTTGCTCTGCTGGAAGCGCGGATGTAGCTCCACCTGGTTGATGGCCGGCTTGACGTCGGCGGAGTCCATCAGCCGCTGCAGATGCTCCTCGGTGAAGTTGGAGACACCGATCGCCCGGACGCGCCCGTCGGCGTGCAGCTTCTCGAATGCGCGCCAAGTGTCCAGGTAGTGGTCCCGCTCGGGCACCGGCCAGTGGATCAGGTACAGATCCAGCTGCTCCAGCCCGAGCTTTTCCATGCTGGCGTCGAACGCGGCCAGCGTGGTGTCGTAGCCCTGTTCGGAGTTCCACAGCTTGGTGGTGATGAACAGCTCGTCCCGTGCGATGCCACTCTCCGCGATGGCCTCGCCCACCTGACGCTCGTTGCCGTAGATCGCGGCGGTGTCGATGCTGCGGTACCCCACCCGCAGTGCGGTCGCCACCGCTTCCTTCGTCTCAGCAGGTGGAACCTGGAAGACCCCGAAGCCCAGCTGCGGGATCGCCACATCGGTCGTCAGGTCGATGTTGGGAACGTGCCCCATAAAGTTGCCTCCATGTCGTCGGTTGCTTATCCAAACTACCCACGCGACGGCAGAAGGATGCTCGTCGTCCTTCTGCTGGGAAACCTCGTGGTGCACGCCACGATGTTTCTCGCCCGGCCGGTGGTGTCCTACCGGGTACTCGCGCTCGGTGGCGACGAGACGACCGTCGGCATCGTGGTGGCCACCGGCGCCCTGCTCCCGGTGTTCACTGCGGTCCCCACCGGCCGATTGTGCGACCGTGGGCACGCTCCGGCAATTGTGCTCAGCGGCCTCGCGTTGGTGCTGACCGGCCCGTTGTTGCTCGCGCAGATGGACTCGCTGGTGTGGCTGGCCGTGGTCAACACGATCTACAGCATCGGGCTGCTGACCGTCATGGTGGGCGGTCAGGTCCTGGTCACCGGCATGTCGGCGCCGGCCCAGCGCGACCGCAACTTCGGGTGGTTCACCGCGGCGGCTTCGCTCGGCCAGATGGTGGGCCCACTGATCGCCGGGTGGGTGATGTCACTTGCCCACGAACGCGACCTTCTGCTGGCGACCACGTACGCGTTCTACGCGGCCAGTGCGATCGCCGCGGTGGCCGCGGTGATGTTCGTGGGCCTGCTGCTCGCTCTCCGCGGCAGCGATGTGGTCACGCCCAGCGGCCGGGCAGGCGAACGGTCCGGACAGGGGTCGGCGTTGCGCCTGCTCGCCGATCGACAGCTGGCGGTCGCCATGCTGGTCAGTGGCGGGGTGATCGCCGCGGTCGATCTGATCACCGCGTATCTGCCCGTGCTCGGCACGCACTACGGCCTCTCCCCCGGCTTCGTCGGCGTCCTGCTCAGCGTCCGTGCCGGCGCATCGTTCCTCTCCCGTGTGTTCCTCGGGGTCCTCGTCATTCGCGTCGGCAGGCTGCGGGTGATCCTGGTGAGCACCGCGCTGGCCGCCTGCGGCATGGCCGCTCTGATCGGCGTCACCGGCGAGGTGCTGCTGGTGTTGCTGATGGTGCTGCTCGGGATCACGCTCGGTCTCGGTCAGCCGCTGACCATGACGTGGGTCGTACAGCAGGCACCCAAGCGTCTTCGGGCGACCGCGCTGGCACTGCGGGTCAGCGGTAACCGCGTGGCGCAGAGTGCCGTGCCCGCGCTCGCCGGCGCCTTGTCCGCCGTTGCCGGGGTGACCGCACCGTTCGGTCTGGCTGCCGGACTACTTGCGGTGGCCGCAGGGTGTGTGGTGCCTTTTGTACGAACACGGTCATCGGGGTCTTAGCGGGCGCAAATAGTTCACGGACGGGCGAAACGGCCCGCGCGACCACGGCGTCCCATCTGCGGGTCATCCGGCGTGTCAGGGGGCCGCCGGATGGCTCACCACCAAGGCATACAGGGGAGGCACCATGCCGCCGGGGTACCACGTCGATCCGGACGCCGTGGACAAGGGCGGACGCACCGCCTGCGATCTCGCGGAGGATCTGCGCACCGCGCGCGCCAACTGGGACAAGGAAACGCGCGACGGCGCCGACGCATGCGGGCTGAGCGTGGCGCAAAAGGCCTACACCGAGATGCAGGACGCCTGGTTCGACGAGGTCGGCGTGCACGTCAAGATCCTCGAGCAGCTGTGTGCGGCGCTGCGGAACGCGGCCAAGTCGTACCGGGCCATGGAGGACGCCGGCAGCGCATCGTTCGGAGGCACCGGTGTCGAGTGACGACTACATCCAGATCAGCACCATCCTGGCCCGGCTCAAGCAGCTGGCGGAGCTCACCGCGACGGTGCTGAATCCGGTCAAGCTCGCCGAGCTGATCTCCAAGGTGATGGCACAGATCGCTCACCCGCCGCCGGGTGACCCGGACGCGTTGGAGAACTTGGCACGGGCATACCGCAGCGCGGCAGGCGTCATCAAACCGATCGGCGAGGACACCGGCCGCCTGGGCACCACGACATTGCCCGCCGCATGGGAGGGTGGTGCCGCGCAACAAGCCTCCGAGGTGCTTCAGGCCACCGACCGGGCGATCGACCGGACGCCGCAGGTCTTCGTCAAAGCGGCGGAAACGTTGGAAGAACTCGCCGACAAGATCCGTGACCAGCAGGAACGGCACGGCAAGTTGCACGACGCGCTGGACAAGGCGTGGTACGACGCGACGCACATCAGGATCGAGGTCAGCACCCCGGACTGGTTGCCGGGGCCGGACATCACCATCGGTGGCGACATTCCGATGGTCGATCCGAAGGCGGTCGCGGATCTGGCCCGTGAGGTGGCGCGTCTGATCACCGGGTGCATCGACGTCTACACCGATGCTCTGGACAGCGCCGACCGGGCCGCCAGTCGCTTCTCCGATCTCGCCGGGCAGGCCCGCGCGGCAGCAGGTGTCGACGGCGGGCTGAGCCCCGACGACGCGGTGGTGCTGGCCGACAAGAAGGTCACGACGTCCATGGGCGACGCCTTCGACGACGCCATCCTCACCACCAGCCAGCTGGAACGCGCAGGCAAGAAGATGCGCGAGCTCAGCGCCCAGGACCGCGCACGACTGCAGAAACTGCTGGACGCGGCGAAGAACGACGAGCAGCGCGCTTGGATCCTCAAGGGGTTGGCGGCGGGCCACTCGGTCGACGAACTCACGCCGTTCGCCGAGAAGATCCGCGACATGGACCCGCGAACGCTCAGCGAGCACCTGTCGCTGATCGACCGAGGCGGGGTGGGCAAACACCGACGTGACGGCGACGTCGACGTCCGCCAGTACGAGGACACCACCTGCGGCACGACGTCGCTGATCATCGCCCGCGCCGAGATGGACCCGCTGTACGCCCTGTCGCTGACCGAAGGCAACTTCCGGGAGAACTTCAAGGCCGAACGGGACCGGGTGCACGAGTGGACGAACAGCCACCGTCTGCCTGGTGGTCTCCCCCACTGGCCGCAAGCACTGGGCACGACGCCTCCGGACATGGTGGCGTATTTGAACGAACACTCAGGCGCCATGGGAGCGGAGTACGACTGGCGCCTGGTCGACGACACCAACCAGCGCGATGTGTCCAACGACCTGCGGGACAGCCTGGCCGCGGCCAACGAGGGTCAGCCGGTCCCGGTGCTGGTGGCGGATGAGATTCCCACCAGGAGCATGCACTACGTCCTCATCGTGGGCAACGAGGGTGGCGACGTTCTGATTTTCGAACCCACCAAGGGCGAGACCCATCGTGTTCCGGAGTCGGACTTCCTCAACGGCACTCTGTCCGACAGCGCGGGTTTCGACCACGTGCAGGCGGTCATGGTGCCGAAGTAGATGCGCCCGTCGCTGCGGTGTGGTGGCTCGTTCGTGGTGCGGAGTACCGGGCTCGGCGGCGTGACAGCCGCTGCTCACGCCCGGCGGTCAGCGGCACATGCGGGCACCCTCGGCGAGCACGGCCACGCCCGTGGCGCGAACCAGCGCTCCCAGCGGGCCCTGGCTCGTGACTCAGTGGCGGTTCCGTCGCTCCGAGCTGGCCGCTGGTACGCGGCACGAGGAGCAATCACGTTGCCGGCCGGCTGCTGATCCGAAGTGCGAGCAGCAGTCACGTTCCCGGGCTGACTGCTCGTGCGAGGCATGAGTAGCGGTCACGTCGCGCCGAGTCGATCCGGAGTGATCAGCCGTTGCTCCAGGCCAGCAGTTCGTCGGCGCTGCGCGTGTTGACGATCTTCTCCACCGGAACCCCGCACGCCGCGGCCCGCTCACAGCCGTAGGGCTGCCAGTCCAGCTGCCCAGGCGCGTGCGCGTCGGTGTCGATGGCGAACGAACACCCCGCTTCCACCGCCAGGCGCAGCAGCCGCTTCGGCGGATCGAGCCGCTCGGGCCGGGAGTTGATCTCCACGGCGACGTCGAACTTGGCGCACGCCGCGAACACGACGTCGGGATCGAACTCCGACTCCGGTCGCCTGCCGCGCCCGCCCGTGACGAGCCTGCCGGTGCAGTGGCCCAGCACGTCGGTGTGCGGGTTCGCGATCGCACGAACCATCCGCTGCGTCATCTCCCGCTTGGGCATGCGCAGTTTGGAGTGCACGCTGGCGACCACCACGTCCAGCCGCTCGAGCAGCTCGGGCTCCTGGTCCAGGGAACCGTCCTCGAGGATGTCGACCTCGATGCCGGTGAGGATCCGGATCCCGTCCAGCTTCTCGTTCAGCTCGGCGACCAGGTCGAGCTGGTCCCGCAGCCGCTGCGGTGACAGGCCGTTGGCCACCGTCAGCCGCGGCGAATGATCGGTGAGCGCGAAGTATTCGTGGCCGAGCTCGCGGGCGGCCAGGGCCATCTCTTCGATCGGGCTGCCGCCGTCCGACCAGTCCGAGTGCGTGTGCAGATCGCCGCGCAGGGCCGCGCGGATCTCCGCACCTCCCTCCGCCACCGGCCGGCCTTCGGTCGCCTCGAGGCGGCGCAGGTACACCGGGACCTCACCGGCGAGCGCCTCGGTGATCGCGGTGGCGGTCACCTTGCCGATGCCTTTCAGGTCGGTCAGCGTTCCATGGGCGGCTCGACGTTCGAGCTCCTCCTGCGGCAGCGCTTCGATCGTCGCAGCCGCGGTGCGGAACGCCCGCACGCGATACGTCGGTTCCCTGGCTCGCTCGAGCAGGAACGCGATCCGGCGCAACGCATCGACCGGCGAGAGGGGCTGCATGCTCGCCGACGCTACCGGAACGGGCGGACGCTCGGGCCACGCCAACCGTGCGGCGGCCGGCCGGAGGCCTTGCCGAACGACCTACGACGACGGCACAACCCCCCAATCGCACCTGTCCTACACCGGCAGCACAACAACCGATCGCACAGGTGCGCTTCCAGCCAGGCGCGATCAGCCGTCGGACTACGCGTAGGCCTCCAGCGGCGGGCAGGAGCACACCAGGTTCCGGTCACCTGCCGCCTGGTTGATGCGCCGCACCGGTGGCCAGATCTTCGGCCCTCGCGACCCCGCCGGGTACACCGCCTCCTGACGGCTGTACGGGTGGTTCCACTCCCCGGTCAGGCATTCCGCGGTGTGCGGGGCGTTCACCAGCGGGTTGTCCTCCCGCGGCCACTCCCCCGCCGCGACCCGGTCGATCTCGCCCTTGATGGCGATCATCGCGTCGCAGAACCGGTCCAGTTCCGCCAGGTCCTCGCTCTCGGTCGGCTCGACCATCAACGTGCCCGCGACCGGGAAGGACATCGTCGGCGCGTGCAACCCGTAGTCGGCCAGCCGCTTGGCCACGTCATCCACCGAGATCCCGGTCGCTTTGGTGATCCCACGCAGATCGAGGATGCACTCGTGAGCGACCAGGCCGACCGAGTCGCTGCCCAGCCGGTGGCCCGAGTACAGCACCGGGTAGTGCTCGTGCAGACGCCGCGCCACGTAGTTGGCCGCGGCCACGGCCGTGAGGGTCGCGCGCTTGAGCCCCTCGGCACTCATCATGCGCACGTACGCCCAGCTGATCGGCAGGATCGACGCCGAACCCCACGGCGCGGCGCTCACCGGGCCGACACCGGTGTCCGGGCCCGCCGAAGGCTGCAACGGGTGGTTCGGCAGGAACGGCGCGAGGTGCGAGCGCACCCCGATCGGGCCGACACCAGGGCCGCCACCACCGTGCGGGATGCAGAACGTCTTGTGCAGGTTCAGGTGGGACACGTCGGCGCCGAACTTGCCGAACCGGGCCAGCCCGATCAGCGCGTTCAAGTTGGCGCCGTCGATGTAGACCTGCCCGCCGTGGTCGTGCACGATCTGGCAGACCTCGGCGACGGTGTCCTCGTACACGCCGTGGGTCGACGGGTAAGTGATCATGATCGCGGCGAGGTCGTCGGCGTGCTTCGCGGCCAACTCGCGCAGGTGGTCCATGTCGATGTTGCCGCCGTCGTCGCACTTGACGACCACCACGCGCATGCCGGCCATCACCGCGCTGGCGGCGTTCGTGCCATGTGCGCTGGAGGGGATCAGGCAGACCTCACGCTGCGACTCACCGCGGTCGCGATGGTAGGCGCGGATGGCCAGCAACCCGGCGAACTCACCCTGGCTGCCTGCGTTCGGCTGCAGCGACACCGCGTCGTACCCGGTGACCTCGGCCAGCCACCGCTGCAGGTCGGACACGACACGCAGCAGCCCCGCCGCGTCCTCGGTGGGCGCGAACGGGTGCAGTTCGGTGAACTCCGGCCAGGTGATGGCCTCCATCTCCGCTGCCGCGTTGAGCTTCATCGTGCACGAACCCAGTGGGATCATGCTCCGGTCCAGCGCCACGTCCTTGTCGGACAGCTCGCGCAGGTAGCGCAGCAACGCGGTCTCCGACCGGTGCCGGTTGAACACCGGATGCGTCATGTACTCCGACGTCCGCAGCAGCGAGGCCGGAAGCGCGTCGGGGGTGCTCTCGTCCAGGACGTCGGCGTCCGCGGTCGACAGCCCGAACGCCTTCCACACCAGCGACAGGTGTTCCCTGGTGGTCGTCTCGTCGCACGAGATGCCGACGTGGTCGTCGTCGACGAAGTGCAGGTTCACACCGAGACCGCGAGCCTGGTCGACGACTGCGTGCGCTCGGCCGGGGACGACCGCGCGCACCGTGTCGAAGAAGTTGTCGTGCACCAGCTCGATGCCACCTGCGCGCAGCCCGGCGGCGAGCACTGCGGCCATCCGGTGCGTCCGCTGCGCGATGGACTTCAGGCCCTCGGCCCCGTGATAGACGCCGTACGCCGAGGCGACCACGGCGAGCAGCACCTGGGCGGTGCAGATGTTCGACGTCGCCTTCTCGCGACGGATGTGCTGCTCACGCGTCTGCAGCGCCAGTCGGTAGGCGATCGAGCCGTCGGCGTCGGTGCTCACCCCGACCAGCCGGCCCGGCAGCTGCCGCTCCAGCCCCTGACGAACGGCCAGGTAGCCGGCGTGCGGGCCACCGAAGCCCATCGGCACCCCGAACCGCTGGGCCGAACCCACCACGACGTCCGCACCGACCTCGCCCGGAGGCCGCAGCAGCGTCAGCGCGAGCAGATCGGCCGCGACGACGACGGACGCCTCGTGCTCGTGCGCCAGCTCGATCAGCTCCCGGTCGTCGCGCACCGCCCCGGAGGCCGACGGGTAGGAGAACAGCACACCGAAGTACTTCTGCTCGTGCAGTGCGGCCGCGAATTCGCCGACCTGTCGGATGTCCAGCTCGATCCCGAGCGGCTCGGCACGGGTCTGCAGTACCGCGATGGTCTGCGGGAAGGTGTCGGCGTCGACCAGAAAGCGCGATGAGGTGTTCTTCCGGGACGCCCGGCGTACCAATGTCATCGCCTCGGCCGCCGCGGTGGCCTCGTCGAGCATCGACGCGTTGGCCACCGGCAGGCCGGTGAGGTCAGCGACCATGGTCTGGAAGTTCAGCAGCGCTTCCAGCCTGCCCTGGGAGATCTCCGGCTGATAAGGCGTGTACGCGGTGTACCAGGCCGGGTTCTCCACGATCTGCCTGCGGATGACCGGCGGCGTGACCGTGCCGTAGTAGCCCTGGCCGATCATCTGCACCATCGGCTTGTTCTGCGCGGCCAGCGCCCGCAACTCCGCGAGCACCTGCGACTCGGTGGCCGGAGCGGGTAGCTGCGGCGGCTCGGCATCACGGATGGATTGGGGTACGGCCGCATCGGCCAGCTGCTCGAGCGACGAGACACCGATCGTGCCGAGCATGCGGTCCAGCTCCGCGCGGCGGGGACCGATGTGCCGGTCGACGAACGGCGTACCGTGCTCGAGCTCTGCCAAACTGGGTCGCGACATCGTGGGCCTCCGGGCGATCGGCGGGCAGGAGCCTGTCGTCCTCCCCCTCTGTCCCTACCCACGACGGGTGCCTGAGAGCTTCATCCGCAGCGTGCGGACTTGCACCTTCGGCGAGACACGCAGCGCGTGCCTGCTATCCAGAGGCGTCTCACCGTGCGGTCCTGGGTGCCTGAGAGGTTCCGGGGAGGGGTTGCTCCTTCGGCGCCGAGCCTTGAGCTCGGACTCTCCCGCACGGGGTCAACGACTACGCCGTCAGTGTAACCGCCGAGCCGGACGCGGCCGGGAACGTTCGGGTATCAGCCTGTCTTGCGCGCCGACCGACGCTCGGCCAGCTCGTCCCGCATCGGCACGGTGACCTCGCCACCGTCGACCCGTTCCGCGGGGAACTCGTGGATGCTGCCGCTGATCTCCTGCATCGCGCCGCTGACCGCGATACCGAACACGCCTTGGCCTCCCTGCAGCAGGTCGACGATCTCCTCGGGTGAGGTGCACTCGTACACCGTGGTGCCGTCGGAGAACAGCGTCACCGCGGCGAGATCCCGCACGCCGCGGTCGCGCAGGTGATCGACGGCCGTGCGGATGTTCTGCAACGACACACCCGCGTCCAGCAGGCGCTTGACGATCTTGAGGACCAGCAGGTCCTTGAACGAGTACAGCCGCTGGGAGCCGGATCCGTGCGCGGTGCGGATGCTCGGCTCGACCAGCTTGGTGCGCGCCCAGTAATCCAACTGCCGGTAGGTGATACCGGCGATCTGACAGGCAGCCGGGCCACGGTAGCCGACAAGGTCGTCGGGCACCGACGAGTCCGGGAACAGCTCTCCCTGCTCGCCACCCTCACGCTGCACGGGCCTGGTCTCGTTGTCGACCACGCAAACCTCCCGCTGCCGAATCACATGCACGCGATTCACCTGCACCCGACGGTAGGGCCTCGCCGCAGGTCCGGTCAACGCGACTCGCCACAAACCTCGACCACGACTCGAGGCTGGTGACCCGACACGGCCCGGAATCACTTCGTCACCGCCGGCGACAACCGCGGAGGAATGCGTCGTGCACCAGGTGATTCGCCTGCGTCACGAAGGCACTCGCGTGTCGCTGCCGCTCAGGTGTCCGCGCCGCGGAAATCTTCCGGCGTCACCGAGTCGAGGAACTCGCGGAACTTCTCCACCTCGTCCTCTTGCTCGTCCGGAATGATCAAGCCCGCCTCGTCCAGCACCGAGTCCTCGGCGTGGATGGGAACACCCGCGCGCAACGCCAGCGCGACCGAGTCGCTCGGCCGGGCGGAGACCCGGACATCACCGTCGAAGACCAGTTCGGCGAAGAACGTGCCTTCCTTGAGGTCGGTGATCACTACCTGCTCCAGCTCCCGGCCGAGGGCCCCGATGACCTCTTTGAGCAGATCATGGGTCAGCGGCCGCGCAGGACGCACGCCCTGCTGCTCGAGCGCGATGGCAGTGGCCTCCACCGATCCGATCCAAATCGGCAGGTAGCGGTCCCCGTTGGCTTCCCGCAGCAGCAGGATCGGGGTGTTCGCGGGCAGTTCGACCCGCACGCCGACGACGCGCATCTCGTTCATCGGGCCTCGCCTCCCACTCGTGGTGCGGGAATCACCTCGCTCTCCGAGGATCCCGCATCGTCTCTCTCGACGCTACCCGTCATATGGGCAATCTGCCCAGGGTTTCGTGGCCACTCACCGTAGGCTCCGAGCCGGTCCCGAGCAGTGACCGACGGGCACGAACACACGACCTCAACCCGAGGTCACAGAACGAATTCCCGCCTTGACCAGCAGCGTGTGCAACGTCACCGACAGCGCGGCCAATTCCCGGACCATCTCGTCGGCGCGCGCCTTGGCGGCTTCATCACGATGCCGTGACACCGGGGCCACGATCTGCTCCAGCAAGCCGACCTCGCGGTCCGCCGACGCCCGGAACGCCCGCAAATGCCGGGGTTCGATGCCGTACTCGGTCATCGCCCGCACGGTCTTGGCCACCTGCACCGCGTCGGCGTCGTAGAAGCCCGCGGCCCCTGGCCGGATCAACCCGAACTGCTCGAGCTCGGCCAGCAGTGCCGCGTCCACGCCGGACTGTTCGAGCAGGTCCTCCTTGGTCAGGCGGATTTCCCTGCCGGGCGCGAAATCCTCCGCCGTCGGCCCCTCCGCGCCCGGCGTCAGCGACACCAGGCGGCGCGGCGGTTTGAGCGCAGGCGGTCCGGACGGGCTCGTGCCGGCGCCGTCGGCGGCATCGAGCTGGTCCTTGATCACCTTCAGCGGCAGGTAGTGGTCGCGCTGCGCGGACAGGACGAACCGCAACCGCTCGACATCGGCAGGCGTGAACTGCCGGTAGCCGGAGGCCGTACGGGCAGGCCGCACCAGCCCTTCCGACTCGAGGAACCTGATCTTGGAGATCGTGACGTCGGGGAACTCGGTGCGCAGCTGCGCGAGCACAGCACCGATGCTCAGCCCGCTGCGCCGACCGCGTTCCGACGCTCCGCCCGCTGACCGACCTGCCGCCGTCACTGGTTCCGTTAGCTCCCTGACGTCGCCGAACCGCCGGACAGGAACACCAGCCGGAACTTGCCGATCTGCACCTCGTCACCACCGGCGAGCACCGCTTGGTCGACCGGCTCGCGGTTGACGTAGGTGCCGTTGAGGCTGCCGACGTCGATCACGACGAACTCGCCACCTTCGCGGCGGAACTCCGCATGGCGACGCGAAACCGTGACATCGTCGAGGAAGATGTCGCTGTCCGGGTGGCGGCCAGCGCTCGTGGTGTCGCGGTCCAACAAGAATCGTGAACCGGCATTCGGTCCGCGCTTGACGACCAGCAGGGCGGAACCAGCGGGCAACGCCTCGATCCCGGAGACCGGGGCTTCGGAAGCGGGCGCCTCCGACTGGCCTTCGTCGAGGAAGTCAGCCCGGAAGACGGAGGTCCGCTCTGGGGCCTCTTCTGGGGGAACGCCGGGCCCGTCGTTCGTGGTCACCTGGACTCTCCTCACGTCGCTGCTGAATCGACTGGGTCGTGTTTGCTCAACGTACCGTGTCCGGGCGGGTTGCGGACCATCACTCCCCCCAACTGGACGCAGCCGGTCGGCCGGTCAGCCCTCGATCAACTTCTGATACGCCTCGGCGTCCAGCAGCCCGTCCACCGCGGCCGGATCGGACGGGGTGATCTCGATCAGCCAGCCCTCGCCGTACGGGTCGCTGTTGATCACTTCCGGGGCGTCGGCCACCGCGTCGTTGACCGCGGTCACCTCGCCGTCCACCGGCGCGAACAGCTCCGAGACGCTCTTGGTCGACTCGATCTCGCCGAACGGCTGACCCGCGGTGACCGTGGTTCCCGTCTCCGGGAGATCGACGAACACCACATCGCCCAACTGATCTTGAGCGTACTCGGTGACACCGACACGCAACGTGCCTTCCCTCGCGCCTGCCGAGACCCACTCGTGCTCCTCGGTGTAGCGCAGTCCGTCTGGAACCGTCACGAGCCTTCCCTTCCTGCCATCCCCGTTCGCCGTCGAGAGTGTGCCAGCTAGGTCCCGGCGACGGCATCTCGACCTCCGTCGCCGCTGCCCGGCTGTCGGTTACGGACAGCCAGCCATGTCTGAACGACATACAGCACACCGGACCACACGTACAACACGCCGCCCCAGATCATGAACGCATACGCCACCGGCCGGACCACGTCGACCACGACGGGGCCGGCGAAGTCGGTCTGGATGAGCAGCAGCATCGGGAACGCGTACATCAGCACGAACGTCGCGCCTTTGCCCACGTAGGTCACTTCCGGGTACGTGAACCGTCTGGCGCGCAGCACCGTGACGCAGCCCAGCAGCATGAGTTCGCGGCCGACCAGCACGGCGATCACCCACCACGGCAGGATCTCGCGCACCAGGAACGCCAGCAGCGTCGCGACGACGTAGAGCCGGTCGGCCGCCGGGTCGAGCAGCTGACCGAGGCGGGAGAGCTGGTTGAGCCAGCGGGCGAGCTTGCCGTCCAGCCAGTCGCTGAACCCGGCGAACGCCAGCACCAGGACGGCGATGCCGTCCCAGCGCGGGCCGAGCAACAGCCACAGGAACACCGGAACCAGCGCCAGTCGCAGCAGCGAGATCACGTTCGGCAGCGTGGCCGCCTGACGGAGCAGGCTCGTTTCGGCGGTCCCGGCGCGTCTCGCCGGCTGGTCGGTGGTCACCCGCTCACAATAGGACGGGCTGGGCGCACGCCCGGTCGCCAGTCGGCGGAAGGAGACCGGATGGGTGGGTTACGGCTGGTCGCACTGCTGGCCGCGTGGCTGGTTCTGACCTCCGGCTGTTCCGCACCGCAACAAACTCCGGCCGCTGCCCGGTCCGAAACTCCACCGCAAACCACAGCGGCACCGTCGCCGTCTCGGCAGCAGTCGCCGTCGCGGCCGGCGTCGACTCCCCCGCCGAGCCGATCAGCCGACCAGTCCACTCCGGCTCCCGAGGAATCCGATGATTCGGGCGGCTGCGGGACGGTCCCGGCCGCGAGCGGTGCCGTGCTGCAGGTGATGGTCGAGGACGGCCAGACGTCCTGCGCCGAGGCTGTCCGCCTCGTGCGAACGTTTCACCAGCAGATTCGTGGCAAACAACCCGCGGGGTCCGACAAGCCCGTGAGGGCCGCCGTGGACGGCTGGACGTGCGTGTCCGGCCCGCCCTCGTCGCAAGGCGGGACGCTGTGCATGCGGGGGTCGGACACCGTCTCCGCGGCCGTCGTCGACGCGGAATGACGCATGCTGCCCCTACCATGATCGTGACTGAGCAGCCGCGGAGGTGGTCGGCCATGCAGGCGCGGGAGCGGTTCCGGAGACGAACCAAGGACGACGCAGCGGATGCTTCCGAGCGTCGTCCGTTGGCGCTGGCCCCGCTGGAGGTGCACGGAGCATTCCAGCACGACGGCTTCCGCCTCGAGTACACCGAGTACGGCGACAGCGCCACCAGTGCCGGAACCGTGCTGCTGACCCACGGCATCCTGCTCAGCCGCCGGATGCACCGACCGCTGGCCAGGCGGCTGGCCCGCGAAGGATTCCACGTCGTCACCCTCGACCTGCTCGGCCACGGCGGTTCGGACCGGCCGACGGAGTCCTGGCGGTATTCGCTGACCGCGTTCGCCGAGCAGGTCGTCGGGCTGCTGGATCACCTGGACGTCGAGCAGGCCGTCGTGGGCGGGACCTCGCTGGGCGCGAACGTGAGCCTGGAGACGGCCGTGCTCGCGCCGGACCGGGTACACGGCCTGCTGGTGGAGATGCCCGTCCTGGACAATGCGATCTTTGCCGGCCTGCTGGCCTTCCCGCCGTTGCTGTTCGCCGCGCGGTTCGCCCCGGTGACGGTCAACACAGTGAAAGCGGCCGCCAAACGCGTGCCGCGCGGCTACATCTGGGTCGACGTGGTCGCGGACGTGCTGCAACAGGAGCCCGCCGCGATGGCCGCGTTGCTGCACGGGCTGCTGTTCGGCCGGATCGCGCCGCCGCGCAGCATCCGACAGCGGATCGACATCCCGGCGCTGGTGATCGGCCACGCTCGCGACCCGATCCATCCGTTCGGCGATGCGGACGCGCTGGCACGGGACATGCCCGCGGCGACGTTCGTTCAGGCTCGCAGTCCGGTCGAGCTGCGGTTCGACCCGCAGCGGCTGACCAGTGAGATCGTGAGCTTCCTGCGCGAGCGCTACGCCGGCGTCGGCGAGAGTTCCGCTCCGGCGAGCTGAGGCCCGTTACTCGCAGCCCACACCGTCTCGGTCTCGATCGAGGTGGGGTCCGTAGCCCGGGTCGCCTGCCCTCACCGGCGCGGCGCCCGCCGCGCGAGCAGCGTCGCAATTCTCGTAGTACGCGGATCCCTCCGCGGCGGCAGGCGCCTTGGCCGTCACGGTGACCCGCTCGGTCCTCGTCACCGTCCGGGTCTTCGTCTTCGTCGTCGTGCGAGCCGGCGCCTTCGGCGCTGTGGCGGTGACCGTCTTGGTCACCGTGGTGGTGCGCACTTCCGGCTCCTGTGCCGCCCCCGTGTCCCCCGTCGACTCCGCGGTTGCCGCCCCCAAAGCAATCGGTGCGATGCCTCCTGCCACCGCACCGACGATCTTCCTGCCTCGCTTGCCTTGCTCTGCCATCGTCAACCTCCCAGCTGTCAGTCGCTGGGAATCGCGATGGGTTACCGACGGCGATCGTACTGTTACCCGACGTCCTGCGCTCGTTGTGCGTACAGACCAGCCACCGGGCCGATGACGATGATCGCCGGGGGCCGGATCCCGGCTCGGGCAATGTCGTCGGCGAGCGAGCCGAGCGTCGTGCGGACGATCCGTTGTCGACTGGTACTGCCCTCTTGGATGACCGCGGCTGGGGTGTCGTCCGCGCGACCGCCGGCGAGCAGGACGTCCGCGAACTGTCCGGCCCGCTCGACCCCCATCAGCAGCACGATCGTCCCGCGTAATGCCGCCAGGGCGTCCCAGTCGACCAAGGACGCCGGGTCATCCGGGCCCACGTGCCCGGACACGACGACGACTTCGTGCGCCACGCCGCGGTGCGTCATCGGGACGTCAGCCAGTGCGGGTACCGCGAACGCGCTGGTCACACCGGGCACGACCGACACCGGAACGCCTGCCTGCGCACACGCCAGCACTTCCTCGTAGCCGCGGCCGAACAGGTAAGGGTCGCCGCCTTTGAGCCGCACCACGGTCTTGCCCGCCTTGGCCCGGTCGATCAGCGTGGCGTTGATGAACTCCTGCGCTGCCGCCCGGCCGTAGGGGATTTTCGCCGCGTCCACGACCTCGACCCGCGGCGACAACTCGTCCAGCAGTTCGCGGGGCGCCAACCGGTCGGCGACGACCACGTCCGCGCTCGCCAACAGCCGTCTGCCTGCCACGGTGATCAGCTCCGGATCACCGGGTCCTCCGCCGACCAGCACGACCTTGCCCATGCCGGATCGTTCGGCAGCCGGTGGTCGGTCGGCGGGCGCACGTCCTTCCCGCAGCGCTTCCACGATCCCGTCGCGTACGGCCGCCGAACGCAGCGGGTGGCCGCCGGCCAGCACGCCGATCATGAGACCTTCGAATTCGCCGGTAGCCGGTGTCACGGCACTCCCCTGCGTACCGGCGTCGGCTCGCACGCAGAACACACGCCGGTGTTCGGCTTCCGCGCTGACGGCCTCGTTGACGCTCGGGTCATTGGTGCAGGCAATCGCGTACCAGGCGTCCCGTAAGTCACCCTCGGCATAAGGCCGCCGGTGCCACCGGATCTCTCCCGCGCCTGCCATGCCCTCGACCGCGGGTGTCGCTTCCGGGGCGATGACGTCGATGCGGGCTCCGGTGCGGATCAACCGCGGCAACCGGCGCTGCGCCACACTTCCCGCGCCGACCACGACCACCCGGCGTCCACGCAGTTCGAGACCGACGAGGTAGTGGGCGTCAGACATGCCGGTAAGCATGCCGTGCCCGGGCCGCGCCGGGCCGAGCGAACCGCACGATCGGAGTCAAAATCACAGGACCTGCACCGCGCGGAATTGTCAGTACCACCGGGCACAATCGCGGTATGGAAGTGGCGCACGCCGGACTCATGACGCCGGTCGGCCCGCTCGGCGTGGCGGTGTCCGAGCGGGGTCTGTGTCGCGTCGGCTGGGCGAGGCACCAGGTCTCGGGCACAGCAGGCTCGGCCGTGGCGCGAGCGGCCGTGGAGCAGCTCCAGGCGTACTTCGCCGGCGAACTGCGGACGTTCGACCTGCCGTTGGACTGGAGTTTCGCGACCGGGACGCGGCTGGCCGTGCTGCAGGCGCTGTACACCGTGCCGTACGGCACCGCGGTCACCTACGGTGAGTTGGCCGAGCTCAGCGGCACCGGGGCGCCGGCAAGGGCCATCGGCGGGATCATGGGCTCGAACCCGATGCCGATCGTCGTGCCGTGCCACCGCGTGATCGCTCACGACGGCTTGGGTGGCTACTCCGGTGGAGGCGACGGATACGAGGGCCGGGAGGTCAAGCGCTGGCTGCTGACCTTGGAGGGGGCGCTGCCGCCGACGCTGGACTGGGATCCGGCCGGACTCGCTCCGGCGCCGACGTAGCGGGGAGCCGGTCAGCCGTAGGGAGTCCGATCGACTCGGGTGGTGGACGGCCGCACAGAGCCGGCTGAGGCCAGTAGTGGCCGACGGCTGCGCAGAGTCCGGACGAGTCGCACAGCCGATGGCCGCAGAGCCGGGCTGTGACGCCCGGACTCACCGCGGGGCCACCTCTCCCCGGTCGGCCCCCTAGCCCAGCACCACGTCGGCTATCGCCGGCAACGTCTCCGGTGGCCCCTGCACCAGCAAGGTGGTCACGCAGGTCTCCTCCCAGCGCGCCAGTTCGTCCTTGATCTTCGCCGGCGGCCCGATCAGCGCGACGTCCTCCACCAGCTCGGTCGGGATCGCGGCCGTGGCGGCCTTCTTGTCGCCGGCGAGGTAGAGCTGCTGCACCTGGTCGGTGAGGGCCTCATAACCCATGCGGGCGAAGACGTCTTTGTGGAAGTTGGCCTGCCTGGCGCCCATGCCACCGATGTAGAGCGCCAGGATCGGCCGGATCATGTCGGCCGCCGCCTCCACGTCGTCGCTCACGATCACCGGAACCGACGCGGCGACCTCGAAGTCCTCCGCGGTGCGGCGCGCTCCGTCACGAGCGAATCCCTCCGCCAGCGCCGCCCGGTAGAACTGGTCACTCTTCGGCGAGAAGAACAGCGCGAGCCAGCCGTCGGCGATCTCGGCGGCCAGCGCCACGTTCTTCGGCCCTTCCGCACCGAGATAGATCGGGATGTCCTCGCGCAGCGGATGCACCGTCGACTTGAGCGGTTTGCCCAGACCCGTACCGCCCTGCAGCGGCAGCTGATAGTGCTCCCCGGCGAACGTCACCGGCTCCTTGCGCGCGAACACCTGCCGCAGGATCGCGACGTACTCCCGCGTGCGCGCCAGCGGCTTCGGATACGGCTGCCCGTACCACCCTTCGACCACCTGCGGTCCGGACACGCCCAAGCCGAGGATGAACCGACCGCCCGAGAGGTGGTCCATCGTCATCGCGGCCATCGCGGTGGCGGTCGGTGTCCGGGCGGAGATCTGTATCAAGTTCGTGCCCAGCTTGATCCGCGAGGTCGACGACCCCAACCAGGCCAGCGGGGTCAGCGCGTCGGAACCGTAGGCTTCCGCGGTCCAGAACGAATCGAACCCGAGTCGTTCGGCCGCCGCAATGGTTTCCACGGCGTTCGCGGGCGGACCGGAGGACCAGTATCCGAAGTGGTAGCCGAGCTTCATGGTGGGCAGTCAATCAGACGTCCGGGCTGTAGTGCCACGGCTTGTCGCGCTCGGAAACCGGCGGCAGGTACCGCCGCGGTGTTTCCCGCAGCGGCGCGTCGGGCGGCAGTTTCCCGGCTGCTCGCCGGTATCCGTCGTACGCCCGCGGATGTAGCTTGATCCGCTTCGGGAGCAGGCGAAACACCCGGTGCACCCACCTGCCGAACGCGCGCAGCCGCCGCTCGTCGCGCTCGGTCCACTGGTAGCCGAGCTTCTCCCGGATTGCCGGGTGGTAGAGGCCCACGGTGAGCCACACGTAGTGCTTCTCGATGTGTCCGCGTAACCATCGCCACACTCGATCGGGCAGCCACGGCGTCAGCGGCGGTTTGTCCAACGTGGACAGATCGAGCACGGCGAGCGCCGCCGGGTGCGGCACGAGCACCTCACGACACATGTAGTCGTAGTAGTCGCAGAACTCCTCCCAGGTCGCCGGAACCGGCCGCATGCTCACCCCGTACAGCCGGTACCACTGGACGTGCTCGTCGAACAGCTGCCGCCGCTCCGCCTCGGTGATGCCGCCGCCGAAGTACTCCTTGGTCAGCATCGTGCCGATGAAGAACGTGGCGTGCGCCCAGTAGAAAACGTCCGGCGACAGTGCGTGGTAGCGCTGGCCGTTGTCGTCGATGCCTTTGATCTGCTCGTGATAGCCGCGCACCTTCCGCGCGGTCTCGACGGCTCGGTCACCGTCGAAGACCACCCCGCCGATCGGGTACAGCGAGCGGAACAACCGCTGCATGCGCTCCTGGAAGAAGATCGAGTGCTGCGCCACCGCCGCCCCGAGCTGCGGGTGCATGTTCTGCATCGACCCCGCCCACAGGCCCTGCAACAGACCGCGCCAGTCGCCGAAGATCTGCCACGTCAGCGAATCCGGCCCGAGCGGCTTCGGCTCTTGCTCGTCCGGGGAGTCCGCATCACGGAGCGCGGCCGATTCACCCGCTGCTTCGGTGGTCATCGCCCATCCTTCCAACTGGAAACGGTCGTTGTCACCGTACGATGTGACAACACCGAGAGTCAATTGATCGACCATTGGGGCGGGATGACGAACGCCACACGCACCTGGGCGGGGACCACGCTCGCCGATCGACGGGCCATCCGGCGTCAGCAACTCATCGACGCGGGCATCGAGTTGCTCGGTGGCGGTGACACCGCCGCGGTCACGGTGCGTGCGGTGTGCCGGACCGCCAAGCTCACCGAGCGGTACTTCTACGAGAGCTTCGCCGATCGCGACGCGTTGATGCTCGCGGTCTACGAGCACGTGGCCGAATCGGCTCGGCAGGCGATCCTCAACGCGATGGTCGACGTCGAGCCACGGCCCGAGGCGCTCGCGCGAGCGGCCGTGACGGCGTTCGTCGAGCTGCTCATCGACGATCCGCGCAAGGGGACGGTGCTGCTGCTGGCGCCGATCACCGAGCCCGCGCTGAACAAGCGCGGATCGGAACTGCTGCCCACGTTCACCGCGATGATCCATGACCAACTGCCGGACAGCTACGACGAAACCGACCGCAAACTGACCGCGACCTCGCTGGTCGGCGCGCTGACGTACCTGTTCATCAGCTACCTGGACGGCAGCCTCGACGTGCCACGGGACCGCATGATCGACCACGCCGTGCGCATGCTGGTCGCGGCCGCTTCCCCGTAGGACGCAACCTACGGCGGTCCCGCTCCGTGTGAAGGGGTGGAGCACGGCAGGACCGACCACGAAAGCGGCATGTGGGGCCAAGGAGGGGGCACATCAAGGCGGACCTAGGAGGCGCAGTTCCAGCACTTCGCCGAGCAACAGGTACTGGCGCTGCGCCGGTTCGCCTACCTGCTGTGCGCGGACTGGCACCTCGCCGAGGACCTGGTTCAGACCACGCTGCTGAAGCTGTACCGGACCTGGCCGAAGCTGCATCGTCGCGGCAACGTCAGCAAGTACGCCCGTAAAGCCGTACTGAACTGCTGGCTGGACGAGAAGCGCAGGCCATGGCGGCGTAGCGAATCGGGCCACGGCGAGGTGCCGGATCGAGCCGACCCGAACGTGGATCTGGATCTGGCAGGCGAACGATTGGCCAACCGCGAGCGCGTGCTGCGCGGCATGACCGAGCTGGCCCCGCGCCAACGGGCGGTCCTGGTGCTGCGGTTCTGGGAAGACTTGTCGATCACCGAGGCCGCCGAGATCCTGCAGTGCTCGGAGGGCAACGTCAAAAGTCAGCAGTCGCGCGCACTGGCGCGGCTTCGTGAAGTGCTCGACCGGATGGAGTCGACACCGACCTTGGCCAGGAGGGCGTCATGATCGAGGACGACCTGCGCGAGGGCCTGCGATCAGCGGTCACAGCGGAACCACCCCTCGGATTCAGCACGGACGAGCTGATCGACAAGGCACGGCGCACAGCACGCCGCAGGCGCACCGTGCTCGGCTCACTGGCCACCGTCGCCGCCGTGGCCATCGGCACCGTGGGCGCCGTTTCGGTTGCCGGCCAGAGCGCGCAGCCACCGGCGCAACTGCCGACCATGAAGGCCGCCTCGACGGAGGTCGAGAAGGTCGGTGAGTCGATCGCGAAGCTGATCCCCCGTTATCTGCCGGGAGCCACGCGAACGGCTGTCGTGCCGGTCGACAACGGCGCCGCCGTGACGTATCAGGCCGAAGGCAAACCAGGGGTCGTGGTCTATCAGTTGGGCGAGTGCAAGACCAACCCTCGGGGACCCGTGTGCCAGGCGGAGAGGATCCAGCAGGACCCGAACAACGACGACACGCGGCTCGACGCGGACAGCGGGATCGACGCGTTTCCCTTCTTTGCCTCGCGTCACAGCGGCTCACTGACGGTCCCGCTCCGGCTGTTGATCGTCGAGGACGGCGCCATGTTGAGCGCGTTGGCCCCGACCGCATGCCAGAGCCTGCTCGAGCTGTGCGATGAGGACGTCGACTTCATGCCGATGTCCAACGACCAGACCGAGCGGGTCATCATCGATGACGACCTGTACCAGCCCGCTAGAGACGACGTCCGCAAGGAACAGCTCGAACGAGAGCTCACCGAGCTGAAGAAGAAGCAGCAGCTCGAGCAGGACCGGCAAAAGGCCCTCGAGCGAGAGCAGGAGATCACCCAGAAGAAGATCGAGCTGGAACTGCTCAAGAAGAAGGAGCAGGAAGAACGCGCCAAGCAGGAGCAGGAGCGCAGCGAAGGCAAGTGAAGTCCGCGCGTCCGCACGTCCACGGCGCCAGCCGGCAGCCCGGCTGGCGCCGTTGCGTTGCCGGCAGGTTCACGCGTGACCGCGGCGATATCCTGGTAGTAAGCGATCCGTGTGGCGTCGGAACCTGGTTCCGGTGTCGGCCGTTCGACGTCGGCCGCGCACCGGCGGGGCCACGTTCCCACCACGACAACTCGGAGCCCAGCGGGTGCGGAAGGGACCGCGGGCGTACATTTCCTTCAGCGATGTCGCCGATCTGCCTGGGGGCGATACATGGCACTGGTGTTCGCCACCAGCCGGCCTGGCCGGAAATCGCTGGTGGGCACTGACCGGGGACGCTACACACGGGTTCGACAGCGACGACGCGACGCGCCTGCTACCGACCGCGTCTGGCAGTCCGTTCGCGGACGTACCGAGGAGGAGACCGGATGACCCAGCACACCGTGGGCGAGCAGTCCGCCGCACTGGCCGACCGTCCGCCGTCGGCCGCGCGGGTGTTTCTCAACCGGGTGGCGAGCACGCCGCATCGGGAAGCCTTCCGCTACCCGGTCGGGGACCGGTGGGAGTCGGTCACCTGGGCGCAGGCAGGCGAGCGGGTCAACCGCATCGCCGCCGGCCTGCTGGCGCTGGGCGTGCAGCTGGAGGACCGGGTCGCGGTGGCCTCGTCCACGCGCTACGAGTGGGTGCTGGCCGACGCCGGCATCATGTGCGCGGGTGCGGCGACCACCACGGTCTACCCCACCACCGGCGCGGAGGACGTGCAGTTCATCCTGGCCGACTCGAACAGCCGGGTCCTGTTCGCCGAGGACGACGCCCAGATCGAGAAGGTGCGCGAACAGCGCGACAAGCTGCCGGACCTGGCCACGGTGGTGACGTTCGACGGCAAGCCGGACGGTGACTGGGTGATCTCGCTCGCCGAGCTGGAGAAGAAGGGCGAGGAGTACCTCAAGGACAACCCGGACGCCATCGAGAAGACGGTGTCCGCCCTGACGCCGGACCACTTGGCCACCCTGATCTACACCTCCGGCACGACCGGCCGCCCCAAGGGCGTGCGGTTGGTGCACGACTGCTGGACCTACGAGGGCGCGGCGATCGACGCGCTCGGTCTGCTCACCCCCGACGACCTGCAGTACCTGTGGCTGCCGCTGTCGCACGTGTTCGGCAAGGTGCTGCTGTGCGCGCAGGCCGAGGTCGGGTTCGCCACCGCGATCGACGGCCGGATCGACAAGATCGTCGACAACCTCGCCGTGGTGAAGCCGACCTTCATGGGAGCGGCGCCGCGCATCTTCGAGAAGGTGCACGCCCGCGTCATCACCATGACGCACGACGAAGGTGGCGTGAAGGCCAAGATCTTCGACTGGGCGTTCCGCGTCGGCATCAAGGTCTCCCGCTTGCGGCGGGCGGGCAAGCCGGTCCCCAAGGCGCTCGAACTGCAGTACAAGATCGCCGACAAGCTGGTGTTCACCAAGCTGCGCGAGCGTTTCGGTGGCCGGATCCGCCATCTGATCTCCGGTTCGGCGGCGCTGAACAACGACATCGCGGAGTGGTTCGACGCCGCGGGCCTGAGCATCCTCGAGGGCTACGGTCTGACCGAGACCAGCGGCGCCAGCTGCGTCAACCGTCCGGACAACCAGCGCATCGGCACGGTCGGCCCGCCGCTGCCCGGGACCGAGATCAAGATCGCCGCGGACGGGGAGATCCTGATGCGCGGCCCCGGCGTGATGCGCGGCTACCACAACCGCCCCGAACTGACCGCCGAGGTGCTGGACTCCGACGGCTGGTTCCACACCGGCGACATCGGCGAGCTGGTGGACGGCAAGGTCCGCATCACCGACCGCAAGAAGGACTTGATCAAGACCTCGGGCGGCAAGTACGTCGCCCCGCAGGCGATCGAGGCCCAGTTCAAGGCCATCTGCCCGTACGCGGCACAGCTCGTGGTGCACGGTGAGGGCCGCAAGTTCGTCTCCGCGCTGGTGACGCTGGATCCGGAAGCGATCCAGGACTGGGCGAACCAGCACGGCATGGCGGGCAAGAGCTACGCCGACATCGTCACCTCCGACGAATGCCGGGCGATGGTGCAGAAGCACATCGACGAGCTCAACAGCCGCCTGAACCGGTGGGAGACGATCAAGAAGTTCCTCATCCTGCCGCACGATCTGACCGTGGAAGCAGGCGAACTCACCCCGAGCCTGAAGCTCAAGCGCAAGGCGGTCGAGCAGAAGTACCGAAGCCTGCTCGACGAGCTCTACGACTGATCATCGACCTGCGTGCGACGGGCCGCCGAGTGCCGAAGACCACTCGGCGGCCCGTTTCGCTTTCACGCGAACGTCGCGTACCGTTCACAAAGCGAGCTGCTGGGACGCGTCGACGCGGACGCATCACTCCCGGCATTCGCCGAGGTTGAAGACGCCCGAAGGAATACAACAAATTTCACAATCGTTTCCTGCGGGGGTTTCGCGGGAGCAGGATTTCACCGTAAAGTAACTGAACTCCCGGTGATCCCGGGCGTTCCGCGACCGCGGCCGGCCCACAGCGGGGCTGGCGCGGGTACGCGTGTCGAGCGCACATCGTGGTGCGCCGTCTTCTCATGGCCGCACAGTGTGGTGCCGGCCGATGCCCCGCTCGGATTGGGTCGCATTGTCGCGAGCCCTTCGAGTTGACCATCGCACCGAGCAGGTTCGCCGTTACACGACCGTGACTGCCTGACAAAGGACGGCTCAACGTACCTGCACGGCGCTGACGCCACACGGAAGGACAAGCCAGCCGTGTCCCACCACACCCCTGGCCCTCAGCAGGCCGGCCTGTACGACCCGTCGTACGAGCACGACGCCTGCGGTGTCGCTTTCGTCGCCGACCTCACCGGCCGACGCGATCACTCGATCGTGCGCAAGGCGCTGACGGCACTGAAGAACCTGGAACACCGCGGTGCCCGCGGTGCCGAGCCGGACACCGGTGACGGCGCCGGCCTGCTCATCCAGGTTCCCGACGAGTTTTTCCGCGCCGTCGTGGACTTCGACCTGCCGCCTGCCGGACGGTACGCCGTCGGTACCGCGTTCCTGCCCACCGACGACGCCGCGCGCGAGTCGGTGATCAGCACCGTCGAGCGGATCGCGGTCGAGGAAGGCATGCGCGTGCTGGGTTGGCGGGACCTGCCGATCGATCGGCAGCATGTCGGCCGGATCGCGGCGTCCACGATGCCCGCGTTCAAGCAGCTGTTCCTCGCTCCGCAGGACCTGGCGGTGACCGGACTCGACCTGGAGCGGCTCGCCTACGTGGTGCGCAAGCGCGCCGAGCACGCGTGCGAGAACAGCGACCCGGCGGGCGGCATCGGGCTGTACTTCCCCAGCCTGTCCAGCCGCACCATCGTCTACAAGGGCATGCTGACCGAGCCGCAGCTGGAGAAGTTCTTCCCCGACCTGTCCGACGAGCGGATGGTCAGCGCGATCGGCCTGGTGCACAGCCGGTTCAGCACCAACACGTTCCCGTCCTGGCCGCTGGCGCACCCGTACCGGTTCATCGCGCACAACGGCGAGATCAACACGCTGCGCGGCAACCGCAACTGGATGGACGCCCGCGAGTCACAGCTGGCCAGTGACCTGTTCTCCGGTGACCTGTCCCGGATCTTCCCCATCATCACCAGGGGCGCGAGCGACTCGGCGTCGTTCGACGAGGTACTCGAGCTGCTGCACCTCGGCGGCCGCAGCCTGCCGCACGCGGTGCTGATGATGATCCCGGAGGCGTGGGAGAACCACGAGGAGATGGACCCCGCGCGGCGGGCGTTCTACCAGTTCCACTCGGCGATGATGGAGCCGTGGGACGGGCCTGCGCTGGTCGCGTTCACCGACGGCACCCAGATCGGTGCGGTGCTGGACCGCAACGGCCTGCGCCCGGCGCGTTACTGGGTGACCGAGGACGGGTTGGTCATCGCCGCGTCCGAGGTCGGTGTGCTGGACGTCGACCCGGCCACGATCGTGCGCAAGGGCCGGTTGGAGCCGGGCCGGATGTTCCTGGTCGACACCGAACAGCACCGGATCATCGACGACGACGAGCTGAAGGGTCAGCTGGCCAACGAGCACCCGTACCAGGCGTGGTTGGACCACCCGACGACGGGCATGCTCGACCTGGAGCAGCTGCCCGAGCGCAAGCACGAGGTCCCCACCCAGGCGTCGCTGGTGCAGCGCCAGCAGGTGTTCGGCTACACCCAGGAGGACCTGTCGGTGCTGGTCGCACCGATGGCGAAGACCGGCGCCGAGCCGATCGGCTCGATGGGCAACGACGCGCCGCTGGCTCCGCTGAGCGACCGGCCGCGGCAGCTGTTCGACTACTTCACCCAGCTGTTCGCCCAGGTGACCAACCCGCCGTTGGACGCCATCCGCGAAGAGCTGGTGACGTCACTGGGCACGCAGGTGGGGAGCGAACCGAACCTGCTGGCGGCGGACCCGCGGCACGCCCGCAAGATCACGCTGCCGTTCCCGGTGCTGGACAACGACGAGCTCGCCAAGCTGGTGCACGTCAACGACGACGGCACGCTGCCGGAGTTCCAGTCCTACACGGTGCGCGGCCTGTACGACGTGCACGGCGGTGGCGCGGCCCTGCAGGCGCGGTTGCGGCAGATCTGCGACGAGGTGGTCGAGGCGATCGACGACGGCGCGCGGATCATCGTGCTGTCCGACCGCGGGGCCACCAAGGACAAGGCCCCGATCCCGTCGCTGCTGCTCACCGGCGCGGTGCACCACCACCTGGTGCGGGAGAAGCTGCGCACCCAGGTCGGTCTGATCGTCGAGGCGGGGGACGCCCGGGAAGTGCACCACATCGCGCTGCTGATCGGTTACGGCGCGGCGGCGGTGAACCCGTACCTGGCGATGGCCACCGCGGAGGCCATGGCCGAAAGCGGCGAACTGGGCCCGGACGTGGACGCCAAGTCCGCCACGACCAACCTGATCAAGGCGCTGGGCAAGGGCGTGCGGAAGACGATGTCCAAGATGGGCGTCTCCACCGTCGCGTCCTACACCGGTGCGCAGATCTTCGAGGCGCTCGGCCTCGGCGAGGAGGTCATCGACACCTGCTTCACCGGGACGACGTCGCGGCTGGGCGGTGTCGGGTTCGACGTGCTCGCCGAGGAGGTGGCCAAGCGGCACCGGCTGGCGTTCCCGCCGGACGGGGTGCGGGCCAGCCACCGCGGCCTGGAGCAGGGCGGCGACTACCACTGGCGGCGTGAGGGTGAGTACCACCTGTTCAACCCGCACACGGTGTTCAAGCTGCAGCACTCCACCCGCGCGGGCAAGTACGAGATCTTCAAGGAGTACACCAAGGCGGTCGACGACCAGTCCGAGCGGCTGGGCACGCTGCGCGGGCTGTTCGAGCTGAAGGTCGGCGAGCGGCCGCCGGTGCCGATCGAGGAGGTGGAGCCGGTCTCGGAGATCGTCAAGCGGTTCTCCACCGGCGCGATCTCCTACGGCTCGATCTCCAAGGAGATGCACGAGACGCTGGCCATCGCGATGAACCGGCTCGGCGCCAAGTCGAACACCGGTGAGGGCGGCGAGGATCCGGGCCGGCTCTACGACGCCGAACGGCGTTCGGCGATCAAGCAGGTCGCGTCGGGTCGGTTCGGGGTCACGTCGGAGTATCTGGTCAACGCCGACGACATCCAGATCAAGATGGCGCAGGGCGCCAAGCCGGGTGAGGGCGGTCAGCTGCCCGGCGCCAAGGTCTACCCGTGGATCGGCAAGACCAGGCACTCGACGCCGGGTGTCGGCCTCATCTCGCCGCCACCGCACCACGACATCTACTCGATCGAGGACCTGGCGCAGCTGATCCACGACCTGAAGAACGCCAACCCGGCGGCCCGCATCCACGTGAAGCTGGTCTCCGAGGTCGGTGTCGGCACGGTGGCCGCGGGTGTGTCGAAGGCGCACGCCGACGTCGTGCTGATCTCCGGCCACGACGGCGGCACCGGCGCCTCTCCCCTGTCGTCGATCAAGCACGCCGGTGGCCCGTGGGAGCTCGGCCTCGCCGAGACGCAGCAGACGCTGCTGCACAACAAGCTGCGGGACCGGATCGTGGTGCAGACCGACGGTCAGCTGAAGACCGGCAGGGACGTCATCATCGCCGCGTTGCTGGGCGCCGAGGAGTTCGGTTTCGCCACCGCTCCCCTGGTGGTCTCCGGCTGCGTGATGATGCGGGTCTGTCACCTGGACACCTGCCCGGTCGGGGTGGCCACGCAGAACCCCAAGCTGCGGGCCAAGTTCAACGGCAAGGCCGACTACGTGGTCAACTTCTTCGAGTTCATCGCTCAGGAGGTCCGCGAATACCTGGCCGCGCTCGGTTTCCGCTCCATCGCCGAAGCGGTCGGGCACGCCGAGTACCTCGACACCCGCAGGGCGATCGACCACTGGAAGGCGTCCGGCCTGGACCTGTCGCCGATCCTGTACGTGCCGGAGACGGCGCCTGCCGGGCCGCGTAACCGACAGCGCGCCCAGAACCACGGCCTGGACAAGGCGCTGGACAACACGCTGATCCAGCTGTCCCAGGGCGCGCTGAACGAGGGCCGTCCGGTGCGGCTCGAGCTGCCGGTGCGCAACGTGAACCGCACGGTCGGCACGATGCTCGGCCACGAGGTCACCAAGCGCTGGGGCGGCGAGGGCCTGCCGGACAACACGATCGACGTGACGTTCACCGGCACCGCGGGCCAGTCGTTCGGCGCGTTCGTGCCGCGCGGCATCACGCTGCGCCTGTACGGCGACGCCAACGACTACGTGGGCAAGGGCTTGTCCGGCGGACGGATCATCGTCCGGCCGCACCCGGGCGCCCAGTTCGCCGCGGAGAAGAACCTGATCGCGGGCAACGTGATCGGCTACGGCGCCACCAGCGGGGAGATCTTCCTGCGCGGCATCGTCGGCGAGCGGTTCTGCGTCCGCAACTCCGGCGCCACCGCGGTGGTCGAGGGCGTCGGTGACCACGGCTGCGAGTACATGACCGGTGGCCGGGTGGTCGTGCTCGGTGGCATCGGCCGGAACTTCGCCGCGGGCATGTCCGGCGGTGTCGCCTACGTGCACGACCTGGCCGCGTACAAGCACCGGGTCAACCCGGAGATGGTGGACATCGATCCGCTGGACGACGAGGACATCGCGTTCCTCCACGAGGTCGTCAGCAAGCACTACGACGAGACCGACTCGGCGGTGGCGCGCGCGCTGCTGGCCGACTGGGACGCCGAGGTGCAACGGTTCGGCAAGGTCATGCCGAAGGACTTCAAACGCGTGCTCGCCGCCAGGGCTGCCGCCGAGCGCGACGGTCGGGACATCGACGAGGCTGTGATGGAGGCGGCTCATGGCTGACCCGAAGGGCTTTCTCACCACGACCCGGGAGCTGCCCCGCACGCGCCCGGTTCCACTGCGGCTGAAGGACTGGCGGGAGGTGTACGAGGATCCCCGCGACTACATCGCCAATCAGCTGCCGAAGCAGGCCGGGCGGTGCATGGACTGCGGCATCCCGTTCTGCCACCAGGGCTGCCCGCTCGGCAACCTGATCCCGGACTGGAACACGCTGGTCTGGAAGCAGGACTGGGCGGATGCCGTCGAGCAGCTGCACGCCACGAACAACTTCCCCGAGTTCACCGGGACGCTGTGCCCTGCCCCGTGCGAGGCGGCGTGTGTGCTGGGCATCAACGACGATCCGGTGACCATCAAGCGGGTCGAGCTGTCCATCATCGACCGCGCGTGGGAGGCCGGCTACGTCAAGCCGCTGCCACCCGCCACGAAGACCGGCAAGTCCGTCGCCGTGGTGGGTTCGGGTCCTGCCGGCCTGGCCGCCGCGCAGCAGTTGACCCGTGCCGGCCACGACGTGACCGTCTTCGAGCGGGCCGACGCCATCGGCGGGCTGCTGCGCTACGGCATCCCCGAGTTCAAGATGGAGAAGTGGCGGCTGGACCGCCGGCTGGACCAGATGCGGGCGGAAGGCACGCGGTTCAAGACCGGCGTCGAGGTCGGTGTGGACATCACCGCCGACGAGCTGCGCGCCCAGTTCGACGCCGTCGTCCTCTCCGGTGGCGCGACGGCGTGGCGTGACCTGCCGATCCCCGGCCGGGACGCCGAGGGTGTCTACCAGGCGATGGAGTACCTGCCCGGAGCCAACCGGGTGGCTGCGGGCAAGCTCGACGAGCCGCCGATCACGGCCAAGGACAAGGACGTGGTGATCATCGGTGGCGGTGACACCGGCGCCGACTGCCTGGGCACCGCGCACCGGCAAGGCGCCCGGTCGGTGACCCAGTTGGAGATCATGCCCAAGCCACCCGAGACGCGGTCGGAGGCTCACCCGTGGCCGACCTACCCGATGATCTTCCGGGTGTCCTCGGCGCACGAGGAGGGCGGCGAGCGGCTGTACTCGGTGAGCACGCAGCGGTTCCTGACCGACGAGAACGGCAAGCTGCGCGCGCTGGAGCTGGTCGACGTCGAGCAGGTGGACGGCCGGTTCCAGCCCATCGAGGGCACCGAGCGGGAGCTGCCCGCCCAGCTGGTCACGCTGGCCATGGGCTTCGTCGGCCCGGAGAAGGGCGCGCTGCTCGACGACCTGGGCGTGGAGTTCGACGAGCGCGGCAACGTCGCCCGCGGCGAGGACTTCCAGACCAACGTCGAGGGCGTGTTCAGCGCCGGTGACATGGGCCGCGGTCAGTCGCTGATCGTGTGGGCCATCGCCGAGGGCCGGGCCGCGGCCGCCGGGGTGGACGCCTACCTCACCGGCCGGGACATCCTGCCGGCCCCGATCAAGCCGACCGACCGCCCGATCGCCTGAGTCGCCTCAGGCCCCTGGTCAACGGTCCGCCGACAACGGCGTCGGCGGACCGTTCCCTTATCGTGGGCGGGTTCATCGGCAGCGACGGCGAGGGGATGTGGCATGAGCTCCGACTGGGAGGCGCGGCTGGCCAAGGCCTGGGCAATGCTCGACGAGCTACCTGGCGAGGAATTCCGGAACCGCATCGAGCAGCTCGCCGCGGAATGCCCGCTGGAGGGCGGGGTGGCTGATTTCGAGCGGGCCTGCTCGTTCGACTCGACCGGTCACCCCGAACAGGCCGTCACGCTGTACCAACAGGCTTTGCGCGACGGGCTGACCGGGATCCGCCGGCGGCGAGCGGTCATTCAGCTCGCCAGCTCGCTGCGCAACATCGGCCGCCCGGAGCAGAGCGTGGAGTTGCTGCGCCCGGAGCTCGACGTGTCGGACGAACTCGACGACGCGGTCCGCGCCACGTTGGCGTTGGCGCTGGTGGAACTCGGCCACCGGCCGCGAGGCTGTCGGACACGTCGTCTGTGCGCTGGCTCGTCACCTCCCGCGCTATCAGCGCTCCATGGCCACGGTCGTCAGTTGATCGACCCGGCGTGAACCGAGGTCATCCGGCCGCGTTCACCGCGGACACGAGCAGGTCGGCCAGCTTCTCGGGCTCACTGAACTGCGGCCAGTGCCCCGTCGGCAGGTCGACCATCTCGACGTTGCGCACCTTGGCCACCTCGCGCGTGTAGGGGTGGTCGCTCTCGATCATCTTGCGCATCTCGTCGCTGGTGAACTCGCACGTGATGATCGTGATCGGAACGTCGTACCGCCGTTCGTCGGACAGCTGCTGCGGATCCTTCGCCACCCGCTCGGGCGTCGGAACGGCACGGGCGCGGAACTGCGCACGCAGCTCGTCGTCGAGGCCGACCAGGCTCTGTTCGTCGAAGAGCGACCAGTCGGGCAGTGGGATCTCCCCGTTCTCCGCGGGTAGCTCCGGGTTGATCGAGGCGCCTTCGCTGAGCGGCCCCGCGTCCACGTAAATCGCCCGCGCCACCTTGTCCGGCCGCGCGTCCACCGCGCCGTGCACGATCGGGCCGCCGCCGGAATGGCCGACCACCACCACCGGGGCCGACTGCGCGTGCGCGTCGATTTCCGCGACGACCGCGGCCACATGATCACGCAAGGTGATACCCGACCGGTCCGCTTCCCGTGACTCGAGGCCGGGCAGCGTCATCGGGTGTGGGCGGTGCCCCGCGGCACGCAGCGCGGGCAGCACCGCGTCCCACGACGAAGCGTCGAGCCAGAACCCCGGAACCAGAATCACATCCATGCCGCGACAGTATCCCGACGGACCGACAGTGCGGGCCGGAATCGGTGAACGCGCAGCGTGAGTGGTCAGTCGGGCTGGGGTCGCACCACCATGACCGGGCACTCGGCGTAGTGCAGCATCGCGTGGCTCGTCGAGCCGACCAGCAGGCCGGTGAAACCCCCGCGTCCTCGGCTGCCCACCACCAACACGCTGGCGTCCTCGCTCCGCTTCAGCAGGCACTCGCGCGGCCGCGCGCACACGACTTCCGGCTCGACGTCCACATGCGGGTAAAGGTCGGCCCACCGGCTCAGCCAACCGTCCAGAACGCGCCGTTCGGCAAGCTCGACCAGCTCGGGCTGCTCGCGTTGGTCCGGCCGGTGCGAGTCGGCGTGGCAATAGGCGTGCACCGCCACCAAGGGGACGTCCCGGCGCGCTGCCTGCGCGAACGCGCAACCAAGCGCCAGGTTGCTCAGCTCGCTGCCGTCGACGCCGACCACCACCGGAGCGTCCGGTCTGTCCCGCCCGCGCACCGCAACCACCGGGCAATGCGCGTGGGCCGACAGAGTCAACGTCGTCGACCCCAGCAGCACGCCCGCCAGCGTTCCTCGGCCCGAGCCGCCCAGGACGACGCAGCGCGCGGTGCGCGACTCCGCGATCAGGGCCAGCACCGCGGGTTCCGTGGTCGACGACTGCGTGATCTTCAGGTGCGGAACGATCTCGAGTGCGGCGGTGCGGGCTTGGTCGAGCAGCGCGTTGGATTCCTGTTCGAGCAGGCCGAACAGCTCGGTGGACGGAGCGATGGCGCCGCCGGGGAAGAATTCCGCCGAGCCGATGGCGTGCACGAGACGCAGATCCGTGCCCTCCCCCGCCGCGTGCGCGGCGGCCCACCGCACCGCGCGCAGCGAAGCTTCCGACCCGTCCAGCCCGGCTACCACCGGGCCATGCCAGCGCGGCCATCGCTCGGTCATCGCCCCAGGGTAGGACGAGCGGATCTTGCTCGAAACCCCGTCGTTGCCCCATCACGGTGACTCGTGTCCGAACTGTCGTGAAGTCGGGACCCAAGCGGCCGCCGCCGGGGCGGCGAAGCAGACGATGACGCAGGTGAGCAGCACGGCATCGACACCGAATGCGTCGACCGCCGGGGCGATGAGCGCCAGCCCGACCGGGGACAGTCCGTAGGACAGCAGGAAGTCCAGCGACGAGACCCTGGCCAGCTTGTCCGGCGCCACCTCGCGCTGAGCGGCGGTGAACCACGGCACGTTGAACAGCTCGATTCCGACGCCGGCGAGTACGTAGCCCGCGACGACCACTGCCGGGTGGACGGGCAGCAGCAAGCCCAGCGGGGCGAACCCGTAGCACGCCAGCCCGGCCAGGGCGGCCCACCCGCGAGCCCGAGGTCGCCACCGCGCCACGATCACCGCCCCGGCCAACGCGCCTGCGGTGTATCCCGTCAGCGCGGCGGCCAGCACCGCTTCCGAGCCGAACGCGTCCCTGCTGACCACCGGTAACAGCACGCCGGTCGCCGCGTAGCCGGTGGCGATGACGGCGGTGAGCGCACCCAGGCCGGCCAGGAACCACGGGTGTCGCCGTGCCTCCCGTAGCCCATCGGTGAATTCGCGTACGAAGCCGTCACGTTCGCCCCGCCCGCTCGGCGTGCCGGCACCTCGCGGCGGAACCACCGCGGTCACCAGCCACAGAACGCCGATACCGGCCAGTAGGGCTCCCGCTCCGGCGACGGTCGCCACCAGTGCGGTTGCCGCGGGCGCGATCAACGTGGTGGTCCGCACCGCGAACGTCATCGCCGCATTGGCCTGCTGTCGGCGGTCGGCGGGTACCACTTCCGCGGTCAGCGCCTGGAATGCCGGGCGGCACGCTCCTTGCCCCGCTCCGGCCGCCGCGGCCGCGATCGCCATCACGGTCACCGACCGGCCGAGGGCCATCGCGATCACCGGGGTGGCGACCGCCGCAGTCAGGCCCGCCGCCCACACCACGTGTCGGCGTGCGTAGCGGTCGGCGAACACACCACTGACCGGCACGGCAAGAAGAAAACCCACGGTGCGTGCCGCCAGCACGATGCCCAAGCCGCTCGCGGTCAGGCTCCGCTCCAACACGGCCAGCCCCAGCACGAACGGCAACGCCCACGTGGCAAGACCGGAGCACGTCGTGGCCAGCCAGAGCCGGAGAAATCGGGTGTCCCGCAGGACCGATCGTTTCGCGGGTTCCGGCTGTTCCGCGGTGCGGACTCCTGCTTCGGCTTGTTCGGTCGACTGCGGCGGCACGAGTGTCCCTTCGACGATGTGACTCCGAGCATTGTTATTGAAAACGATAATCAACTTCTATTACTGTCTCGCTCGGGACCCCCGAACGACTTGGAGTTGCCATGACCTCACGCGTGGTCGCCGCGGCGGTTTGCGGCCTGATGCTGCTCTCCGGGTGTGCTGCCCCGAGCACCCCCGAGTCCGGTGCCATCACCGCCACGAGCTGCGGCATGTCGCTGACGTTCGCCGAGCGCCCCAAGCGCGTGGTGACGCTGGACCAGACATCCACCGAGACGCTGCTCGCGCTCGGCCTGGCGGACCGGATGGCCGGCACGTCGAACTTGAAGACGAAGGTGGCCCCACAGTTCGCCGCCGACTACCGGCGCGTGACGGTGCTGAGCCCGAAGCTGTTGACCGCCGAGCAACTGCGGGCGGCAAATCCGGACTTCGTGGTCGCCTCGTTCGCCGAACAGTTCACCCGCGACCGGGTCGGCAGCCGCGAAGAGCTGCACGAACTCGGCGTCCCCACGTTCGTCAGCGCGGTGGACTGTCCGTCCGGCGACGCCTCACCGTTCGACCGTCTTCATCAGGACTACCGCACCCTCGGGCAGATCTTCGGCGTCGAGGAACGCGCCGAGAAGTTGATCTCCGACCAGCAGGAGGCGCTGTCGAAGGCGAGCTCGCGCAACATCGCGGGTGAGCCGAAGGTGCTGTGGCTCTACTCGGTCTTCAACGACGTTCCGTACGTCGCAGGCGGTACCGGGATTCCGCAAGCCATGAGCGATCTCCTCGGCGTCCGCAATGTGTTCGCCGACGTCGACGAGCACTGGCCGGAAGTCTCGTGGGAGCAGGTCGCGGCGCGCGAACCCGACGTCATCGTGGTCGGCGATCTGTCGGAACGCGGCGCACCGGGCGACAGCGCGGACGAGAAGATCGCCCAGATGCGGCGGCACCCGGTGATGGCGCAACTGCCCGCGGTCCGGAACAACCGCATCATCCGGGTGTCGGGTATCGAGTTGGACCCGTCGGTGCGCTCGACCCACGCGCTTGCTCAGGTGGCACGGGCGCTGGCGGACATCAGTCATGATCTCTAGCCGGCAAGCCGACGTCCGCACCGGCCGGGCGAGCGTGCTTCCCGCGGCGGCAGCGGTCGCGCTGCTGGCTTCGGTGGCAACCAGCCTGGTCATCGGCACGGGCGGCATCGGCTACGGAGATCTGGTCAGCGTCATCGGCGTTCGACTCGGGTTACCGGTGGAGCCGCTGGCGCCGTTGACCGACTCGCTCATCTGGCAGTTGCGGATACCCCGCGTGCTCCTGGCCGCCACGGTCGGGGCGGCGTTGGCCGTCTGCGGGGCGGTCCTTCAAGCGCTGACTCGCAACGCCCTCGCCGACCCTTACCTGCTGGGCGTGTCCTCCGGTGCGTCAACCGGCGCGGTGCTGGTCGTCGTGACGGGCATCGGCAGTACGGTCGGCGTCACGGCAGGCGCGCTCGCGGGGGCACTGTCCGCCTTCGGCCTGCTCCTGCTGCTCTTGCGGGGCAGCGGGTTGGACTCGCTGCGCGTGGTCCTCACCGGGGTCGTCGTCGGGCAGTTGTTCACCGCGCTGACGTCGTTGCTGTTGATGGCCTCAGGTGACGCGGACACCACGCGGTCGGTCACGTACTGGCTGCTCGGCTCGCTGGCCTCGGCGCGCTGGGACGGCGTCATCCTGTGTGCCATCGCGACCGCGTCGGCGTTGCTGGTCGCCCGGTACTACGCGAGCTCGCTGGATGCGCTGGGTTTCGGTGCCGACACCGCAGCGTCGGTCGGTGTGGATGTTCGGCGCACCAGGCTGGTGCTGCTCGTGGTGACGTCGACGCTCACGGCGGTGGCCGTCTCGGCGGTCGGCGCGATCGGGTTCGTCGGATTGATCGTGCCGCACGGTGTGCGGTTCCTGGCCGGACCGCTGCACCGCACGCTGCTCCCCTACAGCGCCGTGGCCGGCGCGGTGTTTCTGGTGTGGGCCGACGCACTGGCCAGGGTTCTGCTCGCACCCCAGGAAGTTCCGGTCGGAGTGTTCACCGCGTTGGCGGGCGTGCCGCTGTTCCTGCTCATTCTCAGACGGCGAGGTGAACTGTGAGGCTCGACGCCGACCACCTCACATGGGAAACCGCAGGCCGGCGGATCCTGCACGCCGTCACCCTCGACGTCCGACCCGGCGAAACCCTCGGCATCATCGGGCCGAACGGCTCGGGAAAGTCGACGCTCCTGCGATGCCTGGCGGGACTGCGCACGCCGTCGGCGGGCACGGTGCGCTACGACGGCCGCGACATCGCGAGGTTCACCGCCAAAAGGCTCGCCCACTACGTCGCGTTCGTGGAGCAGGACGCGCAAGTGGCCTCCGAGCTGCGCGTGGCAGACGTCGTGATGCTCGGCCGCACGCCGTACCGCTCGCCGTGGCGAGGCTCCGACGAACGCGATCAGGCCATCGTGGCGGAAGAGCTGGAGCGTATGGGGCTGTCGCACCTACGTGATCGCCCGTGGCGGGGCCTGTCCGGCGGCGAGCGCCAGCGCGCACACATCGCCCGCGGGCTTGCCCAGCGCACCGGCTGCCTGCTGCTGGACGAGCCGGTCAACCACCTCGACATCCGTCACCAGCTCGAGCTGCTGGGCATGCTCGCCTCCTCGCCCACCACGGTGCTGATCTCGCTGCACGACCTCACCCTCGCCGCCCGGTTCTGCGACCGGTTGGCGCTGCTGGACCACGGCCGGCTCGTCGCGCTGGGACCACCGGGAGAGGTACTGGCCGGCGATCTGGTGCGCGCCGTCTTCGGTGTCGACGCCCGGCTCGAGACCGACCACGTCGGACACCCAATCGTCACCCTGCACACGGTGACCGAACTCGAAGCCCCCTCAGCAGTTGTGAGCACAGAACAAGGAGACCGTGCATGACCGTGACCGGCCTGCTGACCGACGCACTCGCCGGACGGCTCGGCCCCTCCCCCGCCGAGCTGACCGCCACCAGTGTGTTCTGGCTTCATCACGGCACCCGCCTTGCCGACGGCGACGTTACCTACCGCAACCAGTACGTGCTCGTTCGGTGCGGCACTTCGTTCGGCGCCTGCGCGTTCGAGGCCGACGAGGTCGAGCCGGGGCCGTGCGCCGAAGCATCCGGTCAACCGCTTGCCACGCTGCTCCGGTCCGGTCCGTTGCCGCTGCGCGTCGCCGCGCTCGATGCCTACCTGGCGAGCCTGCAGCCGTTCCGTGACGACCCGCGGGCCGAACGTGTCACGTTGCCGGCCGGGACGCCGGAACGCCGAGCACACGCCAGGGATGCCGCCATCGCTGAGCTGCTCCACGTCGGCTCGGGCGCCAAGGTCGCACTGATCGGCGTGGTGAACCCACTGGTGGCCGCGATCCGGGACCGAGGAGCGGAATGCCTGCCGTGCGACTTCAATCTGCGCCGCACGCAGTGGGGCGACCCCGTCTCGAACGACATGCATCAGGTTCTCGGCGCGGCGGACGCCGTGGTCGCGACCGGCATGACGATCGGCAACGGAACGTTCGACACGATCCTGTCGGCCTGCCGGGATCGCGGACTGCCGTTGCTCGTCTACGCCCAGAGCGGGGCTGCCATCGCCCGTGCCTTCCTCTCCACCGGGGTGTCGGCGCTCAGCGCGGAGCCGTTCCCGTTCTCACAGTTCAGCGCCGACCCCACGACGCTGTACCGCTACCGCACGGATCAGTCGTGATCGGCGTCGGCCATGCCTCCGGGCACCACGGAGAACTGATCCAAGGCCTCTTCCTCGACGACCAGGGCAAGCCATGCCGCGGCCTGGTCACATTGCCCGCTCCGCAGGTCGGTGCCCACGCGGAGTTCCGCCGGGATGGCGAGCTGCCCGCAGGGCGCATCCTGGTCGACCCGGCAGACCGGCGCAAAGCAGCCGAGGCCGCAGCGCTCGCGATCGGCGAGTGCGCCACACGAGCCGGAGTGCCGGAAACGGGCGGCCGTTTACGGCTGCGTGGGCAGCTTCCGGTCGGGATCGGCATGGGCTCGTCGACCGCGGACATCATCGCGACCATTCGCGCAGTGGCCGCCGCGTATCACTGCGTCCTCTCCCCTGCCGACATCGCGCGCATGGCCGTCCGGGCCGAGACGGCCAGTGACCCGCTGATGCTCGCCGGGCAGCCGGTGCTGTTCGCACACCGTGAAGGCCGTGTGCTCGAAGATCTTGGTGCCGCGTTGCCTCCGCTGACCGTGGTCGGTTGCCTCACCGGCGGCGCCGAGCCGGTGGACACGCTCGGTCTGCGACCGGCTTACGGGCCCGATGACGTGGCCCAGTTCGAGGCGCTGCGGACTCGCCTGCGAGCAGCGATCCGCGACGGAGACTGTGCCGCCGTCGGCCAGGTGTGCACCGACAGCAGCGTGCTCAACCAGCGCGTGCTGCCCAAAGCCGAGCTGGACACGCTACGGGAGATCGCCGACGAAGCCGGCGCGGTCGGCGTGCAAGTCGCGCACAGCGGCAATGTCGCCGGCCTGCTCTTCGACGCCACGCATCCCGAGCTGGCCCGGCAAGTTCACCGCTGCCGCGTTCGCATGCAACACGCAGGCATCCCCACCACCCGGGTGTTCCCCGCCCGGCCGGCAGCGTCCCCCGCCCCTCCGACCGTGTCCCCCGCCCGTCCGATCATGAAGGAGAGCAGACGTGCACGACCACATCAGCCAGGCCATCGGCACTCCCGACCTGGTGCAGGTCGAGGACGGGCTCGTCTGCCTGAGGTTTGAGACGATGAAGGTCGTCTCCGCCACGGCGGCCGTTCGGCATCTGCTGGACACCGGAGTCGTGCGACCCGGGGACACCGTGCTGGACAGCTCGAGCGGGATCTACGCCTATGCACTGGCGTTGGCGTGCCACCGCTACGGTCTGCGCTGCTACATCGTCGGCTCCACCACCGTGGACGAGACGTTGCGTGTCCAGCTGTCGATACTCGGCGCCGAGCTCGAGCAGATGCCACCGTCGGACAGTCTGCAACTGGACCAGAACCGGCGAGTGCAGCGCATCCGCGCACTTCTCGCAGCCCATCCCGACTGGCACTGGATGCGCCAGTACCACGATCGGATTCACTACCTCGGCTACCGCGTGGTTGCCGAGATGATCCGGGCCGAGCTCGGCGGCCGAGCCCTGACCCTGGTCGGCGGCGTGGGCTCGGGCGCCTCCACGGGCGGGCTGGCCACCGCCCTGACCGAGCTCGGCGTACCGGTCACACTCGTCGGCGTGCAGCCGTTCGGCAGCGTGACCTTCGGCAGCGACCACCTGGCCGACCCGGACATGATCATCGCAGGCATCGGCAGCTCGATCCCGTTCGGCAACGTCGACCACGACCGCTACGACGTCATCCACTGGCTGGCATTCCGCCACGCGCTCTCCGGCAGCGTCGACCTGCTGCGCAGGCATGCGATCTTCGCCGGACTGTCCACCGGAGCGACGTACGTGGCGGCCCGCTGGGAGCGTCGACTTGCCGACGTCGCGACGCTGTTCATCGCAGCCGACACCGGCCACCGCTACGTCAACTCGGTCTTCCAGCGGCACGCCGAAGCCGCCGACGTCGACACGCTGCAACCGCACGAGATCAACGATCTACGAGAGATGCGATTGCCCTGGTCACGAGCCCATTGGCGGGGCATGACGCGGCCGAACGCAACGCCGGAGGTCCGTCACGCGCCGGCGCGATAACCCAGCCGCGACGACGCCAGGTCGGCAGCGTGGCACACCAGCGGCACGAGCTCCTTGAGCCGATCGGCATCCAGCCGATACGACGGCCCGGACACGCCGAGGGCGGCGACGACCTCCCCGGCGTCGTCGCGCACCGGAGCAGCAGCTGACGTCAGGCCGTCCTCCAACTCGTCCACCGCCACGGCATAACCGTTGACGCGCACCCGGCTTATTTCCGCTCGCAGCGCCGCCGCGTCGACCAGCGTCCGCTCGGTGTAGCGCTCCCTCGGACGCGCCAGGGTTTCGGCGAGCTTCTCCTCCGGCATGCTCGCCAGGAAGATCTTCCCCGGCGACGTGGCGTGCAGCGGTGTCTGCCGACCCAGCCAACTGCGACTGACCACGAACGACGTCGAGGCGATCTGGTCCACGGTGACGCACTCGGTGCCTTCCAGCACGTTCAGCGTGACCGTCTCCTCGGTGTGGCGGGCCAGCCACTCGCATCCCGGCCGCGCCTGCTGGTTCAGGTTCGGCTCGTCGTTCACCCCACGGGCCAGCCTGGCCAGGCCGACGCCCAGCCGGTACTTGCCGCTGTCGGCGTGCTGCTCCACCAGGCCGCCCGCCTCCAACGTGCTCAGCAGGCGGAACGCGGTGGACTTGTGCACGCCGAGTTCGTTGCCGATGTCGGTGACGCCGGACCACCCGTAGCGGGCAAGGAATTCCAGGATGGCAATGGCCCGCTCGACCGACTGCACCCCACCGGATCGTCGCTCTTGGCTGGTCACGCCGACAGAGTCTAGGCGGTTGTGATCGACGGGGTGGCCGGTCGAGGCGGGCTCATTCATCCGGATGCCTGATCGACGCGTCCCCTTGCCCGGATTTCGTCGATCACCGCGGGCAGCACTTCGTGCAGGTCACCGACCACGGAATAGGTGGATCGGGTCATCATCGGCGCCTCCGGATCCGTGTTGACGGCCAAGATCGCCTTGGCGTCCATGCAGCCGACCCAGTGCTGGGTCGCGCCGCTGATCCCGCACGCGATGTACAGCTTCGGCGCGATCTTGGTGCCGGTGAGGCCGACCTGGTCGCTGTGCGGCCGCCACCCGTTGTTGGTCGCCACCCGGGAACAGCCGACCGCGCCACCGAGCAGCTCGGCCAGCTCCTCCAACGTCTTGTAGCCGTCGGCGCTGCCGACGCCGCGACCACCGGAGACGACCACCTCTGCGGTCGCCAAACTGACGCCTGCCTCCCGCTCGGCCCGGTCGACCACCCGAGTACGAGCCAGCTCGGCGGCCAGTTCCGGGGTGAACCGGTGAACGTCGACCGCGTCGACCGGCGCCGTGCCGTTCGACGGTCCGGCGCCCGGCTGGACCGTGAACAGGCCGCACGATGCGTCCAGCTCGGCGTCCTCCAGCAGCATGCCGCCACCCCTGATCCGGGTGAGCTGCCACGGTCGTCCGGTACCGCCGACCTGGGTGCAGTTCGCGGCGAGTGGCAAGCCGGCCCGGGCGGCCAGGTGCGCCAGGACCTCGTTGCCTTTCTCGCTTCCCGGCGCCACGACCGCGGAGGGCTGCACCTGCTTGACAAGCTGGGCCAGCGCTTCGCCGTACGCCTCGGGGGCGTAGTCGCCGAGCACTTCGTGCTCGACGACGTGCGCGACCCTGATGCCCTGCTTGGGCAGCTCGTCGACCGCCGATGCGTCGAACACCACCGCGTGCACGTCGTCGGTCAGACCGCGAGCGACGCCGACCGCATCGGCCCACGCGGGGTGTTCGTCCACCTTGACCGCAAGGATCAGCATCAGCACACCCCCAGCTCTTCCAGGACGTCGACCACCGCGGGGGCGGCCGCGGCGCCGTGACCGAGCAGCACGCTCTCCGCACGGTTGTCCTCCGGCTGTCGCAACCGGATCTTGCGCAGCCCGCCCGGTTCGGGCCGATACGACACGGTGCGCAGTTGTGCCTTCTTGGCCTTCAACCTGCCCGGCAAGCTCGGGTAGCGCGGCAGGTTGAGACCCTCTTTGACGGCGACCACGGCGGGCAGCGGCAGTTCGTACACCTCGGTGGCGCTGCCCACGTCCCGGCGCAACCGGACACTGCCGTCCAGCACGTCGATGCCCTTGATCCCGCCGACCACAGGCCTGCCCAGCTCGGTCGCCACCCGCACACCGACCTGGTAATGGCCGGCGTCGGCGGACTCGTTGCCGACCATGATCAGGTCGAACGAGGTGTCCAGTTCACCGACCGCGTGCACGATGGCCGCGGCGGTCGCCTGCGGGTCGAGTTCGTCCTCCCCGGTGTCGACCACCACGCCCTGGTTCGCGCCCATGGCGAGTGCGTAGCGCACCTGCTCGGCAACCTCGGGTGGCCCGGCAGCCAGTACCGTCGCGCTGCCGCCGTGCTTGTCCACCAGCCGCACGGCTTCCTCGACCGCGCACTCCTCGTGCGGACCGATGGTGAAGCCGAGATGGCGGGTGTCGATGTCCCGGCCGTCCTCGGTCAGTGGCACCTTGGCGCCTGGCGCCGGGACGCGCTTGACACAGACCAGAATGTCCAAGCTCATCGGCTCACGCCTTCATCCGTGCATCGTCCGGGTCGAACAACGGTTTGCGGCCCACGCGGGCGACCGTCACCGGGTACTGCTCGCCCATGTACTCGACCTGCAGCTTCGTCCCCTCCACCGCGTGCTCAGGCGGCAGATACGCCATCAGCAGGTACTTGCCGAGCGACGGGCCGGCGCCCGCGCTGGTGACGTACGAACCGCGGCCCTTGCGGTCGACGATCCGCCGACCGTCCCGAGTCAAAATCGGCTCGCCGCCTTGGGGGAATCGCGCGATTCCGTCCGAGCTGGTGTGGTCGTCGACGGTGAGGGTGCACAGCAGCGCGGCCGGGTCGGACTCCCGGGCCGCCACGTAGGCCTCCTTGCCGATGAAGTCGGCCGACTTGACCTTGGGCAACGCCAGGCCCGCCTCCACCGGGTCGTACTCGGCTTCCAGCTCGGCGCCCATGAGCCGGTAGCCCTTCTCCAGCCGGCCGGTCGTGCCGTACACGCCGATGCCCGCCGGGATGAGTCCGTGCGGCTCACCCGCCTCGGCGATGGCGTCCCACAGGCGTGCGCCCTGTTCGAACGGCGCGTGCAGTTCCCAGCCGAGGTCGCCGACGTAGGACACGCGCAGCGCGAGCACCGGAACGCCTCCGACCACGATTTCCTTCGCCGTGCCGTACGGGAAGCCTTCGTTCGACACGTCGTCGTCGGTGGCCGCCGACAGGATGTCCCGGGCACGCGGCCCCCACAGGCCGAGCGTGCAGACACTCGAGGTCACATCCGCGAACGACACCGACTCCGGCAGGTGGTCGAGGAACCACTTGCGGTCGCGCGCGCCGTCCGCGCCACCGGTGATCACCCGGAACTTGTCCGGGCCGAGCCGCACGATCGTCAGGTCGCTGCGGAAGCCCCCCGCGACGTCCAGCAGGGGCGTGTAGATCAACCGCCCGACCGGCCGGTCCACATTGGCCACACACAGCCGTTGCAGGTAGTCGACCGCACCGGGCCCGCTCACGTCGAATTGCGCGAACGCCGACAGATCGATCATCGCGGCGCGTTCCCGCATCGCCAGATGCTCGGCATTGATGATCGGCGACCACCACCTGGCGTCCCACTCGTGCGGCCGATCCTGCACGCCGTACTCCTCGACCAACGGGCGATTCGACTCGTACCACTGCGGCCGCTCCCAGCCCGCGACCTCGAAGAACTCCGCGCCGAGCGCCTTCTCCCGGGAGTAGAACGGCGACAGCCGCTGCTCGCGCTGGGACGACCACTGCTCGCGCGGGTGCACGATGCCGTACGTCTTGTTGAAGCCTTCCGCGGTTCGCGCGCGCACGTGCGCGGGCACGCGCTGGTGCGGGTAGAACCGGCTGATGTCGGCGCCGTGCAGGTCGATCTCGCTGTGCCCGTGCGTCATCCACTGCGCGAGCATGCGGCCCACGCCGGGACCTTCCTTGATCCACACGGCCGCAGCCGACCACAACCCGCGCACCTCGGGCGTCTCACCCAGCAACGGTGAGCCGTCCGGAGTCAGCGACAACAGACCGTTGATGGCGTGCCGGACCCCGGCGCCTTCGGTGTTGAGGATCGACCCGAACAGCTCGAGCGCGTCCTCCATCTGCGGGTCGAAGTCGTCCTCGGTGAACGGCAGCTGGGTCGGCGACAGCGCCGCTTCCTCGATCGACGGGATCTCGTCCGGCTCGTGCAGGATCGGCCGGTGCGCGTACGAACCGATCTCCAGATCCGCCCCGCTCTGCCGCTCGTACATCAGGGCATCCATGTCGCGGACGATCGGGTAGGCGATCTCGGTGTGGGTCTCCGCCAGCTCGGGGATCGGGCCGACGTCGATCATCTGGTGCACCGCCGGGGTCAGCGGGATGCGGGCCCCGGCCATCCGGGCGATCCGTGGGCTCCACACCCCACACGAGATCACCACGGTCTCCGTCGCGATGTCGCCCTTGTCGGTGCGCACTCCGCGGACGCGGCCGTCGACCACGTCGAACCCGAGCACCTCGGTGTTGGCCGACACGGTCAGGGCGCCGAGCTGCTGCGCGTGCTCCCGCATCAGCGCCCCGGTCTGCAGGGGGTCGACCACCGCGCACGACGGGGTGCAGAAGCCGGCGAGCAAGATCGACTGGTCGACGAACGGCACCAGTTCCGCCACCCGCTCCGGGGTGATGAGTTCGGAGTCGATCCCCCACGCCTTGGCCGAGGCCATGCGCCGCTTGAGCTCCTCGACCCGTTCGGGCTTGCGCGCCACCTCGATACCGCCGCAGGTGGTCAACGTGCCGAACTTCTCGTACTGACGCATCGAGTCGAGCGTCAGCATGGTGATCTCTTTCGAGTGGTCCACCGGGAAGATGAAGTTGGACGCGTGCCCGGTCGATCCGCCGGGATCCGGCAGCGGGCCCTTGTCCAGCAGCACGATGTTGCGCCATCCCTCTTCCGCGAGGTGGTAGGCCACCGAGTTGCCGACGATTCCGGCGCCGATCACCACCACGTCGGCGCTGTCCGGCAGCTGTGCGCTGAGCGTGTTCGTCATGACAATCCCACCACCTGGCCTGCTTCGTCGATGTCGATGCGTTCCGCCGCGGGATGCGACGACAGTCCTGGCATGGTCCTCATTTCGCCACAGATGGGATAGACGAAGCCAGCGCCGACCGACGCCCGGACCTCCCGGACCGGCAGCGTCCAGCCGGTCGGCGCCCCCTTACGGCTCGGATCGGCCGACAGCGACAGGTGGGTCTTGGCGATGCACACCGGCAACGAACCGAAGCCGCAGCGCTCGTAGGTCTCCAGCTGTCGCTTGGCCAGCGGGCTCAGCTCGATGCCGTCCGCGCCGTACATCCGCTTGGCAACCGTGGAGATCTTCTCCACCAGCGGCATCTCGTCCGGGTACAGGAACTGGAACTCGGTCTTCTCGGCGCACGCTTCGGCGACCGCCTCGGCCAACTCCACCGCGCCTTTTCCGCCTCGGGTGTAGTGCGACGCCACGGTGGCTCGCGCGCCCTCCTCGGCGGCGACTTCCAAGATCGCCTTCTTCTCGCTTTCGTAGTCGTCCGGGAACGCGTTGACCGCCACCACGGGGTTGACGCCGTGCGCCCGGATGTTGGCGATCTGCTTGCGGAGGTTGGACGCGCCTTCGTAGACGTCCTCCGGGTTCTCCGCCAGCATCGGCTCCGGCAGCGGTTTGCCCGCCACCACCCGGTATTTGCCGCTGTGTGCCTTGAGCGCACGTACCGTCGTCACCACCACGGCCGCGTCCGGACGCAGCCCCGAGTTGCGGCACTTGATGTTGAAGAACCGCTCGGCACCCATGTCCGCCCCGAAACCGGCCTCGGTGATCAGGTAGTCCCCCGCCCGGATGCCGATCAGGTCGGCCACCACGGACGAGTTGCCGTGCGCGATGTTGCCGAACGGGCCGCAATGGATCAGCGCAGGTGTCTGTTCGACGGTCTGCATCAGGTTCGGCTTGATCGCCTCCTTGAGCAGCACGCACATGGCTCCGGCCGCGCGCAGTTGTTCGGCGGTGACCGGTTCGCCGTCACGGGTGTAGCCGATCACGATGCGCCCCAGCCTGGCGCGCAGGTCCTGCAGCGACGTGGACAGCGCCAGCACCGCCATCACTTCGCTGGCCGCGGTGATGTCGAACCCGGTCTGCCGCGGCACCCCGTCGGCCTTGCCGCCGAGACCGGTGACGATCTGCCGCAGGTCCCGGTCGTTGACGTCGATGACCCGGCGCCACGTGATCGAGAACGGGTCGATACCCAGCTTGTTGCCCTTGTGGAGGTGGTTGTCGATCATCGCCGCCAGCAGGTTGTGCGCCGACGTCACCGCGTGCAGGTCGCCGGTCAGGTGCAGGTTCACCGTCTCCATCGGCGCCACCTGGGCGTAACCGCCACCCGCCGCGCCGCCCTTGATGCCGAACGTCGGACCCATCGACGGTTGCCGGACCGCGACGACCGCGTTCTTCCCCAGGTGGCCGAACGCCTGGCCGAGGCCGACCGTGGTGGTGGTCTTACCCTCGCCCAGTGGGGTCGGGGTGATGGATGAGACCACCACGTACTTCCCCGGCGGCCGGTCGGCCAGCTCGTCGATCGCGGCGAGGGAAATCTTGCTCACCGAGTGCCCGTAAGGCTCCAGCAGGTGCTCACCGAGCCCGATCGAGGCGGCCACCTCGGGTATCGGCAGCAATTCCGCAGCCCGGGAGATGTCCAGATCCGTCGGCATACTCACGCGGTCCTCCGGTAGGCCTGGGCCGCCCAACGATGGGTGGCCGTGACGCGGTTGAACGTGAACAGGTGCAGACCGGCGAGTTCGCACCGGCCCGCGGCCACGCGGCCGGCCAGCTTGCGCACCAGCGCGTCGGGGCGGTAACCCCCTGGCCAGAGCAGCCTGCCGGCCACCGATCGGTGGCCACGCACGAACCGCAACGACTGCCCGACGCCGACCTTCAGGGCGATCCGCATGAGCTTGGCCGGCTCCACCACCCCGGGCACCCCGACGATCACCGGGAGCCCGATGTCGCGGTGTACTTCGGCCGCATACCGCCAGATCGCGTCGGCGTCGAAGCACATCTGCGTGACCACGTAGGAGGCGTACGGTTGTTTGGCCCGCAGCGCGCTCCACAACGTGTCGGGATCGACCGCCCAGTGTCCTTCCGGGTAGCCGGTGACCCCGACCTTGGCGGGCATGCGCCCCAGGTCGTCCATTGCCTGCAACAGGCTGAGTGCGTCGGGATAGGGCCCGCGTGGCTCGCGCCCGTCGCCACCCACGACGAACACCTCGGTGATGCCCGCGGTGTCCAGCCGGTCGAGCAGCGAGCGGAGCTCGGCAGGCCCGGTGACCTGCCGAGCTGCCAGGTGCGGGATGACGTACATCCCTTGCGCGGCGAGCTTCTCGGCGACGGCGACCGTTGCGTCCAGACCCTGCCGGGGCGAGGACGTCACGGTTACCGGCGTGTTGGCCGGTAACGACTCCGTCTGAGCCAGTACCGACGCCAACGGGAGCACCTCGTAACGCGGGTTCTGCAGCAACGGCCCGAGGACTTGGCGTTTACCGGGTGATTGACCGTTCGCCCGTGCCATACCGCCTCAGCCTTTGGGGGTCGCCTTGCTCGGGTCGATGAACGGCTTGTCGACCACCTTGGCCGCGCGCGGCCCACTCGGCGTGTGGACCACCACCTCGGTGCCGGTCTTGGCCAGCTCGATGGGCAGCATGGCCAGCCCGATGTTGCGCTCCAGGCGTGGCGAGAAGCACGCACTGGTCACTTCGCCGATCTGTTCGCCGCCGGACTGCGAGACCGGGAACGGTTCGAGCATCGAGCCGTCGTTGTAGCTGCCCAGCGACGGGCCGTCGATCTCCACGCCGCTCAGCAGCCGGGAGATGCCTTCCTCCTTGACCCGCTTCAGCGCTTCCTTGCCGACGAAATCCGACTCCTGGTCCAGGTCGACCATCCACTTGTAGTCGTAGCCGACCTCGAGCGGGTTGGTGTTCAGCGTGATGTCGCAGCCGTAGGCGAGCATGCCTGCCTCGATCCGCCGGATGTGACTCGGGCCGATCACCTTCATGCCGTGCCGCTGACCGACCTCCCACACCCGGTCCCACACGTGCTCGCCGTTGCGGCTGACCTGGTCGACGTAGATTTCGTAGCCGATCTCGCCGGTGTAGCCGGTGCGGCTGATCACCACGTCGATGCCGTCGATCTGCCTGCGGGCCATCCAGTAGTACTTGACATCCAGGATGTCCTCGCCGAACAGGTCGACCATGACCTCTTTGGCCTTCGGCCCCTGGATCTGCATCGGCGCCACGTCGATTTCCTTGACCGTGACGTTCCAGCCGCCCGCGTGCGCCAGACCGAGCGCCCACAGCCCGACGTCACTGTCGGCGAGCGAGAGCCAGAACCGGTTCTCCTCCACACGCAGCAGCACCGGGTCGTTGACGATGCCGCCGTCCGGGGCGGTGATGAACACGTACTTGCACTGGCCGACCGCGCATTTGTGCAGGTCACGCGGTACCAGGTAGTTGGTGAAGTCGAACGCGTCGGGGCCGGCGATCTCGATCTGCCGCTCGACGCCGACGTCCCACAACGTGACGCCGTTGAGCAGTTCCCAGTACTCGGCGACCGGATCCCCGTAGTGCCGCGGGTGATACGTGTGGTTGTAGACGCTGTAGGCCTTCACCCCGTGCTCGCGTGACTTGTGGAAGAACGGGGACTTGCGCAACCGGGTGTAGAGCAGGACGGCCGGTTGATCAGCGGTGGTCGTCGTCGCCGGTTTCGGAGCAATAGCTGTCATCGGGGACCTCTCCAGCTGGGCGGGACTTTTGGATCTGTTTGAGAGAAAAGTTCACTTTGTCGTTGCGCTATGTGAAGTGGTTGCCTTATCCGCAACGTGTCACGCCCGCAATTGTGTGCCCCGTCACCTAGGCCGTCAATGCGCCATCCGAGGCAATGAACCGGTGTCGTTCGCCGCGCCGGGCACCCGGCTGTGTTAATCGCTCGACCCGGCGCGGCGCGCATGCGAGGCTGACGAGACAAGCTCACCCGACGTGGAGGTCTCGATGACTGAATCGAAGTCCGGTTCCGATGACGTGAAGGACCGATTCCGGGAGGCACTCGAGCGCAAACGCGCGGCGACCAAGGAGCGGGAAAGCCACGCGGACGGTGGCGCGAAGAGCGTCCATCCGCACGGTCCACTGGGCGGCAAACGACAGTTCCGCCGCAAGAGCGGCTGATTCCGCGTCGGCTGAGCCCAGGCGGTCACTGCCCTCGCGGTGTGCCCGACGGGACGCTGGACACCGTCGTCGCGGTCGAGCTGATGGACAGCGAGGAGACCAACGAGGCGCCGCGCACCACCCGGGTGTTGCCGCGGCGGGCCTACCGGTTCGCCAGCAGCCGGTCGCGCGCCACTTCGGTGAGTTCGGTGTAGCGGCCGCGTTCGGCGTCCCAGCACCATGCCTGCTCGCTGGGCTTCGGTACGCCTTCGGCCGCAAGCGGTGCCGGATTCGGCCGGTACCACGTGGTCAACGGAATCGCGTCGACCACGTGCACGATGTCGGGCCTGCGCTCGACCGGCAGGTTCGCCAGGGCCCGGGTGATGTCCTCCGCCCTGAGTTTCGCACCCTGCCACGTCGTCACCGCAGCGACCGCCACCTCGCTCAACGCCGAGGTCGGCACGCCGTAAGCGGTTGCGAGGTCGACTTGCTCGAGGTCGGTCAGCGCGTCGCAGATCGGCTGGGCGTAGACCAGTCCGCGGCCGTTGTCGATCACGGTGAAGCGGTTGTCGGCCAGCCAGAAGTCGCCGTCGTGGTCACGCCAGAAGAGATCCTCGGTGGCGATCCAGGTGTCGCCGGGTGCGAAGACGCCACGCAGCTTGCGGGCTGTCGCGTCGATGCTGGCGCGTGGGTTCGCCAGCAACAGGCCGACCTCGCCCTCCGCGCACTCGACCGCGAACCCGGAATCGTCGGTGATCAGCTTCCCGGTGCGGACATCGCAGCGCGCCAGCCGTACCTCGGCGCTGCCCGGCAGTGGCCTGCCCTTGGCTCCTGGCTTCGCGCCGGACAGGTTCGCCAGCACCACGTCGCCTTCGGTGGAGGCGTAGAACTCCAGCACCCGCGCGGGCGAGTACCGCTCGAGCACGCGCCGCCACAGGCCACGCGGCATGCCCGAGCCCATGAACAGCCGGATCGCGTGGTGCGGCGGCTGTTCCTCCCGCTCGACGAGCTCACGCAGCAGTGTCCACGTGTACGACACCACCGTGACGCCGTAGCGCAGCACCTCGATGTCGAATCGCTCCGGATCGAAGCCGCGGGACAGCGCAATGCGCGCACCCCCGGCCACGGCACCGCCGACACTGGTCAGCAAGCCGGAAGGATGATGCAGCGGAGTGATGCAGTAGACCGTGTCCGCGCTGGTCAACGCCGCCGCTGACGCCGTGCCGAAAGCCGACAACGCCCACCGGTGGTTGGTGATCAGCTTCGGCACGGTCTGCCCACCGGAGCGGCTGAACAGGATGAACGCCAGGTCGCGCGCCAGCCCCGGATTCGGCCGGTACCAGCCGGGCAGCTCGACCGACTCCGGGTCGATCTGCTCCAGGTCGACCACGTCGGCACCCGTGGCGGACACGTGGCGCTCGCCGCCGCCACCCAGGACCAGGACACGGCAGTCGGTCTCGGCCGCCTGCTCCACGTGCTCAGGGTCCACGACGATGTCGGAGACGCCGCCCAGGCGGATGGCTGCGGACAGGTCCGCCGCCGGAGGCAGGAGCACCGCGACCGCCCCCATCCGCGACAGCGCCGCGATGACCACCAGCGCAGAGGGACGGGTGTGCATCAGGACGCCGACGTGATCCCCTTGCCGGACACCGACATGGATCAAGCCGCGCACCACGTTGTTGATGCGCGTACGAACCGCGGCGTTGGTGTGCACCCGATCGTCGAACAGGAAGCACTCGCCGTCCGGTGCCCGTTTCGCCTGCTCGTCGAGCAGCCTGCCGAACGACACCCGGGTGTGGCTTTGGATCTGCCCGAGTCGCAACAGCCGTGGCAGGGCTTGCGCCGCTTCGAAGGCGATCTCCCGCGACATCCGCACGGCTTCCGCCGCGCGGTCGGCGATGCGACGCCCGGCGGCGAATCCGACGTCCGCCAGCGTGCTGAACCCGTAGCCGACGCGCGAGGAGATCGTCGTCGCCTGCTGTTCGGGACGTGCCTCGCCGAGCGGCCGCATACCGTCCGGGCGATCGCCACCTTCCTCGCGCCACCTGATCCACTCGGCCACCGCCGGCCAGGTCACGCTGTTCGCCGTCGACCCGACCACCAGGCCGAAGTGTCCGGCATGCACCGGATGCTCGTAGACCTCCGCCCTCGGCGCGGCCTTGCCGACTCCGCGCACCGCGGCAGGTTGGCCGATGTCGTCGATCTCCCCCACGAACGCCAGGATCGGGCTGGTGATGTCGGCCAAGGTCACCAGGCGGTCGCCGATGACGAAGCCGCCGGTCATCATGCGGTTGTGCACCACGAACTGGCGTAACAGCTCCACGATCGCCGGGCCGGACCAGGCAACCCACCCGTCGCTCTCCAGGAACTGTCGCTGCTTCTCCCGCCCGATGAGGGCGTCGCGGTTGTGCAACTGGCGGAGGAAGTCGATCTGCGCTCGGGTGGACTTCACCGGGTCGAGCAGTTTGAAGCCGAGCCTGGCCGCCCAGCCCGGCAGCGCCAGCCTGCTGAACACGTGGTCGGCCAGGAACTCCGCGCCGCGCACCAGCAGATCCTCGGGGAGGTTGAGCGGAGTTCCGCCCAGCACGTCCGCCGGGCTGCCGAAAGTGATCACGCTCGCCACGTGCCGCGAGCGCCGATAGGCGGCCGCCTGGTAGCAGAACATTCCGCCCTGCGAGTAGCCGCCGAGGTGCACGTCCCGCCCGGTGTGTTCGACCACCTGGTCGATGGCTTGGCTCAGCGCGACGACATGGTCGGTCAGTGTCCGGTCGAGGCCACCTTCCACCTCGTCCGGCGAGCCGAAGTCGATCACCCACGGATCGAGCCCCGCCCGGTGCAACGAGGTCACCGCACTGCTGTTGGGCGAGACGTCCCACAGATCGGCGGACAACATCATCGGATGCACCAGCAGCACCGGCGGCTTGTCGTCGTTCGGCTGCGCCGGGAAGTACCGGCGCAGCTGGTACATCCGGGTGTGTTCGACAACGGCGTACGGAGCCGGATCCTCATCGGTGCGCAATCCGCCGAAGCGCAGCACCTCGAGCCCGTTCTGCGCGTACGCGGCCACCGTGCCGACCAGATTGCGCAGGCCACGAGGTGCAATTCGCATGTGCCGATCTTCTCCCGACGGCCCGCGGCGGTAAAGCCGGGGGTCGCCGCGCGGAACGCACAGCGCCCAACTGGAGTATTGACCTGAACTTCACCAACTGGGATGGTTAAGTCGTAACTTCAACCTGCCTCTACCGAGGGAGCAGTTAACGATGGCGCGAGTCCAGGCTTAGCCTGTCGCCACGACGAACGGGACCATCTCGCTTCGCCCGGCGACATGGGCGACGCCGGCGCACGGGGGAAGGGAGATGGTCATGCTCATCGCGATCATCCTGCTGCTGGTTCTGGCTGCCGCATACTGGCGGGAAGCACTCAAACTCGCGGTCGGCGCTCTGGTCGTGGTCCTGCTGCTCGGGCTCGTTCAGCTCGCCGAGATCGTCGACCGGGCCGGCGACCGGTTCCACGAGGAGACGATCAGCAGCCTGCGCTGACCCGGGCTCGTCCGGCGGTCACACCGGCTGGGCATCCAGCGACGAGATGGACAGCCGCGGCGCGGGGACCCGCCCGTTGACCACCGGAACCCGGAACAGCACGAAGAAGTCCGTGATCCGGCCGACCTTGGACTTGACCACCTCGATGTTGGCGTCCGCCACGTCCTGATTGGTGAAGGCCCGCACCGCGGCCAGCGTGCCCGCGGTGAAGCAGCCGGTGCAGATGGTCACGTCCGTGTGCGGGTTGGCCGGGTTGCGGGCGCGCACGAACAAGCCGATGTCTTCCACCAGCTCCTGCTCGCCGTCGGCGAAGTCGGCCACGCGTGGGCGCAGCTCTTCGCCGTCGGAGGTGACGAAGAACTCCGGCTTGCCGAACGGTGCCGCCTGTTGGCGCACCGGCAGATCGAGTAGCTGCAGGTAGTTGCGCGTCAACCGGTTCCACCCCGGACCACCGATCAGCACCAACGTCTGCTCGAGGTCGATGCCGCGGTCGTTGGCCGAGCGGTGGTGACGGTTCTGGTAGCCCATCGCGGCCAGGCGCACGTAGAGCTCGAAGAACGCGTCGATGTTGCCGTAGCGGGCCAGGCGCGAGTAGTTCACGTTGCGCGGGCGGGCGTTCTCCGGCAGCCGATCCTCGGCCACCTCGGACGTCACCACCATGATGTCGTCCGACCTGTCGTGCGCCCACATCTCGTTGCGCGGCGCGGCGGCAGGCGCCACCGACCGCTCCCTGCGGGCTTCCTGATCGGCTTCGTCGCGCAGCCGGTGCAGTTCCCGGCGCAGCTCGACGAACCGTTGCCGCGCTTGCTTGTCCAGGCTCGACTCCGGCGGAACCGTCGGCTTGGGATGCAGGTTGTCCGGCGAACTGAACAACAGCGCGTACTGCTTCAGCCGCTCGTCGGAGGGGCGCTTGTCGCTGTCCCCGTTCTCCCACGCCGAGATCGCCGCACCCGACAGAGAGCGGGTTGCCGAGAACGCTGCCGCGAGCCCCTCCTGCGTGATCTTCTCCCCCAACTCGAACTCGCGGAGCTCCCGCAGCCGCCGCGCAAACTGCCGTCGGGCGTTGCGGGCCATGTCGCCTCACCTCCGGTGGACTTTGCGATGAGCATAAACCGGACAACCGGTTAAGTCAGTTAAGGCACCCCGTTTGGACCGATCACTGGGCCATCCGGCGGTACCGAGTCGATCCCAGGCGTGCGATCCGATCACCCCGACGTAGTCACCGCGGTGCCCTCCGCGAGCGGCGCCGGCTGCGACCGAGATCGGCTCAGCCAACCGTCGGATCCCTGTCGACGCAACTCGAGAGATGTTTCGAGAGTAGAACATACGTTCGAATTCTGTGTTACGCTCGTGGCATGGAGCTGCAAGGATCGTTGCTCGACCTGGTCGACGACCCGGGTCTGGCGCTGCTGAGCAAAGCCGAGCGCATCCCGCTCAGCCGGGGCGCGTGGGTCGATGTGCTGCCCGGATGGCTCACCGGCGCGGACTCGCTGTTCGAGCGCCTGGCGGCCGAAGTGCCGTGGCGCGCCGAGCGCAGACAGATGTACGACCGGGTGGTGGACGTTCCCCGGCTGCTGTGCTTCTACGACGAGGACGAGCAGCTACCCCACCCGATCCTGGCCGAGGCGCGGGAGGCGCTCAGCGCGCATTACCTTCCCGAACTCGGTGAGCCGTTCCGCACCGCCGGGCTGTGCTACTACCGCGACGGCCGGGACAGCGTCGCGTGGCACGGTGACCGCATCGGCCGAGGACGGCTGGCCGACACCATGGTCGCGATCCTGTCCGTGGGCGCTCCGCGCGAGTTGGCGCTGCGGCCGAACGGCGGAGGAAAGCAGCTCAGCTTCCCGCTGGGACACGGCGACCTGATCGTCATGGGCGGCTCGTGCCAGCGGACCTGGGAGCACGCGGTGCTCAAGACGGCCAAGCCGGTGGGGCCGCGCATCAGCATCCAGTTCCGTCCGCGGGGCGTGCGCTGAGGGCGGAGCTGGGGCGATGGGGGACACTGGCGGCGATGCGCAAGAAGGTGAGGTCTCCGCTGCCGCAGCGGCATGGCCTGGACGCGGTGCGGATCGTGCTGCCGCGCGAGGGGCCGTGGCGTACCGTACGCGAGTACCTGGTCCTGCGGCTGTCGCGGCTGGAGCCCGAGCGGGTCGACGAGATGGTGCGCGACGGCCGCTTCGTCACCGAAGAAGGCCCGGTGCAGCGGGAGACTCCGTATCGGCCTGGCGCGTCCGTGTGGTTTCACCGGGAATTGCCCGACGAGAGACCGGTCCCGTTCGACGTGCAGATCTTGCACCGCGACGAGAACATCGTGGTGGTACACAAGCCGCACTTCCTGGCGACCACCCCGCGTGGTCAGCACGTCGTGCAGACGGCGCTGGTGCGGGTCCGTCAGCAGTTGGATCTGCCGGAGTTGATCCCGGCACACCGGCTGGACCGGGCAACCGCCGGCGTTCTGCTGTTCGTGGTGCGTCCCGAGGTGCGCGGCGCCTATCAACGGCTGTTCTCCCAGCGGTTGGTGCACAAGGAGTACGAGGCCGTCGCGCCCGTGCGACCGGACCTGTCCCTGCCGACCGTGGTGCGCAGCCGCATTCTGAAACGTCGTGGCGTCATCCAGGCCAAGGAAGTCCCCGGAGAGCCGAACGCCGAGACGTATGTCGAGCTGATCGAAAGCCGGGGCGAGCTCGGGCGGTATCGGTTGATCCCGCGCACCGGTCGCACGCATCAGTTGCGGGTGCACCTCAACTCGCTGGGCATCCCGATCGTGGGCGATCCGATCTACCCGGAGGTCCGCGAGTCGGCATGGGAAGACTTCAGCAGGCCGCTCCAGCTGTTGGCACGCACGCTGGCATTCACCGACCCGATCACCAACGAGGAACGGAGCTTCACCACACCGGCCTCGTTGTCCGCATGGACCGGCGAACGCCAGCCCACCGGCACCCGGGGTTCCTGACCACCCAGCGAGCCGCGATCGCGTACTCGGGCTCGTCAGCCATCCCGGCGCCGGTGTTCAGTCCCCTGCCCCTGCGTTCGGAGCCACCTCGACCTGCGCTGAGCGGACGACCGAGCCTCGCCCGGCACTCGTCGCCTGTCCGCGCTTCTCGCAGAGGCGTTTACAGGTGTTCCGCCCATACTCAGCCCGTTTGCCCGCCGGTCCGCCAGCCGCCAGTGCCCGACGGCGGGCCGGACTCCGCTTTTCGAGCACCGCACGAGGCCTCCTGCCGGATAGCTGCAGTTTGTCCGGCGCGCTCCTAGGATCGATCTATGAAATTGCCCGTGATGCCGCCCGTGCGGCCGATGTTGGCCAAGGCCGTGCACGAGGTCCCGCGTGCGGCCGACCTGGCGTACGAGCCGAAGTGGGACGGCTTCCGGTGCGTCGTGTTCCGCGACGGCGACTCGATCGAGTTGGGGTCCCGCAACGACCGGCCGCTCACCAGGTACTTTCCCGAGCTCGTCGACCTGCTGCTGGAGGCATTGCCGCCGCGCTGCGTGGTGGACGGCGAGATCGTGGTGGTGACCGACACCGGCCTGAACTTCGACGCACTGCAGAACCGGCTGCATCCGGCCGCGTCCCGGGTGAAGATGCTGGCCGAGGCAACGCCGGCGAGCTTCGTGGCGTTCGATCTCCTCGCGCTGGGCGACGACGACCTGACCTCGGCCCCGTTCAGCGAGCGGCGCGCCAAGCTGGAAGGCATCCTGGACGACTCTCTGGCTCGAGTGCACCTGACGCCGTTGACTCGTGATCCGGATGTGGCCGAGGACTGGTTCACCCGCTTCGAAGGCGCCGGTTTCGACGGTGTGATGGCCAAGCCCGTCGATGCCCCCTATCAGCAGGACAAGCGGGTGATGTGGAAGGTCAAGCACGAGCGCACGGCCGACTGTGTGGTCGCGGGCTTTCGCTGGCACAAGGACGGCAAGGGCGTGGGTTCGCTCCTGCTCGGTCTCTACGACGACGAAGGGCAACTGCATCACATCGGCGTGGCCAGCAGCTTCACCGCCAAGCGCCGCGCGGAACTGGTCGACGAGCTGGCACCGCTGCGCGAGAACGCCGCCGAGAACCACCCGTGGGCCAAGTGGGTGGAGGCCCAGACCCAAGCCCGGGCCCAGGGCGGGCGGATGCCGGGCGGATTGAACCGCTGGAACGCCAACAAGGACATGTCGTGGGAGCCGCTGCGCTGCGAGCTGGTCGCCGAGATCCGCTACGAACACGTGATGGCGGGCCGTCTGCGCCACGGCGGCCGGCTGGTTCGGTTCCGGCCGGATCGCACGCCGGAGTCGTGCACGTACGGGCAGCTGGAGGAGGTGCCACCCGCCGAACTGGCCACACTGTTCACCGAAGCGGCCGCCGCCTCCACCAAGGCGAAGGCAGGCCGGAAGGCGTCCGCGGGCACGCGTCGAGGCGAGGCGACCGATGGCTAGATCCGAGTCGATCACGGTGCAGGTCGACGGGATCGACGTGACTGTGTCGAACCCCGGCAAGGTGTTCTTTCCCCAGCGCGGCGAGACCAAGCTCGACCTGATCGAGTACTACCGCGCGGTGTCCGGACCGTTCCTGGAGTGGATCCGGGGACGTCCGGTGATGATGGAGCGCTACCCCAACGGCGCCGGTGGCAAGTCGTGGTGGCAGAAACGCGTGCCTGCCAACACGCCGGAGTGGGTGCGCACCACGGAAGTGAGCACACCCAACGGCACGAAGTCGGATGCGCTGGTGGTCCAGGACATGGCTCACATCGTCTGGGCGGTCAACCTGGGCTGCCTCGGCTTCCACGTGTGGCCGTTCCACGCCGACCACCCGGAGTACGCCGACGAACTGCGCGTGGACCTCGACCCCTCCCCCGGCACCGGGTACCGGGAAGTGAAGCAAGCCGCTCGGCTTGCTCGGGACCTGCTCGGCGAGCTGGGGATCCGCGCGAACGTGAAAACCTCCGGATCCCGGGGCCTGCACATCTACATCCCGCTGCTGCCGCGGTGGGACTCCTACCAGGTTCGTTCGGCCGCCGTTGCGCTCGCGCGCATGCTGGAGAAGCGACACCCCGATCTGATCACTGCGCAGTGGTGGAAGGAAGAGCGCGGAGCACGCGTCTTCGTGGACTACAACCAGAACGCGCCGCACAAGACGGTCTTCGGCGCGTGGTGTGTGCGGCCACGGGTCGGCGCGCAAGTGTCGACTCCCTTGGAGTGGGACGAGCTCGACGACCTGGAACCGGACGAGCTGACCATCGCCACGGTGCCGGCGCTGGTGGAGCAGCGCGGCGATCCGTGGGCGGATGCCGCGCGCCGGCCGCAGTCGATCGAGCCGCTGCTGCAGCAGTACCAGAAGGACCTGGCCGGCGGCATGATGGACGCCCCGTGGCCGCCGGTCTACCCGAAGATGCCCAATGAGCCACCGCGGGTGGCTCCCAGCCGTGCCAAGAAGCGTTAGCGCCTGACTCCGGTCTGCGTCTCGGTCGGCGGCAGAATCATCAGCCAGCGGTGTCCGCTCACCCGATGCGGCAAGATGGGTGGCGAGATGACGGACGTGGACGAGACCGCAGCGCTGGAACGCGCCCGCGAACTGGTTGCCGATTCGGAACGCATCGTCGCGCTGACCGGCGCCGGAATTTCCACCGAGTCGGGCATCCCGGACTTCCGCGGCCCGCAAGGCGTCTGGACGCGCAACCCCGCCGCGCAAGCGCTGGTGACCATCCAGTCCTATGTGGCCAGTGCCGAAGTGCGACAACAGGCTTGGCAGGAGCGCCTGAACCATCCGGCCTGGAGCGCCCGCCCGAACGCGGCACACCGCGCGCTGGTCGACCTCGAGCGCCGCGGAAAGCTCGCCGCGCTGATCACGCAGAACATCGACGAACTCCACCAGCAGGCAGGCTCGTCCCCGGACATCGTGCTCGAGCTGCACGGCACCATCCACCAAACGGTCTGCCTGCAGTGCTCCGATCGGCGGCCGATGCGCGAGACACTGGACCGAGTCGAGGCAGGCGAAGCGGACCCACCTTGTCGGCTGTGTGGGGGCATCTTGAAGTCCGCCACCATCTCGTTCGGGCAAGCCTTGGACGCCTCCGTGCTCGCCCGAGCTCAAGCCGCCGCGGAGTCCTGCGACCTGATGCTGGCGGCCGGCACGTCGCTGTCCGTCCACCCCGCCGCGGGTCTGGTGGGCCTCGCTGCGGACGCGGGAGCGACCGTCATCGTGTGCAACGCCGAGCCCACGCCGTACGACCGGATCGCCGCAGAAGTGTTGCGCGGACCACTCGGCACGGTACTTCCATCATTGCTCTGACCTGCGGATTTGTCGCCTGTGGCGGAACGGTCCGGTGATGGCGATCACAACGCGCTGACATCGCCGTTTTCTATTCGTAACCTTGCCGAGGCCTTGCGGTAATCGAGTGAAATGACTCGATTCCGCCAAACCCCCGACGTTTGTACTGATTGGTTGAGTGATGGCTGGCCGACATCGTGCCCCCCGTCCACCCCGCTCGCTGAAAGTCCCCGGCGCCGTCGCCGGCACGGTTGCCGCGATGGGCCTGGCCGCCGCAATCTCGGTCGCCGCGCCAGGTTCCGAGCAGGCAACCGGTGAAGCCAACGCCGCGGCGAACCCGTCCCCCGCCAGCGAGCAGCCCGGTTCCTCGTCGAAGAAATCCGCGAAGCCGACCGCTGAGCGGGCCAAGGCGGCGAGCAACCGTACGAGCCAGAGCAAGCCTTCCCGGACCACGACCGCGACCAAGAGCTCGGCGACCGCCACGGTGCGCGCTCCGAAGAAGACCGCGCCGCCGACGAAGCCGTGCAGCACCGACCTGGCCGGCACCCTGGCCCCGGTCGCCCAGGTCGGCAATCACGTCAAGGAGAAGTTCGACATCGACGAGGTCGGTGGCCGCGCTTCCCGAGCGGGCGCCAGCGACCACCCCAGCGGCCTCGCGCTGGACTTCATGGTCGACCCGTCGACCGGTGACCAGGTGGCCGAGTACGTCCTGGACAACCAGGAGGACTTCGGCGTCACCTACGTCATCTGGCAGCAGCGCTACAACGACGGCAGCGGCTGGTCGATGATGGAGGACCGCGGCTCCCCCACCGCGAACCACATGGACCACGTTCACGTGTCGTTCTCCGGCGAGGATGTCGACGTCGATTGCTGACCCGCGCAACCCCTCCGTCCCGTTTGGGCGGAGGGGCGCGTGGGACAGAGCGGGGCGCCGTGATCGGGCCGCGCCGGGGTCCGAGCCCAGCACCGCCACGGCCGACAGGCGGTGAAGAACCGAGCGCCAGTACCCGGCTGAACGGGCGACTCGACGCCCCGTTCCCCAGACACCGCTGGTGAGCCGGCCGTGCCGCTCGACACCCAGCCCGGCGGCCGCTAGCCGGCCGTCTCGGCCCGCACCCGCTCGGCGACCCGCAGGATGGCCTCCGCCGAACGCTCGATGTCCGCGGTCGTCGTCGCGTAGTTCGACACTGAGATCCGCAGCAAGCGCTGGCCGCGCCACGTCGTGGCCCCCAGCCAGCAGGTCCCTTCCTCGCGTACAGCGGCGGCGACGGCGTCGGCGTCAGCGTTCACGTCGACCAGCACCTGGTTGAGCACCACGTCGTTCACAATGCGGGCGCCACCGGCGGTGAGGACCTCCGCGAAGTGACGCGCGTGGCGACAGCAACGGTCGACCAGGTCGGCCACACCTTCTCGGCCGAGTTCCCGCAGCGCAGCCCAGACCGCGAAACCGCGACCGCGCCGCGACGAGCCCAGCACGAAGCTGGACCCGGTGACTTGCTCGGTCGACCCGGTGAGGTAGGCGGCCGAATGACTCATCGAGGCAGCGTGCACCTCCGGCCGGGACACGAACGCGAAGCCCGAGTCGTACGGCACGTTGAGCCACTTGTGCGCATCGCAGCCCCACGAATCCGCCTTCTCGATGCCCTCCACCATGTGCGCGGTGCGTGGGTTTGCCGCAGCCCACAGCCCGAACGCACCGTCGACGTGGACCCAGCCACCGTGCCGGTGAACGATGTCTGACGCTTCGCCGATCGGGTCGCACGCGCCGGTGTTGACGTTGCCGGCCTGCAGGCAGACGATCAGCGGTCCCGGCTCGCCGTCGGCAAGCACGCGCTCCAGCTGCGCGACGTCCATGGCGCCGTTACCGTCGGCAGGCACGAGTTCCAGCACGGAGTCGCCGAAGCCCAGCACCCGCAGCGCGCGGTCGATGGTGGCGTGCCGCTCCTCTCCCGCCACAACGCGCACCCGCGGCGCACCGATCAGGCCGTCCCGCTCGACGTCCCAGCCTGCCGTGGCCAGTACGTGGTGCCGTGCCGCGCCGAGGCCGACGGTGTTGGCCTCCTGGGCGCCGGTGACGAAGCCCGCCGACGCGGTCGCCGGAATCCCCAGCAAGTGCTTGATCCATGCAGCCGCGGTCTCCTCCGCGGCAATGGCAGCGGGCGCGAGGACCCCGTTGAACGCGCACTGATCCCAGCCGATCGCCAGCATGTCGGCTGCCGTCGCGGCGGGCAGCCCACCACCGATGACGAACCCGAAGAACCGTGGGCCCGCGTTGGCCGTGATCCCCGGCTCCGCGGCCCGGACCAGCTCGTCGACGACCTCCGACGGCGGTGTCGGGGAATCCGGCAGCGGCGCGGTGAACGCGGATCGCAGCGCGTCCAGGTCCGCGGCGGCAGCGACCCGCCTCTCCGGCAGGCCCGCCCGGAACTCGGCGGCGGTGGTGGCGGCTTTGTGCAGTAGTTCAGTCAGCGATTCGGTCACGCCGCCGAAGCTACCGCTTCGGTCCGCCGGGGCCCACCATGCATCGTGCGCAGTCGCACCCCTCGACCAGTCCGAACTGGACCTCTTCCGCCACGCACACTTCGAACTCTTCGACCTTCAGGCCGTCGCCGGACACCAGCAGCCGGACGCCACGCCCACCCTCGACCGGCGTGTACTCGGTGTGGCTGCTGTCGTGGTGCATCAAGCCGATGATCCGGTAGAGCGCATCCGGCCGGAGCCTGCTGTCCAGGGCCTCGTACGCCGAGCGAATGTCAGCACGGTCGGCCAGTGTCTCCCCGGACTCGAGCCAATCGGCGTGCCCCGCCGTGATGTGCCAGCCCATCGCTTCGAGCACGTACGACTCTTGCGCCGTCATTGACCACCCCATTCGCTTCTGTCCCCTCCAGTCGCCGCAGGTCGAACGTTCGTTACGCCGCCGCGAGCACATCGGTCATCGAGCGGCAAATCGGGCGGACACTTCGGACATTTCGCCTTGGCGATCGGCTCGTCGATGCGAGAAGCTGCACGCGTGACGTCCTCGCGAACCTTTGCCGACGAGACGATCGGACGGCTGCTGCGCCGGACGCTCGGGTGGGCCCTGTTGCGCACCGTGGCGTTGGCCCTGGCGCTCTTCCTCGGCGCCCTCGTGACCGACCAACTCGGCGGACGACCGGCCGCGCTGGTGATCCTGGGCATCGTGCTGCCCGCAGGGTGGCTGGTCGCCGAGGTGCTCACTCCCCGCACGGTTCCGGTCGCCGACGGCAGTGAGCTGCTGGTCGGCCGGGCCGCGGCAGCCGACGACGTGTTCGCGGCGATCTTCCGCTCCCTGGGTGAGCAGCACGCCGTGCCCGCGACGGTGCATCCGCGGCGGGTCAGCGTCGGCAAACCGGTGCCGGGACTGCGCAACGTCCTGCGCATCCGGATGGGTTCGTACCACGCCACGATCACCGTCGCGCCGTTCGGCAACGACCTGCACATCGGATGGCGGCTGACGTTGCGCCACGTCCCGCTGGCCACCCTGGGCCGCTGGCTGGTGGCACTGGTCGCCGTCGACACCGGGTACATCGACATCATCGAGATGGAGCCTGCGCGCGCACTCACCGACGTCCTGCGGCACGCCGTGCAAACCGGCGCGACGACGCCTTCGAGCGAGATGTTCGTCACGACGTTCGGCGCTGACCTGCCGGTCGAGCAGGCCGACCACCGCTCGACCGCCTGACGGCAGCTACCGTGGGCCCGTGAGCTCCCGCCCGTACGTGTTGCTGTCGGTCGCGATGTCGCTCGACGGCTACATCGACGATGCGAGCGCCGAGCGCCTCCTGCTGTCGAACGCCGAGGACCTGGCCAGAGTCGACGAGGTACGCGCGGGCGTCGACGCGATCCTCGTCGGTGCCAACACCGTGCGCAGCGACAACCCCAGGTTGGTGCTGCGCGAGCCGCGGCTGCGCGAACAACGCCGGGCTCGCGGGGACCATCCGGACCCGATCAAGGTCACCATCACCGGCAGCGGCGACCTCGACCCGCAGGCCAACTTCTTCCAGCTGGGCGAGAGCCCGAAGATCGTCTACGCGCTCAGTTCGACCGTCTCGACGGTGGCGGCCCGGCTCGGCACACTGGCCGACGTGGTCGACGCCGGCGACCCGCTGGACGTGCCGAAGATGCTGGAAGATCTGGCCTCCCGCGGCGTGCGGCGACTGATGGTCGAGGGCGGCGGCGCTATCCACACCCTGTTCCTCGCCGCCGGTTTCGTCGACGAACTGCACGTCGTGGTCGCCCCGCTGTTCGTGGCGGACGAACGTGCGCCGCGGTTCGTCAACCCCGGCGCCTTCCCGGTGACCGCGCGGATGACCCTGGCGGAAGTTCGCCAGATCGGTGACTGCGCGCTGCTGCGCTACTTGTCAGGAGAGGCCGATGCCTGAGCTGACGCACACCGATCTGCAGTTGCTGCACGAAGCCGTCGACCTGTCGCGCAAGTGCCCCGCCGGGCACACGTACGCGGTTGGCGCGGTGATCGCCGATGCCGACCACCACGTGCTGGCCACCGGCTACACCCGGGAGACCGGCCCGGCGGATCATGCCGAGGAGGTCGCGCTCGGCAAGGTGGACCCGGACGACCCGCGGCTGGCACACGCGACGATCTACACCTCGCTCGAGCCGTGCAGCGTGCGGTTGTCCCGGTCGCGGTCATGCACCGATCTGATCCTCGCCTCGGGAATCCCGCGCGTGGTGTTCGCGTGGCGTGAGCCCGAGCTGATCGTGGTGTGCGAGGGCGCTGAGCGTCTTCGGGCCGCCGGACGTACCGTCATCGAGGTACCCGAGCTGGCGCCGCAGGTCCGCGAGATCAACGCCGATGTGCTGCGTGTGCTGCGAACCGTCGAGGACAGCCGCAACATCTGAGCGCTGCAGGTAACGCCGCGGTCCCGTGGCCACGACATGTGTTTGTTCGCCGCGCACAGCCGGGACCGCCGGTGACATCCTGGAGCGACCCGGCACACCGCCTGCTGAAGGAGGGCCCGTGGCATCCGACGAGCGGCGCGTCTCGGAGACGATGCGCAACAGCATGCCTGCCAACGCCGCGGTATGGGCGCTCCAGCTCGCGTTGGCGATCTACCTTGCGGTGTTCTCCGCCCTACCGATGTTGCGTGGTGACGCATACATCACCGAGACGTTCGACCGCATCGGTTTCGGCGACTGGTTCCGGCACACGACCGGCATCATCGAGCTCGCGGGAGCCGTCGGGTTGCTCATCCCGATCCTGTGCGGGCTGGCGACGATGGGCCTGGTCGGCGTGATGATCGGCGCGATCATCACCGAGTTCTCCGTGCGCTCGCCCAGTGGCGCGATCGTGCCCGCCGTCCTGCTGTTGCTGTTCGCGTTCGTCGCGTGGTATCGCTGGCCGCAAACCAGGGCGTTCGCCGATCGCGTGCGCAGCTAACACCACGAGCCCGGGCGCACTCGCCAGCAGCACCAGCACACCGAAGACCACGGCCGCCGCGACACCGTGACTTGCGCCCAGGCCGGCGGCTGCGAACCCGCCGGCACTGGCCGCTTCCCGTGGACCCCAGCCACCGACGTTGAGCGGCAACGACATCGCCACCAGCGCCAGCACGGCGATCGCGATCAGGTCGGCCAGTGGCGCGGCGTCGTTCACCGTGCGGGCGGCGACGACGAACACCAGCAGGTGCCCGGAGACCGCGACCACCGACAGCGCAAGGGCGGCGGGCACGGCGCCCCTGCCGGCCAGGAAGAGGCGGATCTCGGTGCCGAGCGCACGCACCTTCGCCGTGCCTGCAACGACGAGGACCACCGCGATCAACACCAGTCCCAGGACAAGCGCCGCAGCCGCGTTACGAATCACCAGCTCCTCGAACGTCCGCCGCAGCGTGGGGTGGCTGAGCAGGATCACCGCACCGAGCAGGAGCAGGGCTACTTGCCCGGCGGCACGTTCGTACACGACAGCCCGCACACCGCGGGCGACATCTCCGGATGCCCGGCCGTGCCGCACACCGCGGTCGGCGTCACCGAGGACTCCGGCAGGAAGCACGGCGTTGAGCAGGAGCGCACGGTAGTACTCCGCGACCGCGGTGCCGAAGCGCAAGTGCAGGCCGGTCCCGCGCGCGATCAGACACCAGCGGGCGGCACAACAGCTCGTCGTCAGCAGGCCGACACCGATGGCGAGAGTGATCTGTGTGGGCCCGATCCGCCGAAGTCCCTCGGTGAACGCCTCCCCACCGATCTGGGTGCCGAGCAGGACGATGATCACCCCGGTCAGCAGCGCCCGGACGGTCAGGTGCGCGCGGACGGTCATGGCCGGTTCCCCGGCAGCGCCAGCAGGTCGTTGTGATGCACGACCACCCGCAGCCGGCCTGCCACGCAGTCGTCGAGTCGCGAGCGCACGTAGTCGTCGAGCTCGAGGTGAGGGTCCTCTTCGGCAGCGGCCGCGCACCAGCCGCGCAGCCACTGCTCGGTCAGCTCTCGGTGGTGCGGCCCCAGACGCCACGGGCTGGGCGCGAGGTGCACCTGGTAGCCGACCGCGCGGAATGCTTGTGCGACGACCGCGACAGCGTCCGGGCCGCAGCGGCCGTTGCGATGCTGGTGCCGATTGAAGGCATCCGACACCGCGGAGTCCAACGGGTGCGACGGGGTCAGCTGCACTCGTCCGCTCACGGTGAGGACGAACAGGGCGGGCACCGCTGCGGCCGCGATCGTGTGCGTCAGACGCTCCAGCTGGGGCTTGGTCAGGATGTCCAGCACCGCCGAAGCAGTCACCAAGGATGCGCCGAGCAGATCTTCCGGGCGCAGCATCATGAAGTCGCCGACGCGGACGTCGGCGTCACTGCGCTCGGCCCGGGCCACCAGGTCCGGTTCTTGCTCGTGCAGGACCCACTGCTGCGGTTTCGGGAGCGCCGGGTCGAGCCATCGTCGGTTGGCGCCGGTGCCGCTGCCGAGGTCGTGCACCACGAGCGGAGCTCGTACGCGCTCGAGCAGCATGGCGACCAGGGGTCGGTTGCGGGCTTCGGCATCGGCCGGCTCCCGCAGCGCGAGCCAGTCGGCGGTGAACTCCGCGGTCATCGCGCCACCGTGGCCAGATCCCGCAAGGCCCGCTCCAGTGGTTTTGCGGCCTCGGTCCAGGTGACGAGTTGACGCCTGCGGGTTGCTGCGGCCCGCCGAAGCTCCTCGCGGTGCTCGGCATCGGTCAGCCAACGGCGTAAGGCACGAGCCAGAGCCGCCGGGTCGCCGGGTGGGACGAGGACACCACCGGCGGGCTCGGCGCCGACTGCTTCCGGCACCCCGCCCACGTCGCCGGCCACGACCGGTACGCCACGAGCCAGCGCTTCGGTGACGACCATGCCGAAGGTTTCCGCGTGCGAAGGCAGGACCAGCAGGTCCGCGGTCTCGTAGCACGCATCGAGTCGACCGCCGGTGACGGTTCCCATGAGTTGTATACGGTCTGCCAGGCCGGAACGTTCAATGCGATCTTGCACGATGGCGGCGAACCGCGCGTCGACCGGCGGCCCCGCGATCCGAAGGTGCCAAGACAGGTCCTCGAGCTGCCCCAACGCCTCGACCAGCACGTCCTGACCCTTGCGGGGCGTCATCGCAGCTACGCAAACCAACCGACGGCCCTCAGGTTCCGCGCGCGTCAGCGGCGCCCGATCGACCCCCGGCGGCGCCACCCGGACCTCGGGCAGGTCGTAGCGGGCTCGTACGAGGCGAGCCGCAGCGGCGCTGGTCGTCACCACCAGAGACGCCGCCGACAGGGACTGCTGTTCCTTGCGGGCCAGCGTGTCCGCCACGACCGGATCCAGCCCGGTCTCGTCCGGCAACGGCAGGTGCACCAACACACCCAGCCTCAATCGCTTGCTGTGGGGGCCGATCACCTCGGGCACGGCACACGCCACCAGACCGTCGACCAGCACCACCGCACCCGTGGGCAGAGCCGCCAACGTCTTGTCCAGCGCGGCGCAGTCCGCCGCCGACGGCATCGGCCACCCTCCCGCGACCGGCACCACCCGCAACCGGAGGACGTCCGCCATCCGCAGGTCGTACCGCGTGCCGCCACTGGGGACACCAGCACGCTCCGGGACGATCAGGACGGCGCGGCTCACAGGGATCGTTCGTAGGACGCCCAGGCCACGTGCGACTCGTGCAGAGTTACCGTGATGCCAGTCAGCCCCGCAAGCCCCAACCGGGCGATGCGGTCGGCCAGCCGGTCGGCGATGACCTTCGCCAGGAACTCCGTCGACGTGTTCTTCCCGGCGAAGGCGGGCTCGTCGTCGAGATTGCGGTAGTTCAGCTCGGCGGTGACCGCCGACAGCTCCTGCGACGCCAGCCCGATGTCCAGCAGGATGCCGTCCTCGTTCAGCTCCGGCCCGCGGAACGTCGCATCCACCACATAGGTGGCCCCGTGCAGTCGCTGCGCCGGACCGAACACCTCGCCTCGGAAGCTGTGGGCGATCATCACGTGATCGCGCACCGTCACGCTGAACATGCGGTTACCGTACGCTGCCGGGTGCGTGGTCACCGAGGATCGCCTCGCCCTTGGTCAACCACGCCACGCCGAAGGCGACGGTGGCGACGGCCTCCAGCCACAGCACCGGGCGCAGGTGGTCCAGCCCACCGATCAGTTCGACGATCGGGACCAGCACCAGACAACCCACGATGATCACGCCGGTGACCAGATACACCTGGTTGCGCCGCCTTTTGCGGGCCGTCGGCTGCGGCGCATCGCTCTTGCGGAACTCGACAAGGCAGAAGTAGGCGAACGTCCCGAACAGCACGACGGCGAAAACGAGGTGGAGGACGCCGGACGCGGTGCTGGTGATCGGGGTGCCGTCGGGGATCGGGAAGATCGCCACGCCGATCGCGGCGACCCCGGCCACGATGCTGGCGGCCCGGTCGCTGCGGGCATAACCGCGATAGAACAGCAAAAAGACCCCGATCGCGCACATGGTGCCCACATACACGTCGCGCATGCTCGAGTGGTAGTAGCCGCTGACCGAGTAGAGCAGCTCCTTCTCGATCAGCAGGTTGCCTGCGATCAGGACGAACGGGAGGGCCGTTCCCAGCAGACCGACCCCGCGGCGGAGGAACAAGTACGAGCGGACCAGCTCCGAGGCGTCGTGCACCGCGCCAGGGTAGCCGCAGACGATCAATACGCAATGCGATGACACAACGCGGGCAGCGAGCCGTCCGCCAGGGCGGGCAGGACGTCCGGGAGTTCCTCGAACCGGCTCTCCCCGGTGATCAACGCGTCGAATCGTGCATCGCGCAGCAGGGTCAGCGCCAACTGCATCCGCTCGGCATGGGTGCGGTCGGGGCGCGCCACGGTGCCGACCTGGCTCGATCGCACGGTCAGCCGTGCGGAATGGAACCGCTCCCCCAGCGGCAAGCTCACGTCCTGGTCGCCGTACCAGCTCAGCTCGATCACCCTGCCGTCGGCGCGCAGCAACTCCAACGCCTTACGCAGGCCGGCCTCGGTGGTGCTCGCATGCACCACGAGATCGCAGCCGTCCGCGGCCCCATCCGGCGTCACGAATTCGACGCCCAAGGCGTCGGCCACCTGCTGCCGCGCCGGGTCGATGTCGACGAGCTGCAGCCGCAGGCCGGGGAACGTGGCCAAGATTCCGGCGACCGCGCAGCCGACCATGCCCGCGCCCACGACGGCCACCCGGTCGCCGATCAACGGCCGGGCATCCCACAGCGCGTTGACGGCGGTCTCCACGGTGCCTCCAAGTACTGCACGAGCTGGCGGAACGTCATCCGGCACCACTGTCACGACGTCCGCAGGCACCACGTAGTGCGTCTGGTGCGGGTACAGGCAGAAGACGGTTCGCCCTACCAGATGAACAGGCCCTTCTCGGACGACGCCGACGTTGAGATAGCCGTACTTCACCGGCCCGCCGAACTCGCCTTCCTGAAACGGCGCCCGCATCACGTCGTACTGGCTCGGCGGAACCCGGCCGGTGAACACCAGGGTTTCGGTTCCACGGCTGACGGCGCTGTAGGTCGTTTCAACCAAAACCTCGTCGGCGTCGTTGTACTCGACGAAGCACTGCCGGATCTCACCGATGCCCGGTTCGCGGACCCAGAACGCTCGCGCCGGTGTCACAACAGCCTCCAGGCTCTTACGCTCGAAGCACGACCGCCGAACGGGGGCCGCCTTGTCCACCATAGATCGACTCCGCGCTCGCGGACTGGCGCCGCTTGCGCTGGCGTTTGCCGTGGTGGCGCAGCTGGGCATGGCCGCGGGGCTCGCGTCGACCGTCGGCCTGGCGCTGCCCGGGTGGCTCGCGATCGGACTGTGGACGGCCCTCGGCTACGCGCTCCTGCAGCCGCACGTCGACCAACTCGGCCCGGCCGGGACCATCACCCTGACGCGCGCCGTACTGACCGGAGGCGTGATCGGCTTGGTCGCCGACGAGCTGGTGGTCTCGGCGCGGCCACCAGCTGTTCTGCTGACCACGTTGGCTGCGGTGGCGCTCGTCCTGGACGCGGTCGACGGACTGGTGGCGCGGCATACCCGAACTGAGTCCGCCCTGGGCGCCCGATTCGACATGGAGGTCGACGCCGCGCTCATCCTCGCGCTCAGCGTGGCTGCGATCGACGAGGTCGGAGTCTGGGTCGTCGTGATCGGCAGCATGCGCCTGGCGTTCCTGGCGGCGTCGTGGGTAACACCCTGGATGCGCGGAGCCCTGCCACCCAGCCGCGGACGCAAGGTCGTGGCCGCGTGGCAGGGCGTCACTCTCGCCGCCGTCGTTTCTCAGCTGCTTCCCGGATGGCCGGCCGTCGCGGGTGCCGCACTGTCCCTCGCACTACTCACGTGGTCGTTCGGGCGCGACATCCGGTGGCTGTATCGCAGGCATCAGCAGTATTTGTAGCTACCCTTCGAGCCCCAACTGCAACTGTCCAGCAGCCGGTTGTTCGGTGAGCGCAGGTACGCCTTGTCGCCGGTGTTGTTCCAGATGTACCAGCTGCGGCCCCAGTAGCGGTTCTGATAGTTGTTCGTGCCCTTGCCGGTGCGGACATAGATGACCTTGCCGGGCTTGAGCCTGGTCGTCGGGAAGACGTAGCGGTGGTTGGCCTTGTCGTGCAGCCGATAGCCGGTGATCGTCTTGGTCTGGCTCGAGGTGTTCTTCAGGACGATGTACTCGGCGTTCAAGCTCCTGTTCGAGCCACGGTCGGTGCCTGGCGAGTCGAAATACGCCTTGTAGATGATCACCTTGCCCGCCGCCTGCGCGGTCGGCGTGATCACCAATGTCCCGGCTACGGTCAACAGCGCCAGCACCAGCGCGGCTGCAACTCTCCGCATGCAACACTCCTTCGATCGTCGTGATGTCGCTGGTCCGGTCGCCCACCGAACTCGAATAGTTACGGAGCGTTGTCAACTTTCCAGCGGCGGTCCTGGTTGGTCATCCGTTGACCGGCCGGCGGTAGAGTCTCCGACGTGCTGGACCATCCGAACGTCATCCGGGTCACCGAGGCGCTCCGGGCCCACGGAGTGACCCCCGAGGTGCGCACCTTCTCCGAGCCCGTGCCCACCGCGGCCGCGGCGGCGGAGCAGCTCGGTATCGAGGTCGGCGCCATCGCCAACAGCTTGCTGTTCGACGCCGACGGCGAGCCGGTGTTGATCCTGGCCAGCGGTGCGCACCGGGTGGACACCGAGCGGTGCGCCAAGCTCTTCGAGGTCGAGAAACTGCGCCGCGGGAAGCCGGAGTTCGTGCGGCAAGCCACCGGGCAGGTCATCGGCGGTGTGGCGCCGATCGGCCACCCCGCACCGCTGCGCACGCTCGTCGACACGTGGTTGCGCCGCTACGAAACGGTGTGGGCGGCGGCGGGCCACCCCAACACCGTCTTCCCGACCACCTTCGACGAACTGCTGCGCATCACCGGCGGCACGGCAGCCGACGTCGGCGACTGATCGTTCTGCGCCCCGGGCCGAGTCCCTGACTGCGGGGACACCGCGGCTCGGCGGCGGTGATCGGGGCCCTGATTCGCCCAGGGACGTGACCGAGCTCTTTCGGGCGGCGTCTTGGCTGTGCCCTCGGCACAGTGTCCGCACCGAACCATGTCGTGCAGCCCTGCGGCCGAACCATCCGACGTAGACCTTGACGGCACGCTGCCCCACAGGCGAAGGTGAGTCATCTTCACGTTTGGATGGTCGCCATGAGCACCGTGCCGTTGGTCGAACCCACGGACAACGTCCGCTGGCCGTGGACGTTGCGCTACAACACGGCGTGGATCGGCGTCATGGTCGGCTTCTACGGGCCGATCCAGGTGCTGCTGCCCAACCAGGCCGAGGCGATCGCCGCCGAGTCCAAGGAGACCGTGCTGGCCTGGGTGTTCGGCGTCGGAGCCCTGTTCTCGGTGGTGTTCAACCCACTCTGGGGTGCGCTGTCGGATCGGACGGTCTCGCGCTACGGCAGGCGGCTGCCGTGGATCGCCCTCGGCGGGATCGCGGGCGCGGCCAGCCTGGTCCTGCTGTCGACCGCGGACACCGTCACCGAACTGATCATCGGTTGGTGCCTGGTGCAGACCGCGCTCAACGCGCCATGGGCTGCGCTCACCGCGGTCGTGCCCGACCAGGTGCCGCACCGCCAACGCGGAGCAGCCGCGGGCTATCTGGGGCTGGCGCAAATGCTGGGTGTCGTGATCGCCACCGGGCTGGCCGGCGTGCTGCCCGGCGCCGCGGGCTACCTGGCATGTGCGGTGGTGCTGCTGGTCAGTCTTGTGCCGTTTTTGGTGCAGCGACGCGATCCGCCCCTGCCACCCGGCCGGCGCTCGCCGTGGGACCTGCGCGGCTTTCTGCGCGGCTTCTGGGTCAGCCCGCGCCGCTGTCCGGACTTCGGATGGGCGTGGTTGACGCGGTTTCTGCTCAACCTGTCCAACGGTCTGCTGCTGGCGTACCTGCTGTACTACCTGCGCGACGAACTGGGGATCGCCGACGCCGAAAGTGCCCTGCTGGTGTTGACCGTGGTGAACGTCCTCGGCGTGATGGCAGCCGTGGTGATCTCCGGGGTGTGGTCCGACCGGCTGGCGCGCCGCAAGGTTTTCGTCACCGCGTCCGGGCTGATCATGGCCGCCGCGGGTTTCCTGCTCGCGGGCGTGTCCTCCTACCCCGTCGCGATCGTCGCTGCGGCGGTGATCGGCATCGGGTTCGGTGTCTACACCTCGGTCGACTTCGCGTTGATCACCCAGGTGCTCCCCGCAGCCGCCGATCGTGGCAAGGACCTCGGCGTGCTCAACATCTCCAACGCCCTGCCGCAAGTCGTGGCGCCCGCACTCGCGGCACCGTTGGTGACCCAACTCGGCGGCTACCCGACGTTGTTCGCCGCGTCCGGTCTGGTCGCGGTGCTCGGCGCCGTACTGGTCGGCAGGATCAAGTCCGTGGCATGAGGAAAGGCAGTCGATGATCCCGCGTGAGTTCCTCTGGGGTGTGTCCAGCGCAGCGTTCCAGGTGGAGGGTGCCGTGCACGCCGACGGCCGTGGCCGCTCGATCTGGGACACCTTCTGCGCCGAACCGGGGCGCATTCGCAACGGCGAGAATGCCGACGTGGCGGCGGATCACTACCACCGCTACCGCGAGGACGTGGCGTTGATGCGCGAACTCGGGGTGGATGCCTACCGGTTCTCCATCTCCTGGCCGCGGGTACAGCCGACAGGATCGGGGGCGGTGAACGTCGCTGGTCTGGACTTCTACGACCGGCTGGTCGACGAGTTGTTGGCCGCGGGGATCAAGCCGGTCGTGACGCTCTATCACTGGGACCTGCCGCAGGAACTCCAGGACGCGGGCGGCTGGCAGTCGCGAGACACCGCGTCGCGGTTGGCGGACTACGCGACGCTGGTGGCGAAACGCCTCGCTGACCGCGTGCATCTGTGGATGCCGCTGAACGAGCCCGTCGTCGTGACGATGTTCGGCCACGCGGTGGGCAAGCACGCGCCGGGCCTGGAGCTCGGCTTCGGCGCACTGCCCGTCGCCCACCACCTTCTGCTGGCGCACGGCCTAGCGGTGCGGGCCCTGCGGGCGGAAGGTGCCCGCGGCATCGGGATCGCCTCCAACCACGCCCCCACCTGGCCGGCGAGCCAGGATCCGGCCGACATCGAGGCCGCGGAGAACTACGACACCTTGGTCAACTGGCTGTTCGCCGACCCGGTCCTGCGCGGCGAGTACCCCGACCCGCTGCTGGCCGCCGCCATGCCCGGGCCGGTCGAGGACGACCTGCGGGTCATCACCGAACCAGTGGATTTCTTCGGGATCAACTACTACCAGCCGACGCTGGTCGGAGCCGCCAACCCGGACGGCGAGGAGTCGTCGGCCCTGGAAGGCGCCCAGCTGCCACCCGGCCTGCCGTTCGCGCCGCGTGAGCTGACCGGCTACCCCACAACGGACTTCGGCTGGTCGATCGTCCCGGACGGCTTGCGGCAGATCCTCACCACGTTCCGGTCCAGATACGGCCGACAGCTGCCGCCGATCTACATCACCGAAAGCGGCTGCTCCTTCCACGACGTGGTCGACTCCGACGGTCGAGTGCACGACCAGCGTCGAGCCGACTACCACCGTGCGCACATCGACGCGGTCGACAAGGCGATCTCCGAAGGCGTGGACGTGCGCGGCTACTTCATCTGGTCGATCACCGACAACTTCGAGTGGGCCGAGGGGTACACCGAGCGCTTCGGCCTGGTGCACGTCGACTACGCCACCCAGCGCCGCACGCCGAAGGACTCGTACTTCTGGTACCGCGACTTCATCCGGCAGCACCGCGCCAGCAGCTGACCGGCCGATCGGGCGCGGGGACGGCCACGGCTGGACGCCCGCAAGCGCAAGGCGAGCCGCGGCCTCGAGATCACCCCACGCAGGGCGAGGTGCTCCGTCAGCCGGTGACCACCCGGTCCAGGATGGCCGCGGTGTCCACCCCGGAGGGCAGTGTGCCGAAGGCGATGCCCCAGTCACGGCTCAGCCGCGTGGCGCAGAACGCATCGGCCACCGCCGGGTTGCCGTGCCGGTGCAGCAGCGCGCCCTGCAACACCATCGCCATCAGCTCCACGACCCGACGCGTGCGGAACTGCAGGTTCTCGGTGTCCGACAGCTCCTTGCGCACCACCGCGATGGCCTCGTCCAGCCGCGGGTCCACCCCGGCGGCCTTGTCGACCTCGTCGAAGTACGCCTGCACCGACTCGGGCTGCTTCGCCATCGCGCGCAGCGCGTCGAGGGCGGCGACGTTGCCGGAACCTTCCCAGATCGACATCAGCGGCGACTCGCGGAACAGCCGTGGCATACCGGATTCCTCGACGTAGCCGTTGCCGCCCAGGCACTCCAACGCCTCCGCGGCGTGGGCAGGCGCCCGCTTGCACACCCAGTACTTCGACACCGCCAACGCCATGCGGCGCAGCTGGGCCTCGTGCTCGTCTCCCGCCGCCGCCCGGTCGACCGCGGCCGCCAACCGCATCGCAACGGTCGTCGCCGCCTCCGCCTCGATGGCCAGGTCGGCGAGCACGTTGACCATCAGCGGCTGCTCGGACAGCAGCGCACCGAACGCACGCCGGTGCCGCGCGTGGTGCACCGCCTGCAGCAAACCGGCGTACATTCCGGCAGCCGAGCCGATCGTGCAGTCCAGCCGGGTCATGTTGACCATCTGGATGATCGTCTGGATGCCGCGGCCCTCTTCTCCGACCAGCCAGCCGACCGCGTCGTCGTACTCGATCTCGGACGAGGCGTTCGACCGGTTGCCCAGCTTGTCCTTCAGCCGCTGCAGCCGGATCGGGTTCCGCGTACCGTCCGGCAACACCCGCGGCACCAGGAAGCACGACAGCCCGCCGGGCGCTTGCGCCAACGTCAGGAACATGTCGGACATCGGCGCCGAGGTGAACCACTTGTGCCCGACCAGCAGGTAGTGATCACCGTTCGGCGTCGCGCGGGTGGTGTTGGCACGCACATCGGAGCCGCCCTGCTTCTCCGTCATCGACATACCCGCGATCAGGCCGCGCTTGGTGGACGGTTCCCGCAGGCCGTAGTCGTACACGCGGGCAGCGAGCAGCGGCTCGAACTTCTCCGCGAGCGCGGGCTCCTCACGCAGCGCGGGGACCGCGGCGTAGGTCATCGAGATCGGGCAGATGTGCCCGGGATCGGCCAGCGTCCAGGCGAACATCTTCGCCGCCCGCGCCACATGCGCGCCTGCCCGATTCTCCAGCCACGGCGCGGCGTGCATGCCGTTCTCGACCGCTACCCGCATCAGCTCGTGCCAATACGGGTGGAACTCGACCTCGTCGATGCGATGGCCGTAGCGGTCATGGGTGCGCAGCACCGGCGGGTTCTGCTCGGCAAGCCTGCCCCATTCCTGCGCCTGCTCGCTGCCCGCGAGGCGGCCGATCTCGTGCAGCTCCGGCTCTGCCCACTCCGCTCCCCCGGCTCGCACCGCCTCCAGCAGCGCCGGGTACTCCGCGACGTCGTGTCCGACCAGTGGCGGAACCTGATTGGTGACCTCATGGGTGGGTGGCATGCTGCACTCCTAATGCTCGCAGGGTGAACGTGGCCATGGCGGGCACGATGTCCGGGTGGTCCCCGTTGGACAGCGGCCCGAGCAGCGCCTCGGCCACCGCGCCGACCAGGGCGGCGGCCGTCAGCTGGGGATCTTGTGGCGGCAGAACGCCCGCGGAAACACCTTCGGCGATGCGCTGAGCGAAGATGTCGCGGAATGCGCGCCTATACACCAGCCGCTCCTCGTCGACCGCCGGGTCGACCGGCTCGGCCAGCAACGCGAAGGCGAGCCGGGGCGCCTTCAGCGCGCGTCTGGCGAACGTCTCGGTGACGGCAACGACGCGCTCGAGCACCTCACCGGAGGCGCTGGCCTCCGCAACCGCAGCCACCTCCCGGTCCACCACCGTTCGGAACAGCTCGACCGCCAGCGCCGACTTGCTCGGGAAATGGCGATAGATGGTCCCGGTGGCGATACCGGCGCGGGCCGCCACGGCCGCCATCGTGCAACCCCGGTAGCCGTGCTCGGCCAGCACATCGTGCGCCGCCTGCACGATCGCGGCGCGCTGTGCATCCAGTCGGGCCTGTACGGCCGGGGTCCGGCGATACGCCATACAAGAAGTGAACCACGGATTCACTTCTTCACCAAGGGAATCTTCTCGCCTCGGGCGAGGTTGCTCCGGGCATGCTGGAACCTGCGCAACGAGAGCTGGTGGACAAGACACGGCACGGCGTGCTGACCACGCTCAAACGTGACGGCACGCCGCAGATGTCGATCATCGGGTACGTCTACGACCACGACCGCCGGCTGGCCAGAGCCTCCGTCACGGACACCCGCGCCAAGACGCGCAACCTGCGGCGAGATCCGCGGGCGAGCCTGCTGGTCACCCCGCCGTCGATGCGCGGCTACGTGGTGCTCGAGGGCAAGGCGGAACTGAGCCCGGTGGCCGGCGACCCGCACGACACGACGGTCGAGGAACTGGTGGCGATCTACCGCGAACTGGCCGGCGAGCATCCGGACTGGGACGAGTTCCGGCAGGCGATGGTCGACGAGCGCCGCCTGGTGCTCCGCATCGCCGTCAACCACACCTACGGCTGGGTGGCCTGATCACCGCGACCGGGTCCGCCACAACAGGTGGACGAAATACGGCGTTCCGATCAGCGCGGCGAGCAACCCGGCCGGGATCTGCGCGGGAGCGATCACCGTGCGGCCCACGGTGTCGGCCAGCGAGATGATCAGCGCACCGATCAGCGCGGCCACCGGGATGACCCGGATGTGCTTGCTGCCCACCAGTGCGCGCGCGATGTGCGGAGCGACCAGTCCGACGAACCCGACCACGCCGACAGCGGCCACCGCGGTCGCGGTGAGCAACGCGGCGGCGAGCAGAGCGAGCAGCCGGGCACGTTCCAGCCGCATCCCGAGCACCCGCGGGGTGTCGTCGTCCAGCGCCAGCAGGTCCAGCTCCCGGCGCGCGATCACGATCAAGGGCGTGAGCACGACCAGCGCGATGCCCACCGGCAGCAGTTGTTCCGGCGTCCGGCCGTAGGTCGAGCCGGACAGCCAGGTCAGCGCCTTGACCGTGTTCCACGGGTCGAACGCGACGATGATGAACGTGCTGATCGCGTTGCAGCCCATCCACATGCCGACACCGATCAGCACCAGCCGGTCGGAGTTGAGCCCGCCGCGATAGGCCAGCAGGTAGACCGTGCCGAAGGCCAGCAGCGCCGAGCCGGACGCGATCACGGTCATCGTCAGCGTCCCGGCCGTCGGCAGGACCGTGATCAGCGTGACGGCGCCGACGCCTGCACCGGCCGTCACCCCGAGAATTCCCGGCTCGGCCAGCGGGTTGCGGCACACCGCCTGCACGGCCGACCCAGCGATGGCCAGCGCGAGCCCGGCCAGCAGGGCCGCACCCACCCGCGGCCAGCGCCCTTCGAGCATCGCGGCCATGCCGGTGCTGCTGTCGCCGGTGATCCAGTTGACGATGTCGCCGGTGAGCACCCACCGATCACCGAGCAGCATCCCGAGCAGCAGCGCGCCGATCAGCAGCGCGGCAAGAACGGCCACGACCGCCAGCACGAAGCGGCGGGAGCGCACCGCGGCCGAGTGCGGGGTCGGCGGTCGGCGCGTGGGCCCCGCGTCGCGATAACGGCGCGCGAGGGCGATCAGGACACCGGCCCCCAGGATGGTCGTCACCACGCCTGCCGGGACTTCGACGCCTGCCTGACCGCCGAGCACGGCGCGCACCGCGATGTCCGACAGCAGCATGATGATCACGCCGGTCATGGCGGACAGCGGGAACAGCACCCGGTGTCGCATCAACCCGGGGATGCGCGCGCCCGCCAGCCGGACGACGGCCGGCGCGACCAACCCGATGAACGCGATCGGGCCGGCGAGGCTGACCGCGGCCGCGGCCAGCATCACGGCCAACATCGCGGCGATCAACCGGGTCTGCCGCACCCGGACGCCGAGCACCGCGGCGGTGTCCTCGCCCAGCGCCAGGATGTCCATGCGGTGCCCGAGCAGCATGCAGCCGCCGATGCACAGCAGGACGACGGGCGTCAGCTGCGCGACCGGGGTGACGTCGGCCTGCACCAGCGAGCCCATGCCCCACGCGAACAGGCCGTGGGTCTCCTCCTCGTAGAGCAGCAGGAAGAGGTAGGTCAGCGACTGCAAGGCCATGGTGATCGCCGACCCGGCCAGGATGATCCGCGTCGGCGACGTGCCGCCGGAGGACAGCAACAGCACCAGGCCGGCGGCCAGCAACCCACCGACGAACGCCGAGCCGAGCGCGGCCAGGCCGCTCAGCAGCGAGCTGCCGGAGGTCAGGGAGAATCCCAGCGCGGCGGACAGCACGACGGCCAGGTGCGCGCCCGCGTTGACGGCGAGGGTGTCCGGTGAGGCCAGCGCGTTGCGGGCCACCGACTGCAGCGCGGCACCGGCGCAGCCGAGCGCGACGCCGACCAGCAGACCGGCCAGCATGCGCGGCAGCCGCGAACCGCTGAGCACGTTGAGTACATGTTCGTCGGACTGCCCGACGAGCAGCTTCAGCAGATCGAGCGCGCCGACTCCGGACGTGCCCTGCGTCAGGTGCACCGCGGCGAGCACCACCACCGCCACGCCGGCCACGGTGAAGGCCGCGGCCACCGAGATGGGTCGTAGCGGTGGTGGCGTCTGCTCGGTCGGCGGTGCCGTGAGGGTCTGGCTCAAGACGTCAGGATCCGCACCAGCTCGTCGGCGTACTGGGCGCAGGACTTCGGTCCACCGAACGTCCAGATGCCGTCGGTCAGCTTGTGCACGTTGCCCGCCTTGACGAACGCCAGCGACTTCCAGATCGGGTTCTTGCTCAGGCCGTCGGCGAACACGTCGGTGCCGTCGGAGGCGTTGTAGAAGAACTGGACGTCGTCGTCCTTGATCGTGGTCAGGCCTTCGACGTCGGTGGCGCCGAGGCCCCACTGCTCGTCGACCTTGCCCTTCCAGGCGTTCTTCAGCCCGATCTCCTGCGCCACCTGCGACACCAGCGCGCCCTCGCCGAACGGCCGGATGGAGATGACGTTGCCTTCCTTGTAGCCGTCCGCCATGACGAACGGCGTGCCGTCCTTGCCCGCGTCGGCCAGCTTCTTCTTCGCTTCGGCGAGCGAGGCGTCGAGATCGCTCAACAGCTGCTCCGCCTTGTCCTCGGTGCCGGTCGCCTTGGCGATCATCATCAGGTCGCTGCGCATCCGGTCCAGCTCACCGTTCTTGGCGTCCGCACCCTTGGTGACCAGCACCGGCAGGCCCTTGTCCTCCAGCCGCTTGCTGAGGTTGGTGTCCCGCCCCTCCTCCATCACGACCAGGTCGGGCGTCAGACCGAGGATCGAGTCCTCGCTCGGCTCGGCGCGGGTGCCCACGTCCTTGACGTCACTGTCCAGCTTCTCCGCGGTCACCCAGGTGGAATAGCCCTTGGTGTCGGCAACGCCGACCGGCATGACACCGAGGCTGGCCAGCATCTCGGCCTCGCCCCACTCGAGCGCGACGACCTTCTTGGCCGGGGCCTTCAGCTCGACCTTCTTGCCGCGGCTGTCGGTCACCGTGATCGGGCCGGACGAGCCTGCCGCCTCGTCGTCGGCGGCCTGCTGCGGGTTCTCGGTCGTGCCGCAGGCGCCGAGCGCAAGCAGCATCACAGACGCCGCGAACGCGGCGATCCTGCTCCTCATCTTCATGTCCTGACTACTCGATGGGTGTGCTTACCGACCGGGACAGCGGTGAGCTGACCGGTCTCGTGATCGGCGGTGACGTCGATGCGAATGCCGTAGGTCTCGGTCAGGTGCTCGCTGGTCAGCACCTCGTCCGGCGTGCCGAACGCGCGAATTCGACCGCGCTGCAGCAGCACGACCTCGTCGGCCACCTGGGCGGCCTGGTTCAAGTCGTGCAGCACCACACCGACGGCGACGTTGTGCTCATCGGCCAAGTCGCGCATCAGATCCAGAATCTCGATCTGGTAGCGCAGATCCAGGAACGTGGTCGGCTCGTCCAGCAGCAGCACCCCGGTGTCCTGGGCGAGACACGTGGCCAGCCAGACCCGCTGCAGCTCACCACCGGACAGTTCGTCGACCGGGCGGTGCGCCATGGCGGTGGTGCCGGTGACCGCCAGCGCGTGCTCGACCGCACGCATGCCGTCCGGATCGTCGCCGCTGAACCGGCTTCGGTACGGATAGCGCCCGTAGTTGACCACGTCGCGCACGGTGACGCCGGTGGGCGTCGGCCGGCTTTGCGCGAGCAGCGTGACCCGGCGCGCGAACTCCTTCGGCGCCAGAGCGAACGCGGACTCACCGTCCTCCAACAGCACGTCCCCCGACGACGGGTTGTGCAGCCGGGCCAACGCGCGCAGCAAGGTGGATTTGCCGCTGCCGTTCGGTCCGACCAGCGCCGTCACGCGGCCCGCGGACAGCTTCAGCGATGCCTGGTGAACGACGGTGGTGCCGTGATAGCCGACGTCGAGCGCGTGACCGCTGAGCACATTCACGATAAGTGAGGCTAACCTAACCTCAGTCCGATGCCAACGGGCCGATCCGGACGAATGCGGCGATGCGCGTCACACTCCCCGCCGGCGGGGAATACGGCTCGGTTACGCCTGGGCACTCAGCCGCACGGCGTCGGCGACCAGCTCGGCCGAGCGCAGTCTGGCGTCCACCGTCGGGCTCTGGAACGCCACGATCAGTTCGTCGGCGCCGGCATGCTCGACGAACTTCTCCAGGTACTCGGCCACGTGGTCAGGAGTGCCTGCCGCGGTATAGGTCATCATCTCGTCCACGTGCGCCGCGTGCGGCCCGCGCAGAATCTCGTCCGCTTCGTCGTCGGTGATCTTGCGGTCACGGCGACCGAAGAGCACTCGGACCCGCGTGCGACGCGCCACGTGCAGCTGCTCCTGGGCCTCTTCCTCGGTGTCCGCGGCGATCACGTTCACCGCCGCGATCACGTACGGTTCGCCGAGCTGCTCGGACGGTTCGAATCGCTCTCGGTACACGGCGACGGCCTGCTGCAGGGCCGCCGGGGCGAAGTGCGACGCGAACGCGTACGGCAGACCGAGCTTGGCGGCCAGCTGCGCACCGAACAACGACGAGCCGAGGATGTACAACGGCACGTTCGTGCCCCGGCCCGGGATCGCCTGCACACCAGGGACGCGGGACTCGTCCGACAGGTACCCCTGCAGCTCCAGCACGTCCTGCGGGAACGTGTCGGCCGCGTTCGGGTCGCGACGCAGCGCTCGCACGGTCACCGGGTCGGTACCCGGGGCGCGGCCCAGTCCGAGGTCGATCCGGTCCGGGTGCAGGCTCGCCAGCGTCCCGAACTGTTCGGCGATCACCAACGGCGCGTGGTTGGGCAGCATCACGCCGCCCGCACCCAGCCGGATCCGCGAGGTGTTGGCCGCGACGTGCGCGATGAGTACCGCGGTGGCCGAGGAGGCGATCGACGAGAAGTTGTGGTGCTCGGCATACCAGACCCTGCGATACCCGGCCTGTTCGGCGAGCTGAGCGAGGCGGACACTGCCCTGCAGGCTCGCGCCGACCGTCTGTCCACGGTCCACGATTGCCAGGTCGAGCACGGACAACGGAACGGAAAGCATGCCTGTGGTCCTTGCGCTGGAGATCAAGTTCTTCCCACTGCAACCATCCGGATTCCGCCGGTATTCCGTAGTTCGAGTCCGGTTTGCGTCACAGGTCGCACATCCCACGGCGCGCGTCCGCAGCTTTGTCAGCCGACCGGGATAACCTTCACGGCCGTGACTGCCACCGTGGAGCCCCTGTACGGGGCGGATGACCTGACCCACCTCGAAGGCCTCGAGGCGGTACGCAAGCGTCCCGGGATGTACATCGGGTCGACCGACAGCCGGGGTATCAACCATTTGCTGTCGGAGATCCTGGACAACTCGACCGACGAGGGCGTCGCGGGTCACGCCACCCGCATCGTGGTGACCCTGCACGCCGACGGCAGTGTCCAGGTCGATGACGACGGGCGTGGGATCCCGACCGACGTGCACGCCAAGTCCGGCCTGAGCGGGGTCGAGCTCGTGCTCACCCGGCTGCACGCCGGCGGCAAGTTCGGCGGGTCCGGGTACAAGACCTCCGGTGGCCTGCACGGCGTCGGCGCCTCCGCGGTCAACGCGCTGTCGCACCGCATGGACGTCGTGGTCAAGCGAGACGGCAAGGTCCACGAGATCTCGTTCGCGCACGGCAGGCCGGGCGAGTTCGCCGGACCCGGCCCGAAGGCCCGGTTCACCGAGCGGTCCGGTCTGCGGGTCGTGCGCAAGATGAAGCGCGGCGAGTCCACCGGCACGTCGACCAGGTACTGGTACGACTCCCGCTACTTCGAGTCGGGCGCCGCGCTGGACGTGGAAGCGGTGCGGCAGAAGATGCGCAACACCGCGTTCCTGGTGCCGGGCGTGCAGTACGTGCTGCGCCGCGCGACGGAGGACGAGATCTCCGAAGAGGTCTTCCACTTCCCGAACGGCCTGCTCGACATGGTCGACTTCCTGTCGCCCAGCGACGAGAAGGCGGTGTCCGGGACGCTGGTCATCTCCGGCGAAGGCACCTACAAGGAGAACGCGGCCGACGCCAACGGCGTGATGCGCTCCAATGTCGAGCGCCGCGCGGAGGTCGAGGTCGCGCTGCGCTGGGGCACCGGTTACGAGCGCATCGTCGAGTGCTTCACCAACACCATCCGCAACCAGCACGGCGGCACGCACCGCAAGGGTTTCGAGCGGGGGGTGCTCCGCGCGATCAACGACGCGATCTCCCGCACTCGCGGTCTGCTCAAGGCCAAGGAGAGCCTGCCGACGCTGGATGACGTGCTCGAGGGCATGACCGCGGTGGTGCACGTGCGGATTCCGGAGCCGCAGTTCACCTCGCAGACCAAGGACGAGCTGTCCACCGCGGGCATCACCAAGGTGGTGCAGCAGATCGTCGAGCGTGAGGTCAAGGCGTGGACGCAGGCACGCAGGACCAAGTCCGAAGCCAAGGTCGTGCTGCAGAAGGTGGTCGACGCGGCGCGCGTCCGCCTGGTCCAGAAGCAGCAGAAGGACGCGGCCAGGCGGAAGACCGCGCTGGAGGGCGCGGCGATGCCGCCGAAACTGGTGGACTGCCGGACCACCGGCGTGGCTCGCAGCGAACTGTTCCTCGTCGAAGGTGACAGCGCGCTCGGCTCGGCCAGGATGGCGCGGGCGTCGGAGTACCAGGCGCTGCTTCCGCTGCGCGGCAAGATCCTCAACGTGCAGAAGGCCAGCCTGGCCGACACGTTGAAGAACGCCGAGATCGCCGCGATCGTCCAGGTGCTCGGCGCAGGCACCGGCCGCACGTTCGACATCTCGGCGATGCGCTACGGCCGGGTCATCCTGATGGCCGACGCGGACGTGGACGGCTCGCACATCCGCACCTTGTTGATCACCTTGTTCGCCAAGTACATGCGGCCGGTGATCACCGAGGGGCGGCTGTACGCGGCGATGCCGCCGTTGCACAAGGTGATGACCAAGGGGCGCAACCCGCAGACCCACTACACGTTCACCCAGCGCGAGATGGAGCAGACCGTGGCCCGGTTGGAGAAGGCCGGTCACCAGGTGGTCAAGCCGGTGCCGCGGTTCAAGGGCCTCGGTGAGATGGACGCCGACGAGCTGTGGGCCACCACGATGAACCCCGCGACCAGGTCGGTCCGCCGCATCACGTTGGAGGACGCCGAGGCGGCCGAGGCCGCGCTGGAGCTGCTGATGGGCGAGAAGGTCGAGCCCCGCCGCAACTGGTTGGTGGAGTCGTCCTCGCGCGTCGACCAGGCCGCCATCGACATCTGACCCGCATCCGATCCTTCGTACGCGTAGCGCTATCCGAGGAGCCACACCATGGCACGCCGCACCGGCCCGACCAGTCGTATCGACCCGTCCGCGTTCGACAACGCGGGCGCGCGCGTCTACGACAGCCCGGTGAAGACCGAGATCGAGCAGTCGTACCTGGAGTACGCCTACTCGGTCATCCACTCCCGCGCCCTGCCCGATGCGCGTGACGGACTCAAGCCGGTACACCGCCGAATCCTCTACTCGATGAACGAGAACGGTTACCGGCCCGGGCACGCGTACGTGAAGTCGTCGCGCGTGGTCGGCGACGTGATGGGTAAGTACCACCCGCACGGTGACACCGCGATCTACGACGCCATGGTGCGCCTGGCGCAGGACTTCTCGCTGAACGTGCCGCTGGTGGACGGGCACGGCAACTTCGGGTCGCCGGACGACGGCCCGGCGGCCAGCCGGTACACCGAGGCCCGGTTGTCGCCCGAGGCCATGCTGATGGTCGGCGAGCTGGGCGAGGACACCGTCGACTTCCGGCCGAACTACGACGGGTCGCTGCAGGAGCCGTCGGTGCTGCCCGCGGCGTTCCCGAACCTGCTGGTCAACGGCACGTCCGGGATCGCGGTCGGGATGGCGACCAACATGATCCCGCACAACCTGGGCGAGGTGATCAACGCGGCGCGGTGGCTGATCGAGCACCCCGACGCCACGCTGGACAAGCTGATGGAGTTCGTCCCCGGCCCGGACCTGCCGACCGGCGGCCAGCTGCTGGGCCTGGACGAGGTGCGCAGGGCGTACGAGACCGGGCGCGGCGTGGTGCGGATGCGCTCGAAGGTGGAGATCGGGCCGCTGCCGGGCAGCCGAGGCAGGCAGGCCATCACGGTGACCGAGCTGCCGTACGCGGTCGGCCCGGAGAAGATCATCGAGAAGATCACCGAGGAAGTCACCAAGTCCAAGCGGCTCACCGGCATCGCCGACGTCAAGGACCTGACCGACCGGGAGAACGGCACCCGGTTGGTGATCGAGTGCAAGGTCGGGGTGAACCCGCAGGCACTGCTGGCCGACCTGTACCGGTTGACGCCGATGGAACAGTCGTTCGGCATCAACAACCTGGTGCTGGTCGACGGCCGGCCGCAGACGCTCGGACTCAAACAGCTGCTCGAGGTGTTCCTGCGGCACCGCTACGACGTCGTCACCCGCCGCACCAAGTACCGCCGCCGCAAGCGCGAGGAGCGGCTGCACCTGGTCGAGGGTTTGATCAAGGCGCTGCTGGACATCGACAAGGTGATCGCGCTGATCCGCGGCAGCGAGAACGCCCAGACCGCCAAGGAAGGCCTGATGCGCGAGTTCGAGCTGACCGAGATACAGGCCACCTACATCCTGGACACCCCGCTGCGCAGGCTGACGAAGTACGACAAGCTCGAGCTGGACGCCGAGCACGACAAGCTGCGCGCGGAGATCGCCGAGCTGAACAAGATCCTCGACGACGAGGCAGTGCTCAAACAGGTGGTGTCCGACGAGCTGGCGCAGGTGGCCGCCGAGTTCGCCACCCCGCGCCGGACGTCGTTGATCGACGGCGACCTCAAGGAAGTGCTGGCGGCCTCCCAGCCCGCCGGGCCGTTGGAGGTCAGCGACGACCCGTGCCAGGTGATCCTGTCGGCGTCCGGTCTGCTGGCGCGGACCGCGGCCGAGTCCGAGGAGGTGCCGGAGAAGCGCAGGCGCAAGGGTCGCGCGAAGCACGACGCGGTGGCCGCGCTGGTGCACTCCACCGCGCGCGGCCGGGTCCTGCTCATCACCAGTCGAGGCCGGGCGTTCAAGACCGACGTGCTCCCGCTGCCGGTGCTGCCCGAACAGGAGGGCACCGTGTCGATCGGCGGCGGCATTCCGGTCACCGAGCTCGTGCCGTTGGAAGCAGGCGAGACAGTGGTCGGGCTCGCCCCGCTGGGTGAGCAGGCCGCCGGTTCTCCGGGTCTCGCTCTCGGTACCGAGAAGGGCGTGGTGAAGGTGTGCGCGCCCGACTGGCCGGTGCGATCCGACGAGTTCGACGTGATCTCGCTCAAGGACGGCGACCGCGTCATCGGCGCCACCTGGCTGACCAGCGCTGAGCAGACGCTGGTGTTCGTCACGTCCGCAGCGTCGCTGTTGCGGTATTCCGCTTCGCTGGTTCGGCCGCAAGGTCTCAAGGGCGGCGGCATGGCCGGTGTCAAGCTCAGCGGCGACGCTCGCGTGGTGTTCTTCGGTGCCGTGGCCACGGACGATCCGGAGCACGGCGAGCCGATGGTGGTCACGGCGACCGAGAAGAGCGCGAAGGTGACCCCGCTGTCGGAGTTCCCGGCCAAGGGACGCGCCACCGGTGGTGTGCGGGCGCAGCGGTTCCTCAAAGGCGAGTCGCGGCTGGTTCTGGCCTGGGCGGGTCCACGGCCGGTGGGGTCGGCGAGCAACGGCGAGCCGATCGACCTGCCCGAGGTGGATCCGCGGCGGGACGGCTCCGGGCACGACTGCCGGATCCCGCACGTCGTCGGGCATCTGGTCGAGCGAGGCTGAGGCCGGATGAGAGTAGACGGCATCGATCCGCGCGTTGTCGAGGCCGAGGTCGACTTCCCCGCGTACCTCGTCACCTTCTGGCGACGGCAGACCCCGGTGGACGGCGCCGCCGCCGAGGAGATGGGCTACGAGAGCGACACCTGCCGGGTCGAGGACGCCGACATCGGCGAAGTGATGGCCTGGGCCGCGGAGCGCGGCAAGGAGTTCGACACGTACGTGATCTCGGTGTTCGCCGACGACCGCACGGCGGTGCGACTGTTCGGCCACGCGCCGGACGGGCACAGCCCGTGAACCGGTGAGACTGTCGGTGCCTGCCGCTATAACGGCGGTATGGCATTGCACTGGAAGCTGGTCGTGGACAGCCGGAACGCTCCCGCCATCGCCGATTTCTGGGCGGCGGCGCTCGGCTACGAGGTGGAAGATCCCGGCACGTTGATCGACCAGCTGCTCGCGGGCGGTCAGCTGCCGGAAGCCGCGGTGATCGAACACCGTGGCCGCAAGAATTTCCGCGGTTTCGCCGCGATCCGGCACCCGGACGACCCGTTCGACGAGGTGTCCGGCATCGGACGGGGCCGCAGGATCCTGTTCCAGGACGTGCCGGAGGGCAAGTCGGTCAAGAACCGGCTGCACATCGACGTACACGCGGGCGAAGAGGGACTGGACGCGTTGGTGACTCGGCTCGAGTCGCTGGGCGCGCGGCGGGTGCAGGAGCTCGACAAGGGGCCTGCCGGCCACTGGTGGCTGATGCAGGACCCGGAGGGCAACGAGTTCTGCGCCGCGGCCTGACTCGGGCCGACATCGCGGTGGAAGTCTGAGGGTTGCGCGCGGGGCGCACCATACGTGCGGCAGCGGATCGCACCGTGTCGGTGCCGGGCCCCGCGATGCCTGGTCGTCTCGGTGAGCGGCGCGATCCGACGACAACTGTGGCCGCGGGTGGCGACCCTCCCCTACGGCCGCCGGTCTCCCCTACGGCCGCCGGTCTCCCTACGACTGCGTGGGCTCCTCGGATGGCGCAGCGCCGATACGCGCACACTCCTGGTTCACGACACACGGCTCGTGGCAGCGAGAGTGGTTCATGGCACTCGGCTGCCCGGATCGGCAGCAGGGCCTCGCCGGGCCGCTCACATGACTGTGCCGCCGCACGCCGGAAGGCGCACGACGGCACAGGGCTGTGCTGCGACCGTCAGTGCGGGCGCTCGATGTCGCCGTGCCAGCCGCCGGTGGCGTGGCCGCGCTGCTCGATGAACTCCTTGAACCGGTTCAGGTCACCCTTCACCCGCTGATTGAGCAGACCCGCCTTGTCGGCCACGTTCTCGGCGAAGCCTTCCGGGTCGATGTCCATCTGGGCGGTCACCCTGGTCTGGTTGTCGTCGAGGCGGTGGAACGTGATGACGCCCGCGTGCTGCGGGCCGTTGTCCGATTTCCACGCCACGCGCTCCTGAGGATGCTGCTCGGTGATGGTGGCGTCGAACTCGCGCCGGACACCGGCGACCGAGATGTCCCAATGCGTCTTGGTGGGCGTCATCTGCTGAACACGGTCAACGCCTTCCATGAATTGGGGGAACGTCTCGAACTGCGTCCACTGGTCGTAGACCGGGGCGATCGGGGCGTTCACGTCGACCGAAGCGGTGATCGTGCTCATGGGTTTCCTCTCGTTGACTGCTTTCCCCTGGATACCCACCGGGCCTGGTCCGCTACCGGGGTGAGGGCTGTGTGTTGGCCCACGCGAGGCTGGGTAGCCGCCTTGTAAAGCACAGCCACACCGTCCGCGCCGGTAGGCACCAGAGCGAGGACGGTCGCCGAGGTCCGGGACGCCCCTTCCCGGCCTTCGCGGACTGGCCCCGGACCACCGCCCGGGGCCAGTCCCCTGTCCATGGCCGTTGGGGTATGTGCGCTGCGCTACACCCTGACTCAGCTCGAGAACCGGCAGGTCCCCGCCACGATTCGCCGATCAACCCCGGGGGTAGTCAGCGGCCATGACTCGCGCTCGCTCGATCACCGCGGTCCTCGCGGCGTTCTATCTCCTCGTCGCGCTGGCCGCGCTGGTGCTCGCACCCCGATCACTGGCCCGCGCCTACGGCGAGAACATGGTCGCCGGATTCGGCGTGGACGCCATCCTCACCGTGGTGCATGCGGCCATCGGTGTCGCCGCACTGCTGGTGACGCTCCTGGCCGTGCCCGTAGCCCGTCGCGTGTTCGGTATGGCGGTGGCGGTGGTCGCCCTCGGTTTGTTCGCCTACGGCATTCCGGCCGCCGTCGACCCCAATCCGGACGTGGCGTTCAACATCGGCTGGGGCAACGTCGTGATCTACGCGCTGACCATCCCCGCCGGCCTGTACGTCGCGTTCAACCAGACCGCGCGTGACGCTCGCCCGGTGTCCACCGGCGACACCGAGCGCTGAACCAATCCACTCATGACCGACGCGGCGCCGCCGCGGAATGGAGTCCCCATGTCCGTTTCCGGAGACCAACCACAGCAACAACAGACCGCGCCCGGCGCGACCGGCGACATGGAGCCGCACCCGCAGGATCGGATGGAGGGCTACCTCGGCCGCGGTCTGCTCGACGGCCGCGCCGCCCTGATCACCGGCGGCGATTCCGGCATCGGCAGGGCGGTCGCCATCGCGTTCGCCAAAGAAGGCGCCGACGTCGCGGTGGCCTACCTCGACGAACACGAGGACGCCCGGACCACCGCGGATCTGGTCCGCGCGGAAGGCAGGCGATGTCTGCTGCTGCCGGGCGACCTCGCCGAGGCCGCGCAGTGTCGGGACGTCGTGACCGACACACTCAGCGCGTTCGGGCGGCTGGACATCCTGGTGAACAACGTCGCCACCCAGCAGCCGGTCGACTCGCCCGAGGAGCTCACCGACGAACAGTGGCTGCACACGTTCGCGGTGAACATGCACAGCTATTTCCGGGTGACGGCCGCCGCGCTGCCCCATCTCAAGGAAAGCTCGTGCGTCATCAACTCGGGGTCGGTCAACGGGCTGCGCGGCAACAAGACGTTGATCGACTACTCGGCGACCAAAGGCGCGATCATCGCGTGGACCCGCTCGATGGCGCAGGCGCTGACCGATCGCAAGATCCGGGTCAACTGCGTCGCACCGGGCCCGGTGTGGACCCCGCTGATCCCGGCGACGTTCCCGCCCGAGCGGGTCGGGTCGTTCGGTGAGCAAGCACCGATGGAGCGCGCCGCCCAACCCGACGAGCTCGCACCGTCATACGTGTTCCTGGCATCGGAGCGCTTGTCCTCGTACTACAGCGGGCAGGTGCTGGCCGCACTGGGTGGCGAGACCACGCCCGCCTAGCCGCTGACGTCGGTCTCGTGGTGTGGAGCGCCCACCGGCTTCGATTCCGGTGAGCCGCGCTGCCGCAGGTAGACGCTGAGCACCGCCATCGACCCGATGGCGAGGAACTCCGACTGCCAGTTCTGCAGCGCGCGGTTCCAGAAATCGGCGGACACCACGTACTCACCGAACGACAGCGTGTGCGCGCCCTCGGACAGCTGCTCGGCGTTGAACGCCACCTGCCCGGCCACCGCTTGGGTCAGCAAGCTGAGCAGGAAGATCGCCAGCATGATCAAGCCGAGCGAGCGGGAGAACACCGTGGTGCGCCACCCGCCCGCTCGGGCCCATGCCGGCGAATCCTCGGTCGCATGGCTACCGACCCGCTGGTCCCGATCCGACTCCGGCCCGATCCGGTGCGCAGGCTTGGACTCCGGTGAGCCGCGTTGCACCAGCCACACCGTGGCGAAGATGTAGAGGAAGAACTGCAGGTACTCCGACTGCCAGTTCTCCGCGACGTCGACGGCGAACTCGGCCGAGGTGACGAAGTCGAACAAGCCGATCCGTTCGCCACCGTTGATCAGCTGCTCGTGGTTGAACGCGGCCAGGCCGGCGAACGCCTGGCCGGTCAGCGCGAGCAGGAACAACAGCCCGAATGCGAGGCCGAGCCCGTTGTCCCGCACGAAGCGCTTCCAGTGCGGCAGCTGCTCGCCTGCGTCCGGCCGAGCGATGTCGACCACCTGGCACTCCCTACTTGAGAAGTGCGACCAGCAGGAAATACAGCAGGCCGCCGACAATGATGACCAAGTACGCGGCGAAAACCGCCCGCGAGGTCATTCGGTGTACTCGTCGTCCTCGCCGATGCGCACCGTGGTCGCCTGATCGGCCAGGTCGCCGTCGGACGCTTCGAACTGCGCGGCCGGTTCCACCGACGGTTCCGGCCTGGTCGACCGCTGCTGGTCAAGCAGGTCGGCCTCCGGCTTGTCGATCGCGGGGTCGCCGAACTCCTCGGTCATCGATCCTCCTCCCGTGAGGCACTCCTCGGTGTACCCGGCCAGGGGTGCGGTTACACCGCCCCCTACGTCCACCTATACCCATTCGGCTGGGGTTGCGCCGGTCGTTCCACGGTGGGCACGCCCCGCAGCTCGGCGATGGCCTTGCGGGTCGGCAACAACAGGCTCGCCAACCCGGCAGCCGTCTGGATCGGGCCGTGATGCCCGTCCACCCGCTTCTCCAGGGCTCGGAGGCCGTCGTCGGCCCGCCGCAGCAGGTCTTGTGCGTCGTCGCTGGAGCCGTCGTGCATGCCCATCTCGGCCGCGGCATCGGCGACGTGATCGAGCACATCGGCGAACTCGCCGCGCAGGTCCTCGTCCGGCGTGGTGAACGGGGCGTGCTCGTGGGTGATGACGTACGCCGCCTCGGTCAGTTCACGCAGGTGCGGCCAGGCGCGACGCAACGCGGTCGCCGCCGGCTGCCACCGGTCGACCACGTTCTTCCGTTCCCCGCGGCGCCGAAGGTTCAGCCGAGCGCTCTCGTCGCTCCACTGCTGAGCCTGGTGCGCATGCCGGACGTGGTTCTCCACCGTGCGCGCGTCGTCCTCCCATTTCGCGGCCAGATCGGGCGAGTCGATCTCGCGCAGCGACGCGGCGATCCCGCGCAGCAGCACGCTGAGTTCCCGAGCCAGGCCCGCGGTCGCCTCGCGCGGTCGCCGCAGGTAGATCGGCGGGAAGACGAGCATGTTGATGGTCAGGCCGACCACGGCTCCGAGTGCGATCTCCAGCAACCGGTCGACCAGCAACTCCGGTTCGTTCACCGTCCCCTGGATGATCACCAGCAGCGCGGTGACCGCCACCCAGATACCGCTCGACCCGAAGTGTCGCCACCGCCCGAGCAACAGGCCGACCGGCACCACGACACCGATCGCCGCGGTCGGCAGCGCGATCAGCTCGTGCGCCACCCCGCCGAGCAGCACCCCGGCACCGACCGCACCGATCTGCTGCCGGGCAGCCTGCAGGGACCGGTACACCGTGGACTCGAACAGGAACATCGCGGCGTAGGGCGCGAGGAACGGTTGCGGCAACGCCAGCAGGTGCCTGGCCAGTAGCCAGGTCACCACGACCGCGATCGACGCCTTCGCCACTTGGACGAGGTCTTGCCAGTTCAGTGCACGTTCGACCGCGTCGCGGACCCGTCGCATGGTCATGGCCTGTGGCTTCCGCGCGTCCGGCATGGGCAAACGTGAGCTCAGCCGCGAACCTGGGCAGCCAGATCCTTGTCCAGATCGGCGCGCACCAGGGCGGCGGTGAACCGGGCCAGATCGTCACCGTCGACCAGTGCGGCGAGCTTGGCCTCGTCTTCCGGCAATCCGACCGCTCGCGCACCGGACACAGCCTTGGCGTGGCGGCCCGCGGTATCGGCCGGGACCGTGTTCTCGCCGGGGCGTTACGCATCCTCGACCTCGGTGTCTTCCGCACCGGTGGTGAGGAGTACACGCGCAGCAACGGCACCTACGGCTTGGCCACCCTGCAACGCGACCATGTCCGGCTCAGCGGCGACCAGGTGCGGTTCCGCTACCTCGCCAAGGGCGGCACGCTTCGCGAAGTCATGATCAGCGACGCCCCGCTCGCCGCGCTGGTGCGGTCGTTACGCCGAGCGGGTCCGGATGTGGACCGGCTGCTCGCCTACCGGGACGGATCGCAGTGGCGGGAGGTTCGAGCGGACGAGGTCAACCTGCGGTTCCGGGACCTCACCGGCGACGACTTCACCGCGAAGGACCTGCGCACGTGGAACGCGACCGTGCTGGCCGCGGCCGCGTTCGCCGAGCACGACGCGCCGACAAGCCGGCGAGCTCGGCAGCGGGTGCGTGCGACGGTGATGCGGGAGGTGGCCGAGGAACTCGGCAACACCCCCGCGGTCGCCCGCAGCTCCTACGTGGACCCCAGGGTCGTGCGGCACTTCGAATCCGGCCGTACCATCCGCCCGGCACTGGAACGCATCGGCGGCAGCCTGGCAGACGAAGACGCCCGCGACGCGATCGAACGCGCGGTCATCCGCCTGCTCGACGCCTGACCAGCATCACTTCTTCTTGGACTTCTTCGGCCAGGTGCCGGTCGCCTTCTTGAACCCGGTCGCCGCACCACGGTCCACCAGCGCCTTCACGCCACCGAACACCGCGCCTTGCACAGCCGCGGCGGTGAGCACCTCGGACCAGGAGCGGTCCTCGTCCTTGGCGTCCGGTGCGTCCTTCTGGCCGGTGCCCACTTTCCACAGCTGGTGAAACGCGACCGACGCGAGAATGCCGCCCACCACACTGGCGAGCAGGCTCAACGGCTGGTAGAGGATCTTCATTCTTCCTCGGCCACCTTCCGGTGCTTGATGCGCCGCATCAGCGCCCACAGTGCCAGCAGCGCGCCCAACCCCATCGCGAACTGCTTGGGATTGCGTTGGACCGTCGCCACCGCGTGCTCGGCCTTCTCCCGCGCCGGGGAAGGCAGCTTCTCCATGGCCTGTTCGGTCACTTGCTGCGTGCGCTGTCTGACCGTCTCGGACGTTTCCCGCGCCCGATCCTTCATGCGCGACGGCACGTCGGCCTTGTACGCCAACGCTTCCACCGTGTCCGCCAAATCGGCGCGCGTACGTTCGATGTCGTCCTTCAACTCCGCCGTCGTCGGCTTCTCCTCCGAGGTACTTGCCGCGGAATTGCTCTCCGGCTTGCGGTGGGACCCGTTCATCGGTGCAGACCTTCCTTCACCGCGTCGATGTCGGCGCGGACGTTGCCCACCGTGTCCTCCGGGACGACGGGGGTGGCTGACTGGAGTTTCTTGCGGCCCATCAGCGCCAGGACGCCTGCGACGGCCAGCACCACCACGGCGACGATCAGGGCGGCCGCCCACCCGGGCAGCACGAGTGCCAGCGCCAGCACGGCCGTGGCCAGCAGCGTCGCGACGCCGAACAGCGCCGTGATGCCTGCTGCTCCGAACAACCCGGCGCCGATACCGCCGCGCTTGCCCTTCTCCTGCAGTTCGGCTACCGCGAGCTGGATCTCGTCGCGCACCAGCCGGGACATCTGGGCTGAGGCTTCCCCCACCAGCTCGCCGATCGGGCGTTCCGCCCCGGCGGGCGGGGGAGCCTGGTCTCCGTCGATGAGCGGGCGCCGGCGTCACACGTTCCGCCCCGGCGGGCGGGGGAGCCTGGCTCGATGTGTCGACCATGCCAATCGCCTTCCTTCTCGTGTGTGGGTGCCGGGTACCCCCGGTCGGCCCCGCGGCATGCACGCCGTCCACATCCGGGTCAACCACCAGGTCGCGTGCATGATCGGCCCCGGATCCGGGTAGCCCGGTGCCCATGCGGCATCTCAGCGTCTGGACCGCCACGGCCGACCTGCCCTCGTTTCCGTCGCTGGACGACGACATCGGGGCGGATCTGGTCGTGGTCGGCGGCGGCATCGTCGGACTGACCACGGCCTTGTTGGCCACGCAGAACGGGTTCGGCCGGGTGGTGGTGCTCGAGGCACGCACACTCGGTGCGGGTACCACTGGCTCCACCACGGGCAAGGTGAGCGCTCAGCACGGGTTGACCTACGCGAGCCTGAGCAAGCGCCTGGGGGAAGAGGCGGCCACCCAGTACGCCCGGGCCAACCAGGCAGGCCTGGACAAGATCGTCGAGCTGGCCGAGCAGATGAGCATCGACTGCGAGCTGACCCGCGCCCCGTCGTACCTGTACACGCACGAGTCGAGCAGGCGTAAGGACTTGATCGACGAGGCCGAAGCGGCCAATCGCGCAGGCTTGTCCGCGGAGCTGGTGACCGACACCGATCTGCCGTTCCAGGTCGCGTCCGCGGTGCGGTTCGGCGACCAGGTGCATTTCCACCCGGGCAAGTACCTGGCAGGTCTGGCGCAGGCGTTCGTGGACGCCGGCGGCCTTATCTACGAGAACTCCCGGGTGCAGAGCTTCCACGAGCGCGGCGGTCAGGTACACGTCAAGACCGCGCGGGGCGCCATCCGCGCCAAGCACGCGCTGCTGGCCACGCTGCTGCCACCCGGCTTGACCGGCGGATTCTTCGCCAGGGCCAAGCCGATCCGGTCGTACGCGTTCGCCGTCCGGCTGAGCGAGCAGGCTCCGGTGAGCATGTCGCTGTCCATCGACCAGCCCAGCCGGTCGATCCGTCCCTGGCGCGCGCCGGACGGCAACGGCCTGATCATCGGCGGCAACGGGCATCAGACCGGCGACAGCACCGACGAACAAGCCTGCTACGAGGACCTGCAGCGGTGGACGTCGAACACGTTCGACGTGAACTCCTTCGAGTTCCGCTGGTCCGCGCAGGACTATCAGACGTTCGACCAGGTTCCCTACGTCGGCAAGGTGCCGCTGCACAAGTCGCTGTACGTCGCCACGGGCTTCCGCAAGTGGGGACTGACCAACGGGACGGCGGCCGCGATGATGGTGATCGACCAGATCACCGGCCGGTCGAACCCGTGGCAGAAGGTTTTCGACACCACACGGATCGGCGACACCAAGGCGATCGTCGAAGCGGCCGGGCACAACCTGAAGTCGGGCGCGGAGCTCACCGGCGGCCACCTGATGCGCGCGCTGCGCTCGCCCGAGCCCGAACTGCGACCGGGGGAAGGCGGCATCGTCAAGATCAAGGGCGACACGGTCGGCGCCTATCGCGATCACGACGGTCAGCTGCATGTCGTCCGGCCGACGTGTACCCACCTCGGCTGCCCGCTGCACTGGAACAAGGCGGAAACCAGCTGGGACTGCTCGTGCCACGGGTCACGGTTCACCGCCGACGGCGATGTGCTGGACGGGCCGGCGAAAGCGCCGCTGCATCGGCCGCACGACTGAGTGGGTTTCAGCCTGCCGCAGCACGCGCCACCCGGAGGTCGTCGACCAGTGCCGCGTAAGCACGCTTGCGGTCGTCGCTGCGCAGGACCGCTGACGGGTGGACCGTGGCCACGACGTCGACCGACCTCGGCGGTTCGCCCAGCTCGGCGGTGATCAGTTCGCCTCGCCTGCGGGACACCCGAAACGACGATCCGAGCAGTGCTTGGGCGGCCGTGGCGCCGAGGCAGACCACGAGGCTCGGCCGGACGACGCGCAGCTCGGCGTCCAGCCACGGTCGGCACGCGACGATCTCGGTGCGACCGGGTTTGCGGTGGATGCGACGCTTGCTGCCCTGTTGTCTGCGGAACGCGAAGTGCTTGACCACGTTGGTCAGCCAGACGGACCTGCGGTCGAAGCCTGCGTCCCCCAGCGCCCGGTCCAGCACCTTCCCCGCCGGTCCGACGAACGGTTCGCCGGCCAGGTCCTCCCGATCACCCGGCTGCTCCCCCACCACCATCGTGGCCGCCCGCCGCGCACCGTCACCGAACACGGCTTGCGTCGTGTCGCGATACAGCTCGCAGCCGCGACAGGCTTGCACCGCGTCGGCGAGCACGCGAAGACTGCGGGTCTCGGGCACGTACGGCGCCGCGGTCACACCAAGTCCCTGGGGATGCGGTGGGCCCAGTTGCGCGAAACGATCCGGTGGTCGCCGTCGTAAGCGTCCAGTTCGGCATGCACGATGAACTCCGTCTCGGTGCATTCCAGCGTCGTGCGGGTCACCGTCCTGGCGTCCCAATCGCCACGGCGGAAGCCCACCACCCAGGTCGAGGCGGCGGTCACGGATGCGAAGTCGTCGGCGATCCACTCGTACGACTCGTGCACGGTTCGCGTGACGTCCAGATCGATGTCGGGGAAGCGGACGACCCCAAGTCCTTTGCGCACTTCGAGCTCCGAGTGGTAGTCGACCAGGTCACGGGACACGCGCCAGCGCTGCTCGCTGGGCCGGATCTCCTCCGTGCGGATGGGTGTGGCGCCCTCGGGCGGGCCGAATTCCGACAGCGGCACCTCGTCGGGCTCGTCGATCGGGCGGGTCGGCAGTTCGAGGGCGCTGCTTCCGGTGAACACGCTCATCCGCACCGGTCGTGGTGGTGGCCAGGCCAGTGGCCAGTACGAGGTGGACACCGCGAGGCGGATGCGGTGCCCGGGTGGGAAGGACTGCGCAACCCCGTTGAGCGTGATGCGCACGGTGTAGGTCCTGCCCGGCTGAAGCGGCTCGGGCTGCTCGTGACTGTCGCGATGGGTCAGGTTCAGCAGCCCGTAGGTGACCCGTGTCGCACGCCCCTCTTCGTCCACATCGGACAGCCGGGCGGCGATCATCGCCACCGGCTGGTCCACACTGACTTCGAGTTCGGCCACCGGGGCGCCCAGCATGTCGTATCGCTCGGTGAGCGGGTCGGTGTCGAACACCAACGAGCCGCCGTCCTCCTCACGCTGGTCGTAAGGCAGATCCGGCGGCGCGTTGTAGGAGCACCACTTGCCGGCGAACTGGCCGACGGACAGCGGTGAGCTGATCGTCAACTCCTGCCTCGGCACGCGGTCCTCGGCCTCCTGAGTGCCGCAGATGCGGTGGGGCGCGAGCGCGTGCCGGTCGACGCGCACGTGCGGAGACGGCCAGGACGGCTCACCGACCCAGCGCCCCGGACGCTCGTCGTACGCGGTGGATGGCGGGACGCTGTCTTGCATCCAGGTGCGCAGCATGGGCTCGTCGTCGGTGGCCGCGGGTCCGTCGCGCAGCCAGCGGTCGAACCACTCCACGACTTCCTGCAGGAATCCGATGGCCGGGCCGGGCTCGCCCTGGTGCGGATACCGGTGTGACCACGGACCGATCAGTCCGCGGCGCGGCACCTTCAGGTGCTCGAGCACCCGGAAGACGGCGTTCGAGTAGCCGTCGGCCCACCCGCTGACCGCCATGACCGGGCACTGGATCGCGGAATAGTCCTCGCAGATGGAGGCGTGCTGCCAGTAAGGCGTGCGCCGCTGGTCCCGTAACCACTGCTCCAGCCAGCAGTCGATGCCTTCGAGTCGCTCCAGCCACATGTCCCGCCACCGCTCGCCGACCACGTCGGGGTCGGGCGGGCAAGTGCTGACCGCGAACACTGTGCCGGACTCGGCGAGGTTGTCCGACAGCAGGCAGCCACCCATGTAGTGCAAGTCGTCGCTGTACCGGTCGTCGGTGAAGCTGCAGGCCACCACGGCGTGCAGGGCGGGCGGGCGGCGGGCGGCCACCTGCAGTGCGGCGAAACCGCCCCAGGACAGGCCGAGCATGCCGACCTTGCCCGTGCACCACGGTTGCCGTGCGATCCAGGCCAGCACGTCTTCGGCGTCCTGCTGCTCGAGCTCCAGGTACTCGTCGCGGAGCACGCCCTCGGAATCGCCGGTGCCCCGGATGTCGACTCGCACGCACCCGAAGCCGCGCGCGGCCAGGTAGGGGTGGTTGACCGAGTCGCGCGCGGCGGTCAGGTCGCGGCGACGGTACGGGATGTACTCCAGGATCGCCGGGACCGGATCGTCCTCGGCCGTGCTGGGCAGCCACATGCGGGCGGCCAGCAGGGTGCCGTCCCGCATCGGGATCTGCACGTGGTCGTATTCCTTGATCGCCAGTGGTGGCACGGTCTCCGTGCGCATGCGGCCCCTTCCGTCACGCCACCGGCAGTCGCAGGCTGAAATGGTTCAGCGTCGCCGGCAGCGGTCGGTCCGCGTCGAGGTGTTTGGCAGGGTCGGGCCCGAATTCGCGGTGCGCCACCAGCTGGCTGAGCACTGTGGTCGTCACCAGCAGGACGAGGTTGCGACCTGGACAATCGGCAGGACCCGCGCTGAACGGCACCAGCGCGCGATTGCGCTGTGCCTCGCCGTTGTGCCAGATCTCCGGACTGAAGACGTCAGCGTACGGCAGCGTCCCTGCGTCGCGATGGAAGAAGGTCGTGTAGATCAAGAACGACGTGCCTGCGGGAAGTTCGTCCGTTGCCCATCGCGTCGGCGTCGTGCTCTCTCGGAGCAGGAAGGGCGTCGTCGGCCAGAGCCGCACGGTGTCCAGGACGCAGGCACGCAGATAGTCGCTCTGGTCGGCGCGCCTGCGGTGTTCCGGCTGCCCTGCCAGCACGGCCAAGGTCCGCATGGTGGCCATGCCCGCGGCATCGAAGGCGAACAGCCAGTGCGGAATCTGGCCATGCGGATCGGATCGGTCGTTCGCCCCGTGCTCGGCCACCAGCTGCGCCAGCGTTCCCGGCTGGGCGCGCACCACGTACTCGCCGAGGCGGGCGGCCAGGTACTCGCGCTCCAGCTGCTCCCGCGGCGCGGTGTAGGCCCAGTTCGCTCGGCCGCGCAGCCCGTTCAGCGTGTCGATCAGCTCGGTGTCGTCCGCGGCGGCGTCGCCCAGCACCACTCGGCGGACGATCCGCCAGAACCTCGGCGCGAAGATGTCCCAGGTGAGCGCTCCTTCGCGGTCGACGACCGGCAGCAGCTCCCGCACCTCTTCCGCGATCACCTGGTCCATGTGGTCGGCGAACCGATGGTGCGGGTGGTGGGTGTCCAGCACGTGTTCGTTCACCGCCCGGCGTTCGGACCGCTCACCGCCGGTGCTGATCAGCACGCCGTGGGGTTGGAAGTGACCGAGTGCCGCCCGCTTCTCCGTGGTCGCCGGGCTGAACGGTTCCGGCGTGTGATCCAGCAGCCGGGCGACCGCGTCCACGGACAACGCCAGGGCGATCGACCGGCCGGGCACGGGCAGGCGGAGCACGTCGCTGTCGTAGCGCCTGCGCAGCCGCTGCATCTGGCGGATACCGGTCCGATCGAGCTCGAGCCGCTCCGTGGCCGCCATGATTTTCGGGCGCCGCTTGATCACCCCTTGGGCCAGCGTCGGCAGGCCGAGACACGCGGCTACCCGCACGGTGTCCGCGGCACTCGCGGTAGTAAACGTCGGCATCAGGCGAACTGCTTCGAGATTCTGTCGCTCAGCCACACGCCCGTATTCCCTGTGCGCCCACGCCGGGAAACCCGGATCACGTTGCTGATCCGAGTGGCGTGGGTAGCCGGGTCGGAACGCTGCCTCACCCGGTGGCGTGACCCGACCGACGCTGGAGGAGGCAGGAGCCGACATGCCCGCCGACAAGACCGCCAACATCTTCGTGCTGGGGCTCGACGAGCAGAACCTGGACACGCTGAACCGGCTGCCGGAGCGCGAGCGGTACGCCTTCCACGGGTTGCTCACCATCCCGGAGCTGCAGCAGGGCGAGATCCCGATCGTCGAGTTGCTGACCAAGGCCGAGCAGAGCCTCGACGAGTTCGACGGCACGGTGGACGCGGTAGTGGGCTACTGGGACTTCCCGGTCAGCACCATGCTCCCGCTGCTGTGCCGGTCCCGCGGTCTGCCCAGCGCGAGCCTGGAGGCTGTGCTGAAGTGCGAGCACAAATACTGGAGCAGGCTCGAGCAGCGGAAGGTCATCACCGAGCATCCGGCATTCGCCGTGATCGACCCGGATGACGACGACCCGAAGCCACCCGCCGACCTGCGGTATCCGATCTGGCTGAAGCCGGTGAAGTCGTTCTCGTCCGAGTTGGCGTTCAAGGTGCACGACGACGCCGAGTTCGCCGAGGCGATGCGGCAGCTCGAGGACGGCATCGGCCGGGTCGGCGACCCGTTCCAGTTCATCCTGGACCAGGCGGATCTCCCCGACGAGGTGGCTCAGGTCGGTGCGCGAGCCGTCCTCGCCGAGGAGTCGATGTCCGGTGTCCAAGCCGCCGTCGAGGGCTACGCCCGCAACGGCGACGTGGTCGTCTACGGCGCGTTGGACTCGGTCAACTTTCCCGACACCGACAGCTTCCTGCGGCACCAGTACCCGTCGCAGCTTCCCGAACGGGCCGTCGACCGGATGGCCGACGTGGCCAAGCGGGTCATCGAGCACATCGGGCTGGACAACCTCGTGTTCTCCGTGGAGTTCTTCGTCGACCCCGAGACCGACGACGTGTGGCTGCTGGAAATCAACCCGCGGCACTCGCAGTCGCATGCCGAGCTGTTCGCGCACGTCGACGGCGTCGCCAACCACGAGCTCATGGTGCTGCTCGGCCTGGGCGAGGAGCCCCGGCTACCCGACGGTGGCGGCCGCTACGCCGTGGCTGCCAAATGGTTCCACCGTCACTTCGACGGCGACGCCATCGTGCGGCGCACTCCCACCCGGGACGAGATCGACCGCATCGACCGGGAACTGGACGGTGTCGAAGTGGAGATCGTGGTCGACGAAGGCGACCAGCTCAGCACGCTGGAAGGTCAGGATTCCTACAGTTGTGAGCTCGCCCAGTTCATCATCGGCGGCGACTCGGTCGACAACATGACCGCCAAGTACCGCGCGGCTGTGGATGCCTTGCACTTCGAACTCGAGCCGGTGCGCGACTGAGTCGGTGCCGGTTCAGTTCTGCATGCCGTAGGACCGCTGGCACGGATATCCGTCGTTGGTCGCCGACCAGTTCGGTGGGTAGCCGCGCTGGGCCCATGCGGCGAAGGCCTCCGGGTAGGAGTAGCCGTTGGCGTACAGCCACTGGCACGGCGTCTGCCCTGCCGCCGGGGTGATCTCGATCCACGGCTGCGAGTCGATCCACTCCGGCTGCGCGTACCACTGCTCGGAGGCCGGGGTGCGCGAAGACTGCTGCGGGACGTAGACCGTCTTGGTTCGTGGCGGCTGCACGTAGACGGTCTTCGTGCGGGCCGGGCGCTTCGTCTTCGAGGTGTGCGCCTTCGGCTTCGCGGCGGTCGTGGTCGTCGTCGTGGTGGCCGTTGACGCGGCTGGTTCCGGTGCGCCCTGCTCGCCGGCGGTTTCGCACCCCGACAACACCGCGGCCACGACGGCGACCGCCGCAGCGACGGTCAGCTTCGGTCTGCGCGCCACACTTCCGCGCGCGCTCTCGGCGATACGGTGCACTGATTCCCTCCCGGTCCCCCCGGCAGCGCCTGCGGCCGGTTCGTCGCCTTCATCGGAATCGCGCCACGCGATGTGAGCTGGAAAGACACCGGTTTGCCGTGCCGTGACCGATGAGCTGACCAAGGTCCCGGACGCCGGGGTCTCACGGCGCAGTCGAACGGCCCGGTGTTTGAACTTTCGCGTGCGCTGGGGAGCCAAGGCCAATCAGCAAAGGCAACGGGAGGTGGCCATGGCACGACGCCGCGTCGTGGTAGTGGGAAGCGGCTTCGCCGGATACAACGCAGCCAAGGAGCTCGCGGATCAGGTGTCACCGGACCACGTCGAGATCGTTCTGGTCAACCCTACCGACTACTTCCTGTACTTGCCGCTGCTGCCGGAAGTGGCCGCGGGCATCGTGGAGCCGCGTGCCGTGGCGATCCCGGTGCCGGGCAAGCTGCGCAACGTACGGCTGATCCTGGGCGACGTTCGTCATGTCGACACCGACGCGCACGAACTCACGTACGTCGACCCGGAGAACACCAAGCGTGCGCTGACCTACGACAAGCTGGTCCTGTCGGTCGGCAGCGTGAACAAGTTGCTGCCGATTCCCGGGCTGGCCGAACACGGTCACGGCTTCCGTGGCATTCCGGAGGCGCTCTACCTGCGGGATCACATGACCCGGCAGATCGAGCTGGCCGCGGCCACCGACGATCAGCAGGAGCGGGACGCCCGCTGCACGTTCGTCGTGGTCGGCGCGGGCTACACCGGCACCGAAGTGGCCGCGCAGGGCCACCTGTTCACCACCATGCTGGCGCGCCAGCGGCCCGAGCTGAGCGATCAGCCGATTCGCTGGCTGTTGCTGGACACCGCTCCCCGGGTGCTGCCCGGGCTGGACGAGCGGATGTCGAAGGAGGCGGACGCCGTGCTGCGCCGCCGCGGGGTCGAGGTGATGACGGAGACGTCGATCAGCGAGGCCACCAAAGAAGGCGTCGTCCTGCAGGACGGCACGGACCTTCCCACGCGCACCCTGCTGTGGTGCGTCGGTGTGCGACCCGATCCGTTGGTCGAATCGACCGGGATGGAAACCGTGCACGGCCGGCTCGTGGTCGACGAGCAGCTGCAGGTCCCGGGTTTTGCGGACATCTTCGCGTGCGGTGACGCGGCCGCCGTCCCGAATCCGCGAGACCCAGGCGAACTGTGCCCGATGACCGCGCAGCACGCGGTGCGGCAAGGCAAGGTGGCCGGGCGCAACGTCGCGGCTTCGCTCGGCTACGGAACGCCCCGCCGGTATCGGTACCGCGACCTCGGCTTCGTGGTGGACCTCGGCGGCAAGGATGCCGCGGCGAACCCGCTGCACATCCCGATGTCCGGCCTGCTGGCCAAAGTGGTCACCCGCGGCTACCACCTGGTCGCCATGCCGGGCAACCGTGCTCGTGTCGCACTGGACTGGGTCGCGGACGCACTGTTCTCGCGCCAGCGGGTGCAGCTGGGTCTGGTGCGGTCCGGCGTCGTACCGCTCGACACCGCAGCGCCGGAGTACCCGAAGCTGCTGTCCGACGACGAAGATCCGCTGGGCGTCGAACGCCGGTAGGGCTACGCCTTGCCGGCGGCCATGTGCGCCAACAGCTTGGATTCCGCGTGCGCCAGATGCGCCAGCCCCGCATCGGCCGCTTGGCGCGGATCCTTGTCGCGGATGGCGTCCAGGATCGCCTGGTGTTCCCGGGCGATCTCGGCCGGATCCAGCAGCTGGTGGCTCTGCACCTGAGCCAGGCACAGCCGCATCTCGTTGATGATCAGCTCGTGCGCGCGGGACAACCGCGGGCTGTCCAGGCTGTCCACCAGCGCGCGGTGAAACCGGACGTCTTCGTAGACGATGCTGGGCAGGTCGTCGCCCTCGGCCGACGCGGCGAACGAGTCGTGAGCGGTCTGGGCATCCGAGCTGACCTTGCCCTCCTCGGCCAATAGCTCGTAGCAGCGGGACTCGATGACGCCGCGCGCGAAGTAGAGATCCTTCACCTGCCGCTCGTCCAGCACCGGGACGCGCGCGCTCTTGTGCGTCGTCCGCTCCAGCAGCCCTTCGGCGACGAGGCGCTCGATCGCTGCCTTCGCGGTCTGCCGCGCCACCGAGTAGGCCTCCACGACCGACGCCTCGGTCACCGGCACGCCTGCCGGGATGTCCTCGGTCAGGATGCGCTCGCGCAGTGACGCGACGAGAGCCTCGCCAACGGATTGCGTGGCAAGACGGATCGTCATCAAGGTTCCCTTCGACGCACGGCAGCGCGGCTATCTTATCCAACCCCCTAGGCGGAGATTGCTCGTCATGATAACTTGTCGGACAATCTTGCGAAGGAGGTCGCGATGGGCGACGCCGCGGTGCCGCGCGTGGTGCTCGCGCCGGACAAGTTCAAGGGCACACTGCGTGCCCAGGACGTCGCGCAGGCCATGCAGCGCGGAATCCCGTCTGGTGTCGAGACCGTCGTCCTGCCCATCGCCGATGGCGGCGACGGCAGTGTCGACGCGGCACTGAGCGCCGGCTGGACCCCGTGGTCCGTCGACACCGTCGACGCTTGGGACGCACCTCGTCGCACCACCGTGGCGCTGTCCGGCACGTCCGCAATCGTCGAGGTCGCGGACATCTGTGGTCTGGGCGCCATGCACCCCTCCCCCGAGGAAGCTGCACAGGCTTCGTCCTACGGCGTCGGCGTTGTACTGCGCGCCCTGCTGGAACGTGGCGCGACGGACGTGGTGCTCGCGCTGGGCGGGTCGGCCAACACCGATGCGGGCGCAGGCATGTTGCGCGCACTTGGTCTGCGGTTGCTCGACGCAAGCGGCGCTGAGGTCAGCGGTGACGCTCGCGCACTCACGTCGGTGACCACCGTCGACGTAGGTGGCCTGGATCCTCGCCTGTCGGACATGCGGCTGACGTTGGCGTGCGATGTGAACACGCCGATGGTCGGTCCGGACGGATCCGCGGAGATGTTCGCCGCGCAGAAGGGGGCCGACGCCGCGATGATTCGTACGCTCAGCGCCGCCCTGAGTCACCTCGCGAGCGTCGCCGAGCCGGCCTTCGGTCGTCGTGGACTGAGTCACCGCCCGGGGGCCGGGGCGGCGGGGGGCCTCGGCTGGGCAGGGATGCTGCTCGGCGGTGCGGCCACGTCGGGTGCGACCGTCTTCCTGGAGCTGCTGGAGGCGCCGGCGAAGCTCGAACGGGCCCGGCTGGTGGTGACCGGCGAAGGCCGGCTCGACGAGCAAAGCCTGCGCGGCAAAGCGCCCTGCGCCGTCGCCGAGCTCGCGCGGGACACCGGCATCCCTGCTGTGGCGGTCGTCGGACGCCTCGACCTCCCCGAAACGGAACCCACGCCGTTCCTCGACGTGGTGGCCATCGACCGCATCGATCCGCGCTGTGTCGACGACCCTGACCTGACGCGGGATCTCATCGCACAAGCCACCGGCGGCCTGGTGGGCCGCCATCTCCCAGTGACCACGACGAAGAACGGGGACATCCGATGATGCGCGCATGGAGTTGTGACACCGTCGTCGCCCTGCCCGATGCCACGGCCTCCGGACGCCTGCTGTTCGGCAAGAACAGTGACCGGCCCGCGGGCGAAACGCAGCCACTGCGCAGCGTGCCCGCGCGGGCGGCGGGAGCTCCGTTGCAGCTGGCGTACGTGACGATCCCCGACGCTCCTGCGTTCGCTCATGTCGGCTCGGCGCCGTTCTGGTGCTGGGGCTACGAGATGGGCGTCAACGAGCACCGGGTGGTGATCGGCAACGAGGCGCTGTTCACCAGGACCTGGGCGGAAGCGGTCGAACGCGAGACCAAGGGTGAACCGGGTGACGAGGGCATTCTCGGCATGGAGTTGGTCCGGCTCGGCCTGGAGCGGGGCGAGAACGCCCGGGCAGCCCTGGACGTCATCACCGGGCTGCTGTCCGAGTACGGGCAGTGGGGCTCGGCCACGTTCGGCGCGCCGCACGCCGAGGGCGCCTACGACAACTCGTTCCTGATCGCCGACCCACACGAGGCGTGGGTGCTGGAGACGTTCGGCCGCGAGTGGGCCGCGCGGCGGCTGACCAGCGGGGTCGAGTCGATCAGCAACGAGATCAGCACGCGAGCGGACGCCGACCTGACCAGCCCGGGGTTGGCCAAGCTGGCCACGGAATCCGGCTGGTGGACGCGCGACCCGGAGCGGCTGGACGTCGCCGACGCCTACACCGACCCACAGACGCCGTTGCAGGTGTCGCACATCAGGCGCCGGCGGAGCCTGACGATGCTGCAGCACGCCGCCTCGAACGGCGGAGTGTCCATCCCGGATGTTCGGGCCGTGCTGAGCGACCACCTGGAGGACACCTTCCTCGGCGGGCCGTACTTCGACGCATCCCGGCCGGACTTCCACACCATCTGCATGCACGAGCACCCGGCTGGCTTCACGTGGGGTAACACGGCCGCGTCGCTCATCGTGGAGCTGCACGACGACCCGGAGCGGCCGGTGGTGCTGTGGTGGGCGCCGGTCACCCCGTGCACCAGCGTCTACCTGCCGGTGTTCGTCGGCGTCGACCTGCCTGCCGGGACCGACCAGCCGGGGTTGCCGGAATCGTTCGATCCGCGCGAGCACGGCCGGCCCGCCTACTCCCCCGACTCGGTGTGGTGGCAGTGGCAGCACCTGCTCGACGTGGTGAAGGATCCGCGCGCCGGCGCGTTCGACGAACGCGCCGGGGTGGTCCGCGAGCGTTTCGCCGAGCTCGAGCGCCGGTGGCGTGACTCGGTGCCGGACACCACCGAACCCACGGTCTTGGCCGAGTTCTCCGCCGCCTGTGCGGCCGAAGCGACCAGCGTGCTGCGCGAACTCGTCACCGGGTTCGGCGCGGACATGAATGAGCCGATCGATCCGAGGTGGCGAGCCGGCCACCCGTGAGCTGTCCGAGGGGGGATCGCCGCAGTTTCACCGACTTCGAGGAGCACTGACGAATGTCGATCTTGTCTGCGTTCAAAGGTCCGGAAGCCTCGCTCGACGAGCAGATCGAGAGTTATTCGGTCGAACGCGTCCCGCCGAACCGCCGATGGCCGATCCCCGCGATCAGCCTGGTACTGCTGGGCAACGCCACCGCCATGTTCTTCTTCACGTTCGGCGCGCAGCAGTCGTTCTTGGTCGGCTGGCCGATGATGCTGGTGCCCATCGGGTACTTCTTCTTCGGCGCGATCATCATCGGTTCCCTCACCATGCGCATGACCAGCCGGGAAGGTCTGTCCCAGGGCCTCATCTCGCGCGGACTCGGATTCGGCAGCAAGGGCGCCGCGGTCGCGTCGTTCATCTACGCGATCAACTTCGTCTACTACTTCCTGTTCGAGGGCACGATCGTCTCCCACTCGGTGGCGTACTACTTCGACATCCCGATCCACTCCGCGGGCGGCATCGCCATCTTCGCCGTGATCGGGCTGGCGACCCTGGCGTTCGTCTGGCGCGGCATGTACGCGATGTCCGCGCTGCAGACCTGGGGCTTCCCGCTGTTCGTCGCGTTCATGGTGTGGGCGCTGGTGTCGCTGGACGCCAACCACGACGTGGTCGGTCCGTTCGGCTGGGAAGCCACCGGTCCCGCGGGCGCGGCCGCGATGTGGTCGGCGATGAGCCTGGCCAACGGTCAGATGATCTTTCAGGGCCTGATGGCCACCGACTACGGCCGGTTCGCCTCGCAGCAGATCCGCTATCGCGGCACGGCGACGATCATGGTGCTGGAACTCGTGCCGATGTTCACCGTGATCTTCCTCGGCGCGCTGCTCGGCGCGACCCTGTTCGGCGACTTCGGCGCGGAGAAGGCACAGGACCCGGGGTTCGTGTTCGTGCACCTGATGGGGATCGGCGGCGTGCTGTTCGTGATCATCACGCAGATCCGGATCAACGTGATGAACCTCTACGGCGGGTCGATCGCCTTGGCCAGCGGTGTGGACGCCGCCACCGGGTTCCGGCCGGGTCGCCCGTGGTGGATGATCGCGATTTGGCTGTTCGGCGTGATCTTCTACGCCACGAACGTGATGAACCACCTGGACACGTTCCTGGCCATCACCGGCGTGCTGACCAACACGTGGGTGCTGATCCTGCTGGCCGACTACTTCATCTGTCGTCGCCTGCTCAAGCTCGGCCGGAGCGAGAACATCGAGTTCCGCGTCGGTGAGGTGCGCGAGTGGAACCCGTGCGGCCTGGCGTCGCTGGGCATCGCGGTGGCGGTCGGCGCGCTCGGGATCGTCGAGATCTATCCGCAGCACTACGCGTCGTTCATCGCCATGATCGTCGGACCGCTGATCCACATCGCGCTGACCGCGGCAACGCGAGGCCGCTTCTACACACCTGATCCGGAGCCGGAGCGCGAGACGGCCACCAACTGATCACGGCCGGGAGGCCTCGGGCGGCATGGCTCGCCCGGGGCCTTCGGTCGTTCACCGGCAAGGCCGGCTGCGTACGCTGATGTTGTGGGTGGGTCGGAGTCCGCGTTCGCGACGCCGCGAGTGGCTGCAGGTGTTCTGTTCTACCGAGGCCCGTCGCGCGTGTTGATGTTGCGGACGACGTACAAGGACTATTGGGAGATCCCCGGCGGTTTCGTGCAACCTGGTGAGTCACCGCGCCAGGCGGCACACCGGGAGGTCGTCGAGGAGCTCGGCATCGATGCCGTCGTCGGCCGGATGCTCGCGGTGGACTGGGCGCCCTCGGACGCCGACGGCGACAAGCTGAACTTCGTCTTCGAGGGCGGTGAGCTGCCCGCGAGCACCGAGTTCACCTTCACCGACGGCGAGATCTCGCTCGCGCAGTACGTGGAACTGGACGCGCTCGAGGACTACACCATCGCCCGGCTGGCACGCCGGATCCGCGCTGCGGCGCACGCCGAACAGCCTCGGTATCTCGAGCACGGCCATCCTCTGGCCTGACCGCAGTTGACCGCTCGCTGCTCTCCTCGGCGTACGTCGGTGTAACCGCTCGCTGCCAATCCCGGCATACATCGGTGTGGCCGCTCGCTGCCGACCCCGGCATACAACGGTGTGGCCGCTCGCTGCCAATCCCCGTGTCGACCTCGGTTCGCTCCATAGCATCGGCAACTGCTGTTCGCAAGAACTGCGAAACCGAAAGGAACCACACACGGCATGGCCATCGAAAAGCGCGGGCGACTTCGCCGAGCCGGCATCGGGATGCTCGCAGCAACCGCACTCACCCTCACGGTGCCGGCGACCGGAGGGACCGCGGCGGCGGCCGCCCCGGCCGACACCACGACCGCGGCCGCCACGCTGCAGACCGTCTCCAGCTGCTGGACCGGCGGCAAGCGGATCAAGCACTACGCGGTGAAGGCCGGCAAGTACACCGCCGGCTACGTCAACGTCTACCGGTACAGCGGCAAGAGCAAGTGTGCTCAGTTCTTCCACGCCGGAGGCACCAAGTACAAGTCGGCCTACACCACGATCCGCGTGGTGGGTGGCGGGCTGTCGGCCTACAGCGGCGGCACGACCACGACCAAGTCGCAGGGCATCAAGTCGACCGGCATCACCTGCATCACCGCGCGCGGAACCATCAACTGGAAGGGCGTGACGCGTTCGCGCAGCGTGCGCGCCTGCACCAGCTGAGCCGCTCGCCGGCACACGCGAAGGCGCCCGGGTCTCCCGGGCGCCTTCGCGCTGTTCGACCGCTGGGTCACAGGTTCTTGACGCGATCCAGCAGGACCGCGCCGACGTCCTCGAGCCGTTCGGCCATGGCGGCACTCTCCCCCGCCGCCACCAGGGCCGCTGCCAGTCTGCCGTCCCGCCCGGGGACTCCGGCCGCCACGGCGAGGATGCCGGGCAGTGCGTCACCGAAGGCCAGGCCGGTCCGGCGGATGTCCGGAAGCTGTTGGAGAAACGCGTCGATCTCCGCCGTGGGGTGCGTCTCGCTGAGCTCCCGCAGCCTGCGCTGCAGCTCGTCGTCCGGCAGTCCGGCGAGCAGCCGCTTGCCGCCGGAACTGCGCAGAATCGGCCGCCTGCTGCGGGTCTTGGCGTAGTACTCGATCGCCGGGTCGTTGCCCGCCTCGTCGAAGTACATCAGGTTGTCGCCGACCAGGACACCGACCACGATCGCGCAGCCCAGTTCGCGCGCCAGCTCCTCGATGAGCTGGTGCGACATCGGCGCCACCGACGACCAGTCGTGGCCCATGGTCAGCGCGAACGGTCCGGGGCCGAGTTCGTAGCGGCGGTTGGCCATCGTCAGATATCCGACCGCGACCAAGCCGTTCGCCAGCTGTTGCACCGAGCTGACCGGCGCGTCGAGCGTGCGGGCCAGGTCGGTGAGCGTCAGCCCCCTCGGTGCCCTGGCGACCGCCTCGAGAATCGCCACGGTCCGATCCACCCCGCGGTGATGACGCCCGGGCACACCACTCTCCTTGTCACGTTCCACTTACCCACGCCGGCGCTCGCTTCTCGACGAACGCCGCCATTCCTTCCTGGGCCTCCGGGCCCGCGAACAGCCTGGCAGATTCCTTCTCCATCATTTCCAGTGCGCCGGCAACATCACCCTCGCGCGCCTGCGGAATCAACGCTTTCGCCGCGCGCAGCGCCCCGGGCGCTCCGAGCCGGAACGCGGCGACCAGTTCTTCGCACGCGGCGTCGACATCGTCGCTGACCATCGACACCAGGCCGATGTCCAGCGCAGTCGACGCGTCGAAAGTCTCGCCGCTCAAGAAGTACCGGGAGATTCCGCGCGGTGTCATTTTCCTGCTGCACGGAACCGCGATCATCGCCGGCGCGACGCCGATGCGCACTTCACTGAACGCGAATGTCGCATCGGCGGGCGCTATCGCGATGTCGGCTGCTGCCACCATGCCCAGACCACCCGCGCGTGCCGGGCCGTTCATCTTCACGATCACCGGTACCGGCCCGGTCATGATCAACGACAACACATCCGCGAAGCTCGTTCCCGGTTGTTCGTCGGTGCTGGTCCGCCGCTCCTTCAGGTCGGCTCCGGCACAGAACACCGGCCCGGTACCGGTCAGCACGACCGCCCGTACCGCCGTGTCGTCCATCGCGGTTCGCAAGTGCTGATGCAGTTCGCTGACCAGCTGCCTGGACAGGGCGTTACGGTTGCGTGGGGAATCGAGCGTCACCGTCGCGATTCCGTCGGCAACGTCAAGGTGAACGAGTTCGGTCATCACGGTCCTCTCCACGGTGGGGGTCATCGAAGAGCGTCAGCGCGCCGACCAGCGTGGCGTGCGTTTTTCCAGGAACGCGGCCACGCCTTCTTTCCGGTCTTGGCTCAGGTAGGGATTCGGTGCGGCGTCCAGTCGCAACGCAGCCGCGATGGGCATACCCTGGGTCTTCGTGCCCATCGCTTTGTAGCGCCGCAAGGTGAGCGGGGCGTTCGCCACCAATCCGGCCGCGTATTCGGTGGTGGTATTCGCCAGCTGATCTGCCGGGACGACGCGATTGACCAGATGGAGATCCAGTGCCTCGGCCGCTGTGATGGTCCGGCCGGTGAACAACAGATCGTTGGCGGTCCCGACCGGAATCATCCGCGGCAGCATGACGGAAGCGAAATTCGCTCCGAATCCTCGTTTCACTTCCGGGAACCCGAACGCCAGGTCGTCGGCGGCGATCCGGATGTCGCAGGCGAGCGCGAGTTCGGCGCCACCGCCGAGCGTGTATCCGAAGATGGCCGCGACCACCGGCTTCGCGCACTCCACGACCGCCTCGAAGAGGTTGCGACGAACACCGCGCATCGGCAACGAGTCCGCGATCGCACTGTCCGAAGCGTCGTGCTCGGCCACCTCGGCGAGATCGCGCCCGGCGCAGAACGCACGGGTGCCTTCGGCGCGCAGCACCACGACCCAGACATCGTCGTCGTGGTGCGCCGCTTCGATGGCAGCCACCAGCTGCTCCACCAGCGTGTCGGTCAACGTGTTCAGCCGCTCCGGCCGGTTCAGCGTGATGGTGGCGATGTGCCCGTCGACCTCGACGACGACCTCCGCGCTCACCGCCCCACCTCCGCGATGCGTGCGTCCAGCGCGATCAACCCGCCAGTGGTGACGGCGACCGGATTCAGGTCGACGGAAACGCCGGCGACGGCGGGTCCGAGCTGCATCATGAGCTCGGTCAGCTGCTCGAAGCATGCCGGCTCCCTGGCTTCGAGAAACCGTCCGATCGCCGTGCGCCGTATCGTGTCGCGAGCGGTGTCGGGAGTGAGGAGGCGAACCGGGCAGACGGCGGTGTCCTGCAAATACTCTGCGGCTCCTCCCCCGCTGCCGACCAGGACGACCGGACCGATCCGCTCGTCGTGCGTGGCGCCCACGATGAGCGAGGCGCTCGCCACCACGGTCGGCTCCACCACGACTGCCGGGGCGTGCGTCAGCAGCTCGGCCGTGTGGCCGCGCAGGGCTGCTTCGTCACTGACGCCCAGTCGGACCAGCCCGGCGGCCGCTTTGTGCACCGTGCTGACCACATTGGCTTTCAGCACCGCGGGATAGCCGACGCGAGCTGCTGCTCGCACGGCCGCATCCACATCGGACACCAGCTCCGCTTCCGCGAACGGCACACCGAGCGCGGACAAAGCCTTTCGAGCTTGCCAGTAATTGGGCCGGCCGGACGGCACATCCAGCCTTCGCGCCGCACGCTGCGGCGGTTGCCCTACGGGCGGCCGCGAATCCCACCACGCCCGCAGAGCGGCGATCATCCGATGCGACCCGGGCAGCGCGGGCCCGGGGAAATCCGCCAGTGCCTCCGACAGACCGTCGGACAACCCGGCGATCGGCCAGTACGTGATGCCCACCCGAGCGTCCGGGCGACTCAAGGTGCCCAGGACGTGGTCGACCAGCCCGCGCTTGGTCGGCGCGCTCTGGGCGTTGAGCGCCACCAGCGTGACGTCGAAGTCGTTGGTGGTCACGAAGCCCTCGATGGCCGCCACTCCGTTCTCCGGCCGGGTGATCACCTCACCGGTCGGGTCGAACGGATTCCCCGCGCCTGCCAGCTCGAGCTTGTCGGCGACCAGCGCCTCGAACTCCGGCGACACGTCCGCCATCTGCAAGCCCGCTTGCGCAGCCTGGTCCGCGATCAACGCGCCCTCGCCGCCGGAGAACGCGATGACGCCCAGCTTCTTTCCAGCGGGCGGCTGCCCCCAGCTGTGCGCGATCGCCGCGACCTCCCACAACTGATCGAGGTCGTCGACGAGCATCACTCCGAGGGAGCGCAGCATCTGCCGTTCCACGGCCCAATCGCCCGCCAACGCCCCGGTGTGGGTGCGGATCGCCCGGCCACCGGCTTCGGTGCGTCCCGTCCGCAACAGCACGACCGGTTTCGCCAGCTCCGCAGCGCGGCGCAGGACCGGCTCGTAGTCGTCCGGCGAGCCGAGATCCTCGACGAGCATCGCGAGCACCGCGATGCGGGGATCGGTCAACGCCGCCGACGCCACGTCCCACACGGTCACGTTGGCCTGGATGCCGGTCGCGACGGCCAGACCGACCGGAACGCCGTGCGCATGGGCGCGGTTGAACACCACGTTGTTCGCGGCCCCGGACTGCGAGATCAGCGCAATCGGGCCGGGCTTGAGTCGCTCCGGCGGCAGGTGGTTGGTCACCGCGCGCGGCACGAAGCCGTCGTTGAGGTTGACCAGGCCGGTCGTCGACGGTCCGAGGATCGGGATCGGGTACTCGGCGAGGAACGCGGTGAGTTGCTCGGCCCGGCGCCGCCCTGCCTCGTCGGCCGCACCTTCCCCGAAGCCGGACGACACGACGATCGCCGCTCGGGCCCCGGCCTGCACGCTGTCCCGCAGAGCGTCCACCACCAGGTCGGCTCGGACCACGACGACCGCGAGGTCGACATCCGTCGGCAGGGACCGCACATCGGGATACGCCCGCATCCCGCCCACCGTTTCCCGCCGTGGATTGACCGGATAGATCTCGCCGGTGAAGCCATGCCGGACCAGGTTGACGATCGTTCCGCCGCTGAAGGTTTCGCGGCGATCACTTGCTCCGACGATGGCCACCCGGCCGGGATTCAGCAGGGCACTCAGATCGGGCCGCTCGTCGGCATGGCTGCGCGCGGCCTCGGTGATCGTCATTGGGTTTCGACTCCATCCTGCTTCCACAACAGAGCCCGGCGGGTGATCACCGCGACCAGCCGGTCGACGGTGATTCCGATGATCAGCAGTGTGAACAGCGCGGCGAACGTGCCGGACGCGTTGAACTGGCCGGAATTGAGCGCCACCAGGTGCCCCAGTCCCCGGTTCGACGCCAAGATCTCCGCCACCACCACCGCGACCAGTGCCTGGGGGACGGACAGCTTGAGGCCCGCCACCACCCAGACCAGCGCCGACGGCAGGCGGACCCGGACGGCGATGTCCCACCGCGAGCCGCCCATCACACGCATCGCGTCGATCAGCGAACGGTCGACGTCCCGGATGCCGTAGAAGGTGTTGTAGAACATCAGGAAGAACACCACGAGGGCGCAGATGGCCACTTGCAGCGGCCTGCCGATGCCGAACCACATGACGAACAGCGGCACCAGGGCGAGCTTGGGCAGGCTGTAGATCGAGGTGATGAACGGCTCGATCAGGTCACCGAGCCGCCGCGAACCGCCCAGGACGTAGCCGACGAGCAGGGCGAGCGCTCCGCCGATGGCGAAACCCACGCCGGCCGAGGCGAACGTGCTCGACGCGTTGTACCAGAGGGTTCCGTCCGCGGCCCACTCCGCCCACTTCTCCCAGATCTTGCTGGGCCGGCTGACGAAGAACTCGTCCACGACGACGCCAGCGGACAGCTCCCACAGAACCAGCAGCACCACCACGATCGCCAGGCGCCCCAGCGGCATCGCCCAGCGACGACGCCGCTTCTTCGCACGCGCGGGCGCGACCTGTGCCTCGTCGACCTCGACGGGTGCGACGACCTTCTCCACACTCATGACGCCACCCGCGACAACGTGCGCGCTCGGCTCAGCTCGTCGTGGACCTGTTTCTCCAGGCTGACGAACTGCGGATCGAACCGAAGCCCTTCGATGTCCCGGTCCGCACCGAACGGGATGTCCACCTCCGCCGTCGGCGCGGCGGGTGTGCCGCCGATGACGATCACCCGGTCGGACAACAGCACGGCTTCGAAGATGTCGTGCGTGACGAACAGGACGGCCTGTCGGGTCCGGGCCACCGTGCTGCGCAGCTCCCGGTGCATCTGGGTGCGCAGCTGCGCGTCGAGCGCGGCGAACGGCTCGTCCATCAGCAGCAGGTCGGGCTGGTAGATCATGCTGCGGGCGAGCAGCGCGCGGCGCTTCATCCCGCCGGACAGCTGCGCGGGGAACTTCCGGCCCGCCCCGTCGAGGTCGAGCATCGTCAGCAGCTCGGCGACCTTGGCCCGGGCCTCGGCCTTGTTCACTCCCCGCAGCCGCAGCGGCATGGCCACGTTGTCCTCGACCGTCCGCCACGGCAGCAACGTGTCGCCCTGGGTCATGTATCCCACGGCTGTGTTCACGCCACGGATCTGCTCGCCCTGGTAGGTGACGGTCCCGCCGCGCACCGGCATGAGCCCGGCGACGGCGTTGAGAATCGTGGACTTCCCGCACCCGGACGGCCCGACGATGCTGACGAACTCGTTCCTGCTCATGCTCAGCGACACCCCGGCGACGACATCGGGTCCGTCGCCGAAACCCATGCGCACATCCGTCAGCGCGAGCAGGTCGGCGGACACTCAGCCCACCGCCCGGTCGTAGACGACGTCGTCGTAGTTGATCGTGTACTTCTTGCCTGCCGCGGCCAGCATGTCCAGCAAGGTCTGGAACTGCTTCTTGGTGAAGCGGCCGTCGCTGGGATAAGCGTGCTGCGCCTCGCGCCAGGCGACGTCGTAGATCTTCTGGTCCAGGTCGGCGAACCAGGCTTTCTGCAGCTCCTGGCCCGCGCGTTTCGGGTCGTCGGCGATCGTCCTCTCGGTCTCCACGACCGCGTCGAACATCGCGCTGACCAGCTCCGGCTCCGCTTCGGCGAGCCGCTTCGAGGTCACCATGACCATGCCCATCTGCTCGCCGATCAGCTCGTCGACGTCACCGCGCGCGGTGGACAGCCACAGCTCCGCCTCACCCGCCGCGATGTTCGCCTCGATGACGCCCGAGCCGTAGAAGCCGGCGTCGAACTGGCCCTGCTTGATCCCGCTGACGATGGCCGACGGCTCCTGCACGCCGATCACCTCGAGGTCCTTGTCCGGGTCGAGCCCGGCGGCCGAGACGATCATGCGGAACAGCGCGTTGTTGCCGGAGCCCTCCGGCGAGGTGGCGACCTTCAGCCCCTTCAGCGCGGCGATCCGCTCCTTGACGGGCGCGTCGGCCGACACTCCCTTCTTCTTCGCCACCTCGGTGCTGACGCCCAGGATCGACGCAGCCTTCAATGCGCTGGCGACGATCACCAGGTCGCCGCCCTCCTCGATGGCGTCGAGGGCGGTGGTGGACGCAGGGAAGGCGAAGTCGGCGTCTCCGGACAGCACCGCGGCGACCATGTTGGTGCTCGAGGTGCCGGACCCGGTGTAGTCGAGGTCGAGGCCGTGTTTCTTGTCGAACTCCATCGTCTTCAGCAGCTGCGGGACGGCGTAGCTCATGGACGCGCCACCGCCCACCGCGGTCACGGACTTGAGTCCGCCGGACTCCTTGCGGTCCCCGGCGGCGCCGGCGCACGCGGACAGGACGAGGGAAAGAACCACAGCGACGAGCGCACAGCGCGATAAGGCCTTCATGGCTTGCCCTTCTGTTTCGTTGTTCGTAGTTCTCACGAGCGCAGGATTTCGCGCGGAACCGTGACCCGACGGGCCAGCAGGAACTCGCTGAGCCCCTTGGCCTGGGCGTCCAGCCGCAGGGACGCGATCGCCCCTTCGCCCAGAATTCCTTCGATGACGACGTTGATCGCCCGCAGATTCGGCAGTTCGACGCGCTTGACGGGCAGCTCGGCCGCTTCCGGGAGCAGGGCTCGGAGCCGCTCGACCGTCAGCCAGGTCCGCAGCCACTTCCACCGGGCGTCATCGCCGACCCAGAAGCCGACGTTGGCGTTGCCGCCCTTGTCGCCGGACCGCGCGTCGACCACCGAGCCGAGCGGCACCTCCACCAGTTCGGCGACCTGCTCCGTGCCGGCATCGACGTCGTCGGTGTCGAAGCCCGGTTGGAACTCGCGGAACTCGTTCGGCGGGTCGACGATGATCTCGGTGCCGTCAGCCGTCGTGACGACATGGTGCACGTCGGCTTGCTTGATCAGGCCGGATCGATAGACGCCGCAGCGTTTGGCCCGCCCCGGCGGCGCGGTCGCGTACAACCCGGGGTAGTTGGCCAGCGCCAACTCCACCACCGCGCCGGAGAACTTCCTGCCGACGGCCTTCTCGTCACTGCCCCGGGCGACGACACGGAGGAAGCCGGTCGCCTCGTTCTGGCTGGTGGGGTCGTCGGCTTCGCGACCGATGAGTTCCACGTGCAGGTGGGCGAGTCCGTCCCCGAGCGCGGCTCGCAGGCTCCGTTCGAGCAGACGGCGCTTCTGCTCGAAATGCCGTCCCGTCACGCCCAGCCAGACCGAGTTCTCCCACTCCCCTACGCCGGTCATCGCCACCTTGGTGGTCGGCGGCGGTGGCTGGCCGACCGTGCCGGAGACGCCGACGACATCCTCGGCGAGCTGCTCCAGCTGGACGGATGTCAGGTCAGCGACGACGTCCGGGTTGGCGTACCAGCGTCCTTGGATCTCGTACAGCAGTTGCGCCGTGACGGTGCCGATGGTGACCGCGCCGTCGGCGTCGGGCAGCTTGGTGATGCGCGCCGACCCGTCCTCGTCGACCTCCGCGATCGGGAAGGATGGCCGGTCGAGGGCGAGGCCGGTGAACCCCGAGTAGTTCCCGCCGGTGACTTGCGGGCCGCATTCGATGAGATGACCGGCGATGAGCGCGCCGGCGAGCGCATCCCAGTCGTTGCGCCGCCACTCGTGCCACCAGGCGGCCGCACCAACGGCCAGTGACGCGTCCGCCACCCTCCCGCAGACGACGATCCGGGCACCGCTTTCCAGGGCCCGAGCGATCCCCCAACCGCCGAGGTAGGCGTTGGCCGTCTGCGGGTCGAGTTCTTCGGCCCCGTCGGCCCTGCTCAGCCGGTCCATCACGTCGTCGCCGCTCACCGTGGCGACCTCGAGCCCTGGGTGCAGGGTGCGGATGGCGGTTGCCAGTCCGCCTGGGTTCAAACCACCCGCGTTCACCACGATTCGCCGCTCGCTGGACGCGAACTCGTCGACGATCGGTCGCAGATGCGCAAGGAAGCCCGTCGCGTAACCCGCGGTGGCGTCGCGTTCGCGCAGCTTGGCCAGCACGCTCATGGTGACTTCGGCCAGATAGTCGCCGACCAGAACGTCCGCGTCGGCGCCGGTGAACATGTCGCTCAACGCGCTGGCGCGGTCGCCGTAGAAGCCGGAGAAGTTCGCGATCCGGATCGGGCGCATCTGCGCTCCTTACGTAAATACGTAATCAAATCCTTATTCACGTAAAGCTATGTGACGCAGATCGCCGCTGTCAACGGTTCGCCAGGAACTTCGTACGGCCTCGGCCGAGCGCGAGCCGGACGGCAACGAGGACCATCGTGGAGGCGACGATCTCCAGTACCTGCCACACCCGAGGACGCGCCGGCTTGTGTGGTCCGAAGCCGTCCGCGGTGCGTGCGCACCAGCTTTGGCTGATGTCGCGACACCACCTGCACGGCGTCCGAGCCGCCCGAACCCCTTCTGCCGTGGCGTCAACTGTTGGCCGAACGTAGGGTGGCCGCGCGCTTGATGAGCTCGAGCCCCACAACCGGATTGGACGCGGGAGGGCCCCCACCCCGGATGCGCGTCTGCAGCAGGTCGACCAGACGCAGTGCCGACTCGTTGACGTTGAGCCGCAAGCCGGTGATCGGAACCTCCGCGAACTCCGCGACCGGACCGTCCGTCACCGTGGCCACCATGAATTCGTCCGGCACCCGCAGGCGCAACTCGAGCGCCGCGGTCAACGACCCCTTCGCGAACACGCTCGATGACGTGATCACGGCGTCCGGCGCGTCGTCGGAGCGCAGCAGGTTCCACGCTGCTTCGGCGCCGGCTGCTTCGCCGAGGTCGTTGTCCGCTACGCGGATCACGGGCGTTTGCCCCCAGGAGCGGACCGCTGTCGTATAGGTGGCGAGGATCGCGCGTCGGTACATGTTGTCGGTCTGGCCGACGATGGCCGCTATGCGGCGCGCACCTCCGAGCCGCAGGTGAGTGAGCAGAGTCCGGATGGAGCTGACGTAGTTCACGCCCACCCACCAGCGGAACTCGTTGTTCGCCGGATCCGGGTCGAACGACACCGCAGGCATGTCGTGGCGCACCAGGCTCTGCACGTCCGGATCGCTGTGACGCGGGTAGAGCACGACGACACCGTCGAGCCGTGGCGCCCGGCCCAGCAGATCGTCGAGGTCGGTGGCGGTAACGGTCGTGTAGCCGCGACCGAGACAAGAGATCGCTACCGCGCCGGCCATCTGCGCGAAGCTCGCCGTGCCGAACACGAAGCCCGGAATCGCCTCCGGAGGCCGGACGAGCACACCGACCGCGGAGCGCGCGCCGACATGGGTGTAGCCGAGTTCAGCAGCGGCCCGCCACACCCGTTCCCGGGTGGCGGCGGCCACCGGGCGACGGTGGCTGAAGCAATGCGACGCGGTGGTCAGTGAGACACCGGCCCGCTGTGCGACATGGGTCAACGTGACACGGTCACGCTCCGACTCACTCCCGTGCAGTGGCACCAGCTCCGTCAGGGTCGTTGATCTGGCTCGTCGACAAGCGTGAGGTCTCCCGTAAGCCGAGGGAACACAAGACCAACACTGCCATGGCGAACGTTCCGTAGGCCGCAACCGACAGCGGGTTCTGGTCGAACAGGATCAACAAGCCGGAAGCGACGAACGATGCGGTCCCACCGCCGATGGCCGCCCCGACCTGGTAGGACGCCGACATGCCCGAGTAGCGCACGCGAGCGGGGAATTGCTCGCCGAGGAAGGCAGGAATCGGCCCCTGGGTGATGCCGGTGATCAGGCCGGTGATGCCGAACGCGACGACCGCCAGCACGAAGCTGCCCACCCCGACCAGCGGGAAGTAGATGTAGAGGAACACCGCCATCGCGACGCCACCGATGGTCATCACGGCCCGGCGGCCGATGTGATCGGACAACAGCGCGAACAGCGGGGCGGCAACGAACAGCACAGCGCTGTAGACCAGCTGTCCGGCCAGCGACTCGGTTGCGCCGTAGCCGATACCGGTGAGGTAGGACAGGAAGAACGTGAAGCCGATGTAGGCGATCGTGTTGTAGCCGTAGCTGACGCCCAGGCCGAGCAGGATTGTCCGCGGGCTGCGTTTGACGGCCTCCACGAGCGGGATTCGCCGCGCGCCCTCGTCGTCGATGTCGACGGCTTCCTGTTGGGGCATGGACAGCCGGGCGACGAGCCCGACGATGACCAGCACCCCGCCGACCCAGAACGGGATCCGCCAGGCGAACGGCACGAGCTGATCGTCGTAGGCGAGGCTGACCAGCGCGAAGACACCGCCGCCCAGCAGCGTGCCCAGGCCGATCCCCATGCTGGTGAAGCTGCCCCACAGTCCTCGGCGATCGGCCGGGGAGTTCTCGATCCCGAACAGGGCAGCTCCGCCCCATTCCCCGCCCGCGGCAAAGCCCTGGACGAGCCGGAGCACGACCAGCAAGATCGGAGCCCAGGCGCCGATCGTGGCGTAATCGGGCAGGAATCCGATCGCCAGCGTGGCCAGGCCCATCGTCGTCAACGTCAGCACCAGCATCTTCCGCCTGCCGATGATGTCACCGAAGTGGCCGATCACCAGCCCGCCGAGCGGGCGAGCGAGAAAGCCGGTGCCGAACGCCGCGAACGAGTACAGCGTGCCGTACAGCGGATCGCTGTCCGGGAAGAAGATCTGGTTGAACACCAGCCCGGCGGCCAGGCCGTAGATGAGGAAGTCGTAGTACTCCAGAGCGGTCCCCAGGCACGCGATGAAAAACGTCCGGAGCACGGAGATGTTCTGAGTCCCCGTCGTGACGGGGGCTGTCGTTGCCATGTGCACGTTCCCTCGGTGTCAGTCGCCGTAGGCGTGGGTGGGGATGGCCGATCGTGGTGTGCCCGACGCGGTGTAGCCGGCAATGTTGGGCCGAGCGAAATCCATGGTGAACGGCTCGTTGGTCTGCGGAACCACCGTCGGGTTGAGGTCGGCCACGGCGTCGACGTGTTCCGCGCGCCCCTCGTGCAGTACCAAGCTCGGGCCGCTGGCATCCATGCGTGGCAAAGCGAGCGCTTCGGCGGGCCCGAGCTTGCCGTCCACCATGGCGATGACAAGCTGCGCGACCGCGCTGACGATTCGCCGTCCCCCCGAAGCACCGAGCGCGGCGATCGATCGGCCGTTGTCGGTGATGAGCGCCGGCCCCATGTTCGCCAGCGCACGACCTCCCGGGCTGATGCTGTTGGCAGCGCCCGGTGCCGCGTTGAACCAGGCCATGGCGGAGTCGAACAGCAGACCGGTTCGTGGGCAGATGATTCCGTTGCCGAAATGGTTGGCCGCGGTATGGGTGATGGCCACGACTCCGCCCTCGCTGTCCGCGGCCGAGATGTGCGTCGTCCCGCTGGTGGGCGGCGAAGCCGCTTCCGGCGACCACGTCGGCGGCGTCCGCCCGTCGCCGTGCGGCCACGGGTCGTGCACCGCGTGCGAGGCGTAGATCAGCCATGGCGGGCCGTCGTTCCAGCGAGGAACGTCTTCGCCTGTGGCGACCAGTTCCGCCAACTTTCGCGCGTACGGATCACTGAGGAGCGGGTCTTGCGGGACCGGGACGACCGCGGGGTCGCCGAGCCAGTGGTAGCGATCGGCAAACGCTCGTCGGAGCACCAGCGCCAGGCGCCTGGTCTGTTCCGCACTCTCGTGCGACGTGGACGGCCGTTCGTTGAGCGCTTGCCAGACGTTGAGAATCTCGAGCTCGGTGATCCCGCCCCCGGGCGCACGAGGGACGGACACGTCCACGTTCCGGTACCGAAGCGTGAGGGCAGGCCCGATGTCCGGGCCCGAGTCGTACAGATCGTCGAGGGATAGAAGCCCTCCGTTGTCGCGGGCGGTCGCAACCAGCTGCCGTGCGATGTGTCCGGTGGTGAGGACGTCGAGCGAGCTTTCCGCCACCACCTCGAGCGTGTGCCCAAGGGCGTGCTGCACGATTCGCGGGCGAATGCCGAACGTGTGGCCGTAGCCCAGTGGCGCGTCGTGCCCGCTGGGCAGGCCGTCGCTGGTCAGGAAGATCCGCGCGGCCATGTCGTCGGCACGCAATCGGGTCAGGTCACTGAGCGCACTGGTCAAAAACCACGTGTCGACCACGAACCCGTCATGAGCCGCTTCGATGGCCGGCTGGCAGACGGTCCGGCGTTCCAGCCGTCCCCAACGTTCTTGCGCGCTCAGCAAACCGAGCAGCGTCCGGGGCACGCCGGAGGCACGCGGTCCGTTCACGTTGACCTCGTCGATCACCGGGCTGATTCCGAGGACGGACGGTGCCGCCGCATCCGGGTTGAGCTGGAACATCCTCGAATGCGCGGCTCGCGGCGCCCGGGGACCGAAGTCGGCCGACAAGGGGCCGGATCGCCCGTCGTTGTAGAGCAGGAAGCCGCACCCGGCCAGCGTGGTCTCGGTCGGTTCGATGACGCCGGCGACGAGTGCGGCGGCCACCGCCGCATCGACGGCGTTGCCGCCCTTGTCGAGCATGCTCAGTCCGGCTTGGGTGCTTGTCTCGCGTGGGCTGACGACGGTGCCGCCCGGTGCGCTTCTGGTCGAGACCGGCTCTTCTGTCGGTCGATGCGAACGCAAGGTCGATTCCTCCGTTCCGGCGCTGATTGCTCCGTAACGTAAGGAGCGCCCTGTCGAGCACAAAGACCTTTTGCATGTTTTGCATGCGTGCCGGGAGTGCGGGAATGTCGTGGCGCTCTGCCACTGGTGACATCACCACGTCTTCCTACGGTCTCAGCCGAGTGCGAGCCGGGCGGCAACGAGGAGCATCGTGGCGGCCACGACGATCTCCAGTACCTGCCACGCGCGAGGCCGAGCCAGGAGCGGAGCCAGCTTGTGTGCCCCGAAGCCGAGGCCGGTGAACCACACGATGCTGGCGGCCATCGCGCCCGCGCCGAAGACCCACCGGCCGTCGAGAGCGGCGCTCACGTCGTCGTAGGCGGCGGCGATGGAACCGACCAGCAGCACGGTGTCGAGGTACACGTGGGGGTTGAGCCAGGTCAGTGCGACAGCTCGCCCGATCACTCGCCGTCGGGACTCAGTCACCGGGCTGCCGTCCGGTGTGGTCAGCGCTCCCGGAGCCAATGCTCGCCGCAGCGAGCTGACCGCGTACCACAGTAAGAAGGCGACTCCGAACCACGTCGCCGCGTCGATCAGCCAGTCGGCATGAGCGACTGCGGCGCCGACGCCGGCGACACCGGCGGTGATCAGCACGATGTCGGACAGCATGCACACGGCGATGACGGCGGCGGTGTGGCTGCGCGTCAGACCCTGTCGCAGCACGAAGGCGTTCTGAGCTCCGATCGCGACGATCAGCGACCCGCCGGTGAGGAATCCGGCCCCGAAAGGAACGAGCACGATTTCACGGTAGGAAGACCGGCGTCTTCAGTACAGCGAATGATTCTTCAGTAAGTGAAGCTGTGCTTCACTTAGGCGGTGCGATTCAACCCTGCGCAACTCGAGGCACTTCTGGCCATCGCGGAGAACGGTTCGTTCGAGGCGGCCGCCCGCCACCTCCACCTGACACCCAGCGCGGTGAGCCAGCGCATCCGCGCTCTGGAAGCAAGCGCCGGACAAGTGCTCGTCCGGCGCACGACGCCGGCGGAGATCACCGACGCCGGAGCGCCACTCCTCCGCCTCGCCCAGCAGATGCAGATGCTCACCGCCGAAGCGGGTACGGAACTCGGTCACGACGATGTCGTCGAGCTCCGGGTCGCGGTCAACGCGGACTCGTTGTCGACGTGGTTCCGACCAGTGCTGGGCGAGGTGGCCAAGCTGCCGAACACGTCGTTGCAGCTCGCAGTCGAGGACGAGGGCCACTCCCACGACCTGCTCCGCCGCGGGGAGGTCCTGGCCGCGGTCACCACCGAACCAAAGCCTCTCCAAGGCTGCACGGTCGAGCCCCTGGGCGCCCTGCGTTATCGGGCGGCCGCCACACCCGAACTTCTCGCCGCGCACCACGACGGCACGCGGGTGAACTGGTCAGGCATGCCGATGCTCGTGTTCAACGAGAAGGATCGCCTTCAGGACACCGTGCTCGAAGCACACCGGACGACCAGGCCGCGCGTGGTTCATCGCGTTCCGAGCTCCGCCGACTTCTTCCAGGCCGTCCGTGCCGGTCTCGGCTGGGGCCTGATCCCGGTCCACCAACTCGACCCAGCGGTGGAGCGCGGCGAACTCGTGTGCATCCCCGGAGTGGCACCGGTCGACGTCGCCTTGTTCTGGCAGCGATGGCGGCTGCGCAGCCCGACGCTCGACGTGCTCACCGAGTACGTCAGATCAGCGGCCCGGGCCGAAATCAATCCCGCATGATCCGGCCGAGGCGGCTGCGCTGATGTGCGACACAGCCCCTCTCCGCCTCTCACTGTCGCGACGACAATGCCTTCTCGATCTTCGCATTGCGGCTGCGAGTGGTGCGCTGCACCTGCACCGAGATCACGCCCGCACCCAGCAGAATGCCTGCCAGGACGACGAACGGTACCTCGGTGCTGCCGGACAGGTCACGCAGCCAGCCGGTGACGAACGGCCCCGCGAACCCGCCGACGTTCCCGATCGAGTTCACCAACGCGAGCCCGGCGCCGACCGACACCGCCGACAAGATGCGCGCCGGCAGGCTGTACACCAGCGGCATGCTGGAAATGACCCCGGTTGCGCAGGCGCTGACGCCGATCATGACGAGCCACGGGCTGTCGCCGAACGCGGCCAGCAGAATGCCCGCCGCACCGACGGCGGTGCCGATCAGCACGTGCCACCCGATGTCGCCGGACTTGGTGGCGTGCCGCGGCCACAACACCAGCGCGATGGTGGCGAACACATACGGCACGGCGATCAAGAACCCGTTCTCCACCGTGCTGAACGTGGTACCGAACCGCTCGGCGAATCCGTCGATGACCGCGGGCATGAAGAACCCGATCGCGTACAGCCCGTAAACCAGGCCGAAGTAGGCAAGCCCCATCACCCACGTGCGCAGCGAACGCATCGACGACAACACCCCGCCGTGCTGGACGCGCACCTCCGGCTCGGTCTCGCGTTCGATGTCGTCGAGGATCGCCTGCTTCTCGTCACCGGTGAGCCAGGACGCATCCTGCGGCCGGTCGGTCAGGTAGACCAACGCCACGAACCCGACGAGGATCGCGGGAATCCCCGAGGCCAGCGTCATGAAGCGCCAGCCGCTCAGGCCCATCACCCCGTCGCCGGCTTCGATCAGCCAGGTGCCGATGGGCCCGGCAAGAACCGACGAGAACGGGATGCCCAGCAGGTACAGCGAGAACGCCTTGGGCCGTTCCCGGTTGGAGAACCAGATGGTCAGATACAGCAGAACCGTCGGGGCGAACCCCGCTTCCGCGACGCCCAGCAGGAACCGGGCCACCAGCAACCACTCGTAGCTCGGCACGAACGCGGTCAGCGAAGCCACCACTCCCCAACTCACCGCGATACGGGCGATCCATTTCCGCGCACCCAGCTTCTGCGCGAGGACGCTGCTGGGGACTTCGAGCAGGATGTAGCCGACGAAGAAAATCCCGGACGCCAGCCCGAACATGGTCGCGGTCAGACCGAGCTCGGTATCCATCCCGTTGGCATTGGCGATTCCCAGCGCCGTACGGTCCATGTAGTTGACCAGATACAGCACGAAAATCAGCGGCATGATCCGCATATGCACTTTCGCGACCGCCCTGGCGCGAAGCGCATCCTTTTCCGGCGAAAGTTGGGTTGGGTTGTCCACGTTGACAAACCTTTCGTGAGCGAAAACAGCTCGAGCGGACTGTCGCCGATCCGCTGACCCGGTGCGCGATCAGGTGAATCGCAGACCGGCGTCGAGGCTCAGCGTCTGGCCGGTCATGTACCGGCTCTCGTCACTGGCGAGATAGATGGCCGCACCCACCAGGTCGGCCGGCTCGCCCTTGCGCTTGATCGCCTGTTCTTCCAGGTTGCGCCGCCAACCCTCGTCCGAGATGGTCTCCCGGGGAATCTCGGTGATGATGCCGTGCGGGCTGATGGCGTTCACCGTGATGCCGTCCTCGCCCAGCTCGGTCGCCAGCGCGTGCGTGAAGGCCCACACCGCGCCTTTCGACGCCACATAATGCGCATAATTCGGCCGGCCGGTCACCACGACACTGGAAGAAATATTGATGATCCGACCGTAACCGCGTTCCCGCATGATGGGCGCAACGGCCTTGCACGCCAGAAAAGTGCCTCGGGTGTTCACCGCGAAAACCCGATCCCATTCCTCGACCGGAATGGCGTCGAACGGTTTCATCGACAGCGTCGAGAAGATGGCCGCGTTGTTGACCAGGATATCGATCGTGCCGAAGTGGTCCACGGCCGCAGCGGCCATGTCGCGGGTGGATCGTTCATCCGACACGTCAGTGGTGACCGCGATGGCCTCGCCACCCTCGTCACGCACCGCTTTCGCCGCGGCTTCACCGGCACCGCTGTTGACGTCGGCGATGACGATCCGCGCCCCCTCCGCGGCGAATGCCGAAGCGAACACCTTGCCGATCCCCTGCCCGGCGCCGGTGATCACGGCAACTTTGTTCTTGAGTCTCATGTCCTGCCTTTCCGGTTCGTGCGACAGACCGCTCAAGCCCGCGTGATGTGCAACGGGAAGATGCCGCCGTCGACCATGAGCGTGGCGCCGATCATCGAGCGGTTCTCCGGATGCGCCGCGTAGGCGACCGCCAACGCGACCTCGCGGGGCGACACCATGCGCCCGGTCGGCTGGCGGGCGTCGAAATCTGCTCGACGCGCGACCGGATCCTCCGCCTGCGCGGCCAGTTCGGCCATGAAGGGGGTGTCGACCGTCCCCGGGTTGACGGCGTTGACCGGGATGCCTTCGGCGACCAGGTCCGCCGCCACCGATCGCGTCATGGCTTCGATCGCACCCTTCGTCGCCGAGTACAGCGCGCGTTGCCGAAAACCCGACGTCGCGGTCGTCGAGGACACGTTGACCACCGACGGAGCGGCCGAACGGCGCAGGTGCGGGAGGGCGGCACGAATGGCCCGCACATAGCCCATCAGGTTGACATTCCAGAGCCTGAACCAGTCGTCCTCGGAACCGTCCTCGATGCCACCGACGTAGCTCACGCCCGCGTTGTTCACGAGCACGTCCACGCCGCCCAGCTCGGCGACGATCCGCTGCAACGCGGCGTCGACCTGCGCCTGATCGGTCAGGTCGGCCTCGCACTCCAGCACGGCCGAGTCCCCTGCCGTGCGCAGATCGATGCTGGCCACCGTGGCGTCCAGCTCGAGGAAGTGCTCCACACAAGCCCGCCCGATACCGGAAGCACCACCGGTCACCACGACCACGCGCCCTCGTTGCACACCGGCCATCGCTCAGCCCTCCGCCGGGGCGCCGAGGAAGGACTCGTCGTCCAACGACATCGTCAGCCCCAGAATCGCCGCCGCGTAGCTGTACTGCCGCAAGCCCATGACCGCGCCAGTGGCGGCTGGGGTGAACACCGACTCCCACGGCCCGATCGGCAGACCCCGCGGCGAGTGCGGCGGGGCATGCACGTTGGCGAAATGCACCTCGACGAACGGCTTGCCGGTCTCCGAAAGCGCATGCTTGGTCGGGATGCCGATCTCGGTCAGCCCGGCCGGATTGATGACGAATCCGTCGACCTGCGTGGCCTGCGCGTGGATGAACTCGAGGATCTCGCCTTCGAAATTCGACACGAAGCAGGTCACCTCGACCCCGAGCCGTGCGCCGAAGTCCCGGCAGAACTGCTGCAGTTCCTCGATCGAGCCGATCTCGCCGTAGACCCTGCGGTTCCGGGCGCCGAGGTTGGACATGTTCGGCCCGTCGATCACCGCGATGCGGTGCGTCGCGGACCCGGACCGGATGCCAGTTACGGACATACCTGGTGCCTTCCCACGAATGACCCGCCACCCGGCGGGGAGCTCGTTGCCGTGCTACGGTAGCACATTATCGGAATACCGTAATACGGTCTTACTTGGGTAGATTGAGGCATGATTCATCGCGAAGCCGCCCCGCTGCGCAGCCAGGTCGTCCAAGCGCTGCGCGCACACATCGTGGATGAGACCTATCCCCCAGGCAGTCGCCTGAAGGAACGCGACCTGTGCGCCGCCTACGAAGTGAGCCGCACGGTCATCCGGGAAGCGCTCCGACAGCTGGAGAGCGAGCACCTGGTTCGGATCGAGCCCCAGTTCGGCCCGGTGGTCGTCACGTTGACCGAGGCCGACGTTCGCGATCTGTACGAAACGCGAGCCGCACTGGAAAGCGCCGCAGGCCGGCTGGCCGCGGAACGGGCGAGCGACGAGCAGCTCGATCGACTGGTGGAGATCTTCGACGAGATCGTCGCCGCACGCACGCTCCCGCTGGACGAGCTCATCGAGCTCAAGAACCGGTTCTACGACGCGCTGGTCGAGGCATCGGGCAACAAGGTGATCAAGGAAATGCTGGACAACATCCAGGCCCGGGTGAGCCAGCTGCGTCGACTGACCCTCGGCTCCCCGAACCGGCACCAGGCGATGGTGGACGAACTCGGGGCGGTGCTGCGCGCCATCAAGGCGCGTGATCCACAAGCTGCGGCGGAGGCCTGCCTGGTGCACGTCGAGTCGGCCGCCCGGATCGCCTTGGAGAGCAAGCGATCGCGCGACGGCGCCGCACACCCCACCGAAGCCATGACCCGACCAAGCGTCCGCGAGTGAAGAAGGGACCCGCACACCGATGACTGACGGCACCGGCAACGCAGCCCAGGAGTACGTCGACGACATGGCGCGCAAACGTGGCTACGTCCTCGACTACCACAAGGTCATGGCCAAGTACGACCTCGATGCGCTCAAGGCGGCCAACGGCCTGGTCTCCGCGGTCTACCTGGAACAACGGCGGCTGGATCGCAAGATGAAGGAGCTCATCTTCATCGTCAGCCTCACCGTGCTGCGGGCACCCCGCGCGCAGATCGAAAGCCACATCCGGGTGGCGCTCGACCTGGGACTCAGCCCCGAGGAGATCCTGGAGGCGATCGAGATCGCGTTGCCGGAAGCGGGCGTGGTGGCGTTCCAGGGCGGCTTCGACGCGTGGAAACACGTGGTCGGCGCCGAAGGCATCGAGCCGTCGGTGTCCGTACACGACGCCGGCGCCGGGAAATGATCGACGATGAGCGGTACGGGTTTCCTGCCCAGCGATCTACCGCGACGGTTGTGTGCCGATCCCGAGCTGCGCACGTTCGGGCCTGCGTGGATCAGCTTCACGCTCGCCGTCCGCGAGGGCGAAGCGTGGCGGATCACCTTCAGCGGTGAGGAGATATCCGCCCAGCCGGACGATGGCAGCGCAGATCCACCGGACTTCCGGGTCGAGCTGACCGCCGACGATTGGTCAGCGCTCCTGGACAAGCATCCACTCCCCCGCACACAACACGTGTTGGCGTTCGTGGCGCCACGCGGGTCCGGAGCGGTGACCGGCAACGCGGAAGCGTTCGCTCAGCACCTGCACCTGGTGCGCCGCGTGATCGAGCTGGCGCGCGATGCTGCAGCTGCGGCACCCGCGGCAGTGCCGCCGGAGCCGGTCGACGTGATCGGCCGTTATGTCCGGGTCGACACCAGCGCGTGGGGTACTTGTGACGTCTTCTACGAAAGCTCCGGATCCGGTCCGCCCGTCATCCTGTTGGCTACCGCCGGGGCGGACAGCAGCCAGTATCGCGGGCTGTTGACCGACCAGCGCTTGACCGCGACCAACCGGCTGATCGCGGTGGATCTCCCGTGGCACGGGAAGTCGCTACCTCCCTACGGCCGAACCGGGTCGGCCTATCAGCTGACCTCGGACAGCTACACCGAGTTCATCGCCAGGTTCGTCGAGCGGCTCGCGCTGCCCGAGAAGCCGGTGCTGGTGGGCGCTTCCATGGCGGGCGCGGTCGTCGTGGAGATGGCAGCCCGGTACCCGCGATCGATCCGCGGCGCCGTCGGCTGTCAGGCGGGCCCGCGAGTGGCGAACCGGCACACGCCGTGGCTGCGCAACCCACGCGTCAATCAGACGACCCACGTCCCGGAGTGGACGTTCGGGCTGATGTCTCCCGAATCGCCACGAGCCGATCGTGACTGGGTGTGGTGGGGCTATTCGCAAGGCGGCTTCGGTGTCTACGAACGCGACATCGTCTACTACTCCACCTCGTGGGACATCGACAACGTCCGGTCCCTGTTCGGGCCGCACACTCCCCCCGTGGTGCTGCTCAGCGGCGTCTACGACTACACGGTCCCGCCCAGCGCCACGCGGGAACTCGCCGAGGCCATCCCGGGAGCGCGGTTCCGTGAGATGCCCGAGCTCGGCCACTTCCCGCACGCGGAGAACCCGTCCGTGTTCGCCGGTTACCTGACGTGGGCATTGGAGCAAATTGCCTCGGCGAACTCGCAAGCAGGCGCGCCCGCGGACGCGCCGGGATGATCGCCGGCGCGAGGTCTTGCAGCCGGCGCCGGTTTCCGCCGCCCGCTGCATGCACAAGGCCCGGTGAGCCGGAATTCCGTCGGCTCACCGGGCCTTGTCTCGCGGTCGGGCTGACAGGATTTGAACCTGCGACCCCTTGACCCCCAGGCGTCCAGACGGCTCCGCCGATCCCGAAATCCGCGTCGTTCCGGACCCCAGGTCATGCAGCGCGTGTCACGACATGCATGGTTTGCATGATTCTGGTCCCCTTTTGGTCCCCCTCGTCACCGCGGCTTGAAGGGCTGATTGACACTTTGTTTCTCGGTCGAAGCGTCTCTTGTGCCAGCCAGATGCTTGACCGGGTCAAGGGCGTCCGAGTGGGCCACACGTCTTGCGTGCATCATCAGTCCTCGACGGGATGAGTACGATCCTTTGGCAGCCGCCAACCTGCCGGAACTCGATCGTCAGCGATGCTCGGGTTGGGCACTGGCAGTTGCCGCTCCTCTATGCGGACCGTGTAGCGGTGCCAGCCGGATGCTGCCTGAAACCTTGCCAGCCGGAGTTGCGTTACACCGAGAGGATCGGACACGTCACGGCTCGCGCGACCACGGAACCAGACGTCGGAGATGCCATGCGGAAGGACAAGGTCGTCCACGTCCTCCCCCGTCCCGCCTTCGTAGGAGTCGGAAAGACGATAGAAGTAGGAGCCATCCCTATGTTGCCGAGCGAACAAGAACAAATGTCGCTCATCCGCCGATTGAGCTAGAAGCTTCTCGAAGTTCTGGCACGCCCACTGCGTCGCCAGCATCTCGGCGCAAACTCGCGCTAACTGATTCAGACGCGTGGGGATCGATCCACTCTCGGTCTGTGGCCGACCCTCCCTCTTCGCTCGCGCCCACTCAGCCAACAAGCGCTCGGCTGGCGGCGACGTGACCTCGACGATGCCCTTGCGTCCTCTGCTATCGGGGTAGGTCCAAGAACCGTCTGGCATCTTGTCACCAGCGCCCGCGTCCGCCAACGAGATGTCGATCCCAAGCACTTGTTCCATCGCCAGGAACGCAATCTCCTCTTCGCGACGAGCCTTCGCCCCGACCGCATTGCTCATAGGTTCAGCGTCCACTGGCTTCGGAGTTGCTCGGTGTCATGTGGACCACCAGCAGGTGCCTGGTCGGCCTCCTACGTCTGCTCTTCATCTGCTTGGGGCAAATCGTCAACATATGCGTGGATCGTGGCAAGCACGTTCTCGGGCTTGAGGGACTGCTGCACGGATAGGTGACATCCGATCTGCGTCGATGTGTGTCGGCGCTGGAAGGATGTGCATCATGCCGAAGGCGTTCCCCAAGGAGTTTCGCGAGGACGTGATCCGGGTCTACCGGGAGTCCGATGCCTCGATGGCCCAGGTCGCCAAGGACTTCGGTATCTCGCCGTCGTGCTTGAAGCGCTGGCTGGCGATCGACGAGAAGAACTCGGCCCGGTCGTCTCGCTCGCCACAGTCGGGTAGCGAGTCCGACGCGCTGCGGGAGGCGAACAAGCGGATCAAGCTGCTCGAGCAGGAGAACGAGGTCCTGCGCCGCGCTGCGGCCTATCTGTCGCAGGCTCATCTGCCGGGAAAATGATGTACCCGCTCGTCCGCGAGCTGGCCGACGACGGGGTTCCCGTCACGGTGACGTGCCGGGTGCTCAAGATCGCCCGCCAGCCCTACTACCGCTGGCTCTCCAAGCCGGTGACCGACGCCGAACTGGCTGCGGCCTACCGGGCCAACGCGTTGTTCGACGCTCACCGCGAGGACCCCGAGTTCGGCTACCGGTTCCTGGTCGACGAAGCCAGGGAAGCCGGTGAGTCGATGGCAGAGCGGACCGCGTGGAGGATCTGCTCCGACCTGGGCTGGTGGTCAGCGTTCGGGAAGAGGCGCGGCCGCAACGGCAAGAAGCCAGGCCCGCCGGTCCACGACGACCTGGTGATGCGGAACTTCACCGCCGGCGCCCCGAACCGGCTGTGGCTGGCCGACATCGAGCGCCACGAGGCGCTGTTGAACCGAGTGGGGGTGAGAGACCACCACCGCCGTGCTGTCGCAGCAGCACGGTGAAGTTGAGGGCAGCCCGACCCCCGGGACGGGGGCGAGGGCGGAAGCAGCCCTGACAACGACGGGACGCGTCAGCACTGCCAGATGGCGCGGGTCCGGCTAGCAAGACGGGAAGGCGTACGTGAGGAACCAGCGGCTGAACGCCCCTCAAGAGAGCCTCCGGCTCGAACCTGGTGGATCAGGGCCGGTTAGCAGCGCGCACCTGCGTCAGGCGCCTTCGGTCGTCCTGGTGCGGGGAACTCCTTGGCTGGGTGATGTCGCCAGCCGGGAGGCCGTGGTGAATGTCTGCGGCGTAGCCGCGGCGATGCTGCAGGGGCATAGCTGGGCGCCGACCCCGTCGAGCGGTTCGACAGTGAACGTGGGAACCACCGCGACGATCCCCTCCCCGATCAGCAGCCTGCTGTTCGGCGGGAAGGTCCGTCGCCGACCGATGCTGTCGCGGTGGGGCGGAGGACCCGTAGTAGTCCGAGGCCGGGAAAGCCGGCCGCATGGCGAAGGGGTCCAGCGTGTTCGCGGCATCAACGCGTTCGTAGGAGTGCGCTGGTGAACACCGGCGATCTGTCCAGTGTCGTCTTCCCCGAGCGGGAGGAGGCCGAGTGGCGGGTACTGCGGATGCAGAAGAAGCTGCACCGATGGGCGACGGAGAATCCCGACCGTCGTTTCGATGACCTCGCCAACCTGGTCTACGACCCGGCCTTCTTGGTCGTGGCGTGGCACCGGGTGCGGGGGAACAAGGGAGCACGAACAGCAGGCGTCGATGGGGTCACCCCACGCGGTGTCGGCTGGGCGGCGATGGATCTGCTGATCGGAGTCCGCGAGGACTTGAAGGCAGGTGAATTCGTGCCGCTACCGGTGCGGCAGAAGACGATCCCCAAGGCTTCGGGCGAGGTCCGGTCGCTGGGGATCCCGACTGCTCGTGACCGGGTCGTGCAGGCTGCGTTGAAACTGGTGCTTGAGCCGATCTTCGAGGCGGACTTCAAGCCGTGTTCCTACGGCTTCCGTCCTCGTCGCCGAGCCCAGGACGCGATCGCCGAGATTCACTACCTCGCATCGCCTACCCGCAACTACGAGTGGGTGTTCGAGGCCGACATCAAGGCGTGCTTCGACGAGATCGACCACACCGCGCTTGTGGAGCGGGTGCGGCGACGTGTCGGGGACAAGCGGGTCCTGGGCTGGGTCAAGGCGTTCTTGCGGGCCGGTGTCCTCACCGAGGACGGCATGAACCGCGAGACGATCACCGGCACACCTCAAGGCGGAATCCTCTCACCGCTGCTGGCCAACATCGCCCTGTCCGTGCTGGACGAGCATTTCACCGCCAAGTGGGAAGCGCTCGGCCCGGAGTGGACACGTGCCAAGCATCGACGCGCCGGGGGTGCGGTCATGAAGCTCGTCCGCTACGCCGACGACTTCGTGGTCCTCATCCACGGGCAACGCGCCGACGCCGAAGCGCTGTGGGACGAGGTCACAGCAGTGCTTACGCCGATGGGCTTGCGCCTGTCGGTTGAGAAGACGAGGGTCTGTCACATCGATGAGGGGTTTGACTTCCTCGGCTGGCGCATCCAGCGTCGCGACTGGCGGAGTCGGACCGGCAAGAAGGCGATCTACACCTACCCGTCGAAGAAGTCGTTGACTTCGATCATCGATAAGGTGCGGACGTTGACGCGCCGTGCAAGACATCGAACGCTCGCAGACCTGCTGCGCCGGTTGAACCCGACGCTGCGAGGCTGGTGCACATACTTCCGTCACGGAGTGTCCTCGCGGACCTTCGGCTACCTCGATCACTTCGCCTTCTGGCGGGTGGTCGGGTGGCTCCGCAAACGACACCTCGGGCTGAACATGCACACCCTGGTCCGGCGCTACCTGCCCGGATGGCACATCCGTGCCGGAGGGATCGACATGTTCCGAGCCAATGCGTTCCCCATCGAGCGCTACCGCTACCGGGGCACCAAGATCCCGACCCCATGGTCGAGTCCAACAACGCCTCATCCCAGCCCAGCGGCATGACCACGTGGAGAGCCGGATGCGGTGAGAGTCGCACGTCCGGTTCGGAGGGCGGGCCGGGGAAACCCACCAGCCGTGAGGCTGACAGGGCGCCCCGGTCCGACCCCTACACCGAGCACTGGACCCGTGAAGGCAAGCTCTACCTCTGCGCGATCAAGGACGTCTACTCCAACCGGATCGTCGGCTACTCGATCGACTCACGGATGAAGTCGCGGATCGCGGTCGCTGCACTCGACAACACCGTCGCTCGCCACCGCGCTGAGGGTGTGGACGTGGCTGGTTGTGTCCTGCACACCGACCGCGGGTCGCAGTTCCGGTCCAGGAAGCTGGTCCACCAGCTCAATCGTCACGACATGGCCGGATCGATGGGTCGCGTCGGCGCGGCCGCCGACAACGCCGCGATGGAGTCGTTCTTCTCGCTGCTGCAGAAGAACGTCCTCGACCGCCGCGTCTGGAACACCCGCGAGGAGCTACGAATCGCAATCGTCGCCTAGATCGAACGGACCTATCACCGACGCCGTCGCCAAGCCGCTCTCGGGCGGTTGACCCCGGTCGAATACGAACTGATCATGAAGCCCGCTGCCACCCAGGCGGCCTAACCGAAACTGTCACCAGTTCGTGCATCAGACCCTCCCGCTCGTAGGAACTCATCTCCGTGAACGTTCCGTCGCAGCCGTCTAGTTCGTGCACGCCACCCGTGGCGCCCAAGTCCACGGTGGGCAGGTCTCCGAACGCGTCCTCCCGCGCGGCATGGATGCTTCCCGTGACCGCCGTCTTCACCGTCCCGTACACATACTCGACCCGCTCCGGCGCGGCGAGAAGGCCTACCAGCAGCGCCCCGCCAGCGAGGACGAGGACCGTCCCCGCCGCCGCGCTGAGGAACCCATGCCAGCGCCGCGGCGGTGGCTTACTCCGTCCGACTGTCTCCCGCATGCTCCCTGCGGCCCACGCGGTCCGAGAGGAGTGGGCTGCGCGAGGAGCGATCGGCGGGCGCTGCACAACCGTCCGGAGAGTCCGCTTCCCTCTGTCGCGGAGACCTCGTTCGCAACGCTGCGATGACAAAGTTGAGATCACTATACCCCCGGGGGTATAGTGGAGTCATGGGCGCGACCGAGATCAGGCGAGAGAACCCGACCCGGGTGGTCGAGGAGAGCTCGGTGCCGATCCTGGGCTTTTGGGCCGACCACCCACTCGACGACGTTCCTGACAGTCAGAGGAGTTTCGCCTATGTCTGACCGACAGCTCACCTGCGCCCCGGCATGCCGCGCCGGCGTATGGGGGCGGCTGAGCCGTGGAGCCGTCGCCCTGATCGTCGGCGCGTTCGGTGCATCCATGCTGTCGACGGACCCGGCGATCGCGGTAGCCGCCGGCGTGATGGCCACCGTCATCGCGGTCATGGCGGTCACAGGAACATGCCCGACGAGCTGGCTCACCACTCGTCGGCAGCCTCAGACGCCGCAGCACACACTCGACATCCCCGATGCCCGGCAGCACGTCGACCTGACGAGCGCCCCCGTCCCGAACAGGAGTTCTCATGTCCACGAGTGACCCCGACGCCCAGCGCCGCATCCTCAACCGGCTCCGCCGCGCCCGCGGCCAGCTCAACGCCGTCATTGACGCGGTCGAAGGCGGCGGGTCGTGCCGGGAGGTGGTGACCCAGCTCGCGGCGGTCTCCTCGGCGCTTGACCGTGCCGGGTTCGCGATCATCTCCACCGCGATGAAGGACTGCATCGCCGACCCCGACGGCACCAACCGTGCCGACGACATCACCACCGAGGAGCTGGAGAAGCTGTTCCTCACGCTCGCCTGAACGAGCGATCCTCACGACCAACCGACAGACAGCCCTCGAAGGAAGAAGCAATCCATGTGCCGAGCTGTGACCTGTAAGACCTGCGGCAAGACCACCTGGGCCGGCTGCGGCCAGCACATCGCCGAGGTCAAGCGCACCGTGCCGGCGGGCCAGTGGTGCCCCGGACACGACAAGGAGAAGGAGAAGGCAGCCGCGACGAGCGGGTTCTTCGCCCGCCTGTTCGGACGATGACAGGCGCCACGCGCCACGACTCGCCCTCTCAGAATCCTCAGGAGTTCTGGGAGGGCCGCTACCGGGACGCCGAGCGCGTGTGGTCGGGCCGCCCGAACCCTAGCCTGGTCAACGCTGTGCAGCACTTGGCTCCGGGGAAAGCGCTGGATCTGGGGTGCGGGGAGGGCGCCGATGCGATCTGGCTCGCCACCCAGGGCTGGCTCGTCACCGGCGTGGACATCTCCGCCACCGCTATCGCCCGCGCACGCCGCGAGGCTCAGCGTCAACAGGCCAGCGCGGCCACCCGGTTCGTCACTGCCGACCTGGCACGGTGGGAGCCGGACGACGGCCCCTACGATCTGATGACCGCCAGCTTCCTGCACTCGCCTGTCCCGCTCCCGCGCATCGCGATCCTGCAACGCGCAGCCACCACGGTGCGCGCCGGCGGTCACCTCGTGGTCCTCTCCCACGCCGCACTCCCACCCTGGGTCGACGCCGCGGATCATCCCGCGCACAGCTTTCCCAGCCCGGCACGACAGTTCGTGGAGCTGAACCGCAACGAGCACGACTGGCTCGTCCTGAGCATCCAGACGCACACCCGACACGCCACCGCCCCTTCCGGCGAGGCCGCCGAGCTGACCGACGGGGTACTTCTCCTCCAGCGCCGGTGACCGGCTCGTCCCGGCGCGGCGGACCCGCTGTGGGGCGGCTTAGCCGCGGGACATCGCGGTCTGGACGATGGCTTCGACGTGCAGCGTGGTCGAGTCAAGCAGCGGCAGTCCCGGCACGTCGTCGGGGCCGACCAAGAGGATGATCTCGGTGCATCCGAGCACGATCGCCTCGGCCCCGGCCGCGTGGAGGTCTGTCATGACCCGGATGTAGGTCTCCCGAGACTCAGGCCGGAACACGTGTCTGGTCAGCTCGTCGAAGATGATCTGATCGACCGTGGTCCGGTCGACGGGCTCCGGGGGCAGCACAGTGAAGCCCGCTCGCTCGAGTCTTCTCCGGTAGAAGTCCTGTTCCATCGTCGGCGCGGTGCCGAGCAGTCCCAGCCGGGTCACCCCGATGTCGGTCGCTGTGGTCGCGACCACATCGGCGATGTGCAGGAATGGGACGGTGATCGCCGCCTCGATGACGGGCGCGACTCGGTGCATCGTGTTGCTCCCGCAGGCGATGAAGTCCGCTCCCGCCCGCTGCAGGCCCCGGGCTTTGCCTGCCAGATACTGTCCGGCCTCATCCCAGGCTTCGGCGCGCACGCATCGTTCGATGACGCCGAAGTTCACGCTGGACAGCACCAGCTCGGCTCGCTCGTGCCCGCCACGCAGCTCGTTCACGCGGTCGTTGATCCGGCGGTAGTAGTCCACCGTCGCGACGCTGCTCATCCCGTGCAGCAACCCGATGGTCCTCATCGGCGCTCCATCTGCCACCTTCTGGTCCGGTCAGATGCGGATGTAGGCGGCGCCGGCCAGTTGCGCATGGACGATCGCGGTGACCGCGGAGGGGACCGTGCCGACCTCGGGTCGCAGCTCGCCGGGGTCGATGCCGCGCCGTCCGAGCCCGACGCTGCACGCGGCCACCTCGGTGTGCTCGGGCACCTGCACGGCATCGGTGCCGGTCAGGCCGGCCAGTGCCGGGCCGTTGACGATCACCCGCACCCGCACTCCCAGGCCGGCGGCGTGGAGTCCGGCGGCGGCGTCCAGCGCCCGTTGCACGTCGGCGGGGTCGTCGGCCACGTGCAGGATCACCTCACGAGGGTTCGCATCCATTGCTTGGTTGTTCTCTCTTGTTCTGGCCGGGGTCAGGTGGCGCAGCCGGTGAGGGCGGCCGAGACGTAGGGCAGGTGGACGGCGGCGGCAAGGGCGGCCATGCCGACCAGATATGCGGCGATCGCGACGGCGGGCAGGGCGCCTGCCAGCCCGGCGCTGGGGTGGACGAGGTGGCGGATGCGTTCGGGACCGGCGGCGTGGAGGGCGACCGGGCAGGAGTGCTGCGGCATGGCGGGGTGGGTGCGTTCGCCGAGCTTGACCAGGGCGCTGACCAGCGCCGGGGTTCCTGCGTGACGGCGGGCCTGGTCGTCCGCGGCGATCTCCAGGTAGTGCGGCAGCGCGTCGGCGACAGCGCGGATCAGCGGCACCCACCGTAGGTAGGCGGCGATGCTGTCCACTAGCGCGGTGATGAGGTGGTGGCGTTGGTGCAGGTGGGCGTGCTCGTGGGCCAGCACGGCGGCCAGCTCGCCCGGCCCCAGCGCGCGCACCGCGCCGGTGGAGAGCACGATCCCGCCGTGACGGTCGGGGAAGGTAAGCGCGAACGGGTGCTCGGCGTCGACCAGTGCCACCTCGTGCCCGTGAAGGAGCTGCCGCCGCGCGCCGCGCAGCAGCGTGCGGGCGGCGTCCCGGGAGCGAGAGCTGCGCCGAACCATCTGGCGGGCAAGACCTGCTCCCAGAGCAAGGGCCAGCGCCACCGGCAGGGCGAGCAGCAGCACCGCGGGGATCAGGGTTTCGGTGGTGTCGGCGGAGAACGGGTTCGCGGCGGTCAGGCACCGTTGGCAGACCTCGGCCGCGCGTTCGGGCAGCAGCGCGGGGCCGGCTCCGGCCCAGGCCAGCACCGGGCCGATCGCCAGCAGCGTGACCAGCCAGACCCCGATGCCGCCGGCGACGACCACGATCGCCAAGCGCGGGACGCGCACCAGGGCGGGGGCAGCGTGCCGCAGCAACCACGGCCCGAACACCGCCAATGCCACCAGTCCGGTGCACAGAGCCATCGTGAGGATGCCCGCGGTCATGGCATGTCTCCCCGGTCGCGGCGTTCCAGGTAGTCGCGCAGCAGGTCCAGGTCGTTCTCGGGCATCGAGTCCACGAACTGCAGGATCGAGGCGGCCCGGTCGCGGCTGGCCTCCAGCACCTGCTCCATCAGCCTCGCGGCGAGCTCGTGCCTGGTGATCTTGGCGCCGTACCGGGTGGACCGGTTCTGCCTCGTGATGGTCACCAGGCGCTTGCGATCCAGGTTGGTGAGCACGGTCGCGATGGTGGTGTAGGCGGGGTCGGAGGGCAGGTGCTCGATCACTTCGCGCACGGTAGCCGGGCCGTGGTCCCACAGCACGTCCATCACCTGCGCTTCCAACGCCCCCAGGCGCAGCAGGTCGCCGGAGCGCCCATCGGCGGCCTTCATCGCACAACCGCCACCGGCTCGGGGCGGACCGGGCAAGCGACCTGCCCGCGTAGTCGCCACACCAGTGCGACGCCGGTCAGGATCAGCGCGCCGAGCGCGAGGAACGGCTGCACGGGGGTGAACCAGGTGATCGCTCCCGAGTACCCCAGCGCCAGCAGCGCCAGCTTGTTGCACACCGGGCACCCCACCGCGAACCACGCCAGGATGCCGCCGGCCATTCCCATCCGGCTGCTGCGCCGAGCCTGCGCCTCATCGGCCGCGTCGGTGGCGGCGCCGTCCTCGCTGACCGCATTCGCCTGCTGCTCGTCCGCGGCGGCGCGGTACGGGCGGACATACGTAGCGACCAGCATGCCCGACAGCACCGAGGTGACCAGCCACACCGGATAGTTCCACCACACCGGCGGGATGTCTCGACCGAACACCGGGTTGGGGATCAGCACCGTCGCCACCCCGATCACCACCGCGACGACCGCCGAGGCGGCGATCGCGGCCAGCACCTGCCGGCCCGTCCACCCTCGAAGCGCCTGGACCGCCAACCGGAAGCTTTCGCCGATGCCCTGGCGGGATCGAGTCGTGGGAGAGGTCATGGAACCCATTCTGACATGACTCGACTACCACGTATAGTCGACTATCTGAGATAGTAGAGGTCGGTGCCCGCGACAGTAACAGGAGAATCCCTATGCCCACCGAGACCACGAACCGCCCGAAACCGTCGAACCGTTCGAGGTCGTCACAAATCGTGCCGGTCGCCGTGTTGACCCTGGCTGCTGTCCTGATCGCCGTGATCGTGGCGGTGAACTGGAGTGGCACGACGGCCGAGGAGGGGGGCTCGCCGTCGGATAGCGGCGCGCCGACGGAGGTGCAGAACCCCGAGCAACCGGACCTGTCTGCGGCCGAGACCAGGGACGAGGCGGACCTGCTCGCGGCCGGGCCCGTGGATGCGCCGGTGGTGCTGGTGGTGTTCTCGGACTATCAGTGCCCGTTCTGCGCTCGGTGGAGCGAGCAGACGCTGCCGTCGATGATGGAGCACGTCGACGCCGGGGAGCTGCGGATCGAGTGGCGCGACATCAACGTGTTCGGTCCCGCGTCCGAGCGCGCAGCGCGGGCCTCGTACGCCGCCGCCCTCCAGGGGGCGTTCTGGGAGTACCACGACGCCCTGTTCGAGGACGGGGAGCGCAGGTCCGAGAGCGAGCTGAGCGAGGAAGCCCTCGTCGCCTTGGCGGGCGAACTCGGTTTGGACACCGAGCAGTTCGCCGCCGACCTGGGCTCGGAGGAGACGGCGCAGGTGATCGCCGCCAACCAGCAGTTCGGGTTCGACCTCGGCGCCACCTCCACCCCGATCTTCATCCTGGGCGGACAGCCGATCGTCGGGGCGCAGCCCACCGAGGTGTTCCAGGAAGCGTTCCAGAGCGCGCTCGACGCGGCGGAGTGAGGCGGCGTGGACATCGGACTGCTCGCCGCGTTCGCCGGCGGCACGCTCGCGCTGCTGAGCCCGTGCGCGGCGCTGCTGATGCCGGCGTTCTTCGCCTCCACGATCGGTAGCGGGCCCCGGCTGCTGCTGCACGGAGCCGTGTTCTACGTCGGCCTGCTGGCCGTCCTGGTCCCCGTGGGGGTCGGAGCCGGCGCCCTGGGGACGCTGTTCGTGACTCACCGGCAGGCGATCGTGCTCGTCGCCTCGCTGGTCCTGGTCGTCCTCGGCGCGGCGCAGGCGCTCGGGTTCGGGTTCGACCCTGCCCGGCTGCTACCGGCCGGGGCCGACCTGCACGCGCAAGCGGCGTCCAAGACCGGACTCGTCAAGACGGTGCTGCTGGGCGCTGCCAGCGGCATCGCGGGATTCTGCGCCGGCCCGATCCTGGGCGCCGTGCTCACCCTGGCCGCCGCCCGCGGCGACACCCTCGCCGCCGGCGTCATGCTCGCCGTGTACGGCGCGGGCATGGTGCTGCCGCTGCTGCTGATCGCCGCGCTCTGGCAGCGCCTGGGCGCCCGTGGACGCCGATTCCTGCGCGGGCGATCGTTCACCGTGCTGGGCCGGGAGCTGCACACCACCTCGGTGGTCACCGGGCTGCTGATCGTGGGCGTCGGGGTGCTGTTCTGGACCACCAACGGCCTGGTCGGCGCTCCCGAACTGGTTCCGCTCGACGCCCAGGCCTGGCTCCAAGAGAACACCGCGATCCTGGCGAACCCGATCCTGGACATCCTCGCCGTCGTCCTCATCGCCGGGATCGCACTCTTGCTCTGGGCCAGACGCCGCCGTACCCACGCTCGCGCTGACGCCCAGGCGGGCGAGCACCGCGCGGAACAGTCATGAAGCCGCGCCGGCGACGCTCCAGCCTTGCCCTCGCCGCCGTGGCCGCGCTGCTGGTGACCGGCTGCGGGGCATCCGAGCCCGAGCCCGTAAGAGACCCCTACTCGGTCGATGGGTCGCTACCCGTGGTGGACACCTCGGGCATGCGGCTGCCGACGCCGTTCGAGGAGCTGGAGGTCGTGGACCCCGGGTGGGACATCACTCCGCAGTACGCGGACGGGGTGTATCTGGCCGCCGGTGAACGCGACGGTGTGCTGGAGTTCACCGCCGTGGACGTCCACGGGGACGTGCTGTGGGCCGCGCAACGTCCAGCGAGCTGCACCGGGTTCGTCGTGACCACCGACGCGCACGGCCGAGCCCTCGCGATCCTGGGCGACCTCCAGACCACGGCCGACGCCCTGGCCGCGACGACTGCCACCGCCTACGACCTGACGACCGGGGAACGGGTCTGGGGTCCGGTCGAGGTGCCCGGCCCCTACCAAGGCCCCGGGCTGGTCTTCGCCGCACCTCCCGAAGGCTTCATGGGCGAGACCGGCCCACGCGTCGCGCTCGACCCCACCACCGGAGACGTCGCGGCCGACGAGTCGAGCCCCGAAGGTATCCGCATCATCGGCGAGTACCACGGCATCGTGCTGCTCACCCACGAGGACGCTCTGATCGCGCGCGACACGGCCGACGATCAGGAGCTCTGGCGCGTCCCCCTCGCCGAGCACGGCTGGACGGCGGCGTCCATCAGCGCGTCCCTGCGCCCTGCACCGGGAGACGGGCTCGCGCTCGTCGCCACCTCCGAGACCACCGGCGCGCTCCTCGACCTGGATCAGGGCAGCATCGTGAGCAGCACCGCACGCGACGCCGCCGTAGACCCCACCACGGGGACCCTCGTCACCCTGGACGACACCGGCCTGCACGGCTATGACGCCGACGACCGACCACTGTGGTCCCTGCCTGTTGCCGCCGAGACCACCATCGCGGCGATGTCGCGCGTCAGACTTTGTGGCTCAGGGGTTATGTAGGTTCCTGAGCAGGAGGTATGACGATGAGCCGTCCCCCGGTGTTCCCGGTGGAGGACAAGATCCGGATCGTGCTGAGCGTGCTGTCCGGGGAGATGACGATCGCCGAGGCCGCTCGGCGGAACAAGGTCTCGGAGCAGTCGGTGTCGCGG
>NZ_ATYT01000007.1 GCF_000427825.1 Thermocrispum municipale DSM 44069 | reverse complement strand
CCTGCAACTGCTCCTCACGACTCGAGGGACCGGCCTTACCGCCCTCGGCAACCCCGGCCCGGCCGCCCTCGAGGAACTGGGCCTTCCACCGCGACACCGACTGCTCCGAGACCTTGTTCCGCCGAGCGGCCTCGGCGATCGTCATCTCCCCGGACAGCACGCTCAGCACGATCCGGATCTTGTCCTCCACCGGGAACACCGGGGGACGGCTCATCGTCATACCTCCTGCTCAGGAACCTACATAACCCCTGAGCCACAAAGTCTGACGCGCGACAACCGGCGGTACCGAGCTTCGATAAGTGTGCGCGTCCCCAGCCAACGCCCTCACCCCCAGGGCAACTGACTGTAATCACGCTGCTACCGAAGTTCAATGAACGTCGCCCGAACTGTGAACACGCACAGTTGTCAGGCGGAAACCAGCTCGTCGAGCAGGGCCGGTTCGAATGCTTGCCCGATGACCATGAAGGCCGCGCCGAGCACACCCGCGCGTTCGCCCGCACGCGAGGTCACGATGCGCAGATGCTGGGTGGCGAGCGGCAACGACCGGCGATAGACGACTTCGCGAACACCCGCGATCAGGTGCTCCCCGGCCAGCGACAACGACCCGCCGATGACGATCACCGAGGGGTTGAACAGGCTCACGGCGGTGGCCAGCACCTCGCCGATGTCCCGCCCGGCCTGCCGCAACATCGTCAACGCGGGCACCGAGCCACTGCGCGCCAACGCCACCACGTCCGAGCTGGACGACGCGGGCGTGCCCGCGGCCGTGAGCTTGGCGGCCACCGCGGCGCCGCTGGCGATGGCTTCCAGACAGCCGACATTCCCGCAGCGGCACGGCACGTCCGCGCCGTGCGGCAGCTGCACATGGCCCATGTCCCCGGCCGCACCTTGGGCGCCGCGGTGCAAGCGGCCATCGCTGATCAGACCGGAACCGATACCGGTGGCGACCTTGACGAACAGCAGGTCCGACGCGTCCGGCCACTGGGTTCGGTGCTCGCCCAGGGCCATGATGTTCACGTCGTTGTCGACGTAGGTGCGGGCGTGCAGGCGCTGGTGGACATAGCCCATCACGTCGAAGTTGTCCCAGCCCGGCATGATCGGCGGGCTGTTCGGCCGCCCGGTGGAATGCTCGACCGGGCCGGGGAGCCCCACACCCACCCCGAGCAGGTCGTCCGGGTGCCGGTTGACCTGGGCGAGCAGCCGCTTGCCGCCGGCGCACACCTCGTCCAGCACCTTCTCCGGCCCCTCGGCGATGTCCTGCTCGTGGCTCTCCTCGGCGAGCACGTTGCCGTCCAGATCGGTGACGGCCAGCAGCATGTGCGTGGCCCCGATGTCGGCGGCCAGCACCACCCGCGCCGCGGGATTGAAAGCGAACATCGTCGGCGGCCTGCCGCCGGTGGACTCGGCTTTGTCGGCATGCCGCAGGAACCCCGACGCGAGCAGTGTCTCGATCCGTTCGGCGACGGTCGACCTGGCCAAACCGGTCTCCGCAACCAGCTCGGCGCGCGTGCGCGGCTTTCCGTCACGCAGCCGTTGCAGCAGCGCTGCGGTCCCAGCTGCCGGCCCGGGCGGCCGCAGGTCGTTCACCCTCATCGTCAACCGTCTTCCGCTTCGCCGTGCCTCTGCGTCAACCGTAGAACACCGAGGACTTTCGTCATCAGCATCGTGACTTCGAACCGATTGTTGCGCAAGTTTAGCTTGACGTACCTACAAAAGTCCTCGTACGGTTCGGCGCATGACCAATCCGGCGACGACGCCGCAGCCCGCCACCACGGGCCGGTCCCTGTTGCGGATGCAGGGGATCGTCAAGCACTTCCCCGGGGTGCGCGCGCTGGATGGTGTCGACCTGGAGGTCCTGCCGGGCGAGGTGCACTGCGTGCTCGGCCAGAACGGCGCGGGCAAGTCGACGTTGATCAAAGTGCTCTCCGGCGCCCACCAGCCCGACGACGGCACGATCACCTGGGAAGGCGAGCCGGTCCGGTTACCGCATCCGCAGTCCGCGATGGACCTCGGGATCGCCACGATCTACCAGGAGCTCGACCTGGTGGACGGGCTGTCGGTGGCGGAGAACATCTTCCTCGGCCATGAGCCGCGCACGGCGGGGTTCGTCCGTCGTCACGCCATGCGCCGCGCGGCCGCCGATCTTCTCGCGCGCCTCGGACACCCGGAGGTCGACCCGGCCACCGAGGTGGGCAGGCTGTCGGCCGCGGGCAAGCAGATCGTGAGCATGGCTCGCGCGCTGTCGCACGACGCCAAGCTGATCATCATGGACGAGCCGTCCGCCGTGCTCGACCAGCAGGAAGTGCAGCGCTTGTTCGGCGTGATCGGTGACCTGGCCGCATCCGGGGTCGCGGTCGTGTACATCTCGCACCGGCTGGAGGAGATCCGGCAGATCGGTGACCGGGTGACCGTGCTCAAGGACGGCCGGACCGTCGCCGCCGGGTTGTCCGCGGCGGACACGCCGACCAGCGAGGTCATCCGGCTGATGACCGGCCGCACCATCGCCCACGCCTTCCCCGAGCGTCCGACGGGCCGGCCTGCAGGGGGACCGGTCCTGTCGGTGCGGGGCCTGGCCAGGCCGGGCGAATTCGCCGACGTGTCGTTCGACGTGCACGCCGGGGAGATCGTCGGCCTGGCCGGGCTCGTCGGCTCCGGTCGCTCGGAAATCCTCGAGACGATCTTCGGCGCACGCAAGGCGGCGGCCGGGACGGTGACCGTCAACGGTGTCGAGCTGCGGCCGGGCAGCATCGCCGCTGCGGTGTCGGCGGGCCTCGGGCTGTGCCCGGAAGAGCGCAAGAGTCAGGCGTTGGTGCTGGACGACGCGATCTTCCGCAACGTCACGATGGCCAGCCTGGGCACGTTCGCGAAAGCCGGATTCCTGGACCGCGCCGCCGAGCGCTCGGCGGCCGAGGAACGCCTGGTCGACCTCGACGTCCGGCCCGCGGGCGTGGACCGGCTGGTGCGCACGCTCTCCGGTGGCAACCAGCAGAAGGTCGTGCTGGCCCGGTGGCTGCTGCGCGAGTGCAAGGTGCTGCTGCTCGACGAGCCGACCCGCGGGGTGGACGTGGGAGCCCGCGCCCAGCTGTACGAGCTGATCCGCGAGCTGGCCGACGCCGGGCTCGCGGTCGTGCTGGTGTCCAGCGAGATCACCGAGGTCATCGGGTTGTCCGACCGTGTGCTGGTCGTCTCCAACGGCCGCGTGCTCACCGACACCCCGGCGAGCGAGATCACCGAGCACGACGTGCTCGGCATGGTGATGGAAGGTGAAGTCGCATGACTGGCAGTGGTGCCGGTACCGCCGAAGGGGTGCGGGTCGATCGTCCGGAGAGCGGAAGCGGCCGCTGGCCTGTGCTGCTGTCCGGGGCGACGGGCCGCAACCTCGGCTTGGTCCTTGCCTTGCTGTTGCTCTGCGCGGTCGGCGCGATCACCGCGGGCGACCGGTTCGTCGACTTCGGCAACGTGATGACCGTGCTGCGACTGGCCTCGGTCATCGGCGTGGTCAGCGTCGGGATGACGTTCGTGATCGCCGGTGGCGGCATCGACCTGTCGGTCGGCGCGATCGTCGCGCTGGCGTCGGTGTGGGCGACCACGCTGGCCACGCAGCGGATCGCGACCGACTACGGCTGGGTCGTCGTCGTGACCACGGCGCTGGCGGTCGGCGCCGCATGTGGGTTGATCAACGGTCTGCTCATCGCCTACGGACGAATAGCACCGTTCATCGTCACGCTGGCGATGCTGGCAGGCGCCCGCGGCCTCGCCGAGATGATCGCGGGAAAGAAGACGCAGATCGTCACCGTGCCCGGGTTCGTCGATTTCTTCTCCGGCCGGGTACTGGGCATCCCGGTGCTGGTGATCATCTTCGCTGCGGTCGCCGTCGGCGGCTGGATCCTGCTCAACCGCACCACGTTCGGCCGCCGCACGCTGGCCGTCGGCGGCAACGTCGAGGCCGCCCGGCTGGCGGGCATCAAGGTGCAACGGCACACCACGATGCTGTACGTCCTGCTCGGCCTGGCGTGCGGTCTCGCCGCGATCATGCTGTTGGCCCGCACCACCGCGGGCACCTCGACGCACGGTCAGCTCTACGAACTCGACGCGATCGCCGCCGTGGTGATCGGCGGGACGCTGCTCTCCGGCGGCCGCGGCACCATCGTCGGCACCGTGCTCGGCGTGCTGATCTTCACCACGTTGACCAACGTGTTCACCCTCAACGACCTCGACACGTCGACCCAGGCCGTGGCCAAGGGCGTGATCATCGTGGTCGCCGTGCTGCTGCAGCAGCGGTTCGCCCGCCGCTCGGACAGTCCGCCGCACCCCGCCCGAGCCGGCGGAGCTGGGGGTGCCGCCGGCTCGAGCGGCACTTAGACCTGCGCGTTTCTGCCACGCATTCGTTCGATCCCACTCAGGAGGAACCATGGCCAGCAACTCCGCCCGGCTGCGCTCGGCCGGATTACTCGCGGCGATAGGCCTGATCATCGCCTCGTGCACCAGCAACACGCCGGAGGACAGCGGTGGCGGCGGCCCGGTCAACGCGGCCAGTCCGAACGACGACCCCGGCAAGAAGGTGGTGATCGGGTTCTCCGGGCCGGAGGCCGACCACGGCTGGCTCGGCGCGATCAACTCGACCGCGCTGAAGGAGGCGAAGAAGTACTCCGACGTCACGCTGCGGGTCGCCGAGGGCACCAACGACCCGAGCATGCAGATCAGCCACGTCGAGACGTTCATCAACGACAAGGTCGACGCCATCGTGCTGCTGCCCACCGACGGTGCCGCGCTGACCAAGGTGGCGACCGAGGCCATGGAAGCCGGCATCCCGGTGGTGAATGTCGACCGCGAGTTCTCCAGCGAGTTCGCGGCCCGCACCACGATCCTGGGCGACAACTACGGCATGGGCATGTCCGCGGGCACCTACGCGTGCAAGCTCATCGAGAAGGAGAAGATGGGCGACGACCCGGTCATCGCGGAGATCGCGGGCCTGGACTCGTTGCCGCTGACCCAGGACCGTTCGCGCGGCTTCCGGGACGCGCTCAAGGCGTGCGGGCAGAAGGTGGATCACCGGGTGGCGGCGGAATTCACCGTCGAGTCCGGCGAGGAAGCGGCCTCCAACCTGCTGCAGGCGGCCAAGAAGATCGACATCGTGTGGAACCACGACGACGACCAGGGGGTCGGCGTCAAGGCCGCCTTCGACGCGGCCGACCGGGACGAGTTCAAGTTCATCGGCGGCGCGGGCTCGGCCAACGCGATGCGCTGGATCAAGGCGGGCGAGATGGAGGCCACCGTGCTCTACCCGCCGACCCAGGCGGCCGACGGCATCCGGCTGGCCCGGCTGCTCGCCCAGAACAAGGGCATGTCCGACCTGGTCCAGGTGGAGGTCCCGCGGCGCATCGTGCTGAACGCGCCCGTGGTGACCAAGGAGAACGTGGACAAGTACATGCCGCTGGGCTTCGAGTCCTGACAACCGACAGGCAGGGATGAACACCGTGGGTGAACCGACGATCGGCATCGGCGTCATCGGCTACGCCTTCATGGGCAAGGCGCACTCGCAGGGCTGGCGCAGCGCGCGCAGCTTCCTGCGACCCGCGCTCGAACCCAAGCTGGTGGCGTTGGCCGGGCGGGACGCCGATGCCGTCGCCGACATCGCGCGCCGGTTCGACTGGCAGGACACCGAGACCGACTGGCGCGCGGTGATCGAGCGGGACGACGTGGAGCTGGTGGACATCTGCACCCCGGGGGACACCCACGCCGAGATCGCCATCGCCGCGTTGCAGGCGGGCAAGCACGTGCTGTGCGAGAAGCCGCTGGCCAACTCGGTGGCGGAGGCCGAGGCCATGGCGGACGCCGCGGACAAGGCGCGGGCGGAAGGTGTGCGAGCCATGGTCGGGTTCACCTATCGGCGGGTGCCCGCACTCGCGCTGGCCCGGTCGATGATCGCGGCCGGGCGCCTCGGCGAGATTCGGCACGTGCGGGCGCAGTACTTGCAGGACTGGCTCACCGACCCGCAGGCGCCGCTGACCTGGCGGCTGCAGGCCGAGCGGGCGGGTTCCGGGGCGCTCGGCGACATCGGCGCGCACATCATCGATCTCACTCAGCACGTCACCGGGCAGCGGATCACCGGCGTCAGCGCGACGACCAGGACGTTCGTGCCGGAGCGCCCGCTGTCGGACAACGGTGCAGGCACCGGGAAGGTCACCGTGGACGACGCGGTGGCGTTCACGGCCCGGTTCTCCGGCGGCGCGCTGGGCACGTTCGAGGCGACCCGGTTCGCCAACGGCCGGAAGAACGCACTACGCATCGAGATCAACGGGTCACAGGGGAGCTTGGCGTTCGACCTGGAAGAGCTGAACGTCCTGCAGTTCTACGACGGCGCGGCGGGCCAGGAGGCCGGATTCACCCGCATTCTGGTGACCGAGCCGGAGCATCCGTACCTGGCGGGCTGGTGGCCGCCGGGGCATCTGCTCGGCTACGAGCACGGCTTCGCGCATCAGGCGGCCGACATGCTCAACGCGATCGCCGAAGGCGTCGACCCGGAGCCGACGTTCGCCGACGGACTCGCGGTGCAGCGGGTGATCGGCGCGGTGCAGGAAAGCGCCGCGCGGGACTGTGTGTGGACCTCGATCGAGCAAGCGACGGAGGTGGCGCGATGAAGCGGCCGGTCACGTTGTTCACCGGGCAGTGGGCGGACCTGCCGTTCGAGGAAGTGGCGCGGCTGGCCGCGCAGTGGGGTTACGACGGCCTGGAGATCGCCTGTTGGGGCGACCATCTGGATGTGTGGCGGGCGGCCGAGGACGATGCCTACCTGCAGTCGCGGTTGGACATTCTCAAGGCCAACAACCTGCAGGTGTGGGCGATCTCGAATCACCTGAAGGGTCAGGCGGTGTGTGACGACCCGATCGACGAGCGGCACCAGGCGATCGTGTCCGAACGGGTCTGGGGCGACGGCGACCCGGAGGGTGTGCGGCAGCGGGCCGCCGAGGAGCTGAAACTCACCGCGAAGGTGGCGGCCCGGATGGGCGTCCGGACCGTGGTCGGCTTCACCGGGTCGTCCATCTGGCAGTACGTGGCGATGTTCCCGCCGGTGCCCGCCGAATGGATCGACGCCGGCTACCAGGACTTCGCCGACCGCTGGAACCCGATCATGGACGTCTTCGACGCCGAAGGGGTCCGGTTCGCGCTCGAGGTGCACCCGTCGGAGATCGCCTACGACTACTGGTCCACCAAGCGCGCGCTCGAGGCCATCGGACACCGGGAGGCGTTCGGGCTGAACTGGGACCCCAGCCACATGGTGTGGCAGCAGATCGACCCGGTCGGCTTCCTGGTCGACTTCGCCGACCGCATCTACCACGTGGACTGCAAGGACACCAAGATGGCGGTGGGCAACGGCCGCAACGGCAGGCTGAGCTCGCACCTGCCGTGGGGCGACCCGCGGCGCGGCTGGGACTTCGTGTCCGCAGGCCGCGGCGACATCAATTGGGAGGCCTGTTTCCGCGCACTGGACTACATCGGCTACGACGGACCGATCTCCATCGAGTGGGAGGACGCGGGCATGGACCGGCTGCAAGGCGCGCCGGAGGCCTTGCAGTTCATCCGCGACCAGCTCTTCGACCCGCCGGCAGGCGCGTTCGACTCAGCGTTCAGCAACCAGTGACGTCGATGCGGTAGAAACCGCTGCATGAGCGACTGGGCATCCGGGTCGTGGTTGGCTGCCGCCACGACGTGGCTGGACGAGCAGCTGGCCGCGGCGGGGATTCGTCGCACGGGCGAGGTCACCCAGCCCCACCTGAAAGCGTGGGCCACCGCATTGCGTGCGCCGACCGATGCCGGAACGGTGTGGCTGAAGGCCGCAGGTCCGGGGACCGCGTTCGAGATCCGGCTCTACCCGGTGCTGTTCGCGGCCGCGCCGGCCGGCGTGCTCGAGCCGATCGCGGTCGACGAGGAGCGCGCGTGGATCGTCCTCCCCGACGGCGGGCCGACCCTGTTCAAGCAAACCGGGGGCGACTGGGACAAGCTGGTGGAGCGTCTGGTCACAGCGGTGGCCGACTACGCGACGCTGCAGCGTGAAGTCCAGTCGTCGGTGCTCGAGATGCGGGAGCGAGGCGTGCCGGACATGCGGCCGGAGGTCATGCCGGACCGCTTCGACGAAGCCGTGGCCTCGGTCGCGGAATATGCAGGCACCAAGGCTGACGACGACCAGCGCGCGGCGTTCGAACGCGTGCGAGCGATGCGCGACGAGGTGAAGCGCTGGTCCGAGCGCCTCGCCGGCTCGCGGGTGGGCGTCAGCATCGACCATCACGACCTGCATCCGGGCAACATCCTGGGCGAGCCCGGTGAGCCCGCGCGCTTCTACGACTGGGGCGACGCGGCGATCGCGCACCCGTTCTTCAGCATGTTCGTGCCGCTCAACTTGGTCGCCGACGAGGCCGGGGAAGCCGCAGCGCGTCGGTTGCGGGACAGCTACCTCGACGTCTTCGCCGACGTAGCGCCCGAGGCCGAGCTGCGCGAGGAACTCGATCTGGCCTGCCGGTTGACCAAGGTGGCGCGCACGCTCACCTGGCAGCGGGCCTTGCAGCTGGCCGACGACGACCACAAGTTCGCCTCGGCACCACTGAAGACCCTGCTGTCGGTGGAGAAGCCGTCGTACGCGTCGTGAAACGGCACCGCCCCCGGGGGGTGGGATCCCGGGGGCGGTTTGGGGGGCGTCCGGTCCGGGGCATTGCGAGGGCGGTGAGTACCCCGGACCCGGCCCGAGCGCACCCGACACGGCGACCGGAAGGGGAACGGTCACCTGTCCGCCGGCAGGTGACCTGCCCGGCGGTGGTGCGTCCGGCCATACCGTACGGCCTGCGCTCGGCTCATGGCGTGATCGCCGGCCGGCAACCATGCGATCGTGCTACCGACACGGATACCGTCGGGTGGCCGGTTCACTCGGCCGAGTCATGACCTCACTGCGTGGGTGCCGTTCGGTTCAGCGCTGCCGGGTGGCCAGCAGCAGCTGCAGATGACAGCAGAGCCGTTCGCGCGGATCCTCCAGCGTCAGCCCGCCGATCTCGGCGGCCCGGCGAACCCGGTGGCGCAAGGTGTTCGGATGGATGTGCAAACCCGCCGCGGCGGAACGGACGTCACCCATCGCGTCGAGGTAGGCGAGCAGCGAGCGGGCCAGATCCGTGCCCTGATCCGCGTCGTGGTCCACCAGTGCCCGCACCGCCGGATCGCGCAGGTCGGTGTGCTCCTCCAGCAACTTCAACGTCTCGCCCAGCAGCACGTCGGCGCGCCGGTCGGTGATGGTGGCGACGTCGGTTTCCGGGGTGCGGGCCAGCGCATCGAGCACCCGGTCCGCGTCCGACCGCGACACCGGGACGTCGGCCAACGACGACACCGGGCCGCCGATCCCGACCTGCACGGTCTGCCCGGACCGTCGCCGCAAAACGGCCACCACGTCCCGCGCCAACGTGATCAGGCCCGGCTCGGTGCGGTCCGTCCGCACTTCGGGCAGCACCGCGTACACGCGTGAGTCCACCGCGCCGACGAGCGCGCCACGACGAAACGACGTCATGTGCACCGACACCGTGGTGGCCAGCTCGACCCGCTGCAGTTCGAGGGTCGGCCGGTCGTGCTGCGTACCCCGGGCCTCGAACGCCGCCACCACGGCGGACACCGAGGAGTCCAAGCCCAGCTGACCGGCCACCAGGTCCGCGCTCGCGCTGCCGTCGAGCAGCCCGGCGACCAACTCGCCACGCGAGCGCCCGGGCGCCCCGCGGCGCCGCAGGAGATGCACCGCGGCCAGGCGGGCCGCGCCGATCAGCGCGGACTCGGCATGTTCGGAGAACGGCTGATTGCCCTGCTGCACCCAGATCGCTCCCAGGTGCTGATTGCCCGCACGGATGCCGATGGCCAGCCGGGCCCGGATGCCGAGCTCGGGATGTGCCTGGATGCGCACGACTTCGTTCGACGTGCGGAGCCGGTGGTAGACGCCCCACTGCCGGAGCAGCTCCAGATACGGCTCGGGACCCTGCCACCCCAGAATCGACAGCCGCCGCAGGTCGTCGACCTCATCGCCGGAGCGTGAGTAGGCCAGCACGCGCGGCGCGGTGTCCTCGATGCTCACCGCCCCGCCGGTCAACGCGGCCACGGACTGCGCGAGCGCGAACAGATCCTCGGCCGGTTCCGCCTCGGGCGTGCTGTCCGCGTGCACGGCGAAGCTGTCCAGCACCTCGCGGATGACCGCGGCCAGCTGGTCCCACCGAACTTGCGGCCGCACCGCCAGCAACGCGACGCTCGCATCCTCGGCGGCCTCGCGCACGTCCCGTTCACCGCCCGGGCTCGTCTTGACCGCGACCGCCGACGCGCCGTGCTGACCGGCCATCCGGACCGCCCGCGCAGCTTCGCGTCCGCGCGCTCCGATGACCAGCACCAGCTCGTCGCGGTAGCTACCGGGATCGTCGTCGGGATCGAGGATCGCCAGTCCGCGCACGTGTGTCTGCGGGTCGCCGGAGCGCAGATCCATCAACGACGCGCCGACGGCCAGCAGCAGGCGGCTCAACTCGACCATTGTGCGACCTTACAACAGCGACCACGGAGCTCTGTCCGCACGGACAATCCGCACGCCTCGGTAATTCCTTACCGTTCGGTCAGGCATTTTTACCTGGCTGTCCGCTGGTGAGGAGAAACCATGTTGCGAGCGTCGCTGATCGCCGCATCCCGCTCGCGCCGGCTACGCGGTATCGCGGAGCGGTCGGCGTTGGTCGGACGAGTCGTCGATCGTTTCGTCGCCGGGAAGGACGCGCCGACGGCGGTCGCCACGGTGCGCGGGCTCGCCCGCGAACGGCTGGTCACCCTGGACCTGCTTGGCGAGGACACCCGCGACGAAAGGCAGGCCGAGCAGACCGCGGAAGCCTACGAGCACCTGCTGGCCCGGCTGGCCGACGAAGGCCTCACCGACCGGGTCGAGGTGTCGGTGAAGCTGTCCGCGCTCGGCCAGGCGCTGGGCAGGGACGGCGACAAGATCGCGCTGGACAACGCCAGGCGGATCTGCGACGCGGCGGCCGCCGCGGGCACCACGGTCACGGTGGACATGGAGGACCACACCACCACCGACGCCACGCTGCAGACCGTGCAAGACTTGCGGGTCGACTTCCCGTGGGTCGGCGCGGTGCTGCAGGCCTACCTTCGTCGGACCGAGGGCGACTGCGTCGCGCTGTCCGGGCCGGGATCGCGCATCCGGCTGTGCAAGGGTGCCTACGACGAGCCTGCCTCGGTGGCCTACCGCAGCAAGCAGGAGGTGGACGCCTCCTATGTGCGGTGCCTGCGCATCTTGATGAACGGCGACGGCTACCCGATGGTCGCCACGCACGACCCGCGGCTGATCACCATCGCCGAACACCTGGCGGGCCAAGCGGGTCGCACGGAATTCGATTTCGAGTTCCAGATGCTGCACGGAGTGCGTGAGCAGGAACAACAACGGCTGGCGCACGCAGGACGGCGCATTCGCTGTTACGTTCCGTTCGGATCACAGTGGTACCCGTATTTCATGCGGCGGCTGGCCGAGCGGCCGGCGAATCTGGCATTCTTCCTGCGCTCTTTCGTCAGTACCACCTGATTGACTGACCGAGAGGACAACCCATGTCGGTGATCTCGCACATACGGTCGGACATCCTCCGACGCAAACCGCTCGAGCACATCGAGGAGGTCGAGGGCGGAGGGCTGCGCCGCACGCTCGGCTTGTGGCAGCTGACCGCGATCGGTGTCGGTGGCATCATCGGCGCCGGGATCTTCTCGCTGGCAGGCGCGGTGGCCAACCAGACCGCCGGGCCAGCGGTGTTGATCTCGTTCCTGATCGCTGGTGTGGCCAGCGCGGCCGCGGCCTTCTCGTACGCGGAGTTCGCCGGCCTGATCCCGCGCGCAGGGTCGGCCTACACCTACGGCTACGCGGTGCTCGGCGAGTTCGCCGGCTGGTTCATCGGTTGGGACCTGCTGCTGGAGTACACCGCCATCGTGTCCGTGGTGGCGATCGGTATCTCCGGCTACTTCAACGACCTGCTGGGCTTTCTGAACATCGAGCTGCCGCTGTGGATGTCCGGCGCCCCGGGCACCGAGCCGGAGGGCGTGCCGGAAGGCTCGTACGTGGTCAACCTGTTCGCGGTGTTGCTGTGCCTGCTCATCGCGTTCGTGCTGAACCAGGGCATGAAGAGCGCCGCTCGGTTCGAGACCTCGCTGGTCTACCTCAAGGTCGGCGTGGTGCTGCTGGTGATCATCGTCGGCGCCTTCCACATCGACGCGGGCAACTGGGACCCGTTCGCGCCGTTCGGCCTGGCAGGTGCCCTGACCGGCGCGGCGACGGTGTTCTTCGCGGTGTTCGGCTACGACGCGATGTCCACCGCGGCCGAGGAGTCGAAGGACTCGCAGAAGCACATGCCGAAGGCGATCATCTACTCGCTGGTCATCTCGATGGTGCTGTACGTACTGGCCTGCCTGGTGCTGACCGGCATGGTGAACTACACCGAGATCAGCGCCGAGGCCGCCTTCTCCAGCGCGTTCGCCTCGATCGGTCTCGACTGGCTCGGCCTGATCATCGCCGTCGGCGCCATCCTGGGCATCCTCACGGTGCTGTTCACGTTCCTGATGGGTGCCGCCCGCGTCGGCTTCGCGATGAGCCGTGACGGGCTGCTGCCCAAGGGCCTGTCCAAGACCCACCCGACGCGCAAGGTGCCGACCCGGATCACCTGGCTGCTCGGTGTGGCCTCGGCGGTCATCGCCGGGCTGCTGCCGATCGGGGAGGCTGCCGAGCTGACCAACATCGGCATCCTGCTGGCGTTCGTCGTGGTGTGCACCTCGGTGGTGGTGCTGCGCTACCGGCGACCGGAGCTGCCGCGCGGGTTCCGCTGTCCCGGCATGCCGGTGGTGCCCATCATCGGCGTCGTCTTCTCGATCTGGCTGATCACGTTCCTCCAGCCGGAGACGTGGCTGCGGTTCGCCGTGTGGTTCCTCATCGGCTGTGTCGTCTACTTCGCCTACAGCCGCAAGCGGTCCAAGCTGAACGAGCTCTCGGTGGAAGAGAGGTAGGAGCACCGGACGAGGCCCTCGGGTGATCCCGGGGGCCTCGCCACGTGTTGGCCGCGTTCCTGCATCGCGCGGCGCGCTGATCGTCGAATAATGAGGGGCATGACTGACGTGAACGCGTCCGCACGCCTCGCGGAGCTGAAGTCCGGATGCACCCTTGAGCAAGCGCTCGCCCTGTTCGACGACCTGCCGACGGTGCGCTCGACCGAGCTGACCGGCCGGTGGAAAGGCGCCGAGCTGCCCACCGGCCATCCGATGGACGGCCTGCTGACCGCCTCCGGCTGGTACGGCAAGCAGTTCGACGGCCCCGAGGACGTGCACCCGCTGCTGTTCTCCGCCGACGGTGAGGTGTTCGCGGTCGATCCGCGGAAGCTGCCGGTGGGGGTGGCCGACCGACTTCCGCTCGGTGCGGTCGACCGGGTCCGCAAGGCCCTGCCGGTGTTGCGTCCCGCGCTGCGCACCCGCAAGCCGCGGGCTCGGCTGCGTGACGTGGAGTACCGGGGGAAGGTCAGCGCGGCGATGGTCTACGACCACCTGCCGATCATCGACAACTTCCGCCGCGTCGACGAGGACACCTTGCTGGGGGCGATGGACCAGCGGGGTGCGGAGCAGCCGTACTTCTTCCTGCTGTATCGCGAGCGCTGAGCCGGGCTTGCGCCCCGGCCGAGGTGCCGTGCAGCGGGATCGGCAGCGCGTGACGCGGCTGCCGGATGGTCCGGGCTTGCGCTCCGGTCGCGGCGTGGCCGCGTGGCCGGGCTCACGCTCCGGCCACCGTGCCGCGAGTGCCGCGCAGCCGGACCGGCACGCGCGCCGCGGATACCGGGTGGCTCGAGCCGCGCCCCGGCCACGGTGCCGGTGACGGCGCGTGGCCGGGGTGCGCCGCCTTATGCCAGCCCGGCCTTCCGCAACGCCTCGGCCATCGCGCCCTGCGGACGCGGCTCCCGCGAGCGGTTCTGCCTGCCCCGGCCACCCCGGCCGCCCGGCTTCCGCTGGCCGCCCTGGCGCCGGTCGTCCCGGGACCGCTGGGCGGGCTTGCCCGGCTCGTCCTCCAGCCGCATCGTCAACGAGATGCGCTTGCGCTCGGGGTCGACGTCCAGCACCTTCACCCGCACCACTTCACCGGAGCGCACGACGTCCCTCGGGTCGCTGACGAACGAGTTCGACATCGCGGAGATGTGCACCAGGCCGTCCTGATGCACGCCGACGTCGACGAACGCGCCGAACGCGGCCACGTTCGTCACCACACCCTCCAGCACCATGCCCGGCTTGAGGTCGGTCAGCTGCTCGACGCCCTCGGCGAACCGTGCGGTGGTGAACGCCGGACGCGGGTCACGGCCCGGCTTGTCCAGCTCGGCCAGGATGTCGGTGACCGTCGGCAGCCCGAACCGGTCGTCGACGAACTGCCGCGGGTCGAGCTTGCGCAGCGTCGCGCTGTTGCCGATCAGCTCGGCGATCGGCATGCGGGCGGTCTCGGCGATCCTGCGCACCACCGGGTAGGCCTCCGGGTGCACGGCCGAGGCGTCCAGCGGGTCGTCGCCGTTGGGGATCCGCAAAAAGCCCGCGCACTGCTCGAACGCCTTCGGCCCGAGCCGCGGCACGTCCTGCAGCGCCGTGCGCGAGCGGAACGGGCCGTGCGCGTCGCGATGCGCCACGATGCTCTCGGCGAGCGTCGGTCCGATGCCCGACACCCTGGCCAGCAGCGGCACCGACGCCGTGTTCAGGTCGACGCCCACCGCGTTCACGCAGTCCTCGACCACGGCGTCCAGCGACCGGGCCAGCGCGACCTGGGAGACGTCGTGCTGGTACTGGCCGACGCCGATCGACTTCGGTTCGATCTTCACCAGCTCGGCAAGCGGATCCTGCAGCCGCCGCGCGATCGAGACGGCGCCACGCAGCGACACGTCCACGTCGGGCAGCTCCCTGGCGGCGTACTCGGACGCCGAATACACCGACGCCCCGGCCTCGGACACCACGGCCTTGGTCAACTTCAGCTCCGGGTGCCGCCGGATCAGTTCGGCGGCCAGTTTGTCGGTCTCCCGGGACGCGGTGCCGTTGCCGATGGCGATCAGCTCGATGTCGTGCTTGACGGCCAGCTCGCGCAGCGTGGCCAGCGCGGGCTCCCACTGCTGTTGTGGCTGGTGCGGGTAGATCGTGGCGGTGTCGACCAGCTTGCCGGTCCCGTCGACGACGGCGACCTTGACACCGGTGCGGTAACCCGGGTCCAGGCCGATGGTCGGGCGGGTGCCCGCGGGCGCGGCCAACAGCAGGTCACGCAGGTTCGCCGCGAACACGCGCACGGCCTCGTCCTCGGCGATCTGCCGCAGCCGCATGCGCAGGTCGATGCTCAGGTGCAGGTGGATCTTGGTTCGCCAGGCCCAGCGCGCCGTGGTCATCAGCCACTGGTCCGCCGGGCGGCCTTCGTCGGCGATGCCGAACCGGGCGGCGATGATCCGCTCGTACTCCGCACCGGTGTCGGCAGGCTCACCGTCGGCGCCGACCGGCTCGTCCGCCGGCGTGGACAGCTCGAGGATCTCCTCCTTCTCGCCGCGGAACAGGGCAAGGATGCGGTGCGACACCAGCTTGGTGAACGGTTCGGAGAAGTCGAAGTAGTCGGCGTACTTGGCGCCCTCGGTCTCCTTGCCCGGCCGTACCCGGGACACCAGGTACCCGTGCGTCCACATTCGCTCCCGCAGCTCGCCGACCAGGTCGGCGTCCTCGGCGAACCGTTCGATGAGGATGGCCCGCGCCCCGTCGAGCGCCGCTTTGGTGTCCGCGACACCCTTGTCGGCGTCGACGTACTGCGCCGCGGTGGTCTCCGGATCGTGCGTCGGGTCGGACAACAGCGTGTCGGCCAGCGGCTCCAGGCCCGCTTCGCGGGCGATCTGGCCCTTGGTGCGCCGCTTCGGCTTGTAGGGCAGGTAGATGTCCTCCAGGCGAGCCTTGGAGTCGGCCGCCAGGATGCGTTCCTTCAGCTCGTCGGTGAGCTTGCCCTGTTCCCGGATGGACTCCAGGATCGTGGCCCGCCGGTCCTCGAGTTCCCGCAGGTAGCGCAGCCGTTCGTCGAGCTTGCGCAGCTGCGTGTCGTCCATCCCGCCGGTGGCCTCTTTGCGGTACCGCGCCACGAACGGCACGGTGGCGCCACCATCCAGCAACTCCACCGCGGCCCCGACCTGGCGCGGGCTCACACCGAGTTCTTCGGCGATGCGGTGATGGATGGTGGTCTGGACGCTCGGTGTCACGCTTGTCCCTTCTGGTCTTCCTCGTTCCGGCGGGCAATTCTCACCGAGCTGGACTACCCGGTCTGCACCGGGCCGGGATTAGCCCCGGACGTCACTCACCGAACTCGACTACCCGGTTTGCACCGGGCCGGGAACAGCCCCCGACGTCACGCGCGCCGGGCACCGACGATGCGCAGCGCCAGGTCGGCGTAGAAGTCGGCGATCTCGTCGGGCGACCACGGGCCGTCCTCGCGATACCACCGGGCGATGTCGATGCCCAGCGACAACACCGCCATCGCCGCCTTCGGCGGATCCGACGTGTCGAAGGCGCCGGCGTCCACGCCTTGTTGGATCAGCGCCTGCATCTCGTTCTTGATCTCCCGGCGAAGCGCGGCGATCTCGGACAGATGTTCCGGGCTGAGCGAATTGAGTTCGTAATTCACCACGCGCGCGCTGGTGTGCTCGCGCGCGTGGTGCAACGCGAACGCGCGCATCACCGCGACGAGCCGGTCCGCCGGATCGTCGGCGGAGCCGGCGGCGTCGCGAATGACGGCCAGTGTGTGCTCGTGGCCGATGCGGGAGATCAGGTACAGCAGCTCTTCCTTGCTGCGGTGGTGGACGTACACCGCGGCCGGGCTCATGCCCGCGGCAGCCGCGATGTCGCGAGTACTGGTGCCGTGGAAGCCCCGTTCGGCGAAAGCCGTGACCGCGGCCTGCATCAACCTGGTGCGGGATGCATCGGCTCGGGTGTTGTCCGTGCTGCTCATCGGCCTCGCTGTCCGGGAAGTACCCAGCGGGTGTGTTGACGCTGTCGGCGGCGGCGTGCCAGGGTGAGCCTAACGTACTAAGCGGTCGCTTAGTTGGAGTCGAGCTCAGTGGGGAGCGAGATGGGCAAGCGTTTCGCCGGACGCACCGCAATCGTGACCGGAGCCAGCCGCGGCATCGGCCTGGCGATAGCCCAGCGCCTGGTCGACGACGGCGCTCGGGTCGTCATCACCGCCCGGAAACCCGATCCGCTCGCCGAGGCGGTCGAGCAGCTCGGCGGGAGCGATCACGCTCTCGGGGTGGCCGGGCACGCGGATGACCCCGAGCACCAGCACGAGGTCGTGCAGAAGGCGATCGAAGCCTTCGGTGGGGCGGACCTGCTGGTCAACAACACCGGGATCAATCCGGTCTACGGCCCGCTCATCGACGTCGACCTGGGCGCCGCCCGCAAGATCTTCGAAGTGAACTGCCTGGCCGCGCTGTCCTGGGTGCAGCAGGCCTACCGGGCGTGGATGCGTGAGCACGGCGGAGCGGTGGTCAACGTGTCGTCGATCGCCGGGATCGGCACCGCGCCGGGCATCGGCTTCTACGGCGCGAGCAAGGCCATGCTCAACCACATCACCCAGGAGCTGGCGGTCGAGCTGGGGCCGGATGTCCGGGTCAACGCGGTTGCGCCCGGCATCGTCAAGACCCGCTTCGCCACCGCGCTCTACGAGGGCAAGGAGGCCGAGGTCACGGCCAACTACCCGCTCAAGCGGCTCGGTGTTCCCGACGACGTCGGCAGCGCCGTCTCGTTCTTGCTGTCCGACGACGCCGGATGGATGACCGGGCAGGTGGTGGTCATCGACGGCGGGGTCACGCTGACCGGCGGTGGGCTGTGATGGCCGGGCAACGGGTCGTCGTCACCGGCGCCGGCCACGGCATCGGTCGCGCGCTGGCCACCCGGATGGCCGCGGAAGGCTGCCGGGTCCTGGTCAACGATCTCGACACCGCGGCCGCCGAGCAGGTCGCCGGGGAGATCGGTGCGGAAGTCCTCGGCGGGGACGCCGCGTCCGAGGAGGGCGTCGGCAAGCTGGTGCACGCCGCGCGCGAATTGTGGGGCGGCGTCGATGTCTGGTTCGCCAACGCGGGTATCGAACGTGGCCGGGGCCTGGCGGCCAGTGAGGACGACTGGGCGGCCTCGTTCGAGGTGAACACGCTCGCCCATGTGCGGGCGGCCCGGTTGCTGGTGCCGGAGTGGCTGGAGCGGGCCAGCGGCCGGTTCGTGGTGACCGCCTCCGCCGCCGGTTTGCTGACCATGCTGGGCAGCCCGGCGTACTCGGCGAGCAAACATGCCGCGGTCGCGTTCGCCGAATGGCTGTCCGCGACCTACCGGCATCGCGGCGTCGTCGTACAGGCCATCTGCCCGCAAGGCGTGGAGACCCGCATGGTCGCCGAGTCCGGGCCGTTGCGGGAAGTGCTGGCCCACGACGGCATCGTGTCGCCGGAACACGTCGCCGACGTGGTGTGGGAGGCGATGCAGGACGACCGCTTCCTGATCCTTCCGCACCCGCAAGTGGCGAAGTACTACGCGGCGCGGGCGAGCGACACCGATCGCTGGCTGAGCGGCATGAACAAGGTGCAGCAAGGCGTGGAGGCGCACGATGAGCGGAACTGATGCGGTGGAGGACGTCCGCAGGCGGGTCGCGGAGCTGCTGGCCGCGCACGACCCGGCGACGACCGACCGGCTGGAGTTCTTGCGCGCTCGCTACGACGCCGGCTTGGCGTGGGTGCACTTCCCGCCCGGCCACGGCGGGCTCGGCTACCCGCGCGAGCTGCAGGAAGTCGTCGACGCGGAGCTGGCCGCCGCCGGGGCGCCGGACAACGACCCGCAGGGCAACTTCATCGGGCTCGGCATGGCGGCGCCGACCATCCTGGCGTACGGCACCGAGGAGCAGAAAAAGCGCTATCTCCGTCCGCTGTGGACAGGCGAGGAGATCTGGTGCCAGCTGTTCTCCGAGCCGGGTGCGGGCTCCGACCTGGCGGGCCTGGCCACCAGGGCGGTGCGCGAGGGCGATGACTGGATCGTCAACGGTCAGAAGGTATGGACGTCGTCGGCGCATCGGGCGGACTTCGGCATTCTCGTGGCACGAACCGACCCGGACCAACCCAAGCACCGTGGCTTGACGTACTTCCTGTGCGACATGCACGACCCGGGCGTCGAGGTCCGTGCGTTGCGGCAGATCACCGGTGAGGCGGAGTTCAACGAGGTTTTCCTGACCGACGTGCGTATCCCGGACAGTCAGCGGCTCGGTGAGGTCGGCGAGGGCTGGCGGGTTGCCACGACCACGCTGAACACCGAGCGGGTGGCCATCGGCGGGACGCCGACCCCGCGCGAGGGCGGGATGATCGGCGTGGTCGCGCAGACCTGGCGGGACAACCCCGAACGGCGTCGACCCGAGCTGCACGACGAGTTGCTGCAGCTGTGGGTCGAGTCCGAGGTGGCCAGGCTGACCGGCATGCGGCTGCGGCAGAAGCTGGCGGCGGGGCAGGCGGGCCCGGAAGGCGCGACCACCAAGTTGACGTTCGCGCGGCTGAACCAGGCACTGTCGGGCCTCGAGCTCGAGCTGCTCGAGGACGAAGGGCTGTGCTACGACGACTGGTCGTTCGTCCGCCCGGAGCGGGTCAACTTCACCGGGCGGGAGGCCGGCTACCGGTACTTGCGCAGCAAAGGCAATTCGATCGAGGGCGGCACGTCGGAGATCCTGCGCAACATCGTCGCCGAGCGGGTGCTCGGGTTGCCCGCCGAGCCGCGCACGGACAAGGACATCCCGTGGAAGGAACTGCCGCGATGAGCGAGCTGGATCTGCTCTACACCGAGGTGGAAGAGGACCTGCGGGGTTCGGTGCGCTCGTTGCTCACCGACCGGTGCCCGCCCGATGCGGTGGCCGCGATGTACGACGGCGACCGGTCGGTGGTCGACACGTTGTGGCGCGCGGTGGCCGGTGAGCTGGGGCTGGCCGGGTTGCTGGTGCCGGAGGCGCAGGGCGGCTCGGGCGCGTCCGCGCGGGAAGCGGCCGTCGTGCTCGAGGAGCTGGGCAGGTTCGTCGCTCCGGTTCCGTTCCTGACCAGCAGCGTCATCGCGACCACGGTGCTGCTGGACTCGGACTCCGAGCTGCTGCGGCAGCTGGCTTCCGGTGAGCGCACGGCCGCCTTGGCGGTGCCGTTCTCCACGGCTCCGGACACCGTGGTGCCGGTGGTGCGTGCCGACGGCGGCCGGTTGCACGGTGAGGTCGGCAAGGTGGCCGGGGCGATCGAGGCCGACGTCCTGCTGGTGCCCGTGGTGTCGGACGACGGCTGGACGGTGTACGCAACCTCCGAAGCCACGGTCACGCCCGTGACGTCGCTGGACATGTCGCGGCAGGTGGCCGACGTCCGGTTCGACGGGGTCGCCGCCGAGCCGGTGGTGACCGACGCCTTGCAGGCCGTGCGCCGGGCGCTGCGGGCCGGTGCGGCCCTGCTGGCCTCGGAGCAGTACGGGGTGGCGAGCTGGTGCTTGCACACCACCGTCGAGTACCTCCGGCAACGGCGGCAGTTCGGCCGGATCGTGGGTAGCTTCCAGGCGCTCAAGCACCGGCTGGCGGACCTGTACGCCGGTACGGAGTCCGCGGCGGCAGCCGCCCGCTACGCCGCGGCAGCGCTGGCCGCCGACGATCCCGACCTGCCGGTCGCCGCCGCTGTGGCGCAGTCCTACTGCGGTGACCTGGCGGTGCGGGCGGCCGAGGAGGCGCTGCAGCTGCACGGCGGCATCGGGATGACCTGGGAACACCCGGTGCACCTGTACCTGAAGCGGGCCAAGGCCGACCAGATCGGGCTCGGCACTCCGGGCAGGCATCGGGCCGCGCTGGCGGAGCTGGTCGACCTGCCCGCATAGTGCTCGGCGGGGCATCGTGGTCGGTGCCGATCAGCGGGTGCGCAGCGTGCCGTAGACGATGATGTTGTCGCGGTAGCTGTCGACGCGGTGGTCGAACACCCCGCCGCAGGTGATCAGGCGGATCTCCGGGGCTTCGGTGTCGCCGTAGACCTCGTCGGTCGGGAACTCGTCCTTGCGCACTTGCTGCACGCGCTGGACCACGAACGTGGCAGTGCTGCCGTCCTGCCGCTCGACGATGACCTCGTCGCCTCGCTTCAGCTCGCGCAGCCGGAAGAAGATGCCCGGCCGGCCACCACCGTCCACGTGCCCGAGCAGCACGGACGGGCCGACTTCACCGGGCGTCGGGCTGTGGCGGTACCACGCGGCCTGCATCGGCTCGGTAACCGGTGGCACCTCGACGGTGCCGTCGGCATTGAGGCCGACGGGTTCCAGCGACGAGCGGGCGCCGATGCGCGGTATCGACACCGAGACCGGCTGCGACGGCGGCATCCCGTCGTTGGTGACGGCACGCTTCACCGGAGGCGCTTCACGGGTGGAGGCACCAGCAGGCGGCCCGGCATTCTGCGGCGGCTCGGTCGAGCACCCGGACACCCACGCCAGGGCCAGCACCAGCGCGGCGAGTCCGCGGCGGTACCGGCCCTGGCGCACGGTCGACGACATGGTCAGCGCAGGCCCTTGGCCGAGCGGCGACGAAGCAGCACGCCGCCGGCACCGAGCGCCGCGGCGGCAGCGGCCGTCCCGCCGATGAGCAACGCGGAGTCGTCCTCGCTCACCGGGCCCCCGCCGGTCTCCGCGCCGCCCTTCGGGACGACCTCGACCTGCCCCGGTTTCTCCGAGATGTCCGGCCGCGGGGCCGCGGGTCGGGTCGCCTCCGGCCGCTCTTGCGCGCTGGGTTTGGCCGGGTTCGGCGGCTTCAGCGCGGGCGTCGTGGGCCGCTCCTTGGCAGGCGACGGCGGCTTCGGCGCGGGAGTGCCGGGCTGCTCCTTGGCAGGCAGCGGTGGCTGCGGAGTGGCGTCCGGGCCGTCGGCGGCGAGTGCGGGAGTCGAGCCCAACAGGATGGCTGCGCCCGCGCCGAATCCGGCGGCGATCACGCGAAGGGTTCTCATGGCGTTCCTCCTGACGGCCGGTGCGCACCGGCCCTGGTAACGGGTACCTGCGCTTGATCAAGACCGGGGAGGGCGCGCGTGGCGTTCGCCGACATCGGAATTCGTCGGCCTGCTCACAGCGGGCAACGCGGAACGGCAGCTGGGACGTCAGGGCCGGCTCAGTCCACCAGGTCCGGGCGATGACGAAGTCCGTCGCGCGGCAGGCGCAGGAGGTCCGGGCGATGACGAGGCCTTTCGCGCGGCAAGTGCAGGACGTCCGGGCGATGACGAAGCCGTTCCCGCGGCGGGTGCGGGAAGTCATCCACCGGCATCCAACTCGACGGCCAGGGAGGCGGCAGTGTGCCGCGAGAAGGCTTCGACCGAGGTCCCGGGGGTGTTCGACATGCGTGTGGCGTGCTGAAGATCGACACCGCCCGCGGCCGCAGCACCGTGGGGCGGAACGAACCGGTGTCGCCGGGCGCTCGCGTCGTCCTTGGTGCGGAGCGATCGACTCCGCGCAGCGCTCGGCAGGATGCGATCAGCCGGGACCCGGCAGGCCGGCGGGCGGGATGGTGCGACCGTCCGGATTCGTCGCGCTCGGCGCGATGTCCTCGATTCGTTCGGGCGGGCGCTGCGGAACGATGTCGGACCGTGGCGTCGGGGCGCTCGGCCGCATCTCCTTCTGGGCGGGCTCCTCGGAAACTCGCGGCTCGGTCGGGTTGCGTTGCGATGACCGTGCCGGTTCCTGCTCGATGCTTGCGCCGGGCACCAGGTGCGGTGACGGGCCTTGGGTCGGTGCCGAACCGGCCGAGCTCGTGACGATCGCCAAGCCCACCGTGACGGCGGCGACCGCCGCGGCGGCCCCGCACACACTGGCCACCCGCAGCCGTCGTTCCCTGCGCTGGGCCTGAGTCAACAGGGCATCGGGATCGAGCCGCATGTCCGGCTCGGTGCCGAGGGCATCGCCCAGCAGTTCACGGATCCTGTCCTGCTCGACCGGCTCGCTGTGCAGCCACAGCTCGTCGTAGCGCTTCATCGGACGGCCTCCATCGCCAGCAGGTGCGGTTCGCGCGCGAGCAGCTTGCGCAGCGTGGCCAGGCCTTTGGCCGCTTGGCTCTTGACCGTGCCTTCCGCGCAGCCGAGCATCTGCGCCACGTCCTCGATCGGCAGGTCCTCCCAGTACCGCAGCACGATGACCGCGCGTTGCCGGGCGGGCAGCATGGCCAGCACGCGGCGGGCGTCGAGGGTGGCGTCCGGGTTCTCGGCCGGGGCGACGACCTCGGGAACCGAGTCGCTGACACGCTCCCGTCGCCGCACTATCCGTCGGGACTCGTCCACCGCGGTACGCACCAACACCGTGCGCGCGTACGACTCGACGGCCTCCGCCGCCTTGATCCGCGACCACGCCCGGAACAGCTTCAGCAATGCGATCTGCACCAGGTCCTCCGCGCGGTGCCAGTCACCGCACAGCAAGAAGGCCGTCCGGCGCAGGCTCGGCCCGCGGGTGCGGACGAACTCGACGAATTCGGTATCTCGACCGGTCACACCCTGCCTCCATCTCCTGCCGACAAAGACGGATGGCACGTGCCGGGGTGTTGTACCGGCAGCAGGGGAGTGATGCGAGTCACATACGCGGATCGCCCTAGGCTGGCGGACGTGACTGGAACCTTCGTGACGCTCGGCGGGGGCGGGTTCTCGGCCGAGGGCCGGGTGACGCCGATCGACGAGCTCATCCTGTCGACCGCAGGCGGCGGCAAACCAGCCGTCTGCTTCGTGCCGACCGCCACCGGTGACGACGTCGAGTACGCGGCACGGTTCGAGCGCGCGTTCGCCGGCCGCGCCCGCACATCGGTGTTGTCGCTGTTCTGCCGCGACCCGTGGGGGTACACCGATCCGTCGATGCTGCTCGACCAGGACGTCATCTACGTCGGTGGCGGGTCGACGGCCAACCTGCTCGCCGTCTGGCGACTGCACGGACTACCGGACATCTTGGCGCAGGCCGAGCGGAACGGCGCCGTCTTCGCCGGGGTCAGCGCGGGCATGAACTGCTGGTACCAAGGCAGCTCCACCGACTCGTTCGGCCCGCTCGCCCCGCTGCCCGACGGCCTCGGCATGCTGCCGGGCTCGGCCTGCCCGCACTATTTCGGCGAGGCGGAGCGCCAGGAGTCCTACCGCCGGATGGTGCGTGACGGCGAGCTTCCCGCGGGCCACGCCGCCGACGACGGCGTCGCGCTCATCTGGCGCGGCGGCGAACTCGTCGAAGCGGTCAGCGAGCGGCCGAACGGTCAGGCGTTCGCCGTCGCACGCGACGGCGACGACGTGGTGGAGCGGCCGCTGCCGGTGCGCTACCTGGGCTGAGCCTCTCCCTGGCGGGTCAGCGGCACGGGCTCGCTGAGCTTGCCCATCTTGTGCGGGTTGCGCACGCCGTAGATGTGCGTGATCCGGCCGTTCTCGATGCGGAAGCTGAACGTGCCGTCGGGGGTGTCGTCGACGTACAGCCGCAGCGCGGGCGCGCCGTTGAGCACCAGCTCCTCGACCCGGCCGTTGGGCAGCTTCTTCGGGAACGCGGCCACCACCCGGGCCACCGCGTCGATCCCGACGATCGGCCGGAGGAAGGCCTTCACCACACCGCCGCCGTCGGACACCAGCACCACGTCCGGGGCGAGCACCTCCATCAGTCCGTCGATGTCGCCGGTGGCCATCGCGACGCGAAACCGTTCGACCACCTCCTGCTGCTCGCTGCGGCTGACCGCGCGGCGCGGGCGCCGGGCCGCCACATGCGACCGGGCCCGATGCGCGATCTGCCGGACCGCCGCGGGCGACTTGTCCAGCGCCTTGGCGATCTCCTCGAACGGTTCGGCGAAGATCTCGCGCAGCACGAACACCGCCCGCTCGGTCGGCGTCAGCGTCTCCAACACGGTCAACATCGCCATCGACACGCTTTCGGCGAGTTCGACGTCATCGGCGACGTCCGGGCTGGTCAGCACGGGTTCCGGCAGCCAGCTGCCGACATATTCCTCGCGCCTGCGAGCGAGCGTGCGCAACCGGTTGAGGGCCTGCCTGGTCACCGTGCGGACCAGGTACGCGCGCGGATCGCGCACCGCGTCCTGGTCCGCCGCGTTCCACCGCAGCCAGGTCTCCTGCACCACGTCCTCGGCGTCGGCCGCGGTGCCGAGCAGCTCGTAGGCCACGGTGAACAGCAGGCTGCGGTGGGTGACGAACGGATTGTCGGTCACGCTCGCTCGACCTCCCGCTCTTCCCGCTCGGCCAGCGGCGGCAAGCCGCAGTGTGCGGACATCCCAGCGGCCTCGAGCCCGAGCGCTACGCCCATGCGCGCGGTCATGTTCGCGCAGGCGATCCACGCGGTCAGCTCGAGCACACCCGCCGGGCCGAGGTCGGCCTGCAGCTCGTCGACCATGTCGTCGGTCACCGCGAGCGGCAGCTGGCACATGGCCTCGGCGTAGGCCATCACCCGACGCTCCAGCGGAGTGAAGACCGTCGAGGCGCGCCAGCGCGGCACTTCCCTGGCTTTGGCGAGGTCCAAGCCCTCATGCTGCGACTGGTAGTAGCCGAAGTCCAGGCACCACGTGCAACCGATGGTCGACGCGGCGACCATGTGCGACAACGCCTTCAAGTCGGACGGCACGTTCGGCCACTTGTTCGCCTTCCGGCCGAACATGCTGGTGTCCTTGACGACCTTCGGGCTGTGCCACATGACGCCGACGCCTTCGGGTATGTCGCCGCCCATCATGCGCTTGGCCATCGACTTGACGAGCCAGCCGCTGAGTCCGGTGATTTCGGCTTGGGGGAGTCTGGCAGTGCCGGTCATCTTCGTCCTCCTGTATCCGGGTTCGACAAGAAGACACCGGCCGGCACGCCGATGTGACACTCAGTCTCGCCGTTCCACGGTCGCCAGCCACGCGAGCATGTCCGCGGACTCGTTCGGCGTGAGGCCCAGTGCCGGGTCGACGTACGGCGGCACGATCACCCGGTACCGGCTTTCCTGCAGGTCAAGCAGCCGCCAGCCGTCGGTGAACGCGTCCCGGATGTAGTCGTCGGGAATCTGTGGCCCGAGACCAGGCCCGGCATCGGAGAGAGCCAGCACGTACACCCGACCGCCGGGGCGACACACGGCGTGCAGGTTTGCGGCGTACCGCAGTCGTTCCTCGCGCTGACCGAACACGTGGAACAGCGCGCTGTCGACGATCGTGTCGAAGCGGGGCGGCCCGGACAGGTCCATCACGTCCGCGACCTCGAACTTCGCCGGAACCCCCAGTGTTCTCGCCTGCTCCGACGCCCGGGCGATCGCCGTCGGTGAGAAGTCGATGCCGAGTACGTCGTATCCGCGCTGCGCCAGGTAGATGGTGTGTTCACCGGTGCCGCAGCCGGCGTCCAGTACCTGACCGGTGATCCGGCCATCCCGTTCCAGCTGCACGATGGTCGGTTGCGGCTCGTCGATGACCCACGGTGGGGAACCGGCTGCGTAGGCGGAGTCGAAATCCGACTGCGGGATAGATGCTGTCACGCTGTCAGTCTGCGGTACCGCCGTCGCGGCGGGCCACCGAATATCTCCGTCGCGTAGCGCTCAACCCACGTGCTCGGCGGTGGCGAGCCAGGCGGGGATGTCCGCGGGTTGGTTCGGCGTCAGCCCCCAGGCCGGATCGGTGTCCGGCGGCACGAGGACGCGAAGCGTGCTTTCCTGCACCCGCAGCCGCCAGCCTTCGATGAAAGCCTCCCGCAGCGGCTCGTCGCTCATGGCCGGGCCGATTCCGGGGCCGCGGTTCGACAGGGCCAGCACGTGCACGAGTGCGCCGGGACGGCACACAGCGTGCAGGTTCGCGACGTATTTCGCCTGGTCCTGTGCCCCGAAGACGTGGAAGAGGCCGCAGTCGACAACCGTGTCGAACCGCGGCGGACCGGTCAGCTCGAGCGCGTCGGCGACTGCGAACTGCGCCGGGGCGTTGCGGGCTGCCGCCTTCTGGTCTGCCAGCGCGATCGCGCGTGGCGCGAAGTCGATGCCCAGCGCGTCATAGCCCCGCTGGGCGAGGTAGATGGCGTGTTCACCAGTCCCGCAGCCCGCGTCCAGGACCCGGCCACTGATCTGCCCAGTTCGTTCCAGCTGCACGATGGCCGGTTGCGGCTCGCCGATGTCCCAGGGCGGGGTGCTGCCCTCGGCGTAGGCTGAGTCGAACTCGGACCGTGGTCTGGAGGTTGTCACGGCGACAGTGTGCGGTGTCGTCGGCGCTGCCGGCCAGTCGAATCCCCATCAGGGACCTCCGATCAGCACGCGCAGCGGCGTTCGGCGGTGTTGGACACGACAATCCCTTTGATCGCTGATGGCTGTATGCCGCCTGCACGGACGGCGGCCTGCATGGGGTTGTCGCTCGATGAGGTGAAAAAGTGTCGGTCAGCCGCTCGTCAATCCGTGCCGCACCAGGCTCTTCGCGGTGTCGATGACCGCGTCGAGGGATCCCTGGCGGGGGTCCCACCATTCCGTGGTCCAGTTCAGCGCACCCATCACCAGCATGCGCGCGGCGCGCAGGTCCAGGTCGGGCCGGATCGCCCCGGCCTTGCGGGCCTGCTCCAGCAGCCGGCGCCAGAGATCGATGTATTCGGCTCCTTCCGACCGCAGCCGGTCCCGCACCTCGTCGGGAAGCTGACCGAGATTGCGCGTGACCGCGGTGGCGAAGTCGGACAACGTCAACTCCACCTGCAGGTGGGCCTGCACGGCGACCTCGATGCGATCCATCGGCGGGGTCTGGTCGTCCAGCGCCGCGAGCGCGCCTTCCACGTGCTCTCGTAGCCTGCGCTGACCGGTCGCCATGACCTCGGCGATCAGCTCTTCCCGCGAGTCGAAGTAGTAGTACAGCGCGGGCGCACGCACCGACGCGAGCTCGGCGATGTCCACCAACCGCGTTGCCGAGTAGCCCTTCTTGCTCAGCAGGGCGGCCGCGGCTTGCAGAATGCGATCCCGCGTCGTTCCGGCAGCGTTCTTGGTGTCCTTGGTGCCGTTGTCGTTCTTGGTTGCCACCTGACCGTCCCATCGCCTCGTGGCATGCCTCAGGGCATGGAATATCCGCCGCTGACCGAGAACACCTGCCCGGTCACCTGCCGCGCGGCGCGCTCCGAGGAAACCCAGACGACGGACGCGGCGATGTCCTGTGCCGTGGTGAGGCGACGTAGCGGGATCTGCTTGCGGATGTAGTCGATCTGGTCGGCGTCGAACACCGAGTCCTGCCCGACCGCCCACAGGCTGGTCGACCCGATCGCGTCGTCGTCCTCCGGCAGGACCAGGCCCGGGCACACCACGTTGGACCGGATGCCGTGCCTGCCGTGTTCTTTCGCCACGGTCCTGGCCAGCGCGAGCACGGCAGCTTTGGTGGCGCCGTAGACCCCTTGCCGGATCTCGCCGAAGGCCGCGTCGCTGGAGATGAACACGATCGAACCCTGTCCCGCTTCGCGCATCGGGCCGATGGCGGCCTGCGTGCACTCGATGGTGCCGTACAGGTTGACCTCGACCAGGCGTTGCCAACGCGCCCGATCGGTGTCCTCGGCGATGAATCCGGGCACGCTCCAGCCCGCGTTGTTCACCAGCACGTCGATGCCGTCCCACAGCTCGAGCACCCGGCCGACGACGCGAGCACCCGCGCCCTCCTCGGTGAGGTCCTGCTGGACGACCTCGGCCGCCGCGGCGCCCCGCTCCAGGGCTTCCTTGCGCACCCGGCCGGCCTGTTCGCCGTCGATGTCGCAGATGGCCACGCGAGCGCCTTCCTCGGCGAACCCGTGCACGATGCCGCGACCGATGTTGGCGGCCCCGCCGGTGACGAGTACCCGAGCTTCCCGCAGGCCGAGATCCATTCCTGCCCTCCATGCTGGGCGGCCGTGGTTGACGGTCGCATCCTACCTAATTTATCTTCAATTCGAAATTCATGACCGTGCGGCAAATGAGGACGAGCGTGCGGATGCGCGCAAGTACCGACGGGGAACGCTCGCCCGGATCGGGGCGCAGGAGGCGATGACTGGTGTCGGAATCGGACGTGCGAGCCCTCCTGGGGGCGCCGTGGCCGTGGTAACCACCGGCGAGGACGGGCCGGTCGGGCACATCGTGCTGAACCGGCCGGAGGCGATGAACGCCATCACGGTCGAGTTGGGCGAGCAGCTCGAGCGGGCGCTGCGCAGCCTGGCCAGGACGGCGACCGTGATCGTCATCCGCGGCGCGGGCGGCAACTTCTCGGTCGGCGGCGACTTCAAGGAACTGGCCCGTCTGCGCGAGTCCGGCCCGGACGCGCTGCGGCCGCTGTTCGAGAACTTCCACCGTGCCTGCAACACCATCGCCGAACTGCCCGTTCCGGTGGTCGCGGTGGTCGAGGGCTACGCCATGGCGGGCGGCTTCGAGCTGATGCAGGCCAGCGACATCGCGCTGGTGCGGGCCGACGCCAAGCTCGCCGACAACCACGCCAACTTCGGCCAGATCCCGGGCGGTGGCGGGTCGCAACGGCTGCCGCGACTGATCGGCAGACAGCGCGCCCTCGGACACATCCTGTCCGGCGAACGGATCACCGGGCGGCAGGCCGCGGAGTGGGGCCTGGCTTATCGCAGTTTCGAAACCGAGGAGTTCGCCGACGGCGTCGACGCGTTCGTGGCGCGCTTGGCCGAGAAGGACCGGGCCGCTCTCGGCAAGATCAAGCGGCTGGTGCGTCGGGGCTTGACCATGGCGGAGGCCGACGGTCTGGCAATGGAGCTGAACGCCGTCGTCGAGCACGTGGGAGGCGATGCGGCAGGCAGCGGGATCGCCTCGTTCACCGAAGGCAAGGGAGCCTGACATGACCGAGGAAGTGATCGGTGCCGGCCCGGTGTTGCTGTCGTACGAGCCCGACGGCATCGCCCGAGTGCGCCTCAACCGTCCGGATGCCGCCAACGGCATGAACGTCGAGCTGCTCGAGGCGCTGCACGCGGCCGTCATGCGCATTCACGGCGACCCGACGGTGCGGGCCGTGATCCTCTCCGGCGAGGGCAAGAACTTCTGTGCGGGTGGCGACGTACGCGACTTCGCCAGCAAGGGCGACGGGTTGCCGGACTACCTGCGGGAAGCCACCGCACGGCTGCAGATGGCGGTGTCGGCGCTGGTGCAGCTCAAGCCGCCGGTGATTGCCGCGGTGCACGGGTTCGCCGCGGGTGGTGGCGGGTTCGGCCTGGTGTGCGCCGCCGATTTGGTGGTCGCGGCCGAGGGGGCGAAGTTCTTCTCCGGTGCGGTCCGGGTCGGGATGGCGCCCGACGCCGGCGCGACGGTGACCCTCAGCAGGCTCGTCGGGCTGCGCAAGGCCATGGAGATCCTGCTGACGAACCCGACGTTGACCGCGGCGCAAGCCCTGGAAGTCGGACTGCTCACCAAGGTCGTCCCGGACGAGTCGGTCTTCGACGAAGCGCTGGCGCTCGCGCGGACGATCGCCGCCCTGCCGTCGCAGGCCATCGCGGCGACCAAGCGCCTGGTGTGGCGGGGTGTCGGCTCGTCGCTGGAGGAGCAGCTGCCCGAGGAGGCGCGTACGGTGGCCGAGCTGTCCGGTACGGCCGATGCGTTGGAGGGCCTGGCTGCGGTGATCGAACGCCGGCCCCCGCGATTCACCGGGAAGTAACGATGGCCGACTGTGTGCTGACCGAGGATCGCGGGCCGGTGCGGGTGATCACGTTGAACCGCCCGAGCAAGCGCAACGCGATCGATCTCGAACTGCGCGTCGAGCTGGGGGACGCGGTGGAAGCCGCGATGGCGGACCCCGGCGTGCGTGTGGTGGTGCTCACCGGAGCGGGCGGCACGTTCTGTTCCGGCGGCGACATCTCCACCATGCGGCGGATGCCGCGCGAGGAGACGCTGCCCCGGTCGAAGGCCGCGCAGCGCGTGATCAAGGAGATCTGGCGCGGACCGAAACCGGTGATCGCGGCGGTCGAGGGCTATGCCTTCGGGGCGGGCGCCGCGCTCGCGATCGCTTGCGATCGGGTGGTCGCGGCTTCGGACAGCACGTTCAGTACCGCGTTCACCGGTGTCGGCCTGGCCGGTGACATGGGCATCTTCGCGTCACTGCCCGCCCGGATCGGGCCCGCGGCTGCCCGGCAACTGATGCTGTTGCCGCGCAGGCTGTCCGCCCAGCAGGCCAAGGACATCGGGTTGGTGGACGGTCTCGCCGAACCGGGGGAGGCGTTGCCGGATGCGCTCGCGGACGCGGCCGCGATGGCGGACGGACCGCCGCTGGCGCTGGCCGAGATCAAGGCGATGTTCGCGGCGTGGCCCCGGGACCCGTGGCGGGTGCTCGACGAGGAAACCGAGGTACAGGCTCGGCTGTTCGACACCGAGGACTTCGCCGAAGGGGTGGCCGCCTTCCACCGACGGCGGCGGCCGAACTTCCACGGGCGGTGAGGCTCGCCGGGCTCGCGTCCGGCGGGCATCGAGATCGTTTTCTACTTTGAATTAGGTGCCGTGGCCATGGGTAACCGTTCGAGGGCGGCAGGGTGTCGTGAGCGTCCGGCGGTGCTGGCGCGGACGGTTCGTGGCGCGGCTCACGCCGATGTCGCGCTCGAGCGATCTTTTCGTGTTCAACTTGCCCGTTTTGCACGCATTCGCGGCAGGGTGAACGGCTGCTCGTAAGCGAGGACTCGACAAGCGGAGAAGGGGTGTTCGTGTTGGTTGTGCCCCGTAGGTGGATCAGTTAATCTAACTACGATTAAGGAAGGAGGCCTGCCGTGGCGACCGACATCGAGCAACGACGCTCTAGGCTCCGGGCAAACTTTTCCGAATGGGTGCCGCGCACCCTCGGCGGGTGGCTCGACTACTGCACCAGCCAGTTCGCCGACCGGCCCTTCGTCATCACCGACGAGCGGACGATCAGCTACGCCGAGACCGCGGAGTGGGCGAGCAAGCTGGCCGACGGGCTGGCCGCGCTCGGCGTGCGCCCGGGTGACCACGTGGGCATCCTGATGGCCAACTACCTGGAATTCGCGCCGGTGAAGTTCGCGATCGCCAAAGCAGGCGCGGTGGCCATCCCGTTCAACTACCTGTACCGCACCGACGAGCTGAAGTACGTGCTGCGGCAGTCGGAGTGCTCGGTGCTGATCACCATGACCGGCTTCGGCGACCTCGACTACCTGGCCATGCTCGACGAGATCGCGCCGGGCTGGGAACAGGGGCAGTCGGACGAATTGCCGAACCTGCGCAAGGTCGTGCTCTTCTCCACCGACCAGCGGCAGCGCGACGGCGTCCTCGACGTGACCGGGCTGGCCGAACTCGGCGAGCAGAATCCGGGCGCAGCGAGCGACGAGGCGCAGCCGGACGACATCGGCGACATCCTCTACACGTCGGGCACCACGGGCTCGCCCAAGGGCGTTCAGGTCACGCACGACGCGGTGCAGCGCACCGGTTACGCCTCGGCATTGACCCGGGCGTTCGAGGACGGGCGCCGAATCCTGTTCTCGTTGCCCTGCTACCACATGTTCGGCTACGTCGAGGGCATGCTCGCCGCGATGGTGGTGGGCGGCGCGATCATCCCGCAGACCGCGTTCGACCCGGTCCGCTACTTCGAGGGCATTCAACGGCACAAGGCGACCGACATTCTGTGCGTGCCGACCATGACGGTCCCGCTGCTGGAGCATCCGCGGCGCAAGGAGTTCGACCTGAGCTCGCTGTCGGCGATCCTGTCCGGCGCCGCGCCCGCGCCGGTGTGGCTGTGGGAGCGGGTGCGCGACGAGCTCGGCGTCGACGAGATCGTCACCGGCTACGGCATGACCGAGTGCGGTGGCGCCATGACGATGACTCAGCCCGAGGACGACCTGTTCTACACGGCCAGCACGGTGGGCAAGCCGAAGCTGGCCGGCAGCGCGGGCGTGCCGGGCCAGGACGCGCTGACGGTCTACAAGACGGTGGACCCGGTGACCGGGGAGGACCTGCCGCCGCACACCGAAGGCGAACTGGCCTCCAAGGGCCCGACGAACATGCTCGGGTTCTTCAACAAGCCGGACGAGACCGCCGCCGCCATTCAGGACGGGTGGATCCGTTCCGGCGACCTGGGCCGGGTGCGTGAGGACGGCTACCTGGAGATCACCGGCCGCAGCAAGGAGCTGTACAAGAGCGGCGGCGAGCTGGTGATGCCCAAGGAGATCGAGGACCTGCTGAGCAAGCACCCGGCGATCAGTCAGGTGTACGCGGTGGGCATCCCGGACGAGCGCTGGGGCGACGCGGGCTGTGTCTGCATCGTGCGAGCCCCCGGCGAATCCATCACCGCCGACGAGGTCATCACGCTCTGCAAGGAGAAGCTGGCCCGCTTCAAGGTGCCCAAGTACGTGCTGTTCCTCGACTCGGCCCAGCTGCCCACCACGCCGACCGGCAAGGTGCAGAAGTTCCGGCTGGTGAAGTGGGCGCAAGAGCAGCTGGCGGCGACCAAGGACAACTGACCGAAGGGGATGGACTGCGTGACTGCCACAGTGCCCCAAGCAGGCACGGATCGACCCGACTACTCGGCCTTGATCCAGCCGGAACGGGTGCACGGAAGCCTCTACACCGACCCGAGGATCTTCGCCGAGGAGCTCGAGCGGATCTGGTATCGAACCTGGGTCTACGTGGGCCACGAGAGCGAAGTGCCGCAACCGGGCGACTACGTGCGCAAGAACATCGGACCGCAGGACCTGGTGATGACCCGTGACCGGGAAGGTCAGGTCCACCTGCTGGTGAACCGGTGCGCACACCGCGCGAACCTGGTGTGTGAGGACGAGCGGGGCAACTCGAACTCGTTCCGCTGCCCGTACCACGGGTGGACGTTCCGGAACAACGGCGAGCTGCTCGGGTATCCGTACCACCAGGGTTACGGCGGTCGCGGGAAGCTGAATCTCGGCATGGCGACGGTGCCGCGGGTCGAGTCGTACCGGGGTTTCGTGTTCGGCAGCTTCGCCGAGGACGGGCCGACGCTGACCGAGCACCTCGGCGCGGCCGCCGGGGAGATCGACCGGTTGTGCCGGCTGTCCCCGGAAGGCGAGGTCGAGCTCAACGCGGGCTGGCTCAAGCACCGCACGCGAGCGAACTGGAAGCTGCTCGCCGAGAACGAGACCGACGGCTACCACCCGCAGTTCGTGCACGGCTCGATCTTCAGCGTCACCGGCAGCCCGATCGGCGCGCTGTACAGCGAGAAGTCCACCGCGGTCACCCGCGATCTCGGCAACGGGCACAGCGAGAACGACCTGCGCCCGGAGTTCCGCAGGCACGGTGAGCCGATGCGGTGGTTCGGCACGACCCCCGACCGCGTGCCGGATTACGTGGCGAAGATGCGCCAGGCCTACGGCGACGAGGCGGAGCAGATCCTCGTCGAGGGCGCCCCGCACGTGATGATCTTCCCGAACCTGTTCATCGCGGAGATCCAGGTCTTCGTCATCCAGCCGCTGTCGGTCGACGAGTGCGTCCAGCACTCGACCGCGGTCCAGCTCAAGGGCGCGCCGGAGTTGAACCGGCGGATGATCTCGCAGTCGATCGGCTCGGTCGGGCCCGCGGGCATGTTGCTGGCCGACGACACCGAGATGTACGAGCGGAACCAGGTCGGCGCCGAGCAGCTGCGGCCCGAGTGGCTGGAGATCCGTCGCGGCATGCACCGGGAGCGGGTCGACGAACGGGGGCTGCGCGTGGGCACCGCCACCGACGAGACCGGGATGCGGGGTTTCTGGTCGCACTACAAGACGTTGATGGAGGACGACAAGTGACCGCGGTAGCCGATGCGGGGCTGGACCTGCGGCAGATCGAGCAGTTCCTGTACCGGGAAGCGCGCTACGCCGACGAGCACGACTACGACGCGTGGGAGGCGTTATGGACCGACGACGCGCTCTACTGGGTGCCCGCGGGTGACGACGCGGCCGACCCGCGCAGCCAGGTGTCGGTCATCTACGACAACCGCAACCGCATCGCCACGCGGCTCAAGCAGCTACGCACCGGCAAGCGCTATTCGCAGTCGCCGCCGTCGAACTTGCGGCGGGTGATCTCCAACGTCGAGATTCTCGGCACCGAGGGCTCCGACACCGTGGTCGGCGCGAACTTCGTGCTCGTCGAGTCCCGGACGCGGGGCATGGAGATCTGGGCCGGGCGCGTCACCTACAAGTTGCGTGTGGTGGACGGCGAGATCCGCCTGGCGTACAAGAAGGTCAGCTTGGTGAACAAGGACCAGCCGTTGCCGACGCTGGCGTTCTTGATCTAGGGGAGGACCGATGAGTGACGAACAGGATCGCCCCGGCGTGGTGGTCGGTCCTTCCTCGCCCGAGGTGGTCGGCAGCGAGTTCGCCGAGGTCGCGGTGAGCGTCGACCACGAGGGCAACGGCCCACGGTTGAAGCTGGAGGACCTGCGGACCGGTCGGGTGCGCTACCTCGACGCGCTGGAGCTGGAGACCGTCGTCTGGTTGCCGGACGGGCACCTGCGGCAGCTGCTGGACCCCTCGGCGCATCGCTGGCGAGAGGACAAATGAGCGTATGCCGCCGGTGATCGTGCGGCCGGACGAGCTCGACTTCGCCGAGTTCGTCCGGCCAGGGGACACCGTGGTCTGGGGCCAGACGTGCGCCGAGCCGGTGACCCTGACCGAGGAGCTGATGCGGCAGCGACACCAGGTGGCGCCGATCCGGTGTTTCGTCGGCATCCCGGTCACCCGGACGCTGCGGCCGGAGTTCGCCGACGCGATCTCGTTCGTCTCCTACTGCGGCAGCGGAAGCAACCGACGGATGCTGCGAGCCGGCGCGATGGACGTCGCGCCCGTGCACTACTCGACGTTGCCGACTCTGTTGACCGAAGGTCCGTTGCGCGCAGACGTCGTCCTGGTGCAGGTGTCCGCTCCCGACGAGCAGGGGCGGTACTCGCTAGGCATCGGCGACGACTACTACTCGGCGGCCATCGACACCGCCCGCGTGGTCATCGCCGAGGTCAACGACCAAGTGCCGCAGACGCGGTGCACGCGCTGGCTGACCGATGACGATCTGGATGTCGTCGTGCCCACGTCCCGGCCGCCAGCGGAATCGGCCACCCCGGCGCCGAGTCCGGTCATGCAGCAGGTGGCTGCCAACGCGGCGGCGTTGATCGACGACGGTGCGACGCTGCAGTTCGGGATCGGCGCGTTGCCTGCGGCCGTGCTGGCTCAGCTCGCCGACCGTCGCGACCTGGGCGTCCACTCCGGACAGTTGAACGACGCCGCCGCGGACCTGATGGATGCCGGCGTGATCACCAACGCCCGCAAGAGCATCGACCGGGGCGTGTCCGTGGCCGGGATGCTGATGGGCACGCGGCGGGTGTTCGCGTTCGCGCACCGCAACCCGGCCGTGCAGCTGCGGGACTCCGGCTACACCCATGACGCCTCGGTGCTGGCCGCACACGACCGGTTCGTGGCGATCAATTCGGCCGTGGAGGTGGATCTGTCCGGACAGGTCAACGCCGAGGTGGCCGCGGGCGACTACGTCGGAGCCGTCGGCGGTGCGGTCGACTTCCTGCGTGGGGCAGCTCGGTCGAAAGGCGGTTTGCCGCTGGTCGTGCTGCCGTCCACGGCGAACGGCACAAGCCGGATCGTGCCGAGTGTGTCCGGGCCGGTGAGCACGGCGCGGGCGGACGCCGGTGTGGTCGTGACCGAGTACGGGGTGGCCGACCTGCGTGGTCAGCCGTTGCGCGCCCGGTACGAGCGGATGCTGGCCATCGCGCATCCCGATCACCGCACGGCGCTGGCAGAAGCTGCGGAAGAATCTTTGCGACGAAGTGGAGTGCTGGTATGAGGCGAGCGGCGATCGTCAGTCCGCTGCGCACACCCGTGGGTGCTTTCGGCGGCACGCTGCGCCCGGTTCCCGCCGAGGACCTGGCCGCGCACGTGGTCAAGGAGCTGATGACGCGCACCGACGTCGACCCCGGCCGGGTCGAGGACGTGGTGTTCGCGCAGTCGTACGCCAACTCCGAGGCGCCGTGCATCGGGCGGTGGGTCGCGCTGCACGCCGGGCTGCCCATCGAGGTCCCGGGTCTGCAGACCGACCGACGGTGCGGGGGCGGGCTGCAGGCGGTGGCCACCGCCGCGATGATGGTGCAGACCGGCAACGCCGACGTGGTCATCGCGGGCGGCGTGGAGAGCATGAGCAACATCGAGCACTACACGACCGATCTGCGGTGGGGCAGGCGCGCGGGCAACGTGACCTTCTACGACCGCCTTGATCGGGGCCGGGAGCGTTCCCAACCGGAATGGCGGTTCGGTCCGATCAGCGGCATGATCGAGACCGCCGAGAACGTCATCAGTCGCTACGGCATCACCCGCGACGAGGCCGACGCGTTCGCCGCGCGCAGCCATCAGCGGGCGGCCGCCGCATGGCAGGCGGGCAAGTTCGCCGACGAAGTCGTGCCGGTGGAGGTGCCGCAGCGCAAGGGGGACCCGGTCGTTTTCGCCCAGGACGAAGGCATCCGGCCCGACTCGACCCCGGAGAGGTTGGCCAAGCTGCGGCCGATCATCCCGGGCGGCACGGTCACCGCGGGCAACGCGAGCCAGCAGAACGACGCCGCCGCGGCGTGCCTGATCGTGGCGGAGGACGTCCTGGACGAGCTGAACCTGCAGCCGCTCGGTTTCCTGCGGGCGTGGACGGCCGTGGGTTGCGATCCGGCGACCATGGGCCTGGGCCCGGTGCCCGCGGTGGCGAAGCTGTTCGACCGCACCGGGGTGTCGTTCGACGAGGTCGACCTGATCGAGATCAACGAGGCGTTCGCCGGCCAGGTGCTCGGCGTGCTGAAGGGCTGGGGCGTCAAGGAAGAGGAGATCGCCGACCGGCTGAACGTCAACGGCTCGGGCATCTCGCTCGGTCACCCGATCGGCGCGACCGGCGTGCGAATCCTGACCACCATGCTGCACGAGCTGCACCGCCGCGGCGGCAGGCTCGCGCTGGAGACGATGTGCATCGGCGGTGGTCAGGGGATGGCCGCGCTCATCGAGGGGGTGGCATGACCGCGCTCGTCGCCTACGCCACGTACCTGCCGAAGCACCGGCTCCAGTTGTCCGAGGTGGCGAGCACCCTCGGGACGGGGTCGGGTCGCGGTTCCCGCGTGGTGGCTTCGTTCGACGAGGACAGCACGACGATGGCTGTGGAGGCCGCCGCCGCGTTGCTGCGGTCGTATCCGGCGACGCCGCGCAGCATCTATTTCGCCACCACCTCGCCCGCGTATCTCGACAAGACCAATGCTTCGGCCATCCACGCCGCACTGGGCTTGCCGCCGGAGGCGTTCGCCGCCGACCTGGCCGGCTCGGCGCGGTCCGGCATGGCTGCCTGGCGCGCGGCCAAGGCCGACGGCGGGCTCGCGGTGTCGGCGGACGTGCGGGTCGGCCGGCCGGGGTCGTCGGACGAGCGGACCGGCGGTGACGGTGCGGTCGCCCTGCTGTTCGGAGACCCGAAAGGGGCGATCGCCGACGTCCTCGCCGAGCGTTCGTGGTCGACCGAGATCTTGGACCGGTGGCGGGCGCCCGGCCAACTTGCGGGCGAGGGGTGGGAGGAGCGGTTCGGTGTCGAGCACTACGTGCCGCTGCTGAAGCGGGCGGCCGGGGAGATGCTGGCTGAGGCCGGACTGGAAGCCGTCGACCACATGGTGGTCGTCTCACCCAATCCCGGCGTCCGCAAACAGGCTGCGCGACTTTTCTCCGGGGCGGCCACCTCGCCGCTCGGTCACTCCGGTGCCGCGGACTTCGGGCTCGGCCTGGCGTCGATGCTGGATCGGGCCATGCCGGGGGAGACGATCCTCGTGCTGTCCGCCGCCGACGGGTGTGACGCCGTCCTGCTGCGGGCCACCGAGAACCTGGTGCGCAAACGGCAGCAGCGCACAGTGGCCGACCAGCTGGGCGGCGGCATCGACGTTGCGTACGCGACTTATCTGAGCTGGCGTGGGTGGCTGGAGCGGGAGCCGCCGCGCCGCCCGGAGCCGGACCGGCCCGCCGGCCCACCGAGCGCCCGCGCAGCCGATTGGAAGTTCTCGTTCACCGGGAGCGTGTGCTCGCGCTGCGGGTTCACGCATCTGCCGCCGATGCGGGTGTGCAAGAACTGCGGTGCGATGGATGAGATGGAGGCACGTTCGCTGGCTGCGGCTACCGGAACAGTGGCGACGTACACCGTCGACCGGCTGGCCTACTCGCCGTCACCGCCCCTGATCGAAGCCATCGTCGATTTCGACGGCGGCGGTCGATACACGCTGGAGGTCGCCGACGCCCAGCCGGACGACCTCGCGGTGGGAACACGCGTCGACTTGTCGTTCCGGCGCCTGTACACCGCCAGAGGCGTGCACAACTACTTCTGGAAGGCGCGGGTGCTCGCACCGGAACGCAGCACGCCCGTCGGAGGTGCGGTATGAGCAAGGGAATCCGCGACAAGGTCGCCGTCGTCGCCATGGGGTGCACTCGCTTCGGCGAGCACTGGTCTTCCTCGGCGGAGGACCTGCTGGTCGACGCGACCAAGGAACTGTTCGACTCCACCTCGGTGAGCCGGGACGACATCGAGGCGTACTGGCTCGGCACGCTGGCCTCCGGCCAGTCCGGGCTCACGTTGAGCAAGGCGCTGGCGCTGGACTACAAGCCGGTGACGCGAGTGGAGAACTACTGTGCGACGGGCTCCGAGGCGTTCCGCAACGCCTGCTACGCGGTGGCCTCCGGCGCCTACGACCGGGTGGTCGCGGTCGGGGTGGAGAAGCTGAAGGATTCCGGCTACTCCGGCCTGTTGCGCTCCGACCCGCCGGGAGACGGCACGGCCGCGGAGCTGAGCCTGACCGCGCCCGCGGCCTTCTCGCTGCTGGACCCGGCGTACTGCGCACGCTACGGCGTCGACCCCGCGGACATGCGGGCCGCGATGACCCACGTGGCATGGAAGAACCACAGCAACGGCGCGCGCAATCCCAAAGCGCAGTTCCAGTCGCAGGTGACCAAGGAGAAGATCGAGGCAGCGCCCAAGGTGGCGGGCCGCCTGGGCGTGTTCGACTGCTCCGGGGTGTCCGACGGCGCGGCGGCCGCGCTCATCGTCCGCGCCGAGGAAGCGCACAACTACACCGACCGGCCGATGTACGTCAAGGGGCTGTCGCTGGTCGCCGGCCCGGCTCGCGGCGCCGCCGATCCGGACTACGACTACACGACGTTCCCCGAGGTCGTGCGCAGCGCCCAGGACGCCTACGAGCAGGCCGGGGTGACCGATCCACGCAGCGAGATCTCGCTGGCCGAGGTGCACGACTGCTTCACGCCCACCGAGCTGGTACTCATGGAGGACATGGGCTTCGCCGAGCGCGGGCAGGCGTGGAAGGACATCCTCGACGGCGCGTTCGAGCTCGGCGGGAGGCTGCCGGTCAATACCGACGGCGGGTTGAAGTCGTTCGGTCATCCGGTCGGCGCCAGCGGCCTGCGCATGCTCTACGAATGCTGGCTGCAGTTCCGTGGCCAGGCGGGCGAGCGGCAGCTGGACGACCCGCACCTGGCGCTCACCCACAACCTGGGCGGCCGTCCAGGCAGTTGCGTGTCGTTCGTGTCGGTGGTCGGATCCGACCGAGGCTGACGAAGAAAGGAGCGGGCGTATGCAGGTCGGTAACGCGGTCGCGCTGGTGACCGGTGGCGCGTCGGGGCTCGGGCTGGCAACGGTCAAGGAGCTGCACGGTGCAGGCGCCAAGGTCGTCATCGTGGACCTGCCCTCGTCGCAGGGCGAGGCGATTGCCGAGGAGCTGGGCGACGGGGTGACCTTCGCCGCGGCCGACGTGACCGACGAACAGCAGGTGTCGAAGGCACTGGACGCGGCCGAGCAACTGGGCACGCTGCGGATCGTGGTGAACTGTGCCGGCATCGGCAGCGCCATCAAGACCGTCGGCAAGAAGGGCGCCTTCCCGCTGGCCGAGTTCACCAAGGTGATCAACGTGAACCTGGTCGGCACGTTCAACGTGATCCGGCTGGGCGCGGAGCGCATCGCCAAGACCGATCCGGTAGGTGAGGAGCGCGGCGTCGTCATCAACACCGCGTCGGTGGCCGCATTCGACGGGCAGATCGGGCAGGCGGCGTATTCGGCGTCCAAGGGCGGGATCGTCGGCATGACGCTGCCGATCGCCCGTGACTTGGCGAGCCTGCAGATCCGGGTGGTGACGATCGCGCCGGGGCTGTTCCACACGCCGCTGTTCGCGACGCTGCCGGAGGAGGCGATCGCGTCGCTGGGTGCCCAGGTGCCGCACCCGTCGCGGCTCGGCGACCCGGCGGAATACGCGGCGCTGGCCAGGCACATCGTGGAGAACCCGATGCTGAACGGGGAGACGATCCGGCTCGACGGGGCCATCCGCATGGCGCCGCGCTGATCGGGGCTGACGGTCGACGGGCCGGCTGCCGGGTTGCGGTGCCGGTGGCCGGCCCTTGGTGCGTGTTCGACGCGCCCTCGGCCCTTCCGGTAGCGCGCGGTCGACGTCTCGGCTGCAGTTTCTTCCTGCGCGTACTCGATCCTGTCTTCAAAATTGGGTCCGAGTGGGTGACCGTAGCGTGCTGTGAAGGGTGCCACCCTAGCCACAGTTTCTTATTTACGTTAAATTAGAAGACGAATCGCGGGAGGTGAGGCCGGTGGACCGGGCGGCAGCGGAAGAGCTGGCCAGACGGCTGTATCGGGCACTGGCGTCGGGCGACCGCCAGGCGCTCGAGGAGGTGCTGCATCCCAGCTTCACGGGCCACACCACCGAGGGGCTCCCGCTCGGGCTCGGCGGTGATTACCAGGGTCCGCAGGCGATGCGCCGGGAGTTCTGGGGGCGGATCGGCTCGAGTTTCGTCGCGCGCGCCGAGCCGGAGGAGTTCGGTTTCCTCGAGGACGGACGGTTGCTGGTGCGCGGGCGCTACACCGGCAAGGCCCGCGCAGGCGACGCCCCGCTCGACGCCGAGTTCATGCACGTGGTGTCTTTCGCGGACGGCCGCATTCGTGAACTCGTCCAGCTCACCGACAGTGCGCGGTGGAACGAGGCGCTGGACCGGCCGGGCCAGGTGCTGCGAACCGTGGACTTCACCGTCACCGACGGCCTCGGCGAGATCCGCCTGAACCGCCCGGAAGCCCGCAACGCGTTGAACCAGCAGGCGGCCGACGAGCTGTACGAAGTCGCGTTGCGCTGCGCCGCGACGCCCGAGCTGAGGACTCTGCTCATCACCGGTGAGGGACCCGCGCTCACCGTCGGCGGGGACATCGCGGAGATCGGCAACCATGCCACGAAAGACCTGCCCGCGGTCTTGCGCCGGATGACCACGCCGTACCACGAAGCGCTGCGTATCTTCAGCGAGTTGAAGGCTCCGGTCGTGACGGCCGCGCACGGTGCGGTGGCTGGCGGTGGGCTTGGCCTGGTCTGCGTGGCCGACATCGCGTTCGCCGCCGAAGGCACCAAGTTCGCCACCGGATTCGCCGCGCTCGGACTGTCCGGGGACGGCGGCAACTCGTGGTTCCTGCCCAGGCTCATCGGCCTGCGCCGCGCGAAGCAGATGTATCTCGAACAGCGCGTGCTGAACGCGCAGGAGGCTGCCGAGTGGGGCCTGGTCACCGACGTCGTCGCGCCCGGCGAACTCGAGGACCGAGCTCGGGCCACCGCGCAACGGCTGGCCGAAGGGCCCACCGAGGCCTACGGAGCCATGCGCAGGCTGCTGGCCGGCTCCTGGTCGGCGACGCTGCCTGAGCAGCTCGCCGCCGAGACCGAGGCGATCACACGCACCGCCACCACCGCCGATGCGCGGGAGGGCGTGGCCGCCTTCCTGACGAAATCCACTCCGACATTCAGGGGACGGTAATCATGACGGGCCTCGTCATCGACAACGACGACCACCGCTTGCTGCGGGAGAGCGTGGCGAAGATCGCCTCGAAGTACGGGCACGAGTACTACGCCGAGCGTTCGCGGCGCGGTGAGCACATCGACGAGCTGTGGAGCGAGCTCGGCCAGGCGGGCCTGCTGGGCGTGCACCTGCCGGAGGAGTACGGCGGCGGTGGTGCGGGCATGTCCGAGCTCGCCATCGTCATCGAGGAGCTGGCGGCACACGGCATGCCGTTGCTCATCACGGTCATCTCGCCCGCGATCTGCGGTTCGATCCTGAACAAGCACGGCTCGCCGGAGATGAAGGCGAAGTGGCTGCCGGGCATCGCCGACGGCTCGCTGAAGATGGCGTTCGCGCTGACCGAACCTGACGCGGGGTCCAACAGCCACAACGTGTCCACCACCGCACGCAAGGAAGGCGACGGGTGGGTCGTCTCCGGCGGAAAGTACTACATCTCCGCCGCCGACGAGTGCGATGCGTTGCTGCTGGTCGCGCGGGACGGCGACCTGGCGACCGACGAGCGCAAGGCGTTGTCGCTGTTCGTGGTTCCGCTCGATTCGCCCGGGTTGACGCTGCAGCGCATCGACACCGCGCTGACGTCACCGGACCGCCAGTTCACCGTGTTCCTCGACAACGTACGGCTGGGGCCGGACAGCTTGATCGGGAAGGCCGGCGCCGGCCTGCGACAGGTGTTCGCCGGGTTGAACCCGGAGCGGATCCTGGCGGCGGCCCTGTGCACCGGCGTTGGGCGCTACGCCGTCGGCAAGGCCGGCGAGTACGCCAGGCAGCGGCAAGTGTGGTCCACGCCGATCGGTGCACACCAAGGTATCGCGCACCCGCTCGCGGAGTCCTACATCGCCGTCGAGATGGCGCGCCTGGTCATGATGCGAGCGGCCGAACTGTTCGACGCCGACGCCGATGCCGCCGAAGCGGCCAACATCGCCAAGTTCGCGGCGGCCGAGGCCGGTTTGAAGGCACTCGACCAAGCCATCCAGACGCACGGCGGCAACGGGCTCTCCCGCGAGTACGGGCTGGCCGACCTGTGGTTCGTCATCCGGCTCATGCGGACCGCCCCGGTCAGCAGGGAAATGGTGCTCAACTACGTCGCCCAGCACAGCCTCCGATTGCCGGACTCCTACTGACCGGCGGAAAGGCGAGTTGATGACCAGCACAGACAGGACTTTCGACGCGCTCGTGGTCGGTGCGGGCGCGGGCGGACTGTTCGCCGCCGCCCGGCTGACCAACCTCGGGTACCGCACGCTGGTGGTGGAACGCCTCGAGCACCTCGGTGGGCGCGCGTCCACCAGGGACATCGACGGGTTCAAGGTCAACAACGGTGCGATCGTGATCGAGGTCGACGGGATCACCCAGCAGACGTTCGAAGAGGTCGGCGCGAAGTTCGACGTCCGACGGCCGAAGCCGCCGATCCTGTATCGCATCGGGGGCAAGGACATCGACGTCACCGGCGGCGGCTGGGGTTTCCTGCTGTCCAAACTGACCCGCCAGGGCGCCAAGCTGCTCAACGGTCTCGGCGCGGCCCGCAGCGACGACGGGCTGCCGGACCACGAGCTGTCGACCGCGGACTGGGTCCGGAAGTTCACCAAGAACGAGAACGTGCACGGAATCTTCCGCAACATGTGCGGCTCGGTCTTCGCGGTGGGTTCGGAGGAGCTGCCCGCGCGGGTGTTCCTGACGTATTTCACGCGCAAGAGCGCGTTCAAGAAGTTCGGGTTCTGTCCCGAGGGGACGATCGGTATCTGGCGTTCGCTGGCCGAGGCGATCACCGCGAAAGGCGGCGAGATCTGGCTGTCGTCCGAGGTCAAGGCGTTGACGGTGGCGGAGGGCAAGGTCACCGGCGCTGTCGTCGAGCGGGACGGGGAGCAGATCGAGGTCGCTACGCGCATCGCGGTGAGTGACGTCGGCCCGGCCGCGACCGTGCAGCTGGTGGGCCAGGAGCATCTGCCCGGCGACTACCTGGAGCAGGTGCGCCGCGGCGATCGTCCGTGCGCGATGATCACGGTCAACTTCGCCAGCCAGGAGCGACTGGTCGACGTGCCGGGGATGCTGAGCTTCGCCAACACGCGTCGGCTCTGCTACGTCGCCAACTTCACCGACACCTGCCCGGAGATGGCGCCGGAGGGATGGAACCTCTACGTCGGCACATCGGTGCCGAAGCCGGCGGTCGGGGCGTTCGACGAAGAGGCGGAGAAGGAGCTGCTGCTCACCGATCTGCGGGAGCAGATCCCGGGTTTCGACCGGGCACGCATCTTGTCGTGGGCGGTGACCAAGGACGACTGGCCGCCGCAGCGTGCGGTCGCCGGGTTCGACCTGCCCAACACCACCCCGATCGCGAATTTGTGGAACGTCGGCGACGGCGTGAAGGAGTACGCCAACGGCGGGACGACCGCTTGCGCGGAGACGGCGAAGCTCGTGGTGGAGCAGATCGCCGAGCGTTTCCCGGTCGGCGCGCACGCCTGAGTCGTGTCGCTACGCCTGCGGCCCCCGCCAGTGGCGCCGCGGGCTCGGCCTGTGCTGGCCGCACGCGCCATCTCCACGCGTGACCACGTCCGAATCCGAAAGGAGTGAAGGCTTGTGAAGATCTCCGTTGACCGCAGCAAGTGCACCGGGTTGGGCATCTGCGAGTCGCTGGCCCCCGACGTGTTCGAAATCGACGACGACGGCGACCTGGTGCTCAAGACCGACGAAGTTCCGCCGGGACAGCTTGCCGACATCGAAGCGGCCGTGGACGGCTGCCCGACCGAAGCGCTCCGGCTGCACCAGGACTGACATGTCACCGCAGAACCTCGTCGTGATCGGCGCATCGCTGGCCGGGCTGCGTGCCGCGGAAGCCGCTCGAAAGGCTGGTTTCTCCGGCACGATCACGATGGTCGGGGCCGAGCACCATCTGCCGTACGACCGGCCGCCGCTGTCGAAGGCCTACCTCGACGGCGTGGAGCCGAAGGCGCCGTACTTCCGTACGGAGGAGAAGCTACGCGACGACCTGGGCGTCGAGCTGCTGCTGGGAGCCTCCGCCACGGGGTTGGACACCGCGAACAAGCAGGTTCTCCTCGGCGAGAGCCGTCTCGACTACGACGCGCTGGTGATCGCGACGGGTGCCACGGCTCGACGGCTGCCCGGAGTGGCGGGGCTGGCCGGTGTCCACACTCTCCGCACCCTGGATGACGCGATGGCTGTGCGCGGGGCCCTCGACGCGGGCGCCAGAACGGTGGTCGTCGGCTGCGGGTTCATCGGCTCGGAGGTGGCGTCCGGCGCGCGCAAACGCGGACTCGAGGTGACCGTGGTCGAGGCCCAGCCGACTCCACTGGCCCGGGCGGTCGGCGACGAGATGGGGCGTGTCTGCGCAAAGCTGCACCACCGGCACGGCACCGATCTGCGCTGCGGTGTGGGCGTCGAACGGATCGAGGGGGAGGGGCGCGTCGAACGAGTCGTGCTGTCCGACGGCACGGCGATCGATGCGGACCTGGTCGTCGTGGGAATCGGTGCGGAGCCGAACACCGAGTGGCTGGCCGGTTCGGGGCTGGCTCTGGACGACGGCGTGGTCTGTGACGAATACCTGTGCGCCGGGGACGGCATCTACGCCGCAGGCGACGTCGCCCGTTGGCACAACCCGCTGTTCGATCGCGCGATGCGGTTGGAGCACTGGACCAGCGCGGCCGAACAGGCGGCGGTGGCCGCCCGCAACGCGGTACACCCGGCGGAGGCGAAGCCGTATCGGACGGTCCCGTACTTCTGGTCGGACTGGTACGACAGCCGCATTCAGTTCGTCGGCATTCCGGCGGCCGAGGAAGTGCGCATCGTCGAGGGCGATCCGGCCCGTGATCGTCGCGTCGTGGCGCTGTACCGGGAGGGCGACCGGCTGGTCGGGGCGCTGACGATCAACGGGCAGAACGTCATCATGAAGTTCCGCGGGCTGATCATGAAGGGTGCAAGCTGGGCGGACGCTGTGGCCTTCGCCGAGCAGCGGCGAGCCGTCGCGGCATCCGCCTGACCGGGACAGCGGGGACGACGACCAGCTGCCTCGTCGACCGTCCGCACGACGCGGCTCCGCGTGGCGCCGCCAGATCTGCGCAAGCGCCGCCGGTCCGCTGTCGGTCGCCGGCTGATGTCCCACGCGACGCCGGTCCGCTACCAGCCGCGCCGTTCGATCGGAGCATGCGGCGCCGGTCGCTGGTCGGCCGGGATGGCTGGTGTCCGCGCGCAGCGCCTTGGCCGCTACCAGCCGCGCCGCTTGACGTCCGCACGCGCCGACAGCCTGCTACCAGCCGTGTCGGATGACCGAGCAGGCGGGCACCAGCCCGCTACCAGTCGCGCCGGCTGACCTGAGCACGCGGGCATTAGTCCGTCATCAGCCGCGGCGTCAGTGGGCCACACATTCCGCAGCGTCCGCCGCGAGCCCACTCGCCATCACCTCGGTTCGCGTCGCGAACCCTGCTCGACCCCACACAAGGCTTCGGCGCCGGCGGCAGAGGAGCCACCGGCGCCGAAGCTTTTTCCAGGGAGCGCGGTTACGGTGCGCCAATCAACTCGGCGGGTAGGGTGCCGAGAATCTTGTGGGCGTTGTTCGCCACCGTGGCCAACAGCTTGTCCGCGCCGGGGACCGGGTTCGACGTGTCACCCAGGCCAGGCACGTTCTTCACCGCTTCCACGTAGGCGTTCGCCACCGGCAGGACCGCCTTCTCGAACGCAGTCGCCGCCACCGCCGCGACCGGCGACGGCTTGGTCGGCGGCGGGCTCGGAATCTCCGGCCGCTTGCCAGGTGCCGCGCCGGTGACACCGGTGCCATGGCCGACGTGCCGTTCGACGAAGTCGATCATGCGTGCGGCCGACTGCGGAGCCGTCTTCTCCAGCGCGGTGTTGTGCCCGGTGTTGCGGGGCACGTACGCCTCGATGGTGGCGTCCGGGCCGTACCACTCGCGCTCGTGCTCGATCAGGTTCTTCGCCGAGCTGCAGTCGACGGACGCGAGCCCGCAGAACAGCCGGTCCTTGTCTCCGGTGACCACCATGACCGGGATGTTCAGGTCACGGTCGACGTTGACCAGGTTGAAGCCCGCGCCGGTGGCGAAGTCCACCAGGCTCGCCGTGCCCTTCAGGCGTTCGTCCGCCTCGATCACCGCCGGGTCGGTGTTCGGCTCGTAGAAGAACGTGTGCCGGGTGCCGGGGATGTTGGTCATGTAGAGCGGATCCTTGACCACTCCGGCGAACTTCGGGTCGCCCATCGCGAAGTGATCCCTGCCCAACACCTCGGCGATCACGTTGACGTAGTTGATGGTGTGGACGAACCCGGTCGTGATGATGGCATCGACGTCCTTGAACTGGCCGGCTTCCTGGGCCACGGTCAGCGAGCCGAGGCTGTGGCCCACCGTGACGACCTTGTCGTACTTCTTGCCCAGCGAGCCGTCCCGCACGGCGGTGACCACCTCGTGCAGCGCCTCGGCGTTGTTGTTGAACGTGGTGAACAAGCTCGGCGGCCGCATCGACGCACCCGCACCGAGGCGGTCGATCGCCAACGTGGCGTAACCGGCCTCGTTGGCCTTACGCGCGTACGAATACGTTTCCGGCTTGACCGGCCAGTCGAAATAGTGCTGGTCGTACGTCCAGCCGTGCACAAGAATCTGAATCGTGTTCGCGCCGGGTGGGGTGCACAGCGTCCCGGCAATGGGGCCGGTTTGACCGGCAACGGTGAACGGAACTTCCACCGCGCGGCATTTCGTGGGCTCCGCCGACGCATCGGCCGGAATGGCGAAGAACACGCCTAACAGCGCGGCCACGCCGAGAAGAATGCCACCACGTCGTCGGGGTATTTTCCTCATTGGCTTCCTCGGGTCGGATGGACTTTCACTGGCAAAGAGCGCAGGCGTGCCCGCCCCTCGGGTGCGCTGTGGTCGTCGCCGTCGCTTCGCTCGCCCGCCGGCGCGGCACCTCGTCGAGGGCCTGCTGCATCCCTGCGTTGTCGGCGGAGCCTATAATATAGACTAAATTAAATTCCAGATCCTCACACGATCGAGTGATCAGCGTGTGGTGGCGCGGCCGAGGTGCCGTCGGAGGCTCGGTTCGCGTACGAAAGCCGTGGACTCGGCGTGATGGAGCGATCCAGGATGCTGGAGCTCAGGGCGCGGTCGGGCGTGTCACGCCCGGTCGCTGGTCAGCTCGCGGCCTTCGCGGACTTCTTGGCTCGGCCGCGGGATCGCTGCGTCGGGGGCTCCGGGGTGTCCGCCTCGTCCGCGGAGCTCAGGCCGGCCCGGATGAGTGACTTCGCGGTGCGAATGACCTGGTCGAGCGTGCCGCGGCGGGGGTTCCACCACTCGGCGGCCCAGTTCAGCGCGCCGAGCACGAGCATGCGGGCGGCGCGCAGGTCGAGTTCCGGACGGATGGAGCCTTCGCGCTTGGCCTCTTGGAAGAGCTTGCGCCAGATGTCGCCGTACCGGTTCGCCTCGGTGCTGAACCGGGCTCTGATGTTCTCCGGTACCTGGCCGGAGTTGCGGATCGACGCCGTGGTGTAGTCGGAAATCTCCAGCTGATAGCGCAGATGCGCCTCGACGGCGACCTCGATGCGGTCCAGCGCCGGGGTGTCGTCGGGCAGTGCGTCCAGCTGCTGCTGCACATGGTCGATCATGTGTGCGATGCCCGACCACATGACCTCTTCGATGAGGTCTTCCCTGGAGGGGAAGTAGTAGTAGATCGCAGGAGCCTGCAGCTCGGCGACCTCGGCGACGTCGGTCAGGCGCGTGCCCGCGAACCCCTTGCGGCTGAGCACGTGCGCCGCGGCATCCAGGATCCGCTGGCGGGTACGCGCGGACTTGGTGCCGGAGGTCTCGGCGTGCTCACGGCTCGGGGTTTTTCTAGGCACGAATCGATCTTAGCTGGTGAGGTTACCGTCCGTGGCGCACCGTGGGATGTTGCCCGAACAGGCACCCCTCGGTGGCCGCGGTGCCGTCGATCGCGGCTGGTTTCGATTTGCCGGTGTTCCCGTCGTGCCGGACCCGCAAAGCATTGCGGCGAAAATTAAAGTGTATTAGAAATCGAGAATAAACCGTCCGTGCGGTCAATAGCTGGGCCGGCTGGTCGGTCGGGCGTAGCGATATTGCGCACGGTTTCGCCGGGCTTATTCGTGGCCGACGAGCTCGTCGCTTTCCAGTGCCGTGTTCAGATCATCGATCGTCAGCGTGCACAAATCATCCCTGGTCGGCCGGCGATTCAGTGTGCGCAGCCGCGACGCCTGACACTTCCGTACCCGTTCCAGCGGTTTCCGGGCTTCCCGTGTGTGGCCGAAGTTCTGATCCCGGTCGATACGGCTGAACCTATCGAGTAGCCCGCCTTTGGCACCCTCGTCCAGCCGGTAATTCGCCGCGTCGGCGATGCGCTTGCTGATGGCGACAAGTGCTCGGGGGTGTAGTTCTCGAATTCCAGCGTGCGGGCGAAACGAGAGGTCAGGCCAAGATTGTTGTCCAGGAACTGCCGCATCTCAGCGGTGTAACCGGGCACGATGACCGCCACTTCGGCGCGGTGGTCCTCCATGGGCTCGACCAGCGTGTCGATCGCTTTTTGCCCGAAGTCGGCGTTCGTGCCTCCGGTTCGAGTCAGGGGGTAGGCCTCCTCGATGAACAGCACGCCGCCGTGAGCCCCCTCGAAGACGGTCGCGGTGCGCCCGATGTATGGGCCTACTAGATCGCGTCGGGCGACTACCTCGAGTTTTCCGTTCGGCAGGACGCCCAGTGCCTTGAGGAGACGACCGTAGAGCCTGGCCACCGCGGCGACGTCGGATTCTCGCGCTCGCGTCGGTCGTCGCCGCCACGGATCTGCGCAGGCAACGGGGATGCCGACCGTGATGTCGGTCGGCTGTCGCTGGGTCGCGTGAAGGGGCGGGCGCCGGTTCGACGTCAGGACGTCTGCGACTACGCGTCGTCGTCGACCTTGTCGGGCGCCGGTTCGGAGCGTGACCACCAGCGGAGCAGCAGGAAACCGGCGGCGAGCATGAGCAACGGGACCCAGACGTCCCCATGCTGAATGAGCCGCTCCGCTGCGTTCCAATCGCCCTGTCCGGCCTGCGGCCAGTCGCCGGCGAGCCAGAAGAATCCCACGGCGGCCGCAGGGAACGCGATGCCGAGCGTGAACGAGATCGCGTTCGGGTCCCCGATGCGCCGCCGGGACGCGACGGTGGCCGCGTAAGCGATCATCCAAGTGATGAACCCGGCGATGGCCATGACGAGGAGGGTGTCGCGATCCAGGCCGCGTGGCATGGGGTCGCCGGAGGCGTCGGTCAGCTCACCGAGATGTCCGAGCTCATAGGCCAGCGACATGTCCACGATGCTGACCCGGATCGCGTCGTATGCGGCGGCACCCCACATGCCGCCGACGACGCTGCACGCGACCAGCAACGCGGCGGCGACGACCACGCCTGGCGGGTGAGCACGGACGGTCGGATTACGCACCAGTGGATCTTTGCAGACGGGTGCCCGTGACGCTGCCGTCCGACGGGTGAAGCCGCACATGGCAACAGCCGTCGGAAGACGCCGGCCGTGCCCGGGTGCGCTGTCGATTGCTGATCGGGCGCCACTGGCGAGGCAAGCAGGTAGAGCGTCACACCCGCGCGCCGAAGCCGGAGGCCAGCTCGGTGAGCATCCGGTGCAGGACGTCACCCAATTCGGCTTCCGGATGGATGAGCCAGTGCTCGTAGGCGGCGATGCAGACGCCGAGCGTGGCGTGCGAGATCGCCCGGGGTTCCAGGGCGTCGGAGTCCACCCCGAGCCGCCGGGCGACGAACTCCGCCACGACCGTCCGCCAATCCGCATAACGCAGCGTCGAATGCGCCTGCAGGGCGGGGACGCGCAGGATCAGCTCCATGCGCCTGCGGTGCCACGGCACGACCGCGGGGTCGAAGCGGTTGAAGTCCACCACGACGTCGCGGATGGCTTCCATCAGCGGCTGCTCGGGCGGGCACTCGGCGAAGCGGCTGCGCATCGACTCCAACTGCTCGGTGAAATTGCCCCACACGACGTCGTTCTTCGAGTCGAAGTAGCGGAAGAACGTCCGGCGGCCGATGTTCGCGGCGGCGGCGATGTCGTCGATGGTTGTCGCGTCGAAGCCCCGCGTCGAGAACAGGTCGAACGCGACCCGCTCCAGCTCAGCGCGACTGGTGGCTGGGCGACGGCCACGCCGCGCGCCGTTTCCGGACGGTTGTCGACCCATGCTTCTTTCCCGTGGCATTCGGTGTCACGATCATCGTATTCCCGAGGGGTCAAGGGGCAGCGACGTGACCGACGAGCCAGCGAGCGCACAGCGACGGGTCGCCGTCGTGACGGGTGCTGCGCGGGGCATCGGAGCCGCAACGGTCCGACGCCTGGTTGGCAACGGATGGCGGGTGGTCGCGGTCGACCGCTGCGCGGACGACCCTCGGGTGCCGTATCCGCTGGCGACGCGAGCGGACCTCGAATCGCTCGCGGCCGGACACCCGGATGCGGTGCTCGATTTCGTCGCTGACGTGCAAGACGTCGATGCGCTACGAGAAGCCGTCGCCCTCGCGGAACAACGCTTCGGCGGTCTCGATGCGGCCGTGGCCGCCGCCGGTGTCATCGCGGGCGGTAAGCCGCTGTGGGAGGCGCCCGCGACCGAGTGGGAAGCCCTCTTCGGTGTCTGCGTGACCGGGGTGGCGAACCTGGCCAGGGCCGCCATCCCCGCCCTGCTGCGCCAGGAAGAACCACGGAGCGGCCGATTCGTGGCGGTAGCCTCCAGCGCGGCGCACCGCGGCCTGCTCCATCTAGCCGGGTACAACGCCGCGAAGCACGCCGTCGTCGGCCTGGTCAAAGGACTCGCCCACGATCTGGCAGGCACCGGCATCTGCGTCACGGCCGTGTCACCGGGCTCCACCCGTACGGCCATGCTCGAGGCATCCGCCCAGCTCTACGACCTGCCCTCGGCCGACGAATTCGCCACCCATCAGCTCACCGGCCTCCTTGACCCCGACGAAGTGGCCGCGGCGGTGAGCTGGCTCTGCTCGCCGGATTCCTCGGCGCTCACCGGGACCGTGCTGCACGCGGACGGAGGTTTCACGGCGTGAACCTCGGCGAACTTCGCTCACCGCAACTGACCGACCGCGCCGCGCGCACGCTGCTGGCCGTCCCATTGGGCGCTACCGAGCAGCATGGTCCCCACCTGCCGCTGAGCACCGACACCGTGATCGCCACACAGCTGTGCCGACGGCTCGCCGATCGCATCCCGGACGTGGTGGTGGCGCCGCCAATTCCGTACGGGTCGAGCGGAGAGCACGCGGGGTTTGCCGGGACACTGTCGATCGGCCAGGCCATGCTGACCGGGCTGGTCGTCGAACTGGTCCGGTCGGCTGACGACTTCGCCGGGGTGGTCCTGGTCAACGGGCACGGCGGCAACGCCCAGCCGCTGCGCGAAGCCGTCCGGACACTGCGGGCCGAAGGTCGCACCGTGATGGCCTGGGCCCCGGCCGGCCGTGCGGACGACACCCACGCAGGCCACACCGAGACCTCGGTGTTGTTGAGCCTCGAGCATCCCGGAGTCGCACTCGACGCGGCCGAGCCCGGCGTGACGGCACCGTTGCCGGACATCATCGACGACCTTCGCCGGGGCGGCGTGGCCGCGGTCAGCCCGAACGGAGTCCTTGGCGATCCCACGCGCGCCAGTGCCGACGACGGCGCCGCCGTGCTCGAGCGCTGGACGGACTCGTTGGTCGATGCTGTCGCCACATGGATGGCTGAGAGTTAGGAGCGAATCCGCTGCGCCAGGAGTGGCTTGGCCGTGCGTTCCCGCGCACAACCGACCCAGACGCCAATGCCGTAGGCGATGTCGTCGGCTATCCGTAAAGCGGCCCAGCCCGGCGTCTTGCGCTGCCTGACGGCCTCGACCAGGCACGGCAGCAGGCTGGCCAGCAGCACGCGCCTGCCGCGACGGGACAGCAGAGTCAGCGGCCACCACCCCCGTCGGACGGCCGCGGCGAGCATCCCTGCGGTAGCGGCCGATGCATCGAGCACCAATTTCACCGATTCGTCGCCGGGAATTCCGCGACGGCGCAGCCGCCGGATCATGCGAGTGGCGCCGGCAGCGGCGGCCACTACCGCTGCCCTCGGCAAACCACCCACGGTCAGGCCCCATTCGAGTGCACTGGACGCGGACAATCGCGCGCAGGCGAGCCGGTCCGGGTGACGGCGCGCCAAGGGGGCGGCGGACGTGCCGTAGTCGAAGCGCTGGCGTAGCCAGGACCGCACATCTGGTCGCGGTACATGCCACACGGTCGACTCCGGCTCGTAGCGGACGTCGTAACCGGCATCGATCAGGCGCCAGACGAAGTCGACGTCTTCTCCGTAGCGGAGCGCTTCGTCGAACCCGTCGACCGTGACCAGCGCGGACCGCCGGACGACCAGCGCCGCGGTCGGGACATAACCGATGCGACTCAACGGCAGCACCCGACCGGGATCGGCACCCATGTCCAAGCTGGAGCGATCTGCTTCGTACTCAGCGAGGGCGCCTTGGCCTGGAACGCTGCGTACTCGCGGTGCGACGGCGGCGACCTGGGGGTCCTCGAAGTGCGGTAGCACGGCCTCGAGCCAATCCGGTTCAGGACGTGTATCCGCGTCCAGGAACGCCACGAGGTCGGAGTTCGCCAGCCGCCAGCCGGAGTTGCGGGCGGCCGCAGGTCCTCGTGGGCGGTCGTGGCGGACCGCGGCATCCGGCAGGGGAGCAGCTGATCCATCGTCGACGACGACCCTGTTCAACCCTTCGCTCGCCGTACCCACCGCCGCAGCACCCGAAGCGTCGTCCTTGACCGGCACGACGAGCGTGACGTCGCGCGCGGAGTAGTGCCCGCCGCTGGGCCGTGGGTGCATGAGCCCGGCGGCGACCAGCCTCTCCGCCAGCCGCCGCTCACCGGAGCGGTCTCCGACGGGCTGGCCGGCCACCCAGTCCCGCAGGTAGCCTGCGCCCGTCGAGCTGAGGCGGATCAGGCGTAACGGCGAACCGCCGAGCAGGACCCGGTCCCCGCGAAAGCGGCGCGCGTTGGCATCCAGGGTGAGCCTGGTGCCCGCCTGAACCACCGGCACTACATGCCCCGGGTGAACCCGTCCGGGATCAGCACGTCGTCCGGCGTCAGGTCGTGCACCGACGCCTTGCCGAGGCCGTACAGCGTGGAGTCGATGCCCTGGCGCAGGATTTCCAGCACGTTGTGCACGCCGCGCTCCCCGTTGGCCGCCATGCCCCACAGGTACGCCCTGCCGATCATCACCGCGCGGGCGCCCAGTGCGAGTGCCTTGACCACGTCGCTGCCGCGCCGGATGCCGCCGTCCAGCAAGACCTCGATCTGCCCGTCCACGGCCTTGACCACACCGGGCAGCGCTCGGATCGACGCGGGCGTGCTGTCCAGGTTGTTACCGCCGTGGTTGGACACCGAGATCGCCGTAGCGCCGATGTCGATCGCTCGCCGCGCGTCGTCGGGCCGGTGCACGCCCTTGATCATGAACGGGCCGTCCCACTGCTCCCGCAGCCACTGCAGGTCGGACCAGCTCGGCGGCGGGGTCTGCATCCACTCGCCGTAGGCGCCGAAGAACGTCGGGCCCTTCTGTCCCCGCTCGGCCAGGTTCGGCGTGGTGAGATCCGGCAGCCTGCGAGCCCGCAGATAGCGCAGCAGCCAGCCCGGCCGCACCGACACCTGCGGGGCGAACGACAGCATCGTCTTGAAGTCGAGCTTCTCCGGCAGTGGCGGGCTGCCCCAGTCGCGCTGGGTGGCGAACACCCAGTCCAATGTCACGATCAGCCCGACCGCTCCCGCCTTCTTGGCCCGGTCCAGCCGCCGCAGCATGTCATCGCGGTCGCCCTGCCAGTAGATCTGGAAGAACGTCTTCGGGTTCGCCGCGACGACTTCCTCGACCGGCTTCGACGCGAACGACGACAGGCCGATGGCCGTGCCGGACGTGGCGGCCGCGCGGGCAACGGCGACCTCGCCCGCCGGGTCGACCGCCTGCACGCCGGTGGGGGAGCAGATCACCGGCAGCGAGATCTCCTGGCCGAGCACCGTGGTCGACAGCTCGCGCTTGGCGGGCTGGTCGGCGATGTGCGGCCGCAGCCCGAGCTCGGCGAACGCGGCGGTGTTGTCCGACAGCGTCACGCCCGCTTCCGACCCGGCGAGCAGGGCAAGGTACACCGACTTGGGTAGCCGCTTCTTGGCCCGCTGCTGGGCCTCGGCGACGGTTTCGAACCAGTGTCTGGTGCTGGCCATCAGGTCCTCCGGGGTTCGGGTAGTGAGAAGCCGGCGAGCGGGCTGGTGTCACACGCACGATCGGGAATCCGATCGTCGGGAGGCCCCCAGCCGATGGACACCGGGACCGCGGAGCGTCGGCGTGGCGCGGTGCGGCGCGAGTGGTCTTTGTCCGGCTTCGGTGCGGCACCTGCGCCGGCCAACTCGAGCGCCTGCTCGGCGTTGCCTTTGACGCACTCCGGGTCCGGGCCGTCGAGCGGCAATCCGGTGAAGAACTTCGCCGCCATGCACCCGCCCCGGCAGGAGTCGTAGGCCGAACACGACGTGCACGCGCCACCGGTCTGCGGTTGCCGCAACTGCTCGAACAACGCCGATGTCCGCCACACCTCGGTGAAGCCACCGGGGCCGCGCACGTTGCCGGCCAGGAACTCGTCGTGGATGGCGAACGGGCAGGCGTAGACGTCGCCGATCGGGTCGATCAAGCACACAACGCGGCCCGCACCGCACAAATTCAGCCCGGGAAGCGGGGCCGAGCCCAGCGCGTTGAGGTGGAAGAACGAGTCGCCGGTCAGCACGTTCTCACCGTTGCCCAACAGCCACTCGTACAGCTGTCGCTGCTGCTCCTGGGTCGGGTGCAGCTCGTCCCAGACGTCCGCGCCACGTCCGGACGGCCGCAGCCGGGTGATGCGCAGCTGGGCATCGAAGTGGTCGGCGATGCGTTTGAACTGGTCGAGCTGGTCGACGTTGTGCCGGGTCATCACCACGCTGATCTTGAAGCCGGTGAATCCGGCCTCGGCGAGGTTCTCCATGGCACGCCACGCGGTGTCGAACGATCCGGGACCGCGCACCGCGTCGTTGACCTCGGGCGTGGCGCCGTCCAGCGACACCTGGATGTCCACGTAGTCCATGGCGGCCAGCTGCCGTGCGCGCTCCTGGCTGATGCGCACGCCGTTGGTGGAGAACTTCACCCCGACCTGGTGGTCGATGGCGTATTCCAGCAGCTCCCAGAAGTCCGAGCGCACGGTCGGTTCACCGCCGCCGATGTTGACGTAGAAGACCTGCATGCGCTGCAGCTCGTCGATGACGCGTTTGCACTCTTCGGTGGACAGTTCGCGCGGGTCGCGTCGTCCCGACGACGACAGGCAGTGCGTGCACGCCAGGTTGCAGGCGTAGGTCAGCTCCCACGTCAGGCAGATCGGCGCATCGAGTCCGTGCTGGAAGTGGTCGACCAGTTTCATGGGGGTCCTTCGTCCGGGGGCAGCGGGTGGATCGTGCCCGCCGCGAGCAACCGGTCCAGCGCCTTCAGGTACTGGTCGTGCTCGCCGGCGGGCACACCTGCGGCGGCCATCGCGGTGTCGACGTCCGGATACTGGTCCAGGTCACGCACGATCTGCGTCAACGTCGGTGTCTTCAAGAAAGACAACCGGCGCGTGGCGAAGTCGTAGACCAGCGCACCGAACGGTTCCGGGCGCAGGGAGACCGTCGGGCTGAGCCGATAGGGCCGCCGGGGATCCAGATCAGTAGACACCGCACATACCGTCGATCGACACGTCCTCGACCAGGACGTCTTCCTCGACCTCGGCGGTGTTTTCGACAGCGACGGTCTGCACGTCCTCGTTGCTCATGGCGTCCTCCTCGACGTCGGTCACGTGCATCCGAGAATATTGGCACTTGGTGTCAAATGGAAGACCGAATCGAGCCTTCGGGGTGTGAGCGGGCTGCGCGCCCGGGGATCTCCCCTGCTCGAGGTGGGTTCGGTGAATGCAGGTCGCCACGGTCGTGGGTCATTGCCGATCGGCTCGCCCTGCGCCTCGAGCCACCGTCGCCGTCGAGCGCTCAAGCGAACGGTCCGAGGCTTGTCTGGTGGCTGACGCGAGCGGCTACTGGGCCATCCACGCCCGGATGGTCGCGGTGGTGCGCTCGCGGTCGCCGGTCGCCAGTAGATCGAGCAAGGCTCCGCGCAGGAGCGCGAGGGCTTCCGTGCGCTGCGCCAAGGCCTGATCGGTGTCGTGCTGGTGCTCGGCGAGCAGCGCGAGCCAGTCGTCGACCGTGGCCTTGGCGAAGCCCGCCCACGGGCCGTCCGGGTCGATCAGCGAGTGCGCGTAACCCTCGACCCACAGCGACAGCAGTCCGCGCCGTTCCTCTGCCGCCAGCCACTCCCAGATCCGCGCGACGACGTCCTTCAGATCCGATCCTGGGTTGCTGCGCAATTCTTCGAGTAGTGCCAGCTCTTCCGCTCGCGCCCTGGCCAGCAGCGCTCGCACGAGACCGTCCTTGCTGCCGAACAGATACAGCAGGACGCGCGGGCTCGACCCGATCGCGGAAGCCAACGGGCGCAGCGACAGGTTCGCGACACCATGCTCCAGCGCGTACCGATACGCGCGCTCGAGCAGCTCGGCCTTGCGCGGAGATCCGTCGACGAAATCGGTGGCTGTCGCATCGGTCATGGGTTTAGCATGGCACAAGTGAAACAGTCGTTTCAGTAACGGAGTGTAGTGATATGGACAGGATCCGCCGGCTGGGCGAACCGGGCGACCTCGGCTGGATCGTTCTGGCGAATGGCGAGCTCTACGCCAAGGAGTACGGCTGGGACATCTCCTACGAGGGGCTGGTGGCCCGGATCGTCGCCGACTTCGCCAACAGTTACGACCCGGAACGAGAGGCGGCGTGGATCGCGGAGGTCGACGGCCGACGCGTGGGTTCCATCGCGTGTGTCGCTGCCGAGGAAGAAGGAACGGCGAAGCTGCGGTTGCTGATCGTCGATCCGGCTGCGCGCGGTCGGGGAATCGGCGGCCGACTCGTCGACACCTGCATCGAGTTCGCCCGGGAGGTCGGTTACCGCCGCATGAAGCTGTGGACGGTCTCGGTGTTGACATCAGCGCGCAAGATCTACCAGTCGCGCGGCTTTCAGCTGGTCGGGGAGGAAGCGGGACACATGTTCGGGCATGATCTTGTCGGTCAGGACTGGGCCCTCGACCTGTGAGAAGGAACCCCATGCATCTCGTCATGGCAGGTGTGACCGCGCCGAGCCACGTCTATCCGGGACTCCCGGTCATCGCCGAACTCGTCGCACGCGGCCACCGGGTGACCTACGTCGTGGGGGAGCGGCTGCGCGATCTGGTAGCGGCGACCGGCGCCGAAGTTCTCGGACTCGACTCGATCATGCCGGACGCCGACGAACACTGGCCGGAGGACACCGGCGCCGCGATGCAGATCTTCCTGGACGACGCGGTGGCCGCCCTGGAGCCCATGCTGCAGGGCATCGACCGGCCGGATGCGGTGCTCTACGACATCGGTGGCCATGCCGGCCGGGTTGCTGCCCACCACTGGGGAGTGCCTGCCGTGCAGCTGTCGACGGCATACGTCGCGTGGGAGGGCATGGAGGAGGAGCTTGCCGAGCACACCCGGCAGCTGAAGGCCTCGCCAACGGGGCAGCGCTACTACGCCACGTTGCGGTCGTGGCTGGCCGACAGCGGCATGACCATCGACCCCGACGACTTCCTCGGCAAGCCCGATTCGTGCGTCGTGCTCATCCCCAGGGTCCTGCAACCGAATCGCGACAAGGTGGCCGACCGCTACGTGTTCGCGGGCCCGTGCCCGGACCCGGCACGGCGCACGGGCTGGCAGCCGGAACCGGGGGACGACCGGCCGCTGGTCTATCTGGCGCTGGGCACCAGCTACACCGAGCGGCCGGACATCTATCAGGCATGCATCGAGGGATTGTCGGGCGACTACCGGGTGGTGCTGGCCACCGGGAAGGTCGACCCGGAATCGCTCGGCCCGCTGCCCGGCGGCGTCACGGCGGCGCGCACCCAACCGCAGCTGGACGTCCTCGAGCACGCGTCGGTGTTCATCACACACGCGGGCATGGCCAGTGCGGGGGAGTCGCTGTGGTTCGGTGTGCCCACCGTCGTCCTGCCGCAGGCGGTCGACCAGTTCTTGAACGCATCCACTCTGGTCGAGATCGGTGCCGGGACGAAACCGGAGGAGCCGTTGACCGCGGACAGTCTCCGTGCAGCCGTCGTGACCGCACTGGGCAAGGCCGACCGCGTCGCCGAGCTACGCGACGAGGTCCGACGCGCCGGTGGCGCGAAGCGCGCGGCCGACGCCGTGGAGCGTCTTTGCGGCGGATGAGCGGCTCTGGTGGTGAAACGCCTCGGCGGCGCGTAAGCCGCCACCGGTGCAGCCCGTCCGCGGCCGGTGAGCCGGCCTCACCATGCATGACGCGGTGCGCTCATTCGATCGCTCAAGTCACTCCCGCCGCGGACGGCGGCCGCGGCGCACGCTCATCGTGGGCTGGATAGTCGGAGTCTGCTCGCGCGACGCCAGCCAGTCGTACCCCTTCTGCGCCGACTTCTCCAACTTTGCCGGGTCGTCGCCGAGCCCGAGCAACACGTTGGACGCCAACGGCGCGAGGACCGCGGGGACGCCTTCTCCGCGCGTGCCGAAGAACCCGGTCATCTCCAGCAACACGAATCCGTGAATCATGCTCCAGAACTGACCGGCGATCGGCACCGGGTCGTCGCCGCGGATCCGGCCGGCCTCCAGCGCGCGCCGCACCGCCTCGACCAGGTGATCGAACGTCGCCGACATCTCCGGCATGCCGCTCGGCGAGCCTTCGTTCGTCAGGTCCTGCGCCACCGCGGCCCCGCTTCCCGGCGCGGTCACGCCGAACATGAAGCGGAAGCGCTGCGGGCTGGCCAGCGCGAACTCGCGGTAGGTCAGCCCGAGCACGAAGACGTCGGCCACCGGGTCGTCCGACGGCTTCACCTCGGCCAACGCGTCGCCGAACTGCAGGAACGCCCGCCGGATCAGCGCGTCGTACAGGCCCGCCATGCCGCCGAAGTGGGTGTACACGGTCATGGTGGAGGCGCCGATGGCCGCGGCGAGCTTGCGGGCGTTCAGCGCCTCGGGGCCCTCCGCCTCGAGCATCCGCAGGCCCGCCTCGATCAGCCGTTCCTTCGTCGTCATCGTGGCCAACCCTAGCGTAACTATGTTATACAGGCGTGGTGTAACAAAGTTATGTGCGGCTAGGAGGCCCGACATGACAGGCCGGAACCACGCGATCGTCCTCGGCGCCGGGATGGGCGGGTTGCTCGCCGCCCGCGTGCTCGCCGACCACTACGCGGCCGTGACCGTGCTGGACCGCGACGAGCTGGTGGACGAAGCTCGCCCGCGACGGGGCGTGCCGCAAGGCGGACACGGCCACACGCTGTTGCCACGTGGCGGGCAAATTCTCGGCCGGTTCTTTCCCGGACTGCTGGAAGATCTCGTCGCGCGTGGCGTCCCGGTTGCTCGTGACGACCCGGACGAGATTCATTTCGAACCGCTCGGACACCACTTCAAGGGCGTGGCGCCGGGGCCTCGCCTGGAGTTCTACGTACCCAGTCGTCCGATGCTCGAGCTGTGCACACGCGAGCATCTGCGCCGTCTGCCCAATGTGACGATCAACGACCGCTGTGTGGTCAACGGCCTACGGTTCGTCGCCGGCCGGGTCACCAGCGTGCGGCTCACCACGGACGAAGGACCGCAGGAGCTCGAAGCCGACCTCGTCGTCGACGCTCTCGGTCGTGGGTCCCGCACGCCGGCCTGGCTGGAGGAGTCGGGTTATCCGCGGCCGGAAGAGACGACCATCAAGGTCAGGGGCGCCTACTCGAGTCTGCAGATGTGGATCGACCCGTGCGCGCTGACCGAGAAGATGGTGTTGATCAGCGCGACGCCCACGCGGCCGAAGGGCATGGCACTGTTCCGGCACGAGGACGACATGTGGGACGTGTCGATCTTCGGCGTGGGAGGCGTCAAGCCGCCTGCGGAGCTGGACGGCATGCTCGAGTTCATCGCGGACTTCGCGCCACCGCACGTCCTCGATGCGCTGCGTTCCGCCAAGCCGCTGACCGACCCGGAGGCGAGGACGTTCCCCGCGAGCCGGTGGCGGCGCTACGACAAGATGCGCGAGTTCCCGGAAGGCCTGGTCGTGCTCGGCGACAGCGTGTGCAGTCTGAACCCGACCTACGGCCAGGGCATGACGGTCGCCGCCATGCAGGCATCCGCGCTTGCCGCCACACTGCGTGAGGGAACGCACGACCTGGCACACCGGTTCTTCCGAGCCGCCGCGAAACCGATCAAGGCGACGTGGAACTTTGCGGCCGTGGCGGACAGCTCCATCATTGGTCCGCGGGCCGAGGGCGTGCCGCTGCCCATCCGGGCGGTGGGGCGGCTCGGTCCGGCGTTCTTCGGCGCGGTAGCCGGCGACGCCGTGCTCAGCGATCGCTTCCTGGAGGTGTTCACGTTGGCGAAGAAGCCGGCTTCGCTGCTCTCGCCCACGGTTGGTGCGCGCCTTCTTCGCCGCTCGGGGACCCGTCGCACGAAGCCGTCGGTCCCAAAGATCCCGGGAGTGCATCGCCGCTCGGTGGTGGCCAGGGGAGTGCGTTTCCACGTCACCGAAGCGGGATCCGGCACGCCGGTGATCGCGCTGCACGGTTGGCCGCAGCATCACTACGTCTACCGCGACCTGCTCACTGACCCTCCCGACGGTATGCGCATCATCGCGCCTGACCTGCCCGGGTACGGCTGGTCCGGTCCGGCCCCGCACCGCTGGTCGAAGGACGATGTCGCCCGCGATGTGCTGGCGCTGCTCGACGAGCTCGGTATCGGCCGGGCTGTGGTCGTCGGACACGACTGGGGCGGGTGGATCGGTTACCTGCTCGCGTTACGCGCACCGCAACGCGTGGCGGGTTTGCTCGCGCTGAACATCGCCCACCCGTGGCAGCGGCCGACCGCGGTGTTGCCACACCTCTGGCGGTTCGCCTACCAGCCGGTGGTCGGCCTGGCCGGTGTGCCGCTGCACCGCCACACCGATGTGGTCCACCGGATGCTGGTGAAGGCCGGGGTCCCCGCCGGCGAAGCGCGGATCTTCGCAGACTCCTACCGGCAGCCGGTGACGGCCAGAGCGGCGCGGGACACCTACCGGACCTTCGTGCTGAAGGAGTTCCCGGCATTGGCCCGGCGTCCGGAGCGCCGACGGGCGAAGGTCCCGATCCGTGCGCTGTTCGGGGTCGACGACCCGGCGATCCATCCGTCGCTCGCGGCCGCGGAGACTGCCCGTGCGGACGACTACACGCTCGAGCGGGTCGCCGACTGCGGCCACTTCATCGTCGACGAGCGTCCGGATCTGGTGCGGGACAGGCTGGTCCAATTCGCCGCCGAGGTGGGGGCCCGCTAGCGGTCAGTCGTGCTCCTGTGGCGGCAGGTCCTTGATCCACTGCGGGTCGTCGGCCACCTTGCCGACCTTCCCCGCGCCGCCCGGCGAGCCCAGCTTGGCGAAGAAGTCCGCATTCGCCTGGGTGTAGTCCGCCCACTCGTCGGGCACGTCGTCTTCGAAGAAGATCGCCTCCGCAGGGCAGACCGGCTCGCAAGCACCGCAGTCGACGCACTCGTCAGGCTGGATGTAGAGCATCCGTTCGCCCTCGTAGATGCAGTCCACCGGGCACTCGTCGACGCAGGTGCGGTCCTTGAGATCCACGCAGGGCTGCGCGATCACGTAGGTCATCGGTCTTCCTCCACGGTCCACACGTCGCCGCCGTCGATCAGGGCCTGCAGGTCGTCCAGCCCTCGCCGCGGGCCGGCCTGCTCCCGCACCTGGTCGTCGTAGGTCGGGCGGACCACCTGGCGGAAGATCCCGATGGGCGACTGATTGAGATAGCCGGTGTCGGTGAGCCGGCTGATGGCGAACGCCGTCGACGGGTCGGGGTTGTGCGCGTCGTGGACGAGGATCGCCTCGTCCGGCACATCGGCGGCGAAAGCGGCCCGTACCCCGCCGGTCACCTCGTCGCGGACCAACGCCTTGCTGCCGCGCCCGTCCTCGCCCGGCGGGCCGAACCGGATCTGCTCGCCGTGCTCCAGCGGGATGATCGCGTCCGCCTTGCGGTCCCTGTCTTTGATCGCGTCGAACGCTCCGTCATTGAAGATCGGACAGTTCTGGTAGATCTCCACCAGCGCGGTGCCCCGGTGGGCCGCGGCGGCGGACAGCACGCTGGTGAGGTGCTTGCGGTCGGAGTCGATGGTGCGAGCGACGAACGTCGCCTCTGCGCCCAGCGCGAGCGAGACCGGATTCAGCGGCTGGTCCACCGAACCCATCGGCGTGGACTTGGTGACCTTGCCTGCCTCCGAGGTGGGGGAGTACTGGCCCTTGGTGAGCCCGTAGATACGGTTGTTGAACAGCAGGATCGTCATGTTGACGTTGCGCCGCAGCGCGTGGATCAGGTGGTTGCCCCCGATCGACAACGCGTCACCGTCACCGGTGACGACCCACACGGACAGGTCTTCGCGTGCCGTGGCGATGCCGGTGGCGATGGCGGGCGCGCGGCCGTGGATGGAGTGCATCCCGTACGTGTCGAGGTAGTACGGGAACCGGCTGGAACACCCGATGCCGCTGACGAAGACGATGTTCTCCCGGCGTAGTCCGAGCTGGGGCAGGAAGCCCTGTACGGCCTTGAGCACGGCATAGTCGCCGCAACCGGGACACCAGCGGACCTCCTGGTCGCTGGTGAAGTCCTTACCGGTCAGCTGCTGGCCCTCGGCAAGGGTGGGGACACCGGCCGTGCCCGGCGTCGGCAGCCCCAGGTCGATCGGGGTGGTCATCGCAGTGCCTCCTCGGCGACGCGGGCGTCGATCGGGTTGTCGGACGCATCGGCGATGCCGAGGTCGGTGAGCGCAGCCAGCAGGATGCCCTCCATCTCCTCGGCGCCGAACGGTGTGCCGCGAACGTTCGTGCGCGACTCGGCGTCGATGAGGTACTTCGCGCGCAACAGCAACGCGAGCTGTCCGAGGTTCATCTCGGGCACGACGACCTTGTCGTAGCGGGCGAGGATCTCACCCAGGTTCCGCGGGAACGGGTTGAGGTGCCGCAGGTGCACCTGGGCGACGTCGAATCCGCGCTGGCGCACCCGGCGGACCCCGGCACCGATCGGGCCGTACGTCGAGCCCCAGCCGATCACCAGCAGCCGGGCGCGCCCGGACGGGTCGTCGACCTGAAGGTCGGGCACGGTCTCGGCCACGCGGTCCACCTTCGCCTGGCGGACGCGGACCATGTGCTCGTGGTTGGCGGGGTCGTAAGAGATGTTGCCGGTGCCGTCGCTCTTCTCCAGGCCGCCGATCCGGTGCTCCAGGCCCGCCTTACCGGGCGGCGCCCACGGTCTCGCCAGGGTTTCGGCGTCGCGTAAGTACGGCAAGAAATCCTCGTCCCCGTCGTCCAGCTTGTGGTTCGGCCCGGTGGCGAAGCCCGGCTCGATGCGCGGGAGCGACGTGACGTCGGGTAGCCGCCACGGCTCGGAGCCATTGGCCAGGTAGCCGTCGGAGAGCAGCACGACCGGGGTGCGGAACGTGACGGCGATCCGCACCGCCTCGAGGGCGGCGTCGAAGCAGTCGGCGGGGGACTGCGGTGCGATCACCGGCAGCGGCGCTTCCCCGTTCCGGCCGAACATCGCCTGAAGCAGATCGGCCTGCTCGGTCTTGGTCGGCAACCCGGTCGACGGCCCGCCGCGCTGCACGTCGACGACCACGAGCGGCAGCTCGAGCATCACCGCGAGACCCACCGCCTCGGACTTCAGCGACATCCCCGGACCCGAGGTGCTGGTGATACCGAGGTGTCCCGCGTACGACGCACCGAGGGCCGCACCGATCGCGGCGATCTCGTCCTCGGCCTGGAATGTCGTGACGCCGAAGTCCTTGTGCTTGCTCAGCTCGTGGAGGATGTCCGACGCGGGCGTGATCGGGTAGGCGCCGAGGAACACCGGCAGATCCGCCAGCCGGCCGGCGGCGACGATGCCGTAGGACAGGGCCAGGTTGCCGGTGATGTTCCGGTAGCGGCCCTTGGGCACCGGAGCCGGCTTCACTTCGTAGGAGACCGCGAACACCTCGGCCGTCTCGCCGAAGTTGACCCCCGCCTTGAACGCCGCGATGTTGGCGTCGCGCACATTCGGCTTGCCCGCGAACTTCCTGGTGAGGTGGTCGATCGTCGGCTCGACCGGCCTGCCGTACAGCCACGACACCAGGCCGAGCGCGAACATGTTCTTCGACCTGGTGGCCTCTTTGCGAGTGAGGCTGAAATCCTTGACCGCCTCGATCGTCATCCCCGTAAGGTCGACCGGGTGCACCTGGAAGTCGGCCAGCGAGTCGTCCTCGAGGGGGTTGTGGTCATAGCCGGCCTTGGTCAGGTTGCGGGCGGTGAACTCGTGGGTGTCCGCGATGATCACCGCGCCCGCGCGCAGGTCGGACACATTCGCCTTGAGGGCGGCCGGGTTCATCGCGACCAGCACGTCCGGGTGGTCGCCGGGGGTGAGGATGTCGCGGCTGGCGAAATGCACCTGAAACGACGACACCCCGGGGATCGTCCCCTGCGGCGAGCGGATCTCGGCCGGGAAGCTGGGGAACGTCGCGAGGTCGTTGCCGAAGATCGCGGTCTGCTGCGTGAACCGGTCCCCGGTGAGTTGCATGCCGTCCCCGGAGTCCCCGGCGAACCGGATGATCACGCGCTCGACCTGCTTGATCGGCTTCTCGGGAGTGAGGGTCATGGCGCTCCGATGCTTGGTGGGAAGTCCCCGGCACCCCTACGGTGCTATTAGTGATAATCAATCCTACGAAAGGTTGCGAGATCGTCAAGCTGAGGGGCGCCGCAAGAACCTTCTCAACTATGAACATCATTGCTATGGTCAGGGGTGGCGCACAGCGTGCTCCCCCGGGCAGCGCGAGAAGGCGAGGAATCCGCACTATGGCAGTGGAGAAGCGGGCTGCGAGCACCTACATCGACGGAGCATGGGTCGACGGTGCTTCCGGCGAGTCGTACGTGTCCGTGAGCCCTTCGAGCGAGCAGGTGCTTGGCGAGACGGTGACCAGCTCGACCGAGCAGGTCGACCAGGCCGTCGCCGCGGCCGGCAAGGCTTTCGCGGAGTCGTCGGAATGGCGCTCGTGGACGCCGCAGATGAGGGCCGATGCCCTCAACCGCTTCGCCGACATCCTCGAGCGTGAGCGGGAGCCGCTGTCGCGGTTGATCGCCTCGGAGGTCGGCACGCCTGTGGCCGCGAGCCGCGCGATGCAGGTCGGCGGGCCCATCGAGGTGCTGCGCTGGTACGCCGGCATGGCGATCAAGGGTCCGCGTGGCGGCTACGAGCAGGCGCTTCCGCATTACGACAACCCGGTGGCCTCGGGTAGCCTGCTGCACTACGAACCGGTCGGCGTCGTCGCCTGTTTGCCCGCCTACAACTACCCACTGAACTTGCTGGTGTGGAAGCTCGGCGGTGCCATCGCGGCCGGGTGCACCACCGTGGTCCTGCCGTCTCCGCAAGGCGCGTGGACCACGCTGCGGATCTTCGAACTGCTCGACGAGGTCGGCTTGCCGCCGGGCGTGGTGAACCTGGTGGTGGGCGGCCCGGAGATCGGCATCCATCTGACCAGTCACCCGGATGTCGACATGGTGTCGTTCACCGGCTCCGACGCGGTCGGCGCCCAGGTGATGTCCCAAGGCGCGCTCGGCTCGGTCAGCAAGGCCGTGCTCGAGCTCGGCGGCAAGAGCCCCAACATCATCCTGCCCAGCGCGGACCTGCAGGCAACGGTCGGCGCCTCGATCCTGCGGTTCGCCCGCAACGCCGGGCAGGGATGCGCGGCGTGGAGCCGGATCCTCGTTCCGGAGGACAAGGTCGACGAGTTCTGCCAGCTGGCCGATGAGTTCATCAAGACCGTCAAAGTGGGTGACCCGCTCGAAGAAGACACGATCGTGGGACCGGTCATCTCCGCGGCGCACCGCGCCAAGGTCGAGGGCTGGGTCGACGAGCTGCTCGGCCGTGGCGCTCGCTGGGGCGCGGGCGGTGGCCGGCCGGAGGGACTGACCACCGGGCACTACCTGCGGCCTGGGTTGCTGCGCGATGTCGACCCGGACGACCCGCTGGCGGACACCGAATTCTTCGCGCCGATCGGGATGATCTTCGGCTACCGCGACGTCGACCACGCGGTCGAGCTCGCCAACAACACGCGCTACGGCCTGGCGGGCAACGTCTTCGGCCCGCTCGACGAGGCGATCGCGGTCGCCCGCCGGATTCGTGCGGGCACGGTCACCGTCAACGGCGGGTCGGGTATGCGTCCCGACGCCCCGTGGGGCGGTCCCGGCCGCAGCGGCGTCGGCCGCGAGCTGGGCGAGGACGGTTTCGCCGAGTTCTTCGAGGTCAAGCACATCCAGTACGCCCTTGCCGGCATCACCCGTCCACCCGGGACCTGAGCCACGCGAGGAGCACCAGCACAAGTGGGAGAAGCCATGCGACGTTTCGAGGGCAAGACGGCCATCATCACCGGCGGCGCCAGGGGGCAGGGCCGGTCGCACGCGCTACGCCTGGCCAAAGAGGGCGCAAACGTCGCGATCCTCGACATCGCCGACCAGATCGACACCGTCGTCTACCCGATGTCCACGCCCGAAGATCTGGCCAAGACCGAGCAGGAGCTCAAAGAGCTCGGCGCCGAGGTGCTGGCGATCCAATGCGACGTCCGGGATCAGGCGGCCGTCGAGGCTGCGGTCGCCGCGACCGAGGAACGCTTCGGCGGTATCGACATCGTGCTCGCCAACGCCGGGATCATGGCCAGCTACGGCGAGCGCAAGCACGACATCCAGGCATGGCACGACTCGGTCGCCACGATGCTCAACGGCGTCTACTACCTGCTGCGCGCGGTCACCCCGGGGCTGATCGAGCGCGGTCGCGGCGGCGCCATCTGCATCACCGGATCGACGTCCAGCTTCCGCGGCGTCGCCTACAAGACGGAGATGCTCAACCCCGGCCAGATGGGCTACGGCGCGGCCAAGCACGGCATTCTCGCGCTGATGCGCAACTTCGCGATGGTGCTGGGCAAGCACGGCGTCCGGGTCAACACCGTCATCCCGGCGGGGGTGCGCACGAAGATGATCGACAACGAGTTCTTCGGCGCCGATCTCTCCGACGACGCCCCCGGCGGCTGGATGGCCAACGTCATGGACCACGGGCCCGTCGAGCCCGAGGAGATCACCAACGCGGTGACCTGGCTGTGCTCCGACGAGGCGCGGTTCGTGACCGGGCAGACGCTCGCGGTGGACATGGGAACGCTGCTGGTCTGAGGCCGCGAGATCAGGCCGCTCCGCCCGGCGCGGGTGGTCCGGCCGGAAAGAGACGACAATGGAATTCGGCATCCTGATGGGGGACCAGCCGGTCGCCACGCCGCCGGAGGAGCACCTCGATCTGATGCTCCGCAAGGTGGAGGCCGCGCAGAAGGCGGGCTTCACCTACCTGACCATCGGCCAGCACTATCTCTACGACGGGTTCCGCTGGTTCCAGCCGGTGCCGTTGCTGGCGCGGCTGGCGGCCGAGCTCGACGACGGCGTGAAGCTCGGCACCACGGTGCTGATCGGGCCGCTGCATCATCCGGTCCAGCTCGCCGAGGATCTGGCCACCCTGGACGTGGTGACCCGGGGCAAGCTCGTGGTCGGCATCGGCACCGGTTACCTCGCGCACGAGTACGAGGTGTTCGACAAGCCGTTCAAGCGGCGCTACTCGCTGCTGGAAGAGCTCATCGAAGTAATGACGAAGGTCTGGACTTCCGACCGCGTCACCCACCACGGCACGTTCTTCCACATCGACGACCGGCCGACCCATCTGCATCCGATCCAGAAGCCACGTCCGCCGATCTGGCTGGGTGCGATGAAGGAGACGGGAGTGCGGCGGGCGGCCCGGCACGGCGACGTCTGGACGATCACCCCGCAGCAGACCATCGAGCAGGTCGAGGACCTGGTCGGCGCGTACCTCGACGAGCGAGCGAAGTACAACCTGCCGCTGACCAAGTTCCCGCTCCGTCGCGAGCTGCAGCTCGGCGCCGACCCCGAGGACGCGCTGCACAAGTTCGCCGAGGTGGCCCGGGTCAAGTACGTCTCGTACGCGGGCCAAGGCATGCAGCTGCTCGACAAGGAGCGAGTCGAGCGGGACTTTTTGGAGAACGTCAAGGAGCACGTTCTGCTGGGCAACGGCGAGCAGGTCCGCGAACAGATCAGGGACATCGCCAGCCGGCTGCCGATCGGGCCGCTGCTGGTCCGCCCGCACTGGCCGGGGATGGACGCCGAGCAGACTGCGGCTTACCTCGAACAGGTCGGCCGCGAGGTGGTCGAACCGCTGAAGGACCTGGAGAGCATCGGCTTCGACGAGCTGGCGCAGAAGCAGCCTGCCTGACCGGCCTCGCTTCCCGTCGTGGTCAGGCAATCAGCGAGGGGCCGCCGAGACCCGGCGGCCCCTCGCCGTGTCAGGACTCGGCGTCGGCGGGGCGTTTGAGCATCAGTCCCGCTCGGTGTGCGATGTGCACGAGCTCGTCGCGCTGGTTGTAGCCACGGTGCTCGAAGTAGACGATGCCGGAGTCGGTGCGGCTCTTCGACTCGCGCTTGCCCAGGATGGTGGTCTCGGCGCGCAACGTGTCGCCGTGGAAGACCGGATTGGGGAAGTCGAACTTGGTGTAGCCGAGGTTGCCCAGCGTCGTGCCCATGGTCAGGTCGTAGACGATCATGCCGCCGATCAGGCCCGCGGTGAACAAGCTGTTCACCAGCCGTTGGCCGTGTGGCTGGGTCGCCATGTACTCGGCGTCGAGGTGGATCGGCGCAGGGTTCATCGTCAGCGACGTGAACAGGATGTTGTCCATCTCCGTGACGGTGCGGCGCCAGGGGTGCTTGAACTCCTGGCCCTCCTCGAACTCTTCGAACCACATGCCGGGCATGGGTGCTCCTCTCGTACCTGTCGAAGACAGGCCAAGTCTAGGACAATCATGAACATTAATTCTAGGAAGTGGAAGGGGACGACGGCACCCGGTGGCCGGCCGGGTGCATGCCGATGAGCAGCAGCATCCCGCCTGCGCTGACCACGAAGCACAGCCAGAAGCTCCACGTGAGCGTGCCGGTCAGGTCGGCCAGTGCGCCCATCAGGAACGGCCCCACCGCCCCCGCGGTGAACGACAACAGCATGGACATCGCGCTGAGCCGGGTCGCGTCCTGCGGTGAAGTCGCCTCGTCCTGCACCTTCACCAGGGCCAGACTGCTCGCGCCGCCGATGCCGAAGCCGGCCAGTAGTGCGCCGGGCACGGCCAGGCCGTGGGGCTCCATGCTGAGCAGCAGCAGCCCGAGCGTGGCGGTGACCATCACCGTGGCGAAGACACCGCGGCGACCGGGGATGCGGTCGGTGAGCGGAGTGAGCGTCAGCATCGACACCAGCTGGATGCTCTGGAACAGCACGAGGTAGAAGGCCGCGCGGCCGGGTGAGATGCCGTTCTCGATGAAGTGGCTGGGCAGCCAGGCGATCACGCCGAACCCGAGGAACATCGGTACGCAGTAGACGGCGGAGACGAACCAGGCGCGCTTTTCCCGAAGGGGGAGCGAGACCCGGTGGTGCCCGCCGGCCGCGCGCGGCATCCCCCTGCCCGAGGCCCGCACCGCGCCCAGCGCGAGCACCAGGGCGAAGGCCGCCACCCCCCACAGCCCCAGCGCGACCCGCCAGCCACCGAGATGGTCGGTCACTGGCTGCGCGGTCCCGGCGGCCAGTCCGACACCAAGCGCCATCGAGGTGGAGTAGACGCCGGTGGCCAGGCCGCGCAGCCGGGGCAAGTAGTGCGCGATGAAAGCCGGGACGAGCGTGGAGATCGCGCCCAGCGACCCGCCGATGAGCCCGGCGGAGACGATCAGCGGAACCGCGGCATCCATCATCAGCCGGGACAGCTCGGCGATGCCGAGGAAAGCAAGCAGCACGATCATCGCGCGATCCGTCCCGAGCCGTGACGTGAGCGCGTGCCCGAGGGGAGCGCAGATCGCCATGGCGAGGATCGGCACCGAGGTCAGCAGGCTCGCCGCGGTGGCGCTGAGCGAGAGTTCGTCGCTGATCACCGGCACCAGTGGCGGCGTCACCCCGAAGATCGCGCGCAGGTTCACGCCGGTGGCGATGACCAGGGTCAGCGCCAGCCAGGTGGACAAAGCGCGTGGTCGCGGTCGAACGGGCTCGGCTGTGGTGTCGGCGACAGCGGGCTCGGTCGTCATGCCGTGGTCCGGCCCGCCCACGGCGCTCACGCCAACGCGGACACGGGCCCGCCCACCGCGGTGCGGGCTTTCACCAAGTCTTTGCTGAGGTCGACGCCGAGCCAGGCGGTGAGGGCTCCGTCCCGGCTCCAGATCGCCCTCCGCAGGGTGCCGTCGTCCGCCGTCTCGACGGTCAGCTCGTCGCCGGGTGCGTGGACGCCGACGTACTGCAGCTTGCGCCCGAACTGGTCGGACCAGAAATAGGGGACTGGGTCGTGTTCGGGCCCCTGCTCCCAGTCGAGCAGGCTCGCCACGGCGGCGGTCGCGGCCGTGCTCGCCTCGTCCCAGTGCTCCACCAACCGGTGCGAACCGGTGTGGGCGGTCCAACGCTGCGCTACGTCGCCGATCGCGACCACGCCGGGGACGTTGGTGCGGCACCGAGTGTCGGTCAGGATCCCGCGGTCAGTGGCGATGCCCGAGTCAGCGAGCCACTCCACAGCGGGTCGCACGCCGATGCCGGACACCACGACATCCGCCGCCAGGACGGTGCCGTCGGCCAGGTGCACGCCGTCGGCCTCCACGGACTTCACCGCGGTGGACGTGCGCAGGTCGATGCCCTCCCACCACGGACGGGTGGCTGCGCCGACCTTCTCCCCGAGCGCTCCACACAGCGGCTGTGCGCCGAGCTCGAGACAGGTCACGTCGCTGCCTGCTGCCTTCGCGGCGGTGGCCACTTCGGCGCCGATCCAGCTGGCGCCGACGATCACCACGCGGGCACCGGGCAGCAGCTCCTTCCGTAGCGCCAGCGCGTCGTCCAGGGTGCGCAGAGTTCGCTGCGGTCCCGCGCCAGGCAACCGCACCGGAGTGGCGCCGGTCGCGATCACCAGAGCGTCGTACCGCACGTCGCCTGAGTCGGTTCGGACCGTGCGCGCAGCGGGGTCCAATCCGAGCGCACGGGTGCCCAGGCGCAGGTCGACCTCCAGCCTCTCCGCGTTGAACGGCAGCGGGGAGTCGTCGCGCTCGCCGGTCAGCACCGCCTTGGACAGCGGTGGTCGGTCATACGGCGGGACGTTCTCGGCGCTGAGCACGGTGATGCGGCCGGTGAACTTCTTGCGGCGCAGGACGGCGCAGAACCGGGCGGTGGCCAGCCCGCCGCCAACCACCACGACGTGCCCTCGTTCGAGATCGAGCACCGTCGAGCCGCTTGCGCCGGCCGTCACTTGCCGGACCTGGTGTAGTGGTCGGGGAACAGCGGCGTGTCGCCGAGCAGCCGCTCGCCGGGCGTGAACGTCACCGGGATGCTGTGGTACCCCGCGTTGGTGCCCTGGTCGGGATAGGTCACCACGTTGTCCATGTCGACGACGTAGTCGCCCATGCGGGCCAGCACCTGGCGGATCATCTCGCGCGCCATCGCCTTGCCCAGGTGGGAACCGGCGCAGCGGTGGATACCGAGACCGAACGCGACATGCCGGTTCGGCCACCGGGTGATGTCGACCTTGTCGGGGTTGTCGAACTGTGTGGCGTCCCGGTTCGCCGACGCCCAGGACAGCAGGGCACGGTCACCCTTGCGCAGCGGGCAGCCGTGGAACTCGGTGTCCTTCATGACGGTACGGGCCAGTGCCTGGGTGGGGGAGAAGACGCGCAGGAACTCCTCGACCGCGATGTCGACCATCGACGGGTCGTCGATCAAGCGCTGCCGCTCGTCGGGGTTCTGGTACAGCCACACCAGCGACTGCGTCACCAGCGATGCCGTGGTGCCGACGCCGCCCGAGATGACCAGCTCGAGGATCGAGTAGATCTCGTCGTCGGTCATCTTGCGACCGTTGACCTCGGCGTTGATGAAGTGCGTGGTGGCGTCGTCGGCGGGGTGCAGGCGTCGGTAGGCGATGTGCTCGCGGACCGTCTTGCTCACCCACGGGACCGCTACTTCGGCGGCGTGCTGGTACTCGGGCGAACCCGGGGCCGCCGAGACCAGCGTGTGCATCGCGTCGACGTACTGCTGGTACTGCGCGGGGTCCAGGCCCAGCCAGTCGATCGTCACCGCGGCGGGCACCCCGGCCACCACGGCCAGGTCCGCCTCACCCTTCTCGATGATCGTGTCGATGAACCCCGTGACGTAGTGCTTGATGGTCTCGTCGAGCTTCTCCACCGCGGCGGGGGACGTGACCTGGTTGACCGCTTTGCGGTAGGGCCGGAACTCCGGCGGGTCGAGCTCGATCGGGATGTGGAACGCGGTCGGCGCCTTGGGAATGGTCACCGACAGGCCAGGGCCGCCGTATTCGTCGTGCCGCCCGGACGAGAACGTGTCGTCGTCACGGGACGCCTCGAACACCGCCTGATAACTGGAGAGAACCCAGTAGCCGCCATGGGACTCGGTCCAGGCGACCGGGGCCTCCTCGCGGAGCTTACGGTAGATGGTCACGTAGTCCTTGGCATGCTCGGCCGAGTGGTGGTCGAAGTGGATTACGGGACAACGCTGCTGGTCGGACATCGAATCCATCCTTCTCGAGGCCAAGGGGTTCCCTAGGACGGGAACTACCATGATAATGGTTATACGCAGCCCGGAGTCAAGAAAGAGTGACGGCGAGACGTTGCTCCCGGGGCGAGAGACCGGCACCGTGGTGTGACGAGTCAGGAGGGTCATTGATGAGAGTTATCGCCGACCTCGACAAATGCCAGGGGCACGGCCTGTGCCGGATGTCGGCGCCGGAGGTCTACGACGTCACCGAGGACGAGGGCCAGGTCATCGTCAAGTACGAGGGCGACATTCCCGAAGACCTCGAGGACAAGGCCGCGCTCGGCGTCGAGTCGTGCCCGGAGATCGCGCTGCGCATCGAGGACTGACGGCGTCGGTCGTTTTGTCGACATGACTCCCGAGGCCTCCCGGGCCCGTTGCCCGGGAGGCTCCTCAGTTCCCCGCTCGGCCCCGCGTCCGGCTCGCGAGTCCCGTGGGTGGAAGGCGGGATCGCTCGCTTTCCTGGTGCTGGCCACCGCGATCGCGCTCCCCACGTGCCTTGGTGTGCTGGCCGTCGACATCACGGCCGAGCTGACCATGACCGATGCCGACCTCGGCCTGGTCGTTTCCGGGTTCTGGGCGGTGACCGCTCTGGCCGCGCCGGTGGCCGGGCGGTGGATCGACCGGGCGGGGTGGCCGATCGGCGCGCGGCTGGGCTCGGTCGTGGTGGCGGCCTGTCTCGCGGCGTGCGCGCTGTTCGTCGATTCCTGGCCCGCACTGTTGCTGGTGGTTGCCGTCAGCGGGATCGGGTACGGCCTCTGCTCGCCGACCAGCAATCTCCTCGTCATGGCGCTCGTTCCGCCCGCGCGTCATGCGTCGATGCTCGGCATGAAGCAAACGGCCCCGCCGCTGCTGATGGCGGCCGCCGGTGCGACCCTCCCCGGGCTGGCTCACCTGCTTGACTGGCGCGCGACCATGGCGATCGTCGGAGCGCTGCCGATGGCCGTGCTGCTGCTGATCGGCATCCGCTCGTATCGCCCTGGTTCGAACGGGGTGCCTCGTGACCGGCCGGCCCCGGCTGCTCGCCGGGCGGAGCGCCGGGCGCTGGCGCCGCTGGTCATCGCTTCCGGGCTGGGCACCTTCTCCGTTGCGACCATTACTGGATTCGCGGTACTCACCTTGGTTTCCGCCGGGCTTTCGCCGGTCGTGGCGGCGGGTGTGGTGTCTGGCGGAAGTTTGCTTGCCGTCCTGATCCGGGTGGCCGGTGGGCGTTATCTCGACGCGCGGCCCGCCGCTGACGTGAAGCCGCTGCTCGTGATGATGCTGCTTGCGAGCGTCACGCTGACCCTCGTGGCTGCTGGGGTTGTCGGCCTGGATGCTGCGGACGGTGCCGGGGTGTTCTGGCGAGTGATGGTGGTGGTGGGCGTGGTGCTCGCGCTGGTCGCCGCTTGGACTTGGCCCGCCCTGCTGCTCATCACGGTGGTGCGCAGCGTTTCGGCTCCGGGGTCGGCCAGCGGCACGATCCAGCTGGGCAGCGGCCTCGGCTCGGCGGTGGGGCCGAGCGTGTTCGGTGTCCTCTCCGACGCCGGTGGTCGCGGCTGGGCGTGGGCGGCGATGGCGGTGGCCACCGTGGCCGCGATGGCCTTGGTGCGGTTCGCGCGGAGTCTCGCTGAGGGGTGACTCGCCGACCTCTTAGTGATAATAGTGATAAGAGAATTTGCCGCGAGAGCAGGAGACGCCCATGGACTTCGGTGTGGACGAGACCCACGAGTCCATCCGGGAGGCCGTGCGAGCCATGTGCGCTCGCTTCGGTGACGACTACTGGATGGAGAAGGACGAGAAGCACGAATTCCCGTGGGAGTTCTACCGGGCGGTGGCGGACGCCGGCTGGCTCGGCCTGACCATTCCCGAAGAGTACGGCGGGGGAGGGCTGGGCGTCAGCGAAGCCGCGATCGTCGAGCGGGAGATCTCCGCTTCCGGGGCGGGCATGGCCGGATGCTCCGCGGTGCACATCGGCATCTTCGGGTTCGAACCGCTGATCCGGCACGGCAGTGAAGACCTCAAGAAGCGCTTCCTGCCGCGCGCCGCGGCGGGCGACCTGCATGTCTCGTTCGCCGTGACCGAGCCGGACGCCGGTACGGACACGCTGAACCTCACCACCCAGGCCCGCAAGGTCGACGGCGGCTGGCTGGTCTCGGGCAAGAAGGTGTGGATCACCAAAGCGCAAGAGGCGGAGCGGATGTTCCTGCTGGTCCGTACTTCGCCGCGGGAGGGTAAGGCGCATCGCGGTCTCACCCTGATGTTCGCCACGTTGGACCCCGAGCACGTCACCATCCGCGAGATCCCCAAGCTGGGCAGGCACGCGGTGGACACCAACGAGCTGTTCATCGACGACCTGTTCGTCGCCGACGAGGACGTCATCGGCGAAGTGGGCGAGGGGTTCAAGGTGATCCTGGGCGGCCTGAACGCCGAGCGGGTCATCTCCGCCAACGCCGCGCTCGGCCTGGGCGAAGCGGCGCTGCGCAGGGCGGTGAACTATGCCAACGAGCGGGTCGTCTTCGGCCGTCCGATCGGCAAGAACCAGCTGATTTCCGGTCAGCTCGCCGAGGCCCGGATCCGGCTGGACGCCGCGACCGCGATCTGTGACAAGGCCGCGTGGATGATCGACAACGACATCCCGTGCGGCCGCGAGGCCAATGAGGCCAAGTTCCTGGCCAGCGAAGCCGGTTTTCATGCGGCCGACGTGGCCATCAACGTGCACGGCGGTTACGGCTACGCCCGCGAGTATCACGTCGAGCGCTACTTCCGCGAAGCGCGGCTGAACCGCATCGCTCCGATCAGCCAGGAGATGGTGCTCAACTACATCGCCGAGCACGTGCTCGGCCTGCCGCGAAGCTACTGAGGCCGCCGCCATGAACGAGGAGCTGCTGCACCGGCTCGAAGTCGACTCCGCCGCGGCCGACCTGATGCATCGCTATCAGGCGCTGGTCGACGCCAAGGATGTGGACGGTCTCGCTGCCCTGGTCACCGACGATGTCGAGTTGGTCAGGGTCCAGGGCAATCGGAAGGGCCGGGAGGCTTTTCTCGATCTCTATCGCGACTTCGCGGCATCCGACGTCGAGCTCGCTCAGCACATGCTCACCAACCTGCGGGTCTCGCCGCTCGAAGGTGGCCGCTACCAGGTGGACGCGTGCTTCTGGGTGATCACCACGCATCGCACCGGAGAGGCTCGCCAGGTGTGGGGCCGTTACCGCAACGACATCGTGCGGGTCGATGGCCGGTGGCGCTTCGCGGCGAAACGGATCTCCGTCGGCGGGATCGCCGTGGTGCCCCCGGACGCGCTGCTGCCCGCCGACGTCACCTCGTTCGGCCCGCTGCCTCGATGACGCCACCCGAACACGGAGAGGACGGACGCCGATGAGCGAGGACTTCGAGCGGAGACTGCGCCGGATCGAGGACCGGCTGGCCATTGGGGATCTCGCGCACCTGTACGGGTTCGTGATGGACGAGCGCGACCTGGACGGCCTGGACAGCTTGTTCACCGAGGACGCGCACCTGGGCTCGGCCGACGGCGTGTTCAACGCCAATGGGCTGGAGGAGATCACGCGCACCTACCAGGCCAGGTTCGACGCCCTCGGGGCCACGCACCACTTCGTCCACTCGGTGATCCCGCGCTTCGACGACCACGACCCCGACGTCGCCTGGGGGCTGGTCAGTGGTCACGCCGAGTTGGTTCGCAATGGGGAAACGATGGTGGTAGCGCTGCGCTACCACGACGTTTACCGGCGGACCGGCCGCGGCTGGCGGATCGCCGAGCGGGTCATGAGCTACATGTACTACCTGCCCGTCGCGGCGTATGCCGAGGCATTGAAGACGGAGAACCGGAGCCTCCTCTACGGGGATCCGCGGCCGGCCGATTGGCCCTCGGTCCTGCACGGACATGACCTCGATTGGCTCCGGGCCTTCTATGCAGGCGAGCGCCGGGGTTGATCGTGCCGACGACGGGCGTGTGTGGGCGCTGAGCGTTCCTGGCCTGGGGTGGGCCTGGGGTTGACCGTGTCGATCGGCGTGCGCGGGGGTTGACCGTGTCTGGTGGGCGTGCTTCTGGGCTGGTGACCGGTGTGCATCGGCTCGGATCATGGCGACCGGGTGTGCACCGTGGTTGAGTGCGCCCAACGGCGTGTGCTGGGGCTGATCGTGCCGGCTGGCGTGCGTCCGTGCTGATCATCGCGACCCCGCTGGTCAGCGGCCGTTGCTGTGGCGTCGCGGCTGGCTGAGCGTCCAAACGGAGTCTTGCAGCGCCGGTCGTGATCTGCTTCACTGCCGACCATAATCATGATTACCGATATCAGGATTGGGGCCGGTGGTGACGATCGACGAAAAGGTCCTGCCGGACCTGGACGCCGCAGCGAAGACGTGGCTCGACCGGTTGCAGAGCGCCCTTGGTGACGGTGCTGCCGACGCGACGGCCGAGCTGTTCCATCCGGACGCGTGGTGGCGCGACCTGCTCGCGTTCACCTGGGATCTGCGTACCGCGCATGGGCACGACGCGCTCGCCGCCCGGATCGCCGGAGCGTCCAGTGCCGGTTCTGTTTCCTTCTCCCTGACCGACCGCCCGGTGCTCGTCGAGGCGGGTGCCGAACCGTGGGTGCAAGCCGTCTTCGAGCTGCGCACCGCGGTCGCCCGGGGCCGCGGCGTCCTGCGGCTCGTGGAGCGCGACGGGGTGTGGCGGGCGTGGACGCTGCTCACCGCGATGGACGAGCTGATCGGGCACGAAGAGCTCGTCGGTGCGCGGCGCCCGTTCAACAGTCTCGAGGGGCCGGGGCGCACTTGGCCCGAGGTCAGGGAGCGGCAACGCGAGTTCGCTGACGGCGAGCCCGCGGTGCTGATCGTCGGGGCGGGCCATTCGGGCCTTGGCCTCGCGGCGCGGCTTGGCCGCCTCGGTGTGCCGACCCTGGTGGTGGACCGCAACGAGCGCATCGGTGACGGGTGGCGTAACCGCTACGACTCGCTCGTCCTGCACGACCCGGTGTGGTACGACCATCTGCCTTACCTGCCGTTCCCGCCGAACTGGCCGGTCTACACCCCCAAGGACAAACTCGCCGACTGGCTGGAGTTCTACGCGCACGCGATGGAACTCAATGTCTGGACCGGATCCGAGCTCGCCGAGACAAAGCGGGACGGAGACGGTTGGGCCGTCACGGTGCGGCGTGCCGACGGCAGCCTTCGCACCGTCCGCCCGCGCCACCTGGTCCTGGCCACCGGAGTCAGCGGAACCGAGCCGAACATGCCCGACGTGCCGGGGATAGACGATTTCCGCGGGCTGGCCTGCCACTCGCGGGATTTCCCGCGTGGGGTCGATTTCGCGGGGCAGAAGGCGGTCGTCATCGGCAGCTGCAACAGCGGGCACGACCTCGCCCAGGAGCTGTACGAGAAGGGCGCCCAGGTGACCATGATCCAGCGCTCGCCCACCTACGTGGTCAGCCTCGCCGGTTCCGCCATCGCGATGACCGGCATGTACGACGGGTCCGGTCCGCCCACCGATGTCGCCGACCTGCTCAGCGCCTCGTTCCCGTTCAAGTGCGCCCCGGAGATGCACCAGGCCACGACGGCCGCGATGGCCGAGCACGACAAAGAGCTGCTGGCCGGCTTGGAGAAAGCGGGCTTCTTGCTGTCGTCCGGGATCAACGGCACCGGCGCGCTGCAGCTGTTCTTGCAGCGAGGCGGTGGCTACTACATCAACGTGGGCTGCTCGGAGCTGATCGCGGAAGAAAAGATCGGCTTGCGCTCCGGGGTCGAGCCCGCCCGGTTCACGCCGACCGGGCTGGAGCTGTCCGACGGCAGCACGCTGGACGCCGATGTCGTCGTCTTCGCCACCGGCTACCGGGGCATGGTCGAGACCGCCCGCCGCTTGCTCGGTGACGAGATCGCGGACCGGTGCGGGCCTGTGTGGGGACTGGACGACGAGGGCGAGCTGCAAGGCGTCTGGCGCCGTTCGGGACAGGACGGCCTGTGGTTCATGGGCGGGAACCTCGCGATGGCCCGCTTCTACGGCAAGTTCTTGGCGCTGCAGATCAAGGCGCACGAGGTGGGGCTGCTCGAGCCCCGGACGACTTCGAAAGGCGGGGAGTGACCATGAGCGCACCGGCGGCACCGCTGGCAGGGAAGGTTGCATTGATCACCGGGGCGGCCCGTGCGCAAGGCCGTAGTCACGCACTGCGGCTCGCCCGGGACGGCGCGGCGATCATCGCCGTGGACATCTGCGCGCACATCGGCAGCCTGGACGGTTTCTACGACCTGGCGACACCGGAGGATCTGGCCGAGACGGTGCGCTTGGTGGAGGAAGCCGGCGGCCGGATCCACGCCGCCCAGGCCGACGTGCGGGACATCGACGCCTTGACCGACGCGGTCAATGCGGGTGTCGACAAGTTCGGCAGGTTGGACATCGTGGTGGCCAACGCGGGCATCTTCACGTTCGGGGAAGCCACTCACGAGGTCAGCGAGGACGCCTGGCGGGAGCTGATGGACGTCAACGTGACAGGCGTGTGGCACACCTACAAGGCCGCGGCCCCGCACCTGCTGGCCGCCGGGGCCGGCGGCTCGGTGATCATCATCGCTTCGCTGGCCGGATTCAAGGGGCTGGCCAACGTGGCCGCGTACACCACCACGAAACACGCGATCGTCGGCCTGATGAAGGTGCTCGCCAACGAGCTGGGCCCGCACGGCATCCGGGTGAACACCATCCACCCCAACTCGATCGACACCCCGATGGTGAAGAACACCCGCACCTACCGGCTGTTCCGTCCGGACCTGGAGGAGCCGAAGGCCGAGGACGCCGAAGCGGCCTTCGCCGGCCTGAACCCGATGGGCAAGGCGTGGATCGAGCCCGAGCACGTCTCGAACGCCGTGGCCTGGCTCGCCGGGCCGGAGTCCTACTACGTCTCCGGCGGCCAGATCCCGGTGGACGGGGGCGCGTCGATCCAGTGAACTGGGCAAGAACCGGACAATTCGGTTAAATCTTGCCTTGCTCGGTGACCAAAACCATATGTATAGTTCTCAGCATTATCCCCGTTGTGGCTGTGAGGAGACATCATGCCCGACCGCGCCGCCATCGAGAACCTGCTCAACCGTTACTCCCTGGCCTACGACCTGCCCGACCTGGAAATGATGGAGTCGGTGTTCACCAAGGACGCGGTCTTCAGCCTGGTGGTCGCCGGCGGCGACCCGGTGACGTTCGAAGGACGCGACGCGATCATGAAGCTGATGCGCGACTCGCTGTCGCAGCAGACCGATCAACGTCGGCACAACAACAGCAACTTGATCGTCGACGACTCCGATCCCGACGTCATCCGCACCACGCACTACCTCACCCTCCTCGCGACCGAGAACGGCGAGATCTCGCTGCTGTCGGCCGGGGTCTACCGCAACGAGATCGTCGAGGAGGAAGGCGAACTCAAGCTGCGGAAGCTGCACCTCGAGCTCGACAAGTCCTACTGACCAGGCGCACGCCGCGGCAGAATCCGGAGACCAGCGATGAACCAAGGACTCATTCCTGCCAAGTGGGCCCGTCTGACGCCGGCTCGCCAGGCGATCTACGACGCCCCGAACGACCGTCGCGTCACGTGGCGCGAGCTGGACGAACTCGTGCGTCGCATGGCCAACGGGCTCATCGACCTCGGGCTCACCAAAGGCGACAAGGTAGCGATGCTCTCCCGCAACTGCGTGGAGTTCCAGGCACTGTATTTCGCCGCGGGCCGGGTCGGCCTGGTCACCCAGCCGCTGAACTGGCGGCTGGCCACCCCGGAGCTGATCAAGGTGGTCACCGACGCCGCGCCCAAGGTGCTGATCACGCAGGACGAGTTCGTGCCGGTGGCCAAAGAGATCGAGCGGGAGGTGGACCTGACCGCGTCCCTGTCGTTCGGGCCGGGGTCCGACGGCAGCCTCGACGACCTGATCGCCCGCTCGTCCGACGACGAACCGGAGCAGAGCGCGCACGTGGCGGAGGACGATCCGTTCTTCCTGCTCTACACCGGTGGCACGACGGGTGAGTCGAAAGGTGCGCTGCACACCCACCGCAGCGCCGCGGCCGGGATGCTGAACCAGACCGTCGCGGAACGGATCGTGCCGACGGACGTGTACATGCTGACCGGGCAGATGTACCACATCCCGATCGTGCTGGCGATGAACTACCTCAAGCACGGCTGCCCGCTCGTGCTGATGAACTTCGCCCCCAAGCTGGCGCTCGAGCTGATCGAGAGCGAGAAGGTCTCCGCGTTCCTCGGCGTGACGACCATGCTGAACTGGATGATGGCCGAACCGGACTTCGCCAGCTACGACCTGTCCAGCCTGCGCAACATCCAGTACGGCGGCGGCCCGATGCCTTCGCACATCGTGCGGCAAGCGCTGGATTCGTTCCCGTGCACGCTGATCCAGGGCTACGGGCAGACCGAGGGCACGACGATGACGTTCCTGTCGCAGGAGGATCATCTCGACGCCGTGCGCGGGATCCACCCGGAGCGGCTGCGCTCGTGCGGTCGCGAGGGCTTCGTCACCAGCGTCCGGGTGGTCGACCCTGAGGGTAGGGACGTGCCCAAGGACGGCAAGACACCCGGCGAGATCATCGTCAAGAGCCCGGCCAACATGATCGGGTATCTCAATCGCCCCGACCTCACCGCGAAGACGCTGCGGGACGGGTGGATGTGGACCGGCGACGTGGCCACATGGGACGAGGACAGCTACGTGTTCATCGTCGACCGGGCCAAGGACATGATCATCTCTGGCGGCGAGAACATCTACTCGGTGCAGGTCGAAGAGGCCATCGCCACCCACCCGGCGGTGCTGGAATGCGCCGTGATCGGCGTGCCGGACGACGAGTGGGGCGAGAGCGTGAAGGGCTTCGTGGTGCTCAAGCCCGGCCAGCAGGCCACCGAGCAGGAGATCATCGACCAGGCCAAGAAGCACCTGGCCAGCTACCAGAAGCCACGCTCGGTGGAGTTCGTCGCGGAGTTGCCGAAGGCGCCGACCGGGAAGATCCTCAAGCGCGAACTGCGAGCCCCGTACTGGGAGGACCGCGACCGGAATGTCTGAGCCGGACGGCTACGCGCATCTCATCGGGCGCGAGTTCCCGGGAGGCGAGTACACCGTCGCTCCGTGGCGCGCCTGGTTGACCGCGGACACTCTGCTGGACGACCCGTACGACGAGGTGCCCCACCCCGTCCTCGCCTGGATGGCAGGCGTCGCGGGGTGGGGGATGACGTGGGACGAGTTCTTCGGCTGGTTCGACGCCACCGCCGACGACGGTCCGATGTTCGGCGAGCACCGCACCACGATGTACCGCCCGCTGCGAATGGGCGCGACCTACCGCGTCTCCGGGCGGGTGGTCTCGGCGGAGCGCAAGGTGGGCCGCCGGGCCGGAACCATGGACATCGTCGGCTACGAGCTCGACCTGCACCTCGGGGAGGACCACGTGGCCCGCTGCTTCAACTCGATCGTCTTCCCACGGAGGCCGGCATGAGCTCGGCGGAAGCACGCGCGGTGCCCCGGGACGTTCGGGTCGGCACGGAGATCGAGCCCCTGGAGCTGACGGTCGACCCGGAGAAGATGAAGGTGATGGCGGCCCTGCTCGCCGACCCGAATCCGATCCACTTCGACCCCCGCTCGCTCGCCGCGCTCGGCATGCAGGAGCGCACGGTCAACCAGGGCCCGCTGAACATGGGCTACCTGCAGACGATGCTCGCCCGGTGGGCGGGCGGCCGGGACCGGCTGCTGTCGTTCCAGGTCCGCTTCCGGGGCAACGTCCTCGCGGGCGACCGGGTGCGTGCGCAGGGAGTCGTCACCGCGATCACCGACACCGAGCGCGGACGAGTAGCCACTTGTGACATCAGCCTGCGGGTGCTGGGCGGCGCGGAAGTGCTCACCGGCACCGCCGACGTGATCATCGAGGAGCACTGAGCATGGCCCTGGTCCACGAGCCCAGCGAGGGACGGTTGGCGTTTCAGCTGGCCTACGGCGACACCGACACCGTGGGCATCGCCTACTTCGACATCTACTACCGGTGGATGGAGCGGTGCTACTCGACGTGGCTGTACTCGAAGGGCATCCGCAGCGGCCAGATGGCCGACGACCTGGGGATCGTCACCGTGGGGCTCAGCTCCGGGTGCCGCTACCTGGACACCGTGAAGGTCTTCGACGAGATCGTCTGCCAGGCGGTGGCCGAGCACATCGGCAACAGCTCGTATGCCGTCGGCTTCGAGTTCACCAGGGGCGAGACGCTGGTGACCAAGGGACAGATGGTCTTCGCCTCGCGTAATCCCGACGACTTCAGCAAGGCACCCATCCCGGACCGGTTGCTGAAGGCGCTGCACTCGCTTCCCGAGCCGCGGTTCGACGTGCAGGTGTAGACGGTGGCCGACCCGGTGCGCCAGCTGCTGGACCGCGAGGCGCTACGTGATCTCACGGCCCGGTACGCGCTGGCCGTGGACGACCACGACCTCGGCGCTCTGGAGACGATGTTCCATCCCGGCGCCGTCTTCGATCGCGACGGCGACACCGCGCGCGGATGGCCGGAGATCGCCGAGATGCTGGGCGCGTCGATGCGCGGTTTCCGCCGCATGATCCACACCCCGCACGCCGTGGTCGTCGACCTGGTCGGTGCCGACGAGGCGACAGGCCGGTCGAGCGGGCACGCTGAGCTGGTCACCTCCCGCGGGGTCCTGCTGGCCGCCTACCGCTACTTCGACCGGTACGCGCGCCATGAAGGACGGTGGGTTTTCACCCGTCGCGAGGTTCGTTTTCTCTACGCCACCTCGGCCACCGAGTATGCCGCGACCTTGCCGGACGTCGACCGGGTGCGGTTTCCCGGCGAGCCGCCGCGCGCCAGTGCCGTGACGCCGTTGGCGGACAGCGGCGCGACTTCTTGACCTCGCATGCAGCAGCAGTCAGCACGACGCAGGGAAGGGAACTCATGACCGTCACCAGCGCGCCCGCCGCATACGAACTCCGCAGCTACGACAAGCTCTTCATCGGGGGCAAGTGGGTGGAGCCCTCCTCGGACGAGGTCATCGAGGTGGTCTCGCCGATCGACGGCGCCGTCGTCGCCACCGTCCCCGAGGCTCGACAAGCCGATGTCGACAAGGCGGTCGCGGCCGCCCGGGAAGCCTTCGACCACGGACCGTGGCCACGGATGTCACCCGCCGAGCGAGCGAAGTACCTGGCCCGCATCGGCGAGGAAGTGGTGAAACGCATCCCCGAGATGGCAGCCGCCTTCACCCGCGAGATCGGTGCCCCGGCGGCCGTGTCGCAGGCCTTCCACGACAACGCCAGGAAGATGTGGGGCGACTCATCGACGCTGCACGAGCGGTTCGTCTTCGAGGAGGATCGCACGTGGGAGGGCGGCGAGGGCCGTTTGGTGCGGGAGCCCGTGGGGGTCGCGGCGATCATCATCCCCTGGAACGGGCCGGTCGCCACGGCGTCGCTGAAGCTTGGTCCCGCGCTGGCGGCCGGGTGCACGGTGGTGTTCAAGCCGGCGCCGGAAGGGCCGGTCAGCGTGATGATGCTGGCCGAGGCGATCGAGGCCGCCGGGCTTCCCGAAGGCGTCGTCAGCGTGCTGCCCGCTGGGCGAGAGGTCGGCCAGTACCTGGTCGAGCATCGTGACGTGGACAAGGTGTCGTTCACCGGCTCGACCGCGGCGGGCCGCAAGATCATGGCCGCCGTCGCCGACCGCATCGGCCGGGTCAGCCTCGAGCTGGGCGGTAAGTCGGCCGCGATCATCACCGACGACGTCCCGCTGGAGAACGTGCTGCCGACACTGGTCTTCGCCGGGGTGGCCAACTCCGGTCAGGTGTGCGCCGCGCTCACCCGCATCCTCGTTCCCCGCTCACGGCAGGACGAGGTCACCGAAGCCCTCGCGGAGGCGTATCGCGGCTTGGTGGTCGGTGATCCGCGCGAGGAAGGCACCACGATCGGCCCGCTGGCGGCGAAACGGCAGCAGGAGCGGGTGCTCGAGTACATCCGGATCGGCAAGGAGGAAGGCGCCCGGCTGGTGATCGGTGGCGGGGTGCCTGAGGGCCTGGAGGACGGTTGCTACGTCGAGCCGACGATCTTCGCCGACGTCACGCCCGACATGCGGATCGCCCAGGAGGAGATCTTCGGCCCGGTTGTTGTGGTGATGCCCTACGACGACATCGAGGAAGCCATCGAGATCGCGAACTCGACCGAGTACGGACTGTCCGGCGCGGTCTACGCGGCGGACAACCAGACTGCCGAGCAGATCGCCCGCCGGATCCGGACCGGACAGATCGGTGTGAACACGTGGGACATGTGTGTCACCCAGCCGTTCGGCGGCTACAAGCAGTCCGGACTCGGGCGTGAGGGCAATGTGGAAGGACTCGGCGCCTTCCTCGAGACCAAGCTCATCATGCGCTGATTCGCCGGGCCGCGCGGCGATTGGTGATGTCGCGCGCCTGCCGTCGAGTAGTGCCGCAGCGAGCGCGCAGGGCCCGGAGGCCGCCTCCGGGCCCTCGTGCTGTCAGGCAACGGCACGAATGATGCGCAGAGATATTGACACAACGCTGATCATCATATTCACTCTTCATTCGACAGTGTGATGTGGACCATGGGCCCTCAAGGGAGAGTGAGCATGGCGGACAAGCCCCTCGAGCACGGTGGCACCACCTCGGGTGGGGACGCGGCGGACTGGCCGCCGGTCCTGGTCGTCGGTGCTGGGCTGTCCGGCCTCTCCACCGCCTTGACGTGCGCACTCAACGCGCGGCGCGCCATCGTCCTGGAGGCCGCCGAGCTGGTCGGGGGCGCCGCGGCGTACTCCGGGGGCCAGGTGTGGTGCGGGGCCAACCACGTCGCCGTCCGCGAGGGGATCACCGGTGACTCCAAGGAACTGACCGAGACCTACATCCGGGACGTCGCCTCGCACCTGGCACCGGAGGTCCTCGACGAAGACGCGCTGCTGCGCTGGATCGACACCTCGCCGCGGGCGATGAAGTACTTCGAGGACAACGGTGCCGTCCGCTGGACGGTGATCCCCGGCCTGGCCGACTACCACAACGAGGCCAAAGGAGCCCTGCCAGAAGGCCGCTACCTGACCAATGAAGTCATCGACGGCTCGGTGCTCGGTCCGTGGCGGGCCAAGCTCCGCTACAGCCCCTACTTCCCGGTGGGCAAGACCTACCGTGAACTGCTGGAGAAGGGACGCCGGGCCACTTACGTCGACGACTCGGGCGAGGAGAAGTCCGCGACCAAGCAGTCGCACGCCGGCCTGCCTGCGTTCGGCCTGACCGACGGCACCGAGTTCGAGCGGGGCTCGGACGACGACCCGCTCACCTACGGCACCGGTGTGGTGGCCGGCTTCCTCGGCCGCGCCGCCGGTCACGAGCTGATCGACATTCGCACCGAGCACCGGGTTACCGAACTGATCCAGGACAACGGCGAAGTCGTCGGTCTCAAGGCGCAGACCCCGGACGGTGTGGTCGAACTGCGGGGTCCGGTGGTGCTCGCCACCAGTACGTACGACTGGGACCCCGAGCTGGTGCACGAAGTGCTCGGGCTCAGCGAGGACGACTGGGGCTCGGTGGCTCCCGAGTCACTGCGGGGTGACGGCATCAAACTGGCCAGGCAGGTCGGCGGCCAGCTGGCCCGGATCCCGGCGAACGCCACGCCGATCCTGCCCGGCTGGCGCTCGCAGGTGGGCACCGGCTTCGGCTACGGGCCCGAGTACGCGATGCCGCACTCGATGATCGTCGACCGGCACGGCAGGCGGTACTGCAACGACTCGTACTGGGTCGACATCTGCCGCCGCACGCTCGACCCGGACGACAAGCACTTGCCGTTCTTCCTGATCTGGGACGACCAGCACCGCAGGAAGTACGGTCTGGCAGCCACCCCGCCGGGCGGCGAGTACCCCGAGGGCTGGGTGGAGTCGGCGGACACCCTCGAAGAGCTCGGCGCGCGGCTCGGCATCGACGGCGAGCAGCTGGCCCGCACGGCCGAACGGTTCAGCCACTTCGCGGCGCGTGGTGAGGACCCCGATTTCGGCCGCGGCACGGTGGACTACGTCAACAAGTTCGCCGGCGACCCGGAGAACAAGCCCAGCCCGGTGCTGGGGCCGATCGTCCAGCCTCCGTTCCACGGCATCCGGCTGCGGTTCGTCGGCACCGGCATCGGCACGTCCGGTGTCCGCATCGACGGCGACGGGCGCGTGCTCGACGGGGCGGGCCGTCCGATTCCCGGCCTCTACGCCGCGGGCTCGGTGGCGGCACTGACCACCACCGGCACCGCCTACAACTCGGGTATCGCGCTCGGTCGCGGACTCACGCTGGCCTACCTCATCGGCCATGAGCTCGCCGGCCAACCCGTTTCTTGACCCGTCCACCGCTCGAAGCGGCTGGACCTGCACAAACGAACAACTGGAGGAGCTATGGGTGGTGCAGCGCGCAAGCGCAGGACGCTGCTGGCAGGGCTGGCCGTCTCCGCGGTCCTGGCGACCGTGGCCTGCGGCGGTGGCGCCGCGGGGGACAGCGGGGGCGGTGGCATCGAGAAGACCATCAAGATCGCCCAGGTGCAGGACCAGACCGGCCCCATCGCCTACGCGGGTCTCGGCGCGTCGGAAGGTGCCGAGCTGGCGATCGAGGAGATCGAGAAACAGGGCTTCCTCGGTGACGGCGTCAAGATCGAGCTGCAGAAGCTGGACACCGCGGGGGAGATCGAGCGCGCGTCGAGCGAGATGAACAAGGCGATGGGCGACCGGGACGTCGACGCCATCATCGGCCCGGCCGCCACACAGCAGGCGGCGACCGTCGCCCCGCTGGTGGGCAGGCAGAAGGTGCCGACCGTGTTCACCCAGGCAGGCGGGGAAGGCGTGGTGATCAACGACTACACGTTCCGCGTCACCCCGCCGATGGAGTCCTACTACGAGCAGGTGCTGGAGTACCTGAAGGACAAGGGCGCCAAGACCATCTCGGTGCTGTACAACGCCACGTTCCCGACCTTCTCGCTGCTCGGGGAGAAGGGCGTGCCGAAGATGGCCAAGGAGCGGGGCATCGACATCGTGCAGTCGCTGCCGGTGCAGATGACCACGCAGGACTTCGCCGGGCAGTCGCAGCAGATCGCGAAGAAGAACCCGGACGCGCTGGTCATGCTGCTCATCGCGCCGCAGTCGGTGACCGCGTTGCGTCAGCTCAAGGAAGCCGGCTACGACAACCAGATCGTGGCCACGTCGGTCCAGGCGGCGGGCAACATCGAGGCCGCGGGCGCCAACGCCAACGGGCTGGTCTACCCGGTGCCGTTCTCCACCGCGATGGACGGCGAGTCGTCGCAGGCGTTCACCAAGGCGTTCCGCGCGAAGTTCGACAAGGACCCGGACCCGTACGCCGCCGACGGCTACGACGCGATGTGGTTCATCGCGCGCGCCATCAAGGCCTCCGGTGACTCGTCCCGGGAAGGCATTCGCAAGGGCCTGGCCCAAGTGGCGAAGGAAGGCTTCACCGGTGCCATGGGCGGCCTGACCTTCGAGGGCAACGACGCCCGCGTCGACGGCGCACTGGTCCAGTGGCAGGACGGCAAGGAGACGTTGGCTCAGTGAGCCGGATCGAGGGGCGTGGCCGCGATCGGACCGCGCCCCTCGGGCCGGTTTCTCGGCTCAACCGAGAGGAACCCACGTGCAAGACCTGCTGAACGTCGCCTCGCTCGGCTCGATCTACTTGCTGTTCGCGCTGGGTATGGCCCTGGTCTGGGGGACAATCGGCATCCTCAACTTCGCGCACGGCGCCACGTTCATGTTCTCGGCGTTCGTCGGCCACCTCGTCACCAGCGAGACCGAGCTGCCGTTTCTCGCCGTCGTGCTCGTCGCCGTGCTCGTCGGGGCGGCCATCGCTGCTCTGACCCAGCTGCTGGCGTTCCAGCCGATCCTCAAGCGGTCGAAGAACCAGCACGCCGCGGAGATGCGCATCCTGATCGGCGGCATCGGGGTCGCCGCCATCCCGCTCGCCATCGCCCAGCACCAGACCCGGTCCAGCCCGTTCGGCTTCCGCTCCAGCTACGAGGCCGAGGTCCTGGAAATCTTCGGCCTGCGGCTGTCCACCACGTCGGCCGTCGTCATCGTGGCCGGCCTGGCTATCGGGATCGGGCTCACGGTCTGGGTGCGCCGGTCCCGCCGGGGCCTCGCCCTCCGGGCCATCGGGGTCGACGCGGAGACAGCTGCCGGGATGGGGGTCAATCGCACCCTGCTGGCGTTCGGCACCATGGCCACGGCCGGGGCCCTCGCGGGCCTGGCGGGTGCCCTGCTGACCTTCCAGCTCGGCGCCATCGCCCCCGAGACCGGGGACCAGCTGCTCATCAAGGCGTTCGCGATCATCGTGCTGGGCGGCCTCGGTTCGATGGCAGGCACCGTCATCGGCGCGTATGTGCTGGCCGGCGCGGAGACCCTGGTGTTGAACCTCAACTACGGGACTTGGGTGGACGCCGTGTCGTTCGGTCTCATCTTCCTGATCCTGCTCGCCCGGCCGCAGGGCCTGCTGGGCCGCAAGGAGGTGCGCCGCACATGAGCGACTGGTACTCGATGAACGTCGTGCTGATCCAGACGACGCTCACCACGCTGCTGCTGGCCTTGAGCATCCAGGTGCCGATCCGCTTCGGGGTCTTCTCGTTCGCCGGTGTCGGGGCGTTCGGCATCGGTGGCTACACCGCCGCCATCGCGATGGTGCACCTGGGCTGGACCACGTGGCCGTCGGTCGCGCTCGGCGCGGTGATCTCCGGCATCGTGGTCTTCGCGCTCGGCCTGCTGGTGCAACGGCTCACCGGCCTGTACATGGGCATGGCCACGATCGCGTTCACGCTGATCATCTCGGTGCTGGCGGTCAACGGTGGCGAGCTCACCGGTGGCGCGGGTGGCCTGTACGGCGCGCTCGGCGAGATCGACACCGGCCACATCCTGGCGATCCTCGCCGTGGTCGTCGCCGTGCTGGTGTGGACCGAGACGAAAGGCATGGGCAGGCGCATCGACACCGTCCGGGAGGACCCGGAGCTGGCCAACTCCGTCGGCATCGACGTGGTGAAGTACCGGCTGGCGTCGTTCGCGCTCTCCGGGGTCATCGGTGGCCTGGCGGGCGGGATCACCACGCTGCTGCGCTCGACCATCACCCCGGCGGAGGTGAATTTCCACCTGGTGATCGTCGCGCTGACGGCGATCATCGTCGGTGGCGCCCGCTCGTGGCTGGGAGCGTTCATCGGCGCGGTCATCTTCGTCTGGCTGCCGACGATGATCTCGTTCGTGCAGGAGTGGGAGAAGGTCGTCTACGGATTCATCGTGGCCGTCGCCGCGATCTACCTGCCCAATGGGGTGCTCGGCGTGGTGAAGGACCTGATTCACCGTTTCCGCACCCGCCAGGAGCGCGCTCGCCTGGCCGTACTGCAGGAGAAGGGCTGACGGATGGCTGATACCGCGGTGCGCACGACAACGGCACTCCTCGCCGTCGAGGACGTGGCCGTGCACTTCGGCGGCGTCAAGGCCGTCGACGGCATCTCGCTGGAAATGCACCAGGGGAACATCTACGGCGTGCTCGGCCCGAACGGGTCGGGCAAGTCCACGTTGCTGGGCGCGATGACCCGGCTGACACCGCTGACCCGCGGCCGGTTCCTGCTGGACGGCGTCGACTACACCAAGGTTCCCGCGCGGAAGGTGCACCGCATGGGGATCTCCCGCACGTTCCAGACCGTGCGGCTGCTCGACGACCGTTCGGTGCGCGACAACATCCTGCTCGGCCAGGACACGCTGCCCAAGCAGACCCGTAAGGCAGCGGCGATGCAGGTGGACGAGGTGATGGAGCGGGTCGGCGTGCGCGAGGTCGCGCAGCTGAGGCCCGACGAGCTGTCGTACGGGATGCAACGCCGCGTGGAGTTCGCGCGCGCCATCATCGGCCGCCCTCGGCTGCTGCTGCTCGACGAACCCACCGCGGGCATGAACACCGCCGAGCGCAAGGAGATCGGCAAGCTGATGCGGCAGCTGTGCGACGAGGGAATCACCCAGTTCATCGTCGAGCACGACGTGGAAATGATGGTCGACACCTGCGACTACCTGTTCGCGATGAACGTCGGCAAGCTCATCGCCGAGGGCGATCCGCACGATGTGGTGCGGCATCCCGCCGTCCAGGAGGCCTACTTGGGGAAGGGGGCGGCGTCCGGTGCTTGAGGTCAGCGATCTGCACGTCAGCTACGGGCCGGTCCGCGCGGTGCACGGGGTGTCGTTGTCCGCGTCCGCGGGCCGGGTGACGCTCGTGCTCGGCGCGAACGGAGCAGGGAAGACGACGAGCCTGCGCGCGATCGCCGGGTTCCACAAGCCCGACTCCGGGTCGGTGCGGTTCGACGGCCGCGACATCACCGGGACGGCCGCGCACAAGGTGGTGCGGCGGGGCATGGTGCTGGTGCCGGAAGGACGGAAGATCTTCCTGCCGCTCACCGTCGAGGAGAACCTGCGGATCGGCGGGTACACCGCGCCACGGGGATCGATCGAGCACAGCATCGACGAGGTCTACGAGAAGTTCCCCATCCTGGCCGAGCGCAGGCATTCCCCGGCGGGCCTGCTCAGCGGCGGCGAACAGCAGATGCTCGCGTTCGGCCGCGCGCTGATGTCCAAGCCGAAGCTCATGCTGATGGACGAACCGTCCATGGGCCTGGCGCCGACCATGGTCGAGCGGGTGCTCTCCAGTGTCCGCACGATGGCCGACGCGGGCATCGGCATCCTCATGGTCGAGCAGAACGCCGAGGCCGGTCTGCGGATCGCGGACACCGTCGCGGTGGTCAGCCGTGGCGAGACGGTGTGGACGGGTACCGCCCTCGAGGCGCGCGACGGCAAGGCGATCGTCCACGCGATGCTCGGGGAGGCGGCGCTGGATGGCGCCTGACGAGGCCGTCGACGAGCCGCCAGGACTGCACGACATCGAGGACTTGTCCCGGGCCAGGCTCGCGCCGGACACCCGGGCCGAGTTGTTCGCCGAGCAGACCGAGTGCGTGCTGTCGTTCCTCGAGGACGGCCTGCCGACCGCGGTCGTGATGAGCTACCAGGTCGACGACCAGGGCCACTTCTGGCTCGCCACGGTGGAAGGCCGCCGGCAGGTCCGTGGCATCGACGCCGACCCACGGGTCGCGTTGGTGGTGTCCAGCACCGGCACCGAGCTTGCCGGGCGGCGCATGGTGGCCTTCCGTGGCCGCGCCCGCGTGCACCGCGATCGCGCGGTGGTGATGGACCGGGTCCGGCGGCTCGCGCCGCGGCTGGCGCCCGATGACCCCGATGCCTTCATCCGGCTGCTGGACAGCCCTGGACGCGTGGTGATCGAGGTCGTCCCGACCAAGGTGACGGCGTCGCATGACTCGACACTGCTGGCGGGCGACGGACGGGGTGGCCCTGCCCGTTCGTGACGACTGGTGACGAAGGAGCGCAGGTGGAGCAGGACACGAGCCTCGGAGAGTGGCTGGCTTCGGTGGCCGCCGACCCGGACCGCAAGGACGCCGAGGTGGTGATCGAGGGCGAGCAGGTGAGCGTGCAGGATCTGGACGCCGCCGCCTTGAGCGTGGCGACCGGCCTGGTGGATCTCGGCCTGCGGCCCGACGACCGGGTCGCGGTGCTCACCCCGGCACGAGTGGCCTCGTTACAGGCGTGGTTCGGTATCGCCCGCGCGGGCCTGGTCGAGGTGCCGCTCAACCCAGCCGCCGGACCGGTCGCCTTGGCCCACTGCCTGGTCAGGTCCCAAGTCCGCGCAGCGGTCTGCGCGCCGGAGTTGGTGCCGCTGCTGACCCAGGCGATGGAGCAGGCGCGAGCCGACGGAGACGAACTGGTGTTGCACGATCTGCTGCTGCTCGACCCGCTGCCCGGCGCCGAGACCGGCCGCACGGTGTCCACCGGCCTGACCACCGGCCTTTCCACCATGCCGTTCGCCGACCTGCTCGCGACCGAACCTCGCGACCTCCCCGCGGTCGACCCGGGCAGCACCGCGGTCGTGCTCTACACGTCCGGAACGACCGGGCCGCCCAAGGGAGTCCGGCTCAGCCACCGGGCCAACGTCAATCTCGCCCGGCACACCACCGAACTGATGGGTTACACCCGTGACGACCGCCTCTACAGCGTCTTCCCGCTCTACCACTCCAACGCCAGATACTGCTCGGTCATGGCCGGGTTCGAGGCGGGAGCGCGAGTGCTCATGCACCGCAAGTTCACCGCGTCCGGCTTCTGGGACATCTGCCGCCGCGAAGGCATCACCGCGTTCAACTACCAGGGCGCGATGATGAGCATCCTGGCCAAGCAGCCTGCCCGGGACGACGACCGGGACAACCCGGTCCGGGTGGCGTTCGGCGCGCCATGCCCCAAGGAGATCTTCACCGAGTTCGAACAGCGCTTCGGGGTGCGGCTGACCGAGATCTACGGCAGCACCGAGGTCTCGCTGGTGTGCGAGATGCCGCCCGAGCGGCGGCGGATCGGTACCGCGGGTCGACAGTCGCCGATCTACACCGTCGCGGTCGTCGACGAGCTGGACCGCCCGGTGCCCCCGGGCACGCCGGGCGAGATCGTGGCCCGCCCGAAGAAGCCCGGCTGGATGTTCGACGGCTACGAAGGCGACCCGGCAGCCACCGTCAAGGCGTGGCGCAACCTGTGGTTCCACACCGGCGACCGCGGAGTGCTTGACGAGGACGGATTCCTGACGTTCCTCGACCGGGTCAAGGACACTGTGCGTCGCCGTGGCGAGAACGTCTCCACCTGGGAAGTGGAGCGAGTCATTGCCGACCATCCGGACGTCGCGCAAGTAGCGGCATACGGCGTCGCCTCGGAGCTGTCCGAGGAGGAGGTCATGGTCGCCGTCGTGCCCGCGCCGGGTGCGGACGTCGACCCGGCCGCGCTGGAGGAGTACTGCCGGGGCCGGCTGACCGCGTTCGCGGTGCCGCGTTATGTGCGTGTGGTCGATGCGCTGCCGCTCACCCCGAGCCAGCGAGTGGAGAAGTACAAACTGCGCGCCGAGGGCGTCACCCCGGACACGTGGGACCGGGAGGCGGCCCGATGAGCGCACTGCCCGTTCACTTGCGGGGCTACGAGCGGTTCCGGCTGGAGTCACTCGACTCCGGCGTGCTGCTGGTGACGATGTGCCGCCCGGAAAAGCTCAACGCGATGGACCAGCAGTGGTTCGCCGAGCTGACCCGGCTGATGCGCACGCTCGGCAAGGACGACGACGAGCACCGCGCGGTCGTGCTGACGGGGGAGGGACGCGCGTTCTCGGCCGGTGGCGACATCGACATGTTCCACGACCTCGACGGCGACGTGAACCGCGTCCGCCCGCACCTGCTTCGGGTTTACGAGGCTTTCCACGCGGTGGAGAAGTGCGCCATCCCGGTTGTCGGCGCGGTCAACGGCATCGCTTTCGGTGGTGGCACCGAACTCACCCTGGCCTGCGACATCGCCTACGCCGCGGAGTCGGCGCGGTTCTCGTTCAAAGAGGCCTCGGTCGGCCTCATGCCCGGGTACGGGATCGTGCGCGGGCCGGACGTGATCGGGCGGCATCACACGCGTTACCTGGCGCTGAGCGGCCGCACCATCGATGCCGACGAAGCGAGGTCCATGGGCTTGGTGTCCCAGGTGCATCCCGACGACGACCTGCTCCCGGCGGCGATCGAGCTCGCCGAGGACATCGCGGCCAATCCGCCGCTCGCGGTCGCCGTGGGCAAGGCGTTCCTCAACCGGGGGACCGAGGTCGGCTACCCCGAGTCGGTGGAGGCGATCGCGCTGCTGTTCGCCACGCCGGAACACCGGGCCGCGGTGGACGCATTCCGTGCCCGCCGTTCGCGCTGAAGCCCGGTCTCGTTCCCGTTCAGAAGCGCCATCGCGTCCCATGGCGAACCATTGCCTGGTGCCGTAACCTCCAGGTAATGTTGATTATGAACAGCATCAATAGGTTCGCGTGAGGAGCGCTGTGGGCAGCATCGAGGTAGCCGAGCGTCGCAACGTCGTATGGATAACGATCAACGCGCCGGAACGGCGCAACGCCTACGACTTGGACATGGCGCGGGCCATGATCGCCGCGATCGAGGACGCCGCCGAGGCCCACGCCGTGGTGATCACCGGCGCCGGTGGCAGCTTCTGCGCCGGAGGTGCCCTCACCCAGCTCGGCGACCCGGACCCGGCGCAGCTGCGTCGCCTGTTCACCACGTCGGCTCGCCTGCTCGACACGATCCGCGCCTGTCCTAGGCCGGTGATCGCGGCGGTCGACGGTCCGGCCGCGGGTGGTGGGAACGAGCTGGTCGTCGCCTGTGACTTCGCGATCGCCACCGAGCGGTCCACGTTCGGTCAGACCGGCCCCAAGGTCGGCTCCGCGCCGGTGCTCGGCGCCACCAATCTGATGGCCGTCCAGATCGGCGAGCGGCGCGCCAAGGAGATGGCGATGCTGTGCCGCCGCTATACGGCCGCCCAGGCGCTCGAGTGGGGTCTGGTCAACGAGGTGGTTCCCGACTACGGGCTGGAAGCGGCCGTCGAGCGGTGGCTCGACGAGATCGACGCGTTGAGCCCTCGTTACCTCGAGATCGCCAAGACCAGCAGCAACCAGTGGTGGAACCAGTCGAAGGACAACATGTCTGCCAACCTCGGTTCGCTGATCCAAGCCATCGGCAGCGAAGACATGCGCGAGGGCGCTCGTGCGTTCCTGGAGAAGCGCAAGCCGGACTTCCGTGGACTCCGCCGCAACTCAGACGAAGGACGGGACCAGTGACCTTCCGCTACTACCGCGACCTGAAGCCCACGTTCACCGATCGCTCCCAGTGGGCGCTGCCGACCGTGCTGCGCCACCAGGCCGCCCAGCGGCCCGACGCCGTCTGGCTCGACGTGCCGGAAGAGGGGCTGACCTGGACCTACGCCGAGATGCTCGCTTCGGCCGAGCGGGTCGGACGTCAGTTCCTGGCCCATGGCGCGACCAAGGGCGACCGGGTCGTCATCGTCGCCGCGAACTCCTCCCGGTTCGTGCGCACGTGGGTCGGCACCGCCGTCTCCGGGCTGGTCGAGGTGCCGATCAACACCGCGTACGAGCACGACTTCCTGGCCCACCAGGTGCGCACGGTGGAAGCCAAGTTCGCCGTGATCGACGACGTGTACGCGGAGCGGTTCGTCGCGGTGCAGGAAGCCGCCAAGGACATCACCAAGTTCTGGATCATCGACACCGGTGAGCAGGACAAGGCGATCAAGGTGCTGCGCGAGGCCGGGTGGGAGGCCGCGCCGTGGGACGAGCTCGAGGCCGATCTGCCTGCGGGCAGCGACGTCGAGCTGCCGGAGGTGTACCCACACGACCTGGCGTCGGTGTTCTTCACCTCGGGGACTACGGGCCCGTCCAAGGGTGTGGCCATGCCGCACGCCCAGATGTACTTCTTCGCCGACGAGTGCGTGTCGCTGGTGCGGCTCACCGCTGACGACGCGTGGATGACGGTGACGCCGTTGTTCCACGGCAACGCCCAGTTCATGGCCGCCTATCCGACGATGGTCGCGGGCGCCCGGACGGTCATCCGCCCCCGGTTCTCCGCCAGCCGGTGGATCGACCAGATCCGCGAGAGCCGGGTGACGGTCACCAACTTCATCGGCGTGATGATGGACTTCATCTGGAAGCAGGAGCGGAGGCCCGACGACGCCGACAACCCGCTCCGGGTGGTGTTTGCCGCGCCCACCGCCGCCACGTTGGTGGAGCCGATGAAGGAGCGCTACGGCATCGAGGCGTTCGTCGAGGTCTTCGGCCTGACCGAGACATCGGCGCCGATCATCTCGCCGTACGGGGAGTCGCGGCCCGCGGGCGCGGCCGGCCTGGCCGCGGACGACTGGTTCGACGTGCGCCTGGTGGATCCGGAGACCGACGAAGAGGTGCCGGTCGGGCAGATCGGCGAGCTGGTCGTCCGGCCGAAGGTGCCGTTCATCTGCTCGATGGGCTACTACAACATGCCGGACAAGACGGTCGAGGCGTGGCGCAACCTGTGGTTCCACACCGGGGACGCGCTCAAGCGGGACGAAGAGGGCTGGTTCTACTTCGTCGACCGGTTCAAGGACGCGCTGCGCCGTCGCGGCGAGAACATCAGCTCGTACGAGATCGAGACCGCCATCCTGGCGCACCCGGCCGTACTGGAGACCGCGGTGATCGCCGTCCCGGCCTCCACGGAGGCGGGGGAGGACGAGGTCATGGCCTACGTCATCACCTCCGAGCCGGTCACGCCGGAAGAGCTGTGGGAGCACTGCGACGGCAGGATCCCGTCGTTCGCGGTGCCGCGTTACCTGCGCTTCGTCGACGAGCTGCCCAAGACGCCGTCGCAACGGGTGCAGAAGGCCAAGCTGCGCGAGCTCGGCGTCACGCCGGACACCCACGACCGGACACCGGACGGCCGCTGAGGAGCTGACGTGCACCCTTATCGCTCGATTCTGTTCGTTCCCGCCCACAAGCCCGCCTGGGCGGAGAAGGCCCTGGCTTCGGGGGCCGACTGCATCGTCGTCGACCTCGAGGACTCGGTGCCGGAGCACTTGAAGGAGTCCGCTCGCGACTCGGCCCGGCAGATCCTGGCGGACCTGCGCGGCAAGTCGTCCCGGGTCGGCCTGTTCGTTCGGCCCAATGCGCTCGACACCCAAAAGGCGGGCGCTGATCTGGAAGCCGTGGTGGGGCCCGAGTTGAACGGCCTGTTCACCCCGAAGATCCGCAATGCCACCGACGTGCTGCGCTGGGAGACCCTGATCGACTGGTTCGAGGCGCGCAACGGCGCCGACGGTCTGGAGATGATCGTCCCGGTGGAGATGGTCGACGCCATCAACAACGCCATCGAGATCGCCGGGGCCTCCCCGCGCGTCGGCGCGATGATCGGCCCGACTTCCGAGCACGCCGACATCGCCAGGGCGGTCGGGTACCGGCAGTCCCGCGAGGGCAGCGAGACCCTGTATCTGCGCAGCCGGATCCTGCTGGCCTGCCGCCAGTTCGGCCTGCACCCGTTGACCGGGTTGTGGGAGGACCTGGAGGACCTCGACGGGCTGCGTGCGTTCGCCGACTACGGGCTGCAGCTCGGCTTCCGGGGGCAGATCCTCATTCATCCCTCGCACGTGCCGGTGGTGCACGAGGTCTACACGCCCTCCGACGAGGAGGTCGCCTACCACGAAGAGCTCGTCGCGACCGTGGAGAAGGCGATCGCCGAGGGGCATGGGGCCGTCAGGTTCCGTGGCACGCACGTCGACATCGCCCACATGGAGAAGGCGAAGGACTGGCTGGCGCACGCCAGGCTGGTGCGTGGCGAGGCCGAATGATCAAGACGCCCAGCCCGCGGAGGGGGCGTCTTCCGATGAGTCTCAAGCCGTAGGACTGGCGCGACCTCGTCGACCACGGACGTGATCGCGCCAGTCCTACGGCTGGTGGCTCAGTCGTCGTAGACGATGACGCCGCGAACGTTCTTGCCGTCGCGCAAGTCCTGGAATGCCTGGTTGATGTCCTCCAGCCGGTACTCCTGGGTGATCAGCTCGTCCAGTTTGTGCACACCGCGCCGGTACAGGTCAGCGATCAGCGGGATGTCGTTCTGGGCGTTGGTGGAGCCGTACAGCGTTCCCTGCATGCGCTTGCCCGACATCGCGAACGTGTAGAGATCGAGCTGGATGTCGCGCTGGTTGACCGGGGCCGCCGACGTCACCACCAGCGTGCCGCCCCGGTGGGTCATCTCTTGCGCGGGCTGGATGAACTCCGAGGTCAGCACCCCGACGGTGATGATCACGACGTCGGCGCCCTGACCGTTGGTCAGGTTCGCCACCAGGTCCTGGGCTTCGTTCAGGCTCGCCACCGCGTGCGTGGCACCCAGCTGCTTGGCCAGGTCCCGCTTGTGGTCGGTCGGCTCCACCGCGACCAGGTTCTTCGCGCCCTTCTGTCGTGCGCCCTGGACGGCATTCATGCCGACGCCGCCGGTGCCGATGACGACCACGGTGTCGCCGAGCTGCACATTGCCCGCGTAGACCGCCGAGCCCCAGCCGGTGGGCACACCGCAGCCGATCAGCGCGGCGGACTTCAGCGGGATGTCTTTGTCGATCTTGACCAGCGCGTTGGTCGGCACGGTCACGTACGGCGCGAAAGTGCCCAGGTAGGACATCGCGCCGACGCCTTTGCCGCGGGCGTGGATCCGGTGCGTGCCGTCGGGGGAGGTCCCGCCGAGTACCCCGGCGCCGAGGTCACACATGTTGGCGCGCCCGCTCACGCACATCCGGCACCGCCCGCAGCTGGGCAGGAAGGACAGCACGACGTGGTCGCCGACCTCGAGGTGATCAACGCCCTCGCCGAGCTCGGTGACGACACCGGCGCCTTCGTGGCCACCGAGGATCGGCGCCCAGTCGAGCGGGATGTCGCCGGTGTCGAGATGGTCGTCGCTGTGACAGATGCCGGAGGCGGCGAGCTTGACGGTGGCCTCTCCGCGCTTCGGCGGGTCGAGCTCGATCTCCTCGACGGTCCACCCCGAGTTGGTGCCGGGTTCCCACAGCAGTGCGCCTGGAATCTTCATTGTGCCGTCCTGTCCCGCGTCGTTGCGATTAATCAACCGATCTATTCGATTGATGGCTATGATTTTGTAGCGCGGGAGAGTGAAAGGCAATACTCCAAACGCTTGCCATGGCTGGTCAATCGACCAATACGTATGGCACCACGCCGCGCAAAACCGCAGGTCGGGAGCATAAGAGTGCCCGGCCGCCTGCGGCTCGTGCGCCCGCGGCCGGGCCGTGATGCCTTGCTTGAGTGGAGTGGCCGGGCGGTGGCTCGCTCAGGCCGAGCGTCGAGCGAGCGCGTCGACGACGAGGTCCATGCCCTTCGCCGCTCCGGGCAGCACGTTGGGGAAAGTGAAGAAGCCGTGCATCTGGCCGGGGACCAGATGTTGCTCGACGTCTACGCCGGCCGCGCGCATCAGCTCGGCGTACGCCTCGCCTTCGGATCGCAGTACATCGTGCTCGGCGAGGATGACCAGTGCGGGCGGCACGCCACGGGCGTCGCCCAGCAGCGGGGACGCGGCCGGGTTCTTGCGGTCGTCATGATCGGGGACGTAGGCGTCCCAGAACATCATCATCGCCTCGCGCGTGAGCATGAGGGCGTTCTCCGGGTCGAGGTAGGTCTCGGTGTCGAAGTCCGCGGCCGTCACCGGGTAGATCAGCACCTGAAAGTCGATGTGTGGTTTGCCTTCGCGAGTCGCCTGCTGTGCCAGGACTGCCGCCAGGTTGCCACCGGCGGAGTCGCCGCCGAGCACGAGTTCGCCAGGTCCGGCCAGGTCCTCGCGATGCGCCACCGCCCAGTCGAGGGCCGCGCGGCTGTCCTCGAGCGCGGCGGGGAACGGGTGCTCCGGGGCCTTGCGGTACTCCGCCAGCACGACGGTCATCCCGGTCCGGCTCGCCAGCTGCCTGCACAGCGTGTCGAATCCGTCGAGTGTGCCGAGCATCCAGCCACCGCCGTGCAGGTAGACGAACACGCCCTTGGCGTTGTTCGGGCGGAACACGCGCACCGGGAACGAGCTGCCGTTCGCCTCGAGGGTGACGTCCTGGACCGAGGCGAGCTCGGGGCCCGTTCCGTACAGGGGGGTCAGGCCCGCGTTCATCTCCCGGGCCTGCTCGACGGTCATCTCGTGCAGCGGGGGGCCGCCTGCCGCGGCGGCCTGGGCAAGGAAATCGCGGGTGGCGTCGTCGAGTGCCATGGGTTCCCTCTTTCCGTGCTGTCGGACAGGCCGTCGGCCGCATGCTTCCGCCCGAGCGACCCGAAACTCATCAGGCTAATCATGCATATGAATCTTGTGTAGTCCACCAGTGGGCGGTATCAAACACTGAAAACCATACATATGGTCTACATCATCATTTTCGTTCGGATGCTCAGGAGGAATGCATGGCTGCGGCTGCGGTGGACTCGGCAACAACTGAGCTCGACGTGCTCGTGGTCGGCGCGGGCTTCGCCGGCCTGTACCTGCTCCATCGGCTGCGTAAGGACGGCTTCGCCGTGCGTGCGGTGGAGAGCGCACCCGAGGTGGGCGGCACCTGGTACTGGAATCGGTATCCCGGGGCGCGGTGCGATGTGGAGAGTGTCGACTACTCCTACAGCTGGGACGAACAGCTGCAGCAGGAGTGGGACTGGAAGGAGAAGTATCCCGCGCAAGGCGACATCCTGGCCTATCTCAAGCACGTCGCCGACCGGTTCGACCTGCGCAAGGACATCGACTTCGAAACCACCGTGACCGCCGCGACCTGGGACGGGCAGTCGTGCCGGTGGACGGCTCGCACCAGCGACGGCCGGGAGTACGTGGCCCAGTTCCTGCTGATGGCGGTCGGCTGCCTGTCGGTGCCGAAAGAGATCGACCTGCCTGGCGTGGACGCCTTCGGTGGGCAGGTGTTGCGCACGTGGGGCTGGCCCGAGGGGACCGACCTCGCCGGGCGGCGGGTCTGCGTCGTCGGCACCGGCTCCACCGGGGCGCAAGTCATTCCGGCGCTCGCCGAGGAAGTCGAACATCTGACGGTCGTCCAACGAACGCCCAACTTCGTCATCCCCACACGTAACCGGCCGCTCAGGGAGGGCGAGCTGGAGGCGATCAAGGCCGATTACGTCGCACGCCGTGAGCGCAACCGCAACCATCCAGCCGGTGTGTTCCGGGCGGACAATCCGAAGAACGCGATGGAGGTCGACGAAGCGGAGCGCCAGGCGACCTTCCAGGAGCGCTGGGAAGGCGGCGGGATCAACTTCCTCGGCGCGTTCGCCGACCTGATGTTCGACCAGGCGGCCAATGACGCGATCTGCGACTTCGTCCGCGCCAAGATCGACGAGATCGTCGACGACCCGAAGGTCGCCGAGCTGCTGAAACCGAACTCGTATCCGCTCGGTGCCAAGCGGCCGGTGGTCGCCACCGACTACTACGAGACGTTCAACCGGCCCAATGTCGAACTCGTCGACGTCCGGCAGAACCCCATCGAGTCCTTCACCCCGGCGGGCCTGCGGCTGGCCGACGGCGAGCAGCACGAGTTCGACACCCTCGTACTCGCCACCGGGTTCGACGCGTTCACCGGCGCGTTCACCAAGATGGACATCCGCGGCCGGGACGGATTGCGGCTGCGCGACGTGTGGCGGGAGCACGGCCCCAGGACCTCGCTGGGACTGGCTTCGGCCGGTTTTCCGAACATGCTCATGGTGGCCAACGCGGGCAGCCCGTCGGTGCTGGCCAACATGGTCACGGCCATCGAACAGCACGTCGACTGGATCGCCGAGCTGCTCGACTACATGCGGGTGCGCAACCTGCGCAGCATCGAGGCGGACGAACAGGCGCAGGAGAAGTGGGTCGCCCACGTCGAGGAGGTGGCCAACTCGACGCTGTGGCCCAACGGCGACTCCGGCTCCTGGTATCGCGGCGCCAATGTCGACGGCAAGCCGCAGATCTTCATGCCCTACGCCGGCGGAGTCGTGGAGTACGGCAAGGCATTGGAGCACTCCGCCGCGAACGACTACGAGGGCTTCGTCCTCGCCTGATCCCCGCACCAGGAAGAAGGGACCCGCATGTTCCACATGGTCGTGACCTACAAGCAGCCGGCGAACAAGGACGCGTTCCTGAAGCATTACCGCGACTCGCATGCCGTCAAGGCGAGCCGGATGCCCGGATTGCGCAACTACACCTGGGGTGTCGTCGAGCCACTCGACGGCGGTCCGTCCGACACGTTCCTGGTAGCCCACCTGTCGTTCGACAGCAAGGAGCAGCTGGTGGCGGCGATGGCGTCACCGGAGGGGCAGGCCGCCAGCGCCGACATGGAGGAGCTGCCGCACAACGGCTTCTCGATGCACACCTACGCCGACGCGTGAGGCAAACAGCGAAAGGGTGGCCGGGGAAACACCCCCGGCCACCCTTTTGGTGCGTAAGCTCAGGTCCCGGTCCAGCGGGGCTGGCGCTTCTCGACGAACGCCCGGGCACCTTCCTTGGCGTCCGCCGACTCGCGCACCGGCTGCACGTACTCGTGCTGACGCTCGAACATCTCGTCCAGTGGCCAATCCTGCGAGCGCACGATCACCTGCTTCGAGGCGGCCAGGGCCAGCGGTGCGTTGGCGGCGACCTCGTCGGCCAGCTCGAGCGCGGTGCTGAGCGCGTGGCCCGGATCGGCCAGCCGGTTCACCAGATGCACGTCGGCGGCTTCGGTGGCCGGCCACATCCGACCGGTCAGCACCAGCTCCATGGCCAGGTGATACGGGATGCGACGCTGCAGCCGGAGCAGGCCGCCCGCCGCGGCGGTCAGGCCCCGTTTGACCTCGGGAAGGCCGAACTTCGCCTCGCGGGAGGCCACCACCAGGTCGCACGCCAGCACGATCTCGAAGCCACCGGCCAGGGCGTATCCCTCGACGGCCGCGATGAGCGGCTTGCGCGGCGGTTTCTGCACGAGCCCGGCGAATCCGCGGCCCTCGACGACCGGCCGCTCACCGCGCGCGAAACCCTTCAGATCCATGCCCGAGCAGAACGTCTTGTTCGCTCCGGTGATCACACCGACGCTCAGATCCGGTCGGCTGTCCAGCAGATCCAGCGCGTCGGCGATCTCGTGCGCCATCCGCAGTGACATCGCGTTGCGTGCCTCGGGACGGTCCATCTCCAGCACGAGGACGCGGCCGTGCTCGCTGACCTTCAGTTCCGGCGCGCTCATCGGGGGGACATCCTGATCGCGCCGTCGAGCCGGATCGTCTCACCGTTGAGGTACGGGTTCTCGATGATCTGCTGGGCCAGCATCGCGAACTCGTCCGGTTTGCCCAGCCGGTTCGGGTTGGGGACCTGGGCACCGAGGCGGTCTTTGATCTCCTGGGGGAACCTGGCCAGGATCGGGGTGTCGAACACGCCGGGCGCGATCGTGTTGACCCGGATGTTCTTGTTCGCCAGATCGCGGGCGGCGACCAGGGTCATGCCCACCACGCCCGCTTTGGCGGAGGCGTACGGGATCTGGCCGACCTGGCCCTCCCACGCCGCGACCGAGGCGGTGAGCACGCATGCGCCACGCTCACCGTCCACGGCCTCGTTCTTCGCCATCCGGGTGGCGGCCAGGCGCAGGACGTTGAATGTCCCGATCAGGTTGATGTCGACCAGTTTCCGGTAGAGGTCGAGGTCGCCCGGGGTGCCGTCGCGGTTCACCAGCCGCACGGTGCCGCCCTTGCCCGCGCAGTGCACCAGGGCACGCAGCGGCGCCTGCCGCTCCGCCGCGTCCAGGGCGGCGTCCACCGCCGCCGGGTCGGTGACGTCACCGTGCGCGAACGTCCCGCCGATTTCCGCGGCGAGTTCTTTGCCGAGCTCTTCGTTGAGGTCGAGGACGACCACATGGGCGCCTGCCTTGGCGAGCCGGCGCGAAGTCGCGGCGCCGAGACCGGACGCCCCTCCGGTCACCAGCGCGGAGGCATTGGTGAGGTGCACGGGAATTCTCCTTCGACGGGACAGCGGGTCTGAGTCGTCACAGCCGTTCGATGATCGTGGCGTTGGCCATGCCGCCTGCTTCGCACATGACCTGCAGGCCGAAACGCTGGTCGTTGTCCTCGAGCGCGTGCAGCATCGTCGTCATCAGTCGCGCGCCCGACGCGCCGAGCGGGTGGCCGAGCGCGATGGCTCCACCGCGTGGGTTGAGCCGCTCGGCATCGCCTTTGCAGTCCTTCAGCCATGCCAGCGGCACGGGCGCGAACGCCTCGTTGACCTCGACGTGGTCGATGTCGTCCAGAGTGAGGCCGGAACGCGCCAGTACCTTCTCGGTGGCGGGCATCGGCCCGGTCAGCATCAGCAACGGGTCGCTGCCCACGACCGCCATGCTGTGGATCCGGGCCCGCGGCCGGAGCCCGAGCTCTTCGGCCTTCGCGCGCGACATCATCAGCAGCGCGCTCGCGCCATCGCTGATCTGTGACGAGTTCCCGGCCGTGGTCGACCACGTCACCTGCGGGAACCGCTCGGCCAGCTCGGGCGTGTGGAACACCGGCTTCAGCTCGGCCAGCTTCTCCGGCGTGGTGCCGCGACGGATCGTCTCGTCGGCGGAGACGACGCCGTCCGGGGTGGTCACCGGCACGATCTCGCGTGCGAAGGCGCCTGCGTCCTGCGCGGCGGCGGCCCGCGCGTGCGACTGGGCGGAATACTCGTCGAGCTCTTCCCTGGTGAAGCCCCACTCGGCCGTCACAAGCTCGGACGCGACTCCCTGTGAGACCAGGCCAGGGGCGTAACGCTCACCAACCCCTGCGCCGAACGGGTCCGCCCCCATCCGCGCCGATCCCATCACCACGCGGCTCATCGACTCGACGCCGCCCGCCACGACGATGTCCGCGTCGCCGGAACGGATGGCCTGCACGGCGAAATGGACCGACTGCTGGCTGGAGCCGCACTTGCGGTCGATCGTCGTCGCGGGAACGTGCTCGGGGAATCCGGCCGCGAGCCAGGCCATGCGGCCGGGTGTCGCGGATTGCTCGCCGACCTGCGACACGCAGCCGATGATGACGTCATCCACCGTGCCCGGCTCCACCTGCCCAGCGCGGGCGAGGAGTCCCTGCAGAGTCTGCGCCAGAAGGTCGACCGGGTGTACGCCGCTGAGGGCGCCGCCGGCCTTGCCGCGGCCGACCGGCGTGCGTACCGCGGCCACGATCACCGGATCGCGTGGGCCATCAGGTTGCGGGTGAGCCATGGTTATTGCTTATCATGATTGTCATCTCTGTGTCCACGAGCCAATGGCGTCTCCGGTGTGGTGGGCGGCTGGCCGGAGGGTCGGCTTATTGACACTGGCTCACCAAATCTATAATAATCATTAGCAACCAAGGAGGTGAGTCCGTGTCGGACCAGCACGCGGAGATCCGGCAGCTCGCTGCCCGGGTGGCGAAAGAGATCTACGAGCCCATGGCCGAGTCGCTGGACGTCAACCGCACTCCGCTCCCGAAGCAGGAGCGGCTACGGCTCGGTGACCTCGGGTTCCTGGGGATCGCGCACCCGGAGAAGTACGGTGGAGCCGGCGCCCCGCTCGAGGAGGCGCTGGTGGTCATCGAGGAGCTGGCCAAGGTGTGCCGTCCGGCCGCGTTCCAGGTGTTCGAGTCGAACACCGGTCCGGCGCAGGTGATCACCCACCTCGGTACCGAAGAGCAGCGTGCGCGTTGGCTGCCCGACATCATCAGCGGGCGCAAGACGATGGCCGTGGCCATTTCCGAGCCGCACGCCGGGTCCGCGGCCACCGACATGCGCACCACGGCGAAAGAGGTCGGTGGCAAGCTCGTCATCAACGGCACCAAGCGGTGGATCTCCAACGGCGGCGAGGCCGACCAGTACCTGCTGTACTGCCGGCTGTCGGACGCCCCCGGCTCGAAGGGCATCGGGGCCGTCGTGGTGGAAAAGGGCACGCCCGGGTTCAGCTTCGGGGCCAGCGAGCGGCTGATGGGTTTCCGCGGGATCCCGTCCGCCGACCTGTACTTCGACAACGTCGAGGTGCCGCTCGACGACATCGTGGTCCCGGCGGGCTCGTTCGGCAAACTGTTCGGCATCTTCTCGATCGAGCGCCTGGGCAATACCACCATGAGCCTGGCCATCGGGCAGGCCGCGCTGGACAAGACGTTGCAGTACATCCAGGAGCGCGAGCAGTTCGGCAAGCCGCTGGTGGAGTTCCAGGCGATCCAGGTGATGGTCGCCGACATGGTGCTCGACGTGGAGTCCGCCCGGCTGCTGCGTGACCGGGCGGCCGCTTCCGCCCGGCAGACCGGCATCCCGGACCCGCTCCAGGTCTCGCTGGCCAAGTGTGCCGCCAACGAGATGGCCAAGCGCGTCACCGACTTGGCCATGCAGATTCACGGCGGCAACGGCTACACCGAGGAGTACGGTCTGGAACGCCTGCACCGTGACTCACATGGCTGGGCGATCGCAGGCGGGACGCCGACGATGCAGCGCATCCGCATCGTCTCCGAGCTTCTCGGTCGCAAGTTCGACCAGCGCAGCTGAGCCGTCGCTCGCCGTCAGCACTTTCGAGAAGGGACTCATCATCGTGGAAGCTGGTCAGCTGTTCGACCTCGGTCCGCAGCACCGCAAGGTCCAGGAGTTGGCCCGCGATGTCGCGGCGAAGGTCGAGCCGTTCGCGGCGGAGGCCGACGAGGCGGTCACCGTGCATCAAGGGTGCCTCGAGGCGCTGCGGGCGAGCGGTCTGGCCCGGTACGTGGTCCCGAAGGCCTATGGCGGACATGACGACGTCCTCGACCCGCTGACGATCGCCGTCGTACGGGAGGCGCTGATGTATTCGTCGGCGCACCTCGATTCGATGTTCGGCATGCAGGGCGTGGGCAGCTACTCGCTGTCCGTCGGCGGCGCGGAGGAGCTGAAGCAACAGTGGCTGCCCAAGGTGGCCGCGCTCGACGCCATCGCGGGCCTGGCACTGACCGAGCCCGAAGTCGGGTCCGACCTGCGCGCGATCACCACCACGATGCGGGCCGATGGCGACGAGCTGGTCATCAACGGGCGCAAGTCGTTCATCACCAACGGCGGTGCCGCCGCGTTCTACTGCACGCTCGTGCGGGAAGGCGAAGGCTGGTCGATGGTGCTGGTGCCCGCCGGCACGCCCGGACTCGACATCGTGCGCGGAGCCGACCTCATGGCGCCGCACATTCTCGGTGAGCTGACCTTCACCGATGTGCGGGTTCCCGCCAGCCACCGGCTCGGGGTGCCGGGCAAGGCGTTCTCGCTGATGTTGCAGACGCTGGCCGTGTTCCGGGTCTCCGTCGCGGCTTCCGGTGTCGGCTTGGCGCAGGCCGCGCTCGACGAGGCGAAAGCGCACGTGCTGTGCCGTGAGCAGTTCGGCAAGCCGTTGATCGAGCTCGGCGCGGTGTCGCAGAAGCTGGCTCAGTCGTGGACCGACGTCGAGGCCGCTCGCGCGTTCGTCTACCGGGCCGCGTCGCTGGCCAAGAGCGACCCGCTCGGACACCTCGACTACTCGTCGATGGCGAAAGTGCACGCGACCGAGGCCGCCGCCGCGGTGGTGGACCGGTCGCTGCAGGTCATGGGCCGCTTCGGGCTCGTGCGCGGGTCCAAGATCGAGCGGCTGTACCGCAACGCCCGGCCGCTGCGGATCTACGAAGGCGCCACCGAGGTGCTGCTCGACTCGCTGGCGCGTCGTCTGGCGAAGGGGAGTCGCTGATGGACCTCGGGCTCGACGGCAGCGTCGTCCTGGTCACCGGGGCCAGCCGTGGCCTGGGGGCTGCGATGGCGATCGCCTTGGCCAAGGAGGGCGCCACGGTGGTGGCCGCCGCCCGGTCCACAGACGCCCTGGCTGAGGTCGCCGCACAGGGCGAAGGCCGGATCAGCACGGCAACGGTCGACATGCGCGACGAGTCGTCCGTCAAACAGCTCGTGCCCGAAGTGCTGGAGCGGCACGGCCGTATCGACGGGCTGGTCAACAACGCCGGAATCGCGCCCGCCGGCAAGTTCGCCACGCAGGACCCCGAGGTGTGGAAGGATGCGATGACCGTCAACGTCATCGCTCCCATGATTCTCGCGCAAGCCGCCGGACGGCAGATGATCGAGCAGGGGGCCGGGCGGATCGTCAACATCGCGTCCACCACCGGTGTGCGCGGCAAGCCGTACCTGGTGCCCTACTCGACCTCCAAAGGGGCGGTGGTCCGCTTCACCGAGGCGCTGGCCGCCGAGTGGGCGGCCAAGAACGTGCAGGTCAACTGCATCGCACCGGGTGCGTTCGTGACCGAGGCGCAAAAAGCGGTGACCGAGTCGCCGGAGCTGTACGCCAAGCGGATCGCGAAGATCCCGATGGGACGGATGGCGGACCCGGAAGAGATCGTGCCGCTGACTTGCCTGCTCGTCTCGCCCCTGTCGTCGTTCACCACCGGGGCGATCTTCGTGATCGACGGTGGCGAGTCCGGAAAGCTGTGACGACCGAGAGGATGTCCGCGTGATCATCGACGCCCACACGCACGTCTGGCCCGACAGGATCGCCAAGATCGCGCTCGGCAGCAACCGGGTGCCCGGGCTCGAGGCCCGCGGCGACGGCACGGTCGGCGGACTGACCAGCGACATGGAGCGCAGCGGCGTCGACGTCAGCTGTTGCCTGGCCATCGCCAACGAGGCCCGGCACGTGGACTCGGTGAACCGGTTCGTCGCCGGGATCGCCGACGAGCGGCACGTGCCGTTCGGGACCGTGCATGTCGACCTCAGCGTCGAGGAGAACATCGCCAGCCTCGAGCGGCACGGCGTGCGAGCGGTGAAGGTGCACCCGCTATTCCAGCGGTTTGCCCTGGACGACAAGCGGTTGTGGGAGATCTTCGAGGCGTTCGGCAGCGACTACGTGGTGATCGTGCACGTGGGCGAGGGTGGCGACGCGTACACCAACAGCTTGTCGAGTCCGAAGATGATCCGGGACATCACCCGGCAGTTCCCGGGCCTGCGGCTGATGGCCTGCCACTTCGGCGGCTACAAGATCCTGGACGACGCCGAGGAGATGCTGGCGGGCGCCGATGTGGTGCTGGAGACGTCCTGGCCGCCGTCGCTCGCCCGGCTGCGCCCGGAGCGGGTGCGCAACCTGATCCGCAAGCACGGCGCGGAGCGGGTCATCTTCGGCTCCGACTGGCCGATGACCAGCCCGGGGGACGAGATCCGGGCGATCGAGGCGCTCGGGCTGTCGGACGACGAGACCGAGCGGGTGCTCGGCGGCACGCTGGCGGAACTGCTGGGCGACCGGCTGCCGCACTGACGGATCCAGGCTCCCCGTTCACTCGGAGCCTGTTGGCTTGCGCGCTGCCCGCGTGGCGGGTTCGGCTAGGTCAGGGCCGTCCGCACTACCGGGTCGCGCTACCGCGGCATCGAGTCGGCTCACTTGTCCGCCACGTGATGCCCTGGCGGGCACCGACCCCGTGCTGCGCTCTGATGGCGGCTGGGCACGTCGGCGTTGTCGAATCGCGCCGCTCGTTCGACGAGGTGTACAAGCCAGCCGTCACGGCCGCTGGCGGACGTCTTCTTCACCCCTGGTCCGGGCCGCGCCCAGACAGCACGGCGGCCGGCCGCCCCGCTCACTGACGGGCGACCGGCCGCGCTGCGTTGACGACACCCCCGATGCCGTCAGCACCGTCCGCTTATGGCTTCGCCGGCGTGAACTCCACCAGCAGTTCCGGCACGCTGCGGGTGTACAGGCCGGTTTCTGTCGGGGTGAATCCTTCCTGGTAGCGCAGGTCGTGCAGCTGGTCGAGCACCAGGTTCAGCGCCGTCTGCATCTCCCGGCGTGCCAGCAGCGAACCCACACAGAAGTGCCTGCCCAGGATGAACTGCACGTGGTTGGCCGCGCCGCTGAAGGCCTTCGCGACGTCGAGGTCCTCGCGGAAGATGTTGAACTCGTCCGGATCGGCGAATTGCCGGTCGTCCCGGTTCGCCGCGCTCAGCATCATGATGCACGTCGACCCCCGCGGAATCGTTGTGCCGTGCAGCTCCACGTCGGTCTCGGTCTGCCGCATGATCATGTGCACCGGACCGGAGTGACGCAGCGTCTCGGCGATGGCGTTGTCCACCAGGCTGCGGTCCTTGCGCACCGCTTCGAGCTGGTCCGGGTGGTCGATGAGGTTGCGGATCATGTTCGCGGTGGCCTTGTCCGTCGTCTCACCACCGGCGACCAGTAGCAGGCTGACGAATGCCTTGATCTCCTCGTCGGACATCTGGTGCCCGTCGACTTCGGCCCGGCACAACCTGGTCAGCAGATCATCGCCGTCGCCGTCGCGGCGCTCGGCGATGATCGGCAGCATGTAGTCGCGCAGCTCCTGCCGGGTCTGTTCGGCCCTGGCCGTGATCTCGGGGTCCCCGGCCAGGTTGTTCAGGTGCGCCATGATCGACTGGTACCACTTGTGGAACCGGTCGTGGTCGCTCTTCGGCAGGCCAAGCATGTCGACCATCACGTTGATCGGGAACCACGTGGAGAAGTCCTCGACCAGGTCGGCCCGGCCCGTCTTGGCGATCCCGTCCACCAGCTCCTGGCCCGCTCGCCGGACGACGTCGTCGATCAGCCGCGTGGCGTTCTCCATGATCACCGGCATGAACCGCTCGAGCCCCTTGCCGCGGAAGAACGGGTTCAGCAGGGCCCGGTGCCGCGAGTGCTCGGTGCCCTCCATCTGCAGGATCGTCCGGCCGTGGATCGGCTCCAGCTGCCATTCGTAGTTGCGGCTCGAGAAGTCGGGGTTTCGGAACGCGTTGGCGCAGTCCTCGAAGCGGCTGATCAAGAAACTGTTCGTGGCCTCGTGGTACAGCACCGGGTACTCGTCACGGAGCACTCGATAGAAGCGATATGGGTCCTCGGCGAACTCGGGGGACAGGATGTCCGGGGCCGCGTCGGCCGCTTTCGTGGTGGTCAATCGAGACACCTCGTTGCTCTTCACTGATGCGGTCGTCGGTGGGGATGTAGTGATCCGCCATTAGGCGAATGATGAATACCATACGATTCTATGGCCTGTACCACAACGGCCATTGACTCGAAGTGGTGATGATCGGTCACGGAAAGTGATCGTTGCCAAGCGTGGCATTTACTGATAATGATTGGCCTTAACGCCGACACTCACGGAGGTGCTCAGTCATGGCAGGACGGTTGGAAGGCAAAGTCGCCTTCATCACCGGGGCGGCGAGGGGGCAGGGGCGTAACCACGCGGTACGGATGGCGGAAGAAGGCGCGGACATCATCGCCGTGGACATTTGCGAGGACATCGCCACGGTGACCCCGTTCTACAACCTGGCGACGAAGGCCGAGCTCGATGAGACGGCGAAGCTGGTGGAGGCCACCGGGCGCCGCGTCGTCGCACGTAAGGCCGACGTCCGTGACTTCGACGCGTTGCAAGCGGCGTTCGACGAGGGCGTGGCGGAGCTGGGCCGGATCGACGCCGTGGTGGCCAATGCGGGTATCGCTTCCTACGGCAAGGCGTGGGAGCTCACCGCCGAGCAGTGGAAGGACATGATCGACGTCAACCTGACCGGCGTCTACCACACCGCGAAGGTCGCGATCCCGAAGCTCATCGAGCAGGACAGCGGCGGCAGCATCACGTTCACCAGCTCGATCGGCGGTCTCAAGGGGATCCAGCACGTCGCGCACTACGTGTCGGCGAAGCACGGCATCGTCGGGCTGATGCGCACACTGGCGAACGAGCTCGGGCCGCACCGGATCCGGGTGAACACGATCCATCCGACCAATGTCGACACGATCATGATCCAGAACCCGGGCACCTACGGGATGTTCGCGCCGGACGACCCGGAGCCCACCCAGGAGAAGGCCATGCCGGGCTTCATGTCGCTGAACACGCTGCCCGTTCCGTGGGTCGACTGCGACGACATCAGCAACGCGCTGCTGTTCCTCGCCAGCGACGAGGCGCGCTACATCACCGGCGTGACGCTGCCGGTGGACGCCGGCGCTTTCGTCAAGTAGCGGACAAAACATCAGGTCCGGTCGCCCTGGCGGGCGGCCGGACCTGATGTGTGTCGAGCCTGATTTCCGAAGTCAGAGGCGGCCCCAGACGATGGGGGCGTCGAGCACCTCGGGGAACTTCTTCTCGGCGTAGCGCAGGTACTCCTTGATGTGGTCCCGCATGGTTGCCGCGGCGGCGTCCGGGTCGTGCTTCTCGATCGCCTGGTAGATGCGCAGATGTGCTTTGTGCACCGCGACGCGCCGGGGCTCCGGGTAGTCGATGCCGATGGCGGATCCGTCGAGAATGCCCAGCAGTGCGTCGACGAGCAGGGCGAACATCGCGTTGCCGGAGCCCTGGGAGATCACGTCGTGGAAGCGCTTGTTCTCCTCGAGGAAGACCGCCTGGTTGTCCAGGTTCTCGTGCATGTTGTCCACGCTCTCCTTCAGCGTGGACAGGGCCTTGTCGTCCATCCGCTCCGCGGCCAACTGCGCCATGATCGGCTCCAGGCCGAGGCGGCCTTCCGCGATCGTGCGGAACGGTGCGTCGGAGAACTGCAGCAGCAGGGTGAGCGAAGTGGCCAGACTTGACGCGTCGGGTTGAACCACCACGGGGCCGCCGCCAGGTCCGGGTCGAAGCGTGATGACGCCCTGCAGTTCGAGGAAGCGCAGCGCCTCGCGCAGGGTTCCGCGGCCGACGTCGTACTTCTCGAGCATGGCACGTTCCGGGGGCAGTCGGTCGCCGATCACGTTGCCCCGTGCGTGGATGTCGGCGACGATGCGCTGCGCCACCAACATCGCGGTCTTTTGCGGCCGCAATGGGGTGGATGTCATCGAAATGTCCCTTCGACGCTTGACCAGCCCGCCCCGGACTGTGGTTCAATCATAGGGATGATCATATCGGTTCGTGGGTATTTGCGCGCCCGCGGCCCGGTCAGCCGCTGACGATGCCCTCTTGGGCGAGTCGGGCGAACTGATCGGACGGCAGTCCCACTTCGTCGACGAGAACCTCCCGCGTGTGCTCACCGATCGCGGCGACACCGTCGTACGTCGGTCCCGCATAGTTACCGAAGTGCAGGATCGGGCCGGGCATCATCGCTTGTCCGAAGACGGTGTTGGCCAGCTCGACGAGGGTGCGCTCACGGAAATGCGGGTCTTCGGTGATGTCTTTGGCGTCGTTCACCGGCGCGGCGACGACCTCGTGCTTTTCCAGGATCGCCAACACCTCGTCGCGTGGGTACGACCCCACCCAGTCGATGACGATCTTCTGCATCTCTTCGTTGTTGGCCATGCGCGCAGCATTGGTGGCGAACCGTTCGTCGTTCTTCAGTTCGGGCATCCCCATCGCGTCGAACAGTCGCATGGCGATTGTCTGGTTGGACGCGGCGATGGAGAGCCAGCCTCCGTCGGCGGCCTGGTAGATGCCCCGAGGTGACGCGGCCCCGGACGCGTTGCCGTGGCGCTGCATGATCGTGCCGCTCGCGGTGTAGTTGAGGACGGCATCGCCGAGGATGAACATCAGCGGCTCGTACAGTGCTACATCGACCTCGGAGCCTTGTCCGGTCAGTTCGCGCTTGTACAGGGCCATGGCCGTGCCGAATGCTGCGGAGATACCGGCGATCGAGTCGGCGAACCCGAACGGCGGTGCGGTGGGCGGGGTGTGCGGCCAGCCGTTGAGGAAGGCGTAGCCCGACATGGTCTCTGCGACCGTGCCGAACCCGGGACGGCCGGCGTAGGGGCCGGTTTGGCCGAATCCGCTGACTCTGGTCATCACCAGGCGCGGATTCTTGGCCGAGAGCTGTTCGAAGCCGAGCCCCCATGCCTCCATGCGCCCCGGCCGGAAGTTTTCGATGACCACGTCTGCTCCCGCGATCAGCTGCTCCGCCACCCGGCGTCCCTCGGGCGTGCGCATGTCGATACCGACGGAGCGCTTGCCGGAGTTGAGGCGCGAGTAGCCGATGGCCAGGCCCTTGTGGGAGGGCTGCCACTGTCGGGCGAAATCGCCGCTCCGCGGGTCCTCGACCTTGACGACGTCCGCGCCGAAGTCGCGGAGCATGCGTCCGGCTGTTGGGGCTGCGTACATCGAGCCCAGCTCGACGACCCGGACGCCGGCGAGCGGCCCGGGGGACTGCACGCGCTGCGCCTCGTGTGCCTGCTCGGCAGGACCGGTCATGGTCACGTCCTCTCGTGCCAAATTAATGCTTATGAATAGTAGCATTAGTGGGCGGCGGCGAGATGGTTGCCGGGACTTGAACTGCCGCACTGACGGCCCGCCGGGCGAGGTGTTCTCGTCCGATGCCTCGGTGGGGCGCGCTGCGCCTGCTCAGGGCTCGCGGGCGCGAGGGTGCGCTCTCAGTTCCTAGTTCGTGATCACGGTCGGCTGATCGTGGCGAGCAACTCTTGATATCGATTATAACCCTTGCCATAAATTGACGCCTTCGCAACGATGTTCGTCGGTCGCGGCGTGCGAACTCGCGAGAGAGCCGCATGAGCCGTATCCGGCGCCCGATGGATTCAGCCGGAGGCATACCGATGGCGACATTGACGACCAGTGACGGCGTTGAGCTGTTCGTGACGGAGGCGGGCTCAGGTGCACCGCTGGTGATCCTGCCGGGTTGGGGTGTTTCCCATCGGTGGTTCAAAGAACAGTTCACCGCCGAGATGACCTCCAGGTTCCGGGTGATCTGCTACGACCCACGTGGTCAGGGTGACTCGGAGAAGACCGAGCGCGGGCAGCGCATGGGCAGGATGGCCGCTGACCTGGCGGAGGTCATCGCCTCCGTCGGTGAACCGGTGCATGTGCTTGCCTGGTCCGGCGGTGGATCGACCGTGTTGCAGTACGTCGAGCTGTTCGGCACGGGGTCGTTGCGATCGCTCGTGCTCGTCGGCGCCGGGCCGCGGCTGATGAAAGAGCCGGACTGGGAACTCGGATTCCTCGAGTTGGCGGACGCCAAGAACTGGGTTGACCTGATTCGCGACGACGTGAATGTCGCGATGCGGAGCCTGGCGCCGCAGTTCTTCGCGGGCGACCCTGCGGGAAGAACTCGTGGAGTGGGCGATCGCGGACATGGTCCGGTGTCATCCGGCTGGGGCTTCGCGTGCCTCCTGGGATTTCCTCAATGCCGACTACCGGGACGTGCTGGACCGGATCGACGTGCCGACCCTCGTCGTTTCCGGAGATCAGGACGTGTCCGTGCCCGCAGGGAATGCGCCTTACCTGCACGAGCACATCTCCGGCTCGCGCCTGGCGGTGATCGAGGACGCAGCGCACTGCCCCTTCCTCGAGCAGCCGCGCGCGTTCAACGCTGCGGTGATCGATTTCCTCGCGAACGTCGTGGAGCCCGCTGAGCAGGGCACTGCTTAGGGCCAGTTCGTGACGGCGTGCGTCGACCGTTGCGTCGCCGCAAGTGTCAAGGACGCTCCGGCTATCCGGCGTTGCGATTCCCGGCTCGCCCGCGGGGTGCGCTTGCGCGGTTGCGGACCAGTGCGCCGGCCTCCTCGCGCGCCTTCAACAGTCGCGGAACGACGCTGTCCTTGACGTCGTCGAACCGGGCCGACGGGATGGCGACGGCGATACCCACGAGCGGCGTGTCGTCCGGTGCCAGGACGGCCACCCCGAGCGCCGAGACGCCTTTCTCGCTCTCCTCGATGTTGTACGCGACGCCGTCCGCCGCGCGCACCCGAGCCAGATCGCCGAGCAGGTCCTCGACCGACGTCATCGTGGTGGCCGGCCACGGACGCAGACCGCCCGCGTGCAGTGCACGAACCTCGGTGTCGGGCAGAGCGGCGAGCATCGCTTTGCCCCCGGAGGAACAGTAGGCGGGTACCAACATTCCGGTGCGCAGGCCGACGCGCAGGCCGTGTGTTCCCTCGATGCCGTCGATGAAGCGCACATCGGTACCGACCAGGGTCATCAGGTGAACGGTCTCGTCCACGCTGGCGTACAGCCGGTGGAGCACCGGGCGGAGCAGTTCGATCATGCTCGCGTGGTCGGTCCCGAAATTCCTGGCCCGGACGAGCATCGGACCCGGGTGGTACAGCCGACGGTCGTCCTGGGACAGGAAGCCGCGGTCCCGCATGGTGGTGAGGATCCGGTGCGCGGTCGAGGGCGCCACCCCGAGCCTGGTCGCGGCCTCGGTGGCACTGAGCTCGCCGCGGTCGAGCACCAGGGCAAGCAGCAGCATCGCGCGGTCGACCGATTCGACCCGGTACGAGTTCTCCTTCGGGTGCACGACTACACCCTAGGGATCGATCACAGCCACGACGGCAGGCCCGACAGATCGAAGCCGTCGGTGTCGAGTCGGACCGCACCTCGGCCGGTCATCCACCGCACCACATCCGCGGTGGATCCGGCGACCGTCGGGCCGCCGTCACCGATCGTCACCGTCCGGTCCTGGTCCACCAGGTGCACCTGCAAGTCGGGCACGCAGTCACGTCGCTCCCAGACAGCAACCACGTCCTTCAGGAGTGCGTCGAGAACTTCGCGCGGGAACCGGCGGAAGCTGCCGCCCAGGTCGGCGGCGTGCACCCACACCTCCCGGGTGCGCATCCACACGGTCTCGCGCGCCGGCACGGTGCGACCCTGCGCGGTCACCACGGACGCGTCCCAGGCGGCGGCGTCGAGATCGCGCCATTCGACGTCGAGGTGAATCGCGGCGTGGTGGGCCAGGTGCCGCAGCGCCCGGGGCGGCAAACTCTCCCCGCGGCGGATCTCCGCCATCCGGGCTTCGGGGGACGAATACATCGGGTTGCGGACACCGGTGCGCGCCCACTCGCACAGCCTGGTGAGCGCCCGCGCGTTGTAGCCGACGTGGGCGACCAGCGCGGCTTTGGACCAGCCGGGCAGTGCGCTGGGCCTGCGCAGCTCGGCGTCGCTGGTCTGGCTCAGCACCCGTGCGAAGTACGCGGTACCCCGTCGGGCCCACTCGAGCTCGCGCGCGGGCGCGGCGGGGGAGTCGTACCGGGCCCCGGAGCCTTGACGCTCCCGCAGGGCCGCGCGGGCCGCCGTCAGTTCCGATGTGCTCATGGCGCCTCGCGCACCACCCGGTTGACGATCTCGCCGACCCCGTCGATCCGAGTGCGCAGCGTCGCCCCTTCCCGCAGGTAGGTCGCGGGTTTGCGGGCGTGACCGACACCGCCTGGCGTCCCGGTCGCGATGACGTCGCCGGGTCGCAGAGTGGTGATGGTGGAGACGTACTCGACCAGGGCGACCGGGTCGAAGACCAAGTCCGAGATCGGGGCCGCCTGCACCTCGACGTCGTCGACGTACGTCCGTAGCCAGGCGTCGTCGGCCAGCTCGTCGGGAGTGACCAGGTGCGGGCCGAGTGGGGTCGACGCCTCCCAGGTCTTGCCTTGCAGCCACTGCGGGGAGCGGTACTGGAAGTCCCGCATCGTCACGTCGTTCATCACCGTGTAGCCGGCGATGGCCGCGCGGGCCTCGTCGCCGCGAGCGCGCCGCACGGTGGAGCCGATGACCAGTGCGAGCTCGCCCTCCCAGTCCACCGCGTCCGATTCGGGTGGCAGCGCGATGTCGTCGAACGGGCCGGTCAGCGCGTCGGCGTATTTGGCGAACAGGGTGGGGTGTTCGGGCAGCTCTCGCCCCATCTCCAGGATGTGATTGCGGTAGTTGAGCCCGACGCACACGATCTTGCCCGGCAGGCAGACCACCGGGGCGAACTCGCTGCCGGTCAGCGGATGCTCGGTGCCGTCGGCCGACGCCGCCGAGAGGCCGCCATCGCAGAGCAGCTCGCCGACGTCGCGGAAACCGAGCTCGACCACCTTGTCGTCCTCGACCCGGACTGCGGCAGTCCCGTTGGGCGTACGCAGGGTCGCGAGCTTCACGCGTCGTCCTCCTCGATGTGGGTGCGGGCAAGGTGGAGTCGTTCCATGACCGGGGCGTCGGAGAACGAGAACAAGTCGAACGTCGTCTCCGCTCGCAGCGACCACGGGACCCAGGACGGCACCACCACCAGGTCACCGATCTCCAGCTGGGTGGTCTCGCCGGCGATCGTGATCGCGCCGCGGCCGTCGAAGACCTGGTAGACGCACGAGCCGACGTCGCGCCGGGTCGCCGTGGACGTGCCCGCGCGGAGCCGGTGGAACTCGGCCCGGATGGTCGGCATGACGTCGCCGCCGGTCGTCGGGTTCACGAAGCGCACCGCCGCGTGGCCCGGCGCCACGGTCGCGGGGTCTCCTTCTTCTTCCAGCAACAGCTGCTGAGTGAGCGCGGCGTCGGTGTGCTCCCAGCGGTAGGCGGTCACCGGGCTGGCGACCGTGCCGCGCAGCTGAGAGACCGGCCGCAGCCCGGGATGGCACCAGGCGCGTTCCGCGCGCGACAGATTGGGGGTGGCGTCGTCGGTGACCCGGTTGCTGCCGAATTCGAAGAAACCGGCGTCCAGGTAGTGCACCAGCGGGATGTCCAGCCCGTCGATCCACGCCATCGGGTGGTCGGTCTCGTTGTGGTGGCCGTGGAAGTGCCAGCCCGGGGTCAGCAGCAGATCACCGCGGGACATCCGCACCGGATCGCCGTTGACGACCGTCCACACGCCTTCGCCTTCGACCACGAACCGGAACGCGCTCTGCGAGTGGCGATGCTCCGGTGCGGTTTCGCGCGGGCCGAGGTACTGGATCGCCGCCCACAGCGTGGGGGAGATGTACGGCTTGCCCTGCAGGCCGGGGTTCGCCAGCGCGATCGCCCGGCGCTCGCCGCCGCGGCCGACCGGCACCAGGTCGCCGGCCCGCTGCGCCAACGGGTACAGCTCGGTCCAGCGCCACACATGCGGCCGTGCCGCGGGAGCGGGTTCGTGCGGCATCAGGTCGCCGATCTGCGTCCACAGCGGCACCAGGTGGTGGCTGTCGTAGTCGGCATACAGCCGGCGCAGCTCCGGGCTGTCCGGGGGCTGCATGGCGTCCTCGACGGACTCTCGACGGAGCTCCTCGTCGTCGGTCAGGGACATGGTCGTCAACTACCTCGCTCGTCGGTGGAGGGGCGGATCAACCGGCATCGGATTGCGCTGTGCGCAAAGCTTCGACGCGCTTTGTGTGTGATCAGGAATCTAGGGGGTGTCCTGGCGGTGGGGAAGTGGTTTGCGCGAAGCGGACACCGCGTTGCGTCCGGCGGGATAGTCCGGCCGCGCCCGGCTTCCTACGGTGGCGTCCACAACAGCCGCGCCCGGTGTGGCGCTCTGGCACTGACCTGGAGGTTCGATGACGACGGCGACATCCAACCCGCCCACCATCCCGTACGACGAGCTAGTGCAGGCGCGCAAGGACAGCGGTGTGGCGATGTACAACGACAACGCCATGAAGCTGGGCATTTTCGGCTCCAACTGCAGCCACGGCCTGATGGCCACGCACGCCGAGACCACCTACGAGCTCACCTGGGAGCACACCGAGAAGATCGCCAAGCTCGCCGACCAGCTGGGCTTCGAAGCGATGTTGCCGGTTGCCCGCTACCGCGGCATGGGTGGCGAGACGAACTTCAACGGGGAGAACTTCGAGACGCACACCTGGGCCGCAGGCCTGGCGCAGGCGACCGAGAACATCATGGTGTTCTCCACCACGCACGTGCCGACCAAGCACCCGATCGTCGCCGCCAAGGAGTCGGTCACGGTCGACCACATCTCCGGCGGCCGCTTCGGCCTGAACATGACGATGGGCTGGTACAAGGCCGAGATGGAGATGTTCGGCGGCACGCAGCGTGAGCACGACGCGCGGTACCGCTACGGCTCCGAGTGGATCGAGATCTGCAAGCGGATGTGGACCCAGGAGCGGGTCGACTTCCAGGGCGAGTTCTTCGAGATCAAGGACGCGATGAGCGATCCGAAGCCGATCCAGAAGCCGTGGCCGGTGCTGGTCAACGCGGGTAACTCGCCCGCGGGCCTGGAGTTCTGCGCGCGCGAGTGCGAGTTCAACTTCATCGCGTTCGCCTCGCCCGAGGAGGCCAACGAGACGTCCACCCGGGTGCGCAACATCGCTCGGGAGCAGGGCCGTGACCTCGGCATCCTCGGCTACGGCAACATCGTCAGCCGGCCGACGGAGAAAGAGACCAAGCAGCTGCTCGACCACATCCTTCAGAAGGGTGACTGGGAGGTCGCCGCGATGGTCTCCAGCGGGCTGGGCACCGAGAGCGGCTCGTTCGACAAGGTCAAGAAGCTGCAGGAGCGGTTCATCCTCGGCTACGGCGGCTACCCGCTGATCGGCACGCCGGAGCAGATCGTCGACCAGATGATCGAGCTGAACAAGGCGGGCGTGAACGGCATGATGGTCGGCTTCCTCGACTACGCCGAGGAGCTGCCGTACTTCGGCGAGGAGATCATGCCGTTGATGCGGCAGGCCGGATTGCGTCAGTGACCGCCATGGCCATGCGCTCGGCACTGACCGACTCCGACCGTGACCGCGACGTCCGCCGCTACAAGGACGTCTTCGGGCGGTTCTGCACGGGCGTCACCGCGGTGACGTCCGTGGCCGCCGGCCAACCGGTGGGGTTTGCCTGCCAGTCGTTCAGCGCGCTCTCGCTCGACCCGCAACTGGCGATGTTGAGCGTGCAACGCAGTTCGACGACGTGGCCGCGGATCCGCGAGGTCGGGCGGTTCGCGGTCAGTTTCCTGGCCGCCGACCACGAGGAGGTCGCGCTCGCCCTGGCGCGCCGCGGCGGCGACAAGTTCGCCGGTCTTTCGTGGTCGGAGTCGAGCGCCGGCCACCCGATCCCGGACGGCGTGCTGGCCTATGTCGACTGCCGGCTGGCCAATGAGCTCGACGGTGGCGATCACCTGATCGTGGTCGCCGCCGTCGAGGAGATGACCGTGGTCCGCGAGGCGGAGCCGCTGCTGTTCTTCCGTGGCGAGTTCAAGAAGGTGAGTTGACGGTGCGTTTCGTTTCGATCTACGGCAGCCCCACGCCGCCCGGCAAGCTGGCCAGGGCGATGGGCATCGCCGAGGACCATGTCCGGCAACGCGACGGATGGCAGGTGCAGCGCTTGGCCAGCAGGCCCACCGACAACCCCGTGGTCGGCCTGTGGGACGCCGGCGACGTCGAGGCGGTGGCGGCCGCCGACGCGGTGCTGGTGGCCAGCCCGGTCTTCCGGGCCTCGATCCCCGGCACGTTGAAGCTGCTGTTCGACATGCTGCCGAACGAGGCGCTCCGGAACACCCCGGTGGCCATCCTCACCGTCGGCGCCGCCCCGCACCACTTCCTGTCCGCCGAACGGCACCTGCGGGACCTGCTGTCCTGGTTCGGTGCGATCGGCGCACCCAATGCCGCGTTCTTCGTCGACAGCACGTTCAAGGACGAAGTCGTGCCGCAAGAGGCCCAGGACGAGCTGGCCGAGTGTGTCGACCAGGTGGTCCACCTGGCCGAACGGCTGTCGGGGCTGGAGTTCGGCCCCGACCCACTGACCGTCCGCTACGCGCGGAAGCAACGGAACTGACACCCCTCGGAGCACCCCATGACTGCAATCGATGAATCGACCGCACCGTCGCAGACCCGGAGCGGGCCGGTGGCCCACTACGTCGACGGTCGGTGGCGAGCCGCCGGTGCCGTGGCGACCTCGTACGCGCCCGCCACCGGGGAGCCGCTGGGGGAGTACCACGACGGCGACGCCGCCGTGATGCAAGAGGCGATCGACGCCGCGCGCCGGGCCTTCACCGAGACGTCGTGGCGGAAGGACCGGCAACTGCGCGCCAAAGTCCTCAACGAGATGGCGGACGCCATCGAAGCCGCTACCGACGAGTTGGCGCTGCTGCTGGCCCGGGAGAACGGCAAGATCCTGCCGGAGGCCCACTTCGAGCTGAGCCTGACGCCGTCCAAACTGCGCTACTACGCGGCGCAGGCGTTGACCGGCAGTGGTCGCGGTGATCAGGCCACCGCCGGGGTGCTGTCCACGCTGGTTCGCGAGCCGATCGGGGTCGCCGGGGTGATCGTGCCCTGGAACTCGCCTGTGGTCCTGGCGGTGCGGTCGTTCGCGCCCGCGCTCGCGGCCGGGTGCACGGCGGTGGTGAAGATGGCCGCGCAGACCGCGCTGACCAACGGCAGGTTGGCCGAACTGCTGGCCGCCTGCCCGTCGTTGCCGGCCGGTGTGCTCAACATCGTCACCGAGTCGGGCAGCGACGGCGCCAAGCTACTGGTGTCCTCGCCGGACGTGCCCGCCATCAGCTACACCGGCAGTACCGCGGTCGGCCGCGTCATCGCCGCCGACGCGGCAGCCAACCTGAAGCGGCTGTCGCTCGAGCTGGGCGGCAAGACGCCCATGATCGTCTTCCCGGACGCCGACCTGGACAAGGCCGTCGGGACGATCGTCGCGGGCATCACCACGTTCGCCGGTCAGTTCTGCATGACCGGAAGCCGTGTGCTGGTGCATGCGGACGTGGCCGAGGAGGTGCGCAACCGCCTGGTCGGCGCGCTGAGCGACGTCGTGGTCGGGCCGGGTGACGACGAGAACTCCCAGATGGGGCCGATGATCGACAAGGCGGCCCGTGATCGCCTCGCGCAGACCCTGGCCACCCACGCCACCGACGCTGGGGTGCTCGTCGAAGGTGGCGTGCCGGAAGAGCCCGAACTGGCGGCGGGCGCGTACTTCCGTCCCGCGCTGTACGAGGTCACCTCCGTGAAGTCCCCGCTGGTGCAGAAGGAACTGTTCGGACCGGTGGCGACGTTCGAAGTGTTCACCGACGAGGCGGATGCGATCGCCCGGGCGAACGCGACGGAGTACGGCCTGGCCGCGTCCGTCTGGACGGCTGATGGCGCGCGCGGTTTGCGCATGGCGGATGCGCTCGAGGCGGGAACGGTTTGGGTGAACGCCTGGGCGGTGGTGATGGATCAGTTCGAAGAGGGCGGATTCAAGCAGAGTGGCCTGGGACGGCTCAACGGGCATCGCGCCGTCGAGGAGTTCCAGGAGTTCAAACACATCGTGCAGACGATGGGCTGATGTGTTGCGCGGGCCGGCGTTCCTTCCCGGGGCGCCGGCCTCGTCGCGCGCCGGGCCCGGGTGGCGTCACGCCATCCGGGCCCGTGCGCGTCGGAGCGTGGCGGACGGAGATTCCCCGTACCGCTGTCGGTACTGGTCGGCGAACCGGCCCAGGTGGTAGAAGCCCCACTCGATCGCGACGTCGGTGACGTTCGTTTCCGGCGTGGGATGCCGCAGCGCCTCGTGCACCCGGCGCAACCGCACCTCGCGCAGGTATTGGATCGGGCCGACCCCGACTTCTTCGCGGAAGCGAGTCTGCAGCGTTCGTGCGCTCACGCCCGCCACCCGCAGCAGATCCGACAGGGTCGGCAGGGATCGCGCGTGTTCGTGGATGTACTCCTTGGTGCGGGCGACGAAGTCCGCGGGGCCGGGGCCGAGTTCGTCCAGCAGTTGCCGGTGGGGTCCACCTGCTGCCATCAACAGGCTCGTGAGAACCAGTTGCTCGAGGTGACGTCGAGCGGCCGCGCTGCGCGTCAGCACGCCGTTGGTGTCCCACTCGGTCGTGGTGTACTCCAAGGCGCGCAGCAGGCTCTGCCCGTCGGGCGTGGTCAGGTCCACCGCCAGGTCGAGATCCAGTGATCGACGGCTGCTGCGGTTGAGCAACGTGGCCAGGTGGTCCTCGAGCGGGTCACGAGGTATTCGGATGGCCAGCTGCTCGGTGTCGGCGTCCCAGTGGATGCGTTGCTCGCGATGCGGCAGCAGGATCGCGGCGCCCCGCCTGCCTGCGGTGACGGCAGTGGCGCCATCGCTGCGGCTGACCCGGCTTCCGCCGCGCAGCGTCACGTTGACGTGGTACCAGCGGTCGTTGGCGGGGAGCCGAATCCGGGTCGGCAGGCCGTAGGTCAGGTAGCCGATCGTGACGTCGCCGGTCTGGACGGCGTTCATGCGAGCGTTCAACGGCGTGGATTCCAGCGGGCGCAGCGAGTGCGGCTCGAAGACTTCCGAGACGACGCTCTGCGCCTCGTTGACGTCCCGCGTGTGCAGGCGGCCGAATCGCCGCAGTGGTTCGACTCCGTCGGGGAAAGGTTCCTGCGCGCTCGAGTGCAGGCCGTCCGCTTCGAGACGAGTGTGCGTCCTCACGGCTGTCACCTCCGCTCGCCCCCTCCCCGCCACGTCGCGGTAAGGGTAGCGGAAATTTACCGTCATGCGGTATATGCGAACCACAAGATTCTGCATGGCGCAATAGCGTCTGTTTTGTCGCGATCATCGGGGCGCGCTCGGCTGGGGTGGAGGGTGGTGGCTCGGTTGGCGCTTGCGATGGGCAGAAGGAGTCGGCGCCAGGGGCGTGTGCGGAGTCGAGGTGTCCGCGCACCTTCGGGAGAGCCAGGCGCACCCCTGCGGGCCGTGGCGACCGAGTCCGCCGGCCACGGTTTGCGTAACAGAAATCCATCAACCGGCAAACCAGTAACCGAGGAACTACGGAGAAGCCGGCAAACGAGCAAGTGCGCTACGCCGACCCAGGGCAGCTCGCGAAGGAGATGCAGCGGTGACTGAGCAGCAGCGGAAGACGATCGGCAGGACGGCGGCTGTCGCCATCGCGGTGCTCACCTTCTTGGCCGGTGCGGGGGTCGGCAACGTGAGCAATTCCGCCCCGGCTGCGTGCTTGGCGGCGATCAGCGCTGCTGAGGACGTCATCGATGTCAAGAGTCGAGCGCTCGTGCTCGGCGGTACGGCAATCCGGAAAGGAACCATCGACGAGCCGACGGCCGAGCTCGAGGAAGCCCTGCCGGACATGCAAGAAGCCTCGTCCGACTTCGGGACCTATGCCGCTCAGTGCAGGACGGGGAGGTGATGGGCGAAGAACCTCGACCCCGAGCTGCATGGCGCGCCGAGCGCTACACCGAAGTGCTGGTCCAAGCCTTGGCGCTCGCCCGGGTGGCAGGGGTTCGGGGGTAGCCCGACGAGCCCGGCGTACTGCTCTGGCGGAGGTCGGATCGGCTGTACGGCCGCGGTCGTCCCCGCCGATCGTGGAGTCGCTGAAGCCGGATGTCTGCGCAGAAGCCGACGTGCGTGCGATCAAAGCAATCGCTGCTGATCCCGCGCGCGGAACTACCAAGTAGCGCGGTAGGCGGAAAGGTGCTCATCAGCTGCACGCGCATTGCACGGAGATAGGCGTAGACGGCTGGGTGCTGACGGGAGAAACGACAACGGCCCCGACCGATGGTCGGGGCCGAGTTCCTGGGGCGCCCTCGGCAGGATTCGAACCTGCGACACCTGCCTCCGGAGGGCAGTGCTCTATCCACTGAGCTACGAGGGCAATCACCTGTGTGGTGTGCTGGAAGCAAGCCTAGCGTACGGCCTCGGCGGGCTTGTCACGCGGTCGGCATCACGACGCCACGAACATTGTGTGAACACATGCGCATGTGACAATGTGTCTGCGACCGTCAGGACGGGATATCTCGCATCAGCAAGCGGAGAGGGAGATGTAGTGGCCCACCAGCACGGACCGGCGCGGCCCGAGCACGCGTCGGGGCGTTACCTCAAGCGCCTGATGGCGGCGTTCGGTATCGGCCTGGTGTTCATGGTGCTGGAAGTGGTCGTCGGTGTGCTGACCGGATCGCTTGCCGTGCTCTCCGACGCCGCGCACATGTTCACCGACGTGTTCGGCATCGGCATGGCGCTGGTGGCCATCGTCCTGGCGCGCACCGCCAAGCCTTCGTGGACCCGCACGTTCGGCATGTACCGCGGTGAGGTCCTGTCCGCGCTGGTCAACGCCGCGCTGCTGTTCGCCGTCGCCGGCTACGTGCTGTACGAGGCGATCAGCAGGTTCAGCGCACCTCCTGCTGTGCCGGGCCTGCCCGTGCTGCTCACCGCCGTCGCCGGGCTGGTGGCCAACGTCGTGGCCTTCCTCCTGCTCCGCTCCGGAGCGCAGGAAAGCCTCAGCGTGCGCGGCGCGTACCTCGAGGTGCTCGCCGACCTCGTCGGCTCGGTGGGCGTGCTGATCAGCGGGGCCGTCATCCTGCTCACCGGCTGGCGCTACGCGGACCCGATCATCGGTGTCGCACTTGCGCTGTTCGTGCTGCCGCGAGCCGTCGGCTTGGCGAAGCGCTCGCTGCGCATCCTGTTCCAGCACGCCCCGGAACGGATCGACGTGCAGGAAGTCGCAGGCAGGCTCGAAGGCATCGACGGCGTGGCCGACGTGCACGACCTGCACATCTGGACGCTCACGTCCGGAATGGAGGTCGCCTCGGCTCACCTGACCATCGACGACGACGCCGACAGCGCCGACGTCCTGGCGCAGGCGCAGCACGTGCTGGCCGAGGACTTCCACATCGAGCACGCCACGATGCAGGTGGAGCCGCGCAGCGCCGCGGCGCGATGCGCCGAGATCACGTGGTGAAGACCCCCAGGTGACAACCCCCAGTCATGACACTGGCCCGGCACAGGTGCCGGGCCAGCTGGTGGTACGCGATCAGGCTACTGCGTGACCAGCTGGTGTCGCCGCTGCCGATGTGTCAGGACGGACGGTCAACGCCCGCGCGGCATCGGCGATCTTGAGGTTGTGCGAGCGGCAGTACGAGCGAAGCAACTGGAACGCCTCGTCGACACCGATGCGGTAACGCTCGGAAAGAATCCCCTTGGCTTGTTCGATGGCGATCCGGCTCTCCAACGCGTGCTGCAACTGCTCACTCAGCGTCTTGTAATGCTGGACCGTCTTCAGAAGCTCGGCTTCGCTGGTAGTAGGCATTCCCGACCTCCTCGAGAACGATGTTCTCAGCGGCGCCAAGTCACTGAAAGGGCAAAAAGTCCCCAACCACGCGGGGACCATGGCCGCTCATCGGCCCTGGTTGCGCAGCTTCGCGGCGAGCACCGCGACCTGGGTGCGGCGCTGCATTCCGAGTTTGGTGAGCAGCCGGGAGACGTAGTTCTTCACCGTCTTCTCCGCCAAGAACATCCGCTCGGAGATCTGGCGGTTGGTTAATCCTTCCCCGATCAGCTCGAGTAATGTTCGTTCACGCTCGGTGAGCGAGGCCAGCGGGCCCTCCGGCTTGGTGTCCGAACGCAGTTTGGTGATCAACGCGCTGGCCGCGCGGTTGTCCAGCAACGAGCGACCGCCGGCCACGTCGCGCACCGCACGGACCAGGTCCATGCCCTTGATGTCCTTGATCACGTAGCCGCTCGCGCCCGCCATGATGGCGTCCAGCATGGCCTGCTCGTCGGTGTAGGACGTCAGCATCAAGCAGTGCAGTTCCGGCATCGACGAGCGCAGTTCCCGGCACAACTCCACGCCGTTGCCGTCGGGGAGCCGGACGTCCAGCACCGCCACGTCCGGTTTGAGCGCGGGAATCCGGGCCAGCGCTTGCGCGGCCGTGGCCGCTTCGCCGACGACGGTCAGCTCCGCGTCCGACTCCAGCATGTCCGCCACCCCGCGGCGGACCACCTCGTGGTCGTCGACCAGAAACACCCGGATCATGCGACATCCTCCCGCTGGGCCGTGGCGGACGCGCGAGCGGGAGGGCTCCGGCTCGACCCGCGCGGAGCCCTCCCACTCGACGTCAGCCGAGATCGATCACCGCGGGGCCGGCCGGCGTCGAGTACAGGGCCTCGATGTCTGCCGCGTATTTCTCCGCGATCGGCTTGCGCTTCAGTTTCATGGTAGGCGTGATTTCGTCCCCGCCGGGCTCCCAGAATTGCGGCACGATCGTGAACCGCTTGATCTGCTCGACCCGGGACAGCTTCTTGTTGCCTTCCCGAATGGCCGCGGTCACCGCCGCGCGCACCTTCTCGTTCTCCACCACCGCGGACGGCGCGAGCTCGGTGAGTCCGAAATCGTCCTTCTTCGCCTGCACGGCTTCGGGGTCGAGCACCACCAGCGCGGTGATGTACGGCCGATTGTCGCCGATCGCCACCACCTGACCGATCAGCGGCGAGGCGGCCTTCATCGCGTTCTCGATGTTGGTCGGCGACATGTTCTTGCCGGCCTCGTTGATGATCAGCTCCTTCTTGCGGTCGACGATGCGCACGTAGCCGTCCTCGTCGATGGAGCCGATGTCACCGGTGTGCAGCCAGCCGTCGGAGTCGATCGCCTCGGCGGTCTTGTCCGGCTGTTTGCGGTAGCCGCGCATCACCACCGCGCCGCGGATGAGCAGCTCGTTGTCCTCGGCCAGCGAGACCTCGATGCCGTACATCGGCTTGCCCACCGTGCCGACGCGGTTGGCGCCCGCGACGTTGGAGGTGGCGCCGCCGCAGTTCTCCGACATGCCCCACACTTCGTAGACGGGGATGCCCAGGCCCCAGAAGAAGTACAGCGTCTCCTCCGGGATGGCGGCCGCACTGCTGATGCCGTGCCGGAGCTGATCGAAGCCCAGAGCGGACCGCACCTTGCTGAGCACCAGCTTGTCCGCCAGCTGGTGCTGGGCCTGCAGCGGCAATGGCACGCTCTTGCCGTCGAGCTTGAGCTTGGCGGTCTTCATGCCGACGTCCAGTGCCCATGCGGCCAGCTTCTTCTTGATCGGGCTTTCCTCGGCGGCCAGCTTGGCCTCCACCCCCGCCTTGAGCTTCTGCCACACCCGCGGCACGCCCAGCCACACCGTCGGCCGGGTGTCCGGCAGCGCCTGCGCGATCGCCCGCGGATCGTCGACCGTGGTGACCTGCACGCCCATCAGCAGGTTCGAGTAGTGCGCGGTCATCCGGTCCGCGATGTGGGCGTGCGGCAGATACGACGTGATCCGGTCGTCCGGGCCCACCTTGGTCAGGTGGACGATCGACTCCGCCTCGGCCATCAGGTTCGCGTGGGTGATCTCCACCCCCTTCGGCGGGCCGGTGGTGCCGGACGTGTAGATCAACGTGGCCAGGTCGGACGGCTTGACGGCCTGCCATGTGGCCTCGAAGTCGAAGTCCTCCGCGCCCCGCTCGATCACGTCGTCCAGGGTCAGCGTGCCGTCGCCGGAGTCGCCGTCGACCACCACGACGTGCTCGACCTCCGACTGCGCGGACTGGATGGTCTTGAGGAACCGCTGCTCGGTGACCACCACCTTGTTCTCGGCATTGCCGAACAGGTAGCTGATCTGTTCCGGAGACGAGGTGATGTAGATCGAGAACGGCGTCGCACCCAGGTGCAACGCAGCCGTGTCGACCAGATGAAACTCCGGCCGGTTGGTCAGCAGCACGCCGACGGTGTCACCGCGCCCCACGCCCAGGGCGGCGAAGCCTGCGGCCAGTTTGCGCACCTGCTCGGCGTACTCCCGCCACGTGATCGCGACCTTGTCTCCCGGCGTCCGCAACGCCACCGCCGATGGCCGCAGCCGAGCGGTTTCCTGGAACGCTTCCGTCAGCGTCCGCACCTGTTTGCCACTCTGGTGTGTCAGCGTGATGTCGCCAGTTCTGGTCATCGTTGGCCTTCCCAGCTCGGAGGATGCGAACGCCGGCTCCCACCGGCCCCTGCAGACTAGGGGCTGGTAGTGACCTGTTTCACCCTTTGACTTATCAATCGTGACAAATCCGCGAGCGTTTCGGATACACGCGTATCCGGATTTTCCCCGCCGGGGCGGGCCCAACTATGCAGACTTTCGGCCGACTTTTCGGTGATCTTGCCCGAACCGGCGTACCCGATCGCCGAGCTCGCAGTTGAATGAGCCGTGCCCGAGACAACGCATACTGCCAGCGATTCCCAGTCCCACCTCGTGCGCAGGCGCTCGGTCATCCGAGCAGGCGGTGCGGCCGCTCTGGTGTTGCCCGCGCTGAGTCTTCCTTCCGCGCGAGCGGAATCGGACGCCTTCCGCCACGGTGTGGCCTCCGGTGATCCCCTCCCGGACCGCGTCATCCTCTGGACCCGGGTGACGCCGACCGACGACGCGACTCCCGGCTCGGGTCGCGGACCACGGGTCACGGTGACCTGGCAGATCGCCACCGACCCGGACTTCACCCGCGTGGTCGGCAGGGGTGAGTTCGTCACCGGCCCGGAGCGGGACCACACGGTCAAGATCGATGCCGCAGGCCTGACACCCGCCACCGACTACTTCTACCACTTCGGCTACCAGGGCAGCTTCTCGCGGACCGGGAGAACGCGGACCGCCCCGGCCGCAGGCGAGCAACCGCAGCGGCTGCGGTTCGGCATGGCGTCCTGCGCGAACTGGCAGGCCGGACACTTCGCCCCGTACCGCAGGCTGGCCGAACGCGGCGACCTCGACGCGATGCTGCACCTGGGCGACTACCTCTACGAGTACGGGCCGAACGAGTACGGCACGTTCCGCCCGCACGACCCGCCGCACGAGATGGTCACGTTGTCCGACTACCGGCGGCGGCATGCGCAGTACAAAACGGATCCGAGCCTGCAGGCTCTGCACGCCGACTGCCCGTGGATCGTCACGTGGGACGACCACGAGACGGCCAACGACACATGGTCGGGCGGTGCCGGCAACCACACCGAAGGCGAAGAAGGCACGTGGGCCGAGCGGCGAGCGGCCGCCAAGCAGGCCTACCGCGAGTGGATGCCGATCCGGCTCGGGCCGGGCGGAGTGATCTACCGGAGCTTGCGGTTCGGCTCGCTCGCCGAGCTGATCATGCTGGACCTGCGCAGCTACCGGGCCGAACAACTGGGCTACGACCAGCTGGGGCGTGCCGACGATCCGGACCAGGTCATGGCGGGCAGCGAGCAACTGGCCTTCCTGCAGCGGGCGTTGCGCAGCGAGGCGCAGTGGAAGCTGGTGGGCACGTCGGTGATGTTCGCCCCGCTGGCGATCCCGCCGGTCCCGCGCATCCTCGGCAAGCCGCTGGCCGACCTGGTCGGGCTGCTGCCCGAGGACGGCCTGCCGATCAACTTCGACCAGTGGGACGGCTACCAGTACGAGCGGCGGCAGATCGTCAACCAGCTGCGCTCCGAGGGCGTCCGCGACACGGTGTTCCTCACCGGCGACATCCACATGTCGTTCGGTGCGGAGATCCCGGTCGATGCGGGCTTGTATCCGCTGTCGCCGACCGTGGCCACGGAATTCGTGGTCACCTCGGTGACCTCGGACAATCTGGACGACATCGCCGGAGTACCGCCGCGCACCGCGTCGCTGCCGGTGGAAACCGCAGCTCGCACGCTCAACCGCCACCTGAAGTACGCCGAGATGGATTCGCATGGCTACGCCGTGCTGGACGTGACCGCGGAGCGCACCCAGTGTGACTGGTACTACGTGGCGGATCGGGAAGATCCGGACAGTCCGGCCCGGCACGCGCACTCGCTGGCCACTCGGGCAGGCACGCAGCGTTTGCGGGCTGTTGCGAATCCGGTGTAGCGCGGCAGACTGAACCGCGATGTTGCACTCCGAACTTGCTCACGCGCTGACTGCTGCCGTCCGTGGCGAGGTGGATTTCTCCGCTCGACGCCGCGCCGAGTACAGCTCCGACGCCTCGAACTACCGCAAAGTGCCGCTCGGTGTCGTGTTCCCGCTCGACGCCGACGACGTGGCTGCCGCCGTCGAGGTGTGCGCGGCTCACGACGTCCCGATCACCACACGCGGGGGTGGTACGTCGATCGCCGGCAACGCCGTCGGCTCGGGTGTGGTGATCGAGCTGTCCCGCCACATGAACCGGATCCTCGAGATCGACCCTCAGCAGCGGACGGCGCGCGTCGAGGCGGGCGTGGTGCCGGGAGCATTGAACGCCGTCCTGGCCGAGCACGGCCTGCGGTTCGGCCCCGACCCGTCGACGCACGCGCGCTGCACGATCGGGGGAATGATCGGCAACGACGCGTGCGGCTCGCACTCGGTGGCGTGGGGCAAGACGTCGGACAACATCCTCGAGCTGGACGTCCTCTGTTACGACGGCACGCGGATGACGCTCAAGTCGCTGTCCCCGGCCGAGCTGGACGAGGTGATCAGCCGCGGCGGCCGCGAAGGACGCATCCATGCGGCGCTGCGGGCGCTCGCCGACGAGCACCGGGCGGCCCTGCGCACCGAGCTCGGCCGGTTCGCGCGCCAGGTGTCCGGTTACGCGCTGCACCACCTGCTCCCGGAGAACGGCTACAACGTGGCGCGGGCGGTCGTCGGCAGCGAGGGAACCTGTGTGATCGTCCTGGCGGCGAAGGTCAAGCTGGTGCCGTTGCCGCAGTGCCAGCGGCTGATCGTGGCCGGTTTCGCCGACTCCGTCGCGGCGGCGGACGCGGTCCCGGCGATCCTCGAGAAGAAGCCGCTGACCTGCGAGGGCATGGACGATCGGATCCTCGACGTGCTGCGCGATCGGCGGCCGGACGCGGTGCCGGACGGCGTGTTGCCGCAAGGCTCGGCGTGGTTGCTGATCGACGTGGACGCCGCGGCGTGGGAAGTCGAGGAGATCGTCCGGGACCTCCGGGCCATCGACGGAGTGCTGGATGTTCGCGTGGTCGCCGATCCCGACGTGCGGCGCACGGTGTGGAAGATCCGGGAGGACGGCTCGGGTCTGGCCACCCGCTCGGTCGACGGCGTGCTGTCCTGGCCCGGCTGGGAGGACGCCGCGGTTCCGCCGAAGAACCTCGGCGGCTACTTGCGTGATTTCCACAAGCTGCTCGACGAGTTCGGCCTGAAAGGCGTCGTGTACGGCCATTTCGGCGAAGGCTGCCTGCACGTCCGGCTGGATTTCGATCTGCGGTCCGACGGTGGTGTCGCGCACTTCCAGCGCTTCATGGCGGCCGCGGCCGAGCTGGTGGTGCAACACGGCGGCGCGCTGTCCGGCGAGCACGGCGACGGCCGGGCGCGGTCGGAGCACCTGCCCGCGATGTACAGCCAGGAGCTGATCCGGGCGTTCGGTCAGTTCAAGGCGATCTGGGACCCGCGAGGCAGGCTCAACCCCGGCGTGATCGTCGAGCCCGCCGGGGTGGCCGACGACCTGCGCATGCACCACGAGTGGCGGAAGTCGCCGCGGGTCGAGCTGGCCTTGCACGACGACCGCGGGTCGCTCGGGCAGGCGGTTCACCGCTGCGTCGGCGTCGCCCGGTGCCGGGTCGGCTCGGGTGGCGTGATGTGCCCGAGCTACCGGGCGACCAGGGACGAGAAGGACTCCACCCGCGGGCGTGCGCGCGTGTTGCAAGAGATGCTGCTCGGCGAGACCGTCACCAGGGGCTGGAAGTCGCCGGAGGTCGGGGAGGCGCTGGATCTGTGCCTGTCCTGCAAGGGCTGCAAGATCGACTGTCCGGTCGGCGTCGACATGGCCAGCTACAAGTCGGAGTACCTCCACCAGCGCTACAAGCATCGGATCCGGCCCGCGTCGCACTACTCGATGGGCTGGCTGCCCCGCCTGGCGCGCGTCGCCGCCAAGACCCCGCGGCTGGTCAACTGGGTGATGTCGTCCAAGATCAGCGGCTTGTTCAAGCGACTGGGCGGCATCGCGTCGGAACGCCAAGTGCCCGCGTTCGCCCGGCGCCCGTTCACCGAGGCCTTCGAGCCCGCCGCCCATGAGTCGTCGCCCGGTAGATCCGTGCTGCTCTGGCCGGACACGTTCACCAACTACTTCGCGCCGCACATCGGCGAGGCCGCGGTCAAGGTGCTGCGCGCGGCAGGCTTCGAGGTGCTGTTGCCGTCCCGCCCGGTGTGCTGCGGCCTGACGTGGGTCAGCACCGGACAGCTGCCCGCGGCTCGCCGCAAGCTGCGCCGGTCGCTGCAGACCGTGGCGCCGGTCGTCTCGGCGGGTGTTCCGATGCTCGTGCTGGAGCCGAGCTGCGCGGCTCTGTTCCGGTCCGACGCCACCGAGCTGTTGCCCGACGATCCCAACGCCGCGTTGCTCGCGGAGAACACCTACACGCTGGCCGAGCTGCTGGCGAAGTTCGCGCCGGACTGGGAGGTGCCGAAGGGCGGCGAAGCCGAACCGGCCGCCCTGCAGGTGCACTGCCACCAGCACGCGATCATGGGCGCCGGGCCGGACGCGGCGTTGCTGCAGGCCACGGGCGCGGACACCACGGTGCTGGACGCCGGGTGCTGCGGGCTCGCCGGGAACTTCGGCTTCGAGCGCGGGCACTACGAGGTGTCGCGCAAGGTCGCCGAGCAGGGTGTGCTGCCCGCGTTGGCGGCCACGCCACCGGGCACGGCCGTGGTCGCCGACGGCTTCAGTTGCCGCACCCAGTTCGAGCAGCTGGCCGGGATCAGGTCGCGTCACCTGGCGGAGATCCTGGCCGAGCGGCTGGACGCGCAACCCGGCGACTGACATTCCGGCAAGCGCCGGTTCACGGGTAGCCTGCCGGGCATGGTGCAGGCGCTCATCTCTCGCGGTGTGGACTCCGAACTCGAACTGGCCGACGTCGACCTGGGCCCGACGGAACCCGGACACGTACGGGTGTCCATCCGCGGTGCGGGCGTCTGTCACTCGGACCTGTCCATGATCAACGGCGTGCTGGCGCCGTCGTTCCCACTGATCCTCGGGCACGAAGCCACCGGCGTGGTGACCGAGGTGGGCGAGGGTGTCTCGCGCGTACGCGCGGGCGACCACGTGGTGCTGAACTGGAGCCCGCCGTGCCGGGAGTGCTGGTTCTGCCAGCAGGACGAGCCGTGGCTGTGCACGACCAACGAGGGCATCGCGTCGGTGCCCCGCGGCAAGCTCGCGGACGGCACCGACACCCACCTCACGCTGGGCGTCGGGGGACTGGCCGAAGAGGTGCTCGTCACCGAGAACGCGGTCATTCCGGTGCCTGCCGAACTGCCGCTGGCGGAAGCCGCCCTGCTCGGCTGTGCCGTGTTGACCGGGGTCGGCGCGGTCCGCAACAACGCGAATGTGCGGCCCGGGCAGACGGTCGCCGTGGTCGGCCTCGGTGGCGTCGGCCTGTCGGTGATCCTCGGTGCCAAGCTCGCCGGGGCCGGCCGGATCGTGGCGCTGGACATCAACGAGGACAAGGCCGACCTGGCCAAGACCGCGGGAGCGACCGATTTCGTCGTCAGCGACAAGGCGGCTCCGAAGGCCGTACGCGCCGTGACCGAGGGCAGGGGAGTGGACGTCGCGTTCGAGTGCGTCGGACGCTCGGCGGCCATCCGCACGGCGTGGTCCAGCACGCGTCGCGGCGGCCGGGTGGTCACGCTCGGCCTCGGGGCCCGCGACGACCAGGTCTCCTTCACCGGGCTCGAGCTGTTCCACTTCGGCCGGACGCTGAGCAGCTCCATCTACGGCACCGCCGACCCCGACAAGGACGTCCCGGTGCTGGCGCAGGCTGTGCTCGACGGCTCGCTCGACCTCGATGCGTTGATCACCCACCGGATCGCGTTGGCCGACGCGCCGCAGGCCTTCGACCGGCTGGTTCGCGGCGACGGCGGCCGGTCGCTGGTGGTGTTCGACTAGCGGCTACGGCACGAAGACGAGGCGCTCGTCAAAGGCCGCATTCCACGTCTCGGTCACGTCGGCAAGCGGCACCGCGCGGGCCCGGACGTCGATGGCGCCGTCGTGCACGGCAGCGGCGATACCGGGCAGCTCGGCCAGGTATTCCTCCGGGGTCACCGACCCGATGCCGCTCCCGCTGACCTGCAGCCGAATGGCGCGCAGCCACTCGGCGTCCAGCGTCAACTCCTGGCCGGCGACCGATCCGACGTGGATCCAGTCCAGCGGGGCGCGCCGATCGGTCCTCGACGCCACCACGGCACGGATCGACCGAGCGGCGGGCTCACCCCACACGAAGTCGAGCACCACGTCGATATCGGCGGCCTTGCCGACCTCGTCGAACGTCACGGTGACATCCGCGCCGAGCGCACGCACCTCGGCCAACCGGGCTGCGTTCCGCCCGGCCGCGGTGACATGCGAAGCGCCGAGGTGCTTGGCGATCTGCACGGCCATCCGCCCTGCGACACCGGTGGCGCCGAGAACGAGCACACGCCCGCCCGCCTGGAACGAGATGCGCTGCCGCAACGCCACCCACGACGCCATGGCAGGATTCATCGCCGCGGCGATCCGCACCGGGTCGGCGTCATCCGGCAGCGGCACGCTGAGCCGGCGGTCGATCACCGTCCGCTCCGCGAACGTGCCGACGTCCCGGCCGAAGGCCATCGTGTACCAGAGCTTCCCGTCCTGATCCCGTACCACGGCGTCCACGCCCGGGACCAGTGGAAGCGCGGTGGTGGTGGTGTAGTGCAGGCCGGCTGCCCGAGCGCGCGCCAGTCGATGCAGCGGCGCGGCGAGAACGTCGACGACCGCCTCGTGCGGACCCTCTGCGACCGGGTCAGGGTGCTCGCGGTACTGCGGCGGCGCGGCGAAATCGGTGACGACGGCGGCGTGCATCAGACCTCCAATAGGTTGGTAATACCAACAATATTGGTTGGGAATACCAACGATGTCAAGTACGATCCCGGGTCATGGACGAGCTGATGGAGGCCGTGGTTCGCACGACGTTCCGAGTGACGGCTGTGTTGACACGGATCGCTGCCGCGCATGACCTGTCGTTGACGCAGCTTCGCGTGCTGGGGATCCTGCGCGACCGCCCGTCTCGGATGACCGAGCTCGCGGCGTTTCTCGGCCTCGACAAGTCCACGATGTCCGGGCTGGTGGAACGCGCGGAAAAGCGAGGCCTGCTGATCCGGGGTCGCTCGCCGGACGACCGCCGGGCCGTCGACGTCGCCCTCACGCACCAGGGGCGGGAGCTGGTGGACGCGGTGCAGCGGGAGGTGTACGACGCGCTGACGCCCTTCGTCGGGAAATTGGACGCCGCTCAGCGGCGGCAGCTGGCGCGGTTGCTGAACACCCTGTCTGCCTGACGGACGCCGTCTTTACGCATCCGCGATCGTGTGTCGCACTGTTGACACCACTGGGGTCTCGTGTCAACGTTACCTGTAACTTCAAGTTACACCCAGATCGCCTGGGTCGCGAGCACGCGAGGAGGCGTGGGCATGACATCGGTCGCCGCAGGTCAAGGTGTTCCGGACGGCGCAGGGCAAGCCGGCCAGGACGACGCGAGCCAGGAGAAGGTGAGCTGGCACGACCCCAAGCGGTATGCGTGGATGCTCGGCCTGGTGGTCCCTGCCATCCCGTTTCTCATCTGGTGGTCCTACCAGGGCTGGGAAGGCACGTGGGCGATGCACCTGGCCTGGTGGATGGCTCCGATCGTGGTGTTCGGGCTCATCCCGCTGCTGGACATGATCATCGGCACCGACGGGGAGAACCCGCCGGACGAGCTGATCGAGTGGTTGGAGAACGACCGCTACTACCGCTGGATCCTGTACTTGTTCCTGCCCATCCAGTACGCGGGACTGGTGCTGGCCTGCTGGATGTGGTCGACCTACGAGCTGAACGTGTGGGACCGCCTCGGCCTGGCGATCTCCGTCGGTGTGGTGGCCGGCATCGGCATCAACACCGCGCACGAGCTGGGGCACAAGAAGGTCGAGTACGAGCGGTGGCTGGCCCGCGTGGCGCTGGCGCAGACGTTCTACGGCCACTTCTTCATCGAGCACAACCGCGGCCACCACGTGCGGGTCGCCACCCCGGAGGACCCGGCCAGCTCGCGCGTCGGGGAGTCGTTCTACCGGTTCTGGCCGCGCACGGTCAGCGGCAGCCTGCGTAACGCGTGGGAGCTGGAGAAGAAGCGGCTGGCCCGGAGCAACAAGGGCCCGTGGACGCTGCGCAACGACGTGTTGTCCGCGTGGCTGATGTCGGTGGTGTTGTGGGGCGCGCTGATCGCCGCCTTCGGCTGGGGCGTCCTGCCGATGCTGCTCATCCAGGCGTTCTTCGGGTTCTCGCTGCTGGAAGTGGTCAACTACCTCGAGCACTACGGCCTGTTGCGGCAGCGCACGGCGCAGAACGGCAGGTACGAGCGGCCGACCGCACGGCACAGCTGGAACTCCAACAACGTGGTGACCAACGTGTTCCTGTACCACCTGCAGCGGCACAGCGACCACCATGCGAACCCGACGCGCCGGTACCAGGCGCTGCGGGACTACGAGGAGGCTCCGCAGCTGCCCGCGGGCTACGCGTCGATGATCTTGTTGGCGTGGATTCCGCCGCTGTGGCGCAAGGTGATGGACAAGCGGCTGCTGGACCACTACGACGGGGACATCACCAAGGCGAACATCCACCCGCCGAAGCGGGAGAAGGTGTTGGCCCGCTATGGCGCGAAAGCCACCGCGGGGTGAAGCTAACGGCTATGAGCAAGTATCAGTGTCCGGTGTGCGAGTACGTCTACGACGAGGAGGTCGGTGCCCCGCGGGAAGGATTCCCCGCGGGCACACCGTGGTCCGAGGTGCCCGATGACTGGAACTGCCCCGACTGCGGGGTCCGCGACAAGATCGATTTCGAACCGGTCGGTTAGCCGGTGAGCACGACAACGGTCATCGTCGGCGCGGGCATCGCGGGCGCCAGTGCGGCGTTGCGGCTGCGCAGCGGGGGCTGTCCGGGCCGGGTGGTGTTGATCGGCGACGAGCCGCATCCGCCCTACCGGCGGCCCCCGCTGTCCAAGGACCTGCTCAGCGGGAAGACGCCCGAGGAGCGGATCCGGATCCGGCCGCAGGAGGCCTGGAGCCAGCAGGGGATCGAGCTGCGCACCGGCACGCGTGTGGTGGCGCTCGACGTGGAGTCGCGCAAGGTGGAGCTGGCCGACGGCGAGCAGTTGGCCTACGACCAGCTCCTGCTGGCCACCGGTGGTCGGCCGCGAGAGCTGCCGCAAGCCCGCGGCGTTCCGGACGTGTTCACCTTGCGCACCATCAACGACGTGTCCGCGTTGCGGGACAAGCTGCGTCCGGGGAGTTCCCTGCTGGTCGTCGGCGCCGGCCTGATCGGCGCGGAGGTGGCGGCAACGGCGCGCGGGATCGGGTGCGCGGTGATGATGCTGGAGGCCGAGCAGTGCCCGCTGTCGCGGCTGCTGCCGCCGCAGCTGGCCGAGGTCTACACCGAGCTGCATCGGAGCAACGGTGTCGATCTGCACTACGGCGTACAGGTCGCGTCGCTGGAGCGCGTCGACCTCGGAGTGCTGGTCACCGACACCACGGGCCGGAAGTGGATCGCGGACACCGTGCTGGTGGCCGTCGGCATCGCACCCAACACGGAGCTGGCCGAGCAGGCGGGGCTGGAGATCGACGCGGAACTCGGCGGCATCGTGGTCGACGAGTACTTGCAGACCTCGGCGCCGGGAGTGTTCGCTGCCGGGGACGTGGCCTGTGCGCCCAACTTGCACCTGGGTGGTCGTCACCGGGTGGAGCACTGGACGAGCGCGCAGGAGCAAGGGGCGGCGGCCGCGGCCGGCATGCTGGGGGAGCGCACCAGCTTCGACAAGGTGCCGTGGTGCTGGTCGGACCAGTACGGCAAGAGCCTGCACGTCGCCGGGTGGCCCGCGGCTACCGACCAGGTCAGCGTGCGCGGCAGTCTCGAGGATTACGAGTTCACGGCGGTGTTTCACCGGGACGACCGGCTGGTCGCCGCCGTCGGGCTGAACCGGCCGAAGGACGTGCGGACGGCGCGCAAGCTGATCGCCGAGCAGCCGCACGTCACCGCCGACGAGGTGTTCGCGCAGCTCGGGTGACTCGGCGCTGTCTCCAGCTCGGGTAGCTCGGCGCCGCGTCGAGCTCGGTGACTCAGCGCTGCGTCCGGCTCGGGTAGCTCGGCGCCGCGTCGAGCTCGGGAGTGAGCGGCATCGTGTCCAGTTGGTTGACACCGAACGCGGGTGGTGCCAACGTCGACAGACGTGACCCGTCCGCGCAATCGCATGCAATACCCCGAGGCCGCGCGCAAACTGTTGCGGGAGACGCTGTTCGACGCGGCCAGTGACCTGATCGCACAGCGCTCGTGGGCCGAGACCCGCATGGCCGACGTGGCCGAAGCCGCGGGAGTCAGCAGGCAGACGCTGTACAACGAGTTCGGGTCCCGGCAAGGGTTCGCGCAGGCGTTCGTGCTGCACGAAGCGAGCCGGTTCCTGTCCGCGGTCAACGACGCGATCACCGCGCACGCCGACGACCCGCGGGCCGCGCTGGCGGCCGGCGTCGAGGTGTTCTTGAAGTCGGCCGAGCAGGACCCGTTGATCGCGGCGATCGTGAGCGGCCGAGGTGACGAGGGTTTGCTGCCGCTGTTGACCAACCAGGCGGGCCCGGTGCTCACGTTCGCCACCGAGCAGCTGACCGAGGTGCTGACGACGACGTGGCCGGACGTGCCGGATGACGCCGTGCGCATGGTCGCGGAGAACGTGACCCGGCTGGCCATCAGCCATGCGGCGACGGCCACCGCTCCTGCCGAGCAGACCGCTGCCCAGCTCGCGGACCTGTTCGGTCCCTACCTGGACTGCGTGGTCAAGCGCCGCTGATGTCGGCGCGCCGGCCGCGGTGGACGTCCTCGCTACCCAGCCGCGGGAACGGCTTGGTCGAGAAGATCACCTCGACCGGCACCTCGAAGTACTCCGCGATCTTCAACGCCAGGTACAGGCTCGGGCTGTACTCGCCGCGCTCCAGATAGCCGATCGTCTGGTAGTGCACCTTGAGTGCGTCGGCGAGCTGGCGGCGTGAGATGCCCCGTTCGGCACGTAGCATCGCGATCCGGTTGTAGATCACTTCGCCCATGTCGGGTGCACCTCACGCTCGCCTGCCGCCGTACTTCGTGGACGATTCACTGCACTCGCTGCATCGCGCGATCGCGTCGAGCGGCCATGCTCGATCCGGATTCTCGCCTGGCCATCCTGCGCAACAGTATTGGCGCCAGCACCAATCCGATGATCGCCCAGATGCCGAGGACTCCGATCATCTCCGCGTACCGCCACGACCCGTCGATCTCCACGGCGGCGGCGGAATCCGGCAGCAGGGCCGACCGCATGCCGAGGCCGAGCCAGTAGATCGGGAAGCACTGGCCGATGAACTGCAGCCAGTCGGCAAGCGCGGTCATCGGATAGAAGATTCCGGAAATCGCCGTCAGCCCCATCAGCGGCAGCATGATCAGACCCAGATTGCGTGGGTTGTCCGACAGCGACCCGAGCACCGCGCCGATCGGAATGGTGGCGATCAAGCCGAGTGCCAGCACCCAGGCGAGCGTCAGCCAAGCGCTCACCCCGTCGATGCTGAATCCCTCGAACAAGAACAGCCCGGGGATCAGAACGATGAGCACCGCGATCACACCGTTGATCGTCGCGTTGACGATCTTGCCGATCAGGTAGCCCAGCATGCCGTTGGGAACTGCTTTGGCGCGCAGCAACGTGCCGTCCTCGCGTTCCACCACCAACTCCGCCGCGACCCCGAGGAATCCGGTGAAGGCGACCTGCATGCCCAGGATGCCCGGCATGGCCGCGGAGCCGATCGAGATGTCCGTCCCCGGGATCGTCGAATCCCGCAGGAAGAACATCACGACCAGCGTGATGGTGGGGAAGAACACCATGTTGAACAGGTCGGGCCCGCTGGTCAGCAGGTGTCGGATCTCGGCGAAGCCGCGATAGATGCCGGAACGGATGGCCACAGCCGAAGCGTTCATCGGATTCCCTCCTCGGCGCTGCGCTGGTCTTCGCCGAACAGGACCCGGGCGGCGTCTTCGCCGTCGGCCAGTCCGGACTCCATGCCGTAGACCAGCTTCATGTAGGTGTCCTCCAGGCTGGCCCGCCGGACTTCCAGGTCCTGCACGGCCGAGCCGTGTTGCTCGAACAGCTTGCGCACGAAGGTCGTCGCGTCAGCACTGGAGTGCACGTGGCGCACTCCGTCGACGGTCCAGTGCACCTCGGCCTCGATCGACACCCGACGCGCCAGCTCGTCCGCCGTCCCGTCGGCGATGATCCGGCCGCCTGCCAGCACCAGGATCCGGTCGGCGAGCTTCTCGGCCTCGTCCAGGTCGTGCGTGGTGAGCAGAACCGTGGTGTGCTCGTCGGCCAGGCGGTGCACCAGGTCGTGGAACTCGCGCCGCGCGTGCGGGTCGAACCCCGCGGTCGGCTCGTCCAGGAACAGCAGCTCGGGCTTGCCGACGATGCCGATCGCCACATCCAGCCTGCGCCGCTGACCACCGGACAGCCGCATCACGCGCTTGTCGGCATGGTCGGCGAGGCCGACCGCTTCGATCAGTTCGTCGGTGTTCCACGGCCGGCGGATCTTCTCCGACGAGTACGGCGCGTAGAACGTCCCCAGGTGCTGCAGCAGCTCGCGTACCCGCCATTTGCCGTGGTCACGCCACGACTGCAGGACGACCCCGAGCCGTGCCCGCCATGCCTCGTTGCCGTGTGCCGGGTCGGTGCCCAGGACCGACACCGCGCCGCCGGAGCGCATCCGGAAGCCTTCGAGAATTTCGATCGTCGTGGTCTTGCCTGCGCCGTTGGGTCCGAGCAGCGCGAGCACCTCGCCCCGTTCGGCGCTGAACGTGACCCCCTTGAGCACCTCGTTGGTGCCGTACGTCATACGCAGATCCCGCACGTCGAGCACGGTGTCGCCGGCGGGACCGGCCATTACCCCATCTTCGGTTGCCGCCCTGCCGACCGCGACCGAAGTGCCTCCCTTGTTGGCCTCAGTCATGCGATTGAATGTAGCACTTGTACTATATGCTGATGCACCAGTATTTTCGGCTGTTCTCGATTGACTACGGTTAGTTGAGCTACTGCTACGCGGCGACGACAGGTGTCACCGTGTCGGGATGTGGTGGCCGACGCGTCGAACGAACGGGGCGAGCAGGGTCAGACGACGGGGCGGCCGGTACGCAGGCGGCGCCGTGTGTCCCAGGCGAGCACGTTGAACGGAAACTCGCGCAGCGGTCGCGGCAGCCTGCGATTGATCTTGCCGAGAACTCCGATGACGCGCTCGAACCGCCGCTGTTGCCGCTCGGACCACGGCACCCCGAGCTCAGCGCGGAACTCGGGGTAGAGGAAGCCGATGGACATGAACTCCAAGAACGGGCCGAGCAGGCCGCGTAGCGGCTGCGGGAAGAACGTGCCGCGCGCGATGCCGCGTAGGTAGCTGCGCGTGTCGTCGTCCATCTTGATCTTCTGGACCTCGCGCTGCCAGTACTCCTCGAACGCATCGCGGTTCTCCGGCCACTGGTCCTCGCGGACCTGCAGTGTGGTGCCGAAGTGGCGGGCGTCCTGGTAGAGCGCCTCCCGCGTGCGCTCGTCCGGCTCGCCCCACAGCATGCGGTAGGTGTCCTCGGTGCCGCGGTAGATGCACGCGGCGACCCAGAGCTGCAGTTCCGGGTCCATCGCGTGGTACTTGACCGGACTGTCCGGCCCGGAGCGCACCTGGGCGTGCACCCGGTTGATCTGGCGACGCAGCTCCGTGCGCTCGGCCGGTGTGCTGTCGATCGCCATCACCAGGTACATCAGCGTGGTACGCGTCCGTTTGAACGGGTGGCGATAGATGTTGCCGGATTCCACCGGGCTGTGCACCACGCCGTGGCCGACCGGCAAGCGGGCCAGCTGCATGATGACGTTCGCGCCGCCGGCGAGCAGGGCGAGACCGGTGAGTCCGTCCCGGATCCTGGCCGTCTCGGACACGGGCACCACGCCTCTCGCGGGCTTGTTGGCACGCTGACAACAGTGCGCTCATGACAGCATGTGACGGCGCGCGTTGTCAATTGAACGACAGCCCGACGAGGGTGCCCAGCGTGGCGATCTCGACGCACGCTCCCAGCACGTCGCCGGTCACGCCACCGAGTCGCCGGACACACCTCGCCAGCAGCAGTGCCGCGCCGAGAACGCCCACCGCGACGGCCAGGGCGGCGCGCCAAGCAGACAGCGCAATCACCAGACTCCCCGCTGCAGCCAACCCGACACCGACGACCAGTGCCGCGGTTGCCGCCGAGCGGCCGACGGTCCCCGCGACGGTTGCACCAAGCCCTCCGGAGCGTGCGGCCGGAATGCCCCGGACACAGCACAGCGCCAACACCATGCGCCCGGCCAGCACCCCGACGACCGCGGCGAATGGCCCGTGGCCTGCGGCGATGGCGCCCGCCAAGGCAGCGGCCTGGCCGCCCAGCACGAGCACCACGGCGACCACGCCACTCGGGCCGATGTCGCCGCTGCGCATGACCTCCAGCGCGCGGTCGCGGTCGTAGCTCGAGCTCAAGCCGTCGGCGGTGTCGGCAAGGCCGTCCCAATGCAGACCACGGGTTCCGAGCGCGCCGGCGCCGACGCACAGCAGCGCGGTCAGCAGGGCGGGCAGCCCGAGCGCCTCACCCGCGGCGGCGAGACCGCCGACGAGGACCGCCAGCGGCAGCACGGCGATGGGGGCGAGCAACATCGCGCGACCGGCGACGCGGCTGTTCACCGCGCGCGGAGCGGGCACCGGCAGGGCGGTCAGTGTCCCGACGGCGAGCAGCAGGGCGTTCACGGTCAAGCAAGGACGTCGGACAGCGAGCCCATGTCGCTGATGATCGCGCGGGCGGCCCGCAGGACCGGGACGGCCTGCACGGCGCCGCTCCCTTCGCCCAGCCGCATCCCGAGGTCCACGATCGGCTGGAGCCCGAGCGACTTGAGCGCGTACTCCTGGGCGGGTTCGGTGGAGCGGTGGCCGGACAGCCACCAGGCGGCCGCGCCGGGCGCGATCTCGGCGGCGACGAGCGCAGCGGCGGTGGTGAACACACCGTCGAGGACGACCGGCGTCTTGAGGGCGGCCGCTTGCACCACGAACCCGGCCGTGGCGGCTGCGCACGCGCTGCCGAGCGCGGTGAGCAGGTCGAACGGATCGTCGAATCGGCCCTGCGCCCGCTGCAGCGCCGCGCGGACCACCCCGACCTTGTGCGCGCGGGTGGCCGGGTCGATGCCCGTCCCGCCGCCGACCACCTCGTCGGGTGGCAGCCCGAGCTGGGCGGCCACCAGGGCGGATGCGACCGTGGTGTTGCCGATGCCCATGTCGCCCGGGATCAGCACGTTGGCGCCGTCGGCGATCTCCGCCCGAGCGATCGCTTGCCCGGCGCGGAAGGCCCGGACGGTTTGCTCGGGGGTGAGGGCGTCCGTCGTGTCGATCGGACCGGAGCCACGGCACACCTTGTGCGCCCGGATCTCGGCGGGCAGGTCGCTCAGGTCCGCGTCGACACCGATGTCCAGGACGCGAACGGTCGCGCCGACCTCGCGGGCCAGCACGTTCACCCCGCCCTTGCCGCTGTGGAAGACCCGCACCATGGCGGCGGTGACGTCTCGGGGATAGGCCGACACCCCACTGCGGCTGACGCCGTGGTCACCGGCGAACACCACGACGTGCACCGGGTCGATCGGCCGCGGCGGGACGGTCTGGTGGGCGGCCGACAACCACGCGGCCAGTTCCTCCAGCCTGCCCAGCGAGCCGACCGGCTTGACCAGGCCGTCCAGCACGCGTCGGGCGCGTTCCCGCGTCGCCTCGTCGGGCGCGGGGATGGCCGGGATGCCGTGGACGGTCACGGTGCCTCCAAGCGGATCGGGCGGCCCGCCACCATCAGCAGTACCGCGTCGGACTCACCTGCCATGCGGCGATTGAGCACTCCGAGCTGGTCGCGAAACAGCCTGCCGGACCAGGTGCTCGGTACCACGCCGCTGCCCACCTCGTTGCTGACCGCGACGACCGGGACGCGCGCGGTGCGCCACGCCTGGACCAGGTCGTCGACCTCGGTGGCCAGGCGCTGTCGCCAGTCCGGCTTGTCGTCCCACGCGCCCACGTCGTCGCAGATCCGGGCGAGCCAGGTGGCCAGGCAGTCCACCAGCACCGGGGCGTCGGCGGCGCGCAGCACCGCGGCCACCTGTGTGGTCTCCACCGTTTCCCAGTGATCGGGTCGGCGCTCGCGGTGGCGCAGGACGCGCTCGGCCCACTCCTGGTCGTCGCCCGGCGGCAAGCCGGTGGCGACATACACCACCCGTCGCGCGTCGTTCAGCAGCTGCTCGGCGTAGCGGGACTTGCCGGAGCGTGCGCCGCCGAGGATCAGGGTGCGCCGAGCCGGGTGCACCTCAGCCGCTAGCGTGCTGAGCAGCCGAGCGCCGTGGCGGGCGGCCGTCGCGAACGTCGCCCGCAGGATGGATGCCACGCGATCATTGTGTCAGCGCAGCGGGCGATCAGAGGTGTGAGCTTTCGAGCACTCGGCTCGCGACGCCGGACCGCTTGGCTAGCGTTGGCGGACATGGGCTCCGTCGGCAAAGGCCTGCTGGTGGCCGGCACGACGTCGGACGCGGGCAAGAGCCTGCTGACCGCCGGACTGTGCCGGGTACTGGCCAGGCGCGGGATCTCCGTCGCGCCGTTCAAGGCGCAGAACATGTCGAACAACTCGATGGTGTGCGCCGACGGGGCGGAGATCGGTCGGGCGCAATGGCTGCAGGCCCGCGCCGCCGGGGTCGAGCCGGAGGCGGCGATGAACCCCGTGTTGCTCAAGCCGGGCAGTGACCGGCGCAGCCACGTCGTGGTGCTGGGCAAGCCGTTCGGGACGCTGGAAGCGGGGGAGTTCGCCGTCGGACGACGGGAGCTCGCCGAGCGGGCCTTCGCCGCGCTCGCCGACCTGCGACAACGCTTCGACGTGGTGGTGTGCGAGGGTGCAGGAAGCCCCGCCGAGATCAACCTGCGCGACGGTGATTACGTCAACCTCGGGTTGGCGCGCGAAGCCGGCCTGCCGGTGATCGTGGTGGGGGACATCGACCGCGGGGGTGTGTTCGCGTCGATGTACGGCACACTCGCCCTGCTCGACCCGGCTGACCAGGCGCAGATCGCGGGCTGGGTGGTCAACAAGTTCCGCGGTGATCAGGGGCTGCTCGAACCCGGACTGCGCGCGCTGGAGCGGCGCACCGGTCGGCCGGTGCTCGGTGTGCTGCCGTGGCTGCCCGGCGTGTGGATCGACTCCGAGGACACGCTGCCCGTGGACGGCTGGCACGGCAGCGCCACGCGTGGTCTGCACGTGGCGGCGGTGCGCTTCCCGCGGGTCTCCAACGCCACCGATCTTGACGCGCTGGCCGCCGAGCCCGGTGTGACCGTCACCGTGACCGCTGACCCCGACGTCGTGCGAGCCGCCGACCTGGTGGTTCTGCCCGGCTCGCGGGCCACGGTGGACGACCTGGCCTGGTTGCGGGAGCGGGGCCTCGACGACGTCCTGCGGGCCCGTGCCCTCCAGGGGCGACCCGTGTTGGGCATTTGCGGTGGCTACCAGATGCTCGCCGAGCGCATCGTCGACCGGTGCGAGTCGCGCGTGGGGGAGGTCGACGGCTTGGGATTGCTGCCCACTCGGGTCACGTTCGCCGAGGACAAGGTGCTGGGCAGGCCGCGGGGGACGTGGCGTGGGCACGAGATCGTCGCCTACGAGATCCACCACGGCACCGCAAACGTCACGGGCGAAGCCGAGCCGTTCCTGGACGGGTGCCGTCGCGGTGCGGTCTGGGGGACCACGTGGCACGGCACCTTCGAGAACGACGGGTTCCGGCGTGCCTGGCTGGCCGAGGTCGCCACGCAGGCCGGCATCGCCTGGCAGCCGAACCGCCACGCGCCGGGCTTCGCCCAGCTGCGGGAACGGATGCTGGACACGGTGGCCGACGCCGTGGCGGAGAACCTCGACGTCGACGCGATCGCGCGGCTGATCGAGCACGGTCCGTGCGACCTGCCGGTGGTGCAGTCGATGCTGCGGTGAGCGCCTCCTGCCCGCGGCCAGTGCCGATCCGCGTGCGGTGCATACTGAGCCGGGAGTCGAGACGAGCCAGGAAGGACTCACCAGCGTGCAGCAACAGGTGCCGGATCACGTGGCCAAAGCCGTCGAGCAGTGCGCCCGCGCCGCCAAGCAAGCCGCTCCGTCGCTGGCAGCGGCCTCCGACGAGGTGATCGACGCGGCGTTGAGCGCGATGGCCGACCGGCTGGAGTCGGCGCGGGACGACGTGCTGGCCGCCAACGCCGAGGACGTCGCGAAGGCGAAGGCCGACGGGATGAGCGCGGGCCTGCTGGACCGGTTGACCGTCACCGAGCAGCGGCTGGCCGGCATGGTCGAGCAGCTCAGGTTGTTGTCGTCCACTCCGCACCTGCAGCGCGAGGTTCCGGTCAAGGAGCTGGACGGCGGGCTGCGGCTGATCGAGCGGCGTCGCCCGGTCGGCGTCATCGGCGCGAACTACGAGGCGCGGCCGAACGTCACCGTCGACATCGCCTCCCAGCTGGTGAAGTCGCGCAACGGCGGCGTGTTGCGGACCGGTGGTGCCGCGCTGGCGTCGGCTCAGCGGCTGATGGAGGCCGTGATCGCGCCCGGTCTGTCGGACGCCGGGCTCGACTCCGAGGTCGTGCAACTGGTGCCGGTCGCCGAGCGGGAAGCCGCGACGGCGCTGGTGAGCCTGCCCAAGCTGGTGCCGCTGGTGATCCTGCGTGGAAGCGGTGAGAGCACCCGGATGCTCGCGCGTGCGGCGGCGGCCAACGACGTGCGGACCCTGGCGCACGCCGACGGTGGCGGGGTGCTGTTCGTCGAGCGCAACGCCGATCTGCAGAAGGTGCGCGAGCTGGTGGTCAACAGCCTGGACCGGCTCGGCGTGTGCAACCGGCTCAACCTGCTGCTGATCGACGAGCCGATCTACGACTCGGCGTGGGAGGTCGTCTCGCAGGCGCTGAACGAGCGCGGTGTGCGGCCGTCCCTGCCGCCGTACGACCACCCGATCGGCTACGAGTGGGCGCTGGACTCCGAGCGCGAGGCCACCGTGACCGTGTCGAAGGTCGACGGTGTGGATGCCGCGGTGGCGATCGCCAACGAGGAGACTTCCGGCTTGGCCGCAGGCATCGCCACCGAGGACGCCGACGCGGCCGCGCGATTCCTGGACGGCTACACCGGCACCGGCGTGTTCTGGAACGCCACGACCCGCCTGCTGGACGGTTTCAAGCTGCTGGCGGTGCCGGAGACCGGGATCAACCTGGACCGGGTGCCCGGCCCCCGCGGCCCGGTGACGTACCAGGACTTGTCCATCCGCCAGTACGCGGTGGTGCCCGCCTGACGGATCGCCCGCCCGGCGCCGCCGGTCAGCGCATCGGAGGTGGATCGCCCACGGCGCCGCCGGTCAGGTGGTGTGCACGATCAGCACATCGATACCCGCCTTGCGCGCGGCCTCGGACGGGACAGAGCCGAGGATCCGGCCGGCGAGCGTGTTCAGGCCCCGGTTTCCGACCACGAGCAGGTCGGCCGAGTACTTCTTGACGACCCGCAGTAGCGTGGCGACCGGTTCGCCTTCCACGGCAACGGAGTCCACGTCGGTGGCGCCCTGGGCGGCCGCGCGCTCGCGTGCGGTGTGCAGCGTCTCATCGGCCGGGGCGGAGCCCACCACCTGATACGCCTCGTCGCGCAGCACGTCCTGGGCCTTGTTCACCGTGTCCTGGTCAGCCGGATAGTAGGCACACGCCACCACCAGTTTCGCCTGCGCGGCGGCAGCCACCTGGGCGGCCCGGTCGACGGCGGCGTAAGAGGACTCCGAGCCGTCGGTTCCGACGACTACGGTCCGGTAAGCGGTCATGGAGGCTCCTTCGTGTCATTCCGCCCGAACCAGCGAGCACGCGCTGAGACTATCGACGCGCGCAACCGTATGCAGATCGACAACGAGCCATCGGGTGGCAAGTTTCGGCCCGACCGGGTGGTGTGATCGAGACGGTGTGGAAACGAACTGGGCGGCGAGCGGGCGTGAGCCTCGTCGCGGGTGGCGCCGGGATGGTGGCGGATCGCCGGCGCTGATGAGCGCGGCGGGCTCTTTCGCGGCTCGACCTTCACCGGGCGGCCGCTTCGGACACTTGCCGTCCTCGAGGCACCCGACGGTGGTCGGCGAGGTTCCGGGCAGCATCCACCCGCTGGGGAGTGGTCGGCAGTGGCCGCCTACTTGGAGCTGTCCGCCTGTGTGGCGGGCTTCAGTGCCGTGACGGTGTCCGCGTCGGCGTTGTTCTTCTCGTCGGTACCCGTGGCGCCGGTCGAGCTCTCGGCTTCCGCGCCGTCCTCGTCCGCCTTGGCGGTGCGTTGCTCGGCAACGGAGGTCGCCTCGGCCAGCAGGCCGTCGGCCTCGGTGATCACCGACCGGGCCGCGGTGATCTGCGCCGCGATCTTGGCGCGCAGCTCGCGCAGCGCCTCCACTCGCTCGGCCGCGTAGTTGATGCGGTGGTTGGCCAGTTCGGTGGCCTCCCGGACCCGCCGGTCGGCTTCGCTGGTCGCTTCCGCCAGCCGCGCGTTGGCCTCGGTGATCGAGTCCTGCTTGCGCCGGTTGGCCTCCTCGATCGACTCGCGCCGCTCCTTCTCCAGCCGCTCCTTGTGCTCGGCCAGCTCGCGGGCGATCCGCTCGCGGGTCGCCTTGGCCTCCTCGGCCGCTTCCCGCAGCCGCTTCTCCGACTCGGCCTTGCTCTGCGCCTCCTGCTCGGCGAGCATCTTCATCGACTCGGCCCGCCGGGACGCCATCGCGATCTCGAAGTCCTCTTCGATCTTGGTGCGACGGTCCTCGGCTTCCTTGTCCAGCCGCTTGCGCTCCTCCTCGGCCTTGGCGAGCAGCTCCGCGGCCTCCTTGCGCGCCTGCTCCATCGTCTTGCGATGCTCTTCCTCCATCGCTTGACGACGCTTGTCCAGCTCGGCCAGCTGCTGGTCGTAGCGAGCCCGCATGGCACTGGCGTCGGCCTCCGCCTTCGCCCGGATGTGCGCCGCCTCGGCCTCGGCGCGGGCCTTCGTCTCGGACGCCTCGTCCTGCGCCAGCCGCAGCATCCGCTGGAGCCGTTCGGACAGGCCTTCCATCGTGGTGGGCGGCTGGGACAACCGGTCGACCTTCTCGCGCAGCTCGTCGATCTCGGTCCGGGCGGCTTCCAGCTGACGGGCCAGGTCACCCGCCTGCTCGATCGCCGCGTCCCGGTCGGAGGTGAGCATCTTCAGGTCCGCGTCCAGGCGCTCGAGATGCTCGTTGACCTGGCCGGGGCTGTACCCGCGCCGCACGACATCGAAGCCGGCGCCCAGCGGCACCAGATCCGAATCCTCGCCGAAGTTCATGGATGCCAACGTTACCCGTTCGGGTTTGATCTTCCGTGTGGGTTCCCCCGGACGATGCAGCTTCCGGCGTGTCGGCCTTGCCCGCGAACCCCGGCGGTCAGTAAGGCGGCGACCGCTCAGACCCCGCGGAACCGGTTGATGTCCGCCAGGTGCTTCTCCCGGGTCTCCGGGTCGCGCACGCCGAGGCCCTCCTGGGGAGCCAGGCACAGCACACCCACCTTGCCCTGGTGCGTGTTGCGGTGCACGTCCAGCGCGGCCTGCCCGGTCTCCTCCAGCCGGTAGGTCTTGGACAGCGTCGGGTGGATCATGCCCTTGCTGATCAGCCGGTTGGCCTCCCACGACTCGCGGTAGTTGGCGAAGTGGGAGCCGATGATCCGCTTCAGGTTCATCCACAGGTACCGGTTGTCGTACTGGTGCATGTAGCCGCTGGTGGCCGCGCAGGTGACGATCGTGCCGCCGCGCCGCGCGACGTACACCGAGGCGCCGAAAGTCTCTTTGCCCGGGTGCTCGAACACGATGTCCGGGTCCTCGCCGCCGGTGAGCTCGCGGATCTTCTTGCCGAACCGCTGCCACTCCTTCGGGTCCTGCTCGGTGTCGGACTTCCAGAACTTGTAGCCCTCACCGGTGGCCTCGCTGCGGTCGATCACCAGCTCGGCGCCCATCTTCCGGCAGATCTCGGCCTTCTCCGGGCTGGACACCACGCACACCGGGATCGCCCCACCGTTGAGCGCGTACTGGGTGGCGTACGAGCCGAGGCCACCGGAGGCGCCCCAGATGAGCACCACGTCGCCCTGCTTCATGTTGGCGCCGTTGGCCGACACCAGCTGGCGGTACGCGGTGGAGTTGACCAGGCCGGGGCTGGCCGCCTCCTCCCACGTCAGGTGCTTCGGCTTCGGCATCAGCTGGTTGGCCTTGACCAGCGTGAGCTCGGCCAGCCCACCGAAGTTCGTCTCGAAACCCCAGATGCGCTGCTCGGTGTCGAGCATCGTGTCGTTGTGGCCCTCCGGGCCCTCCAGCTCCACGCTCAAGCAGTGCGCCACGACCTCGTCGCCCGGCTTCCACTTGTGCACGCCGGGTCCGGTGCGCAGCACCACGCCGGACATGTCCGAACCGACCACGTGATACGGCTGGTCGTGCCGCTTGGCCAGCGGCGACAGCTTGCCGTAGCGCTGCAGGAACTTGAACGTGGGGATCGGCTCGAAGATCGAGGTCCACACGGTGTTGTAGTTGATCGCGCTGGCCATCACCGCCACCAGCGCCTCGCCCGGGCCCAGCTCGGGCGTGGGCACCTCGTCCACGTGCAGCGACTTGCGCGGGTCCTTCTCCCTGGTGGGCACGCCCTCGAACATGTCGACCTCGTCGGCATGCACGGTGACACCCCGGTAGCTCTCCGGTACCGGCAGCGAACCGACGGCATCGAGGTTGTCGCTCAGGATTGCGTCGGTGATCTGCTGGATCTGCTGCACCATTGCTGCGACCTCCGTGCGCTCGGCATGCGGTGACGAGATGCCCGGGATTGAAGCACGTCGGAGCGGAAGTTACTTACAAGTAGCGAGCCATCTCACTTTGCCGCCGACGGACGTTTAATGCTCGCCTTCGGCGGGTTGCACCAGCTCAACGAGCACACCACCGGCGTCCTTCGGGTGGACGAAATTCACCCGGGAGTTGGCCGTCCCACGCTTGGCCTGGTCGTAGAGCAGGCGCAGGCCGTTACCGCGCAACAGATCAGCGGCCTTGTCGATGTCGGTCACCCGGTAGGCCAGCTGCTGCAACCCGGGACCGTTGCGGTCGATGAACTTGGCGATGGTGGACTGCTCGTTCAGCGGGGCCAGCAGCTGGATGGCCGTGCCGTCCTCGTCGCCGGGCGCGTGCAGCATCGCCTCGCGTACGCCCTGCTCCTCGTTGACCTCGGTGTGCGTGGCCACCAAGCCGAAGTTGGTCCGGTAGAACTCGATCGCGGCGTCCAGATCCGGCACCGCGATCCCCACGTGGTCCACGGCGGTCACCAGACTGTGCACGGGCTGCATGGCGTCGTTCATGGACTGCAGAGTAGGTCACAGCCGCTACTGCGCAGTAGCCCACGGCGGTAAGGTCCCCGACAGGGACGACGTCGAACGCTTGGAGGCTCACTGTGTCTGGTTCGGTCATTGTCGGCGCGGCGCGAACCCCGATCGGCCGCCTGCTCGGCTCGCTCAAGGACTTCTCCGGGGCGCAGCTCGGTGGCGTCGCCATCAAAGCGGCCCTCGAGCAGGCAGGCGTGTCTCCCGACCAGGTGCAGTACACGATCATGGGCCAGGTGCTCACCGCGGGCGCGGGCCAGATCCCGGCGCGGCAGGCCGCCGTGGCCGCAGGCATTCCGATGGACGTTCCCGCGCTGACCATCAACAAGGTGTGCCTGTCCGGTATCGACTCGATCGCGCTGGCCGACCAGCTCATCCGGGCCGGTGAGTTCGACATCGTGGTGGCCGGTGGCCAGGAGTCGATGACGCAGGCCCCGCACCTGCTGCCCAAGTCCCGCGCCGGCTTCAAGTACGGCGACACCACGCTGGTCGACCACATGGCCTACGACGGCCTGTTCTGCGCGTTCGACCAGGTGGCGATGGGTGCCAGCACCGAGAAGTACAACTCGCGCTACGGCCTGACCCGCGAGGAGCAGGACGCGTTCGCCGCCGCTTCGCACCAGAAGGCCGCCGCGGCCATCAAGGAAGGCCGGTTCGACGCCGAGATCGCTCCGGTGGAGATCCCGCAGCGCAAGGGCGACCCGGTGGTCTTCCGTGAGGACGAGGGGGTGCGTGCGGACACCACGGTGGAGACGCTGGCCAAGCTGCGTCCCGCGTTCGCCTCGGACGGCACGATCACCGCGGGTTCGGCGTCGCAGATCTCCGACGGTGCCGCGGCCGTCGTGGTGATGAGCCGCGCCAAGGCCGAGGAGCTGGGCGTGGCCCCGCTGGCCGAGATCGGCGCTCACGGCGTGGTCGCGGGCCCGGACGCCTCGCTGCACGAGCAGCCGTCGAACGCGATCAAGGCCGCACTGGCCAAGGAAGGCATCGGCGTCGACGACCTGGACCTGGTGGAGATCAACGAAGCGTTCGCCGCCGTGGGCCTGGTGTCCACCCGGCAGCTCGGCGTCCCGGAGGAGAAGGTCAACGTCGACGGTGGCGCCATCGCGCTCGGCCACCCGATCGGTGCGTCCGGTGCCCGCCTGGTGGTGCACCTGGTGCACGAGCTGCGGCGGCGCGGCGGCGGCACCGGCGTCGGTGCGCTGTGCGGTGGCGGCGGTCAGGGCGACGCGCTGCTGATCAAGGTTCCGCGGTCGTAAGGCACGCGGGGCTCTAGGCTCACCGGGTGTGACCGGGCAGCTGGACGTCGGCGAGCTGGTCGACCGCGCGCGTGCCGGACAGCCGCGCGCCGTCTCCCGCTTGCTGTCGTTGGTGGAGGACGACCACCCGCGGCTTCGCGAGGTCGTCCGCGCACTGACGCCGTACACCGGAAACGCGCAGGTCATCGGGCTTACCGGGCCGCCGGGCGTCGGCAAGTCCACGTCGACGTCGATGCTGCTGGCCGCGCTGCGCGCGCAAGGCAAGCGGGTCGGCGTGCTGGCCATCGACCCGTCGTCGCCGTTCACCGGCGGCGCGCTGCTCGGCGACCGGATCCGGATGGCCGAGCACGCCACCGACCCGGGGGTGTTCATCCGCTCGTTGGCCACCCGAGGCCACCTCGGCGGGCTGTCCTGGTCGACGCCGCAGTCGGTGCGGGTGCTCGACGCGGCCGGGTTCGACGTGGTGCTGATCGAGACCGTCGGGGTCGGCCAGTCCGAGGTCGACATCGTCCGGCTCGCCGACACCGTGTTGGTGCTGCTCGCTCCGGGCGCGGGTGACGGCGTCCAGGCGGTCAAGGCCGGCGTGCTGGAGATCGCCGACGTGTTCGTGGTGAACAAGGCCGACCGCGACGGGGCCGAGACCACCGTCCGCGAGCTGAAGAACATGATCGCGCTCAGCCGCCGGGAGCTGCGGGGCCGCCGGTGGCGGCAGCCGATCGTGCGCACGGTCGCCGCCCAGAACCAAGGCGCCGAGGAGGTTCTGCAGGCGCTCGACGAGCACCGGGCGTGGCTGGAGTCCGAAGGTGAGCTGGCGAGTCGCCGGCAGATCCGGGCGCGCACCGAGGTGGAAGCGATCGCCCTCCGCGAGCTGCGCAGCAGGCTGGCCGACCTCGGCGGCGGCGAGGCCCTCGAGATGCTGACCAAGCGGGTGGTCGACCGCGAGCTGGATCCGTTCACGGCGGCGGACGAGTTGATCCGCACGTTGCGGCGCTGACATCCACCACGGCTGCCCTTCCGGGCGTGCCGTCGGCGAGTGGGCGGGCGGTCGTCGCGAAGTCCGGTAGAAAGGGTTGGGTGACCGCTCGAGATCTGTTGGACCTGCACGTGCCGGGTCGCCCGTTGGTGCTGCCGAACATCTGGGACGCCGACACCGCGCGCCTGGTCGTGGAAGCCGGTTTCCCCGCCGTCGCGACCAGTTCGGTGGCCGTGGCGGCCACGCTCGGCTACTCCGACGGGGAAGAGGCCACCGCGGCCGAGATGTTCGCCGCCGCCGGGCGCATCGCGGCGGCGGTCGACGTGCCGGTGACCGTGGACGCGGAGTCCGGCTACGGCCTGCCGCCGAGCGCGCTGGCGGAGCTGCTGTTCGACGTCGACGCCGCGGGCTGCAACATCGAGGACACCGACCAGCAGGAGCGGCGCAGGCGCGAGCCGCGCGAGCAAGCCGTGTTCCTCGCGAAGCTGCGGGACAGCGTCGGTGACGGTGTGGTGATCAACGCGCGGATCGACACGTTCTTGGCGACCGATTCCGAGGAAGCGGAGCGGGCCGCGTTGCCGGACGCCGTGGAGCGGGCCCGCGCCTACCTGGACGCCGGGGCCGATTGCGTGTATCCGATCCACGTGCGGTCCGCCGCCGTGCTGGAGGAGTTCGTCTCGGCGGTGGCCCCGGCCCCGGTGAACGCCACGTATCTGCCCGGCGGCCCGGACCTGGGGCAGTTGGCCGAGCTCGGCGTCGCCCGGATCTCGCTCGGGGGCGGCCTGTGGCAGGCCGTGCGGCACTGGCTGGCCCGCAAGCTCGCGGACGTGGCGGCCGGCACGGCGCCGTACTGACCCTGCTCAGTGGGGCGGATCGACCTCGATGGTGATGACCGTCCAGGCGCCCAGATAGATCCGGTCGCCGTGGCGCAGCGGGTGCGGGACGTTCGCGGCCAGCGGATACGGCTGGTCGTTGAGCATGGTGCCGTTGGTCGAGCCCACGTCGACGATGCTCCACGTGTTGTCCGTGCGCGGCACCAGCACGGCGTGCAGGTGGGAAACGCCGTAGTCCTCCGGCGGGCCCGCCAGGTCGATGTCCGGCTTGATGTTGCGTGTGCGGCTGCGCCTGCCGATGCTCACCTGGTTGCCGTGCAGCTCGAAGCGTCGTTCCTCCCAGTCCGCGGGGAACCCGCCGGGTGCGGTGCCGTTGCCCGCGGCGGTCACCGCGTCGAAATGCGCGCGGTCCACGCTCACCACGGCCGTCCAGGTCGCGGGCGGCGGCTCCGGTTTCGGTGGTTCGACGTGCGCGGGCTGCTGCACCGGCACCGGTGGGGGAGCGCCCGGCAACGTGTCCGTGCCGCATGCTTCGCAGAACCGGCCCTGCAACTGGGTGCCGCACGTCGGGCACTTGGCCAGGCCGGGAATGGGGGAGGTTCGCTTGGACACATGAAGCGAGAGCCCGCAGACGTCACAGAACTCGACGTCGGCGGATTGATGTCCGCCAGGGCACCTCGGCATCGCTGTCACCCCTTCAGATTCCGGTGCGTCGCGAGACCCGCTTGGTCACCGTCGACCTGGTGTCCAACGTCATCTCGTCGATGGCCGAGACACGACTCTTGAGCTTGACGGTTCCCTGCACCGCGTCTTCCACATCCACCACGCCCGACAGCAGGCTGACGGCGTCTTCGTGGCCGGATTGTGTGGCCAACGCCACAGCTCGGCCGAGCTTCTGCGTGGCGGTCTCGATGTCGCCCGCCCGGCGCGCCGCCAAGCCGGCATGGATCGCATCGGCCAGCTCCGCCTGGCCGGTGTAGTGGGCCACCGTGGGATCGATGACGGTCGACAGCGAGACGTCATCGGTCCACACCGCCAGCACGCGTCCCTTGCCGAGGACGATCTCGGACTTGTTCGGTCCGGACGACACCAGGCTCACCCGGCAGGCGAGCATCTTGTCGCCCACCTCGGCGGGGGGCACATGCAGCTTCACGTGGTACGAGCGGGTCTCGCTGCCCCACGCGCCCGTCGGGTACTCGACGCTGCGCGCGTCGGTCGGCGTGCCCATCGCGGTCAGGTCGGCCAGGGTCGGTTCGACCTGCTTGACGAAGTCGATCCGGGCGCCTTGCGGTGTCCACAGCCGCAGGCCGACGTCGGCCACCGCCTTGCCCATCGCGGCCTCGGTCATCGCGGCGAAGTCCGCGGCCAGATCGGCGGGCTCGGCGACGATGTCCACGCTGCCGAGCAGGGCGTGTGCGATCTGCCGCAGCTCGGCGACCTCCCAGTCGGTGCCGACACCTCGGCAGTCGCACACGAAGTTGCCCGCGACGCTCTCCAGCGTGGCGGTCAGTTCCTTGGGCGCCTGGCTGTCGTTGCGCCCGTCGGTGAGCAGGATGGCGTGCCGGATCTCCGCGGTGCTGGTGGCGAACAGCTGATCGGCCAGCCACAACCAGCGTCCCATCGCGGTGCCACCGCTGGGTACCAGCCGGGCCACCGCGTCCCTGGCCGCCGCCTTCGTCTCCTCGTCGGCCCTCGCCAGGGTCAGCCCCTCGTGTTTGGGCGGGTAGACCACCTTGGCCGACTCGTTGCCGGCGATCACCGCGAACTCCACCCCGTCGCGGATGCCGTCGATCGCGGCGATGGTGGCCTGCTTGGCCGCGTTCAGCTTGCTCGGGCGGTACATCGACGCCGAGCAGTCCACGATGACGATCTCCGCAGCCGACGTGGTGAACTGGCCTTCCTCCGGCGCGTCCGCCGTGACGGTCAGGACGGCGTTGACCTCTGTGGCCCCCGGCGCCAGGTATTGGTTCTGCGCGACCTCGAGCTGAAACTCCGGGTAGCTGGTCATGGGCTGTCACTCCTCGCCATTCCCGGTTCTTGCCCCGCACACACCGGAAACGGAATCGCGGCCACGGTGATGTTGTCCCTGCCGCCGCGTTCGTTGGCGGCCTCGGTGAGGTCCATCGCGGTGCCGAGCGGGTCGCGGCCGCCGACGGGCAGGTGGGCGGCCAGCACGCTCGGTCCGCTCAGATAGCCCCACAGGCCGTCGGTGCACAGCAGCACGGTGCCCGGGCCGTTGGGCCGGAAGCGCTGCACCTGCGGGCGGGGGTCGTCCGCGTCCGCACCGAGCCAGCGCGCCAGGGCGTTGGCGTCCTCCGCCGCGCCCGCGGCGACCGCGCTCACGCCGGAGGCCACCAGCTCGTTGGCTCTGGTGTGGTCGACGGTCAGGCACCGCGACCGGGTGCCGTTCGACCCGGTGGCCAGCCAGTACGCCCGGGAGTCACCGATCCAGCCGATGGTCACCTCGGACTCGTTGACGATGGCCGAGACGTAGGTGGTGGCGGGCGGGCCCTCCTCGTGATCGCCTTCGTCGGCAAGTCGGTTGACCGCGGCCGACGCGGCCGCGGCCGCCGCGCGGGTGGCCGCCGTGGGGTCGGCCGTCCCCGACATCGCCGACAACAGGATGTCCACCGCGGCATCAGCGGCGCCCTGGGACGCCTCGCTCGCCCGGGAGGAGAACGCCACGCCGTCGCAGACGACGGCAACCACGCACTTGGGGGAGTCGCGGCGACCGATCCAGCCGAGCGCCAGCGCGTCCTCGTTCCTCTCGCGCCGCCTGCCGCGATCGCTGACCCCCGCGACCACGCCGAGGTCGTAGACCACGCGATCCCGGCCGAGCGGCTGCGACCGGCCACAGCGCAGGCAGAAGCCCTCGGAGTCGATCTCGGCGAAGTCGCACGAGATACAGGTCGCCACCTGCATCGCCGGGTCGGGCCCACCGACCGGCGTGCGGTGCAACAGCAGGTTGCGGCCGCACACCTCGCAGAACCGGTCACGCTTGCCCACCGGGGACGAGCAGTCCGGGCACACGTGCCGTGGCCGCACCGGCTCGGTGTCGGCCAGCGAGAAGTCGGTGCTCGGCGAATTGGTCACAGCCACGTCCTCGGGCGCACTTGGTTCGCGCGGTCGACCAGGGCCACGCGCTCTTCTTCGTCGGAGGCCTGGCGGGCCAACGCGCGGTAGGACGTCTCCAGGCCGCTGCGCAGGTCGTATTCGGTGAGCCGATGGCCGAGCACGCTGCGATCGGCCGCGTTGAGTTCACGGCCACCGGACTTCGTCCAGGCCAGTGCGGCTTCCAGCAGGTCGACCGACATGCGGGCTTCCCGGACCGGGTCGAGCTCGAGCGCTTCCAACTGCCGGCCCGCGCGTTCCAGCTCGTCGGGTGTCAGCGACGCCGGGTCGGCCGCCACGGTGGTCGCCTGGATGGCCAACAACCGGGCCGTGATGTAGTGGCTGGACGTCTCCGGTACCGAGTTGAGCACGTCGGTCGCCTCGTCGTTGGCGCCGGTGGCCAGCAGCGCGCGAGCCAGGCCGAACGCGGCGCTGACGTACGTGCGGTCGGTGCGCCACACCGTGCGGTAGTAGTAGTCGGCCCAGTCCCAGTCCTCCTCGGCCTCGGCGCACGCGGCCAGCGCCAGCTTGGGCGCCAGCTCGCCGGGGACCGTGTCGAGCACCGAGTCGAACGCCGTGCTGGCCTCGGTGTGCCTGCCCGCGGCGAGCAACGCGAGGCCGCGGTGCCACTCGGCACGCCACTGCGTACGCGCCGTGTGCAGGTCCTTGTCGGCCAGCAGCTCGTCGACCGCGTGCAGCGCCTCGTCGATCTGGTCGAGCTCGATGTAGGCCCGGATCATCCGGAACCGGATCTCCTCGGTCGGCTTCTCCGCGCCGAGGATCTCCAGCAGCTCGGCCGGGTCCGACGTGCTGACCGAGGCCAGGAACGCCGCCGCCGGGTCGTTGCTGTCCACCCGGGTGACCGGCAGCGCGTTGGCCACCTGCCGCGGGTCGACCGCCAGCCGCGCCCCCTGTCCGTGGTACGAGTCCAGCTGCGGCCGCACGCCGAAGCTGCGGCGCTCCGGGGTGAACTCGGTCGACGGCCCCGGCCGCGGCTGACCGTCCTTGGCGGCCAGCACTTCACGCAGCACACCGGTCAGCTGTTCGGCCATCTCGGCGGCGGAGGTGAAGCGCCGCTCCGGCTCCAGAGCGGTCGCCCGCCGCAGCAAGCGGTCGAACGAGTCGAACTCGGCGAGCAGTGGCACGTCCTGCTGCGCGGGCAGGTGGTCGCGGTAGCGCTTCTGGAAGTCGAACGGGAAGCTCATCACCGCGAGCGAGCGACCGACCGCGTACAAATCGGACGCCACCGACGGCCCCGCCGACTCCACCTCGGGCGCCTGGTAGCCGATGGTGCCGAACACCGCGGACGTGTCGTCGTCGGCGTGCCGCACCGCGCCCAGGTCGATCAGTTTCAGCTGTTCCTGGGTCTGGATGACGTTGTCCGGTTTGAAGTCGCAGAACAGCAGCCCGATGCTGTGCAGGTAGCCGAGCGGCCGCAGCGTCTCGATGGTGTAGGCGATGGCCTGTTCCAGCGGCAGGCATTCGTTCGGGCCGATCTCCGCCCGCCGCTGCTTGATCATGTCCTTCAGCGACTGGCCGCCGACGTACTCCATCACGATGTAGCCGACGTTGTCGCCGTGCTGGTCGCGGTGCTGGACGAAGTTGTGGATCTTGACGATGTTCGGGTGCTCGACCTTGGCCAGGAAGTGACGCTCGGCGAGCGCGGCGGCCATCGCGTCCGAGTCACCGGTGTCCAGCAGGCCCTTGAGCACCACCCAGCGGTCGGCGACCGCGCGGTCCTTGGCCAGGTAGATCCAGCCGAGGCCGCCGTGTGCCAGGCAGCCGAGCACCTCGTACTGGCCGTGCACCAGCTGGCCGGGGAACAGCTTCGGGGTGAACGAGAACCGCTGACCGCACTGCGGGCAGAACCCTTCGGACCGGCCGGGACGGTCGGCCGTGCTGCGCCCGACCTTGGCGCCGCAGCGGCTGCAGAACCGCCGGTGCTCGGGCACCATCGGGTTCTTCAGCACCACTTCCGTGGGGTCCCGGTACGGCACGTGCGGCATCTCCACCAAGCCCGCGCCGAGCATGCCGCGGTTGGACGCGCGCGACGGGCCGCTGCCCCTGGTGCCGGTGGTGGCCGACATCGACGAGGCGGCCCAGCCACCGCTGGGCGAGGTGACGCCGGAGCCGGTGCGGTGGGACACCGTCCGCACCGAGCCACGCCGCCCGGTGCGTTCGGAATGCTCCTCGCCGTCGCCGCCGTGCTCGCCGTCCGCGTCGGCCGAATCGCCGTCCTTCGCGGTCTTGGCATCCCCGGCAACAGCGTCCGACGGCGCTTCCAAACCACAGACGTCACAGAACCGGTCCTCGTCGAGCGTGCCGTCGCACGACTCACGCGGGCACGGGATGGCGTCGGTCACCTGCTGCGTCGGCGCCTGTTCGGCTCCGCCGTTCTGCGCCGCCGCGTCCGCCTCGAACGCGTCGAAACTGTCCTCGGGGAGTGACCGGTCCTTCACGTCCGTCTGCGTGTCGCCCCCGGCCTCGGGGGCGCGATCCGCCTGCTTCGCGGTCGACTTGTTGGTGCGTCGCCACCTCATCGGTACTCCCTCAATCGCTGCCACACGCCGAACGCCCCTCCGGCGGCGGCCAGCAAAGCCAGGCTGATCACACCGATCAGCACTCCGGTCAACGCGGCGCGTGCCTCGTCGGCGGCGGATTCGAAACGCAGCCGTACATCGTCCACGATGCCGGCCAGCGCGTCGTCAAATGATTCGAACGCCGCTGCCCCTTGCGACGCGACCAGTGCCCGAACCGCCTTCTTCTGGTCGCCGCTCGCTGCGGCCTGCTGCACCGCGGCATGGGTGTTGTTCCATGATCGTGCCGCCGCCAGCGCGTCGTCGACGGCCGCCCGCGCCGAGCCGTCCGTGCTCACCGCCTTGGCTGCGGCGAGACGCCCGTCGTCGCCGGTCAGCTGCTGCATCATGTGCTGGAAGCTGCTCTCGTACTCGGCGAACGAGTGGTCGTCCCGGGTGGCGACCGGGATGAGCGCCTCGTTCGCCCGCGCGGCCAGCCCGGTGTTGCGGGCTTGCGTCACGGTGTTGATCACTTCCGTCCCCTCACTGTGACTGCGCTCTGCCCGGCTGCTGGCGGTGAAGTGGGACAAGGCGATCCAGCCGACCATGCTCACCGCCGCGACCGTGGCCACCAGCAGGCCGATATTGAACACCCGGCGCGAGCGCCGCCACACGTAAACCTGCGCGCCGATCAGCGCCACCAGCAACACACCGCCGAGCGTCAACTCCACCCACGGCGGTTCGGTGGCCGCCCGTTGGTTGTCGGTCAGCCGCTCGATGACCGAGTCGTACAGCTTCTGTCCCGCGGGCAGCAGGTTCGCCGCCATCGCGTCGGCGGCCAGCAGCTGGTACGTGGAGGCCACCGGCTCGTGCAACCGGTTGTACGCGCGCGCCTGCTCGACCAGCACGGTGTACTCGGACAGCCTGCCGGGCAACGTCCCCAGCAGGTCGCGCTGGCGGCTGTCGGTGTCCTCGTCGGAGGCGGCGACCAGCCGGGCCAGCGCCGACTGGGCCTCGCCCGCGGCAGCTTCGTACTCCGTCTCGTAGCGGACGCGATCGGTGGCCATACCGACGTCCCTGGCGAGGAACGCCGCGCTGGCGGCCACGTCGGCGGTCGACAACGACCGGTAGAACTGCTCGGCGGCCGCGTGCAGCTCGCCGTCGGTGGTGGCCAGCTGGTCCAGCCGCTGCTCGCGCTTGAGCACCAACAGAGTGCACACCGCCCCGACAACCAGGCTCAGCGTCACCAGCCCGATCAGCATCGACCGCAGCACCCGGGGGGTGCTGCGCTTGCGTCGATGTGGGGTCCGGGTCGGGGTCTTCTCTTGGCGCTGTGCGTGCGGTCGCTGGTCGACCGCACCGGTTGCTCGCGGTGGGGCGGCCACGGTCATGCGCGCATCTCATTCCTGCTGGGTGTGTCTGTTTCTCCGGTTGGTCACCGTCCGCTGCCGTCACCGTATCCGTGCAGGTCACGAAAGCGAAGTCCCGCTCACTGCCCGCGTCGGAACGGTTACGGGGCGCAGAGTTTTTTCGTGGTGATCTCCGGTCCGGGTTGGTGTTGCTCGGTGAAACCGAACGGACGGACGATCTCGAGCCACTCGCCGCTCTTCTTCAGCGCGGCCAGCTCGGCGTTGAACGCCTTGACGAATTCGGTGTCGTGTTTGCGGAACGCGAACCCGCCGACGCCCGCACTACCCCCAGGTGGCACGAACGGCTTGGTCTTGCTCAGCCCGGCTTCCGGGTGCTGCTTGAGCAGATAGCCGACCGTGGTGTCCAGCGTCGCGGCGCCGTACACCCGGCCGTCGGCGACCGCGCGGAACAGGCTGTCCTGGTCGCCCAACGTGACCAGCTGTTCCTCGGCCGCACCCGCTTCGATGGCCAGTTCCAGTTCGACGCCGCCGGTGAGCACGCCGATGAGGACGTCCTTGCCCTTGATGTCGGCGAACGTCTCGATGCCTTCCGGATTGCCCTTCTGCACCAGGAACGCGTTCTTGACCTCGAAGTCGGGGAGGGAGAACGCGGCGTCGGCACACCGCTCCGGCAGGATCGACATGCCCGCCGCGACCAGCGAGTACTTCTGGGCTTGCAGCCCGGGGATGAGCTGGCGGAAGTCGACCAGCACGCCCTGCAGCTCGGTGATGCCGAGCCGCTTCAACACGGCCCGAGCAACTTCCGGGCCTTCACCGGTGACCCGGCCGTCCTCGTCGATGTAGCCGTACGGTTTCTCGCCCGCCACCCCGATGAGGATCTTCCCGCTCTCCTTGACGTCGGCGAAGCTCGTGCCGCCGGCTGTCGCCGTGCACGCACTCACGGCCGTCGTCGCGGTGGCTGCCGCTGCGCCGACGGCGGCCGCTTGTGCCGCCGTGCGCAGGAATGAGCGCCTGCTGAGCGGCTTGCTGCCAGTGGGCCGTTGGTGTCCGGCCGCAGAACCCATGGCCTTCGTTCCCCTCGCCTCCAGCTCGCTGTGTCTGCTTGCTCGCCGGCTTGTCCAAGCCCGCGGTGATGCGCGCCAACCTAGCGGGATTCGCTTTCGGACAACACCGCAAGATCGGCAAATTCCGACGGAGGTAGCGAAAGTTCTTGTCCTTCGGGTGGGTTAAGCCTCGTCGCGCTCCGTCAGAAGTACGGTGGATCGCTTGGGCGTGATCACCCTGGCGAGGTAGGTGCGGCGCTGCGCACCGTCAACGTCCGTAGAGCGCCGTCGGCAGCCCTCGAAGGCCCGTCCGGACCCTGTGTCGGCGGTCTCAGCGGGCACTCCCGAACCGGCCGTGAGCGCGGTCACGACCGCAGAATTTCCTCGTTCGCGAAGACGGTCCGGGGAGGGAAAGTGCACGGCAAGGTCGTCAAGCTCTTCCAGGCGGTCGCGGTGGCGGAAGCGCTGTCGTGGGCCGGCCTGCTCGCGGGCATGTTCGCCCGCTCCGTGCTGGGGCTGGGCGACGGCGGAGTGCCCGTGTTGGGCCTTGCCCACGGGGTGATGTTCGTCTGCTACGGGATCACCGCGCTGGTGATCGCCCGGTTGTGCCGGTGGAACGCGGCGACGCTGCTGTTGTCCGGCCTGGCCGCGGTGGTGCCGCTGGGCAGCTGGCCGTTCGAGCGGTGGGCGCTGCGCACCGGCAAGCTGGACGACCGCGAGGTCCGGAGCAGAGCGGGCGTCGGGCTGTTCGTCCAGACGGCGTGATCGTCGGCTCGTTCGTGCGGACGGCGTGATCGTCGGCTCGTTCGTGCGGACGGCGTGATCGTCGGCTCGTTCGTGCAGACGGCCTGACCGTCGGCCTGTCGGTCGAGACAGCCTGATCAGGAGCCGACGGGGCCGATCCGCGGGTCGAGCGCTGGGTCAGTCCTCGAAATCGCCGCTGGCCCTGCGCACTCTGGTGAGCAGTTCGATCAGCTGCTGGGTTTGCCGCTCGGTCAGACCCTTCAGCCCGAAGTCGATCGAGGTCACCGCCCCGGTGGCGGCCTGCAGCCGCTGCCTGCCCGGTTCGGTGATCTCCACCAGGGTGGCCCGCCGGTCGCTGGGGTGCGGTACCCGCTTGACCAGCCCGTCGGCCTCCAACCGGTCGACGATGTTGGTCACCGACGTCGGATGCAGCTGCAGCCGTTCGCCCATCACCCGCATCGGCAGCGCCGACCGGCGGGAGAACGACAGCAGCACGAGCGCTTCGAAGCGGGCGAACGTCAGCCCGTGCGGCTTGAGCGCACCGTCCACCGCTGACTGGATGATCTGCTGTACCCGCATCACGCCGGTCACCGCCGCCATGGTGTCCGCAGGGCCGATTCGTTCGGTCCACAGCTGCGCTGCCCGCTCGATCGGGTCGAATGGCAACGGCTTGCGGCGATCCATGGCTGGCAAGGTAGCAGTGCGGTGTCCCGGCACGGCGCACCGCTGCCCCGGCCGAGGGCGTCGCTAGGTAGATTGGGGACCGTGACAGCACCACGTGGGATTTCCGGCGCGGTGGATCTGACCGCGCTCAAGCAACGCGCCGAGGCGCAATCGGCTACTCAGGGCCAGCCCGCCGCGCAGGACGGCTCCGCAAGCGGTGCTGGCGCCTCGGTCATCGATGTCGCCGAGGCCTCGTTCCAGGCAGACGTCGTCGAGCGCTCGATGCAGCAGCTCGTGGTGGTCGACCTGTGGGCCGACTGGTGCGGGCCGTGCAAGCAGCTCAGCCCGGTGCTCGAGCGGCTGGCGGGCGAGTCCAACGGGGCGTGGGTTCTGGCCAAGGTGGACGTGGACGCCAACCCGCGCATCGCGCAGCTGTTCGGGGCGCAGTCGATCCCGACGGTGGTCGCCATCGCGGGCGGTCAGCCGGTCGACGCGTTCACCGGCGCGCTGCCCGAGCCGCAGATCCGGCAGTGGCTGGATCGGCTGCTGACCGCGCTGAAGGACAAGCTGCCCGGCGTGCAGGCCGCCGCCCAGCAGGCCGCCCAGGACGCACCGCCGGACCCGCGGTTCACCGAGGCCGAGCAGGCCGTCGAGCGGGGCGACTTCGAGGCCGCGGCCGCCGCCTACGAGCGGATCCTGGCCGACGAACCGGCGAACGAGCAGGCCAAGGCGGCGCTGACCCAGGTCAAGTTCCTGTCCCGGTCGACGAAGCTGGACCCGACGGCCGTGCAGCGCGCCGACGCCGACCCGAAGGACGTGGCCGCCGCGATCGAGGCCGCGGACTACGAGGTCGCCAACAATCAGGTGGAGGCCGCGTTCGCCCGGCTGATCAACGGCATCCGTAGCAGCGCGGGGGAGGACAGGGACAAGCTGCGGGCGCACCTGGTCGAGCTGTTCGAGCTGTTCGACACCGCAGACCCGCGGGTGGCCAAGGCGCGGCGGGACCTGGCTTCCGCGCTGTACTGACGACTCTTCGCGCCGCACCGCAGCCATCGACGCCGAGCGGTGGCCGGCCGAGCAGGCAGGAGGCCGCCGTGGTGCGCCCCGGCGTGGTCCGATCGGGCCCGCGTGTTCCGCGCGGCTGCGACTGACCGTCCTGCGGAAGGCTGAGCGCCGGAGGACGACCGGTCGGCGCGGGCCGAGATCTGGCTGCTTCGGCGGCTCGGGCGCCACGGCGGACGCCCCAGCCGCCGCGATCAGCAGGCCGTGGCGCCCTCCAGGTAACCCTTCCCGAACGCCTCCACGCGCAGGAAGCCGCTCGGCACCTGGTCGCCGCGCACGTTCGAGCCGATCAGGCTCTCCGGCTGCAGCATCTCCAGGATCGCTTCGTCGACGTCGCCGGGCGAGAGCCGGATGACCGATCCGCTGGTCTGCTCCGGGTTCTGCACGCCGCGCGCCCACGCGCCGGTCAGGCAGGCCGTACGCAGCGCCGCGTCCATGTCGTCGATCGACTTCCCCTCGGCCTTCTGCACCGCCAGCGTGTAGCGCGAGGCCACCGACGCATACGCGGCGAAGTCGCCCTTACCCGTGGAACCCTCGCCGCTCATCTCCAGCTGCCGGTCGATGGGCGAACCGATCTGCGCCAACGCCGCCAGGTCCGCGGTGACCACGTTCTCCTTCGGGCAGTACGACGTCGGCGGCGTGCCGCTGCCGTCCGGGCACGTGCCGCCGGTGGTCTGCAGGTCCGGCTTGCCCTTGCCGTCGAACACCCGGTCCAGGCTTTCCTTGATCAGCCGGACGGAATCCTCGGTGACCGGCATGTCGCCGCGGTCCGGGTCGTTCTGGCTGAACGAGAACTGGGTGGTGCGTTCCTTGATCAACTGCTCGTTGTAGGAGGCACACCGTTTCGGGCCGTCGGTGAAGCCCTCCCGGAACGCCAGCGTGCGGTCGAACGCGGTGCCGTGCGCGCCGACCTCACCGGACAGCTTGCCCGGTGCGTCACGCACCAGGTACATGGTGCTCAGCGCCGCGTTCAGGCCCTCGGCGGTGGACACCTTGAAGTACTTCGACTTGCCTTCCACGATCCACCGGAAGTACGAGCCGGTGAAGCAGTCCGCCTGCGACTCGAGCACGATCGTCTTCGGCTCCGGACCTTCCGCCGGGATGCCCGCCTTGTCGCCCAGCCGGTGCTGCACCGCGTGCCCGTACTCGTGCGCCAGCACCGTGATCGGCGCGACGTCGCCGTACAGCTTGATCAGCCGAGGGAGCAGCACGCCGCGGTCCCACGCCACCGCGTCATCCGGCGGGCAGTAGAACGCGTTCATCTCGCCCTGCACGTTGCGGCCGCACAGCTGCATGCTGTCGCTGTCCGAGTCGTACGACAGCAGCCGCTTGACCTGGTCGAACTCCATGCCGAACTCCTTCGGCATGACTTCCGACCAGTACTCGCTGACGTCCGCGATGGTCGCGATGGCGATCTTGTCCGCCTGGTCGTCGGTGGCGTTCTCCACCGCGATGTCCGGCTGGGGCGCGTCGGGTTTGAGTCCGCTCTCGAAGTGCGTGACCGGCATCCCGCCGACCTTGTTGACGTCCGGCCCCACCGGCGTCCCCGCGGTCGTCGACCCGCACGCGGCGGCCCCCAGTGCCCCGATCAGCAGGCACGCAGCCAGCGCTTTACCCCGGTATGTCATCTCATCTCGCTTTGCAGTCCAGACCACGACGGAACGTCGTAGCGCACCTTATCGAGCGAGATCACCGTGGGTGGGGGGTTTGGGTGATCTGACACGCATGAGGGATCGCCGGTCGCCGTCGACGGGTGGTGGTGCACGCTATGTTCGGTACGCATGAAGGCAGTGCGACGGTTCACCGTCCGGGCGGGCATCCCGGAGCCGTTGGCCGGGCTCACCGAGCTGGCCACCAATCTGCGGTGGACGTGGCACCCGCCGACCAGGGATCTGTTCGCCTCGATCGACCCGGCGCTGGCGGCCGACGTCGGCGGTGATCCGCTGCGCATCCTGGTCGAGGTCGATCCGAGGCGGCTCGACGCACTGGCCACCGATCAGGAGTTCCTCGCGCGCGTCCAGCAGGCGGCCGACGATCTGCGCGAGTATCTGACCAAGCCGCGCTGGTACCAGCGGGAGATCGACGGCAGGCGGCCGCAGGGGATCGCGTACTTCTCCATGGAGTTCGGGGTCACCGAGGCGCTGCCGAACTACTCCGGCGGTCTCGGCGTGCTGGCCGCCGATCACCTCAAGGCGGCCTCCGACCTCGGTGTCCCGATGATCGGTGTCGGGCTGCTCTATCGCGCGGGCTACTTCCGGCAAGCGCTGTCGCTGGACGGGTGGCAGGTCGAGCACTACCCGGTGATCGACCCGAACGGTCTGCCCTTGGAGCTGCTCAGCGACGCCGACGGAGCGCCGATGCTGGTCGACATCGCCCTGCCCGCGGACCGCACGCTGTACGCGCGTATCTGGAAGGCGCAGGTCGGCCGGGTGCCGTTGTTGCTGCTGGACGCGGACGTGCCGGAGAACGACGACGACGCGCGCACGGTGACCGACCGGCTCTACGGCGGCGACACCGACCATCGTTTCCAGCAGGAGGTGCTGGCAGGCATCGGCGGCGTGCGTGCCGTCCGTCGCTACTGCGAGCTGACCGGCCATCCCGAGCCGGAGGTGTTCCACACCAACGAGGGACACGCGGGCTTTCTCGGCCTGGAACGGGTGCGTGAACTGGTCGGCCAGCACGGGTTGTCGTTCGACGAAGCCGTCGCCGCGGTGCGGGCGGGGACGGTGTTCACCACGCACACCCCGGTGCCCGCCGGGATCGACCGGTTCCCGGTGGAGAAGGTGCGGCGCTACTTCGGCGACGGCCGCCTGTTGCCGGGGCTGGACCTCGACCGGATCGTCAGCCTCGGTGCCGAGGACAACCCGGGGCTGTTCAACATGGCGCACATGGGCCTGCGGCTGACGCAGCGCGCCAACGGCGTGTCCCGGCTGCACGGTGAGGTCTCCCGCGCCATGTTCAACCGGCTCTGGCCCGGGTTTCCCGCCGACGAAGTTCCGATCACCTCGGTCACCAACGGCGTGCACGGCCCTACGTGGACCGCCCGGCAGATGACCGAGCTGCGCGAACGGCAACCGGAGTGCACCGACCAGCAGCTCTGGCGGCTGCGCTGCCGGTTGCGCGGCATCCTCGTCGAGGAGGTCCGTCGCCGGCTGCGGAATGCCTGGCTGCAGCGCGGTGCGTCGCCGCTCGAGCTGGGGTGGACCGAGCGCGCGTTCGACCCGGACGTGCTGACCGTGGGCTTCGCGCGGCGCGTCCCGACCTACAAGCGACTCACGCTGATGCTGCGCGATCCGGACCGGCTGCGGGCGCTGCTGTTGGACGAGCGCCGGCCGATCCAGTTCGTCGTCGCGGGCAAGTCACATCCGGCCGACGAGGGCGGCAAGGCCCTCATCCAGCAGATCGTGCGTTTCGTCGACGACCCCGCCGTGCGGCATCGCATCGCGTTCCTCCCGGACTACGACATGGCCATGGCGCGCTACCTGTACTGGGGCTGCGACGTGTGGCTGAACAACCCGACCAGGCCGCTGGAGGCGTGCGGTACGTCCGGCATGAAGTCCGCGCTCAACGGCGGGCTGAACCTGTCCATCAAGGACGGCTGGTGGGACGAGGGCTACGACGGCCGCAACGGCTGGGCGATCCCGACCGCCGACGGCGTCACCGACCCGCTGCGGCGCGACGAGCTGGAAGCGGCCGCGCTGTACGAGCTGCTCGGTCAGCAGGTGGCGCCGCTGTTCTACGAGCGGGACGAGACCGGCGTGCCGACCCGGTGGATCGCGATGGTCCGGCACACGTTGCAGACCCTCGGCCCGTGGGTGCAGGCCTCCCGCATGGTGCGCGAATACGTGCAGCGGTGCTACCTGCCCGCGGCGGAGACCGTGGCGCGGCTGGCCGAGGACTCGTTCGCGGGCGCCAAGGACCTGGCGGCCTACCGTGCGCGGGTGGAGGAGTCGTGGCCCGGCGTGCGGGTGGTCGATTCCGAGCTGGAAGCCGACGGTCGCGACCTGGTGGTCGGCGCCGACGTCAAGGTGCGCGCCACCGTGGAACTCGCCGGTCTGGGCCCGGACGAAGTCGAAGTGCAGGCGGTGCTCGGCAGGCTGGGGGACACCGACCAGATGCACGACATCGTGACCTACACCATGCAGCCCGACGGTGGCCCGCACACCTTCTCCGCGACCGTGCCGCTGCCGCGTGCCGGTGCGATCGGATACACCGTGCGGGTGCTGCCCAAGCACGAGCTGCTGGCGGTACCCGCCGAGCTGGGCAAGGTGGCGGTCCAGTGACCGAAGCGCCTGTAGGGTGATGGCCATGTCCGCGGTTTCGTCCCAGCACCACGTCGTGACCAGCAGGCGGGCGCGCTCGGCAAGCCACGCGTCGCGCCGACGTGCCCAGGCCGGCGTGCTGCCGGCGCCGAAGTGAGACGTATGCGTACCGGATTGTTCGCCAGGAAGTTGCTCCGTCGGTTCGGCATCGAACCGGTCGAACAGGAAGTGGGTCGGCACCACCTGCCGGAGCCGCCACGCCAGAATGAGAACGTGGCCCCACAATCAGCGTCCCCCCAGCCCACCGACAAGTCCGAGGAGCCTCGTGTGGCGCAACAGCCCGTGCTGCCGGAAGACCCCAACGACCTGGTCGTGCACCTGTCCGGGGTCGGGGTGCGGCGCGGCAGGTCGATGCTGCTCGACGACGTGAACTGGGCGGTGGAACTCGACGAGCGCTGGGTGGTGCTCGGCCCGAACGGGGCGGGCAAGACGACCTTGCTGCGCATCGCCGCCGCCGAACTGCACCCGTCGGCCGGTACCGCGCACATCCTGGGCGAGCGGCTCGGCGGCACGGACGTGTTCGAGCTGCGCCCCCGCATCGGGTTCGCCTCGGCCGCGCTGGCCGCCCGCGTTCCCGGGGACGAGAAGGTGCGCGATGTCGTGCTTTCGGCCGGGTACGCGGTGCTGGGCCGCTGGCGGGAGTCCTACGACGAGGTGGACACCGAGCGGGCCGAGGAGCTGATGAAGGCGCTGGGCGTTGCGCACCTGGCCGACCGCGCCTTCGGCACGCTGTCCGAGGGTGAGCGCAAGCGCACACTGATCGCCCGGTCGCTGATGACCGACCCCGAGCTGCTGCTCATGGACGAGCCGGCCGCCGGTCTCGACCTGGGTGGCCGGGAGGATCTGGTCGGCCGCCTGTCGATGCTCGCCAAGGACCCGGATGCGCCGGCGATCGTGCTGGTCACCCACCATGTGGAGGAGATCCCGCCGGGCTTCACCAACGCGTTGCTGCTGCGTGACGGCAAGCCGGTCGCGGCCGGGTTGATCGACGACGTGCTGACCGCGGAGAACCTCTCGCTCACCTTCGGCGAGGATCTGCTGCTGGAAAGGTGGGGCGAGCGCTTCTTCGCCCGCAGGCGGTAGCCTACCGGCGAGTAGACCGCCGTCAGGCCCGAAGGAGCTTCGCGTGGCAGAGTTCGTACGTCTTGAGGTCGAGGCAAACGTCGGCACGATTCGACTGGACCGCCCTCCGGTGAACGCCCTGAACCGTCAGGTGCAGGAGGAGATCAGGCAGGCCGCGCGTGAGGCGACCGAGCGGGACGACGTGCGGGCCGTGGTGATCTACGGCGGCGAGAAGACGTTCGCCGGCGGCGCGGACGTCAAGGAGATGGCCGGCATGTCCTACGCCGAGATGGCCGCCGCGGCACCCCAGTTGACCTCGGCGATCACCGCGGTGGCCGAGATCCCCAAGCCGACCGTCGCCGCGATCACCGGCTATGCCCTGGGCGGCGGGCTGGAGCTGGCGTTGGCCGCCGACCGCAGAGTGGCAGGCGACAACGTCAAGGTCGGCCAGCCGGAGATCCTGCTCGGCATCATCCCCGGCATGGGTGGCACGCAGCGGCTGGCGCGGCTGATCGGACCGAGCAAGGCCAAGGACCTGATCTACACCGGCCGCTTCGTGCCCGCCGACGAGGCGCTGTCGCTGGGCATCGTGGACGAGGTCGTGGCGCCGGACGACGTCTACTCGGCGGCGCACAAGTGGGCGGCGCAGTTCGCCAACGGCCCGATGCGCGCACTGGCGGCGGCGAAGGCGGCCATCGACGGTGGCCTGGACACCGACCTGAACAGCGGCCTGCGGCTGGAGAGCCACGTGTTCTCCGCGCTGTGGGCGACCGACGATCAGCGCGCGGGCATGACGTCCTTCATCGAGAATGGTCCGGGGAAAGCCACCTTCACCGGACGGTGACGCCGGCGGCGTGGGTGAGCCAGCAACCAATGCACGGAAGTGAGAACGGCACGTGACCGACGTCATCGACCCCACGGCGAGCCCGTCCGGAGGATCGCCCGACCCTGCCGACCCGGCTCCGAAGCCGCACCCCTCGGCCGAGGAGGTGCAGGCGGCGTATGCGGACCCGAAGCTGGCCAACGTGCTGTACCACGACTGGGAGGCGGGCACCTACGACGAGAAGTGGTCGATCTCCTACGACGAGCGCTGCATCTCGTACGCGGTCGAGGTCTTCCGTGCGGTGGCGGGGGAGGAGCCGGAGCCGTACGAGACGGCGATGGAGCTGGGCAGCGGCACGGGCTTCTTCCTGCTCAACCTGATGCAGGGCGGGGTGATCAAGAAGGGCTCGGTCACCGACCTGTCGCCGGGCATGGTGCAGGCCGCGCTGCGCAACGCCGCCCATCTCGGCCTGGACGTCGACGGGCGCGTGGCCGACGCGGAGCGGATTCCGTACGACGACGACACGTTCGACCTGGTCGTCGGGCATGCCGTACTGCACCACATCCCGGACGTCCGCAAGGCGTTCGCCGAGGTCCTGCGGGTGCTGAAGCCGGGTGGCCGGTTCGTGTTCTGCGGCGAGCCGACCAAGATCGGCGACTGGTACGCACGCAGGCTGGGCAGGCTCACGTGGTTCGTCACCACGAACGTCACGCGGCTGGGGCCGCTGCGGCAATGGCGTAAGCCTCAGCGTGAGCTGGACGAGTCGTCGCGGGCGGCGGCCCTGGAGGCCGTGGTCGACCTGCACACGTTCGATCCGTCGGAGCTGGAACGCTGGGCGCGGGAGGCCGGGGCGCAGGGCGTGCGCGCGGTGACCGACGAGTTCTCGGCGGCGTTGCTCGGCTGGCCGATCCGTACGTTCGAGGCCGCGGTGCCGCCGGAGAAGCTGACGCCGGGGTGGCGGTGGTTCGCCTACCGGTCCTGGCAGCGGCTGATCGCGCTGGACCGCACGGTGCTGTCGAAGGTGCTGCCGCGATCGGTCTTCTACAACGTGATGATCACCGGGACCAAACCCGTGGGCTAGTGGGCTACGCGTTCACGCTCGACGACGTCGCATTCCTCCGTTCCGCCGACGGTGTTGCCGCGCTGCGCGCCTGTGCGGGCCTCGAGTTGTCCGAGCGCAGCAGGCTGCGAGACGTGGCCACGGCGCGGGAGATCGTGGGCGTTCGCGCGCCCGCGGTGTTGGAGACACTGCTGCTGCGGCGGCGCGCCAGGGACAAGTTGGCCGGCGCGGAGGACTGGCTGCTCACGGATGACGCTCTACAGCAAGCCACGCCGACCGTCGTGGCACGTCATCGCGCCGAGCGGCTCGCCGGTCGCGACGTGCACGACGTGACGTGCTCGATCGGTGCGGATCTCGTCGAGCTTCGCCGCACCGCGAACCGCTGCCTCGGGTCGGACCTCGATCCGGTACGGGTTGCGATGGCGCGGCACAACGTGCCGGACGCCGTGGTCGTGCGGGCCGATGCGCTCCGGCCGGTCAGCCGGCACACCGTGATCGTGGCCGATCCGGCTCGCCGGGACGCCCGGGGCAGGCGCCGGTGGAACCCCGCGGATTTCGTGCCGGCGCTCGACGAGCTGAGGCAGGCCTACGCGCAGCGCGATCTCGTGGTGAAGTGCGCGCCCGGTATCGACCCGGATGCCGTGCCGTGGGCTAACGAGCGCGAGCTGGTGTCGTTGGACGGGCAGGTGCGGGAAGCGTGCCTGTGGCGCGGCTCGGTCGCCACCGCGAAGCGTCGCGCCACCGTCCTGCGCAGCGACGGAACGTCGTGGTCGGTGACCGAGGACGAACCGGACGAGTGCCCGGTCGGTGAGCCGGGCGAGTGGATCATCGACCCGGACGGTGCGGTGGTGCGCGCCGGCCTGGTGCGGCACTACGCCGCCCGCCACGGGTTGTGGCAGCTCGACGAACACATCGCCTACTTGACCGGGGACAGGCCGCCGCCGGGAACCCGCGCGTTCGAGATCCGGGAGTTCGGGCGGTATCGCGAGAAGGACCTGCGGGCCACGCTGCGGCGGCTGGGGATCGGCCGGGTGGAGATCCTGGTGCGTGGGCTCGACATCGACCCGAACACGTTGCGGCCGCGGCTCAAGCTCAGCGGGGACGACGACGCCACGGTGGTACTGACCCGGATCGGCCGGAGTCCGACGGCGTTCGTCTGCCGGGCGCACCGGATCCCGTGATGCGCGGGACTGCGGCCAGCCCGGTTGCCGGCCGTGGTGCGGGTCTGCGGGCCGGCGTGGCGGGTGCCCGGGCGCAGCGGATACGGCGACGCGGGCCTGCGGGCTGGCCCTGCGGGTTCCCGGTGTAGCGGGTTCCGTGATGTGGGTCTGCGGGTGCCCGGGCGCAGCGGATACCGCGACGCGGGACCGCGGGCTAGCCTGGCGAGTTCTTGATCGTCTTGTTGATGGAGTCGATCAACAACCTGCCGTTGTGCGGCACGACAGCCAGCTCGGCGCGCTGGAACGAGGGTCGGCCTTCGTGTTCGACGACGATGCCGATGCTGACCGTGTCGCCGTCGACCTTCGCGGGTTGGACGACGGTCACGGCGTCGATGGAGTTCCAGTACGCGTCGAACTCCGCCCGCCCGGTGGCCCGCGCACGGGGAGTGAGCAGCGTCCATGCGGCGTCCTTGTCGTTCGGCAACGCCTGGTAGAAGCGCATCACCACGGCGGTGCGATCGTCCGGTGCCGGCGTCGCTCTGTTCCGGGACTCCCGTGGGTCGGGGCCGAAACCGACCGTGAAGATCGCCGCGATCGCGACCAGGGCCACTGCGGCGGCGGAGCCGGATATGAGCAGGCGCATCCCCGAGCGGCCGCGGAGGGACCGGCGACGAGGGCGTTCGGCAGGCGGCAGGGTCGGTGCGAATGCTTGGCTCACCGCCTGGGCGACGATCCCCCGCAGTCGGTGGTGGACCTCACGCATGGTGGGTCGTTGCGCCGGGTCCTCGGCCAGCATGGCGCGCAGCAAGGGCGCCAACGGGCCTGCGCGTTCCGGCGGGACGATCTGGTGCGCCGCGGCCGCGTGCAGCACCGCGGTCCGGTTGTCGAGTTCGCCGTAGATCAGGTGCCCTTCTACGGCGCGATACAGCGTGGCGCCGAGGGAGAACACGTCCGCGGCGGGTGTCGGATCTTGGCCGCTGAGGGTTTCCGGCGCCAGGTAGGCGGGAGACCCGATCAACGGTCCGGTGCCGTCGGCGTCCCCCGACGAGTAGGCGATGCCGAAGTCGGTGAGCTTCACCTGCCGGTCCGGGCCGTCGGAGAGCAGGATGTTCGCGGGTTTGACGTCCCGGTGGACGACGCCTTTCGCGTGCGCGGCGGCCAGCGCGGCCGCGACGGCTGCTCCGATCCTGGCCACTTCGGCCACCGGAAGCGTGTGCTGCTCGGCGAGCTTGTGCGCCAACGTGCTGCACGACAGGTACTCCATGATCAGCACGGGTTCGCCGAAGTCGTCCGCGACGTCGAAGATCGTCACCGTGTTGGCGTGACTGATCCGCGCGGCGATCCTGGCTTCGTGCAGCGCGCGCTGCCGTGCCCGTTCCGCCTCGTCGTCGGCGAGTCCGGGCGGCAGCAGGAGTTGTTTGGCGGCGATGGTCCGGTTGAGCACCTCGTCGTGCGCCAGCCAGACGGCGCCCATCGCGCCGCTGGCGAGCTTGCGGGTGAGCCGATAGCGACCGGCGATCACCCGGCCGTTCGGCTGTCCCACCCCCGCCTCCTCCTGACGCCGTGAGCAAACCGGGTCGTCCGGTTTGTCGGCTGTCGTCGGCGATCGTTACCGGGACTGGGCCAAACCGCCTAGCAGCCGTCGTCGCAGGCCGTCGAAACCCGATTCCGACGCGATGTCGAGCGCGACGGCGACCGGTTCGGTGTCGGTCGGCGCGGTCTCGGCGATCAGCTCGCGGCGGCGGCGATCGGTGATCAACGCGCCGCGGGCCGGGCCGAAACCACACTCGATGTCAAGCGGGAAGGCCTCGGTGCGCAGCGTGCCCGGCCAGATGGCCTCGGCGACCGCGATCGCGTCGTGCATGACCACCGCGGGGCGGCCGAGTGTCTTCGTGTAGTGGTCCAGGTAGTCGGTCGTGAGCTCGCGCAGGGCGGCGCCGATCGGGCCGGACGCGGCGAGTTCGTCCAGCCACGGGACGTCGACCGCACACTGGTAGGTGAGGTCCATCGGCACCAGTACGCAACGCACGCCCGGTTCGGTGAGCACGCGGCGGGCAGCCTCCGGATCGCTCCACAGGTTGAACTCCGCACGAGCGGTGACATTGCCGCCGTCCACCGCGCCGCCCATGATCACGATGCGGTCGATCTGCGGCTTGATCTCGGGGTAGGCGGCCAGTAGGAGGGCGATGTTGGTCAGCGGGCCGATCGGGGCGAGCACCACGGGCTCGTCGGCTTGCCGCAGCAGCGAGACCATCAGCTCGACGGCACCGATACCGGCGATGGGGGACAACGGCTCGGGCAGCACGTCCGAGCGCCCGGAGAGGCCGTCGGTGCCGTGGGCGTAGCGCGCTCGGTGCGGGTGTGGGTGCACCAGCGGGCGCTCGGCGCCCTTGGCGACCGGTACGCCGCCGGCGCCGCACAGCGCGAGGATTCGTTGCGCATTGCGGGTGGTGGCCTCGACCGGCACGTTGCCGTACACCGTGGTCACGCCGAGCAGTTCGACGTGGGGGTCCAGAGCGGCGAGCGCGATGGCGAAGGCGTCGTCCACGCCGGGGTCGGTGTCGATGATGAGCGCTGGCATGTGCCCATCAAACCGGATGTGGCCGGGCAAGCAGACGGCGGCGGCGGTCGCGGCAGCGCTGCGGGCACTGACCAGCCAGATCGTGCGGCGGCCGGCTGAGGAGCCGCCCGGCCGTCGAGCTAGCCGCGTGGCGTTGCGGTGTCGACCAGGCGGCCCTTGCCGGGTGCTGCGTCGGACCACGCGCCGCGCCAGGCCACGACGGCGATACCGGTGGTGGACAGCTCGATCCGTTCGCCGGTGAGCAGACCGGCGAGCTGGGACATCCCCGGGTTGTGGCCGACAAGCACGACGTGCTGCTCGCTGTCGGGCAGGTGGTGCACCACGTCGAGCAGCTCACCGGCGGAGGCGGCGTAGACCCGCTCCTCGACGCGCACGGGGATCTCGGGCAGCTCGGCCATGGCGAGCTCGCAGGTCCGCCGGGCCCTGGTGGCGGGGGAGCACACCACCAGCGAAGGTTGCGGCCTGTCGGCCAGCCAGCGACCGGCGGCTGACGCGTCACGCTCGCCACGCTCGGCCAGCGGGCGGTCGATGTCGTCCACCTCGTCCGGCCAGGCGGCCTTCGCGTGCCGGAGAAGCGTGATCCTGCGATCGGCCATACCCGATTCCTACCACGGCGGGTCCGGGGGAGAGGTGTCTCGAGTTGCGTGAGCGCACGGGTGTGCCCATTCGCGTCGGTTTCCGGCGCAGGGCCGCGTGTGCGGCGCCAACCGCGCCGCCCGGCCAGACCCGCCAGTAGGGTGTCGGGCATGACGTCGATGTGGGGTTCGCCGATGCTGGATCGGCTGTCCGCCTGGCGCAAGATGCGCAAGGACCCGCAGCAAGCCCGCTTCCTCACCATGGACTCGCTGCGCTGGATCATCCGCAACCGCGCCTACACCCCGTGGTACCTGGTCCGCTACTTCCGGCTGCTCAAGTTCCGCCTGGCCAACCCGCACGTGGTGCTGCGCGGCATGGTGTTCCTCGGCAAGAACGTCGAGCTGCACTGCAGGCCCGGCTACGGGCGGCTGGAGATCGGCAAGTGGGTGCACATCGGCGACGGCAACGCCATCCGCTGCCACGAGGGTTCGCTGCGCATCGGCGACAAAGCGGTGTTCGGCAGGCAGAACGTGGTCAACTGCTACCTGGACATCGAGATCGGTGACGCCACGCTGGTGGCCGACTGGGTGTACATCTGCGACTTCGACCACGTCACCAGCGACATCACCGTGCCGATCAAGGATCAGGGCATCGTGAAGGCGCCGGTGCGCATCGGTCCTGACACCTGGCTGGGCACCAAGGTGACGATCACCAAGGGCAGCCGGATCGGCCGCGGCTGCGTCATCGGCGCGCACGCGGTGGTGCGCGGCGACATTCCCGAGTACGGCATCGCGGTGGGCATCCCGGCCCGCACGGTCAAGGACCGCCGCGAGCAGTACGAGATCGACCGCCAGCGCCGCGAGGCCGTCGCGGACATGGCGCGTAAGGCCAACGCCGCCCTGCGGAAGATCTTGAAGTAGCCACTTTCCGTGCGCGCGCGGACACGCTGCAGTGATCTTGCGCCATTGGGTGCAACGCATTCGACCTGACCGGCGAACGGTCCTGGCGAGGGGCCTGGTGCTGGGCAGGTAGGAATGCGCGTGCAGGGTTTGTCGGGCAGAAGCGGCGCGGTGGTGTCTGCGCTGGTCGTCACCGGGGTCTTGCTGGCGCCCAGCGCGCTGGCAGCCACGCAGAGCGGGTTCACCGATGAGCTGGTCGTCGGCGGTCTCGTCAGTCCCACTGTCGTCGCTTTTGCGCCGGACGGCCGCATGTTCGTCGCGGAGAAGCGGGGAGTGATCCGCACCTACGACGCCGTCGGGGACACGACGCCGACCACGACGATCGATCTGCGCGCCCGCGTCCACGACTACTGGGATCGTGGCCTGCTCGGCCTGACCGTCCACCCGAACTATCCGCAGAACCCGTCGATCTACGCGCTCTACAGCCACGACAGCAAGCCGTGGGGAGACGACTGTCCGACACCGCCGGGCGCCACCGACGACGGTTGCGTGATCGACGGTGAGCTGGCGCGCATCACCGTCGACCCGGCAACCGGCCAGGCCATCGGCAGCCCGCACGTCCTGCTGACCGGCTGGTGCCAGCAGTTCCCCAGCCATTCGGTGGGCACGGTGACCTTCGGACCGGACGGAGCCCTCTACGTCGGTGGTGGGGACGGCGCGAGCTTCAACTTCGCCGACTGGGGCCAACGCAAGAACCCGTGCGGCGATCCGCCGCAAGCCGCCGGGACGAACCTCGCACCGCCGAGCGCCCGGGGCGGTGCCCTGCGATCACAATCCGTCCGGCGGCCGGCAGGCGAGCCGGTCACGCTCAACGGCACGATCGTCCGCGTCGATCCGAGCACCGGCCAGGCGATGCCCGGCAATCCGTACGCGAGCAGCACGGACCAGGTCAAACGCCGCGTGATCGCCTACGGCATGCGCAACCAGTTCCGCTTCGCCTTCCGGCCCGGCACCCGTGAACTGTGGGTGGGCGACGTCGGCTGGAACCAGTGGGAGGAGATCAACCGCATCCCGGACGCCACCGACGGCACCGTGGAGAACTTCGGCTGGCCGTGCTACGAGGGGGCCCAGCGGCAAGCCGGATACGACGGGGCGGACCTGAACCTGTGCGAGTCGCTGTACTCCACCGGCCAACAGGCGCCCTACTACGCCTACGACCACGACGACCACGTCGTGCCCGGCGACAGCTGCCCGACCGGCAACTCGTCGGTCAGCGGCATCGCGTTCGAATCCGACAGCAACTACCCGTCCGCCTACGCCGGTGCGCTGTTCTTCGCCGACAGCACCCGCGGATGCATCTGGGCCATGCAGCGCGACACCAACGGGTTGCCGAGCCCCAGCAAGATCGTCCCGTTCGTCACCGGAGCGAATGTTCCGGTCCACCTGGCGACCGGACCCGACGGCAACCTCTACTACGTCGCGCTGGGCGCCGGTCAGGTACGCAGAGTGACCTACAGCAGCGGGAACCGTGCCCCGGCCGCGGTCGCCACCGCCAACCCGACGAGCGGACAAGCGCCGCTGACCGTGCAGTTCGACGGCTCGCAGTCGTCCGACCCCGATCCCGGCGACACCCTGACCTACGCGTGGGACCTCGACGGCGACGGTCAGTTCGACGACTCCACGGCGGTGCGACCGCGGAGGACCTACCTGGAGAGCGAGCGGGTCACGGCTCGCCTGCGCGTCACCGACCGGGCGGGCGCCTCCGACGTCGACACCGTGACGCTGACCATCGGTCAACCGCAGTCGCAAGACCCGATCGTGGCGATCGACCAGCCGACGACCGACCTGCGTTGGCGCGTCGGCCAAACCATTCAGTTCTCCGGGCGCGCCAGTGACCCGCAAGACGGCACCTTGCCTGCCGACGCGATGGACTGGAAGCTGACGCTGCAGCACTGCTCGTCCCCGACGAATTGCCACGCGCACGACGTCCGCACCTGGTCGGGAACAGCGAGCGGTTCGTTCGTCGCACCGGATCACGCCTACCCGTCGTATCTGGACTTGCGCTTGACCGCGCGCGACTCCACCGGCAACACCGGCAGCTCGTCCCTGCGCCTCGAGCCCCAGACCGTCGACCTGACCTTCACCTCGGACCCCAGCGGTCTGCGCCTCACCGTGGGCGGCGAGAGTGACACCACGCCGTTCACCCGCACGGTCATCGTCGGCTCGGCCAACGCGGTGTCGGCGCCCAGCCCGCAAGGCGACGACTATCGGTTCGTCTCCTGGTCCAACGGCCGGGCGCGCACCCACGAGTTCGTCGCGCCCTCGACACCGACGACTTACCACGCCCAGTTCGTCGACTGTGGTGGGATCAGCGGCTGCGTGGGCGTGCAGCCTACGGCCGTCCGCGACTTCACCGTGCGCGGCACCGGCAGTAAAGCCACCGTCACCTGGCAGCCGTCCGCATGGCCGGGCCTGGGCGGAATCACCAAGTACCGTGTCTCGGCATCGCCGGGCACCGCCCGCGACCTGCCGGCGAACGCACGCAGCTACACCTTCAGCGGCCTCGGCAAGCGGACCTACACGTTCGCGGTCACCCCGTACAGCGAGGCAGGCGCGGGCCCGACGAAGAAGGCGAAACTCACCACCACCGCGCTGTCCGCCTCGCTGGCGCCGAGCACGATCAGGTACGGAGGAAAGGCCAAGCTGACCGCCACCCTCGAACGGACCGACACCGGTCGTGGTCTGCCGAACAAGAAGGTCCAGCTGCAGGCACGGCCGGCAGGCAGTACCACGTGGACGACGTTGACCACCGGCACGACCTCGTCCACCGGCAAGATCAGCTTCTCCCGTGGGCCGGCCCGCAACTACGAGTACCGCCTGGTGTTCGGCGAAGGCTCGGTGTACTTCGGCGCGACCAGCCGAGCGCTGAAGGTGACGGTCCGGCAGGCGATCACCGGGTCGTTCGCCGCCGCCAAGGTCAAACCCCACCGGCAGGTGCGCTTCACCGGCCAGGTCAAGCCCGGCCACCCCGGCCAGACGGTCCACCTGCAATACCGGTCCGGTGGGCGCTGGATCACGTCACGATCGACGACGCTGGACGAGAACAGCCGCTACACCTTCGTCTTCAGCAAACCCGCAGGCACATACACGTATCGGGCCATGAAGTACGGACACGGCGACCACGCCGCCGGGTACAGCCCAGCCCGCAAGCTCACCGTCCGGTGAGTCAGGTCTGGAACGCGTTACCGGTGGCGATCTTCGGGCGGCCCAGCGCCTGCGGCCCGGCGGCGCGGGCGTTGCGATAGACCTCCGTGGTGGCTTCGGCGATGGTCGGCCAGTCGAAGTCGTCCGCCAAGCGGGCCTTGGCCGCTTCCGCACGCCGCTTGGCCGCCGCACGATCGGACAGCACACCGTGCACGGCCGCGACCAGCCCGTCGACGTCGCTGGGTTCGAACGCCAAACCGGTGACGCCGTCCTGCACCACTTCGCCCAACCCGCCCGCGGTCGAGGCGACCAGCGGGGCGTTGGCCGCGGCGGCCTCCAGCGCCACGATCCCGAACGGCTCGTACCGGCTGGGCAACACCACGGTGTCCGCACCGGCCAGCACCGCGCGCAGCTCGCGATCCGGCAAGTGCCCGACGAAGTCCACCGCGCGGCGAATCCGCAGCTTGCGTGCCTGTTCGACGAGCGGGTCCAGATGCCTGCCCTTCCCGGCGACGACCAACCGGGTGCCCGGATGCAGCCGGCGGATCCGCGGCAGCGCGGTGAGCAGGTCCTGCACGCCCTTCTCGTACTCCAGCCGTCCGAAGAACAGCAGCAGCGGGCCACCGTTGCTGTGTCGCGCCCGTGCCGCCTCCACCTCGGCCTTCGACACCTGCCACGACCGCTGCTCGATGCCGTTGTGGATGACGTGAATGTTCTCCGGCGGGATCTCGAACAGGTGCGCCACCTCGGCCCGCATCGCCCGCGAGCAGGTGATCAGTTCGTCCGCGCGGTTGGCCAGCCACCACTCGACCGAGTGGATCTGCTGGTTGATCGGGTGCGACAGCCAGCCCGAGTGCCGCCCGGCCTCGGTCGCGTGGATCGTGCCGATCAGGGGCACCCGGGCGGCCTCGGCGAGCGTGATGGCCGGGTGGGTCACCAGCCAGTCGTGGGCGTGCACGACGTCCGGTCGCCAGGACCGCAGCAGCTCGTAGCCTGCGCGGATCATGGCGTGCCCCATGGCCAGCGTCCACGCGGCCAGATCGCGTTCGAACGTCACGTGCATCGGGTCCTCGGCGACCCGGATGATCCGCACGCCCTCGACGACGCTGTCGGTCGTCGGATGGGTTTCCGCGTCCGTGCCGGACGGCTGGCGGCACACCACCGCGACCTCGTGCCCGGCCTCGGCCAGATGACGCGCCAACGCGTGCACGTGCCTGGCCAGCCCGCCGACCACCACAGGCGGGTACTCCCACGACAGCATCAGGACGCGCATCAAGTCTCCGATCGTTGCAGGCGGCGGGCATCGAGCTGGCCGAACAGGTGGTCCGCGGCGCGCTGCTGGTCGGCCAGCGCAGCGGCCTGGGCCGTCCGCCCGGCGTCGAGGGCGTCGGCGAGCAGAAAGAACCGGTCGGTGTGCTCGGCGGCGCGCCGACGGGCGTAGTCGGCGGCCGAGTTCTTGGTGACCATGAAGGCCCAGTCGCTGGACAGCGCCAGCAGCGCTTCGCGCACCAACTGGTCGGCCGCCGGGTCGCGGGTGGTGCTGCCGATCTTCGCCACGGTCCGCAGCAACCGCTGCTGGAGCTCGTCGTTGCTCTGCACCATGTCGGCGACCTGCTCGCCGTCCCACACCCGCCAGTCCTTGCCCGAACCCCACGACGAAGCGGGCAGCTCGACCGGATCACCGACGTGGCCCGCTTCCGCCGCTCCGCGCAACGTCGTGACGCGCACCCCCGCTTCCGGCAGCGCGCGCAGCACACCCTCCAGCCACATCGGGCCCTCGTGCCACCAGTGACCGAACAGCTCGGTGTCGTAGGCGGCGATCACCAACGCGGGCCGTCCGTGCTGCTCGCGCAGGTCCCGCAGGCGTTGCACGACGGTGTCGACGAAGTCCTTGACGTGCGCATGGACGGTCTGGGCGGCGCGCGCGGCGTCGTAAGGCGCCTTCTCCGGCGGCGGCACCTGCTTGCCGGTGACCCGTGACGGCTTGATGCCGACGGCGTGGTCCCAGGTGTGGAAGTCCCGGTAGGCCGCATGCCCGGGATAACCGGCCTTCGGCGACCACACGCGGTAGGTCACCTCGAGATCGCGGCCGAAACACAGCACGTCGGTCTCGCCGACCGGCCGCGCGACATGGGTCCGGCCACGCAGCGCGGGTCCGTCGACCAGGAACCGGCGGACCCCGGCGGCCGCGTAGTCGTGTTCCAACCCGGGCGTGTACCCGCACTCCGGGGCCCAGATGCCCTCGGGCCGGTGACCGATCCGCAGCCGGGTGTCGGCCAGCCCCTCGGCCAGCGCGAACGCCCGGACGTCCTCGGCCAGCAAAGGTTGGAACGGATGCGTCAGCGGCCCGCCGAGCAGTTCAACAACCTCGGCGTCCACCAGCGGACGAAGCATCGGGGACAGCCCGTGCCGCCAGTCGGTCTGCAGCTGCTCGGCGGCGGCCACGGCGGTCCGGTGCTCCTCGGCGGCCAGTTCCCGTAACAAGGCGTCACCACGCCACCGCTGGGCGGCCTGCTGCGCCCGCAACTGCCAGTGGCCGATCCATTCGTGCACCCCACGCAGCGCGTACGGGTCGTCGAGCTGAGCGGCCAGCACCGGCGTGACGCCCAGCGTCAGCACATCCTGTTTGCCCTCGTCGGCGAACCGGTGCAGGAGGTCGAAAACCCGCAGGTAGGAATGCGTCCACGCCTGGTAGAGCCATTCTTCGCCGACCGGCCAGCTGCCGTGGTGCAGCAGCCACGGCAGGTGACTGTGCAGCACCAGGCAGAAAGTTCCCTCGTCCGTGTTCACTGCCGCACCGCCACGGCGATGAGGTCCAGGCTCGCGTCGATGTCCTCGGTCTGCACCGTGAAATCGTCGGCGGTCAGCGACGCCACGTCCATCAGCAGGCGCTCGGGCCACGGGGCGGTGCCGGGCAGGTGGCCCATCACCACGTCCAGCTGCGCCTCGATCACCGAACCGCCGTACCGCTCGTCCAACGCCTGCACCCCGGGCCCGTGATGCAGGCCGCGCATGCTCTGTACCGCAAAGCCGGCACCGTGCAACAGCTCGGCGAGCTCGTCGGCGGTGAGTTCCCGCGTGTGGTACGGGTTCAGCGGGGTGTCGGAGTCCGGGGTGAACGTCAGCCGGTTCGGCGTGGTGCACAGCAGCGGCCCACCGGGACGCAGCACTCGGCGACACTCCGTCAGGAACCCGTGCTGATCCCACAGATGCTCGATGACCTGCAGATTCGCCACCACGTCGACGCTCTGGTCGGACAGCGGAAGCACGGCGAGGTTGCCGCGCACCGGACGCACGGAGGCATAGGTCTCCGCCACGTGCCGGACGCAGTCCTCGTCGTAGTCGACCGCGACGACCCGCTCGGCGACCTCGGCGATCATGTTCGCGCCGTACCCCTCACCACAGCCGGCTTCCAGCACCACGGCGTCCCGACACAGCGGCAGCAGCGCCCGGTAGGCGGCTTCGTGCCGACGGAACCAGTAATTCTCTTCCTGCACGCCGGGCACCGTCCGCTCACCGCTGAGGTGGAGCTGGACAGACCGGGCGGCGGACACGTCGGTCACCGGCCGGCCTCCGGCACCGGGACGAGCCATCGCGCACCCTGTGGAACGACTGCCATGGACACGAACCTACCCGTGAGTATCTCGCGCTGCCCGACCGGAGCCGACTCTCCGGCGATCACCGAGCGTGCGGTTGTGGGGCGATCGGGGGACACCGCGGCGCCACGCACTCGGAAATACTCGTTTGCGGGGTCGGCACGGCCGGCGGGGGATGCGGCGGTGCGATGAGCGCGGGGCGCGCGGACCCAGGTTGACGGGGGGAGACAACCGGGGATCGACGACCGTCGGCACGCAGGTGTCTGGTCGTCGAGACCACAGTCGCGAGCGGTGCAAAAGCTGCCGCGGAACAGCCCGCGTTCATCGCACTCGCTGTGCTGCCACGAGCGAGCGCAGGCGGCGGAGGTGGGGGTGTGCGCCGCCTGCGCAGCCAGCCCGGTCAGGACTCCGACGGCTCCAGCTCGGACGTGGCCTTCGGCTTCTCCTCGCCGCGCTTGACCGCTTCCAGCAGCAACTGCGCGACGTCCTTCACGCCGACATTGGTGCCGATGTCCTCGCTGCCCCGCTGGGTCAACCCGTCGGCGACCATCACCTTGCAGAACGGGCAGCCGGTGACGACCGTGCCCTCGGCGTCCTTCGCGCCGTTGCCGTTGCCCAGCGTGTCCAGCGCCTCGTCGACCCGCTCGAGGTTGATGCGCTTGCCGATGTGCTCTTCCATCCACATCCGCGCACCACCGGCGCCACAGCACAGCGCCCGGTCGGCATGCCGCGGCATCTCCGCCAGCTCGGCGCCCGCGGCGTCGATCAGCTCACGCGGCGGCGAGTACACCTTGTTGTGCCTGCCCAGGTAGCACGGGTCGTGGTAGGTCACCGTGCGCCGCTCCATCGGGCCGACCCCGTCGACCGTGGTGCCCTCCGGCGGCGTGATCGGCACCAGCTTCTTCTCCCGCACCAGCTTGTTCAGCAACTGGGTGTGGTGGATGACCTCGTAGTGGCCGTCCAGCTGCGGGTACTCCCTGCCGAGCGTGTTCATGCAGTGCGGGCAGGTGGTGACGATCTTGCGCTTGACCGGCTCGCGGCCCTCGAACACCGAGTTGAGCACCTCGACGGTCTGCTGCGCCATCATCTGGAACAGGAACTCGTTGCCCGCGCGGCGAGCCGAGTCGCCGGTGCAGGTCTCCTCGGTGCCCAGCACCACGTACTTGACGTCCGCGCGGTGCAGCAGCTCCGCGGTGGCCTGCACGGTCTTGCGCGCGTTGTCGTCGAACGCGCCCGCGCAACCGACCCAGAACAGGTACTCCACGTCGTCGGCCAGCTCACCGTCGTAGACCGGCACCTCGAAGTCCAGCTCCTTGGCCCAGTCCAGCCGCTCGGAGTTGTTCTGCCCCCACGGGTTGCCCTTGTTCTCCAGGTTGCGGAACAGCGTGCCGAGCTCGCCGGGGAACTCCGACTCGATCATCACCTGGTGGCGACGCATGTCGACGATGTGGTCGATGTGCTCGATGTCCACCGGGCACTGCTCGACGCACGCCCCGCACGTGGTGCACGACCACAGCACGTCCGGGTCGATGACCCCGAGCTGCTCGGCGGTGCCCACCAGCGGACGGGTGGCCTGTCGCGGGTCGTCCAGCGCCATCCGGGACGAGCCGGACTCCGGCACGCCATGGCCCTTGGTCTCCACCGAGTCCACCGCGTCCGGCGCTTCCTTGCCGCCGATCAGGTACGGAGCCTTCGCGAACAGGTGGTCGCGCAGGTCCATGATCACCAGCTTCGGCGACAGCGGCTTGCCGGTGTTCCACGCCGGGCACTGGCTCTGGCACCGCCCGCACTCGGTGCAGGTGGCGAAGTCCAGGTAGCCCTTCCAGGTGAAGTCCTCGATGGCGCCCCGGCCGAACGAGGCGTCCTCGTCCGGGTCCTCGAAGTCGACCGGCTTGCCCTTGTGCTCGATCGGCAGCAGCGGCCCGAGGCCGTCCGGCAGGCGCTTGGCCGACACGTTCAGCGGCGCCAGGCCGATGTGCAGGTGCTTGGAGTGCAGCACGATCAGCAGGAACACCAGCATGACGCCGATGTGCAGCAGCAGACCGAGCCGGTCCAGCACGAAGATGGTGTCGGAGTCCAGCCCGCCGAGCATCCAGCCGACGGCGTCCGAGGCGAACGCCCCGCCGTCCTTGTACGGCAGGTGGCCGCCCGCCGAAGCCGCGCCGCGGAACAGGAACATCGTCCACAGCACGTTGAAGATCATGAACAGGATCAGCCACGCGCCGCCGGTGTGCGAGCCGTAGAACCGGGAAGCGCGCTGCTTGCGCTCCGGCGCCTGCTTGATGCGCAGGACGGAGAACACGACCAGCCCGATGAGCGCGGCCAGCGCGATGAAGTCCTGCAGCGCGCCGAGCAGATCCCACTTGCCGATGATCGGGATGGCGAAGTCCTCGTCGAACAGCGCACCGTAGGCCTCGAGGTAGACCGTGGCCAGGATGAAGAACGCCCACATGGTGAAGAAGTGGGCGAGGCCGGGCACGGACCACTTGAGCAGCTTGCGCTGACCGAACACCTCGACGAACTGCAGCCACACCCGCTTGGCCAGGTTGTCGCCGCGGTCGGTGGGTTGACCCGACCGGATGAGCTTGGTCAGCCACATGATGCGCCGGGCGGCGAGCGCCGCCACGACGACCGTGGCCAGCAAGCCGATGATCAAGGTGGGAATCACGGGTCCTCCGGTGGTGGTGCGTCAGGGGGAACGCGGCCGATGGCGGACAACTTAACTGTTGAGTAGCCGACGCGAAAGTCGGGTACCGGGTGGTGTGACGAAGTATCTGGACGATCGTCCAGGTAAATTGCGATTCCGCGTGAATGATGTCACGCGAAGCGCTGGACGCTGGGATTTCGCCTTAAGCTACCGGCCGGTAGGGCTATAAGGTCGCGCCCAAGTTCTGCCACACAAGCACGAATCCATCAGCTGTCCCACAGCCGACCGACAGCCGAGCGGCTGCCATCAGGAGGTCGAAGTAGGCCCATGACCAACATTGTCGTTCTGGTCAAGCAGGTGCCGGACACCTACTCGGAGCGCAAGCTTTCCGACGCCGACTACACGCTTGACCGCGAGTCCGCCGACGCGGTGCTCGACGAGATCAACGAGCGTGCCGTCGAAGAAGCCCTGAAGATCGTCGAGGCAGGCGAGGGCGAGGTCACCGTCCTGGCCGTGGGTCCGGACCGCGCGACCGATGCCATCCGCAAAGCCCTGTCGATGGGTGCGCACAAGGCCATCCACGTGTCCGACGAGGCGCTGCACGGTTCCGACGTGATCGCCACCGCGAAGGTGATCGCGGCCGCGATCGGCAGGCTGGACGGCGTGGACCTCATCATCGCCGGCAACGTCTCGTCCGACGGCGGCGCCGGTGGTGTTCCGGCCATCCTCGCCGAGCTGCTCGGCCTCCCGCAGCTGACCCACGCGCGGGCCGTGACCGTCGAGGGCAGCACCATCAAGGTCGACCGGGAGACCGCCGACGAGGGCGTGACGCACCTGGAGGCGCAGCTGCCCGCCCTGGTCAGCGTGACGGAGAAGATCAACGAGCCGCGCTACCCGTCGTTCAAGGGCATCATGGCCGCCAAGAAGAAGCCGGTCGAGACGCTCACCGTCGCCGACCTTGGCATCGACGCGAGCGAGGTGGGCTTGGCCAACGCGTGGTCGAAGGTGCTGGAAGCGGCACCGAAGCCGCCGCGTGAGGCGGGCCAGAAGGTCGAGGACTCCGGCGACGGCGGCGTGAAGATCGCCGAGTACCTCGCGGGCCAGAAGCTCATCTGAAGACCCCTGTCGATACCCAAGGAGACGCAAACCAATGGCTGAAGTTCTGGTTCTCGTCGACCACGTCGACGGTGAGGTCAAGAAGTCCACGTTCGAGCTGCTGACCGCCGCGCGTGCGCTCGGCGAGCCGTCCGCCGTCGTGGTCGGTGCGCCCGGCAGTGCCGCCAAGGCGAAGGAGTCGCTGGCCGCCTACGGCGCGGCGAAGGTCTACGTCGCCGAGTCCGACGACGCGGCGAACTACCTGGTGACGCCCAAGGTCGACGCGCTGCAGGCCGCGGCGGGCAAGGCGTCCCCCGCGGCGGTGCTGGTACCGGCGACCGCCGAGGGCAAGGAGGTCTCCGCGCGGCTGGCGGTCCGGCTGGACGGGGGTCTGCTGGTCGACGCCGTCGGGGTGAACGAGGACGGTAGCGTGCAGCACAGCATCTTCGGTGGCGCGTTCACCGTGAAGGCGCAGGCCACCAAGGGCATTCCGGTCATCTCGGTGCGGCCGGGTTCGGTCGAGCCGGAGGAGGCCTCGGGTGCGGCCGCCGAGGAAGCGCTCGAGCTGCCCGCGGTCGACCCGGCCAAGGCGACCAAGATCACCGGCCGGGAGCCGCTGGTCGGCGGTGACCGTCCGGAGCTGACCGAGGCGTCCGTCGTGGTCGCCGGTGGTCGTGGTGTCGGGTCCGCCGAGCAGTTCTCGGTGGTCGAGGCGCTGGCCGACTCGCTGGGTGCCGCGGTCGGCGCGTCCCGTGCGGCCGTCGACTCCGGTTACTACCCGGCCCAGTTCCAGATCGGGCAGACCGGGAAGACCGTTTCGCCGCAGCTGTACATCGCGCTGGGCATCTCGGGTGCGATCCAGCACCGCGCCGGCATGCAGACGTCCAAGACGATCGTCGCGGTGAACAAGGACCCGGAGGCCCCGATCTTCGAGATCGCCGACTTCGGTGTGGTCGGTGACCTGTTCCAGGTCGCGCCGCAGCTGCAGGAGGAGATCACCAAGCGCAAGGGCTGACGTCCGGACAGGACGAATGTCGCAGAATGGCCTCTCGCCGCTCGGCGGGAGGCCATTCTGTCGTGCGGCCGGTGTGCGCTGGGGCTTCGGGCGGGGATACGCCGACAGGGTGCACCGGGCGGCAACCGGCTTGCGCGGGCTGGAATCATCAACGACATGACGTCATCGCAGTTGCTGGCCAGCATCCACAAAGGAGCGGGCAAGACCGGGGGGAAGGGCTCGGAGACCGGCGGCTACTCGCTGCTGGTCGCCAAGACCGAGGAGGAGGTCGTCGCCGCCCAGCGGCTGCGGCACCAAGTGTTCGGCGTCGAGATGGGCGCCACGTTGCACTCGCTGGTGGAGGGGCTGGACGTCGACGAGTTCGACCAGTTCTGCGACCACCTGGTGGTCCGGGAGGACGCCACCGGCGAGATCGTCGGAACGTATCGGATGCTGCCGCCCGACCGGGCGGCCGAGGCGGGCAAGCTCTACTCCGACACCGAGTTCGACCTGACCAATCTCGCCGACCTGCGGCCGAACTTGGTGGAGACCGGTCGCTCGTGCGTGCACGCCGATCACCGCACCGGCGCGGTGGTGAGCCTGGTGTGGACCGGGATCGCCCGCTACATGGTGCTGTCCGGCCACCGGTATCTGGCCGGCTGCGCGTCGGTTCCGCTTGCCGACGGTGGGGCCTATGCCGCGTCGGTGTGGGACATGCTGCAGGAGAAGTACTACGCGGACGAGGACCTGCGGGTCCATCCGCACCATCCGTGGCAGACCGAGGGTGTGCCGCGGGTGGACAAGCTTGTGCTGCCGCCGCTGGTGAAGGGGTACCTGCGGCTGGGCGCGCGGGTGTGCGGGCCGCCCGCGCACGACCCGGACTTCAACGTCGCGGATTTCTTCGTGCTCCTCGACATCCAGGCCGTCGACGAGCGGTATGTGCGGTTCTTCCTCGGTGACAAGTAGAGTTCGTGGTGGTCCCCAGGGGGAGCGGCTGAGGGTAGGGGAGCATGCCGAGACAACGACCGGTTCCGACGAGCTCATTGCCACAGGCGCATCGGTGGATGCCGACGTCGCCGTGTGGCCCGGATTGCGTCGAGGGGGAGAATCCGCCGTCGGTCGGCCGGATCCGCGTGGTGCTGCGGCTGGCCATGGCGCTGCTGGTTCTGCTGGCCGCGGGCATCGCCAGCCCGCTGCTGGTGCTGACTCCACGCCGCGGTAGGCAGGCGCTGGTCCGCGCGCTGTTCAACTCGCTGCTGCGGGCGTTCGGCGTGCGGATGGTGGTGCACGGGCGGTCGCGGCTGGTTCGCCGGCCGGGTGACCAGCAGGGCGTGATGATGGTGAACAACCACATCTCGTGGCTGGACATCGTCGCGCTCAACGCGGTGCAGCCGATGCGGGCGTTGGCCAAGTCCGAGCTGCGCAGCTGGCCGGTGCTCGGCGGGCTCATTCGCCGCGCGGGCACGGTGTTCGTGGACCGGGAGAACCTGCGTTCGCTTCCCGGCACGGTGGCCGAGCTGGCCGAGGCGTTCCGCAGCGGCTCGATGGTCAACGTGGCCGGTGAGGGCACCACGTGGTGCGGTAAGGCGTCCGGCCGGTATGTGCCTGCGCCGTTCCAGGCGGCGATCGACGGCGGGGCCGCGGTGTTGCCGGTCGCGTTGCGCTACCGGTTGGCCAACGGGCGGCAGACCACCGCGCCGGCGTTCATCGGCACCGAGTCGCTGATCGCGTCGCTGATGCGGGTGGCGCGGGTGCGCGGGTTGACCGTCGAGATGTTCGTGTGCCCGCCGATCCCGCCCGGCAAGACCGATAACCGCCGCGAACTGGCCGACCTGACCGAGAGCGCGGTGCTGTCCGCGCTGGGGATCACCGCGGCGATGGGGTCCCGGCCGTGGCAGCCGCGCATCCTCGAGCCGGATGCCGAGCAGGTGCACATCGACCGAGCGCGTCGCGCCGATTCGGCGGCCTGACGGCCCCGGCAGCGGCGGGCGATACCCTGGAGGGGTCATGACCTCCATGCAGCGCCCAGCCCGCTCGGCTTATCTCGACCATGCGGCGACCACGCCGATGGTCCCCGCGGCGATCGCGGCGATGACCGAGGCGATGTCCGAGGTGGGCAACGCCTCGTCGCTGCATTCGTCGGGCCGGCGAGCGCGCCGCATGGTGGAGGAGTCCCGCGAGTCGATCGCCGACGCCGTGGGCGCGCGTCCGTCCGAAGTGATCTTCACCGGCGGCGGCACGGAAGCGAACAACCTCGCGGTCAAGGGCTTGTACTGGGCCAGGCACAAGGCGGATCCGGCGCGCACCAGGGTGCTGGTGTCGGCGGTGGAGCATCACGCGGTGCTCGACGCCGTACAGTGGCTGGCCGACGACGCCGGGGCTCAGCTGACCGTGCTGCCGGTCGACGCCGAGGGCCGGGTGGTGCCCGAGGCGGTGCGGTCCGCGCTGCAGGCCAACCCCGCTGACGTCGCACTGGTCACGGTGATGTGGGCGAACAACGAGGTCGGCACGATCAACCCGATCGCCCAGATCGCGCAGGTCTGCGCCGAGTACGGTGTGCCGCTGCACACCGATGCGGTGCAGGCGGTCGGGTCGGTTCCGGTCGACTTCGCCGCGTGCGGTGCCACGTCGCTGGCGTTCAGCGGCCACAAACTGGGCGGACCGTACGGCATCGGGGGGTTGCTGTTGTCCCGCGATGCGGAGTGCACACCGTTGCTGCACGGTGGCGGTCAGGAGCGCGATGTGCGCTCCGGCACGCTGGACGTCCCGGCGATCCGGGCGCTGGCGGAAGCCGTGCGGTACGCGGTCAAGGAGTTGCCGGAGACCACCGAGCGGCTCACCGGGCTGCGCGACGAGCTGGTGCACGGCGTGCTGGATCGCGTCCCGGACGCGGTGGTCAACGGGCCGAGGTTGAACGGCGACCGGCTGCCGGGCAATGCACACTTCAGCTTCCCCGGGTGCGAAGGGGACAGCCTGCTCATGCTGTTGGATGCCCGCGGGATCGAATGCTCCACCGGGTCGGCGTGCACCGCGGGGATCGCCGAGCCCAGTCACGTGTTGCTGGCGATGGGGGTGGATCCGCGGGACGCGCGCGGGTCGTTGCGCTTCTCGCTGGGGCACACGTCAACCAAGTCGGACGTCGAGGCGCTGCTCGCGGAGATCGAAGGCGTCGTCGAGCGCGCGCGCAAGGCGGGACTGACCACGAGGCGCGCGGGAAGGGTACGGACATGAAGGTGCTGGCCGCCATGAGCGGCGGTGTGGACTCCGCGGTGGCGGCGGCGCGGGCGGTGGACGCCGGGCACGAGGTCGTCGGCGTGCATCTGGCGCTGTCGGCCAAGCCGGGCACGTTGCGCAACGGAGCCCGTGGCTGCTGCACGATCGAGGACGCTCGGGACGCGCGTCGGGTGGCCGACCTGCTCGGCATCCCGTTCTACGTCTGGGATTTCGCCGAGCGGTTCAGCGAGGACGTGATCGAGACCTTCGTCGGCGAGTACGCCGCGGGCCGTACGCCGAACCCGTGTGTGACGTGCAACGAGAAGATCAAGTTCGAGGCGCTGCTGGAGAAGGCGATCGCGCTGGGGTTCGACGCGGTGGCCACCGGCCACTACGCGCGGTTGCGGATCGTCGACGGCGTGCCGCAGTTGCGGCGCAGTGCCGACGCGGGCAAGGACCAGTCGTACGTGCTGGCGTCGCTGACCGCCGAGCAGCTGCGGCATTCGATGTTCCCGCTGGGTGACTCGGTGAAGTCCGAGGTGCGCGCCGAGGCGGCCGAGCGCGGGCTGATGGTCGCCGACAAGCCGGACAGCCACGACATCTGCTTCATTCCGGACGGTGACACCAAGGCGTTCCTGGAGTCCCGGCTGGGGCGCAAGCCGGGCAAGCTGGTCGACGCGAAAACCGGGGCGGTGCTCGGCGAGCACACCGGCGTGCACGGGTTCACCGTCGGGCAGCGTAAGGGCCTGGGGATCGACGCGCCTGCGCCGGACGGGCGGCCGAGGTACGTGCTGGCGCTGGAGCCGGTGTCCGGCACCGTCAAGGTCGGCTCGGCCGAGGATCTGGGCGTGACGGTGATCGAGGCCGACAGGGCCAACTGGCCGGCGAAGCCGCTGGACGGGCCGACCGAGTGTCAGGTGCAGGTGCGCGCGCACGGCGGCGTGGCGCCCGCGGTCGCGGTGCCCGACGGCGATCGGGTGCGCGTCGAGCTGCGGGAGGCGCTGCGCGGCGTCGCGCCGGGTCAGACGCTGGTGCTCTACCGGCCGGACGAATCGGCCGGTGACCTGGTGCTGGGCGCGGCGAAGATCACCGGCTCACACCGCTGACGGGCCATCGCCGGACGACACCGCCGGCGGCCGGGCGTCATCGTGCCTCTGCAGCTGCCAAGCCAGCGATGCGGATCGTCCGGCCGTATCCGGTGCGCTCCTGCCGGTTCGAAGTCAGGTGGTCGGGTGGAAGGCGTGATCCACCGCGAACGGCGCCAGCAGCACGAGTGTGCCGAGGGGCTCGCTCACCCTGTGCGGCCTGTGCAACCAGTAGCTGTCGCCGTCGGCCGGAATGTCGGGCAGCGGATTGTTGCCGAACTCCCGCTTGACGATCTCGGCGATCTCCCGCTTGTCACCATCGGTCACCTTGTGCGTGGAGGACAGCCAGCTGGTCTCGGACAGCCCGCCCACCCGGTTGTCGCCGACGTAGAAGCTCGACCGGTTACGCCCAAGACCCCAGGTGTCGGCTCTGATCGCGCCGACCGGCCGCCGGTTGGCGTCGGTGATGGTGATCAGGGGCTTGAAGATCGCCCCCATCGAGTTGTTCGCCTGCTCGATGCACGCCAGCACCGCACCGGTGGCATCGAAGAACCGGAAGTGCGCGGTGGCCTGCTCCTGCTTGGGCGGCAGCGTCACCCCGACACGCCCGTGCTCGTCGGTCTGATGCACCGAGCCGAGTTGGTGACCATCGGCGTCGACGTAGACGTACGACGCGGCATTGCCCTTCGGCGGCTGCTCGATGACAAGCAGTTCCTGCACCTCGTACAGCGGCCCGCGACCAAGAACGCTGCGTGCCGGTTCGGTCGACTCGGTCGACGACCCTGGGTGTGGACGCGTGTGTCGGGTCCATGCCGAGCCGTCCCACCAGCGCACCGAGGACGGATCGTTGCTGTCGGTATACCAGCCAGGGGGTGGAGTGGTACCAGTCATCAGTCCCGTTCGAAAAACACCTGGTCCAACGCGCACGCCGAGATCAACACCAGGCTGCCCAGCGGTTCGGGGATCGGGTTCGGGCGCAGCAGCACGTAGCTGTCGTCCTGGGTGAAGACCTCTTTGAACGACTTCTGTCCGACGCCCCGCTTGACGATCTCACCGACCTGGTTGCGGTTGGCGTCACGGCAGACGAAGCGCATGCTCGCGCTCGACCGCATGCCCTTGACGTGCTCGAAGTGGCCGATTTCGGTGCCATTGACGGTGAAGACGAAGCCGAGCTTGGCGAACACCTTCTTGCGTTCGACCATGCCGATCACCTGGTCCTGCGGGTTGAGGACCTCGAATTTCGGCTTGAGCGCGGCGCCGAGGCCCTGCGGGTGGCGCACCTTGAGCACCACCGCGTCCTGGGCGTCGGTCAGCGCGAACTCCTTCGCGCGCAGACCGGACAACGGGTTCATCATGTCCAGTGCCTTGCGGCCGAGTCCGTCGGCTTCCTTGAAGACACCGATCTGGGTGTTGCTGGTGTCGAAGATCTGGTAAGCGCCTGCGTTACTGGAGACGCCGAAGACCTTCACCTTCTGCGCGATGAGCAGCTCCGGTGCGGTGTACAGCGGGTGTTGAACGGTCGGTCCGCCCTGGAAGCCCTGCTGGGCCGGCTGCGGCGCGAACCCTTGCTGAGGCTGCGGTGCGAAGCCCTGCTGAGGCTGCGGTGCGAAGCCCTGCTGCGCAGCGGCGTACTGCTGCGGGGCCTGCTGGGGCGCGTACTGCTGCTGTGGCGCCTGCTGCGGAGCGTACTGCTGTTGAGGTGCCTGCTGCGGAGCAGACTGCTGCTGTTGAGGCGCCTGCTGGGGCGGGTACTGCCGCGGCTGTGGCGCCTGCTGCTGCGGCGCGGGAGGCGGCTGCTGAGCGGGCTGGGCGTGCGGGTTCGGCTGCGTGTGCTGGGTCCACGTCGAGCCGTCCCACCAGCGCAGCACCTGTGGATTGCCTGGGTCTTGATACCACCCCGGCGCAGGACTCGTCATGGGCCGGATCCTAACTGCACGTGTTGTCAGTTCGTGTTCAAACGGGCGAAGTCCATGTGCGTCGATTGAAATCGAGGACCAGTGTCCCGGCGAGCACCAGCGCGTCGACATGGGGTCCTGCGCTGCGATGCCGCACCACGACGTAGTAGCTGCGTCGCCACAATCGATGCCGGAGCGCGGTGTCGATCGGCAACCGGTCGTTGTACTCGGCGACGAGTTGGCCGTGGTGATCGAGGACCTGCTGTGGCCGTTTGCGGAACAGCCCGCGTTGCGGGGCGATCCCGCCTGCCGGAGCTCCGTTCACGGTGAACGTGTAGCCGGCGGTGCCGTTGAATGCGCCCATCGCGACCTGCCCGACGGGTGTGCCGTCCGGGCCGGTCACGGTGAGTTCCCGTCGTACAGGCGGCGAGAGCTGCATGTCGTGCGCCACGCGCAGCACGACGGTGCCCGCGGCATCGCGGATCTCGTAGTCGGACGATCTCGCCAACGGGCCACTCGGTGGATTCGCCCTGGGCGCCGTTTCCACCGTGACCACTCCGCCGAGCGGGCGCCCGGAAACATCCAGGTAGCTGAGCGCTTCCGCCGAGTCGGGCAGGTTGCCGCAGACGAGCTGGGGCGTGGTGAACAGTGGGTGCGGTTGCATGGCTGCGCACCCTACCGACGCGCCCGGTGCCCGTCGGCCGATGGGGAACGGGGACACTGGACACATGCTGCCTGTGGGGGTTTCCACCGGAATCGGATCCATGCCAGGTACCGATGCCGCCGAGGCATGCGCCGTGGTGCTGGGCGAGCTGCCCCAGCTGCCGTACCTGCCCGAGCTGCCCGACCGTGGGCTCGGCGCGGACATGATCGGGCGTTCCGCCGCCATGCTGGTCGACATCGCCGTGGAGTACGTGCCCACCGGCTACCGGGTGACCGCCAAGCCGGGTGCCGACCACCGGCGCGGCGTGGACCTGCTGCGCTGGGACATGGACGCGGTTCAGGAAGCGGTCGAGAAGGCAGGCGAGGCGCCGCAGGTCATCAAGACCCAGGTCGCCGGCCCGTGGACGTTGTCCGCCGGGGTCGAGCTGCCGCGCGGGCACCGGGTGCTCACCGACCGCGGCGCGGTTCGCGACGTCACCGAGTCGATGGTCGAGGGCGTCCGCGAACACATCGCCGAACTGCACAAGCGAACCGGCGCCCAGGTGATCGTGCAGCTCGACGAACCGACGCTGCCCGCCGTGCTCGCCGGCTCGCTGCCTACCGCCAGCGGCTACGGCACGGTCCCGTCGGTCCCGACGGCGGACGCCCGGGAGGTGCTCGCGTCGGTGATCGAACCGCTGAGTGCTGTCACGGGAGCGCCGGTGATCGTGCACTGCTGTGACACCCGGCCGCCGATCGCGCTGCTGCGGGCGGCCGGCGCCGGCGCGATCGCGTTCGACGCCACCACCGTCGACGGGGCCCCGGGAGCGCTGCTCGACGAACTCGGCGAGGCGTGGGACGACGGCACGGTGTTGCTGCTCGGACTGGTACCCACGCGACAGCCCGAGCAGCCGGTCACGCTGAAGGAGCTGGTGCAGCCGGCGTTCAACCTGGCCGACCGGCTCGGGTTCGCCCGCAGCACGCTGGCCGAGCGCGCGATCGCCACGCCGTCGTGCGGGCTGGCCGGGGCGTCCGAGGCGTGGCTGCGTCGTGCCATCACGTTGGCCCAGGACGCGGCCAAGGCGTTCGTGGAGCCGCCGGAGAGCTGGTGAGTCCGGGCGAACGCCGCACGCGCCGGCGGTAAGACGGTTACGGTGGGCGTCATGCGTTGGTTTCGCCGCCGGCTCGGCCGAGATGCGTCCGTTGAAGAACCGCCGCAGGAGCGGACCGACCCGGAATTGGCGGCCGAGGAGTTCTGGCGCGGCTGGTACGAGCTGCTGCCGAGGATCAGCGCGGCGCTGGGTGAGCGCGAGCCGCATCGCATCGAGTACGAATTGACCGAGTTGGTCGCCCGGATTCACCCGGACCTGCAGTTCTCCGTCGATCGCGGGGAGCGGGCGGTGTATTCGCTGGTCATCACCGGCCAGGAAGATCCGGCGTTGCGGCCGTACACCGATGCGTGGATCGCCGCCGCCCCGCCGGACGATCCGATCTGGGAGTTCCACGACTCGGTCCCGCCGGTGCCCGACCCCACCGGGGTGACGGTCAACCTCGGCGAACACCGCTTCGCGCTGGCCGACGTACGCGTGGTGGCGCAGGTGGACGAGGAGGCCGAGCAGGTCGACGTCGCCGTCCACCATCCGCTGCTGTCCGAGTTGGACGGCGCGGCACGGGATGCGATGACGTTTCTGCCGCTGGACGCCACGCTGGGGGAGCGGCTCGCCGGACGCTGGCTGCGGCGGGTGGAGTCGGCGGACAACGAGCCGGAGAACGCGATCACGCTGCTCGAGCTGCGGGACCTGATCCGCAAGCTGGACGGTCGGACCGAGGACGACGAGCCCGCCGACAGCGCGCAGGACGAGCCGGAAGAAAAGCCGGACGACGCCAACGGCGCATAAGCTGCACGGGAAGTCCGAGAGCGTCGGCCCGAGGCACTAATCTGCCAACGTGAGCGATCGAGTTGAACAACCGGACGCCGAGGTCGAGGTCGCCGAGGTGCCCGCGGAGATCCGGCAGCGGCATGCGGAGCTGGCCGAGGAGATCCGCGGCCACCAGTTCCGCTACTACCTGGAGACGCCGACCATCTCCGATGCGCAGTTCGACGAGCTGATGCACGAGCTGGAGCGCATCGAGGCCGACTATCCCGCGCTGGTCACGCCGGAGTCTCCCACCCAGCAGGTCGGCGGCACGTTCTCCACCGAGTTCGGCACGGCCGATCACCTCGAGCGCATGCTCAGCCTGGACAACACGTTCTCGGCCGAGGAGCTGTCCGCGTGGCTGGACCGGGTGGAGCGCGAGACGGCCACCCACTCGCACTTCTTGTGCGAGCTCAAGATCGACGGGCTCGCGGTGAACCTGCTGTACGAGAACGGCAAGCTGACCAGGGCGCTGACCCGCGGCGACGGCCGCACGGGCGAGGACGTCACGCTCAACGTCCGCACCATGAAGGACGTCCCGGAGCGGCTGCGGAGCAGCGACGAGTACCCGGTGCCGGAGCTGATCGAGGTGCGCGGCGAGGTGTTCTTCCGGGTGGAGGACTTCGTCGAGCTGAACGCCAAGATGGTCGAGCAGGGCAAGCCGCCGTACGCCAACCCGCGCAACACGGCGGCGGGCTCGCTGCGCCAGAAGGATCCGCGGATCACCGCCCAGCGTCCGCTGCGGCTGATCTGCCACGGCTTGGGCAGGCGAGAGGGCTTCGAGCCGAAGCGGCAGTCCGAGGCGTACGAGGCGCTCGCGGCGTGGGGGCTGCCGGTCTCCCCGCACACGAAGGTGCTGGCCACCCGCAAAGAGGTGATGGCGCACGTCGAGTACTGGGGCGAGCACCGGCACGATGCCGAGCACGAGATCGACGGCATCGTCATCAAGGTCGACGAGGTGGCGCTGCAGCGCAGGCTCGGCACCACGTCCCGGGCACCCCGGTGGGCTATCGCGTACAAGTACCCGCCGGAGGAGGCCACCACCACGTTGAAGGACATCCGGGTCAACGTCGGCCGCACGGGCAGGGTGACGCCGTACGCGGTGATGGAGCCGGTGAAGGTGGCCGGGTCCACGGTGGCGATGGCGACGCTGCACAACGCGAGCGAGGTCAAACGCAAGGGCGTGCTGATCGGCGACCGGGTGGTCATCCGTAAGGCCGGTGACGTCATCCCCGAGGTACTCGGACCGCTGGTCGACGTACGCACCGGTGACGAACGCGAGTTCGTGATGCCGACGCACTGCCCGGAGTGCGGTAGCGAGCTGCGCCCGGAGAAGGAGGGCGACGCGGACATCCGCTGCCCGAACTCCCGGGCGTGCCCGGCGCAGCTCCGGGAACGCCTGTTCCACCTGGGCAGTCGCGGCGCCTTCGACATCGAGGTCCTCGGCTACGAGGCCGCGACCGCGCTGCTGAACTCCGGGGTGGTGCGCGACGAAGGCGACATCTTCGATCTCGACGAGGAGAAGCTGCGTCAGGTCGACCTGTTCCGGCTGAAGTCGGGCGAGCTGTCCGCCAACGGCAAGCGGCTGCTGGCGAATCTGCAATCGGCCAAGGACAGGCCGCTGTGGAAGGTGCTGGTGGCGCTGTCGATCCGGCACGTCGGCCCGACCGCGGCGCAAGCGCTGGCCAGGGAGTTCGGCTCGCTGCAGCGGATCCAGGAGGCGACCGAGGAGGAGCTGGCGTCGGTGGACGGCGCGGGCCCCACGATCGCCCGGTCGGTGCGTGAGTGGTTCGCCGTCGACTGGCACCGCGAAGTGGTCCGCAAATGGGCGGCCGCCGGGGTGCGGATGGAGGATGAGCGCGACGACTCCTTCCCACGCAACCTCGAGGGCCTGTCCATCGTGGTGACCGGAACCCTGCAGCGGTACTCGCGGGACGAGGCGAAGGAAGCCATCATGGCGCGCGGTGGCAAGGCGGCTGGTTCGGTGTCGAAGAAGACCGCGTTCGTCGTGGTGGGTGATTCACCGGGCTCGAAGTACGACAAGGCGCTGCAGCTCAAGGTTCCGGTGCTGGACGACGACGGGTTCACCGTGCTGCTGGAAGAGGGGCCGGAGGCCGCACGCAAGGTCGCCGAGGTCGGTGGGGAGTCGGCCTGATGAGTGATCTGGTCGTCCGTCCGGCCCGTCCGGACGAGTTCGAGCTGCTCGGCGAGATGCGGGTCCGTGCCTACCTCGAGGGCGGCGTCATCAAGCCCGATCTGCCTTATGTCAACGAGCTGCGCGCGGTGGCCGAGCAGGCGGAGACGGCCGAGCTGCTCGTCGCCGTGGACGGTCACGACAACGTGCTCGGGACGGTCGTGGTGGCGGAGCCACCGTCGCCCGCTGCGGAGGTTGCCCGGCCCGGGGAGATCGAGTTCCGCATGCTGGCGACGGATCCGGCCGCGCGCGGCCGTGGCGTGGGGGAGACGCTGGTCAACGCGGTGATCGAGCAGGGCAGGGCGCGCAGTCTGAAGCGGGTCGTCCTGTCGGTCGTGGAGCACAACAAGCGGGCCATCAAGCTGTACGAGCGGCTCGGTTTCCGTCGGCTGCCCGAGCGGGACTGGGACCCGCTGCCAGGCGTGCACCTGATCGGCTTCGGGCTCGACGTGGGCGTGGGCGCGGTGACCGTGCGCGTGGCTCGGCCTCAGGAGTATCCCCGCGTCGGCGAGCTGGTCTACCAGGCCTACGACGCCGACGGTCATGTCGAGGCCGACCCGGATCCCGAGTTCGGCAACGAGCTGCGCAACGTCTCCGGGGAGGACGGCGAGCTGCTGGTCGCCGTCGATGTGGACGGCGAGTTGCTCGGCACGATCACCGTGGTGCAGGCAGGTAGCCCGCTCTCGGAGATCGCGCAACCCGGCGAGGCGGAGCTGCGCCATCTGGCCACGGCCCCGGCCGCCCGTGGCCGCGGGGTCGGAAAAGCCCTGGTGGAAGCCGCGATCGAGGCTGCTCGCGCGGCCGGTGCCCGCCGCATCGTGCTGTCCACGCTGCCCACCATGACCGTCGCGCATCGGCTGTACGAAGCGCGCGGGTTCGTGCGGGTGCCGGAGCGTGACTGGGAGCCTGCGCCGAACTATCCGCTGCTGGTGTTCCAACTGGAGCTCTAGCCGGCCGCTGTCGGCGTTCCAGCTGGAGCTTCAGTCGGCCGCTGTCGGTGTTGCAGCCGGAGCTTCAGTCGGCCGCTGTCGGTGTTGCAGTGGAGCTTCAGTCGGCCGCTGTTGGTGTTCCAGCCGGAGCTTCAGTCGGCCGCTGTTGGTGTTGCAGCCGAAGCTCTGGCCCGGCAGGCGGCGGGTCACGCTGCCCTGCGGCCCGCGGAGAGCCGGCCCGCCAGGGTGTGAACCTCCCGGCTCGTTCCGCATCGGCACGCCGACCTGGGCAAGACCGTTGCCTGGCGGGGTGTCCCGATCGGCCACCCGACACGCCGGCCGCGATGCAGCTGCGCAGCGGTGATGCCGGCGAACTTTCCCGCTCAGCCGGGCACAGATCTACCTCGGCTGTGCCAAGGGCCCGCTCAGCCGTCCAGCACGACGGCCACGATGCCCGCCAGGTGGGCCAGCCGCGCGACCTCGGCGGCGCGGAACATCGGTCCACCGGGGCGCCCGACCAACAGCGCCCGGTCCGGCTTGCCCAGCGGGGTCGCGGCCAGCTCGGTGCCCAGCTCCTGCCACGGTTCCGGGATCCACTCCGCCTCCGCGTCCAGGATCGTCGCCCGGTGCAGCGGCAGCCACGGCAGCGAGTCGATCTCGCTCTCCGGCGCAGCGGTCGACGCGGCCAGTCGCTGCACGCCCTCCGGGCCGCCGGCGACCACCAGTGCCCAGCCTGCCCGCACGATGCGCGGCACTCCGTCGGCCAGCATCGCCAGGCCCTGCCGCGGGTCGCTGGCGATCTCCTCGACCAGCTCGAGCTCGCGGTGGGTGTTCAGCACACCGGCGTACGGCCGGACGGCGTCCACCTCGACCCCGTCGACGCTTTCCGCGGCGGTGATCAGCGCGTCCGGCAGGCTGCCGTTGGGCAGCTCGACCACCAGGTCGTCGACCGCAACCCCGTCGGCGCGTTCGACCACGTCAACGCTCAGGATGTCGGCATTGATCGCCCCCAGTGCGGACGCCACCGCGCCGAGGGAACCGGGATTGTCCGGTAGTTGCACTCGAATCAGGAATGACACGGGTACCTCTTGCTATCGTGGCGGCCATCGCATCGCTACCGGCGCGCGCCGCCGTGGCTCGCGGGCAAACGCGAGCGCGCGAAGGCGTCGTCTCGGCGTCCGTGTTCTGACGGTAGCGAATCCGCGCAACCGCGGTTAAGCCGGTACCGACAGCTGGACCACACACTCGTCCGACATGCCCACTCACCCGGCGAAACCCGGCCGAGCCCCGAGCCATAGACTCGAGCGCAACCATCCGCCCGAGGACCATCAACCGGGGGTTGACGCGCGTGTCCACCATTTCCCGCGACGAAGTCGCACACCTGGCCAAACTGGCCCGGTTGGCCGTCACCGAGGACGAACTGGACCTGTTCGCCGGACAGCTGGACGTCATCCTGGACGCGGTCGCCAAGGTCAGTGAGGTCGCCACCGACGACGTGCCACCCACGTCGCATGCCGTGCCGCTGACCAACGTGTTCCGCGAGGACGAGGTCCGGCCCGGACTGACACAGGAGCAGGCGCTCTCCGGTGCCCCGGCCGCCGAGGAAGGTCGCTTCCGGGTGCCGCGGATCCTGGGGGAGGAACAGTGACCGACGTGATCCGGATGACCGCGGCCGAGGTGGCCGCGAAGATCCACGCGGGCGAGCTGAGCGCGGTGGAGGTGACGCAGGCGCACCTGGACCGCATCGCGAAGGTGGACGACCAGATCAAGGCCTTCCTGCACGTCGACGCCGAAGGCGCGCTGGAGACCGCGCGCAAGGTGGACGCGGACATCGCCGCGGGCAAGGCCCCCGCTTCGCCCCTCGCCGGTGTCCCGCTGGCGCTGAAGGACGTGCTCACCACCGAGGGCGTGCCGACCACCTGTGGCTCGAAGACGCTCGAGGGCTGGATCCCACCGTACGACTCCACGGTCCGCCGCAGGCTGCGCGAGGCCGACGTGGTGGTGCTGGGCAAGACCAACATGGACGAGTTCGCCATGGGCTCGTCCACGGAGAACTCGGCGTTCGGTCCGACCCACAACCCGTGGGACACCACGCGGGTACCGGGTGGATCCGGCGGTGGCTCGTCGGCGTCGCTCGCGGCGTTCGAGGCACCGCTGGCCATCGGGACCGACACCGGTGGCTCGATCCGCCAGCCGGCCGCGGTGACCGGCACCGTCGGTGTCAAGCCGACCTACGGTTCGGTGTCCCGCTACGGCCTGGTCGCCTTCTCCTCGAGCCTCGACCAGGCCGGGCCGTGTGCCCGTACGGTGCTGGACGCCGCGCTGCTGCACGAGATCATCGCGGGCCACGACCCGCTCGACTCCACGTCGATCAACCAGCCGGTGCCGCCGGTGGTCGAGGCCGCCAAGCAGGGCATGTCCGGGGACCTGTCCGGCGTCCGGGTCGGTGTGGTGACCGAGTTCCAGGGCGAGGGCTACCAACCGGGTGTGCTGCGTTCGTTCGAAGCGGCCGTACAGCAGTTGCGCGACCTCGGCGCGGAGATCGTCGAGGTGTCCTGCCCGAACTTCCGCTACGCGTTGCCCGCGTACTACCTGATCAACCCGAGTGAGTGCTCGTCCAACCTGGCCCGCTTCGACGCCATGCGTTACGGCCTGCGGGTCGGCGACGACGGCACGCGCAGCGCCGAGGAGGTCATGTCGCTGTCCCGCGAGGCGGGCTTCGGCGCCGAGGTGAAGCGCCGCATCATGATCGGCACCTACGCACTGTCCGCGGGCTACTACGACGCCTACTACGGGTCGGCGCAGAAGGTGCGCACCTTGATCATCCGTGACTTCGAGGCCGCCTACCAGCAGGTCGACGTCCTGGTCTCGCCGACGACCCCGACCACCGCGTTCAAGATCGGCGAGCGGATCGACGACCCGATGGCCATGTACGTCGCCGACCTGTGCACCATCCCGGCCAACCTCGCGGGCAATGCCGCGCTGAGCGTGCCGAGCGGCTTGTCCGACGACGACGGTCTGCCGGTCGGCCTGCAGGTGATGGCGCCTGCGCTGGCCGACGACCGCATGTACCGGGTGGCCGCCGCCTACGAGCAGGCCCGCGACGCCGCCGCAGGCCGTACCGTTCTCGACCAGATTCCGGAGCTGTGATGACCGCTGCGACTCTGCTGCCCTACGACGAGGTGCTGGCGCGGTTCGACCCGGTGCTCGGGCTCGAGGTGCACGTCGAACTGAACACCAAGACCAAGATGTTCTGCGGCTGCGTCAACGAGTTCGGGGGCGAGCCGAACACCCACGTGTGCCCGACCTGCCTCGGCCTGCCGGGTTCGCTGCCGGTGGTCAACGGCAAAGGCGTGGAGTCGGCGATCCGCATCGGCCTGGCGCTGAACTGCCAGATCGCCGAGTGGTGCCGGTTCGCGCGGAAGAACTACTTCTACCCGGACATGCCGAAGAACTTCCAGACGTCGCAGTACGACGAGCCGATCGCGTTCGACGGCTACTTGGACGTCATGCTCGACGACGGCGAAGTGTTCCGGGTGGGCATCGAGCGTGCCCACATGGAGGAGGACACCGGTAAGTCGCTGCACGTCGGCGGTGCTACCGGCCGCATCCACGGCGCCGAGCACTCGCTGCTGGACTACAACCGCGCGGGTGTGCCGCTGATCGAGATCGTCACCAAGCCGATCGAGGGCGCGGGCGAGCGGGCGCCGGAAGTGGCGCGTGCCTACGTGACCGCGTTGCGGGAGCTGATGCTGGCGCTGGGCGTCTCGGACGTGCGCATGGACCAGGGCTCGATGCGCTGCGACGCGAACGTGTCGCTGCGGCCGAAGGGGCAGCAGGAGTTCGGCACCCGCACCGAGACGAAGAACGTCAACTCGCTGCGCAGCGTCGAGCGCGCGGTGCGGTACGAGATGCAGCGACAGGCCGCGGTGCTGGCCGACGGCGGCACGATCGTGCAGGAGACCAGGCACTTCCAGGAAGCCGACGGCTCCACGTCGCCCGGTCGCCCGAAGGAGACGTCCGAGGACTACCGCTACTTCCCGGAGCCGGACCTGGTGCCGATCGCGCCGAGCCGGGAGTGGGTCGAGGAACTGCGCAAGACGCTGCCGGAGCCGCCGTGGAAGCGCCGCAAGCGCATCCAGGAAGAGTGGCAGCTCACCGACGAGGAGCTGCGCGACCTGTTCAACACCGGTGCGGTCGACCTGGTCGCGGCCACGGTCGACGCAGGTGCGCCGGTCGCCGAGGCGCGTAGTTGGTGGGTGCAGTTCCTGACCCAGCAGGCCAACGCGCGCGAGGTGGAGCTGGCCGAGCTGGCCATCACGCCGAAGCAGGTGGCCAGGGTGATCGAGCTGATCGCCGAGGGCAAGCTGACCAACAAGCTGGCTCGTCAGGTGGTCGAGGCCGTGCTGGACGGCGAGGGCGGGCCGGACGAGGTGATCGAGGCCCGCGGGCTGCAGGTGGTGTCGGACGACTCGGCGCTGCTGGCCGCGGTGGACGAGGCGCTCGCCGCGCAGCCGGACGTGGTGGAGAAGATCCGCGGCGGCAAGGTGCAGGCCGCGGGCGCCATCGTCGGCGCGGTCATGAAGGCCACGCGTGGGCAGGCCGATGCGAAACGCGTGCGGGAACTGGTGCTGGAGCGCTGCAAGTAATCAGCTGACTCGGACATTGTGGCGTCGTGGGTGCATCGCCCGCGGCGCCACAGTGTGTTTGGTGTGTTTGGTGAGTCGCTGCGTTCGTCAGTCCTTGTCGCTGCCGCCCGACGGGTTCAGCGGCAGCAACACGACCCGGTCGTCGCTGGACACCGGCTTGCCGCCGTCCTTGTTCACCGTGCTGGCCACCGCGAGGCCCGGGGTGTAGACGTCCAGCCCGGACAGCCGCCCGTACCCGGACTCCCCGTCGAAGCTCACGTCGGGTTTGCCGGTCACCGACCCGTTCTCGTCGACCGCCAGCCCGTGCAGACCCGCGTCCTTCGACATCGCCACCGACACGCCCTCGTCCGCGTCCGCGCAGCCGGCGACGCCGGGCTTGTCCTTCCACTTCCACACCGGTGTGCTCAGCGGCTTACCGCTTTCCACCAGGTGGATCGTGTCCGCCTCCGGGGCTCGGTCGGTCACCCAGACCTCGGAGCCGTCGGACGAGGCGCAAATGCCGCCCGGGGTGTGCAGCCCGCTGGACACCACCCGCGAGCCTGCCTTCGGGTTGCCCTCGGCCGCCTTGCCGCTGGTGTCGATGCGCAGCACCTTGCCGGCCAGCGAGTTCGGATTCTTCGCCGCTTTGGTGTCCCCGGCATTGCCGGTGGCGACCAGCAGCGCCCCAGAGCCGTCCACGGCCAGCGCCCCACGATTGCCGCTCGTGCCCTTCGGGATGCCGGTCAGGATCGCGCGCGGCTTCTGCCCGTCGGAGAACCGCACCACGCGGTTGTCCGTGCCGGTGGTGATGTAGGCGAAGACCAGGCCGTCCTCTTGATACGTCGGTGACAACGCCAGCCCGGTCAGGCCACCGTCACCGGAGGCGGTGACCTTGAGCTTGGCGAACGTCGTCGGCTTGCGCCCCTTCACCACGCGCATCACGCGGCCGGTGTCGCGTTCCGCGGCCAATGCCGCGGGCTGTCCGTTCACCGGCGGGAGGGCGGTCACCGCCACCAGCGTGTCCATGCACGTGCCGATCACCGCTGGGTCGTGATCGGTGCAGCCGTCCGGTGGCGGGATCTCCTCGTTGCCGGAATTGCCGTCCCGGCCGCCCGGTCCGCCCGGCTCCTCGGAGCTGCCGGGTGCCTCGGGCAACTCGGGCTGGGGGCCGCGCTGCGGGGTCAGTTCCGGCGCGGGCGCGAAGTTGGCGTCGGCCGCCGTGTCGTCGAACTGGGCGCAGGCGCTCAGCAGCAGACCGCTCGCCGCGACGGCGGCGAGTAAACGCATCGGGCGGCGGGTCACCACGCACACCACGGTAGGTCGCGGGTCGTGAATGTGCGGTGAGTACTCCGCTGGAGTGGGGCGGGGCGACCGATGGTGAACGTTTCCCCGAACACGTCGCCAACCCGGATACCCGTTAGGAGTAATTCCCGCTACTCTGCCCCGCCATGAGCGCAAACGACGAGTTCTACTCCAGCGAAGCGACGCAGCACTTCCGGGCGCCGGGGGGAGCGGAGTCGGAACCGCCGCCGGTCCGCACCGACGGCATCGACCCGTCCGGCGACTTCGACGACGAGTACGAAGCGGACCGTGTCGGCACGCGCTGGCACGCCGGGCTGGACCTCGGGTTGCTGATCCTGCGGATCGCCGTCGGCGGGGCCATGCTGCTCAAAGGGCTGTACAAGTTCGGCGTGTTCGAGGGCGGCAGTATCGACGCGGTCGCCACGATGCTGGGTGAGAAGTACGCCTTCTCCAACGAGTCGACGCTGGCGTGGGTGCTGGCCGGGGTGGAAGTCGGTGCCGGTGGCGCGCTGATCCTCGGCTTGTTCACGCCGCTGGCCGCGGCCGCGATCCTCGCGGTGACCTCGTGCGTGGTGTACCTGGACCGAACTGTCGGCTACTTCCCGGACATGACCGACACCGGGCAGACTCCCGGCTACGCCTATCCGCTGCTGATCGGTGCCGGTGCCCTGGTGCTGTTGTTCACCGGACCGGGACGGGCAGCGATCGACGCGGGCTTCCCGTGGCGCAAGCGGCCGGTCGGCTGGGGCATCTTCGGCATCGTGCTCGCGGCCGTCGCCGTGGTGGGCGTGCTAGCCCTGTTCCGCTGAGCCCGGTTCGTCCGGGCGCGGGCCGGAGTCGGACGGGCGCGAGCCGGAGTCGGACGGGCGCGGGCCGGAGTCGGACGGGCGCGAGCCGGGTTCGGAGGAGGCCGCCTCTGCTTCAGAAGCGCCCGAGCCGGACTCGGAGGAGTCTGTCTCCGGTTGCGAGGGGCCCGGGCCGGGTTCGGAGGAGGCCGTCTCCGCTTCGGAGGCGCCCGAGTCGTCCACGGACTTCGGCGGGTGGTGTGCCTCCTGGTTCCCCAGGCCGAACGCCGGAATGCGGCCGCTGCTGAACGCGGCGAGCACCGGCAGATGACGCGGTTGCACCCCGGGCAGAACGACCTTCTCCTCGCTGGTCAGCTCTGCCCCGACTTTCCGCTTGTGGTCGACATTCAGCTTGGTGAGCTCGTCCCAGGACAGCACCCGCGTGCGAAACGTCGTGCGCAGCGTCAGTGTCTCGGTGTTCACGGTGGTCTGGGTACGGAGCACCCAGACGATGAACCAGATCGGGACCAAGTAGATCGGCGTCAGCCACCACGCCGACCACGCGAACGGGGTGGCACCGACCATCGCCAGGAAGGCCGCGACCACGGCGATGCGCGGCATCCGGAACGTCGCCTCCTTCACCGGCGGCGTTTCGGCTGGACGACCCTGCGGACTGGACTGCTCGCTCACGGGAGCAATTGTTTCCGGCCAGGCTGTGGGATCACTGGGCGGGGTAGCGGTGCCCGGTTTCTGGTCCGACCGAGCGGCCACCGGGTGGTGTGGCGGTGGCCCATTTTCGGCCCGCCCGACCGATTCCCGAGCAGGGTGGCGACGCTCACCCTGCTCCCACGATCCGGGAACACTGTCTCGCAGAATTGACACTGCGTAGGGTGGCCGGATAGTTTTGCGGCGTGCAGAACGTGACCAGCCTCGTACTTCGCCCGCGCGTCGACGCGTAGCGGGAGAAGCGAAGCTGCGTCGACGCGCGGACCCTCGTACGACCACTGGTCGGCGGGGGTTTTTTCATGCGAAGACCACCTCCGCACAGTCCGGAAGACCCCAGAGACACTGCATAGGAACCGTGAACACCACACCGTGTATGAACGAGGCAGCACGATGACCAGCGCGACATCGCGAGCGCGTGCCCGTAGCGGCGGCAGCCCCGCCGGCGGGAGCGCCAAGCCAGCAGCACCTCCGAAGCCCGCTCCGCCCGCGGGGACCCCGGTCCGGCTCACCGGCGCCCAGTCGCTGGTGCGCTCGCTCGAGGCGGTAGGCGTCGAGGTCGTCTTCGGTATCCCCGGCGGCACCATCCTGCCCGCCTACGACCCGCTGCTGGACTCCACGAAGCTTCGCCACGTGCTGGTCCGCCACGAGCAGGGTGCAGGCCACGCGGCCACCGGTTACGCACAGGCGACCGGCAAGGTGGGTGTGTGCATGGCCACGTCCGGCCCGGGCGCGACCAATCTGGTCACGCCGCTGGCCGACGCGCACATGGACTCGGTGCCGGTCGTGGCGATCACCGGCCAGCAGAGCCGCTCGCTGATCGGCACCGACGCGTTCCAGGAAGCCGACATCTGCGGGATCACCCTGCCGATCACCAAACACAACTTCCTGGTGACCGATCCGGCGGAGATTCCGCGGACGATCGCGGAGGCCTTCCACCTGGCCTCCACCGGGCGTCCCGGACCTGTGCTGGTGGACATCCCGAAGGACGTGCTGCAGGAGCAGACGTCGTTCGCCTGGCCGCCGGAGATGCACCTGCCCGGCTACCGGCCGACGTTGCGCCCGCACGGCAAGCAGGTCCGGGAGGCCGCGCGGTTGATGACCACGGCGCGTCGTCCGGTGCTCTACGTCGGCGGCGGGGTGATCAAGGCGCAGGCGTCCGAGGAGCTCAAGCAGCTGGCCGAGCTGACCGGCATCCCGGTGGTGACCACGTTGATGGCGCGCGGTGCGTTCCCGGACTCGCACGACCAGCATCTGGGCATGCCGGGCATGCACGGTTCGGTCGCGGCGGTGGCGGCGATGCAGCGCGCCGACCTGCTGGTCGCGCTGGGCGCCCGGTTCGACGACCGGGTCACCGGCAAGCTGGAGAGCTTCGCCCCGGACGCCACCGTGGTGCACGCCGACATCGACCCGGCGGAGATCTCCAAGAACCGCAAGGCCGACGTGCCGATCGTCGGCGACTGCAAAGAGATCATCTCCGAGCTGATCGCCGCGGTGCAGGCCGAGATCAGCGGGGGCCGCAAGGTCAAGCTGGACGACTGGTGGACGCAGATCAACGCGTGGCGCCAGACCTACCCGCAGGGCTACGACTGGCCCGCGGACGGCTCGCTGTCGCCGCAGTACGTCATCGAGCGCATCGGCCAGCTGGTCGGCCCGGATGCGCTGTACGTGGCGGGCGTCGGCCAGCACCAGATGTGGGCGGCGCAGTTCATCTCCTACGAGAAACCCGGCAGCTGGATCAACTCCGGCGGCCTCGGCACGATGGGCTACGCGGTGCCCGCGGCGATGGGCGCCAAGTTCGGCAAGCCGGATAAGCAGGTGTGGGCCATCGACGGCGACGGTTGCTTCCAGATGACCAACCAGGAGCTGGCCACGTGCGCCATCGAAGGCGCGCCGATCAAGGTGGCCGTGATCAACAACGGCAACCTGGGCATGGTCCGGCAGTGGCAGAACCTGTTCTACGAAGAGCGGTACTCCAACACCGACCTGGGCACGCACGCGCACCGCATCCCGGACTTCGCGCTGCTGGCCGAGGCGATGGGCTGCGTCGGGCTGCGGTGTGAGACGCGTGAAGAGGTCGACGAGGTCATCCAGAAGGCGATGGGCATCGACGACCGGCCGGTGGTGATCGACTTCGTGGTCGGCAAGGACGCCCAGGTGTGGCCGATGGTCGCGGCGGGCACCGGCAACGACGAGATCATGGCCGCGCGCGGGATCCGCCCGCTGTTCGACGAGGACGAGGTGTCGGAAAGGGAGATCTCATGAGCGTCCACACCCTGAGCGTCCTGGTCGAGAACAAGCCGGGTGTGCTGGCGCGCGTGTCCGGCCTGTTCTCCCGCCGGGGCTTCAACATCGAGTCGTTGGCCGTCGGCCCGACGGAGAATCCCGAGATCTCCCGGATGACGATCGTCGTCGCGGTGGAGGACCTGCCGCTCGAGCAGGTCACCAAGCAGCTGAACAAGCTGGTGAACGTCATCAAGATCGTGGAGCTGGAACCCTCCACCGCCGTTCAGCGCGAATTGTTGCTGGTCAAGGTGCGTGCCGACGCCACGGTGCGTAGCCAGGTGCTGGAGACCGTGCAGCTGTTCCGCGCCAAGGTCGTGGACGTCTCGCCGGAAGCGCTCACCATCGAGGCGACCGGCACGGCGGACAAGACCTCCGCGTTGCTGCGCATGCTCGAGCCGTACGGCATTCGCGAGATCGTGCAGTCCGGGATGGTGGCCATTGGCCGCGGGGCCAAGTCCATCACCGCGTCGGCCATTCGCTGAACGCGCAGACCCAAGGAAATACACCCGCACCGGAAGGAAGCAGTACCCCTCATGGCAGTAGAGATTTTCTATGACGACGACGCCGACCTCGGTCTGATCCAGGGCCGCAAGGTGGCCGTGATCGGCTACGGCAGCCAGGGTCACGCGCACGCGCTGAGCCTGCGCGACTCGGGCGTCGACGTGCGGGTGGGCTTGCCCGAGACGTCGAAGTCGCGGGCCAAGGCCGAGGAGGAGGAGGGCCTGCGAGTCGTCACGCCCGCCCAGGCCGCCGAGGAAGCGGATCTGATCATGATCCTGGCGCCGGACACCGCCCAGCGGAAGATCTACGCCGAGGACATCGCGCCGCACCTGAAGTCCGGCGATGCGATTTACTTCGGCCACGGCTTCAACATCCGCTACGGCCTGATCCAGGCACCTTCGGACGTCGACGTGGCGATGGTCGCGCCGAAGGGCCCCGGCCACCTGGTCCGCAGGCAGTTCGTCGACGGCAAGGGCGTGCCGTGCCTGATCGCGGTCGAGCAGGACGCGTCCGGGAACGCGCAGGCGCTGGCGCTGTCCTACGCCAAGGCGATCGGCGGCACCCGCGCGGGTGTCATCAAGACCACGTTCGCCGAGGAGACCGAGACCGACCTGTTCGGTGAGCAGACCGTGCTCTGCGGTGGCGTGAGCGCCTTGATCCAGTCCGGTTTCGAGGTGCTGACCGAGGCCGGCTACGCCCCGGAGATCGCCTACTTCGAGGTGCTGCACGAGCTGAAGCTGATCGTCGACCTCATCTACGAGGGCGGCATCGCCGGGCAGCGCTACTCGGTGTCCGACACCGCGGAGTACGGCGACCTCACCCGTGGCCCGCGGGTCATCGGACCGCAGGTCAAGGAGGAGATGCGCAAGGTGCTCGCGGAGATCCAGGACGGCACGTTCGCCCGCGAGTGGGTCGCCGAGGACGAAGCGGGCCGCCCGAACTTCACCAAGCTGCAGCAGGAAGGGGCCGCCCACCCGATCGAGGAGGTCGGCGCCAAGCTGCGCAAGATGATGGCCTGGGTCAAGCCCTCCTGACGACCGTCGTTCGGCTCGGGGTGTCGGATGATTTTCCGGCGCCCCGAGCCGACGTGTGTATTGGTCTTTTAGGGTGGTGGTGGGCGCGCCGGGCGGTCTACGACTGTCCACATCGCCGGTTACCCCGTAGGCTGTTGCCAAGGGCCGCTGTGAAATACCCGTCGAGGTGCGCCTCACGGTCGCTCGTTCCAGCCGGTGTCATGCCGGGTCGTCAATGCAACAAGGATTTCCGTGACCGCACCCCCGCTGGCGGCTGACAAGCCGCGCAATCGTTCTGACTTCGCTCAACTTTCCCGCCGCATCCGGGCCGCAGGCCTGTTCGATCGCCGGCCGCTCTACTACACGTTCAAGATCGCGTTCAACATGCTGATGCTGGGCGCAGCCTGCGTCGGCTTCGCGCTGCTCGGGGACTCCTGGTGGCAGTTGTTCATCGCGGCGGGCCTCGCGGTGGTGTTCGCGCAGCTGGCCTTCGTCGGTCACGACGCGGGGCACAAGCAGATCTTCCGCAGCAGCAGGGCCAACGACATCGTCGGTTACCTGCACGGCGGCTTGATCGGTATGAGTTACGGCAGTTGGCTGCGCAACCACAACGCGCACCACGCCAACCCCAACCACGAGGAGCACGACCCGGACCTGGACATCCCGGCGTTGGCGTTCACCGACAAGCAGGCGCGCGCCAAGCAGGGCGTCAAGCGCTGGATGGCCAAGAACCAGGCGTATCTGTTCTTCCCGCTGTTGCTGCTGGAAGGCATCGCGCTGCGGGTCACCGCGGTGCAGGCGATCCTCAAGGGCACCGTGAAGCTGCGCAAGTTGGAGGCCGCGCTGCTCGCACTGCACATCGGTGGCTACTTCACGGTGGTGTTCCTGGTGCTCTCACCACCCATCGCGGTGCTGTTCATCGTGGTGCACCAGTGCCTGTGGGGTGTCTACCTGGGTTGTTCGTTCGCGCCGAACCACAAGGGCATGCCGACGATGAAGCCGGGGGAGAAGGTCGACTTCCTGCGCAAGCAGGTGCTGACTTCCCGCAACGTGCGCGGCGGCCGCGTCGTCGACTGGGTGCTCGGTGGGCTGAACTACCAGATCGAGCACCACCTGTTCCCGACCATGCCGCGGCCGAACCTGCGTCGCGCTCAGCCGATCGTGCAGCAGTTCTGCCAGGAGAAGGGTGTGTCGTACAGCCAGACGGGGTGGCTGCGGTCCTACCGCTACGTGCTGGAGTACCTGCACTCGCTGGGTGCGCCGCTGCGCGGGCAGGCTGCCTGAGCCAGCTGGGGTGATCCTTCGGGTCACCACCGCGGGACAGGACGACCGGAGACAGTCTGTGCGGTCCTTCGGGCCGCTCGGTCAGGCCGCCCGAGCCGGCCGGGGCGCTCGCGCTTCGGGCCTCCGGGGTCTTCCGGTGGCCCGTCGCACCCGTCCGCCGGCCCGTTCGTGCACTCGTTCGGTGGACGATCGCGGGCGCGGGGCGGCAAGGCCGTTTATCGTCACCGCCGTGGCTGACGACAAGAGCGCGGTCATCGCCGAACTGGACCTGACCAAGGCCCGCTGGCAGCGCCCGGACGGCGGGGAACCGCGTCCCGGCGAGGTCGCGCTGGCCTTCGTGCCGCACACCGACGGCCAGGTTTACGTGGCGATGCGGCAGGACGACACCACGCTGGTGTTCACCCCGACGGAATGGGACGCGTTCGTCAAAGGAACCAAAAAGGGCGAATTCGACCAGCCCTGGTAGCAAATTCCCCACCGCCGTCTCAGCATGTGGTCGAAATTCGGCGACGTGGCGCACATCATCCCAGGTCATGACGTATGCCGGCGATGCGCTCGATAGACTGCGGGCTCAGCAAAGACACGACCTTTCGGAGTCTGTTTCGTGACCACTGGTGATCGTCCCGTAGTTCTTCTCGCCGAAAAGCTTGCTCCGTCCGTGCACGACGTCCTCGGTGACGAGGTCGAGATTCGCCAGGTCGACGGCACCGACCGTCCGGCGCTGCTGGAAGCGGTGCGCTCCGCCGACGCGCTGCTCGTCCGGTCCGCCACGCAGGTCGACGCCGAGGTGCTGGCCGCGGCCCCGAAGCTGAAGGTCGTCGCGCGTGCCGGTGTCGGGTTGGACAACGTCGAGGTGCCCGCGGCCACCGACCGCGGTGTGCTGGTCGTCAACGCCCCGACGTCCAACATTGTCTCGGCCGCCGAACACGCCGTCGGCTTGCTGCTGAGTGTGCTGCGCCGGATTCCGGCGGCCAACCAGAGCCTGCAGGGCGGCGAGTGGAAGCGCAGCTCGTTCACCGGTGTCGAGTTGAACGGCAAGACGGTCGGGGTGATCGGCCTCGGCAAGATCGGACAGCTGTTCGCGCAGCGCGTGGCGGCCTTCGGTGTCGAGCTGATCGCCTACGACCCGTACGTCTCGCCCGCTCGCGCCGCGCAGCTGGGTATCGAGCTGGTGGAGCTGGACGAGCTGCTCGGCCGGGCCGACGTCATCTCCATCCACTTGCCCAAGACGCCGGAGACGCAGGGCCTGATCGACGCCGACGCGCTGGCCAAGACCAAGAAGGGCGTCGTCCTGATCAATGCCGCTCGTGGTGGCCTGGTCGACGAGGAGGCGCTGGCCAAGGCGATCACCGACGGGCACGTCGGCGGCGCAGGCGTGGACGTGTTCGTGACCGAGCCGACGACCTCCAGCCCGCTGTTCGGGCTGCCGAACGTCGTGGTCACCCCGCACCTGGGCGCCTCCACCCGAGAGGCGCAGGACCGGGCGGGCACCGATGTCGCCAAGTCGGTCCTGCTCGCGCTGCGCGGCGACTTCGTGCCGGACGCGGTCAACGTGGCCAGCGGCAAGGTCAGCGACGAGCTGCGCCCGTTCCTGCCGCTCACCCAGAAGCTGGGCATCGTGCTGGCCGCGTTCTCCAGCCAGCCGCCGTCATCGGTGACCGTCGAGGTGCGCGGTGAGCTCGCCTCCGAGGACGCCAGTGTGCTGTCGCTGGCCGCGCTGCGCGGTGTGTTCGACGCGGTGGTGGAGGACCAGGTCACGTTCGTCAACGCGCAGCGGCTGGCGGACGACCTCGGGGTGCAGGTCGCCGTGAAGACCGAGCCGGAGAGCCGGATCTACCGCAGCGAGGTCACGGTCCGCGCGGTGCACGCCGACGGGACGTCGCTGTCGGTGTCCGGTGCCATCACCGGCTTGGACGAGGTGGAGAAGATCGTCGAGGTCAACGGCAGGCACTTCGACATCCGCGCCGAAGGCAATATGCTCCTGCTGGAGTACCCGGACCGTCCGGGCGTCATGGGCAGCGTCGGCACGCTGCTCGGCAAGGCGGGCGTCAACATCGAGGCCGCCCAGATCAGCCAGACCACCGACCGCGCGGACGCGGTCATGCTGCTGCGGGTCGACCGCCCGGTGAAGCAGGACGTGCTGGAACCGATCGGCAACAGCGTCGGCGCGCGGACGGTGCGCGCGGTGACGTTCCCCCGCTGACCCTCGAACGGTCCGACACGGTGATCAATGTCGCCGTGGCAGGGCCGATAGGGGTGGCGAGATTACGCAATGTGGTGCCTGCCGGTAACCTGCCCCCGGCGGGGTAAGGCCCGGTAGTACCCGGAGTAAACCGGCGTACGTGCGAAGACGGAGGTATCGGATGCGGCTCGCGGTGATCCCCGGTGACGGGATCGGTCCCGAGGTCGTGACAGAGGCCCTCAAGGTGTTGGCGGAAGTCGCACCGGGCACCGAGATCACCAACTACGACCTGGGCGCCGCACGATGGCACTCGACCGGGGAACTGCTTCCGGAGTCGGTGCTCAACGAATTGCGGGAGCAGGACGCGATCCTGCTCGGCGCGGTGGGTGACCCGTCGGTGCCGAGCGGCATCCTCGAGCGTGGTCTGCTGCTGCGGCTGCGATTCGAGCTGGATCACCACGTGAACCTGCGTCCGGCTCGGCTCTACCCGGGCGTCGGGAGCCCGCTGTCGGCGCCGGGCGAGGTCGACATGGTGGTGGTGCGGGAAGGCACCGAGGGCCCCTACGTGGGCAACGGCGGCATCCTGCGCAAGGACACCGAGCACGAGGTCGCCACCGAGGTCTCGCTGAACACGGCGTTCGGGGTCAAGCGCGTGGTGGCCGACGCGTTCGACCGGGCGGCCCAGCGGCCGCGCAAGCGCCTGACGCTGGTGCACAAGACCAATGTGCTGACCCACGCGGGTTCGCTGTGGTCGCGTGTGGTCGAGGAGGTCTCGCTGCAGTACCCGGACGTCACGGTCGACTACATGCACGTGGACGCCGCGACGATCCACCTGGTCAACGACCCGTCCCGGTTCGACGTGATCGTCACCGACAACCTGTTCGGCGACATCATCACCGACCTGGCCGCGGCCATCACCGGCGGCATCGGGCTGGCCGCGAGCGGGAACCTGGACGTGACCAGGCAGAACCCGAGCATGTTCGAGCCGGTGCACGGCTCCGCGCCGGACATCGCCGGGCAGGGCATCGCCGACCCGACGGCCGCCGTGCTGTCGGTGGCGCTGTTGCTCGATCACCTCGGCGAGCGGGAGGCCGCCCGCCGTATCGAGGCCTCTGTGGCCTTCGACCTGGCCACCCGCGACCAGAAGAACCCCGGCACCACCCGGGCGATCGGCGACCGGCTCGCGGCCCTGGTCTCGTCGAACAACAAGGTTGCCGGCTGACCAGCGCGCAAGACGACCGACGGCGCCCCGTTCCGATGGTGGAGCGGGGCGCCGTCGTATGTGCAGGGCCGAACCGCCGCGGTGTTCCAGATACTGAGATGGGGGACCGGGTTATGAGATCGCGCCGGGTTGTGGCATGATGCAGCACATGGCTTTCGCCGTGATCATTATTGGCAGGCGCGCCGAGTAGCGCTCGATCATCGAGCTACCGGCGCGCAAACCCTTCGCATCCGTGCGAGGGGTTTTTTGTTTGCCGACCACCGCTCGTCCATCCGGGAGTTGACCAGAAGTGAACCGCACAGTCCCCGCAGGAACACCGCTCGGCGACGCATTCCACGTCTACGACACGACGCTGCGCGATGGGGCACAGCGGGAGGGCATTTCGTACTCGATCGCCGACAAGCTGGCGGTCGCCCGGCTGCTGGACGAGCTCGGGGTCGGCTTCATCGAAGGGGGCTGGCCCGGCGCTTTGCCCAAGGACACCGAGTTCTTCGCCAGGGCGGCGCGGGGTGAGCTGACGCTCAAGCACGCGGTGCTGGTGGCGTTCGGCTCCACGCGCAAGGCAGGCACGGCCGCGGCCGAGGACCCGCAGGTACGGGCGCTGCTGGAGTCCCAGGCGCCGGTCATCACGCTGGTGGCCAAGTCCGACCGCAGGCACATCGAGCGGGCGCTGAAGGTCGACGTCGACGAGGCGTGCGCGATGGTTCGCGACACCGTCTCGTTCCTCGTCGGCGAGGGGCGCAGGGTCTTCTTGGACGCCGAGCACTTCTTCGACGGCTACGCGTTCGACCCGGAGACCGCGGTGCGCGTGCTGGAAGCCGCGGGCGAAGGCGGGGCGGACGTCGTGGTGTTGTGCGACACCAACGGCGGCCAGCTGCCACTGGGCATCGCGGAGACCGTCGCCGAGGTCAAGGAGCGGACCGGGCTGAGGCTGGGCATCCATTGTCAGGACGACACGAGCTGCGCGGTGGCCAACACCGTCGCTGCGGTGCAGGCGGGTGCGACGCACGCGCAGTGCACCGCGAACGGCTACGGCGAGCGGGCAGGCAACGCCGATTTGTTCGCCGTGCTGGGGAACTTGGTGACCAAGCTCGGCATGGAGGTGCTTCCTACCGGGGGCGCCGCCGAGCTGACCCGCGTCTCCCATGCCATTGCCGAGATCGCCAACATCGCACCCGACACCCACCAGGCCTACGTCGGGTCGTCGGCTTTCGCCCACAAGGCGGGGCTGCACGCGAGCGCGATCAAGGTCGACCCGTTGCTGTACAACCACATCGATCCCGGGGTCGTCGGCAATGACATGCGGGTGCTGGTCACCGAGATGGCAGGCAAGGCCAGCCTCGAGCTCAAGGGGCGTGAGCTCGGGGTGGACCTTGCCAGCCGGCCCGCCGCGCTCAGCGGTGTGGTGGAGCAGGTGAAGACGCTGGAGGCGGGCGGCTGGTCGTTCGAGGCGGCGGACGCGTCGCTGGAGTTGTTGCTGCGGCGGGCGATGGACGCCGACGCGGGCGAGGACGACGAGCGGCTGGCCCCGGAGGCGCCGTTCGAGCTGGAGTCCTACCGCGTGGTGCTGGACCACCACAGCGACGGCAGGGTGATCTCCGAGGCCACGGTGAAGGTGCATGTGGCAGGGGAGCGGGTCATCGCGACCGCGGAGGGGAACGGTCCGGTGCACGCACTGGACGCCGCACTGCGCAAGGCGTTGACGCCGTACCTGACCTGGCTGGACGAGGTCGACCTGGCCGACTACAAGGTCCGCATCCTCAGCGGCACGCACGGCACCAACGCGGTCACCCGGGTGCTGGTCGACAGCACCGACGGCGAGCGGGAATGGACCACGGTCGGTGTGCACGAGAACATCGTGGAGGCCAGCTGGCTGGCGCTGTGCGACGCGCTGGTGCACAAGTCGATGCGGGTCTGAGCGAAGCCGTTCCCGGCGGGTGTGCTCGCCGCGCTGACCGATCGCGGCGGGTGCGCCCGCCGAGTCGTGCGACGGGTGTGCCTGCGGGCTCGCGCGGGGTAGGTCTGCCGGCTCATGCGTCGGGCACGCCCGCCAGCTCGCGGGCTAGGTCCGGTGGCTCAGGCGTCGGGCACGCCTGCCGGCTGGCGCGGCGGGACGATCCCGGTCAGGTGCTGATCAGCCCGCGCACCCCGCCCCGGTAGTGTGCGGGGTATGCGTCTGGCTCGAATCGCACATCCCTCTGGTGTCGCCTTCGCCGCGATCGAGGGCGACGAGGTCGCGGAGATCGCTGAGCACCCGTTCGGCCAGCCCCAGTTCACCGGGAAGCGCTGGCCGTTGGCCGACGTCCGGCTGCTGGCGCCGATCCTGCCGACCAAGCTCATCGGGGTCGGCAAGAACTACGCCGCGCACGCCGCCGAGATGGGCGGGGAGGCGCCGAGTACGCCGCTGCTGTTCCTCAAGCCGTCCACCACGGTGATCGGACCCGGCGCGGCGATCAAGCGCCCGCCGAACTCGCAGCGCGTCGACTACGAGGGCGAGCTGGCCGTGGTCATCGGCCAGCCGATCCGCAACGTCCCGGCAAGCCGCGCGCTGGAGGTCATTCGCGGTTACACGATCGCCAACGACGTGACCGCACGCGACCAGCAGCAGGCCGACGTGCAGTTCACCCGCGCCAAGAGCTACGACACGTTCTGCCCGCTCGGACCGTGGATCGAGACCGACCTGGACCCGTCCGACGTGCGCATCCGCACCACGCTGGACGGCGAGACCAAGCAGGACGGCAGCACCGCGCAGATGGTGCACACGGTCGCCGACCTGGTCGCGTTCGTCTCCGAGATCATGACGCTGCTGCCCGGCGACGTCATCCTGACCGGCACCCCGGAAGGGGTCGGTCCGATGCAGGCGGGCCAGGAAGTCTCGGTCACCGTCGACGGCATCGGCACGTTGACCAACCCGGTCGTCGACGCCTGAGTCACCGTCTGGCGAAATCCGGGGCGTGCTCGGGCCGGAAGCCGATCCCGATCAGGCGCGCCGGGACGTAGGACAGCCACGGCGCGCGCCGCATGAGCCGCACCGCGATTTCCGGCGGCCCGGCGACCTCACCGCGCATCACCGGCGCCACGAGCTGCTGCTGCATGGTGCGCTGCATCGTCTGCACCGCAACGGTCGGCAGCCACCTTCTGCGCCGCACCTTCGCCAGATCCGCGGTGGTCAGCCGGCCCTCGCGGAGCGGCTTGGCCAGCAGCGTTGCGGCGGCGACGGCGTCCTGCACCGCCAGGTTGATGCCGACGCCGCCGATCGGGCTCATCGCGTGCGCGGCGTCCCCGATGCACAGCAACCCCGGCCGATGCCACTGCTTGAGCCGGTTGAGTCGCACGTCGAGGTGTTTGACGTCGTCCAGGGAGGCGATCTCGCCGGTCCGTTCGGCGGCCCACGGGAACGCCTTGCCGACCCGTTTCCGGAACTTCTCGATGCCTGCGGCGCGCAGCCGCTCGTCGGTGCCCTTGGGGCCGATGATGGCCATTTGGTAGTAGCCCTCGCGCGGAATGGCCAGCGCGAACTCGCCGTCCTGCAGACCGGGGCTGAGCGCGGTCTGCGGGTCCTCGGGATAGCGCGGTAGCCGGAACCACCACACGTCGAACGGTACCGGGAACTCCGCCACCGGGAGCCCGGCTGCGGCGCGCACGATCGACCAACGGCCGTCGGCGGCGACCGTCAACGTCGCGTACAGCTCGCGCTCCTCGTCGGTCGTCCGGTCGACGAACCGCACGCCGTTGACGGCGCCGTTCTTCGCCCGCAGTACGTCCGTGACCTCGGCGTTGTGCAGCAGGGTGAATCCCGGCTCCTCGGCCGCGGCGTCGGCGAGCAGATCGAGCAGGTCCCACTGCGGAACCATGGCGATGTACGGGTAGCGAACCCGCAGCCGTTTCAGATCCGCCACCACGACGTGGTCGTCGTCCTCGGTGGGGAAGGCGATCTCGGTGATCTTGCTCTGCGGCAGTTTGCCGAACCGCTCGCCGAGCCCCAGCTCGTCCAGCAGCGTCAACGTCGACGGGTGCACGGTGTCGCCCCGGAAATCCCGCAGGAAGTCCGCGTGCTTCTCCAGCACGGTGACCTCGACGCCTGCCCTGGCCAACAGCAAGCCGAGCACCATGCCCGCTGGTCCGCCGCCGACGATGGCGACCGTCGTGGTCAGCTTCATTCCGGCTCACCGCCTTATTCATCGTTTGTTGAATAACTCCACGATGCCCCGACGGATGCCGTGGCGTCAAGCGATTCGCCGCCGGATACCCTGATGGGCGCTATGGCTGAGCTCTCACGTCCGGTTCGCGTTCGCTTCTGCCCGTCCCCGACGGGTACCCCGCACGTCGGCCTGATCCGCACCGCGTTGTTCAACTGGGCCTTCGCCCGGCATCACGGCGGCAAGCTGGTGTTCCGTATCGAGGACACCGACGCCGCCCGTGATTCCGAGGAGTCCTACCAGGCATTGCTCGAGGCGCTGCGCTGGCTCGGGCTGGACTGGGACGAAGGGCCGGAGGTCGGCGGCGAGTACGGGCCGTACCGGCAGAGCGAGCGCCGGGAGATCTACGCCGACGTGATCGCCAAGCTGCTCGACGCGGGTGAGCTCTACGAGGCGTTCTCCACGGCGGAAGAGGTCGAGCAGCGCCGCCGGGAGGCGGGCGAGGACCCGAAGAAGGGCTACGACAACTACGACCGCACGCTCACCGACGAGCAGAAGGCGGCCTTCCGCGCCGAAGGGCGCAAGCCGGTGCTGCGGCTGCGCATGCCGGAGGGCGAGCTGTCCTGGACGGATCTGGTGCGTGGCGAGATCACGTTCCAGGCGGAGACGATCCCGGACCCGGTGCTGGTTCGCGCGAACGGCGACCCGCTGTACACGCTCACCAACCCGGTGGACGACGCGCTGATGGGCATCACGCACGTCCTGCGGGGCGAGGACCTGCTGCCGTCCACGCCGCGGCAGATCGCGCTCTACCAGGCGATGCAGCGGGTCGGCATCACCGATTTCGTCCCCGAGTTCGGCCACTTGCCCTATGTGCTCGGCGAAGGCAACAAGAAGCTGTCCAAGCGGGACCCGCAGTCGAACCTGTTCAACTACCGCGACCGTGGGTTCATCCGTGAGGGTCTGCTGAACTACCTGGCGCTGCTCGGCTGGTCGATCGCGCCGGACCGGGACATCTTCACGGTGGACGAGCTGGTGGAGGCGTTCGACATCGCCGACGTGAGCGCCAACCCGGCACGGTTCGACCAGAAGAAGGCCGAGGCCATCAATGGCACCCACGTGCGCGCGCTCGCGGTGGAGGACTTCACCGAGCGGGTGGTGCCGTACCTGGTCGACGCGGGCGTGCTGCCTAAGGAGCCGAGCCGGCAGCAGCTGGACGTCCTGGCAGCCATCGCGCCGCTGGTGCAGGAACGCGTCGCCGTTCTCGCCGACGCCGTTCCGATGGTGCGGTTTCTGTTCGCCGAGGACGACTTCGAGGTGGAGGAGGCCTCCGCAGCGAAGGCGTTCAAGGGTGACGCGGCGGAGGTGCTCAGGGCCTCGCTGTCCGCGTTGCAGGAGCTCGAGACGTGGGATGCGGCAGGCATCGAAAGCGCGCTGCACAAGTCGCTCATCGAAGGCCTGGGGCTCAAGCCGCGCAAGGCGTTCGCGCCGGTGCGGGTCGCCGTGACCGGCCGCACTGTGTCACCGCCGCTGTACGAGTCGATGGAGCTGTTGGGCCGGGAGAGGTCGCTGCAGCGGCTCACCGACGCGCTCGCGCGCCTCGAAGAGTGAACGAAACCGCCAACCGGCGGCACGGTATTCACACCGTTGGCAGAGTCGCCCGATGGGGTTGAACCTTTAACCTCACGTGGTGGAGTTCGCGCTTGCCCCGACCAGGCCGCGAAACGGAGGGAGCCTTCCCGACCAGGGGGAGGGCTCCGTCGTGCGCGCGGTGTTTCTCGACATCGACGACACGCTTGTCGATTTCACCTCGGCCAGCCGTGCCGCGCTGACGGCGATGATCGGCCGCTCGGACATGTGGTCGCTGTGGGAGCGCATAACCGACGAGTACGTGGGCCGCGTGGTCGACGGGGAGCTGGACTACCCGACCATGCACCGTCGTCGCACAGCGGCCTTCCTGGACGCCCTGGGGGTGGCCGTCGACGAGGCGGACGCGGCGCGTTTCGAGCGGCGACGTGCGGCTGGGATGCGCGCCCGCTTCCGCCTGTTCGACGACGTGCTGCCGTGCTTGACACGGTTGCGCGCCAACGGCCTGCGCATCGCCGCGGTGACCAACGCCTCGGGGAACCACCAGCGCACCAAGCTGGAGGATCTCGGGCTGAGTCCGTACATCGATCACGTGGCCATCGCGGGTGAAGTCGGCGCGGCGAAGCCGGACCCGTTGATCTTCCACTCGGCGTGCGCGGCGGTGGACTGTGAGCCGCACGAGGCCATGCACGTGGGGGATCGGCTGCGCACGGACGCGGTAGGGGCCCGTAACGCCGGTCTGCAGGCCGTCTGGCTCAACCGCGCGGGCGCCGCCGAGTCGGTCCCGGAGGGAGTCACGGCGATCAACTCGCTCGTCGAGCTGGCCGACCACGTGGAGTACTCCGTCGCGGGGACAATCGTGCCCGCGCCGCGCTGACCTGGCACAATGGAAGTGCCGACCCCCGGGGAAACGGCGCGGAGTCGATCCGCTAGCATCGTTTGCGGCACGTGAGAGCGGGCCATTGGGGTATGGTGTAATTGGCAGCACGACTGATTCTGGTTCAGTTAGTCTAGGTTCGAGTCCTGGTACCCCAGCTGCGATCGACGAATCGGCATCCGATAAGATTTCGATCAGTCGCAACGAGCTAGCCCCCGTCGTCTAGCGGCCTAGGACGCCGGCCTCTCACGCCGGTAGCGTGGGTTCGAATCCCATCGGGGGTACAACAAGAAAGCCGCCACCCAGCCGGGTGGCGGCTTTCTTGTTGCTCGGTGACGATCACCAGGTGGAATGTGCCGTTCCTGGCGGCGAACACCGGGCTCGCGCGCGTCACAGGAAGCACGGTCGGCCGAGGTGACAAGCACCACATGCGGCAGCGGATGCGCGCTGAGTGTGGGGCGTCGTCGGCGCGCTCGGCCGAGCGGATCCGGCAACCATGCGCGTTCTCAGGACAGGGCCACGGAATTGCGCGAAGCGGATTCACCGAAGAACCATCCGCCGCCCGTGATCGTGCGCTGACTGGCGAAATCGACGTGCACGATGCCGAATCACCGGGTGTACCCGTAGCTTCACTCGAAATTGTGCAGCAACGATCACGCGAAATGGACCGTGACGTTCGCACCCTGCCGGATCGCCGCATGCACGGCGGCCCAGGCGTTCCCGCAAGTACCCGGGTGCGGGTGATGTCGCGAGCTCTGCCGTCCTCGTTCTCCGCGACGACCAGCGACAGCCTGCCGGGGTGCCGGTCCAGCCAGACGAGCAGGGTGGTCAGTGACTCGTGCTTCTCCCAGCCCATCGCGGTCCGGCTCGCCGCGCGGCGGCGCCACGTCGAGCTCGCGTGGCCTGTGGCACGGGCTCGGCGCAGTCGGATCCGCAAGCGGGGTGATGCGGGTCAGGGTCGAAGAAGTCTCAGCAGCCGGCCCGATGGCGGGGTCACTCTGGTCGACTCGGTCGGACGGGCCTGCTTCGGGTCAATCGGCCACGGGCTGCCGGGGCCACTCCGGGCAGCTCAGGTCTGGCGGGCCGCGACTTGCTCGGGCCGGTCGACCGGGCAGCCGGGGCCACTCCGGGCGGCTCAGCCACGCAGCCGGACATCCCTGGGCGCGCCGGAGCAACCACAAGCACCGAGGAAGAAGGCGCGGCGGCCGACGGACATCCCTGGGCGGGCCGGAGCAACCCGAAGCGGCTCGATCAAGCCGCCTGCGACCGCTGCGGTCCGGTCAGCACGGACCGGAGGTTGTTGAGCGCGTTGTGGATGCGGCTCTTCACGGTGCCGGTCGGGACACCGAGGATCGTCGCCGTCCTGGCGGTGGTCTGGTCCTCGAAGTAAACCTGCATCACGGTGCTGCGGTGCAACGGCGACAGCGTCTCGAGCGCCTCGTCGAGCTCCAGGCGCGTGTTGATGCGTTCCGTCGGATCGGCGACGGTGGCCGCGTTGTGCAGGATCGGGTCGGGCAGGTTGACCTCGGTCGGCCGCGCCTTGCGGCTGCGGTGCTGGTCGATGGCCACGTTGTGGGCGATCCGCCGTAGCCAGCCGCGAATCGAGCCGAAGTCCTCGGTGAGGCGGTCGGCGTTCTTCCACGCCCGCAACCACGTCTCCTGGACCACGTCCTCGGCGAGGTGGCGGTCGCCGCCGGTCAGCCGGGTGGCGTAGGCGAGAAGGGCCGTGCCGTGTTCGGCGATCACCGCGTTGATGTCAGTGGAAGTCATTTCCCTGGCCTTTCGGAAGCCCATCGGCAAAAGGGATCGTGTCCTTTTCCGACAGGAAAGAGTTTCCTCTGTAATTGACGCCACATCGTGTGGCCTGCCCCTCTGGTGAAGGGGTGTCTTCCCGCCTTATTCAAGGGATGTCTCGAAGCAAAAGGTAGAGTTGGTCCCCAGGTTTCGACCGCTATTTACGAGACGTTTTCAGTACGCATTTTCGGGCGGTTCCGTTGTCCGAAAGTGCAGGCATTGCTCGCCGGGTTGCAACGGCGAGAAAAAGGCCGCACTGAGGCCGATGGGGGCAGGACCGGTGGGGTCCTGCCCCCATCGAGGCGCTCGGCGGGCGGGCGGGGTTACCCGACCGAGGCCGTCTCCCGCTGGTGGTCGGTCGAGCTGTCCTCGGCGTGCTCGTCGTCGGGCGGCGTGCCGTGGTGGTCGTCGATCATGGTTGTTTCGTCGAAGGGGTGTCGCCCGGTGAGAACGTGGCGCGCCTGGGTGCGGTCGAGCTCGCCGGTCCAGGTGCCGATGAGGACGGTGGCGACGGCGTTGCCTGCGAAGTTGGTGAGGGCGCGGGCTTCACTCATGAAGCGGTCGATGCCGACGATGAACCCGACGCCGTCGACCAGTTCGGGCCGGTGGGCTTGCAGGCCGCCCGCGAGAGTGGCCAGGCCTGCGCCGGTGACGCCCGCGGCGCCCTTGCTGGCGATGATCATGAACAACAGCAGGCCGATCTGTTCGCCGATACCCAAGGGGCTGCCCTGGGCGGTGGCGATGAACAGGGTGGCCATGGTCAGGTAGATGGCGGTCCCGTCGAGGTTGAAGGAGTAGCCGGTGGGCACGGTGATACCGACGACGGGCTTGCTGACGCCCATGTGCTCCATCTTGGCGATGAGGCGGGGGAGGGCGGATTCACTGCTGCTGGTGGAGAGGATGAGCAGGAACTCGCGGCCGAGATAGCGCAGAAGTTGGAAGATGTTGATGCGCGCGCCGAGCCACAGGACGGCGCCGAGGACGCCGAAGACGAACACCAGGCAGGTGGCGTAGAAGCCGAGCATGATGACGGCGAGACTGGTCAGGGCGTCCCAGCCCGTTTCGCCCACGACGGCGGCGATGGCGCCGAAGGCGCCGACGGGTGCCGCCCACATGATCATGGCGAGGATGCGGAAGACGAGCCGCTGGATGTGTTCGATGCCGCGCAGGATGGGAGCGCCGGCGCGGCCGAGTTTCTGCAGGGCGAAGCCGGCGAGGATGGCGACCAGCAGGGTCTGCAGCACCGAACCCGCGGTGAAGCTGGAGACGAGCGTGTCCGGGATGATGCCGAGCAGGAAGTCCTCGGTGGACTCGCCCTTGGTGGCCGATTCCTGCGCGGCGGCGACGTGGTCGGGGTCCAGTTTCATGCCCTCGCCGGGGTGCAGCACGTTGCCGACGACCAGGCCGATGGCCAGGGCGACGGTGGACATGGTGAGGAAGTAGGCCAGGGCCAGCGCGCCGACCTTGCCGACCTTGGCGGCCTGGGCGACCGAGCCGATACCGAGCACGATGGTGCAGAAGATGATCGGGCTGATCATCATTTTGATCAGCGCAACGAATCCGGTACCGAGTGGCTTCAAATGCTCGGCAGCGAAGTCCGGGAATGCGAACCCGACGATGATGCCCAACAGTACCGCGGCAATCACCGCAATATACAGATAATGCATTCGGTCGCGGCGGGCCGTGCCGCGTCGGTTTGTGGTGGGCGCCTTTGCCACCGTTGCCTCCTACGTCGTCGTCAGGCGAGATTAATGGTGAACTATGGCGGCCGTTGTGGGTCAGGTCACCGATATGGTCATTGCGTTCACGAAACGGTGATGTGGCAACGGAATGAATCGGCATCTGGTGAGTGTTCCGGCCCGTTGTTGCGCACGTGGCGCGCGTCCTCGCCAAGCTGGAGGCGGACTCGCGTGCCGAACTCGAGCGCCAGGTGCTCGGCCGCGTCAGCGGACGATGTCCGACCTCGGGTGGGCAGCGCGTCCACTGACAACCGTTTTATCCGCCGGCGCCCGGTCACTTCTCGCGTCGCCGCCGTGCCGCCAGTGCGATCGTCGGACCGGCGACGAGCAATGCCGCCGCCGTGACCCCGCCCGCCCACCACAAGGCGCGCTGTGCCGGCGCCGGGTCCGGCCGCTCCGGCAGCGGCACCGTCAACTGCTCTGCCGGCGGAGTGACCGGCTGGTCGTTGTCCGGAACGGTGGTCACCGCCGCGTAGGGATTGACCACGCCGTAGCCGAGGGTCTTGTTCGGCAGCGCCGTCGACGGGTGGTCGGCCGAGATGCGCAACTGCTGCAGGACATCCGGTGCGGACAACTCGGGGTGGTAGTCCCGCACCAGCGCGGCCGCACCGGCGACGAAGCCGACGGCCAGCTGCGGCGCCGAACTGACCCGGTGGCCCTCGCCCTCCGGGCCGACACCGATCACGTTGGTCGCGGGGCCCGCCAGCGACGGCTGGGTGCCCAGTGTGCCGTTCGACGTGCCGTCCTCACCGATCGGCGACACCGCGACGACGCCGGGCAGCCGCGCCGGGAACGCGAGCTGGCCGTCCTTCGCCGGCGATGCCGACGCCACGATCAGCACGTCGTGCTCGTGTGCGTAGGCGACCGCGGCCCGCAGTTCCGGCACGCTGACGGTGGCGACCAGGCCGACCGCGATCACCTTGGCGCCGGCGTCGGTGGCGTCCTTGATCCCGACCGCGATCGCTTTCGCCAGCCACGCGTGGTCCTGGATCTTGGGCGGGTCGTCACTCACGCGCACCGGGAAGATCCGTGCCTCCGGCGCCACACCATGGAACGGCACGTCGGGGCGATCGTCCGGACGTGCGGCGATCAGTGACGCGATGAACGTTCCGGTTCCGAAGCAGTCACCGTCACCCCGCTTGCCGCTGCCGGTGAGGTTCGTGCCGGGCAGCACGGCTCCCTTGAGCGAGGGCGCCACCGAGCTGACCCCGGTGTCGATCACGCCGACGATGACGTCGCCCTTGGTCAGGTGCCATACCCGCTCGGGAGCCATCCGCTTCTGCGCCCAGGACTCCTTCTTGATCGGCTTCACCGACGGAGGGGTGCACTGGCCGACCGTCTTGTCGTCGTCCTGAGCGGCCGCGGGCAGCGGCGCCAGCGACAGCGTCAGCCCCAGCGTCGCCGCGACGGCGAACCCGCGTGCGAGTCTTCTCATTCCGGTTCCTCCGTCCACCCCACCTGCACGCCGATGCCGTCGCGCCGGGTGACCAGCACACCCCGGCCCGGCGGCAGCTGCCTGCCCCGCGACCCGTTGAGCAGCGGCATCTCGTTCGGCGGCATCGACAGCACCAGTTCCGGGGTGTTGGACTCCTGCAGACGGCGCGTCACCGGTTCCATCGCGGTGCGGCTCGACCCGACCGCGGCGCGCGCCATCACCATGTGCAGGCCGATGTCACCGGCCTGCGGGATGAGTTCGATCATCGGACCGAACGGCCCGACGCCGCTGCCCAGCAACAGGTCGTAGTCGTCGACCAGCACGAACATCTCGGGTCCGCTCCACCAGTCGCGCTTGCGCAGCCGGGCGGGCGTGATGTCGCTGCCGGGGACGCGTTCCTGCAGTTCGGTGGCCAGTTCTTGCACCAGCTGCTCGGCCGCGGGCCCCGACACCGCGACGCCGCGCCGGTATTCCTCCGGCAGGCAGTCCATCAGTCCGCGGCGCGTGTCGACGAGCAGGATCTGTGCCTGCTCGGGCGTGTACACCGTGGTGATGGCCTTCATGATCAGGCGAAGCGCCGCCGTCTTGCCGCTGCCGCTGTCGCCGACGATGGTCAGGTGCGGCCGGGCGCCGAAGTCGTGCCACACCGGCTGCAGGTCCAGCTCGCCCGCGCCGAGCGGGATCTTCGGGCCCGGCAGTTTCGGCGCGGGCAGCTCGCCGGCAGGCAGCACCGCGGGCAGCATCCGCACCGCCGGTGCGCGCTTGCCGCGCCAGCTCTCCGCGACGGCTTCCGCCAGGTCGCGCGTGGCGTCGGCCAGACCATCGGCGGTGCACATCCCGTCGATACGCGGCACACCCGACAGGAAGTGCTTCTCGTCGGCCGTCATGCCGCGACCGGGCAGCTGCGGGACCTCCCCGGCCTTGCGCATGTTGATCATCGAGTCGATCTTGTCGCCCAGGCGCAGTTCCAACCGCGTGCCGAGCTGGTCACGAAGCGAACTGTGCACATCGGACCAGCGGTTGGTCGTCAGGATGAGGTGCACGCCGAACGACAAGCCACGCGCGGCGAGCTGGCGCAACGTGAAGTCGTACTGCTCGAAGTCGGAGCGCAGTGAGCCCCAGCCGTCCACCACCAGGAAGACGTCGCCGTGCTGGTCGTCGGGGAACTCGCCGGCGGCACGACGGGCTCGGAAGTCGGCCATGCTGTGCACGTTGTGCTGGGCGAACCGCTGCTCGCGCTCGGTCAGCAGCGTCTGGACCTCGGCGATGGTGCGGGCGACGCGCTCTTCCTGCATGCGGCTGGCCACGCCGCCGACGTGCGGGAGCCCGGCGACCGAGGTCAACGTGCCGCCACCGAAGTCGAGGCAGTAGAACTGCACCTCCTCCGGCGTGTGGGTCAGCGCGATGGAGCAGATCAAGGTGCGCAGCAAGTTGCTCTTGCCCGACTGCGGCGCGCCCGCGATGCCCACGTGGCCACCGGCTCCGGACAGATCGACCACGTACAGGTCGCGGCGCTGCTCGAACGGCTTGTCCACGATGCCGACCGGAACGCGCAGCTTGCCGCGTCCCGACCAGCCCACCGCCTGCAGCCCGAGTTCGGGGTGCGTCTCCAACGGCGGCAGCAGCTGGTCGAGCGTGGGTGGTTCGGCCAGCGGCGGCAGCCACACCTGGTGTGCGGGCGGGCCGAAGCCGAGCAGCCGTTCGACGGCCACCGACAACACCGATTCGCCGGTCTCCTCGTCCTCCTTCGGCGTGGTGGGCTGGGCGGGCTTCGCCGCGGGTGGCAGGGCGACCTTGCCGACGCTGAACGGCACGATCTGCTGCCGCACCTCTTCCTGCCGCTGCTCGCGGGTCCGCCTGCGATACGGGCCCGACACGTAGGCGGCCTTGAACCGGATCAACGTCGCCACGTCGCTGCGCAGATAGCCGTTACCCGGGGCGCTGGGCAGCTGGTAGGCGTCCGGCACACCGATCACCGCGCGGGACTCCATCGCGGAGAACGTCCGCAGGCCGATCCGGTACGACAAGTGGCTCTCCAGCTTGTGCATCTTGCCGTCCTCGATGCGCTGACTGGCCAGCAGCAGGTGCACCCCGAGCGAGCGGCCGAGCCGTCCGATCATCACGAACAACTCGCTGAACTCGGGGTGCGAGGCCAGCAGCTCGCTGAACTCGTCGACGATGACGAACAGCGTGGGCAGCGGATCCAGCGGCTCCCCGGACAGCCTGGCCTTCTCGTAGTCGAGCAGCGAGCTGTAGTTGCCCGCCGCGCGCAGGAACTCCTGACGGCGCTGCAGCTCACCGTGCAGCGCGTCCTGCATCCTGGTGACCAGCGTGGCCTCGTCGGCGAGGTTGGTGATCACCGCCGACACGTGCGGCAGGTTCTCCACCCCGAGGAACGTCGCACCACCTTTGAAGTCGACGAGTACGAAGTTGAGGATCTCCGACGAGTGCGTCATCGCCATGCCGAGCACCAGCGTGCGCAACAGCTCGGACTTGCCGGACCCGGTGGCCCCGATCAGCAGGCCGTGCGGCCCCATCCCGCCCTGCGCGGACTCCTTGATGTCCAGCTCGATCGGCGCACCGTTCTCGGTGATGCCGATCGGGATGCGCAACCGGTCCTTGGTCAGCCCGGTGCGGGCCATCGGCGCCGGGTTCCACGTCTCGAGGTCGGTGATGCCCAGCAGGCCCGGCAGTTCGAAGTTGGCCACCATCGGTTCGGCCACGTCGGCCGTCCCGCCGAGCCGGTACGGCGTGATCGTCCTGGCCAGCGTCGCCGCCTTGGTGATGCTGAGCTGGTCGGGGACGCACATCTTGGTGCGGATCTCCTGTCCGGTGCGGTCGGTGCGCACCATTTCGACCTTGTCCGCGGTGACGTCCAGGCGCAGCGTGGTGCGCCCGGTGCCGGACAGCGACCCGGCGACGTCGAGCACGACGGTGTTGCGGTAGCCCGTCCCGGCGAGCCGCGACTCCTGCGACACCTCGACGCCGTCGAGGACGATGACCACGTACGGCTCGTCGGCGCTGGGCGCGGCCGCTGCCTCGAAGCGGCCGCGCTCGCTGAGTTCGGTGTCGAGCATCTCGGTGAGCGTGTCGATGCCGTCGGCCAGCAACCGGACGTTGCCCGCGCCGTCCTGCTCCACCGGGTGCTGGGCGTGCGGGAGCCACTTCACCCAGTCCCACAGCTCGGCCCGCTGCGGCGTGGTGCACACGGCGATGCGCAGGTCCTCCGGTGAGTGGAACGTGGCGAGCTGACCGAGGATGGCCCTGGTCATCCCTCGGATGACCTCGATGTCGCCACCGAAGCGGATCTTGGCGAACCCGCGCAGGAACAGCGACGTCGGCAGGTTCGCCACCGAGCTGTGCGCGTTGATGAACTTCCGCAGCGCGCGAGCCGACAGCGGTTCGAGGTCGGAGATCGGTTTCGAGCTCACCGGCGAGATCCGTAGTGCGAGGCGCTGCGTGCCGGTGCCGATGCGGACCTCCGCGAAGTCACCGTGGGCGGCCCGCCGCTCCCACAGCCTGCCGGACATGGCCACCGACCACAGCCCGTTGGGGTCCGGGTGCCGCCACGCGAGCGACTCCCGCTGCTTGTCCGCGCTCTTGCGCACCTGGACCCGGATCTGGCTCAAATAGCGCAGGTAGTCCCGGCGTTCCCCGCGCATCTTGATCCGACGGTCCACGCCGCCGCGCAGCATCTGCACGATGAACATCAGGATGCCCATCGTGATCATCAGGCCGAACATGCCGAGCGCGAGGATCGGGTTGCGCGGGCCGATGTAGATCAGCATGAAGACGCCGCCGCCGAGCATCATCGGCAGCATCATCAGCGACGTCATGTAGTCCCGGCCGGCGAGTTCCGGCAGGGCAGGCGGTTCCTGCAACGACAGCTCACCGCTGGGCATCTCCGGTGGTTTCTCCCGGCTCGGCCTGCGGAAAATCGTGGTCGTCATCGCGGCTCCTCCGTGATCGCCGGTTCCTCGCACGCGGTCGTCCGTGGTGGACACGGAGCGGGGAGGGCCAGGTGTTCATCTGCGACGGCCGCCGGTGAACAAATGGGGAAGCGCTGAACCTTTCCCCAGCCGCCTTCCGTACAGGTGGCATGGCAGGCACACATGTGAATGCTGCGGACCCCGTGGCTCGCGCGGCCGCGACGCCGTCGAACGCGGGTGAGGTATGCCGGCTGACCATCGTCGGGCCGACCAGCCGCGTCGAGCTGGCGGTCCCGGTGCACGTGCCGATCTCGGATCTGATGCCGACCGTGCTCGGTCATCTCGACCCGGCGCTGGCCACCACCGGGCTCGGCCACGACGGGTGGGTGTTGCAGCGCCTCGGCGAGGAACCCCTCGACGAGAACCACGGCACGGCGGCCGCCGGCCTCTACGACGGCGACATCCTGTACCTGCGTCCCCGCGACGACCAGCTGCCGGTGGCCGACTTCGACGACCTGGTCGACGGCATCCACACCGGGTTGTCCAAGCGCAACGACTCGTGGCGGCCCGCGCTGACCAGACGTCTGTGCATCGGGCTCGCCGCGTTCTTCAGCCTGCTCGGGGTGTTCGTCACGACGTTCACCGGTACCGGCACGGCGATCGCCATCTCCGCGGGCGTGGCCGGGGTCCTGCTGCTCATCGCCGGGGTGGTGATGGCGAAGTTCGTCGAGGACACCGCGGTCGCGACGACGCTCGGTGTCGTCGCGATCGTCGCGGCCGGTCTCGCCGGTCTCGCCATGCCCGCCGGATCGGCGACCGTCACGACCTGGCTGACCGCTCCCGGAGTGCTGGCGTTCGCGGTGGCCCTCGCGGTGGCAGGCACCCTGGCGCACGCCGCGATCGGCGTCTCCCGGCCGTGGTTCCTCGCCGTGGCCGTCGCCGGTGTGTTGCTCACCGGTGGCACCACGATCTCGGTGCTGATCGGGCTCGACGGCGCGCAGCTCGGCGCGGTGATGACCGTGATCATGCTGATCTCGACCCGGATCGCCCCGTCGTTCGCCGCCTGGCTGGCGGGCTTGGCGCCGGAACCTGTGCCGCTCACCCCGGAGGAGTTCCAGGAGAACCTCGACCCGCTGCCGAGCAAGGACGTGCTCGACCGGGCCAACCTCGCCGACGAGTACCTGACGGCGTTCCTCACCGTGCTCGCCGTGCTCGGTGTCGGCTCGATGCTCGCGTTGGCGTCCGAACTCGCCTGGGCGCCCAGCACGTTGGCGGCCGTCGTGGCGGGCGTGCTGCTGTTGCAGTCGCGTGAGCTGAACGGCATGTGGCACCGGCTGGCCACGATGGCGCCCGCGCTGGTCGGTCTGGTTGCCGTGGCGCTGGGCTGGACCGCGCAGCTGCCGTTGCTCGGGCAGCTGGCCGTCGTGGTCGCGCTGCTCGCGCTGGCCGGCAACTTCGTCGCCGGCGCCATGGTGCTGCCGGGACGACGACTCGTCCCGCGGTGGGGCCGCTGGGGCGACATCTTGCACTGGGTGTTCGCGCTCGCGGTGATGGCGCTGCTGCTCGTGGTCACCGGGTTCTACTCGTGGGCCGCCACCTGGCTGTGAACCAGCACAAGATCGTCAGCCGTGTCTCGATGCAGAAGGGGAGGTGGCCGTGTACGACAGGCGTGAGCAGGTAGACGCGCACAAGTTCACTGCCGGACGGCTTCTTGCCGCCGTCCTGCGCACCGACCCCGACGCGCAGAACAGACCGCTTCGCCGGACCGCGGTCGGCGTCGCAGGTGGCATCGGCATCGCCATCGTCGTGCTCGCCGGTGTGCTGATCGTGACGTTCCTGCTCGGCCGCAGCGGCGACAGGTGGCGCGAGCCAGGGACGCTCATCCTCAACGAGGACACTGGCAGCCGGTACATGCTGATCGGCGGCCGGTTGCGGCCCGTGCTCAACCATGCGTCCGCGCGGCTGCTCGCCAAGGGCGAGCCGGCGGTGGAGACGGTGAATTCCGCCGACATCGCCGACGTCCCGGAGGGCGCGCCGATCGGCATCCCGGGCGCGCCGGACACCATGCCGCTGCCGGGCATCGCGGGCCAGCCATGGACGGTGTGCGCGGGTGTCGCCGACGGTGACCCGAAGGTCTCGGTCGCCGTGGGGGCGGCGACGGGCAGCCGTCCGTTCTCCCCGGACGAGGCGGTGTTGCTGCGCAACGGCGATCAGTTCTTCCTGGCCTGGAACGGCACGCGGCTGCGGATCACCGAGACGTGGGTGCCGCAAGCGCTCGGGTTCGACCCGAAGAAGGCGGTCTCGGCCGACTCCACGTGGTTGAACACGCTGCCCGCGGGCCCCGACCTGGGCGTTCCACCGGTGAAGCGGGGCGGCGCAGGTCCGACCATCGGCGGCAACGCAACCACCCGCGGGGAGGTCGTCGTCGTGCCCGAGGCCGTCGGGGACAAGTACTTCGTGGTCGACTCCGACGGGCTGATACCGGTCTCGGAGACCGTGGCGACGCTGCTGACGGCCAACCCGGCGAGCGAGAGCGCCTCGCCGCTCACCCTCACCCCGGCACAACTGGCTGCGGAGAAGGTGCTGGCCGGCCCGGCGTGGCAGGCGGGCATGCCGCCGAAGCCGCCGAAGGCGCTCGACACCGGGGCCGAGGTGCCGTGCGTCCGGTGGCAGAACGACCACACGACGCTGGTGGCCGCCCCCGGCCCGGTCGGTGCCCCGGTCAGCGATGCGGTCGGTATCAGCCGTGACGGCCGCGTGGCCGACGCGGTCGCGGTGGCGCCCGGCGGGGGCATGCTCGCCCGCACCCAGCCGGCGCCGGGCCAGTCGGGTGTCGGCATCTACCTCATCACGGAAGCCGGTGCGAAGTTTCCCGTCGCCAGCAGCGAAGCAGCTCAGGCGCTCGGGTATGCGGTCGAATCCGCCGAACCGGTCCCGGCGGAGCTGCTCGCTCTGTTGCCGACCGGTCCGGTACTCGACCTTTTCGAGGATAAGAAGAAATAGCAGAGGAGTGGCCAGTGTCGCAAAACACCGGTGGTGACGTGCCAATTCTGGACAACATCATCCAGAAGACGGCACTCGTGAAGCAGAACATGCAGGCGTTGGACCTGCAGGTGCGCAGCATCGGAGATCAGATCCCGGCGGTCGCCGATTTGGATGCGGGTCGGATTCTTTCCGACTCGGTGGGCGACTGGAACCAGCGATTCCAGCTGATTCTCAATCAGTTGGAAGAGATGAACGGTCGCGTGATCGGTGTGCGTAACCAGCTCATCCAGACCGGTTCCGACTCGGTCCAGACGGCGAACAGCTAAGCCGGGGATTCGGTCAGGACATCGAAAGGACTGCCATGACTTACATCAACGTAAACAATCCCGCGTTCGCCGAACTGAACAACCGGTTCATGAAGTGCGTCCACGAGCTGGGTGCCGAGCTGGACAGCCTGAACCACCTGTTGAACTCCAAGGAAGAGGCTCTGTTCGGCAACTCGGTCGCCATCTGGGAGAAGAATCAGCGCGAGTGGACCAGGCTCTACCTGGAGATGCTGGCCGACATCGAGAAGGAGGCCGGCAAGGCCTACAAGGTTCACGAGATCGTGCTGGAAGGCGACCGGCGCGGCCAGCAGATCATGCTCGGCAGCGCAGCCGACATGGGTTACCAGCTCAATCCCTGATTCGGTTCGTACGGGTATCGGCATTCCCATCAGCGGTGGCTGACGTTTCTTGGTAGCGAAAGGAGAGTTCGGTGGAGGGAACTGATCCGGAGCGGATCGCTCGCTCGCGGAAACCAGACGCCGAGTCGGCACATTCGGCTAACCCTCTGATGGGAATGCCGATGTCCCCTTATGCGAATCGGATGGCGGACCCGGATCAGGAGGGGTTCGCGACCGACAAGGTACCGGCGACGCCGGTGCAGGATTTCGCGGTCGACGGTGAGAGCACGCCCGCGGGCAGTATTGGTGAGACAGCGGGACATTTCGCCGAACTTGCCAACGAGTTCGACGGGATGTCGGACTTGTTGGACGAAGCGGCGGAGGAGTTCCACCGGCTGGCCGTCGACCACAAGAAGGGCACCGGGCACGACTTCTTCGGTGGTCACGGAGGTGGTGGGTCGTCCGGAGGCGGCGGTGGCTCCGGCAGGGGATCAGGAGACGACGACCAGACCGACCCGGGGGCACGGCAGCTGGCGCTTCGTCGCCGCCGGCGAGACGACGAGGACGGGCGCGACGACGAGCGCGGTTCGCGTGGCGACGACGACCACCGCGACCGGAATGAGCGTGGTTCGCGTGGTGACGACGACCGGCGCGACCCGGACGATGTGTCGGCGCGAGGTGAGGACAGCGACGCGGAGGACGCCGAAACCTTCGAGGAGATCTCGGACCAGTTCGAGGAGCTGGCCGATGACTTCGACGAGCTGGCAGTCAAGTTCGACAAGCTGGCCAAGAGGGCCGGCGACGATGACGACGACAACGTAAGGCAGACGTCGAACAGCGACGACGACTCCGACTCGCGGTCGAACCGTCGGGGCGACGACTCCGACTCGGATTCGACCGGGGACGGCGCAGGCGACGACGAGGACCTCGACGAGTTGTTCGAGGATCTCGCCGAGGACTTCGACGAACTGTCGGAAAAGTTCGACGAGCTGTCGGACACCTTCGACAAGCTTGCCGGGCGCGACCCCGACGACGACTCCGGCACCGGATCGGGCGACGACGAAGGCCGGGGCGGCCGCAACGATTCCAACGACCCCGACGACCCCGACGACCCGGACGACCCGGACGACAAGGGTCGGCACACCGGCGACGACGATCAGCCGGGCGGTCGCGGTGGTCGCGGAGACCATGACCAGCCCGGCGGCGACAGCGGCTCCAGCAGCAGTGGTGGCAACCCGGGTGCCGGTCATTACGGCAAGTCCGGCAACGGCGAGGGCATCAATTTCGCGGGAAACCACGGCAACGGCAACCGCGGCGACGAGGCCAACCAGTCACCCGGCGACACCCAAGGCGACGACGACTCGGACAACGGCTCCGACAACGACTCCGGCCAGTCGACCGGCAACAACACCGACGACGACTCTGACAAGTCGACCGGCGGCGACGACACCGGGAACTCCACCGGCGATCAGTCCGGCGGTGGTGGATCGGGTGGTGGCGGGGGCAACCCGGGGACCGGCCACTACGGCAGCTCCGGCGGTAACCCCGGCGGTGGTAGCGGCAATGGCTCCAATCAGTCGTCCGGCAACGGCAACGGTCAGGGCGACAACGACTCCGACAAGTCGACCGAGGACGACACCGACGACGACTCTGACAAGTCGACCGGCAACGACGACACCGGGAATTCCACCGGCGATCAATCCGACGGCGGCGGATCCGGAGGCGGGTCCGGCGGAGGTGGCGGGTCCGGCTCCGGCAGCGGCTCCGGGACGGGTGTCGGCTACGACACCGACACCGATTCCGACAGCGATACCGACACCGATTCCGACACCGACAAGTCGAACACGGGCGACAGCCACACGCCGGCCAAGACGTCGTACGGCGAGGAGGTTCTGGACAGCGACGGCAACCCGGTGGTCGACCCGGAAACGGGCGAGCACCTCTACGTCGACGACGACGGCTCGGGTGAGCCCGTCTACCGATGGGGGCCCTCGCCGGACGAGCTGGAAGCCGGAGAGCTTCATCAGCGGGAACTCGCGCCGGTGCACTTCACCGACGAGAACGGCAACCCGGTCGTCAACCCGGAAACCGGTGAGCACCTCTGGAAGGTCTACCTCCCGTCGAAGGACGGAGAAGGCGAACCGCTGCTCGACGCCAACGGGGATCCGATCATCGACCCCGAGACCGGGAACAAGTTCTACCCCAACTACGTGTGGGGACCGCCCCCTGGGTCCGAGACGCCGGACGGCGAACCGGTCGCGTCGCACGTCAAGCCGGATCCGGTGACGGCTGCTGACGGCACGCCGGTGATCAACCCGGACACGGGCGAGCACCTCTACCGGACGTACAAGCCGGCGCCGGACGAGGGGCAGACCGAGGAGCCGCTGCGTGACGAGAACGGCAACCCGGTCGTCGACCCGAGGACGGGCCAGCACCTCTATCCCACCTACACATGGGCGCCACCGCCGGGCACGTTCACCAAGTCGACCAAGCCGGGAGAGAACACCGAACCCGGTGCGGGCCCGCTGGGCGAGCCGATCCTGGACGAGAACGGCGACCCGGTCACGAACGAGGACGGCGACTACCTCTACAAGACGTACACGCCGCAGGACTCCGAGGGTCAGACGGACCCGCCGCTCATGGGGCCCGACGGCAAACCGATCGTCGACCCGGTGACCGGCAAGAACTTCTACCCCAGCTACACCTGGGCGCCGCCACCGGGCAAGGGAGACGGCGAAGGCGGCGGTAGTGGCACCGGCAGCGGTAACGGTGCAGGTAACGGCGCCGGGGACGGGGACGGCAACGGGTTCCCAGGAAGTGGATACGGCAGCGGCAACAACGAGGGCGACGAGGACAGCGAGAGCAAGGGCGACGAGGACGAAGACGAGGACGGCGAAGGCAGCGGCAAGGACGACGAGGACGAGGACAGCGACGGCAAGGACGACGACAAGGAAGACGAGGACAGCGACGGCAAGGACGACGACGAAGACAGCGATTCCAGCGGCAGCGGCGACGGCGAAGGCGGTAACAACGGCAACACGACCGGCGACCCGAACGTCACGTTCGACGAGGCTTCGTACCGCCAGCTGATGGCCGCCATCGATGAGCTGGAAAGCACGATCCTCAAGGCGATCTACAGCGACACGACGCACATTCACCTCGACAACAGCCTGCTGCTGCAGCCGAAGGGGCAGACGTTCGACCCGGCCGAGAACCTGAACTCGTGGGCCAACGAATTCGGCAGCTCGGTCAAGTCCAACACGAAGAAGCTGCAGCTGGCGTTCGACAAGTTCCATCGTGCGCTGGAAAACGCGGTCACCGTGTTCAACGACACGAACGACCTGGCTGCGTACACGGCTTCGGCGTTCACGAGTGAGTTCCCCGGGTTCGGCAGCAGCGGCGGTGGTGGCGGCGGCTTCACCGGTGGCGGTGGAGGAAACAACGACTCGAGCGACTCCGATTCGGCTTCCGACTCGGACTCGGACAACGATTCCGACTCGGACTCCGACTCCGACAAAGACGACTGACGGACGTTGAACTGGCGGTGAGCGACTATGGCCGAGGGGAATTCAGCGCCGGGAGGTGATAACCGCCGGCTGACCTTCTTCGACATCTTCAGCGAGGTCACCGGAATGGAGACCGTCGACCTCTCCGGTCTGCTGAAAAAGGGCAGTGGCAACGGCGAGGGCAGTGAGGGCTGGCTGTCGTTGTCGAACGCCATGACGGAATCCGGCAAAAGCAGTTCGGACGATTCGGACAACAAAAAGCCGGACGGCGGCTCGACGAGTAGTGCCGCGTACACCTACACGGCGTACGGCGCCGTGTGGATCGGCATCAACGCCGACTGGGAGCTGATCAGACAGTGGAACGACCAGATCGAAGAGATGGACAGCATGGTCGGCGATCTGCTGGGGGGTCGGCTCGGCCTGGTCGACATCACGCAGTTCTACGACGTGCAGATGGTGCTGGACGAGTACCTGGCCTGGCTGCGTTCGGCAGATGCGGTACTGCAGACCTGGGTCGACAAGCTGACCAGCGACGACGACTCGTTCAAAGGTAAAGCCGCGAACGTCATCTACCAGCACGTCAAGAACTTCCAGTTCATCGTCAGCGACATCCTCGAACAGATCGTGGAGGATCGCGAGACGCCGCAGAAGATTCTCGAACTCGCCAGCGCCCTGCAGTCCTTCATCCGGATGATGGCGACCGCCTGGTACACCGTGCGTGATGCGCTGTACGACTTGCCCGGGAAGCTGGTCGGCAACCTCGTCAAAAACGTTGCTTTGTACGTTCGGCAATTGGGGCTGGCGCACGGCGAGCCGAACTACCTGCTCGATCTCATCAATTATTCCCATGTCAGCCCGTGGGAGCGCGACTTCAAATCGGGGTTCTCGGCTGATCCGGCCAAAGAATATATACGCGGGGTGGTCGCCGCCTGGAGTTCGACCCACAATCAAGGCGCGCGCATCGCGAACTTCAAGATGAACAACGGTTTGGATGATTATTTTCGCGACATCTTCAGCGATGTCAGCAGTGTTGAATTCGATATTGTGAACGAGCCGTATGATCCCGTTCCCATCGCTCCGGTCAATGGCGTCGAGACCTTCCCGAAGATCACCGGTCCACTCAATTCGGCGGCAACGTGGCAGCAGGCCAATCGTTACATCAACGATTACATCGAGGAAATCATGGACTTGCTGCACGAGTCGGCACGCGAGGCGATGAGCTACCTCGAGGACTCCTACCTCAGCGCGAAGCCGAATTTGGCGGCGCTCGACGACCCGCAGCCGCTGGAGGGCGGCGGTGGCGGTGGCGGCCTCGGCGGCGGGAACGGCGGCGGCAACACCAATGTCGACGACATCCTCAAGGACCTGTTCGGTGACGGGGGCGGCGGCAAGACCAAGATCGACCTCAGCGGCCTCTTCGGCGACGGCAAGGGCAACAGCGATCTCGACGACCAGCTGAAGAAGTTGTTCGAGGGTGGTCCGAACGGTGGTGGTGGTCCGAACGGCAACGGCAATGGTGATCTGAGCGATCAGCTGAACAATCTGCTCAACGGTGGCGGGGGCCCGGGCGGTGGTGGTCCGAACGGCAATGGTGATCTGACTGATCAGCTGAACAATCTGCTCAACGGTGGCGGGGGCCCAGGCGGCGGTGGACCCAGCGCCAACGGCACCGGCAACCTGACCGATCAGCTGAACAACCTGTTCGGCAATGGTGACGGCCCCAATGCCAACGGCACCGGCAACTTGACCGATCAGCTGAACAACCTGCTCGGCCCCGGCGGCTTGCCGATCACCCCAGGTCCGGGAGGCATCGGCACCTTCAAGTCGCCGCTGGACAACAACGGCAAGCCGACACAGCTGTTCGACGCCAACGGCAACCCGATCCCGATGAACGGGGACGGCACCCTGAACCTGCCGTTGGACGCCAACGGCAATCCGTTGCCGGTGTTCGACGCCAACGGCAACCCCGTCGACCTGCAGCGGCTCAGCCCGCCACCGATGTACGACGCCAACGGCAACCTGATCCCCCTGGACGGGGACGGCACGCTGAATCTGCCGTTGGACGCCAACGGCAATCCGTTGCCGGTGTTCGACGCCGACGGCAACCCAGCCCTGTTCGACGCCGACGGCAACCCGATCCCGATCAACCGGGACGGCACCCTGGACCTGCCGTTGGACGCCAACGGCAATCCGCTGCCGGTGTTCGACGCCAACGGCAACCCGGTGGCCCTCGACCTCGGCGGAAACGGCGCCAACGGCACCGGTTCGTCGAACATCCCCGATCTGTCCGACCTGCTCGACGACGACCGCAACGAGTTCCCGGTCGGGGGCTTGGACGACGAGACACTCAAGGACCTGCTCAACGGCGGCGGCAACGGTTCGACGAACATCCCCGACCTGTCCGGCAAGCACGACCCGCCGAGCGCCTCGACGAACATCCCGGACGACCTGCGCGACCTGCTCGGCGGTGGGAACGGCAAGGAGGTCGCCGCCGGTGCCAATTTCCCCGCCGGGGGCGGCGGTGCCGGTGGAGAGGGCAGCGTCGGCGGCGACACGGGCGGCGCCGGCGGGTTCAGCGGCGAGGGATGGTCGAACTGGTCCGGCACCGAGCAGAGCCAGGGCGGAACGGGCACCGGCATCGGCGGCGTCGGCGGCCGCACGCCGTTCATGCCACCGATGATGCCACCGATCATGCCGCCGAACGGAGCGCAGCAGAACAAGGATCGCGAGCGGCAGACCTGGTTGTCCGAGGACGAGGAGATCTGGGGCACCAAGGGCGCCGCCACGGCGGGCGTCATCGGCCTGCCGGAAGGTCCTGAGGTGGAGAACGAGGAGCAGCGCGCGCCCACTCACGTGCACGTGCGCTCGAAGGCTCCGAGCAGCAAGGGCAAGGACCGCCAAACCCAGGAACAGACCGCGGAGCAGTCTTCGGAGGGGACGCGATGACGAGTCCGAACGGCGAACTGCCCCCGGTGGGCACGTTCGAGCACGCCCTGCGGATCACCACCGGGCTCGGCCCGAACCTGCAAGCCGTCCTCGACCGGGGTGCGACACCGGGCAAAGGGTGGTTCATCCAGGCCGGGGGAGACCTCGCGCCCGGGTCGGCGCAGGTCGACGGCGGCCCACGCGCCACCGGCTTCAGCTACCACGCGTGGGACGTGTGGTACGTCTCGGTCAACAAGAACCTCGAGGAGATCGAGAACTGGACCAGCGGCGTCACCGAGGTCGACGGGATGATCGGCGGGCTCGCCGCCGCCGACATCGGCAAGATCGATGTCAACTACTTCCTGAACACCAAGGAGCTGCTCGACGGCTACATCAGCTGGCTGGCGAGCGCGCACGAGACGTTGGCGCAGTGGGCGGGCCGGATCGGAGCGGGTGATTCGGCCTTCCACGGTCTGGCCGCGCACGTCATCGCGAACAGGGTGATCCAGCTCGGGACCACCGTGGAGGACCTGCACCGGCAGCTGACCACCGACAAGAACCCGCCACCGTCGCAGGCCTTGCAGCAGAACGCGGACGCGCTTTCCCGGTTCGGACGTGAGATGGCCGAGCTGTGGAACGAGTACAGCGGCACGCTGCACACCGCGGTGCACGACGCGATGGACGCCGTGGTGCGCAACATCTACCACTACATCGTGAACATGGGGTTGGACGTGTCGACGTCGAATCCCTACGTGCTCGACACGCTGGCGGAGAACGGCCGGGCGCGGGCGGAGGAGTACATCCGGACCGTCATCGCCGGATATCACTCGAACGCCGGCTCCGCACCGGAATTCCGGCGAGACGTCCGGGCGATCGCCGGGAGCTACCAAAGTCACGTGGTGATCGAGGAGACCGGTGAGTCGCGCACGTTCGAGCCCTATCCGCTGCCGGAGGGGATGGAGCCGTTCGGTGGTCCGCTCGACAGCCAGGCCACGTGGGACCTCATCAACAGCCGGATCAGCGACTATGTCCGCAAACAGATGAAGCCGCTGAACGAGCGCGCTGTCGAACTGCTGGACAATCTCGGCCAGGCCTACCTGGATTCGAAGCCGGCGTTCGTCGCGATCACCGACCCCAACACCCCGCTCGGGGGCAATCACGGCGAGAACCACGGCAGTGGCGGCGGCAACGGCGAAGCCGGAGGGAACGGCAACGGCCCCGATGGTGCCGACGGTGCCGGCGGCGAGAACGGCAGCAACGGCGACGGCAGGAACTTCGTGCCGCCGCCCGCGGACGGACACGACGAGGTCAACTTCGGACCGCAAGGCGGGGACGGCGAGTCCACCGGCAACGGCCAGGGCGGCCCGGACAACGGCAACGGTCAGGGCGACCAGGCCTTCGTCGAGCCACCGTCGGACGGCGCAGGCGGGGGAGACCGGTCCACCGGACCGAACGCGTTCGGCCCGGTGGACATCCCGAGCGCCAACGGCAACGGTGAGGTGAACCTCGGCAACGGCGAGGGCAACTTCGCCGGCGGCGGAGGCGGCCAGGGCAGCTTTCCCGGCGGAGGCGATGTCTTCGCTGCCGACTTCACCGGCGGTGACGGCGCGGGCGGCGCCGACGGCTTCGCGGGCGCGAACGGCGGGGACGGCCCAGCGGGTGCCAACGGCGATGCCGGCGCCACGGGCGTCAACGGTGGTCGGAGTGGGATGGGCACCGGCGTCCTGCCACCGTTCCTCCCGCCGGGCGGCCTTTTCGGCGGCCCGGGTGCCGGCACGTCGAACCTCATGGTGCCGCCGTCGATGCGCAACAACCTTCGTGGTGGGGCGGCCGACGACGACGGGTCGGTGATCGTTCCGGACGAGCTGCTGTTCGCCCCGGAAGAGGAGGGGGACGACGCCGAGCCGACCGATCTCGATTTCGGCAACGTCGCGCCGGAGTCCGCCGACGGCATCGAGGAAGCGGCGGTGCCGGACTCCGAAGCTTTGCTCAAGGGCCTCACCGGATCGGGCCGACCGGACGGTGCAGTCCATGTGCCGGGGTTGACCGACCAAGGCAGCTGGACCGGCGGTGACTTCGACGCCCTGTCCGAGCAGGCCATCGACCTCACCGCTGGGCCGGACGGCACGGGCCGCGACTCGACCGTGCTGCCGCCCGGAGGTTCGCTCCGCGCGCCGGAAGCCGGGGAGAGCGTCTTCCCGAACGGCGGCCTGGACGGCGACGCGCTCGGTCTGGGTCCCGACCACACCCCGATCCACGCCTTCCAGGGGCAGGGGTGGGCCGAGTGGTCCGAGGACCTGCCGGAGCAGCTGTACGACGGTGCCGAGACGGGTTCCGGCAACGGCCGCGACCCGCAGATGCCGATGTTCCCGATGATGCCGCCCGGCGCGGGCATGGGCGGCGCGGGCGCCGCGAGTGCAGCAGGTGCCAACGCTGCCGGCGTCGGCGCGCGCGGCTCCCACCTGCCGTTGATGCCGATGACGCCGGCCGGCGCGCCCGGCGGCAGGAACCGGGAGCGTCAGCGATTGACCTGGCTGTCCGAGGACGCCGAGGTGTGGGGGACCCACGGCAACGCCCGCCTCGGAATTCTCGGGCTGCCCCAGGAAACCGGCGCGGATGCCGAGGGCCGGGAGGTTTCGCCGGACGTGTACGAGCCGGTGGCGGTCCCGCACAGCATGGCGACCCCCGACGTCGCAGGGGACGAGAAGAACGGCGAGCAAGGAGTAGTCGGTAACCAGAGAAGGGACCAGTCGTGACTTCGGAGAACCAGCGAGAGGCCTTCCGGCTGGCACTGGACGAGCTGCGGGACAAGAGCAGCTCGTTCCAGCAGACGATGGCCGAACTGCAGCAGATCAACGAGAAAGCGACCACCAAGAACAGGCAGATCGAGGCGAGCGTCGACTCGGCGGGCCGACTGACCAGTTTGACGTTGCGGGGCGATCGTTGGCGTCAGATGCCGGCCAACGAACTCTGCACGAAGATCATCGAGGTCGTCACGCGGGCGCAGGACAAGGCCGTGGCGAAGATGAACGAGAAGGTGAGCGGGTTCCTGCCGGGGTCCATGGACCTCGCGGACATGCGCAAGAGCGCGCCGGATGTCGACGCCGTCATCGAGGACGCGATCGCGAGCGCGGAGAAGTGGTTGAACCGCTATGAGTGAGAACATCACGGTCGACACCGAGCTGCTCCGCGATGCGCTGAAGTTGCTCGGCAAGTATTCCGACTTGTTCGCGGACGCCGAACGCAACGTCAGCTTTTCGGTGGCGGACAACCTCGAAACGGCGGGAAGGACCGAACTGGGCAAGGTCTACGCCTCCGGGATCAGGCCAGGCGCCATGGGTCTGCAATACCTCCTGCGGATGCTCAAAGAAATGCTCGAAAGCGCACACGGCAACGGGATCGACGCGACGACGTACCTGGAGGGCGTCGAGAACATCGTTACCGGCATCGCCCGCGGCGGTCGCGGTGGCGGCGGCGGTGGTGGTCGCCGCTGACGGACGCGTTGTCCGGACGGGTGTGGAACTGGCAAGAACCTGCGGCGGCCCGACGGCCGCCGCAGGTTCTTTGTTCGGCACGGGTGGGCTGGTGGTCCTGCTCGCTCGTGGCCGCGCATCGACGGGCGCGGGCGAGCCGGGTGAACAAACGTGAAACGGATGAACTGTTGGCGCCCCGGCGTCCGTATTGGGGGTATGGCAGGGGCGAACGTGGACGCGGCGGGCGACGCCCGCGTCGTGGCCGGACCCACCGCAGGCTCGTTCTGGGGGAGCCGGCGGGACGGGCAAACGGTGTCTGCCGTTCCACTGCCGTGCTCAGCGCGGGCTGACGCTGGGTACGACGGAAGGAGCCGCCTCGCGGAGATCGCGCCTCGTGCCGGTCGTCTGTGGATGGGTGCCGCATGAGTTGGACAGTTCCCGAGGGCGTCGCGTGGCTCTTCCGGATCCTGACCGGTGAAGAGTTCCCGTACGACCTCGACGAGGCCAAGGCGCGGGCGCTGGCGATCGACTTCCTCACGTCGTCCACCGCGGTCGAGACGTTGGATCCGCGGCTACGCCAGTTCCTGGCGAACCTCGTCATGGACATGGACGGCGAGACCGTCATGGCGCTGTACGCGATCCTGGCGCCGCTGACCCGCGACCAATACCTCCTGCAGGCCTCCGAATTCATGCGGGAGCTCGCGAAGAACCTCGACCAGATCGGCTACGAGGGCGAACACCTCAAGCTCGTCACCGTTCTCCAGTTGCCCGCCCTGCTGGTGGAGATGGTTCTCGCGTACGCGATGTCGTCCCCCACCGGCGGGGTGTCGATGCTGCTGTTCGGTGCGCGTGCTGCCGCGATCCGAGCCTTCCTGCAGACCAAGATCGGCTTCATCGTCGGCATGGTGCTCAATTCGCTCATCGTCGGCGTCGGCATGCAGGTCCTCGTCGAGGGCCTGGCCCAGTTGATTCAGGGCAAGTTCAACAAGGAATACATGCTGCAGGCCGTCTACATCGGGTTGACCGGTGTGGCGCTGATGCCGTTCGTCGCGGGCCTGGCCAAGCTCGTCGAGTCGATGATCATCAAGACGGCCATGAAGTTCGGGCTGAACCAGGCGCAGACCGCGACGCTGCGGAACTGGGTCTCCAAGATCAACGTCCTGCCGACGTCGGGTGGCCACGAAATGGGCACCGAGGGTGCCTACACCGGCATAACCGAGGGCGAGATCAAGCTCAACCCGTACGCGTTCACCGCCGGGATGTTCTCCGGCGTGATGGAACTGATCGGTCACAAGCTCAGTGACTTCGTCGACAGCGGGAAGCAGATCCAGAACGACGTCGCGAACACGTTGAACGAGATCGCCGACCGCGTCTACGAGCAGACGATGGCCGAGGCCAACAAGTACAACAACGACATCGGCGACTTCGACGACGACACCGTCGGCGGCTCGGACACCGAGAGCAACTACAGCGCGGACGACTTTTACGCCGACGTCGACACCGACAGCGATGCCGGCAGTGACGACGCCAGCATCTTCGACCGCCCGTTCGTCAACAACCTCCCCGGTGGTGGCCGCGACACCCTCGAGATCACCGCGGGCGGCACGCGTGGCGACAACACCGCCGCCACCACGAACAACGAGGTCAGCGGGGACAGCCGGGACGACGGGGTCAGCGACGTCAGCGAGTCGGACGAGCGGTTCACCGTCAGCGATGTCTCCGACTTCGACGACTGGGGCAGCGACCTCATCGACTTGCGCAGCAACGCCGGGGACAACGTCGGGCAGACCCGGCCCGACGTGGGGCCGCCGCAGTTCGGGTACGGCGAACAGGGTTCCGGGGGCCCGGGGCAGACCGACCAGAGCAGCAACGGCCGGACCCCGGTTGGTCAGCCACAGCCGGAGTTCCAGTCGCCCGATGTGGCGACGAACGGCCAGGGCACCAATGGTCAGGGCCCCAATGGCCAGGGCGCGAATGGTCAGGACTCGAGTGGTCAGGTGCCGCCGGGTCAGCCGCGGCCGGAGTTCCAGTCGCCGGACGTGGCGACCAATGGTCAGGGCACGAGTGGTCAGGTGCCGCCGGGTCAGCCGCGGCCGGAGTTCCAGTCGCCGGACGTGGCGACCAATGGTCAGGGCGCCAACGGCCAGGCACCGGACGGTCACGGCCAGACCGGCCAGACCACGAACGGTCAGGGCACCAACGGGCACGTCCCGCCCGGACAGCCCCAGCCGGAGTTCGTGCCGCCGAGCAACGGCGCGGAGTACGCCTACGGCCAGCAGAACGGCCAAGGAACCAATGGCCAAGGTGCGAACGGCCAGGGCACGAACGGCCAGGGCACGAACGGCCAGTCGAATCAGCCGGGCACGCGGTTCCGGGACGCGGTCGCGGACGGAGTGGTGGCCCGCGAGCAGCTGGCCAACCTCCACGAGCAGCTCTCGGTCGCCGAGGTTCAGCTGCAGTCGTTCGAGGACCACTACGGCAAGCAGTTCCCGCCGAACAGCGAGCAGGCCGCGGAGCACGCCCGCCTGAGTTCGCAGGTGGACAACCTGCGGGTGCAGGTGACGGAGTCGACGGCGGCGCTGCAGCGGGCCGAGCAGGCCGCCCGCCAGGCCGACCCGGAGGCATGGAGCCTGGTCCCCGGCCTGGATCCTGCCGGGCTGCAGCGGTTCACCCAGAACGTGGACCGGCAGTGGAACTCGGTGGTGTTGTCGAACGCGCCGGTGGAAACCCAGGGCTTCACGCAGCGGTCGCTCACCATCGAGAACGCGCTGCTGCGCCGCGGCGTCACCCCGCAAGTGGCGGACACGATCGCGAAATACGCCGCACTGGAGCTGAACAGCGATCGTCCGAACAGCCAGCGGGTGCGCAACGTCGTGCTGGCGGCCGCGACGGTCGACGTGGTCCGCAGGTCAGGACCTGGCCGGGTCGACCCGCAGCGGGTGCGCGACGAGGCTTCCGCGATCGCCGACGTGGTGCAGCCGCAGGTCGCGCCGCCCGCGTTCAGCCACCAGCAACCGCCCGCTGTGCGGCGGCCGGTGCCCGTGGGCGGGCCCCCGTACGGTCCCGCCGGACCCACCAGACCGGGCGGGCCCACCTGGTGGGACAACGGGCCGGCCAGGCAGACCGGGCCCACCGGTCCGTACGGCACCCGTGGTCCAGGCCCGGTGCCCAACACGTTGCGCGTGACACCGCAGTGGCGTACATCCACGGAGGCCCTGTGGGCGTGGCGAGCGTGGCTCAATTTCGCGCAGGCGCGGGTGGACCAGGCCAGATGGCAGCTCAGAGCCGCGCAGCAGCGGGCACACACGTCGCCCGGCTTGCGCAGCTTCTCGGGGCTCCGCGCTATCAACGACGAACTGGCGGCGGCACGGTCGGCGCTGTCCGACACCCGCGTTGCCGTGCAGCGGGCCGAATTCCAGGTGTATCGGGCGGACCCGGCGGCGTGGGGCGAGGTTTCGCGGTTCATCGAGGCCTCCAGCGGCCACAACCCGTTCGCCTGGCGCCGGTTCGCGCAGAACGTCAACACGATGTTCCGCGACACGCTGTTGCCTTCGCTGCCCCCTCGGTCGCGGCGGGCAATACAGCAGCAGGTGCGCGACATTCGCCGGACGCTGGCCGCGGCTGCCCGGCCCGACCAGCCACAGGCGCGGTTCGACGTGGCGGCGAAGTTCCTGGTCTTGCAGAAGATGCGACTGGGCGCCGACAACGCGCAGAGCTTGGCGCACGTTGCGTCAGCGGCGGTCCGTGCGCTCGGCCTGAACCTCGACCCGGCGACGGTGATCCGGCCGCCGCAGAACCCGTCGTTCGACCACCGCGTGGTCGATTCGGTCATCGGCATGGGCCAGCTGCGGGGGTCGGGGCCGGTGCCGTCGTCTCCGCAGCAGATGATGCCCGAGCAGCGTCGGTTCGTCATGCTGATGGACCAGGCCGACCAGATCATGCGCGCGACCGGCCACGACGTTCCGCCGCACACCGATGGCGATCCGGCCAGCGCCGCCGACATGCAGCACGAGACGCTCGTGGACAGCATCCGCGTGACGCTGGCGTGGCAGCTGCACCTGGCGACACCGTCGAACGCAACCACCGTCCCGCCCGCCGCCGTTCAGCAGGTCACGCAGCTGTCCGATCGGCTGCGCGTCGAGCTCGACAACTCGGCGTCCGGAGGCAGCCGGCCTGCGCCGTCACGGGCGACCAACTCGTTCCAGCGGGCCGTCGAGTGGCTGCGTACGCCGCCGTTGCGCCACTTGCCACCGGTGCCTGCCCCGGTGACGCCGCGTGGCACCTCGGCGACCACGCAGGCGCCACCGCAGATCGTCCTCAACCAGCGCCTGGCTGCTGGGCAGACCCAGTTCCGACCCCAGGCCGGGCCGGGGTGGAACGGCAATGGCTACGCGCCGGGGTGGAACGGCAACGGGTACGCGCCGGGGCGGAACGGCAATGGCCATGCACCTGGATGGAACCGCAACGGCTACGCGCCGACCACGAACGGGCCGAGGCCGACGCCGATGCCGCCGCGCGCTGCCGCTCCGCGTGCCGCCGCGCCGCCGGCGCTCAGGCCCGTGCCCCACAACAACCCAGGCGGCTTGTCGCGTGTCGACACCGTGCGTCCGTGGGTCTCGAACTGGTGGCGGACGGCTTTGGTCGATCTGTTGGTCGTGCGTGGGCGTCACGAGTCCGCCGAGAACGCGCTGCGTGAGGCCGAGTCGAACCTCGCGTTCGTGGAGCAGGCCAACGAACGTAACGGTGACGCGCCGAGTCAGGTTCAGCAGCAGCTGGCCAGGCTGCGGCGAGCGGTCGAGTCCGCCCGCGCTCGGGTGCGGCTGGAGCAGGCTGCCCTGCAGCATGCCGAGCAACGGGTGCGCGGTATCGACCCGCTCGCCTGGCAGCAGGTGCAGCTGTTCGCCGACTCGTGGCAGAGCGAGGCGTGGGCGACCTTCGCCGAGGACGTGAGCTTCACGCTGCAGGACGTGATCCTGCCGTCGCTGCCCCCGGGCGCCAGGGCAGCGGTCGACCAGCAGGTCGGTGCGGTGTTCGAGCAGCTGCGGCACCGAGCGCCTCGGCGGATCGACGACGCGACGTTGCACGTGGTGGCGGAGTTCCTGCTGGTGCAGAAGGCGATCGTCGGGCCGGACAACCAGCAGGGCATGCACAACGTGGCCACCGCGGTCGCCGAGATCCTGCACCTGAACTCCCCGCCCAGCGTCGAGTTCGTCGGGCCGCGGTCCTCGTTCGAGTCGTGGGTCGCCGAAGCGGTCATCGGCATGGACCGGATGCGAGTGGCGCCGGGAGCACCTGGGCTGCGGCAGCCGATGCAGAGCCGCTACGTCGTGTTGATGCAGCAGGCGGCGCAGATCATGCGCAACACCCGACACGACATCCCGTTCCGGCTCAACCAGGACCCGGATGAGCTGTCCGCGGAACAGATCGCGCACGACACCCTGCTGGACCAGATCCAAACGGTGCTGGCCTGGCAGATGCACATCGACGCCGAGATGCCGCAGGACGCCACGCGGGTTCCGGAGTCGGTGCAGCACCGGGCGGTGTTGACGTCGACGCGGTTGCGCGACGAGTTCGACAACCTGGCCGTGCGGGTCGGGCTGCGCGGTGGTGCGCCCGCCACCGGGCCCGAGGACACTGGCAACGGCGAGTCGTCCGACCCGGCGGTGAACCAGCGGCGCGCGGACGCGGCAGCGGAACAGCAACGCCAGGCCGAGGAGATCGAGCGGCGCCACCGCACGGCTTTGCTGTCGCGCGGGCCGCTGCGTCATTTCCCCTCGTACCTGCCCGCGCTGTGGCGGTCGGCCACCGAATCTTCCGCCGACAGCGACCCCGCCGAGTCGTCGGGCAAAGCCAAGGGCAAGGAGCCCGTCAGGTTCGAAGCGACGACTGGGACGGACACGGTTGCGCCGGAGGTGGAGACCACCACGGCGCCTCGGGACACGGACGACGGGGTGACGAGCCGGCCGGCGACCATCGACGTCGACCAGGCATGGCGGGCGCTGAACCTCGACGCCGAACACGCCGAAGCCACCTCCTACCTCGACAACGACATCGACCAGGCAGCCGCGCAGCGGGAGCGGACGAAGTCGCGGGAGCTGCTGAACACGCTGTCGTTCCCGGAGCTGACCGCCACTCAGCGCGAGAAGCTGGTCGACATCGTCGCGGCGGTGCGGCATCAGCAGTTCAAGACGGCCGCCGAGCAGCGCGCGCTCGAATTGCAGCGGCAGCTGGGTCGCGAGTCCCACGTGCGCCGCATCAACACCCCGGCCAACCTGACCGAACGTGCCGCCGAGCTGCCGCCGTTGAACGGCCGTGGCGGTAGCGCGGTCACCGAGGCCGTCGAACTGGTCGTCGGCGCGACGAACGCGGCCGACCAGCTCACCGGTCCGCTGGCCGCCGACACCGACCTGGGCAGGTCGGTGCGCCGGATCGTCGCCGAGTCCTTGGTGCGGCCCAACGGCACGCTGGACTTCGTGGCGGCCACCCGCCAGGCCGTCGAGATCGCGCACGACCTCGACACCCGGGCGGACGGCTACACCGAGACGCGGCTCAAGCTCGACGCCACCGTCGCGGAGCAGACGTTCAACCAGCTCGCGCGGTCGGCCCCGGACACCGTCGCGCAGCTGCGCAAACAGGCACACGCGATCGCCGTCCGCCGGTTCAACCCGCTCGCCGTGCATCACGATCTGGACCTCGACAACGCGTTCGTCAAGATCCGCGACGCCATCGCACTGCAGCTGCACGAAACCCCTGGGACGCCGCAGGACAAGCAGACCGCGGCGGAGAACTACGCGACGACGCTCGGCGACGCACTGGACATCAACTGGTCGCAGCAGGCCTACGACGACATGGCCGAGATCATCACCGGACCGGATGTCGGCAAGGTGTCGGACGAGGACCTGGCGTCGGCCGTGGCCGCGGTGACCAAGGCGACCAGCGCGCTGAGCCTGCGGGTCCACCGGTACGACTCGACCGTGATGGCCAGGATCGTCGACGACCTCGTGCTCTTCGACGCCGAGCGGGGCGACGGCTCGCTGACGCTCGACGAGATCGCGAACACCGTCGCCGAGGTGCTCGGGGTCTCCCGGTTCACCCCGGCCAAGATCGACGACCTGCTGCAGGTCGCGCCGCCGTTGGTGCAGGTGCGGAGTGAGGTCGCCGACGCGGTGCTCCGGGACCACGGCGGGCTGACCACCCCGCTGACCGGCCACTCCCGCCACGACCTGATGCGCGTGGTCGAACATCTGCTGCGGGCTTCCGGCGGCCGGCCCACGGCGGACGAGATCTCCGCGGCGCTGGCCGCCGAGCTGGGCACCGGCCCGATCACGACCGACTCGGTCCGCAGGATTGTGGACAACGCTCCGCCGCAGGCGGATGTGTCGCAATCGGTCTCCGACGCCGTGACCGCCAACCACAGCCCGACGCGGCTGGCCGAGCACGGCTTGACCGTCGACGACATGAAGCGCGTGGTCGAGAGCATCGTGCGCAAGGGCGGGCCAGGGATCTCGGCCGGAGCCATCAGCACCTACGTGGCCCGGGCGCTGGGCACCGAGTCGTGGACCCGCGGCAAGCTGGACGAGATCCGCCAGAACCAGCCCGCGGTCGAACAGCTGCCGCGGGAGATGGAACACGCGGCAGGCCAAAAGGTCAGCAAGTTCGAGGCGAAGCGGCTCGGTTTCGACTTCAACTCCGTGGCCGAGGCCGCCCTGATCGCCGTCGAGCAGACCGTCGCGGACGACACCGGCACGGCGGAGGTCAGCTTCGACACCGTCGTCGGGAACATGGCGGTCGAGCTCGGTATCGAGCACCTGACCGACGCGAAGTGGCAGCGCTACCTCGACGCCGCACCGCCGGTCGCCGCCGTGCCGGAGTCGACGGAGGTGATCGTCGGCGAATGGATCGATGCCGGGCTGATGGAGCACCGGGGATCGACGTTCGAGGACACCGTCCGCGTCGTGGAGCGCATGACGTCGGAGAGCAACGGCCGGGTCACCACGGTCGAGGTCGCGGACTTCGTCGGCAAGGTTCGAGGTGCGGCCCGCTGGAGCGCCGAGCGGTTCGGGCTGGCCAGCCTGCGCGGTCGGGACGTGGCCGCCCCACGCCGTGTGCTCAACACCGCAGTGAATGTCTTCCAAGACTCGAAGCTCACCGGCCTGGTCGACCCGCTGCGGTTCGTCTCCGCGGTCGACGACGTGGTGACCCGGAGCAACGACGAGCTGTCGCCCGAGGTCGTCGCGACGAACCTCGCTCGGTGGCTGCGACCGGAACTGGCCGCGCAGAAGAAGATCCTGCAGACCGCCGATCCGGGGTCCCGGTTCGCCGAGGACCTGCCGGGGTCGGGGGCACGGCCGGAGATCTCGGTGCCGAAGTTGTCCGGGCTGCAGGCGGACATCGCCCAGCTGACCTCCGGCGCCACCGACGTTCCGGCCGTCGACCCGGTCCTGCACGAGTTCGCGCTCGAGGTCGTCGGATCCGTGTTCGACCAGCGCAAGATGGGCCTGCTGCGGTTCGACCCGGAGGACATCGCGTCGGTCGTCGAGGCACAGGCTGCCCGGCGCGGTCCGGGTACGTCACTGGTGACCGTGGCCAAGGAGATCGCCGAGGCGAGCAACCTGACCCCCGAGGCCTCGATCGACAAGCAGGTCGCCGCCACCGAGACCGCCGCGCGGGAGGCCAAGCAGGCCGCGAACGAAGCCGCGGTGGAACTGGCCCGGGCGAAGAAGGACGTCACCGCCGCGGAGCGGGCGCTGCGGGACACCAAGGCGTCGCTCGATGCGGCGGAAGGTGGCGTAATCGCTGCCACCACCGCATGGGAGCGCGCCAAGGCGCGGCGGGCCGAGGCGCAGGAGCTGCTGCACCAGGCACGCGAGCGGCTGCGCCAGTTCCTCGCCGAACACGGTGAGGCGCCCGCGCCGGCTACGACGAGCACAACAGCGCCGTCCTCGCCGGAGCAGCCAGTCGTGCTGCCGGCGCGCAGGGCCGACTGGGGTTACCCCACCGACACGTCACCCAGGACGGAGACCAAGCGCACCTGGTGGGGCCGCAAGAAGACCGTCGTCGTCGACCCCGGCCCGCAGCCGATCCTGGCGTCCCGTCCCACCGGCGACTCGGGTTACGAGTCGATGGCCTCGACCGACACCACCGAGTCGAGCGGCAAGCGCACGTGGTGGGGAGGACGGAAGAAGAGCGCCACCGGCACGGACTCCGCCGCGCGGGAGGTCTCCGGGACCACGTCGGGCCCGACGGTCGAGACCAGCGACGTGACGCGTCAGCGGGCCGAGATCGAGGCGCAGATCAAGCGTGCCGAACACCTCGTGCAGATCGCCACCGAGGACGTGCACGCCACCAACATCAGCAAGGGCCTGATGCGCGTCGCGCACAGCCAGGCCAGGGAGCGCATCGCGCCTGCGGAGGCCGCGCTGACCGCCGCGCAGAACGCCTACGAGCAGGCACGGCGCAGCGCCGCTCGAGCCAAGGCGCTCGCGGACGACGCGGCCACCACCCACGAGGCCCAGGTCATCGCGGCCGCGCAGATGCGAATCCAGCTGTCCGCGGCCGAGCAGGCGCTGCGCGACGGCGAGCCGTCGGTGCGCCGGTTCGTCGACTCGCGGAACGAACTCCGGCACGCGCAGCAGCTGCGTCTGACGCCGGACCAGCGGCAGGAACTGCAGGATCGGATCAGCACGCTCCAGCAGGAGATCTCGGACGCGGCGGTGATCGGCGCGCACGGTCGTGACGCCGCCGAGGCGGGCCGGGAGCTCGCGGACATGCGCCGTCAGCTGGAGGACGCGCTGGCGCAACAGCGGGCCGACGAGGAGCTCGGCGCCCGCATCGAGGCGTTGTCCGACGAGGTCACCAGCACCGAGCCGACGCTCCACCCGCGCGTGATCGAGCCGCTGCACGGGCGCAACGACGGCCTCGCCGGCCTTCGTACGGACCTCGGAACCAACGTCGAGAAGGTAACCCGCGACGTCGCCGCCGCGCGTGACGCGCTGAACGACACCAAGGCGCACCGCGATGCCGTGAAGACGGCATTCGACGACCTCGGCAAGCACAAGGCCGCGGCCGCGAAGGCCGCCAAGCGGGCGGCCGACGAAGCCGGCCTCATCGCGCTGTCCAGCCTGCCCTCCGGTGCGCTGGTCAACCTGGAGAGCCTGGCCAACTTCGACATGTTGCTGGACGCCATCACGAGCATGGCGAGCAACGTCGCGTCGAGCACCGGCGCGAACCGTGCGGACATCGAGGCGCAGTTCCGCAACATGGAGGACTACCAGCTCGCCGAGGTGTTCAACGGTCGGCCGGTCACGTTCCAGACCCCCGACGGACCTGCCACGTTCCAGCTGACGTTCGAGGAGCTGCACCGACCGACCGGCCCGGCGAACCGGCCGTCGTGGCTGACGCCGTTGAAGTATCGGCGGCGCGGCGCGCTCAACGACACCGGCCGTGGCGAGCAGGGACCGTTGTCGGTGGAGACCGCGCTCAGCAAGCTGGAAGCGCGGGTGCCGCTGACCCTGTTCGAGCCGATGACCAGCGTCGACGTCGCCGGGATGGTGACCCGCCCGCTGGTGTTCGTCGGCGGCACCCTGAAGAAGCTGCTCAAACTGGAGACGCTGTCGACGGACACCCGCGAGGTCGCCACCGGCGACCGCAAGGCGATCGCCACGACCGCGGTGGTGTCGGTGCGGCGTGTCGACGACCCGTCCCGCAGCCCGGAGTACGCGGTGGTCGACGTGGGCCTGCGGATCGCGGACATCACCCCCGGGAAGGGCACGCTGCCGAGCACACCGGAATCCGCCGAGACGGGCACCACGTCACCGGCGACCGTGCCGGACATGCCGGAGTCCTCCCGCCCGAAGGTCCGGATCACCCCGCAGATGCTGGAGACGATGGCCGATCACGGCCTGCGGTTCCCCAGCGAGCTCGCCGAGTCCGCGACGGTGTCCTACGTCGGCGGGACGTCGGAGGAGCTGCGGACGAAGGTCAAGCAGAGCAACGCGGTGACCGAGGCCGAGGGCAGCGACGCCACCATCGGCGGCGGCGTGTACTTCGGCAAGGTGTGGAAGTCGCTGAACATCGCGCTGCTCGGCGGCGCGCACGCCGAGGTCTCCTACGGCTCGTCCAACGACGGCTTCTACACGATCATCGACGTCGAGCAGAACCGCACGGCGATCTCGTCCACCCAGGTCTACCGGGTGGAGCGCGGCGGATCGCACAACGACTCGCACCTGGTGACCGTCCCGGTGCACATCGCCCGGCGGCTCGGCTGGCCGCTGCCGGAGAAGTTCCACCAGGAATTCAAGCTGGACATCCCGGAGTCCGAACGAGCGTTCTCCTACCCGAACGGGGCGGGCGACGAGGTCGTCGACATCCCGGGCAAGGAACAGATCATCAAGATCGCCGCCAAAGGGCTGAGCCCGCAGGGCAAGGAGGCGGTGCGCAGGGCACTGGCGACCCCGGGGCTGGCGAAGTGGGCCTACCTCAACGCGTCGCGGGGCTGGGGCTTCACGGTCGACTGGACCGAGGGGCACGGCAGGCACACCCGCGACCACACCGTCCGGGTCAAGATCCGGACCTTGCCGCCGACGTCCTACCGGGAGTCGGGTCAGCAGAAGTCGCGCGACGAGGACAAGGGCATCATGTACCTCCGCGCGTACAACGCCGTGACCCGGAAGCTCAAGGTCGGCGCCGGCATCGTCTTCCGGCGATTGAAGAACCCGAGCGGCACCACGTCCAGGAACGCACCGACCATCGGCGGCGAGATCAACGTCGACTTCTCCGCGATCGGCAAGCACGGCGCGGCGCGCAAGGACGGCCGGGTCGCGTGGAAGGCCGACATGGTCGACGTCGAGGTGGACATCGACGTCACCGCGATCCACACGTCCTCGATCGCGCCGAACCGGTGGCAGCGGATCTTCCTCGGCGGGACCCAGCTGGGCTCGAAGGTGGACAACCGCCTGGCGGCGCCCTCGGACGCCGAGATCCAGAAGGCGCTGACCACCGACCACGACCCGGTTCCGGTGCTGCCGTCGGCTGTGCTCTCCCTGCAGGAGGACGCGGTCGTCGCGGGGCGGCAGCTCACCGAGCTGCACCCGAACCGGCAGGTGTCGCTGCTGGAGTCGGCCGCGCAGCGGATGGCGCGCACCCGGACGCTGATGGAACAGCTGATCGGCCAGGGCACCGCGGAGCAGAAGCAGGCCCGCCGCGAGTGGGCGTTCGACGACGTGCTGCGGCCGGGGCAGCTGGTGGTCGCCATGGCCGAGGCGAACCCCGCGGACGGTCGGGTCTCGGAAAGCGTCGACAGTGCGCTGCGGCGGGTGGAAGACGCGGTGCGGTCCTGGGCGGCGGAGAACGGGTTCACCGGCCCGGAGACGACCGCGACGACCACATCGGACACCGACAGCACGACCACCGACCGGGTCGCCACCGTCGCCGAGATGGAGCGGTTCCAGCAGCAGGCGCGCGACGCCGAGAACCGCTTGGGCAGGCTGGACCCGGCCTCGGGGGAGTGGCTGGTCAATCGGGCGGTCACGGCCACCGAAGACGTCCGGGCCGTGCTGGACATGGTGGTCGGGCCGGACGGTTCGGTGGCCGACGCGCGGCGGGACTGGGCGCGGACGAACCTGGTGCGGCCCGCGGAGTCCCTGGTCGCGGACGCGTTCAGCAGATCCCGCTCCGAGGAAGCCGGTCCGGACGGGCTGACGCAGGACGTGCGCGACGTCGTCCAGCAGGCGACGAACATCATCCGGTCCTGGGCGGACGCCGGCTTCCCGGGCGTGCCGGAGGATGCTGGCGGCCCGACCACCGCGCCCGTCGACGGCACGCCGACCGACTCGACGGCCACCTCGACGATCGATTCGACGACTACCTCGACGATCGATTCCGCGACCGAGTCGCCGACCGAAACGGCACCGAGGCGCCCGCGCAAACTGCGCAAGCGCCGGCCGATGGTGCTGAGCGAGACCCACGGTCTGTCGAAGGGCCGCGTCAAGAAGGCGGTGCTGCTGACCGTTCCGAGGGCGAAGGTCACCACGTGGGGCAGCAGGAAGCTGCCGCCGAGCCCGATGCGCGAAGGGGTGTTCTACGGCACGGCGCCGGACACGTCGCAGTTCACCAAGCTCGACCCGAAGACGATCACCGACTACGCGGCGGTCCACGACGCGGTGATGACCGAGGCCGACTACAAGGCCATCAAGCTGTCCGCCGCGCGCAGCGTCACACCGCTGCCGAACGGCCGGCCCGGTGCGCCGAGCCACAAACCGCCGTGGTTGACGCGCGCGTGGTCGTCGCCAGGGGTCGAGCACATCACCGAGGTGCGGGACGGGATCCCCACCACGTACCGGGTGGAACTGCCGTCGTTCATGCGGCCGGGAGCGGTGAACCGGTTGGTTCACGGTCTCGGCAGCCAGGCGGCCGCCCGGTGGGGTGCGGGCCGTGGGCTCAACGAGCAGTTCGAGCCGCTGCCCCAAGTGGGTGTCGGCGGCACGTGGTCCCGGCTGCTGGTCAAGCTGTCGCAGCAGCACGAGTTCTACAACCTGCGTTTCGTCGGCATCAACGAGGACGGCAACTCGCAGCGCAACGCAAGCGGCCAGCGGCTGGGCAGCAACACCGAGACCGCGACCACGGGTGTGGCGTTCCGCTTCCTCGGCTCGCTCATCCCGAACCGCGTCTCCGACTGGGCGGCGCGGATCAAGTCGGCGCTGGGCTTCGGCGTCGAGTCGGAGAAGGGTCTGATCGAGGACATCGGCCCCGGTGAGAAGCAGGTCAACCAGCGTGGCGCGCCGATGGTCTACATGGTCGCCGACCGCGTGTCGACGTACCGGACGTCGCTGCGGGTGGCCAACTGGGTGTGGAACAAGGCGATGCGTACCTCGCCCGCCATCGTGCACGCGCCGAACGCGGCCGTGCTCGAGATGCCCGCCGAGCACGCCTACGACCTGCTGATCCGCAACGGGATGGAAATCCCGCCGGAATTGCAGGCGGCGATGCCGAAGCCGAAGCCGAACGCCGCGGTGGTGCAGACGCTGCTGCCGCCCGAGGGCGGGTACGTCGCGCACAACGGCTCCACGGTGCTCTACTCCGAGCTGCACAAGATCGACGGCCAGGAGCCGCTGTCCGACCTGGGTCGGGCCCTCGACGACCTGCACGTGGACGGCGAGTTCAAGCAGAAGGTCCTGGAGCGTGCCCGGATCGCCCTGGCCACGCCGTACGGCTACGTCGGGCTGCGCGACGCGCTCGCCGCGCGAAGCCTGGAAGACGGCGACATGTACACCATCGCCGACCCGAACACCAAGAAGGGCCGCTCCGTGGTGCTGCGGATCGTCGCGGAGCGATCCGACCACGTCGCACCGGACGCGACCGACAAGAAGGTGCTCGGCCCGGACAGCGTGCTGAACATCCGGTACGCGACGATCCTGCGCACGATCACCAGGGCGCGGAACGGGTGGTTGAGCTTCCTGCCGGAGTTCGGGGCGTCGAAGGCCAGTGGCGGGGACGGTGCGCTCAACGAGTCGACCGAGCCCGGCCGGTCCAGCGACGGCACCCTGCACGGCGGCCCGTCGGTGAACAAGTCGAGGAAGCGGCTCAGGATCAAGCCGGGCAGCATCGGGCTGAAGCTGACCTCGCAGCTGCGGCACGGTCACGCCGGCGCGGTCGACGTGAACGTGCGGTACCGGATCGCGGTCGAGCTGCACGAGACGCCTGGTGTGGTGCGTTCGGCGCTCGGCGGGAGCGAGCGGCACCTGGCGCCGCAGGCGACCACGCCGAGGCACGAGGTGGGCGTGCTGCGGAAGGCGCCGCCGGCCCCGGCGAGGCCTGCACCGAGCACCGACGCCGAGACGGCATCGACGACCAGTACCGACTTGATGTTCACACCAAGGCCGCCGGCGGCCGGCTCCGAGACCACACCGGCCAGTGGTACGGACACCACCCCGGCCCGCGGTGCTGACAGCAGTTCGGAGACCGGGATCGAGACCGATTCGGCGACCGGGGCGGAGACCGACTCGGTGACCGGTGTCGAGACCGACGCGGCGACCGGTGCCGAGACCGACTCGGCGACCACCCCGGACACCGACCCGGCGGAGCGGCGCCCGAACAAGCCGCGCAAGGAACCGCCGAGGGCGAGCGTGGCCACCGTGCTCGGCAGGGTCACCCTCACGGCGCCGCGGGAGAGCCTGGTGCCGCCGCTGCAACAGCCGGAGCGGGCGCCGGTGGTGACGATCCACAAGGAGAAGCCGGACATCTCCGGCCAGCAGCTCGACCCGCGGGAAGGCGTGCACATCCACGCCGAGGGCAGCATGCTCATGGACATCATCCGCAAGGTCGTGATGGCCCAGATGGGCGCGCGGCCACTGGCACCGGGTGAGGTCACGCTCGAGCAGCTCGAGTGGGCGCGCAACCAGATCTCCGACTACACCAAGCCGGGCAGCCCGGCCTGGCATGTGCTGTACGCGCTGACGTCCGACACCGCGATCTACGGCGGGTCGCACACGATGTTCAGCACGGAGAACTACCGCAGCACGAACGTGCTGGTCAAGCGGGGCTTCTTCGGTAACAAGCGGATGTCGATCAGGCTGACCGCGAAGCCGAACTTCGACGGAGCCACGTTCGTGAAGAAGCTCCCGGCGGGCATCGAGCTGCTGAAGCTGGCCAAGATGTCCGACCTGGTCGGCAAGACCGACTCGACGACCAAGGGCATCGGCGCGGTCGCCTCCGGGGAAGGTGCGGGCACGCACGCCGTCGATGGTGACGAGCAGGGCACGGCCCGCGCGATGCCGGTGCTGATCGCCTCGAACGCGTTCGACGATCAGGTCGACGCGTGGTGGGGCCGCGACATCAACGTCGAGAGCAACAAGTACCCGGGCCCGTTCTACGCGTTCGTCATCGACGCGTCGTTCTTCGTCGAGTTCGAGACGTCGATGTCGAACCGGGTCGCCACCGCGGTGAGCAACGGGGTGCGCAGGCTGCTGCGGTCGTCGACCGACTCGTCGGAGTCGATTCCGCCGACGTCCACGGGCCGGAACCGGACGGTCTCCGTGCCGGTGAACGACCGTAGGTCGACGGCGCAGATCGACTCGTTCCAGGACGTGATGATCTTCGCCGACCGGGACTTCGCGCTGCGCAGAGGGCTGCTCGATCTGGGGCGGGTGTGGGCCGAGGACAAGGTCACGCCGCCCGCAGGCGTCGTGGTGCAGAGCGCGCCCGGTGGTGCGGTGCTGCACCGCGACGGCGACGCCGTGCCGACTCCACCGTCGCTGAGCCAGAACGACGTCACCCGTGGCCGCAACCTGCACGTGGGGCCGGGAGTGACCCAGCAGCAGGTCGTCGACTTCATCAAGAAGCTTCCGGCCGCGGTGCGCCCGGTGACCTACTCGTTCCACGACGGCGTGACGTTCGACGAGGCGAGCATCCGCGACGCGCTTGCGGCTGCCGACCGGATCTCGCAGGCGGCCGACCAGATCACGGGGACGGCGTTCGACGCGCGCGCCCTGCTGGACAAGATGTTCCCGCGGGGTCCTGTCGGGGAGGCCGACCGCGCCGCGCTCGTCGACCGCGCCGACGCGATCGTCCGCGGCACGATCGACGTCGAATCGGACCGGGCGAAGAGCCTTCCTGCGGGGATCTTCGACGATGTGCGCGACATCGTGGCCCTCGAGCTCGTCGCGCGTGGCGCAGACGTCGCGGAGGGTTGGGCGAATGCCGGACTCAAAGCCGACGAGATTCGTGCCGCGCTCGACCTGCCGCGCGCAACCACGTCCGTTTCCCCGGCCGACAGCACGGTCTCCGACATGCTTGCCGAGACCTCGGACACCCGGCCGCCCACGGACCCGGGTGACCCGAGCGCACAGACAGCGCGCGACATCCTGGACTGGGTGAGCAGGCCGAACAAGCTTGCCTCCGACGGCAGCTACGACGCCGTGTTCACCGCCATCAAGCAGGCCATCGACAGCGGACGGCGCGTCGCGGACGTCACCGCCAAGGCCATCGACGTGGTGGTCGACCTCAACGCCGCAAGCCAGGATGTGCAGCCGTCGCTGTCGACGACGCAGCGGGTGACGACACCGCCACCAGGTCCGACCGCGCGTCAGGCGGAGCCGCAGATCTTCCAGAGCCGCCAGGACATCACCGCGAAGGCCGACTCGCTCCGCGGCGAGACGTTCAGTCCGGTGGTGCAGAACCAGGCGGTGCAGGTGGTGAACGAGGTGCTCGCGCCGAGCGCCGCGAACGACGACGTCACACTGCTCGCCGCCGAGGCCATCGCCAACGGTTCCCGCCCGCAGGACGTCCAGCGTTACGTCGAGGACCTCGGCAAGGTGGTCGGCAAGCTGAACCCGGCGTGGGTGATCAGGCGGCACTTCGCCGGCCCGGGTGCCGAGACCGCGAGCGAGACGGCCGCGATGACGACGCCGGCGACCGAGGTTCCCGGGTTGTCGACGACCGCGCCCGTGGGGGACACAACTGCGCCTGCGACGTCGGTTGTCGGTGATTCGCCGGTGTCGCTGGTGGATTCGGCTCCCGCCGCGAACACGACCGGGCCGGGGACGGTCACAGTCGAGGACACGACGGCACCCTCACCCGTGGACTCCGGGGCCGACTCGGCCCGAGCGACGGGGCGGGACGGGGACTCGCCGGCGTTCGACAACGCCGACGTCACCGTCGGGCACGAGCGTGGCGGACAGACCGGTGATCGGTCCGAGCAAGCTGTGGCGACGCAGCCCGACACGACCGAGGTCACCGAGCAGGATGCCGCCGCGCGCGCCGCGGAACAGCGCCGCGACCGCCTTGCCACCAGCGCGCCGGAGCCGGTCCTGCGGCAGAGCATCCCGCTGTCCGAGTTCCGCCAGATCCTGCCGACCCTCGAGCGGACGAAGATCAGGCTCGCCGACGGCAGGGTGTTCGACCTCCCGTGGCGGTTCGTCGAGAACTACTGCTGGCTCCGCGCCCACATCGTCGCGCACCGGCTGCGGACGCTCGGCGTCGAACCGCGGAAGATCTTCGTCTCGCGCGACGGCCTGCGCGGCCGATCCGAGTTCGCTTTCGGTGGACGTCGGGGCCACCCGGCGACGTTCACGATCGGATACCACATCGCCACGGTGGTCAACGTGACCCCGGACGACGGTGGGCCGGCGTTCGACGTGGTGGTCGACTTCATGCCGCGGTATCTGGTGAAGGAGGACGGGACACCGGCAGTGGACCCGTCGACGGAGTTCCTGACCCCGCGGGAGTGGTTGACCGCGATCGGCGTTCCGGACGGTTACACCGACGCCGATCTGCAGACCAAACCACACCTCGGCTGGCCGGACGCCGGCCTCCGGCCCGGCGAGACGCGAGTTCGCGTCACCACGGACGCCGTGGTTGCGCCGCCGTGGCTGCCCGCCGAGCTGTTCATGACGTTCGAAGAGGCCGATCGTGACATGGTCGCCAACGTCGCCGCCGCTCCGTTCTGGGAAGCCCAACTCCAGGAACGTCAGCGATTCCGGGCCTGGTACGACGGGCTGCGGCCGGCCGCCCGAGAGCGTTTCGACGCGCTGTACGAGCAGCTGACGGTCACCCAGAGGTTCCACCTCGAGGACTGGTTCAACCACATGCGCGAGCGAGACCGCGCATATTTCGAAGACAGGCTCGAGCATGTCGCGAGTAGGCCGGAAGACCTCCAGCCGGGTCTGTTCCAACACATCGGCATGGCGATGGCCAACCGGCATCGCATCCCTGCGGAGGCCCTCAGCGCTGCCTGGCGGATGGTGAACGACCTGCTCGGCGGCGACACCCGTTCCCTCGGAAATCTCGACGACCTGGTGACCACCGTCGCGTACCGGTGGGTTCGGGACGGGATGTTCCACACCCTGTTCAGGGGTGGCACCTGGGGTGAGATGGGTAGGGCGTCGGCCCGCAAATTCGCGGTGGCGGCCATCCAGTTGCTGAGGCAGCAGGCCGCGACCACCCGCGGTGACCGGAGCGTGGACGCGGGCGGGGTCGAGACGACCGCCGTCGCGCAATTGCCACCGGAGACCTCGACGCCTGCGCCGGATGTCTCCGCGCGGGTGGCGCAACTGAAGAACGACGCACAGACGGCCGCCGAGGAGCTGTCGACGCTGGGCGAAGAGCAGCGCCGGCATGTCCTCCGGATCGCGACGGAGGCGCTGCGGCCGACGCACGAGTTCATCCAGTTGCTGGCACCGGTGGGGCAGCCGGAGAGCGCCACCGCGGACCGGGGCACCGCGATCAGCGACCTGCTGATCCCCGCCCTGCAGGTGCTGCGGAACGAGGCCCGCATGGCGTTGGCCCAGCCGCAGACCGACCCGACCGTGGTGCCGGAGAACGTCGCCGACAAGGCGCGCGAATACCACCAGCTGGCCAAGGACTGGGCCAGGCAGCATGGGCTCACCGAGGTCACCGCGCCGGAGACCGACGTGGTGAAGCTACGCAGCAGCCTCACCGCCCACGTGGCGTTCTTGAAGAAGCGGGCGGAGGTCGCCACCAGCGCACTGGACGTCGTGGCACGGCCCGGCCAAAGCGCGTGGGCGCGGGACATGGCCCGGGAAGCGTTGCTCTACCAGCGGTCGTTCGTGCAACAGGTCGAGGACGTCATGTCGCCCGGACGGACCGAGGCTCGCCGGACCTGGGCGATGGACGAGATCATCAAGCCCGGCCTCGAGCTGGTCGCCGCGACCTTGTTCCAGACACGCCAGGGTGGCGCGGAGTGGCTGGGGCACCCGGACGCACTGCCTGCCCCGGTCGCCGACGTCGTGCAGCAGGTGGACGCACTGGTGCGGGCCTGGGCGGCGAACAACGGCATGCACCCGGCACAGGGTGGGATCAGGCTGCCGTTGCGGGGTGGGGCGCCCGGCGGCGGCCGTCTGCGTCGCCTGTTCCGTGGGTTCGGACGCCGCAACGCCGAGGCGTCCTCGTCGCAGGTGCCGGAGCAACCCGTGCTCACCGCGCAGGCGGGCCCGGTCGACGTGCCGGTGGTGCCGCAGCGGACGGAGATCGCCGCCGGCCCGCTGGCCACGATCCGCGGCGGCAGCCAGGCCCTGCAGAACGTTCACCTGGCGATGGGCCCGAACCAGCTCGTCGTCTGGCCGCGGACCTTCCTCTCGGTGTGGGGCAAACCGGATGTCTACGAGATCCTCCGCAGCGCCGGTGGTCGGCCTGCGGTCGGCATCTTGCGTGGCACCTGGCCGGACGGCGAGCACGCGGTGTTCCTGTACGCCGATGTCAACGGTTCCATCACCGTTTACGACGAGATCGGCCCCAGGGGAGAGCTGGCGGACCCGTCGATCTTCGTCGGGGCCCCGGAATCGACGTCTCTGTGGGCGGTGACCCTGGACGGCCATCCGCTGCTCGGGCAGACCGACGTGGCCCAGCCCGCGCCCGCCGCGCAGCCTGCGGTGCCGACCGGCCACGCGCCCGCTGCAGCGCAGGGTCAGTCGTGGGGTCCGGCTTCGGTCCAGATGCAGGGCCCGTTGGCGGCTCAGCCGACGGTCCAGCCGCCGAGTCGGATGCCGGGGTTGCCGTCGGCAGCGCACGTCAACCAGCCGCCGGCCCCGGGCGTCGCCGGTCGTGTCGTGCCGCCCACGGCGCCTGCTGCGGTTCCGCCACCCGGTCCCCAGAGCTCGGTCGTGGACGAAGTCGCCATGACCGAGTTCATCGAAGACCTGGCGGAACCCGACCGTAACTGGATCTCGCAGAACTGGCGTGGCCCGGTCTGGGTCCGGACCGCGCGGCGGGTGGCGGGCCCCACAGCCGTGGTCGACTTCCTGCTGAGCGTGCCGTTCGACCACGTCGAGGCACTTGTCGGCGGCTACGTCAACGGCCAACCCCGGGCCTGGATCGTCCGGCGGGACTACGGGCAGGTGCTGGCCGTCCAACGCTTCACCCACGACATGATCCCCGTCGACCGTGTGAACTTCGGCGACCCGAATCGCATGGTGATGTTCGCGGTGAGCCGCACGGGCCAGGTCCTGTACGGGTCCGGCGACGCGCCGATGGTGCGCGACACCAGCAGCTATTGGAACCCGGTGCGCGTACCGACCTTGCCCCGGTACACCGCGATCGACAGGATCCCGCTGAGCCGTATCCACAGCTACAACGCGACGGGTGCCGCGGCCGTCAACGCTCTGCTGGATCTGCAGAGTCGTCACCTGCCGACCGCGCAGAGCCTGGGTGTTCGTACTCAACAGCGGCCCGTGGCGCGCCACCTCGCGGACGACCCGTACGAGGCGTGGCATGCCCTGGACAGGCTGAAGACCGCAGAAAGCAGTCCGGTCATCGCGGTCACGCTCGTACGACTGGACCTCGACGCGCGGACGGTCGGCAACGCATGGACCATCGGGCCGAACGACCCGATGCCCAGTGGCTTCATCGGCAACGGCAAGTTCTACGCCTTCGTGCTGCGGCAGAACAGTCGGCCGATCGATCGGGCGGCGGTTCTCGGACCCGAAGACTCGCAAGGATCACGGATCGACGATTCCGAGGACGACCGCGTCGATCTGCCGGTCGCGCCGACCCGCCCGGTCGAACTGCGTGACCTGCTGGAGCAGGCGCCGAACGGACGGGATGCCATTCGCGCTCTGCGAGCGATCGAGAACGCCAACGGCTGGCCGCCGACCGTACTCACCACGACCTTGGACGAGTTCAGCGGTAACGCGCGGGAAGTGTGGCAGCGCTTGCGCAACCTGCAGGCCAGCGCCGTTCCGTTCGTCGCTGTCACGGTCGTCAGGCTGGGCAACAACCCCAACGAGTCGGGCGCCTGGACGATCACGCCCGACCGGATCGACAACGACCGGCAACCCAGAGGTTTCCAGGGCCCTGGTCGGTTCCACGGTTTCGTGCTCGGCGCCGATGGAGCGAGGGTGGCGCACGACGTCGTCATGGATCCGCCCGCGCCGCCTGCGGCGACCGAACAAGCGGCGCCCGTCGACGGTGGATTGCCGGCACCGGAGGCGACGGCGGCCGAGCAAGCACAGGCCCAGGCAACGGCGCCGGTCGAGCAGCAGGTGCATGAGCCGGTGGGCGACCAGCACTCGCAGCAAACGGAGCGGGGCATCGAGCAGCAGGCGCAGGAGACACCGCCCGCCGGGCAGGCGAGCACCGAGCCCGGGCCGACCGATGCGCTGTCGAACCTGCTCACGCGGTACCGCGGCATCGCGGGCTTCGACCGAGTCCTGGAGACCAACGTCGAGTTCCTGGGCGCGAACACCGAGCAGTTCCTCGCGCAAGCGCCACCGCAGGTGTTCCACGGCGAGATGGGCTTCAACGAGCTCGGCTTGCGGCTCATGGACGGCCCGGACGTGGTCTACACCGGCTTCGCGATCATCTACCCGGTCGGCGCCGAGCCGTACGCCGCATGGTTGATGAGAAATGGCGGACCCCCGCACTTCGAGGCGCCCGCACCAACCGTGCGAGGCCTGTTCACGCTCGACCGCGTCGAAGCGGTGCTGATCCGCGTGGACGGTTCGCCGATCGTCGTGCAGGAGAGCACAACCATCGACCCGGTCGGGGACGCGACCCGGAGCGTTGCGCAGCAAGCGGGCACGACCCCGGCCCCGGTGGCCGAGACCGCCGAGCAGGTGGAGACCAGAGAGCTGGGTCCGGACGAGCGGTTGGTGTGGGACGCCTCGGTGGTCGACCAGGTCGCGGCGCTGCTGGTCGACGACGCCGGCCGGTTGCAGGACGCGGATCCTGACGTCGTTGCGACGATCAACGAGCTCGCGCGCGAGACCTACGCGGGCATCGAGATGCCTGCCGGCATCGCGCAAGAGTTCGAGCGGGCCGGTGTCCCGGAGGCGGTGCGCAAGATCGCGCTGCATGCCTGGTTCGGAGACGAACTGGTGCAGCACATGCTCCCGCCGAGGACGACCGACGACATCACCGCGTTCGTGCCGGACGTCGTACGCATGCTCGTCGGCGACCTGATCGTCACGCGCGCCGGCGACGAAGCGCTGAGCCCTGTGCCGAACGACTTCCGGTCGCAACTGCAGCAGTTCCATCAGCAGGTGGCGGAGGCCGAGAGCCGCTTGGCACAACTGCCCTCCGAGGCCCGGCTGCGGGCGCTGGGCACAGCGGTGCGCGCCATGCAGGACCTGCGAAGCTACGTCGGCAGGCTGGAGTTCGCGGACGAGTCGTTCACCAGGCTGCTGCGTCAGATGGCCGGTGAGGGTTTCCTGGTGCCGGGACTTCGGCTGGTGGCCGACGCGGCGCGGATGTCGTGGCCGGACGGCGTCCCGCCGGCGACGAACCCCGAAGTGCTGCCGGAAGCCGTGCAACAGGCCGTAGCCACGGTGCGATCCCTCCTTGACGCCTGGATCGCGACGACCCCGAGACCGCAACCGAGGATGCGGCTGCGTGGTGGTGCCCCCGGTGAGAATCTGTTCCGGCGTCTCGCCGGTCACTTCTCGCGCCATCGCAACGAGGGCGAAGGGGCGCCGAACCGCTGGCGCCGCATGGGACAGCGGTTCAACCGGCTGCGTCGCGGCGAGTCCGTCGTCGAGGCCGGGCCGTCGGAGCCGGTGACATCGCGATCGACGGGAGCGCAATCGCCGGAAGCGGAGGTGCGCGAGCGAGTGCCGGTCCGGCTTCCCGGCACCGTGCTGGCGGAGTCGGCGGACGGCCAGTGGGTGCTCGAGCGCTTGCGCGACGTCACCGCCGCGAACCACCCCGACCTGCAGGTGGGGGAGCTGTGGCAGACCACCGGGTTGCACGACGTCGAGACGCTGGTCAACGGTGCACCGACGGAACACGTCAACGGCATTCTCCACGACAGCACCGACGGGTCTTCGGTTTTCGTGTATCGCCGGGGCACCGGGGTGATGGTCTTCGCGCCGGGTGACGGCCAAGGCCACCCGCTGAGAGTGCTGGACCCGACCCACGAGTACCACGCGTTCCTGGTGAACGGCGACGGCCGAATCTACTTCGGCAGCGAGCACCCGACGGCGGACGCCGACGAGTCGAGCTCGTCGACCGATGCCTTCCCGAACATCGTGATCTCGGAGGCCGGTCCGTCGGCGGCGGAACAGCCTGCGGCTCGGCCGGCATCGCCGCCGTCCTCGGCGGGTTCGCGTGTGGACCACCTGCTGAGTCGGCTGTCGCTGAGCCGTACGTCGTCCCGTGCGAGTTCACACCGGGAGCCGCCGGACGGGCGGCTCTTCGTCCCCGGCGACGTCCTGCGTCATACCGCCGACAGCTCAGGCGAGGTCGTGCTGATGAGGCTCCGCGGACGTTCCGGCGACCCGCGCAGCAACGTGACGGTTGGTGCCCTCACGTGGATCCCGCGGCTTCGGGCGATCGAGGGGATTCTGCGTGACACCCGTGGGCTCGACGTCTACGGCGCGCTGTACGACGCCACCGACAACACCGCGAGGCTGGTGCGTCGGAGCAGGGACCACGTATGGGGCTTCGACACCGCTGACGAGTCGCACGACTACTACCTGTTCGTGGTGAACGACGAGGGTCACGTGCGCTACGGGACCGAGGAACCGCTTCCCGTGGGCGGTGCCGTAGAGGCTCCCGGCACCGAGGTGAACCTCCTGTCGCCGGAGGCGGCTCGCGGACCGCGGCACCGTCGTTCGCCGTCGGGTGCGACGGTCGCTTCGGACGGTGGAGCGCCGCGATGGCGGTGGAATCCGGCGTCGCTCAGCGATGTGCTCGCTGACCTGGGGCTTGCGGGTGTCGCGCCGTCGGCCGAGGCACTCGGCGAGGCGCGCTCGGTGTGGGTCGGCGTGCATTTCTCGGTTCGGGAGCTGTTCCAGAACGCGGGCGCTGTGGAAGCTCTGGAGCAGCTCGTGGCACACGCCTACGACGGCTCCGAGCAGGTGCTGTCGTTGCTCGAGCAGGTGCCGGAGCTGGCCCACTTCGCCCGGGCAGACAGGCTCGATCACGTGGCGTTGGTGAACGCCATCGCCAGCGGCATGGTGCGGCGTTCCATCGAGCGGATGGGGCTGAACGCGGCGCCCGCGTACGAAGCCGTGTCCGACAGTCCGGACATTCGGCAAACCTCAGCTGGGCCGCGTGGTGGGCGGTTCGGTGATCCGGGTTTGACCGAGGACATGGCTGCGTTCATGGCGGCGGG
>NZ_ATYT01000006.1 GCF_000427825.1 Thermocrispum municipale DSM 44069 | reverse complement strand
GACGTCGATCCCGACGGCCACTCTCATCGATCCCTCGCTTCCCTCGGTGCCGGTATGACGCGTCCCCGCTCCGCCGTCAACGCCCTACATAGCGATCGATCGCAGTGCCTAATCAGCGGTCAGAACAAGGAGGCGGGACAGGGGGCTCAGCCACCTGAGCCATCGAGGGCAGCCAGCATGAAAACCATCCCTGCCCCGCCTGCGTCCCCCGATCATTCCGGACGACCGGAGGTTGACTTGAAAGGTAGGGCGGCATGAATCTCGCCATCACCATGGCGACCGCGCGGCGCATCCTCAGCCAGCTCAAGCACGACCACCGCACGCTGGTTCTGCTGATCTTGATGCCGTCGTTCCTGCTGATCCTGTTGCGGTACGTGCTGAACACCGAGCAGTCGTTCAGCGCGGCTGCGCCCGCACTGCTGGCGGTGTTCCCGTTCGCGATCATGTTCGTGGTCACGTCGATCTCGACTCTGCGCGAACGCACCACCGCCACGCTCGAGCGCCTGATGACCATGCCGATGCACAAGGTCGACCTGCTGTTCGGCTACGCGGTGGCATTCGGGCTGGTCGCGGTCGCGCAGGTGACACTGGCCGCCGTGGTGTCGCTGACCTGGCTCGGCATGGACATCGAGGGATCGGTGTGGCTGCTGCTGGTCATCGCGCTGCTGGATGCGTTGCTCGGCATGGCACTCGGGCTGTTCGCGTCGGCGTTCGCCCGCACCGAGTTCCAGGCCGTGCAGTTCATGCCGCTGTTCGTCATGCCACAAGTCCTGCTGTGCGGCTTGTTCGCGCCACGCGGGACGATGGCCGAGCCGCTGGAGTGGCTGTCGGACGTGATGCCGTTGTCGTACGCGGTGGATGCGCTGACGCAGGTCACGCACAGTGCGGACATCGACGGCACGTTGGTACGCAACTTCGCGATCGTCGCCCTGTGCGGCATCGCCGCGCTGGTCGGTGGTGCGGCCACGTTGCGCCGCCGGACTCCGTGAGGCCGGATAGCCTGGGCGCATGCAGAGCCTGCGCGGGCAGAAGTACGTCCTGCTGACCACGTATCGCAAGTCGGGCAAGCCGGTGTCGACCCCGGTGTGGTTCGTGCACGACCCGGAGAACGACGAGAAGATCTACGTCTGGACCGCGCGCGACGCAGGCAAGGTCAAACGCGTCCGCGCAGGCAGCCGCGCCACGGTGGTGGCCTGCGACGCGCTGGGCAAGAAGACCTACGGCGAGCCGGTCAGCGGAACGCCGCGGCTGCTCGACGACGACGCCACGGAGCGGGTCCGCAAGCTGTTGATGAAGAAGTACGGGCTGTTCGGCGCCGTCACCGTCTACGGCAGCATTTTGCGCGGCGGCCGCCGGCGCACCATCGGCATCGAGATCGTCGCGGATCCGGCTAGCTGACGGCAGCCAGCGCCTCCGGCAACGTGAAAGCGCCTGCGTAGAGGGCCTTGCCGACGATCGCGCCTTCCACACCGCCCGCGCCGTCGCTCGGCGCCAGCTTCGCCAGATTGCGCAGGTCGTCGAGGCTGGAGACTCCACCGGAGGCGATCACCGGAGCTTTCGTGCGGGAACACACCGCGCGCAGCAGCTCCAGGTTCGGGCCACGCAGTGTGCCGTCCTTGCTGACGTCGGTGACCACGTAACGCTGAGCACCGTCGGCGTCCAGCCGCTCCAGTACCTCCCACAGGTCTCCCCCGTCGGAGGTCCAGCCGCGGGCGGCGAGCCGGTGTTCGTCACCGGTGATCCGCACGTCCAGCCCGATGGCCACGCGGTCGCCGTGCTCGCCGATGACGCGCGCGGTCCACTCCGGGTCCTCCAGCGCGGCGGTGCCCAGATTGATGCGACGGGCACCGGTAGCCAGAGCCGCGGCCAGCGACTCGTCGTCGCGGATGCCGCCGGACAACTCGACGTTCACGTCGAGCTCCCCCACCACCGCGGCGAGCAGCTCGTGGTTGTTGCCACGACCGAACGCGGCGTCGAGGTCGACCAGGTGAATCCACTCGGCACCGTCGCGCTGCCACGCGAGGGCAGCCTCGCGGGGCGATCCGTACTCGGTCTCGGTTCCGGCCGCGCCTTGCACCAACCGCACGGCCTTGCCGTCGGCGACATCGACGGCGGGCAGCAGTGTGAACGTCACGTCGACCACCTTAGGGCGCCCCCTGGCCCCACCGGCAACGGGCCATGCGTCAGCGGAGCGTGGCGACCCAGTTCCGCAGCAGCACGGCGCCCGCTTCGCCCGACTTCTCCGGGTGGAACTGCGTGGCGCTCAGCGGCCCGTTCTCCACCGCGGCCACGAACGGCTCGCCGTGCTCGGCCCAGGTGACCAGCGGCTGCTGGCCCCGCAGGCCCGACTCCAGCTCCCATGTCCGCACCGCATAGGAGTGCACGAAGTAGAACCTGGTCTGCGCATCCAACCCGGCGAACAGCACCGAGTTCTCCGGGGCACGGACGGTGTTCCAGCCCATGTGCGGCAGCACGTCGGCGTGCAGGCGCTCGACCGTGCCCGGCCACTGCCCCAGCCCGTCGGCCTTGATGCCGTGCTCGACGCCGGTGGAGAAGAGGATCTGCATCCCGACGCAGATGCCCAGCACCGGCCGGCCTCCGGCCAGCCTGCGGTCGACGATGTACTCGCCGTTGACCGACCGAAGTCCCTCGGCGCACGCGGCGAACGCACCGACACCGGGCACCACCAGGCCGTCCGCTTCGAGTGCGGCTTTCGCGTCAGCCGTGACGGTCACCTCGGCTCCCGTTCGCTGCAGTGCGCGCTCCGCGGAGCGCAGGTTGCCGGAGCCGTAGTCGAGAATCACCACCCGTGCCGTCACTCGCCCCAGCGTAATCGTCGCGGCCGGTGCGGTCATCGTGAGGTCAACCTCAACTAATGTCGAACTTTTTCGCTACCATGGCGAGCGTGACCCGGCTGGCCAATCACCTCACCATCGGACAGGTCGCCGAGCGCAGCGGGGTGCCGCACACCGCGCTGCGGTTCTACGAGGAGCGCGGCCTGATCTCCTCCGAGCGGACCGCCGGCAACCAGCGTCGCTATCCGCGCACAGTTTTGCGCCGCATCGCGTTCATCCGCTCGGCACAGCGGGTCGGACTGAGCCTGGAGGACATCGCCGAGGCACTGGCCACGCTCCCGCAGGACCGTGCCCCGACGAAGGCCGACTGGGCGCGGTTGTCCAAGCAGTGGCGCAGCGAGCTGGACGCCCGCATCGACGCCCTTCAGCGGCTGCGCGACAGCTTGACCAGCTGCATCGGGTGCGGCTGCCTGTCGCTGCGGTCGTGTTCGTTGATGAACCACGACGACGAGATGGCCCGGTTCGGCCCGGGCGCGCCGCGGCTCAAGCCGGCCGCCGAGGGTGGTGTCTGACGTCAGGCGGACTGCCACCAGAGCACGGCGCCGACACCCGCCAGCAGGCAGAGCAGCAGCAGGAACCCGGCGAAGGCCTTCGAGGTCTTCCACATGGCGATGACCCCGCCGAGCAGCAGGCCCGCAGCGCCGATCAGCAGGACGATCAAGTAGTCGCGCGTCTCCACCGTGCTCCCTCCGTTGCGGACGGAGGTTAGAGCACGCCCTTGGTGGACGGCACACCGCCCACGCGCGGGTCCGGCTCGGTGGCGGCTCGCAGCGCGCGAGCCACCGCCTTGTACTGCGCCTCGGCGATGTGGTGCGGGTCGCGACCGTGAATCACCCGGACGTGCAGGGCGATCTGCGCGTGGAACGCCAGTGACTCGAACACGTGCCTGGTCAGCACGAACGGGTAGTTGCCGCCGATGGTGAACGTGGTGAACTCCTCCGGCTCCCCGGTGTGCACGCAGTACGGGCGGCCGGACACGTCGATCGCGGCGTGCGCCAGCGTCTCGTCCATCGGGATCCAGCAGTCCCCGAAGCGGCGGATGCCCTGCTTGTCGCCCAGCGCCTCGCGGATGGCCTGGCCGAGCACGATCGCGGTGTCCTCCACCGTGTGGTGGGCGTCGATGTGCACGTCGCCCTCGGCGCGCACCCGCAGGTCCAGCGATCCGTGCACCCCGAACGCGGTGAGCATGTGGTCGTAGAACGGCACCCCGGTGTCGATCTCGACCTGGCCGGTGCCGTCCAGGTCCAGCTCGATGCTGATCGACGACTCCTTCGTGGTGCGGTCGACCTTGCCGATGCGGCTCACGCTGTCACCTTCTTGCTCGCTTGCAGGAACGCGTCGTTCTCCTCGGGTGTGCCGATGGTCACCCGCAGGTGTCCTTCGATTCCCACGTCCCGGACCAGAACACCATTCTCCACGTAGGACTTCCATGCCGCCGGAGCGTCGCTGAACCGGCCGTAGAGCAGGAAGTTCGCGTCGCTGGGCACCACGGAAAAGCCCATGGCGGTCAGTTCCCCCGCCACCCGCTCGCGTTCGGCGACGAGCTGCCGCACCGACTCCAGCGTCTGCTTGCCGTGCGCGAGCGCCGCCCGCGCCGCCGCCTGGGTCAGCGACGACAGGTGATACGGCAAGCGCACCAGCAGCAGCGCGTCGATGACCGCCGGGGCGGCCGCCAGGTATCCGAGCCTGCCGCCGGCGAACGCGAACGCCTTGCTCATGGTGCGGCAGACCACCAGCTTCGCCGGGTACTCCGCAAGGAGCTGGACCGCGCTGGGGTTGCTGGAGAACTCCTGGTACGCCTCGTCGACCACCACCATGCCCGGCGCGGCGTCGAGGATCTTGCGCAAGTCGTCGGCCGAGATGCTGCCACCGGTCGGGTTGTTCGGGCTGGTCACGAAGACGACATCGGCCGCCCGCTCGGCGATCTGCTGTGCCGCCACGTCGACGTCCAGGCTGAAGTCCGCACGCCGCGGGGCAGGCAGCCACTCGGTGCGGGTGCCCGCGGAGATGATCGGGTGCATCGAGTACGACGGTTCGAAGCCCACCGCGGTGCGTCCCGGACCACCGAACGCCTGCAACAGTTGCTGGATCACCTCGTTGGAGCCGTTGGCCGCCCAGATGTTCTCGGTAGTCAGCTCCACGCCGGTGGTCCCGCTGAGATAGGCGGCGAGGTCGCCGCGCAGCTCGAGGGCGTCCCGGTCGGGATACCGGTGCAGCTGCCTGGCCACCTGCTCGACGGACGCGGCCACGTGCGCGACCAGCTCGGGCGGCGGCGGGTACGGGTTCTCATTGGTGTTCAACCGAACGGGGACGTCCAGCTGCGGAGCGCCGTACGGGCTCCGCCCCCGCAGGTCGTCGCGCAGCGGCAGGTCGTCCAGCGTCACGTCTTTCACTGGGCGCCTCCCGGGAAGCGAGCCTGCACAGCCTCACCGTGTGCGGGGAGGTCCTCGGCGTTGGCCAGCGTCACGACCTCGTCGGCGACATCGCGCAGCGCGGCCTGGCTGTAGTCCACGACGTGGATGCCACGCAGGAACGTCTGCACCGACAGGCCGGACGAATGGCGGGCGTATCCCCCGGTCGGCAGCACGTGGTTGGAGCCGGCGCAGTAGTCACCGAGCGACACCGGCGAGTACGGGCCGACGAAGATCGCACCGGCGTTGCGCACGCGGGCCGCGACCGCCCGAGCGTCCGCGGTTTGGATCTCCAGGTGCTCGGCGGCGTACGCGTCGACGACCCGGATGGCGTCGTCGAGCGTCGACACCAGCACGACGCCGGACTGCTTGCCGGTCAATGCCGCGCGCACGCGTTCGCTGTGTTTGGTGGCGGCGACACGCTGCTGCAACCGCGCTTCCACCGCGTCCACCAGCCCTTCGGACGTGGTGACCAGCACGGATGCGGCCAACGGGTCGTGTTCTGCCTGGCTGACCAGGTCGGCGGCGACGTGGTCCGGGTCGGCGGTGTCGTCGGCCAGCACGGCGATCTCCGTCGGACCGGCCTCGGAGTCGATGCCGATCACGCCGCGCAGCATGCGCTTGGCCGCCGTCAGGTACACGTTGCCGGGGCCGGTGACCATGTCCACGCCGGCCAGCGGTGTGCCGTCGGTGTCCGTTCCGCCGTAGGCCATCAGCGCCACGGCTTGCGCGCCGCCGACGGCCCACACCTCGTCGACCCCCAGCATCGCGGCGGCGGCCAGGATGGTGGGGTGCGGCAGGCCCCCGAACTCGGCTTGCGGCGGCGAGCAGACCACGAGCGATTCCACCCCGGCCACCTGGGCGGGGACCACGTTCATCACCACGCTGGACGGGTAGACCGCGAGGCCGCCCGGAGCGTAGAGGCCGACCCGGCGAACCGGCACCCAACGTTCGGTCACGGTCGCACCGTCGGCCAGCGTCGTGGTGACATCCGAGCGGAGCTGGTCGGCGTGCACGCGACGGGCCCGCTCGATGCTGACGTGCAGCGCCGCCCGCACCGTGGGGTCCAGCTGCTCGGCGGCCTTGGCCAGCTCGTCGGCCGGCACTCGCACGGTCTCCGGCCGGACTTCGTCGAACTGCTCGGTGTAGTCCAGCGCCGCGGCGACCCCGCGCTCGCGGACCGCTTCCACCACCGGCCGCACCTGATGCACTGCCGCGTCGACGTCGATCTCGGCCCTGGGCAGGGTGGCTTGCAGCTGGGCGGAGGTCAACTCCGCAGGCATCCGTTCACGCAGGTCGATGCGGCTGAGCATGCCGCTAACGATACGGCCGTCGAGCCCGTCGGCGCCTGACCGGGTGGCGGCTGCCACGTGCGGGCGTCAGCGGTTCGGACCATGGCAGATGCGGCGCGGACAAGTAACCTGCAGACATGCGCGTCGCCTTGTGCCAGATCACCAGCAGCCCCGATCCGGTGGAGAACGTCGAGCAGGTTCGCGCGTCGGTGGCCGAAGCGGTCAAGGCGGGAGCGGACCTGGTGGTCTTCCCGGAAGCCACCATGGCCCGCTTCGGTACTCGGCTGAAGGACGTCGCCGAGCCACTCGACGGCCCGTGGGCGTCGGTGATCTCGGCGATCGCCGAAGCCGCCGGTGTGCTCGTGGTGGCCGGGATGTTCACGCCTGCCGACGACGGCCGGGTGTACAACACGCTGCTGGTCACCGGCCGCGGCAAGTCCATCGGCTACGACAAGATCCACCTCTACGACGCGTTCGGCTTCCAGGAGTCGCGCACGGTCGCGCCGGGAAGCGAACTGGTCTCGGTCGACGTGGAAGGCGTGCAGATCGGCCTGGCGACCTGCTACGACATCCGGTTCCCCGAGCTGTTCCAGGCGCACGGCGAAGCCGGTGCGGCCGCCGTGGTGGTGCCTGCCTCGTGGGGTGCCGGGGAGGGCAAGCGTGAGCAGTGGGAGCTGTTGGTGCGTGCCCGGGCACTGGACTCCGGCTGTTGGATCCTGGCCTGCGGGCAGGCGGACCCGACCGCGAGCGGCATCGAGACGAAGCCCGGCGTGCCGACCGGGATCGGCTACAGCACGGTGGCCGACCCGTTCGGGAACGTGCACGACCAGCTGGGCGCGGGGCCCGGGATCCTGGTGGTCGACATCGACCCGAAGCGGGCCGAGGAGTCCCGCCAGGCCACCGCGGTGCTGGCGAACCGCAGGCTCTAGAGCAGCCCGAACCGCACCCCGGCGACGAAGCCCGCACCGATCGCCAGCGCGAGGGGCGGAGTCGTCGCGTTGAACTCCTTGCGTCGCGCGTGCGTGACGACCGCACCGATCAGGACCACGACCAGCCCCACCGCCGCGATCGGCGTCAGCAGCTCCGCGATGCCGGTCAGCATCGGCAGGATCAGCCCGAGCGCGCCGAGCACCTCGGCGGCGCCGATCAGCTTCACGGTGGTGTCGCCGAAGTCCTCGGTCCACGCCAAGTTCGGCGACAGCGCTTGCAACTGTTGTCTGGTCTGGGTGACTTTCGCCAGGCCGACACCGAAGAACATGGCCGCCAGCACTCCTTGCACAACCCAGGCAGCGGTGTTCATGCGGCCAAGCTTCGCACGCGCTCGGCACCGGCCTGCTGCGGGCTGAAGCCTGCTGTGGGCTCGCCTGCTCAGGCCTGCTGCGGGCCGAGTCCTGCTGCGGGCTCGCCTGCTCAGGCCTGCTGCGGGCTGAGGAACTCCAGCCGGTTGCCCACCGCGTCGGCGGTGTAGAACCGCCGGTACCCCGGGAAGTTGCCGTCCCAGTCGACCTTGATGCCGTGGTCGATCAGCCGTTTGGCGAGCCCGTCGAGATCGTCGACCAGGATGCCGGGGTGGGCCTTGCGGGCCGGGCGGAAAGCCACCTCGACCCCGAGGTGGAGCTCCAACCGGTCGGCGCGCACCCACAGCCCGCCGCGAGCGGCCAGCTCGGGCGGCTTGGCAACCTCGGTCATGCCCAGCACGTCGACGTAGAACTCGCGGCAGACGTCCTCACTGTCCGGCGGGATCGCCGGCTGGACGTGATGCAGACCGAAACCGTATGCGGAGGTGGTCTCGGCGTCGTAGGGCTTGATGTCGCTCAAGGGTGTTTCCCCCTCCCCGCAGTCACCCCGCCCTCATGTCCATCCCGATGTCGAGGGCAGGGGCGGAATGGGTCAATCCGCCAACCGCAAGGTAGTCCACTCCGGCCTCGGCGTAAGCCCGTGCGACGGACAAAGTCAGGCCACCGGAGGCTTCCAGCCGGGTCTTCGGCGCGAGGTCGTCCCGCAGCCGCGCCGCCTGGCTGCACTGCTCGGGAGTGAAGTTGTCCAGCAGGACTTCGTCGGCGCCCGCGCTCAGGGCTTCCCGCAGCTGGTCGAGCGAGTCCACCTCGACCTCGCACGGCAGCTCCGGAGCGTGTTCCCGCGCGGCGGCCAGCGCGGCCGTGACCGATCCTGCGGCGACGACGTGGTTGTCCTTGATCAGCACGGCGTCACCGAGGGCCATGCGGTGATTGACCCCGCCTCCGCAGCGCACGGCGTACTTCTGCAGCGACCGCAGGCCGGGCAACGTCTTGCGGCTGTCACGGATCACGGCCTGCGTTCCGGCCACCGCGTCCACCCATGCGGCCGTCACGGTGGCCACTCCGGACAGATGGCAGAGCAGGTTGAGCGCGGTGCGCTCGGCGGTGAGCAAGCCGCGCACGGGTCCGCGCAACACGATCGCCGGATTGCCCGCGGTCAACCGGGTGCCGTCCTCGACGCGATCGAGTACCTCGTAGTCCTTGCCGAGCACGGCGTCGAAAACGGCCAGCGCCACGGGGCCACCAGCCAACACACCGTCACGCCGGGGAGTCAGCTCGGCGACCGCGATCGCATCCTCGGGCACGGTGGCTTCCGTGGTGGCGTCCGGGCCGTAGCGCAAGTCCTCCTCCAACGCGGTCTGCACCACGCGCGCGACGTCCCGTTGGTCGAGGGTCATGACGCACCTCCTCCCGCGAGCGCGGGTTCGAGCACGACCAGCTTGTCGTCGTGCATGCCGAGCACCTGTGAGAACTGCCATCGCTGGTCGTCGCGGTGCGGGTAGTCCGTCCGTACGTGAGCACCGCGGGTTTCGGTCCGCGACTCCGCCGCCGTCGCCACGGCACGCGCCACCAGCGTCAACGCCGCATCCTCGACGTCTCGCACGGTGGCAAGGTCGACGGGCCGTGCCTGCGCCAGCGTGGCGGAGACCTCCGACAGTCCGTGGGCGTCGCGGCCGATGGCTGCGTGCCTGGTCATGACCCTCTGCAGCCGCTCGCGCTCGAGGACGTGCGCTCGCGGCCGTCGGAACTCGGGCCGGGCAGTACTGAGTACCCCTGCGGCCAGGTCCATCGCGGCGGCTTCCACGGCACGTCCGCCCATGACGAGACCTTCCAACAGCGAGTTCGAGGCCAGCCGGTTCGCGCCGTGCAACCCGGTCCGGGCCACCTCGCCCGCGGCGTACAGGCCGGTGACCGTGGTACGGCCCGCAGTCGACGTCAGCACGCCGCCGCACGCGAAGTGGGCCGCGGGCGCCACCGGGATCGGCTCGGTGGCCGGGTCGATACCCGCCTGCCGGCAGAACGAGTACACCGTCGGGAATCGGCCGGCGAAATCTGCGATCCCGGTCGCGTCCAGGAACACGTGATCGTCCACGCCACCCGGCGCCTGCGCCATCCGCCTGCTGATCGCGGCCGACACCACGTCACGAGGCGCCAGATCACCGAGCTCGTGCACCCCCGCCATGACGGGTGAACCGGTGGCATCCACCAAAACAGCGCCCTCGCCACGGACCGCTTCGGTGACGAGCGGACACCGCCCCCGCGCCCCGGGGGTGTAGAGCACCGTCGGGTGGAACTGCACGAACTCCAGGTCAGCAACCCGCGCGCCCGCCCGCAACGCCAGGGCAAGACCGTCGCCGGTGGCGATCTCCGGGTTGGACGTCGCCCGGTAGAGCTGACCCAGCCCGCCTGTTGCCAGCAGGACGGCCGGCGCGCGGAGAACACCGAGCCGCCCACGCTCATCCAGGACCGTCACTCCTGCGACCGCGCCATGGTCGTCCAGCAGGGCGTCGATGGCGATGTGGCACTCCAGGATGCGCACCCTGTGGTCATACGCGTCCTCGACCAGCGCACGCTCCACCTCGGCGCCGGTCGCGTCTCCGCCGGCGTGGATGACCCGGAACGCGCTGTGCCCGCCCTCGCGGGTGCGGGCCAGCAGCCCTCCCGCTCCGACGTCGAACCGTGCGCCGCGCTGCTGCAACCGCCGGATCGCCGCAGGCCCGTCGGCGATGATCGACGCGACCGCGTCCGGGTCGCACAACCCGGCACCAGCCGCCAGCGTGTCGGCCACGTGCCGCTCGGCGGAATCGCCCGGATCGCACTCTTCCGGCCGCACGACCGCCACGCCGCCCTGCGCCCACCGGGTGTTGCTCTCGGCCACGGCCGCCTTGGTCACCAGCACGACCCGCATGCCGAGCTCGACCGCCCGGACGGCGGCGGTCAGTCCCGCGACCCCGGAACCGACCACGACCAGTTCTGCGTCCGCCTGCCAAGCGGGCTCGGTTTTCGACTCCCGAGCGCCAACATGGCCGCTCACTCGCCACCGCCCGGCTGCCCGATCGCGATCATCCGCTGCACCGAAGCGCGTGCCCGCTCGGCGATCTGGGGGGCGACGTGCACCTCGTCGGCGCCCTCGCGCAGCGACCGCAGCAGCGCGGCCGGAGTGATCATCTTCATGTAGCGGCAGGACGCGCGGTCGTTGACCGCCTTGAAGTCGATCTCCGGGGCGGTCTTGCGCAGCTGGTGCAACATGCCGACCTCGGTGGCCACCAACACCGTGTTGCTCCTGGTCGCACGCGCCTGCTTGACCATGTCGCCGGTGGACAGGATGTGCACGCGCTCCTTCGGCACCGCGCCCTCCCCGGCCAGGTACAGTGCCGAGGTCGCGCAGCCGCACTCCGGGTGGATGAACAGCTCGGCCGTCGGGTTCGCCGCCGCCCGCTCGGCGAGTTCGGGGCCGTTGATGCCCGCGTGCACGTGGCACTCACCCGCCCACACGTGCATGTTCTCCCGGCCCGTCTCACGTTTGACGTGCGCACCGAGGAACTGGTCCGGCAGGAAGAGAACCTCCTGGTCAGCGGGGATCGAGGCGACCACGTCGACGGCGTTCGACGACGTGCAGCAGATGTCGGTCTCCGCCTTCACGTCCGCCGTGGTGTTGACGTAGGAGACCACGACCGCGCCGGGATGCTGCGCCTTCCACTCCCGCAGCTGTTCGGCGGTGATGGAGTCGGCGAGCGAGCAGCCCGCCCGCGCGTCCGGGATGAGCACCGTCTTGTCCGGGCTGAGGATCTTGGCCGTTTCGGCCATGAAGTGCACGCCGCAGAACACGATCGTCGACGCGTCCACCTCCGCGGCGATCCTGCTCAGCGCGAGCGAGTCACCGGTGTGGTCGGCGATTTCCTGGATCTCCGGCAGCTGGTAGTTGTGCGCCAGCAGCACCGCGTCCCGCTCGCGGGCCAGCCGCCGCACCTCGCGCGCCCACGCCTCGTCGGCCTCCACGCCGCCGTACGGGGTCAGCGGATAGGGCGGGCGCTCCAGCGTCTCGGTCATTGGTCCTCCCCGGGTTGGCACCCATCAGGTTTTCGACTTAGGATCGAAAACGTGCGCAGCCATCTTAACACCCAGGCACCCCTGGTCCACGAGGTTCTGGCCGCGGTATTGCGCGTGCGTTCCGCCACAGTGCAGGTGCTGTTGTGGCAGCGCGCGCTGGAACCTCACGTCGGACGGTGGTCGTTACCGGGCGGCAGGCTCCGCATGGACGAGGACGTGGAAACGTCCGTGCGGCGGCAGTTGGCCGAGAAGGTGGACATCCGCAAGCTCTCGCACGTCGAGCAGCTGGCGGTCTTCAGCGCACCGGACCGGGTCCCCGGTCCGCGCGTGGTGGCGACCGCGTTCCTCGGTGTCGTGCCCACCGATGTCGATCCCGACGTGCCGGAGGACACCGCTTGGCATTCGGTCGACGACCTCCCCCGGACGGCGTTCGACCACCGCGACATCATCCTGCGCGCGCGGGACCGGCTGCGCGCCAAGCTGAGTTACACCACCATCGGCAGCGCACTGGCTCCGGCGAGCTTCACCATCTCCCAGCTGCGGGACATCTACTCCGCGGCGCTCGGCTACCGGGTCTCGGCGACCAACTTGCAGCGCGTGCTTTCCCGGCGGGGTGTGCTCGAGCCGACCGGCGAGATCGCTCCGCCCGGGCGAGCAGGCGGGCGTCCGGCGGCGTTGTACGCCTTCACCTGCAACGGGGTGCACGTCACCGACGCGTTCGCGGTGCTCAAGCCACCCAGCAACAAGCGCCGCGGCTAGCGCTCGCCGCGGAACTTGTCACGCATCCTGCCCGCTGCCCCACTGATCGCCGAGCCCACGTCGCTGAACACCTTGGCGAGCGGATCGGTCGACTCGGAGAAGGACTCTTTGTACGAACGCGCGGCCGAGGCGAGGTCGTCACGCCACGTGGACGTCGGTGCATCGTCGTCGCGGCGCGGGTAGGTGCCGGCCAGAATGTCCCGGTACTCCTGGGAGGACGCCCATTTCTGCAGCTCGGCGGCACGAATCACGGCCAGGGGGTGGGACATGTTCTCGACGGCGAGCAGTTTGTGCAGGCTGTCCCGCAGGTCGCCGCTGCCGGTGTACTCCTCCGCCTGACGTAGGAACGACGGGATGTCGACCTCGGCGGGGTCCAGTCCACCGGCCAGGAGGACGTGCACGCGAAGCGCGGCGGCCGGGTCCTGTCCGCACAGCAGCCCAGCACGGTCGCAGGACAGCTCGGACTTGCGATACCACTCGTGCAGCGCGGCGTTGATCGCGCGCAGCCCCAGCGCCGACAGCGGGTTCCACGACAGGCTCTGCTGGGCGTTGAGGACGTACATCATCATCGTCCGGTACACCGCGTGGCCGGACAGCACGTGACCCATCTCGTGGCCGATGGCGAACCGCAGACCGTCGGTGTCCAGCAGCTCGACCAGGCCGGTGGTGAGCACGATGATCGGCCGGTCCATTCCCACGGTGTACGCGGCGGCCACCGGGTCGCGAGTCACGTACAGCTCGGGCACTCCATCGAGGTCGAGCGCGGCCGCGCAGTCGGTACGCAGCTCGTCCAGCACCGGATATTGCGTCGGCCCGACACGGATCGCCGACGCCAACGCGGTCAGCCGCAGACCGCGCTCGGAGAACGCGCCCGCCAGCGCCTTGAGCACCTGGGCGAAGCCCGGCACGGCACGCAGCGTCGCCAGGGCCCCACGGTCGACCGGATGCTCGTAGGCCCGCGGGCTGATGCGCGGGAATCGCACTCTGTCCTGGGTGGTCACGCGCCCCAGCCTACGGCTTCCCGGTCAGCCCAACCGGCGACCGAGATCGTCGCGACCGTTCCACGCCGCCAGCAACGCGTACGTGAACGCGCACGTCAACGGTGCGCAGATCAGCACCNAGTCGGTGGTGATCTCCGGTGCGACGTCGATGATCTGCCCCACCTCGGGCGGGCCGTCCGGGGTGTACCGGTCACCGAGGAACGCGCCGCCCATCGTGGTGCCCAGCCATCCGGCCAGCAGCGAGCCGAGCACCGCCGCGGCCATGGCGACCGGTCCGCGCCGCTCGCGCAGCAACCAGGTGCCGACCCCGATGACCACCCCGCAGGCCGCGGCCAGCAACGCAAAGATCACCACCGCGTCGAACGCGTGCCAGGCCTCGATGTCGATCGGGTACGCCTTGCCGTCCGGTTGGATCTGCGACCGCTGCGGCGGGGCCAGCTGCGCCCACAGCCACCCGAGCGGGATGCCGAGCAGACCGAACAGCGACAGGATCGAGATGGCGGGCAGCAGGTCGGCCTTCACCACGACCCGGGGTCGTTCGCGGGGCAGCTGGAACACCATGCCAGGCAGGTTAACCGCCGCGGCGCCACCTCGCCCTACTGGGACGACGTGACGCCGTGCCTGCTGCACTTGGCCGTCCAACCAAACGGCGTGACCTGCACGACCATGCGGCGTGCGCATTCGGCGCAGAACCGCGGCGGCTCGAGCCGGGCGCGCGGGCTGTCACAGACCTCGTGCACCGGCTCCGTTCGGGGTTTGCCGCAATGGACGCAGTACGTGCTCACAGCGTGTCGGAGAGGGCCTTGATCGGCATCTTCAGTTCGTCGAGCATCTGCAGGTCCTCCGCCGCCGGGCGGCCGAGGCTGGTCAGGTAGTTGCCGACGATGATCGCGTTGACCCCGCCCAGCATGCCCTGCCTGGTCCCCAGGTCGCCGAACGTCAGTTCGCGGCCGCCGGAGAACCGGACGATGGACTTGGGCATCGCCAGCCGGAACGCCGCCACCGTGCGCAGCGCGTCCTTGCCTTCGACGACGTCGAAGTGCTCGTACGGCGTGCCCGCCTGCGGGATGAGGAAGTTCATCGTGCACTCGTCCGGGTTCAGCTCCGCCAGCTGGGCGGCGAACTCGGCGCGCTGCTCGATGGTCTCGCCCATGCCGATGATGCCGCCGCTGCACACCTCCATGCCCGCCTCGCGCACCATCTGCAGCGTTTCCCAGCGCTCTTCCCACGTGTGCGTGGTGACCACGTTCGGGAAATGGCTGCGGGCGGTCTCCAGGTTGTGGTTGTAGCGGTGCACGCCCATCTCGACCAGCTCGTCGACCTGTTCCTGGGTGAGCATGCCGAGCGAGCAGGCGATGTTGATGTCGTTGCCGTCCGCCCTGATCGCCTTGATCCCGTCCCGCACCTGCGACATCAGCCGCTTGTCCGGGCCTCGCACCGCGGCGACGATGCAGAACTCGGTCGCCCCGGTCTCGGCCGTCTCACGGGCGGCCCGCACCAGGCCGGGGATGTCCAGCCACGCGGCCCGCACCGGCGACGGGAACAGGCCGGACTGCGAGCAGAAGTGACAGTCCTCGGGGCAGCCGCCGGTCTTGACCGACACGATGCCCTCGACCTCGACCTCCGGCCCGCACCAGCGCATCCGCACTTCGTGGGCGAGCTCCAGCAGCTCGGTCAGCCGCTCGTCGGGCAGGCGCAGCACCTGCACCAGCTGATCCTCGGCAAGGCCCTCGCCGCGTTCGAGCACCTGCTCGCGCGCGACGGCCAGCACGTCGGTTCGAGCCGCAGTGGTCACACCAACTCCTCGAGTACGCCGGGGCACGGAGTGCGGATTCACCCTAACCGCTTCGCTCCCGGTTGCGACCGTGGCGAGACGCCGGTCACGCTCCGAGCACCTGTTCGGTGAACCGCTCCGGGTCGAACGTGCCACCCAGCCACGGCGACAGTCCGGCGGCGGCCGCCTCGGTGAACGCGTCGCCGGTCAGCTCGCCCATACCCTCGGGCAGGACACCGAGCAACGGCGCTCCGGCCGCGTTCGGAAGATCCTCGATGTTGCAGCGCTCGGCGAGGTCCGGCTTCTCCGGCCAGCTCCCGACGACCACGCCCGCCACGTCGAGACCGCGGCGGGTGGCCACCTCCGCGGTGAGTGCGGTGGCGTTCAGGGTCCCCAGCCCGGAGCGTGCGACCACGATCAGCGGGGCAGCCAGCGCCCACGCGACGTCCGCCAGGCTCCCGCCGTGGTGGTCCATCCGAACCAGCAGGCCGCCCGCCCCCTCGACCAGCACCAGGTCGTGCGTTTCGGCAAGCTCGCCGGCGGCCGCCGCCGCTTCGGCCGGCGTCACCGGCGGAAGGCCACTGCGACGAGCGGCCGTGTCCGGGGCCAATGGGTCGGGATAACGACGGATCTCCTTGGTGGTGACCGGCCCGGCGAGGTGGCGCACGACGTCGACGTCGCCCGCTTCGTTCGGGCCTACACCGGTTTGCGCGGGTTTGACGACGGCGACCCGCTGACCGGAGCCGACGGCCAACGCCGCGACAGCGGCCGTCACGACCGTCTTGCCGACGCCCGTATCCGTTCCGGTGATGACCAGCAGGCTCACGGCGTGCGAGCTTAGTGGCCGTTCACTAAGCGGCCGCGGCCACCGCCGTCATGGCCTCGGTGATGGCGGCCAGGTCCTCGTCGGTGCTGATGAACGGCGGCATCGTGTACACCAGATCGCGGAACGGCCGAAGCCAGACGCCGTGCTCGACGCACGTCCGAGTAGCCACAGCCATGTCCACCGGGTGATCGAGCTGGATGACGCCGATCGCGCCCAGCACGCGTACGTCGGTCACCGCCGGAATCCCGTCTGCGTCGGCCAGCCCGCCTTGTAGCCCTTGCTCGATGCGCTTGACGGCCCCGCGCCAGTCGGTCCGCTGCAGTAGAGCGATCGAGGCGTTGGACACCGCGGACGCGAGCGGATTTCCCATGAAGGTGGGCCCGTGGGCCAGAACCGGCAGTTCACCACGAGAGATCCCGTCCGCGACCCGTGGGGTGCACAGCGTCGCGGCCATGGTCAGATACCCACCGGTCAGTGCCTTGCCCAGGCACATCACGTCCGGGGTGACGCCGGCGTGATCGGCGGCGAACCACTCGCCCGTGCGACCGAACCCGGTGGCGATCTCGTCGAAGATCAGCAGCACGTCGTGCGCGTCGCACGCCTCGCGGAGCACCCTCAGGTAGCCCGGGTTGTGGAAGCGCATACCGCCCGCGCCCTGCACGACCGGCTCCACGATCACCGCGGCCAGCTCGTCGGCGTGCCGAGCGATCTCGTCGTGCACCAGCTGGGCGTACTCGTCGTCGACCGGCGCGCGGTAGCCCCCGGGAGGCGGCGGGACGAAGACCTGCTCGGGAAGGACACCGCGCCACAGCGAGTGCATGCCACCTTCGGGGTCGCACACGCTCATCGGGTGGAACGTGTCGCCGTGATAACCGCCGCGCCACGTCAACAGCCGCCGCTTGGCAGGCCGGGAGACGGACCGCCAGTACTGCAGGCACATCTTTACGGCGACCTCGACCGACACCGATCCCGAGTCGCACAGGAACACGTGCTCCAGCCCCTCGGGCGTGAGCTCCACCAAACTGCGGGCCAGGCGTACCGCGGGCTCGTGCGTCAACCCACCGAACATGACGTGGCTCATCCGGCTCAGCTGCTCGGTCACCGCCGCGTCGAGCTCGGGGTGCCGGTAGCCGTGGATCGCCGCCCACCACGACGACATGCCGTCCACCAGCTCGCGCCCGTCCGCCAGACGCAGCCGCACACCGGACGCCGACTCCACGACCAGCGGCGCGACGGTTCCCGGCATGGGGCCGTACGGGTGCCATACGTGGGCGGCATCCCACTTCTGCAACTCGTGCGGGTCCATCGGCTACCTCCGGCCACCGACCCTACCGATGGCCCGTTGGCCTACCTCCGGTACAGGGCCGGTTCGCCGCTGAGCAGGCCGGCGAGCCGATGCGCCAGGCGGTCCCAGCGCCAGTGCCTGCTGACCCACTCGCGTCCGGCGGCGCCCATGGTGGCCGCGCGTGTCGGATCGGACAGCAGCGCCGCCACGGTGTCGACGAGCTGATCGAGGTCACGGCCGTCGACGACGTGTCCGGTCACCTCGTCCAGGACCGTCTCCGGCGCACCACCCGAGCGTCCGGCGACCACGGGCAGGCCGGTCGCGGAGGCTTCGAGGTAGACGATCCCCAGGCCCTCGACGTCCAGTCCCTTGCCGCGGGTGCGGGCAGGCATCGCGAAGACGTCGCCGACCGCGTAGTGCGCGGGCAGCTCCTCCCACGGCACCGAGCCGGCCAGGATCACGTGGTCCGCCACGCCGTGCGCTTGCGCCGCACGCTGCAGGTGCTGGCGGTACGGGCCGCCCCCGACCAGCAGCAACGCCGTGTCCGGGACGCGCTCGCGCAGCGCAGGCAGCGCCCGCACCAACATGTCCTGCCCCTTGCGGGGAACCAGCCGCGAGACGCATACCACCACCGGCCGATCCCCCAACCCGTAACGCTTGCGGAGCTCCTCGCGGGCCGCCGGATCCGGGCGGAAGACGTCGGTGTCGACGCCCGACGGCAGATGCTCCAGACCGGCCAGCGGGCCGAACGCCGTGGCGAATCGGCGTCGCGTGTACTGGCTGACATAGGTCACGACGTCGCTGGTGGAACCGATGACCCGCAGCGCTTGCCGCGCACCGGGCAGCATGGACCACCCGACCTCGTGGCCGTGGGTGCTGGCCACGACGCGCTCAGCCCCCGCCTGGCGCAGCGCGGGCGCGAGCAGACCCAGCGGTGCGGCGGCACCGAACCAGACCGCGCCCAAGCCGCGGTCCTTGATCAGCTCGGCGGCGCGGCGACGCACGTCCGGCGTGGGTAGCAGCACCGACGTGGGGTGCCGCACCACTTCGAACGGCTGCTCGGCGTCGAACCGGGCGTCGCTGCCCTGCGGCCGGTTCCAGCTCGAGCACAGCACGACGAGGTCGTTCGCGCTCAGCCGCTTCGCCAGCGAGTGCAGGTAGTTCTGGATACCGCCGGGTCGCGGCGGGAAGTCGTTGGTCACCAACAGGGTCGGCCGCACCTGCTCAACGCTACCGAAGACACAACAGAGCCACCTTCGCCCGGGGGACTGCGAAGGTGGCTCTGTCTTTCTCAGGCAAGCCGTCGAAGCGGCTCAGGCATATCGGCGGGCGCCGACGAAGTCTCCCCACATCACCGGGGCGACCTTGACGACGTCACCTTCCTGCGGTGCGTGCACCATCTGGCCGTTGCCGATGTACATGCCGACGTGCGACACCGGAGAGTAGAAGAACACCAGGTCGCCGGGCTGCAGCTGCTCCCGCGGCACCGGGGTGCCCGACTGCGACTGCGCCGAGCTGGACCGCGGAATGCTGATCCCGGCCTGCTGGTAGGCCCAGGACGTCAGGCCGGAGCAGTCGAAGCTGTCCGGACCCTCGGCACCGTAGACGTACGGGCTGCCGCGCTTGGACATCGCCGCGTCCACGGCCACCTGCGCCTTGGCCGACGGCGCCTTGATGCTGCTCGGCGGCGTCTCACCGTCGCCGTAGCTGGCCTCCAGCGCCGCCCGATCGGCACCACTCAGCTCGTTGTACGCCTCGCGAGCCTTGTCGATCTGCTTCTGCAGCGCGTCGCCTCGGGCTTCGATGTCCTTGAGGTTGCGGCGTGCCTCGTCCTTGGCCTTCTGGGCGGCCTTCCGCGAAGCCAGCGCCGTCTCCTTGGCCTGCTGGGCCTGCTCGACGGCACGATTGAGCTTCTTCAGCGCCGCGGCCTTCTGGCCGGCGAGCACGTCGATGGTCGCCGAGCGATCCAGGTAGTCCCGCACCGAATCGCCCGTCAGCGCCGCCGACACACTGGTCAGCCTGCTGCCGCGGTAAGCCGCGCCGGTGAACTTGTCGACCACCTTGCGGTACTCGGCGATGTCGGCACGAGCACGCTGCTCGGCCTTCTTCGCCGACGCCAGGGCCCGCTCGGCCGTGCGCATCTTCTTCTTGTTGGCTTCGAGGTCGTCCTGTGCTCGAAGATGCGCCTCGTTGAGTTTCTCCGCCTTGCGCTTGAGGGCCTGGTAGGCCTCCAGCGCTTCAGAGGCTGTGTCCGGCGTCGGGTCGGGATCAGCGAGAGCGGGGGAAGGGATGCTGACCATCGCCGCGACAGCGACGGCTGCGACAACACCGGACACTCCTCGCTTCACGATATGAAGCGACTTCACGTCGCGCGTATCTCCTTTGCGCTCGGTCGCCCTGTCGAGAGCCGATGCCGGGAAGGAGGTCGGGGGCCCTCCAACCGGCGCGGCGAAGCCCAGCAGCTACTGCAGCAGTCCTCGCCTCGACTCTCCAGGAACGACTCCCCGACAAGTCGTCCCGGCGACAATCCCGCGGCGTCGCCTCCGGGGTACGGCGACGGCCTCCCGCGAGATCTCGGACAGGTTACGAAACGACCGCGCCCGCGTCCAGGGCAACTCCGAGATTTGGCCGCCACTGGCGCGCGAAACCCAGGTGGAGCAGCGGTGAATCGCCCCTTGTGACGATGGCAATAGCCGTGGTGTACCGGCCTGGATGACCGTTCACCGATCAGAATTACCGCTCACCGATCGGACACACGCTGAGTAACGTTCGGCGCGTCGCGGCGACCGCTCACCGATCGGCGACCTCGCGCGCCCGCGGAACTGCCCTGACGAACACGGTTCTCGGCCGCGCGGACGGGTTCGGCCGCACAGGCGGACTCGGCCCACAAGCGGCGCCCACCGGGCACCCGCCACCAGCATCAGGACGCTCGCCCCGACTGAGCCACCCGCGCGCCCACAGGGCACCTTCGTGCTCCCTGCGGCCATCTCCCGGCTCATGCCGCGATCGGGTGGATGCCCGCCTGCCGGAACTCTCGACCGCCGGAGGTTGTCGGTGGTCGTTCCTATCGTGGCGCCGAGAACGTGATCGCGACCAGCAGGTACGGCCCGCCGCGAAGGAGGCGACCATGAGCGAACGAGCGGAAGACGGCACGTTGATCATCGATTGTGACCGGTGCGAGGTGCGTCCTACGGCGTGCGCGGACTGCGTGGTGAGCGTGCTGCTCGGCCCGCCAGGACTGGTGGAGTGGGACGCCGACGAGCGTCGTGCGGTCACGGCGCTGGCCGACGCGGGCATGGTTCCCCGGCTGCGCCTGGTGTCCCGCACGGAGCGGAAGCCGGAGGAGGGCGAGCGCCGGGCAGGCTGACCGGGCGACCGGCCCGGTGTCCCGGTGGCGGTCGCGCGCTGCCATCAGGTGGGTGGTCGCACGGTTCGGAGGGCACCGGGTGCCGACCGTGGTGCCCGTGCGCTCACGGGTGTCAGCCGCGGCCGACGTACTCCCAGTGCCACGGCTCCTCGCGCCCGCCGCCCGGGCGCGCCCACTGCGGGTTCACCCAGCCGAACGCGGGGCCGTGCTTGGCCATCCACCGGTAGCCCGGCTTGCTGAACGACTCCACGCCACCGCACATGTCGATCGCCAGCGCCCAGCCGTGGTTGGAGGTCCCTGGCACCGCGGCCAGCGACGGTTTGCGGCGATACAGATCGACCTGCTGTTGGAACGTCCGGTACGAGTCGGTGATGCACAACGGGCGCCCCGTTTGCCTCGCGTGCTCCCGCGACATCGCCACGAACGCCTGCGCCGCGTCACAGCGCAACGCGTGATTGCCGATCCCCACGCTGCACAGCGCTGACGGCGGGATCAGCCCGTTCGGGTACCCACCCCAGGCGCCGGCCGCTCCGTCGCTGGAACCACCGTCGGCGGACAAGCTGCCCGCCACCGAGAGCGGCAGCTCGACGCCACCGCAGCGCCACGTCAGCTCGTTCTTGCCGCGCTGCGGCGCCTTCCGTGCCGACCCCTCCCCCAGCGACGGACGGGTCACCCCGAGCAAGGTTCCCTTGCCAGGAATGTCCGTCACCGCGACCGAGGCCAGCCGCCCGTCCGCGGCCACCATGGTTCGCTCGTCCAGTGCGATTCCCACGTGCTGCACGCCGTACTTCGCCGGGCCGACGAAGACCAGATCGCCCGGCCGGATGTCGCGCACCGAGACCGGTTTGCCGACCATGTACTGCCTGCGCGCGCTCGACGGCTGCTCCAGGCCGGCGTCACCGAACACCTTGCGCACCAGTCCGTCGCACGAGTACGCGGTCGGCCCCTCGCCGTGATCACGCGGCACATACGGCTTGCCCAGGGCGTCGATGGCGGCACTGACCGCCTCGATGGTCTCCTTCGGCAGCACCAGCAGCCGCTTACCCTTCACCGACACCTCGGCCACACCGGGCTGCAGCTTGCCCTTGGCGCCCTTCACCGGCCGCAGGCCACCCGGCAGGTTCTTCGGGTCCACCAGCGAGGACGCATGGGGCGGAGTGACGCCCGCCTTGTCCAGCCTGTTCAGGTACTGGCGCCAGCTCTTCGCGGTGCGCGCGTTGCGCTTCTTCTGCTCCAGCTGCTGCGCGGTGACCGCCGCGCTGGCGGTCCGGATCGGGTCGCGCAGCTCCGAGCTGATGGCGTCCGCCCGGTTCGTGGCGTCGCGATTGCGCTGCGTCAGCTCCGCCTCGCGCTTGCTGGCTTTGCGTTCCAGTCCGAGTGCGGCACGTTCGGCCGCGACCGCTTTGCGATGGCGCTGCAACGCTTTGCGCAGCCGCTCGTCCTGCTCGTCACGCAGATAACCGACCACCGAGGATTTCTCGAGGTAGTTGGCGGGGTCGGTGGCGGTCAGCATGGCCCGCAGCTTGTTCGGCCTGCCCAGCGACTTGTACGCGCTCGCCGACAGGTTGTCGACCTCTGCCTGCTGCCGCTCGACCTCCAGCTCGGCCGCCTCCCGCTCGGCCCGCGCGGCGCTGAGCTTCTTCGTCGCCTCGGCGACCTTGCCCTTCGCGTTGCGGATCCGGTCGGCCAGCTCGCTCAGTTCGCGCTGCACGTCACTGGCGGTCTGCTGCAGCGCGGCCACCTTCGGGTCGGCGAACGCCTCGCCCGGTCGCGGATCGGGCGCTCCGGTGCCCGGGGCGACGCCTGCCTCGATCCGCAGGTCGCCAGGATCGGTCGGCGCCGTGTCCTGCGCATACGCGCCTTGCTCACCGACCGGCGTCAACACCACCGCGCCGGCCAGCATCGCCGCAATCGCGACCCTCGCCCGCATCACACCTCCGACAATCCCGCCAAGCTCCCCGCAATCCCCTCATCGCGACGGAGTGACGATACGTCACGCTCCGCGGGCGAGGAGGTGATTCCCACCGGGTGGCCCCTACTGACATAACGCACAGCACCCGCCGATGTGACGGTGTCGTTCAGCCTGGTTGCACGACCTCCAACAACACGGCGGACGACACCGCGCGAGCGTCGTGGTCGCGCACCGCGCGAACGATCTCCCGGTCCGCCGTGACCACGAGCAACGGGCGTCCGGACGGTTCGGCGGCGACCAAGTTCTTGATCACCTCGTCCGCCGACACACCGGGTTCGCTGAACAGCACCCGCACGTTGCGCACCCGGCTGGCCGGCGCCACCACCCCGGCCCCGTCGAACACGACGGTGACCTCGACGCCGGTCCGCGCAGCCAGCGGCGCGAGCTGACGGATCAACCGTTCCCGCTGCTCGGCCAACGGCAGGTCCGGATAACCGGTCTTGGTGACGTTGTAGCCGTCCACGATCATGTGCGTGTTCGGCACGCCGAGCAGCCGCTCGAGCACCACCGGATCGTTGACCACCGAGCGCGCCTTGCCACCCGTCGTCGCGCCTGCCACCGCGTCGGCCGGGCGATGGCCTGGCGTACCGGCCTGCAGCCGCAGCTCGCCGCGGAGCCCCTCGACCGCTCCCGCGACGGTGTCCAGCAGCAAGCTGAGCCGCGCCTGGTCGCCACGCAGCTGCTGGTCGACTCCGCTGCGCATGGCCTCCAGCTGCTCGGTCGCCCGGTCCGCGCGGGCTCGTTCCGCCGCGGCTCGCTGCTGCTCACGGGCCAGCCGCTCGGTCAGCTCGGCGATCTTGTCGTCGGTGGCGGTGCCGGCTCCGGCGAGTTCCTCACGCGCCTTCTGCGTCTCTTCCCGGGCCTGGCGCAGCTGCATCCCTCGTTCCCGCAGCCGCTGCCGCAGCCGGTCGAGCTCCTGCTCGCGTTCGGCTCGCGCCGCAGCTGTCGCCGCACGCTGCTCGTCCAGCTCGTCCCGCAGCTTGGCCATCTCGGCCTCCAGGCGCTGCACGCGAGCACGCAACGCATCCCGCTCGGCCCGCAGATCGGCTTCCTCGGCCCGTTCGGCCGCGGCCGTCACCACTTCTTCGGCGTCGTCGGTCTCCAACAGCATCGCCACCACCGCGCGCCCGACGACGTCGTCAGCCGGTGGCCGGAGTATGTGCGGCTGTCGTCGCTGCGCCCATGCCACGACCGCAGCGCGGAAACTCTTGCTCTCGGCGAGTGCGGTCACCAGCTGCCCACCGGCGACTTTGGCGCGCTTCGCGGGGGCGAACCGGGCAACCGGCCGTAACCGCTGGGGGATTTCCGCCTCCGCAAGGCCGCCGAGAGCCCGCGCGACGAGATCGGCCAGCCGGGCCCGCACCGGGTCCGGCACCGCCGACCAGTCCACCCGGGGCGCATTCATGGACTTACCGTAGACCGGCGCGTCATTCGAACATACTGTCGGTTCCGGGCCTTATCGTGAGCGCTCGTGAGCGTGCAGTTGAGCTTCGACGAACTCGGTACGCCGCTGCGTGACACCACGTTCGTGGTGGTCGACCTGGAGACCACCGGCGGCTCGTCGGAGAAGGACGCGATCACCGAGATCGGCGCGGTCAAAGTGCGTGGTGGAGAAGTCCTCGGCGAATTCGCCACATTGGTCGACCCCGGCACGGTCATCCCGCCGCAGATCGTCCAGCTGACCGGCATCACGCAGGCGATGGTGTCCGCCGCACCGACCATCGAGCAGGTCCTGCCCGCGTTTTTGGAGTTCGCCAAGGGCGCGGTCCTGGTGGCGCACAACGCGGGGTTCGACATCGGCTTCCTGCGTTCGGCGTGCGCCCGGCACGGCTACCGCTGGCCGAAGCCGACCGTGCTCTGCACCGTGCGGCTGGCGCGTCGTGTACTGACCCGCCACGACGACGCCCGCAGCTTCCGGCTGTCCGCGCTGGCGGCGTTGTTCAACGCCAAGACCGTGCCCAACCACCGCGCGCTCGAGGACGCGCGCGCCACCGTCGACGTCCTGCACGGCTTGCTGGAGCGCGTCGGAAACCTCGGCGTGCAGTCGCTCGAGGAGTTGATGGACTTCCTGCCCGAGGTCACCCCGGCACAGCGCAGGAAACGCGGCATGGCCGCCCACCTTCCGACCTCACCCGGCGTGTACTTGTTCCGCGGGCCGAACGACGAGGTGCTCTACGTCGGTACCGCGTCGAACCTGCGCAGGCGCGTGCGGCAGTACTTCACCGGCTCGGAAAGCCGCGGACGGATCCGGGAGATGGTGGCGCTGGCCGAACGGGTGGAGGGCATCCCGTGTGCGCACTCACTGGAGGCGGAGGTCCGCGAACTGCGCCTGCTGTCCGCCCACAAGCCGGTCTACAACCGCCGCTCACGCAACCCGAACAAGTACTGGTGGGTCGTTCTCACCAAGGAGGCCTTCCCACGGCTGTCGGTCGTTCGCGTGCCGCGCGACGGGGCGCTGGGCCCGTTCCGCAGTCGTACCGCCGCGGCGTCAGCGGCTTCCGTGTTGACGTCGGCGTCCGGCCTGCGGGCGTGCAGTGATCGGATCTCGGCGAAGTCGCCCAAGGGGTCTCCGTGCGCGCTGTGGGAGCTCGGCAAGTGCGGTGCGCCGTGCGCCGGGCAGCAGAGTGTCGCGGAGTACGCGCCGGCGGTCGATGCGGTCGCCGCGCTCATCGCGGGGACCGACGGCTCGGCGTTGCGCGCAGCCGCCGACCAGGTCGACGCGCTCGCCGCCGCTCAGCGCTTCGAGCTGGCCGCTGCCCGGCGGGACGAACTCGCGGACGTGGTGGGCTCGGTGATGACCGCGAACCGCATGGCCGCGCTGGCGCGCATCGAAGAGTTGATCGCGGCTCACCCGGACGGCTCCGGCGGCTGGGAATTCGCGGTCATCCGCCACGGCAGGCTGGCTTCGGCGGGCACGGCGCGCCGCGGTGTCCCACCGATGCCCGTGGTCGACGCCCTGGTGGCCGGGGCGGAGACGGTCCTGCCCGCACGCGGGCCGCTGCGGGGCGCGAGCCCGGACGAGGTGCGGGTGCTGCTGCGGTGGCTGGCGCGGCCGGGGGTGCGGTTGGTGCGGTCCAGCGAGCCGTGGGCCGAGCCTGCCGGGGCGGCATCCGGGTGGCGCGGCTGGCTCGACCGGGTGGCCACGGCCCGCACCCTCGAACTGGCCGGCTGACCGCCGGGCCGACCGGGTCGGGGCTCGCGGGCCACGGCAACTACCGGTTCCCGTCCGGACACAGCAGCTTCCTGCCCGAGGCCACCCAGCACCTTCGTCTCGGCTCCAGCGGTCGTCTTGTCTGAGGTTCCCAGCGCTCCAGTCCAGAGCCACCGGCGTCTCGCTCGAGACAACCAGCGCCCCAGTCGGAGCCCACAGGCGTCCCACCCGAGGCAACCAGCGCCCCAGTCGGAGCCCACAGGCGTCCCACCCGAGGCAACCAGCGCCCCAGTCGGAGCCCACAGTCGTCCCACCCGAGGCAACCAGCGCCCCAGGCCAGAGCCAACAGCCGTCCCAGCTGAGGCACCCCACCGCGCTTCGGCGCGGGCCGTGTCAGCACCACGCGTCGGTGAACCAGGCAGCCGTACCGCAGCTCCCAACAGCGACTCGCAGCACAACGCCGACTCCGAGCACCGACGCCCCATACAACGAAGGCGGCGTGCCGGTCACCCGGCACGCCGCCTTCGTCGATCAGGTTGGTTACGTCGAGCGCGTCTCGACCTCTTCGCGCTCCGACTCGGTCACCTGGCCGTTGCCCGAAGTGATCGCGGCCCGGCCGTTGCCGTGCTGCTCGGCGCGCGCCCGCTCCAACGCGGCGGTCTCCTCCGGCGGGTCCGGCGTCAGCAACGTGCCGGCCACCGGCTTGCCCGCGAAGCCGAGCTCGTTCATCTTCTTCGGCACCGGGGCACCCTGGTACTCCAGCGGGATCGGGTGACCGTGCTCGTCCACCGGGCCCAGCGGCTGGTGGATCTCGATGAACGCACCTTCCGGCGTCCGCTTGATGATGCCGGTCTCCACGCCGTGCTCGAGCACCTCACGGTCCGCGCGCTGCAAGCCGAGGCAGATCCGATAGGTGACGTAGTAGGCGATCGGTGGCAACACCAGCAGACCGATCCGGCCGATCCAGGTCATCGCGTTCAGCGAGATGTCGAACGTGAACGCGATGATGTCGTTGAAGCCGGAGATCTCCAGCACGCTCATGAACGTCAGCGCCATCACGCCGATACCCGTGCGGACCGGAACGTCACGCGGACGCTGCAGCAAGTTGTGGTGCGCGTAGTCCTTGCTGAACTTTCGTTCTATCCACGGGTAGGCGATCAGCAGACCGAACAGGATCGGCATACCGACCGCACCGGCGAAGAACACCGGCGGAATCGTGTACGGCCCGAGATACAGCTCCCAGGCGGGCCAGATACGCAGGATGCCGTCCGCCCACGCCAGGTACCAGTCGGGCTGCGAACCCGCCGACACCTGCGAGGTCAGATACGGGCCGATGTTCCACACCGGGTTGATCTGGAACAGGCCGGACAGCAGGACGATCACGCCGGTGACGACCAGGAAGAACGAGCTGGCCTTCAGCGCGAAGTACGGCATGATCCGCACGCCGACCACGTTGCTCTCGGTGCGGCGGACGCCGGGGAACTGGGTGTGCTTCTGGTACCACACCAAGCCCAGGTGGACCGCCACGAGCGCGAGCATGATGCCCGGGATCAACAGGATGTGCAGCGTGTACAGCCGCGGGATGATCTCGTTGCCCGGGAACTCACCGCCGAACAACGCCCAGTGCAACCACGTACCGATCACCGGCGTGGAGAGCACGATGCCGGACATGGTGGCGCGCAGGCCGGTACCGGACAGCAGGTCGTCCGGCAGCGAGTAGCCGAAGAAGCCCTCGAACATACCCAGGATGAGCAGCAGGGCGCCGATCACCCAGTTGGCCTCGCGCGGGCGGCGGAACGCGCCGGTGAAGAACACGCGGAGCATGTGGACGAACATCGCCGCCACGAAGATCAGCGCCGCCCAGTGGTGGATCTGCCGGATCAGCAGGCCGCCCCGCACGTCGAACGAGATGTTCAGCGTGGTCTCGAAGGCGCGGGACATCTCCACGCCCTTGAGGTTGGTGAAGCTGCCGTCGTAGACGACCTCCTCCATCGAGGGGTCGAAGAACAACGTCAGGTACACGCCGGACAGCAACAGGACGATGAAGCTGTACAGCGCGACCTCGCCCAGCAGGAACGACCAGTGGGTCGGGAAGACCTTGTTCAGCTGATGCCGGATGCCCTTGGCCGCACGGTAGCGCTTGTCCACTTCGTCCAGCTGCCTGCCGGCCAGCTTCTTGACCAGCGAGTCGCCCCGTGTCGGAGTCGTCAACTCGCTCATGACTCACGCTCCCAGTACGCGGGCCCGATCGGCTCGATGAAGTCGCCTTTGGCCATCAAGTAACCAGTTTCAGGATCCACCGTGATGGGCAATTGCGCCAGTGCCCTGGTGGCCGGGCCGAAAATCGGCTTGGCGTAGTGCAGTGCGTCGAACTGCGACTGGTGGCACGGGCACAGGATCCGGTTCGTGCGTTGTTCGTACAGCGACGTCGGGCATCCGACGTGGCTGCAGATCTTGGTGTAGGCGTAGTAGTCGCCGTAGTTGAAGTCCTCCTGGCCCTTGCGCTTGACCACCCGGGCCGCGTCCTCCGGCCGCAGCCGGATCAGCATGACCGGGTTGTCCACCCGCTTGAGCGCCTTGGACAGCGCCTCGGGGTCGTTGCGCTCGGACTCCCGGAACGGGAAGACCGTCTCCATCGCGCCTGCGTCCAGGTCCTCCGGCTTGACCAGCACGACCTCGTGCGGGTGGCCGGTGTTGCGCCGCAGGTAGACCTTCTCGCCGTTGACCGGCATCCAGCCGGTGTGCGCCAGCGTGTCGCGCGGGTCCTGATCCTTCGCCCACGGGTTCTTGACGAAACCGATGGCCGGCAGCACCGCGGCACCGAGGCCGAGCACGCCGACGCCCAGACCGGCGCTGCCCAGGATCGCCTTGCGACGCCCGATGGTGCTGCGCGCACCGGCGTCGGTGACGTGCGCCAGGAACGTCTGCCGGTGAACCTCGTCCGACCCGGCGCCCAGGTTGTCGCCACGCTCCTGCACCGCCAGCTCGTGCGGGACGAAGCGGCGGGTGTACAGCAGCACGCCGAACGCGAAGCACAGCACCGCCCCGCCGAGCGTGATGCCCAGCAGCGGGGTGTACAGGCTGTACCAGAACTCGCCGTCCTCGTTCGTCGGCGGCTGGTACTTCCACGGCCACCACAGCATCACCGCGAGGAACGCCACACCGAGCAGCGCTCCCAGCAGGAACGTCATCGTGACGCCGCGCGCGGCCCGCTTCTCCGCCCTGGTGCCCTCCACCGGCCACGGGTCGGGGTACTCCACCAGCTCGACGCCGTCCAGCTTGCCACCGAGGCGGAGCAGCTCGTCGCGATCCATCTCGGCCAGTTCGGCGGCGGTGGGCAACCGCTCCTCGTTCTCGCTACTCATGCCCAGCCCTCGATCCAATCCACAGGGTCACGCCGACGATGGCGGCGATCCCGACGACCCAGGCGACGATGCCTTCGGACCACGGCCCCCAACCGCCGAGCGACATGCCGCCCGGGTTGTTGTTGCCGTAGTTGACCGACTTGACGAAGGCGATGATGTCCTTCTTCTCCTCCGGCGACAGCTGCCGGTCGGAGAACTTCGGCATGTTCTGCGGACCGGTGGCCATCGCGGTGTACAGCTGCTCCTCGCTCGCCGGCGCCAACGGCGGTGCGTACTTGCCCGACGAGAGCGCACCGCCCTTGCCGGTGAAGTTGTGGCACGACGCGCAGTTGAGGCGGAACAGCTCGCCACCGCGGGCCGGGTTGTCGCCGCGCAGCGCCTCGCCCTTCTCCTTCGGACGTTCCACGCCGCCGCCCTGCGACTGCACGTAGGCGGACACCGCGTCGATCTCCTCCGGCGTCAACCGCGGGGGCTTACGGGAGGCCTGTGCTTCCTGGCGCGCCATCGGCATCCGGCCGGTCGAGGTCTGGAAGTAGACGGCCGCCTCGCCGATACCGACCAGGCTCGGGCCGCGTCCCTTGACACCCTCGAGGTTCTTGCCGTGGCACGTGATGCACGTGTTGTTGTAGACCTCGGCACCTTTGCGCTCGAGCGCGGACTGTGTGCTGTCCGCCTGCGCGGTCTGCGGCTCTGGCGCGAACAGCGCGTACAGGCCGCCGGCAACCATGAGCGCAAGACCGAGGGCTAGCAGCCCGGCGATCCGTCGGCGCGCCTTGCCGGCACGCAACCGGCGGATGCGGGAGACCTTCTCCCCGGTGTCTGTCCCCCGGGGCGTCGGAGATGTCATCTTCGGCACCTTGCTGTCAGTTCGGGCGTTGCAGGCTGTCTGTCAATTCCTCGGGTGCGTCACGGCACGATGTAGATCACCGCGAACAAGCCGATCCACACGATGTCGACGAAGTGCCAGTAGTACGACACCACGATCGCGGACGTGGCTTGTGCCGGTGTGAACTTGCTCATCTTGGTGCGGATGAGCAGGAAGACGAAGGCGATCAGACCGCCGAGCACGTGCAGACCGTGGAACCCGGTGGTCAGGTAGAAGACGGTGCCGAAGCCGTTGGCTTGCAGCGTCACACCCTCGTCGACGAGCTGGAAGTACTCGTAGACCTGGCCGAACAGGAACACCGCGCCCATGAACAGGGTCAGCAGGTACCAGCGGCGCAGCCCGAAAACGTCACCCTTCTCGGCGGCGAACACGCCGAGCTGGCAGGTGAACGACGAGGCGACCAGGATGATGGTGAACGGCAGCGCCCACGGGAGGTTGAGCACGAACGGCTCTGCCTCGGTCCACCCAGGCGGGTTCGGCGGCCAGTTCTCTGCGGTGTTCTGGGCCTTCACGGTGAAGAACATCGCGAAGAGCCCGGCGAAGAACATCAGCTCACTGGAGAGCCAGACGATCGTGCCGACGCTGACCATGTTGGGCCGGTTCAGCGAGTGCACGCGCTGGCTGATCGTTGGGGCTGCCGTAGTCACGCCTGCATTATGTCCCTTCGGGCCCGACCTCGCGCCCCCGGGTAGCTGTGTGTTGGCTGGCTCACCCGACGGGCTACAGTCTGTGGCATGACCAGCGAGGTGCGGACTGTCCTGGTGTACAGCCACAAGCCCCAGGTACGCGAGTCGATCATCACCGCCGTCGGGCGTCGTCCGGCGAGCGATCTTGGCCGGATCACCTACGTGGAAGTGGACAAGGTCGCCGACGTGATCGCCGAATGTGACGCAGGCGGCATCGACTTGGCGATCCTGGACGGCGAGGCGCAGCCGAACGGCGGCATGGGCCTGTGCAGGCAGTTGAAGAACGAGCTCACCGACTGCCCCCCGATCGTCATCGCGGTGCGACGCAAGGACGACCGGTGGCTGGCCACCTGGTCGCAGGCGGACGCCGTGATCGTGCATCCGTTGGACCCGATCGCCGCAGCCGACACCGTCGCCGACGTCCTGCGTGCGCACCGGGTCCCCGCCGTCCGGGCGCAGTAAAGGCCTGGCGCGATGAGCTCTCACACCTGGCCGAATCTGCTCAATCGCCTGGTGGCCGGCGAGAACCTGAGCTCGCGCGAGACGGCGTGGGCGATGGACCAGGTGATGTCCGGCGAGGCGACGCCGTCGCAGATCGCCGCGCTGGCCGTGGGGTTGCGCGCCAAGGGCGAGACACCGGACGAGGTCGTGGGCATGGCCGACGGCATGCTGGCCAACGCTCGGCGGCTCGACGTCGCCGGACCGGCGGTGGACATCGTCGGCACCGGTGGCGATCGCTCCGGCTCGGTGAACATCTCCACGATGAGCGCGATCGTCACCGCGGCCGCGGGGGCGCCGGTGGTCAAGCACGGCAACCGGTCGGCGTCGTCGAAGTGCGGCGCGGCCGATGTGCTGGAGGCGCTCGGGGTCGCCGCCGTGCTCGAACCGGACGCCGTGGCCCGCTGCGTCACCGAGCTCGGCATCGGGTTCTGCTTCGCCCCGGTGTTCCACCCGGCACTGAAATTCGCCGGCCCGACCCGTCGTGAGCTGGGCATTCCGACGATCTTCAACCTGCTCGGGCCGCTGACCAACCCGGCCCAGCCGACCGCCGGCCTGGTGGGCTGTGCCTACCCCGACAAGCTGGAAGTGATCGCGCACGTCTTCGCCGCCCGCAACGCCAACGCCCTGGTGGTGCGTGGCGACGACGGCCTGGACGAGCTGACGACCACGACGACCAGCACGGTGTGGCAGGTCGCCGGTGAGACTGTGACCAAGCACTCGCTGGATCCGCGCGACGTGGGTATCGAGCGCGCCACCGCCGAGGATCTGCGCGGTGGTGACGCCCGGCAGAACGCCGACGTCGTCCGCGCGCTGGTGGCCGGCGAGAAAAGCCCGGTGCGGGACGCGGTCCTGCTCAACTCCGGTGCCGCGCTCGCGGCGTTCACCGGGTTCTCCGGTTCGCTGACCGACGACATCGCGGCAGGGATCAAGCGAGCGGCCGAGGCGATCGACTCGGGGGCCGCCGCGCAGCTGCTGGATCGCTGGGTCAGTCTGTCCAGCTCGCTGGCGAGCTAGTTCTCCAGCGTCCGCACCACATCACGAAGTGGTTTCGGCATGCGCTCACGCGTCAGCTGGCCGGCGAGCACACGCGCATAGCGCAGTTTGCGTCCCGAACCGCTGCCGAAGAATCGGCGCAGCTGGTCCTCCAGTGGCCGGTCACGCCACTCGGGCTGTCGCTGCAGCGACCGGAACGCCCGGCCGTCCCCGTTCTCGACGACCAGCTCTTGCACCCGGTCGGCACCCAGCGCGGCGATGAGCTCGGCCTCCAGGTCGGGTACGCACACGTACAGCGCTGACTCCGGCACACCGGCACCCGCAAGGCAGCGGTGCATACCGGGCGCCTCCGCGGCATCGCCCAAGACGAGAACGCGTAGATCGATGGATCCGAGAAAATCGAGAAACCGACCGAGGTTCGAGGCCCCCTGCATCGGCGCAACCAGAAAGCCGCTCGCCGCTGGGTCCAGGCCACAGCGCTCCGCGACGGCCTCGACGGCCGCCTGATCACTCCGCCCCTCGACGAGCACGACCGTGCGAATGGACGCATCGGCGACAGACTCGGCCAGTCTCGCCAACGGCTCGAGCTGGGGCGCAACGGAATCGGTCACACCGGTGAGCGTGGCACACGCGCCACGCTCACCGCGACCGGAAAGATCAGTCGTTGGGCGTTCCCGCACGCGGGCTGCCGCGGTGGTACTCGAACACCAGCCCGCCGACGCTGAGCAGCACCAGTCCGATGCCGATCGCGATCAGCCACGGATCGAAGAACGCCAGCGCGACACCGGTGACGGCGGCGGATGCGGCCACGCCGACCGGCCAGTAGCTGCCCGGGCTGAAGAAGCCCAGCTCGCCCGCTCCGTCACTGACCTCGGCCTCGTCGTCGTCCTCCGGACGGGCCGAGATGCGCCGGGCGACGAACCGGAAGTAGCTGCCCGCCAGCAGCGCCAGCCCACCGGTGAGGAGCAGGGCGACCACACCGACCGGCTCGATCCCGTCCTCGGTCCACAGCTCGGTGGCCACGCCGTAGACCGCCGCGATGAAGAACGCGAAGACCGTAACGATTTCGAAGACCCGTGCTTCGACCTTCATGTCGGATCCTTCTCCTGGCTCGGTTCACTCAGCCCGAAGCCGTACGGGCGAGGCGGTCGGTGTTGAACGGCTTGGTGGACGTGGCAGTCGGGCTGCACAGCTCGCCGCAGTCCATCTCCTCCAGCGCTTCGGCGGCGGTGTACGGCTGGCCGGTCTCCTGGTTCACCGAACGGCGCAGCTGCATGTACTGGTCGTACTTGTCCGGCGACAGTGCTCGCAACTCGAAGTTCATCACCGCGTGGTAGGTACCGCACAACTCGGCGCAGCGCCCGACGAACGCACCTTCCCGATCGATCTTGGTGATCTGGAACGTGTGGTCCTGGTTGTTGCGCTCCGGCTGCGGCATGACGTCGCGCTTGAACAGCAGCTCCGGCACCCAGAACGCGTGGATGACGTCCGTGGAGCGGAGGTTGAACTGGATCCTGCGGTCGGTCGGCACGACCAACAGCGGGATCTCCGACGAGCTACCGGTGGTACGCACCACCTCGCCGTCCGGCGTCTCCTCACCCTGGTAGCGGAACTCCCAGTTCCACTGGAAGGCCACCACGTCGACGGTGACGTCCGGATTCGGCTTCTCGCTGCGTACCACGTCGGTTTCGGTCGAGACCGTGAAGTAGAACAGGGCGCACACCATGACGGTGGGCAGACCGACGGCGAACAGCTCCAGCGGCACGTTGTACTGGAACTGCCGCGGGAACTCCTTGTCGCCCTTCTTCTTCCGGTGGAACGTCACCGACCAGATCAGCAGGCCCCAGACCAGCACACCCACGGCCAGAGCCGCGATGACCGACCAGGTCCACAGCTGACGCATCGAGTGGGCCTCCGGCGTGATGCCTTCCGGCCAGCCGAATCGGAGCACCTCGTCGGCCGAGCAGCCGGTCACGGTCAAGGCAAGCAGCCCTGCCAGCCCGGCGACTGTGGCGACTCTGCTGGTCCGCACGCCGCGCCTCCTGATTCAGGTGTCTAACGGTACCTACGGTGGATCAATCGGGAGCCTAGCCGAATATCCCAGATGCGGCCTCGGTGGGGCGTGCGGCTTGCCCACGTTTGTGAGCGGGCATACTTCATTGACAGCTTTTCGCCATGGCGTTGGGAGTGTGGGACGAAGCGTGTGCGGCCTGCTCGGACTGATCTGTACCAGCAAGGATGGCGCCGCCGAGGCGCGGCCGGTGGTGTCGGCTGCGATGCACTGCCAGCGGCACCGAGGCCCGGACGAGAACCGGACGTGGTCCGACGCCGAGGTGGTGTTCGGCTTCAACCGGCTGTCCATCATCGACGTCGAGCACTCGCACCAGCCGCTGACCTGGGGCCCGCCCGAGTCGCCGGAGCGCTACACCCTGCTGTTCAACGGCGAGATCTACAACTACGTCGAGCTGCGGGCCGAACTGGCCGACAAGCACGGTGCGCGGTTCCACACCGAAGGTGACAGCGAAGCCATCGTCGCGGCCTATCACTACTGGGGTGAGGACGCGGTGACCCGGCTGCGCGGGATGTTCGCGTTCCTGATCTGGGACGCCGAGAAGCGCACCGTGTTCGGCGCGCGCGACCCGTTCGGCATCAAGCCGCTGTTCTACGCCGTCGGACCGGGCGGTGCCGCGTTCGCCAGCGAGAAGAAGTCGCTGCTCGAGCTGGCCGGCCGGCTCGGGCTCTCCGAAGAACTGGATCGCACGGCGCTGCAGCACTACCTGGTGCTGCAGTACGTGCCGGAGCCGGAGACGCTGCACACCGCGATCCGCCGGGTCGAGTCCGGATGCTTGTTCACGGTGCGGCCGGGTGAGAAGCCGGAGATCCGGCGGTACTTCAACCCCGTGTTCAACGCCACACCGGTGTCCGACCCGGCCGAACTGCATCACCGCATCGCCGACGTCATGCGCGACTCGGTCGCCAAGCACATGCGGGCCGACGTGACCGTCGGGTCGTTCTTGTCCGGCGGTATCGACTCCACCGCGATCGCGGCGCTGGCCAAGGAACACAACCCGGACCTGATCACGTTCACCACCGGGTTCGAGCGGGAAGGCTATTCCGAGGTCGACGTGGCCGCGGAGTCCGCCGCGGCGATCGGTGTCAAGCACGTGGTCCGCACGGTCAGCGCCGAGGAAATGATGGACGCGTTGCCGCTGATCGTCTGGTACCTGGACGACCCGGTCGCCGACCCGGCGCTGGTGCCGCTGTGGTTCATCGCGCGGGAGGCCCGCAAGCACGTCAAGGTCGTGCTCTCCGGCGAAGGCTCCGACGAGCTGTTCGGCGGCTACACCATCTACCGCGAGCCGATCTCGCTGCGCGCGTTCGAGAAGGTTCCCGGTGCGCTGCGACGCGCGCTCGGCAAGGTCTCGCAGCGCATCCCGGAGGGCACCAAGGGCAAGGACCTCCTGCGGCGCGGCTCGCTCACGCTCGAGGAGCGCTACTACGGCAACGCCCGGATCTTCCGTGACGACCAGCTCCGCCGGGTGCTGCGCACGTTCACCGACGGGGTCGGGCATGCCGACGTGACGGCGGAGCCGTACCGCCAGTCGGAAGGCTGGGACCCGGTGGCGCGCATGCAGCACGTCGACCTGTTCACCTGGCTGCGCGGCGACATCCTGGTCAAGGCCGACAAGATGACCATGGCGAACTCGCTCGAGCTGCGCGTGCCGTTCCTGGACGCCGAGGTGTTCCGGGTGGCGTCGACCATCCCGCTCGAGGAGAAGATCACCAAGGAGACCACCAAGCACGCGCTGCGCCGGGCGCTCGCGGAGATCGTGCCTGCGCATGTGCTGAACCGGCGGAAGCTCGGCTTCCCGGTGCCGATCCGGCACTGGCTGCGCGACGAGATGTACGACTGGGCGCGCCGCATCATCACCGAGTCCGGCACGGACGAACTGCTGGACAAGCAGGCCGTGCGCGGGCTGCTCGAGGAGCACCGGACGGGGCCGCACGACCGCAGCCGTCAGCTGTGGGCGCTGCTGGTGTTCATGCTCTGGCACGGCATTTTCGTCGAGAACCGGATCAAGCCCGAGGTGCCGGAGCCGCACTACCCGGTCAAGCTCTGAACGGACCGCGTGGCTGCGCGGCTGCTCCCCGGCTCTCCACAGCGATCGGTCAAGCGCCCACGCCTGACCTCCGCCCGGCGGGCAGGACGTTGTGCCAGCGGTTGAACACGTTGTCCGGGTCGTAGGCCGCCTTGATCCTGGCCAGCCGTTCGTAGTTCGTTCTGCCGAAGCCGGCCACGATCCGATCGGCGCCTTCGTCTCCGATGAAGTTCAGGTAGACGTCGCCGGTCATCCACGGCCGCAGCTCGTCGGCCGTGGCCTTGGCCCAGTCACGGGCTCGCTGATCGTCGGCCGGGTCCTCCCACAGCCCGAGCGGGTGCACCACCCACGGTGCATCGCGGTTGATCACCGTGCCACTTTCCGCGTTGCGTGCCACTGCTCCGCCCCACGGCAACAGGGCGTGCTGCGACGGCGAGGGCACCACCATCAGTTCGGCCGTCGCACAGAAGCGGTCGATCGCCTCGTCCGGCAGTGCACCGAGGTGGTCGGCCGACCAGTAGTTCCGGTAGCCGGGTGGGTCGTCGAGCATGCACTGCAGATCCACGTACGGGATCTCGGTGATCAGCTCTCCGGCCGGGCGGTGCCGGAGCAATCCGCCGAGCAGTGCCCGCAGCTGGGGCTCGGAGCCGAGGTAGGTGACCAGCGTCAGGCAGCAGAGCTTGCCGGCCAGACGCTCAGGAAATGGTTCGTCCGGCACGCCGGTGCAGTACAGGGCCCCGCCACCGACGGCATCCGGCGCGGACTCGACGAAATCCCGGTACTCGGCGATCACCTCGCGGCCTTGTTCCTTCGGCCACACCAGCAGCGCGATGCTGAAGCGGTCGAGCGGGTGAAGCTGGAACGTCAACGAGGTCGCGATGCCGAAGTTGCCGCCGCCGCCGTGCAGCGCCCAGAACAAGGCGCGGTTCTCCGACTCGCTGGCGCGCAGCATGCTGCCGTCGGCCGTCATGAGCTCGACCTCCAGCAGATTGTCGCAGGCCAGCCCATAGGCTCGTTCGACCCAGCCCGATCCGCCACCCAGCGTCAGCCCCGCCACCCCGGTGGTCGACACCCGGCCGCCGGTGGTCACCAAACCGTGCTCCGCGGTGGCCCGGTCCATCTCACCCCAGATGGTGCCGCCGCCCACGGTGACCGTCCTGGCCTCCGGGGCCACGCTGACGTCGTTGAGCCCGCGCAGGTCGATCACCACGCCGTCGTCGACCAGGCTGGCTCCGGCGACGCTGTGACCACCTCCACGGACGGCGATGTCCAGCCCGTTGCCGCGGGCGTAGTGCAGCACGGTGCGCACATCGTCGACGTCGGTGCATTCGGCGATCAGGCGTGGCCGGGACTCGACGGCCGCGTTGAAGATGATCCTGGCCTCGTCGTAGCCCGGGTCGTCCTGCGTGTGCAGGCTGCCGTGGAACCTCGTGCGCAGCTCGTCCAAGGTCAGTCGTTGCATGGTGTGGTCTGACATCACTTGCTCCTCGACTCACCCCCTGGCACCCAGTCTTCGCTGCAGCGGCCTGCGAAGTTATGCGCAACCGGGCGTCGGGAAAGCCCGTGCGCAGGCGAGCCCGCGAGTCGCGGCGCCGGACACCCACCGAACCGTGGTGTGGAACTCCCGCACAGACTGGTCTGACCACTTGACCTCTGCCGACCAGCGCCTTATCGTGCCTCGCATGGATTTACAGCCGATCTCCCGGCGCTCGGTCCCGGACGAGGTCTTCGAACGCCTGCTGGCCGAGATGGTTCAGGGCACGCTCTCCCCCGGTGAACCGCTCCCCAGTGAACGCAAGCTCGCCGAAGCCCTCGGCGTCTCCCGGCCCGCGGTGCGCGAGGCACTCCAGCGCATGGCGCAGGCGAAGTTGGTCGACGTCCGCCAGGGCGAGAGCACGACGGTGTTGGATTACCGCAAGCACGCAGGCCTCGACCTGCTGCCCCGGCTGTTGATGCCCGGTGGCGACATCGACGTCAGCGTGGTTCGCAGCATCATGGAGGCCCGGCTGCACATCGCCCCGAAGATCGCCGAACTGGCCGCCGAGCGCTCCGGCTCGAAGCTGGCCGACCGGCTCGGCGCCGCGATCGCCGAACTGGAGTCGGACGACGACCCGGTGCGCCGCCAGCATCGCGCCCTCGACTTCTGGGACCTGCTGGTCGAAGGTGCTTCGTCGATCGTGTTCCGCCTGATGTTCAACGGGTTGCGGGCGGCGTACCTGCCCACGATGGAGGCCTTGACCGCGGTCATGGCGGCCGAGGTCGACCGGGTCGACGCCTACCGCGCCCTGGCCGACGCCGTGACGGCAGGCGACGCCCGTAAGGCCCGAGAACTCGCCGTCGACCTGCTGACCCCGGCAACCGAGCGCATGTTCACCGCCCTGCGTCAACTGGAGCAATCATGAATGTCGAATCGGAAGCCAACACTCGCGTGCGTGCGGACGAGGAGTCGCTGCGGCGTTCACGCAAGACGATCACACTGGGCGAGGCCGCAGGCATCTTCTGGTGCAATCCGTCGCCGTGGATGATCGGCACGTCCCTGGTCGCCGCGGTGACCGCCCGCATCGTCGTCGGCGACTGGACGTGGAACGACGCGCTCGTGCCGGCGATCATGCTCGCCGTCTTCCCCTTCTTCGAGTGGGTCGTGCACGTGGTGGTCCTGCACTGGAAGCCGCGGAAGCTGGGTCCGATCAAGATCGATTCGCTGCTGGCCCGCAAACATCGCGAACATCACGCCGATCCGCGGAATGTGCCGCTGATCTTCATCCCGTGGCAGGCGCTCATCTGGCTGATCGCCGGGACCGTCGCCATCGGGCTGCTCGCCTTCCCGACCGCGGGCATGGGCCTGACGTTCATCGTCGGGGTGTTCACCCTGGGCCTGGGTTACGAATGGACGCACTTTCTGATCCACAGCGACTACAAGCCGCGCGGCCGGCTCTTCCGCGCGGTGTGGCGTAACCACCGGCGGCACCACTACAAGAACGAGCACTACTGGTTCACCGTCACCACCAGCGGGACGGCGGACCGGGTACTGGGCACCTATCCCGACCCCTCGACGGTGCCGACCTCGCCGACGGCAAAAAACCTGCACGCTGCTTCTTGACCTCGAGTTAACTCGAGGTTTCACGATGGAGGCATGGCACATTCCACATCGCCGCACCCGCCGGTGGCCGTCGTCACCGGCGCGTCGGCGGGCCTCGGCCTCGCACTGACCGCCACCCTGACCAGCCGCGGATGGCACGTGATCGCCGACGCGCGCAACGCGACGCGACTGTCGGACGCGATCGCTCGATTTCCGCGCGAGTTGATCACAGCCGTCCCGGGAGATGTCTCCGACGCCGACCATCGCGCCGAGCTGGCCGAGACTGCCCGAGCGAAGGGCGGCGCCCGGTTACTGGTGAACAACGCCAGCGAACTCGGGCCGAGCCCGTCGCTTCCGGCGGCCAAGCTCGGCGCGGTCACCGCTGATCACCTGCGCCGGATCTTCGACGTGAATGTCGTCGCTCCGGTACTGCTGACGTCGGCTCTCCTCCCCCAGCTCCGCGCCAACGCCGGGCGCGTCGTCAACATCAGCTCGGACGCCGCGGTGGAGGCGTACCCCGGCTGGGGCAACTACGGCGCGAGCAAGGCCGCGCTGGACCACGTGTCGGCCGTGCTGAGCGAGGAGGAGCCCGACCTGCGGGTGTATGCGGTCGACCCGGGCGACATGAACACCGCCATGCACCAGGCGGCCTTCCCCGGCGAGGACATCTCCGACCGGGAAGACCCGGCCGCCGTGGCCGCAACACTTTTGCCGCTGATCGACAGCACACTGCCCAGCGGCCGCTACTGTGCGGCCGAGCTGCCCGCGGCGGTGACGTCATGACCCGCTTCGTCGTACCCGAAGCCTCAGAAGCGACGTCGCCGCCCGAGTGGCGGGGCTTCGACCGGGACGACGTGCGTCTTCTCGTTGCCACTCCGTCCCGACGTGCGCTGACCCGATTCCGAGACCTGCCCAGGTGGTTGGAGCCCGGCGACCTGCTGGTGGTCAACACCTCGGGCACACTCCCTGCGGCGGTCGACGGTCAATACCGGGGACGGACGCTGCCGGTACACATCGCCGGAGAGCTGGAGGACGGTGACTGGGTCGTCGAGCTGCGCAGGCCCGACGGCATGGGCTGGCAGGACGACGCCGCTCCTGGCGAGCACGTGCAGCTGCCCGGCGGCGTGCTGCTCAAGCTGACCTGGCCTTATCCCGACATGAACGCGCTGAAGTCCAGGCTCTGGAGAGCGTCGACGACACCCGAGATGCGGCGGATCGACTACCTCTGCGCGTACGGGCGTCCCATCACCTACGGCTACGTCACGGAGAACTTCCCGTTGTCGGCGTATCAAACGGTCTACGCGACCGAGCCGGGCAGCGCCGAGATGCCGAGCGCGGGCAGGCCGTTCACCCACGAGATCCTGGTGCGTCTGATGGCCCGCGGCGTGACGGTGGCACCGGTTCTGCTGCATTCCGGAGTATCGAGCCCGGAGGCGCACGAACCGCCGATCCCCGAGCAGTACGCCGTTCCGGAATCCACCGCACGACTGGCCGCGATGACCCGCGCGAACGGACATCGGGTGATCGCGGTCGGGACGACCGTCGTGCGCGCGCTGGAATCCGCTGTGGTCGACGGTGTCGCTCGACCCGCGCAGGGGTGGACGGACCTGATCCTGGGCCCACACCGGCCGGCTCATGTGGTGTCCGGCCTGATCACCGGGCTGCACGATCCGGACTCGAGCCACCTGCAGCTACTGGAAGCGGTGGCCGGCAAGGAACTCGTCGACGCCGCCTACACCGCCGCAGTCGAGCACCGCATGCTCTGGCATGAATTCGGCGACAGCATGGTGCTGCTGCCTTGACGCCTACTCGGGCAGAGCGGGCGCGATCTCGTCAGCGGCTTCCGAGCCATACGACTCGCTCAACCTGCGCAACACCTCCGCGCGGTCGTACCCCCACTCCTGGGTGCCGACGGTCTCCAACACCAGTACGGCGATGACCGAGCCGAGCTGCGCGGCCCGCTCCAGACTCAGCCCGGCGCGTAAAGCGCCGAGGAACCCGGCGCGGAATCCGTCCCCGACACCGGTCGGGTCGGTCTTGGCCAGCTCCTTCGCGGCGCCGACGTGCATCGCGGTGCCGTCCGCGCCGACGATCTCCACGCCCTTCGGACCGAGTGTGGTGACCCGCAAACCCACCTGCTCGAGCACCTCCTGCTCGGTCCAGCCGGTCTTGCGTAGCAGCAGGCCCAGTTCGTAGTCGTTGCTGAACAGCATCAGCGCCCCCGTGACGAGCCTGCGCGCTTGCGCCCCGTCCATCCTGGCCAGCTGCTGGGACGGGTCGACGGCGAACGGCCAACCGCGCTGACGGCATTCCTCGGCGTGCCGCAGCATGCCCTCCGGGTCGTCCGGCGCGATCAGGACCAGGCCGAACTCGCCGCCGCTGTTCTCCAGGGGCGCCAGCTCGATGTTGCGGGCCTCGGACATGGCACCCGCGTAGAACGTGCCGATCTGGCAGTTGTCCTCATCGGTGGTGCAGACGAACCGTGCCGTGTGCGCGACCTCCGAGACGTGCACGCCGGACGTGTCCACGCCGTGGCGCTCCAGCCAGGCGCGATAGTCCGCGAAGTCGTCCCCCACCGCACCGACCAGTACCGGCCGGGCGCCGAGCACACCGAGGCCGTAGGCGATGTTGCCGCCGATGCCGCCGCGTCGGACCACCAGGTCGTCGGCCAGGAACGACAACGACACCCGGTGCAGCTGCTCGGCGACCAGCTGCTCGGTGAATCGGCCTGGGAAGTGCATCAGATGGTCCGTGGCGATGGAGCCGCACACGGCCACCCGGGCACCGGCGATCACGGACAGGTCGGGCTGTTGAGCCATTCCGCTGGTCACTCCTCGGTGTCGCCCATCGGGGTCGCTGCGTTAACGCAGCAAAAATACCGGCTGCAACAATCACTGTCGCTCGTCAGGGCGACCCCCGCCGAACGTGATGCCCCGCACGGGCGAGCTCAACAGCACACCGACACGCGCGCAAGCCACCGCCGAACCGGCGGCTTGCGTCGGCGACGAAAATCCCGAAAGCGTTCTCGAGCGGTTGCTCAGTTGAAGCTGTCGCCGCAGGCACACGAGCCCGTGGCGTTCGGGTTGTCGATCGTGAAGCCCTGCTTCTCGATGGTGTCCACGAAGTCGATGACCGCGTCCTGCACGTACGGGGCGCTCATCCGGTCCACCGCCACCCGCAGGCCGTCGAACTCGCGGAACAGGTCACCGTCCAGCTCACGCTCGTCGAAGAAGAGCTGGTAACGCAGGCCGGCGCAGCCGCCCGGCTGCACCGCGAGCCGCAGGTGCATGTCGTCGCGGCCTTCCTGCTCCAGCAAAGCCTTCGCCTTGGCCGCCGCCGCTTCGGTCAACACGACGCCGTGCGTCTGCTCGGTTTCCGTCCCGGTCTGCTCAGCAGTCGTCATGACTCTCCTTGGGTCGTGCACGTACATCCGGTGCAACGCCGCGGCCGCGCGATGTGTTCCTCATCCGACCGCCAACCTGGCACGTCTTCACCGTCCATGGTGACACATCCCCAACGCCTGCTGAACCAGCGCGGCCGACGGTGCCATAGGCTTGCACCGTGAGGTTCTTGCGGAGAGGCAGCTCAACGACGGACACCAAGGACGCCGAAGCCACCGACACCGGCGAGGAAAGTGCGCAATCCCACATCCGCCGGGGCTACACCCCGAAAAAGGGTCGTCCCACTCCGTCCCGCCGGGAGGCCGAGAACAAGCGTCGCGGACCGGTCCCGCCGCCGCCGAAGACGACGCGGGAGGCCATCAAGCGCAGCCGTGAGCTGCGCAAGTCCAACCCGGTGAGCAAGGAAGAGCTGAAGGCACTGCGCCGGGAACGCCGGGAGCGCATGCTGGCGGGCGACGAGAGGTACCTGGCGCCGCACGACCGCGGCCCGGTCAAGGCGTTCGCCCGCGACTGCGTGGACTCGCGCCGCAATCTGCTCGGCCTGTTCATGCCGCTTGCGTTGGTGATGTTCGTCTCCACCGTCATCGGCAACGTGGCGGTGCAGCAGATCATCACGATGCTGTGCATGGTGCTGCTGCTGGCCATGTTGATGGAGGCGTTCTACAACGGGCGCCGGATCGCCCGGCTGGCCAGGGAGAAGTTCCCGAAGGAGACCATCAAGGGCCGCTCGCTCGGCTGGTACTGCTTCATCCGGGCGACCCAGTTCCGCAAGCTGCGCATCCCCAGGCCACGGGTGAAGCCGGGCGACGAAATCCCGCTATGACCCGGTCGATGACGGTGGAACTGCCTCGCATCGAACCTCCCGACGGGTCCGCCCGCGCCGCAGTCCAGCGCCTGGCCGGCGCCGACAACACCGTCGCCTCTCCCGCAGGCCCGCTGGGCCTCGGCAAACTCGCCACGGTCGGCGCGTGGCTCGCCGGGTGCCAGGGCGGGTGTCCACCGCGGCCGGTGCGTGCCCCGCGGGTCGTGGTGTTCGCGGCCGAGCACGGCATCGCCGAGCGCGGGGTTTCGGCCCGGGCAGCCGGCACCACGTCGGAGCTCGTGGCCGCGGTCAAGTCCGGCGCGGTGGCCGAGCTGGCCGACGCGGCCGGCGCAGGTGTACGCGTGGTCGAGATGGAGCAGGCGGCAAGGCCGATCGACACCGAGGACGCCCTGACCCCCGACGAGGTCGAGCAGGCCGTCCGTAGGGGTATGCAGGTCGCCGACGTCGAAGTCGACGAGGGGGCAGACCTGCTTGTCGCGTCCGGCGTCGGGGTCGCTGCGACCACGCCGGCCGCCGTGCTGGTCGGAACGCTCACCGGCACCGAGCCCGTGGCCGTGGTCGGCCGTGGCTCCGGGATCGACGACGCGGCGTGGATGCGCAAAACCACCGCGGTCCGGGACGCGATGCGCCGAGCCAAGCCGCGCATGGCGCAGCCGTTGGATCTGCTTGCCGCAGCCGGTGGGGCCGATCTGGCCGGGCTCGCCGGGTTTCTGCTGCAAGCCGCGGTCCGGCGCACCCCGGTTCTGCTCGGCGGGGTCACCGTGCTCGCGGCCGCGGTGATCGCCGAAGAGCTGGCGCAGGGCGCGCGTGACTGGTGGCTTGTCGCGTCGAGCAGCACAGAGCCTGCCCACGGCGTCGCCATGGAGCATTTGGACCTCGAGCCACTACTGGACCTGCAGCTCGGCGGGGAGGCACCCACGGCGGGGCTGCTGGCGTTGCCGCTACTCACCTCGGCGGCTCGGCTCCTGGCCGACGTCTAGGCCCCACAGCGCGGCCGGCGACACCGAAGACACCGGCGACAATCCAGCACGACGCCGGACGCCGACGCGCGGCCGGGCCACGATCGCACGGCACCACCGTCGCCAGGACCCGCATCGCAGCAGGCTCCGCACGGCGTCGACGGCCGGCACCCGGCCGGCCGTCGACCATCGTCTGCTCAGCCCAGCGGGTATCGCCAGCCGTGCTTGTCCGGCCGCGTGCCGACCTGGATCCCCATGAGTTCCTCACGCAGTCGCATGGTGACCTCGCCGGGCTCACCGCCCCCGATGGTGAACTCGCCACCGGCGTACTTCGCCGATCCGACCGGGGTGATCACCGCGGCCGTGCCGCACGCGAACACCTCGGTGAGTTCACCCGAGGTTGCGCTCTTCTCCCACTCCTCGGCCGAGATCCGGCGCTCCTCCACGGTGTAACCGAAGTCCTGCGCCAGGGTCAGGATCGAGTCCCTGGTCACGCCCGCGAGCAGGTTGCCGTTCAGCTCCGGGGTCACCAGGTGCGCGTTCTCCCCCGAGCCGAACACGAAGAACAGGTTCATACCGCCCAGCTCTTCCACCCACTCATGAGTGGCCGCGTCGGTGTACACCACTTGGTCGCAGCCCTGCTCGACGGCCTCGGCCTGCGGTTGGAAGGACGCGGCGTAGTTACCGGCGCACTTGGCGAACCCGGTGCCACCAGGCGCTGCCCTGCTGTACTCGGTCGAGATCCACAGCTTGATCGGCTTCACCCCGCCGGAGAAGTACGCGCCTGCGGGCGAAGCGATCAGCGTGTACCGGTAGGCGTTGGCCGGCCGGTTGACGCCCAGGCCCGCCTCGGTGGAGATGATGAACGGTCGCAGGTACAGCGAGGCGCCCTCCGCGTGCGGCACCCACCGGGCGTCGACCGCGATCAGCTCGCGCAGCGAGTCCAGGAAGACCTGCTCAGGCAACTCCGGGATGGCCAACCGGGCGCACGAGACCTGGAACCGCCGGGCGTTGACCTCGGGGCGGAACGTGACGATCGAACCGTCCGGCTGCCGGTACGCCTTCAGCCCCTCGAACACCGCCTGCCCGTAGTGCAGAACCGAGGTGGCCGGGTCGAGGGTCAACGGCGCGTACGGCTCGACGACGGCGTCGTGCCAGCCCTGGTCCGCGCTCCAGTGCACGCTGACCATGTGGTCGGTGAAATGCGTGCCGAACCCCGGGTTCGCCAATACCTCGGCCACCCGCTCCGCAGGTGCCGGGTTGGGGTGCGGGGTACGGGTGAAAGGCATTGCGGTCGTCATGGTGTGAATTTACCTGTTACTCGGACGTCCTAGTACTGGCCCCGGGATTGTCCGGTATCAACGCGTCGTGACTGTGCCCAACCGAGCACCGTGCTGGTGACGGCCACGGTCGAGGCGGCGGCCAGCACGATGATCGGCTCCACCGTGCTCGCCGCGAGGAGCGCGAGAAGGCAGAACGCGGCCGTCAGTGCTCGCGCCCGCGGAAGGGATGCCGCCGCGCGCGTCGCCGCGGATTGCGCGATGAGGGCCGCCGGGAGCGTGCCGAGCACGACGACCGCGGCCAGCATGGTGGTCAAAGTGTCCGCACCGGCAGCGATCAGCGTGTCGTGCAGCGGCGCATCGGACAGCCCCAGCCGCTGGGGTCCCAGCTGATACAACGCACCCGCCGCCACGGCTCCGGCGACGAGGACGGCTGATCCGACGCGCACCAGCCGTCTGCCCGGCTCGAGCATCAGCATCGGCGCGGCGAACAACCCGGCGGCGACGATCCAGCCCATGATCGGCGCCTCGTCGGCCGGCCGTGGCACGACGGCCGGTGGCGGTTCGACGCCGGCACAAACAGCGGCGAAACCAGCGGCGGCGAGCAGCAGCACGACCGACACCGCACGACGGCTCATGGTCGGAATGTCCAGGCCGGCGATCGCTGCCATGCTCACCAGTGCCGCCACCACCAGGCCCGCGAGCCAGTCGTGGTCCGGGAGAACGACCATTCCGAACGCACGCGCCGCCACCGCCGCAAGCAGAGTGAGGACGACGGCCCGCAACAGCGGATGCGGCACCGCGCGTCGAGGTTCCGAGCCACCGAACATCGCCGCCAGCAGTCCGGCCACGACGAGGCCCGGCAGAAGTGCCCAGCCGCCGAACGCGGCCGCTGTAGGGAGCGCTACCAGCAGCGCAGGCAGGATGTGCACGGCCGTCCGACACCTCCTACCAAAGGCTGTTCCATCGCGCCCCCGGCGCGCCATTAGCATGGCTCACGTTCATTTGGCAGTTGGCAGAGGGAGCAGCCGTGACCGTGCCGAAATTCGGCCTGACCGACCACACCGCCGAGACGATCCGCGACGGCAAGGCCGACGTGATCGTCATCGGCACCATCAGCGAAGGCGACACCGTGGCTCTGGCCGACGGCGCGGCTGCGGTCGACGAAGCATTCGACGGCGAGCTGCTGTCCGCGCTCAAGGCCCTCGGCGCCACCGGCGCGGCCGACGAGGTGGTGCGCGTGCCCACGTTCGGCCGGGTGAGTGCGAGCGCCGTCTACGCCACCGGTCTCGGCAAGGTGAACGGCGACGCGCCGACCGCCGAGCAGGTACGCCGCGCGTGCGGGGCCGCAGGCCGGGCGTTGTCCGGCACCAAGCGCGCACTCGTGACGCTGTCGCAGATCGATCTGCGGGCCGCCGTCGAGGGCATCGCGCTCGGCGCCTACCAGTTCACCGAGTACAAGTCCGATCCGGGCGAGGCGCCGGTGAAGAACGTCGACTTCGTCTCCCCCGCCGACGGCACCGGCAAGGAGCACAAGGCCACGCTGAAGGCCGCCACCGCGGTCGCGACGGCCGTGGTGACCGCCCGCGACCTGGTCAACACCGCGCCGAACGACCTGTACCCCGCCTCGTTCGCCGAGCGGGCCAAGAAGCTGGCCGAGGAGGCCGGACTGTCGGTCGAGGTGCTGGACGAGCGGCAGCTCAAGCGCAAGGGCTACGGCGGCATCCTCGGCGTCGGCGGCGGTTCGTCCCGCCAGCCCCGCCTGGTGCGGCTGCACTACAAGCCGAGCAAGCCGAAGGCCAAGGTGGCGCTGGTCGGCAAGGGCATCACGTTCGACACCGGCGGCATCTCGCTCAAGCCCGCGGCGAAGATGCAGGAGATGACCTCGGACATGGCGGGCGCTGCCGCCCAGCTGGCCACCGCCGTGCTGGCCGCCGAGCTGAACTACCCGATCGAGGTCATCGCCTACTTGCCGCTGGCGGAGAACATGCCGTCGGGGACCGCGTACCGGCCCGGCGACGTGCTGCGGATGTACGGCGGCAAGACGGTCGAGGTGCTCAACACCGACGCGGAAGGCAGGCTGATCCTGGCCGACGCCATCGCGCGCGCCGGCGAGGACGACCCGGACTACCTGATCGAGACCTCGACGCTGACCGGCGCACAGCTGGTCGCGCTGGGCAACCGCACGCCGGGAATCATGGGCAGCGACGAGTTCCGCGACCGGGTTGCCGACATCGCGCAGCGCACCGGCGAGGGCGGCTGGCCGATGCCGCTGCCGGACGAGCTGCGCTCGGATCTGGACTCGAAGCTGGCCGACATCGCCAACGTCACCGGGCAGCGCTGGGGCGGCATGCTGGCCGCCGGAATCTTCCTGCGCGAGTTCGTCAAGGACGACCTGCCGTGGGTGCACATCGACGTGGCGGGCCCGGCCTACAGCGACGCGGTGTGGGGCTACACCGGCAAGGGCGGCACCGGTGTTCCGGTGCGCACGCTCGCCGCCGTCCTGGCCGACATCGCCGAGAACGGCTGAGGCTCAGCGCACCACGCTGTAGCGGGAGCACACGACTCCCGACGGGAACGTGCGCGATTCGTCCAACCGCAGCTCGACGCGCCGTTGATGCTGCGGGAAGTACGGCATGCCGGCCCCGAGCAGCACGGGGTGGACGCGCGTCCGGTACTCGTCGATCAGGCCGAGTTCGGCTGCCTGAGCGGCGAGTTCCGGGCCGCCGATGCCGATGTCGCCGGTGCCCGGCGCGGTGCGCAGCCGTTCGATCTCGTCCGTCAGGCTGCCGGTGGCCAGCCTGGTGTTGCCGCGCACCGACGACAGCGAGGTCGAGAAGACGACCTTCGGTAGCTGCTGCCATCGCACGGCCCACTCGCGCTCGTCGTCGCTCAGGTCCGGCTGTTGGTCGGCGTCCTCCCAGTAGACCATCGTCTCGTAGAGTTTGCGGCCGAGCAGGAACGCGTCGAGGTGGCGGAGCTCGTCGAGTACGTAGGCGAACAGCTCGGCATCGGGCGCACCCCACGAGTGATCCCCGTCGACGTCGGAGATGAACCCGTCGAGGGATGTGCCCATCCAATAGACCACGCGGCGCATGGCAGCCTCCTAGCGCTCAGGACGTCCTGCGGTGCTGACCGCCGCGCCGCGCGAAACTCATCGGTGGCGCTACGCCTGACCGTCTCGCTTCCGCTGCAGCTTCAGCCGCCGCGTGTAGTCCCGCATGCGTTGCGGATAGCCGACCCGGTTGACCTCGTAAACCGGGATCGATCGCTTGGCGCCGAATTTCTGCAGCGACTCGAGGCTGTCCACCCGCCGCCTCGTCCACTCGCCGTCGTGTGCGACCAGCACCACGGTCGCCTCGGTGACGTTGGTGCGCGGTTCGAAGTACGCCTCGACCCCGCGCCGGGACGATGCCCACTCCTCGAGATGGGCAAGATCGTTGGACGTGGCTTTGCGAAGCGTTCCCGGCTTCCGCTTGCCTTTCCGCCACCTGAACAACGCCAAAACAACCACCTCGCCCGTCGTTGTGTGAGCACATTCTGCCGGAACCGTGGGTGTGGTTTCCCACGGCTGTTCTCCGGTCGCTAGCGTGGCATCCGTAATGCCAAGATGTGGTGAACCCACGGCGCACGCGCGACCCGCGGACGCCGGGCCGTCAGCGCGGCCATGGTGTGACCCTGCACTGGTGTAGGTCTGACGATGAGGAGTGACCGTGACCGAAACGTCCGCTGACCTTGTCATCCTGGGTGGCGGCTCGGGAGGCTACGCGGCCGCGTTCCGCGCGGCTGAGCTGGGCCTTTCGGTGATCTTGGTGGAGAAGGACAAGCTGGGCGGGACGTGCCTGCACCGCGGGTGCATCCCGACCAAGGCCCTGCTGCATGCCGCGGAGATCGCCGACAACGCCCGTGCCGGCGAGCAGTTCGGCGTCAAGTCGGTGCTCGAGGGCATCGACATGGCCGGGGTGCACAAGTACAAGGACGGTGTGGTCTCGCGGCTCTACAAGGGCCTGCAGGGCCTGGCGAAGGCGCACAAGGTCACCATCGTCGAAGGCGCGGGAACCCTGACCAGCCCGACGACGGTCGAGGTGGAGGGCGTGACCTACACCGGCCGCAACGTCGTGCTGGCGACCGGTTCGTACGCCAAGACGCTGCCCGGGCTGGAGATCTCCGGGCGCGTCATCACCAGCGAGCAGGCGCTGACCCTGGACACCGTTCCGCAGCGGGCCGTGGTGCTCGGCGGTGGTGTCATCGGTGTCGAGTTCGCCAGCGTGTGGGCTTCCTTCGGCGCGGACGTCACCGTGGTCGAAGCGCTGCCGCGGCTGGTGCCCGCGGAGGACGAGTTCGCGTCCAAGCAGTTGGAGCGCGCGTTCCGCCGCCGCAAGATCGGGTTCAAGACGGGTGTGAAGTTCACCGGCGCCAAGCAGGACGACAACGGCGTCGCGGTGTCGCTGGAGAACGGCGAGACGCTGGAAGCCGACGTGCTGCTGGTCGCCGTCGGCCGCGGGCCGAACACCGCCGGCCACGGCTTCGAGGAAGTCGGGGTCGCGATGGAGCGCGGCTACGTGCTCACCGACGAGCGGCTGCGCACCAACATCGCGGGCGTGTACGCGGTCGGCGACATCGTGCCCGGCCTGCAGCTGGCGCACCGCGGGTTCGCGCAGGGCATTTTCGTCGCCGAGCAGATCGCCGGCCTGGAGCCCAAGCCGATCGACGAGGCGGGCATTCCGCGTGTGACGTACTCCCACCCTGAGGTGGCATCGGTCGGTCTCACTGAAGACGCGGCGAAAGAACGATACGGTGCAGGAGTGACCACGCTGACTTACGACCTCGGCGGCAACGGCAAGAGCCAGATTCTCAAGACGTCGGGCGCGGTGAAGCTGGTCAAGGCACCGGACGGTCCGGTCGTCGGCCTACACCTGGTCGGCGACCGCGTCGGTGAGCTGATCGGCGAAGCACAGCTGATCTACAACTGGGAGGCTTTCCCGGAGGACGTCGCCCCGTTGATTCATGCCCATCCCACTCAGAACGAAGCGCTCGGCGAGGCCTTCCTGGCGCTGGCCGGCAAACCGCTTCACGTCCACGCCTGAACCCCGAATTACTACTGCCTGAGGAGCTAAACAGCGATGGCCTTCTCCGTCAGATTGCCGGAACTCGGCGAGAGCGTCACCGAGGGAACCGTCACGCGGTGGCTCAAACAGGAAGGTGACTCGGTCGCCGTCGACGAGCCGTTGCTGGAGATCTCCACCGACAAGGTCGACACCGAAGTCCCCTCCCCCGTCGCGGGCGTCGTTGCGCGCATCGTCGCCAAGGAGGACGAGACCGTCGAGGTCGGAGCCGAGCTCGCGGTGATCGACGACGGTTCCGGTGACTCCGGCGGCGATGCGGGTGGCGAGCAGCAGGATGCCGCAGCCGCCCAGGAAGCACCGGCGCAGCAGGAACAGCCTGCCCCGCAGGAACAGCAGGCCGAGCAGCCCGCACCGGAACCCGCCCAGGCTCAGGCCGAGCCCGCCCAGCAGGAGCAGGCTCAGCCCAGCGGCGGCTCCGGTGGTGGCTCCGGCACCCCGGTCACGCTGCCCGAGCTGGGTGAAAGCGTCACCGAGGGCACCGTGACCCGCTGGCTGAAGCAGGTCGGCGACACCGTCGAGGTGGACGAGCCGTTGCTGGAGATCTCCACCGACAAGGTCGACACCGAGGTTCCGTCCCCGGTGGCGGGCACCGTCCTGGAGATCACCGTCGGCGAGGACGAGACCGTCGAGGTGGGCAGCCAGCTGGCCGTCATCGGGACCCCGAGTGAGGGCGGTGCGGCACAGGCGGCTCCGCAGCAGGCCGCTCCCGCTCAGCAGGAGGCTCCCGCACAGCAGGCTCCCGCTCAGCCACAGCAGCCGGCCCCGCAGCCTGCCGCGCAGGCCCCGGCGCAGGCCGCCGAGCCGTCGACCGACGGCGACAAGAAGCGGCCGTACGTCACGCCGCTGGTGCGCAAGCTGGCCGCCGAGCACGGCGTCGACCTGTCCGCCATCAAGGGCAGCGGCGTCGGTGGCCGGATCCGCAAGCAGGACGTGTTGGCAGCCGCGGAGGCCCAGTCGGCCAAGCAGGCGCCCGCGCAGGAGCAGGCGGCTCCGGCTGCGGCCGCGCAGGCACCGGCGGCGCAGGCTCCGGCGGCCCGCCCGCAGTCCGCTCCGGCCGCCGCGGAGAAGTCCGGTCTGCGTGGCACGACGCAGAAGGCCAACCGCATCCGGCTGACCATCGCCAAGCGCACCAAGGAGTCGCTGCAGACCTCGGCGCAGCTGACCCAGGTCCACGAGGTGGACGTGACCAAGATCGCCCGGCTGCGGCAGCAGGCGAAGAAGTCGTTCCAGGAGCGTGAGGGCGTCAAGCTCACGTTCCTGCCGTTCTTCGCCAAGGCCACCGTCGAGGCGCTCAAGCAGCACCCGAACATCAACGCCTACCTCGACGAGGAGGCGGGGGAGATCACCTACTACGGCGAGGAGCACCTGGCCATCGCGGTGGACACCGAGCGTGGCCTGATCTCGCCGGTGCTGCACAACGCCGGTGGGCTCAACCTGGCCGGGCTGGCCCGCGGGATCGCCGACATCGCCGAGCGCACCCGCACCAACAAGATCAAGCCCGACGAGCTGTCCGGTGGCACGTTCACCATCACCAACCTGGGCAGCAACGGCGCGCTGTTCGACACGCCGATCATCAACCAGCCGCAGTCGGGCATCCTCGGTGTCGGCTCGGTGGTCAAGCGCCCGGTGGTGATCACCGACGCGGACGGCAACGACACGATCGCCGTCCGGTCGATGGCCTACCTCGCGCTGACCTACGACCACCGGTTGATCGACGGTGCGGACGCCGGCCGCTTCCTCACCACGATCAAGCAGCGGTTGACCGAGGGCAACTTCGAGTCCGAACTCGGGCTGTAGGTACTCATGCTCGTCCTGGTCGCCGGGTCAAGCGGATTGCTGGGGCGCGCGCTGGTCGCCGAGCTCCGTGCTCACGGGCACCAGGTGCGCAAGCTGGTCCGTCGTGACCCGGCGACCGGGGACGAGCATCGGTGGAACCCACCCGCGGGCACCATCGACGATGCGGCGCTGGACGGCGTCGACGCGGTGGTGAACCTGTGTGGCTCACCGATGACGCCCGGCCGGTGGAGCCACGCCCGCAAGCAGGAGATGAAGGACAGCCGCATCGAGCCGACCGAGGTGCTGGCCGAGGCGGTCGCCGAGCGCGGCATCGGCACGCTGGTGAACGCGTCCGGGATCGACTACTACGGCGACACCGGCAGCGCGGTGGTGGACGAATCCGTTCGTGCCGGCAACGGGTTTCTCGCCGAACTGTCCGCCCAGTGGGAGCAAGCGACCCAGGCGGCCGAGGACGCGGGCGCGCGCGTGGTGCGGCTGCGCACCGGTGTGGTGCTGTCCGATCGCGGCGGCATGCTGCGGTTCCTCAAGCCGCTGGTGCAGTTCGGCCTGGGCGCCAAGCTGGGCGACGGCCACCAGTTCGTGCCGTGGATCAGCCTGCCGGACCACGCCGCGGCGATGCGATTCGCCGTGGAGCAGGCCGTCCTGCGCGGTCCGGCCAACCTCGTGGCTCCGAACCCGGTGACCAACGCCGAGTTCATCCGCCGGCTGGGCTCCCGGCTCAAGCGGCCGACGCCGTGGTTCGTCCCGAAAGCCGCGATGCGCCTGGTGCTCGGCTCCGACGCGGTCGAACCGATCTTGAACAGCCACAACGCGCGACCGAAAGCCCTCGTCGACGCCGGGTTCACGTTCCGGCACGAGCGGCTGGAGCAAGCCCTGTCCGTGGTCTTGTAGATCCCGGTAGGCTCGCTGTCGTGAGTGATTCCCCAAGCTGCCGGGCCAGCTCGGACCCGGTCGACGTGCGTCGCATCGGAACCATCGACTACCTCGACGCGTGGCAGCTGCAGCGCGAGCTGGCCACCGCCCGCGCGGACGGCACCGGCCCGGACACTCTGCTGCTGCTGGAGCACCCGTCGGTCTACACGGCAGGCAAGCGCACCGAGCAGCACGAGCGGCCGACGGACGGCACCCCGGTGGTGGATGTCGACCGCGGCGGCAAGATCACCTGGCACGGCCCCGGCCAGCTGGTCGGGTATCCGATCATCAAGCTGGGCGACCCGATCGACGTGGTGCACTTCGTGCGCAGGCTGGAAGAGGCCCTGATCGCGGTGTGCGACGAGCTGGGCGTGACCACCGGCCGGGTGGAGGGGCGCAGCGGCGTGTGGTTGCCCGCGACCGACGATCGTCCCGAGCGCAAGATCGCCGCGATCGGCATCCGGGTCCAGCGCGGGGTGACCATGCACGGCTTCGAGATCAACTGCAACGCGGACCTGAGCGCGTTCGACAAGATCATCCCGTGTGGCATCACGGACGCAGGGGTGACGTCGCTCAGCGAGGAGCTGGGCCGCGACGTGACGGTGGACGAGGTTCTGCCGCTTGCCGAGCGCGCAACCCTGGCGGCGTTGGAAGGCGAGCTACCGGTCAGCGACGACAGGTGGATTCAGCGCGAGCAGCCCGAGGCGCCTGGCGTGACGTTCGCGCTGCAGCGTGCGTGAACCACTCCTCGCCCGAATCCACCCGGTTCGCCGCCTCCGTATCGTGCTAGAACTGGCTGGGTGACACCCTTCAACGGCCGCACCGCCTTGATCACCGGCGGCACCGGCGGGCTCGGCTCCGCCGTGACGCAAGCATTCCTGGACGCCGGATGGCGGGTGGTCGTCCCCTGGGTCGTCGAGGCCGAGCTGGATCGGCTCGACCAGCACGAGAATCTGCAGCTCGTGCGGGCCGACCTGTTCGATCCCGCCTCGGTGGCCGCAGTGGTCGAGGCGGCGACGTCCGCCGAGGATGCGCCGCTGAAGGCGGTTGCCAACCTGGTCGGTGGTTTCGCCGCGGGCGGCCGGATCCACGAGACCGACATCCGCGACTTCGAGAACCAGTTGCGGTTGAACCTGCGGCCGACGTACCTGGTCAGCCAGGCCGCCCTGCCCCACATGATCGACGCGGGCGGCGGGGCGATCGTCTGCGTCTCCAGCCGTGCCGCGCGACAACCCTTTCCCGGGGCCGCGGGCTACATCACCAGCAAGGCCGCCGTGCTCGCGTTCGTCGACGCGATGGCCACCGAATACCGCGACGACAACATCCGCGTCAATGCCGTGCTGCCCAGCGTGATCGACACCCCCGCCAACCGGGCGGGTTCGCCCGGCGCCGACCACGCGCGATGGGTGCAGCCACGCGAGATCGCCGACGTGATCCTCTTCCTGTGCCGCGACGACGCCACCGCCGTCAGCGGCGCGCACGTGCCTGTCTACGGCAAGGCCTGACCGGCCCCGTCGAGCCGGCTCGCCGAGCTGTCCCGACGCCGCCTGGCGCTGCGGCGGCCGAACCACCCTCTCGCGTCGTCGTGCACCTCCTGGCGGCGACGGCCGAACCGCCTTGAAGCGTCGTTGTCGCGCCTCTCAGCGCTACTCGGCCTACCCGTCCTGCGTCTCGGAACCCGCCCGGACCAGCGCGAGCAGCCGCACCACGGCGTCCTCGGTCTCTTCACTGACCCGCTTCGGATCCGGCGAGTTGGCGATCATCGTGGCCGCGGTGGACAACGCACCACACACCAGCCGCGCGGTGACCTCGACCGAGATGCCACCGAGACCGCCCGCGGCGCGTAGGTCGGCGATCACGTCGCGGATCACGCCGTAGCTGAGGCCCTCCTGCGCGTCGCGCCAGCGCTGCCAGCCCATGACCACCGGGCCCTCGTGGATGACGATGCGCTGGTAGGCAGGGTCCAGGCAGCTCTGCAGGTACTCCCGGACCACCAGCCCGGCTTTCACCCACAGGTTCTCGGATTTCTCCAGAATTCTCTGTAATTTGCTGTACACATTCCGTTCGACCGCACTGAATGCGGCTTCGAACAAATCCTGCTTACCCTTGAAATGGTGATACAGCGCACCTTTGGTCACCCGGGCCCGGGTGGCGATGGTGTCGAGCGACGTGCCGGCATAGCCATGCGTAGTGAACAGTGATACGGCGCTCCGCACCAGGTCATCGCGCGTGCTGGCGGCGTAGTGCGCCCTCCTGGCGGACGCGCGCCGGGCTCGAACTGTCGCCATGATCACAAGTCTACGCCATCCGGCGCCGACCATACCCATGGTATGTTGAGGGCGCGAACATACCGGCAGTATGTCAATCAATCGCGACCCCGGAGCAACATTCCGGGACCGTCGTGCGAAGCGGAGAACTGCCATGAGCTGGAACGATTACTACGCTCGGCGCAAAGTCATGAACAGCGTGCTCAAGCTGGCCCGCCGGGCGCCGGACGCTCCGTTGCCGTTCGCCGAGATTCCGCGCGCGCAGGAGTTGTTCGGCACGCCCGAGCAGCTGCTGCTGGCGCTGTACTACCGATGGAACCTGCGCCTGCTCGGCAAGTTGCGCAGCACGGTCGGTGGGCCGGAAGACGCGATGGACGCGCCGCCGCGCGGCGAATCGGACAACACCGACCTGGTCGCGCAGGCGTGGCGCAGCACGTTCGAGGAGAACCCCACGCTGCGCGCCGTGCTGGACGCGCACATCGACGTCTACCCCGACACGCTGATCCCCGCGCTGGAGCGTGAGCAGCGACTGTTGGCCATCACCGCAGGGCTGGCCGAACCGCACGAGCCACTGGACGACATCACCCGGGTCGGCGCGAGCTTCATGGCGCTGGTGCGCCACGGCCAGGAGCGCGCCGACCGCTCGGACAAGACACCTCGCCAGCGCCGCCGTTCCCCGGTCGGCGACCTGCTGCGCCTGCTGACTCCGGCGGGCTGACCACCTGGTGGCGGCACCCTGACCCGGCAGCGATCAGATAGGTAGTGTGGGGACCGTGAGCGCACCCGCACCCGAGGGCCGCAAGCTGCTGCGACTAGAAGTCCGCAACAGCCAGACGCCCATTGAGAAGAAGCCGTCGTGGATCAAGACCCGGGCGAAGATGGGCCCGGAGTTCACCGAGTTGAAGGGCCTGGTGAAACGGGAAGGCCTGCACACCGTCTGTGAAGAGGCGGGCTGCCCGAACATCTACGAGTGCTGGGAGGACCGCGAGGCCACGTTCCTCATCGGTGGCGACCAGTGCACCCGGCGGTGCGACTTCTGTCAGATCGACACCGGCAAGCCCGCGGAGCTGGATCGCGACGAACCGCGCAGGGTGGCCGAGAGCGTGCAGGCCATGGGTCTGCGCTACTCCACCGTCACCGGCGTCGCGCGGGACGACCTGCCGGACGGCGGCGCGTGGCTGTACGCCGAGACGGTGCGGCAGATCCACCAGCTGAACCCCGGCACCGGTGTCGAGTTGCTCATCCCGGACTTCAACGCCAAGCCGGAGCTGCTGGCCGAGGTGTTCGACTCCGAGCCCGAGGTGCTGGCGCACAACATCGAGACCGTCCCGCGCATCTTCAAGACCATCCGGCCCGGCTTCCGCTACGCCCGCTCGCTCGAGGTCATCACCCGTGCCCGTGAGGCGGGCCTGGTCACCAAGTCGAACCTGATCCTCGGCATGGGCGAGCGCCCGGACGAGGTCGAGCCCGCGATGCGCGACCTGCTGGACGCCGGCTGCGAGATCCTCACCATCACGCAGTACCTGCGGCCGAGCATTCGGCACCACCCGGTGGACCGCTGGGTCAAGCCGGAGGAGTTCGTCGAGCACGCTCGGGTGGCTGAATCGCTCGGTTTTGCCGGTGTGATGGCCGGCCCGTTGGTACGCTCCAGCTACCGCGCGGGCAGGCTGTACGCACAGACCAAGCGCCGCCGCGGTGAGCCGTTGCCCGCCAACCTCGCGCACCTCGCCGAGTCCGGGCCGGCGGCCCAAGAGGCGAGCGCCCTGCTCGCCAGATAATCCACGGCAGAGCAAGGGAGCCTCGCGGCGTGATCGCTGACTTTCTGAACTGGCTGCAGAACCTGCCTGAGGGTTGGTTGATGCTCGGTGCGGGCTTGCTGGTGTTCGGCGAGACCTGCCTCGGCCTCGGCTTCATCGCCCCTGGCGAGACCGGCCTGTTCATCCTCGGCGTCACGGTCGACTCGGTGCCTGAGTTCCTGCTGATGTGGCTGATCACCACGTGCTGCGCGATGCTCGGCTACACCGCGGGCTACTGGCTGGGCCGCTACTTCGGCCCGAAGCTGCGCAACGTCAAGTTCATCGACAAGCACGGCGGCGAGAGCTGGGACAAGGCGGTGGAGTTCCTGCGGCGTCGCGGCACGTTCGCGGTGATGATCGCGATCTTCCTGCCGGTGATGCGCACGCTGGTGCCCGCCGCCGCGGGTGCCGCCCGGTTGCCGTTCTACCGCTTCCTGCCCGCCGCCGGTGTCGCCGGCCTGGCCTGGTGCGCGCTGCACATCGGGATCGGCGCGGCGCTCGGCGAGTCGGCGAAGTGGTTGGAGTCGGCGATCGGCAAGGGCAGCTGGGTGGTGCTCGGCGTCCTGGTGGTCGGCTTCGTCGCGGTGATGCTGATCAAGCGGAAGCGCACGGCGGCGAACGCGAAGGGCGCACCGAAGGCCGAGGCGGACACCGCGAACGACGCCCAGGACGAGCCGAGCGCCGAGGCGGACACCACGAACGACGCGCAGGGCGGCCCGAGCGCCGAGGTCGCCACGGAGGCGGACGCGGAGCCCGAGCCGCAGCGCTGACCGAACACCCGGGCGCAGCGCAGGCGGCGTTCCGCGGCGGCGGTTGCCGCGACACCGGGGCGCATGGCCGCCCGCGAAAGGCGGTCCGGTGCGACAGGCGATTCCCCAGGACCATTGCGGCTCACCCCGTCCGCCTTTCGGTCCCCTTCCCCGCGGCCGTCGACCCAGGAGACTCGGACCGCGGCGGGGCCGGCCCGTCAGCGCATCTTTTAATCTACCTTTGACCCGCTCTGACCAGCCCAGATCGACCAATCGCGCGACTCGGACCGCTATGCTCCCGACCCATGATCCTGGCGGTCGCAGGCATCGTCAGCGCGGTGCTCGTCCTGTTCGCGCATGACTACGGCTACCACCGTGACGAGCTGTACTTCATCGCTGCGGGCAAACACCTCGAGTGGGCCTACGTCGACCAGGGCCCGCTGACGCCGCTGATCGCCCGGGCGATGACGGAGATAGCGCCGGATTCGCTCACGCTGCTGCGACTACCGTCCGCGCTGGCCGCCGGGGTGATCGTGTTGCTGACCGGCCTGCTGGCCCGCGAGCTGCACGCCAAGCTCGGCGCCCAGGTGCTCGCCGCGGTGATCTCCGGCGTGTCGGTGGTCGTGCTGTTCAACGGCCATCTGCTCAGCACCACGACGTTCGACCTGCTGTGCTGGACCGCCGCGACGTGGCTGATCGTCCGGGCGGTGCTGCGCGACGAACGACTCTGGTTGGCCGCCGGCCTGGTCGTCGGCCTCGGCCTGTTGAACAAGCCGCTGCCCGCACTGCTTGCGGTCGCGGTGCTGGTCAGCCTGGTGGTGGTCGGTCCGCGCCACGTGCTGCGCAGCCCGTACCCCTGGCTCGGCGCGATGATCGCCCTGATCTTGTTCGCGCCGTTCATCCTCTGGCAGGTCGCACACGACTGGCCCCATCTGGAGGTCTCGGCCAACATCGCCGGCGGCGGCTCCACCAGCTCCGAGCCCTGGTGGGCCGTCGTTCCGTTCCAGTTCCTGCTGGTCAGCCCCGTGTTGGCGCCCGTGTGGATCGCCGGTCTGGTGCGGTTGTTCCGCGATCCGGAGCTGCGCTTCCTCGCGGTGAGCTGGGTGCTGCTCGCGGTGGTGTTCATGGCCACCGGCGGCAAGCCGTACTACCTGGCGGGCATGTTGCCGCTGCTGATCGCCTCCGGCTGCGTCGCGATCCCCCGCTGGCTGCGCGGGCGATTCTCGCTGCTACGCAAGGTCGCGTTGGGCTTGGCGTTGGTGACCAGCCTCGTCGTCGACCCGGTCATCGCGTTACCCGTGCTGCCGGTGAAGGACACCGAACTCGTGGTGTCGATGAACGAGGACGTCGGTGAGACGGTGGGCTGGCCGGAGCTGGTGAGCCTGGTCGCGCACGCCTATCGCAGCGGTGCGGTCATCTACGCCACCAACTACGGCGAAGCGGGCGCCATCGACCGGTTCGGTCCCGCGTACGGCTTGCCGCCGGCCTACAGCGGGCACAACGCGTACTGGCACTGGGGCCCGCCGCCCGACCTGGCCGGACGGGTGGTCGTCGTGGGCATGTCCGAACAGCAGGCGTCGCAGTATTTCGTCGGCTGCTCCGTCCAGACGAGGATTCGCAACGATGCCGGGGTCGACAACGAGGAGAACGGCAGACCGGTGCTGTTCTGCGCAGGCCCCAGCCGCCCGTGGTCGAAGTTGTGGCCGGACCTGCGTCGCATGGGCTGACCGACAGCCTCCACCGGTCCACCACCGGCCGCTTACCATCACGGAATGACCGTCGTGCTGCACATGATGTCCTGGGAGGACTACCTGCGCACGCCGGACGAGCCGCTCCGACCTGCGTCGCTGCACTCCGAGGGTTTCGTGCACTGCACGGCGGACGAACCGACGCTCCTGGCCGTCGCGAACGCGTTCTACCAGGAGGTTCGCCAACCGCAGGTGGCTGTCCAAGTGGAGACCGACCGGCTCACCGCCCCGGTGCTGTTCGAAGAGGCCGCCGCTGAACCGCCTGGTGTCACTGCGGGCACCCGCTTCCCGCACGTGTACGGGCCCATCGACCGGCAAGCGGTGGTGGGTGTGCTGCATGCCCGGCGCGATCTCGACGGCACGTACCGGTCCTTCGAGCGTCAGCCGGCGCTCGCCGGGGATCTGGGTTTGCTCCCGCATCCCGAGGGCGGCTGGTATCGCCGCACCTGGACCAGCCCGCAGCACGTCGACCTTCCCTGCGGTAGGCGGGCCACCGCCACGTCGATCCTGTATCTGTTGTGCGACGGCGAAACCTCGCAGCCACACACGGTCGCCTCCGACGAGCTGTGGCTGTGGCACGGGCCGGGAAGGGTGGAGCTCATGGTCGACGAGCAGCTTGTCGAGCTGGGCAGTCCCACGGAGAATCTCACTCCGCAGGCCGTCGTCCCGGCGGACGCGGTGCAGTACGCGCGGGCCCATGGGGATGTCGTGGTCAGCTGCGTGGTCTCCCCCGGTTTCGACTTCGCCGACTTCCGCGTGACGCCTGCCGCCGGGAGTGCACGATGACGGCTCCCCGAAACCGAGCCCAGCAGGCCGCGGTCGAGTTCATCACGCGGCATCGCAGTGAGCGCCTGGAGGCGTTGACCGACCGGCTGGTGAAGGCCATCGAGAACGAGAACCCCGGCTATCAGGACTCCATCCGCGTCCCGCACGACGACCTGCGCCTGTCGTGTCACGACAACATCGACCGGGTGCTGCAGATGCTCGCCGAGGCGATCAGCGGCGCACCCTCCCGCGACCACACCGATGCGATCTTCGAACCGGCGCGCCAGACCGGTCGCAGGCGCGCCGAGCAGGGCGTTCCGCTGGACGACGTGCTGCGCTCGTTCCGGTTCGGTGGCCGCATCATCTGGGACGACCTGATCGAGCACGGCCGCGACGTGCTCCCGCCGGAGGTCGTGCCGGAAATCGGTACCCGGCTCTGGGAGGTCGTCGACCAGACGTCGGCGGAGGTGGCCAGCGCCTATCACCACTACGAACGGTCAGCCGTCCGCGCGGACGAACGCCGCAGAGCGATGTTGTGGGAGGGCGTGCTCAGCGGCCGCACCGGGCAACCGGGCTTCATCGCCGAGGCCGCCAGAGTCCTCGACCTCCCGGTCGAGGACGACTACGTCGTGGCCGTCAGCGCAGAGCTCGACATCCCTCTGGCGCAGTCGCGCCTGTCTCCGCACGCCTCGGCGTGGGTGGACCGGGCGGATGCCGTCGTCGGTGTCATCGCGCTGCGCGAGCCGTGCGCGAACGAGGCGACGGCTGCCCTGCGCCGGCTCGCCGCCGTCCCGCCCGGCCGGTTGGTCGGTGTCTCCGGCATCGTCCACGGCCTTGCCGGTGTGGCCGACGGCTACCGGCAGGCGCTGCTGGCGTTGCGCGCCCGTGCCGGTTCGTCCGGGTTGTCCCGCTACGACGAATGCCTCCCCGAGGCGTTGCTGCTGACCTCACCGGAGATCGCCGACGACCTGGTCCGAATGTGGCTGGACCCCCTGCTCGCGCTGCCGCCTGCCGAAGCGCGCGATCTGCTGCGCACCCTGCGCGCCTGGGTCGCCTGCGGCGGGTCGACCGTCCGCACCGCCAAGGCCGTCCCGTGCCACCGCAACACGGTGATCAACCGGCTGCGCCGGGTCGCCCAACTCACCGGGCGTTCCCTCGCCGACGACGCGCCACCGGTGGAGCTCGACCTCGCTCTGCGCGCCCTGGCGACCCGCTCGCTTCGCTGACGTTGTGCCATGTGCACAACCGGTTCGGCTGAATTTGGGCGCGTCTGTCCTAGGCACTGAGCGTGATGGGTGACACACTCAGGGCCACCCCGGCCGATGGTTGACCGCCATTTGGCGTAACGACCTGGTTCAGTCCGCTCCCCACCACGAGGTGCCTATGTCCGATCCAACGATGGATTCCGAACGAACGCAGGCTCCGGCGAGTGAGCGTTCCGGCTTCAACAGGCGGAAGTTCTTCGGCTATGTCATCGGCGGCACGACACTGATCGCCGCCGCGGATATCGCGCTCGCCGAGCCCGCCAAGGCCGCGATCCCCTCGCCCCCGCAGATCCCGGAGATCTACGACCTCAACGACCTGCTCACCACGGCCACCCTGCCGACGGCGAACCTGATCACCGTCACGATCAACGAGGACGGCACGGCGTCGTTCGCGCTGCCGCGGGCCGAGGTCGGTCAGGGCATCACCACGTCGACGGCGATGCTCATCGCCGAAGAACTCGACATCCCGGTGGAGAAGGTCAAGGTGACGCTGGCCGACGCCCGGCCCGAGCTGCTGTTCAACCAGCTCACCGGCGGCTCGAACACCACCATCTCGACGTTCACCCCGATCCGGGTCGCCGCCGCCGTGGCGCGCAACGCACTGCTGGACGCCGCGGCGATCCTGCTCGGCGACGAGGTCAACAGGCTGATCACCAAGGCCGGGGCCGTGCTGGCGCCGAACGGCCGCTCGGTGTCCTACGGTGAGCTGGCCAAGCACGCAGCTGCTCCGAAGACCAAGAAGGTCGAGGTGGAGCTGAAGGACGTCAGCAAGTTCACGGTGATCGGCACCGAGCAGAAGCGCATCGACGCGCGCGACGCGGTGACCGGCCGCAAGGTCTTCACGATGGACCTGAAGGTCGACGACGCGCTGCCGACGATGCTGTGCCGTCCCCCGACGTTGAACGGCAAGCCGGTCAAGCTGCTCAACGAGGCCGAGATCACGTCCATGCCGGGTGTCACCGACGTGGCCATGGTGGACACCGGGGTCGCGGTGCGGGCCAGGACGTTCGGCCAGTGCATCGACGCGATCCGCGCGATGAAGGTCGAGTGGCGGGACGGCCCGGTCGCCGGCGAGTCGGACGAGGACATCGTCCGCAAGCTCCGGCAGGCCGAGGTGCCGCTGCCGAAGATCAGCGAGCTGGGCCTGGACAAGCTCAAGCTCGGCCCGATCAACCTGAACCTGGTGAAGTCGATCGACGCCGACTTCCTGTTCTACTTCCGCAGCAACTCGGCGCTGGACACCAACGCGGCGATCGCCGACGTCCGCTCGGACCGGGCGGAGATCTGGGCCAGCCTCAAGTCGCCGATCGTCGCCCAGCAGACCATCGCGCAAGAGCTCGGCCTGCCCCAGAACAAGGTCAAGGTGCATGTCGTGCAGGGCGGCGGGTCGTTCGGCCGCAAGCTGTTCTTCGACGCCGCCCTGGAGGCCGCGAAGGTGTCCAAGGCGATGGGCAAGCCGGTCAAGCTGATGTGGCATCGCGCGGACGACGCCCGGGTCGGCCGCATGCACCCGATGGCCACCAGCCGGGTGCGCGCGCTCTACCTGGGCACCCAGGTGCTGGGTTTCGTGCAGAACCACACCAGCATCGAGACCGACTTCCGGCACGGCCTGGGCGAGCTGATCACCGCCCACGTGGCCGATCTGCCCACCGGTCTGGGCAACTTCGGCTTCGCCGAGACGATCTTCGCGCTGACCCAGGAGATCCCGTACAACTTCGGCGTGGTCAACCAGACGCTGGTGGAGACCGACGACCGGTTCAACACCGGCAGCATGCGCAACATCTACTCTCCCGATGTGCGCACGGCCGCCGAACTGGTGGTGGACCAGCTGGCCGCCGCGATGGGCTTGGACCCGCTGACGTTCCGTCGCAAATTCCTCAAGGACAAGCGGGTGCTGGCGTGCCTGAACAAGGTCGCCGAGGTCGGCAAGTGGGGCCGTCCGCTGCCGAAGGGGATGGCGCAGGGCATCGCGATCCACAAGGAGTACAAGAGCGCCAGCGCCTGCCTGGTGGAGATCGACTGTCGTCCGGAGACCGTCGGCAGGGACATCCCGAACGCGGTCACGGGCCCGCGCGTGACCAAGGCGGTGTACGCCATCGACATCGGCCTGGCGATCAACCCGACCGGTCTGCGGGCACAGATGCTCAGCGGCATCAACGACGGCATCGCGCTCGCGCTGACCTCCAGCATGCACCTGCGGGACGGGCACTTCCTCGAAGCCAGCTGGGACAACTACTTCTACACCCGGCAGTGGAACACCCCGCCCGAGGTGAACATCATCGTCATGCCGTCGGACGCCAAGACGCCCGGCGGCGCCGGGGAGGCCGGTGTCGCCGCCAGCATGGCCGCGGTGGCGTGCGCCTACGCCAGGGCGACCGGCAAGGTTCCGGACTACTTCCCGATCAACCACCGTGATCCGTTGGCCTTCCGGCCCAAGCCGTTCGTTCCGCCGGTTCCCGCGTCGCCGACCAACGGCCTGAAGCTGACCTACTGAGGAGCGCCATGCCCGAGCAGACATTCATCCTCAACGGCAAACCGGTCACCGTCGATGTCGAGGACGACGTGCGCGTCCTGTGGGTGCTGCGCGACGTTCTCGGGGTCACCGGCCCGAAGTACGGCTGCGGCATCAACGTGTGCAAGGCCTGCACGTGTCACATCAACGGCCGCGCGTTCAACCCGTGCTCGGTGCGGGTCGGCGACCTGAAGCCGAACGACCGCGTGACCACGATCGAGGGCCTGGCCGACACCGCCGACGGCGAACTGCACCCGATGCAGCAGGCGTGGCTGGACAACGACGTGTCGCAGTGCGGTTACTGCCAGCCGGGCCAGATCATGGCCGCGGTCGCGCTGGTGAAGAAGGTGCGGCGGGAAGGCAGGGAGATCACCGAGGACGACCTCGACCACATCCGCAACATCTGCCGCTGCGGTACCTACTCGCGTATTCGCGAAGCGATCGAGCAGGGCGCGCGCAACATGTAGTCGACGGCGAGCTTCGGCGGGGCGGGTGTGTCCGCCCCGCCGAAGTTTGTCGGGCCGGTGTGTGATGCTGGCCGAGTGATCGTCACCTTCGACGCCGAACTGTGGGTGTGGGACGCCCGCCGCTCCGAGACGTGGACGTTCGTCTCCGTCCCCATCGAGCTGAGTGAGGACATTCGCGAGCTCACCGAAGGTGTGCGGGGCGGCTTCGGCTCCGTCCGGGTGCAGGCCACGATCGGCGGCAGCACGTGGCGAACGTCGGTGTTCCCGGACAGCAAGTCCGGGTGCTACGCGCTTCCGATCAAGCGCGCGGTCCGCAACGCGGAGGGGCTCGAGCCGGGCGCGGTCACGTCGGTGACGATTGAGCTGATCGACGTCTGACTGCCCGCGCCGCACGCGAAGGCCGACGTTCGCCGTCATTTCCGGCAAGAAGCTCACACGAGCGCCAACCTTCCCCTAGGGTCGTCACTGGTCAAGCGGCCACAGTGGGGGGTGGTTTCGTGATGTCCGTCCGTCGTATCCGTGTTCTGGCCGCCGTTGCCGCGTTGGCAGTCACGGTGTCCGTGCCGATCGCAGCACAGGCGTCGGAAGAGCGGCCGCCCAGGCCGCCGAACGTGTTGCTGCTGGTGCACGGCTACAACGAGAATCCGCCGACGGACTGCAACGGCTTGATCTGGGGCGAGGCGTTGCAGTACTTCCAGGATGCCGGCTACGACCGCGCAAACATCCGCACCATCGGCTACTACGAGGGCGACGAGGCCTACTGCGACGACGTCGTGGGCGACGGGAAGGCCGGCCCGGACCGCCCGATCCAGGACATCGCCCGCGACTTCGCGAACTACATCTACGACAACTACACCAGCAAGGGCCGCGAGGTCGACATCATCGGTCACTCCATGGGCGGCCTGGTCACCCGCGTCGCCGTGCTGGGCACCGGGGAAGGCTGGGCGGGCTTCCCACCCGAGGTGGCGGTCGACGACATCGTCACCGCAGGCACGCCGCACCAGGGCTTGGTGTACGGATGCCAGGCCGAGTGCACGTATCAATGGCGGCAGATGACCAGCGGTGAGAACGGCACCGGGTTCATCGACAAGCTGCACGAGTCCGCGCCCGGCGCCGCCGACCGCGGGTTGGACGATCCGTGGGCCGCGGGCATCGACTGGAGCCTGATCGGGTCGAAGGAAGACTCCCTCGTGTCGTACTCCTCGGCGATCGACCAGGGCTACTTCGCCCACCAGAAGTACGGCTACGACGAAGACCTGAACGGCGACGGCACCGCGGACTGTTCGGACCCGGACGTCGACCACGGCGAGCTGATCTCGCTGACCGGCGATGGTGGCTACTGCCTGCGGTATTGGCACCACGGACCACACGGTGGCCCGCACACCACGTCCGACGGGTGGTCGCCACTCAAAGCTGCCCGGAACGCGGTGCGCTACCAGGGCGACGGTCTACCGCGATAGCGCATCACGCCACGCGGTGCACCGCCGCCTGTAGACGTTCGGCGAGCTCGACGGCGTTCGTGGTGTGACTGCTGAACGCGAACTGGCTTCCCTCGGTCAGCCGGACGACGCAGCGGAAGTTGATGCCCAAGCCACCGCGATTGACCGGGTTGCCTTGGATGACGACGTCCGCGATGGCACCGAAGGGGATCGCTTCGGCTGCGTCACCGCGATGGCGTACCAGGCCGTGCTCGTACAGGTCGATCGCGTGACCGCGGGTCTGTGCGGCCCGGATCAGCAGGACGACGCCGAAGAGCAGGCCGAGCACACCCAGGCCCAGCAGGCCACCGATCAGGGTCTCGATCCAGGTGTGCGCCGGTTGGCCCGGCACGGTTGGGCTCTCGTCCTGGGCGAGCATCACCACGATGCCCGCGACCAGTGCGACGAGGCCACCGGTCGTGTAGGCCAGGCCGAGGGTGCTGCGCCGCTTGTTGTCGACCGGGTACCGGCCGACAAGGGTTCCCAAATCCGTGGCGTTCATACCGCAGTGGTAGCACTCCGGCCCGGCCGCAGACGCCGGCGGCAGCAAGCTGCCGTCAGCTCATGCCGCCTGGTCCCGGGCCTGACTGCGCAGCAGGCCCGCGCCGATGTCGACCACCTCGTAGTCGATGCCCCGCTCGGCGACGGCGGGCGCGCCCAGCTCGGTGGTGAGGATCTTGCCGCCGTCGCCGGCCACATCGTGACCGTCGTAGACGACCCGGCCGACCGGATCTTCGGCCCGACCGCCGAAGCGCTGGGCGTGCCGATCGCCGCATGGTCGGTCGTGCTGCTCGCCTCGGCGCAGGCCGACACGTACGGACCCGCGCCGGGTGTCAACATGATCGCCCCGGTCGGCATGGCCCGGTCGACCGCGCTCAAGCGCGTGCTCTACAGCTCGTGGGTGCTGTTGCTGGTCTCGCTCGCGGTCTACATCGGGGAGCTGGCGATCCTGCACTGAGCTAGCGGCTGCCCCCGTGGTAGACGCCGAACGTGTCGAGCAGCTCTTCCTCGACCAGCAGCGACGACCGCGCCTCGGTGCCCCGTGCCGCCGCCACCGCGGTGGCCATGGCCTGCACGAACACCACGAACGCCGTCATCGACCGCAGCACCGACACCCCGGTGGTGTCCAGGTAGAACGCGTGCGTCGCGGACTGCGCCAACGGGGACGCCGGGTTGTCGGTCAGCGCGATGGCGGTGGCGCCACGCTTGGCGGCCCATTCGAACGCGCGCACGGTGTCGGCCGAGTAGCGGTGAATCGAGGCCGCGACGAAGCAATCGCCCTGCTGAACCCTGCGCAGTTCGTCGGTGAGCGTCGCGTGCGCGCCACCGAGCACCCGCACGTCCTCGCGCACCAGACCCAGCAAGTAGCCGAACAGGTGGACCACCGAGTAGCACTTGCGCAGCCCCAGGACGTGCACCCGCGGCGCCGTGGCCAGCGCTTCCACGGCCTGATCCCAGGCCGGCCGGTCGACCCGGGCCATGCTCCGCGCGATGTTGGCCTGATCGAACGCCACGGCGAGCTCGAGCGGGTCGCGGGCCTGCGCGGCCAGCGACTCGACGTTGGCGAACCGCCGCAACAGCTGCGCCTGCTCCCGCAACCGCTCCCGGCACAGCCGCGCCAACCCCGGATAACCGTCCAGTCCCAGGCCGGCGGCGAACCGCACCACGGTCGACTCGTTGATGCCGACCGATTTGGCCAGCTCGGTGACCGTCATGAACGCCACGCCTTCCGGATCGGACAGCACGCGTTCGGCGAGCAGCTGCTGCGATCGCGTCAGCTGCGGCATTCGGGTCCGCAACAGCGCCGCCAGCTCGTCGAACGTCTCCGGCGCGGTGTTCGTCTCGGCCATGACCCCCATCATGCTCAGTCCGCGCGCCGAGAGCGCGCTGGGCCACCATTCTGAGAACCATGTTTGCACAGCATGCTGTTCGTGCAATATTGTTTGCAGCAAGCGATGGAGGAGGCCCACCACATGGTTGCCCACTCGGCGACACTGGCCATCAACGAGAAACTCGCCGCTCGGCGCGCGGCAGGCGAACGAGTCGTGCACCTCGGCTTCGGCGAGGCCGGACTGCCCGTGCCGGACGCGATCGCCGGACGACTGCGCGACGCAGTCGTCCGCAACGGCTACGGCCCGGTCGCCGGCTCCGCCGAGGTGCGGCAGGCCGTGGCGGGCTACTTCATCCGCCGGGGTGTGCCCACCGACCCCGAGCAGATCATCACGGCCCCGGGCAGCAAGGCTCTGCTGTATGCACTGATCACGGCGCTTCCCGGGGACGTGATCCTGCCGCGCCCGTCGTGGGTCAGCTATGCCGCGCAAGCCGCACTCGGCGCCAAGCGGGTGCACTGGGTGGACACTCCGGAAGAAGCGGGCGGCGTGCCGGACCCCGACGCACTGGTCGCGACGCTGTCGCAAGCACGCAACGCCGGGCAGCGGCCCGGGGTGCTGGTGCTGACCCTGCCGGACAACCCCACCGGCACGGTGGCCTCGCCGGAGCGGGTCAAGCAGGTGTGCGCGATCGCCGAGGAGCACGGCCTGGCCGTGGTCTCCGACGAGATCTACCGCGACCTGGCAGACCAACCGGTGCACTCCCCCGCCGAGTTCCTGCCGCACCAGTGCTTCGTCACCGGCGGCTTGTCGAAGAGCCTGGCGCTCGGCGGCTGGCGGATCGGTTTCGCGCGCTTCCCCGACGGCGAGTTGGGCGCTCGCACGCACGATGCGGTCATCGGCATCGCCAGTGAGGTCTGGTCCAGCCTTGCCGCTCCCATGCAGGAAGTGGCCGCTTACGCGCTCGACGAGCCCACAGAGGTCCGTGAGCATGTCGCGGCCAGCAGGGCGCTGCACTCCGCCGTGGCCCAGGCGGTCCATCGCGAGTTCGTGGCCGCCGGCGCCGATTGCCGTCCGCCCACCGCGGCCTTCTACCTGTATCCCGACCTGAGCCCGCTGCCCGGGTTGGCCAAGTACGACCTCCGCAGCGCGGACGCCGTCGCGGACTTCTTGCTGGACAAGCACGGAGTCGGTGTGCTCAGCGGCGCCGCGTTCGGCGATCACCCGCAAGCACCGCGGTTCCGGGTGGCCACCAGCCTGCTGTACGGCGAGTCGGACGACCAGCGTTGGCAGGCCCTGAACTCGGACGATCCGGTCGGCTTGCCGTGGATCTCGGCCGCGTTGACGCAGCTGCGCACCGCGCTGGCCGACCTGCGCTGAGTCAGCGAACGCTGATCTGACACCCGCGCCGAGTCAGCGAACGCCGATCTGGCGCCTGCGCAGGCCGGCGAGCCCGACCCCGGCTGCCGCCACCGCCACGAGGGCCAACCACAACAGCGGCAGCACGTCGAACTCCTCGATCGGCATCTCGGCCGGATAGCTCAGCGGCGACAAGTCGCGCACCCATTGCGGCAGGTCGAGCAGCTCGGCGAAGTTGCCGACCAGGACCATCAGGGCCACGACCGTCCAGCCGACCGCCGACAACGCTCCGGGCGCCCAGCCGTAGAGCACGGCGCACAGGCCGAGCACCACCAACACCGCGGGAGCCATGTTCAGGTGGCTGGCCACGACGTCCCCGAACGGCTCCGAGTCCCCGAGCGATCCGGCCACGGCCGCCCCCGTGGCCAGCCCCGTGACCAGCAGGATCCCGATCGCACCGACTCCGATCACGAGCAGGTGCGCACCCGCCCAGGAGAACCGGCTGGTCGGCGTGGCCAGCAGAGCACTTGCCCGCCCGGATCCTTCCTCGGAGCGCAACACGTTCGCGGCGAACACCACGTAGGCCGCGGTGAGGTACCCGGAGAAGGTCGCCAGGAACGCCACATAGCGGGCCAGCAGCTGCTCCCCGCCGAACATCTCCTGTACGGCCGGCGGCAGGTCTTCCGCCGAATCCAGCATGACGTTCGCGAAGGCTCCGTCGACGGCGCCGAGAATCAGGATCGCCACACCCCACCCGAGGAGACCACCGGTGTGCAGTCGCGCAGCCAGGCCGATCGGCGTACCGAGGGCAGGCGAGGCTTCCGCCGCACCGGGCCGGGCGCTGATCAAGCTGGCCCCGAAGTCGCGCCTGTTCTGCAAGACGAAGCCCAGGTACGCACCGACCAGGCTCAACGCGAGCAGCAGCACCAGCGGCCACCACCGGTCGAGCACGTACGGCGCAGTCTGCGACGCCCACCCGAACGGGGAAGCCCACGACAGAGCGCTGCCGCCGACCTCGGCCATGTCACCGACAGCTCGGACGGCGAACGCCGCTCCGGCAATCGCGCCGGCCATGCCCGCTGCCGCGCGCGAGCTCTCGCTGAGCTGGGCGGTCACCGCCGTGATCCCGGCGAACGCCATGCCGGTCAGGCCGGTGGCCGACCCGAGCACGATCGACCCCGTCACGGCGAACTCGTTGGCGACGGCCAGCACCGTCACCAGGAGCGCGGCGGCGAGGTTGGTGATGCCGGCGACGATCAGCGCCGCGGTCAGTTGCGCGTCACGACCGACGACGTTTGCGCGGATCAGTTCCGCGCGGCCGGTCTGCTCCTCGAGCCGGGTGTGCCGCACGATCAGCATGATGTTCATCAGCGCGGCCAGGACGAACAGGTACAACGCGTACCCACCGGCGAAGAACCGCTCGTAGGTCGGCGCATCAAGGCCGTACGCGGGGCCGGTGAACATGCGGCCCACCGGCTGCTCGAGCAGCGGCACCACCGAGACGAGGTCCTTCTCCTGTGGCGCCAGTTGCGGAAGGGCCGCGCCGATGTACACCACCAGCAGTCCGAGCCCACCGACCCAGGCGGGGAATTTCACCCGGTCCTGACGCAGCATGAAGCGCACCAGCTGCCTGGTCGCCGTGCGCGACGCGGCAGGCTCGCTGCGATGCGACACCGCCCGGGTGCGCGTCAGCGTGGCCACGTCACTTCACCCCCGCCGTGGCGCCGCGCGCCGTGAGGTCGTCGCCGTAGTGGCTCATCAGCAGCTGTTCGAGCGTCGGCGGGTGCGCGACGATCGACCGGACACCGAGTCCGGACAGCTCGCGCATCACCTGGTCGACCCGGTCGCCGTCCACCTCGAACCGCACGTGGCCGTCCTCGCGATGCAGCCCGTGCACACCGGGGACCGAGGCGAGCCGTTCCGCGGAGTTCTCGGTCTCCACCACCACGGTCGTGCGCGTCATGTGCCGCAGTTCCCGCAGCGACCCGGACTCCACGATCCTGCCCTGTCGCACGATCGAGATCCGGTCGGCCAGCGCCTCCACCTCGGCCAGGATGTGACTGGACAGCAGCACGGTCGTTCCTGCCTCGCGCGCCTCGCGGATGGCCTGCTGGAACACCATTTCCATCAGCGGGTCCAGACCCGCGGTCGGTTCGTCGAGCAACAGCAGCTCGACGTCGGACGCCAACGCGGCGATGAGGGCGACCTTCTGCCTGTTGCCTTTCGAGTACGTGCGTGCCTTCTTCGACGGGTCCAGGTCGAACCGTTCGCACAACTCGTCGCGCTTGCGACGATTGATCCCACCGCGCAGCCGCGCGAAGACGTCGATCGCCTCGCCACCGGTGAGCTTCGGCCACAGCTCGACGTCACCGGGCACGTAGGCGAGCCGACGATGCAGGGCGACGGCGTCATGCCACGGATCGGAGCCGAACAACTTCACCGTTCCGCCGTCGGCCTTCAACAGGCCGAGCAGGACTCGGATCGTGGTGGACTTGCCCGCACCGTTGGGACCGAGGAACCCGTGCACCTCGCCCTGGACGACCGTCATGTCCAGGCCGTCGAGCGCACGGACGTTGCCGAACTTCTTCACCAGCCCGGCACACTCAATCACGTTCATCGTTGCCGCCTTTCGCGTCGGACTCCTCGCCCAGCTGCTCCACGTAGCTGCGGAGGTTCTCGTAGGTCCCTGGGGTGAACACGCCCTCGCTGTAGATCTCCATGACCGCCTGCAGATACGCGGCCGGAGGCCCGTCGCCTTCCACCAGGTCGACGCCCAGCAAGCGCTTGAGGTGCTGGTGGAGGACCAGCGTGCCGAGCGAGAACAGGACCAGCACCACCACGCGGGCTCGCGGGTGCGCGCTCGGCTTGATCAACCCCGCGGACACCCCGTCCTCGGTGTACTGCTCAGCGTGCTTGACGATCTGGTCGACCAGGTCGTTCACGTGTGGGCTGCCGTCGACGAGGGTCTTGGCCAGGTAGCGCATCATCGGCCGGTACTCGACCAGCTGGCCCATCATGCCTACCGGATCGAGTTGCGGCCCCTGCCGGACCGCGTCGGTCTTGATCGCCAGCAGGCTCTCGGCCACGTGCTGGTCACAGGCCACGCGTAAGCCGTCCTTGGAGCCGTAGTGGTGCACGATCAGCGCGGGCGAAACCCCCGCGTGCTCGGCAATCGCCTTCAGGCTCGTGCCCTTCACGCCGTGCCTGCCGAACAGCTCGATCGCCGCGTCCCGGATGCGTTCCAGGCCGGCTCCTCGCTCCTGTCCTTCGCTGCGCCGTGTCTCCGGTCGGGCCACCGCCTACCCCCTAACTGAACGTCCATTCAGCATACTGGCTGAACGTTCAGTCAGTCAACTGGAGTGTGGCGCGATGAGCGACGGTCACCGCGAAATGGCCGTACACGACTCGTAGCCACACTTGCACCGGAGCCTCTGCGGACGCATGAGCGCGCTCGTAGCGTCCGTGCATCCGCGACAGGATGATCGGGCCCACGGTTGACGGCTCACGGACGGGTCGTCGAGCTCGATCGCTCAGCGGCGCAGAAAACGCAGTCGCCACACGTCGGGCCCGCGGCGCAGGTACTCCACCTCGAACGCGCCGGGGTTGCGCTGCTCGAGCTGAGCCAGCAGCGGCACCGGGTCGTGCGGGGCGAGCAGGGTCAGCGAGCGGCCCGGCTGAAGGGTGTCCAGTGCCCCGAAGATCGTGGCGTGCCTGATCGCATGCGGGATCGCACACGCATCCAGCTCAGGCTCGGCTGCCTCCTCGTGACCACACGCGCACGCATGCGCATCACACTCCGCCGACGGCGAGGAGGCTCCGGACGTTGCGTGCATCTCCGCGAGCAGGTCGGCCACAGAATGTGCGTTGGACGCCACCAGCGCCGGGAGCAGAGCCTCGTTCTCCTTGTGGATGTGAACGCTGACGATCTCCCGCAAACCCCCGGCCGCACCGGCGATCGCGCCGAAAGTGTCGGCACGCGCGAGCGTCTCGACCAGCTCGTCGATGGCTCGATGCTCGGCAAGCATGGCCGGGACGAGCACCTTCAACTCGGCCAACTCGCCACCTGCCCGGTACAGGGAACGCTCTTCCGCCGCGGCGTGCGGCAACAGTCCGGCACGTGCCCACGCCACCAGGCGATCACGCGCGGCGCGGGCCTCCTCACCGGTGGACGCCTGCGTTACGGCGGTCACCAGCATTGCCAGCTTCCCGGCCATCTCGGCGTGATGTGCCACAACCTGGTCGGCTGCGGCGGCGTCTTCCCGGTTCGACGCGATGGCGACATCCGGCATCGTCGATCTCTCCTCACTGTCGTCACACAGGTCACCCCGGCTGGACCCGGCGCCGCCAAATTTACTACAGTTTTCTCGTGAAAATTAGTGGGCAGGTAGGTCCTCGTACCGCCGCGGAGCAGCCGTTGCCCGCGGGGCAGGCGAAGCTGCTGACCGCGCTGGACTCGTTGCCGGGACCGGCGACCCTCGCCGAGCTGGCCGAGGCGAGCGGCCTGCATCCGAACACCGTGCGCTTCCATCTGGAGCCGCTGCTGAAGTGTGGTGCTGTCGTCCGGACCACCGAGCAGGGCCAGGGGCGAGGACGCCCGGCACATCGCTACGTGGCCACGGGAGCTCGCCCGGGACCGGCGGCGGAGCTCACCGGGCTGGCCATCGCGCTCGTCGACGCCGTCCGGCTGGCCAGCAACTCCCCGGCCGAGAGCGCGCGGCAAGCGGGGCGTGGTTGGGGGCGACGGCTCGCCGACCAGCCGGCGCGACGGTCGGAGGTCTCGCAGACGCTCGAGCGGATGGGATTCGGTCCGGAGGCGGACGCATCCGACGAGCACACCGTGCGGCTGACCCGCTGCCCCCTGCTCGCCGCGGCTCGCGAGGCGCCGGATGTGGTGTGCGGGGTCCATCAGGGCCTGGTGGAAGGGCTGCTGCACCGTACCGGCACCGACACCGGTGTGGAGTTGACGCCGTTCGCCGAGGTCGGCGCGTGCCGCTTGCGGATCGGAGAACAGGCATGACCGCCGAGGTCGCTGCGACATCGACGAGCATCGCCGCATCTCGGCCGTGGCGAGCCGTGTTCGCCGTGCCCGCCGTGGCGGCACTGCTGGCCGGCCTCGACGGAGCACTCTCCCTGCTCGGGGTCTGGTCCCCCGTTCCGGGCGATCGCACCGCCGAGGCCCACGGGTCGCTCATGACCTTGGGGTTCCTCGGCACACTCATCGCTTTGGAACGTGCCGTCGCGCTCCGCCGGCGTGCCGCCTACAGCGCGCCCGCATGCCTGTCCGCGGGCGCCTTGCTCATGCTCGCCCCGCACACCCGGACCGCTGGTGCGGTTTTGCTCGTGGTGGGGGCGGCGGTGCTGGTCGCCGTGTACGGCGCACTGTGGCGCCGCCGTTATGACCAGGCGGTCGTGGTGCAAGGGCTCGGCGCGGTGCTCGCGCTCGGCGCTGCGATCTGTTTGCTCGGCGGCGTGCCGGTCCAGTCGGTCGTGCCCTGGCTGGCCGGTTTCCTGGTGCTCACGATCGCCGGGGAACGGCTCGAGCTGGCCACTCTGCACATGCCGCCGCACGCGGGTCGCGCTTTGGTGCTTCTCGCCGCGTCCGTCGGCTGTGGCGCGCTGATCGCCCTGTTGTGGCCCGCTTCGACCGTTCTCTTCGGCGTCGTTCTCGCTGGTACGGCGGCGTGGCTGGTCCGGTTCGACGTAGCACGTCGAACGGTGCGGGCGGGCGAACCGGCCCGCTTCATGGCCTGCGCCATGCTCGCCGGGCAAGCGTGGCTGGTGGTGGCAGCTTCGCTGTGGCTGGTGACCGACCCGGCTTCGACGTCCGAAGCCGTGTACGACGCCACGACGCACGCTGTGTTTCTCGGTTTCGCGATGTCGATGGTGATGGCGCACGCCCCCGTCATCCTGCCTGCGGTGGTGCGGATTCCGCTGTCGCACCACCGCGGCATGTACCTGCCGTTGCTGCTGCTCCACGCCGGGTTGGTCGTGCGACTGTGGCTCGGCGATGCACTCGGTCTTCGCCTCGCGTGGCAGGTGGGCGGCGTGGTCACCGTGCTGTCCTTGCTCGGCTTCCTCGCCGCCGTCGGCTGGTCACTGATCCGGACCGGAGACAAGCGAGGTGCGAGATGAACAGCCGCGGATTCTGGCCGATGCGCGACCTGCCGACCGTGGGGTGGCTGGTCGCCGCGGTCGCGGCGACGCTGGTGCATCCGTTCGTACCGGAGCCACGCTGGTTGATGATCCACCTCCTGGTGCTGGGCGCGGCCGGTCACGCGATCCTGGTGTGGAGCAGGTATTTCGCCGACACGCTGCTGCGTTGCCCACCGGCCCCGCGGCGCGAACAGACCGCCCGGCTCGTCTTGTTCAACGGCGGTGTTGTCGTCCTTGTCGTCGGCATGCTCACCGGCGTGTGGGCGGCCGTCGCCATCGGTGCGGCTCTGCTCGTCACAGCGGTCGTGTGGCATGCCTGCGTGCTGATGGGTCAGCTTCGCCGGGCACTGGCCAACCGGTTCGCGCCGACGGCCCACTTCTACGTGGCGGCAGGATGCTTGCTCCCAATCGGCGCGGTCTTCGGAGCCTGGATGGCATACGACCACGACGGTGTGCTGCACGAGCGGCTGCGCCTCGCCCACATCGCGGTGAACGTGCTCGGTTTCCTCGGGCTCACCGTGCTCGGCACGCTGATCACCCTGTGGCCGACGGTGTTACGCACCCGGATCAGCCCCGGCGCCGAACGAACCGCGCGGCGCGCGTTGCCGGTCCTGCTCTGCTCCGTCGGAGTGCTCGCCGGCGGCGCTCTGACCGGGTGGCGTGCCCCGATCGTCGTGGGGCTGCTCGGCTATCTGACCGGGATCGCGGTGCTCGCCCGGCCGGCGATCCGATCGGCGCGTACGAAACCACCGACGTCTTTCGCCGCATGGTCCATCCTGTGCGCGGTCAGCTGGCTGGTGGCCTGTCTGATCGTGGCCACGGTAGCCGCCGCCACGGTGGACCTCACCGGATTGGGCACCGTCATCGAGGAGATCACGCCGCTGCTGGCGGTCGGTTTCGTCGCGCAGATCCTCGTCGGCGCGCTGTCGTATCTGGTCCCGGTCGTTCTCGGTGGTGGCCCGTCTCCGGTACGTGCCGCCAACCGGGTGTTCGACGCCGGTGGTCCGACGCGCCTGGTGATGACCAACGTCGGCCTGGTCGTCTGTGCGTTTCCGGTGCCCAGCCTGGTGCGCGTGGTGGTCTCGATGCTGGTGCTCGGCGCGCTGGCGAGCTTCGTGCCGATCCTGTTCGCCGCGATGCGCGCTTCACGACGGGCCAAGGCCGCTGCGCGCCAAGGTGGGGCATCGGCGCGGCCGGTCGATCCTGTCCGCACGCCCGGCCGACCCAGCGGTCTCGCGATCGCCGGGTTGGCTGCGGTCCTTGTCGCGACCGCGACCGGCGCCGCACTCGATCCGGTCGCGCTGAACCGTCCGATCACCTCCGCCGCCGAGGACATCACCCCGACCGGTCGCACGACCACGGTCGAGGTTCGGGCATCCGGGATGCGCTTCACGCCCGACACGATCGAGGTTCCGGCGGGCAACCGGTTGGTGATCACCGTGCGGAACGCGTCGAAAGGCACCGTGCATGACCTGGTGCTGGACACCGGTGCCAAGTCCGGCCGGCTGGCGCCCGGGGAAAGCGCTGTCGTGGACGTCGGAGTGGTGGGCAGAAACATCGACGGGTGGTGTTCGGTGGCAGGACACCGTCAGATGGGCATGGTGCTGACCATCAAGGTCAAGGGCGCTCAACACGACACCCCGTCGCCCGACAGCGGTAGCTCGCGCGTCAGCGGGCACAGCACCGGCGAACACCCACACGACACCGACGACGGCCCGCGCGCCACGTACGCCCCCGGGGCGACACCACCGGAAGACTTTCGCGCTCGGGACGCACGCTTGCCGGCAGCACCATCCGGCCGGCTGCATCGGGTGCGCCTGGTGATCAGCGAAACCGAACGGGAAGTCGCGCCAGGCGTACGGCAGACCGTGTGGTCGTACAACGGCACCGTCCCCGGCCCGATCCTGCACGGCCGCGTGGGTGACCGCTTCGAGATCACGCTGGTCAACGACGGATCGATCGGGCATTCGATCGACTTCCACGCCGGGGCGCTCGCCCCCGACCGGCCCATGCGCACCATCGCCCCCGGCGAGTCGCTGGTCTACCGGTTCACGGCCACACGTGCCGGGGTGTGGATGTATCACTGCTCGACCGTGCCTATGTCCACGCACATCGCGGCCGGGCTTTTCGGCGCCGTCGTGATCGAGCCGCCGAACCTGCCTCCGGTCGACCGCTCGTACGTGCTGGTGCAGTCCGAGATGTATTTCGGTCCGCAGGGTGGCACGCCGGACGCAGCCGCCATCCAGGCGGGCAAGCCGGACACGGTTGTCTTCAACGGGTATCCGGACCAGTACTCGCACCAACCGCTCACCGCCGAAGTCGGCGAGCGTGTGCGGATCTGGGCGCTCGACGCGGGCCCCAACCGGCCGCTGTCCTTGCACGTCGTCGGCGGGCAGTTCGACCGCGTGTGGAGTGAGGGACGTTGGCTGGTCGGCTCGGCGTCCGCACCGGCGGTCGACACCGGGGCACAGGTCCTTCCCCTGTTGCCCGCCCAGGGCGGCTTCGCCGAGCTGACGTTCACGGAGCCGGGCCACTACCCCGTCGTCAACCACGTCATGTCCGACGCCGAGCGTGGCGCGCGCGGGATGATCCGAGTCACCAGGTGACTCGACGTCGCCGTTGACACCGCTGGCTTCGGACCAAGCTCGCGGCCATCGTCACCGGCCTGCGGCGTTCTCCCCTGCTAACTCGGCTGACGGTGTGCGTCGCGAGGCTTGCGGGCGACGACGTGGAACGCTCGGCTCAGCTGCCGATACGGGTCGCGTCTGCTGGCCTCGAGCTCGACCGCTGCCGCCGCCTGAAGCCGCTCTTCGTCGGTGGGATCGAGTGCACGCCCGCTGAACTCCAGCCAGTCGACGAACAGCCACACGCCGTACCAGTGCTCCATGCCAACGCCGCGTTCGGCGAGCAGTCGGGCGATCTCGTCGACCGTGCGCGCGTATCCCCGAGCGCCGAGAACCCCGATCTCGGTGCGGGCGTCGAATGCTTCCAGCGCGTCGGCCCACCGCCCCTCCAGCGCGGGCCGGACCGCCATCGCGTTAGCGTTCCCGTCCATGATCGAGACCAGCCCGCCAGGGACGACACACCGGCACAGCTGGTCGATTACCGGTTCCGGACGAGCGAGGTAGCCGAGCACGCCGTGACACAACACGACCGCTGCCCCCGCACCGCGTCGTCGGCGCTCTCCCCGTCCGCCTGCACGATCGTCACGCGACTCCGCACCTCGGCGGGGAGCCGCTCCAGCCGTTCCCGTGCTTTGTCCAGCATCGCCGAGGACGGGTCGAGCAACGTGACCTGGTAACCGATCTGGGCCAGCGGGAACGAGTGATGGCCTGCACCGCCGCCGACGTCCAGCACCGTAGCCGGCGCCGGAGGGAGGTGGACGCGCAGCTGCTGGTGCATCACATACGCGCGGACATAGCCCTTCGCCGAAGCGAAAGCCTCGTCGACGTAGGTGCTTGCCAAGTCTGCCCAAGTGTCGTGAGCCATCGGCTGAGACTAGTCCGCTGTCGCGACGAGCAGGTGCCGGATGCGGCTGATGTGCGGGCCGTCAGCACAGTTTCGTCAGGCGCACAACCTCGGTGGCGGCCGGGCGACTTTCTGGCTGCCCGGAACGAACCGGGCGTTCGGGATCAGGGGAGACATCCACGCGTCAAAGGGACCTGGGGATCGTGGTGTCCGGACTCGTCGCGGTGGCCGCCATGACGGCACCGACAGCGGCGGCGGAGCCATGTCGACCGCTGCCTGGGTGACCACCTATGCGAATGTTGACAGCCGCGGCGGGGACGAGCGAGTCACGATTCGTGACGTGTCGGAAACGCAGCACGAAATGGTGGTCACATTCGACGACGGCACAATTGAGCGGTACCGCTTCGATGTCATGGAAGGAATGGCGCCGCGCACGCCCCGGATCACCGACATCGACGGTCGTGACGGTGAAGAGGTGCTGGTGACCACGTCCGCAGGCGCGAACACGATGCGGTTCCGGATCCTCACCCGCGCCGAAGGCCGGTGGCTGACCGTCAAGGGCAGCGGCAACCGCGTATTCGACCTGTGGGAAGGCGGCGGTATGTCCGCCGCGTCGCGGTACCGGTGCGAGGGCACCACGCTGCTGACGGTGAATGCGACGCTCGACAGCAACGGCCGGACGTACTCGGGCAAAGTCAACAAGTACAAGCTCAACGGCGCGAAGGTCGACTGGTTCAACACCACGTCGTTCTCCGGTGTGGCCAAGAACGACCCCGTGCTGTCGTACGGCACCGGAAGCTGCGCGCGCTGAACGACTTGCAGGCGGCCCCGCGGGATGTCCCCTGCGGGGCCGCCTCGGTGTCGGCCTGGCTGCGCGAGATCGACCTCAGCGCCGAGCACGCCCACCGGTTGCGCGAGGTCCTCAGCGCCCTACCTCGTGCCCAACGTGCCCAATTCGTGCCCAATCAGGTTGCCATCTGCGGGCACATCAGGCCACGAGGAACGACATTTTTGCAGGTCAGAGGACACTGCCCGAGGCTCGAACGGTGGGCACAGCTGGGTTCGAACCAGCGACCCCCTGCTTGTAAGGCAGGTGCTCTTCCGCTGAGCTATGCGCCCGAAGGTACCCGGCGTACCAGGTACCCGTTATACCTTAAAGCTCCGCGATCGCCTTCTTCCACGCCTCCTGGTCGCGCGCCTCCCCCGGCGCATTGCGCTCGACGAACCGCACGACACCGTCGGCGTCGATCAAGAACGTCCCGCGCACGGCCATGCCGTTGTCCTCGTTGAACACGCCGTACTTCTTCGCGACCTCACCGTGCGGCCAGAAGTCCGACAGCAGCGGGAACTGGTAACCCTGCTGGTCCGCCCACGCCTTCAGGGCAAACGGCGTGTCCACCGAAATGCCCAGCACCTGCACCTTGTCCTCATAGGCGGCGAACTCGTCCCGCAGCTGGCAGAGCTCGGACGTGCAGATCCCGCTGAAGGCGAACGGGTAGAACACCAGCAGCACCGGCTTCTCGCCCCGAAAATCCGACAGCTTCACGGGCTGCTTGTTGTAGTCGTTGAGCGAAAACTCGGGCGCGATCGAACCGACCTCGACGTCGATCATGTGCTGCTGCCTCCCTAACCCGTGGATGGTCCTCCAACGCGGGTCAGGGTAGTGCCGAGGTCAACGCCGTGCCCCCCTCGGCGGCACAAGGCGAGACGCAGCCCACTTCGGCCCCACACTGAGGGTTGACGTCTGTGCCAGTCCGACGGTCGGCACGACCTCGGAGATCTCCGCGGGTTCGACGTGGCCTTCCTGCCCCGTCTTGGGTGTGAGCACCCACACCACGCCGTCCTCGCTCAACGGCTGCCTGGCGTCCACCAGCGCGTCGCCGAGATCGCCGTCACCGTCACGCCACCACAGCAGGACCACGTCGACGACCTCCTGGGCGTCCTCGTCGAGGATCTCCCCGCCAATTCTTTCCTCGATCGCGGCACGAACGTCCTCGTCGACATCCTCGTCCCAGCCGATCTCCTGAACCACCATGTCCGGCTTGATGCCAAGCCTGTCGGCGACGTCTCCAGCCGCGACCACGACTGCTACTCCTCCTACCTGCCATGCGCTGCGCATCGGCGCGCTGACTCTTGTAACGTCAGTATTGAGTAGTGACAGCGAACACCGCAGTGGCCGCGCATGCAAGCAGCAACGGCCACCGAGTCGGCATTATTTCCCGCACTCGACGGTCACGACCACCCGCTTACCGGCGAGTAACGATGACGAAAACGCCGGGACGCGGAAGGATGGCAACAACATCACACAAGAGATAGTTACGAGCTAGGAGCGGCACCCTTGCCCCAGCAAAACACTCCGCCGTCCGGCGCTGCCCCATCGGGTGACAAAGCGCCGGCCCGCGTGCGGGTCATCCGGGACGGCCTGGCGGCACACCTGCCCGACATCGACCCGGAAGAGACTGGCGAATGGCTGGATTCGTTCGACGAAGCGTTGGCCAGGGGCGGCCAACAGCGGGCTCGATACCTGCTATTGCGCATTCTCGAGCGTGCCCGCGAACGCAACATCGGCGTCCCGCCCCTGACCGCCACTGACTACGTCAACACCATCCCGACGGAGAACGAGCCGTGGTTCCCCGGGGACGAGGAGATCGAGCGCCGCTACCGCGCCTACATCAGGTGGAACGCGGCGGTCATGGTGCACCGCGCGCAACGGCCCGGTGTCGGCGTCGGTGGCCACATCTCGACCTACGCCTCGTCCGCCGCGCTGTACGAGGTCGGCTTCAACCACTTCTTCCGCGGCAAGTCGCACTCCGGTGGCGGCGACCAGATCTTCATCCAGGGGCACGCCTCCCCCGGTATCTACGCGCGCGCGTTCCTGGAGGGACGGCTCACCGCCGCCCAGCTGGACGGGTTCCGCCAGGAGTACTCGCACGCGGGCAAGGGTGGCGGCCTGCCGTCGTACCCGCACCCGCGGCTGATGCCGGACTTCTGGGAGTTCCCCACGGTGTCCATGGGCCTCGGCCCGATGAACGCCATCTACCAGGCGCGGTTCAACCGCTACCTGCACGCCCGCGGCATCAAGGACACCTCCGACCAGCACGTGTGGGCCTTCCTCGGCGACGGCGAGATGGACGAGCCGGAGTCGCGCGGCCTGATCCACGTCGCGGCCGCCGAAGGCCTGGACAATCTGACGTTCGTCATCAACTGCAACCTGCAGCGGCTGGACGGCCCGGTCCGCGGGAACGGCAAGATCATCCAGGAGCTGGAGGCCTACTTCCGCGGCGCGGGCTGGAACGTCATCAAGGTGATCTGGGGCCGTGAGTGGGACGCGTTGCTGCACGCCGACCGCGACGGCGCGCTGGTCAACCTGATGAACGTCACGCCGGACGGCGACTACCAGACGTACAAGGCCAACGACGGCGCCTACGTGCGGGAGCACTTCTTCGGGCGTGACCCGCGCACCAAGGAGCTGGTCAAGCACCTCACCGACGAGGAGATCTGGAACCTCAAGCGTGGTGGCCACGACTACCGCAAGGTGTACGCGGCCTACAAGGCGGCGATGGAGCACCACGGTCAGCCGACGGTGATCCTGGCCCACACCATCAAGGGCTACGGCCTCGGCCCGGCGTTCGAGGGCCGCAACGCCACGCACCAGATGAAGAAGCTCACGCTCGACGACCTCAAGCTGTTCCGGGACGCCCAGCGCATCCCGATCAGCGACAAGGAGCTGGAGGCCGACCCGGCGCTGCCGCCGTACTACCACCCGGGCGAGGAATCCCCGGAGATCCAGTACATGATCGGCCGCCGCAAGGCGCTCGGGGGCTTCCTGCCCGAGCGGCGGGTGGAATCCAAGCCGCTGGTGCTGCCCGGCGACAAGGTCTACGAGGGCATCCGCAAGGGCTCCGGCAAGCAAGAGGTCGCCACCACGATGGCGCTGGTGCGACTGATCCGCGAGCTGGCCAAGGACGCCAACATCGGCAAGCGGGTCGTGCCGATCATCCCGGACGAGGCACGCACGTTCGGCCTCGACTCGATGTTCCCGACGGCCAAGATCTACAACCCGCACGGGCAGAGCTACACGTCGGTGGACGCGCAGTTGATGCTGGCCTACAAGGAGGCCGAGGACGGCCAGCTGCTGCACGAAGGCATCAACGAGGCCGGTTCGGCGGCGTCGTTCACCGCGGTCGGTACGTCGTACGCCACGCACGGCGAACCGATGATCCCGGTGTACATCTTCTACTCGATGTTCGGGTTCCAGCGCACCGGTGACGGCTTCTACGCCGCGGCCGACCAGATGGCCCGCGGGTTCATCATCGGTGCCACGGCGGGCCGCACCACGCTCACCGGTGAGGGCCTGCAGCACGCGGACGGGCACTCCCAGCTGCTGGCGGTCGGCAACCCGGCCGTGGTGTCCTACGACCCGGCGTGGGCGTTCGAGATCGCGCACATCGTGCGGGACGGGCTGCGGCGCATGTACGGCGAGAACCCGGAAGACGTCATGTACTACCTGACGGTCTACAACGAGCCGTACCAGCAGCCGCCGGAGCCGGAGGACCTCGACGTCGAGGGCCTGTTGAAGGGCTTGTACCGGTACCAGGTCGCCCCGGAGGGCACCGGCCCGCGGGCACAGATCCTGGTGTCCGGTGTGGCGATGCCCGAGGCGCTGCGCGCCCAGGAGCTGCTCGCCAACGAGTGGGGTGTACACGCCGACGTCTGGTCCGCGACCTCGTGGTCGGAGCTGCGCCGGGAGGCGGTGGAGGTCGACCGGGACAACCTGCTGCACGTCGACGACGAGCCGCGCGTCCCGTACGTCACCCAGGTGCTGTCCGACGTGGCGGGCCCGGTCGTGGCGGTGTCCGACTGGATGCGCGCGGTTCCGGACCTGATCCGGCCGTGGGTGCCGGTGCCGATGTACACGCTGGGCACCGACGGGTTCGGCTTCTCCGACACCCGCCCGGCCGCGCGCAGGCACTTCCTGGTCGACGCCGAGTCGATCACAGTCGCCACGCTCAACGCGCTGGCCCGCAACGGCGACATCAAGCCGTCCACGGTGATCGAGGCGGCGCGCAAGTACCGCATCGACGACGTGACGGCCGCCGGTCCGCAGCTGTCGGACTCGGGCGTGGCGTAAGTCGCCGGACCCACGAAAGCGGGCTGGGCAGGAAGATCGCTTCCGCCCAGCCCGCTTGTCGTTGCGTGGCTGTTCGTTCGTCGTTTGCGTGACTACTCGCGGGCCGTGCGTGACTATTCGCGCAGGTCCCCGCTGACGCCGCCGGCAGCAGGCCCACCGTGCTGGCCGGGGGCCGGCCCCGCCTGCGCACGCCGAGCCCCGGCCGAATCGCCGGAGAACTGCCGCTCGATGGTGTCCAGCCAGTTCGGCCAGCGCTGCGCCGTCGCCTTGATCAGCCCACCGCCGAAGCCGACGATGATCACACCGCTGACCGTGGCCAGCACCGCGATCAGTACCGGACCGGTGACCAGCTCGCCGATGCCGACCTGGCTCAGTGCCGCGATGATGCCCAGTGCCAGGATCAACCAGTAGGCCGCCGTGGCCAACCCGTGCGCGGCCCCGCGACCGGCCAGCGCGTTGCCGATCAGCTCGCGGACCGCGTTGCCGATCGCCGCCGCGACGAGCACCAACACGATGGCCACCACGATGCGCGGCAGGAACGCGATCACCTCGTTGAGCAACTGGCTGACCGGATTCGTCGGCCCGAAGGCCCCGAACGCGATCTGCAGCGCGATGAGCAGAATGAAATAGTAGACCAGCTTGACGATGATTTGCCCGGCGTCGATGTTCGACTGCTGGAACATGCGGGAAAGGCCGGTCTTGTCGACCAGCCGGGCGAACCCGAGCTTCTGCAGAAGCAGGCTCAGGCCTTTCGACACGGCTTTGGCGATAAGCCAACCGATCAACAAGACAATCAGGAACATCAACAGCTTGGGCACGAACGTGGCAATGGCACTCCACGCGTCGCCCAGGCCCTGTTTGAGCTGATCCACAGCGATCTCCTCCTCGTCAGCGCTGGACGCCGGTCAGCGTGATCGTCAGCCCGCCGACGCTGGTCAGCAACTCGAACGGGCCGCACGGACGGGTGAGTCGAGGAGCGCAAAAAGGACGTGCCGGTCCATAGTGGACGCAAACGCTGCGGAAATCGCGACAATCGCCCATGCGAAACGCTTGGCACCGGTCGAATCTCTTTTGCCTGCGGACCAGGGCACACATTCCTCGACGGTGATCATCACACCGGCTGGAACGACTTCCGGCATGGTTCGAAAAAGCAGAACCCGCGTTCGATCGCGCCGAGGGAAATGTCACCCGTTCGATGACTGGCGGGGTAGGTCGGCCGCATCGCGACGCAATCGGCCGCGACGGCTCGCTCGATTACTGTTGTCGGCATGACCTCGCACGCGCCCGACCCGCCCGCCACCGGGCTGTCACCGACCACCATGCGCAAGGTCGAGCGCGCCTCGGGTGATCTGGCAGGCGCGTGCGTGGCGGAGATGCACCGGCGGTTGCCGTGGTTCTCCCGGATGACCGCCGACCAACGGGCCAGCGTCCTGCTCATCACCCAGGCGGAAGCAGCCGGGTTCACCAAGTGGCTGCGTGATCCCACGATTCCGTCCAGACCGACCACGGAAGCCTTCCGTGACGCACCACGGGAACTGTCCCGGCTGATCAACCTCCGCCACACCGTCGTGCTCATCCGCATCGCCATCGAGGTCTTCGAGCGCGAGCTGCCCAAGTACGCGGCGACGGAAGCCGAGCGCGTGCTGCTGACCGAGAGCGTGCTGCGCTACGGCCGGGAAGTCGCGTTTGCGGCGGCCACCGCCTACGCAGCGGCCGCCGAGTCCCGTGGTGCATGGGACGCCCGCCTGGAAGCCCTCGTGGTCGACGGGATCGTGCGTGGTGACGCCGAGGAGTCGCTGTTGTCCCGCGCGGCCGCCCTCGGCTGGGACCCGGCGAGCGCGGCCACCGTCGTGGTCGGGGCCGCACCGTCGGCCGACTCCCCCGACGTCATCACCAAGGTGCGCACGCAGGCCGCCAGGATCGGCCGGTCCGTGCTGGTCGGCGTGCAGGGAAGCAGGCTGATCGTGGTCGTCAACGGCCCCACGACCGGCACCGCGGACGCCGAACAGGTCTTGCCGGCGCTGACCGAGTGCTTCGGCACCGGCCCGGTCGTGGCCGGGTCGACCGTACCTCGGCTGGCCGACGGTCATCGCAGCGCCGTCGAGGCGCTCTCCGGGCTGCGTGCCGTCGTCGGGTGGTCGGGGGCGCCGCGCCCGGTTCGCGCGTCCGACCTGTTGCCCGAACGGGCACTGGCCGGCGACGCCGAGGCGGAACGAACCCTCATCGAGGAGATCGCGCGGCCGCTGGAGCAAGCGGGCGGCGCCATCGAACAGACCGTCACGGCTTATCTGGAGGCAGGTGGTGTGCTGGAGGCGTGCGCCCGCCAGCTGTATGTGCACCCCAATACCGTGCGATACCGGCTGAAACGGGCAGCGGAGCTCACCGGCCGGAGCGCGACCGACCCACGGGACGCGCTTGTGCTGCGTGTCGGGCTGATGGTCGGCAGGCTGGCCAGAGCGCGCGGCTTGTGGTGAGCCTCTACACGTGCCGGTATGCGGACCCGACGATCAGCGGTACGTTTGGAGAGTTCCTCTAAAGACCCCGGGAGTACTTGGTGCTCCGCGACATCACGGGCGGAGGCCCCTGACGTGTTCGCTAGAGATGTGACGCACGCGCTCGCCGTTCTCACCCCCGGACAGGGTTCCCAGTCACCCGGAATGCTGGTCCCGTGGCTCGAAGTCGACGGGGCTCGCGAACGACTTCGCGAGTGGTCCGAGGCCACCGGCCTGGACCTGATCCGGCTGGGCACCGAAGCCGACGCAGAAGAAATTCAGGACACCGCCGTCACCCAGCCGCTGATCGTGGCCGCGTCGCTGCTGGCCTACGAGATCGGCGGCCGACGGGACGTCTGGCCCGCCGATGCCCCGGTCGCAGGCCACTCGGTCGGTGAACTCGCCGCCGCCGCCATCGCGGGCGTCCTGGACGCCACCGACGCCGTGGCGCTCGCCGCGGTGCGCGGCGCCGAGATGGCCAAGGCCTGCGCACTGACCGAGACCAGCATGGCCGCCGTCATGCTGGGCGATCCCGACGAGGTCGTGGCGTGGCTGGACGAACACGGGCTGGCCGCGGCCAACCGCAACGGTGCCGGCCAGATCGTGGCCTCCGGCGCCGCGGACGCCATCGCCAAGATCGTGGCCGAGCCGCTGGCGGGCACGAAGGTCCGCGAGCTGAAGGTCGCCGGCGCGTTCCACACCGACTACATGGCGCCCGCTCGCGAGGCAATGGCCGAGCACGCGGCGAAGATCAGCCCGCGCGACCCGAACCGGCCGCTGCTGTCGAATGCCGACGGGGACGTGGTCACCTCCGGTCAGGAGTACCTGGACCGCCTGGTCAGCCAGGTGACCAACCCGGTGCGCTGGGACCTGACCATGCAGAAGCTGGCCGAGATCGGCGTGACCAGCACGGTCGAGCTGCCCCCTGCCGGGACGCTCACCGGCCTGGTCCGGCGCCAACTGAAGGGCACCGTCACCAGCACGACCGCCGTCAAGACGCCGGCCGACCTGGACAAGCTGGCCGAGACCGCTGGGGAGAACTCGTGACCACCATTCGCCAGACCAGCGGTCCGCCCGCCACCCAGATCCTCGGGGTGGGCAGCTATCAGCCGGAGCGGATCGTCACCAACGACGAGCTGTCGCAGATCATGGACACCAGCGACCAGTGGATCCGGGACCGGGTCGGCATCGTCGAGCGCCGGTTCGCCGCCAAGGACGAGCGGCTGGTCGACATGGCGGTGGAAGCGGGCAGCAAAGCGCTCTCCGACGCCGGGCTCGAGCCGTCGGACGTCGACACGGTGATCGTGCCGAACTGCACGATGCCCTCGCCGATCCCGAACGCCGCGGCCCAGGTGGCCGACCGCATCGGGGTGAAGGCCGCAGGCGCGTTCGACCTCAACGCCGCCTGCGCGGGCTTCTGCTACGCCCTCGGCGTGGCCTCCGACCTGGTGAAATCCGGCTCGTCGCAGCGAGTGCTGGTGATCGGCGCGGAGAAACTCACCGACGTGGTGGACCCGGTGGACCGGGCGAACGCGATCATCTTCGCCGACGGCGCGGGCGCCGCCGTGGTCGGTCCGGCGGACGAGCCGCGGATCGGCCCGGTGGTGTGGGGCAGCGCGGGCGATCTGGTCGACACGATCTACATGCGGGAACACAAGTACATCTACCAGGAGGGCCAGTCGGTCTTCCGCTGGGCGACCACCAAGATCGCGCCGATCGCCCAGCGCGCGGTGGAGGCGGCCGGGCTGAGCCTGGCCGACATCGACGTGCTGATCCCGCATCAGGCGAACTTGCGCATCGTCGAGGCGATCGGCAAGAAACTCAAGGCCAAAGGGGCGCGGGAGGACCTCGTCGTGGCCGATGACATCGTGCACTCCGGCAACACGTCATCCGCCTCGATCCCGCTCGCGCTCGACCACATGCGTCAAAAGGGACGGGTCTCGTCCGGCGATGTGGTGCTGGCCGTAGGCTTCGGGGCCGGACTGTCCTATGCGGGACAGATCTTCGTGGCTCCGTGATCAGCTGCTCGGGCAGGTGCCGGGCGGAAGAGCACTGGTGAACTGACAGAAAGGGAAAACGCAATGGCGGACAACGCGCAGATCCTCGCCGGCCTGGCCGAGATCGTCGAGGAGGTGGCGGGCGTCTCGCAGGACGAGGTGACGCCGGAGAAGTCGTTCGTGGACGACCTGGACATCGACTCGCTGTCCATGGTGGAAATCGCCGTGCAGGCCGAGGACAAGTTCGGCGTGAAGATCCCGGACGACGAGCTGGCCAACCTCAAGACGGTCGGCGACGCGGTCAACTACGTCGCCAACAACTCCTGATCGGATCCTCCGATCGATTCCTTCTAGTGGGGAGGCGTTAGTCAGATGAGCACACCAGACGTCGTGGTCACCGGCCTGGGCGCGACGACGCCGTTGGGCGGGGACGTCGAAGCCCTGTGGGACGGCCTGCTGGCCAGCCGGAGCGGCGTCCGGTTGCTGGAGGACGAGTGGGTGGACAAGTACGACCTCCCGGTGCGGATCGCCGCGCCGCTGGCGGTCGAGCCCACCGAAGTCCTGCCTCGGGTGGAAGCACGCCGGCTGGACCGGGTCGAACAGGTGGCGTTGGTGGCCGCGCGGCAGGCGTGGCAGGACGCGGGCTTCGGCCCCGACGGCGACGCGGAAGTGGAGTCGGAGCGGCTCGGGGTCGTCATCGGCACCGGTGTCGGTGGTGCGGGCACGCTGCTGAACATGGACGACGCGCTGGAGACCAAAGGGCTGCGCAAGGTGTCGCCGCTGACGGTCCCCATGCTCATGCCCAACGGTCCGGCCGCGATCGTCGGTATCGACCTCAAGGCGCGGGCCGGGGTGCACGCCCCGGTGTCGGCCTGTGCGTCCGGTGCGGAGGCCATCGCGTGGGCGTTCCGCATGCTGCGGGCCGGTGAGGCCGACGTGGTGGTGGCCGGCGGCGCGGAGGCCTGCATCGCGGCGATCACGATGGCCGGCTTCGCCCAGTCCCGCACCATGAGCACCCGTAACGACGACCCGGCGGGCGCGTCGCGGCCGTGGGACGTCGACCGGGACGGTTTCGTGCTCGGTGAGGGCGCGGGGTGCGTGGTGCTGGAGCGCGCGGAGTTCGCCCAGGCTCGTGGCGCGCGGGTCTACGCCAAGCTGGCGGGTGCGGGCACCAGCTCGGACGCGCACCACATCACCGCGCCGGACCCGGAGGGCACCGGTCAGGCGCGGGCCATGCAGGCCGCGTTGCGCAGCGGCAACATCGACCCGCAGCGGGTCGGCCACGTGAACGCGCACGCGACCTCGACCCCGGTCGGCGACGTGACCGAGACGGTGGCCGTGCGGAAGGCGATCGGCGATCATCCGGTGCTCACCGCGCCCAAGAGCGTGATCGGGCACATGCTCGGCGCTGCGGGTGCGGTCGAGTCGATCGCCACGATCCTGTCGGTCTACCACGGCCTCATCCCGCCGACGATGAACCTGCAGGAGCTCGACCCCGGCGTGACGCTGGACGTGGTGCGCGACGAACCCAGGAAGATGGATATCGACGTAGCGATCAACGACTCGTTCGGGTTCGGCGGGCACAACGTGTCGCTGGCATTCGCCAAGGCCTGAGCCACGACGTCGCAACGCCCCGGAGCGCGGTCTCCGGGGCGTTCGCGTCAGCAGCGCTGGGTTTCCGGCATCGTCCCGGCGACCACCTTGGCGATCTTCCACTGCCCGTTCTCCTGCGTCACCGGCAACATCAGGCGCCAACGGATGCAGTCGACCGGAAGCGTCGGTGGCGCATCCTCCGGGTCCTGCGTGCTGGTGAAGCTGAACAGGATGCGCAGCGAGCCGTCCGGGGCGGTCTCGATGCGGTGCAGCAGGATGCTGCCGTTGCGGGTGCTGCGGTAGTTCTGCAGCCACACGTGCTTGGGCTGCACCGCGATGCGCTCTTGCGAGACCGCGGACTTCCACCGCTCGTAATTGCGCTCGTTGATGCCGGTCGTGTACGCCTCCAGCAACGCTCGGACGGTCTCGCCGTACGGGTGGCGAGCAGCATCAGGAGTCAGCTTGACTTCGGCAGGACCGGGCTGTTCGGACGGAGCGAGCGAGGTCGACGACGGCACGGCGACGGGAGCTTGCGCTCGTACCGGTTCGCGTTCTTGGTAGAACTCACGGGCGATCAGGCCGCCGGCCACCGCCAGCGACACCACACCGATCACCACCGGTACGAGCCACCGCACGGCGCCTAGCCTATCCGGGCCTTGGCTACACCACCTGGTGCAGCCAGGTCACCGGCGCTCCGTCGCCTGCGTGGCGGAACGGTTCCAGCGCCTCGTCCCACGCGGTGCCGAGCAGCTCGTCGATGCGGTGCACCAGATCCTCGCCTGCCCTGCTGCGCGCGACAAGGTTTCGCAGCTGGTCCTCCCCCACCACGATGTCGCCGTTGGCGCTGGTGCGGCCGCGCCACAAGCCCAGACCGGGGGCATAGCAAAATCGCTCACCGTCGACGCCCTCGCTGGGCTCTTCGGTGACTTCGAAGCGCAGCATCGGCCACGCCTTGAGCGCCTTGGCGATGGCGGCCGCGGTACCTGCCGGCCCGCGCCAGTCGCACTCCGCGCGCAACTGGCCAGGCGCGGCATCCTGCGCCGTCCAACTCAACTGCGCAGGAGTACCGAGCGCGCCGGAGAGCGCCCACTCGACATGCGGACAGACCGCAGCAGGCGACGAGTGGACATAAACCACGCCGCGCGTGTTCCCACGAGTGCTCACAGCTGACCTCCGCGTTGTCGATCTTGCTCTGCCGACGAGGGGCATCTTCCCCTACGTCCTCGTCCACCAGGCTCGATCGCAGCCACGTAGGCCATGGGCACTCAGGTGCTATGGAGTTGTGTCGTACGTGAGATTACCCATCTCGTCACATGTGCACCAGCCGCAACACCCGAACCTGCCCAATACAACACGTGAACTTGACATGTCGACCCGCCACGCCGGGGTCGCGGACAGCTTCCCACAACCGAAGGTCGATCGTCAGACACGGTCCGTGAACGGCTGCCGCAACTGCCGAGCGCACCGGGCGCAGCACCACCGCGTAGCCCAGATCCGGCGCACAGAACTGAACCGGCCGACCACCGTCGGTACGTGTGGACAGTGCCACCCCGACGGGCAAATCCGACATTCGGACCGAATGGGTCAATCAGCCCGTTCGACCACGGTGACCTGCGGCAACATCCGCTTGGTTTTCGCCGGTCTGACCGCACGGCGCGGGGCGTCGCGGATAACCTGTCCGGGGGAATCCACAGGAGCGGGAGGTAGGCGTGCGGCTGCTGCGCATCGGGGAGCCGGCAACCAAGGTTGCCGCCGACGTCCGGGCCGGGTTGACCGCGCTCGGCCGGGGCTCTTCCGATCTGGGCGGGATCGCCCTGGTGGACGTCCGCCCGCTCGAGAACGGCCCGGCGTTCGAATCGGTCCTGGTGACACCGCACGGCATCGTCATCGTGGCGGGCATCGACCTCCCCGGCCCGGCCTTGCACCTGGAAGCGCCGCTGTACGGCCAGTGGAAGGCCGACAACTGGCCGTTGGTGAGCGACGGCACCGCGGTGAACCCGGCGAGTGCGGCGCTGGCGGCCGCCGAGGAGCTGACCCGCCGCCTGAACACCCTGACGAACATGGCCATGCCGGTCGGCCTGGTACTGGCGGTGGGACCGTTCGTGGAGCGAGTAACGCCCGAGAACCCGGAGAACCGGTACGTGCGGATCGTCCATCCGAGGCCGGCGGCGCTGCGTGCGGCCATCGTCGATCTCGTCCCGCAGGACGGCCTCGCCTGCACCGCCGAGCAAGCGCGCGCCGTGCTGCGCACGCTCGACCCCACTGTGCCGATCCAGCCCGACGAGGTGTTGAAGGGCGAAGGTTTCGCCGTCGGCGTGGCGGCTTACGCGCATGCGGGTGCGCCGGCGTTGGCCGAGCAAGCCACCACGACACCGATGCAGCCACCCGCACAAGGGCACAAGTCCAACGCCCGCGGCACGGCGCAGAAGGCCAAGGCCGCCGCGCTTGCGGCGGCCGCCGAGGCGAACCGGGGCCCGCAGGTCAACGGCGCACAGCGCACGCCTGCGGGGGTGGATGACGACGCACCCACCGACCTCATGCCGTTACCGCCGCCGAAGCAGGCAAGTCCCCAGCGCGGCAGCCAGGTGCGGCTGCTGCCGATTGCTGCCGTGCTCGTCGTGGTGGCGGGCCTGGTCGCGGCGATCGTCATGGCAACGAGCAGCAGCGGATCGGACGAGGAGCCCAAGCCCACGCCGCAGGCCGAGCAGCGGCCCCAGCGGTACGCGATCTCCGGTGTCGAGTTCACCGCGGTGGAGCGCTGGGCGAACGACGAGTGTCAGGACCTGACCTACGGCGATGTGCAGGCGTTGATCCAGAAGAACCCCTGCAGCCAGATCCGACTGGCGAGCTACCTGGCGACGGTGTCCGGCAAACAGGCGGCGGTGAGCCTCGCGGAGATCGAGTTCGACGATCCGAAACACGCGAAACAGCTGAAGGAGCTCGCGGACAAGCCGGGCTCGGGCGGCGCCGCGGACGCGGCGAACATGAGCGAGGCGTGGCCGGAGGGCAAGCTGACCTTCCACAACGCGCTGTATCACAACACCGTCGAGGGCACCTCCGTGCGGCTGGTACGGGTGGCCTGGGTCGGCGAAGAGACCAGCAGCGACGACAAGCTGCTGGACCGCGTGGCGAAGACGTCGTTCGAGGTGCCGGTCGACTAGTTGCCGAGACGTCTCCGCTCGGACGTGGAGACCGAAGACCGGGATCTGCCATACAGCCCGCGTTCAGCGCGCCAAGGCGGTGCGGATGCGTTCCGGCGCATCCGGGGAATGCCGAGCGGCCTCGGCAGCGACGTCGGCGATCGTCCGTGCCGCGAGTTCGCGCCGCCAAGCCAGGTCAGCGCGCCGCATGCTCTGGGCGATCGCGCAGAAATGCCGGTAGTCGACGTTCGGGTCACCACCGGGACCGCGCTGGACGATCTGCGCGCAACGGAAGGCCTCTTCCGACCCCTCCACGGCGACCACGACGTCGAGCAAGGAGATGTCGGCGGGATCCCGTGCGAGCCGGAATCCGCCGTGGGCGCCGGGAACCGAAACGAGAATATCCGCTCGTACCAACGCCTGGAGCTGCTTGTTCAGGTAGGCAGCGGGTAGTTGGTAGAGCCGGGCCAGCCGGGCGGCGGGCACCGGGCCCTGAACCCAGGCCAGGTTGACACAGGAATGAAGAGTCCACTCGACCGCCTGACTGAGCCGCATAATTGACGTTTCTACCTGACCTGGACGCAAACCTTCGTGCCCCGCCGACTTCGGAAGACGCAGGCCCGCTCAGCGTCGGCGCGGATTGAGCTTTCCGAATCCGCCCGGTCTCAGCCGATCTCCTGGCGGCTGTCCAGTGCGCACGGCGGACCGAAAGTTGGCCGGATCACCGTGCGGCCCGTCACCGACGGAGAACCTGGACATGTAAGGTCCAGATTGCACGCGGAGGGTCGACCAAGCAGGCGCTCGTCGACGGTCGGACGAACGTTCCCCGGCCTGGCCTCGTCCCGATCTCCGGGGAGCCTCACCACCGGACGCCTGATCTGCTGTTTCGGGAGACACATCCCGGGAGGTGGCCCGCTTCGGTGTTCGAGAGAAAGAGGATCGAAAGGACATGAAGATCGCAGTCATGGGTGCCACGGGCACGGCCGGCTCGCGGGCCGTGCAGCGCCTCAAGGCCCGGGACTTCGACGTCGTGGAGGTCTCCAGGTCGTGTGGGATCGATCTGGTCACCGGTGAGGGACTGACGGACGCTCTTGCCGACGTCGACGCTGTCGTCGACGCTTCCAACGTCGGCCCTTCGGACGACCCGAGGAAGCGGCGCGGGGCCGTGACGACCGCGACGCGCAACGTCGTGGACGCCTGCACGAAGCAGCAGGTGTCCCGCCTGGTGTTGCTGTCCATCGTGGGGATCGAGCACCCCGCATTCGACCGGTTCGAGTACTACCTCGCCAAGCGCGAGCAGGAGGCGATCGTCGAGAACAGCGACCTGAACGCCACGCTCGTCAAGACCAGCCAGTGGCACGAGTTCGCGACGAACCCAGCAGCCGTGACGTTCCACGCCGACAAGGTCGAGGTTCAGGACTGGCTGGTGCAGCCCGTCGCCGCCGACGCCGTGGCCGACGTCCTCGTCCAGGAGGTCCTGAAGCCGTCGAACGAGAGCCGGGTGTTGATCACCGGACCCGAGCAGATCCGCCTCCCCGACCTGACCCGACGATTGCTCGACGCCCGCGGCGACTCACGGCCCGTGCACACCACCGAGCCGTATTTCCTGGAGTTGAAGGAAGGTGTCTTGCTGGCTCCGGCGGAAGCCCGCGTCGTGGGTCCGGACGTCGAGGGATGGCTGTCAACCGTGAACTGACTCCCTGCCCGGCCCTGGCTCGCAGCGGATGGGTGCTCTTCTGCCCGGACGGATGTCGCCGCTCGGTCCGGTTCCGGTCGGAGGGCACCCATCAGCACGTGCCCGGCAGGCACGGTGGTGGATGAAGACGCGTCCGAGGACAACGTGCGCCGGCCCCGGCGCGTCGAGGTAGCGACGCGGGGCCGGGCTCGCACCGACCCGGCCCACGCGCCGCCCCGGTTGACCGGGACTTCCGGACGGGAACCACCCGCGACTCGAACGGGGCCGCGTTCAGCTGGGCTGTCCCTGGGCTGAACGCAGGCCGCTCCCGTCGGACCGCTTCCGGCAGGCCGCCCCCACCGGTCGACCGCTTCCCGCGGGCCGTTCCCGTCCGGTCGGCCGCGTCCCGCAGGCCGCTCCCGTCCGACTGCTTCCGGCGCGGTTCAGAGCTGCTTGAGCTCCTCCACGATCTCGCTCACCGAAGCCTTGGCGTCCCCGAACAGCATCGCCGTCTTGCTGTCGTAGAACAGCTCGTTGTCGATCCCGGCGAAGCCGGAGCTCATCGACCGCTTCAGCACGATGACCGACTTCGACTGGTTGACCTTGAGCACCGGCATGCCGTAGATGGGCGAGTTCGGGTTCGTCTCCGCCGCCGGGTTGGTGACGTCGTTCGCGCCGATGACCAGCGACACGTCGGTCTGCGCGAACTGCGAGTTGATCTCGTCCATCTCCTTCAGCTGCTCGTACGGCACGTCGGCCTCGGCCAGCAGCACGTTCATGTGCCCAGGCATGCGGCCTGCCACCGGATGGATGGCGTAGGAGACCTGCACGCCCTTGGCCTCCAGCAGCTCGGCCATCTCCTTGACCGCGTGCTGCGCCTGCGCGACCGCCATGCCGTATCCCGGCACCACGACGACGTTGGAGGCGTAGGCCATCTGGATCGCCGCGTCGGCCGCACTGGTGCTCTGCACCGGACGCGTCTCACCGCCGCCCGCACCGCCGGCCGACCCGCCACCGCCGCCGAAGCCGCCGGCCACGATCGCCGGGATGGACCGGTTCATCGCCTTGGCCATCAGGTTGGTCAGGATCGAACCGGACGCGCCGACGAGCATGCCCGCCACGATCAGTGCGGTGTTGTTCAGCGCCAGACCCATCGCCGCCGCGGACAAACCCGTTGCGGCGTTGAGCATCGAGATGACCACCGGCATGTCCGCGCCGCCGATCGGCAGCACCACGAACAACCCGACCAGCGCCGCCAGCACCAGCAGCCCGACCATCAGCCACTCGGAGTCCGCACCGACCGCGATGGCCACGCCGCATGCCACGGCACCGAGCAGCACCAGCACGTTCACCGGCTGCTGCAGCTTGCCGAGCGTGATCGGCTTGCCGGGCAGGATCTCCTGCAACTTGCCGAACGCCACGTTCGAGCCCCAGAACGACACCGAGCCGACCAGGGCGGCGAACAGCGACGCGATCGCCATGTACTTGGGCTCGTGCGCGTAGCCGTCGGTGTTGCGGAACTCCGCCCACGCGATCAGCGCGACCGCGCCACCGCCGACACCGTTGAACAGCGCCACCATCTGCGGCATCGCGGTCATCTTGACCTTGAGCGCGGCAGGCACGCCGACCGCCGCGCCGACCACCAGGCCTGCGATGATGAGCAGCCAGTTCTCGCCCATCTCGTCCTTGAGCAGGGTGGCGACGAACGCCAGCGTCATACCGATCGCGGCGATCCAGTTGCCGCGCACCGCCGTCTGCGGGCCGGTCAGCTTCATCAGCCCGTAGATCATCAGCGAGAACGAGATGATGTAGAGGGTGTTGATGAACACCTCGTGGTGGATCCAGCTCACTTGTCGGCCTTCCCCTTGCTCGAGGTGCCGGGCTTCTGCTTGAACATCCCCAGCATCCGGTCGGTGACCACGAAGCCACCGACGACGTTGATGGCACCGAAGACGACCGCGACGAACAGGATGATGCCGCTCACCACGTCGTCACCGACTCCCATACCGAGCACCAACACCGCGCCGAGCACGACGATCCCGTGGATCGCGTTGGTCGCCGACATCAGCGGCGTGTGCAACGTGTTCGGCACCTTGGAGATCACCAGGAATCCGGTGAACCCGGCCAGCACCACGATGGCCAGGTTCTGGATCAACACGAGGTTTTCCATCACGCCTCCCCGGACTGCTCGGCGGTGTGTTCCGGCTCGGCAGGCAGCAGCGACCGCCCCGCCACACAGGCCTTGTCGACGATCTCGTCGCTCGAGTCGATGGCCAGTACGCCGTTGTCGTCGACGAGCAGCTCCAGCAGTTCGACCACGTTGCGCGCGTACAGCTCGCTGGCGTGGTCGGGCATCTCGGCGGGCAGGTTCAACGGCGACACGATGGTGACGTCGTGCTTGACCACCACCTGACCCGGCTCGGTCAGCTCGCAGTTGCCACCGCTCTCCCCCGCCAGGTCGACGATCACGCTGCCCGCCTTCATGCCTTGCACGGCTTCCGCGGTGACCAGCGTGGGCGCCTTGCGGCCGGGTACTTGCGCGGTGGTGATCACCACGTCGAACCCGGTGATCGCCTCGGTGAGCCTGCGCTGTTGCTCGGCCCGCTCCTCCTCGGTCAGCTCGCGGGCGTAGCCGCCTTCGCCGACCGCTTCGATCCCCAGGTCCAGCCACTGCGCACCGACCGACCTGACCTGGTCGGCGACCTCGGGCCGCACGTCGTAGCCGGTCGGCTGGGCGCCGAGCCTCTTGCACGTGGCCAGCGCCTGCAGGCCGGCGACACCGGCCCCGAGGACCAGCGCACGTGCGGGCTTCACGGTGCCCGCCGCGGTGGTCAGCATCGGGAAGAACCGGGCCAGGTGGGTCGCCGCCAGCAGCGCTGCGCGGTAGCCGGCGACGTTCGCCTGCGACGACAGGGCGTCCATCGCCTGGGCCCGGGAAATGCGCGGGATCGACTCCATGGCGAACGCGGTGATCCCGGCTTGGTCGAGCTTGGTGAGCCGCTCCGGATCACTCAGCGGCGCAAGGAAGCCGATGAGCACGCTGCCCTCGCGCAGCCGGCCGATCTCGTCGTCGGTGGGCGGGGCCACCCGCACCACGATGTCCGCTCGATAGGGATCGCCGATGGTGGCGCCCGCGGCGACGTAGGTTTCGTCGCTGTGGAACGAGCCTGCGCCCGCCCCTTCGGCAACCACGACGGTCAAGCCGCGCTTGACCAGGCGCTCGACCATCTTCGGCACCAGCGCGACACGGCGCTCGCCCGCCGCTGTCTCGGCGACCACGCCGACCGTCGTCCCGCCAGTTCTCCCCGCTTCGGTGTCCGCCATCGCGTGACCTCCCGTCCGAGAAAACTCAGACCGTTCGAGCGCCAGGATCGCTGGCGTTGAAGATGTTGTGTACCACGGTCTCCCGGCCTCCGCGATCTTCGGTGGCGTTGATAACAATGGACTGGACCCGTTCGCACCAGGCGTCGACGACCACCGGTTTCCAGGCCGGGCCGCGGAAGCCTACGGTGAAGATGTGCAGTCAATCGAGGTAGAGATCACCACCGGACGCGAAGCCGTCGTACACGATCTGAGCGACGCGGCGCAGAAGTTCTTGGCCGACTGCGGTGCGACGGACGGCCTGCTGCACGTGTGGGTCCCGCACGCCACGGCAGGACTTGCCGTGATCGAGACCGGCGCGGGCAGCGACGACGACCTGCTGTCGGCCATCGACGACCTGCTGCCGCGCGACGACCGCTGGCGCCATCAGCACGGCACCCCCGGCCACGGCCGCGACCACGTGGTCCCCGGGTTCCTGCCGCCCTATGCGACGCTGCCGGTGCTGGACGGGCGGCCGGCGCTCGGCACGTGGCAGTCGATCTGCCTGGTGGACACCAACGTCGACAACCCGGTGCGCAAAGTGCGGTTCAGCTACCTGTCCGGTTGACCTTCCTGCGTGCCGTCCGGCCACCCGGATAGGGTCTGCAGGTTATGAGCTATCCGGGCGGTGAGCACGATCCGTACAGCGGTCAACCGGTCCCGCACTACTACGGCGGCGGATCGACCTACCAAGGACTAGGCGCGTTCGACCAGCCTCCGCGCCGCCCGCGCACTCCGCTGATCATCGGTGTCGTCACCGCGATCGTGCTGGTGGCGGGCGGTGTCGGCGTGTACTTTCTGGCCACCGGCGGCGAGGACGAGCCGCAGAACGTCGCCACCGAGTCCTCGACGAGTGCGCCGCCCAGCACGACGTCGCAAAGCCCGATCACGTCGACCGAGTCGAGCCCGCCGCCGGACGACCCACCCTCAGGCGGCGAAAGCAGCAACCTCAAGCCGGTGGTCGCAGGCTGGAAGGCCGTCTTCTCCGCGCGCGAGGGCGCTGCGTTCGACGTGTCGAAGAACTGGACCGTCGAGCCGCCGGACGCACTCGCCGGATTCGAGGACAAAACCGGCCTGCGCGTGGTGATGCACGGGATCGCGACGTACCGGGACGGGTTCTGCTCGGGCAAGCCGAATTCGAATCGCGGTCGTGCGGGTTTCATGACGGCGAAGGACCTGGACCCTGCGAAGATCACCGCCACCGCGGCCAAGCTGTGGGCGACGGCCGCCATGGAGCTGCCGGAGGACTCGCCGAAGGTCAAGCCGACGCCGATCCGCACGATCACGACCCATGACGGCAAGCAAGCGTGGACGTCGACCGCTACGGCAAAGGCCTCCACGGGCGACAAGTGCTCGTCGGACGAGGTGAAGGTCACCGCGGTCGCGTTCAAGCCGCACGCGGAAGGCGACACCGCGCTGTTCATCCTGTACCACGACACGGGCGTGAAGGACGAGCTGCCCGCGGACGAGGCGAAGAAGATCATCGACAGCCTGCGGGCCGTGGGAGGCGACTGACGCAGGCCAGCTGTGCCGTGGAGGCAACGAGCCGCTTACAGCGACTGACCTCCGCGGGTCCCGCACAACGCATACCGACTGAGTGCGAGACGTGCGCAGGCGGTCGTGACACGGTCTGCACGGTGTAGGCGAGCAGAGGCGCACCGCCGCTCACTGACCTGGACGGTCGACGCGGGGTAAGCCGGCCGGAGCCGCACCGCCGTTCAGCAGGCGACCCGAGGGCGACTCGTCAGTCCTTGACGAGCTCCACCAGCCGCCGCACCGCCTCGTCGACGGGCACCTCGGTGCGCTCGCCGGTGGCGCGGTCCTTCACCTCGATCACGCCGGACTTCAAGCCCTTGCCGACGATCACGATGGTCGGCACCCCGACCAGCTCGGCGTCGGCGAACTTCACCCCAGGAGTGGCCTTGCGGTCGTCCAGGAAGACCCGCACTCCGGCCGCGTCCAGCTCGCCGGCCAGCTTCTCCCCTGCCTCGAACACCGCGTCGTCCTTGCCCGCCAGCACGATGTGCACGTCCGCAGGCGCCACCTCGCGCGGCCACACCAGGCCCAGCTCGTCGTGGTACTGCTCGGCGATGGCCGCCACCAGGCGCGAGACGCCGATGCCGTAGGAGCCCATGGTGATGCGCACCGGCTTGCCGTCCGGACCCAGCGCGTCCAGTTCGAACGCGTCGCTGAACTTGCGGCCCAGGGCGAAGATGTGGCCGATCTCGATGCCGCGCGCCGCGACCAGCGTGCCCTCGCCGTCCGGCGCCGGGTCGCCCTCGCGGATCTCCGCCGCCTCGATCGTGCCGTCCGGGGTGAAGTCCCGGCCGACCACCAGGTCGACCACGTGGTGGTCGGGCTTGTCGGCGCCGGTGACCCACGCGGTGCCTTCCACCACGCGCGGGTCCACCAGGTAGCGGACGCCGTTCTCCTGCAGCGCCCGCGGGCCGATGTAGCCCTTCACCAGGAACGGGTACTTGGCGAAGTCTTCGTCCTCCAGCACCGCGACGTCGGCCGGGTACACGGCGGCCTCCAACCGCCGCATGTCCACTTCGCGGTCGCCGGGCACGCCGACGGCGAGCAGTTCCCACTCGTCGCTGCCCGGCTGCCTGGTCTTGACCAGCACGTTCTTCAGCGTGTCCGCCGCGGTGAAGGTGCGGCCCAGGTCGGCCTTGGTGTTGAGGAAGTCGACCAGCGTTTCGATCGTCGGGGTGTCCGGCGTGTGGTGCACCTGCGCGGCGGGCTTGTCCTCGATCGACTGCGCGGGCGGTGCAGGCGTGACGACCGCTTCGACGTTGGCCGCGTAATCGGACGCCGTGCTGCGCACGTAGGTGTCCTCACCGGTCGGCGCGTCGGCCAGGAACTCCTCCGACGCCGAGCCGCCCATCGCGCCGGACATGGCCGACACGATCACGTAATTCAGGCCGAGGCGGTCGAAGATCCGGATGTAGGCGTCGCGGTGGGCCTGGTAGCTGCGCTGCAGACCCTCGTCGTCGAGGTCGAACGAGTACGAGTCCTTCATCAGGAACTCGCGACCCCGCAGCACGCCGGCCCGCGGCCGCGCCTCGTCGCGATACTTGGTCTGGATTTGGTAGAGGATGACCGGATAGTCCTTGTACGAGGAGTACTCGCCCTTCACGGTGAGCGTGAACAGCTCCTCGTGCGTCGGGCCGAGCAGGTAGTCGTCTCCCCTGCGGTCCTTGAGCCGGAAGATGTTCGGGCCGTACTCGGTCCACCGGCCGGTCTTCTCGTACGGCTCGCGGGGCAGCAGCGCGGGGAACTGGATCTCCTGCCCGCCGATGGCGTCCATCTCCTCGCGGATGACCTGCTCGATGTTGCGCAGCACCATCATCCCCAGCGGCAGCCACGCGAAACCGCCTGGCGCGACTCGTCGCACGTACCCGGCTCGCACCAGCAGCCGGTGGCTCGGCACCTCGGCGTCCGCCGGGTCCTCACGCAGGGTCCGCAGGAACAGAGTCGACATCCGGGTGATCACGGGTTGCGCTCCTCGCGATGAGGCAATGGAACTTGCGAATGAACGCAGGGTAGTCGCCGCCGCTTCGCAGGTCGCAACCGGTTATCCCCTCCGCGGCGTGGCGGTGTGCGGCTCCTAGGCTCAGCAGCGTGCTGATCGTGCTGCCCCCTTCGGAATCCAAGTCGGCCGGCAGTGGTGGGTCGGACGGCGCGCCGCTCGACCTCGAGTCACTGTCGTCACCGGAGCTGACACCGACTCGCCGCAAGCTGATCGACGCGGTCGTGGACCTGGCCGCCGACGTGGAAGCCAGCAGGGCCGCGCTGGGCCTGAGCGCCAAGCAGGACGCCGAGATCGCCCGCAACGCCGCGTTGTGGACCTCGCCCACCGCGCCTGCGCTGAGCCGCTACACCGGCGTGCTGTACGACGCGCTGGGGGCGGCGGATTTCGATCGGCACCAGCGGGCTCGGGCGGAGGGCCGGCTGGCCATCGCGTCGGCGCTGTTCGGCTTGCTGCGACCGAGCGACGCGATCCCCGCGTATCGGCTTTCTGCGAGCAGCACCGTGCCGGGCGTCGGTTCGCTGCGCAAGCTCTGGCGGCCGGTGTTGACGCCGGTGCTGGAGTCGCTGCCGGGTCCGGTGCTGGACATGCGCTCGGGCGGTTACGTCAACCTGGCGCCGATTCCGCACGCGGTGACTGTGCGGGTCGTGGGACCGGACGGGAAGACGGTCAGCCACTTCAACAAGGCGTACAAAGGCAAGCTCGCGGCGGCGTTGGTGTCCGCGCCGCGGGAACCGTCCACGCTGCGCGGAGTGCTGTCCATCGCCAACCGCGCCGGCCTGGATCTGCGTCAGAACGACGAGCGCGAGCTGGAGCTGCACACCGGCTGACGCGTAATTCGATTGCCCGCGTGCGGCGGGGCGTGCACACTCGGCTGCGCACGGCAGAACGCGACGAGAGGAGGTGCCCGATGTCGACGACGGTTCCGGGCAGCTCCCTGCCCGTCACGTCTGCCCCGGCGATCGCCTGAGAAGCGCTGGTCCGGGGCCCGAATCAGGAGACCCCGAAGGTGTACGAACACGACTACGACCAGCCGGAACAACTTCCCATGCGGCGTTCACGCCGCACCAAGAACTCGGTCGGTCCGTCCCGCCGTGGGCGGTTGACCGAACGGGAGAAGGCTCGGCTCGCACGCGTGCGGGAAGAGGCCTACTCCGACCCCGTGGCGCCCGACGGTGCCGACCGGTGGTCCACGTGGGACCGGGCGGACCAGGGCCCGGTGCCGCGCCCGGACTGGGTCGTCACCGAACTTGCCGCGGTCGACCACGAACTCGGTGTGCTCAAGACCGGTAAGGAAGCCGACGTGCACCTGCTGCGCCGGGGGCTTCCCGACGGACCGCAGGTGTTGCTGGCCGCGAAGCGGTACCGCAGCAGTGATCGGCGGGACTTCCATCGGGACGCCGCGTACCTGGAAGGCAGGCGGATGCGCAGGTCGCGCGAGATGCGCGCGATCGAGCACCGCACGTCGTTCGGCCGGAACCTGATCGCCGAGCAGTGGGCGGTGGCCGAGTTCGGTGCGCTCAGCGCGCTGTGGTCGCTCGGTGCGCCGGTGCCGTACCCGGTACAGCGCGACGGCACAGAACTGCTGATGGAGTTCATCGGTTCCCCCGACGGTGCGGCCGCACCTCGGCTGGCCCAGCTGAGGCCGGATCCCGACGAATTGCACGAGCTGTGGCTGCAACTGGTCGCGTTGCTGGATCTCACGGCGAGTGCCGGGCTGGCCCACGGTGACCTGTCGGCCTACAACCTGCTGGTGCACGACGGCCAGCTGGTGCTCATCGACCTGCCGCAGATCGTCGACGTGGTCGCCAACCCCAACGGCGAATACTTCCTGCAGCGGGACGTGCGCAATGTCGCGGAGTGGTTCCACCGGCGCGGACTACCGGAGTCGATCACCGATGTCGACGGCTTGATCGCGGATCTGCTGACCGTGGCACGGGGGTGAGTCGCGTCATGCAGCGCGGGCGCGGCAGGCTGGGTGGGGTAGTCTGGACAAGTTGTTCATTTTTCGACGCAGATCGCGTCGGGTCCGTCCCCTCAATTGCCCGCCGCGTTCGCGTGCCTGCGGAGCCTGACGGTGACGTACCACCACCGAAAGGCTGACATTGGCTCACCAGAAATCGACCATCCGCGCGCGCTCCCCGCAAGGCGGCAAGAAGAAGCCGCGCCATCGCCACTCCGGCAAAGGGCGCTTCAGCACCGCAGGCGGTCGCGCGGGCTCACGCGGCGCGGGCCGGCCGCGGTCCGGCACGGCGACCCGTCATACCGGCCGTGAGCACGGCGCGGAGACCCGCGAGCGGACGACGTACCAGCACCGTGACCGTGCCGAGCGTCCGTCGTCGGGCACCCGCCGCGACCGTGCCGACCAATCTTTCTCGGCGAATCAGCGTCGGGAAAGCGCTCGCACTGACCGCTCGTTCCGGTCGGACAAGCGCCGGGAGCCGTCCTCCCGGCCTGCCTCGACGGCCAAGCGCGAGCAGACCGCGGTCGTTGCGACCGACACCCGCCCCACTCCGGCCGTGAGCGGCCCCACCGGTTCGTTCGAGAACTTCTCCCTGCCGACCGCGCTGTTGCGCGGCCTGCGCGCCCAGGGCATCCAGGCTCCGTTCCCGATCCAGGCCGCGACCCTGCCGGACGCCATCGACGGCCGCGACGTGTTGGGCCGGGCGCAGACCGGCTCCGGCAAGACGTTGGCGTTCGGCCTGGCCATGCTGACCCGCCTGTACGGCGGCAAGGCACACCCCAAACGGCCGCGCGCCATCGCGCTGGTTCCCACCCGCGAGCTGGCCATGCAGGTGGCCGACGCGCTGACGCCACTGGCCAAGGAAGCCAGGCTGTGGGTCCGCACGGTGGTCGGCGGCATGTCGTTCGACCGGCAGGCGCAAGCACTGCACCGCGGCGTCGACCTGCTCATCGCCACCCCCGGCCGGTTGTCCGACCACGTCCGCCAGGGCACGGCCGACCTGTCCGGAGTCGAGATCGTCACGCTCGACGAAGCCGACCGGATGGCCGACATGGGCTTCCTTCCGCAGGTGCGGGAGATCCTCGACCTGACCCCGGCAACCGGGCAGCGGCTGCTGTTCTCGGCCACGTTGGACAACGCCGTCGGCACGTTGGTCCGTGAGTACATGGACGACCCCGTTCAGCACAGCGTCGCGCCGACGACGGCCAGCGTCGACACCATGGACCACCACGTGTTCCAGGTGGCGCACGCGGACAAGCCGGCGGTGGCGGCGGAGATCGGTGCCCGGACGGGCCGCACGATCCTGTTCGTGCGGACCAAGCACCACGCCGACCGGGTCGCCAAGCAGATGCGCAAGGTCGGGGTGCCCGCCGCTGCCCTGCACGGAGGGAAGACCCAGGGCCAGCGCAACCGCGTGTTGGAGGAGTTCAAGGACGGCCGCTGCTCGGCACTGGTCGCCACCGACGTCGCCGCGCGCGGCATTCACGTGGACGACGTGAGCTTGGTCGTGCACATCGACCCGCCGAACGACGCCAAGGACTACCTGCACCGCGCGGGCCGCACTGCGCGCGCGGGGGCCACCGGCACGGTCGTCACGCTGCTGACGCCGGACCAGAAGCGGTCGATGCGGCGAATCATCCAGCAGGCAGGCGTGCAACCGAGCACCATCCAGGTGCGCCCGGGCGACGCCGAGTTGGCCAGGATCACCGGCGCCCAGCAGCCGTCCGGCGAGCCGTTGCGCGACCCGGTCGAGCGGCGCGGCGGCGGCAAGCGGTCACCGCAGCGCCGCCGCTGAACTCACATCGCCAACAGTTCGAACGAGCAGGCCAGCGGGCAGCCCAGCTGCTTGCCGGCCTGCTCGGCCATACCGCGCAGGAACGGCTCCGGGTCGGCCATCTCCCCTTCCAGCGCCGCCAGGTAGGCCGCGTGCGCTCGCAACGAGGCCACGGACGCGGAGAAGCTGTCGGTGATGTCCACCGCGTGCGTCGGCTGCGGTGAACCGGGCACGGCGACCCACCGAACGCCGTCCCACTTCTCCAGGCCTTCGTCCAGCAGCTCGCGGAACACCCACCGGTTGGCGGCGTCGCGCACCGCGTCGATCGTCGCTTGTCCGGCCACCCGGTGATCGGCCATGTTCAACGCCCCACCCGGCCAGGTCTCCCGATGGTTGTTGGTGATGACCAACTCCGGCCGGTGTCGGCGAATGGCCGCGGCGATGTCCCGCCGGAGACGCAGCGACGGCTCCAGCACGCCGTCCGGGTAGTCGAGGAACTCCACCTCACCGACACCCACGATCGCGGCACTCTCCCGCTGCTCGCGTTCCCGCACCACGGCGGCTTCGGCCGGGTCCATGCTGTCGATGCCTGCTTCCCCGCGGGTCAGCAGCAGATACGTGATCTCCTTGCCTTCCGCCGTCCAGCGGGCGATGGCGCCTGCCGCGCCGTACTCCAGGTCGTCCGGATGGGCCACCACGGCGAGCGCCCGGGTGAAATCCGACGGCATTGCGGCGAGTTCGCTCACATGCCCCCACCTCCTCGCGCCGACAGTATCCGGTTGGTGCGACACTGCCGAGGTGACTCACGGCAGCGATGGCGAGCACGTCTTCGACTGGCTCGACGACGAAGCGGTCAAGCGCGCCGAGGCCGGGCTCGTCCGGAGGCTGCGGCCCCGATCGGCCGACGAGGGCGAGCTGCTGGACCTGGCAGGCAACGACTATCTGGGCTTGGCCAGGGACAAGCGGGTGGCGGGCGCCGCGGCGGCGGCCGCTCTGCGCTGGGGCGCCGGATCGACCGGGTCGCGACTCGTCACCGGCTCGACCGAGCTGCACGCCCAACTCGAGCGAGAGCTGGCTCGGTTCTGCGGCGCCGAGGCCGCCCTGGTGTTCTCGTCCGGCTTCTTGGCCAACCTGGGCGCGATCACCGCGCTCACCGGCCGGGACAGCGCCATCGTCACCGACCGCTACATCCACGCATCGCTGATCGAGGGCTGTCGCCTTTCGCGTGCCGACATCGCCGTGGTCGCCCACAACGACCCGGAGGCCGTGGCACACGCCCTGCGTACGCGTCGGCATCGCCGTGCCTTGGTGGTGACCGACGCGGTTTTCTCCGTCGACGGGGACCAGGCACCTCTGGCCGAGTTGGCCGCGGTGTGCCGTCAACAGGGCGCCGCATTGCTGGCCGACGACGCGCACGGACTCGGTGTGCTGGGCGACGGTGGCCGCGGCGCGGTGCATGCCGCGGGACTGACCGGCGCCCCGGACGTCGTCACGACGCTCACGTTGTCGAAGTCGCTGGGGTCGCAAGGCGGGGCCGTGCTCGGCCCGAAGCGCGTGATCCGGCACCTGGTCGACACCGCGCGCAGCTTCATCTTCGACACCGGCCTCGCGCCCGCCAACGCTGCCGCCGCACTGGCCGCGCTCGGTGTGCTGCGTGAGGAACCGGACCGTCCACAGCGCGTGCTGGCGGTCGCAAACAGGCTCACCGAGCGCCTGGCCGACGCCGGTCTGCCGGTCAGCTCACCCGACGCGGCCGTGGTGTCGGTGCGGGCGCCCTCGCCTGACGACGCCGTGGCCTGGGCGGCCCGCTGCGCCGAGCAGGGTGTGCGCCTCGGATGCTTCCGGCCGCCGTCCGTCCCGGACGGCATCTCACGCTTGCGCCTGACCGCGCGCGCCACGCTCACCGACGATGACATCGACCGGGCCGTCGACGTCATCGTCGCGACCGCCCCGCGCTAGCCAGCGGGCTTACGCATGCGTACGTGCGGAGTCCCGTCCTCCTCCAGGAACTCCTCGCCCTCGATGCGGTAGCCGTAGCGCTCGTAGAACCCGGTCGCGTAGGTCTGGGCGTCGAGCACGGACTCACGCTCCCCGATGTGACGCATCGCGGCGTCCATCAGCCGCGCGCCGAGCCCGGTGCCACGGGCCGACTTCGCGGTACACACCCGCCCGACCCGGATCACACCGTCCTCGTCGAGCAGCCGCACGCAGCCGTCGAGCAGCTCGCCCTGGCCGGGCTGCCACAGGTGCACGGTGGTCGGGAGCAGGTCGAGGCCGTCCACTTCGGCATACGCGGCTTGCTGCTCGACCACGAACACGTCGACGCGCAGCCGCAGCAGCGCGTACAACTGGCTCGCGGTGACCTGGTCCCCCGTGGCGGCGATGATCGTCATAGGCCGCATCCTGGCACAAGCAGGCCCACTCAGCCGCCCAATATGTCCCAAGCTCCGGTGTCCGAGCGGGTGTCGGCCGCGGTGGCGATGTCGTCCGCCAGCGCCCGCACCTCCGTGTACACCCCGGGCTTGCCGGGACGCCCGCAGCCCTCACCCCAGGAGACGATGCCGATCAGCCGGTCGCCCACCACGAGCGGTCCACCGGAGTCACCTTGGCACGCGTCGACGCCGCCCTTGTCGTAGCCCGCGCAAACCATCAACGTCGGCTCGAATCGCGTGTACGCCTTCGTGCAGACGTTGTCCGAGCGCACCGGCACTTGCGCACTGCGCAGCGTCCGCGACGACTCGCCATGCTCGTCGACATGGCCCCAGCCGAGGACAGTGGCCTTGCGCCCCGCCTGGTATGCCGCACCGTCTCGCTTGGTGGCCAGGCGCAACGGCCGATACGGCACGCTCCGGTCCAGTTCCAGCACCGCCACGTCGTAGCCTCGAACGGCGCTGCGGTACTCCGGGTGCGTCCAGATGCGCCGTACGCCCACCTCGTGGCCGTCGGACGTGCTGACGTCCTGCCGTCCGACGACGACGGTCAGCGAGTCCTCGTCCTCCCTGGACACACAGTGCGCAGCGGTCACCACCCGATCCGGGGCGAACAAGGCGGCACCGCAGAACTGCCGCCCTCGTTCGTTGGCCAGGTACGCGACATACGGGTAGTCCTCCACCTGCGCCGGTTCGCCGCCGACGATCTGCTCCTGTGACTCGTCCGCCGGCTCGGCCGTCGTCGTCCCGGCGACGAACACCAACGACGCCACCACGGCCAGCACACCGGCAACGCACCTGCTCCCTCGCATGGCGGCGACCCTAGGCGCCCCGGCCGCGCACCACGGACAGCGAATCGGACATCGTCGCGGAGTTCACTCCGGTAGGGGTGGAGGGAACACCGAGGGTGGCGACGGGGTTGACTATCACCGTGGAGCACTTCGACTTGGTGATTGTCGGCACGGGATCCGGCAACTCGATTCTCGACCAGCGATTCGCGGACATGAAGGTGGCCATCGTCGAGAAAGGCACCTTCGGCGGCACCTGCCTGAACGTGGGCTGCATCCCCACGAAGATGTTCGTCCACACCGCCGACGTGGCCACCTACGCGGCCAACAGCGAGCGACTGGGGGTCGACGCCGAGCTGGCCGGGGTGCGCTGGGCGGACGTGCGCGACCGGATCTTCGGACGGATCGACCCGATCGCGGAAGGCGGCCGCACCTATCGCATCGAGCACCCGGACAACGCCAACGTCACCGTGTTCGAAGGCGTCGCCCATTTCACCGGCGAACGCAAGCTCGAGGTGATCCCGAACGACGGCAGCGCGCCGCACCAGTTGAGCGCGGACCGTATCGTCCTCGCGGCGGGCAGCCGACCGATCATCCCGGACCTGCCCGGCCTGGACCAGGTCGAGTATCACACCTCGGACACCGTCATGCGGCTGGACAAGCTGCCGGAGAGCGCGGTCATCCTGGGCAGTGGCACGATCGCCGCCGAGTTCGCGCACGTGCTGTCCTCGTTCGGTGTCAAGGTCACCATGATCGCCCGCACCAAGCACATCCTGCGTGATCACGACAGCGCGATCAGCGAGCGCATCACCGACATCGCCACCCGCAAGTGGGACGTCCGGTTGGAGTCGCACGCCACTGCCGTCCGCACCACGGAGAGCGGTGTCGCGCTGGAGCTTTCCACCGCCCGCGGACCGGAAACGGTCGAGGCGGAGCTGCTGCTGATCGCCATCGGCCGCAAACCCAACGCCGATCTGCTCAACGTGGAAGCGGGCGGGATCCGCACCGTCGACGGCCGGGTCTGGGTCGACCAGTACCAGCGGACGTCCGCCGAAGGCGTCTACGCGCTCGGTGACCTCAGCTCGCCGGACCAACTCAAGCACGTGGCCAACCACGAGGCGCGGGTGGTCCAGCACAACCTGCTGCACCCCGACGACCCGGTCGCCGCCAACCACGAGTACATCCCGCAGGCGGTGTTCACCTCCCCGCAGATCGCCACCGTCGGCCGCACCGAGGAGCAACTGCGCGCGCAAGGTGTTCCCTACGTCGTGGGCACCCAGAACTACTCGGACGTCGCCTACGGCTGGGCGATGGAGGACACCACGGGCTTCGCGAAAGTCCTCGCCGACCCCGAGACCGGCCTGCTGCTCGGCGTGCACGTCATCGGCCCGCAGGCGCCGACGGTCATCCAGCCGGCCATCCAGGCGATGAGCTTCGGCCTGGACGCCAAGCGGATGGCGCGCGGCCAGTACTGGATCCACCCGGCCATGCCGGAGGTGCTGGAGAACGCGCTGCTCAACCTGCCGCTGTGACTACGGCAGCGTGAGGATCTCCGCCCCGTCGGCGGTGACGACGATGGTGTGCTCGAACTGAGCGGTCCACTTCTTGTCCTTGGTGGTGACCGTCCAGCCGTCGTCCCAGATGTCGTACTCGATCGTGCCCAGGGTGATCATCGGCTCGATGGTGAAGGTCATACCTTCCTCGATGATCGTGGTGACCGAGGGCTCCTCGTAGTGCAGCACCGTCGGTGGGGTGTGGAACGCCGGGCCGACGCCGTGGCCGGTGAAGTCCCGCACCACGCCGTAGCCGAAGCGCTTGGCGTAGGACTCGATCACCCGGCCGATGACGTTGAGCTGCCTGCCGGGACGCACCGCCTTGATCGCTCGCATGGTGGCTTCCTTGGTGCGCTCGACCAGCAGCCGGGCCTCCTCGGAGACCTCACCGGCCAGGAACGTGGCGTTGGTGTCGCCGTGCACGCCGCCGATGTAGGCGGTGACGTCGATGTTGCAGATGTCACCGTCCTCGATCACCGTCGAGTCCGGGATGCCGTGGCAGATGACCTCGTTCAGCGACGTGCAGCACGACTTCGGGAAGCCGCGGTAGCCGAGCGTGGACGGGTAGGCGCCGTGATCGCACAGGAACTCGTGCACGACCTTGTCGATGTCGTCGGTGGTGGCACCGGGCTTGACCGCCTTGCCACCCTCCTCCAGCGCCTGGGCCGCGATCCGGCACGCGACGCGCATCGCCTCGATGACCTCCGGCGTGCGCACACCGTTGCCCCGATCCCGTTGCGGCGCTGGTTTGCCCACATACTCCGGGCGTTCGATCGACGGCGGGACGGCGCGCGGCGGGCTCTGTACCCCGGGCTGCAACGGTTCACGCATACTCCCGACCTTACTGCGGCCGCCCGCGGCCCGAGGCCGGGGCAAGCAAGTCGGCCCGAACGTCACAATCCGCCGAGGAACGCCTTGCTGACCTCGACCGCCGGTTGCGAACTCTCCCCGCCGACCACCAGCACGGCGAACGCCAGGTCCCCGCGATAGCCGGCGAACCAGCCGTGCGAGTGCTTGCCGTCGCCGAACTGGGCCGTGCCGGTCTTGCCGTGCACCGGACCCATCCCGCGCAGTGCCGTCGCGGTGCCCTCGGTGACCACGCGCCGCATCATGTCGCGCAACGCGGCGGCGTCCTTCGCGGCCAGCGGCTTGCCCAGGCCGGTGGCCTTGACCTTGTCGCCGTCCATCAACGACGGCACCGGTGTGCGGCCTTCTCGCACGGTCGCCGCGGCCAGCGCCATGCCGAACGGGCTGGCCAGCACCTTGCCCTGCCCGAAGCCGTTCTCCGCGCGCTGCACCAGCGAGCCCGACGGCGGCGCCGAGCCGGTGATCGTGGTGAGGCCGGGGATGACGAAGTCCGCGCCGATGCCGAGGTCACGCGCGGCGTCGGTGAGGGCGTTGGCGGGCATCCGCGCGGCGAGCCGGGCGAACGTGGTGTTGCACGACTTGGCGAACGCCCGCGACAGCGGCACCGTGCCCAGCTGGAAGCGTTTCTCGTTCGGCACCAGCCGGCCCCCGATCACCGTCGTGCCCGGGCAGTCGACCTTGCTGCGCGGAGTCACCTCCTTGGCGCGCAGTGCGGCCAGCGCGGTGGCGATCTTGAACGTCGACCCGGGCGGATAGCGACCGGTCAGCGAGATGGCGCCCTGCTTGTCGGCGGCCTCGTTCTGCGCGACCGCCAGGATGTCCCCCGTGGACGGCTGCAGCGCCACCAACGCGGCGGGCTTGCGCACGTCGTCCACGGCCTTCTCGGCCGCCGTCAGCACTTTCCGGCTCAGTGTGGTCTTCACCGCCGCGCCGTGCTTGGGCTCGACCCGGTGCAGCTCGGCGACCTCCGCGCCGAGCGAGTCCTTGGCGATCACCCGCCAGCCCGCCTCGCCCGCGATGCGCTCGGTCACCATCGACCGGACTGCCGGCAGCACCTGCGACCCGAAGTCCTTCGTCGGCGTGAGCAGGCGGGTCTGCCGGGCGAACTTCACGCCGGGCAAGTCGTAGATCGCAGGCTTCACCGACTGGTAGTCGCCTTCGCGCAGCACGGCCACCAGTGTCGAGTCGTTCTTGCCGGTCGCCTTGCGCGCCTCGGCCACGATCGAGTCGGCGGTGATGGACCGGTCGAACGTGCGCAGCGAGGCAGCGAGAGAACGGGCGACCCGCTGCACCCCGCCGGCCTGCTTGGCCTCGGCTGGATACAGCATCACCGACACGACCTGGCCCGGCTCGAGCAGCTTCGCCCCGTCCCGGTCCAGGACCGGCGCCAACTCGGGTGTCTCGCTCTCCATCGCCAGCGTCTGCTGCGCGGCGAGCTTCGGGTGCAGCGCCGACGGCGTCCAACGCACCTGCCAGGAATCGTCGTGCGGAACCAGTTCGACCTTGGTGCGGTAACTCCACGTGCGGTCGTGCGGCAGCTGCCAGGTCACCGTGTAGTCGGCGGTCGCGACGCCGTCGGACTCGGTGACCTCGCCGACCGAGACCCGGACCTTTTCCGGCGCGAGGGCCTGCTTGGCCTGCCGCAGGGCCGCCTCGGCGGTCTTCGGCGCGTCGGTCATCCGCGCCGCCTTCGCCGGGTCGCCGAAAGCCGCGCCGAACGCGCGCGCGGCCTCGTCCGCACCGGTGGAGGAGAACAATCCGCAAGCCGCCAGTACTCCGGCCAGCACGACGGTCAGGCCCCAGCACAGCGTGCGACGTATCACGCTGGTGGAGTATGCCCGATCCCCACGACGAGCTCGGAACAGCGTCAGAACAGCACCGTGGCGAACTCGCCCACCTGCCGGAATCCGACCTTGCGGTAAGCGGCCAGCGCGGGCTTGTTGTAGGAGTTCACGTACAGGCTGGCGGTCCGGTGCAAGTCCTCGACCAGGTGCGCGACCACGGCAGCGGTGCCGGCCGTGCCGAGGCCCCGTCCGCGCCAGTGCGGATGCACCCATACGCCCTGGATCTGTCCCACGGTCGACGAGAGGGCGCCGATCTCGGCCTTGAAAATCACTTCGCCGTCACAGAACCGCGCGAACGCCCGGCCGCTGGAGATCAGTTCGGACACCCGGGTCCGGTAGCTCGCGCCACCGTCACCGAGCCGCGGGTCGACCCCCACCTCTTCGATGAACATCGCGATGGCGGCGGGCAAGTAGGTGTCCAACTCGCTGGGATGCACGCGACGCACCAGCGGGTCCGGTTTGACCGCGGGCGGGCCGTCGACGGCCATCAGCGGCTGGGACTCCCGCACGTCGCGGGCCGGGCCCCAGGCCATCGCCAGCTCTTCCCACAGGCCCATCACCTGTTCGGCCGGGCCGACCAGCGACGAACACTGCCTGGCCCGACGCAGCGCCCGGTCGGCGAACGCGCGCCACGCCGCCTGGTCTCCGCGCAACGGGATCATGTTCGGGCCGTAGAAGCACAACGCGTCCAGCCACAGCGACCGCAGGGCGCGATGCTCCAGCGCCCACAGTTCGCCCCCCAGCCTGCGTGGTTCCAGGCCCACCGCCTCGATCCGCGACGTCACCATGCAGCTGCCGATCGGATCGTCGGCGAGTGCAGCGCGAATCGCGGCGTGATCCCGCGCGTCCAGCACCCTCGTCCCTACCAGCCGCAGCACTCGTTCAGCCTGCCAGACATTTCGGACTTCCGCCTACTCTCCGGCCCGCTGTGGCCCGGTTGACCGGGAAAAATGCCGGAGTGGGGCACCCGGACGCCTCATGCGGCATCGACGCGCAGGTGCGGTGTCTCCTCGGCGATCCAGGTCGTGGGCGTGCACCCGGCGAGCCTGCGCCATTCGTTGGTCAGATGGGCCTGGTCGTAGAAGCCGCACGCCACGGCCAGCTCCGCCAGGGACTGCGTCGGCCGTCGCAGCAACGCCTCCTTCGCCCGCTCGAACCGCAGCACTCGGGCGGCTTCCTTGGGCGACAGCCCCACCTGGGCGCGGAACCGTTCCCGGAAGTGCCGTTCGCTCCAGCCGACCTCCTCGGCGAGTTCACCGACAACCGCCGCTCCGGTCGCCATCCGACGCCACGTCCAGGCGATCTCCGGTGCCACCTGGTGGTCGGCCGAGACCTGCCGCACCGCCGCCAGCAACGCGGCATCGAGCACCGCGAACCGCTCGGACCAGGTCTTGGCTTCGTACAGGCGTTCCGGAAGGTGCGTCAGCGCCGCGGGGCCCACCTCGGTCATGTCCGTCAGCACACCGGACAACTCCGCGCTCGACACACCCACCAGGGCACGCGCCCCGAGCGGGTTGATCTCCAGCTGGATGCCGCACTGCGTCCGGTCCTGCTCGATGAGGACCGGGCTGGTGTGCAATCCGCCGAGGGCCGCTTGTAGCCGGGCGTTCGGTTCGGCGAAGCGCAGCGGGTCGGCCAGACTGATCGCTGCAGAGACATGTCGCGACGGCAGGCCGCGGTGTACGGCCAGCGTGACGTCGTCCTGCCGGTAGCCGACGTAGCGCGAAACGTACGGCCGCACCGCGGGGTGCGGCTCACGCGTCACGAACTCGTTGGGCACGCCCTCACGGTACGCGCGCGGACGGGGAGGCTCAGCTGACCGAGACGGTGGGAGCACCGTCGCCGAGGGCCTCGCCGGACTCGGCCGCTTCTTCCGCGATGCGCATGGCCTCCTCCAGGAGGGTCTCCACGATCTTGTGCTCCGGCACGGTCTTGATGACCTCGCCCTTGACGAAGATCTGCCCCTTGCCGTTGCCGGAAGCCACCCCGAGGTCGGCTTCCCGCGCCTCGCCGGGTCCGTTGACCACGCAGCCCATGACGGCCACGCGCAGCGGTACCTCGAGGCCCTCCAGGCCCGCGGTGACCTCGTCGGCCAGCTTGTAGACATCGACCTGAGCACGTCCGCAGGACGGGCAGGAGACGATCTCCAGCTTGCGCGGCCGCAAGTTCATCGACTGCAGGATCTGCAGCCCGACCTTGACCTCCTCCACCGGCGGCGCGGACAGCGACACCCGGATGGTGTCGCCGATGCCCTGCCGCAACAGCGCGCCGAAGGCGACCGCGGACTTGATGGTGCCCTGGAACGCGGGACCGGCCTCGGTCACACCGAGATGCAGCGGGTAGTCGCACTGCTCGGCCAGGATCTCGTAGGCCCGGATCATGGTGACCGGGTCGTGGTGCTTGACGCTGATCTTCAGGTCGTGGAAGTCGTGCTCGGCGAACAGCGACGCCTCCCACAACGCCGACTCGGCCAGCGCCTCCGGGGTGGCCTTGCCGTACTTCTTCATCAGCCGCGGGTCCAGCGAGCCCGCGTTGACGCCGATGCGGATCGGCGTGCCGTGGTCCTTGGCCGCCTGGGCGATCTCGGCGACCTTGTCGTCGAACTTCTTGATGTTGCCAGGGTTGACCCGCACCCCGGCGCACCCGGCCTCGATGGCGGCGAAGACGTACTTCGGCTGGAAGTGGATGTCGGCGATCACCGGGATCTGCGACTTCTTGGCGATCGCGGGCAACGCCGCCGCGTCGTCCGCGGACGGGCAGGCGACCCGCACGATGTCGCAGCCCGCCGCGGTCAGTTCGGCGATCTGCTGCAGCGTGGCGTTCACGTCGGCGGTGACGGTGGTCGTCATCGATTGCACCGACACCGGGTAGTCGCTGCCGACGCCGACCGAACCGACCATGAGCTGCCGCGTCTTGCGTCGTTCCGCCAGCACGGGGGGTGGTGTGCCGGGCATTCCGAGGTCGATGGTCACGGCCCCCACGATACCGACGTCGCCCACGGCCACGCCGCCCCCGGCGACCCAGCTCACCCTCGGTGTTCGCCGCTAGTTGGGGAACAGCCGGATCGGGTTGACGATGTCCGCCGTGACGGTCAGCAACACCACCGCACCACCGACCACCACCAGCACCATCGTCACCATGGACAGCTTGCTGTAGTCGACCGGGCCACCAGCGGGCTTGCCCCGCAGCTTGCGCACCCAGTCACGCACCTTCTCGTACCACGTCACCGCGATGTGTCCGCCGTCCAGCGGCAGCAGCGGCAGCAGGTTGAACACGCCGATGAAGAAGTTCAGGCTGGCCAGCAGCAGCAGGAACAACTCCCACAGGCCCGCTTCCACCGCTTCGCCACCGATCCGGCTGGCTCCCACCACCGAGACCGGGGTGTCCGGGTCGCGCTCCTCGCCGAAGATCGACTCCACCACGGCCGGGATGCGCTCCGGGAAGCGCAGCAGCGCGTCCCAGGTCTTGGCGAACATGTCGCCGGTGAACGTCAGCGTGGCCGGGACCGCGTCCCACACTCCGTACTCGTACTGGCGGGGGAAGCTGACCCCGATCATGCCGACGGTCTCCAGCGCGGGTTTGCCGTTCTCGACCACCGGGTTACCCGTCTGCGGGTCGAACTTCGGCCGCTTGACCTGCACCACCTCGACGGTGATCGGCACTTCCTTGCCGTCCCGCTCCACGGTCAGCTTCAGCGGGCCCTCGTGCTCGCGGACGATGTCCTGCACCTCGCCGTAGTTCGACACCTCTTTGCCCGCGACGGCGACGATCACGTCGCCTTGCTGCAGACCCGCTTCCTTCGCGGGCGCGCGGTCGCCCGGCGCGCAGCTGAGGTCGCGCAGCGCCTCCGGGGTCGTGGCGTCCTTGGCGCAGCTGACCTGGGCCAGCTCCGGGGTGCCGTTGAGGTTCGGCAGCCCCATGCTGACCGCCAGCAGGTACAACACGACGAAGCCCAGGATGAAATGGGTGAACGACCCGGCGGCCAGCACCACGGTGCGCTTCCACACCGGGTAGCGCCACATCGCGCGCGGCTCCTCGTCCGGGGTCACCTCGTCCAGCACGGTCATGCCCGCGATGTCGCAGAAGCCGCCGAGCGGCACCGCCTTCAGGCCGTACTCGGTCTCGCCGCGACGGAACGAGAACAGGCGGGGACCGAACCCGACGAAGTACCGCCGCACCTTCATCCCGAACATCTTCGCGGTGGCCAGGTGTCCCGCCTCGTGCAAGGCGATCGAGACACAGATGCCCAGCGCGAACAGGATCACGCCGAAGATGTAGACCACGCTATGAGTTCCTTCCCCGGGCCCGCTGACGTGCCCACTCCTCCGCCGCGAGCACGTCGTCGATGTCGCGTGGTTCACGACGCCACTCGTCGGCCGCGCTCACCACCTCCGACACAGTGTCCACGATCGAGGTGAAGCCGGCGTTCTGCGCTCGGAAGGCCGCCACGGCTTCTTCGTTGGCCGCGTTGTACACCGCCGGCACGCACCCGCCCATCAAGCCCGCTTCCCGGGCCAGTTCGACGGCCGGGAACGCCTTGTTGTCCAACGGCTCGAAAGTCCAGGTCGCAGCCTTGCTCCAGTCGCACGGAGCGGACGCGCCGGGGAGCCGGTCCGGCCAGGTGAGCGCCAGCGCGATGGGCAGTCGCATGTCCGGCGGGCTCGCCTGGGCGATCGTCGAGCCGTCGGTGAATCGCACCATCGAGTGGACGATCGACTGCGGGTGCACGACCACCTCGATGCGGTCGTAGGGCACGTCGAACAGCAGTTTCGCCTCGATCAGCTCCAGGCCCTTGTTCACCAGGGTCGCCGAGTTCACGGTGATCACCGGCCCCATGTCCCACGTCGGGTGGGCCATCGCCTCCTGCACCGTGACGTTCTCCAGGTCCGCCCGCGTGCGGCCACGGAACGGCCCACCGGATGCGGTGAGCACCAGCGCGTCGACCTCCTCCGCCCGGCCGCCGCGCAGCGCCTGCGCCAGCGCCGAGTGTTCGGAGTCGACAGGCACGATCTGCCCCGGTCGGGCCGCGGACAGCACCAGCGGGCCGCCGGCGACCAACGACTCCTTGTTGGCCAGCGCCAGCGTCGCACCGGTCTCCAGTGCCCGCAGCGTCGACGCCAGCCCCAACGATCCGGTCACGGCGTTGAGCACGACGTCCGCTCGCACCGCGTCGATCAGCTCGGCGCAGGCGTGCTCGCCGGCGAAGATGCGCGGCAGCCGGATCTGTCCCGCCGCGTATCCGCGCCGCTGCGCCTCCGCGTACAGCGCCAGCTGCACGTCTTCCACCGCGGTGGGGCGGACCACGGCGATGGCGTCCACCTGGTGGGCGATCGCCTGCTCGGCCAGCAATGTCGGGTTGCTGCCGCCCGCCGCGAGCCCGGCGGCACGGAACCGGTCCCGGTTGTCGGCGATGACGTCCAGCGCCTGGGTCCCGATCGATCCGGTGGAGCCGAGCACGAGCACGCTGCGGCGGTCGTGGACACCGTGTGTGGTCACCACTTCATTCTGGCCGACACCGGGCACGCACCCCGCGCCTGGTGTGCGATCATCGGGCGGAAAGCACCCGTGGCACGGGCAGCAGGCAGGAGGAGCACCCGGTGGCTGGACAGGAACTGGAAACCAGGTCCAACGTCGACCCGGCGGACGAGCCGTCGGCCGAGTGGGGTTGGCACGGCAGCTTCCCGAACCTGGTTCAGGTGATGGGGTGGGCCATCGTCGCCATCTTGCTGCTGATGCTGATCGGCAACCACGTCGGCCGGGTGGAGGACGTGTGGCTGGTCGGGCTGGCCGCGGTCATCGCCGGCGCGCTGGTTCTCGACCTGCGCAAGCGCCGCACCGCCTGGCGCCGCTGACCGCGAATCGAACTCCGCCCGACCGGGTATCCGGCCGGGCATGAGTGATCCACGCCTGAGCGATTGCCTGCCCGACGGCCTCGACGAGGAAACGGTCGACGCCGTCGGCAAACTGACCGAGGCACTCGAGACGGTCGAGGTCGCCCGCGGGCACCTGTACGCGTTCCATCAACTCACCGGGTCGGCCGACTTCAAGGTCGGCGAGGCCGTCGAGGGGCTGGAGCGGGCAGGGCACACCGAGCTGGCCGAGCGCCTCAAGCGCGAACTCGTGGGCCGCAACGTGCTTCCCGGCCGGTGGACGTTCCAGGTCGTCGAGGACTACGACGAGACCTACTACCAGCCGTTCAAGGAGTTCGAGCAGCAAGCGCGCAAGCTGACCAACGGCATGCCGCACCTGCACGAAGCGCAGCTCAAAGCGCAACGGCGCACGCCTGGGGAGTCCGGACACGAAGCCACGCCGGCCGATGCAGGCGGCTGACCTGGCGGGTGCCACCCGATCGCTCGAATGGTGGAAACCTCTTCTCGCATCGTGGACGCGGTAGGCTCTCACCGGCGCGATCGTTAGCGTCGTATCCAGTACAGCCACGACTGGAGGAGACGCCGATGGCCGACGGTTGGTCGTTCGAGACCAAGCAGATCCACGCAGGTGCCCAACCCGACCCGACCACCGGTTCCCGGGCCACCCCGATCTACCAGACCACGTCCTACGTCTTCCGGGACACCAAGCACGGTGAGGACCTGTTCAGCCTCGCCGAGCCGGGCAACATCTACACCCGGATCATGAACCCGACGCAGGACGTGCTCGAGCAGCGTGTGGCCGCGCTCGAGGGCGGTGTCGCCGCGCTGGCGTTCGCGTCCGGATCGGCGGCCACCACCGCGGCGATCCTCAACCTCGCGGGCGCGGGCGACCACGTCGTGTCGAGCCCGTCGCTGTACGGCGGCACCTACAACCTGTTCCACTACACGCTGCCCAAGTTGGGCGTCGAGGTCAGCTTCGTCGACGACCAGGACGACCTGGACGCCTGGCGCGCGGCGGTCCGCCCGAACACCAAGGCGTTCTTCGGCGAATCGCTGGCCAACCCGGGCAGCAACGTGCTGGACATCCGTGCGGTCGCCGACATCGCGCACGAGGTCGGTGTGCCGTTGATCGTGGACAACACCGTGCCGACCCCGTACCTGCTGCGCCCGATCGAGCACGGCGCCGACGTGGTCGTGCACTCGGCCACCAAGTACCTGGGCGGCCACGGCACCACGATCGCCGGTGTGCTGGTCGACGGCGGCACGTTCGACTTCGGCGCGCACCCGGAGCGGTTCCCCGGCTTCAACGAGCCCGACCCGAGCTACCACGGCTTGAAGTACTGGGAGGCCCTCGGCCCGGGCGCGTACGCCGCGAAGGCCCGGGTGCAGCTGCTGCGTGACACGGGCGCGGCGATCGCCCCGCTGAACGCGTTCCTCATCCTGCAGGGCATCGAGACGCTGTCGCTACGCATCGAGCGGCACGTGTCCAATGCCCAGGCGCTGGCCGAGTGGCTGGAGCAGCGGGACGAGGTGGAGCGCGTGTTCTACGCGGGTCTGCCGTCCAGCCCGTTCTACGCGGCCGCGCAGAAGTACTTGCCGAAGGGCGCGGGTGCCGTGGTGTCGTTCGAGCTGCGCGGCGGTGTGGACGCGGGCCGGGCGTTCGTCGACGGCACCGAGCTGCACAGCCAGCTGGTCAACATCGGTGACGTACGCAGCTTGATCGTGCACCCGGCCAGCACCACGCACAGCCAGCTCAGCCCGGAGGAGCAGTTGGCCAGCGGCGTGACCCCGGGTCTGGTGCGGCTGTCGGTCGGGCTGGAAGGACTCGAGGACCTCAAGGCGGATCTGGAGACCGGCTTCCGGGCCGCCAAGGCGGCGCTGTGACACCTGGTCATTCCCTCCCCCCGCCTGCCACCGGTGCGTGGCGGGCGGGGGATCCGCTTGGTCGCCGGTTGTTCTACACCCACCCCGAGCCGTTTCGGCTCGAGGTGGGTGAACAGCTACCTGGGTACGTACTCGCCTACGAGACGTGGGGTCGGTTGAACGCGGACGGTTCCAACGCCGTCCTGATCGAACACGCGTTGACCGGCGACAGCCACGCGGCAGGACCGGTCGAACCGGGACATCCCAGCCCGGGCTGGTGGGACGGTCTGATCGGGCCGGGTCGGGCGCTCGACACCGACGAATGGTTCGTCGTGGTGCCCAACGTGCTCGGCGGATGTCAGGGCTCCACCGGACCGGCGTCGCCGGCTCCGGACGGACGTCCGTGGGGGTCGCGCTTCCCGCAGATCACCATCCGCGATCAGGTCAACGCGGAGATTGCGCTGGCCGACCATCTCGGCATCGAGCGCTGGGCCGCGGTACTCGGCGGATCGATGGGTGGCATGCGCGCGCTGGAGTGGGCGGCAGGCTACCCGCATCGTGTCGCGACCGCCCTGCTGTTGGCCTGTCCCGCCGCGAGCTCGGCCGAGCAGATCGCCTGGGCAAGCCCGCAGATCCACGCCATCCTGTCCGACCCCAACTGGCGAGGCGGCGACTACTACGACGCGCCTGCCGGCGGCGGCCCACACGCCGGTCTGGGCATCGCCCGCCGGATCGCACACCTGTCCTACCGCAGCGAGCACGAGCTGGCGGTCCGGTTCGGCCGATCACCGCAGGACGACGAGAATCCGCTGACCGGTGGCAGGTTCGCCGTCGAGTCCTACCTCGACCACCACGCGGACAAGCTCGTTCGGCGGTTCGACGCGAACAGCTACGTGGTGCTGACGCGCGCGATGAACCTGCACGACGTGGGCCGCGACCGTGGCGGCGTCGGCGAAGCGCTGAAGCGGATCACCGCACGCACCATCGTCGCCGGGTTCGACAGCGACCGGTTGTACCCGCTGTACCAGTCGCACGAGCTCGCCGACGGCATCCCGACGTCCGGCCCGGCGCGGGTGATCTCCTCGCCGTACGGGCACGACTCGTTCCTGATCGAGATCGACGAGGTCGCCACGCTGATCAAGGACCTGCTCGCCTGACGTCAGGGCTCGATGAGCCCGGCCCGGATGGCGTAGCGGGTCAGCTCCAGCCGGTCCCGCAGCCCGAGCTTCTGCAGCAGGTTGGCCCGGTGCCGCTCGACCGTCTTGACGCTGATGTGCAGCATGGCGGCGATGTCCCTGGACGAGTGGCCCTCGGCGACGAGCTTGAGGACCTCTTCCTCCCGCTCGGTGATCACTCGGGGCGGCTCGTCCTCCTCGGCGCGGTCCAGGAAGCTGCGGATCAAGGCGCTGACCGCCCCGGGGTAGAGGAACGGTTCGCCGCGCATCGCCGCCCGGCAGGCCTCCACCAGGTCGCGGTCGGCCACCGACTTGAGCACGTACCCGGACGCACCTGCCTTGAGCGCCTCGAACAAGTACTGCTCGTTGTCGTACATGGTCAGCATCAGCACGCGGATGCCGGGAATCTGCCTGGTCAGTTCGCGAGCCGCCTGCAGGCCGGTCATCCGGGGCATCGCGATGTCCAGGATCGCCAGGTCCGGCCGCTCCTGTTTGGCCTTGGCGACCGCTTCCGCCCCGTCGCCGGCCTCCGCGATCACCGCCAGGTCCGGCTCGCTGTCCAGGATCATCCGCACGCCGCGACGCACCAGCTGGTGGTCGTCGGCCAGCAGGATGCGGATCTTCGACGTCGTGGTGCTCACCTGCGCTCCAGTTCACGAACGGGGACGCGGAGGCACACCTCGGTGCCGCCACCTGCGCCAGAAGTCAAGTCCAGCTGGGCGCCGACGAGCAGCGCTCGCTCCCGCATGCCGCGGATGCCCGCGCCTTCCGGGCTGTCGCCCAGCCCGCGCCCGTTGTCACGGACCAGCAGCACGATCGCGTCGTCGTCGACCATCAGGTGCAGTTCGGCGCGGGTGGCCCGGGAGTGCCGGGCGGTGTTGGTCAGTCCTTCCTGCGCCACGCGATAGATGACGAGTTCGACCTGCGGGTCCAACGGTGGGATGTCCGGGTCGATGCGGCGCTTGACGGTGATGGTCGATTCGGCCGCCAGCGCCTTCAACGCACTGGTCAGCCCCAGCTCCTCCAGCACACCTGGCCGCAACCTGCGGGCGATGCGACGAATCTCGTCGAGGCTGCTGCGCGTGGTCTCCTGCACCTGGTGCAGCTCCTGGCGGACGTCCTCGTCGGCATGATCGGCCACCCGTTTGAGCTCCAGCAGCACCGCGGTCAGCGTCTGCCCGACCTCGTCGTGCAGCTCCTGCGCCACCCGCCGCCGCTCGGCCTCTTGCGCCGACAGCGCACGGGCCGCACTGGAACCTCGCTCGGCCTCCAGCCGGTCGAGCATGGCGTTGAACGTCCGGATCAGCTCGGCGACCTCACCGCGTCCGCGAGCGGGCAGCCGGGGCACCGGTTTGAGCAAGTCCGTCGTACTCATCGCGCGCGTCAAGCGGTGCAGCGGAGCCAGGCTGACCCGCAGCAGCACTGCGTTTGCCACCAGCACCACCAGCACACCCGCGCCGACGATCAGGACTTCCGTGAGCAGCACTGGTGTCGATACAGTGACTGGTCCGAGCAGAAGCGCGGCACCGGCCACCACCAGCACGATCGCGTTGAGCAGGAATATCCGCCCGAACAGCGACATGGGCGGCCCTCCTTGGTCTTCAGCCGAGCTTCGCCGGTGGCTCGGCGGCTGTCCATACGGGGCAACACCCAGTTTCGCCGAGGCGCGACCCGCGTCCTGCGCTGCCCGGCGGCGCCGGATATACATGGTTTACCCGATCGAGTATGGGTGTTCGCACCGATGCACCCTTCGCCCGGCTAACGATTGAATGGCATCCCGGGCGACTGAGGCCCCGGGATGCCCGTGACCACAAACGGACGGAAGACCCCGATGCAGGCTGGCGACATCGCCCAGAACGTGCCCACCGTGACCGCGGACGACGTCGTTTCCCGTGCAGTGCGCCTGATGGCCGTGCGCAGGCTCCCTGGCTTGGTGGTAGTCGATGCGAAAGGGCGTCCGTCCTTCGTCCTACCCGGAACCCAGGTGCTGCGCCTGGCCGTACCCGACGCGTTCCAGGAAGATCCGGCGCTGACGCGCACCATCGACGAGGAACACGCCGATCAGTTCTGGATGGAACTCGGCGAACGGACGGTCGGCGACTGCATCCCCAAACCCGTGCCGAAGCCGGTGACCGTGCAATCAGACGCGACATTGCTCGAGGTCGCCGCGCTCATGGCGCGTGCCCACAGCCCGTTGGTCGCCGTCGTGGACTCGCACGGCAGGCTGACCGGTGGCATCACGCTTGAGCGGCTGATCACCAGCCTCGCCGTGTTCGGGCCGGACGACAACGGCGGATTCGGAGCGAGCCGATGAGTGCCATCGCGGCACTCTCGATCTTCATCGTCGCGTACTTCTTCATTGCCACCGAAAAGATCAACAAGGTCAAGGTGGTGCTGATCGCGGCGGGTGTCATGGCCGTGTTCGGCCTGATTCCCGGCTCCGAGGTCTTCTTCTCCGAACACGAAGGCATCGACTGGAACGTCATCTTCCTGCTGTTCGGGATGATGATCATCGTCGGGATCGTCAAGCAGACCGGTTTGTTCGACTTCCTGGCGATCTGGGCGGCGAAGAAGTCGCGCGGCAAGCCGTACCGGCTGATGGTCATGCTGATGCTGATCACCGCGATCGGCTCGCCGTTCCTGGACAACGTCACCACGATCATGCTGGTCGCGCCGGTGACCATGGTCGTGTGCAACCGGCTGCGAATTTCCCCTCAGCCGTATCTGATCGCGGAGATCCTGGCGTCCAACATCGGCGGTGCGGCCACGCTGATCGGTGATCCGCCGAACATCATCATCGGTAGCCGGGCGGGCCTGACGTTCAACGACTTCCTGATCCACATGGCGCCGGTCGTGGTGGCGATCTTCGCGCTGTTCGTGCTGCTCACCCGCTGGCTGTTCCGCAACTCGTTCGAGTACCACCCGGAGCGGGTCGCTTCGGTGATGGCGTTGAACGAGCGCCGGGCGATCACCGACATGCGGATGTTGCGTCGCTGCCTCGCGGTGTTCGCGCTGGTCGTGCTGGGCTTCTGCTTGCAGACCGTGGTCGGCCTCGACCCCGCGATCGTGGCTCTGGTCGGCGCCGGCCTGATGCTGTTGGTCACCAACGCCGACGTCAACGACGTGATGGAAGAGGTGGAATGGCCGACGCTGATCTTCTTCTTCGGCCTGTTCGTGATGGTCGCCGGGTTGGTGCACACCGGCGTCATCGCCACCGTCGGCGAGTACACCGCCACCGTGTTCGGCGACAACTACCTGCTGGCGGCGACCGGTTTGCTGTTCGGCTCGGCGGTCTTCGGCGCATTCTTCGACAACATCCCGTACGTCGCGACGCTGGCGCCCATCGTGCAGGGCATCACCGACGGCATCACGGACCCGGCCACCGCGGACGCCTTGTGGTGGGCGTTCGCGCTGGGCGCCGACTTCGGTGGTAACGGCACGGCAGTGGCCGCGAGCGCGAACGTGGTCGCCATCGGCATCGCGGCCCGCAGCGGTCACCACATCAGCTTCTGGCAGTTCACCAAATACGGCATCATCGTCACGATCTGGAGCGTCGCGCTGGCTTGGGTCTACGTCTGGCTGCGGTACTTCGTGTAGTCAGCAGGGCCGCGGCGGCTCCAACTTCTCCAGCCAGATGGTGAGCAACTGCTCGAGCTCCTTGACCTGCTCCGGGGTGAGCTCGGACAGCAGCCGCCGTTCGTTGCGCAGGTGCTCCACCACGGCCCGGTCGATGAGGTCGCGGCCTGCCGGTGTCAATGCCACGACCCGGCCACGGCCGTCCTCCTCGCTCGGGCGGCGGGTCACCAGGCCCGCGCACTCCAGGCGATCGATGCGTTTGGTGACCGCGCTGGTGGTGACCATGGTGTGCGCCGCGATCTCGCCCGGTGCGCGCTCGAACGGCTCCCCTGCCCGGCGCAGTGTCGCCAGGACGTCGAACTCGCCCTCGCTGAGCCCGAAGCGCCGGTAAATCAGTCGTAGCTGGTCGGTGAGCAGCAAGCCGACGCGGTGCAGACGACCGATGACTCCGATCGGGCTGACGTCGAGCTCCGGCCACACGTCGGCCCAGGCAGCCTGGATACGCGCTACGTGGTCCATTGGTTGGGACGCCTCGTTGCGGTGTTTTCCTTGGAAAGTATCTTGGTTTCCATGGAAAATACCTTGCGTTGGAGCCTCGTCACCGCGATCGCTCCGATTGCGTGGGGCTCGACGTACTTCGTCGCTCACGAGTTCATTCCTCCCGGACATCCCCTGCTCGGCGGGATGCTGCGCGCGCTGCCGGCTGGTCTCATCCTGCTCGCTTTCCGCCCCCGGCTGCCACATGGGTCCTGGTGGTGGAAATCGCTGGTCCTCGGCACGCTCAACGTCGGCGCGTTCTTCGTGCTGATCTACGTCGCGGCGCAGTCCCTGCCCAGCAGCCTGGCTTCCACGATCATGGCCCTGTCCCCCGCCGCGCTGATCCTGCTGGCCTGGCCCCTGGCGTCGGAGAAGCCGACGGCCAGGGCACTGGCCGGGGCCGCGATCGGCATCACCGGCGCCTGTCTCATGGTGTTCACCGCGGTTCATGACGTCGATCCGATCGGCGTGGTCGCATCGGCGTCGGCGATGCTGATGTCCTCGCTGGGCTTCATCCTGGCCAAGCGGTGGAACACCGGCGACGTCGATGCCCTGACGTCGACGGCCTGGCAATTGGTCGCGGGTGGGCTGCTGCTCACGCCGGTGGCGATCTCCGTCGAGGGCTGGCTCCCGCCGCTGGACGGCGCCGCGATCGCCGGCTACGTGTACGTGGGGTTGGTGTCCACCGCAATCGCCTACGCGGCCTGGTTCAACGGTCTTGCCCACCTGCCCGCATCGGCCGTCGGCCTGATCGGACTGCTCAACCCGGCTACCGGCGTGCTGCTCGGGACCGCGATCGCGGGCGAGCTGCTCAGCGCTCGCCAGATCATCGGGCTCGGACTGATCGTCGTGGGACTGTTGTTCAGTCAGCGGATCGCCGGCGCGCGGCGGCGAGTTCCTCGGCCGCAGCCCGCGCTCAGCGAGGCGTGATCTCCGGCTGCCGCCAGTAGCCGCAGAAGTAGACCTGGTCCTTGCCGAACCCGCGCTCGTTGACCAGGTGTCTGCGCACCGAGGTGGCCAGGCTCGATTCGCCGGCCACCCACGCGTAGCAGTCCTGCGGTTGCACCGTCGCCGATCGCAGTTCGTTCAGCACCCGGAGACCCCGGGGCGCTGCGGTCGGCGCGCGGTGCAGCCACCGGATCTCGGCATTCGGCGGGCAGAACAGCTCGAGTTCCCAGTCGACGTCGTCGACCTCGAGCAGCACCAGGGCCTCGATCTCCGGGTGGAGCTGCTCGAGCGTGGCGCTGATGGCGGGCAGGGCGGTCTCGTCGCCGACCAACAACAGGCGGCGCGTGGTCGCAGGCGGCTCGAACCGAGCACCGTCGGAGAGGATGCCGATCTTGTCGCCCGGGACGGCGCGCCGAGCCCAGGAGGACGCCGGGCCTTCGTCGCCGTGCAGGACGAAGTCGATGTCGAGTTCGCCGGTGATCCGGTCGATGGCGCGCACGGTGTAGTTGCGCACCACGGGGCGGACGGCCTCCGGCATGGCGCACACCTCGGGCCACCAGCGGGCACCGATGGGAAGGTGCAGCTCGGCGCCGGGCCTCGGCGGGAGGAAAACGCGCACCAGATGGTCCGGTCCCGCGTAGTCGAATTTCTCGATCTCGTCACAGTGCAGCCGAACCCGTACCATGTGGGGGTTGAGCTGGGTGGTCGACACCACCACGGCAGGCATGGCCAGCGAATCCCGGACGATCGCTCGCCTGGCCGTAGTTACTGTCACGGGACCTCCCTGGACGGTTTAGCTAAGGCTAACCTTAGGTGAAAGCCGCCCACGTTGTCGCGGTGGCGGTCGTCACCTTCCGGATACCCCCGTTCGGCCCGAGGCACGCAGTGGCGACGAACACCCTGCGCCCAGGCCGGTCGGTCCATCCGTCCGCCGTGAGCTCCACCCGTCCGCCGTGACCTCCACCCGTCCGCCGTGAGCTCCACCCGTCCGCCGTGAGCGAAGCAGCCCTGAGCAGATTCACCGGCGCCGCCGCCCGAAGCACACGCAGGATCGGGCCATGAGCGACGACGAAATCCCGCGAATCTTCGACAAACAGATGCGCGAGGACCTGCGGCGGCACCGCGTGCTGGTGTTGGACGGCCAGCTCGACGACGACAACGGCACGGCGCTGACCACGCAGATCCTCATGCTCGCGGCGCAGGACCCGACCAAGGACATCGCGCTGTGGATCCACTCACCCGGCGGCTCCGTGCCGTCGATGCTGGCCATCCGCGACGTGATGAAGCTGGTGCCGTGCGACGTCACAACCGTCGCCCTCGGGCTCGCATGCAGCGCAGGCCAGTTCCTGCTGTCCGCGGGCACCAAGGGCAAGCGCTACGCCCTGCCGCACGCTCGGATCCTGATGCACCAGGGCTCGGCGGGGATCGGCGGCTCGGCCGTCGAGGTCGAGGTGCAGGCCGATGACTTGCGCCACACCCGGGACACCGTGCTCGGACTGATCGCCCAGGACACCGGTCAGGACCTCGAGCGGGTCTTCACCGACTCGCTGCACGACCGGTGGTTCACCACGCAAGAGGCGCTCGAGTACGGCTTCATCGACCACATCGTCGAGGACTTCGCCCAGGTGGAAGGCCCGCTGCGGAGGGCCAAGTTCGGGATGGTGGCCGACTGATGAGCACGTACACGATTCCCAACGTGATCACCCGGACCGCGGGCAGCGAGCGGATCATGGACGTCTACTCGCACCTGCTGAGCGAGCGGGTGGTCTACCTCGGTACCGCGATCGACTCCGGGGTGGCCAACGCGCTGATCGCGCAGATGTTGCATCTGGAGGCGGAGTCCCCGGAGGAGAGCATCAACCTCTACATCAACTGTGAGGGCGGCGATCCGTCCGCGATGCTGGCGATCTACGACACCATGACCTACATCAAGGCGCCGGTGTACACCACGTGCGTCGGGCAGGCGGTGGCCGCGGGCGCTGTGCTGCTGGCCGGCGGCGAGCCGGGGCACCGCGCGGTGCTGCCGCACTCGCGCGTCGTACTGCACCAGCCCGCCGCGCAGGGCCGTGGTTCGATCCCGGATCTCATCCTGCAAGCCGACGAGGTGGTGCGCGTCCGCGCCCAGTTCGAGGCGATCTTGAGTGAGCACACGGGGCGCTCGGTCGAACAGCTCCGGCACGACACCGATCGCGACCGGGTCTTCGACGCCGCCGGAGCGGTGGAGTACGGGTTGGCCGACATGGTGCTGACCAACCGGCCGTGATTACGTGACGAGGGCACGGGAGCAAGCGGCCGTGACCGCGACGAGGAGCGGCCCTCAGTCGCAACTGCGACGAGGAGCGCAGGCTCCACCAGCCACGGCACGCCAAACGGCCACAGCGGCAACGTTGGGGAGCGCCGTGGTACCGACAGGCCCCCTCAGCGCGGGAGCTCGAGCTCTCGGAGTCCGAGCTCCCGCGGCGGCAGGTTCAACAAACGGAAGCCGCCGTGTGAGCACCGCGCGTGACAGCCACCTAGAAGCCGCTCGTGGGCAGTCACTGAGAAGCCGCACGTGGCAGCCACCTGGAGGCCGCTCGTGGCAGCTACCCAAGCAACTGGCCTGTGCGGCGCCACACGGCCACGGCCGTCGACTACTGGCCTTCTCGATCCGGCCGGGCCCCGCCACGAAACCTGCCGGCTGCCGCCTAGGCGGCCATCAATACCGGCCCTGCCGGCGGCGAAATCGCCCGCAGCGTCGGCGTCTGTTTCTGGCCGATCTCGAAGCGACCGGCCGCCCGTGTGCGACCCGGACGGCGCAGCGATGCCACCCGACTCGCCGGGCGTACGCGCCGACCCGCTCGCTCGAGAACGTCCGCCAGGACATGATCCAGATCGACACCGAGGGCGCCGACCACCGCGGCGATCATCTCGCTCGACGGCTCCTTGCGCCCACGCTCGATCTCCGACAAGTACTGCGGCGAGATGCCGGCCCGTTCGGCCACGTCGACCAGCCTCGCCTGCCGGGACTCTCTGACAGCGCGCAACGTTTTGCCGAGCCGCTCACGCCACAACGCGGCGGTCTCCGTCGGCTCCGGCACGGACGGCGTCAGAGGGTGAATGCGCGCTTCAGCCATGCGATCATCCTGGCATTCGGCTCGGCCACGCGGAGCGCGTTCTGCTGTCAGCAGAACGTCGCGTCGCACCGAGTCGACAGCCGATCACGCAGACTCAGGACCGCAGCGAGCCGCCCAATCCGACAGCCGATCCCCGCACACCGAGGCCGAGCGGCCGCGGACCCCGACAGGCTCGAAGTCCCGCGGGCTCAGTGGGCGGATCGTCGGCAGATGGCAGTCCGCAACCTTGGCTCTCCGCTGTGACGTCGTAGGCGACGACCCCGCCCCCAGGCTCAGTTCTCCGCGGCGAGCTGCCCACACGCAGCGGCGATCTCCTGGCCGCGGGTGTCACGAACGGTGCAGGTCACGCCGCCTTCGTTGACCCGGCGAACGAACTCACGCTCCACATCCTTGGGGGATGCGTCCCACTTCGAGCCCGGCGTCGGATTCAACGGGATGACATTGACGTGCACCAGATACCCCAGGTGCTCGCGCAGACGCTTCGCCAACAGGTCGGCGCGCCACGGCTGGTCGTTCACGTCACGAATCAGGGCGTACTCGATACTGACCCGCCGCGACGTGCGATCGATGTAGTACTTCGCCGCTTGCAGCACCTCGTCGATCGACCACCGGTTGTTCACCGGGACCAACGTGTCGCGCAGCTCGTCGTCCGGGGTATGCAGGGACACCGCCAGCCGCACCTGCAACCCTTCGTCGGCCAGCTTGCGGATCGCCGGCGCCAATCCGACGGTCGAGACCGTCACGGAGCGCTGCGAGATTCCCAGGCCGGACGGCGTGGGATCGGTGATGCGCCGAACCGCGGCCACCACCCGCTTGTAGTTGGCCAGGGGCTCGCCCATGCCCATGAACACGACGTTGGACAGGCGCCCCGGCGCCGGCTTGCCGTCCGGCCCGGGCAGCACCCCGTCCCGCATCACCGCCGCAGCCGAGCGAACCTGGTCGACGATCTCCGCGGTGGACAGGTTGCGCTGCAATCCGCCCTGCCCCGTCGCGCAGAACGGGCACGCCATGCCACAACCAGCCTGGCTGGAGATGCACAGCGTCGCACGATCCGGGTAGCGCATCAGCACGCTTTCCAGAAGCGTGCCGTCGTGCGCGCGCCAGAGCGTCTTGCGCGTAGCTCCGTCGTCGCATTCGACCGAACGAACCTCGGTCAGCAGCTGCGGCATCAGCTCGGTGGCCAGCCGCTCACGGGCAGCCGCCGGGATGTCGGTCATCTGTGCCGGGTCGACGTTCAGGCGCGCGAAGTAGTGGCGCGAAAGCTGCTTGGCCCGGAACGGCTTCTCCCCCAGCGCCGCCACCGCTTCCGTGCGCTCGGCAAGCGTGAGGTCGGCCAGGTGCCGAGGCGGCAGGCCACGTTTGGGCGCATCGAAAACCAAGGGCAGTGGCGAAGACACGCCCTCCAGTGTCGCACGACGCCGCGCTGACCAGCGACGACGCCCCCAGGCGACCCATTTCACCATGCGACGTTGCATCTCGATCGTTTCCGATATATCGTTAACAGTCGAAACCGATTGGAGGTATTGATGATGAAGGAAGAAAAACTCCGTCGCGTCGCCCGGCTCGCCGCGCTGCACGGGGACGACCCACGGGCATGGCGATCACGCCATCCGGGCGGCCCGTTCGGACCGTTCGGCCCTTCCCCCAGCCCGTTCGGCGGCCCCTGGGGTCCCGGCTGGCACGGCCGGGGACGTCGGCGTGGACGCGGAAAGCGCGGCGACGTGCGTGCGGCCATCCTGACCTTGCTCGCCGAAGCCGACGAGCCGATGCACGGATACGAAATGATCAGCGAGATCGCGGAGCGCAGCGGTGGGTTCTGGAAGCCGAGTCCCGGCTCGATCTATCCGACGCTGCAGCTGCTCAACGACGAGGGATTGATCGAGGACGTCGGCGGCAAGGGTGGCAAGCGCCTGTTCCGACTGACCGACGAGGGTAAGGAAGCTGCCGAGAATCTCGGTGCCCCGCCGTGGGAGCAGATCGACGTCGAACCCACCGAGGTCGAGTTGCACCAGGCGGCGGCAGCGCTCCGCGGCGCCTTGATGCAGGTGGCGACCGTCGGCTCACCGGCGCAGCGGAAGAAGGCGGTGGCCATGATCAACCAGCTGCGCAAAGCGCTGTACGGAATGCTCGGCGAGATCGACGACCCCGATGAGTCCGACGACGAGGACTGAGATCAGGCGGGCAGGAACAACGCCAGCATGCCCCACGCGACGACAGCGGAGGGCAGCATGGAATCCAACCGGTCCATGAGCCCTCCGTGTCCGGGCAGCAGCGTGCCCATGTCCTTGATCCCCAGGTCACGCTTGATCGACGACTCCACGAGGTCGCCGAGGGTGGCGGTCAGCACGATCGCCGCGCCGAACAAGGCGCCTTGCCAGACCTGGCCGTCGAGCAGGAAGTGCACCGACAGCATGCCGACGCCCACGCCGGCGATCAGTGAACCGGCGAAGCCCTCCCAGCTCTTCTTCGGGCTGATCGAGGGCGCCATCGGATGCTTGCCCTTGAGCACACCCGCCGCGTAGCCGCCCACGTCCGAGGCCACCACCCCCAGCATGAACGCGATGACCCGGTTGGCGCCGTCCTCCGGCAACAGCAGGAGGACGGCGAAGGCGCCGCACAGAGGCAGGTACACGACGGCGAGGGCGGACGCGGCGACATCGCGCAGGTAGCCGTCCGTGCCGCCGGGCAAGCGCCAGAGCAGGCACAACAGGACGGTGAGCACGAGCGGCACCACGATGCCGACCACACCGAACGGCCAGGACAACCACACGATCGCCTGACCGCCGACAAGAACCGGGATCAGCTGGACTCGGATGCCGGCGGCCGCGCGCAGCGCCTGGCTGAACTCCCAGCTCCCGATCAGCATCGCGATCGACACGATGGCGATGAACCAGTGTCGCTCGATCAGCAGCGACGCCAGGATCGCCGCACCGAGCAGTACCCCGACCCCGATGGCCGCAGGCAGATTACGTCCGGCGCGCGACGGCTTCCGGCCTGCGGACTCCTGCGCGGAGTCGTTCACATCGATCACGCGAGCTGAGCGCTCGGAATCCAACGGCTGTCGAGGCACCTCAGACCTCGAGCAGCTCGGCTTCCTTGCGCTTGACCAGCTCGTCGATCTGCTGGACGTACTGGTCGGTCAACGTCTGCAGCTCCTTCTCGGCGTGGTAGACGTCGTCCTCGCCGACCTCGCCCTCCTTCTTCAGCCGCTCGAGCTCTTCCTTGGCCTTGCGCCGCAGACCACGGACGACGATCTTGGCGTCCTCACCCTTGCTCTTGGCGACCTTGACCATCTCGCGGCGGCGTTCCTCGGTCAGCTGCGGGAACACCACGCGAATGATCGTGCCGTCGTTGGTGGGGTTGACGCCGAGGTCCGAATCCCGGATGGCCTTCTCGATCGCGCCGAGCTGCGACTGGTCGTACGGCTTGACCACCGCCATCCGCGCTTCCGGGATGTTGATGCTGGCCAGCTGGTTCAGCGGCGTCGGCGCCCCGTAGTAGTCCACCGTGATGCGCGCGAACATGGCTGGAGCGGCGCGCCCCGTGCGGACCGACGTCAAGTCATCTTTCGCGACCTCTACGGCCTTCTCCATCTTCTCCTCTGCCTCGAGGAGTGTCTCGTCGATCACGGTGACTCCTTCAGTCCAGCTGCTCGCGACTGGCCGGGGTGGCGACCAGCGTGCCGATCCTCTCACCACGCACCGCGCGGGCGATGTTCCCCTCGACCAACAAGTTGAACACGATGATCGGCATGTTGTTGTCCATGCACAGCGAGAACGCCGTGGAGTCGGCCACCTTCAGGCCCTTCTCCAGCGCTTCGGCGTGCGTGATGGTGGTGTACATGGTGGCATTGGGGTCCTTGCGTGGGTCGGCGGAGTAGACCCCGTCCACCGCCTTGGCCATCAGCACGACCTCGCAGCCGATTTCCAGCGCCCGCTGTGCAGCCGTGGTGTCGGTGGAGAAGTACGGCAGACCCGCACCGCCACCGAAGATCACGACGCGGCCCTTCTCCAGGTGCCGTTCGGCGCGGCGCGGAATGTAGGGTTCGGCGACCTGACCCATCGTGATGGCGGTCTGCACCCTGGTCGGGATGCCTTCCTTCTCCAGAAAGTCCTGCAACGCCAAGCAGTTCATCACGGTGCCGAGCATGCCCATGTAGTCGGCCCGGTCCCGGTCCATGCCGCGCTGCTGCAACTCGGCGCCACGGAAGAAGTTCCCGCCGCCGATCACGACCGCTACCTGGATGCCGCTGCGTACCACCTCGGAGATCTGCACGGCGACGGTGTGCACCACGTCCGGGTCCACGCCGACCGACCCGCCGCCGAACATCTCGCCACCGAGTTTGAGCAGCACTCTGCGATAGCCCCGCGTGCTCGTCCCCCGTCCGTCAGTGCCCACGCCGCCTCCTACCGCATTTGTGCCCCGCCCCGAGGTCTCGGGACGGGGCACAAACGTTACTCACGATCTATGCCGCCTCGACGTCAGGCCTGGCCGACCTCGAACCGGACGAACCGGCTTACGGTTACCCCCGCAGCGTCGAGCAGCTGCTTCACGGTCTTCTTGTTGTCGGTCACCGACGGCTGCTCGAGCAGCACGTTGTCCTTGAAGTAGGCGTTGACCTTGCCCTCGACGATCTTGGGCAGTGCCCGCTCGGGCTTGCCCTCCTCGATGGCGGTCTTCTCGGCGATCGCCTTCTCCTTCTCCACGACGTCGGCAGGCACCTCGTCGCGGGTCAGGTAACGCGCCTTGAGCGCCGCCACCTGCATGGCCGCGCCACGGGCGGCCTCGGCATCGTCACCTTCGTACTCGATCAGCACGCCGACCGCGGGCGGCAGGCCGGCGCCCCGCCGGTGCAGGTACGTCTCGGTCTTGCCCTCGAAGAAGGCGACGCGCCGCAGCTCCAGCTTCTCGCCGATCTTGGCCGACAGCGCCTGGATGGCCGACTCGACCGTGCCGCCGTCCAGCTCCGCGGCCTTGACCGTCTCGACGTCGTTGGCCTTGGTGGCCTTGACGATCTCGACGATCTTGTCCGCCAGCGAGACGAACTCCTCGCTCTTGGCGACGAAGTCCGTCTCCGAGTTCAGCTCGACCAGGGCCCCGCCGTTACCGGCCACCAGGCCCTCGGCGGTGGAGCGCTCGGCACGCTTGCCGACGTCCTTGGCGCCCTTGATGCGCAGGTACTCGACCGCCTTGTCGAAGTCGCCGTCGTTCTCCTCCAGCGCCTTCTTGCAGTTCATCATGCCGGCGCCGGTCAGCTCGCGGAGGCGCTTGACGTCCGCCGCGGTGTAGTTCGCCATGTGTCCGTGTGTCCCTCTCGTGGCTTCGGTCAGTTGGTGCTGGCAGCGGTCTCGCTGGGCTTGTCGCTGGTGAGCAGCTCCTGCTCCCACTCAGCGAGCGGCTCGTCGCTTGCCACCTCGGGCTTGTCCTCACCGTCGGCGACCGCGCCGTTGCGCGCGCCGGCCCTGGCCAGCAGCCCTGCCGCAACCGCCTCGGCGATCACCTTGGTCAGCAGCGAAGCCGACCGGATCGCGTCGTCGTTGCCCGGGATCGGGTAGTCCACCTCGTCCGGGTCGCAGTTGGTGTCCAGGATCGCCACGACCGGGATGTTGAGCTTGCGCGCCTCGCTGACCGCGATGTGCTCCTTCTTGGTGTCGACGACCCACACCGCGCTGGGCACCTTGGACATGTCCCGGATGCCGCCGAGCGTGCGCTCCAGCTTGTCCTTCTCGCGGGTCAGCATCAGGATCTCTTTCTTGGTCAGACCCTGGAAGCCACCCGTCTGCTCCATGGACTCCAGCTCCTTGAGCCGCTGAAGCCGCTTGTGCACGGTCTGGAAGTTGGTGAGCATGCCGCCCAGCCAGCGCTGGTTGACGTACGGCATACCGACCCGCAGCGCCTCGTTGGCGATCGCTTCCTGCGCCTGCTTCTTGGTGCCGACGAACAGGATCGTGCCGCCGTGCGCGACGGTCTCCTTGACGAACTCGAACGCCTTGTCGATGTAGGACAGCGTCTGCTGGAGGTCGATGATGTAGATGCCGTTGCGCTCGGTGAAGATGTAGCGCTTCATCTTCGGGTTCCAGCGGCGGGTCTGATGCCCGAAGTGGACACCCGAGTCCAGCAGCTGCTTCATGGTGACGACGGCCATGGCCGGAAAGCACCTTCTTCTGCTCGTGGGGCCCGGTCGACGCCGGAGCCCGCCTGTCGGTTGTCGCCACCGTCCGGGTGGACGGCGGCCCTGGTGCGGTGCCGGTACTCTGACCCCTCCGACGTTGGCGGCGGGGACCGCAGAGCGCCGTTGCCTTGAGGCATTGCACGCGCACGCGAAGTCAGCTCGCAGTGCGAGCCGCTGTCGTGCAGTGTACCGGGCGCGGCTGAAGACGTCCGAGCTGGGCGAACGTCATGCGGAAGGCCTCCCCACCAGGGGTGAACCGTGCCGGAGCGACTGGCGTGCGTCGGTCTTGTCCACTCCGAGTATCGCCCGAACAACGCGTCGTCCCTAGGGGCCGCATGCGGCGCTCGCGCGAGCAGTTGTCCACACCCACCCGGTTATCCACAACGGAAGAGGAAACGGCTCCCGTCGGCTGGTCGAAACCGGCGATGCTCGCGGCATGACGAACTTCCTCGCACGGCATCAAGGTGTGCACCGCACCGGTGGCGGTCGGCAGCGTTTCGTCCCGTGGCCAGTTGCGCTGTGTCTTGCCGTTGCGGTCGCGATGAGTGGCAGTGCGGTTTCGAGCTTTGTTGCGGCCACCGCCGTCCTGGACGCACCGACGGCATTGCACCCGCCGCCGGAACAGGTGTCGTTACGTGCCTACACGAGTGACACCGACGTCGCACGCGGCGGCCGGGCTCGCCACACGACAGCTGACGACGACCCAGCGACGCGACCATCGGCCGACCCAGCCACTCGGTCGTCAGCTGACCCAGCAACGCGTTCCTCAGCCGACCCGGCAACGCGTTCCGCAGCCGACCCGGCAACGCGTTCCGCAGCCGACCCGGCCACACGGTCGTCAGCTGACCCAGCAACGCGTTCCTCAGCCGACCCGGCCACACGGTCGTCTGCTCGCCCAGCAATTCGGTCGTCAGCCGGCGACCCTGGGACGCCGACCCGAGGCAGGTTTGCGTGGCCGTTGCACCCAACTCCCCCGGTGGTCCGCAGCTTCGACCCTCCCGACACCCCCTTCGGTGCCGGCCACCGTGGGGTCGACCTCGGAGGGCGCCGCGGGCAACCGGTGCTCGCCGCAAGCGCGGGCGTGGTGGTCTACGCGGACAAGCTGGCAGGGCGAGGAGTCATCTCGATCGAGCACGACGCAGTGCACACGACATATGAACCCGTGCGTGCCGAGGTGAAGGTGGGTGATCAGGTTTACGAGGGTCAACGCATCGGCACGCTCGAGTCGGGGCACGAGGGCTGTCCGGAAGCGGCGTGCCTGCACTGGGGTGCGTTGCGCACGGTGCCCGAACTGCAGTATCTGGATCCTCTCCAGCTCGTCAGGTCGCGGTCGGTTGTTCGGCTGAAGCCGTGGACCGGCTAGACGGAGGCCTGCTCGGTGAGCTTGGCGCGCAGCCGCAGCACGGCGCGCGTGTGCAGTTGGCTGACGCGCGATTCGGTGACGCCGAGGACCTTGCCGATCTCAGCCAGCGTGAGGCTCTCGAAGTAGTAGAGGCTGACGATGATCCGGTCACGCTCGGTCAGCTGGGCGATCGCGTCGGCGAGTTGCCTGCGGTTGTCCCGGTCGACCAGCACGGACACCGGGTCCGGCGCGTCCTCGTCCTGCAAGGCTTCGACGAGGGATGCCGACTCCCGCCCCGGCGAGAGGAGTTCCTCCAGCGCCACGACGCTGGTCAGCCGCAGTTGTCCGTAGAGGTCTCGGAGCTCGTCGACCGTGATGTCCAGTTCGCGGGCCAGTTCTTCGTCGGTGGGGGTGCGATTGAGCTTGCCGCTCAGTCGTTCGATCGCTCGCTCGACCTCGCGAGCCCGGCTGCGCACCGCCCGCGGCACCCAGTCCTGCGACCTGAGATCGTCGAGAATCGCGCCGCGAATGCGCTGCATCGCGTAGGTCTCGAACTTCCAGCCTCGGCTGGGGTCGAACTTCTCGATGGCGTCGACCAGGCCGAAGATTCCCGACCCGACGAGGTCACCCGTGTCGATGTGCGTGGGCAATCCGGTGCCGACCTTGCCTGCCACGTACTTGACCAGCGGAGCGTAGTGCAGCAGAAGGCGGTCGCGAAGGCTACGCGTCGGGTTCTCGGCGAACTGTCGCCACAACGCGTCGATGGCTTCGTCGGACTGGCCGTTGGCCTCCGCTTTGGTCATGGCCGCAGCTCGAACCTGCGCAGGTACGTCACGCTTTGCCCGGTCCCCAGCGGCATCGGGCTCCACGGCCGAGCGAGCCGCTGCGGCGCGGGTGCGCTCACCTGGCCCTGGGATGCGTTCGGTCATGTATTGCCTTCAGCCGGTCAACGGTGACATGAGTGTAGAGCTGGGTGGTCGCTAGCGTAGCGTGACCGAGTAACTCCTGAACGCTGCGAAGGTCCGCACCCCCGTCCAGTAGGTGAGTCGCCGCGGAGTGGCGTAAACCGTGTGGTCCGATGTCCGCCGCGCCCGGCACGGCCGAGGTGGCGTCATGCACCACCTTGCGCACCGTGCGCTGATCGATTCGTCCACCCCGAACCCCCACGAACACGGGAGCATCGTCATCGCTGGCGTGTGTCCGCGCAAGTGATTGCCGGCCACGATCCAGCCACGCTTGCAGCGCGGCGGCCGCCGGTTGACCGAACGGCACCACCCGTTCCTTGTTGCCTTTACCGATCACGCGCAGCAGGCGCCGGGAAAAGTCGATCTGGTCGATGTTGAGCGCACACAGCTCCGCCACGCGAATGCCCGTCGCGTACAGCAGCTCGACGATGGCGTGGTCACGCAGCGCCACGGGGTTGTCCTGCTCAGCCCCGAGCGCTGATGCCCGCATGAGATCGGTGGCTTGATCCTTGCTCAGAACGGTGGGCAGTTTGCGATGCGGACGCGGTGCCTCCAGGCGCTCGCCGGGATCGGTCTCCAGGTAGCCCTGCTTCACCGCCCACGCGGTGAACGTTCGAGCCGAGGCCGCTCGCCTTGCCAGTGTCGTGCGCGCGACTCCCGCCGTGTGCTGGCTCGACAGCCAACTCCGCAGTTCGCGGACGTCAAGGCCCTCGATGCTCGCGTCGTCTGACACCGCCTCCACGTCGCCTGGATCTTCTGGCTGAGATCCGTCGTGGGGCGGCGAGCCCTCTGGCGCGGCGCGAGGCTTCGGCGGCGCGGCAAGGTCGATGCCGTGCAGATGCGCCAGGAGCGAGACGACATCCCCTACGTAGGCCCGAACCGTATGCGGTGACAACCCGCGCTCGGAGCGGAGATGACGCTCGAATGCCGCCACGATCCGCTCGCACGCGGCGGGCAACGCGTCCCGCGCTCGCTGAAGGTCCGGCCTGGTCGCCGGGGACCTGGTCCCCATGTTCATCAACCTGGGGTAAGCACTGCCGGGCGTCAAGTATCCGGATCTTCGTGTCGCACGCTCCCAGCAACAACCCGACCGCCTGCACCCAGCCGAGTGATCTTTCGCAACAACTTGATCGCAACACTTCGACCGTCCGGGCTGTTGCGCAGTGGTCGCTTGGGCCGGGGCGGCTCCGCGAGCCCGGCCGCTCGGACCGGCCTCGCCAGCAGTGGCGTGGCCGCCCGCACTCCCGAGCCCACATGGGCAAACCGGGCATGCCCGCGCAGCCCGAGCGTCGGGCCGGAGGGCCGGAACAAAACCATGCGGTCGACAGCGGGCTCAGCCTTTCCAGGTGGGATCCGCCCGAGTCGGGGCGCGAGCCAGCCTCCAACCGGCCTCCGTGCGCTCGCAGAAGCCCTCGACTTCCAACGCAGGGAGCACGGAGCGCACCGCTCGCTCCGCAACTCCGGCGTCCACCACCAGCTGCTCGACGGTCTTCGGAGTGTCCGCCAGCGCCTCGTGAACGAGCAGGGCATCGCCAGTGAGTTGATCGGTCGCTCGCGGCGGGGGTTCGCTCTCCGCGGCAAGGTCCGCGCCCAGCGCGCCGACGACCTCGAGCACCTGTGCTGCGGACGTCACCAAAGCCGCCCGCTCATTGCGGATGAGGTCGTGGCAGCCAGCCGAATTGCGGGAGATCAGCGGGCCCGGCACCGCCATGACGGGTCTGCCGAGGAGTCGAGCCGTGTTCGCGGTGTTGCGCGCCCCGCTTCGTAATCCTGCTTCGACAACCACAGTCGCTGCACTCAGCGCGGCAAGCAATCTGTTGCGGACCAGGAACCGGTGCCGAGCGGGCGGTGTTCCCGGGGAGTACTCGCTCAACACCAGACCGCGCTCGGCGATCTTGTTGAGCAGTCGCCCGTGGCCGGCCGGGTAACCGGCATCCAATGCACAACCAAGAACGGCGACGGTCACGCCTGCGGCGGCGAGTGCGCCACGGTGAGACGCCGCATCGATCCCGTAAGCAGCACCGGAGAAAATTGCGACCCCCTCAGTGGCCAGGCTGAACGCCCAATCGGATGCAATGTGTTCGCCGTAGCTGCTGGCTGCCCGGGATCCGACCATCGTCACCGAGCGTTTGACGGCCCCGTCGAGGCGTCCGCCACCGCGGGCCCACAAAGCGATCGGAGCGCTCATCCCCTTGATTCCGCGAGCACCGGCGACCGTCAGCGCGAGCAACGGCCAGGAAGGCCACTCATCGTCCTCGGGCGTGATCAGTCGGGCGCCCAGCTTCTCCTGTGCGCGCTCAAGATCGGCGGCGGTCACCGTGAGGTGGGCTCTCGCTTCCGTTTCCTGCGCAACTGCCGGCGGAACCTGCCGGGCACGCACGCGCTCGGCTGCTTCGGTTGGACCGTGCGCGGAGACAAATGCAGCGAGGGCCGCCGCAGGTGGTTCCGCGACTCGCAGCAGGTAGGCTCGCGCCACCCGCTCCTCAGTGAGCCTCATGCCGGCACCCTTCACGGCGATCCACGACCCCGGCTGCATCGGCGGCCCGCGGCAGCCACCGCACCTCGGGAACCCTCACGCCGGTACCCCGCTCTCCGAAGTCCGACGCCACAGCGGCATCGGCGACCCACGGCAGCCACCGCACCTCGGGAACCCTCACGCCGGTACCCCGCTCTCCGAAGTCCGAGGCCGTAGCGGCATCGGCGACCCGCAGTAGGTAGGCCCTCACCAACCACTCCTCAGTGGTCCTCATGCCGGCACCCGCTCACGAAAGTCCATGGCCATGGCGACTTCGGCACTGGTCGGGACCTCCAGCCCGGCGAGGTCGGCCAGCGTCCAGGCCAGCCTCAGACACCGATCGGCGCCGCGGGCCGTGAGATGACCTCGCGCGAGAGCACGCCGCAGCAATTCGGTCGCTCGACTCGGCAAAGCGAACTCGGTACGCAATTTCGGACCGGGAACCTCGGCATTCGTTCGCCACCCATAAGCAGCCCATCGCGCCCGGGACCGCTCGCGAGCGACGATGACCCGCTCGCGAACCTCGGCCGTGGTCTCCCGACGATCGGCGCCATAGCACTCCGCCACCGAGATCGGCCGCAGGTGCACGCGAATGTCCACCCGGTCCAGCAGTGGGCCGGACAACCGGCCCAGATAACGGCGACGAGTCTGCTGGGAGCACGTGCAGTCTTCGTCGCGCGCTGGAGCGCACGGGCACGGGTTGGTGGCCAACACCAGCTGAAATCGCGCCGGGTACACCACCGAACCGCGAGCGCGCGACAGCCGCACCTCGCCTTCCTCCAACGTCGTGCGCAATGCTTCCAGCCGGTGCGGTCCGAATTCGCAGGCTTCGTCCAGTAGGAGCACCCCTCGGTGCGCCCTGCTGACTGCACCAGGCATGGCGATTCCCGGGCCACCACCGATCAGCCCGGCGAGCGATATCGAGTGATGCGGTGCGACCAATGGCGGCGTCCGAACCAACGACGCTCCGGCATCGAGGCTTCCGTCCACCGATTGCACCGCGGCGACTTCCAAGGCTTCGTCGTCCGACAGCGGAGGGAGCAGACCGGGTAGACGACGGGCCAGCATCGTCTTCCCGACACCGGGTGGGCCGACCATCAGCAGGTGGTGTCCACCCGCGGCAGCCACCTCGAGTGCCCAGCGCGCATCCGACTGACCCGCAACGTCGGCGAGGTCGGGCGGCGGCTCCTCTTTCCGCGGACTTGCGGGAGCGTCCGGCGGAGCACTGAGTGGCCCTACGTCGCGCAACCAGTTCACGACTGCCGACAGGTCCGGTGCTCCCCCGACGTCGATACCGTCCACCAGCGCGGCTTCCGCCAACGACGCCTCCGGGACAACAGCCAGCTTCAGACCGTGCGCACGGGCGGCGAGCAAACTCGGCAGCACGCCACGCACCGGCCGCAGCCGACCGTCGAGGGCGAGCTCCCCGATCAACACGGCGGACGCCAGCTTCTCCGCCGGTACGACCCCGCAGGCGGCCAACACCGCCACGGCGATGCCCACGTCGTACGCGGAGCCGACTTTCGGCAGGTTCGCCGGCGACAAGCCGAGCGTCAGTTGGCTCGTCGGCCATGGCAGTCCGGAGTTCCGGATGGCCGATCGCACTCTGTCCTTCGCCTCGCGCACCCCGGTATCGGGCAAGCCGACCATTTTCGTGCCCGGCAAACCCGAACCGATATCGGCCTCGATCTCGACGAGCCGTCCCTCCAGACCGGCCAGCGCCATCGACCACGCACGTGCCACCGGCATCAGAACGCTCCCGGAATGTGCCGCAGCCGCGGTCTCTGGCCAGGCGGCATGAACACCGACACCACGTCGAATCGCACCGGCCCTGGCGGGACCCCGAAAGTGCTCAACCACTTACTCGCCGCGCGTCGGATCCGCGCCATCTTTCCCGGAGTGACCGATTCGGCCGGCGTGCCGCAGCGCAAACCGGACCGCGTCTTGACCTCGCAGACGATCAACGTGCGACCGTCGTAGCCGACGATGTCCAGCTCGCCCTCGCGACATCGCCAATTACGCGCGAGCACGGTGCACCCGCGCTGCTCGAAGTATTCCGCGGCCAACTGTTCGCCTTGCCGAGCCAGCGATCGCTGACTTCGCGCACGTTCTTGGACTGAGCCCACCGCTACCCCCAGTTCGCTGACATCCACCAACCACGATGGACTTCAGCTCGCAGCGGCAACAGCGCGAACCCGGCCGGGTGTGGATAACTGGAGCTTGTGGACAACCCGGAGGCGCGCGCAGGAGCGCGAACGGCCGGGCGACGAGGCCGGTCACCGCGCGAGGCGGAACGGCGCGGCAGCAGAGCGCCAAAAGCCGCACGAGGCCGAACAGCCCCGACTGCAGGGCGCCGAAACCCGCACCAGGCCGAACAGCCCGATAGCAGGGCGCCGAAACCCGCACCAGGCCGAACAGCCCCGACAGCAGGACCGGCAGCAACGCACGGTGGAACGACCCGACGACCGGGCCGGCAGGTGCTCGAAGAGGACCGCCCGACGGCAGGGGTTCGACAGCCACGCACGACGGAGCACCGGAACGGTGGAGTCGGCAGGCGCACGGCGCCGAACCGCGCGACGGCAGGGCCCGCGCGATCGCTGCAGAGGGCCTTGCATCCGGTCAGGGCGCCAGGGCCCTACGGCGGGAAGGGACCGCCCTCCGGCAGCCGCAAGTCGGGCTTCTCCAGCTCCTCGACGTTGACGTCCTTGAACGTGATCACTCGAACGTTCTTGACGAACCTGGCGGGCCGATACATGTCCCACACCCAGGCGTCGGACATCCGCACCTCGAAGTAGACCTCACCCGCGGCGTCCCGTACCTGCACGTCGACCGAATTGGCCAGGTAGAAGCGCCGCTCGGTCTCCACCACATAGGTGAACTGACCGACGATGTCGCGGTACTCGCGATACAGCGAGAGCTCCATCTCGGTCTCGTACTTCTCGAGGTCCTCCGCGCTCATCCGGTTGCGGCTCCTCCTAGCTGTCTGACGAGCTCCAAGCTCCCATTCTGGCCCACCTCGGACGTCTCGGCATCCAACGGTTCCACGGCACACGCAGCGTTACGGATCGATGCCGCACTGCGCTGCACCCGCCGCGGTGGCGTNATCCCTCGCTGCATGCCCGCCATGGCCACGTTCGCGAACGACCACCGATGCTCCTCACACGGCCCGTGCGCGCTGAGCGCGGCCCCGTGCTCGGGCGTGTTGTACCCCTTGTGCTCGTCGAAGCCGTAGTGCGGATACCGCTCGTGCAGCTGCATCATCAGACGATCTCGCGTCACTTTCGCCAGCACCGACGCCGCCGCAACACACGCCACGGCCCGATCGCCTTTGACGACCGGAACACTCGGCGCCGTCAGACCGGGCACACGGAACCCGTCGATCAGCACGTACCCCGGATGCGGATTCAACCGCGCGATCGCTCGGCGCATGCCCGCAACGTTGGCCGCATGCACGCCGTCCCGGTCGACTTCCTGCGGCGGGATGACGACGACCTCGTACGCGACCGCGCGACGCTTCACCTGCTCGAACACCCGCTCCCGCGCGATCGGCGTCAGCAATTTCGAATCCGTCAGTTCGGGCAGCCGCTGGGCGTCCGAGTGCCGCAACACGCACGCGGCGACCACCAGCGGCCCCGCACACGCGCCACGCCCGGCCTCGTCGACACCGGCAACCGGCCCGAGCCCACGGCGGTCGAGCGCACGTTGCAACCCCCACTTCCCGGAGTCCCGGCGAATGAGCACCCGGTCCGGCCACCAAGGGGCTCTACGGTGTCGAGCCATCACGTCCCACCCTGCGGGTTGTGGTCGCTCACGCCTCCCCACCGAGCGGGCGGCCAGACGATGAGCTGGGCTTTGCCGATGACGTTGTCCACCGGCACGGTACCCCGGACTCCACCGCCGCCCTGGAAGCGCGAGTCAGCCGAATTGTTCCGATTGTCGCCCAACACGAACACATGCCCGTCGGGCACCGTGAACTCCTTGAACGACTGCTGCTTGTGCGGCATACCCGGCGGATAGTAGAGGTACGGCTCGTCCAGCGGTTTGCCGTCCACCAGGACCCGGTTCCGACTGTCGCAGCAGCGCACCTTCTGTCCGCCGACCGCGATGACGCGCTTGATGAAGTCTCGTTCGTCCGGTGGCGCGAGCCCGATCATCGACCCCAGTTCCTGGAAGAACCCGGCGATCCCGTCGCTGCGCGTGATCTGCATGTCGTTCACCCACGCGGGCGGCCCACGGAACACCACGACGTCGCCCGGCTCGGGGTCGTCGAACAGGTACGCCATCTTGTTCACCAAGACCTTGTCCGGCGTGCACCCGGTGCAACCGTGCAACGTCCGCTCCATCGATCCGGACGGGATCATGTACGGCCGCGCGATGAACTGCTGGATCAGGAACGTCAGCACGATCGCGATCAACAGCAGGATCGGCAGTTCTTTCCAGAACGAGCGCTTTTTCTTGTCCTCGCGCTGCTCTTCCGGCTCCTCCTGCGGCCCCTCGGCGGAAGCTTCGTCGGACACGTCATCACCCACGTCCGCCACATTACGGGAGACGAAGCGCCACCTTCCGTGCGACACCTCGGTGACCGTCGGTTACCACCGTCACCCCGAGCCGGACTGCGGGTTGTAGTCGCTGATGCCGCCCCAGCGGCCCGGCGGCCACACGATGAACTGGGCCTTGCCGATGATGTTCTCCACCGGAACCGTGCCCCGGACGCCCCCGCCGCCCTGCACGCGCGAGTCGCTGGAGTTGTTGCGGTTGTCGCCCATGACGAACACCGACCCCTCGGGCACGGTGACCTCGGCGAACTCCTGCTGACGCGTGCCTCTGCCCGGCTCGAAGTACAGGTACGGCTCGTCCAGCGGCTTGCCGTCGACGAGCACCCGGTTCTTCGCGTCACAGCACTTGATGGTCTGGCCGCCGACGGCGACGATCCGCTTGACGAAGTCCCGCTCGTCCGGCGCCGCGAGCCCGATCATCGACCCGAGCTCACGGAAGAAACCGGCGATTCCGGTGCTCTCCTCGATCTGCTCGTCCCCCACCCACGGGCCCGGGCCCTTGAACACCACCACGTCACCGGGCTGCGGGTCGGAGAACCGGTAGGTGATCTTGTCCACCAGCACCCGGTCCGGCGTGCAACCCGGGCAGCCGTGCAGCGTCAGCTCCATCGAGCCGGACGGAATCATGTACGGCCGGGCGATGAATGTCTGGATCGCGAACGTCAGGCCGAGGGCCACCACCACGAGGATGGGCAGCTCTTTCCAGAACGACCGTTTGCGCGGCGGCCGGCGGATCCGGTGCGCGCCGCGCTTGGGCCGGGGGCCCCACATGGGGTCGTTGAACGTGTAGCTCTGGGCGCGGAGGATTCTCGTCTCGGCTCGAGCGTTGCGGCTCCCCCGACGCGCCAGATTGACCACGCACTCAGATTACGGGAACGAAACGACCCGCGTCAGGAAGCGGACGGAGCCTCTCGACGCTCCTTGATCTTGGCGGCCTTGCCACGCAGGTTGCGCAAGTAGTACAGCTTCGCGCGCCGCACGTCGCCGCGCTTGGCGACCTCGATCTTGGCGATGTTCGGCGAGTGGACCGGGAAGGTGCGCTCCACGCCAACGCCGAACGACATCTTGCGCACCGTGAAGGTCTCGCGGATGCCACCACCGTTGCGGGCCAGCACGACGCCCTCGAAGACCTGCACGCGCTCGCGGTTGCCTTCGATGACGCGGACATGCACCTTGACCGTGTCTCCTGGCCGGAAGCTCGGGATGTCGTCCCGCAGCGACTGAGCTTCCAGCGCGTCCAGGGTGTTCATCGTCTCGTCCGTCCTCGTGCTCGGATTCGTGCTACGGCATGCTCGACCGTTGATGCCGGATGCCTCAGGATTGATTCGGCGCCGCGGCTCGGTGGCCGCGTGCAGCAACCAGCCAAGTATTGCAGACCTGAACCTGCCCGCCGCATCCGGGTGGATCGAGGCGTCAGTCGGCCTGCGCCTCGCCTTCGGCTTTCGTCGCGTGGAACTCGGCAAGCACCGCCCGGTCGTCCTCGTCCAGCTGGTCGGCGAGCCGGGCGATCAGGTCCGGCCGACGGGCGGCCGTGCGGCGCAACGCCTGGTCACGCCGCCAGCGTTCGATACGCGCGTGGTTGCCCGAGCGCAGCACCTCGGGAACGGCAAGACCCCGCCACACCTCGGGCCGGGTGTAACACGGGCCCTCCAGCAAGCCGTCGCTGAACGAGTCCTGCTCGGCCGACACCGGGTTGCCCAGCACTCCGGGTAGCAGCCGCACGACGGCCTCCACCATGACCAACACCGCGGCCTCGCCACCGACCAGCACGTAGTCGCCGATCGACACCTCGTCGACCGGCATCCGGCGCGCGGCGTCCTCGACCACCCGTTGGTCGATCCCCTCGTAGCGGCCGCACGCGAACACCAGGTGCTGCTCCTGCGCGTACTCGCGCGCCATCTCCTGCGTGAACGGCGTACCCGCAGGCGTCGGCACGATGAGCCGTGTCTGCTCGGTACACACCGCGTCCAGGGCTTCACCCCACACCTGCGGCTTCATGACCATGCCCGGCCCGCCGCCGTACGGCGCATCGTCGACCGCGCGGTGCACGTCGTAGGTCCAGTTCCGCAGATCATGAACCCCGAGGCTGATCAGGCCGCGATCCAACGCCCGGCCCAGCAGCGCCGTGCGTAGCGGCTGCAGGTACTCGGGAAAGATCGTCACCACGTCGAGCCGCACGACTAGAACAGTCCTTCCGGCGGGTCCAGCACGACCTTGCCCTGGCTCAGGTCCACCTTCGGCACGATCGCGCGCACGAACGGCACGAGCACCTCGCGGCCTTCGAACTCGACCGCAAGCAGCTCCCCACCCGGCGTGTGCACGACTTCCTTGACCGTGCCGCGCGGTGTGCCGTCGGCCAGCTCGGCCGCGAGCCCGCTCAGCTCGTGGTCGTAGAACTCGTCCTCGTCCTCGGTCGGCGGCAGATCGTCGGTGTCCGCGAGCAGCACGGCGCCCCGCAAGCCCTCGGCGGTCGTCCGGTCCACGACTTCGTCGAACCGGACGAGCAAACGGCTGCCGTGCGGCCGGGCAGACCGCACGGTGAGTTGCCGGGACTTCTTGTCACGGGTGCGCGCCCGCACCACGGCGTCCTCGGCGAACCGCACCTCGGGGACGTCGGTGCGGACATCCACCGCGACCTCCCCACCGATGCCGTGTGGCTTGGCGACCCGGCCGACGACTACCTCCACGCGACCTCCACGCCAGCGGCAGACGCCTCAGCGATCGGTGTCGACGACGTCGACCCGCACGCCGCGGCCGCCGATCCCGCTCATCACCGTGCGCAGCGCGGTGGCGGTACGGCCACCACGGCCGATGACCTTGCCGAGATCGTCCGGGTTGACGTGCACCTCGAGCGTGCGGCCGCGCCGCGTGGTGATCAGCTCCACCCGGACGTCATCCGGGTTGTCGACGATGCCCCGCACCAAGTGCTCGAGCGAATCGGCGAGGAAGCTCACTCTTTGTCGGCCTTACCCTCGTCGCCGGACTCGGCCTTCGCCTCGTCCTTCTTGGACTCCTTGGCCTTGGCCTCCTTGCCCTTCTTGCCCTCGGCCTTGTCCTTCTTCGCCGACTTCTTCTTGCCCTCGGTGGCGTCCGCCTCCGGGCGGCCGCCCGCCTCCTCGAGAGCCTTGGCGAACAGCTCTTCCTTGGACGGCTTCGGCTCGGCGACCTTCAGCTTGCCTTCCGCACCCGGCAGGCCCTTGAACTTCTGCCAGTCACCGGTGATCTCCAAGATGCGCTGCACCGGCTGGGTCGGCTGCGCGCCGACGCTCAACCAGTACTGGGCCCGCTCGGAGTTCACCTCGATGAAGCTCGGCTCCTCCTTCGGGTGGTACATACCGATCGTCTCGATGGCCTTGCCATCCCGACGGGTACGCGCGTCGGCTACCACGATCCGGTAGTAGGGGGCACGGATCTTGCCAAGGCGCTGCAGTCTGATCTTGACGGCCACGGGTGTGGGACTCCTCGTTCGTTCGCACTTCGGTTTCGTCGACCGCGCGCGATCCGAGTGGGGGCGGATGCTGCAGTCGCAGGATTCTGGGGCTCCGGGCGCGGTGAGAGGGTCCGGCCGAAGCAGCAAGCAGTCATTCTGCCAGATGGCCCGACCGGCGCTGACAGTACCCACTACACCTGCATCGCACCGAGCGCGGTGAGCAGCAGCGCCAGTGCCGGCAGGAAGTTGTTGACCTGGTGGGCGACGATGCTGCCGAGCAGCCGCCCGGTCACCAGCCGGGCGAGGCCGATCGGGATGGAGATGACGATCAGCAGGGTGGTGCGCAGCGGCTCGAGGTGGCTGGCTGCGAACACGGCGGTGGACAACACGAACGCGGCGACCCTCCCCCAACGCTCCTTGCCCCAGTGCAGCCGCTCGACGGCTCCCCACAGCAAGCCGCGGAAGATGATCTCCTCGCAGATCGGGCCGATCAGCCACAGGTAGAGGAACAACACCACGGCGGCCTGCACGGACAGCGGCGTCTGCTGGATCAGGGTGCCGATCGCCGACCGGGCGTTCTCCTCCCCGACCACCTGGGTCCACACCGCCACGCCGATGGTGGTGACGACCAGGCCGAGCAGGCCGAACCGCAAGCCGGTGCGCACGTCGTCCCAGCGAAACTCCAGCCGCAGGTCGGTGAGCGGGCCGTTGCCACGCACCCGGGTGATCAGGATCGCCACGCCCGCGGCCACCACCGTCGGGGTGATCGTGCCGATCAGAATGTCGCGCATCGGGACCGTCTCACCCGGAGCGCGGCCCTCCCGCAGGATCGCGGACACCAGTGCCGCGGTCGCCAGCAGCACGGCCTCGACCAGCAGGAAAGCCCCGAAGCCCCACCGATGACCTGGCGGCCGCTCCTCCATCTCGGTCACCGGCACGTCCGGATCGACGGTCACCGCACCACCGCGCCGCGCAAGACGCCGCACACCGGACGGCGCAGCACGCCGATGTCCTCCCTCGGGTCCGCGTCGAACGCCAGCAGGTCCGCTTCGCCGCCGTCCACCACACCGGAGTAGCCCAGCCACTCACGCGCCCGCCACGACGCGGCACCGATCGCCTCGGTGGCGCTCAGCCCGGCGGCGTGCAGCAGCTCGATCTCGTCGACGATCCTGCCGTGCTTGACGACGCTGCCCGCGTCCGTCCCGGCGTAGATCTGGATGCCCGCATCGATGGCCGCCGCGATGACCTCCGGGTTCCTGCGGTGCAGGTCCAGCATGTGCTGCGCGTAGACCGGATACTTCACCGCCTGCGCGGCGATGTCCGGGAAGTTGGCGATGTTGGTCAGCGTCGGCACCAACGGGACGCCGCGCCGCACCATCTCGTCGATCGTCTCGTCGGTCAGCCCGGTGCCGTGTTCGATGCAGTCCACGCCCGCGGCCAGCAACCCGGGCAACGCGGCTTCGCCGAACACGTGCGCGGTGACTTTGCCGCCCGCCTCGTGCGCGACCTTGATCGCCTGGTCCAGCACATCATCCGGCCACAACGGCGCCAGATCCCCGATCTCCCGGTCGATCCAGTCGCCGACCAGCTTGACCCAGCCGTCGCCGTAGGCGACCTGCTCGGCGACGACCTCGGGAAGCTGTTCCGGTTCGTCCAGGTCGACGGCGAACCCACGCAGGTAACGCTTCGGCCTGGCCAGGTGCCTGCCTGCGCGGATGATGCGCGGCAGATCCGCCCTGCCTTGCAGCTCGCGGGTGTCGATCGGGGCGCCGCAGTCCCGGATCAGGAAGACGCCTGCGTCGCGCTCGACGATCGCCTGCTGTTCCGCCTCGGCCAGGTCGTCCAGCGGCCCACCAGGGCCGATACCGATGTGGCAGTGTGCGTCGACCAGCCCCGGCAGGATCCACACGTCGGTGGCGACCGTGCGGGACCCGGGTACCTCGGTGAACGAGATCCGGCCATCGGTGACCCAGATGTCGCGCTTGTGGCCCTCGGGCAGTACGACACCGGACAGGTGCAACGGCGGCAGCGACGACGTCATCGGCACGCCCCCCGGTCAGTTCTCGTCGGTCTTCTTCGGCAACTTGAGCTTGCTCGGGTCGAATCCCGGCGGCAGGTCGTTCATGCCACCCAGCTTCGACAGGTCCGGCATGCCTCCGGGCATCCCACCGGGCATCGGCGGCATGCCGCCGGGCAGACCGGGGAAACCGCCGCGCATCCTGGGCTGCGTGGCCCCCTTCTTCTTGCCCTTCTTGCCTTTCTTGCCCTTGCGGGTCTTGCTCACCCGCTTGCCGCCCATGCCGAACCCGCCGGCCATCTGCTGCATCATCTTGCGGGCTTCGAAGAACCGGTTGACCAGGTCGTTGACCTCGCGCACCTGCACGCCGGACCCTTTGGCGATACGCAGCCTGCGCGAGGCGTTGATGATCTTCGGGTTGGCCCGCTCCGCGGGCGTCATGCCGCGGATGATCGCCTGCACCCGGTCCAGGTGCTTGTCGTCGATCGCGGCCAGCTGATCCTTCATCTGGCCGGCGCCGGGCAGCATGCCGAGCAGGTTGGCGATCGGCCCCATCTTGCGCACCGCGAGCATCTGCTCGAGGAAGTCCTCCAGCGTGAGCTCGCCCGCGGTCATCTTGGCCGCGGCTTCCTCGGCCTGCTGCTGGTCGAAGGCCTTCTCCGCCTGCTCGATCAGCGTGAGCATGTCGCCCATGCCGAGGATGCGCGAGGCCATCCGGTCCGGGTGGAACGCGTCGAAGTCCTCGAGTTTCTCGCCGTTGGAGGCGAACAGGATCGGCTGGCCGGTGACCTCCCGGACGCTCAGCGCGGCACCACCGCGGGCGTCACCGTCCAGCTTGGTGAGCACGACACCGGTGAAGCCGACACCGTCCCGGAACGCCTCGGCCGTGGTGACCGCGTCCTGACCGATCATCGCGTCGACCACGAACAACGTCTCGTCGGGCTGCACCCGGTCACGGATGTCCGCGGCCTGCTTCATCAGCTCTTCGTCGATGCCGAGCCGGCCCGCGGTGTCGACGATGACCACGTCGTGCTGCCCGCGGCGGGCCTCGTCGATGCTGCGCGCGGCGACGTCGACCGGATCACCGACACCGTTGCCCGGCTCGGGCGCGAAGACCGCGACACCGGCCCGCTCACCGACCACCTGCAGCTGGGTGACCGCGTTCGGCCGCTGCAGGTCACAGGCCACCAGCAGCGGCGAGTGTCCCTGCTTGCGCAGCCACATCGCGAGCTTGCCCGCCAGGGTGGTCTTACCGGAGCCCTGCAGACCGGCGAGCATGATCACCGTCGGCGGGTTCTTGGCCAGGTTCAGCCTGCGCGTCTCGCCACCGAGGATCGCGACGAGTTCCTCGTTGACGATCTTGATGACCTGCTGGGCCGGGTTGAGGGCCTGGTGCACCTCGGCGCCTTTGGCCCGCTCCTTGATGCGCGAGATGAACGTGCGCACCACCGGCAGCGCGACGTCCGCCTCGAGCAGCGCGATACGGATCTCGCGGGCGGTCGCGTCGATGTCGGCATCGGTCAGCTTGCCCCGGCTACGCAGGTTCTGCAGGACGGAGGTAAGCCGGTCGGAGAGGGTGTCGAACACGGGTGTGTACTCCAGCGGTCGTTGGTGACGGGCATAACGGCCCAACCGCAACGGTATCAACACCGCGGGTGCGCCCGACCTGCGCGCACACGGTCTCAGCGCGCTGCGGCCAGGACGGCTCGCTCCACCGAACGGCGCCATGCGGCATCTCGCGGGTTGCCCGCCGTGGAACGCAGCGCGAAGGCGTCCACGCACGACGCCCCGAACGTCGCCACCCTGGCCCAGCTGACACTCGCGCCCGCCGTACGCAGCGCGCTGGCCACCCGGTGCAGCAGCCCGATGCGGTTGGCCGCCCGGAGCTCGAGCAACGCGACGTCGGCCCCTTCCGCCTCGTCGTCGAACCACAGCACGGTCGGCTCCACCCGGTCCGTGCCGGAGTCGTAGTCGCGTTCCTTGACGGCGAGCTGCTCGGCCAGCGGAAGACGGCCGGTGACGGCCCGGACGATCTTCTCCCGTAGCAACGCGGCATCCGGCGGAGTCCCGAAACGCGGCGACGCGTGCAGCACAGCGACCGCGACGCCACTGTCCTCCAACTGCGTGGCCGCGCCGACCTCGAGCGACGACAAAGCCAGCGCTCCCGCCACCGGCGCGAGCAACGACACGTCGCGAGGGGCGGCGACCGTCACCGTGGCGACCGGGCCGTCGGAGGACACCAGCACCTCCGGTCGGCCGGATTCGCCTGCCCGCTTGGCCAGCGTCTGCTGATCGGGAGTGAGCGGATCGGGCCCGGCGGGCTCCTCACCGCGGATCAGTTCGCGGCAGCGGGCGACGAGCTCCCCGACCAGCCTGGCCTTCCACGGCGTCCACACCCCCGGCCCGGTGGCCAGCGAGTCCGCCTCGGTCAGCGCGTGCAGAAGATCGAGCAGCAGCGCGCTGCCGCCGATGGTGTCGACCACCCGTCGCACGGTCTCCAGCTCGGTGATGTCTCTGCGCGTCGCCACGTGCGGAAGGAGCAGGTGGTGCCGCACCATCCCGGTGACGATGTCGACATCGGGAGCGGACAGGCCGAGCCGTTCCGCCATGTGGCGGGCGATCTCGGCGCCGATCACCGAGTGATCCGCGCCGCGGCCTTTGCCGATGTCGTGCAGCAGCGCCCCGATCAACAGCAGATCCGGCCGGGGCACCCTGGTCGTCAGTTTCGACGCCTCGACGCAGGTCTGCACCAGGTGCCGGTCGACGCACCAGCTGTGCACGGGCTCGGCCGGGGGCAGGTCACGCACCGCTCCCCACTCGGGCAGCAGACGGGTCCACAAACCCAAGTTGTCCAGCGCCTCGACCGCGTCGAGGAGCCCCTCGCCCGAACCCAACAGTGCAACCAGTTCGCTGCGCGCCTGAGCGGGCCACGGTTGTCGGAGTTCGGGAGCCGAGTCCGCCAGGGTCCGCAGCGTGCCGTGTGCGACGGGCTTGCCCGTGCGAGCGGCGGCTGATGCCACCCGTAGCAACAACGCCGGATCCTTGCCCGGGGCCGCGCCACGCGCCAGCGCGACCTCGCTCCCGTGCAGCACGACGCCCTCGGCGAGGGGCTGACGACGCTGCCGGCCACCCGGACGTTCCGCGGTCCGCAGCGCCACGTCGAGCGTGTAGCGGACCGCGCGGGCACCGGCATAGAGCTGCTTGAGCAAGGCGGACCGATCGCCGAACCCCAAGTCACCGGCGATCTTGTCCGCCTGCTCCGCGCCGAGCACGTCCCGGTTGCGGCGCAGTTCGAGGCGCAGTTCCGTGCGGATGTCCAGCATCAGGCGCTTGACCTGCGCCAATTCGCCGTCGAGCCGATCGGTCAGTTGAGCGACCGACAACGCCTCCAGCACGGCGATGTCCCGCAACCCGCCGCCTGCGTGTTTCAGATCCGGTTCGGCGGACTGCGCGATCTGCCCGCTGCGTCGCCACCGCTCGCGCACCGCCGCAGCCAGGTCCGCGAAGCGCTGCCTGACCACCCGCTGCCACTGCTGCTTGGCCGAGGCGGCCAGCCCGGCGGCCAGCTGCTCGTCACCGGCGATCACCCGCAACTCGAGCAGCCCCATGGCGGTGCGGAGATCGTCGCGGGCAACCGACAACGCCTCGGCAGCGGTCCGCACCGCGTGGTCGAGGCCGACCTTGGCGTCCCACAACGGGTACCACAGCGCCTGGGCGACGCGGTCCAGCTCCGCCGTGGCGACGGTGCCGTCGTGCAACAGCACCAGGTCGAGGTCGGAGTACGGCACCAGCTCGCGCCTGCCCAGGCCGCCGACGGCGACCAGTGCGACACCACCGGGTCCGTCCGGGGTGCCGACACCGGCCGCCGCCGCTGCCTTGCTCAGCCAGAATTCGTACAGCTCGACCAGTGCGGCACGCAGCTCGCCCGCCACCAGCCGGCCATGGCGCCTGCCCAGCAGCCGTTCGGCCGCCGCGACCAGCTCGCCGACGTCCACGTGCGGCGATTACAGCGCGTCCGCGCCACGCTCGCCGGTGCGGACCCGGATGACCTGCTCCACCGGCGTGACCCACACCTTGCCGTCGCCGATCTTGCCGGTCTGCGCCGCGCGCACGATGGCGTCGACGACCTTCTCCGCGCTCGCCTCGTCGGTGAGCACCTCGACCCGCAGCTTCGCCACGAAGTCCACGGCGTACTCGGCACCCCGGTAGACCTCGGTGTGCCCCTTCTGCCTGCCGTAGCCCTGCGCCTCGGAGACCGTCATGCCCAGCACACCGAGCTGCTCGAGCGCGGAGCGGACCTCGTCCAGGGTGAACGGCTTGATGATGGCGGTGATCAGCTTCATGCCGTGCTCTCCTCCAGCTTCTTGCTCGCCGCGGCGATCGACGAGCCACCCGACCGACCACCCCGGCCGATCCCCAGCTCATAACCGACCTCGGCGTGCTCGGCCTCGTCGATGCCGGAGACCTCGACGTCCTCGTCCACCCGGAAGCCGATGGTCTTCTGGATGGCGAAACCGATGACGAGCGCGGCCACCAGCGAGTAGACCGTGACCCCGAGCGCCCCGGCGATCTGCGGCCAGATCTGACCGGCCCCACCGCCGTAGAACAGGGCGTCCACGCCGTCCGGGGTGACCCGGGCGGTGGACAGGAACCCGAGGCTGACGGTGCCGATCCACCCGCCGACGAAGTGAATACCGACCACGTCGAGCGCGTCGTCGTAGCCCAGCTTGTACTTCAGCGCGACCGCCAGCGGGCAGATCAGGCCGGCGAGCCCGCCGATGGCCAGTGCGCCCCACGTGTCGACGTAGGCGCACGACGGCGTGATGGCCACCAGACCGGCCACGATACCCGAAGCGGCACCCAGGCTGGTCGGCTTGCCGTCGCGCAGCCGCTCCACCAGCAGCCAGCCGAGCATGGCCGCACACGTGGCGGTCACCGTGTTGACGAACGCGACACCGGCGACGCCGTCGGCGGCGTACGCGGAGCCGGCGTTGAAGCCGAACCATCCGAACCACAGCAGGCCGGCGCCCAACATCACGAACGGCAGGTTGTGCGGCTTCATCGGCTCCTTCGGCCAGCCCTTGCGCTTGCCGAGCACGATCGCCAGCGCCAGGGCGGCCGCACCGGAGTTGATGTGCACCGCGGTACCACCGGCGAAGTCCAGCGCCCCCATCTCGCCGATCCAGCCGCCGTCACCCCACACCCAGTGCGCGACCGGGAAGTAGACCAGCGTGGCCCACAGGCCGGCGAACAGCAGCCACGGGCCGAACCGCGCACGGTCGGCGATCGCACCCGCGATCAGCGCCACCGTGATGATGGCGAACATCGCCTGGAAGGCCACGTCCACCGTGCCGCCGGTCGGGTCGGCCTCCGGATCGAAGTCGAGCAGGCCGGTGATCCCCAGCAGGTCGTTCGACCATCCGAACAGCCCGCCGACGTCGTCGCCGTAGGCCAGGCCGTACCCGTAGAGCACCCACAACACGCCGATCAGCCCGATGGCGCCGAAGCACATCATCATGATGTTGAGCACGCTCTTCGAGCGGACCATGCCGCCGTAGAAGAACGCCAGGCCTGGCGTCATCAGCAGCACCAGCGCTGCGCTGGTGAGCAACCAGGCGGTGTTTCCTTCCATGGTGTCTCCTCGCGACACTCGCGTACCGGACAATGGCCGTCAGCATGCGAGGTCGGTGTTGCGCCTGAACGCATCGACGATTTCTCGCGTGTGAACCACGGGCGGCATGCTGTTACGACCAGGTTTCGTGCGTGCTCGCACCACCGCCGAACAGGTGACCGGGAGGGCGTCATCAGCGAGATCCAGCCGGCCTCGATCGTGGTGGACCACCAGTGGCTGCGCGCCCAGCTGGACCTCGCGCGACGGCTCTACGGGCAGGCTCCCGAGCGGGTCCTGGGGACGGTGTGGTGGTACTCGGTGTCGTCGGTGTTGCTGGCGCAACCGCTCGAGCGGCTGTTCAACGGTGTTCCGGTCGATCCGTCGCTGGAGGCGATGACCTTGCGGATCCTGCCGGACGGTCGGTTCGTCGAGGCCTCCTCGCACCGGCCGTTGGCGGGTGGCGTCGGAGAGTTCGGCCGGCGGTTGCATGCCGTGTTCGGCGCTGTCACGAAGACCGTGGCCGCTGTCTCCGGGGCCGGTGAACCTGCACTGTGGGCCATCGCGACCGATTCGGTGGCCAACAGGTTGTTGTCCGCCGGGCAAGCTGCTGCTGATCAGGAGCGGGCCGTGCGGCTGGCGGCAGAGGTGGCCGAGGCTGTCGGACCGGAGTTGCCGAGGCCGCGCTTCGCCGAGGTCGGGCCGCATCTGGTGGTCCGTCGCGCATCGTGTTGCCTGATCGATCGCACCCCGGTCGGGACGACGTGCGCCTCGTGCCCGAACCAACACCCTGATGAGCGAGCGCGGCGCATCCGCCGGCTGCTGGGCTGATGGGTCAGACGTCGGCCCGGAGGTGCGCCCCGACCTCGCGCATACCTGCCAGCACGGCGTCGCGGTGTGGGTCGTTCGGGCCGTCGGGCGTCCAGTTCACCAGCACCGCGTAGGCCACGGTGCGCCGTGGACCGTGAACGAGGCCGACATCTGCTCGGATGCCGTCGTCCGTGCCGGTTTTGTTGATCAAGCGGACGCCACGGTCCGGGCGCTGATGCGCCAGTGGGTCGAGCCCGAACGCCGACCCGACCATCGACAGGTCCGTGCCGAGCTCGAGCCACTCGAGCACCCGAGCAGCCGCGCGGAGGTCACCGGTGTGCAGCACGCGCATCAACTGGGTGAGCTCGGCCGCCGTGCCGGTCGAGAGCGTCGGTGGATCGCTCGGCCGTCGGATGTCCCGCACCTGGTCGTGCAGGGCGGTGTCGGTGAGGCCCAGGCGCTTCGGCCACTCCTGGACTGCTGTGAGCCCCACGAGGTCGAGCAGCACGTTGGTGGCCAGGTTGTCGCTGACCGCGCCGACGAGGGCGGCCGCGTCCACCACCGGCAGGAGGTCGGTCGCCAAGTGCTGCCACAGACCCGAATCCGCCACCGGCTCCACGGCGCGCCGGTCGAGCAGATGGTGCGGCGGCAGCTGACCCGACACGAGCCGGTCGGCCACCTCGAGCAGCAGGAAGAGTTTGCCCACACTGGCCGTGGCCAGCCTGCGGTGTTCGCCGCGCCCGGCCAACCGCCGGCCTGAGACGACGTCGACCACGCTGATTCCCCAGGTGGCGCGCCCCGCTGTCGGCAGGGATGACATGAATGCGTCATTCACGACGTCAGATTGCCACCGTCGCTCGATCAGACGCTGAATCGAAGGCCCATCCATGCGAACATATGTTCGATGACTGCTTCCATCCTGCACGCCGATCTCGACGCGTTCTTCGCTTCCGTCGAACAACGCGACGACCCCCGCCTGCGCGATCGCCCGGTGATCGTCGGAGGGGGTGTCGTGCTGGCCGCCAGCTACGAGGCACGCGCGTGCGGGGTGCACGGAGGGATGGGCGGCAGGCAGGCGAAGCGGCTGTGTCCCGACGCCGTCGTGGTTCCGCCTCGCATGCAGGCCTATGTCGATGCGAGCAAGGCCGTGTTCGACGTGTTTCGGGACACCACCCCGGTGGTCGAAGGCATTTCCATCGACGAGGCGTTCCTGGATGTCAGCGGGCGGGCCAGGGTGGCGGGGCGGCCGCGGGACATCGCCCAGCGTCTGCGAGCGGAGGTGCGCCGCCGAGTGGGGCTGCCGATCACGGTGGGCGTCGCCCGCACCAAGTCGTTGGCGAAGGTGGCCAGCGCGGAGGCGAAACCCGACGGCTTGTTGGTGGTCGAGCCGGGCGAGGAAGAGGCGTTCCTGCACCCGCTGCCGGTCGAACGGTTGTGGGGCGTCGGTCCGGTAACTGCGGAGAAGCTGCGCGGCATGGGAATCACGACGATCGGCGACCTGCACCGGGCGTCGCGGACAGCACTGAAACACCAGGTCGGCGTGGCGGTGGGTAACAAGTTGCACGCCCTGGCCGGTAACCGTGACCCGCGGCGAGTCGTGACGCGGCGCAGGCGGGGGTCGATCGGATCGCAGCGGGCACTCGGACGCCGCACCCGATCGCCGGACGAGCTGGACGCGATCCTCGTCGGACTGGTCGACCGGGTCGGCAGACGGATGCGCGCGGCGGGCCGGACGGGGCGCACGGTCGTACTCCGGCTGCGCTTCGGCGACTTCACCCGCGCGACGAGGTCGCGGACCCTGCCGATCTCGACCGCGCACGGCGAAACGCTGCTGACGGTGCTGCGCGGGCTGCTGGCCGAGGCGATGCCGATGATCGTGGATCGCGGCATCACGCTGCTGGGCATCACCGTCGCCAACCTCGACGGGGGCAGCGGCAGGCAACTGGAACTGCCGCTGTTTCCCGGCTCGGACGGATCGGTGGACGAGGCGATGGATCAGATCTGGCAGAAGTACGGCAAGGAGTCGCTGACCCGCGGGGTTCTCGTCGGCCGAAGTCCGGGTATCGAAATGCCGACCCTTGCAGATGGGTAAAGAGTGCTGGCGTCGAATATCGGGTATTGCGGTGATCACATAAGGTGTCCCCCGCATCTGTGCGGCAAGAGGGAGGCATGACGTGAGCGATACGGCGGCATCCACGGAGCGAGGGCCGGGCGGCCAGCCTCCGCTCAAGCGGGTCATGGGCACCAAGCTGCTCCTGCTGTTCATCGTCGGCGACATCCTGGGTACCGGGGTGTACGCACTGACCGGCGATGTGGCCGCCGAGGTCGGCGGCGCGGCCTGGGCCCCGTTCCTGGTGGCGTTCATCGTGGCGACACTGACCGCGTTCGCCTACATGGAGCTGGTCACCAAGTACCCGCAGGCGGCGGGTGCAGCGCTGTACACCCACAAGGCGTTCGGCATCCACTTCGTGACGTTCCTGGTGGCCTTCGCCGTGATGTCCTCCGGCATCACGTCGGCGTCCACCGCGTCCCGGTCGTTCGCGGCGAACCTGGCCGAAGGCGTCGGCCTCGACTGGGGCGACACCGGCATCATGTTTCTCGCGCTCGGCTTCATGACGCTCGTCGCGCTGATCAACCTGCGCGGCGTCGGCGAGAGCGTGAAGTTCAACGTCTTCCTGACCTTGGTCGAGCTGCTCGGTCTGCTGGCCGTCATCGTCATCGGCTTCATCGCCATCGGCGGTGGGAACGCCGACTTCAGCCGCGTCACGGTGTTCGACACCGCCGACGACAAGTCGGCGTTCATCGCCGTTACGGCGGCGACCACGCTGGCCTTCTTCGCCATGGTCGGCTTCGAGGACTCGGTGAACATGGCCGAGGAGACCAAGGACCCGGTGCGGATCTTCCCGAAGATCATGCTCGGCGGTCTGAGCATCACCGGCGTCATCTACATCCTGGTGTCCATCGCGGCGGTCGCCGTGGTGCCGGTCGGCGAGCTGGCCGCCAGTGACACGCCGCTGCTCGAGGTGGTCCGGGCGGGTGCGCCTGACCTGCCGATCGAGGACATCTTCCCGTTCATGACGATGTTCGCGGTGGCCAACTCGGCGCTGATCAACATGCTGATGGCCAGCCGGTTGCTGTACGGCATGGCGAAGAAGCGGGTGCTGCCCAGGCCGCTGGCCACCGTGCACCCGTTCCGCCGTACCCCGTGGATCAGCATCATCTTCACCACGCTGATCGCGTTCGCCCTGATCATCGTGGTGACCGGTGTGCTCACCGACGACCCGGCGACGCCGGAGGACGAAGCGGGCGACGTCCTCTCGCTGCTGGGCGGCACGACGTCGCTGCTGCTGCTGGGCGTGTTCACCGTGGTCAACATCGCCGTGCTGGTGCTCCGCCGCAAGCCGGTGAAGCACAAGCACTTCAAGGCGCCGACGTTCATCCCGGTGCTCGGCGCGCTGGCCTGCGCCTTTCTGGTCGGGCCGTGGACCGAGCGCAACCCGGACGAGTACCTGGTGGCCGCAGGCATGATCGGCCTCGGCATCGTGCTGTGGGCACTGACGTGGTTGTTCGACCCGCAGTCGCGGGGCGCCCAGGCCAGCGCCTTCGATGACGAGGAGGAGGAACGGCTCGCGGTCGAAGGTGGTCGCGGCGAGGAGTAGCCGGACTTCGTGGCTCGGTGGGACGAGGGAGCTCGTCCCACCGAGCTTCTTTGTGGCCTGGATGGCACTGCGACGCCGCGGGGGAAGGCAACGGCGCACCCGCTCTGCAGCAGTACGACGGTGCAGCGGGACACACCCGCTCTGCAGCGGCGCGGCGGCAGCGCAGCGGGACACCGCCCTGCAGCGGTGCAGCGGGCCAGCAGGGCATCGGAATCGCCGAAATTCACAGAATGCGCCGGCGATTGTCGCTTCGCGGCGGCTGAAGGGCGACGATGTGCCGGTCGGGAGCCGGCCGAGCCGCATCAGCGGTGTTCGCATGGTCCGACGAGACCGGGCACAAAGTGCCCACATCGGGAGGCAGCTCTCCACAGAGGCCGCCCCTCGCGACGCACGAAGGCACGCCGCACCAGCGCAGCGCGCCGCCCGTCGGTCGAGCAGCGCATCGCTGGTAACGCCGCTGGTCAGTCGAGCAGTGCGTCACTGATAGCGCCGCGCGGCGGGCTGCGCATCATTAGTAGCGCCGCTCGTCAGTCGAAGAGCCCGTCCCTGATAGCGCCGCTCGTCAGTCGAAGAGCGCGTCCCTGATGGCGCCGCTCGCCGATTGACCAGAACGCCGCCGGTCAGTTGAGCAGCGCGTCGACGAAGGCTTCCGGCTCGAAGGGGGCCAGGTCGTCAGGTCCTTCCCCGAGGCCGACCAGCTTCACCGGCACCCCGAGCTCGCGCTGGACCTGGAACACGATGCCACCCTTGGCCGTGCCGTCGAGCTTGGTGAGCACGATGCCGGTGACGTCCACGACCTCACGGAACGCCCGCGCCTGGGTCAGTCCGTTCTGGCCGGTGGTGGCGTCCAGCACCAGCAGCACCTCGTCGACCTTCGCCTGCTTCTCCACGACACGCTTGACCTTGCCGAGCTCGTCCATCAGCGTCGACTTGGTGTGCAGGCGGCCTGCGGTGTCGATCAACACCGCGTCCACGCCGCTGTCGATGCCGCGCTTGACCGCGTCGAACGCCACCGCGGCGGGGTCCGCACCCTCCTTGCCGCGCACGACCTCGGCGCCGACCCGCTCGGACCACGTCTGCAACTGATCGGCGGCAGCCGCACGGAACGTGTCAGCCGCACCGAGCAGGACGCGGTGCTGCTGCGCGACGAGCACGCGCGCGAGCTTGCCGGTCGTGGTCGTCTTGCCGGTGCCGTTCACGCCGGCAACCAGCACCACCGCCGGATGCTTCTTCCCGTCCACCTCGTGCGGCAAGGCCCGGACGGCCCTCTCCGCCTGGGGGTTCAGCGCGTCGATGAGCACCTCGCGCAACAGGGCGCGCGCCTGATCGGCCGTCCGGACACCGCGACTGACCAGCTCGGTGCGCAGTCGTTCGACGATCTCCGTGGTGGTCGCCGCGCCGAGGTCGGCGACCAGCAGGGTGTCCTCGACGTCCTGCCACGAATCCTCGTCCAGGTCGCCCGCGCCCAGCAGGCCCAGCAGGCTCTGGCCGAACGCCGACCGGGACTTCGCCAGCCGTCCGCGCAGCCGCTCGATGCGTCCCGCGGCCGGTGCGGGCTCCTCGGTCGAAACCGGGGCCTGTGCCGGCTGAGCCTCCGGGGCTGCCGGCCCGGCTTTCGCGGCCGGCTCCGGCTCGGCTTCGACCGCGGCAGGACCGGCGTCGCGCTCCTCCGTCTTGGCCGGGGCCTCCGTCTTGCTCGGAGCCGCTGCGCTTCCCTCAGCCGCGGCGCCCTCGGTGCCCTCCGGCAGCTTGACGTCGACGATCCCGCGGCGAAGGCTGTCGCGCGGCACCGAGGCGTCGTCTCCCACGCCGGGTTGGCCGTCGACCTCCGTGCGTTCGCCGGCGGGGTGCTCCGGTGGCTGGTGCTCCTTCACGCCACCGGGCGCCAGCGCGATGCCACCGCCCGCGGTGTATCTGCCGCCGGCCGGCTTCTCCTCCTTCGCCGAACGTTCCTCGGCGAGGCGGATCTTGCGGCGGCGGGAAAGCGTGAGCCCCGCGACCAGCGCCACGGTCAGCAGCACAACGACGACGAGGATGACCCAGAACCACACGTTGTCCGTCACGCTCGTCATCCTCGCATCCGCGCCGACCACCATCGTCGCAGGGCAGGCGCTCGACGGGTTACGCTGACGCCTTCTCCGCAGACCGCAGCCGCTGCGAGATCACCCGCGTGATGCCGTCGTTGGCCATGCTCACGCCGTACAGCGCGTCCGCGATCTCCATCGTCGGCTTCTGGTGCGTGATCACGATCAGCTGCGAGGTCTCCCGCAACTGCTCGAGCAAGCCGATCAGCCGCCGCATGTTGGTGTCGTCCAGCGCCGCCTCGACCTCGTCGAGCACGTAGAACGGCGACGGCCGCGCGCGGAAGATCGCCACCAGCATGGCGACCGCCACCAGCGACTTCTCGCCACCGGACAGCAGCGACAGCCGCTTGACCTTCTTGCCCGGCGGCCGCGCCTCGACGTCGACCCCGGTGGTCAGCATGTCGTCCGGGTCGGTGAGCACCATCCGGCCTTCACCACCGGGGAACAGCGTGCCGAACACCGTCTCGAACTCACGCGCCACGTCGTGATACGCCGAGGTGAAGACCTCGAGGATCTTGTCGTCCACCTCTTCGATCACCGACAGCAGATCCCTGCGCGTGGCCTTCAGGTCCTCCAGCTGCGTGGACAGGAACTTGTAGCGCTCCTCCAGCGCGGCGAACTCCTCCAGCGCGAGCGGGTTGACCTTGCCGAGCAGGGCCAGGTCGCGCTCGGCGCGCTTGGCGCGGCGCTCCTCGGTCGCCCGGTCGAACGGGATCGGTTGCGGCTCGGCAACCTCTTCCCCGCGCTCCTTGGCGGCCTCGTACTCGGCCATCTCCGCCGGGCTGGGCGGCACCGGCTGATCCGGCCCGTACTCGGCGACCAGATCGTCGAGCCCGATGCCGAATTCCTCGGCGATGCGTGCTTCCAGCTGCTCCAGCCGCATCCGCTGCTCGGCGCGCGCCAACTCGTCGCGGTGCACCGCATCGGTCAGTTTCTCCAGCTGGCCGGTCAGCTCGCGCACGCTCGTCCGGACGCCGGCCAGCATCGCCTCGCGTTCCTCGCGGGCCTGCTGTAGCGCATCTCGTTCGGCGGCGGCCCGGCGCAGCGACACCTCGATGCGTTCGAGAGCGATCTCGCCGCCGTCGACGACCGCAGCGGCGATCTCGGCACCACGCCGGCGCGCCACCCGGGCCCGCTCGGCACGTTCCCGCGCCTGACGCTCGGCCTCCGCGGCACGACGCAAGCTTTCCGCCTTGCCCGCGATCTGGCGAGCCCGCTCCTCGGCCGTGCGCAGCGCCAGCCGGGCCTCGACCTCCTGCTGGCGAACCTCCGCCAGCGCGGCGGCGATCTCGTCGCGCTCGGAGGTGTCGGGCTCCTCGTCGATCGGATCCTCGCTCACCGCGGCCAGCCGTTGTTCCAGCTCGGCCAGCTTGGCCACCGCCTCCTCGCGGCTGGCCTCGACCTTCGCGCGCTGTGTCCGCAACCGCTCGACCTCGGCCTCGGCATTGCGCAACGCCTGCTGCAACCGGTTCAACCGCTCGGAGAACCGGGCCTTGGCCACCTTGACCTCGCCGACCGCCTCACGCGCCTTGGCCACCTCGGCCTTGCGCTGCTGCTGCTCGGCGCGCGCACCCTCCAACTCCGCCGCGGTGCGCTGCAGGCGTCGCTCGGCGGCGAGCAGCTTGTCCTGGGCAGCGTCGACGGCGGCCTGCACCTCGATGACCGACTCGGTGGACGCCTTCGACCCGCCTGCGGCCCAGTGCGCCCCGAAAACGTCGCCTTCGGTGGTCACGGCGCGCAGCTCGGGATGCTCGCTCACCAGCGCCATCGCCGAGACCAAACCCTCCACGACGGCGACATCGTGCAGCGCGGCACGCACAGCGGGCTGCAGCCGTTCCGGCGCCTGTACCACGTCCACCGCCCACCGCGCGCCGGACGGCAACGACGGCCGACCCGGCAAGCCGGAATCGTCCGCGCCGCCCAGCAAGATGCCCGCGCGGCCGGAGTCGTGCGTCTTCAGGTACTCCAACGCGGACACCGCGTCCTCGCCTGCCTGCACCGCCACCGCATCCGCGACCGGGCCCAACGCTGCGGCGATCGCCGCTTCGAAGCCTGGCTCGACGGTCAGCAACGCCGCCACCGAACCCAGTACGCCGGGAAGTTCGTCGCCTGCCTTCAACAGCGCCCCGACGCCGTCCTTGCGGCGTAGCCCGCGCGACAGCGCCTCCACAGTGGCCCGGTGCGTCGCGATTTCCTTCTCCGTGGCGCGCTCGGCGGCGATCAGTTCTTCGACGCGCTGTTTGGCGGCGTCGTTGGCGCGCATGCACTGCTCGAGTCGCTCAGCGGCCTCCGCCCCGTCCACATCGGAGTCGCCACCCTCCGCCTTGGCCAGTTCCAGCTCCTCGGCGGCCTGTTCGGCGCGTGCCACCGCCTCGTCGATGCCCGCGGTCAACCGCTCGATCTCCTCCGCGGTGGCACCGGTCTTGCTGCGCAGCGCCTCGACCTGGCCGGTCAGCTTGGCGACGCCCTCGCGCCGATCCGCCACCGCGCGCACCGCGGCCATGTGCGCTCGTTCGGCGGCCTGCAGCGCCTGCTCGAGTTCCTCGCGATGCGTGACGGCTTCGGACAACGTGGCACGAGCCACTTCCACGGCGGCGTTGAGCTCGAGCTCCTTCTCCTCCGCCTGCTCGGCCTCGGCCAGCAGTTCCTCGGGGTCGCGGCCGCTCGAGCCGTCGTCGATCTCGGTCGACAGATGCCGCTTACGCTCCAGTGCCAGCCGGACGGTCCCGCGCAGCCGCTCGGCCAGGGCGCTGAGCTTGTACCAGGTGTCCTTCGCCGCGGCCAGTCGTGGCTCGTCCTCGGCGAGCGCCTCGGCCAGCTCGGCCTCACGCCGGGAGGCGACCTGCAGCTGTTGCTCGACCTCGGCGCGCTGCCTGCGGATCCGCTCCTCGTCGGCCTGCTCCTTGGCCAGCGCCTCGCGCTGGGTGACCAGGTCGTGCGCGTACAGCCGCAGCCGCGCGTCCCGCAGCTCGGCCTGCACCGCCTGCGCCTTCCGCGCGATCTCGGCCTGCTTGCCCAGCGGTTTGAGCTGGCGGCGCAGTTCCGCGGTGAGGTCATTCAGGCGGTTCAGGTTCGCCTGCATCGCGTCCAGCTTGCGCAGCGCCTTCTCCTTGCGCTTGCGGTGCTTGAGCACGCCCGCGGCTTCCTCGATGAACGCGCGCCGCTCCTCCGGCTTGGCCTGCAGAATCTCGCTGAGCTGCCCCTGGCCGACGATCACGTGCATCTCGCGGCCGATACCGGAGTCCGACAGCAGCTCCTGCACGTCCAGCAGCCGACAGCTCGAGCCGTTGATCTCGTACTCGCCGGCGCCGTCGCGGAACATCCGCCGGGTGATCGAGACCTCGGTGTAGTCGATCGGCAGGGCGCCGTCGGAGTTGTCGATGGTCAACGTGACCTCGGCGCGGCCGAGCGGGGGCCGTCCCGCGGTGCCGGCGAAGATGACGTCCTCCATCTTGCCGCCGCGCAGGTCCTTGGCGCCCTGCGTGCCCATCACCCAGCGCAGGGCGTCCTGCACGTTGGACTTGCCCGAGCCGTTCGGGCCGACCACACACGTGATGCCCGGCTCGAAGCGCAGCGTGGTAGCCGAAGCGAAGGACTTGAAGCCCTTCAGCGTCAGGCTTTTCAGGTGCACGAGCTGCGGCCCCTTCATCGTGTGCCGGTTCGCGCACCGGCGAACGTGTCAACGTGGCCGGGGCGACCTCAACTGCGGAATGGTACCTGCGGGTTCTCCGGCAGAACGAACCGTGCGGCGTGTCGGGCGTCGTGTGGGTGAACGCCACCAAGGCCGACGACGGTAAGTGCTCACCGATTAACGCTCCGTGAAGCCTTGGTAGCCGCCTTTCGGTTCGGACCACTGCTCCACCACCGAGGTCACCCGGCCAGGTGTCGATCCGCCACGCAGCGCGGCGAGCAGTTCCTCGCATGCCTGCCGCGGACCTTCGGCGACGACCTCGACACGGCCGTCGGCGAGGTTGGTAGCCGTCCCCACCAGGCCCAATTCGAGCGCGCGGCACCGCGTCCACCACCGGAATCCGACGCCTTGCACGTGGCCGCGCACCCATGCGGTCAAGCGCGTGCGGTCACCGGACTCGGGCATCCTCGTCTCCTCCAGTGGTAACGCTCCGGAGCGGCTCGAGCACACGGGGCAGGAATTGTGCTCACCCGGTAGTGATACAGTTCCCCCGCTTTCAGCCTAGCCGCCACAAGGAGCAGCCTATGAGCCCGTCTGGGCCAACCGGCGAGACGCAAGTGTCGGTCGCACCGCCCGCCGAGGAGACCCGGCCCCGGCGCGCGAGCTATCTGGCGCTGCTGGCCAGCGGCGTGTTCACCGCGACGGCTTTCGCCGGAATCGCGGTGCTGGCCGGTTCGACGACCCCGGTCGCCGAACAGAACGTGCAGCAGTTCCAGCGCGAGCCCAACGGCGAGACCGGTGGTGGGTTGATCGCGGGCAACCCGTCCCCGGACCAGACCACGATCAAGATCAGCGGGGCGGCGCACGGTGGCGACCGAACGCCGACGACGACCACAACGACCACGACGACGCCCGGGGACACCGCGACCACGGATGCCCCGGACAGCACGTCGGAGGATCTGCCCACGTCGGACGACGACGTGAGCACGACCAGTTCGGCGAAACCGACCAAGACGACGACCAGCAAGCCGACTACGACGACGACCACCACAACGACGACTACGACGACCGCCACACCGAGCGAGCCGGAGTGCCCGGAGGAGCCGTGTGATCCGGAGGATCCGCCGGGTGGCGGCTCGTCGACGGCGTCCAGCCCCGAGACGCCGCCCGACGGTGGCGCGGGCACGGGTCGGTAGGTCGGCTGTCCCGAAAGCCGGCTTCGAAGCCGGCAGCCGCAGCTCGAGGGCTGCGGCTGCCGTTCGGCTAGATGCGTGGGCTGCTGCTCAGCCAGATGCCGGCTGGCACGACCAGGTCATCGCCGCGGCGAGCGCCGCTGGCAACGCGGGCATGAATACGACGAACGGTTCATGAACCGTTCCCGTCGAATGGGTGAGCCACAGCGAGGACACGGCTCCCCCTCGCACCCGTAGACGTTGAGCGAGCGGTCGAAGTAGCCCGACTCCACACGTTCGTGACATTTATGAATGATGAGTCGACTCAGCAGTCGACTGGCGATTCAATGGGGATTCGACTCGCACTCGCAGACTGTCTGGGCCAGACGTGGTGCGGTCCAGGCTACAGACCCTGGGCGTGAGCATCTGTCCTTGAGACAACCATCCTGAGAGAAGACCTGCTGAACTCTCTAGGCCGTTTCCCCATCTGTCCTGACCCTCCTCTTCTTCGCCTCGCGCTCCAGGAGGTTGCTCGAGGAACACGTTGCGGATCGCGATCTTCTGCTCGATCGTCAGCGGCCCTGCCGTCGCACGAATCTTGCGCACATGCTCCTCATGAGCTGTCCATCCGAAGGCATCGTTCAGCTCGACGACTCGGATCAAGGTCTTGACGAACGGCGCTACTGCACCGGTTGGCCGATCAGTTCTCCTGATAGGCGATCGTCGTCATCATCCCGGCTTCCCCGTGGTAGACGTTGTGGCAGTGCGTGAGCCACCGCCCGGGGTTGTCGGCGTCGAACTCGACGCGCAGCGTCTTGCCGGGCAGGACGATCGAGGTGTCCTTGCGGGGCCCGCCGTCAGGGTGCTGGTAGGTGTGCCCGTGCAGGTGCATGGGATGCCACATCGTGGTCGAGTTCTTGAACTCGAGGGCGACCCGCTCGCCCTCCTTGATGCCGAGGGCGTCGCGCATCGGCTGCTCCATGTCCATGCGGTTGCCGTTGATCGCCCAGTCGTACTTCTCCATGCCCCCGGTCAGCTCGAGCGCGACCGTGCGGTCGACGTCGCGCTTGGGAAGAGCGACCGTGCTCGCTGCCCTGAGATCACCCGCAGTGGCGGGGATCTTGGTCTGCGGGAGCTTCGTCTTCGTCGTCGGGGCGGTGCCGGATCCGGTGCGCAGGACGGCGAGGGCCTGGTCCTGCTTGCCGAGAGCCTCGGCGATGACGGCGAACGCTCCGTCGCCGGCGGTGATGACCGCGTCGTAGCGCTCCCCCATGCCGAGCACGACGCTCTCGGCCTCATACGGGTCCACAGGGAACCCGTCGGAGTGGGTGATCGTGAGCGGGTGCTCGGCGACGCCAAATCGGAAGGCGGTGTCGCCGCCGGCATTGATGATCCGGAGCCTGATCCGCTCCCCGGGCTTGGCTGTGAAGGTTTGCGGGTCGTTCGCGGGCTTGCCGTTGATCAGGTAGAGGGGGTAGTAGACGTCGCCGGCGTCGCCGCCGAGCAGCGGCGAGGTCGCGCCCATCAGGGTGTTGCCCATCCGCATCGGCCCCATGTCCATGCCGCCGTGATCCATCATGCCCTGGCTGAGTTCCTTGAGGACTTGGTCGGGGGTCGCGGTGACGCCGTCGAGCCAGTCGTCCAGGACGATGATCCATTCCTTGTCGTAGTCGGCCTTCTCGTTGGGATCGTCGATGATGAGCGGCGCGTACAGGCCGCGGTCGAGCTGTACGCCGACGTGCGGGTGGAACCAGAAAGTGCCCGGTTCGGGCAGGATGAACTCGTAGGCGAACGAGCCGCCGGGCTGGACGGTTTTCTGGGTGAGGTTAGGGACACCGTCCATGTCGTTGCGCAGGGCCAGGCCGTGCCAGTGCACGCTGGTCGGGTCGGGCAGGTCGTTGGTGAGGGCGACCTTCAGGGTGTCGCCGACGTTGCCGCGCAGCGGCTGTCCGGAGGAGGCTCCGCGGTAGGCCCAGGTCTTGGCGGTTTTCCCGCCGAGGTCGAGGGTGACCGGCTCGGCGGTCAGCGCGCGCTGCACGACGGTTCCGGTGCGGCGGCGCTCGGCCTCGGCCGCTTTGACCGCGGCGCTACCGGGTTTGACGAACGAGGTCGTTTTGCTGGAGCTGCAGCCGGCGAGGCCGGCGGCGGTGAGGGCCAGGGCGCTGCGGGCGAGGAATTGGCGGCGGTTCAGGTTGGAGTGCATGGCTGATAAGTCCTTCTGTGTCGATGGTGAGCGGGGCCACGGCATCGAGCCGGTGTGCTCGACGATCACGGGTGATCGGAGACGCAGGACTCGTAGGCCCCCAGAAAAGGGTCAGGGACACGAGGGCGCGATGTCGTCGCATGTGGGGCAGGGTCATCGACTTGCCCCGAAGGGCGAGGAGCGCCGCGTCGACGCTCCTCGCTGCTCACATTCTATAGATCGACAGTTCCAGGTGCGAGAGAGCGAGCCGGCGGGGCGTCTCGGGCGGTGGCACCGGCTCGGGCGCGGGGCCGAGATAGGGCAGGCTCGCGGGGAGCGGAGCCGGGAGGGCCGGAATGCTCTTGGCGGTCGGCCCGGGGACGCAGGTGGAGCCGCCGACGCTGCCCATGGCTTCTGCGCATCCGCTGGAGCCGGGGCCCATGCCATGCGGTCCGGATGCCGACGATGAGGAGGCGATGGCCGCCGCGTCGGTCATGCCGGGCGACGCCGGGGACGCGTGCCCCATCGAAGCCACGGAAGCGTTCATGGCCATGACCCCGGCACCGTTGACGAGCGCGTGCATGCCGAGGAGGCCGACGATCAGCAGCGCCGTGAGGACGGACAGCTGCAACCAGTGCCGGCTGCGGCAGGGCTCGTCGGTCGCGGTCTCCACGCTCCACAGCATACCCCGGTGGCGTATCCCGTCTATCAATCGGGATCACTCCTCGACGCCCCCGACCCGCCTTGCGGGAATACCCAGCAGGGGTATGCGGTTGCTCGCACATGATACCCACCGGGGGTATCTCCACCAAGGAGGCAATCGATGACTGCGAACGAGTACCAGGTGACGGGCATGACCTGCGGGCATTGCGAGATGTCGGTCCGCGAGGAGGTCGGCGAGCTCGCCGGCATCACCGATATCCAGGTCAGCGCGCAGACCGGCAAGCTCGTGGTCACCGCCGACGGCGTGATCGACGACGCGCAGGTCCTGGCGGCCGTCGAGGAGGCCGGCTACTCGGCGGTCCGCGCCGGATGAAGACGGCAGCACGCCTCGGCCTCTACGGCGCGGGGCTGGCGGTGGCGTTCGGGGGAGCCTTCGGGCTCGCCGGCGTCGTCGTCCCCGACAGCGCCGTCCAGGCGTGGGCGAAAGGAACAGACATGAGCACGCATAATCAGGGCCACAGCAATGAGGGGCAGCACGGTGGCGAAGAGCAGCAGGCGGCCGGCCAGGCAGTAGCCGGGGTCTCGCTGAGCGCGGACGGCTTCGCGCTCTCGCCGGTGAAGGCACCGATGGGCACGGGCACCGAGGGAGAGCTGAGCTTCCAGGTCCTCGGCCAGGACGGCCAGCCGGTCATCGAGTTCGCCCGAGAGCACGACAAGGACCTGCACCTGATCGTGGTGCGCAGCGACGGCGCTGGGTTCCGCCACGTGCACCCGGTCCTGGACGAGGGCACGGGCACGTGGTCGCTGCCGTGAACGTGGGAGGAGGCGGGCACGTACCGCGTGTACGCCGACTTCACCCCGGCCGGCGAAGGCGCATCGGGCACCACCCTCAGCCGCGCCGTCCAGGTCGCGGGCGACTACTCCCCCGTCGCCAGCGCCCCGACGCGGACCGACGAGGTCGACGGGTACACCGTGACCCTCGACGGCGACCTGGCCGCCGGGTCCACCAGCGAGCTCACCCTCTCGGTCAGCCGCGACGGCGCGCCGGTCACAGAGCTCGAGCCGTACCTCGGCACGTACGGCCACCTCGCCGCCTACGCCGGACTCGCCCCCGTCACCCGACGATCCGGTTCCTCGATCCGGGGCGAGCATCCCAGCCGGGCCGGGAACAAGCGCCTCAAACGGGCGTTCTTCCTCGCCGCGTTCGCAGCACTGTCCGACCCCACCAGCCGGGCCTACTACGACCGGAAACGAGCCCAGGGCAAGAAACACAACGCCGCGCTCGTCTGCCTCGCCCGCAGACGCATCGATGTCCTCCACGCCATGCTCAAACACGGCACCATCTACGAGACCCGATCACCCGCTGCGGCTTGACGAACCCCATAGGGACACCCCCGGCCGCCCGACCGGAGCGAACCGGCCCGACGACCGCAACAATCGGATACGTTGCCCTATACCCCATAGGGGTATAGGATCGAGTTGCTTCGACCGGAACGAATAGGAGACCACATGCGAAAGCGCCTCACGACGACCATCGCCGCAGGAGTGCTCGGCGGAGCGCTCCTGCTGAGCGGCTGCAGCACCGGCGGAGATCAGGGCCACCAGGGCCACGGCAGCAGCTCGGCCAGTACCCCGGCCAGTAGCGACGGCGGGATGGAGCACCCGATGGACGGCGGCCCCGCTCCCGCGGGCATCGAGAAGGCCACGTCCCCCAAGTACCCGGTCGACACCGAGGTGACGCTCACCGCCGACCATATGGAGGGCATGGACGGCGCGAAAGCCACGATCGTCGGGGCCTACGACACCTACACCTACGCGGTGAACTTCACGCCCACCACCGGCGGCGAGCCGGTCAAGGACCACAAGTGGGTCGTGCACGAGGAGATCAAGGACGCCGGTGACCAGCGCCTGGCCGACGGCACCGAGGTCACGCTGGATGCCGAGCATATGAAGGGCATGAAGGGTGCGAAGGCCACCATCGACTCCTCCACCGACGAGACCGTCTACATGGTCGACTACAAGGCCGACGGCATGACGATGACCAACCACAAGTGGGTCGTCGAGAGCGAGATCCAGCCGGCCTCTTGATCCGACCGCCGCGAGAAAGACACGACCCGATCGAGGGGACAACCGAGGGGGAAGCGAAGAGCAATGACGGACCCGACCGCCCACCACCATCACCACGGCGACGTCGCCGGCGAGACCATGCACAGCGAGCACGACGCCGTCGCGACGACCGCGCCTGACAACGGGGAGCACGCGGCGCACGAGGGCCACGGCATGGATCAAACCGAGCACGGCGACCACGGAGCGCACGACCAGCACGGCAGCCACGGCGGTTATGCAGGCCATGGGGACCACGTGGGCCAGTTCCGCCAGCTGTTCTGGATCAACCTCATCATCGCGGTCCCCGTGGTCGCGCTCTCGCCCATGTTCGCCATGCTGCTGGGCTACTCGGTACCCGGCTGGGCGGGCTGGGTCGCCGCGGTGCTCGGCACCGTCATGTACGCCTGGGGCGGCAGGCCGTTCCTCACCGGTGCCTGGAGCGAGCTGAAGACCCGCCAGCCGGGGATGATGCTGCTGATCGCGCTCGGGATCACCGTCGCGTTCCTCGCCTCCTGGGCCGCGACCATCAGGCTCGTCCACCACGAGCTCGAGTTCTGGTGGGAGCTGGCGCTGCTGATCGTCATCATGCTGCTGGGCCACTGGATCGAGATGCGCTCCCTGGCCCAGACCACCTCCGCGCTCGACTCCCTCGCCGCGCTCCTGCCCGACGAGGCCGAGCGCGTCGAGGGCGACGACGTCGTCAAGGTCGACCCCGCCCAGCTCCGCGTCGGCGACGTCGTCATCGTCCGCCCCGGAGGCAGTGTCCCGGCCGACGGCGTCGTCGTCGACGGCCGGGCGGACATGGACGAGTCGATGATCACCGGCGAGTCCCGGCCCGTCGCCCGCGGCGAGGGCGACCCGGTCACCGCCGGCACCGTGGCCACCGACTCCGGCCTGCGCGTGGAGATCACCGCCACCGGAGACGACACCGCGCTGGCGGGCATCAACCGGCTCGTCGCCGAGGCGCAAAGCTCATCCTCCCGCGCTCAGCGGATCGCCGACCGCGCCGCTGCATTGCTGTTCTGGTTCGCTCTCGGCGCGGCCCTGGTCACCGCCGCCGTCTGGACCCTCGCCGGCAGCCCCGACGACGCGGTCGTGCGCACCATCACAGTGCTCGTCATCGCCTGCCCGCACGCCCTCGGGCTCGCCATCCCGCTGGTCGTCTCCATCGCCACCGAGCGTGCCGCGCGCGGCGGGGTTCTGGTCAAGGACCGCCTCGCCCTGGAGTCCATGCGCCAGGTCGACGCCGTGCTCTTCGACAAGACCGGCACCCTGACCAAGGGCGAGCCCACCGTCACCGGCGTCGAGACCGCCGGCGGCCTGGACGCCGCCGCCGTCCTCGCCCTGGCCGCCTCGGCCGAGGCCGACAGCGAGCACCCGCTCGCCAAGGCCATCGTCGCTGCCGCCAAGGACCGGGGCTTCGCCCTGGAGCCGGCCAACGGATTCTCCTCCTCCCCCGCAGTCGGCGTCACCGCGAACGTCTCCGGACAGGAGATCCGGGTCGGCGGGCCGCGACTGCTCGAGGAGACTGGGCAGAGCGAGGTCGGCACGGCGGACGAGTGGCGCTCCGAGGGCGCGATCATCCTCCACGTCCTGCGGGACGGCCAGGTTGTCGGCGGGTTGAAGCTCGCCGACGAGGTCCGCCCGGAGTCGCGCGACGCCGTCGACGCGCTCCACCGCCTGGGCGTCGAGGTCGTCATGATCACCGGCGACGCCGAGGCCGTCGCGAACGAGGTCGGCAAAGAGCTCGGCATCGACCGCGTCTTCGCCGGCGTCCGCCCCGAGGACAAGTCCGCGAAGGTCGCCCAGCTGCAGCACGAGGGCAAGAAGGTCGCCATGGTCGGCGACGGCGTCAACGACGCCCCGGCGCTCGCCCAAGCCGACGTCGGCATCGCCATCGGAGCCGGCACCGACGTCGCCATCGCTTCCGCAGGCGTCATCCTCGCCAGCTCCGACCCGAGGTCGGTGCTCTCGGTCATCCAGCTGTCGAAGGCCGCCTACCGGAAGATGAAGCAGAACCTGTGGTGGGCAGCCGGCTACAACCTCATCTCCGTGCCGCTCGCCGCCGGCGTCCTCGCCCCGGTCGGCTTCGTCCTGCCCATGTCGGTCGGCGCGATCCTGATGTCGCTGTCCACCGTCGTCGTCGCCCTCAACGCCCAGCTCTTGAGGCGCATCGACCTCACCCCCCAAGCCAGCACCCGCTCCGTCCTGAAGCACCAGAAATGAAGGACACGCACATGACCATCGACACCGCCACCGACAGCACCGGCACCGAGGTCGAGGCCGTGGCTCATCAGCATGGCTACATCAGCGACAAGGACCGCTACCTGACGCGCATGAAGCGCATCGAGGGCCAGGCCCGCGGCATCGCCAAGATGATCGACGACGAGAAGTACTGCATCGACATCCTCACCCAGGTCTCGGCGCTCACCCGGGCCCTGCAGACCGTCGCCACCGGCCTGCTGGACGACCACCTCAAGCACTGCGTCCTCGACGCCGCCAAGCTCGGCGACGACGCGGCCATCGCCAAGATCCAGGAAGCAACCGACGCCATCAACCGGCTCGTGCGGTCCTGAGCCACGAGACCGCTGACTGCCGTAGAAGCCCTCGCGCCGCCTCGGGCACCGCGACCTGGAGTCTGGAAACGGAGCGTCACCGTGGTCGCCCTAGACGCCCCCCGGCGGCATCGACGGCGTCTGCCGCTGTGAGCGACAGACATCGAGAGAAGAACGCACACGGAGATGACGCTGCAGCACTTCGACGCCTGCCCGAACTGGACAGTCCTCGAAGACAGGATCACCAGTGCCTTGTGCGGCCGGCCCGAGGCGACGCTCATCCGCCAACGGATAGAGATCGCCGGGGACGCCGCCCGCCTCGGGCCAGACGTTCTACCGACGCGTCCCTGTTCGCGCCTAGATACCCCCTACGGGTATGGTCATCAATACCCCACTGGGGTATCTCGTTAGATGCTTGCCCGCCCGCTTCCTCGGCGCAGCGGGCATGCCCATGCGCGTTCCGTGTGGCCGATTGTCGCGCGGAGGAAGAGGACTTGATGACACCGACGAATACCCAGACCCGCGGCCGCCTCATACCCCTGCTTGTGATCGCGACGGCTCAGCTGATGCTCGTGCTCGACGACTCGATCGTGAACATCGCCCTGCCGAGCATCCAGCAAGAGCTCGACGTCGACCCCGTGCACCTCCCCTGGGTCGTCAACGCCTACATCCTCGCCTTCGGCGCGCTGCTGCTCCTCGGCGGGCGGATCGGCGATCTGTGGGGCCGCAGGCGCACGCTCCAGGTCGGCATCGCGGTCTTCGTCGTCGCCTCGCTCATCGGCGGGCTCGGCGTGAACGTGGAGATGTTGATCGTCGCCCGGGCGGTGCAGGGCATCGGCGCGGCGATGGCAGCGCCGAACGCACTGGCGCTGATCGCCACGACGTTCTCCGAGCGGTCCATGCGTGACAAGGCGCTCTCGCTCTACGGCGCGATGTCGGGCCTCGGCATCGTCGTCGGCCTGCTGCTCGGCGGCGTGCTGACCGACCTGCTCGACTGGCGCTGGGTGTTCTTCATCAACGTGCCCATCGGCCTCCTCGTTCTCTGGGGCACCCGCACCCTGGTCGCGGCCGACCGCCACGCGGGACGCCTCGGCATGCTCGGCTCCGTGCTTGGCACCGCGGGCATGGTCTCGCTGGTCTACGCGATCACCTGCTTCGGCGAGGACGGCTTCGCGGACCCGGTCGCGTGGATGCTCGTCGCGCTCGCCGCCGTGCTGCTCGTCGTCTTCGTCCTCGTCCAGCGCTCGAACTCCACGCCGCTGGTGCCGCTGTCTCTGTTCAAGGACCGCGGTCGAGCAGGGGCCTACCTCACGATGCTGGGTCTCGCGATCGGTCCGATGGGCACCTTCTACATCATCACCCTTTACCTCCAAGAGGTCCGGCAGTTCAGCCCGCTGGCCACCGGCCTGTCCTGGCTGCCCTTCGCCGTCGGGATCGTCCTCGGCGCGGGCGTAGCGCCGAAGCTCCTGCTGAAGATCGCGCCGCGCTGGGTCGCCGCCCTCGGCGGACTCCTCGCGGCGGTCGGGGCCCTGTGGTTCTCGCGGATCACCGTGGCGACGGGTTACTGGACTGGGATGGCCCCGGCGATGCTCGTCATCGCGCTTGGCTTCGGACTCGGGGTCATGGCCCTGACACAGGCCGCCGTGTACGGAGTCGACGCCGACAAGGCGGGCATCGCCTCGGCGCTGCTCAACTCCGCCCAGCAGATCGGCGTCGCGCTCGGCCTCGCGGTCCTCGCGGGCGTCGCCGCCCTAACACTCAGCGGAAAGATCGCCTCCGATCCCGTCGACCAGGAGGCCTCTGCCGCGTAACCATCACCTGGGATCACGCCCACGCCGAGCACCCGAGCGCTACTCACACCGAACACCACCGAGGCAGAAACAGCATATGCACAACCACAACGAAGAAGCGAAGTTCATGGCCGACATCAAGGAGGCCGCGCCGGAGATGGTCTCGGCATTCTTCGGATTCGACAAGGCCGTGTTCAACAGGAATGCCGGCAACCTCGACCTGGCCACCCGGGAACTGATCGCCGTGGGCGTCGCGGTCACCACTCAGTGCCCGTTCTGCATTGAGGACCACGCGAAGCGCGCCGTCAAGGTCGGCGCGTCCAAGGCCGACGTCGCCGAGGCGGTCATGGTCGCCTCGGCACTACGCGCCGGCGGCGGAGTCACCCACGGGTGGAAGGCGATGAAGGCCATCGCCGAAGGCGAGTAGCCCGGCGAGATCGCCCCAGTGAAGTGATGACCCCGGCTGCATCAGCAGTCGGGGTCGTGGCCTGTCAGGCGGCGGACCGGAGATCGGCGACGGCATCCTCGGGGCGGTCGGCGCAGTAGCCGCTCCAGCCGCGGACGACTCGATGACAGGCGGCCCAGGCCATGCGAAGGGCCTCGTGCGGTTCAACCTCGTAGTCCACGTCGGTGCGGTCGAGGTGCCTGGCCGTCGCGGCGGACTGGATGCCGGGGATCGTGTGGACGGTGATCACGATCTCCAGCATCCGCGATGCTGGTGCTCACCATACATTGATGTACTGCGGATCGACGTAACACCACGCGAACGAGGTCTGCGTGCCGACGACATCTCCGTTAGCGTTTTCGCTGGCAGACCGGGCAGAAATGGCTCGAGCGGTTCATGAACTGCTCCCGCACGACCGGGGTGCCACAGCGCGTGCAGGGATGCCCCGCAAGCCCATACACGCTCAGGCTGCGGGAGAAGTATCCGCTGCTGCCCGCCACGTCCACATAGAGCCGATCGAACGAGGTTCCGCCCTGGGCGAGCGCAGCGGCCATGACCTCTCGCGCAGCATCGATCACCGCCGAGATCCTCGGCTTGGTCAGCGAGGACGCCGCAGTCTCGCCGTGCACCTTGGCGGCCCAGAGCGCTTCGTCGGCGTAGATGTTCCCGATGCCAGACACCAGCGTCTGGTCCAGCAGCGCGCGTTTGATCCCGGCCCGTCTGGTCTTAATTCGCGCGACCGCCGCCGCTTGATCGAACTGCGCGTCGAACGGATCCCGCGCGATATGGGCGATCGGCGACGGCAACACGGCTCCGCCCTCGTCGTACATCAGATGACCGAACGTGCGCTGATCATCGAACCGCAGATCGTGGCCGCCATCGGTGAGGGTGAACCGGGCCCGCTCGTGCGGGGCGACCGCTGCTTCGGGCGATGTGATGAGCATCTGCCCACTCATGCCCAGATGCATGAGCAGCGCGTCCCGACCATCCAGGATCAGCCAGAGATACTTGCCGCGCCGCGCAGTCCCCGTGATCGTCGCACCGAATACCCGCGCTGCGAGATCCTCAGGGCCGGCGATGTGCCGACGCACGGCCCGCGGATGCCGGATGACCGCCGAGGCGATCGTCCGGCCACGGACGTGATCGTCGAGCCCACGGCGCACAACCTCGACCTCAGGCAGCTCAGGCATCGTCCGCACCTCGCGGCGTCCGCACGCCGGCTCCGTGGCCGTGTTCAGCTTTTAATAGTGCCGACATCCGCGCCGGCCAATCCGGCTCGATGTCGGGCACAGCATGTCGAAGCAAGTCGTAGACAGAGACGTAGCTGTTGCTTGTTTCGGGCATCGGTCAGGCGTCCACTAACGTTTACGCTGGCAGATCGGGCAAGAATGGCTCGAGCGGTTCATGAAACGTTCGCGTACGATCAAGGTGCCACAGCGCTTGCACGGGCGACCTTCCCGCCCATAGACATTCAATGCATAAAATCCGGATTCGCCGTTGACGTTCACGTACAGCGCGTCGAACGACGTCCCGCCGGCTTGCAGCGCGTCGGCCAGCACCGCGGTGGCCTCGGCGAGTATGAGTTCGGCCTGCTTCTGCGTCAGCCGTCCGGTCGGCCGCGAACCGTGGATCCGCGCCCGCCACAGCGCCTCGTCGGCGTAGATGTTGCCGATCCCGCTCACCAGCGTCTGATCCAACAGCGCGCGCTTGACCTCGGTGCGCTTCGCGCGCATGGCCCGGGCTACGCGGGTCAGGTCGAACGCCGGGTCCATCGGATCGCGCGCGATGTGGGCGATGCTCGACGGCACCATGGCCCCGTCGACCTCGACCAGCTCGTCCAGCAGGAACCCACCGAACGTCCGCTGATCGACGAACCGCAACTCGCTCGGCGCACCGGGGTGTTCGTCCAGGTGCAACCGAACGCGCAGGTGCTTCTCGTCCGGCACACCCGGCGACTGCACGAGCATCTGCCCGCTCATGCCCAGGTGGCCGACGACGGCTTCGCCGGAGGCCAGCTCCAGCCACAAGTACTTGCCGCGCCGTCGCACGGCTTCGATACGCTGCCCGGCCAAGCGCCCGGCGAAGTCGACCGCCCCGAGAACATGCCGCCGTACCGCACGCTCGTGCAGCACGTCGACGCTGCGAATCGTGCGGCCACCGACGTACTCGGCCAGCCCGCGACGGACGGTCTCGACTTCGGGAAGCTCGGGCATGCCGGACGGCTACTGCCCGCTGGAGCCGCCTTGCGTGGCCTGCTCCTGATCGTTGTCGGCCTGCTCGCCCTCCGCGGCCTCCTGCTCGGCCGTCAGCGACCGCCAGGCCATCTCCGCGGCATTCTGCTCGGCCTCCTTCTTCGTGGTGCCGCGGCCCTCGCCACGCGGCTCACCGCCGATCAGCACCGTCGCGGAGAACTCCTTCTGGTGGTCCGGACCGGTGTCCACCACCCGGTACTCCGGCACGCCGAGCGACGCGGACGCGGTCAGCTCCTGCAGGCTGGTCTTCCAGTCCAGGCCGGCACCTCGCAGCGGCGCCTCCGCCAGCAGATCGTCGAACAGCCGGTGCACCAGCGCACGAGCGACCTCGATGCCGTGCTCCAGATACACCGCGCCGATGATCGCTTCGAGCCCGTCGGCGAGAATGCTCGCCTTGTCCCGGCCGCCGGTCAGCTCCTCCCCCTTGCCGAGCAGCAGATGCGCGCCGAGGCCGCCTTCGCCCAGCCCGCGCGCGACGCCGGCCAGCGCCTGCATGTTCACCACGCTGGCGCGGAGCTTGGCGAGCTGCCCTTCCGGCAGGTCGGGGTGCTGGTTGTACAGGTGGTCGGTCACCACCAGCCCCAGCACGGCGTCGCCGAGGAACTCCAGCCGCTCGTTCGGCGGCAGGCCACCGTTCTCGTAGGCGTACGAGCGGTGCGTCAACGCCAGCGTGAGCAGGTCGGGCTTGATCTCGACGCCCAGAGCGGCCAGCAGCTCAGCGGGGTCGGCCTTCGGGCCGCGCACTCCATTCCCCGCCATGACCTACCCCGATCAGGCCGGCTCGACGACCTGTCGACCTGCGTACTGCCCGCAGTTGGGGCAGGCAACGTTACGCGGCTTGAGCTCCTTGCACGCGCGGTTCGGGCACGGCACGAGGTGCACCGGCGCCGCCTTCCACTGCGAGCGGCGGGACCGCGTGTTCGAGCGCGACATCTTCCGCTTCGGGACGGCCACGGTTACTTCTCCTCAAGTCTCACTCTGGGCCCCCTGGGCAACACACCCCGGGACTGCGCGCTGATCGCGCCCCACTTCACTTGCTGTCTTCTGGCGCGGACCCGTTGCTGTCTGACGCGGAAAACCGTTCGACAAGGGCCGCCCACCGGGGATCTATCTTCTCATGGCCGTGATCCGGCTCGAGATCGACCCACTTGAGTCCGCAATCCGGACACAGACCCGGGCAATCCGGACGGCACAGCGGGACCTGCGGCAGCGCGAGCACGATCGCGTCCCGCACCAGCGGTTCCATGTCCACCAGGTCGTCGACCAGGTGGCTGACCTCGTCCTCCTCCGTGGTGGCCTCGGTGGTCGAGTCCGGGTAGGCGAACAGTTCGGTCACCTCGACCGACACCTCGTCGTCGATCGCGTCGAGGCAGCGGGAGCACTGCGCGGTGGTCGGCGCGGTCACCGATCCGCTGACCAGCACCCCTTCCACCACCGACTCCAGCAACAACCGCAGCCGGTAGGACGCGCCCACCGGGATCTCGATCACATCCGGGAATCCCACTGCGGTCTCGGCGCGGATGGTGCGTACGACCTCACGGCTGGCACCGGGCCTGCGGCCCAGATCCTGGGTGTCGATGACCCACGGGTTCCGGGCGTCCGGAACCGGGTGCCTGGCGATACTGCGTTCTTCTGACATTGCGCCCAAGCGTACGCCCACCAGGCAATCGTGTCCGGTCACCGGTGGGTGATTCACCACCCACCGGCGGAGCGGAGCCCGGTCAGCGGTAGCCGTTGTAACCGTTGTGCGTCACGCCTGCCGACATCGACCCGATCGGTCCCCCGCGCAGCTGCGAGCGCCCCTGGTCGACCGACCGCAGCGTCTGATCCAGCAGCTCGGCGAACTCGGCCAGCTTGCCGTCGACGTAGGCGTCGCACTCGGCGCGCTGGCGGTCGGCCTCCTCGTGCGCCTCGTCCACCAACCGGGCAGCCTCGGCGTGCGCGGCCTGCACCACTTCGGTCTCCGACACCAGGCGCGCCTGCTCGTCCAGGCCCTGCTGCACCGAACGCTCGTAGGCCTCCCGGCCTGCTTGCAGCATCCGGTCGTGCTCGTCGCGGGCACGAGCCGTCAGACTGTCGTACTCCGCCTGCCCGGCGGCCACCGCGCGGTCCGCTTCCGCGTCCGCCTCGGCCAGGATCTCGTTCGCCTGCTGCTGCGCCTCCGACACCAGCCGCTCCGCCTCCGCTTTGGCTTCCGCGACCAGGCGTTCCGCCTCCTCGCGGGCCGAGCTCAGCGTCTCCTCCGCCTCGGTGCGGGCCGAGTTGAGGATCTCGTCGCGCTTGTCCAGCACGTCCTGCGCGTCGTCCAGCTCGGGCTGGTAGGCCTCGCGAATGTCGTCCAGCAGCTCGAGAGTCTCGCCGCGCGGCACCACGCAACTGGACGTCATCGGTACCCCGCGGGCCTCCTCCACGATCGTCACGAGCTCGTCGAGGGCCTCGAACACCCGGTACACAGCAACTCCCTTGGCCAGCGACTCAGCGGCTGTCACTGGTCAAGTTTGCCCGCTGCGCACGCGAAATCCGTGCAGGTGGCCCGTCACTGGGCGTGTCACGAGTCAGGAGGACGTGTTCTCCGCGACGCGCTCCATCAGCCGCCGCTGCACGTGCTCGGGCAGCAAACCACTCACGTCCCCGCCGTGCGTGGCGACTTCCTTGATCAGCGAGCTGGACAGGAAGCTGTAGTCCGGGCTGGTCGACATGAACACCGTGTCCACACCGGACAGCCTGCGGTTCATCTGCGCCATCTGCAGCTCGTAGTCGAAGTCGCTGACCGCCCGCAGCCCCTTGGCGATGACCTGGATGTCGTTGGCGGTGCAGTAGTCCACCAGCAGCCCGTGCCACGAGTCGACCCGCACGTTGGACAGGTGCGAGGTCACCTCGGACAGCATCGCCATCCGCTCGTCGATCGAGAACATGCCGGTCTTGTTGCGGTTGATCAGCACCGCGACCACGACCTCGTCGAACAGCGTGGAAGCTCGCTCGATGACGTCCAGATGTCCGTTGGTCACCGGGTCGTAGGAACCGGGGCACACCGCGCGTCGCATGGCGGGAAGCCTACCCATGGGCCGCCGGTGTCGCCGCGATCCACGTCACGGCCGGACGGACAGCTCGGCCCAGTGCAACACCGTGTCGCCGTAGCGCTTGACCCGGATCTCGCGGAAGGCCTCCGGCCACTCGACCGCACCGTCGCGGCCCGCTCGCTCCACGATGACCAGGGCGTGCTCGGCCAGCCAGCCGCCGACGACCAGCAGGTTCAGCACGTCGTGCAGATCCGGGTTGGACATCCCGTACGGCGGATCGGCCACCACCACGTCGAACGGCTCGCTCGTGGCGCCGGCCAGCACGTGCTCGACCTCGCCGTGGCGAACGGTTCCGCCGAGGTTGACGGCGCGCACGTTGGCACGCAGCACCTCGACGGCCCGGCGGTCCGACTCCACGAACAGCGCATCCGCCGCGCCCCACGACAACGCTTCCAACCCGAGGGCGCCGGTGCCTGCGTACAGGTCGAGAACACGCGCTCCGGCCAGCTCGTTGGCCGCGTCCAGCGCGTTGAACAGCGCCTCACGGATTCGCTCCGAAGTGGGACGCGTGCCGTGCGCGGGCACGCGGAGGCGTCGGCCACCCGCAACCCCGGAAACGATCCGCGTCATGGTCGGTGAGTGTCCCGTAGGGCCGAGGCGGCGCAGGAGGCAGGTCCGGCAGGTGTTTCGCCAGCCACTCTCTCGACACCGTCCGGACACGGCGTATTCTCGTCTTTCCCCGTCGACACATTGCACCGTCCTGGCATCTCTTAAGGAGCGCGGTGTCCCAATCCCGGATCCGGAAGGCAGAAATCGCGCTCGAGCAGGCCCACGTCGACCGCGTCTACCAGCGGCTGGAGCAGCTGCGCGCGCAGGCGGAACAGATGCTGGCCAAGGGCTACCAGATGGGGCATGGCGCGCAGCGGGAAGCCGTCTTCGAACAGGCCTCGATGCTCTTCGAGCGCGACATGATGGTCTACCACGCCAGCCAGACGCTGCAGCGGCTCGACGCCGAGTACGAGGGACTGGTCTTCGGTCGGCTGGATCACGCAAGCAACGGTGACGTGGTCTACGTCGGCAGGCTGGGGATCCGGGACGCCGACTTCAACAATCTGGTCACCGACTGGCGGGCGCCCGCGGCCGCGCCGTTCTACCAGGCCACGGCCGAACAGCCGATGGACGTCATGCGCCGCCGGGTCATCCGCTGCTCCGGCCAGCAAGTGCTAAACGTGGACGACGACGTGCTGATGCCCGAGGCGTTGCCGGAAGGCATGGCCGTGGTCGGCGAAGGCGCGCTGATGGCCGCGCTGGGCAGGGCTCGCGGCGAACACATGCGGGACATCGTCGCGACCATCCAGAAGGAGCAGGACGAGGTCATCCGCGCGCCGTGGCAAGGCGTCACGGAGATCACCGGCGGGCCTGGCACCGGCAAGACGGCGGTCGCGCTGCACCGCGCCGCGTACTTGCTCTACCGGCACCGCAAGCGGCTCGGCGGCGCCGGCGTGCTGGTCATCGGCCCGTCGGAGGTGTTCACCAACTACATCTCGCGCGTGCTGCCGTCGATGGGCGAAACGGATGTCGAGCTGCGCTCGCTGGGCACGGTGCTGGACGGGGTGAAGGCCGAACGGTTCGACCCCGCGCCGGTCGCGGCGATCAAGGGCTCGCTGCGCATGCGCAAGGTCCTGCTGCGGGCGATCCGGGACACCCCACCGGACGTACCGACCCAGATGCGGATCACGTACAAGGGCGACGTGCTGCGGTTGGAGACCGACCAGCTGGAAAAGGTCCGCAAGCGCGTGCACGCGCGCGGCGGTCAACCGAACCGGTCGCGGGTTCGCGCGGCGGAGATGCTGCTGGAAGCCCTGGCGGACGTCGCGGAGAAGAATGCCCGCGACGACGGGACCGAGCTGACCCCGGCCGCTCGCCACGAGTTGATCATGGAGCTGGGCGAGCGCATCGACTTCCATCGCTTCCTCGTGGTGTGGTGGCCCGAACTGCGGCCGACGGAGATCCTGCGCTGGCTGTCCGACGAGCAACGGCTGGCCAGGGCGGCGCGCAACGTCCTGACCAAGGAGGAGATCTCGCTGCTCAGCCGGTCGTGGGCGGACGAATCGGCGGGCTGGTCGGTGGCCGACGTCGCGCTGCTGGACGAGCTGCGTGTGCTGGTCGGCAAGCCGAAGCGGCGGCGGTCGGCGCCCGAGCCGGAACCCGCTCCCGGCGGGCGGCACCGTCCGGAGCACTACGACGAGTACTCGCACATCGTGGTCGACGAGGCGCAGGACCTCTCGCCGATGCAGTGGCGGATGATCGGCAGACGCGGCCGCTACGCCAGCTGGACCGTGGTCGGTGACCCGGTGCAGAGCTCGTGGCCGAAGCCCGAGGAGGCGGACCTGGCCGCTGCCGACGCGTTCGGCAAGGCCACCCGCAGGCGGTTTGCGCTACGCACGAACTACCGGAACTCGGCGGAGATCTTCGCGCTGGCCTCCCGGGTGGTGGCCGAGCACGCCGATCCGGACCAGCTGCCGGAGGCGGTCCGGCACACCGGGATCGAGCCGGACGTGCGCGAGGTCGACGCGGAGTCGATGGCCGACGAGGTGCGCCGAGCCGCCAAGGAACTGTTGGCGGCGGTCGACGGCACGGTCGGCGTGATCAGCGCGATGGACCGGGTCGGCACCGTGGAGAAGTGGCTGGCCGCGATGTCCGACGACCGGCTGCGGGTGGTGGGCAGCCTGGACGCCAAGGGCCTGGAGTACGACGCGGTCGTGCTGCTCGAGCCGCGCGAGCTGATCGACGAGTCGGTCACCGGACGACGTGTGCTCTACGTTGCGCTGACTCGAGCCACCCAGCAGCTCGTCGTGGTCGCGTCTGATCCGTCCTGGCTGCCGGACTAGCGCCGGGAAAGCACGGCGAGGGAGACCTTGCCGCCGGACCAGCGCCGGAGCAGGACAGCGAGGGTGGCGCCTGCCACCGGACCAGGACAGCAAAGGCAGTGCCCGCCGCCCGACCAGCGCCGAGGCAACACGGCAAGGGCGGTGCCCGGCCGGCGGACCAGGACAGCCACGGCAAGGGCAGTGCCCCGCCGCCGGACCAACACGGCGACGATGCGTCAACCCTTGCCGCCGGACCAGCGCCGCGACAACACGGCGACCTTCGTGCGCTCCGTCCGCCCGCGCAGCGTGACCCGGCGGTAGGAGCGCCAGAACGACTTCTCGTCGCCCGAGGCCCCGTCGAGCACGCGATGGGACACCGCCACCCGGCCGGGCACGGACTTGGCCAGCTCGGTCAAGCGGGCGGCTTCGTTGACCGGGTCACCGATCACCGTGTACTCCAGCCTGCTTTCCGTCCCGACATACCCGGCGACGGCCTGACCTGCGGAAACCCCGATCCCCGCGGAGACCTCGGGCACTTCGCTGCGCAGCCGCACGATCATCCGACGAGCCGCCCGCAACGCCTGGCCGTTGGCGTCCGGCAACGACGTGGGCGCTCCGAAGATCGCCAGCGCCGCATCGCCGAGGAACTTGTTCACCAGCCCGCCGTGCGCATTGATCTCCTCGACCACCACCGCGAAGAACCGGTTGAGCACATCGACCACCTCGGTCGGCGGCCGGGTCGACGCGATCCTGGTGGAGCCGACGACGTCGACGAACAGCACGGCCACCTCGTGCAGCTCGCCGCCCAGCTCCAGCGGCGAGGTCAGCGCCACCTGCGCGACGTCCTCGCCGACGTGCCTGCCGAACAGGTCCTTGACCCGTTCCCGTTCCCGCAGGCCCGCCACCATGTCGTTGAACCCGGCCTGCAGCCTGCCCAGCTCGGTGCCGTCGAACACCACGACCTCGGCGTCCAGATCACCGCGTTCGACGCGCGCCTGGGCGGCCCGGACGGTCATGATCGGCGCCATGGTGGCACGGGCGGTCATCAGCGTGAGGAACGCGCCCGCGGACAGCACGACGGCGCCGAGCGCCAGCACCGTGATGATCAGCTGATGCCGGGACACCTCGGGTTCGTAGAGCGCGGAGACAGCCACCAGCATCATGCCCACGACCGGCGCGGCCGACCCGATTCCCCAGAACAGCACCGAGCGCAGGGTCGCGCCGATGAACGTGCGCCGCTCCGGCGGGCCACCGGCGAGCGCCCGCGCGGCGATGGGACGCAGCGCGAACTCGCTGATCAGGTACGAGTTGGCACACGTCACCGTGCCGGACAACAGGATGCTGAAGGCCAGCTTCGGGATGAGCTCGGTGTCCACCAGGCCGTAGAGGACGGTGAACACGAGCAGGCCGCCCGCCCAGCCGAGCGCCTGGATGGCCGTCAGATCGAGCGGGAGCCGCAGCGTGGCACGCCGCTGCCGCTCGTCGAGCTCGCGCCCTTCGTCGCTCTGCAACACCCAGCGCAGCACCCGCTGCCCGGTCACCACCCCGGTCACGGTGATGCCCAGCCAGGCCAGACCGACGTAGATCGGCACCGCGATGAAGTTCAGCGGCGCCAGCTCGTCGGTGAACACCTGCGGGCCGGGGATGACCACGGTGACCAACAGGATCGACACCGCCAACCCGATCAGGTTGGCCACGAACACGGGCCCGATCAGCAGCAGCCGCACCCGTAGCCGCAGGCTGCGCGCGTCGTCCCCGCGGCCCAACAACCACGAGCCGAACGGGTGCTCGGCGCGCTGCAGCTCGGCACTGTTCACCTGGCTACCTCAGCACGACCAGCAAATCCCCGCCTTCGACCTGTTGCACGGCGTTGATCGCCAGTCGGTCGACGGTGCCCGACTTGGGTGCGGTGATGGCCGCTTCCATCTTCATCGCCTCGATGGTGGCCACCGTGTCGCCCTGCTCGACCTCGTCCCCTTCGGCGACCGCCAGCGTGACCACGCCGGCGAACGGGGCCGCCACGTGGTTCGGATCGTTGCGGTCGGCCTTCTCGGCGACCGGCACGTCCACCGCCACCGAGGTGTCCTTCACCGAGATCACCCGCAGCTGCCCGTTCAGCGTGGCCATCACCGCCCGCATGCCGCGGTCGTCGGCCTCACCGATGGCCTCCAGTTCGATCAGCAGCCGCACGCCCGGTTCGAGGTCGACCGAGTACTCCTCGCCCGCGCGCAGCCCGTAGAAGAAGTCCAGGCTGTTCAGCAAGCTGGTGTCGCCGAACTGTTCGCGGTGGGACTCGTACTCCTTGGTCGGTCCGGGGAACAGCAGCCGGTTGAGGGTGGCCCGGCGGTCGTGCTGCAGTCCGTGCCGGTCCTCGGCGGTCAGCTCGACCATGCGGCGTGGTTCACCGCGGCCTTCCAACGCCTTGCTGCGGAACGGCTCCGGCCAGCCACCCGGCGGGTCGCCCAGCTCGCCGCGCAGGAAGCCGATCACCGAGTCCGGGATGTCGAACGACGCCGGGTCGGCCTCGAACTTGGCGGGGTCGACCCCCGCTCCGACCAGGTGCAACGCCAGGTCGCCGACGACTTTCGAGGACGGTGTGACCTTGACCAGCCTGCCGAGGATGCGGTCGGCCGCGGCGTACATCGACTCGATCTGCTCGAACTTCTCCCCCAGCCCGAGCGCGATCGCCTGCGTGCGCAGGTTGGACAGCTGCCCGCCGGGGATCTCGTGGTGGTAGACCCGGCCGGTCGGCGAGGCCAGACCGGCTTCGAACGGTGCGTAGACCTTGCGCACGGCCTCCCAGTACGGCTCCAGGTCGGTCAGCGCCTGCAGGTCGAGCCCGGTCGGCCGCTCCGAGTGGTCGGTGGCCGCCACGATGGCCGACAACGAGGGCTGCGACGTCGTCCCGGACATCGACGCGACCGCACCGTCGACCGCGTCGGCCCCGGCCTGGATGGCCGCCAGGTACGTGGCGAGCTGACCGCCCGCGGTGTCGTGGGTGTGCACGTGGACCGGCAGGTCGAACTCCGACCGCAACGCCGACACCAGCCGATGCGCGGCCGGAGCCCGCAGCAGGCCGGCCATGTCCTTGATCGCCAGCACGTGCGCACCCGCGTTCACGATCTGCTCGGCGAGCCGCAGGTAGTAATCCAGCGTGTACAGCTTCTCGGCCGGGTCGGACAGGTCCGCGGTGTAGCAGAGCGCGACCTCGGCGACCGCGTTGGTGTTCTCCCGCACCGCGTCGATCGCCGGTCGCATCTGCTCGACGTCGTTGAGCGCGTCGAAGATACGGAAGATGTCGATCCCCGTCGCGGCCGCTTCCTCGACGAACGCCTTGGTCACCTCGACCGGGTACGGGGTGTAGCCGACGGTGTTGCGGCCGCGCAGCAGCATCTGCAGGCAGATGTTGGGCACCGCTTCGCGCAGCTGGGCCAGCCGCTGCCACGGGTCCTCGGCCAGGAAGCGCAGCGCGACGTCGTAGGTCGCGCCGCCCCAGCACTCCAGCGACAACAGCTCCGGGCAGGCCCTGGCCACGACCGGCGCGGCGGCCAGCAGGTCCTTGGTGCGGACGCGGGTGGCCAGCAGCGACTGGTGTGCGTCGCGGAACGTGGTGTCGGTGACCGCCAGCCGGTCCGACTCCCGCAGCCAGCGGGCGAAGCCCTCCGGACCGAGCTCGTCCAGCTTCTGCTTCGACCCTGCTGGCGCCTCGCCCGCGACGTCGGGCAGCTTGGCGGCCGGGTTCATCAGGTTCGGCCGCGGGCCGTGCGGCTTGTTGACCGTCACGTCCGCCAGATACGTCAGCAGGCGGGTGCCCCGGTCCGCGGAGCCGCGGGCGGTCAGCAGGTGCGGACGCTCCTCGATGAAGGCCGTGGTCACCCGGCCCGCACGGAAGTCCGCATCGTCCAGCACGGCCTGCAGGAACGGGATGTTCGTGGCCACGCCGCGGATGCGGAACTCGGCGACCGCCCGCCGCGCCCTGCCGACCGCGGTTTCGAAGTCACGGCCCCGGCAGGTGAGCTTGACCAGCATCGAGTCGAAGTGCGCGCTGATCTCCGTACCCGCGTGCGTCGTGCCGCCGTCGAGCCTGATACCCGAGCCGCCGGGCGACCGGTAAGCACTGATGACACCCACGTCGGGACGGAATTCGTTGGCCGGGTCCTCGGTGGTGATCCGGCACTGCAGCGCCGCCCCGCGCAGGTAGATCTGCTCCTGGCTCAGCCCGAGGTCGTCCAGCGTCTCCCCGGCGGCGATACGCAGCTGGGACTGCACCAGGTCGACGTCGGTGACTTCTTCGGTGACGGTGTGCTCGACCTGGATCCGCGGGTTCATCTCGATGAAGACGTGCTGGCCGTCCCGGTCCAGCAGGAACTCCACGGTGCCCGCGTTGCGGTAGCCGATCTGCCTGGCGAACGCCACGGCGTCGCGACAGATCCGCTCCCGCACCTCGGGGTCGAGGTTCGGGGCAGGCGCCAGCTCGATGACCTTCTGGTGCCGTCGCTGCACCGAGCAGTCGCGCTCGTAGAGGTGGATGACGTTGCCCGCACCGTCGGCGAGGATCTGCACCTCGATGTGCCGCGGCTCGACCACGGCCTTCTCCAGAAAGACCGTCGGGTCACCGAACGCCGACTCCGCCTCCCGCGCGGCGGCCTCGATGGCTTCCCGCAGCCTGCGCGGGTCGTCGACCCGGCGCATACCGCGGCCACCGCCGCCCGCGACCGCCTTGACGAACAGCGGAAACCCGATCTCCTCGGCCCGGCGCACCAGCTCGTCGACGTCCGACGACGGCTCCGACGAAGCCAGCACCGGGATGCCCGCCTCCCGCGCGGCGGCCACCGCCCGCGCCTTGTTCCCGGTCAGCTCCAAAATGTCCGCGGACGGGCCGACGAAGGTGATTCCGCTGCGCTCGCAGGCCCGCGCCAGTTCCGGGTTCTCCGACAAGAATCCGTAGCCCGGGTAGATCGCGTCCGCGCCGGTTTCCCTGGCAGCCCGCACGATCTCGTCGACCGAGAGATACGCGCGCACCGGATGGCCGCGTTCGCCGATCTCCAGCGCCTGGTCCGCCTTCAGCCGGTGCAGCGAGTTGCGGTCCTCGTAGGGGAACACCGCAACGGTGTGCGCGCCCAGCTCATAGGCGGCACGGAACGCCCTGATCGCGATCTCGCCCCGGTTGGCCACCAGCACCTTGTCGAACATGCATCATCCTTCGTCGCCGAGTCGCGGCGGTCGGGTCGCACGATGTGAGCGCGACGGCTTGCAGCTCGCCTGTAACCGTAATGCGTGAACGCCGGTTCACACCTTCTCGAGATACTCGGCACGCTCAGGGTCGACCAATTCGGTCACCAGCTGAGCGAGCCCAGGATGCTGCGTCAGCGTGGGGTCATCAGCGACGATCCGCTGCGCTTCCTGCCTGGCGCGCGCGATGAGGTCTTCGTCACGGAGCAGCGACAGCAGCCGCAGCCCGGATCGTTTGCCCGATTGGGCAGCGCCGAGTACGTCGCCTTCGTGGCGAAGCTCCAGATCGTGCCGGGACAGCTCGAACCCGTCCAGCGTGGACGCCACGACGTCCAGCCGTTCCCGCGCGACGGTCCCCTCGAGCGCCTCGGTCACCAGCAGGCACAGCCCGGGCACGTCACCTCGGCCGACCCGGCCCCGCAACTGATGCAGCTGCGAGATGCCGAACCGGTCGGCGTCCATGATCACCATCGCGGTGGCGTTCGGCACGTTCACGCCGACCTCGATCACGGTGGTGGACACCAACACGTCGATCTCGCCCGCGGCGAAGGCCCGCATCACCGCGTCCTTCTCCTCCGACGGCAGGCGTCCGTGCAGCACGCCGACACGGACCGAGCTCAGCGGGCCGTTGCGCAACTCCTCGGCCAGTTCCAGGACCGACACCGGCCGCTTCTGGTCGTCCTCGCTCGGCTGCTCGTCCTCGCCGTCGTCACCGATCCGGGCACACACGACGTAGCACTGGTGGCCTTTGCCGACTTCCTCGACCAGCCGCTCCCAGGTACGCCTCAGCCACGCGGGCTTCTCGACGGCAGGGACCACGGTGGTGGAGATCGGCGACCGCCCGGCGGGCAGCTCGCGCAGCGACGAGACTTCCAGATCGCCGTAGACGGTCATGGCCACGGTGCGCGGGATCGGCGTCGCGGTCATCACCAGCACGTGCGGGGACGTCTCGCCACTGCCCCGGCTGCGTAACGCGTCGCGCTGCTCGACACCGAACCGGTGCTGCTCGTCCACCACGACCAGACCCAGGTCGGCGAACGACACCGACTCCTGGATCAGGGCGTGCGTCCCGACCACGATGCCCGCGGCGCCGCTGGCCGTGTCCAGCAGCGCCTGCTTGCGCTGCTTGGCCGACATGGAGCCGGTGAGCAGCACGACACGGGTGGCATGCTCGGCCGCGCCCAGCTCGCCCGCGATGCCCAGATCACCCAGCATCTCCCGCAACGACCGGGCGTGCTGGGCGGCCAGCACCTCGGTCGGAGCCAGCAGCGCCGCCTGCTTCCCCGCGTCGATGACCTGCGTCATCGCGCGCAACGCCACGATGGTCTTACCGCTGCCGACCTCGCCCTGCAGCAGCCGGTTCATCGGGTGTTCGGCGGACAGATCGGCCGAGATCGCTTCGCCGACCTCGCGCTGCCCTTGGGTCAGCTCGAACGGCAGCCGCGCGTCGAACGCATCCGCCAGCTTGCCGCGCACGGGTGGACACGGTGGCGCGGGCCGCGTGCCCGCCGAGGCCCGACGCTCGGCCAGCACCAGCTGTACCGCCATCGCCTCGTCCCACTTGAGGCGATCACGAGCGCGGTAGACGTCATCCATGTGCTCCGGCCGATGGATGCTGCGCAGTGCCTCGGCCAGCGACGGCAGGGCGAACTTCTGGCGCAGGTCCTCGGGCAGCGGGTCGTCGCCGATGTCCACCAGGTCCAGCACCTGGTGGGCGCAGCGGGCGATCACCCACGACGGCAGGCCCTCCGCGGCCGGGTAGACCGGGATGATCTCGTTGACGAACTCCTGAACCGCGTCGTCGTCGGTGTCCTCCACCAGCTGGTACTCCGGGTGGGCCAGCTGCAGTTGCCTGCGGAACGCGCCGACCTTGCCGGCGAACAGGCCGACGGCGCCCGGGCGCAGCCTGCGCTGGTGGTAGTGGGTCTGGTTGAAGAAGGCCAGCTGCAGCCGCCGGGTGCCGTCGGTGATGGTGACTTCGAGGATGCTGCCCCGCCGGTTGCGCATGCGCCGCTGGCCGGCGCTGAGCACTCGCGCCATCACCGTGACGTGTTCGCCGATCTCCACGCCCGCGATGTCGGTCAGTTCACCGCGCTGGGCGTACCGGCGCGGGTAGTGCCGCAGCAGGTCTCCCGCGGTGTGCAGGTCGAGCGCCTTGGCCAGCAGCTTGGCCGACTTGGCGCCGACCAGTGACGTCAGCGGGGTGCGCAACGACGTATCCGGGCTGGTCACTACTCCACTCCCAGGCTCAGCACGGACTCGGTGTGGCCGCCGGAATAGATGGTCAGCTCCACTTCCGGGTGGGCGCGCGCCATGTGGTCGGTCACGGCTTCCGTCATACCGGCAGGGGCCGACGCTCCCAGCAGTACGGTGACCAGTTCACCGCCCGAGGCGAGCAGCAGATCCAGCAGCTCGGTCGCCGCGTCGGTGAGCGGGCGGTCCGCGGGCGCGATCAGCACCACCTCGTCGTCGGCGAAACCCACGATGTCCCCGGCGGACACCCGGCCGACCCAGGTGATCGCGTCCTGCTCGGCACGCTTCAGCTCACCGCGCCGGGTGGCCGCGGCCGCTTCGGCCATGGCCACCACGTTGTCCCCGGTGCGGCGGCCGGCGTCGTACACCGCGATCGCGGACAGCACCTGGACCGGCGAGGCGCACGGGATCACCACGACCTCGGCACCGCCCCCGCGGACTCGCTCCGCGGCCTGCTCGGCGAGCTCGGTCAGCTCCTTGGTGCCGGGCAACACCGTGACGTGCTCGGCGGCCAGATCGGCGATGGCGCGTTCGATCGCGCTCGCGTCGACCGGCCGGCCCTCCCGGACGCCGAGGACCGTGACGCCCTCGTGCCGGCAGATCTCGGCGAGCTCGGCGCCCGCCACGACGGCGAGCACGGCGCTGCCGGAGCGCCCGCGAACGCTCATCGGCCGCGTCAGCGGTTCGACTCGCACCTGGTGCGGCCTGCCTGCCCGAAGCCCGGCTTCGAGCGCGGCTCCGATGTCGGCGCAGTGGACGTGCACCGCGAGCGTGCCGGCACCGTCGTCGGCGATCGTCACGCTCTCGCCGATCGCGCTGAGGTCCTCTTTCAGCGTCGCGAGTGCGTCTTCCGTGGCGTCCAGCAGGTACATGACCTCCCACGGCTGCTCCTCCTGGACGGGCGTGGTGGACGGCCTGCCGCTCGGGGCGGTCCGGAAGGTGCCGCGCGGCGGGCTCGGGGTGCCACGCAGTACCGCGACCAGCTCGTCCAGGACCGCCAGCAGCCCACGGCCGCCGGCGTCCACCACCCCCGCCTCCGCGAGGACCGCGAGCTGCTCCGGGGTGCGCGTCAACGCCTCCGCGGCGGCGTCGGCGGCCGAGCCTGCGACCTGCGCAGCCGAGTCGGACTCGGTTCGAGTGGCGGCTCGGGCTGCGGCGCGCAGCACACTGAGCATGGTGCCCTCGACCGGCCGGACGACCGCGGCGGTGGCCGTGCGATCCGCGTGATCGAACGCCTTCGCCAGCAGCCGGCCGTCCAGCTCGGCGTGTTCGGAGCAGGCTTCGGCCAGCCCGCGCAGGAACTGGGACAGGATGACCCCGGAGTTGCCCCGCGCCGCACCGACCGCTCCGCGCGCCATCGCCGTCAGCGCCTCGCCCACTCCCGCCGCCTCGTCCGGCACGGCGTCCCGGGCAGCGGTGAACGTGTGCAGCATGTTCGAGCCGGTGTCCGAGTCGGCCACCGGGAAGACGTTCATCGCGTCCAGCTCCGCGCACAGCCGCTGCAAGGCCCGGAAACCGGCGTCCGCCCAGGCAGCCACGACGGCGGTGGTGACCGCTCGTTGCTCGCCCGTCGACACTCCGCGCTCCTCCCGGCCCCCGGTTCACGTGACGTTCTCGCTACCCGCTACCCTATTTGAGCTGTCCGCGACCTGTGCGGATCATCCCCGTAGACGAAGGAGTGTTCGACGTGGCTGCCGTGTGCGACGTCTGTGGCAAGGGGCCGGGCTTCGGCAAGTCGGTCTCGCACTCTCACCGACGTCACAGCCGCCGGTGGAACCCGAACATCCAGACCGTGCACGCGCGCGTAGGCATCTCCCAGCGGAAGCGCCTCAACGTATGCACGTCCTGCCTGAAGGCGGGCAAGGTCACCCGGTAGTTCGGGCCGCCAGGCCAGAAAAAGATCTACGACGTCAACGTCGCCGCACTGTGATCAGTGCGGCGACGTTGTTGTGTCCGGGCCCGGCAGCCCTCAGGGCAGCTTCCAGTCGATCGGCTCCGCGCCCTGGGCGATCAACATCTCGTTGGCCCTGGAGAACGGCCGGGAGCCGAAGAACCCGTTGCGCGCCGACAGCGGGCTCGGGTGCACCGACTCGATGCACCGCTCGGCCCCGATCAACGGCTTGAGCTGGCGTGCGTTGCTGCCCCACAGGATGGCCACCAGCGGCTTCGGGCGCGCGGCCAGCGCGCGGATGGCCTGCTCGGTGATCTCCTCCCAGCCCTTGCCCTTGTGCGAGTTCGGCGCACCGGGGCGGACCGTCAGCGCCCTGTTCAGCAGCAGCACACCGCGCTCGGCCCACGGCGTCAGGTCGCCGTTGGACGGCATCGGGTGACCGAGGTCGTCGCAGTACTCGGTGAAGATGTTGACCAAGCTCTTGGGCAGCGGCCGCACGTCCGGGGCGACGGCGAAACACAGGCCGATCGGATGCCCGGGCGTCGGATACGGGTCCTGCCCGACGATGAGCACCCGCACGTCGTCGAACGGCTGTTGGAAAGCACGCAGGACGTTGGGGCCGGCAGGCAGATAGGTACGCCCGGCGGCGATCTCCGCGCGGAGGAAGTCCCCCATCGCGGCGATGCGGTCCTCCACCGGGGCCAGCGCCTTGGCCCACCCGGCTTCGACGATTTCGGACAGCGGTCGTGGTGGCATGGCTCGAAAGCCTAGCCAGGTCCCACCGCCCGGCCGCACCGTCCCCGGGATGGAGCAAGCCGCTCGGGGCCGGCCGTCAGAGCACCTTGCCGAAGCAGCGCGACCCGGGTTCGTGGCGATAGACGCCGAACTTCGGGATCGGCTCGTACCCCATCGACGTGTACAACGCGATGGCCTCCGGCTGCCTGTCGCCGGTCTCCAGCACCATGCGCCGCCGCCCGGCCGCCTTGGCGCTGCGCTCGAGTGCGACCACCATCGCGCGGGCCAGCCCTTTGCCCCGCATCGCTGCCGAGACGTACAACCGCTTCATCTCCGCGTCGCCGGGCTGGAACTGCGGCTGCGGGCCGTCGTGTGCCCGCCATCCGCCCGACGCCACCGGATCACCGTCGACGTACCCGACCGCGAAGTAGCCCCGCGGCGGCGCGAAATCCGCGGGATCGACCGGGGTGGCGTCCTCGTCGCCGTAGCGGTTGACGTACTCCTGCTGCACCTCGGCGATCAGCTTCTGCGCGTCCGGATGGTCGTAAGCCAAGGGAACGATCTGCACACTGCGAGCGTAACCGGCGCGGGAAAGCGAATTTGTTCCGCGAGCTGGTCAACGCCGCCAGTGCTGCCATCCGGTGTCGGTCACTTCGTAGGTGTCGCCGTCCACGGTGACCTCGGGCTGTTCGCCTGCCTCCAGCACGGTCCCGATCGCCCGCCACCCGGCGGGCAACGTCACATCCGGCGGGAACGTCGCCGCCAGTGCGTGGTCCTCACCGCCGGTGAGCACCCAGTCCAGCGGCTCGGCGCCCAGCGCCGCCCCGACCTCGGTCAGCCGCTGGTCGACCACCAGCCTGCCCGCCCTCACGTCGATCGACACCTCGGAAGCCTTGGCGATGTGTTCGAGATCGCCGAGCAGGCCGTCCGACACGTCGATCATCGCGGTTGCCCCGGCGACGGCGGCGCGCGGACCGTCCTCGTACGGCGGCTCGGGCCAGCGCTGCGCGTTGACCACGCCGACCGGTGACCGGAATCCCCTGCCCAGCACGGCCAGGCCTGCGGCCGCCCAGCCGAGCCTTCCGGCCACGGCGAGCACGTCTCCCGGCCGGGCACCCGAGCGCGTCACCGGTTCCCGGCCTTCCAGGTCGCCCAGCGCCGTGATGCTGATGACGATCTCATCCGCCGCCACGACGTCACCGCCGACCAAGCCCGCGCCCGCCCGTTCGGCCTCCTCGCCCATCCCGCGCGCCAGGTCCAGAGCGACTTGCGCGGGGGTGGACGCGGGGCATGCCAGACCGACCAACACCGACGTCGGCCGTGCCCCCATCGCGGCGACGTCCGCCAAATTGACCGCTACCGCCTTCCGGCCGACCTGTTCCGCTGTCGACCAGTCCAGCCGGAAGTGCACGCCCTGCACCAGAACATCGGTCGTGGCGACCACGCGACCATCGGGCGTGCTCACCACCGCGGCGTCGTCGCCGGGCCCGAGCTGCGTCGTCGACGGCTGTCGACGGCCCGCCACCACGGCGCCGATCAGCGAGAATTCGCCCATGTCGGCGACCGTTCGTCCGCCGGGGCTGCGCTGCTGCACCGTAACCTCCTTCTATGCCAAACAGTCGGACATCCGAGTGCTGGACGTAGTCCGACTGCGGTAGGTTTTTCTGGGCCGGACGACGTCGGGTGACGCCGCCGGCCCTATTGGACCTGAATCGCAACGCTGCTGACGAAGGGGCGCGCCGTGGTCAACGCATACATCCTGATTCAGACCGAAGTCGGTAAAGCAGCCTCGGTGGCCGCCGAGATCGCGAACATCCCCGGTGTGACCAGCTCCGAGGACGTCACCGGCCCCTACGACGTCATCGTGCGCGCCGAGGCGGAGAACGTGGATGAACTGGGGCAACTGGTCGTCGCTAAGGTACAGAACGTCAACGGCATCACGCGGACACTGACCTGCCCCGTGGTGCACCTGTAAGCCCAGTCCCCTACCGAAAGCCCGCGGTGAGCCAAGCACCGGAGACGGAGTCGAATCCCTCAGCCGAGTCCGCGTTGCCGCCGCGGCCGGTCCTCGTCGCCGCCGCGGCGCTGTCGCTGGCACTCGTCGTCGCGGTGGCCGTCCTGGGGCTGACGCTCGGCGGCGAGGAACCACCGGCGCGTGAGGTGGAGCCGCTGCCCCTGGCCGCGGTGGCTGCGCCCAAGGCCGGGTCGCCGGAGTGCGCCCGGTTGATGGACGAGCTGCCGGATGCGCTGAAGTCCTCAGGCACCACGCTGCCGCGCAGGCAACTCGCCGATCCCGCACCGGAGGCGGCGGCCGCTTGGGGCGAGCAAGACCCGGTCGTGCTGCGCTGCGGTGTCGGCAAGCCCGCGGAGCTGAAGCCGACGTCGAAGCTCGTGGTCGTCGACGACGTGCGGTGGTTTCCGGTGCAGGATGCGGGCACCAGCACGTGGTACCTGGTCGGCAAGCCGGTGACGGTCGCGGTGACCCTGCCCGGCGACGCGGGCACCGGCGTCATGCAGGACTTGAGCAAGGCCGTCGCCGCGGCCATGCCGAACTGAGGTCAGCGCAGCCCGGTGCCGTGCGCCAACGCTGTTTCGATCAGCGTGGTGAGCAGCGTGGTGTAGTCGATGCCGGTGACCTCCCACATCTTCGGGTAGGCCGACGTGGTGGTGAACCCGGGCATCGTGTTCAGCTCGTTGATCGTCAGCGTGCCGTCGGAGCTGACGAAGAAGTCCACCCGTGCCAGGCCGGCGCAGTCCAGCGCCTGGAACGCGCGCACCGCCATGGCCCGCAGGCGTTCGATGACGTGGTCGTCCAGCTTGGCCGGGATGTCCAGCTCGGCGGCCTCGCCCAGGTACTTGGTCTCGAAGTCGTACCAGGCGTCGTCGTCCTCGGCGAGGACGCGGATCTCGGCGGGGAGCGACGCCTCGATGCGGCCGTCCGGGAACTGCAGCACGCCACACTCCACCTCACGGCCGACGATGGCGGCTTCGACCAGCACCTTCGGGTCGGTCTGCCGGGCCAGCGCGATCGCATCGTCCAGCTGGCCCCAGTCGGTCACCCGGCTGATGCCCACCGACGAGCCGGCGCGCGCCGGCTTGACGAACACCGGCAACCCGAGACGCTGCCGGTCGGCCTCCGGCAGGGTGGTCGCGCCGCGTGGCACCACGGCGTACTCCCCGATCGGCAGGCCTTCCGCGGCCAGCAGCTTCTTGGCGAACACCTTGTCCATGGACGCCGCGCTGGCCAGCACTCCGGAGCCGACGTAGGGGATGTCGGCCATTTCCAGCAAGCCCTGGATGGTGCCGTCCTCACCGAACGCGCCGTGCAGCACCGGGAACACCACGTCCACCCCCGCCAGGGCTTCGGTCTCGTTCCCGTCCAGCTTGACCAGATCCCGCCGCGTGGCGTCGCCGGCCAGGATGACGTCGGTGCCACTGCCGCTGGTGACCTGGGGCAGTTCCCGGCCCCGGATGCGCAGCGCCTCGGCGTCGGTGGACGGGAGCAGCCAGCCGCCTTCCGGCGTGATCCCGATCGGCACGATCTCGAACCGGTCGGTGTCCAGGTGGCCGAGGATGCTGCCCGCGGACACACAGGAGATGGTGTGCTCGGTGCTGCGCCCGCCGAAGATCACGGCCACGCGGATCTTGCGGCGGCCCGATCGGTCAAGCGCCCGGCTGGGTGGTTGTGCCATAGTCGGTGACCCTACCGCGCGTCACCCGGAATCGGACGTGCCACTCGGCCTTCGAAAGACCTCGATCAACGTCGGGATCGCTGCGTGCAGCTCCGCCCGCGAACATCCGGCGTAGCCGATGGCCACGCCGAACGCGGTCGGTTCGGCGGCGAAGTGCCGCGCAAGACCGTCCAGCAGGATCCCGTGTCCGGCCGCAGCGGCCAGCAGTTCCTTCTCCTGCGCGGGGGACGCGAGCGGCACCACCAGGTGGGCGCCCGCGTCGTCGCCGAGCACCGGGATGCCCGCTTCGGTCAGCGCCTCGGTCAGCCATTGCCGCCGTTCCGACAGCTCGCGCCGGACCCGGCGGAGGTGCCTGCCCAGGTCGCCGTTGCGCGCGAAGGCGGTGAAGACGCGCTGGCCCGCGGGAGACGGCCGGGTTCCGGTGCGGTCCCGGTAGGCCAGGACGGCTTCGGCCACCCGCGGAGGTGCAACCATCCAGCCGACGCCGAGCGTGGGGGTGAGGATCTTGCTGGTGGTGCCGAGGTGCACGACGACGTCCGGCGCCAGCGCCGCCAGTACAGGTAGCGGGGCCACGTCGAAGCGCAGCTCGCCGTCGTAGTCGTCCTCGATGATCAGGAACCCGTCTGACCTGGCGCGTTCCACCAGTGCGACCCGGCGGGCCGCGCTCATCCGCGTGCCCAGCGGGTACTGGTGCGCCGGAGAGCAGTAGACCGCCGCGACATCGCCGATCTCGTCGACCCGCACCCCGTCGGAGTCCACGCCGAGCGGGACCACCCGCACCCCGGCCGACCGCAATGCTTGCACGGCCCGCTGATAGCCGGGCTCTTCGACCGCGACGGTGTCCCCGGGTTGCAGCACACCGAAGGCAAGCTCGGCGACCGCAGCGGTGGTGCCCGCCGTGGCCAGGACCGCCGACGGTGCGGCGTTGAGCCCACGGTGGCGCAGCAGAAGTTCGCTGATGGCCGCTCGGTAGTCGGTCAGGCCGGCGCGATCGGTGTGCTGCGACGGGGGCTCGTCGGAGGCCGCTCGCCACGCGCGGCGCCACGCCGATCGTTCGATCCCCTCCGCCCACGGCATGCCGGGAACCAACTCGAGCAGACCGGAGTCGGCCTCGGCGTCCGGTTCGACGTTCGTGTGCTGCGGCTGCCCGGACGGCGGCGTCGTGGTGACGTAGGTGCCCGAACCGTGGCGGCCGACGATCCACCCCTCGGCGTGCAGCTGCTCGTACGCGGCCGCCGTCACCGTGCGGCTCACGCCGAGGCGACTGGCGAGAGCCCTGGTCGACGGGAGCCGGTCGCCGCCGCGCAGGTGGCCCGACGACGCCGCGGTCCGCAACGCGTCCGCGAGCTGGACAGCCAGCGGCGTCTTCGATTCCCGATCCAGCGTCACCGGCAGGGTGGTCTCGCCCCGACTGCCCAATGCGGATTCCGTCATCACACTCTCCCAGAAGTGGACATCAGGAATTCTTGCATATTGGACATTTCACGAGGCCACTGCCTCGGTCAGGCTCGAAGACATGTCCGCACCACCGTTGTCATCGACCCCCCGGAGCACCCCGAACCGCACGAAACACCGCACGGTGACCGACCGCGCCGCACTGTACGAAGTGCTCGACGCCGGCCTGATCTGCCATCTCGGCATCGTGCTGGATTCCTCGCCCGTCGTGCTGCCGACCAGCTACGGCCGGGAAGGCGACCTGCTGTACCTGCACGGCTCGACCGGAGCGCGCAGCTTGCGGGCGGCCAGCGACGGCGTCGACGCGTGCGTCACGGTGACCCATCTCGACGGGATCGTCTACGCGCGCAGCCTGTACCACCACTCGATGAACTACCGCTCGGCCGTCATTCACGGGACCGCCACGGCCGTCACCGAGCCGGAAGCCAAACTGCACGGTCTACGGGTCATCACCGAGCACCTGTCCCCGGGCTCCTGGGACTACGCGCGGGAGCCCGACAAGAAGGAATTGGCCGCGGTCAGCGTGCTGGCGCTGCCGTTGACCGAAGCGTCCGTCAAGATCAGAGCCACCTATCCGGGTGACGACCAGGAAGACATCGAGGCCAACACCGTCTGGGCGGGCGTCCTGCCACTGGTCACCACGTACGGCGACCCGATCCCGTCACCGGATTTGAAGACGGACCTGCCCGTTCCGCAGCACGTGGCCGACCGGCGCTACCCCACCGACCCGCGGCTGGACGCCTCGGCACGCGCCACGTAGGGCCGGACCGTCCTGCCGCCGTAGCGGTAGACGTGCAGGCTCACCGCCGGGTCGGCGCTGCGGTTGCTGACCTGGTGGGCGTAGCCGGGCCCGAACGCGCGGGTCTGGCCCGCTTGCAGCACGTTGACCTCGGGCCCGGCGTCCTGCACCGCGTTCGGCCGCAGGACCACCTCGGTCAGCTCGCCGTGCACCACCGTGAACGCACCGCTGGTGTCGCCGTGGTCGTGCCGCTGTTCCCCTTGCCCCGGCAGCCAGCTCATCAGCCAGATCTCGTCGGTGTCGGTGCGGTCCACCAGGACCGCGTAGCGCTCGTCGGCGTCGTAACGCAGCAGGTGACGCCAGCGGTCGCGGGACGCGGCGTACGCGACGGCCACTCGGGCCGGGTGGCGCAGGGCGGGCTTTTCCTCAGCGGCAACGGTATTGACCGGGACGGCGAACATCCTGATTCCTCACTCGGGCTGCGGGTCGGACCTGGGCTGGGTCTACCGACAGCGACAACACAGCGCGGCGCACGTCGACCGACGTGGCAGACTCCGGCGCTGGTTCATGCCGCACACACAATCAGCGGCCCGGGTGCCGGTCAACCGGGTCTCACCATGCGGGGCCCGAAGCCCTCGGAAGTGTTGACTTCGGTCCCACAGCCGACTCCGGCGACAGGCCCAGCCGGTTCGCCCGACTCGCCACACCCGATGCATCCGGGGCTCGGGACCCGGTCCAGCTCGGTCGATCTCACCCGCGGTCGGTCCGACGCCGGCGTGCCTGCCGCTCGGCGGTCGGTCCGACGCCGACGTGCCTGCCGCTCGGCGGTCAGCCCCACTCCGACTTGCGCGCCCGCCCCAACAGCTCGGAGGCCAGTTCCACCGGATCCTTGCCGTCGTGGCACACCTGGTGCACGCCCTCGGTCAGCGGCATGTCCACGCCGTGTTGCCTGGCCAGCGCCAAGATGGACGAACACGACTTGACCCCCTCGGCCACCTGACCGCCCGCGTGCGCCTGTGCCTCCTCGAGCGTCTCACCCTTGGCCAGCCGCTCACCGAACGTCCGATTGCGCGACAACGGTGAGGTGCAGGTGGCGACCAGGTCTCCGACCCCGGCCAGGCCCGCGAACGTCAGCGGATCGGCGCCGAGCTTGACGCCCAGCCGCGCGATCTCGGCCAAGCCCCTGGTGATCAACGTGGCCATGGTGTTGGCGCCGTAACCGAGGCCAGCCGCCAGCCCGCAGGCGAGCGCGATGACGTTCTTGCCCGCGCCGCCCAGTTCGCACCCCACCACGTCGACGTTGGTGTACACCCGGAACGTGCCACCCATGCACGCCTTCTGGATCGCCACCGCGCGGTCGTGGTCGGTGCACGCCACCACGGTCGCGGCGGGCTCCCCTTGGGCGATGGGGACCGCGAGGTTCGGACCCGACACCACCACGACCTGCTGCTGCGGGACGCCGGTGACGTCGACGATGACCTCGCTCATCCGCTTGAGCGTGCCGAGCTCGACGCCTTTGGCCAGGCTGACCAGCGGGACACCTTCGGGGATCAGGTCGCGCCAGCGCATCAGGTTCTCGCGCAACGACTGGCTCGGTACCGCGAGCACCACGGCCTGCGCGCCGGCCAGCGCCTCCTCGGCGTCCGCGGTCGCCGCCAGCCGTTCGGGCAGCCGCAGATTCTCCAGATACGCCGAGTTCGTGTGGCGCTCGTTGATCTCCTCGGCCACCTCCCGCCGCCGAGCCCACAACACCACGTCGCGGCCCGCGTCGGCGAGCACCTTGGCGAACGTCGTGCCCCACGAACCCGCGCCGAGGACGGCGATGCGCTGCGGAACCGGCTCAGCCATCGGCGCCCTTGCCGTCCGCCTCGGTGTCCTTGCCCGCCGTCGGCGGCGGTTGTTCACCGCGCAGTTCGCCGAGCAGCCTGGTGACCTCCGCCATCACCATGTCGGTCACCTTGCGGTGCAGCTCCGGCGAGGGCTCCTGCCCCCGGAACGCGGACAGATCGACCGGCTCGCCGACCAGGTAGCGCACCGTCTTGCGGGGGAACAACCGCACCTTGCGGTGGTACAGGTCGAGCATGTCCCTGGTGCCCCACCGCGCGATCGGGATGACCGGCACGTCGTTGGCGAGCGCCAGTTTGGCCACACCCGGATAGGAGTTCTTCGGCCAGCCCTGCGGGTCCTTGGTGATGGTGCCTTCCGGATAGATGACGATCACCTTGCCCTCGCGCAGCGCCTGATGGGCGTCCCGCAGCGCATCGCTCGCCTTCTCCGTCCCGCGGTAGACGGGGATCGACCCGGCGCCGCGCGCCATCCGGCCGAAGATCGGCGCGTCCATCACGCTGGCCTTGGCCAAGAACCGCGGCACCCGGCCCTGCCGGTGGATGAACACCGCATCGAAGACCGGGTCGGCGTGTGAGATGTGGTTCATCGCGATGATCGCTCCGCCGCTGCGCGGGATGCGCTCGGCGTGCTGCGCCTCGTGCCTGGCCAGGTGCGTCAGTGGATAGAAAGCCGTCGCCAGCGCGGCCACCCACGGGCCGCCCTTCTCCCGCTCTACCACCTGCAAGGCCCTCCTCGCGACTCGGTTGCCGACGCTATCAGCGAAGATAGCTGCGTGGCAGTGGCTGTGAACCTCCTGGTCCCGCTGAAGCGGCTGACCGTGGCGAAATCCCGGCTCGCCGAGCGGGCCGACGTGGGCACGGTGCGGTCCGCGCTGGCGCTGGCCATGGCGATGGACACGGTCGCGGCCGCGTTGTCCACGCCCGCGGTCTCCCGGGTGCTGGTCGCCGCCGCGGAGCCGGACGAACTGTCCGCGGTGCGCACGCTCGGCGCCGAGATCGTCTCGGACGGCGGGCAGCCAGGGTTGAACACGGGCTTGCGCCACGTCGCCGAGCAGCTGCGCGCCGACGATCCGGACTGCGTCATCGGCGCCCTGCAGGCGGACCTTCCTGCCCTGCGCGCCGACGAACTCGCCGCGGCCATCGCGGCCGGTGAGTCGCGGCGGGCCTTCTGTGCCGATCGAGCAGGGACCGGGACCACGCTGCTGTTGTCCGCGCCTGGCGAGGAGCTCGAGCCCCACTTCGGGCCGCGTTCGGCCCAGGCTCACGCAGCCTCCGGTGCGATGCCGATCGACCTGCCCGTGCCGACTCTGCGCGCGGACGTCGACACGCCCGAGGACCTGGCCCACGTACAGACGCTGGGGGTCGGTGAACACACCCTGGCTGCGCTGAAGGCCCGCGCCTGGGCTTGCTGATCTCCGCCGGCGCCCCGGAAAGTCGCCACGCCGGCACTCGCGGCCGGGCGTGCCCGATCTCTACCGGCCGGCCGAGCGTGGTGCGATGAACACCTCGTTCATCTCGCGCCGGCCCCGCCCCGTGCCGCATTGGGGAACAATGTCGGTGTGAGTGATGTGACGCGAGCTCCGGCCGGTGAGCAGGGCCGCGCGCCCGCCTCCGGCCCCGCTGCCCCACCTGCGGCCACCCCGGCGCAGCGCGCGACCGAGCTACCGGACGATCGCTATCTGAACCGGGAGATGTCCTGGCTGGATTTCAACGCCCGGGTGCTGGCGTTCGCCGAGGACTCCTCGCAGCCGCTGCTGGAACGCGCGAAGTTCCTGGCCATCTTCGCCACCAACCTGGACGAGTTCTACATGGTGCGGGTGGCCGGGTTGAAGCGGCGCGACGAGACCGGGCTGAGCGTGCGCAGTGCGGACGGCTTGTCGCCCCGCGAACAGCTCGCCTACATCGCCAAGCGGAACCAGGACCTGGTCGCGCGCCAGACGGCGGTGTTCAGTGATCAGGTACGGCCCGCGCTGGACGAGGCGGGGATCCGGTTCGTGCGGTGGGTGGATCTCACCGCCGAGGACCGCGCCCGCCTGTCGCGCTACTTCAGTGACAACATCTTCCCGCTGCTCACGCCGTTGGCCGTGGACCCGGCGCACCCGTTTCCGTACATCTCGGGTCTGTCGCTGAACCTCGCCGTCACGGTCGCGGACCCGGACAGCGGCACCGAACGGTTCGCCCGCGTCAAGATCCCGAACAACGTCTCGCGGCTGATCCGGCTGGATCCGAACAACGGCCCGGAGGCCACCTTCCTGCCCCTCGAGGAGCTCATCGCGGCTCACCTGGACGACTTGTTCACCGGCATGAAGGTGATCGAGCACCACGTCTTCCGGGTCACCCGCAACGCCGACTTCGAGGTGGAGGAAGACCGCGACGAGGACCTGCTGCAGGCACTGGAGCGGGAACTGGCGCAGCGGCGGTTCGGCCCTCCGGTGCGGCTGGAGATCGAGCAGGACATGAGCGAGCACATGCTCGAGCTGCTGCTGCGCGAGCTGGAGGTCGACCCGCACGACGTGGTGTCGGTGCCCGGGCTGATCGACATGACGTGCCTGTTCCAACTCGCCGACCTGGACCGGCCGGACCTGAAGTACGCGCCGTTCGTGCCTGCCACCCATCCGGCGTTCGCCGAGCGGGAGACGCCGCGCAGCGTGTTCTCCACGTTGCGCGAGGGCGACGTGCTGGTGCACCACCCGTACGACTCGTTCTCCACCAGCGTGCAGCGGTTCATCGAGCAAGCGGCCACCGACCCGAAGGTGCTGGCGATCAAGCAGACGCTGTACCGCACGTCGGGTGACTCGCCGATCGTCAACGCGCTGATCGACGCGGCCGAGGAAGGCAAGCAGGTCGTCGCGCTGGTGGAGATCAAGGCACGGTTCGACGAGCAGGCCAACATCGCGTGGGCTCGCACGCTGGAGCGCGCGGGCGTGCACGTGGTCTACGGGCTGGTGGGCCTGAAGACCCACTGCAAGATCGCGATGGTGGTGCGGCAGGAGGGCAACCGCATCCGCCGCTACTGCCACATCGGCACCGGCAACTACAACCCGAAGACGGCGCGGGTGTACGAGGACATCGGCTTGCTCACCGCGGACGACGACGTCGGCGCGGACCTGACCGACCTGTTCAACGTGCTGACCGGCTACTCCCGGCAGGTCAGCTACCGCACCATCCTCACCGCGCCGCACGGCATCCGGCGCGGCATCCTCGACCGGATCGCGCGCGAGATCGAGCTGGCCGGGCAGGGCAAGCAGGCGGGCATCCGGCTCAAACTGAACGCACTGGTCGACGAGCAGATCGTCGACGCGCTGTACCGGGCGTCGCAGGCCGGTGTGCCGGTGGACATCGTGGTGCGCGGGATCTGCGCGCTCAAGCCGGGGGTTCCCGGCCTGAGCGACAACATCCGGGTGCGTTCGATCCTCGGCCGGTTCCTCGAGCACTCGCGGATCATCAACTTCATCGGCGCCGACGAGTACTGGATCGGCAGCGCCGACATGATGCACCGCAACCTGGACCGGCGCATCGAGGTACTGGTCAAGGTGCACGACGCACGGTTGACCGCGCAGCTGGACGACGTGCTGGAGTCCGCGCTGCACCCGTCGACCAGGTGCTGGGTGCTCGGCCCGGACGGGGAATGGACGCCGTCACCGGCCGAGGGCAGCGAAGTGCGCGACCACCAGTTCGAACTACTTGCGGTGCACCGGGGCGGCTGAGCGATGGCGCACGTGGTTCTGCCCCACACCGGATCGGCGGTTCTGGCAGCGGGCGCGGTGCTGTGGCGGCCGCGCGGCGAGGACGGGTTCGAGGTCGCGCTGGTACACCGGCCACGCTACGACGACTGGTCGCTGCCGAAGGGGAAGCTGGACGAGGGCGAGACGATCCCGCTCGCCGCGGCGCGCGAGGTCACCGAGGAGACCGGCAGCGTATGCACCCTCGGGCCGTTTCTGACCCAGGTCGAGTATCCGGTCACCAAGCAGCGCAAGATCGTCTACTACTACGCCGCGCGCGCCGTGGCAGGCGAGTTCGTCCCCAACGAGGAGGTCGACGAACTCCGCTGGTGCACGCCGAAGAAGGCACGCAAGCTGCTGTCCTACGACGCCGACCGCGGAGTGCTGGAGACGTTCCTCGGCCTCGGCGACAACGTGACGACGCTGCTGCTGGTCCGGCACGCGAAGGCAGGCAGCCGGGAAGGGTGGAACGGCGACGACGACCTGCGGCCGCTGACGGCCAACGGTGAGCGCCAGGCGAAGTTCCTGACCAGGCAACTGGCGTTGTTCAAGCCCGACAGGGTCTGTTCGGCGCCCCGGCTGCGCTGTGTGCAGACCGTCCGCGGCGTGGCGGCCGACTCCGACGTGGAGATCGAGTACGAACCGGCTCTTGCCGAGGACCGTTATCGCGACGCTCCACAGGAAGGCCTGGCCCGGCTGAGAGCGATCGCGGCCGCGAGCAACACACCGGTGGTGTGCAGCCAGGGCGGGGTGATCCCAGGACTTGTGGCCGAAGTCTGCGCGCAAGACGGCGTGGACTTCGCCGAGATCCCGGCGAAGAAGGGCTCGACGTGGGTGCTGACGTTCCGCCGCGGTGACGTGCCGCGTTTGGTGGCGGCGCATTACCTGCCGCCGCCACCGAACGGCGACTAGTCAGCGCGCGATGGTGACCGGCTTGTACGACGGCCGGGTCGCCTCGAACGCGCTGATGGCGTCTTCGTGGCGCAGCGTCAGGGCGATGTCGTCCAGACCTTCCAGCAGGCGCCAGCGGGTGTAGTCGTCAATGTCGAACGTGGTGACGAAGTCCTTGCACTGCACGGTCTTCTCGCTCAGATCGACCGTGACCTCGGCGCCCGGCTCGTTCTCCAGCAACTTCCACAGCTGCTCGACGTCCGCCTGCGTGCACTGCGCGGTGACCAGGCCCTGCTTGCCCGCGTTGCCGCGGAAGATGTCGGCGAACCGCGACGAGATCACCACGCGGAAGCCGTAGTCCATCAGGGCCCACACCGCGTGCTCACGCGACGAGCCGGTGCCGAAGTCCGGCCCGGCCACCAACACCGAACCGTTGCGGAACGGTTCCTGGTTGAGCACGAACGACTCGTCGCCACGCCATGCCGCGAACAACCCGTCCTCGAAGCCGGTGCGGGTGACGCGCTTCAGGTAGACCGCGGGGATGATCTGGTCGGTGTCCACATTCGACCGACGCAGCGGGACGCCGACCCCGGTGTGCTTGCTGAACGGTTCCATGCCTGCCTCCCGTGCGTCACAGATCTTCCGGCGACGACAGCGTGCCGCGCACCGCGGTTGCCGCGGCGACCAGCGGCGACACCAGATGGGTGCGGCCGCCCTTGCCCTGCCTGCCTTCGAAGTTGCGGTTCGAGGTCGACGCGCTGCGCTCCCCCGGCTTGAGCTGGTCGGGGTTCATGCCCAGGCACATCGAGCAACCCGCCGCGCGCCACTCGGCGCCCGCCTCGGTGAAGACCTTGTCCAGGCCCTCCTCCTCGGCGGCCTTGCGCACCCGCATCGACCCGGGCACCACCAGCATCCGCACGCCGTCGGCGACCTTGTGTCCGGCCAGCACGTCGGCGGCCGCCCGCAGGTCCTCGATCCGGCCGTTGGTGCACGAGCCGAGGAACACCGTGTCCACCTTGATGTCCCGCAGTGGGGTGCCCGGCTCGAGGTCCATGTAGGCCAGCGCCTTCTCGGCGGCCAGCCGCTCGGTCTCGTCGGCGAAGTCGGCCGGGTTCGGCACCCGCTCGCTCAGCGGCAGGCCCTGGCCCGGGTTGGTGCCCCATGTGACGAACGGCGTCAGCTCGTCGGCGTTCAGCTCGACCTCGGCGTCGAACACCGCGTCGTCGTCGGTGCGCAGCTGGCGCCAGTCCTCCAGCGCCTTGTCCCAGTCGGCGCCCTGCGGAGCGTGCGGGCGGCCCTTGAGGTACTCGAACGTCGTCGCGTCCGGGGCGATCATGCCCGCCCGCGCGCCGGCCTCGATGGACATGTTGCAGATGGTCATCCGCGCTTCCATCGACAGCGCTTCGATGGCCTCGCCGCGGTACTCCAGCACGTAGCCCTGGCCGCCACCGGTGCCGATCTTGGCGATCACCGCCAGGATGATGTCCTTGGCCGTCACGCCGGGGCGCAGCTTGCCGCTGACGTTGATGGCCATCGTCTTGAACGGACGCAGCGGCAGTGTCTGTGTGGCCAGCACGTGCTCGACCTCGGACGTCCCGATACCGAAGGCCATCGCACCGAACGCGCCGTGCGTCGAGGTGTGTGAGTCACCGCAGACCACGGTCATGCCGGGCTGGGTGAGACCGAGCTGCGGGCCGATCACGTGCACGATGCCCTGCTCGTCGTCACCCATCGGGTGCAGCCGGATGCCGAACTCCTGGCAGTTCTTCCGCAGCGTCTCCACCTGAGTCCTCGACACCGGGTCGGCGATCGGCAAGTCGATGCCGGTCGTCGGCACGTTGTGGTCCTCGGTGGCGATGGTCAGGTCGGGCCGCCGCACCTTGCGGCCGGCCAGCCGCAACCCGTCGAACGCCTGCGGGCTGGTCACCTCGTGGACCAGGTGGAGATCGATGTAGAGAAGATCCGGTTCGGCGCCTTCGCCGCGGCGCACCACGTGCGCATCCCAGACCTTCTCCGCGAGTGTCTTTCCCATGGCCGGACCCATTCCCAGTATCTGGACTTCCCAATATTCGGGACGCTAGTATCGCGCTGTGGGACAGGATACCTCGACTGCGCCGACGTCCGGCATCGGCGTCCTCGACAAGGCGGTCGCCGTGCTGCAGGCCGTGGCCACCGAGCCGTGCGGCCTTGCCGAACTCTGCACGCGTACCGGTCTTCCGCGCGCTACCGCGCACCGGTTGGCCGTGGGACTGGAGACACACCGGCTGCTGCGCCGTGGACCGGACGGCCGGTGGCGACCGGGCACCGCGTTGGCCGAGCTCGCAGGCGGGTCGACCGACCCGCTGCTGGACGCGGCGAACTCGGTGCTGCCGAAACTGCGCGACATCACTGGGGAAAGCGTTCAGTTGTACCGGCGCGACGGCATGCAGCGCGTCTGTATCGCCACCGCCGAGCCGCCGAGCGGCTTGCGGGACACCGTTCCGGTCGGTTCCCGCCTGCCGATGACGGCAGGCTCCGGGGCGAAGGTGCTGGCCGCCTGGGCGGATCCGCAGACGCAGCGCACCATCCTGGCCGACGCGATCTTCGGTGAGCGCACGCTGCTGGAGGTCCGCAGGCGCGGCTGGGCGCAGAGCGTCGCGGAGCGCGAGCCGGGCGTGGCGAGCGTGTCCGCCCCGGTCAAGGACTCGTCCGGCAGCGTGGTCGCGGCGGTATCGGTGTCGGGACCGATCGAGCGCATCGGTCGCAAGCCGGGTGTGCGGTGGGCGGCCGATCTGCTGGCTGCGGCCGACGCGTTGACCGAGCGGTTGTGACCGTCGGCCGGGAAAGCATCGGTCGGGCACCGGACACAGCGCCGTGCCTGCGTGTTCACCACCGTGGAGTTGACTACGCTCGCCGGAATGGCGAGGTACTACGACGTGCACCCGGTCAATCCGCAGCCGAGGAGGATCGCCCAGACCGTTGCGACGCTGCGGGACGGCGGCCTCATCGCCTATCCCACGGATTCCTGCTACGCGCTGGGCTGCACCATCGGCAACCGCAAGGGCATGGAGCGGATCAAGGACATCCGCAAACTCGACCATCGTCACCACTACACCCTGGTGTGCCGGGATTTCGCGCAGCTCGGGCAGTTCGTGGTGCTGGACAACCGGGTGTTCCGCGCCATCAAGGCGGCCACGCCGGGTCAGTACACGTTCATCCTGCCCGCCACTCGCGACGTGCCGCGTCAGTTGATGAACGCCAAGAAGCGCACGGTCGGGGTGCGGATCCCGGAGCACCCGGTGGTGCAGTCGCTGCTGGCGGAACTCGGCGAGCCGATGCTGTCCAGCACGCTGCTGTTGCCGGACACCCCGGAGCCGTTGACCCAGGGCTGGGAGATCAAGGAACGGCTGGACCACCTGGTGGACGTGGTGATCGATTCCGGGGAGTGCGGCACCGAACCGACCACGGTGGTCGACTTCTCCAGCGGAGAGCCGGAGATCGTCCGCTACGGAGCTGGTGATCCGAGCAGATTCGAGTGAGGAATGGGCTGGCAGTTCTGGGTCGATCGAGGCGGGACGTTCACCGACATCGTCGCTCGCACACCGGACGGCGACATCCGCACACACAAACTGCTCTCGCAGGATCCGCGCTATCCCGACGCCGCCGTGGCGGGCATTCGGCAACTGCTGGGTGAACACGACAGCTCCGACATCGACGCGGTGCGGATGGGCACCACGGTCGCGACGAACGCCTTGCTGGAGCGCGCGGGCGAACCGACGGTGCTGGTGATCACGCGCGGCTTCGCCGACGCCCTGCGCATCGCGTACCAGAACCGGCCGCGCATCTTCGACCGGCACATCGAGCTGCCCAGCGCGTTGTACTCGCAGGTCATCGAGGTGGACGAACGGATATCCGCCACCGGCGAGGTACTGCGTGAGCCCGACCTGGCAGCACTGGAACCGCAGCTGCGCGCGGCGCACGAGGCGGGATTCCGTGCGATCGCCGTGGCCTGCCTGCACAGTTATCAGTTCCCGGACCACGAGCGCGCGATCGGTGAGCTGGCGCGCAGCATCGGCTTCACCCAGGTCTCGCTGTCGTCGGAGGTCAGCCCGCTGCTCAAGCTGGTCCCGCGCGGCGACACCGCCGTGGTGGATGCGTACCTCTCCCCCGTCCTGCGCCGCTACGTCGACCAGGTGGCCGGCGAACTGCCGGACACCGACCTGCAGTTCATGCAGTCCAACGGCGGACTGACCGAAGCTGGGCACTTCCGCGGCAAGGACGCGATCCTGTCCGGCCCGGCAGGCGGCATCGTGGGCATGGTGCGGATGTCGCAGGCCGCGGGGTTCGACCGGGTCATCGGGTTCGACATGGGCGGCACCTCGACCGACGTCTCGCACTACGGCGGCGAGTTCGAGCGCGTGTTCACCACCGTGGTCGGCGGTGTCCGACTGCGTGCGCCGATGCTGGACATCCACACCGTCGCGGCGGGCGGCGGCTCGATCCTGCACTTCGACGGCAGCCGCTACCGGGTCGGACCGGACTCGGCGGGCGCGGACCCTGGTCCGGCGTGCTACCGGCGTGGCGGGCCACTGACCGTCACCGACGCCAACGTGATGCTGGGCCGGATCCAGCCCGACCACTTCCCGCGGGTGTTCGGCTCGAACGGGGACGAACCACTCGACACGACGATCGTCCGGAAGCGATTCGCCGAGCTCGCGGCCGAGATCCGCCAGGCGACCGGAGATGACCGCACACCCGAGGAGGTCGCCGAGGGATTCCGGCGGATCGCCGTGGCCAACATGGCCAACGCGGTCAAGAAGATCTCCGTGCAGAAGGGGCACGACGTCACCGGCTACGCCCTGACGACGTTCGGCGGCGCCGGCGGGCAGCACGCCTGCGCCGTGGCGGACGCCCTCGGGATCCGGACCGTGTTGGTCCCGCCGCTCCCCGGTGTGCTGTCCGCGCTGGGCATCGGGCTGGCCGATCTGACGGCGATGCGGCAACGATCCGTCGAGGTCGAGGTCGACGACGAGGGCGCGGCCCGAGCGGCCGAGGTAGCCGACGAGTTGGCGAGTGAAGCCGTCGCAGAGCTGGGGGTGGAGACCGACGTCGAGGTCGCTCGGCGCGCGCACCTGCGCTACGACGGCACGGACACCACGGTGGCCGTGGAGTTGGGCTCCGCGGCAGCGATGACCGAGGAGTTCGAGCGCCTGCACAAAGCACAGTTCTCGTTCCTCATGCGCAGGCCGCTGATCGTCGAGGCGGTGTCGGTCGAAGCCACCGCACGCTCTCGGCCCGCGCCCCTGCCGACCGTGGACCGGACGGAACCGAGCGGGCCGATCGGGTCGGTCAAGCTGTACGCCGACGGCTGGCACGAGGCGCAGTTGTTCGACCGGGAATCGCTGGCTGTCGGGCAACGCATCGAGGGCCCGGCGATCATCACCGAGGCGAACAGCACCACGGTGGTCGATCCCGGCTGGCGAGCGCGGTGCGTCGAGCAGGGGCACCTGGTCATCGAGCGCGCGCAGGCACACGAGACGGCGGAGGTGACCACCGAGGCCGATCCGGTCCTGCTGGAGATCTTCAACAACCTGTTCATGTCGATCGCCGAGCAGATGGGTGTGGCGCTGGAGTCCACCGCACAGTCGGTGAACATCAAGGAGCGGATGGACTTCTCGTGCGCGTTGTTCGATCCCGACGGACACCTGATCGCCAACGCGCCACACATCCCGGTCCACCTCGGGTCGATGGGCACCAGCGTGCAGGAAGTAATCCGACGCCGGGCCGGCGACATGCGCCCGGGTGACGTGTACGCCGTGAACGACCCCTACCACGGTGGCACGCACCTCCCGGACGTCACGGTGATCACGCCGGTGTTCGCCTCCGACGACCCGGACGCCCCCGGGGACATCCTGTTCTACGTCGCCTCGCGCGGGCACCATGCCGAGATCGGTGGCCTGACCCCGGGGTCGATGCCCGCAACCAGCACGCACATCGACCACGAGGGCGTGCTGTTCGACAACTGGCTGCTGGCCCGCGACGGGGAGTTCCGGGAGCGACCGACCCGCGAGCTGCTCACCTCCGCCCGCTACCCGAGCCGGAACCCGGACACCAACCTCGCCGACCTGCGAGCCCAGATCGCGGCGAACGCGAAGGGGGTCGCCGAGGTTCGGAACATGATCGAACACTTCGGGCTCGACGTGGTGCAGGCGTACATGCGGCACGTGCAGGACAACGCCGAGGAGGCCGTCCGGCGGGTGATCGACCGCTTGCAGGACGGCGAGTACCACTACGAGCTCGACTCGGGAGCGGTCATCGCCGTCCGGGTCGGTGTCGACCGGGAGAATCGCACCGCGGAGATCGACTTCACCGGCACCAGCCCGCAGCTGACCAGCAACTTCAACGCACCGTCGGCCGTGGTGAAGGCGGCCGTGTTGTACGTGTTCCGCACCCTGGTGGCCGACGACATCCCGCTCAACGACGGATGTCTGCGGCCGCTGAAGGTGATCATCCCGCCGGGCAGCATGCTCTCGCCGGAGTACCCGGCCGCGGTCGTGGCGGGCAACGTGGAGACGTCCCAGGCGATCACCGGCGCGCTCTACGCCGCGTTGCAGGTGCAGGCCGAAGGCTCCGGGACGATGAACAACGTGACCTTCGGCAACCAGCGTCACCAGTACTACGAGACGCTGGCATCGGGCTCGGGCGCGGGACCGGGCTATCCGGGCGCCGACGCCGTGCAGACCCACATGACGAATTCCCGGCTGACCGATCCCGAGGTCCTCGAGCACCGGCTGCCGGTCCTTGTCGAGAGCTTCGCCATCCGTCGCGGCTCGGGCGGGGCGGGCCAGTGGCGCGGCGGGGACGGCGTCGTCCGCAAGCTGAAGTTCACCGAACCGGTCACGGTCAGCACGCTGTCCGGGCACCGCCGGGTACCGCCGTACGGGATGGCCGGGGGTGCGCCGGGGGCGCTGGGTCGCAACTACGTCGAGCGGGTCGACGGGTCGGTCGAGGAGCTGCCGGGGTGCGGGTCGGCCGACCTCGACCCCGGCGACGTGCTGGTGATCGAAACGCCGGGTGGCGGCGGATACGGCGAGCCTGCCGACTGAGGCGTGCCCCGGCCTGGGCACGGCCCGCCGGCTGTCGGGGCCCCGGCCTGGGCGCGCGGCGGCCGACCCACCTCCGCAGGCGCGGCCCGCCGACTGACGGGCTCCCACCAGGGCGCGGCGCCGACCGCCGACTGACCTGCCGCCCACCTGGGCGCGGCCCGCCGACTGACGGACACCCACCAGGGCGCGGCGCCGACCGCCGACTGACCTGCCGCCCACCTGGGCGCGGCCCGCCGGCTGACGGACACCCACCAGGGCGCGGCGCCGATCGACGCGCCTCCGGGCTCAGGCGAGCCCGGAGGCCCCGACGGCACTACTCCTCGGGAATCTCGAAGTGCTGGTAGTCGATCGGGGAGGTCCAGTGGCCGCCCCACTCGAAGCCCGCCCGCGCGAACGCGCGCACCACGATGTCACCGTCGACGATCATGCCGGGCCGGACGTCGTCCCGATCCAGATACTCCCGGCCCGCCTCGGGCAGCACCAGGTCTCCGCTGACGTACGGGTTCTCGATCGTGTTGATGTCGATCGCCTTGCCGTAGGAATGAACCGAGAACTCGCCACCGCCGGTCTTCTCCCGGCAGTTGAACGACGAGCTGTTGTCGGCCTCCATGGACGCATCGTCGTCCCCGCCGTAGTGCTCGATGCGCTCCATCCGGCGGATCGGGAACTTGTGGTAGTAGAGGTGCCGGAAGACCTTCACCACGTCCTTGGCGACATCCTTGTGCACCACCAGCTCGCCGTCGTGCGAGCGGCCGTCGAAGCCGTAGTGGTTCATCGAGATCAGTCGCAGATCCTCAATGGGCACCGGGCAGCCGGGATGCCACGACACGCCCGTCATCTCCTCGGCCAGCTCCGGGCTGATCCGTTCGATCTTGGCGCGGAACGGCGGTCGCCAGCCGGCCTCGTCGGCCGACGCCGGTGCCGCCGCGAGCGTGCCGGCCAGCACCGCGGCAGCCGCCATGGCCAAGCCGGAAATCCATGCGCGCTTACCCATCGTTGCTCCCCTCTGGTGTGAGCTTCTGGCTGTGCACCAGATGCAGGCGGCCGATCGTAGCCAGCACGCTGCGCAGCGGGCTAGCTCCGCACGGTCGACGTTGCCGGGTCATTTCAGGAGATTTCGCCAAAACGGTCACGAAACTCGTTCGCGCCCCTTACGATCACCTCGCATCGATCATCTGCGAGCCCGGCCCGTGGGGTTCGCACCATGACATTTGAGGGGAAATCTGTGCGTCGAACTCGAACGCTCATCGCCGCGAGCGCGGCGATCGTGGCCACGGTCGGCGGCATCACCGTCGCCTCGGCGACGGCCGAGCCAGCCACCAAGACCGAGGCGGTCGTCAGCGCTCCCGCGCCGGAATCGGGGGATGTGAGCACCGCCGAGACGGCTGATGTCGTCACCGAGAAGGAGACCGCCAAGAAGGCCGACGCGGCCGCGGTCAAGACCAAGATCGTCTGGACCAAGCGCAACACCTGGGTCACCTACGGCAAGAAGGCCGTGCTGGAGGGCCAGGTGCAGGTCTCGCAGGGGGCGCTGCCCGGTGTCGAGGTCGTGCTGTTCGCGCGGAACAGCACGGCCAAGCCGTGGACGCGGATCGACTCGATGAAGACCAGCACCAAGACGGGTCTGTTCCGCTTCTACCGGACGCCGCCGCGTAACTACTACTTCGGCGTGGCCTTCGCGGGCTCGGGCAACTACGAGCCGGCGGCCGGGTACGCCAAGGTGGGTGTGCGTCGCAAGCTCTCGCCGAGCAAGATGTCGCGCATCTCCAGCACCAAGTTCAAGTACTTCGGCTCGGTCAAGCCGGGTGGCAAGGGCACCCAGATCAAGCTGCAGTACAAGCGGTGCGCCAGCTGCGGCTACAAGTACGCCAAGTACACCCGGGCCAACGCCAACGGCACGTGGAAGTTCGAGCTGGCCGCGCCGCCGCGGGGCAACACGTACTACTACCGGGCCTACTCGCCGTCGTCGTCGAGCTACATGGCCGGCTACGCCAGCGAGTGGCGCATCAGCAGCTGGTAGTTCCTCCAGCACCCAGGAGCCGTCGACCCGACCGGTCGGCGGCTCCTGTCGTTTCAGCCGATCGCTTCGATGATCTTCCGCACCGCGGGCAGCGCCCGTTCGGCGTCCGCGTCGACCAGCCCGATCCGCGTCCGACGATGAAGCACGTCGTCGGCATCCAACGCACCCTCGTGCCGGACGGCGTACTCCACCTCAGCGCGCGTCACGTCGACGCCGCCCGCGATGGGCGCGAGCGGATCGGACACCGTCGCCGAATCCACGACCGACACCGCGGCTCCCCCGTGCCTGCGGACCAGCGACGCGGGTAGCTCGGCAAGCGCGGGTTGCGAGGCCGGGTGTCCCGGGGCACCGACCAACGGCAGTCGCGTGGTGCGGCAGCGATCGGCCGATCCCTCCGGCAGCTGGGTCACCGCGGCGTCCACCGCGTCCTCCGCCATTCGCCGGTAGGTGGTGAGCTTGCCGCCGACCACCGTGATCACCCCGGACGGTGAACGCAGCACGGCGTGCTTGCGGCTCAGGTCGGCGGTGGAGTCGTCGTCGTTCGATTCGATCAACGGGCGCAGGCCGGCGAACTTGCCCACGACGTCGTCGACGCTCAGCGCGCTGTCCAGTGCCGAGTTGACCACGTCCAACAAGAACGACACCTCGTCGTCGGTGGGCTCCGGAACGTCGGGGACCGGGCCGGGCGCTTCGACGTCGGTCAACCCGACGATCACCCGACCCAGCTGCTGCGGGAGCGCGAACACGTACCGGCTCACCGAGCCCGGCACCGGCACGGTGAGCGCTCCGCGCGGATTGCCCAGGGTTTCCGCGGGCACGACCAGATGCGTGCCACGACTCGGACGCAGGCGAACGCTCGGGTCGACCGTCCCCGCCCACACACCGGTCGCGTTGATGACCGCTCGGGCGCGCACGGTCAGCGTCTCGCCGGACAAGGCGTCGGTGAGCACCGCGGACTTCCCGGTCACCTCGCTCGCGCGAACCCTGGTCAGAATCGACGCACCGTGCTCGGCCGCGGTTCGGGCGATGGCCACGACCAGACGCGCGTCGTCCACGAGCTGCCCGTCGTAAGCGAGCAGACCGCCGCGCAGGCCCCTGCGCCGCACAGCGGGCACCAGGCCGGTCGTCTCTCCGGGAGCGATACGCCGCGGCCTGGGCAGCACCGACGACGGCGTCCGGGCGACCGATCGCAGCGCATCACCGGCACGAAAACCCAGGTGGACGAGCATTTCCTGGCGACGGCCGATCCTCGGCAGCAGCGGCACGACCTGCGGCAAGGCGCGGATCAGATGCGGAGCCGTCCTGGTCATCAGGACGCCGCGTTCGATCGCGCTCTCCCGCGCGACCCCGACCCGTCCGGAGGCCAGATACCGCAGCCCGCCGTGCGCCAGCTTGGAGCTCCACCGGCTGGTGCCGAAGGCCAGATCTCGCGACTCCACCAACACGGTCCGCAGACCTCGGGTGGCCGCGTCGAGCGCCACTCCCGCGCCGGTGACACCTCCCCCGATCACCAGGACGTCCACTTCCGGACGGTCGCCCAGTGCGATCAGGTCGGCCCGGCGGCGGGCGACGTTCAGCGAGGAATCAGTCATGGCTCGAGATACCGGTTCAGTGCGTGGGACAGTTCTCGGCGCCAGACGTCCTCCGGCACCAGTGCGCTCACCGTGCGATAGGACTGCACGGTCGTCTCGGCGATCACCATGACCATCGTGGCCAGTTCCAGCGCCTCGCCGTCGCGGACCGACCCGGTGGCTTGCGCCTCGCGGATCCGGCCGTGCAGCTCGCGCAGCAAACCCTGCTGGCTGGTGCCGAGACGCTCGAGGAAGTACTTGCGATACACCTCCGGATCCGTGCGCAGCAGCAGTCCGAGGACCGGGTGATCACGCACGCGCTCGGCGATCTCCACGACACCGGCGACCAAGGACTCGCGATCCGGCCCGGCGGGTACGACGGCCTGCTGGATCCGCCGGACCTCCCGGGTGAGCAAGGCGGCGATGATCGCGCGCACGTCCGGCCAGCGCCGGTAGATGGTCGGACGGGAAACCCCGGCGCGCCGGGCGATCTCGGCGATCTGCGTGCGCGCAACGCCCCCGTACTGGATGAGCTCCGCGGCCGCGTCCAGGATCGCGTCGTCGGTGCTGCGCTGGGCGGCGTTACGACTTGACATGATGTGTAAGACTGACACGCATGATGGCGGATCCGCAAGTGCCCGTCCCGCCCATGAAATGGGACGCCTGGGGCGATGAGGCCAAGGCCAAGCCGCTTTCCGACAACATCCGTGCACTGTTGCAGCAGGCGCTCGGAGTGTCGGCGGACGAAGTAGCCGGACCGGACAGGTCCGAGGTGGTACTGCAGCCATCGGCACTCGGCGACGACGACCTGCGCGCATTGCGCGACGTGGTCGGGGACGGCAACGTCTCGCGTGCGGACGCCGACCGGCTTCCCCGGGCAGGCGGGAAGTCGACGTTGGACCTGCTGCGCCGCAAGAGCCGTACACCCCAGGCCGCGCCGGACGCGGTCGTCCTGCCCGGCAACGACGACGAAGTGGCTGCGTTGCTTCAGGTGTGCAGCCGGCGGCGAATCGCCGTCGTCCCGTTCGGCGGTGGCACCAGCGTGGTCGGCGGGCTCGACCCGGTTCGGGAGAAGTTCTCCGCGGTCGTCAGTCTCGACCTGCGCCGCTTCGACCAGCTCGAGTCACTGGACGAGGTGTCCGGCGAAGCGGTGCTCGGGGCGGGTCTGCCCGGACCGAAGGCCGAGGAACTGCTGGCTGCTCGCGGGTTCGAGCTCGGCCACTATCCGCAGAGCTTTCAGTACGCCACCATCGGCGGATTCGCCGCGACGCGCTCCTCGGGCCAGGATTCCTCCGGTTACGGACGTTTCGACGACATGGTGTGCGGCCTGCGTGTGGTCACCCCGTCCGGCAAGCTCGAGCTGGGTCGCGCGCCTGCGTCCGCGGCCGGGCCGGACCTTCGCGATCTGTTCCTGGGTTCGGAAGGCACGCTCGGCGTGATCACCGCAGTCCGCCTGCGGGTGCACCGGCTGCCCGAGGTCAAGCGGTTCGAAGCGTGGCGATTCGACGATTTCGACACCGGCGCCGCCGCCCTGCGTGCGGTGGCGCAGCTGGGCACGCAGCCGACGGTCATCCGGCTGTCCGACGAGGCGGAGACCGGCGTCAACCTGGCCATGACGGACAAGATCGGTGGCGAGCAGGTGACCGGCGGATGCCTGGCCGTCACCGTCTTCGAAGGCACCGAACAGCAGGTGGCGGCGCGGCATGAGCTGACCAGCGCGGTGCTGCGCGAAGCGGGCGGCACCTCGCTCGGGCCCGAGCCCGCGCAAGCCTGGGAACACGGCCGCTTCGACGCGCCTTACCTGCGTGACTCCCTGCTGGCGGCCGGCGCCCTGTGCGAGACGTTGGAGACGGCGACCAGCTGGTCGAACGCCGCCACGCTGAAAGCGGCCGTCACGTCGGCCTTGCAGTCGGCATTGGCCGAGACCGGCACCCGGTCGCTGGTCCTGTGCCACATCTCGCACATCTACCCCACCGGTTGCTCGCTGTACTTCACCGTGGTGGCCGCCCAACGCGGAGACGCTGTGGCGCAATGGCAGCAGGTCAAGCGCGCGGTCAGCGACGCGATCATGGCCAACGGCGGCACCATCACCCACCACCACGCGGTGGGCGTCGACCACCGACCCTGGATGACCGACGAGGTCGGCGAACTGGGCGTGCGCGTCCTGCGTGCGGTGAAGAACGAGCTCGACCCGCACGGCATCCTCAACCCTGGGAAGCTCATCCCGTGAGCGGCATCGAGTCGGTGGTCGTGCTGACCAACCCCGCGGCCGGCGTCGGCCAGGCGGACAGGTCGGCACGGCGCGCGGTCGACAGGCTGCGAGCCCGCGGGCTCGATGTCGTGGACGTCGCGGGCAACGACCCACACGACGCGGTGCGGATCGCCAGGACCGCGCTCGAAAAACAGCCCGACGCGCTCGTGGTGGTCGGTGGCGACGGCATGATCCGCCTGGCCATTCAAGTCATGGCCGGGCAGGACGTCCCGCTCGGCGTCATCCCCGCAGGCACCGGCAACGACGTCGCCAGGGAGTTCGGACTGCCGCGCAACGCGCCGGAAGCGGCCGCCGACGTCATCGCCGACGGACACAGCGCCCCGATCGATCTCGGCCGCATCACCACGGCGGACGGCGAGCGGAAGTACTTCGCCACGATCATGGCGACCGGCTTCGATTCGCTGGTCAACGACCGGGCCAACCGGATGCGCTGGCCACGTGGGAAGTCCCGGTACACCGTGGCGATGCTCGCCGAGCTGGCCGGCCTACGACCGTTGCCGTTCCGGCTCGAGCTGGCCGACGGCACGGTCGTCGAACGCGACCTGACCCTGGCCGCAATCGCCAACACCCGCAGCTACGGCGGCGGCATGCGGATCAGTCCGGACGCCGATCCCACCGACGGGCTGCTCGACATCACGCTCGTCGCCACCATGGCCAGGTCGAAGCTCGTGCGCTTCTTCCCCAGCGTCTTCAGCGGCAAGCACGTGCGGCACGACGAGGTCGAGCTACTCCGCGCGCGCAGCGTGCGGGTCGCTTGTCCCGGCATCAACGCTTATGCCGACGGCGACTTCGTCTCGGCGCTGCCCGTGCAGGTCGACGTGCTCGACGCGGGGCTGCGCTTGCTGATGCCGAGCCGTTGATCAACATCTCGAGAGCAAGGTCACGACGGAAATCAACCTTTCGTGCAATTCCTCCTTCCGGAGCGGGACATCCGAGTGCGCGGCACCGCATCATGTGTCGAGGTCACCGCGGTCGCCTCGGGCTCGCCCGGGCGCGATGGTGAACCCTCCGCTTGTGTCGCGCCGTGTACCAAGCGCTGTGTACCCGGCACTGGATGGAGGTCATCGTGTGGTTTCACTGGGTGCCGCTGTTCGTGCTGGTCACGCTGATCGTGATGCGGGTGCTGTGGAACCTGGACGACAGGCCCGGGGCCGCCGGCTCCGCCGCGTTGTCCGCCACCCGCGCCGGCAACACCGTGAACAGGCTGCGGTCAGCAGCCCGTGCGGTGCGGGAGAACACGTCGGCGTCCGCATCCACCGCGTTGCACCAGTGCTCGGCGGCCTGCCGGGCGAACAGCTCGTTCTTGGCTCCGCGGTGCAACGGGAAGCTGCGCTGCCCCAAGTCGGCCCGCTAGCTCCCGGGGCCGGGCGGCGGGCCGGGTTGTGCGCCGCTGCCCACCAGTCCGTGCAACCGGGCGCGTTGCACCCCACCGCGACCCGCTAACCACCGCGACCGGCCGGGTTGCGCGCCACAGGCACCAAGGCCCAACCCCTCCGCACTGCCCGGATCTCCGGGGCGTTCTCCTCGCTTCCACCCTGGCCGGCGCGCCGTGCGGCCTAGAATCGACGTGTGTACGCGGTGCTGGCCGACGCGATCATGATCGTGCACTTCGGCTTTCTGGCCTTTCTCGTGCTCGGCGGCTTCCTCGCGTGGCGTTGGCCGCGCGCGATCTACGCGCACGCCCTCATGGTCGCGTGGGGCGTGATCATCACCGTCTTCTCGCTGGAGTGCCCGCTGACCGGCCCGGAGGACTACTTCCGGCGCAAGGCCGGCCAGGACGGCCTCGGACCGACCGGCTTCATCGACACCTACCTCACCGGTGTGATCTATCCGGAGGAGGACATCGTCCTGGTCCGGGCCCTCGTCGGAGCCGTCGTGCTGGTGTCCTGGATCGGCTTCGCCGTGCTGCAGACCAGGCGCGCTCGGGCCAACAGGACGACGGTCGGCCACTAGGAGCGCTCGAAGTCCGGAACTCCCGCTTGGGCGAAGCGAAGCTTGTCGCACAGCTGCTGTAGCTGGTGCAGTTCGTCGGCGTCGAGTCCGGCGCCGACGTAGTGGGCGATGGCCGCGGCGTGTTCTCGGCCGACGCGGCGCTGCACGGTCGCTCCTTGTTCCGTCATGGCGACGATCGTGCCGCGACCGTCGTCGGCATCCGGTTCGCGGCGCACCAGCCCCCGTTGCTCCATGCGTTCGACGAGCCTGCTGAGACTCGGTTGGCTGAGCAGGATGTGCTGGTTCAGCTCCCGCAGCCGGAGACGCTTGCCCGGGAAGCGGCTCAGGTTGTACAGCACGTCGTACTCGCCGAACGACACTTCCGCACCGCGAAACTGCTCCCGCAGGCGTCGCAGCACGGCCACCTGGGCACGAAACAACGACTCCCAGCCGTCCACCGCGGCGCTCACCTTGGCCCGATTCACGACCCGATCGTGCCACGGGCCGGGCGGCTCAGCGTTGCGCCAGCTCGGCGAGATCCGCCGTCCGCAGCTCCTCGGCCGTCACGGACACCCGCCGGTCGACCATCGCTTGCAGCGCGTCGCCGTCGTCCCACTGATTGACGTTCATCGCCGCTTCGACCCGGCCGTTGCGCAGCCAGAACGCGGTGAAGTCACGAGCGTCCAGATCGCCCCGCACGACCAGTTCGTCGCTGTGCGGGTCGGCCAGCCCGCGGTACTCGCAGCCGAGGTCGTACTGGTCGGTGAAGAAGTACGGCGTCGCCTCGTACGGCTGCGGTTCGCCGACCAGGTTCTTCCCGGCCCGCTCCCCCTGGCCCTTGGCGTTGGCCCAGTGTTCGACGCGGATGCGGCGGCCGTAGCGCGGGTGGAAGTGCGACGCGATGTCACCCGCAGCGAAGACACCCGGCGCCGCGGTGCGCAGCCCGGCATCGACGGTCACGCCTCCGTCGTCGGCCATTTCCAACCCTGCCGATCGGGCGAGTTCGATCCGTGGTGCCGCGCCGACCGCCGACAGCACCAGATCCGCCTGCACCTCGGTGCCGTCGGTGAGCCGCACGCCGGACACCTGACCTTGGCCGGTGAAGGCGGCGACCCCGGTGCCCAGCCGCCACTGCACGCCGTGCTCGGTGTGCATTGTGTGGAACACCGAGGCGATCTCCTCGCCGAGGACGTCCAGCAGCGGCAGTGGCCGCACGTCGACGACGGTGACTTCGGCGCCCAGCGTGCGCGCGGCCGCGGCGGCTTCGCAGCCGATCCAACCCGCGCCGACGATCACGACGTGGCGGGCCGCCTCGATGCCCGCGCGTAGCTCCAGCGAGTCGTCGAGCGTGCGCAGCGTACGGATGCCCTCGAGGTCGGCACCCGGGACGGGCAGAGTCCGTGGCCGCGAGCCCGTGGCCAGCAACAGCCGGTCGAACCGGTGCTCGCCGCCGTGCGAATCGGTCACCACCCGGGCGCCCAGCTCCACTCGCACCGCCTCGACACCGCGACGCAGGTCGATGCCGTTGCGCACGTAGAAGTTCTCCTCGTGCACCCAGTCCGGCTCGTCCCGCTCCGCCAGCAAGATCGCTTTGGACAGCGATGGCAGTTCGTACGGGCGATGCTGCTCGGCGCCCAGCAGCAACAGTTCGCCTTCATATCCCTCGGCCCGGGCAGCGGCGGCCGCGGTGGCCCCGGCCAGACCGGCTCCGACGATGACGATCCGCTGTGGCTCTGCCATGACGTCACGCTACCGCGCTGACCGCGCGGCGCACCCGCTCCGTTGCGGCGTCACGCGGACGTGGCCGAATCGTAGTTTCGCGGTGGCGATGTGCCGGGCTTGCGCCCGCCCGGGGTCGCAGTTTGGTCGCACTGCGCGGCGGTCCGACACGCCGGTGCCCCGGGTCCGATATCGTCCAGCGGGTGAACGACAGGCTGGTGTGGATCGATTGCGAGATGACCGGGCTCGACCTTTCCAAGGACGCGCTGATCGAAATCGCCGCCCTGGTCACCGATGCCGACCTCAACGTGCTCGGGGACGGCGTCGACGTGGTGATCCACGCCGATGACGAAGTGTTGGCGGGCATGCCGGACGTGGTGCGCGAGATGCACAACGCCTCCGGCCTGACCGAAGAGGTGCGCGCGTCCACGGTGACGGTGGCCGAGGCCGAGCAGATGGTGCTCGACTACGTGCGGCAGTACGCGCCGGAGCCGCGCAGCACGCCGTTGGCGGGGAACTCGATCGCCACCGATCGCAACTACATCGCGCGCGACATGCCCGAGCTGGACGCCCATCTGCACTACCGCATGGTCGACGTCTCGTCGGTCAAGGAGCTGGTCCGGCGTTGGTACCCGCGCGTGTACTACGCCAAGCCGGAGAAGGGCATGGCGCATCGCGCGCTGGCCGACATCAAGGAGTCGATCGCCGAGCTCGCCTACTACCGACGCACCGTGTTCGTCGGTCAGCCCGGCCCCTCGTCGGACGAAGCCAAGGCGGTCGCGGCGGACATCCTGCAGAGCGGCCAGGACTCCTGAGCAGTCAGCGAAGAACGCGACGCCGCGACCACCGGATTCGTTGGCCCGCGACCCGTCACCGCTGCGCGGAAAGGCAGTGTGGTGACGGGAGTCAGCCGGCGAGCGGAAATCGGCTACGCCGTCGCGTGTCGCTTGGCGACGCGCGGCGCAAGCGCCTTCTGCACAACTCCCCGCACGACGCCGCGCAGCCGTGGAGCGGCGATGATCTCGACGTTGTCCTCGGCGGGGGCGCGTCCCACCTCGTCGGCAGGGCGCGGGTCGCCGACCTGCGTGCCGAGACCTTACTGAGCCGGAGGGCACTCGAGCGGGTGCTCGCAGCCGCCACGGGAGTTCGGCCAGGTGGACGGGCTGGTGTGCGATCAAGCGCTGACCGGCTACGACGGTGCGATCGACGAGCCGAGCGCCGCAGCTCGGACCGGCACTGGGCGGTCGATACGCGCGCGCGCCTCGATCCTGCTCGTGCAGGCATTCGCGGCGCCGTGAGCGTCAGCGAGTTCGCCGAATGGTCCGGCGTGCACCGGACATCGACGTCAGGGCACCTTGCCCGGCACGAAATTCCGGGTCGACGTCCGAGGCTTGACGTCGCATCCCTTCGGTGATGACGTCGGCGAACCGTCGTGCATTACGGACCGCATTCCGCCGCTCCGACATCGCGACAGCCCGCACCGCCGTCACTGCCATGAGAAGGTCGCTACCGCGAAGATCGGGCCGGGCGTCGGCTTCTTTTCGAAGCCGCTCCGCGAGCGTCGACAGGTGCGCGAGTACCGCGCTCTGAAACCTCGCCATGAGGGGCGTCCCGCGGTTCTCCGCGAACATCGACCCGGCGAATCCGGGGGCTGCGGACTCCAACTCGGCCACCGCTTCGAGCGTTCGAGCAAGACCGTCCCACGGCACGTCAGCCGAGACGGCTTCCTCGAGCAGAGCGAGACAATGCCGCACCTCGGCGCCGAAGACGGCGTCCACCAGATCGCTTCGAGCAGGGAAATGGCGATACAGCGTCGCAGTGCCCACCTGCGCACGGCGCGCGATCGCCGCCGCAGGCACATCGAAGCCGTCGGAGATGAAGAGCTCCCGCGCCGCGGCGAGCAGCCGAGCGTGGTTGCGAACGGCATCCCGCCGCGGCGAATGAGGCACTGCAGTCACTCCCATCCGAGAGGATCACCGAACTTGTCGTCTCACTTCATCGTGAAACGGGCGATACTGCCCACTTTCTCTCGTAGCGTCCGCGATGGCACGTACAACAGCAGCATCGCGAGGAGTTCCCGATGGCAGACACGCCTTCGGACATGATGAAAGCAGCGTCATTCGACCGCTTCGGCGGACCCGAGGTTCTCCGCATCGTGGCGCGGAGGCGTCCAAGAGCGAAGGCGGGTGAGCTCGTCGTCCGCGTCGACGCCACGACGGTGAACGGCGGGGAGATCGCCCAACGGCGGGGGAAGCTGCAATGGATCGTGCGCACCGCCCTCCCCGCCCACCCCGGCATCGACCTGGCTGGTGAGATCGTCGGGACTGGGCCCGGCGTGACCGGACTCCACGTCGGCGATCGCGTGTGGGGCACGGTCGACGAGCGTGGCCCGGTTGGTACTGCGGCCGAGTACGTGGCCGTTCCCGCCGTGCTGCTGGCCCGAATGCCGGAGGCGTGGACGCCACAGGATGCGGTCTCTCTCGTGGCCGGGGGCGCCACGGCACTCATCGGCCTGCGCGACAAGGCACGCCTACAGCCGGGGGAACGCGTTCTGGTCCGCGGCGCGGCGGGAGGAGTCGGTAGCGTGGCGGTGCAGGTGAGCAAGGCCCTGGGTGCGCACGTGACCGCCCTCGCTCACCCCCGCAGCTTCGCCTTCGTCCGTGCTCTCGGCGCGGACGAAGTGATCGACTACCACCGGTCGCCGGCCGACCTCGACCGCTTCGACGTCATCTTCGACACCCGTGGCACCCAACTGGGGCGCTGGCGTCGCAAACTGACTCGATCGGGACGCATGGTCGCGATCGCATTCGATCTCGATCGACCACGGCGCAGCCTGCTGGCCATCGCCGCCTCCGCCGTCTTCGGCAGTCGACGCATCCGGTTCTTCCTGGGGCGTCCCACGGCAGAACTGTTCGACGAATTGCGGCACCTCGCCGAGAGCGGCTCCCTACGTTCCGTGGTCGATCGCGTCTATCCCCTCGAGCGCATTCGCGATGCCCACGCCGATGCGGAGGCCGGCGGTGTGCACGGCAAGATCATCGTCGCGCCGCATCGTCCGGCTGATGCGCCATCGCATGCGGCCGGCGTCTGAACAGCCACCGAAAAAGGCGAGGTCCGAACCGCGTTCGTGCGGTTCGGACCTCACTCTGCCGGGGTGGATAACGGGACTTGAACCCGCGCCCTCCTGGACCACAACCAGGCGCTCTACCAACTGAGCTATACCCACCGCGCGGCGCGTCGTGATCGCGCCAGCCACCACATCGTAGCGTGGCTGATCAGAGCGCCGACGACCGGACCCCTAGTCCGCGGAGCCCTTCTGCCATTCCTTCCACGACATCTGCCAGAAGCTCCACCCGTCGGTCGGTTCGAGCTTCGGGCCGTCCGAGTTGCGCACGATGAAGATGTCGCCCGGCTTGGTCTGATCCATCAGCCAGCGCGCGTTCTCGGTGGACAGGTTGATGCAGCCGTGGCTGACGTTGGTGTTGCCCTGCGCCCACACCGACCACGGCGCCGAGTGGTAGAAGATGCCGCTGTTGGACAGCCGCACCGCGATCTCCACGGTGGTGCGGTAACCCTCGGCGGCGTCCACCGGCACCCCGTAGGTGCTGGAGTCCATCGTGTAGTTGGTGTGCTCGCTCATGACGGTGTAGGTGCCTTCCGGGGTGTTGTGCCCCGGCTTGCCCATCGCCTGCGGCATGTTCTTGACCGCCTTGCCGTCGATGTAGACCACCAGCCGGTGGGTCTTACCGTCGGCCACCGCCACGAGCTTGCGGCCGATCTTCATCGACGACGACACGTCGGACATGCCGTACATGCCGTCACCCAGGTTCTTGCCGTAGATGGCCGCCTTGACCCGGACCTTGGTGCCCGGCTCCCAGTACTTCTTCGGCCGCCAGACCACCCAGCTGTCGTTGAACCAGTGGAAGCCGCCCTCGGTCTTCTTGCTGGTGGTGATCTTCAGCGCACGCTCGGCCGCCTTGCGGTTCGGCACCGGCGCGGAGAACTGGAACGAGATCGGCATGCCGACACCGACGGTCTGCCCTTCCGGCACCGACATCGTCACGCTGATCTGCCCCTTGGGCTGGACCGTGGTGAACGTCGAGCGCTCGACCGTCTTCTCGCCGTCCTCACCGACGCCGCGCGCGGTGAGCTTGTACTGCTTGCCGTAGCCCAGCGGCTCGGCCGACGACCACTTGGTCTTGTCCGCCGACAGTTTGCCCTTGACCTTCTTGCCGTCCGGGTTGACCAGCGTGACGCTGGTGAGCGTGCCGTTGTCCGCCTTGACCGTGACCGGTTCGCCCGGCGCGACGTTCTTCTGCTTGTGCTTCGGCGTCAACGTCAGCGCGATCGGCTTCGGCTCCGGCTTGGCGGCCTCGGACGGCTTGCTACCCCCGCCGCTGGACGCACCGCCCTCGGACGGGCCCGCTGTACATCCGGCGAGCAGCAATCCGGCAGCCAGGAACAACGCGGCTCCCCGCCGCACGAACGCCCGCTCGCGTCGAGTGGATGCACCCCGCTTGACCATGTAACTACCCCGCCTGTCTGTATCCCCGCATAACCCCTGACGGGCGCCCTCGGCCCGACGATCATTCAGACGTGTTCAGTCTGCACGAGGTTGCCCATGACTTGGGTCAACTATTGCTAACACCGAGAATATCTTTGTCGCACCCCCTGTGCGCGGACCCGAACCGGCGCGTGCTACCTTTTCTGACGTCGCCGACGAGGGCCGGAGTCACCGGCCGGAGGCACCAGCGCCATTAGCTCAATTGGCAGAGCAGCTGGCTCTTAACCAGCGGGTTCGGGGTTCGAGTCCCTGATGGCGCACCATCACCCCAGGTCAGAGCGCCTGGGGTTTTTTCATGCCGTCGGCACGTGGCGCCGCTGCTGCCGTCGGACGCCGCAGCGGCCACTGCCCATCACGGTCGCAGCGCTTACGACCCCGACGTGTTCTGCAATACACGCGAATGGCCCAACGGAAATCGCCCGCACCGGCATGCCGGACGACCGTTCCGATGAGTATGTCGCGCTTGCCCGGTCTACACCGACGTGCAGGTGGCCGCGGCACCGTCGCGGCCCGAGACGGAACGGAGCAGCCATGAGCAGCGTGACCACCTTCCTCTGGTTCGACAAAGGCGCGGAGGACGCGGCCGAGTTCTACGTGTCCGTGGTCCCGAACTCCCGGATCCTCGACGTGCAGCGTGATCCGGACAGCAATGCGCTCGCAGTGCGGTTCACCCTCGACGGTCAGCAGTTCGCCGCCCTCAACGGCAACCCGAACTTCCAGCCCAACGACTTCGCGTCGATCTACCTCGAGCGATCCACCCAGGAGGAGATCGACACGACGTGGGAGGCGTTGCTCGACGGCGGCACGCCGACCGCGTGCGGCTGGCTGCGCGACCGGTACGGGGTGTCCTGGCAGGTCATTCCCGCCGAGCTACCCGGCCTCCTGAGCGACCCCGACCCGGCCAAGGCGCGCGCCGCGACCGAGGCGATGCTGGCGATGCAGAAGATCGACATCGACAAGATCAAGGAGGCACACGCGGCTGCTTGACCGGACCCCCGATCGGCTCGCCGGCGGGCGTGATCCGGAGTGGCTCACGCGGTTTGCAGGGCCTCCACCCGTTCCCGCAGCCGCGGCGGCAACCGCTTCTCCAACCCGTACGGCTCGAGATGCGCACCGAAGATCTCGTCGAACGCGCGGCGCACTGTCTCCGCGCTCCATCGCTCCCGCCGCAGGATCGGCTCCTTGAGATACGGCTGCCCCACCACGTGCAGCTGTTCGCCGTTGCACCGGATCATCTGACCGGTGATGCCCTTGGCGGCATCCGACAGCAGAAACACCACGAGCGGCGCCACCAGGTCCGGTCCGCGGTCCGGCGGGATGATCGTCGCCCGGCGCGACGAGGCCTCGACCATGCGCGTGTACGCCACCGGGCACACCGCGTTGACCTGGACGCCGATCTCCTCCATGTCCAGCGCCCACGAGTAGGTCAGTGATGCGACAGCGCCTTTGCTCGCGGCGTACGTGGCGAGTTTGCGCTGCCCGAACGAAGCCCCGGACGAGATGTTGACGATCCTGCCGCCGCCGGAGTCGGCCATCACCTGGGCGGCGGCCGTCCCGGTGTAGATGGTGCCCAGCACGTTGACCCGGATCAGCTCGGCGACCGGCTCCGGGGCGTCCTGCCAGGACACCGCCTCGTAGTTCAGTCCGGCGTTGTTCACCAAGCCGTCGATCCGGCCGAACTCACCGGCACACATCGCCACGAGCGCCGTCGCCTGCTCCGGATCACCGACGTCGTGCCCGCTGACCGCGACGCGACCGCCGAAACCGCGAATGCGCTCCGCCACCGCTTCCGCGCAGTCCACGTCGACGTCGTTGACCACCACCGACGCGCCGTGTTCGGCCGACTGGACGGCGTACTCCGCGCCCAGCCCACGACCCGCACCGGTGACGACGACCGCTTTGCCTGCCAGCATCTGCTCGACATCGGCGACCGCACCGTCGACTTGTTGTGCTTCGCTCGCCCGCCAACTCCGGCTCTGCCCGTGCTGCATGTCCCGCTCCTTCGCCTGCCGTGACGCGCAATCTCGCCGATGGCGACGCGTCGCACTGAGCCTGCGGGGCGCCTGATGGGTCCCGTGCCCTCAGTCTCCTGCGCAGGTCAGGACGGATAAGCGGGCCAGCGGCGAGCGGTCGGCGGAGCGGGCCGAGTGCGCACGCCCGACCAGTCCGGCGTAACAGCCGAACCGGTAGGAGCGACAGAATTTGTGACACACCGTCATCAGACTTGTACTATGTGGAGTCGCGCGGCAACGAGTCGATCACGGCCGGCCCCCGCTCGTCATACTCGCGACAGGGAAGTCTCTGCCTATGTGCACAACGATCGCGGCCCACCATCGAGGGGAGCATGGCGTCTGTGCGCAGAACTGAGCGCAAGCAGACCACCATTCCGCGGTTCAGTCGCGTCGTCGCGAACCGCGAGTTCCGCGGCCTGTGGCTGGCCGAGGCGCTGTCCATCGCGGGTGACCAGCTCGCGAAGGTCGCCTTGGCCATTTTGGTGTATCAGCGCACCGCCTCGCCACTGTGGTCGGCCGTGGTCTACGCGATGACGTTCCTGCCCGCGCTGTTCGGTGGCCTGGGGTTGTCCCAGCTCGCCGACCGCTTCCCCCGCCGCACACTGCTGATCTGGTGCATCCTGGCCCAGGCGGCACTGGTCGGAATCATGGTGATACCCGGGATGCCGCTCCCGGTGTTGTGCGCGCTGGTCTTCTTCGTGGCCATGTTGTCCGCACCGACGAATGCGGCGCAGAACGCCACCGCGCGGGAAGCCTTCGACGACGACGCCGAGTACCTGCGCAGCCAGGACCTGCGCGGCATCACCACCAACACGATGATGCTGCTCGGGCTGGCCGGAGGCGGGCTGCTGGTCACCGCGGTCGGGGTGCCGTGGGCGCTGGCGATCGACGCGGCCACGTTCGTCCTCGCCGCGGTCATCATCCACCTCACCGTGCGCTGGCGGCCCGCCGCGGGCAGCCCGGAGGACGGCTGGTTCGCCGGAGCGCGCATCACCGCGTCCGACCCGCATCTGCGCGTCCTGTTCGCCATGGCGTTGCTGGTCGGGCTGACCGTCGTACCCGAAGGCCTCGCCGCTCCGATCGCCGCGCAGATGGACGAGCCGGACGTCGCGGTCGGGTGGCTGCTCGCCGCCGACCCGCTCGGCTTCGTCATCGGCGCGTTCGTTTTCTCGCACTACGCCTCGCCCGCGACCCGGCTGCGCCTGATGGGGCCGTTGGCGGTCATCTCGTCCGCGGCGCTGCTCGGCTTCGCGGTGCAGCCGCCACTGGTGGTCGCGCTGCTGCTGTTGGCAGCCTCCGGCGCCAGCGGCGCGTACATCCTCACCGTCGCCGCGACCGTCAACAGCTCGGTGGCGAACAACGTCCGAGGGTCCGTGATGGGCCTGTTCCGGACCGCCTTACGGGTGACGCAAGGCCTCGGCGTGGCGCTGGGCGGCGTGGTGGCCACGGCGATCGGTTCGGCGACCGGCACGGTTGCACTGGCCGGCGCGCTGGGGGTCCTCGCCGCCACCGCAGTCGCCGTGGCGTGGGCCCGTCAGCGGGTGCGGCCCGGCGCCGTCAAGGTCGCTGCGGACGTCGGCTAAGTCAGAAGTCACGGTCGTACACAGGGGGTCCTTTCCACACAGCAACTCGCTTCGACTCGGCAGGGGCGCGGAATCAGAAGTCGCGGTCAGACATGAAATCCTCCACAGTCCACAAAGGGGTTTTTCTTGATCATCACCGGTGATCAGAAGTCACGATCAGACAAGGTAGTCACCTCCGATCGACAACAACGCGTTTCGGCAAGCATCATGACAGAAAGCTACAGGCCTGTGAACTGTCGGTGCACGCGCAGTGAGATGATACTGGCAACAGGCCGAGCGGAGTTTCTCATAGGCACCCGCCGGGCAGCTCACCGCTCACCATCGGGCGGGAGCGGGAGGTAACCGAGTGGCTGGATCGAGGCATCGGCCGCAGTCGCGAGCTCCGGCCGAGCACCCCGCGAGCGGCGCTCATGGGGCCTGTCCAGCACGCTCGGACGACGGGGCACCGGTCATCCCCGCGCAACGTGCCGGCTATCCACGGCACGTCCGCCAGTGGCTGCTGTGGCAGCGACCGAAACGATTCATCGTTTTTCTCCTGGTCGCGGAAACAATTGCCGTCGCGGTCCTTGCCGTGACATCCGTCAATTCGCCACCGGTGCGCTCGATCGACGTGATCCAGTTCGCGATCCTGGCCACTGGGGCGACAATTCACATTCAATTGACCCGCCGCCAGGAAGCGCGTCGGAGAAATCGCGGACTGCGCGGGGTATTGATCGATCTGACCGCGGTGTGGATCTTTCCCGCGGCGATTGTTCTGCCCGTCCCGTTGATCATCGCCTTGGTGGCATTGGTGCGTGTCCAGCGCTGGTTTTCCGCCCGCCGACCTGCGCACAACTTTTTGTTTTCGTCGATCACCCACGCGTTGGCCGCGTCCACCGCGCACCTGGCCTACACGGCGCTGGATCCGACGGACTGGGGTCTGCTGAGCGGGTGGCAGTTCATCAGCGAGTTCGGGTACCTCGTGGTGGCCGCGCTGGTCTACGAGGGCGTCCAGATCCTCTACGTGGGCAGCATCATCGCGCTGAACACCAGCCGTCCGACGCTGCAGAGCTCGCTGGGCACGAAGGCGGACAACGTGCTGGAGGCGGTCACCATCGGCCTCGGCGCGGTCACGGCGATCCTGCTGGTGATCATGCCACCGACGGTGGCGATCATGGCGGTGGTCACCGTGGTGTTCAACCGGCTCGCCGAACTCGATCAGCTGCAGTCGGACGTCCGCACCGACCCGAAGACCGGCCTGCTGAACATGCGCGGCTGGACCGAGTCCGCGCATCGCACGTTCCAACGCGCGGTGCGCTCGGAGAGCGGGCTGGCCGTACTGATGATCGACTTCGACCACTTCAAGGACATCAACGACACCTACGGCCATCCGGCGGGCGACGACGTGCTGCGCCGGGTCGCGGAGCTGCTCACCGAGGTCACCCGGCCGCAAGACGTGGTCGGACGGTTCGGTGGCGAGGAGTTTCTGGTGCTCATCAGTGATGTCGACGCGCTGCAGGCGTATCACACAGCCGAGCGGATCCGGCATCGCGTGGCCACGTCGTCCATCACCACGCGCGGCAAGCGCGGCGAACCGGTGACCATCACCGACCGCACCACATCGATCGGTGTCGCCGTTTATCCGCAGCACGGCCGAAGTGTCGACGCGTTGCTGCACGCCGCGGACGCAGCGGTTTACCTGGCCAAGGAACAAGGCAGAGATCAAGTTCAGCTGGCCGGCGACAGTACCGAATTTCCCGCAAGGTACTGATTTCCCGTTGCTCGCCGCCCGGGCCGAGCCAGCCACCCGGCACAAGTACGGCTTTGCTGACATTTCCGGCACCTCGTGACGTTTTTCGCACCAATCGGGTTGCTCACCCGGTCGAACGTGAAGACATACCCCCGGGTTACGGATGGCTAACCCGTCACCCGTTACCGTGACCGCACAAATCGCGCGTCCTGCGCTGAGCGAGCCCTGGCGTATGCGACGCTGCGACAAGCGGGACAACCCAGAAATGGCCCAGCGCGTCTCATGCACGGGGCCCGGCAACGGGATGGCGAAGGGAGCAGTTGTGGCGTACAGGCCACGCTCGGACGGCGGACGCAGGCTGCCACCGTCGTGGCACAGTGACGCGACGCGTCCTGTCCCGCGGGCTACACCACCGCGGCCACACCCATCGGGTAGACCACCCGCCGGTCGCGCAGGCGGTGCGCCGCCGCGCAGGCCGGCGGGACGTCAACCGGCGAAGAAGCCGACTCCGCCCAACGTTCCGGCCCTGGCGGGCAAGATCATCGTCGCGCTGGTCTCGGTCCTGGTGATCGCGTTCACCGGCTACGGCTACGCGAGCCTGCAGAACTTCACCACGGGCATGGAATCGGTCGACGTCATCGCGGGCGGGGACTCCGGCCCGCTGCCTGCCGACGGTTCGCGCGACATCCTGCTGGTCGGCATGGACAGCCGTCAGGACACTCAAGGGAAGACGCTGCCCAAGAGCCTGTTGAAGAAGTTCAAGGCGGGCAAGGACGAAGGCGAGAACAACACCGACACGATGATCTTGCTGCACATCCCCAACGACGGCAGCAAGGCGGTGGCCATCTCCCTCCCCCGCGACTCCTACGTGGAGATCGCCGACGGCTACGGCAAACACAAGCTGAACTCCGCTTACGGACGCGCCAAGAACGTGACCGCGCGCGAGCTGCGCGACTCCGGCGAGACCGACGAGCGGACCATCTTCCGCAAGTCCAACCAGGCAGGCGCGAAGCTGCTGATCAAGACGGTCGAGGACCTCACCGGGCGGACGATCGACAACTACGCCTCGGTCAACCTGCTCGGCTTCTACGAGATCACCCAGGCCCTCGGCGGCGTCGAGGTGTGCCTGAAGGAGGCCACGCAGGACGAGAAGTCCGGCGCGAACTTCAAAGCGGGCAAACAGACCATCTCGGGTGTGAAGGCGCTGGCGTTCGTGCGGCAGCGGCACGGCCTGCCGCGCGGCGACCTGGACCGGGTGGTGCGTCAGCAGGTGTTCATGGCAGGCCTGGCCCGCAAGACCATCTCGAGCGGCACGCTGACCGATCCCGGCAAGCTGTCCGATCTGGCGAAGGCACTGAAGCGGTCGGTGGTGCTCAACCACGGCTGGGACATCATCGACTTCGCCAAACAGATGAGCGGCCTGTCCGGTGGCCAGGTGCAGTTCACCACCATCCCGGTGGTCGGTGACATCAGCACGCCGGAGGACGGCTTGGCGCTCGAGGTCGACCCGCAGCAGGTGCGTGAGTTCATCGCGAGCCTGTCCGGCAGCGTGAAGAAGCCGGTCAAGAACAAGCCGGACCCGAAGCACGCGCAGGTGACCGTGGACGTGATGAACGGGGTCGGCGTGACCGGCCTGGCCGCCAGGGTCATGGACAAGCTCAGCGGCCTCGGCTTCAAGTCCGGAACGACCGGCGACATCCCGCCGCAGGACACCACGGTGGTCAAGCACGCGCCGGGCGAGAAGGAGTTCGGCCAGATGGTGGTGGACTCGCTGCCGGTGTCGGCCCAGCTGGTGGAGGACGAGGCGCTGAACCCGGGCCAGGTGCACGTGCTGATCGGCGCGGACTACCCGGAGGACGGCGGCGGCGACGCCACCGGTGGTGGAAGCCAGCCACAGGGCGCGAGTCAGCACGCGACACTGCGGCCCGCGCAGCAACCCCAGCAGGAGGACGACGAGAAGCCGATCACGGCGGACGGGATCCGCTGCGTCTACTGACGAATTGAGATGTACCGGGTCGCCGCGCGGCGGCTCTGACCATGGCGACCCGTACGGGGCCGGTTCGGAGGCCAACGGCATAGGCCTGATCGGCGGAACGAGCTTGCTTTCCGGCTTCGCGGCAGCGCGGGATCGTCGACCGGATTCTTCGGGCCATGCGAAGGCGCTGAACCGTCCCGGCGTCGTCCCCACGGTGGCTCCCAGGAGCCTGCCCGGAGTCTGCGGCACCGCCCGCCGCCCTTCGGCTTCGCCGCTCCCGGCTTGCCCGCGGACCGGCGGGCACCTCTACTGTCCGGTTCCTCCCACGGCCCCGCCCGCTCCTCGGTCCACCGAGCACCACCTGATTGGCGTAACCGACAGAATCCTGTGTCGTCTTCGCGTCATGCCCGCCCGGTGAATCCGTCCCGTCGGCGTGCAGGTGAATGGCGAGCTTTACCAGCAGGCGCTGGGTGAGGAGCTGCGCTTGCTGCGGAAACGCCGCGGCTGGACGCGTAAGCAGCTCAACCAGCACCTTCAGAGCGACATCTCGCTCCAGACGCTGGCGACATACGAACTGGGCACCCGGCAGTGTTCTGTCGTCCGGTTGGCGGAGATCTGCGTAGCGCTGGGTGAGCAACCTCACGAGTTGCTGGCCCGCGTCGACCGGACGGTGTTCGCGGCCGCGCCCGGGGACGTCCAGATCGACCTCATCAAGGTCGCGAGCGTCGACGAGCCGGATCTGCTCCCGCTACAGCGGTGGGCCGCCGGACGCCTGGAGCAACCCGGGCACAGCACCCAGATCTGCCTCAACAAAGCGGCCGTCGAGCAGATGGCCGAGCTGTGCGGCCTGGCGCCCGAAACCCTGCTCGACCGGCTGCGCGAGCTGGCGGTCGGCGGCGACGGCCACCGCTGAGGGTCAGCGGGCCGCGGCCGGCACCCGCTGGACGAGCTCGAACTCGCTCGGGTCGACCGAGCGGGTCTGCAGCCAATAGCGCCAGGTGAACCCGGGCCAGATCGTCCGGTTGACCCCTTGTGAGTCCAGATACCAGCTGGTGCATCCGCCGGTACTCCACACGCCCTTGGCCAGCTTGCGTTGGATCTCCCGCTGGAACGCCTCTTGCGCTTCCGGGCGCACCCGCAGCGCCTGAGCATCCGAGGACTCCACCAACCGGATGGCGTCCAGCACGTACCGGACCTGCGACTCGATCATGAAGACCACCGAGTTGTGCCCGAGGCCGGTGTTGGGCCCGAGCAGGAAGAACAGGTTCGGGAAACCTTCGACGCAGATCCCGCGGTGCGTCCGCATGCCGTGCGTGGCCCACTCCTTGGCCAGGTCGCGCCCGTCCTCGCCCTCGACCGCCAGGTGGTCGAACGCGTCGGTGACATGGAACCCGGTGCCGTAGATGATCGCGTCGACCTCGTGCTCGACCCCGGCGCCGTCGACGATGCTGTGCTCGCGCACGTGCGCGATGCCCTGGTCCACCACGTCGACGTTGTCGCGGGCCAGCGCCGGGTAATAGTCGTTCGACTGCAGGACCCGCTTGCAGCCCATCACGTAGTTCGGGGTGAGCTTGGCGCGCAGTTGCGGATCCTTGATGTGCTTGGCGATCTGCCGCTCGGCGATCTTCGACGCCAGCTTCAGCAGCGTCGGATGCCCGTTGAAGCCCAGCACCCGGGCCTCCAGGAACCAGTAGAGCGCGTTGCGCACCAACCGCTGCGCGCCCGGAACCCGCCGGAACGCCGTGCGCATCCACCCCGGTATGGGTCGATCCGGCTTCGGCATCACCCACGGCGGCGTCCGCTGGAAAACCGTCAGCTGTGCCACTCGCGGAGCGATCTGCGGGATGAACTGAATCGCGCTCGCCCCGGTTCCGATCACCGCGACGCGCTTGCCGTTCAGGTCGTAGTCGTGATTCCAGTTCGCGGAGTGGAAAGCCTCGCCCTGGAAACGTTCGATGCCATCCAGATGGGGGATGTTCGGAATGTGCAGCGCTCCCACTCCGCTGACCAGAAAGCGCCCCTGATAGCTGCGGCCCTGCGCGTCCTGAACCGTCCAGACACCTTCGGCCGCGTCCCATTGCGCGCCGACCATTTCCCGCCCGAAGCGGATGAATCGCCGCAGACCGTACTTGTCGACCAAACCCTTGAGGTAGCCGAAGATTTCTTGCTGGCCGGAGAACCAGCGCGACCAGTCGGGGTTTTGCTCGAACGAGAAGGAATACATGTGCGACTGGACGTCGCACGCACAGCCGGGGTAGCTGTTGTCCCGCCACGTGCCACCGATCTCGTCGGCCTTCTCCAGGATGATGAAGTCGTCCCTGCCCGCCTTGCGCAGTTGGATGGCCATGCCCAGGCCGGAGAAACCCGTCCCCACGATCACTACCGTGGTGCGCTCCTGCACACCGGCCTCCGCCATATCCTGCGCGCCCACTGCCGGCCTCCGTCTCGTCGTCGAGCATTTAGGTGTTACCGGCAGTCCACCTTACCGGAAGTAAGTTCGGTTGGATAGAGTGCTGGAGTGAGCACCACCGGCAAGCGCAAGCGAGTGCCGCGCGCCGAGCGCGAGCGGCAGATGATCGCGGTCGCCGTGCAGGTGTTCGCCGAGCACGGCTACCTCGCCGCGTCGATGGACGACATCGCCGAACGCGTCGGTGTGTCCAAGCCGATGCTGTACGAGTACTTCCATTCGAAGGAAGGCTTGCTTCTCGCCGCACTCCGGCAGGCAAGGGCCGAACTCCTCCAAGCCACCGAACGCGCACTTGCGGCCGCGACGTCGGCGGAAGACGCGCTTCGCCGCGGGCTGCTCGCCTACTTCCAGTTCATGGACCAGCGACGCCAGGCATGGGCACTGCTACGACACGAGCTGGGCGTCCTGGGCCCCGCGGCGGCGGAAGAGGTGGAGGCCATCCGCCGCCAGCAGACCGAGCTGCACATGCGTCACTTGCGCCGCTTCGCCCCGCACGCACCCGAGGACGACCTCGAGGTCGCCGCCGAGATCTTGGTCGGTGGATGCGAGCGGATGGCCGCGTGGTGTGAGCGCAAACGTGACATTTCGCCCGAACGAGCGACAAACTATGCGTGGGGCGTGATCTGGGGTGGGCTGTCCAGCCTGGGTACGCGGTTCACGACCAGTAGCAGTAACCGCGCGTAACGTTAAGCGGCCGCCATTTGGAGTAGTGGGACTGTCGGCCGTTCGGGTTATTTCTCATTTCGCGTCATGGATTCGGACGGCAGCTCTCTCGACAGTGACACACACTGCACGAATGAAGGGGGTGGGGATCGATGGAGGCCATCACCGCGACATATGTCCAGGATGATGCGGACTGGACGATCACCGTGAGCGGGAGGGGGAAGACGCTCACGGGGCACGCGCCCGGCATCATCGCGGCCAGGGACATGGCCGATCAACTGGCCGAGCGGCTCGCCCCCGACGAACCGGGGCGCACGGTCGTGCACCTGCTCAACGGCAGCGCACTGGACTTCACCGCCGCCTACATCGAGGCGCGGATGAGTCGCACCGCAGCGAACGAGGCCCCGGAACCACCTGCTCAAGACGAACCAGCCGGAGCTGAGGCCCCGGCCGAGGAGAAGCAGGAGGCCGAGGCGTCGGTTCCGGCCCAGCCCGCGAAGGGCACCAAGCCGGAGGTGCCGAAGCAGACGCCGAAGAAGCCGAAGCGGGCCAAGGCCGCCAAGCGGCCTGCCAAACAGGCCCCCAAGGACGACTCGTCGGAACATCCTGAGCCCGCCGGGTCGGCCGAGGAAGCTGTTCCCGCGGCGGCCAACCAGGCCTGAGACTTCCGCGGCGGGCACCCGCCCGCCGTGAGCACAGGCGACGAGCACGTGCCGCCAGTTCGTGCTGCGCTCATGCGGACTGCGATCAGTGCGCATTCGCTCCGCCCGCATCGCCGGCGCGGCGCACTCAGCCTGCTGGCCGATTCGACGAGCCGGGCGGCAGGCGCTGCCGTCGTTCGCTCCCTCTGCCCGCGCGGACGACTGCACTTAGGCCGCTGTCGCCTTGTGCCCTACTTCTTCCGCCGGAACAGCTTGCGCAAGAACAGCAAGGCAACCAGCGCGCCGACACCCATCAGCGAGTACTTGACCGCCGGCTGCTCGAGCTTGGCCTGCACGGACGACTTGGCGTTGTCGGCCAGTCGCTTCGGGCTGGCTTTCGTGCCGAGCTGATCCAGGGTCTCCGCGAGCGCGTCACGCGCCTTCTCGATGTCCCGCTCGATCGCTTCCTGGTCGCGGACCACGTAACCTCCTCAGCTCGTGCCCAGCTCGTACCACCGCTGGTAGACGTCAGGCTAGATCATCCCCCGACCGGCCTTCGGCAGTGACACCGCATGTCGGCCGGCCACCACCGGGTGGTTGAGCGGTGATCTAGCATGGGGAGCGTACGCGGGAGTGGCGTAATTGGCAGCCGCGCGGCGTTTAGGTCGCCGTGTCTTCGGACGTGTGGGTTCGAGTCCCACCTCCCGCACTTGCTCTCACTGCGCGACCTGGCGCGCACCCATCCTCCCCGCCCGCGTACCACGCGGCTACCCGCATATTCACCGCAGCTCACGAGCGAATTTCGTCACAGCGAAAAATCTGCTCTCCTTGTTAGACTCGATTCAACTACGGCGGCACAAACATACGAGTTCTCCGCATCGAGAGGTCGTCGCATGGCAGTGCGTTCCCGGCTCATGACGGCACTGGCCGCTGTGGCGAGCGCGGTGCTCGCGCTGGCGGGCTGCACGGCCGTCGCGGCGGAGGATCGCGATGGCCTCACGGTCTATGCGACGACCGGCTATCTGGCGGACGCGGTGCGGAACATCGCTCCGGAGGCGACCGTGGTGACCATGGTCGGTCCCGGCGGCGACCCGCACACCTATCAGCCGTCGACGAAAGACATCGAGCAGATCCACGACGCCGACCTGGTGCTGTGGACCGGGCTGAATCTGGAAGCCCACATGGTCGACCAGCTTCGCAGCCTCGGTGACAAGCAGCTCGCGGTCGGCGAGCAGCTCCCCGAGGAGCAGCTGCTGTCCTTGCCGGAGACCGATGCCGACGGCGAACCACTTCACGACCCGCACATCTGGAACAGCCCTGACGCGTGGTCGCTGGTGGTCGGGCACGTGGCGGACAAACTCGGCGAGGTCGATCCGGCACGGGCGGAGGCCTACCAACGCAACGCCGCGGAGTACCGGGCCGAGATCGCCGATGCGGCAGCCGAGGCAGAGAAACTGCTGGCCGGTGTGCCCGAGCCGCGGATGCTCGTCACCGCCCACGACGCGTTCAACTACTTCGGCAAGACCTACGACCTGCAGGTGCACGCCACCGACTTCGTCTCCACCGCCGCGGTGCTCAGCGCCGAGGAGCTGTCCGACCTGGCTGCCGTGATCGCCGAGTACCGGATCCCGGTGATCTTCCAGGACAACCAGGCGAACCCGCAGGCGATCACCAGCCTGCAGGAGGCCGTGCGGGCGCTGGACTTCGAGACCACGATCTCCGACACGGAGCTCTACGCCGACTCGCTCGGGGCCGAGCCCGGTGTCGACACCTACCTCGGCGTGTTCCGCCACAACGCGCGCGCCGTCGCAGCGGCCCTCGGGAAGGGAGCGGCATGACGAGTGCATCGGCGCGGCGGGACGGGGAGTTCGCCTGTGTCGCCAGGAACCTCTCGGTGGCATACCGGGCCGAGCCCGTGCTGCGCAACGTCGATCTCTTCGTGCCGCGTGGCGTCGTGATGGGCGTCGTCGGCCCGAACGGTGCGGGCAAGTCGACGCTGATCAAAGCGATGCTCGGCCTGGTCAAACCGCTGACCGGCCGGACCGAGTTCTTCGGCCTGCCGCTGGCGCGCGTGCGGCAACGCGTCGGCTACATGCCCCAGTCGGCCACCGTCGACTGGGACTTCCCCACCACCGTGCAGGACGTGGTGCTCATGGGCACCTACGGCTCCCTCGGATGGTTGCGTCGCCCGGGCCGGGCCGAACGCGCCCGCGCGATGGCGGCGATGGAACAGACCGGCATCGCCGACCTCGCGTCGCGGCAGATCGGCGAGCTCTCCGGAGGCCAGCGCCAGCGCGTCTTCCTGGCCCGCACGCTGGTGCAGTCCCCCGACCTGTACTTCATGGACGAGCCGTTCCAGGGCGTCGACGCCAAGAGCCAACAAGCCATCGTGGCGGTCCTGCATGCGCTTCGCGAGCAGGGCAAGACCGTGGTCATCGTGCACCACGACCTGGTGACCGTGCGCGAGTACTGCGACCACGTCACCCTGCTCAACCAGCGCGTGGTCTCCTCCGGTCCGGCAGCGGAGTCCTTCACCAAGGAGAACATTCGCACCGCGTACGACGTCGCGGCCGACGACGACAGCTTCCTCGAGTTCGTCTCATGAGCTTGCTCGAGTTCTTCACCAACCACACCTACCGGATGGTGCTCGCCGGCACGGTCACCATCGGGTTCGTCGCAGGTGCCCTCGGCAGCTTCGCCTACCTGCGGAAACAGTCGCTGATCAGTGACGTCATCGCGCACGCGGCGCTGCCCGGCACGCTGCTGGCGTTCCTTGCCGCCGTCCTGCTCGCCGGCACCGGCGGACGCAACATGCTCGGGCTCATCGCGGGAGCGGTGGTGGTGGGAACGATCGCCGTGCTGTTCGCCAACGGTGTCGCCCGGACGTCCAAGATCAGCATCGACACCGCCATGGCCGTCTCGCTGACCATCTTCTTCGGCGCGGGCATGCTGCTGTTGCGGATCATCGCCAACGGCGAGTTCCCCGGGAAGGGCGGCATCCAGGACTACCTGTTCGGCAACGCCTCGGTGATCACCATCGCCGACCTCATCACCAGCCTGACCGTAGGCGCGGTCGCGCTCGCGCTGATGCTGCTGTTCTGGAAGGAATTCGCGCTGCGCACGTTCGACCCGGACCACAGCAGTGTCCTCGGCTTCAGCGCCCGCGCGATCGACACGCTGATGTTCACCACGATCGTCATCGCCACGGTCATCGGGGTGAAGGCCGTCGGGCTGGTGTTGATGGTCGCGTTCGTCGTCACCCCGCCCGCCGCGGCCAGGCAGTGGACCCGGACGTTGCCCGGCATGGTGACGCTGTCTGCGGTGTTCGGCGCGCTCGGCAGCGGCGTCGGCGCGTATCTGTCCATCGTGCTCGGCAACGTGCCGACCGGACCGCTCATCGTGCTGACCTTGTTCGCGCTCTTTCTCGTCTCGCTGCTGGCATCGCCGCGCCGCAGCATCGTCACCGCGGTGCTGACCCGACGCCGCGCGCGTGCCGCGTTGAAGCGTGAGCTGACCGGAAAGGGATCGGCGGCATGAACTTCGTCCTCGGTACCGCCTTGCTCGCGGTCGTGACGGCGCTGGCGTGCGCGTTACCGGGAACGTTCATCGTGCTGCGCAAGAACTCCATGCTGGTCGACGCGATCAGCCACGCCGTCCTGCCCGGCATCGTCGTCGGCTACTTCTTCACCCAGGATCTGGAGTCACCGCTGCTGATCGTCGGCGCGGCGCTCGCCGGGCTGGTGGTGGCCGTGGGCAGCGAGTGGCTCGGGCGCACCGGGCTGCTCACCGGCGATGCTCCGCAGGGCCTGGTGTTCCCCGCACTCTTCAGCGCCGGGGTCATCCTCGTGACGGCGAAGTTCGCCAACGTCCACCTGGACACGCACGCCGTGCTGGTCGGAGACCTCAACCTCGCCGCGTGGGAGCAGCTGACCGTCGGGGGTGTGTCGATCGGGCCGACCTACTTGTACGTGATGCTCGCGGTTCTCGCCCTCAACTGCGCGTTCCTGGGCGCCGGCTACTCGCGGCTGAAGGTCACCACGTTCGACCCGCAGTTCGCAGGCAGCCTCGGTATCCGGGTGGGCCTGGTCAACACGGCCTTCATGTTCGTCGTGTCGCTGACGGTCACAGCCGCCTTCCACGCCGCGGGCGCGATCTTGGTCATCGCGCTGATGATCGTGCCGCCTGCCACGGCGTACCTGCTCAGCAGACGCCTACCGGTGCTGTTCGCCCTCACCGCGGTGATCGCGGCAGGCGGCGCGCTCGCCGGATTCTGGATCGCCTACGAGCTCGATGCGGCGACCAGCGCGGGCATGGCGGTGTTCTACGGCCTGGTGTTCGTGGTCGGGTACCTCGGCACCCGGATCGAGCAGCGCAGGCGACACCGACTGCACGCCGTTCGTGCCGTCAGCACGGCTCAGTCGGCCTCGTAGCTGTCCTTGACTCCCACGTAGTACATCGGCGTGATGCACACGACGAGGATCACGATCAGGATCGGCATCACCAGCAGGTAGTGCGTGATCCACGAACCGGTCGCGGTCGCGATGATCGAGACGGTGACCACCAAGCCCGCGACGAAGGCAAAGGCCACGGTCAATCCGTCGATTCTCGGTTTCGGCAGCCGTGCGCGGTATCGCAGCCGGACGATGAGCCGGGCGAGAACCAGACTGACCCCCACGCCGAAGATCGGACCCACCAGAAAAGCCGCGCCGAACACACCAGGCAGGCCGAACCAGAAGTACAACGCGCTGACCAGCACACCGCCGAGCAGGAACGCAATCACGCAGGCCGGAACGGAGCGCGGGCGATCAAGCCAGTCGACGACCACCGGATCGCGCCCGATCTGCATGAGGCCGTGCGCGAGAACTCCGCGCATGTCGTCCTCGACCATGTCGCCTGCCGACGGCAGCGCTTCCTCCGGATGCAGCTGGTGGTGGATCAGCCGGTTGGCGTGTGCGATCGCGATGTCGGTACCCAAGTCGTTGCGGTCACCCGTACCTTCCGATCGCGCTGGGGCGGGGCCGTCGACGTCCCCGTCGTCGGATCGATCGTCGTCCGCGGCCGCCGGCATCGGTCCGAATCAGCTCACCGGGGATACCCACACCGCGTCGGTGGCCGACCGGCCGAGCGGCAGGATCGCACCCGTGGCCTCGACCTCGACCTCGACCGTGTCGGAGAACGGCGCGGGCGGCCGGGTGTGCAGGACCGTTCGGTAGCCGATGGCGTTGCCTGCCAAGAACTGCAGCAGCCTGGGGTCGTCGTCGGCGATCCGTTCCACTCGCGCCCGCTTGTTCGGCCCGAACTCGCTCAACCGCACCGCATGCGGCTTCTGCACCGTGCCGTCGGCCCGCGGGATCGGATCACCGTGCGGATCCCGGTCCGGATGCCCCAACTTCTCGTCGATCCGCTCGATGAGGAAGTCCGACACCGCGTGCTCGAGAGTCTCGGCCTCGTCGTGCACCTGATCCCAGTCGTAGTCGAGCACGTCGACCAGGAACGTCTCGATCAATCGATGCCTGCGCACCATGGCCACCGCCAGCGCGCGCCCTTCCGGCGTCAGGGTCACCGCTCCGTACCGGGCGTGCTCCAACAAGCCCTGGTCGGTGAGCTTGCGGATGGCGTCCGACGCCGTGGACAGCTTCACGCCGACGCGAGCCGCCAGGGTGGACGCGGTGACGGGTTCGTCGGACCATTCGCCGAGGCTCCACACCGCCTTCAAGTAGTTCTGGCTACTCGCCGAAAGCGCGGACACCGACATGAACTCAGGCTACTAAACAACAAAGTTCGACCGGGCGTACTTGTGCTCGAGTGATGGTCCTACGGACCGGTCGGACTGCCCGAACGCAGGCGGCCACCGAGCCGCGCGCCGCTCTCAGCGGCAGGGTGGGTCGTAGTCCTGATACGGAATGTGCCGTTCCCACGCCGCCTCGGTCAGCACGGACGCCGTCTTGTCACAGATGCGCCGGGCGCTGTGCGCAACTCGCAGATCCCACAGCCGAGCCGTGCCGTCGCTGCTGGCCGACAACGCCTCGCCGCCGTCGGTCATCGCCACATCCTCGATGATCCCGGTGTGGCCGGGCAACGACGTCGACGTGCGGTCCCGCACCGACCAGATCCGGATCGTCTTGTCGTAACTACCGGTGACCAGACGATCGCCATCGGGCCCGAAGGCCAGTGTCGTGACCGCGTCGGTATGGCCGCGCAGTGGTTCGCCGAGCGCGGTCGGCCGTTCCGGCCGGCGCACGTCCCACAGCCGCACCGTGCGATCGCCGCTCGCGGTCGCCAGTACCTCCCCGTCGGGCCGGAACTGCACCGCCCACACCGGCCCCCGGTGGGCCTGCAACGGCTTACCGATGCGCCGCGGCTTCTCCGGGTCGCTGACGTCCCACAGCAACACCGTCTTGTCGAACGCACCGGTGGCCAGCACCGGCTTGTTCGGGCTGAACGCCACGGACGTCACGTACGTCGCCTGCCCGGTGTCGACCGTGCTCAGCAACGTCGGCTTTGCGGGGTCGGCGATGTCGTACAGGCGAAGCACGCTGCCGTTGACCACGACGAGCACCCGCCCGTCCTTGCTGAAGTAGCCACTGCTGCCCTCCAACGGTTCGCCGATCGGTTTCGGCGAACCCGGCTTGTCGACCCGCCACAAGCGCAGCTCCTCGGCGTCGTTGCCGACCGCGAGCAGCCTGCCGTTCGGGTGGAACTCGAGGTGGCCGACGACGCCGCGCGGTCCGGTCAGCGGCGGGCCCACCGGCCGAGGCCGGCGATCGGGTCCGACCTGCCACAGCTGGGCGACCTGATCAGCTCCGCCGGTCGCCAGCAGGTTGCCGTTCGGGCTCACGGCGACCGCGGCGACCCCGTCGGCATGCGCAGGCAGCCTCCGCGGCGGCAGGGTCCACAACCTGCTGACGCCGTCCTCGCTGGTGGTGAGCAACTGCTCGCCGTCCGGGCTGAACTCGACCGCGTACACGATGCCGCCTGCCGCGGCGAGCGGCCGCCCCAACGGACCGGCTCGCTCCGGGCGTGCGACGTTCCACAGTCGCGCGGTGCCGTCCGAGCTGGCCGAGGCGAGCGTGCGGCCGTCCGGACTGAACGACAACTCCCACACCAGGCCTTCGTGACCGGACAGCGGGCCACCGACCGGCTTGGGTCGGTTCGGTTTGCTGACGTCCCACAACTGCACGGTGCCGTCCTCCACGGCGACGGCCAGGGTGTGTCCGTCGGGACTGAACACCGTGGCGTGCACCTTGTCGGCTGCACCCTTCAGCGGGCCACCGAGCTGCGAGAACTTGCCGTTGCTCATCCGCCACAGCCGCGCGTCGTGATCGTCGCTCCCGCTGACCAAGTACTCGCCGTCCGGGGAGAACGCCACCGAGCGAACCGCCCTGGTGTGGCCGGTCAGGTCCTGCTTCCACCGCGGCCGCGCGGGATCGGACATGTCCCAGATCCGGACCGAGCCGTCGCCATGTGCGGTCGCCATCAGCTTGCCGTCGGGGCTGAAGTGAATCATGTAGACGATGCCGTGACGGCCGTCCAGCGGCGTGCCGAGCGGTTTGGCCTTCTCCGGCTTGGTGACGTCCCACATCCGGATGGTGCCGTCCTCGCCCGCGGTGGCCAGCGTGCGACCGTCCGGCGTGAAGATCGCGACGCCCACCCAACCGTCGTGACCGGTCAGCGGCTTGCCCAACCGGACAGGGCTGCCTTTGTCCGGCAACCGCCACAGCTGCACCGTACGGTCCTCGCTCGCGGTGGCCAGCACCTTGCCGTCGGGGCGGAACTTGCCCAGATACACCGCCGCTCGGTGACCGCGCAGCGGCGTGGCCAGCGGAGCGTGCTGCATCGCCAGCAACCGGCCGGTGACCGCGGGGTCGTCCGGCCGCTCACGGTGGGCGACCATGGCCAACTGCGCTGCCAGTGACGGATCGGTCGTCTGCAGGTTGTCCGAGGCGGCCACGATCTGCTGGTACTCGGCCTCGTTGCGCTGATCGATCGCAATCGCGGCAGCTGTCGCCGCGATCAACGCCAGGACACACACCAGCGCCACACCACCGCGACGAACCCATCGGTTGCGGCGCGCGTTGCGGGCGGACGCGTCCAGGAACGCCCGCGCCACCGGTGTGGCGTCCACCGACCGCTCGTCCTGCGACAGCCGCATGGCCGATTCCAGCCGTGCGCCCCGGTACAGCAGCGACGCATCTCGGCCTTGTGCGTCCCACACCTGCGCGTCGGCTTCCAGCCGCTGCCGCAGCAGGTTCTCGGCCCGGTTGTCGTCGATCCAGCTGCGCAGCCGCGGCCAGGCTTCCAGCAGCGCCTCGTGGCTGATCTCCACCGAGTCGGCGTCCAATGTCACCAGCCGGGCGGCCGCAAGCGATTCGAGCGCCTGCTCCGCCGCGCTGGCATCGTCGAGGCCTGCCACGAGCTCGGCCCGGGTCGCTCGTCTGCGTACATCGCGCGTGGTCTCCCCGACCTGCACCAGATGCAACAGGATCCGCCTGGCAGCAGCCTGTTCGGCGGCGTCCAGTGACTCCCACGTTCGTTCGGCCGTCGCGGCGACCGCGCCGTGAATGCCGCCCGCTGCCCGGTACCCAGCGATGGTCAACTTGCCGCTGCTGCGCCGCTGCCATGTCGCCAGCAGCGCGTGAGACAGCAACGGGAGCGCACCGGCGTCGTAACCTGCCGTCGCCCGCCCGCGGGTGGCCGTGGTGACCTGGGCGCCGAGATCGGCCAGCATCAGCTCGACCAGCCCGCGTTCCAACTGCAGGCCGACGGCTTTCGCCGGCCGCACGACCGCGTCGCGCAGCTCCTGTGCGGTCATCGCGCCGAGCGCCAGCTGCCGGTCGTGGGTGGCTTCCACGATCGCCGGATAACGCAGACAGCGGTCGTAGAAGTCGGCGCGGACGCCCATCACGACGAGACCGGGCGCCGGTTCGGCCCGAAACCCGGGGCTCGGGGAACATGCGGCCTGCAACACCCGGAGGAACAGCAGCCGCTCGTCCTCGTCCTTGGTCAGAGTGAACAGTTCTTCCAGCTGGTCGACGACGAGCACGACCCCGGCACCCGGGCCGCCGGTCCGTTCGGCGAACGCTCGCACCGCGGACCGGACTTCGGCCACGAACTGCTCGGTCGCGGGGTCTCCGCCCTCGTCGAGTACCGAGCTCGCGGTGCGCAAGGGCTCGGCAAGCTCGTCGACCACCTCCGCGACCTCGTGCAGCGGGGCGCGGCCAGGCGTGATCGCCACGACCGGCCACGTTGCCGTTTGCGCATCGTTGAGCGTGCGCGGCGCCAGGGAAGGTCCGAGCCCGGCCCGTAACAGCGACGACTTACCCGCGCCGGAGGCACCGACGACCATGACGAACCCGCCGACCTCGGCCGCCCGGCGCAGCTTGCCGAGGAGCTGCCGCGTGCTGCGCTCGCGTCCGAAGAACCAGCTGCTGTCGGACTGCCGGAACGGGGCAAGACCCCGGTACGGGCACACGCTGTCGTCGGCCACCGGAGTCTCGGCGCTGTCGGTCTTCTGTGCCGAGCTCGCGCTGATCGGGGTGGCCAGCGCCTGCTGCCAGAGTTCCTGCCACGCGGCGAGGTCGTAGAGTCCTTCGAGTACGGGTTCGGCGCGGCGTTTGCGGGCTTCCCCGATCAGGACCTGGAGCACGGCGGCCAACCCGGCGAAGCGCGCAGGGACGTTCCGGCCGCGGCGCCAGTCGCTGACCCGCTGCCCCGTCACGCGCACCGGACGCCCACGATCGTCCAGTCGCCGCGCGCGGTGCACCGACTCGGTGACCTTTTTCAGCGGCGGATTGCCGGCTTCCGCATAGAGCAGAGCGAACCGTTCGGCGAAGCGCTCGCGGGGCGTGGTGGCCAGTTCCGAACCTGTCACCTGCCCCTACCGTTCCGGACCGGAAAACGTTTCCACAGCTTGCAAGCAGGCATTTTACGCGGAACGGAGCGTGGCGCACTTCAGGTGTTTCCGCACGCGCGCGAGGCTGCGTTCAGCGGCCGAGACGGGGGCCGCCGATCGATTGCAGTTGGGGAGCTGGGATCGAGCGGCAGTGGCTGTGTGTCGGCCTGTGGTGTTGGGCAGGGTTGGGGGGCCTGCCCAACACCACAGTCCTTTTCGCGGGTCGCACTCACGGACCAAGTCGCACCAGGCGGCCACCTCGGCGACTGCTTCGTCAGTTCCTTCCTCCGCCGACCTTTCAGGGTCCCGGTCACGCGGCGTCACACCATCACCCGGGCACGATCGGCCGGCCTTGACTCCCTCGCCCAGCCACCCGCATGATCCCGCGGTCTGAGTCGCACTGCCGACTCGCGTCCCAGCCCTGACGTCCGTCAGCGCCCGGCACGACGCACGAAGCCACGAGCTCGATCCACGGCCGTCGCGACTCACACAGCCGTGCGCACGGTCTCCCAGCGCCTGGCGACTCACGTACCCGCGAACGCGATCCCCAGCCCGCCCGGCGATTCACGTACCCGCGAACGCGATCCCTAACCCGGCGCGACTCCTCGCAGCCGTGGGCACCGTTCCCCAGCTCCCGGCGCAACTCACGCGGCCGCAGGCGCATCCATCCCATGCCGACGCGATCGCCAGCCGCCTACCCGGCCCCTCGCGTGCGTGTTTTTCACGGCCCCCCGACTTCGGCCTCACCGCGCGGACATGCCCGGCTACACACCGCCATACAGGCCGAGGTCGACTTGATCTTCGTCACATTCCTGGCGGCGCCGCAGGGGCGTCATTGGCGAATGATTTCCCGGCGAGCTGCGAAAACTCCAGGTCACGAGCAGGAGCACGGGAAATTCTTCGCCTGCAGGCCTATCTGCACGGTCACATGCAAGTGTGCCTGCTTTTGCGATTCGGTAACCCTAGGGCATGAATACTGGGCAGATCGGGTAGTCTCTCGTAGTGCCGGTCGACCCCCAGGGCCGGTACTTCGCCCCCGGTGCCCCCTCCCCCCTCGGCGCCGGGGGCCCTTTTATGCCCAGGTCAGGTGAGATTGTGCGGGCTGTGCGATTCGGATCTTCCTCGGTACGCTACGGAGTATGGTCAACCCGTTACGGTGGGTGCTCGACCTCGTGGAGTGGTTCGAGGACCGCGGTGTCTACGTGCCGGGCGACGACAGCGGCGTCGTCCGGCCGTGGCGCGCTTTCGGCTGGATCTTCGTGGGGTGGATCTTCACCCTCGGCCTGTTCATCTTGTTGTTCGCCCTTGCCGCCTGACCAGCCGGTTTTGTCCGTTTCATGGTGAGCGCGATCACCTCCCGTGCCGCTGCGGTTACGGCTTGGCCACAGCCCAACACCAGCTACGACTCGGTCAGCGGATCTAGTCGCGCTCGCACGTGCACGTGCATCAAAGTGGACCGGCGGGCGGACAGCCCGTCCGAACCTTCCCCCTGCCGAGCCGCTTCGGGCGGCCGCTGAAGGAGCGACCTGTGACCACCCGGCGGAGACTCGCCGCAGCTTGCCTCGCGCTGGCCGCCACGTTGTGCCTCGCGGCGTGCCAGTCCGGCGCTGCGGGTGATCCGTCCAACGGCAGCTCCTCGGCCACGTCGTCCGGCGGCAGTGGTCCACCGGCGCCGACCACCACGCAGGCACCGGTGTTCGGCCGCCCCTACACGTACCCGAGCGGGGTGTCGGTGACCGTCTCGGCGCCGCAGGCGTTCAAGCCGAGCGTCACGGCCAACCCACGCTTCGACCACGCCGTGTCGTTCGAACTCACCTTGCACAACGGCACGGACGAGCCGTACGACATGAGCCGCCTGCGGCTGGAGGCGTCGGTGAACGGACACCCGGCGAGCAAGGAGATCATCGACTCCACCAAGGGCTACCCGGGCCTGCGTGGGGTGAGCACGAAGCTGCCACCCGCCCGTTCGGTCACCGTCCTGCTGGCCTATGGCAGCAAGGAGTGGCCGTCGGAGGCCGGGCTGCGTGTTCGGGTCGGTCCGCAGCAGCGCGCCTCCGCCGAGTTCTCCGGTCCGGTGGAGAGCTAGGGTTGGGCCGTGGCCAATGCGAAACTCGCGGTGGGCGACAAGGCCCCCGACTTCACCCTGCCTGACAGCACCGGCAAGGACGTCAGCCTGTCCGACTACGCCGGCCAGCACGTCATCGTCTACTTCTACCCCCGCGCAGGCACCCCCGGCTGCACGAAGCAAGCCTGCGACTTCCGGGACAACCTCGCGGTGCTCAACGACGCCGGCTACCAGGTCCTGGGCATCTCACCGGACAGCCAGCAGGCGCTGGCCAAGTTCGCGGAGAATCAGCAGCTGACCTTCCCGTTGTTGTCGGACCCCGACAAGAAGGTCATGCGCGAATGGGGCGCCTTCGGCGAGAAGAAGAACTACGGAAAGGTCGTGCAGGGCGTCATCCGCTCGACGTTCGTGGTTGCGCCGGACGGCACGCTGGCCGAGGTTCGGTACAACGTCCGGGCCACCGGTCACGTGGCGATGCTGCTGAAGAACCTCAAGCTGGCCGGCTGACCGGCAGACGACACCCAGCCCCGCGGTGCGCTGCACGATCTCGATCCGCGGCACCGCAGCATTCTCGACGGGTCACTGACCGGCCGGTCAGCCCGGCAGAGAACGGCGGCGCACGCGGTCAGCCTGGTGGATCACGTCATCGACCCGCGTGGCACCGCAGCACGCGGCTTCCCGTGCCCCAGTTGACCGGCCGGTCAGACCGATCACCACCTCAGCGGGGCGGGGCTGAGCCGGTGGAACACCGCCCCGCGCGGGCGGATCTTGAGCACGGCAGACCTTGCCGGCACGTTGACCGGCAGGTCAGTCCGGAACACCGGCTGCGACGCTAGCCCGCCAGCTTCCGCAGGTACGGCAGGAGCGCCCGCAGAGCCCGCCCACGATGCGACTGGGCGTCCTTCTCGGCCGGCGCCAACTCGGCGGAAGTCCTCGTCGAACCCTCCGGCACGAAGATCGGGTCGTAACCGAAACCGTTGGTGCCGCGCGGCTCGCGGACGATCGTGCCCGGCCATTCGCCGCGCACCACCGTCTCGGTGCCGTCCGGCATCACCAGGGCGGCGGCGCAGACGAAGGCCGCTCCCCTACGCTCGTCCGGCACGTCCGCCAGCTGTCCGAGCACCAGTTCGAGGTTCGCCCGGTCGTCCCCGTGGCGGCCGCACCAGCGCGCCGACAGCACGCCCGGCATGCCGTTGAGCGCATCGACGCTCAGCCCGGAGTCGTCGGCGACCGCGGGCAGACCACTCGCCCGCGCCGCGTCCCGCGCCTTGATCAGCGCGTTTCCTTCGAACGTGGCCTCGCTCTCCGGTGACTCGGGGAAGTCCGGCACGTCGGCCAGCCCGAGCACCGTGATGCCTGCCAGTCCCTCGTCGGCGAGGATGCGTCGCAACTCGGTCAGCTTGTGCGCGTTGCGGGTGGCCAGTACCAGCCGGGTCTGTTCGCTCACTTCGACTTCGCTGCCTTCTTCTGCGCCCGGCCGGACGGCTTGGCGGGTGGCTCCGGCAATTCGCCGGGGTACGGCTCGGCCAGGGCAGCGGCCTGGATCCGGCTCAGCTCGGCACAGCCCGCGAGTGCCATGTCCAACATCGCGTCGAGCGTCGACCGGGTGAACGTGGCGCCCTCCGCGGTGCCCTGCACCTCGATGAGCGTGCCGGAGTCCGTCGCGACGACGTTCATGTCGACCTCGGCGCGCGAATCCTCCTCGTACGGCAGATCCAGCCGCACCCGGCCGTCCACCACCCCGACGCTGACCGCCGCGATGCCACTGGCCAGCGGCTGCGGATCGACCAGGCGGTCGGCGGCCGCGAGCCACGTGATGGCGTCGTGCAACGCGACATAAGCGCCGGTGATCGCCGCGGTGCGCGTGCCACCGTCGGCCTGCAGCACGTCGCAGTCGATCATGATGGTGTTCTCGCCCAAGGCGGCCAGGTCGATACAAGCCCGCAGCGAGCGGCCGATGAGCCGGGAGATCTCGTGGGTGCGGCCGCCCAACCTGCCCTTCACCGACTCGCGGTCGCTACGCGTGTTGGTCGACGACGGCAGCATCGCGTACTCCGCGGTGACCCAGCCAAGACCCGAGCCCGCGCGCCACTTCGGCACACCCTCGACGACGCTGGCCGCGCACAACACGCGCGTGTTACCGACGTCGATCAGCACCGACCCCGCAGGCCACTTCTGGTACCCGCGGGTGATGGTGACCTTGCGAAGCTCGTTGTCTGCCCTGCCGTCTGCTCGTGCCACGTGTTGCACCCTAGCGGCGCTGTGCCAACTCATAGCTCGCACCCTGAACGACGATCTCCGACGGTCCCGTGTACGCGGCCTTGACCTCGGCGTGAATCGCGGCTGGGTCGGTCCACGGGGCGATGTGCGTGATCAGTAACTTGCCCACCCCGGCGCGCTCGGCCAGCTGCCCGGCTTCCGCGCCGGAGAGGTGGATGCCCGGAGGTCGGTCGTCCGCGTCCGTCCACGTCGCTTCCGCCAGCAGCACGTCCACGCCCGCAGCGAGCCGCTCCAGGGACGGGCAGACTCCGGTGTCGCCGGTGTAGGCGAACGTGGTGCCGTCGTAGCTGATCCGCACGCCGTAGGCCGGGGTCGGATGACAGACCTCGATGGCTTGCACCTCGAACGGACCGATCATCGTCGGTTCGGACGGCAGTGGCGCGAACGAATAGCTGTCGGTCAGGTCGGTCTCGGCCCGCTCCCGCTCGTTCGGCGCATACAGGTTGACCAGGCGCTGTTCGGTACCCGCCGGGCCGTAGACGGGGAGGCGCCGGTCCGCTCCCGGCCGCTCCGGGTGATAGCGCCGGATGACCGTCAGCGCGGCGAAGTCCGCGCAGTGATCCGGATGCAGATGGGACAGCAGCAAGGCATCCAGATCGAACGGGTCCCGCAATTGCTGCAGCGCCGACACTGTGCCGTTGCCCAGGTCCAGCGCCAGCGTGAAGTCGTCGGCTTCGAGCAGGTAGCCTGAGGCGTTGGTGCCGGGCCCCGGCACGCTGCCCGCGCATCCCAGGATGGTCAGCCGCATGCAAGACACCTTGCCACGCCGGGCACGGAAAGCGAACGGGCCGTTACGGTGACGGGGTGAACACCACGTCGCTGGTGAGGCCCACGGGGATGCCGAGGAACCGGCGAGCCAGCCGCTGGAACGGCTCCGCCGGCCCGGTCGCGGTGAATTCGTGCGATGGCGGCTCGTCCCCGGGCTCGGCCAGCGCGTCGTGCTCGGTCAGTACCCGCACCACGTCCTTGGCCGTCTCCTCCGCGCTGGAGACCAGCGTGACCTGCTCCCCCATGACGATCTGCAGCACGCCGGTGAGGAACGGGTAGTGGGTGCAGCCCAGCACCAGCGTGTCGACATCGGCGGAGATCAGTGGCTCGAGGTACCCCTGCGCCAGGCCGAGCACCTGCCTGCCGGAGGTCAGTCCACGCTCGACGAAGTCGACGAAGCGCGGGCACGCCACGCTGGTCACCTGCACGTGGCTGGCGGCATGGAACGCGTCGTCGTAGGCGCGTGAACGGATGGTGCCTTCCGTGCCGATGACACCGACCCGGCCGGTGTGGGTGACGGCTACGGCACGCCGGACCGCCGGGAGGACGACCTCGACCACCGGCACGTCGTAGCGTTCCCGAGCATCCCGCAGGCACGCCGCTGACGCGGTGTTGCACGCGATGACCAGGGCTTTCACACCGCTGTCGACCAGCTCGTCGAGCCTGCTCAACGCCAGCTCGCGCACCCGCGCGATCGGCAGCGGTCCGTACGGGCCGTTGGCGGTGTCGCCGATGTAGCGGAGTCGCTCTGCGGGAAGCTGATCCATCACCGCGCGGGCCACGGTCAGCCCGCCGACCCCTGAGTCGAAGATCCCGATCGGAGCGGCTCGGTTCACGCCGCCAGGTTACCCGGCGGCAGCGGCGGCGCTGTCGGCGTGGACTTGCCGACGGAGCGGTCGGCCTTCGCGGCCAGCCAGGCGGCGAGCACACCGGCCAGTGCGCCGAACAGGTGCCCCTGCCAGGACACGTTCGCCGCACCTGGCAGCACACCCCACAGCATCCCGCCGTAGAGGACGAACAGCACGACCGCCAAGACAAGCTGCCCCGGAGCCCGGTTGAAGATGCCGCGTACCAGCAGGAACGCCAGCCAGCCGAACGCCAGCCCGGACGCACCGATGTGCACCGTGCCGTCGGCGCCGGTCAGCCACACGCCCAGCCCGCCGAGGATCCAGATGGTGAGCGTGACGGCGATCCATTGGCCGATGCCGCCCGCCATCGCCAGGAAGGCGAACAGCAGCACCGGGATGGTGTTGGCGGCCAGATGCTCCCATGTGCCGTGCAGCAGCGGAGAGAACACCACCCCGAGCAGGCCGTCGACCTCGCGCGGCTCGATACCGCCCGCGTCCAGGTTCGCAGGCAGGATGACGTCGACCAGCTCCACCAGGTACAGCACGGCGGTGAACCCGAGCGCCACGAGCGCCGCGGCTTTCGGGTTCGGCGGCAGCACCCGGCGTCGCTTGTCGACCGGCTTGGCGGAGGTCGTGCTCGGTGTCCCTGGCAGCGGCGGTGTGCTCATGACTCCAGGCTACGAGCGTCCGACCGGTTCGTCCTCGGGGAAAACCCCGGAAATCGGGCGACCGGAGCCAGGGTCAGGTCGGGCACTCAGCGGGCAGAGCTCGGCCGCCGAGCCGGTGCCTCGGCTCCCGGGTGGCCGTCACGCCCGGAGATGGCCGTCCAGCTTGACCGGCGCCTCGGCTCCCGTGTGGCCGTCAGGCCCAGAGTTGGCCGTCCAGCTTGGCCGCCGCCTCGTCCAGAGCACCCGCGTAGGCACCGGTGGACAAATACTTCCACCCGGCATCGGCGACCACGAACGCGATGTCGGCGCGCTGACCGGCCCGCACGGCCTTCTCCGCCGCCGCCAGCGCCGCGTGCAGCACCGCACCGGTCGAAATGCCCGCGAAGATGCCCTCCAGCTCGAGCAGCTCCCGCGTGCGGCGCAACGCGTCATAAGCACCGACGGAGTACCGGCCGGTCAGCACGCTCTCGTCGTACAGCTCCGGCACGAACCCCTCGTCGAGGTTGCGCAGGCCGTAGACCAGCTCGCCGTACCGAGGCTCGGCCGCCACGATCTGCACGTCCGGCTTGTGTTCGCGCAGATAGCGGCCGACACCGATCAACGTGCCGGTCGTGCCCAGCCCGGCCACGAAGTGGGTGATCTCCGGCAGGTCCTTCAACAGCTCCGGCCCGGTGCCCTCGTAGTGCGCCTGCACATTGGCCGGGTTGCCGTACTGATACAGCAGCACCCAGTCCGGGTTCTGCTCGGCCAGCTCCTTCGCCCGGCGGACCGCCTCGTTGGACCCACCGGCCGCCGGGGAGTACACGATGCGCGCACCGAAGGCCCGCAGCAGCTGCTTGCGCTCCTCGGAGGTGTTCTCCGGCATCACGCACACCAGGCCGTAGCCCTTGATCTTGGCGGCCATGGCCAGCGCGATGCCCGTGTTACCGGACGTCGGTTCCAGGATCGTCGCGCCGCGGCGGAGGGTGCCGTCCCGCTCGGCAGCCTCGATCATCGCCAACGCGGGCCGGTCCTTGATCGAGCCGGTCGGGTTGTAGTCCTCCAGCTTCGCCCACAACCGCACCGGCGGCCCGTCACCGGTGTCCGGCGACAGCCGCGGCAGGCCGACCAGCGGCGTCGAGCCGACGGTGTCCAGCAGGCTGGCGTAGCGTCCCATCAGCCGCCGGCCACCGCGGGCAGGATCGTGACGGTGTCGCCGTCGGAGACCTTGGCCTCCAGCCCACCGGCGAACCGCACGTCCTCGTCGTTGACGTAGACGTTGATGAAGCGATGCAGCTTGTCGTCCTTCACCAGCCGGGCCTTGATCCCGCTGTGCCGCGACTCGATGTCGTCGATCACCTCGAGCACGGTTTCGCCCGTGGCCTCGACGGACTTCTGCCCACCGGTGTGCGACCGCAGGATGGTGGGAATGGACACGGTGACGGCCATTGGGTTACCTCCGCTGTTCTGCCTGAGTCGGCTCCGACTCGGCCTCGATGATCCTGACCGGCTCCTCGGTGACGACACCGTCGACGATGCGGTACGAACGGAATTCGTGCTCGTCGGGGTCCCTGGTCGACACCAGGACGTAATGCGCATTCGGCTCCGCCGCCAGCTTGATGTCGGTGCGGGACGGGTAAGCCTCGGTCGCGGTGTGCGAGTGGTAGATCACCACCGGCTCTTCGTCCCGCTCGTCCATCTCCCGGTACAGCTTCAGCAGATCACCGGAATCGAATTCGTAGAACGTCGGCGAACGCGCGGCGTTGAGCATGGGGATGAACCGCTGGGGGTCGTCCGAGCCCGCCGGGCCCGCGATCACCCCGCACGCTTCGTCGGGGTGATCCGCCCGCGCGTGGGCGACGATCTTGTCGACGAGCTCGCGGCGAATCTGCAACACAGCATCGATCCTAGAACTTGGACGTTACTGGTCCGAATGGTGAGACGGCCAAGGTTGCGGACATCACTCCTGGCCGTCCTTGACCGCTCCGGGCCACAAGTCACGGTAAGCCGGTCGGCCGGGCAGCGCACTCGCGCGGAGCGTGCCGTGCACGATCGCCCTGGTGAAGGCCTCCGCGGCAGCCGCGCACAGCTCGTCCAGCACCGCCGCGCGCGTCTGCTGGGCGAACGGGCCGGTTGCGCTGGTCAGCTCGCGATCGCCGGTGGCCAGCGCGAACACGGTGTCGCCGTCGAACATCGAGTGCGCAGGGCGGACGGCCCGCGCCAGCCCGTCCTGGGCCGACATGGCCAGCCGGTGACACTCCGCCTTGGTCAGCTCCGCATCCGTGGCCACCACACCGATCGTGGTGTTCAGCGGCGGGTCCGGTACGGACGGCTGCTGGGCCGGCCGGTTCGGCCACGCCGGCACACCGAACTCGCCGGACAGCTCGTGATCGGCCGCCCACGGACGTCCGGTGGCGAAGTCGACCGCCTCACCGGCGGCATTGACCACCGCCAGCGCACCGACGGTGAAGCCTGCCGCGGTGATCCGGCTGGCCGTCCCGACGCCGCCGGAGAGCGAACCGACGGTGGCGCCGACGCCTGCTCCCACGCACCCCTGGGTGACCGGTCCCGCGGCGGCCGCCTGGCACGCGGCGTAGCCGAACTCCGCGTCCGGACGGTTGCCCCACGCGGAGTTGGGCAAGTCGAAGATCACCGCGGCGGGCACGATCGGCACGACCTCGTGCGGCTGGCTGCCGACCGGGAAACCGTGCTCGTGCTCGGCCAGCCACCGCATGACACCGTCGGCGGCCGCGAGCCCGTAGGCGCTGCCGCCGCTCAGACACACGCCGTGCGCCTGCTGCACCAGGTTCTGCGGCGCCAGCAGGTCCGTCTCCCGCGTGCCCGGCGCGCCACCGCGCTGGTCCACGCCGCCGGTGGCTCCCGCGGGCGTGAGCACCACTGTCGTCCCGGTCGCCCAGCCGTCCTCGAAACGGTGGTGATGGCCGACCAGGACGCCGGGCACGTCGGTGATGGCGTTGAGCGGACCGGTCGTCATGCCGCCATCGCCTGGACGAGGCTTTCCTGCAGATAGGTCAGCCAGTGGTAGACACCGAGATGGGGTGCGCGCGGATCGTCCTCGGGCAGCTCGTCGGGCATGTCCTCCTGCACGTCCAGCGCCGTGCCCAAGGCCAGCCGCACGTCGTTGATCGCGCTCAACCACGCGTCCGCCTGCTCGAGCGACAGGCGCACCTCACCGCCCTGCGGGGACAGCGTCTCCAGCACCACGGCCGCGACCCCGAGCTTCGCCTCGACCAGCTCCGGCTCGTGCAACGAGCGCAGCGCGGCCACCTCGTCCTGGTCCTGCCTGCTCGGCTGATCGTCGTCCAGCCGGTAGAAGTCCGGCAGCAGCCGCTGCAACACCGGGTCGTCCGGCGCCGTGGACGGCCCGGCCTTGATACCGGTCAGCTGGGCCAGCTCATCCTGCGGTGCGCTCTCCGCGCGGGCCCGGAGCATGTCCTCGACCTGCCGGACCAGGCCGCGCAACACCGCGGCCTCCTGCTGGTCGAACCCGGCGATCACCCGGGCCCCACGCCGCTTCCATGCCTTCACCGCGGGCGCCTACGACGGTTTCTGCATCGTGGCCCACAGACCCGCCGCGTGCAGCTTCGCGACGTCGCCCTCCACCTTGTCCTTCGACCCCGACGACACCACGGCCTTGCCCTTGTGGTGCACGTCGAGCATCAGCTTGGTGGCGTGATCGCGGCTGTACCCGAACAACTTCTGGAACACGTAGGTCACGTACGACATCAGGTTGACCGGGTCGTTCCACACGACGGTCTGCCACGGTTTGTCGGTCTTGCCGAGTTCCTCGACCTCGGGATCAACCTGCGGATCGATTGCCGCGGGCATTGGTGTGGACATACTTCTATGGTGGCACGGCCCACGAATGAGGCAACACCGAGTCGATGTTCCTAAAGTGGGCTCATGACAGCCCCTGGTGCCAGCACAGCGCTGCTTACCGACCACTACGAACTGACCATGTTGGCCAGTGCGCTGGCCGACGGCAGCGCACAACGGGAATGCGTGTTCGAGGTCTTCGCACGCCGGTTGCCGGACGGCAGGCGATACGGCGTGGTCGCGGGCACGACGCGGGTCCTGGAAGCGATCGCCAACTTCCGCTTCGACGAGGCCGAGCTGGAACACCTGGCCGCGAGCGCGATCGTGCCGGAGCCGACGCTGGAGTGGCTGGCCAACTACCGGTTCACCGGCGACATCGACGGCTATCCGGAAGGCGAGCTGTACTTCCCCGGCTCGCCGGTGCTCACCGTGCGCTCGACCTTCGCCGAAGGCGTGGTGCTGGAGACCCTGGTGCTGTCGATCCTCAACCACGACAGCGCGGTCGCGTCCGCCGCCGCTCGCATGGTCACCGCGGCGGGCAGCAGGCCGATCATCGAGATGGGTGGGCGGCGTACCCACGAGCAGGCCGCCGTGGCCGCTGCACGCGCCGCGTACCTGGGTGGGTTCGCGGCGACGTCGAACCTGGAGGCGGGCAGGCGGTACGGCATTCCGACGCGCGGCACCGTGGCCCACGCCTTCATGCTGCTGCACGACAGCGAGGAAGAAGCGTTCCGCGCCCAGGTCCAGACGCAGGGCACCGACACCACGCTGCTGGTCGACACCTACGACATCACGCGCGGCGTGGAGACCGCGGTCCGGGTGGCCGGGCCGGAGCTGGGCGCGGTGCGCATCGATTCCGGCGACGTCGGCGTGCTCGCCCGTCAGGTTCGGGACCAGCTGGACCAGCTCGGCAACACCGACACCCGGATCGTGGTGTCCGGCGACCTGGACGAGCACGCCATCGCCGCGCTGCGCGCCGAGCCGGTGGACGCCTACGGCGTCGGCACGTCCGTGGTGACCGGGTCCGGGGCGCCGACCGCGCACATGGTGTACAAGCTGGTCGAGGTCGAAGGGGAACCGGTCGCCAAGCGCAGCTTGAACAAGGAGTCGCACGGCGGGCGCAAGTCGGCGCTGCGCAGGCACAAGGACACCGGGACCGCGATCGAGGAAGTCGTCCACCCCGCGCACGAGCCGCCGGAGCCCGGCGCCCACGACCGGACCCTGCCGATTCCGCTGATGCGCGGTGGTGAGCCTGCCCCGGATCTCCCTACGCTGGAGGACAGCAGACAGCACTTGCGCCGGGCGCTGGTCAGCCTGCCGTGGGAGGGCCTGACGTTGTCCCACGGCGAGCCGGCCATCCCGACGGTCGTGCTTCCCCGGAAAGGCGGCGGGCGATGAGTGCGGCGTTGATCATCGTTGACGTACAGAACGACTTCTGCGAAGGCGGCGCACTGGCCGTGAACGGCGGCGCCGCGGTGGCCGAGGACATCTCGCGCACACTGGCGAACAAGGGCGACTACCAGCACGTGGTGGCCACCCGGGACTACCACATCGATCCGGGCGCACACTTCAGCGACAACCCGGACTACGTGCGCTCGTGGCCGCCGCACTGCCGCGCGGGCACGGCGGGGGCGGCGTTCCATCCGGCGCTGCACGTCGGACCGATCACCGAAGTGTTCTCCAAGGGCCAGTACTCCGACGGCTACTCCGGCTTCGAAGGCGTCACCGACTCCGGAGAGCGGTTGGACGAGTGGCTGCGGACCCGCGGCGTGGACCGGGTCGACGTGGTCGGGATCGCCACCGACCACTGTGTGCGCGCCACCTCGCTGGACGCCGCGAAGGCCGGTTTCCGCACGCGCGTGCTCCTGGACTACACCGCTGGGGTCGCGCAGGAGACGGTGGACAAGGCGCTGGAGGAGCTGCGGCAGGCAGGCGTCGAGCTCACCGGCAGCCCGCGGGTGAGCTGAGCTCCGCCGGACCGCCGCGTGCCGGTAATGCGGAGTGGTCCCTGAGCTGAGGGGTGCTGCCGCCTATTGCGAGCTAGGTGCGGCTCCCGTGCACGGGTGCCGGCGAGTTGGCGGAACGCATTCGTGCCTGACCAGCCGAGCGTGGGCTCGGTGTGCTTGCCGCCGGCGCCACGCGGACACGGGCGGTGCATGTCAGCACCGCCCGCGCCGGGTCGGCGTCGGTGTCAGCCTCCGAACGGATCGCAGGCCACGGAGCCCACGACGATGCTGCCGCTGCCTGCCGGGTTCCCGTCCGGGTACAACTCGATCCGCATGGCGTTGAGCCGCATCGAGCCGTCCGGCGGTTCCGGCGTGACGAACTCGTTCAGCACCACCTTGGCGATCGGTGCCGCGTCCGCGGTGGCGCCCGGAATGGTGATCGTGTGGTTCGGCTCGATCTCCTCCGGCACCTCGATGCCGCGGATGCCGCGCAGCTCGACCATGCCTGAGCTGCCGTTCGCGCTGGTCCGGCACGACACGTCGTAGCCGCTGAGCCGGATCCGCGGGCCGCCCCAGTCGCGCAGCACGTCGGTGACGAACGCCTCGCCGGAGACCGTCACCTCGGCCTCCTCGTCCTCCGTGCGGGTGCACGTCGTCTCCCCGCCGTAGAACGTCGCGACGTCGCCGACCGTGACCTTGTCCGACTCGTCGGTGGGCACCCCGTCGACGTCGCACGGCGCGATCGGGTCCTGCTGCACCGGCGTCCCGTCGATCGTGACGTCGACCGAACCGACCGACCCGGAGCCGCTGGCTCCCGGCTCGAGAGCACTGGCGTATCCGCCGGTCGTACCCGTGGCCAGAAGTGTGGCCGCGGCCAGGACGAACAGCGGACGGCGCTTGCTGGAAGACATGGCGAATCCCCTCTTGGTGACCATCACTTGCAAGCATCGACCGTGCGCAGGCCGGAAATAACCGCGGCGCGCCTGCACCACCCGGACGTGTGGCGGCCTCGGCACGGGTACCGTCATCGCCGTGGCATCCCCGACCGAGACCACGGCCACCGGCCTGCCTTCCGTCCCCGACCTGCTCGCCACGGCCGTCGACGCGATCGGCGGGACGACGCGGCCGGGCCAGGTGCGCATGGCCGAGGCGGTGAACGACGCGATCGCCACCGGTGAGCACCTGGCGGTGCAAGCGGGTACCGGGACCGGGAAATCGCTGGCCTACCTGGTCCCTGCCATCCGGCACGCCGTGGAGTCCGGTCGGACGGTCGTGGTGTCCACCGCGACCATCGCGTTGCAGCGGCAGCTGGTCGACCGGGATCTGCCGCGGTTGGCGAAGGCCCTCAAGGATCCGCTGGGCCGCGAGCCGGTGTTCGCTCTGGTCAAGGGCCGCAGCAACTACCTGTGTGTGCACCGCATCCAATCCGGCGCGCCCGAGGAGCCGGAGGACGCGGGCCTGTTCGACCCGTTCACGGTGAGCCGCACCGGCAAGGAGGTCAAACGGCTGCACGAGTGGGCCGCCGAGACCACCACGGGCGACCGTGACGAGGTGGTTCCCGGCGTCTCCGACCGGGCCTGGCGGCAGGTTTCGGTGACCGCGAAGGAATGCCTGGGCGCGGCCAAGTGCCCGGTGGCCGACGAGTGCTTCGTCGAGCAGGCCAGGGCCGAAGCAGGCCAGGCCGACGTGGTGGTGACCAACCACGCGCTGTTGGCCGTGGACGCGCTGCAAGGCCGCAACATCCTGCCGGAACACGACCTGGTGATCGTGGACGAGGCCCACGACCTGGTCGACCGGGTGACGTCGGCGGCGACGGCCGAACTCACCGCGGGGATGGTCGCCACCGCGGCACGGCGAAGCGGCAGGCTGGTCGACGGTGAGCAGGCCGACATGCTGATGGAGGCCTCCGAAGGCCTGAGCGTGGTGCTCGAGGACGTGCCGGGCGGGCGGCTGGACGACCTGCCGCAGCCGCTCGCCGGAGCACTGCGCGCTATTCGCGACGCCGCGCACGCCTGCCTCACCGCGCTGGGCCCGGAGCGGCGCGAGGATGCCGGCGAGGCGATTGCCCGCAAACTTGCCCGGACCGCGCTCGACGACGTGCACGACACGGCCGTGCGTGTGCTCGAAGCGTTCGACGACGAGGCTCCAGTGCGCAGCGACGTCGTGTGGCGGTCGCACGACCGTCCGGATTCCGTCGGCAGCTCTCGTCCGCCGTCGCTGTACGTCGCGCCCCTGTCGGTTGCCGGCCTGCTGCGGGAGCAGCTGTTCAACACCCGGACCACGGTGCTGACGTCGGCGACCCTGGCGCTGGGCGGCTCGTTCGACACCCTCGCGGCGCAGTGGGGTCTCCCTCGCGCCCGTCAGGACTCCTCACCCCTGCCGGAGGAGACCAAGGTCGCCGGGTCGGACGCTGCTGCCGAGGCGGAGACCTCCGGCACAGCGACCGCGAAGCGTCCGCCGTCCGACGAGGGCGGCCTGCGGTGGCACAGCCTCGACGTCGGCTCGCCATTCGACTACGCGCGCAACGGGATCCTGTACGTCGCCAAGCACCTGCCCCCGCCGGGCCGCGACGGGCTCAGCGAATCGCTGCTGACCGAGTTGACCGGGCTGGTGGAGGCGGCGGGCGGCCGGACCCTCGGCCTGTTCTCCTCCATGCGCGCGGCCAAACAGGCCGCCGAGGAGCTGCGGGAGCGCGTGGACCACCCCATCCTGTGCCAGGGCGACGACGCCACCGGCCTGCTGGTGAGTCAGTTCGCCAAGGACCCGCGGACCTGTCTGTTCGGCACTCTGTCCCTGTGGCAGGGCGTCGACGTGCCGGGCCCGTCGTTGCAGCTGGTGGTCGTCGACCGCATCCCGTTCCCGCGCCCCGACGACCCGCTGCAATCCGCCCGACAACGTGCGGTCGAGGCACGCGGCGGCAACGGCTTCGTGACCGTCGCGGCCGCACACGCCGCGCTGCTGCTGGCCCAAGGCGTCGGTCGTCTGCATCGCACGACGTCCGACCGCGGAGTCGTCGCGGTACTCGATTCCCGCCTGGCCACCGCCCGCTACGGGAGCTTCTTGCGGGCGTCCCTCCCACCGTTCTGGCCGACCACCGACGCCGAGGTAGCCAGGGCTGCGCTGCGCAGGCTGGACGCCGCAGCCGAGCAGTCCTGACCCGGTTGCGCGGCCGCCCCCGATGCCCCGGACCAGCCCCGTTCGTGACGCGGCGTTACGGTGGAGCATCAACGCGCAAAGGAGATCCGGTTGATTCACGATCCGAGCACCGCCCAGTCGCGCTCGATCACGGTCGACGACACCGGGGTCCGCAGGACGCTGGCCGACGGCTCGCAAGAAGCGGTCACCTGGGAGGAACTGACCGCGGTGGTGATCCGAGTGATCCCGGAAAGCCCGTGGAAGGAAGACGTCTTCCTGATGCTCGCGGGCGCTTCCGGCAACGGGACCGCGGTGCCGAGCGGGGATCCGGCGGCGGATGCGCTGATCGAACGCCTGCAGACGCTGCCCGGATTCGACAACGAGCGGTTCATCGAGGCCATGACCACCGACGCCGACGAGGCCTACGTCGTGTGGGAGGCCAAGCAGTAGCGCCTGCTGACGCGGCCGGTCAGCGAGCGGGATCCTCGGCGAGCACGGTGATCGTGCCCGGCGCAATCTCGGTGAACCCGGCATCTCGCACGGCGATCACCCGCCGTCGCTGCCACGCCTCCGCTGGGTCGGCGCTCGGCAGCAGCTCACGCCAACGCTCCACGGTCGGCGTCCGCACGATGCAGCGGTAGCCGTCGGCGGCCCACTGCTCGAGCCGCTCCGGTTCCAGCGCGGTCGCCAGCAGCATGGTGCCGTGCCCGACCTGCGCGGCCGCCTTGCCCACGGTCATCGGCACTTCGGGGTTGACCCACAGCACCGGACCACTGCCCTCCTCGGGCGGCTCCGGGTCGTCCGGTGGCAGGTCCGATCCGGAGATCTGCAGGCGCGAGATCACCTTCGGGACCTCGGCTACCAGGCCCGGCACCAACGCGCGGACCTCCGCGCTTCCCACCGCCACGGTCAGGCCAGGGACCTCCTGGGCGGCGGCCCAGTGCGCGCCACGAGCCCGTCGAGCCACCTTCCGGATGTGGCCGGAGACCCAGTTCGCGATGGCGTCGTGCCAATTCCCGCCCGGCTGGCTGCGCGGGTCCAGGCACACGGCGACGGCAGCGGCGGCCGCGGCCTCCAGCACGTCGGTGCGCCTCGGCGGCTCCGTCCGCTCGATCCGCATGACCATCTGCATGGCGCGCACGGTCGACGGATCCTCGTCACGCGAGGACGCCACGGCGTCCTGCGACAACGTCAGCCAGGAGGCGTAGCGGGCCCGCAGTGGTGCGAGAACGGATGCTGGGCCGGTCATGACTGTGGCGGCAGGGGGTAGGTCGGGGGTTTCCTGAGCTCGATGCCGTCGGCGATGTCGGCCGCCTCCACCTCGGCGCGCGTGACGCCCAGCATGAACAACACCGCATCCAGGTACGGGTAGTTCAGCGCGGCGTCGGCGACCTCCTTCAGCGCGGGCTTGGCGTTGAACGCCACGCCCATGCCCGCGGTGGACAGCATGTCGATGTCGTTGGCGCCGTCGCCCACGGCCACACACTGCTCGAGCGGGATACCGAACTCGGCGGCGAACTTCTTCAACGCCTCGGCCTTGCCCTTACGGTCGACCACGTCGCCCACGACGCGGCCGGTCAACACCCCGTCGACGACCTCCAGCCGGTTCGCCGCGTAGAAGTCCAACCCGAGCTCTTCCGCCAGCGGCTCGATGACCTGCGCGAACCCACCGGAGACGACACCACACCGGAAACCGAGCCGCTTGAGCGTGCGCACCGTGGTCCGCGCGCCAGGCGTCAGCTCGATCTGCTCGGCCACCTCGTTCAGCACGGTCTCCGGCAAGCCTGCCAACAGCGCCACCCGGCGCTGCAGGGACTGGGTGAAGTCCAGCTCGCCGTGCATGGCCGCGTCGGTGATGGTGGCAACCTGCTCGCGGACCCCGGCGTGGTCGGCCAGCATCTCGATGACCTCGCCCTGGATGAGCGTGGAGTCCACGTCGAAGACCACCAGCCGCTTGGCCCGGCGGGACAAGCCCTCCGGCTCGACGGCGATGTCCACACCCGCCGAGCGGGCCACGTCGGCCAGCGCGCGGCGCAGCTCGTCGTCGGCATCCGGGCCGGTCTGTTTCACCGACAGGTGCAGCTCGATCCCGGTCACCGGGTAGTCCGCCACACTGCGGATCGCGTCGATGTTCGCGCCGATGGCGGCCAGCCGCTCGGCCACCGCGGCGAACGCGCGTGCCGTCACCGGATGCCCGAGGATCACCGCGGCGTGGCTGGAGCCGCGCGCCGCCTGGGCGAACGGGTCCTCGCCGATCTCGTCGCCGATGCGCACGGCGACCTGCATGGTCAGCGTCGCCATGGCCTGCTCGACCGCTTCCTGCAGGCCCTCCGGGTCACGCGGGGTGGCGACCAGGACACCCAGCACCAGCTGCCCACGGATCACCACCTGCTCGACGTCGAGGATCTGCACGCCGTGCTTGGTCAGCGCGGCGAACAACACCGACGAGACGCCGGGCTTGTCCGGCCCGGTGACCGTGATCAGGACCGGTGTGTGACCAGGAGGCGCTTCCGTCACTTCTCGCCGGGATCGTTCTCGTCCCGCCGCTCCGGCTCGGCGTCCAGCGTCAGCGTCGCCGTGCCGGTCGCGGTGGCCTCCGCGATCTGCTCGGACGGAGCCTGGTGGCGGTTGTGCAGCGGCTTACCGGTGAAGGAGACCTCCTTCTCGGTGTGGATCCGCTCGGTCATGTGCGGGTAGTGCAGCTCGAACGCGGGCCGCTCGGAGCGGATCCTGGGCAGCTCGGTGAAGTTGTGCCGCGGCGGCGGGCACGTGGTGGCCCACTCCAGCGAGTTGCCGTAACCCCACGGGTCGTCCACGGTGACCCGCTCGCCGAACCGGTAGGACTTGAACACGTTCCACAGGAACGGCAGCGTCGAGACACCCAGGATGTAGGCACCGATCGTCGAGATGGAGTTCAGCGTGGTGAACCCGTCCGACTCCAGGTAGTCCACGTACCGGCGCGGCATGCCCTCGTTACCCAGCCAGTGCTGCACCAGGAACGTGGTGTGGAAGCCGAAGAACGTCAGCCAGAAGTGCCACTTGGCCAGCGACTCGTCCAGCATCCGGCCGGTGAACTTCGGGAACCAGAAGTAGATGCCGGCGAACGTGGCGAACACGATCGTGCCGTAGAGCACGTAGTGGAAGTGCGCCACCACGAAGTAGGTGTCCGACACGTGGAAGTTCAGCACCGGGGCGGCCAGCAGGATGCCGGTGAGACCACCGAGCAGGAACGTCGCCAGGAAGCCGATGGAGAACAGCATCGGCGACTCGAAGGTGATCTTGCCCTTCCACATCGTGCCGATCCAGTTGAAGAACTTCACACCGGTCGGCACCGCGATGAGGAACGTCATGAAGCTGAAGAACGGCAGCAGCACCGCGCCGGTGGCGTACATGTGGTGCGCCCACACCGCCACCGACAACGCCGCGATGGCGATGGTGGCCAGCACCAGGCCCTTGTAACCGAACACCGGCTTGCGGCTGAACACCGGGAAGATCTCGCTGACGATGCCGAAGAACGGCAGCGCGATGATGTAGACCTCCGGGTGGCCGAAGAACCAGAACAAGTGCTGGTAGAGGATCACGCCACCGTTGGCCGGGTCGAACACGTGCCCCCCCAGGTGCCGGTCGACCAGCAGGCCGAACAGGGCCGCGGTCAGGATCGGGAACGCGATCAGCACCAGCAGGCTGGTGATGACGATGTTCCACGTGAAGACCGGCATCCGCCACATGGTCATACCGGGCGCGCGCATGCACACCACGGTGGTGATCATGTTGACCGCACCGAGGATGGTGCCGAGACCCGAGACGATCAGACCGCTGATCCACAGGTCGGCCCCGACGCCCGGGGAGTTGATCGCGTTGGACAGCGGGGCGTAGGCGAACCAGCCGAAGTCCGCCGCGCCGCCCGGCGTGAGGAAGCCGGAGACGGTGACCAGACCACCGAACAGGAACAGCCAGAACGAGAACGCGTTCAACCGCGGGAACGCCACGTCCGGCGCACCGATCTGCAGCGGCAGCACCAGGTTGGCGAAGCCGAACACGCTCGGCGTCGCGTACAGCAGCAGCATGATCGTGCCGTGCATGGTGAACAGCTGGTTGTACTGCTCCGACGACAAGAACTGCTGCCCTGGCACCGCCAGCTCGCTGCGGATCAGCATCGCCATCGCGCCACCGACCATGAAGAAGGCGAACGACGCGACCAGATACATGATGCCCAGCTGCTTCGGGTCGGTGGTCCGGAACATGCTGAGCATGTACGAACCCTTGACGCGCGGGCTCGCCGGATGGGGACGCGTCGCGATCGGCTGGGGCGCTACGGCCGTCACTGCCTGCCTCCTGCAGTCACTCGGGGACCTTCGGACACCGGGAATGGCACAAACCCCGGGAACGAAGCTGCCGTGATCCTATCCGGGCCGTCGATGTGATCCAGCACTACCTGGCTCCACATCACAGTTGTCCTGGTCACTCCATCAATTCCGCAGGTCAACGCCACAGGCTCGCGATCACGTCGGCGACCGCCCTCGGCGCTTCCAGCGGGGACAGGTGCCCGGCCTCGGCGATGACTTCCAGCCGGGCGTCCGGCAACGTCTCGGCCATGGTGCGGGCCTGGTCGACCCGGGTCAGTTCGTCTTCCTCGCCGACCACGACCAGGGCGGGCACGTCGGCCGAGCGCAGCGTCTCGAACGAGTCGGGACGGGCGGCCATCGCCCGCTGGGCCCACGCGACGCCGGCGGGCGGCTGATCGGTGATCAGGTCCCGCACCGTCCGGACGATCTCCGGCCGCTGCTCGCGGGTGGTGCGGCCGAGCAGGTTGGTCATCATCGCCTCGGGCAGGAACTCCACGCCCTCCGACTCGACGCGGTCGGCCATCGCCAGCCGGTTCGCCTTGGCGTCCTCGGCGTCGGCGGCGGCCTTGGTGTCGATCAGGACCAGGCCACCGACCCGCTCCGGCGCGATGCGCAGCAAGGCCATCGTGACGTAGCCGCCCATCGAGCAGCCGCCGACGACGGCACGGTCGATGCCGAGCTTGTCCAGCAGGACGACCACGTCCCTGGCCGCGTCGTCCAGCGACGGGGCACGGTCGGTCAGCGGCATCGGCGAGCGACCGAGCCCGCGCTGATCGGGCGTGATCACCCGGGTGTGCGCGGCGAGCGGGTCACGCACTCCGTCCCACATTCGCGCGTCGACCGGGAAAGCGTGCAGCAAAACCAGCGGCAAATCCCTCACACGGGCCGTCATGGGCCCCATTGTGTCCGAAGTGCGCCTACCGTCGTTCGAGTGAGCCCTGTTCTGCCCGAGATCCGTACCGAACGCCTGCTGCTACGGCGGCTGTGGCCGACCGACGAGGACAAGGTCGTCGCGTTGTATCGCGACGAAGAAGCCAATCAGTGGGATCCGATGGCGTTCCAGCCCGAGCAGGTGCGGGAACGGTTCACCGGCTGGGTGGCGGACTGGGACGACTACGGGCTGTCGTACTGGCTTGCCGAAGCCACGGACAACGGTGCCGTCGTCGGCATGGGCGGCGTTCGGCACCACGTCGAGGGCGGCGAACGAGTGCTGAACCTGGCCTATCGCCTGCACCGCAACTATTGGGGTCAGGGATACGCGACGGAGATCGCCCGCCCTGCGGTGGAGTGGGCGGAGCAGGAGATGCCGGACGTGCCGGTGTCGATCGTCACCACCCCGCAGCACGCCGCGTCGCTGCGGGTCGCCGAGAAGCTGGGTTTCACCGTGTGGCGGGAGCGCAGCCAGCACGGCTTCGACGAAGTGCTGCTGCGGCGTCAGCGGTGAGCCAGCACCAACGGGACCAGTTGCTCGGCGGTGGACAGTGACCCGTGGTGGCCGATCAGCATGGACTCCATCGGCTCGTGTGACCGGCGGATGATGGCCGTCCCACCCCGGGCCGCGGCGATCACGTCGCCGATGCGGTCGACGACGTAATCCTCGACCAGGTCGCCGAACCACCCGGCCTCGACGGCCTCGTCCTTGCTGACCACCCAGGCCCGCTCGCCGAGCTTCTCCTGCCAGGTGGCGAGCACGTCCTCCTCCGCTCCGTGCTCGACGTACACGTGACGGGCCCGGGCTTCGCCACCGATCGCCCGCACCCCGCTGGTCAGCAGGTCGTCCTCGTCGATGTCGACGAGGTCGTCGACGGTCACCATGCCGTGATCGGCGACGACGGCCAGCAGCCCGCCGGGCGGCAGGCTCTCCACGATCGACTCGACCAGCTGGTCGACCTGGCGCAGCTGCATCCGCCACGGCAGCGAGCCCGGCCCGTGCAGGTGTCCGAGCATGTCGAGCTGGCCGTGGTAGCCGTAGCAGAATCCGCCGCCGAGAATGGTCGTCCGGACCTCGGCGGCCAGGTCACCCAGCGCATGCACCCCGATGTACTGGCCGCCACGCAGCACCGCACGGGTCAACCCGGAACCGGTGAACTCCGCGCCGGAGATCACGTTGACCGTCACGCCTGCGGACTCCGCTTGCTGGAACGTGGTCGGCTTGGGCTGCATCCGCTCCGGTGGGTAGTCCGCGCGCAGGTCCTCGTCGGCGCCGGACACCGGGTGCGGCCGCCAGCGCAGTGCGTTGATCACGCCTGCGCCCGGGAGGTGGAACGTGTAGCCGACCATGCCGTGTTCACCGGACCGGCAGCCGGTGCCGATGGCGGCCAGCCCGGCCGCCGTCGTGGCCGGGAAACCGACGTGCAGATCCCGTCGGTCGTGCCCGCGAAGCTCGCTGAGCACCGGGGCGTCCTCGGCGTGCGCGTCCAGCAGCTCGGCGCCGAGTCCGTCGATGAGCAGCACACACGCTCCTGCTCGGTCACCGGGCAGTTCGAGGTAGGAGTCGAAGCCGCGTGCGCCCATGGCGGCCAGCACCGAGGGCACGACGTCGGCCAGGTGCGGGACGGTGTCATCCGGTCGTGGTAGCACGCTGCGAGCGTGCCACAGCGCGAGCCTGTCAGCGAGCGCGTCGCGGGCGCGATAATGACGGCATGCCGACCTACGCCTACCGCTGCCGGGAATGCACCGAGACGTTCGAGCTCAACCGGCCGATGAGTGAGTCCGGCGACCCCGCGGTGTGCCCGGAGGGACACACCGACACCGTCAAGCTCCTCACCACCGTTGCGTTGACCGGCACCGCCTCCGGGGCGTCCGACTCGCGGATGCCTGCGCCGTCCGGTGGTGGCTGTTGTGGTGGTGGCTGCTGCTGCGGCGGCTAGCGGGACGCAGATCACTCCGTCGCTACGCCGAACAGCCGTAACGATCGCGCCCCCGAAGCGACCAGTTGATGTCAGGCCGGCGAGGTCCGGCCGCTGGGGAACAGTTTCGCGAGGGGAAGATGACCATGCGCATGCGCGTCGCAGTTGCGGTTCTCGGCTTGGCCGCGGTGATCACGAGCGGTTGCTCTCAGCTGAGCGGCGACGAACCGATCGACCGGGAGCCCGCTGCCGCCGTGGAGGTGGACGAGGCTCCGTCGGCTCCGGAGATCAGCGCGGAGCCGGAGCAGGCTGAGGCTTCCTCGGCTCCGGAGATCAGCGCGGAGCCGGAGCAGTCCGGGGCCGAGACACTCACGATGCCGTCGGTGACCGGCACCAATCTTCAGGTCAGCTACGACGAGTTGACCGACAGGGGATTCACCGACGTCGTGCCGCTCCCGGTGGACGGGCACGCATTCGCCGCCAATTACCGCAACTGGATCGTCGTCGGCCAGGATCCCGCGGCCGGGGCGAAGGTGAAGTCGGACAGGGCGATCACGCTCGAGGTGGAGAAGACCGACGCCGCCGAGTCCCGGTCCTGCCTCGACCTCGACTGCTGATCACCGCGCGGGCCCTGGATCGGTCAGGGCCCGCGCGGTGGCTCGTCAGTTGTATTCCCAGAAGCCCTTGCCGGTCTTGCGGCCGAGTCGGCCTGCGGTGACCAGGTGCTCCAGCAGCGGCGCGGGAGCGAACCCGGCCTCGCGGAACTCGTAGTACAGCGTCCGCTGGATGGCCAGCGCCACGTCCAGGCCGACCACGTCCAGCAGCTCGAACGGGCCCATCGGCAGGCTGCAGCCGACCTTCATCGCGGTGTCGATGTCGCCTGCCTCGGCGTAGTGCGCCTGCAGCATCTTCACCGCGTCGTTCAAGTACGGGAACAGCAGCGCGTTGACGATGAAGCCCGCGCGGTCGGCGCAGTTCACCGCCACCTTGCCGATGTCGCGGCACACCGCGTTGACCGTGGCCACCACGTCGGACGCGGTGCTGATGGTGCTGACCACCTCGACCAGCTTCATCACCGGCGCCGGGTTGAAGAAGTGCATGCCGACCACGTCGGCAGGGCGCTTGGTGGCCGCCGCGCACTCCACCACCGGCAGCGAGGACGTGGTCGTGGCGAGCACCGCGCCGTCCTTCACCACCGCGTCCAGCTCGGCGAACACCTGCCGCTTGATCTCCAGGTCCTCGGCGATCGCCTCGACCACCAGATCCACGTCGGCGAGGTCGGCGAACTCCACCACCGGCGTGATCCGCTCAGCCGCCGCGGTCGCCTCGTCCTCGGCCAGCTTGCCCTTGCTGACCGCGCGGTCCAGCGACTTGCGGATCTTGCCGACGGCCGCCTCCGCCTTCTCCTTGCTCCGCGCCCGCAACACCACGTCGTAACCGGACTTGGCGAAAACCTCGGCGATCCCGGTCGCCATCGTCCCGGTGCCGACCACGCCGACCTTGCGCACCTGGCGGGTCGGCGCCTGCTCGTCCGGCGTAGCACTCGGTGTCAGGTCGTCGGCGACGACGTTCGGGGAGTCCGGCCGGTCATAGGTGTAGAAGCCGCGGCCGACCTTCCTGCCCAGCAGGCCGGCGGAAACCATCTGCTTCAGCAGCGGGGCGGGCGCGTGCAAGCGGTCACGCGACTGCCGGTACATCGAGTCGAGGATCTCGTAGGCGGTGTCCAGGCCGATCAGGTCCAGCAGCTGGAGCGGACCCATCGGGTAGCCGCAGCCGAACCGCATCGCCGCGTCCAGGTCCTCGCGCGTGGCGTACTTCGACTCGAACATCCGCACCGCGTGGTTGAGGTAACCGAACAGCAGCGCGTTGGCGATGAACCCGGCACGGTCACCGATCACCACCGGTGTCTTGCCGATCCGCTTGGCCAGCGCCACCACGTCGTCGATCACGTCCTGCTCGGTGACCACCGTGCGGACGACCTCGACCAGCTTGAGCACCGGAGCCGGGTTGAAGAAGTGCATCCCGACGACCTTGCCGGGGCGCTGGGTGTGCACGCCGATCTCGGTGATGGACAGCGACGAAGTGTTCGACGCCAGGATCACGTCTGGCCTGGTGACCTTGTCCAGCGTGGCGAACAGCTCGGCCTTGGCGTCCAGGTGCTCCGGGATCGCCTCCACCACCAGGTCGACCTCGGCCAGGTCGTCCAGCTGCGTGGTGTAGCGGATCCGGCCGAGGATCTCCTCCCTGGTCGCCTCGTCGATCTTGCCCCTGGCCAGCGCGCGGCCGGTGGAGTGCTCCATGTGCTCGCGGGCGCGCGCCACGCCGTTGTCATCGGCCTCCACACCGATGACCGACAGCCCGCTGCGCGCGAACACCTCCGCGATGCCGGCACCCATGGTGCCCAGCCCGACTACTCCGACCGATGCGAACTCACGCGCCACTGCATGCCTCCACTGCTCGGGTTACTCCTGCGTATCGTCGCGGCGCGGGTGAGGCGACGCAACAGCTCAGAGGCCCTCGTCACCTCCCGGGAAGTTCACCGAGCACGGCCTTGGCCGCCTGCTTCGCCTTCCGGCACGCGTCCAGCGCGTCGCCTTTCCCACCGAGGTTGGAGAACTCGACCTTGACCGTTTCACCGTCCCGCGCGGTCGGTCCGGAGAACTTCTTGTGCTCCCACTCGATCTCGCAGCTCTCCACGTTCGGGGTGTAGTAACGCTGGATCGCCCGCACCGAACCGGTCAGCTTCACGCGCTTGGACTCGCCGCTCTCCAGCGGTGGATACGAGAACCCGAACCCGACCTCGATCTGCCCCTTGTCCAGGTCCTGGCTGCGTGCCGTGCAGTTGTACAGCAGCGTGGCGTCGGTCTTGTAGCCCTGACCGAGCATGCTGGTGGCCAGCTTCCTGGGCACCACCGAGCACGGGTCGGTGGCCCGCAACGATCCGTCCGGCACCTGAACGTGCGGCGGGTCGGACTTCGACCGCTGGATGATCTTGGCCAGTGCTTTGCGCGCGGCGCCGCACGGCTCGCCGTCGGCATAGGTCACCAGCAGCGAGATGCCGATCTTGGCGCTCTCGTCGGTCAGCACGGTCTCGTTGCAGGCGTCTTCCTGCCGCGTTTCCCACAGCGGCAGCCCGTCGAGCCCGCCGGTCGCCCGATCGCGGCTGTCGTAGACGCGCTCCCCGATGCGCACGGACACATGCAGTTCCTTGCCTGCCGGGTCGCTCACGGTCACCGAACAGTTCTCCGGACGCGAACCACGCGGCTCCTCCGGCGTGCCCAGCTGGGTGACCGCCTCACCCTTCAGCAGCTCGCACGTGTCGATCGTGCGCAGCTTCTCCACCGCCAGCTCGGGCACGTCGACCTGGCCCTCCGGCACCGGACCGGTACCGCCACTGCCGGGCTGCGGGGGCACCGTGGTGCGGTCGTAGGTGACTTTCGCCAGATCGACCCCGCCGCACGCGGACAAGACCGCAGGCGCGGCCAGCGCCACCAGCAGGGCGGCGACGCGGCGAGCCATGGTCATTGATCGCAACTGAGGCACGCATGCACGTTAGCGCCCCCACCGGGCGGATGTGACCACAACCCGGCAACGTGTGCCGTGCGGTGATCAGAACAGCCGCAAGTCGTCGCTGTCCGCGCCCCGCAGCGCGTCGTAGTCCAGCGTGACGCAGCGGATGCCGCGATCCTCGGCCAGCGTGCGGGCCTGCGGTTTGATCTGCTGGGCGGCGAACACACCGGTGACCGGGGCCAGCAGCGGGTCACGGTTGAGCAGTTCGAGGTAGCGGGTCAGCTGCTCGACACCGTCCAGTTCGCCGCGCCGCTTGACCTCCACCGCCACCGTGGCGCCCTCGGCGTCCCGGCACAGGATGTCCACCGGGCCGATCGCCGTCGGGTACTCGCGGCGCACCAGTGTGTAGCCCTCGCCGAGCGTGGTGATGTGCTCGGCGAGCAGCTCCTGCAGGTGGGCCTCCACGCCGTCCTTGACCAGACCCGGTTCCGCGCCCAGCTCGTGCGCCGAGTCGTGCAGCACTTCGTCCACGGTGATGATCAGTTGCTCACCGTTCTTGTTGCGCACCGTCCAGGTGTCGCCGTCCTCGGTGAGCCAGCACGGCGGGCTCATCCAGTTCAACGGCTTGTAGGCGCGGTCGTCGGAGTGAATGGACACCGAACCGTCGGCCTTGATCAGCACCAGCCGGGTAGCCATCGGCAGGTGCGCGGTCAGCCGTCCGTTGTAGTCGACCTGGCAGCGGGCGATGACAAGACGCACCGTGCGAGGCTAACCGCATGCAGACACTTGGCTCACGGGAGGTCTACGCGAACAGCTGGATGACCGTCCGGGAGGACGCGATCCGGCGACCGGACGGCTCGCGTGGCATCTACGGCGTCGTGGACAAGCCTGACTTCGCGCTGATCATTCCGCTCGACGAGCGCGGACGGCTGCATTTGGTCGAGCAGTACCGCTACCCGCTCGGGCTGCGCCGGTGGGAGTTCCCGCAAGGCACCGCGCCGGATCGGGCGGAACTGCCCGCGGGCGAGCTGGCCGCCCGGGAGCTGCGGGAGGAGACCGGGTTGCGGGCCGGACGGATGGAGGAACTGGGGATGCTGGATGTCGCGCCGGGCATGTCCAGTCAGCGTGGCCGGGTGTTCCTGGCCACCGAGCTCACGGTCGGCGAGCCGGAGCGGGAACACGAGGAACAGGACATGCGCGCCGCCTGGTTCAGCCGCGCCGAGTTCGAGGCGATGATCCGTGACGGCGGGGTGACCGATGCGCAGAGCATCGCCGGCTACGCACTGCTGCTACTGCACGAACGCAGACAAGGACAATGACACGGTGCGGCGCCGGCGGTCGAAACCGCTGACGCCGCACCGTCGGCAAGACACCGAGCCGTCAGTGGCTGGTGGCCTTCTCCGCACCCGCGCCGGTGAGCGAGCGCACCTCCATCTCGGCGAACTTCTCCGAGTCGTGTTCCTTGGACAGCATCGTGCCGAGCCAGCCGAGGAAGAACGACACCGGGATCGAGACCAGCCCCGGGTTCTCCAGCGGGAACCAGGAGAAGTCCACGCCGAGCGGCAGCATCGACGCCGACTCCAGCTCGCCGGTGTCCGGGTTCTCCTTGGTCTTACCGGACACTGCCGGGGAGAAGACGATCAGCGTGATCGTCACGATCAACCCGCCGTAGATGCTGAACAGTGCCCCCTTGGTGTTGAACCGGCGCCAGAACAGCGAGTACACGATGGTCGGCAGGTTGGCCGATGCGGCGACCGCGAACGCCAGCGCGACCAGGAACGCCACGTTCTGCTCGCGGGCCAGGATGCCGCCGACGATGGCCAGGGCACCGATCACCACCGCGGTGATCCGGGCGACGCGCACCTCGGACTCCTTCGAGTCGACCGCGCCCTTCTTGATCACGTTGGCGTAGATGTCGTGTGCGAACGACGCCGAAGCCGTGATGGTCAGGCCCGCCACGACGGCGAGGATGGTGGCGAACGCGATCGCGGCGATGATGCCCAGCAGGACCGGGCCGCCGAGCGCTTCGGCCAGCATCGGCGCGGCGGCGTTCTCTCCGCCCGGCGCGCCGGAGATCACGTCGGCGCCCACGATCGCACCGGCGCCGTAGCCCAGCACCAGCGTGAACAGGTAGAACAGGCCGATCAGCACGATCGCCCACACCACCGAGCGCCGCGCCTCCTTGGCGGTGGGCACGGTGTAGAACCGCATCAGCACGTGCGGCAGACCCGCGGTGCCCAGCACCAGCGCCAGGCTCAGCGAGATGAAGTCGATCTTGGACAACTCGGTCTTGCCGTACTTGGCGCCCGGGTGCAGGACCGCGTCCCCGTTCTTCGCCGCCGAGCCGCCGAGCACGTCGGACAGGTTGAACCCGTACTTGCCGAGCACCCACACCGTCATCACCGCGGCACCGGCGATCAGCAGCACCGCCTTGATGATCTGCACCCACGTGGTGCCCTTCATGCCGCCGACCAGCACGTAGATGATCATCACGACGCCGACCACGGCGATGACCAGCGACTGGCCCGCGCTGTCGGTGATGCCCAGCAGCAGGGCGACCAGGATGCCCGCGCCCGCCATCTGGGCCAGCAGGTAGAAGAAGCTGACCGCCAGCGTCGACGTGGCCGCCGCGGCCCGGACCGGGCGCTGCCGCATGCGGAAGGCCAGCACGTCACCGAGGGTGAACTTGCCGGTGTTCCGCAGCAGCTCGGCGACCAGCAGCAGCGCAACCAGCCACGCGACCAGGAACCCGATCGAATACAGGAACCCGTCGTAGCCGTACACCGCGATTGCGCCCGCGATACCGAGGAAGGACGCCGCCGACAGGTAGTCACCGGAGATGGCGATGCCGTTCTGCGGACCGGTGAACGCGCGGCCCGCGGCGTAGTAGTCCGAGGCGGTTCGGGTGCTGCGGCTGGCCCGCACGACGATGACCAGCGTGATGGCGACGAACAGGCCGAAGATGGCCATGTTCAGCACCGGGTTGCTGCTCTCCAGGGTGTCCTGGGCAAGGAACAGGGTGTTGGCGCTCATCGCGAGGCCACCTCCTCGAGCTCACCGCGCAGCTTGTCGGCCACCGGGTCCAGGTGCCTGTTCGCGTGCCGCACGTACAGCGCGGTGATGACGAACGTGGAGACGAACTGGCCGAGGCCGAACAGCAAGCCGACGTTGACGTGGCCGAACACCTCGGTCGACATGAACTCCGGTGCGTAGTCCGCCAGCAGCACGTAGAGCAGATACCAGGCCAGGAACAGGCCGGTCATGGGAAAGACGAACGATCGCAGTTTGCGTCGCAGCGTGGCGAATTCCGCACTTTGGTGCACTCGTTCCCACTCATGGGGCTCGAGTTGCCGTTCGGTGGTTGTCATCGTCGACCTCCGTGAAATGTGTCGCAGGACACGGTAAGGAGGCCGACGGTTCTGGTGGAATGATCACCGGCCAGGCCGTCGCAGCCTACGACGAACGGTCGACAAGCGGCGGGCGTACCAAGCCGAACGGTCACCGCGGCGCGGTTGGAACATCGGTTCGCGCGCTTCGTCCAGGTGCAAACGCAGCATCGCGGTCATCGCCCACGCGGGCGGACGGCCCCGCAGCGACACGACGACCATGGTGATGGCGGCCAGCGGCACCGTCCACGGCGCCGGCTGGGTGGTCAAGATCGCCAGCACACCCGACAACGGCGGCCCGAACAGGGTGACGGCGATGGCCGCGGTGGACGACAACAGGCCGACCGAGACACCCCAGATCGCGCCCGCCGCGGTGAGCTTCGGCCACCAGATGCCCAGCACGAGCAGTGGCGAGAACGTCGACGCCGCCACGGTGAAGCCCCAAGTGACCAGCAATCCGGCGTCCAGTGGCGCGGCGAACAGTGCGAGCACCACGACCGCGGCGGCGGCCGCGAGCACGGTGATCCGCAGCCGGCCGAGGCCGCCCGGCGACAAGTCGTGCGCGATGGCGCCGGACACGGCCAGCAGCAGGCCGAGTGAGGTGGCCAGGAAGGCAGCGAAGGCTCCCGCGGTGAGCAGTGTGGTGAACAGCGTGCCGCGCCACCCGTCATCGACTTGCAGCGGCATCGCCACCACCGCGGTATCGGCGGCACCGGACAGGTACAGATGCGGCACCAGCACCCGGCCCAGGACGCCGTAGATGCCCGGGAACAAATAGAAGATCCCGAGCAGGCCGACGGTGATCGCGGCCGTCCGGCGGGCCGCGCGGCCGTCCGGGCTGGTGTGGAAACGCATGATCACGTGCGGCAGGCCCATGGTGCCCAGCGACGTGGCGATCAGCACCGCCAGCGTGCCGAGCAGCGGATAACCCGCGCCGTTCAGGTCCAGCAGCGGCAGCTGCCACGCATCACCACCTGGTGGAGTCGCGCCCACGACCTGCGGGACCTGTGAGCCCGCCGGGAATTCCATCCGGCTTCCCGCCGGGACGAACCCGCCTGGTTCCAGCGTGGCGTCCACCCGGAAGGTCACCGTGGTGTCGCGCTCGAAGTGAGTGAACTCCTCCGGGTTGAGGGCCTTGTCGCGCACGTCGTCGCTGACACTGGCCAGCAACCAGATGGCCGGGATGATGAACAGCAGCAGCTTCAGGACGAACTGGAACGCCTGCACGTAGGTGGCCGCACGCATGCCGCCGAGCGCCAGGGTGGCCGCCACGGCGCCGCCCGCCAGCGCGACGCCGAGCCAGTAGGGCGTGGCACTGACGACCGACAGCACCAGGCCCGCGGTGCGGAACTGCGGGACCAGATAGAGCGCACCGATCACCAGCACCACGACCGCGGCAAGCTTGCGCAGCGGCGGCGACGCCAACCTGGCCTCGGCGAAGTCGGGCACGGTCAACGCACCTGATCGACGCATCGGGGCCGCGACCAGCACCAGCATCAGGATGTAGCCCGCGGCGAACCCGACCGGGTACCACAGCGCACCCATCCCGTTCTTCAACACCAGGCCGGCAACCCCGAGGAACGATGCCGCCGACAGGTACTCCCCGGACACCGCGCACGCGTTGAGCAGCGGCGTCACCCGGCGCGAGGCGACCAGGAAGTCCGAGGTGGTGCGCATCGCCGCAACACCACGCAGGCCGATGAACAGCGTCACGCCGATGACGGCGGCAACCGCCAGCGCGGGCACCATCAGCGGTCCTCGATCCGTTCGGCCCGGCGCAGCTGCCACGCGGCCAGCCAGCTCATCAGCGGATACGGCAGCACCGCGAGCACCAGCCAGGACACCGGGATGGCCCACACCCGCAGCTCGGTCAGCCACGGCGCGACCCTCAGCAGCAGCGGAAGCCCGAGCAGCATCGCGAAGATCAACACCAAAGAGGCGATCCCGCGCCGCCGCTGCATGCGGTAGTTGCGTTGCGCGCGCTCGGCGTCGTCCGGGTCCAGCCGTGGCATCCGCCAGCGACCGCGCAGCCTGCGCCGCGAGTGGGCCAGCCGGGTTTGCGGGCTCATCACCGCAACACGTTTGGCCATGGCGTCAGTCCCGTCCGCGTGGTTGGTCCAGCTCCGCCGCCCGCGCCGCCTGCAACAGACGCTCCCGCAGGTCCCTGGCGTGCCGTCGGCTGACCGGCACGTCACCGACCTCGGTGTGAGCCAGCAGCCCGCCCACCGAGTCGCTGCGCAACTCCTTGATGGCCTTCAGCGACACCAGGAAGCTGCGGTGGGTACGCACGAACCCGGTGCCCTCCCAGTACTGCTCCAGCCGCGAGATCGGCATCCGCACCGCGTGCACCCCGGCCGCCGTGTGCAGCCGGACATGATCGCCGTGCGCCTCCACGAAAGCGACATCACTACGGCGGACGTAGCGCGTCCGTCCGCCGCTCTCGACGGGCAGCGCGGCCATCGCATCCGGTTGGGTGACCGGCCCTTCGGCCGACGACGGCAACATCTTGACGACCTTGGCCAGTGCCGCGGACAGCCGCTCGGCGCGCACGGGTTTGAGCAGGTAGTCCACCGCGCCGATGCCGTAGGCGGTCACCGCGTGCCCGTCGTAGGCGGTGACGAACACGATCACCGGCGGTTCGTTGAGCTTGGCCAACAGCGACGCCAGCTCGAGCCCGTCCAGCCCGGGCATCGAGATGTCCAAAAAGACCGCGTCGAACTGTTCGCTCTGGATCATCTTCAGCGCGGCGATCGGGTCGCCCGCGCCCTTGACCTCGCCGACCTCCGGCGCATCGCGCAGCAACTGCTCGATGTCGGCCAGCGCGGCGGGCACGTCGTCGACCGCCAGCACCTTCAGCGGTTTGCTGAGGGACTTCATGACGGCAACACACCCGGTTGGAACAGCGGGACGCGCACGATCACCCGCGAGCCTGCGCCCGGCGCGGTCTCCACGACCAGTCCGTACCACGGGCCGTAGACGGTCCGCAGCCGGCGATCGACGTTGGACAGGCCCACGCTGTCCGGCGATCCTTTGCCCGCGAGTATCCGTTCGGCCTTCTCCGGCTCCATACCCACGCCGTCGTCCTCCACGCTGATGACACAGTCGTTGCCCTCCGCCTCGCCGTGCACCTGCACCGTGCCGGGCTCACCGCTCGGCTCGATGCCGTGCCTGATGGCGTTCTCCACCAACGGCTGGAGCACCAAGCACGGTAGCGGGACGGCCAGCACGTCCGGGGCCACCCGCACCTGTACCCGAAGCCGGTCCCCGAGCACCGCGCGCTGCAGCGCCAGGTAGGTCTCGATGGCGTGGAACTCGTCCGCCACCGTCGTGTACTCGCCGTGCCTGGCCAGGCTGTAGCGGATGTAGTCGGCGAAGTCCAGCATCAGCTCGCGGGAGCGGTCCGGATCGCTACGCACGAGTGATGCGATCACCGTCAACGCGTTATAGACGAAATGCGGCGAGATCTCCGCCCGCAACGCGCGCAACTCGGACTGCAGCGCCTGCTCGGCGGTGGCCTCCAGCTTGGCCCGCTCGAGCGCTTCCGAAATGAGCACCGCGACCTCGTGCACGTCCGCGTTGCCGGCATCGCCCTCGACCACGATCGCGCCCGCGATCTCGTCGGCGACGTCCAGCGGCAACGCGGTCAGCTCGGCGTGCCCGCCATGGCTTTCGTCGTGCAGCACGTCGTTGACCATCGCCTGCGCCTGCTCGGCGTGCCGCGGAGAACCCGACCACGCGATCACCCCGTCCAGCCCGGACAACCCGACGGCGCGCGCATTGAGCAGCTTCCGGGCATGCCGGGCCGCGGTGAAGGCGCCTTCTCCGGTCAGGCCGCCACGCAGCGCTCGCGACAGCTTGTGCGCGCGACGCAACGTGGCGGCGACATCGGAGCGTCCGCGCGGCAGCATGCGACCTCCTTGTCGGTGCCTGTCGGAACGCCGATCGATGGTGGCGAGGCGCTCAGTCTGGCCACCGCGGGGGCCGTTTGGCCAGGAACGCCGCCATTCCTTCTTTCGCGCCGGGCAGCCCGGCCGACTCCGCCATCACGCGCACGGCCAGCTCGTAGGCCTCGTCCTCCGGCCGGTCGAGCTGCTCGTACAAGGTGCGCTTGCCGAGCGCCTTGCTCGCCCGGCTGCCCCGCGTCGCCCTGGCCAGCAGCTCGGCGACCGCGGCATCCAGTTCGTCGTCCGGAACGACCCGGTTGACCAGACCCCACTGCTCGGCCGTCCGGGCGTCGACGGGGTCCCCGGTCAGCGCCATCTCCATCAACCGTTTGCGGCCGATCGACCGAGCCACCGGGACCGCGGGCGTGTGGCAGAACCAGCCACCCTTGCCGCCGGGCAGCGCGAATCCCGCGGACTCCGCCGCGACTGCCAGATCGCACGACGCGACCAGCTGACAACCCGCCGCCGTCGCCAGGCCGTGCACACGGGCGATCACCACCTGCGGCACGGTGTGCAACGTGGTCATCAGCCGGGTGCACAGCTCGAGCAGCCCGCGCACCCCGTCGGTGTCCAGCGACGCCACCTCGGCGAAGTCGTGCCCCGCGGAGAAGACCGGGCCTTCGGCGGCCAGGACGACCCCGGTGGCATCCGTCTGCGCAGTCTCGGTGAACGCGCGCAACAACTCCTCGAGGTGCTGCGTCGACAGCGCGTTGCGCTTGGCCGGACGCCGCATGGTGATGGTCACCGTGGCGTCGGATCTGTCCACGGTCAGGTGCTCGTAACCAGCCATGACCATTACGTTAGTGGCTGATCGAGTCACCGCCACGCCCTTGAGCGCGTCGCCGCCGCGATGTCGGGGTCGCGGCTTACCATCGAGGCGAGACGAACCGGTTCGCCCGCTCATCGAGAAGACGACCCGCAGGAGCCGAGCAGTCGGCGGCGGAAGGGATGCGCGATGGTCACCGACGACGATCGCCGCGAGCTGGCATTGGCGGCCGAGATGCTGACGCACGTGATCGAGCGACACCACGCGGAGGACTTGCGCGTACTCAGTGCGCTGGTTGCCGCGCTGCAGGAGATCCGTGCGGGTGAGCGGTACCTCAGCGAGGGGAAAGCGATCGCGCGGTAGCCCGGCATGCGTTCGGTGCCGTGCGGTTGCCCGATCGATCAACCGACAGCCCGGACGATCGATCGCTCGACAGCGGACCGGATCCTCGAAGGGCGCGGCGAGGTGAGGGCCCCAGCGTTCGCCGAGTCGAGGGCAGGCGCCCACCGAGTCGAGGGCAGGCCGAGCCGCGGACAACCCAGTGCTGTCGTGGCTGCGCGGGCCAACTCACGCCCGGCAATACCCGAACCCCGGTAGGATCCGGCATCATGCAGGTTCGGATCGAGCGGCGCTTCCACGGGCCGCAAGCCTCGGGCAACGGTGGCTACACCTGCGGTGTCGCCGCCACCGCGATCGATGGTCCGGCGCAGGTTCGCCTGCTGCGGCCGCCACCACTGGACCGGACGCTCCGCCTGGTGGCCACCGACGAGGGTGCCGAGCTGCTGGACGGCGACACGGTGGTCGCCCAGGCCCGGCCGGGCGAGCCCGCCGAGGATCTGCCGGAGCCGGTCACGTACGAAGAAGCGGAGCAGGCCGCGGCGGAGTTCGACGTCAAGGCGTACCAGGACCAGCACCCGTTCCCCAGCTGCTTCACGTGCGGCCCGGCCAGGGCCGAAGGCGAAGGACTGCGGTTGTTCCCCGGCAGGACGTCACGCGATCTGCTCGTGGCGTGGCCGTGGCAACCGCAAGAGTCGCTGGCCGGGCCGGCGGGCACGCTCGACCCGCGTTACGTCTGGGCCGCGCTCGACTGTCCGAGCGGTCTGTGCTGGTACCACGACCCGACCTACGAGACCGCTCCGCACGTGCTGGGACAGCTGACCGCACGGATCCGGCGCTTGCCCACGGCCGGGGAACGCCTGGTCGCCGCGGGATGGCTCCGTTCGGCGGACGGCCGCAAGCGGCACTCCGGTTCGGCGATCTGGTCCGACGACGGCGAGGTCCTCGCGCACGCCGAGGCCACCTGGGTCCGGCTCACCGAGGAGCAGTTCGAACAGTTCCGCGTCGCCAGGTAGCTCGCGGCGCCGGCCGGGACCGCACGGAATGCCCGCGCCGAGTCGCCCAGCACGCGTACGCCGGATCGCCGAGCACGCCGGATCCGCCCAGCACGCGCACGCCGAGCCACCAGCACGCGCACACCGAGTCGCGGGCACGCGCGCCGGATCGCCGAGCACACAGAACGCGAGGAGCGGCGGCACCTCGAGGGCACCGCCGCTCCCCTCGTCTTGTCTCAGGCCCGGTCGAGCACCGCCTGCAGGAACTCCCGCGTCCGGTCGTGGTCCGGGTCGGTGAAGATCTTCTCCGGGTGCCCGTCCTCCACGATCTGCCCGCCGTCGAACATCATCACCCGGTCGGACACGTCCCGCGCGAACTGCATCTCGTGCGTCACGCACAGGAACGTGATGTCCGTCGAGTTGGCGATGTCCTTGAGCAGGTGCAGCACACCGGTGACCAGCTCGGGGTCGAGCGCCGAGGTGACCTCGTCCAGCAACAGCACCTTCGGCTCCATCGCCAGCGCACGGGCGATGGCCACCCGCTGCTGCTGACCACCGGACAGCTGGGTCGGCCGCGCGTCGATCTTGTCCGTCAGGCCGACCAGCTCCAGCAGGTCTTTCGCCTTCTTCTCGGCCTCGTCCCGCGACTGTCCCAGGCTGCGGATCGGCCCCTCGGTGACGTTGCGCAGCACGTTCATGTTCGGGAACAGGTTGAACTGCTGGAACACCATGCCGATCGACTTGCGGGCCTCGCGCAGGTACTTCTCGTCCGCCGGGACGAGCTTGCCACCCTTGGGCATGTGCGACAGCGGCTTGCCGTCGACGTAGATGGTGCCTTCCGACACCTTCTCCAACGTCATCACCAGCCGCAGGATGGTCGTCTTACCGGAACCGCTCGGCCCGATCAGCGTGACGAATTCACCCGGCGCCACCGTGAAGTTCAGATCCTCGAGAACCGTGTTCGAGCCGAAGCGTTTGACCACGTTCTCGAACCGGATCATCTCGTTGTTGGTCTCAGACGGTTCCGACACGACGCTCCAACCTTCGAACCAGAATTGCACAGGGATAACTGAGGGCCAAGAACGTCAAGCCCGCAGCCGCCCACGCTTCGGGACCTGCGCCACCTTGACTCGCCGCGTACTCGGTCTTCACCTGGTAGACGATGTCGAATACCGAGATGGCCGACAGCAACGGCACTTCCTTGAACATGGCAATCGTGTAATTGCCCAGCGCCGGAAGCACCCGCGGCACGGCCTGCGGCAGGATCACCCCGGTCCAGACTCGCCGCCGCGGCAGACTCAGCGCGGTGGCGGCTTCCCATTGGCCTCTCGGCACCGCCTCGATGCCTGCCCGGTAGACCTCGGACGTGTAGCACGCGTAGTGCACGCCGAGCGCGAACGTACCGACGATGATCTTCTGCGTGTCCGCTTCGATGCCCTGCATCACTTCCGGACGGATCACCCAGTACAGGAAGAACACCTGCACCAGCAGCGGGGTGCTGCGCACGAACTCGATGAACGCCCACAGCACCTGGTCGACGACCGGAATGCGCAGCTGGCGGATGATCGCGAAGATCAAGCCCAGGATGTAGGCGACGATCGAGCCGAGCAGCGTGAACTGGATGGTGACCCACAGCCCGTCCAGCACGTACGGCCAGGCGTCCCAGAAACGCTCCCAATCCCACTTGCTCATCAGGCCGCCGCCCCTCTGGCCAGTGCCTTCTCCCTGCTCGGCACCGAACGCCCGACGCGCCGCGCGGCCAGCGACTCCAGCCAGCGCATCACGAGTGTGATCACCACGGCCAGCAGCATGTAGATCACCAGCAGGATCAGATAGATGATCCACAGGTCGTTGGCGAACGACGGCACCGCGCGCAGCTCGTCAGCCTTCTGGAACATCTCCGGCACAGTGATGAAGCTCAGCAGCGCCGTGCCCTTCAACAACTGGATGAACAGGTTGTTGAACGGCGGCAGCATCTCCACCACCGCCTGCGGCAGGATGATCCGCCACATGCGCTGCACCGGCGTGAAGTTCAGCGCGATGGCGCCTTCCCGCTGCGCCTTCGGCACCGACTGCACGGCACCGCGCACGATCTCCGCACCGTAGGCGCCGTGGTTCAGACCGAGGACGATGATGCCGATCAGCAACAAGCCCTCCGCGGTCTGATTCCACGGCAGGCCGAAGAAAATGGCCAACGCGACGGCGAAGAAGAACAACTGGACGACTTCCGAGCTGCCCCGGAATCCCTCCACGTAAATACGCACCAGCCCGCGCACCGTGCGCGACGGCGAGAGCAGCGCGATTCCCGCGAGGAACGACAACACGATGGTCAGCGCGATACCGCCACCCGTTGCCCACAAAGTCGCCGGAAGTCCTTCGAGGACACGTTCCAGATAGATCGAGAAGTTCTCCACCGGGAGTATCCGATCTACTTACTTGCCGCAGTACTCGTCGACCTTCTCCTCAGTGGCCAGATCGGGGTAGGTGTCGTTGGCCTCGGTCAAACCGAACGGCTCCACCAGTTCCAGCCAGCGGCCGGACTTGTGCAGCTCGATCAGTTCCTTGTTGAACGCCTCGCGGAACTCGTCGTCGTCCAGGCGGAAGTTGAACGTGCCCACCTCGGGCTTGTCGCCTGCCTGGAACGACTCGGTCACCTCGAGTCCGGCGTCCGGGTTGTTCTTGACCAGCCACGCCGCGGTGACGTCCAGGATCGCGGCGCCGTAGACGTCACCCGCCTGCACGGCCCGCAGGATGTCGTCCTGCTTGGGCATCGGCTCGATCTGGCTGCTCGGCACGCCGGCGTCCTTGGCGAACTGGTTCTCCACCGCACCGCCGAGCGTGGCGATCTTGACCTTCGCGCCCTTGATGTCCTCGAACCGCGTGATGTTCTTCGGATTGCCCTTCGGCACCAGGAACGCGGACCCGACCTGGTAGTCCGGCACGGCGAAGTCGGAGTTCTTGCACCGGTCCGGCTTGATGGACATGCCCGCGGCCACGAACGCGTACTTTTTGGCCCGCGCGTTGTCGATCAAGCTGTCGAACTCGGTGACCTCGCCCTCGACGTGGTCGATGCCGAGCTTCTTCAGCACCTCACGGGCCACGGCCGGGGCGTAGCCGGTGAGCTCGCCCTTCTCGTCCATGAAGGCCCACGGCGCCTCGTTGGCGAAGCCGACCTTGATGTTCTTGGTCTTCTTCGCTTCCTCGAAGGTCACCGCTGCGGCACCAACCCCCTCAGGCTTGTCTCCGCCGCCGCCCCCGACGCCACAGGCGGACAGTACGGCGGGCCCTCCGAGGGCGACCACACCCATTGCCCCCGTCCGTCGGAAGAAGTCCCGTCTCGTCCAGCCACCGCTCATCGTGTCGCTCCCTCGTCACAACGCCGTAGCGGGTGGTTTGCCGCACACCCGCGCGCTCTCAACCTAGGGCGAGCCCCGTGCTCGGCTCAACCAATCCTCGACAATTGGTAAAGAGCGGCAATTCACTCACAGGGGCTAACAGCGCCCCGACCTGCGGAAAGAGTGGTAACCCTCCGCTAAGTTACGATTGCGCAGCAGTCGCCTTTCGGAGTAGTGATCTCGGGGAGAAACGCCGAACAGCTCGCCGCGTCCGGCGGGTGCTTTCCCACCGGAAACCCCAGGATTCCGTCGCCCGACGCGCGCCGATAAGCGCTCGTCAGGCCTTCGGGAGGGTTGTTCCACGCCAGGGAGCGGTGAGTCGCCGCGACGGCGACCAAGCGCGCAAATCGAACATTTCGGCACCCGCGAACGCATTGCCGCACAATGCGCGTCGCGGCACCGAAATGCCGGCCGAAATGGTGCTGCCGGGAATTTCAGAGGCCGCGCGCCTGGCGGATGACCGTCACGATCTCGTCCATGATCCCGGTGAGCTCGTAGTCCTTCGGCGTGAAGACCCGAGCAACACCCCGCTCGCGCAACAGCGCCGCGTCGTCGGCCGGGATGATGCCACCCACGACCACCGGGATGTCGTCCGCTCCAGCGGCTCGCAGGCCGTCGATGACCTCCGGGACAACCTCCAGGTGCGAGCCGGACAGCACCGAGAGCCCGACCACGTGCACGCCTTCCTGCACGGCGGCCGCGACGATCTGTTCCGGTGTCAGGCGGATGCCCTGGTAGATCACCTCGAAACCGGCGTCGCGAGCGCGCACGGCGACCTGCTCGGCACCGTTGGAGTGCCCGTCCAGCCCTGGCTTGCCCACCAAGATGCGCAGCCGCTCGCCGAGCTCTTCGCCGGTCGTGCGCACGCGTTCCCGCACTGCCGCCAGCTCGGCCAGATCACCGCCGCCTGCCGCGCTGGTGGCCGAGACACCGGTCGGCGCCCGGTACTCGCCGAAGATCTCCCGCAGGGCTCCGGCCCACTCCCCTGTCGTCACGCCCGCAGCGGCGCACTCCAACGTCGCCTCGAACAGGTTCTCCGACGTCCGAGCCGTCGCCTTCAGCTTGTCCAGCGCCGCTTCTGCGGCCGCGTTGTCCCGTTCCGCCCGCCACTGCTGCACGGCGGCGATGGCCTGCTTCTCCACCGCCGGGTCGACCGTCTCGATCGCCTGTGCGCCTTCCGCCTGCAGCGGCGACGGCTCGGTGGTGTTGAACTTGTTCACCCCGACCAGCACTTGGTCGCCGGACTCCATCCGGCGGCGGTACTCGCCGAGCGAGGCGACCAGCTCGCCCTTCATGTAGCCGTTCTCCACGGCCGCGACCGCGCCGCCCATCTCCTGCACCCGCTTGATCTCCTCGCGGGCGCCTTCGACGATCTCGTCGACGCGGGCCTGGATGACCTTGGAGCCGTCGAAGATGTCCTCGTACTCGAGCAGGTCCGTCTCGTAGGCCAGCACCTGCTGCATCCGCAGCGCCCACTGCTGATCCCACGGCCGGGGCAGACCGAGCGCCTCGTTCCAGGCGGGCAGCTGCACCGCGCGGGCGCGTGCGTCCCGGGACAGCGTCACCGCGAGCATCTCCAGCACGATGCGCTGCACGTTGTTCTCCGGCTGCACCTCGGTCAGCCCGAGCGAGTTGACCTGCACGCCGTAACGGAACCGGCGCGCCTTGGGGTCGGTGATGCCGTAGCGCTCGCGGGTCAGCTCGTCCCAGAGCTGGACGAACGCCCGCATCTTGCACATCTCCTCGATGAACCGGACACCGGCGTTGACGAAGAACGAGATGCGCGAGACCACGCGCGTCATGTCCGCTTCGCTCACCTGCCCCGAGTCACGCACCGCGTCCAGCACCGCGATGGCCGTGCACAACGCGTACGCGACCTCCTGCGTCGGGGTCGCCCCGGCCTCCTGCAGGTGATAGCTGCAGATGTTGATCGGGTTCCACTTCGGGATGTTGTGCACCGTCCACGTGATCACGTCGGTGATCAGCCGCAGGCTCGGGCCGGGCGGGAAGATGTAGGTCCCGCGGGACAGGTATTCCTTGATGATGTCGTTCTGCGTGGTCCCGGCCAGCTTCGCCAGCACCTCGTCGGGGTCCTGGCCGGACTCGGCGGCCTGCTCCTTGGCCACGGTCACGTACAACGCCAGCAGCCACATGGCCGGGGCGTTGATCGTCATCGACGTGTTGGCCTCGGCAAGCGGGATGCCGTCGAACAGCTGGCGCATGTCGCCGATGTGCGCGATCGGCACGCCGACCTTGCCGACCTCGCCGCGCGCGAGCGGATGATCGGGGTCGTAGCCGGTCTGGGTCGGCAGGTCGAAGGCCACCGACAGACCGGTCTGGCCCTTCTCCAGGTTCTTGCGGTACAGCGCGTTGGACGCGGCCGCCGACGAATGACCAGCGTAAGTCCGCATGACCCAGGGACGGTCACGCTCACGGTCGGCAGGAAACGGCATCGTCAGACCTCCCGGTGGTTCCGCTCAGCGTACTCAGCAGTAACCATTCCCCGCAGTTGTGCTGGTCACTCTCCAGGGGTGGAAACACCCACGCTGCCGAGATCGGCGCAGTCGCCTACTTCTGGCAACGACAGCGCGAGACGACCGACGCGCACCTGGCCAAGCCCTACAGCCCATGGGACCACTCGTGGCGAAATCCGTAGTCGTCCGCGGCAGGCGGTGTGACGTAGACGGCCGAAAATCTCCAGCTTCACCGGTGGTCGCCCGGTTAACGTGGATTCATGACCTGGAGCGACTACACCACTTTCCTGGTGTTCGCGCTGCTCATCGCGTTGGCACCGGGGCCGGACACGCTGGTCGTGCTGAAGAACGGGCTGGCAGGCGGCTTCCGGGCCGGGCTGGCCACGATCTTCGGCATCACCACCGGATGCCTCATCCAGGGCACCGCCGTCGGCCTCGGTCTCGGCGCGTTCGTGGTCCGGTACCACGTGGTGTTCGAGGTCATCCGCTGGTCCGGGGTCGTCTACCTGTGCTACCTCGGCTTCCAGGCCTTCCGCGCGGCCAAGCGCGGCGACTACGCCACCGTCGACGTTCAGCAGAAGAGTGCGCGTTTGTGGCGGCGGTGGACCGAAGGCTTCCTGACCAACATCACCAACCCGAAGGTGCTGGTCTTCTTCCTGTCGGTGCTGCCGCAGTTCCTCGACCCGGCCACCGCGACCACCCTGGACGCCCTGGTACTCGCCTACACCGTGGTGGCGGCGGGCGTCACGTGGCAGCTCGCCGTGCTGATCGGCGTGCACAAGGTCCGCAGTTGGATCTCCCGTACGCGCGTCCGGCGCGCCATCGACGCCGTCACCGGCACCGCCCTGATCGGTTTCGGTGTCGCCCTGGCCACCGAATAGCTACCGACGCTCGGGCGCGGTCGGCACCCGCTCGACCCGAGCCCCCAGCCGGTTGAGGTTCTCCACGAAGTGCGGGTAGCCGCGGTCGATGTGGAAGACGTCCCAGACCTCGGTGACCCCGTCGGCTACCAGCCCGGCCAGCACCAGGCCCGCCCCGGCTCGGATGTCCGACGCCCACACCGGCGCGCTGGAGAGCCGCTCGACGCCCCGAACGACGGCGTGGTGGCCGTCCGTGCGGGCGTCCGCACCCAGCCGCTTCATCTCGTCGATGAACCTGAACCGCGCCTCGTAGACGTTCTCGGTGATCATCGACGTGCCTTCGGAGATCGCCGACAGCGCCACGGCGAACGGTTGCAGGTCGGTGGCGAACCCCGGGTACGGCAAGGTCACGAAGTCGACCGCCTTCGGCCGGTCGTGCTGCACGACCCGGAAACCGTCGTCGAGCGGCGTGACATCCGCGCCGGCCAGCCGCAGCTTCTCCAGCACCAGGTCGAGATGGTGCGGATCGACACCCCGCACGGTGACGTCTCCCCGGGTGATCGCAGCAGCGAAACCCCACGTCGCACCGACGATCCGGTCACCGACCACGCGGTGCGTGGTCGGTTGCAGCGAGTCGACACCGTGGACGGTGAGGATGGAGGTGCCCGCGCCTTCGATCTGCGCGCCCATCTGCTGCAGCATCTGGCACAGGTCGACGATCTCCGGCTCGCGCGCCGCGTTGTCGATCACCGTCGTCCCTTTGGCCAGGACCGCGGCCATCAAGATGTTCTCGGTGGCGCCCACGCTCGGGAAGTCCAGCCAGATCTGCGCGCCGTGCAAACCCTCCGCCTCGGCCACCACACAGCCGTGCGCGATCTCGGTGGTGGCGCCGAGCTTGCGCAGACCGTTCTGGTGCATGTCCAGCGGCCGGGAACCGATCGCGTCCCCGCCGGGCAGCGCAACGACCGCCCGCTTGAGCCTTCCGACCAGCGGCCCGAGCACACACACCGACGCGCGCAGCTTGCCCATCGCGGGCGTGTCCGCCCGGTGCGACAACTCCGCGGGCGTGGTGATGCGGGCGGTGTCCCCGCTCAGCTCGACTTCGCAGCCGACACTGCGCAGCACGTCCGCCATCAACGGGACGTCCAGGATCTCGGGACAGTTGGTGATGGTCGTGGTGCCTTCGGCCAGCAACGCGGCGGCCATCAGCTTCAGCACGCTGTTCTTCGCACCGACGACCTCCACCTCACCCTCGAGGCGTGCGCCGCCATAGACGTCGAAATGCTCACTCACGAGGCCATCATGCCCCGCGCGCTCCGGCGGCCGCGCAATGGGGGACGCCTCAGTAGAAACACCCACTGGTCGGCAGCTCGGCGATCGGTGGCGGTGCGACCCCGTCGTAGATTGCCAGCAGGAGCGGCTGCGGGCACACCGAGACACCGTCGCGACGGATCCCGACGTGCAGGTGCGGTCCGGTGGAGTTGCCCGTGTTGCCGGAGTCGCCGATGTGCTGCCCGGTGGCGACCGGACCGCTCACGAGTGCGGGGCTGCGGAAGTGGCAGTAGCTGTAACGGTCACCGTCGTCGGCCTGGATGACCACGCCGTATCCGCAGCTGGAGTCGTTGACCGGGGTCGCTTCGCCACCGTTGATCGCCAGCACCGGTGTTCCCTCGCCCACCGGCAGGTCGACGGCCGGATAGTCGTGGTGCGGGTCGTCGTACTCGTCGCGCGGCAGCGTCTCGCGGGCAATCGGCAACGAGTAGTCACCCACCGCGCTGGACACCAACGCATGCCAGGTCCCTGCATCGATCACGCCAGTGGCTTCCATGCCGTGTTCGGACTGGAAGGTTCGCACCGCGTCGGCCATCGCGGCGTCGAAGACGCCGTCGAGAGCGAGCCGGCCTCCGTGTTTGTTGAGCTGCACCTTCGCCGCGTTGACCGCATCCGGAGCGTCGGCACCTTCGGCGAGGTCGATCACCAGCGCCGGCCAGGTCTCGTTGCCGACCATGCCGTCCGCGCCGAGCCCCTTGGCCTGCTGGAACGCCGTCACGGCTGCCGCGGTGTTCGGGCCGAACTGGCCGTCGGGATCGGTCGGGTGTCCGTGCGCCGTCACCAGGTACTGCACCGTGGTGACGTCGGGCCCACGGTGTCCCTCCTTGACCAAAGGCCACTCCGCGGCGTCCGCGGAGGGCAGCCAGGCCGCGGAAACCAGCCCGGCGATCACGGCGACAGCCGCCACCAGGGCGGCACACGTCACACCGATGGTGCGGCGGGCAGACATGAGCAAGCCCCCTTCGTCCTTGGTGCCCTCGACGCTGGTGACCATTCCACACACCGTGACCGAAGCAAGGGCGAAATTTTCCCAATAGGGCGTAACCAGCAGTGATGACGAGCACAGCGCTCGCCACAGCACGTCCGGCTAAGGTCGAGACATGGCAGTGCGGATCAACCGGGTGTACACCCGCGTCGGCGACTCAGGGACCACGGCGCTCGGCGACGGCACGCGCGTACCGAAGGCCTCTCCCCGCATCGGTGCCTACGCCGATGTCGACGAGACCAACTCGGTCATCGGTGTCGCGCTGGCGCTCGGCCAGCTGCCCGACGACATCGCGTCGGTGCTCAAGAAGGTCCAGAACGACCTGTTCGACGTCGGCGCGGACCTGAGCACGCCGGTGACGGAGAACCCGAAGTACCCGCCGTTGCGGATCACCGAGAGCTACATCGAGCGGCTCGAGGGCTGGTGCGACGAGTTCAACGAGCGGCTGGAGAAGCTGAGGTCGTTCATCCTTCCCGGCGGGACGCCCGGGGCCGCGCTGCTGCACCAGGCGCGCACCACGGCGCGGCGGGCGGAGCGGTCCGCGTGGCTGCTGTGGGAAGCCGAGCAGGACACCACGAATCAGCTCGCGATCAGGTACTTGAACCGGCTGTCCGATCTGCTGTTCATCCTGGCCAGGGTGGCCAACCCGGACGGCGACGTGCTGTGGAAACCGGGCGGCGAGGAGAGCTAGCAGCGGATGCGGTGAACCGGCAGGCTCGGGGCGCAGGACCACGGCAGCCGACCACCACGAACGCGCGGTCCCGGGCCCACGAACGTCGCGAGCCCGGGACCGTCTCATCTGCTCAGGAAGCCCACGGAACCTGGTGCCCCGGTGGCGCCGACTCCAGCCACGACAGGAAGCCGGTGAGCGCCCCAGGGCCCATGGCGATCTCGATCTCCATGCCCTCGGTCGACTTGCAGCGCAACACGGTCGCCGCGGCGGGGAGGGTGTACGACTCCTCCTTCGACGGCTTCCGTCGCTCCGTGATGTGCAGATCCTCCCGGCTGAGCACCCGGTCCGGCCCGTTGCGCAAGCTCATTACGCGAAACCACAGGAACTGCTCACCGCGGTACCGGCCGATGCCCAGGTGCCAGCCTGCGATGTCGCCGTCGTGGCGCATCCGCCAGCGCAACGCCACGGTGATGCCACCGCTCGTGCGGATCTTGTGCCAGCGCCACGCGCCCCACACCAGGACGACACCCACCAGGGCGAGGAGACCGATGACCACCGTTGAGATGCTCACGACCGTCCCCGCCCTGCTGTCACCTCAGGCCTTGTGCCCAGCGGCGCGCAATCGGGCTTGCGCTCTGGCCCGCTCGGTCTCGTCCTCGGCGGAGCTCAGCTGCTGCCGCGCCTGGTCGACGTCGATCTCGTCACCGAGTTCGGCCGATTCCGCCAGCACTCGTACCGAGTCGGCCGTCACGGACAAGAAACCGCCGTGCACCGCCGCGCCGACGTGCTCGCCGTCCGTGCTGGTGATCGACACTACGCCGCCTTCGACCAGCTGACCGAGCATCGGCTCGTGGCCGGGCATGATGCCGATCTCGCCCTCCGTGGTCTGGGCGACGACGAACGTCCCCTTGCCCGACCACAGCCGCCGCTCGACGGCGACCAGCTCGACGGTCATCTCCGCCACTGCAACTCCTCGTGACTCACCGGCCAGGTCGGCCGAGTGTACTTGGTGCGGCCTTCGGTCACCTCGAGCCTCACTTCTTGGTCAGCTCGTGGTACTTCTTCTCCAGGTCCTCCAGGCCACCGATGCCCAGGAACGCCTGCTCCGGGTAGTGGTCGAACTCGCCCTTGCTGATCTTGTCGAACGCCTCGATCGTCTCGGTCAGCGGCACCGTCGACCCGGGGATACCGGTGAACGTCTCCGCGACCAGCATGTTCTGCGACAGGAACCGCTCGATCCGGCGAGCCCGGTTCACCGTGAGCTTGTCCTCCTCGGACAGTTCGTCCATACCGAGGATGGCGATGATGTCCTGCAGCTCCTTGTACTTCTGCAGGATCCGGATGACCTCGGACGCGACCCGGTAGTGCTCCTCACCGACGATGCCCGGCTCGAGGATCGTCGAGGTGGACGCGAGCGGGTCGACCGCCGGGAAAATGCCCTTCTGGAACACCGACCGGGACAGCTCGGTGGTGGCGTCCAGGTGGGCGAACGTGGTCGCAGGCGCCGGGTCGGTGTAGTCGTCCGCGGGCACGTAGATCGCCTGCATCGAGGTGATCGACCGGCCCTTGGTCGAGGTGATCCGCTCCTGCAGCACACCCATCTCGTCGGCCAGCGTCGGCTGGTAACCCACCGCGGACGGCATCCGGCCGAGCAGCGTGGACACCTCGGAACCGGCCTGGGTGAACCGGAAGATGTTGTCGATGAACAGCAGCACGTCCTGGTTCTGCACGTCGCGGAAGTACTCCGCCATGGTCAGCGCGGACAGCGCCACCCGCATACGGGTACCCGGCGGCTCGTCCATCTGACCGAACACCAGCGCGGTGTCGTTGATCGTGCCGTCCTCGCTCAGCTCGAGGAACAGGTCGGTGCCCTCACGGGTGCGCTCACCGACGCCGGCGAACACCGAGGTACCACCGAAGTTCTTGGCCACACGGGTGATCATTTCCTTGATCAGCACCGTCTTGCCCACACCGGCACCACCGAACAGACCGATCTTGCCACCCTGCACGTACGGGGTGAGCAGGTCGATGACCTTCAGACCGGTCTCCAGGATCTTGGTGCTGCCCTCGAGCTGGTCGAACGCCGGCGGCTCCCGGTGGATGCTCCACCGCTCCAGGTCGTCGCCGTAGCCCGGCTGGTCCAGGCACTCGCCGAGCGCGTTGTACACGTGGCCCTTGACCTTGTCGCCGACCGGCACCGAGATCGGGCCACCGGTGTCGCGCACCGGGGCGCCGCGGACCAGGCCGTCCTGCGGCTGCAGCGAAATGGTGCGCACCATGTTGTCACCCAGGTGCTGGGCCACCTCGAGCGTGACGGTCTTGCGCAGCTCTTCGAACTCGACCTCGACCTTCAACGCGTTGTAGATCCCGGGGACCTGCCCGCGCGGGAACTCGACGTCGACGACGGGGCCGGTGACGGAGACGATCCGCCCTACGGCGCCTTCGGTCTTGGCTGCGGTGTCTGCAGTGGTGGTCATCTCACTCATCACTTCCTGCTGCGGCCAGCGCGTCCGCGCCGCCGACGATTTCGCTGATCTCCTGGGTGATCTGGGCCTGGCGAGCCTGGTTCATCTCCCTGGTCAGGGACTCGACCAGCTCGTTGGCGTTGTCCGATGCCGCCTTCATCGCAGTCCGCCTGGCCGCGAGCTCGGAGGCCGCCGACTCCAGCAAGGCCGCATAGATCCTGGTGTTGATGTACTTGGGCAACAGGGCGTCGAGCAGCGTCTCCGCGTTCGGTTCGAAATCGTAGACCGACCGCAGCTCGGGCGCCGACGTGGCTTCGCCCTCCTCGACGTACTCGACCTCCAGCGGAGCGATCCGCTTGGCCACCGGCGTCTGGGTGAGCATGCTGCGGAACTCGGTGTAGACGATGTGCAGCTCGTCGACGCCGAGAATGCCGTCGGCCCCCGCGCTGTCACCCTCGTCGTCCGCGCCGGCGAGGAACAGGTTGATCAGCGTCTCGCCTGCCTCGCGGGCGTGCACGTACTGCGGCTGGTCGGAGAACCCGCTCCAGCTTCCGGCCACGTCGCGGTTGCGGAAGCGGTAGTAGTTCAGGCCCTTGCCGCCGATGACGAACAGCACCGGCTCCTTGCCCTGCTCACGCAGCAGCGACAGCAGCTCCTCGGTGGTGCGCAGCACGTTGGCGTTGTACCCACCGCAGAGGCCCTTGTCACTGGTGACCACCAGCACGGCCGCCCGACGCGGGTTCTCCCGCTCGGTCAGCAGCGGGTTGTCCAGCGTCGTCGCGGCCGTCGCCAGCTCGGAGAGCACGTTGGTGATCTCCGAGTTGTACGGCCGAGCCGCCTCGACCCTGGCCTGTGCCTTGGCGATGCGCGAGGTGGCGATCAGCTCCATCGCCTTGGTGATCTTGCCGATGGACTTGGTCGCCTTGACCCTGGCACGGAGTTCGCGAAGTTGCGCGCCCATCTAGCTCACCGTCCTCTGCGCCGCACCGTCGATGCCACGCATGCCACCGTCTTCCATCACTTCGGCGCGGGCTTGGCGACCTTCACGGTCTCCTGCCCGACCTTGTCCTCGTCCATCGCCTCGGCCTCGGCCTCCACCAACGGAGTGCCTTCCGAGGTCACGAAGCCCTTCTTGAACTCCTTGGTGACCTCGACCAGGCGCGCGGCGTTCTCGTCGGTCCACTTACCGGTGTCGCGGATCTCCGCCAGGATGCCGTCGTGCTTGTGTCGCACGTGCTCGACCAGCTCGGCGTTGAAGCGACGGACGTCCTCCACCGGCACGTCGTCGAAGTGCCCGTTGGTGCCCAGGTACACGGTCACCACCTGCTCCTCGACCGGGATCGGCGAGTACTCGCGCTGCTTGAGCACCTCGTACAGCCGGGCACCACGCTCCAGCTGGCGCTTCGACGCGTCGTCCAGGTCGGAGGCGAATGCCGCGAACGCCTCCAGCTCGCGGTACTGCGACAGGTCGATACGCAGCGAACCCGCCACGTCCTTCATCGCCTTGACCTGCGCGTCACCACCGACTCGGGACACCGAGATACCGACGTCGATGGCCGGCCGCTGACCCGAGTTGAACAGGTCCGACTGGAAGAAGCACTGGCCGTCGGTGATCGAGATGACGTTCGTCGGGATGTAGGCCGACACGTCGTTGGCCTTGGTCTCGATGATCGGCAGACCGGTCAGCGAGCCGCCACCCAGCTCGTCGGACAGCTTCGCGCAGCGCTCCAGCAGACGCGAGTGCAAGTAGAAGACGTCACCGGGGAACGCCTCGCGGCCCGGCGGACGACGCAGCAGCAGCGAGATGGCGCGGTAGGCCTCGGCCTGCTTGGTCAGGTCGTCGAAGATGATCAGGACGTGCTTGCCCTCGTACATCCAGTGCTGGCCGAGCGCCGAGCCGGAGTACGGGGCCAGCCACTTGAAGCCCGCCGAGTCGGACGCCGGGGCGGCCACGATGGTGGTGTACTCCATCGCACCGTGGTCCTCCAGCGTCTTCTTCACGCCCGCGATCGTCGAGCCCTTCTGGCCGACGGCGACGTAGATGCAGCGGACCTGCTTCTTCGGGTCGCCGGTCTCCCAGTTGGCCTTCTGGTTGATGATCGTGTCGACGCAGACCGACGTCTTACCGGTCTTGCGGTCACCGATGATCAGCTGGCGCTGACCGCGGCCGATCGGGGTCATCGCGTCGATCGCGGTGATACCGGTCTGCAGCGGCTCGGACACCGGCTGCCGCTCCACCACCGAGGCCGCCTGCAGCTCGAGGGCGCGACGGCCGGTGGCCTCGATCTCGCCGAGACCGTCGATCGGCTCGCCGAGCGGGTTGATCACACGGCCGAGGAACGCATCCCCCACCGGCACCGACAGAATCTGCCCGGTGCGCTTGACCTCCTGGCCTTCCTCGACCGACTCGAAGTCACCGAGGATGGCGACACCCAGCTCGCGAGGGTCCAGGTTCAGAGCGACACCCAGCACGCCGCCGGGGAACTCCAGCAGCTCGTTGGCCATCGCCGAAGGCAGGCCCTCGACGTGCGCGATGCCGTCACCCGCGTCGACGACGACCCCGACCTCTTCCCGGCTGGTGTCCGGGGAGTAACTCGAGACGTAGTTCTCGATCGCACTGCGGATCTCGTCCGAGGAGATCGTCAGCTCCGCCATGAAAGTTCCCGCTCTCACTTCTTGTCTGTGGCTGTATGCAAGTAACTATGCGCCGGGCTAGTGACCCAGCTGCGCGCGCAGTGCGCGGATCTGGCCCGCCGCGCTGCCGTCGATGACCTCGTCACCAACCCGGATCACGACTCCGCCGAGCACCCCGGGGTCCACCTCGATGTGCAGGGCGATCGGCCTGCCGTAGATGTTGTCGAGTTTCCTCGCCAACTGGGCCTGCTGCTCCTCGGTGAGCGGGACAGCAGTCGCCACGTGCGCGACCGAACGCTCCCGTCGCGCGGCGGCGAGCTCCACCAGCGCGTCCAGGGAACGCTGGGCCCCACCTCGGCGGGGCTCGGCCACGGCTTGCTCCGCCAGCAACCGGGCCACCTCGTTCACCCGGTCGCCGAGCACAGCGCGCATCAGCTCCTGCCGCTCGGCGGGCGTGCTGGCGCGATTGCCCAGCGCCGTTTCCAGCTCCGGCTGGTTGTCCAGCAGCCGTCCGATGGCGAACAGCTCCGACTCGACCGTGGCGAGTTCGCCTGCGCGCTCGGCCCCAATCAGCAACGCCGTCGCCGCCAGCACCCGCACCCCGTCAACCAGTTCGCGGGGCGAGGACCAACGCTGGGACACCACGGCCTGCAGCGCCTGCAGGCTCGGCGCGCTCACCTCGCCCTCAAGCAGCCCGCCCACCAGACCTGACCGGGCCTGAGCCGACGACGAGGCGTCGGCGAGCGCTCGGCGCAACGAGACCTCGGACGACAGCAGCCGGGCAAAGGCGTCCAACTCGGAGCCGACCGCTGTCGGGTCGGCCTCCGCCGCGCCGAGCAACGACTCCAGGGTCTGCTCGGCCTCCGCCAATGCCTGCCTGCTGGCTGCCCGCATGGGGGGTGCTGCGTTCACGGCTGTCACTTTTGCTGGGTCCCTCGTCTAGTTCCTGGCCTGAGCCGCGTCGAGATCTGCGAGGAAGCGGTCCACGGTGCGCCGGCGCCGTGCTTCGTCCTCGAGCGACTCGCCGACGATGCGGTTGGCCAACTCGATCGCGTTGCGGCCGACCTCGGCCCGCAGCTCCGCGACGATTTGAGCCCGCTGGGCCTGCAACGCCGTCTCGCCCTGGGCCACGATGCGCGCCGCGCTCTCCCTGGCCTCCGCTTCCAGCTCGGCCTTGATCCGCTCGGCTTCCAGCCGGGCGTCGTCCCGGATCTTCGCCGCTTCGGCACGGGCCTCGGCCAGTTGAGCGTTGTACTGGTTGAGCGCCCGCTCAGCCTCCGCCTGGGCCTTCTCCGCCTTCTCGATGCCGCCTTCGATCTGCGCAGTGCGTTCGGCGTACATCTTCTCGAAGCGCGGCGTGACGAATTTCCAGATGACGAACAGCAGCAGCAAGAACGCGACGAAGCCGACGATAATCTCTTCAACCGGCGGGAGCACCGGGTTGTACTCCGCCGCGATGTAGCTCGCCGTTGTCATGTCGCCTCCTCAGTGGCGTGGATCTTCGGCCTACTCAGACCAGGAAGAACAGGACGAAGCCCAGCAGCGCGAGCACCTCGACCAGTGCGAAGGTGGTGAACGCGGTGCCAAGCAGGCGGCCACCGGCCTCCGGCTGACGGGCGGTGCCGTTGATGACCGAGGAGAAGATCATCCCGACGCCGATCCCGGCTCCGATGGCGCCAAGGCCGTAGCCGATCACGGCAAGGCCGGAGTTGATGGACGTCTCGGCGGCCTGCTGAGCAAGAACGACGGAACTCACGATGTATTCCCTTTCCCAACTTTTTCGGGTCTAGCTGTTGTCAGTGGTGTCACTGGTGTCACTGCTGGCTCATTCGAGCCACGGTCGGTTAGTGCGCATCCGCCAATGCCGTGCCGATGTAGCTCGCGGACAGCAGGGCGAAGATGTAGGCCTGGATGGTCTGGATCAGCGCTTCCAGGAACGTCACCAGGACGGCTCCCCCGAGGGAGAAGGCGGAGATCGCCTTCACCACGCCCTCGCCTTCGAGCAGCAGGTGCGTGCCGGCGAGGGCGAAGAGCATGATGAGCAGGTGCCCGGCGAACATCGCGGCAAAAACACGGATGGCCAGCGTGAGCGGGTTGACGATGAACTTCGTGAAGAACTCGATCGGGGCCAACAGGATGTAGACCGGCCCCGGCGCTCCGGGCGGGAACAGCTGGTTCTTCAGATAGCCGCCGAGGCCGAACTTGCGAATGCCCGCATAGTGGTACGTCGGGTAGACCACCAACACCGACAGCGCCAGCGCGAAGCCGATGTGCGACATGGTCGGGAACTGCAGGATCGGGATGATGCCGTAGATGTTGTTCACCAGGACGAAGATGAACAGGCTGAAGATCAGCGGCACGAACCGCATGAAGTCCTGGGACCCGATCTGCTCGCGTGCGAGGGTGTTGCGGCCCACGTTGTAGAGCGATTCCGCGGCGAACTGGCCCTTCGACGGCACCACCGACAGGCGCCGCGTGGCCAGCAACAGGTACGCCGAGATGATCACCGTCGACAGCACGACCAGCACCATCGGCTTGGTCACGCCGCCAAATATGGGCGGCAGATTGAACGACTCGGCAGATGGTGGCGAGAACGGCTCTGCCAGTACCAGCGCGCCCAACCCGGGCTCCTTCCGGTTCTCCTGACCGCCGCTCGGGCGACAGGGGAATCGTCATGAACGTTCGTGAACTTACTTGATAGCTGAGCGACGCCGACGACCGGCCAGACTTGATGTGGCCCGGCCCCCAAGCGTCACCAACGCGGTGAGCCTATCAGGGGGGGTTGCCGCCGCCGTACGGGCGTACTCCTTCTCGGCTTCGCGCACCGAGAGTCACTATCTCAGCTGGTCAAGACCGCCAGGATCTGAGTCTTACGCCAAGCGAGCACCTCGAGCCCGGCCCAGGCCACGACCAAGGCCGCCACGGTCAAACCGAGGGCGTACGGCTCCAGCCAGGAAGCGTCCCGCAAGGCCAGGCCGACCAGCAAGAGCACGAAGACCTTGCACATGAAACTGCCCAGCAGGGCGGACATGATCGAGCGCGCCGGCTGATCGGCGACGGCGCGAATCAAGCCGACGGTGGCCAGCGACGAACCGATTGCCAGCACCGCGCCGACCGCGGACCCGGCCAGGCCCGGCAAACCGGCGAAGACCGTCCCCAACACCAGGGCGAGGGCGCCGATCGCGAGGCAGGGCACGAGGGCGGTACGCACGACGGCGGTGGCATAGGCGCGGACGGCCTCGCTCTGCGTCTCGGCGTACTGCTTGCTTTCTTCAGTCACTCTCGATCACTGCCCCTGGCTCGTTCGGCGCGAAGCCGCCGCCTTGGCGGATCGACCGTCTCTCAGTCTAGGCACCAGGGAAATCAGGGCCGCCACCAGCAGACCTCCGGCGAACACCCAGGCGACGACGACGGCGTCGAACAGCGTCAGCGCCACCGCGCCGAAAGCCAGCAGCGCAGCCCACATGTAGATCAGCAGCACCGCCCGGCGTTGCGAGTGGCCGAGCTGCAGCAGACGGTGGTGCAGGTGCATCTTGTCGGCGTGCATCGGGCTCAGGCCCTGCCGGGTGCGGCGGATCACCGCCATGCCGAGGTCCAGCAGCGGGATGAACAGCACGGCCAGCACGACGATGACCGGTGACAGCAGCGCGATGACGTCGGTGCCGTTGTACTGCTCCGGGGACAACCTGCCGGACGCCGACGTGCTGGCGGCGGCCAGCATCAGCCCGATGAGCATCGACCCGGAGTCGCCCATGAACAGCCGAGCGGGCTGGAAGTTGTGCGGCAGGAAGCCGAGGCAGGCCCCCGCCAGCGTCGCGGCGATCAGCGCTGGCGGGTAGCTGTCGATGTTGCTTTCCGGCTGGGCGAGCAGGCCGAGGGAGAACACGCAGATGGCCGCCGCGGTGATCATGCCGAGGCCCGCCGCGAGGCCGTCCAGGCCGTCGACGAAGTTCATCGCGTTGACCATGGTGACGACCAGCAGCACGACGAGCAGGCTGCCTTGGTTCTCGTCCAGGATCAGGTAGCTGCCGAAGTCGTCGGCGGTGCCGCCCCACGGCACCCAGAACGTGTTCCACTGCACGCCGAACAGCACCAGCAGGCCCGCGCACGTGACCTGCCCGGCGAGCTTGGTCCACGCGTCCAGGTCGAAGCGGTCGTCCAGCGCGCCGATCAGCACGATCAACCCGCCGCCGACCAGCACGCCGATCGGGTCGAGCGAGTACTCGAACGACGCGCGCAGCACCGGCAGCTGATGGGCCAGGAACATGCCGCCGACGACACCCGCGTACATGGCCAGGCCACCCATGTACGGCATCGGCTTGGCGTGCACGTCGCGCGCCCGCGGGTAGGCCATCGCCCCGACCTTCATGGCGAACGCCCGGGCGAGGCCGGTGAGCAGGAACGTGATCGCGGCTGTGATCAACGCCACGAGCACGTACTCGCGGATGGGGACGGTGACCGTGGCCATACGTTCAGCCTGCGACCTGCACCTGGGTGCCGAGCGCCTCGGACACCGCCGCCACGCTGACCGAACCGGTCCGCAGCACGACGGGCTCGTCGCCGGTCAAGTCGACGATCGTGGACGGCACGGCTTCGCCGGACGGCCCGCCATCGAGATACACCGCGACGTCGTCACCGAACTGCTCGACGGCTTCCGCGGCCGTGGTGGCCGGGCGTTCCCCGGAACGGTTGGCGCTGCTGACCGCCATCGGGCCGACCTCGCGCAACAGTTCGAGGGCGACCGGGTGCAGCGGCATCCGCAGCATCACCGTGCCGCGGGTGTTGCCCAGGTCCCAGGACAGGCTCGGCGCGTGCTCGAGCACCAACGACAGGTCACCCGGCCAGAACGCTTCGATCAGCGTGTAGGCCTGCTTCGGCACGCTGAGCACCAGGCCCTCGATGGTCGACCAGGATCCGACGAGCACACCGACCGGCATGTCCGGGCCGCGCCGCTTGGCCGCCAGCAACGAACGCACCGCAGCCCCGTCGAACGCATCGCAGCCGATTCCGTAGACCGTGTCGGTCGGCAACACCACCAGTCGCGCGGAGCGCACGGCAGCGGCGGCCGCCGCAAGGCCATCGGCGCGCTCCTGGCGCAACGCGCAGTCGTACACCTGGCTCACTCCGGTGAGCCTAGACCGAGCGCGATCCAGCTCACGGAAGGGCCTGGGGGTGTTCGGCGTTGTATTAGATGTGAACGAGGGCACCGACAGCGCGACGACCATCGACGCCGTGATGATCGGCGGCGGCCAGGCCGGTCTGTCGACCGCGTACTTCCTGCGCAAGTTCGGCATCTCCTACGTGGTGCTGGACCACTCCCCCGCGCCCGGTGGCGCCTGGCAGTTCCGCTGGCCCTCGCTGACGTTGTCGACCGCGCACCGCGTGCACGATCTGCCCGGGATGCCGCTGGAGGTGCAGGACGCCTCGCGCCCCGCGTCCGAGGTCGTGTCCGAGTACTTCGCCCGCTACGAGCGAACGTTCGATCTGAACGTGCGCCGGCCGGTCCACGTGAGCGCCGTCCGGGACGACGGTGAGCGGCTCGTGGTGGAGTCGTCCGCGGGGACCTGGCGAGCTCGCGCCGTGGTGAATGCGACCGGGACGTGGGACAAGCCGTTCCTGCCGTACTACCCGGGCCGGGAGACGTTCCGTGGCCGGCAGCTGCACAGCTCGGCTTATCCGGGCAAGGAGGCGTTCGCCGGCAAGCACGTCGTGGTCGTCGGCGGTGGGGCGTCGGCGACCCAGCAACTTGCGGAGATCTCCCAGGTCACGAGCACGACCTGGGTGACGCGTCGACCGCCGGAGTGGCGCGACATCGGCAAGTTCGACGAGAACTGGGGCCGCAAGGTCGAGGCGGCGGTAGCCGCCAACACCGCTCGCGGTGGTCCGCCGCGCAGCGTCGTCAGCTACACCGGGCTGGGCATGACGCCCGAGGTGAAGGACGCCAAGGAACGCGGCGTGCTCGAGCGGCTGCCGATGTTCGATCGCATCACGCCGGACGGGGTGGCCTGGGACGACGGCCGGTTCATCCGGGCCGACGTGATCCTGTGGGCCACCGGGTTCCGCCCCGCCGTGGACCACCTTGCGCCGCTGCGGCTGCGGGAACCCGCGGGTGGTATCGCGGTGGAGAATGCGCGCGCGGTGCGCGAACCGCGGCTGTTCTTCGTCGGTTACGGCCCGTCGGCCAGCACCATCGGTGCGGCTCGCGCCGGACGGGTCGCCGCTACCGGGGTGCGGGATCTCCTCCGGTCGCAGGTACCGCAGGCCGCCTGAGGCAGGTACCGCCGATCCGCTTGAGGTAGGTCCCAGGCGTCACAGGTCGCTCGAAGTTGATTCCCAAGCGCCATAGGCCGCTCGACGTCAGTCGGCGGCGCCGCGGATGGCCGTGGCGAAGCGAGGACGCCCGGCAAGGTCGTGGTGGTCGCGCACGTCCCCGAGCACCGTACGGGTCTTGAGCAACGCCGGGACCGCTGACGCGTGGCTGTCGTCGTGCTCGATGGCGACACCACCGCCGGGCACCAACAGCCGCGCCGCGGCCGAGACCACGTGCCGGATGACGGCCAGGCCGCCGTCCTCGGCGAACACCGCCTGCGGCGGATCGTGGTCGAGCACCTCGGGCGGCAGGTCGGCGTTCGGCGGGACGTACGGCGGGTTGCACAGCACCAGGTCCACCACGCCGTCCAGCTCGCTGAACAGCCGGGGGTCGGTGACGTCGCCGGAGTAGAGCTTGATCGGGGTGTCGCCGGCTTCGACGCGGCGATCCGCGTTGTGCCGCGCCCACGCCAGCGCCTGGGGATCGTTGTCGACCGCGTAGACCTGGGCGTCGGGCCGCTCGTGCTGCAGCGCGAGCGCGAGCGCGCCGGATCCCGTGCACAGGTCCATCACCACCGGGCCGGTGCGACCTTCCAGCAGGTCGAGGCCCCACTGCAGCATCAGCTCGGTCTCCGGGCGCGGGACGAACACCCCCGGACCGACCGCCACGTCGATGCGGCCCATCGTGGCCACGCCGGTGAGGTGCTGGAGCGGGACGCGCTTGGCGCGTTGCTGCACCAGCTCGCGCAGCGCTTCGATGACCGGCGGGTCGACCAGCGGAATGAGCGGCAGGCTGCCTCGGTCGACGCCGAGGACGTGCGCCGCGAGGAGTTCGGCGTCGACACGCGGGGACGGCACGCCCGCCTCCTCGAAGATTCGGGTGGCCTCCAGGATGGCCAGCCGCAACGGTTGCCGTCTCACTCCGCCAGCGTAACCGGCAGCGGGACAGAACCCGGACAGGAACCGCCGCAGGCCCCGGACTGCGTGCTGATGGAGAACGCCTGGGGCGACCGCCGCCAAAGAGGCGACGGACCGCTGCCAAAGGATGTCGCTGCACCTGGCTCTGCCGCGACGCCACAACCGCGCCGACTTGCATCGCTGCGCGTTACTGCGTCGATTGCGCCTTGGAGTGTTCGGCCAGCCGCTCGGCCCGGTCGGCCGCGGCCAGCGCGTCCAGCACGCCGTTCAGATCCCCGTCGAGCACCTGGTCGAGGTTGTAGGCCTTGTAGTTCACCCGGTGATCGGAGATCCGGTTCTCCGGGAAGTTGTACGTCCGCACGCGCTCGGACCGGTCGACCGTGCGCACCTGCGAGCGGCGGGCGTCGGCCGCCTTCGCCGCGGCTTCCTCCTCGGCCATCGCCTGCAGGCGGGCCTGCAGCACCTGGATGGCCCGCGCCCGGTTCTGAATCTGCGACTTCTCGTTCTGGCAGGTCACCACGATGCCCGTGGGCAGGTGCGTGACGCGGACGGCGGAGTCGGTGGTGTTCACGCTCTGGCCGCCAGGCCCCGACGACCGGAACACGTCGATCTTCAAGTCGTTCGGGTCGATCTCGACCTCGACCTCTTCCGGCTCGGGATACACCAGAACGCCCGCGGCCGAGGTGTGGATACGACCTTGCGACTCGGTGGCGGGCACGCGCTGCACGCGGTGCACACCGCCTTCGTACTTCAGTCGAGCCCACACCCCGTCCGGACCGTCACCCTTGCCCTTGATGGACAGCGTGACGTCCTTGTAGCCGCCCAGGCCGGTGTCGGTGGCGTTGAGGATTGTGGCCTTCCAGCCCTGCCGCTCGGCGTAACGCAGATACATCCGCAGCAGATCGCCGGCGAACAGCGCGGATTCCTCGCCACCCTCACCGGACTTGACCTCCATGACCACGTCCGACGCGTCGTACGGGTCACGCGGCAGCAACAGCTCGGTGAGCCGGGACTCCAGCTGCTCGATGCGCTTCTCCAGCTGGGCGGCCTCGTCGGCGAACCCCTTGTCCTCGGCGGCCAGCTCGCGAGCGGCGGCCAGGTCGTCCTGGGCCGAGGCCAGCTCGTTGTAGGTCTTGACGACCGGGGTCAATTCGGCATAACGCCGACCCAGTTTGCGGGCACGCTCGGCATCGGCGTGCACGCCTGGGTCGGCGAGTTGCCGTTCCAGCTCGGCGTACTCGTCGAGCAAGCCTTGCAGGGACGAGGCGTCCAAATTACTTCTTGCGCTTGCCGTAACGGGCCTCGAACCGGGCCACCCGGCCGCCGGTGTCCAGAATCTTCTGCTTGCCCGTGTAGAACGGGTGGCAGTTGGAGCAGACCTCGACGTGAATGTGGCCCGACTTCTTGGTGCTGCGGGTCACGAAGCTGTTGCCGCAGCTGCAGACCACCTGGGTCGGCACGTACTCGGGGTGAATACCGGTCTTCATGGTGTCCTCTCTGAAATGGCCCCGGGTCCTCGAAACCGCATGAGGTGAAGCGGGGCCGGACTCGTGCTCGTCGATTCTGCCAGACGGGCAGGCAACGTCATCAACGCGGCCTGCCCGTCCGAAATTCCCGTCTGTGCTAGTCGCCGTTGACGCCGTTCTGATCCGGCGCGGTCTTGGCCACCTGCATCAGGAACTCGTAGTTGTTCTTGGTCTTGCGCAGCCTGCTCAGCAGCAGGTCGATGGCCTGCTGCGAGTCGAGCGCGTGCAGCACCCGGTGCAGCTTGACGGTGACCGCCAGCTCGTCCGGCGACAACAGCAGCTCTTCCTTACGGGTACCGGACGGGTTGACGTCCACCGCCGGGAAGACACGCCGCTCGGCGATCTTGCGGTCCAGCTTCAGCTCGGCGTTACCGGTGCCCTTGAACTCCTCGAAGATGACGGTGTCCATGGTCGAGCCGGTCTCCACCATCGCGGTGGCGAAGATGGTCAGCGAGCCGCCGTTCTCGATGTTGCGGGCCGCGCCGAGGAACCGCTTCGGCGGGTACAGCGCGGTCGAGTCGACACCACCGGACAGGATCCGGCCGCTGGCCGGCGCCGCCAGGTTGTAGGCGCGGCCGAGCCGGGTGATCGAGTCGAGCAGCACGACCACGTCGTGGCCCAGCTCGGTGAGCCGCTTCGCGCGCTCGATGGACAGCTCGGCGACCGTGGTGTGGTCCGACGGCGGACGGTCGAACGTCGAGGCGATGACCTCGCCCTTGACGTTCCGCTGCATGTCGGTGACCTCTTCCGGCCGCTCGTCCACCAGCACCACCATCAGCCAGCACTCCGGGTTGTTGGTGGTGATGGCGTTGGCGATGTCCTGCAGGATCGTGGTCTTACCCGCCTTGGGCGGGGACACGATCAGCGCACGCTGGCCCTTGCCGACCGGCATGATCAGGTCGATCACCCTGGTGGTCAGCTTGTGCGGCTCGGTCTCCAGGCGCAGCCGCTCGTTCGGGTACAGCGGCGTCAGCTTGTGGAACTCCGGCCGGTTCTTGGCCTTGTCCGGCTCCAGGCCGTTGATGGTGTCGACGCGCACCAGCGGATTGAACTTCTGCCGCTGCTGCTCGCCTTCGCGCGGCTGCCGCACCACACCGGTGATCGCGTCACCGCGGCGCAGGCCGTACTTGCGCACCAGCGACAGCGAGACGTACACGTCGTTCGGGCCCGCCAGGTAGCCGGACGTGCGCACGAACGCGTAGTTGTCCAGCACGTCCAGGATGCCCGCGACGGGCAGCAGGACGTCGTCCTCGCGGATCTCGGTCTCGCCGCCGCCACCGCCGTCGTTGTTGCGGCCCCGGCGCCTGCGGTCCCGCGAGCGCCTGCCGCGCCTGCCGCCCCGGTCGTCGTCCTGCCGGTTGCCCTGGTCGTTCTGGCGGTTGCCCTGGTTGCTCTGGTCGCCCTGGCGGTTGGACTGGTCGCGGTCGTCCCGCTGACCCTGGCCGTTGCCGGACTGCTCGTTCTGCTGCTCGCGACCCTTGCCGCCCTGCTCCTGGCGCTCGCCGGTGCCCTGCTCGGCGGCCTTGTCGCCACCGGAGGACTGCTGCTGGGCCGCCGCGGGCTGCTGGGCCTCCTGCTGGCCCTGGTCCGACTGCTGGCGGGAGCGACGGCGCCGGGACTGCTGGCCGGATTCCTTGGCCTGCTGCTGGCCCGCCTCCTGGGCGGGCGCGGCGGTGTCGGTCGCGCCGTCCTTGCCGCTGTCCTTGCCGCCCTGCTGCTTGGGTGCCTGCTCGGCGTCGGCCTTCGCGGTGTTCGACTTGGCCTCGACGCCGTCCAACGGCAGCGTCTCGTCCTGCTGCTTGGCCTTGCGGGCGCGCGCCGGGGTGCCCTGCCGCTCACGAATCGCGGCGATCAGCTCCCCTTTCCGCATGCCCGAGATTCCGGTGATGCCCAGCTCTCCGGCGAGCTGTCGCAGTTCGGCGATCACCATGCTGGACAGCCCGCCGGAACGCTTCTTGGGCGCCGCGGGCGCCTCGCCACTGGTCTGCGGTGCGGTCTCGACCGTCACGTTGTCGCTCCCCGAAGAAGATGAAGTCTGATTCTCCGCGTCACCGCTGAGAAGATCGGTGTTGCTCACGCATGTCCTTCCTGACCGATGCCCGCGTGGTGGACACCGATGCAAACGCCACCCGCGCCGAAGGCGCCGAAAGCGGTCTGTAATTCACGGGGCAAGCCCATGCACCCCCCGTGCGAACGGCCGGCAGAGATGGGTATCGCTGCGGCGGCGCACGCACTGAATGTGCCCGTCCCAGAAGGGACAAGCCGAGAACGGCCACCGCGTGACGACATCCGCACCGAGAACTGTCACCGAGCCCGAAATGAAACGGACGCGGATGGAACAGATGATGCGCTCCGGCAGATAACCAGAGGTCTACACCTGGTGCGGCATGAGCCCGCACGGTGATCGAACGCCTCTGAGCCTAGACTGCCCAATCACCCGGTGCAACAACCACCCCCGGTGAGTTGTTCCCAGGCCGCGGGAAGTTTTCCGAGTTTCTCCTGTTTTCGTGCGGTTCCGCGATCCGTTACGCGGTCGCGACGGTGACTCCCCCGAGGTCGACGGCCAGCTCCTTGACCCGGAAGCCCTCGGTGTCCACGTCGTCGGGGAGCCTGCCGTCGCTGGTCAGCGCCAGTACGGACGGCCCAGCGCCGGACACGGTCGCGGCGACCCCCCGCTGACGCAGCTGCTTGACCAGGGCATCCGTCCTCGGATAGGCCGACGCCCGGTACGGCTGGTGCAACCGGTCCTCGGTACCGGGAAGCAGCAGGCTCGGATCGGCGGTGAGTGCGTGCACCCCGAGCGCCGCGCGCGCCGCGGCGTGGGCCGCATCCGCGTGCGGCACGGTCTCCGGAAGCAGGTCACGGGTCGCCGCGGTCGACGACTGCTCGTCCGCGACGGCAAGCACCGGCCGCACCCCGGGATGCGGCTCCAACCGCGCCGCCTGCCAGGTCTCGCCGTCCAACCACGTGATCACGACACCACCGAGCAGGCTGGCGCCGGCGTTGTCCGCGTGCCCCTCGAACCCGGCGGCCAGTTGCAGCACAGCGTCCCGGTCCAGCGGTCGGCCCGCCAACCCGTACGCGGCGGCCGCACCCGCCACCACCGCGGCCGCCGACGAGCCCAGACCGCGGGCGTGCGGGATGGCGTTCGCGCAGGTCAAGCGCAGGCCGGGGATCTTGAGCCCGAGCTGGTCCGAGGTGTGCCGCACGGCCCGCACCACGAGATGGTTCTCGTCCCGCGGAAGCTGGTCCGTACCGCCCGCCCCGGTGTCGACGATGTCGACGTCCAGGCCGTCGTCGACGATCTCCGCCTCGACCACGTCGTAGAGCGCCAGCGCCATCCCGACCGTGTCGAATCCCGAGCCGAGGTTCGCGGTGGATGCCGGAACGCGAACTCGCACCGCGCTCACGACAGATCCAAGGCTTTCGCGACGGCGTCGGCGTCCACCGGCAGCGCCTCGATCCGGCCCGCGGAACTGCTGTCCGCCCATCCGGTGAGTGCGGTGTCCGGGTCCTTCAGGCCGTGCCCGGTGACCGTGCAGACCACCAGCGAGCCACGCGGCAGGCGCCCGTCCTCGGCGACCTTCAGCAGTCCGGCCACACCGGTCGCCGACGCCGGCTCGACGAACACGCCTTCGCGGGCGGCCAGTAGCCGGTAGGCCTCCAGAATGTGGTCGTCGGTGACTGCTTCGAACAGCCCGCCGGACTCGTCGCGCGCGGCCACGGCCCCGGTCCAGGACGCCGGGCTGCCGACCCGGATCGCGGTCGCGACGGTGTCCGGGTTCGCCACCGGCTCCCCGCGCACCAGCGGGGATGCTCCGGCCGCCTGGAAACCGAACATCCGCGGCGTGCTGTCGACCACGCCGTCCTTGGCGTACTCGGTGTAGCCGGCCCAGTAAGCGGTGATGTTGCCCGCGTTGCCGACCGGGAGGCAGTGCACGTCCGGGGCCCGGCCCAGCACGTCGCAGATCTCCCAGGCGGCGGTCTTCTGCCCGACCAGCCGGACCGGGTTGACCGAGTTCACCAGCATGATCGGGTGCTCGGCGGTCGTTTTCGACGCCAGCTCCAGGCAGTCGTCGAAGTTGCCGTCGATCTGCAGGATCTTCGCGCCGTGCAGCACCGCCTGCGCCAGCTTGCCCATGGCGATCTTGCCCTGCGGCACGAGCACCGCGCAGGTCAGACCCGCCCGAGCCGCGTAGGCAGCGGCCGAGGCCGACGTGTTGCCGGTCGAGGCACACAGCACGGCCTGGACCCCGCCGGCCAGCGCGTGCGTGATCGCCACGGTCATGCCGCGGTCCTTGAACGAGCCGGTCGGGTTCAGGCCTTCGACCTTCAGGTAGACCTCGCACCCGGACAGCTCGGAGATGTGCGGCGCGGGTACCAGCGGTGTGTTCCCCTCGCCGAGGGTGATGACCTCGGCGCCGTCCGGGATGGTGATCCGGTCCCGGTAGGCGTCGATGATGCCGAGCGCGCTCATGCGTCCTCACCTTCCACCCGCATCACGCTGATCACTTCGTGCACCACGGGCAGCCGCTCGATGTCCCGCACGGTGCCCTGCAGCGCGGAGTCCGCGGCCGCGTGCGTGACGATGACCAGACTCGCGGTGTCGTCGGCGTCGCGCTGCCGTACCGCGGCGATGCTGACGTCGTGTTCGGCGAACACATGCGCCACCTGCGCCAGCACACCCGGCTTGTCCTGCACGTCGAGGCTGATGTGGTACCGGGTCGGCGTCTCGGCCATGGGCCGCACGGGCAGCGCAGCGTGCGCCGACTCACGCGGCCCGCGACCGCCCATCACCCGGTTACGGGCCACCGCGACCAGATCGCCGAGCACGGCGGACGCCGTCGGGGCACCGCCTGCTCCCTGCCCGAAGAACATCAACTCGCCTGCCGCGTCGGCCTCCACGTACACCGCGTTGAAGGCGTCACCGACCCCCGCGAGCTGGTGAGTCCGCGGGATCATCGCCGGGTAGACGCGCGCCGACACCGACTCCGACCCGTCGACCGGGTCGACCACCCGCTCGCAGATGGCCAGCAGCTTCACCGTGCGCCCCAGCGCCCGCGCCGCCGCGATGTCCGTCGAGCTGATGTCGGCAATGCCTTCCCGGTGCACGTCGGCCGCGGTGACGCGGGTGTGGAACGCCAGCGACGCCAGGATGGCCGCCTTCGCCGCGGCGTCGTAGCCGTCGACGTCGGCGGTCGGGTCGGCTTCGGCGTACCCGAGGCGGGAGGCCTCGGCCAGCGTCTCGGCGTAGCTGGCGCCCGAGGTGTCCATGGCCGACAGGATGAAGTTCGTGGTGCCGTTGACGATGCCCATCACCTTGGTGATGCGGTCACCGGCCAGCGACTCGCGCAACGGCCGCAGCAGCGGGATCGCCCCGGCCACGGCGGCCTCGAAGTACAGGTCGGCCCCGGTGGCGTCGGCCGCTTCGGACAGCTCCGCCGAGCTCTCGGCGAGCAGTGCCTTGTTCGCGGTCACCACCGACTTGCCCTGGCGGAGGGCGGACAGCAGCCACGTGCGCACCGGCTCGATGCCGCCGATCAGCTCGACCACGACGTCGACATCGGAATCCACCAGCGCCTGCGCGTCGTCGGTCAGCAGTTCGGCGGGCAGTTCCGGGTGCTTGTCCGGCCTGCGCACCGCGATGCCCGCCAGTTCGATCGGCGCACCGACCCTGGCGGCCAGTTCCCCGGACTGCTCGGTCAGCAACCTGGCCACTTCCCCGCCGACCGTGCCGCACCCGAGCAGCGCGACCTTGATCGGCTTGTTCGCACTCATGGCTGGGCCTCCAGGCGAAGCATGTCGTCAACCGTTTCCCGGCGCAGCAGCAGACGCGACGTGCCGTTGCGCACCGCGACCACGGCCGGCCGCGGCAGCCGGTTGTAGTTGCTGGCCATCGAGTAGCTGTATGCCCCGGTCGCGGCGACCGCAAGCAGGTCACCGGGCGCCAAATTGTCCGGCAGCCAGCAGTCCCGCACCACGATGTCGCCGGACTCGCAGTGCTTGCCGACCACCCGGCACAGCACGGCCTCGGCCTCTCCGTCGACACCTTCCCCGCTGGACCGCGACACCAGTCGGCAGTCGTAGACCGCGTCGTAGAGCGCGGTGCGGATGTTGTCGCTCATGCCGCCGTCGATGCTGACGTAGCGGCGGCTCTCGTTGTCGCCGATGACGACGTCCTTGATGGTGCCGACCTCGTACAGCGTGACGGTGCCCGGCGCGGCGATGGCCCGACCTGGTTCACAGGCGATGCGCGGCACCGGCAGCCCGGCGTACTCGCACTCGCGCCGCACGATGTTGCGCAGCTGCGTGACCATCTGGGCGGCAGGCGGCGGGTTGTCCCGGTCGGTGTAGGCCACCCCGAAGCCACCGCCGAGGTCGATCACGTCCAGCTGCTCGAGGATGTCGTCGCCGTGCTCCTTGCGCAGGTCGGCGATGAGCCCGACGACGCGCCGCGCGGCGACCTCGAAACCGTCGGTGTCGAAGATCTGCGAGCCGATGTGGCTGTGCAGGCCACGCAACCGCAACGCGTCGGCGGCCAACACCCGGCGGACCGCCTCGGCCGCGTCACCGGCCTGCAACGAGAAGCCGAACTTCTGGTCCTCGTGCGCGGTGGCGATGAACTCGTGGGTGTGCGCTTCGACGCCGACCGTGGTGCGCACCAGCACGTCCTGCACCACGCCCGCCTCGGACGCGACGGCCTGCAGCCGGGCGATCTCGTGGAACGAGTCCAGCACGATCGTGCCGACCCCGGCCTCGACCGCGGCGGTCAGCTCGGCGACCGACTTGTTGTTGCCGTGCATGGCGATGCGCTCCGGTGGAAAGCCCGCGCGCAGCGCGATCGCCAGTTCACCGCCGCTGCACACGTCCAGCGACAAGCCGCGCTCGGCCACCCACTTGGCCACCTCGACGCACAAGAACGCCTTGGCCGCGTAGTGCACCAGCGTCGGGTCCTCGAACGCCTCGGCGTACTCGGCGCAGCGGGACTTGAAATCGGCTTCGTCGATGACGAACAGCGGGGTTCCGTACTGTTCGGCGAGGTCACGCACGTCGACACCGGCGATCCGCACCACACCGTCCGGGGCGCGATAGGTGTTGCGCGGCCAGACCTTGGGGTAGAGCCGGTCCAGCTCGCTGGTGGTGGCAGGGCGTACGCCCGCCGTGTCGGCGTGCCGATACACCTCGGCGTACCGAGGTCCTGCGGGGTGAGCCATGACTTCCTTACATCCGTTCCGGGGCGCTGACGCCGAGCAGTCCGAGGCCGTTGGCCAGCACCTGGCGCGCGGCAGCACACAGGGCGAGCCTGGCGTGGGTCAGCGGGGTCGCCGACTCGTCACCCTGGGGCAGCACCCGGCATGCGTCGTAGAACTTGTGGTAGGCGCTGGCCAGCTGTTCCAGGTAGCGGGCGATCCGGTGCGGTTCGCGCAACTCGGCAGCCCGTCTCACCACGGTAGGAAACTCCCCGATGGTGCGGATGAGGTCACCCTCCCGCGGGTGATCCAGCAAACCCAACTCGACGTCACCGGCGTCGTCGGTGAGCTCGATACCGAGATCGGCGGCGTTACGCAGCAGCGAGGCCAGCCGGGCATGGGCGTACTGCACGTAGTAGACCGGGTTCTCGTTGCTGTGTTTGCGCAGCAGGTCGAGGTCCACGTCGATGTTGGAGTCGACCGAGTAGCGGGTCAGTTCGTAGCGGGCCGCGTCGACACCGACCGCGTCGACCAGGTCGTCCATCGTCACCACGGTGCCCGCACGCTTGCTCATCCGCACCGGCTCGCCGCCCGAGACCAGGTTGACCAGCTGGCCGATCATCACCTCGACGACCTCGGGGTCCTTGCCGAGCGCGGACGCCGCCGCCTTGAGCCGCCCGATGTAGCCGTGGTGGTCGGCACCGAGCATGTAGATGCACAGGTCGAACCCGCGGGACAGTTTGTCCTGCAGGTAGGCGATGTCCGCGGCGATGTAGGCGGGCGCGCCGTCGCTCTTGATCACCACCCGGTCCTTGTCGTCACCGAACTCGCTCGAGCGGATCCACCAGGCGTTGTCCTTGGCGTAGAGCAGGTTCGACGACTTCAGCCGCTCCACCACGTCGGTGACCGCGCCGGAGCGGTGCAGCGAGTCCTCGTGGAAGAACACGTCGAAGTGGGTGCCGAACTCGTGCAGGCTCCGCTTGATCTCGTCGAACATCAGCTGCACGCCGAGCTTGCGGAACGTCTCGTCGCGCTCGGATTCCGGCAGGCTCAGCACGTCCGGCTGCTGACGGACGACCTCGGCGGCGATCTCGGAGATGTAGGCGCCCGCGTAGCCGTCCTCCGGTGCGGGTTCGCCCTTGGCGGCAGCCACCAGCGAGGCGACGAACCGGTCGATCTGCGCGCCCGCGTCGTTGAAGTAGTACTCGCGGGTGACCTTGGCGCCCTGCGCGGCCAGCACCCGGCCGAGCACGTCACCGACCGCCGCCCAGCGGGTGCCGCCGAGGTGCAGCGGGCCCGTCGGGTTGGCCGAGACGAACTCCAGGTTGATCTCCACGCCCGCGTAGGCGTCGCCGTGCCCGTAGCGTTCGCCCGCGGTCAGCACCTGCTTGACGAGCTCCGCCTGCGCGTCGGCGGCCAGCCGCACGTTGAGAAATCCCGGCCCCGCGACCTCGGCCGACGCCACCGAGTCGGCCTGGGCCAGCCGGTCGGCGATGGCTTGCGCCAGGTCGCGCGGTGCCATACCCGCCTTCTTCGCGACCTGCAGGGCCACGTTGGTCGCGTAGTCGCCGTGCTCGGGGTTGCGTGGGCGCTCCACGGTGACCTTCTCGGGCAGCACCGCGGGGTCTGCCCCACGCTCGGTCAACACCGCGGTCGCGGTCGAACGAACCAGGTCGGCAAGCACTGCGGGAGTCACTCGTGGAGTGTATGTGGCGGGCGCGGGCCGATCCGCGCCTGGTCGGCCACCTCACAGCGGGTGAACACCAGCGGGCTACCCTGGCGCGTGCACGCACGTCACGACAGCAGAAGAGCGAACGGGGACGCACCACCTATGGCCAGCGGCACGAACAAGAACAAGCGCAACAAGGGCACCACCGCGCTCAGGGCCGCTCGCGCCGGCGTCGTGAAACGCCGGGAGGTGCCGTGGGGCACCATCATCGGCGTCGTGGTGGTGCTGGCGCTGGCCGCCGCGGTGTTCGGGTACTACCTGGTGAAGTCCGCGCCCCAGCGGGAACAGGAAAGCCGCGAGGAGACCGCGGCCGAACAGTTCACGCCGAGCAGGCAGAACCAGGACCCGTCGAAAAAGATCGACGGCGTGGTGATCAAGGAGTACAAGCACCGCGGTCACGTCAACTCCCCGAAGCGTGTGGCCTACGACCAGACGCCGCCGTTCGGGGGCCCGCACGACATCGTCTGGGCGACGTGCAACGGCAACATCTACCCCGAGCCGGTGCGTACCGAGCACATGGTGCACGCGCTCGAGCACGGCGCGATCTGGATCACCTACGACCCGAAGAAGGTCGACGACGAAACGCGCCAGCAGCTCGAGCTGCGGGTGAAGAACAAGCCGTACATGCTCATGTCCCCGTACCCGAACATGGACTCGCCGATCTCGCTGCAGTCGTGGGGGCACCAGTTGAAGGTGTCCGACGCCGACGACCAGCGGATCGACAACTTCATCGCGGCGCTGCGGCAGAACCAGTACCTGACGCCGGAGCCGAACGGCTCGTGCGATCCCGCGCCGGGCTTCGACCCGGACAACCCGCCGAAGTTCGACCCGAGCAAGCCGGGCAAGGACGCAGCCCCGATGACCTTCGAAGGTCAGCAAGGTCAGATGCCGGAGGCCGGTGGCCAGCCGGGCGCCGGCGGCGAGGAGCAGTGACGGTTCAGGTGCGCGAGACCAGCGACGAGCACGACGAGCAGGAAGGCCGGCGCGAGCTGGACGACGAGCAGGATTCGGCCGACGCGCGGGATGCCGATGTCCCGCAAGCCGATGAGCTGGACGACGAGCCGGCGGAGTCCCGGCCGACCCCGGCGTGGGTTCGCACCCTGGTGTTCTCCGCGGCCGCGTTGACGTTGCTGCTGGTCGGCGCCACGGTCGGTTTGCTGATCGGGCGGTCGGGCAGCGCCCCGGTGGACGAGGACCTCAAGCCGAGCGCGGTCGACATCGGGTTCTGCCAGGACATGTCGATCCACCACCGGCAGGCCGTCGAGATGGGCGACATCGCACGGCTGCGCGGCCACTCCCGCGACGTCCGGGTGCTCGGCTACGACATCTCCAGCACGCAGAACGGGCAGATCGGCCGCATGCAGGGCTGGCTGACCCTGTGGGACGCGCCGGCGCAGGCTCCTGGTGAGCTGATGACCTGGATGCAGGGCGGCCACGGCCACGGCTCGTCGCAGCACCACGCGCAATCGGACGAGGTGCCGATGCCGGGCATGGCCACCGAGGCCGAGATGCGCAAGTTGCGCAAGCTCAGCGGGCGCGAGTTCGACATCTACTTCTTGCAGCTGATGCTGCGACACCACCAGGGCGGCACGGAGATGGCCGAGTACGCGGCCGAGAACGCCCGCATCCCCGCCGTGCAGGCGCTGGCGCAGAGCATGATCGACTCGCAGGGGTCGGAGATCAAGGTCATGCGGGCGATGCTCGACAAGCTCGGCGCCAAGCCGCTGCCGTTCTGATCAGCGGATCACGGCGACCCACGGCCGTTCCGGACGACCAGGTCACGGCGCAGCTCCTGGCCTGATCGCCGCGTCACGGCACCCCACGGCCGTTCCGGACGACCGGGCCACGGCGCAGCTCCTGGCCTGATCGCCGCGTCACGGCACCCCACGGCCGTTCCGGACGACCGGGCCACGGCGCAGCCGGACTTCACGCGAGCCGATCACGGCCCACACCGCCCTACGGCTGCCCACCGTTCCGCACGGCCGAGTCACGCCCCTGCCCTGCCGTGTCCCAGGTCAACCGATGCGTTCCCAGCCTCGCCGCGGCTTACGCGGTTCGGGGTCACGGCTGCGATAGACGATGTACGGTCGCGCCAGGTAGCCGACCGGGAACGAGAACACGTGCACCAGGCGGCTGAACGGCCAGAAAGCGAACAGCACCCATGCCGCCAGCACGTGCAACTGGAACCCGAGCGGTGCGGCCAGGATGAGCTCGGTGTCCGGCTGGAGCGCGAAGATCGACCGGAACCACGGCGAGACGGTTGCCCGGTAGTCGTGCGGGGTGCCGGTGAGGTTGCCCAGCACCGTCGTGCCGAGGCCGAGCACGATGGTCGCCGTCAGCAGCAGATACATGATCTTGTCGTTGACCGTGGTGGCCGAGAACACCGGCCCGACGGTGCGCCGCCGATAGATCAGAATGGCCGCACCGGTCAGCGTGCAGAACCCGGCGATGGCGCCGACCGCGACCGCCAGAACATGGTAGAGATCTTCGCCGATGCCGAGGGCTGCCACCCACGATGCGGGCACCAACACGCCGACGACGTGGCCGATGGCCACGAACAGAATCCCGAAATGGAACAGCGGGCTGCCCAGCCTGAGCAGCCGCTTCTCGTACAGCTGCGACGAGCGGGTGGTCCAGCCGAACTTGTCGTAGCGGTAGCGCCAGATGTGGCCGCCGATGAAGATCGCGATGGACACGTACGGCAGAGCCACCCACAAGATCACGTCCACGGGGCTGAGTGTCATGCGCTCCCCCTTGCGATCGCGCGCCCGTACGGATCGAGGCCGACCTGCTCCTGCTCCGGACCGGTCGCCGCCAAGCGGGCGACAGCTGTCCGGTCCCGCCTGGTCAACGCGGGCAGTGTGGCCGTCACGGAGTCGATGACGTCTGCCCACGGCGATCGAGCCTCGTGCAAGCCGAGCCGGAGCAGCTCGAGCCCGGCTCGGTGTTCGACGAGCAGGCGCCGACCGGCCTCCGGGGCGCAGGAGGCGAATTCCAGCACGACGGCGAGATGATCGGGCAGCTCATCACCGGCGAGGTCCAGGCCGGCGGCGGTGTAAGCGTGCTTGAACCGCAGCAGCGCCATCCCACGCTTGCGGGTGTCGCCGTAGGTGAAGTACGTCAGGAACAGACTGAAGCGCTTGTGATGGTCGAACGTGGCGACATAGTCGGCCGCGAGCTTCGGCAACGGTGTCCGGTCCAGGCTGTCGAGGAAGCGCTCCAGCGGGCCGGCGATGCGTTTCGGCAACGTAGCGACGGCCGCATGCAACAGCGGCCGACGGTTCAGCAAATGCTGATCCGGATAACTGAGGAGCAAGGACTGGATCTGCCACGCCCGTGTCCGTTCCTCGGCCGAGGTCATCATGACCGGTCCCTTCGCGGGGGGAACAGCCCGTCGGGCATCCCCTTGCCGTCCCAGTTCAACAGGTTGACGCGGCTGCCCTTGTCGACCGGCGCGGCAGGCGTGTCGGCGTGCTGCCGGTCGCGGAGCATGCGGAAGTTCTCCACCGCGATGGGCGACGGCCCGCCGGACGATTCGCCGAACGGACCGGAACCGATCATGCCCGGCCCGCCTTCGTAGTCCAGGCTGCATTCGGTGGCCAGCTCCTCGAGTCCGTGCGCCTGTTCGGCGTGCGCGGGTGGGATGACGTACCGCTCGTCGTACTTGGCCAGGGCGAGCAGCCGGTACATGTCGTACATCTGTTCTTCGGTCATCCCCACTGTGGCCGGGATCTCGGCACGGGGCTCGCGGCCGAGGTTGATGTCGCGCATGTACGACCGCATCGCCGCCAGCCGCCGAAGGACGCCGTTGACCGGTGCCACGTCGCCTGCGGTGAACAGTTCGGCGAGGTACTCGACCGGAATGCGCAGCGCCTCGATGGCGGCGAACAAGTTGCCGTGGTCCTCGCCGTCGTGGCCGGTGTCCCGGACGACGTCGACCACCGGGGACAGCGGTGGCACGTACCAGACCATCGGCAGCGTGCGGTATTCCGGATGCAGCGGCAGCGCGACCCGGTAGGTGTTGATCAGCGGGTAGATGGGCGAGCGCTGCGCGGCCTCGATCCAGTCGAACGGGATGCCGTCACGCTCGGCTGCCCGCACCACTTCGGGGTCGTGCGGGTCCAGGAAGACCGCGCGCTGGGCGTCGTACAGATCCTGTTCGTCCGGCGTCGCCGCCGCTTCCGAAACCCGATCCACGTCGTAGAGGACCAGGCCGATGTAGCGCAGCCGCCCGACGCACGTCTCCGCGCACACGGTGGGCAGCCCGACCTCGACACGCGGAAAACAGAACGTGCACTTCTCCGCCTTGCCGGTGCGGTGGTTGAAGTAGACCTTCTTGTACGGGCACCCGGACACGCACATCCGCCACCCGCGACAACGGTCCTGGTCGACCAGCACGATGCCGTCCTCGCTGCGCTTGTAGATCGCGCCAGAGGGGCAGGACGCCGCGCACGACGGGTTGAGGCAGTGCTCGCAGATGCGCGGCAGATAGAACATGAACGTCCGCTCGAACTCGAAGCGAACCTTGTCGCCGATCTTCTGCACGATCGGGTCCTGCTCGCCGTGTTCGGCCGAGCCGCCCAGGTCGTCGTCCCAGTTGGCCGACCAGGTGATCTTGGTGTCCTTGCCCTTGCGGATCAGCGATTTCGGCCGGGCGACCGGGCTGTGTTCCTGCAGCGGCGCGTTGGTCAGGCTCTCGTAGTCGTAGGTCCACGGCTCGTAGTACTCGTCGATGCCGGGCAGCTTCGGATTGGCGAAGATGGTGAGCAGCTTGCGGACCCGGCCGCCGCCTTTGAGCCGCAGCTTGCCGCGCTTGGTCAGCTCCCAGCCGCCGCGCCAGCGTTCCTGGTCCTCGTAGCGGCGCGGATAGCCTTGCCCCGGCCGGGTCTCGACGTTGTTGAACCAGACGTATTCGACCCCGGAGCGGTTCGTCCAGGCCTGTTTGCAGGTCACGCTGCAGGTGTGACACCCGATGCACTTGTCCAGGTTCATCACCATGGCCATCTGCGCCATTACCCGCATCAGTACTGCACCTCCTGGGCGCGGCGACGAATGATGGTGACCTCGTCGCGTTGGTTGCCGGTCGGTCCGAGGTAGTTGAACGCGAACGACAGCTGCGCGTAGCCGCCGATCAGGTGCGACGGTTTGATCAGCAACCTGGTCAGCGCGTTGTGGATGCCACCGCGCTTGCCCGATGTCTCGCTGCGCGGCACGTCGATGAGCCGGTCCTGGGCGTGATACATGAACACCGTGCCCTCCGGCATGCGGTGGGAGACGACGGCGCGGGCGACCACCACGCCGTTGCGGTTGACCGCCTCGATCCAGTCGTTGTCCGCCACGCCGATCTTGGCCGCGTCCACAGTGGACAGCCAGATGGTCGGCCCACCGCGGGACAGGCTGAGCATGAACAGGTTGTCCTGATACTCGGAGTGGATCGACCACTTCGAGTGGGGTGTCAGGTAGCGCACCGCGAGGCCGAGCTCGGAGACGTCGCCGATGGGCGGTTCGGTGAACAGCGCGGTCATGTCCAACGGTGGTCGGAACACCGGCAGCTGCTCGCCGAGTTCGGCGATCCAGTCGTGGTCGAGATAGAAGTGCTGCCTGCCGGTGAGCGTGTGCCACGGCTTGCGGCGCTCGGTGTTGATCGTGAACGGCGAGTACCGGCGGCCGCCGCTCTCCGAACCGGACCACTCCGGCGAGGTGATGACCGGGGTCGGGGCGGCCTGAGTGTCGGCGAAGGTGATCCGCTTGCCTTCGTGTTCGGCGGCCAGGTCGGCCAGCTGGGTGCCGGTGCGCTGCTCGAGCGTGTGGAAGCCCTGCGTCGCCAGGCGTCCGTTGGTCGTGCCGGACAACGCCAGGACCGCCTCGCATGCGTGCAGCTCGCGCGCCAGCGAAGGCCGTCCGTCCGCTGGGCCGCCGCGGACGGCGCCGTTCTTACGGCGCAGGTAGTCGACTTCGCGGGTGAGGTCGAACGTGACACCTTTGGTGGTGGCGCCCGCGGTGTCGGCCAGCGGGCCGAGTGCCGCCCATTTGTCGCCGATGGCGCCGTAGTCGCGCTCGACCACGGTCAGCCTGGGCATCGTCACTCCGGGGATCGGCTCGCACTCCCCGGCTCGCCAGTCGCGGACGACGCCGCGCGGGGTGGCCAGCTCGTCCGGGGTGTCGTGCAGCAGCGGGGTGGCGACGACATCCCGGCGGACGCCGAGGTGGCGCTTCGCGAGCTTGCTGAATGCTCGCGCGATGGCGCCGAACGCGGCCCAGTCGGTGCGGGTCTGCCAGGGCGGCGCGATCGCGGGGTTGAACGAATGAACGAACGGGTGCATGTCCGTGGTGTTCAGGTCGTGCTTCTCGTACCAGGTGGCCGCGGGGAGCACGACGTCGGACAACATCGTCGTGGACGTCATCCGGAAGTCGAGCGTGAGCAGGAGGTCGAGCTTGCCGATCGGCGCTTCGTCCCGCCACGTCACGTCCCGGGGCCGCACGCTCTCCGGCGCTTCCCCGGCCCGCAGCGACGAATCGGTACCGAGCAAGTGCTTGAGGAAGTACTCGCTGCCTTTCGCCGACGAGCCGAGCAGGTTGGCGCGCCATACCGACAGCACGCGGGGGAAGTTCTCCGGCGCGTCGGGGTCCTCGCAGGCGAAGCGCAACCGATCGGCCCGCAGCTCGCCGACGACGTAGTCCGCGACCGGCAGACCGGACGCCTCCGCTTCGTCGGCGAGATCGAGCGGGTTGCGGTCGAACGTCGGATACGACGGCATCCAGCCGAGCCGGGCGGCTTGGGCGATGAGGTCCGCCGTGGTCTTGTTCGCCAGCGGACTGTCGGCTCGCAGCCCGGCGAGGGCCCCGGCGGGCACCTGGTCGTAGCGGAACTGGTCGGTGTGCAGGTACCAGTACGCGGTCTGGATCATCTGCCGCGGCGGCCGTACCCAGTCCAGCCCGAAGGCCAGTTGCGACCATCCGGTGAGCGGGCGGCACTTCTCCTGGCCGACGTAGTGTGCCCAGCCGCCGCCGTTGACGCCTTGGCAACCGGTGAGCGTGGTCAGCGCGAGGAACGCGCGGTAGATCGTGTCGGAGTGGAACCAGTGGTTGGTGCCCGCCCCCATCAGGATCATCGAGCGCCCGCGGGACTGCTCGGCGTTGGTCGCGAACTCGCGCGCGACGCGGGCAGCGGCTCGCGCGGGCACTCCGGTGATCGGTTCCTGCCAGGCCGGCGTGTACGGCTCAGGGTCGTCGTATCCGGTCGGCCACTTCCCCGGCAGGCCCGCGCGATGCACACCGTACTGCGCCAGCAGCAGGTCGAACACCGTGGTGACCAGGTACTTGCCTATCCGCCGGGCCGGGACGCCGCGCTGCAGTTCGCCGTCGGTGTCGAAGCGCCGTAGCTGCACCTCGACCGGCTCGCTGCCGTACAGGCTCAGCTGTGGGTCGATGTCATCCAGCTCGAGGTTCCAGCGTCCCGCGCCCTGCTCTCCGTACCGGAACCCGAGCGAACCGTTCGGGACTCGTGGTTCACCGTCCGCATCGCAGACGACCGTTTTGAACTCCGCGTGCTCGGACTCCTCGCCGAGGTCGGCGGCGGTGAGGAACTTGCCCGGCCGGTAACCGTCGCCGTCGTGGTCCAGCCTGATCAGGAACGGCAGGTCGGTGAACTGCTTGACGTACTCGGCGAAGTACGGGACCTGCCGGTCGACGAAGAATTCACGCAGGACGACGTGGCCCATGGCCATCGCGAGCGCGCCGTCGGTGCCCGGCTTGGCGGGCAACCATTCGTCGGCGAACTTGGTGTTGTCGGCGTAGTCCGGCGAGACGACGACCACCTTCTGCCCGCGGTACCGCGCCTCGGTCATCCAGTGCGCGTCCGGGGTTCGGGTCACCGGGACGTTCGAGCCCCACATGATCAGGTATCCGGCGTCCCACCAGTCCCCCGACTCCGGCACGTCCGTCTGGTCACCGAACACCTGGGGCGAGGCCACCGGCAGGTCGGCGTACCAGTCGTAGAAGGACAGCATCACGCCGCCGAGCAGCGACACGAACCGCGCGCCGGATGCGTGCGACACGATCGACATCGCCGGGATCGGGGAGAAACCAGCCACCCGGTCCGGGCCGAACGTCTTGATCGTGTGCACGTGAGCTGCGGCGATGAGTTCGCACGCCTCGTCCCAGGACGCGCGGACCAGACCACCCCTGCCGCGTGCGGATTTGTACTGCCGCGCACGCCGCGGGTCGGAAACGATGTCGGCCCAGGCCAGAACAGGGTCGCCGGTGCGGGCCTTCGCCTCGCGATACATCTCGAGCAGGACACCGCGAACGTACGGGTACCTGACCCGCGTCGGCGAGTAGGTGTACCAGGAGAACGCCGCTCCCCGTGGACACCCGCGCGGCTCGTACTCCGGCCGATCCGGACCGACCGACGGATAGTCCGTCTGCTGCGACTCCCAGGTGATGATCCCGTCCTTGACGTAGACCTTCCACGAGCACGAGCCGGTGCAGTTGACGCCGTGCGTGGAACGGACGACCTTGTCGTGGCTCCATCGGTCGCGGTAGAAGGCATCGGCCTGCCGCCCACCCGTCTTCTCCACCACCCGCAAGTCGTCGGAGACCTTCGCGCGAGTGAAGAACCTGCGGGTGCGGATCAGCGCATCGGTCAGGTCGGACTCCATGGTCATCGACCGGCTCCCTCCGTCATCGTTGACGTGCCTGCACCGCGCGACGCACGGCAGTGATCGTCAGTAGTAACAGTCCAAGAGCGACGACGGCCAGTGCCGCCAGCCCTAGCGCGTACGAACCGAAAGCGCCGTAGAGGCCGCCCATGAGCAGCGGAGGCACGAACCCACCGAGTCCGCCCGCTGCCCCGACGACGCCCGTGACCGAACCGACCCTGTTCGCCGGCGCCAGCAACGCGACCAGCGCGAACACCGCACCGGACCCGGTCCCCAACGCGGCAGCCATGCCGAGGAAGGCGATCGTCCCCAGCGGCATCAGTGGGGGCGTGAACGACTGCGCGACGGCTCCTGCGGCGACCACCAGCAGCGCGGCGACGAGGACACGGACGGGACCGAAGGCGTCCGACAACCAGCCGCCGATCGGCCGCATCACGACGGCGAGAACGACGAACCCGGCCATCCGGCCCGACGCGTCCGCCTGGGGCAGGTCGTAGGCGGTGCCGAGGTAGGCGGGCAGGTAGACGGAGAACGCGACGTAGCCGCCGAAGAGGACCGCGTAGAGAACCGAGGCTTGCCATGTCACAGTCAGCCGGAGCGTGCCGGACAGCCACCGCAGGAACGGTTCGCGCGGAATCGAGCGACCCGGTGCGTCTCGCAAGAACAGGGCTGCGAGCAGGGCAAACAGCGCCAGCATGCCTGCGGTGAGCAGGAACGGCGTGGCCATCCCCCAGCCTTCGACCAGATGCACGGTGGTCAGCGCGCCGACCGCCGTCCCGCCCATGCCTGCTCCGTACACGCCGAGCGCGAGGCCGCGCCGGGACGGCGGGAACCAGGCCGATACGAACGGGATGCCGACCGCGAACACGGCTCCACCGATGCCGAGGAAGAAGCCACCGACCAGCAGTCCGGTCAGGGACCGGTAGCCGCCGAGGCCGATGAACAGGACCGGCAGGACGGTCAACGCGCTCATCGCACAAAACATCACCCGCCCGCCGAACCGGTCGGTCAGCGCGCCGACCGGGATGCGGCCGAGCGAGCCGACGATCACCGGTACGGCGACGACCAGGGCCTGCTCGAACGCGCTGAGGGTCAGCATGTCCTTGAGCAGCGGCCCCAGCGGGGACAGCAGCGACCACGCCCAGAAATTCACCGCGAAGCCCACAGTGGCCAGCGCGAGCATGCCCAGCCGTCGCCGCGCGCCCACGTCCGTGGTGGGCGCCGCCGCGTCGGGAAGGGCATTCGTCGGCGTCATCGCTGAGTCATTCGTGCTGCGTGTGAGGTACTCAGGATGGGAGTACGTAGCCCGTGCGCGGCAGGGAGAAAGGTCCTTGACCACCAGGACCGATGGACTCAGCGATCAGTGCAGGCGCCCGCCGGTCACCGCGGGGCCTCAGCGATCAGCGGAGCGCCACCGGCCACCGATCTCTGCGCCGATCAGAGCCGCCCACCAACCACCGCGGGGCCTCAGTGCCGAGCGGCCCCGCTCACCAGCCGCCGCCGACGTCGACCAGCGCGCCCGTGGTGTAGCTGGCCTCGTCGGACAGCAGCCACAGGATCGCGGCCGCGACCTCTTCCGCCTTTCCCGGCCTGCCCAGCGGCGACGTGCGGCTGAGCCGCTCGAGGCGCCCCGGCGCGTGGATCTCGGTGTCGATCAAGCCTGGCCGGACCGCATTGACGCGGATGCCGTCCTCGGCGAGCTCACGCGACAAGCCGACCGTGAGCGTGTCGACACCCGCCTTCGCGGCCGCGTAGTCGACGTACTCGTTGGCACTACCCAGCACGGCGGCGCGGGATGACACATTGACGATCGCGCCGCCCGACCCGCCGTGCCGCACGGACATCCGCCGCACGGCTGCCCGCGTACACAGAATCGTGCCGACGAGGTTGACGGCTACGACCCGCTCGATGCGCTCGGTGGCGAAGTCCTCGAGCCGCTGCCGGGGGCCGACGATGCCTGCGTTGTTCACCAGCGCGTTCGGCGCCCCGAGTTCGTCTCCTACGGTGTCGAACAAACGCTGGACGTCGTCGGCATCCGCGACGTCCGCCTGGACCGCCAGCGCCCGCACGCCGGCCTGTTCGCAACGCTGCACGACCTGGCGGGCGGCGTCCGGTCGTTCGCGGTAGCTCAACGCCACGTGCCAGCCACGTCGGGCGGCCAGCATCGCGGTCGCCGCCCCGATTCCGCGACTGCCTCCAGTGATCACCACCGTGCCAGGCATGTCAGGCTCGCATGTCGGCGATCAGCTCGTCGAGCATGCGCCGGGCTCGCCTGCGGCTCGACTCGCGCGACTCCTCGAAACCACCGGCGATGAGGCCGATGCCGCACAGCAACGCCACGATGCGCTCCGCCTCGTGCTTCACGTCCACGTCGGACGGCAGCTCGCCCTGGTCGGCGGCCTGCTCCAGGAGCGTGGTGATCACCTGCCGGATCGCCTCGAACCCCAGCGACGAGCCTTCTTCCTTGAGGAACCGGGCCGCGGCGGGATGGCCCCAGAACGAGATGAGCACCATCCAGCACTCCTGCATCTCGTCGTCCAGCGGCAGCAGTGTCTCGGCCACCGCCTCCACCGCGGCGAGCCCGCGCTTGCCGTGCCTGGCCTCGTTGACCCGGCGGGCGATCCGCTTGGTGTTGGCCCGGATCACCGCGGTCATCACTTCGGCCTTGTCGTCGAAGTAATGGGTGACCGCGCCGGTCGACACGCCGGCCTCCAGTGCGATGGCGCGCATCGTCGCCGCCGACACACCGTTCGACGACACCAGCCGCCATGCCGCGTCGACGATCCGCTGCCGTGCTGCCGGGTCCTTGAGCTGCCTGGTCACTCGGGGAATGGTATCGGCTGATCAACCGGTGAGGACGCGGCCTTGGTAGGCCTCGGCGAGCATCAGCGCCAGTTCGGTCGGCAACCTCCGCTCGGTCAGCGACCTGCCGAGCACCTGCTCGATCTGCCGCAACCGGTACAGCACGGTGTTCTTGTGCAGCCCGAGCTCGGTGGCCGCGCGGCGGGCGCTGCCGCCCACCCGCAGGTAAGCCAGCGCGGTCTGCCGGAGCCGTGCCTCCAGCACGCCGGGCCGGGCGAGCTGGCCCAGCTCCCGTCGAACGAGTGCACGCATGGCTTCTTCGTCCTCGGACAGGCAGCTCAGCACCTCGACGTCGGTGTAGAGCGTCACTTGCGGTGGGTCCGCGAGGCGGGTGACCACACGTTGCGCCCGGAGCGCTTCGCGGTGACTGCTCCGCAGGCCCGGCACACCGAGCGCAGGCATGCCGACCGCGATGCGGAGGCCCCGGTCGACCCGCAGAGCGGCGATCTCCCCGATGGCGGCGAGCGTGGGGGCGGGCCCGGTGGCCAACCATGCCCACACGGTGTGGGCGTCGGCGCGAATGGTCAGCGGCCGGGGCGCGTCCACCGCGGCGGCCGCTTCGACGGCGACCGACTCGAGACGCTCGCTGGTGTCGATCCCGCCTGCGTCGCCCGCCCACACCACCAGGGCGGTCTGCCAGCGGCGCACGTTGTGGCCGAGCCGAACCGTGGCCTCGTCGGCGGACAGCTGGTCACCGCGCAGGATGGCCTGCACCGTCTCGGTCCGGCGAGCCAGTGCGCCGCGCATCCGCCGCTCGGATTCCTCCCCGTGCGCGGCGGCCAGGACGTCGAGGTTGTGGTCGAGCACCCGGCTGGACTGCTCCCACAGGAACGTCAGCACCCGCATCCGCAGGTCGCCGTCGTCGATCTGGTCGGCGACGCTGTGCATCACCTTGCGCCAGAACACGCGCTGCCCGATCCGGTACAGCCGCATCAACTGCCCGACGTCGTGCCCGTGCCGGGCCAGCGTGCGCGCGAATTCCACCGCGGGTGGCGGGAACTCGAACTCGCTCGCCGGGTCTTTGGCCATCTCGGCCAACAGGTGCGCGATCAACGCCCCGGTGCTCGCCTGCAGATCGCGCAGCACGTCCGGCTCTTCGGCCAGCTGCGGCACTTCGTTGAGCAGTTCCCGGTTGAGCTGCCCGACCAGCGCCTCGAGTTCGTCGACCTTGAGCATGTCGCCGGCGAAGGTCTCGATCCACGCCTGCACGTCGGCTTCCGGGCGGGCTAGTTCGCGCATACCGATCCCCTTCGCACGACGACGGGTGTTTGGGCCAGAACGTACAACACCACCGAGGCGATCTGGCCGGTCAGCTCAAGCTCGGTCGGCGTGATGCGGCTCATACTCGACCGGTGTGCGGGTTGTCGGGACGAAGGAGAGGCCATGGCTTCCAGGACGGTTTCACTTGCGGGCAAGGTAGTCGCGATCACCGGGGGCGCGCGGGGCATCGGCAAGGCCACCGCAGCGGCCTTCCTGGACCAGGGCGCCGCGGTCGTCATCGGTGACATCGACGACGAACTGGCGAGCAAGACCGCGGTCGAACTGGGTGCCCGGCCGGGCGCACAGGTCACCGGGCTGCCGCTGGACGTCACCGACCGCGACTCGTTCGCCCGGTTCCTCGACGAAGCGGACGCCGCGTTCGACGCGCCGGTCGACGTGCTGGTGAACAACGCCGGGATCATGCCGACCGGCCTGCACGTCGACGAAGCCGAGCGGATGACCGACCGGCAGCTCGACATCAACCTGCGCGGTGTGATCACCGGCAGCAAGCTTGCGGTCACCAGGTTTCTGCAGCGCGGCAGCGGGCACCTGGTCAACATCGCCTCGCTGGCCGGCGTGACCGGTTATCCCGGGCTGGCGACCTACTGCGCCACCAAGCACGGCGTCGTCGGCTTCACCGAAGCGCTGTGGGGCGAGCTGCACGACGGCCCGGTCGGCATCTCGATGGTGCTGCCCGCGGTGGTGCGCACCGAGCTGTCCGCAGGGGCGAACGTCCCCCGCTCGATGGAGCGCCTCACCACCGTGAACCCGGAGGATGTCGCCGCGGCCGTGGTCGACGCGGTGGTGCACGACCGCCCGAAGGTCGTCGTGCCGAAATCCGCCGGGGTCATGCTGGCCTCGATGTCCCTGCTGCCCACGCGCGCGAAATTCGCGCTGGGCCGCTGGATGAAGCTCGACGTCATGTTCACCGAGTCCGACCCGGTCGCCCGGGCCCGGTACCACCAGCGCATCGCCGGCCAGGAGCAGTCGTCATGACCGCGATGTTCACCGTTCGATCGCCCGCCGACGGCACGCCCCTCGCGGAGGTGCCCGAGCAGGGCCCGCACGACGTTGCCGCCACGGCGCAGGAGTTGCGCGAAGCGCAAACCGAGTGGGAAGCGATCGGTTTCCCCGGTCGGGCCCGCTGGCTGCGGCGTTACCGCGACTGGCTGCTGGACAACGAAACCGCGCTGGGCAAGACGCTGCAGTCGGAGACCGGCAAGCCGTGGTTCGAGGCGACCATCGAGGTCCCGTACGTCGTCGAGGTGATCAACTACTACACCAAGAACGGCGCCCGGTTCCTCGCCGAGGAGACGCCGCGGCCACACAACGCGATCACGATGACCAAGCGGTCGCAGGTGCTGCTGCGGCCGTATCCGCTGGTCGGGATCATCACGCCGTGGAACTTTCCGCTGGCGTTGGCGCTGATGGACGGCGTGCCCGCGCTGGCGGCAGGGGCCGCCGTCATGGTGAAGCCGTCCGAGTTCACCCCGCTGGTGACCAGACAAGCCGTCGCGGGTTGGGCGGAGATCGGCGCCCCGCCGGTGTTCGCCTGCGTGACCGGGCACGGGCCGACGGGCGCGGCCGTGGTGGACAACGTCGACTACGTGCAGTTCACCGGCTCGACCCGGACCGGACGGATCATCGGCGCCCGGGCGGCCGAGCGGCTCGTCCCGTTCAGCCTGGAACTCGGCGGCAAGGACGCCATGCTGGTGCTGGACGACGCCGACGTCGACCGAGCCGCCAACGCCGCGGTGTGGGGCGCCATGTGCAACTCGGGCCAGATGTGCACGTCGGTCGAACGCGTCTACGTCCTCGCGCCGGTCTACGACGACTTCGTGGCGAAGGTCGTCGACAAGGTGCGGACGCTCCGTCAGGGGCGGGATGACCAGAGCTACCGCTTCGACGTGGGGTCGCTGGCCAACGAGAACCAACTGGCCGTCGTGGAGCGGCATGTCGAGGATGCGTTGAACAACGGCGCCAAAGCGCTCACCGGCGGCAAGCGCGCGGAAGGCGGCACGTTCTACGAGCCGACGGTACTGGTCGACGTGCACCACGGCATGACGTGCATGCGCGAAGAGACCTTCGGTCCGACGCTGCCGATCATGAAGGTGGACGACGTCGACGAAGCGGTGCGCCTGGCCAACGACTCCAGCTACGGACTGTCGGCGACAGTCTGGAGCACGAACACCGCACGCGCCGAGCAGGTGGCCCGGCGGCTGGAGGCGGGTTCGGTGAACATCAACGACATGTTCACCAACCTGTTCGCCCTGCCCGTCCCGCAGGCGGGGTGGAAACAGTCCGGAGTGGGCTTCCGCAACGGGGGCGCGGCAGGCATCCGGAAGTACTGCCGTCCGCAGTCCATCGTGAGCGCGCGGGTGGCGCCCCGCTCCGAGCCGACGTGGTACCCGTACTCGCCGGTGAAGAGCAAGATGCTGGCGAGAGTGATGCGTTTCACGATGGCTCGTGACGTGCTCCGGCGGCTCGGTCTGCGCTGAGCCGTCGGCGCTCCGGCCCGAGACCGCGTCCGGGCGTCATCCGAAGATGATCTTGCTTGGCCGGAAAAGCTCCGGCACAACAACAAGTGCGGCGAAGATTCTTTGGTAACTGTCCGCGTACGGCCTCGCGCGAAGAGAGATCAACTCGTCTCAATGAGGGTGTGCACGGACAGCTACGACGACCTTGCGTAGAGAATTGTTCCCCAAACCTCTTCCGTCTTTCACCCAGACGAGTAGTATCGCCGCGGACGAAGCAACGAAACGGTAACAGCCACTGGGTCGGCCCCCGACGGCCCGGAGAGAGGTTTTCACCGTGTCGGACACCCCGCCCGATATGCCCCGACGCGACTACGTCACGGTCGCCGAACTGATCGACCGCGAGCGCACCCCCACCGAGGACTACCCGTGGGCTGCGCCCGAACGGCGCCCACAGGCGCTCACCCCGGTCACCGACCTGTTGCGCCGTGAGGGAGTCCGCATCGACGGACTGGTCGACGAAGGTGAGACGCTCGCCGCCGCTCCGCAGGAGCTGCCGAGCCCCGAGGACGAGGAGCGCCCCGCGAACAAGCGCGGGCACAAGGTCGCCGCGATGGCCGGCGTCGCCGCCTTGTCCGGTCTGACCATCGCCGGTCTGATCGCGCTGAGCCCGAGCGGCTCGGCACCCACGTCCAACTCGGCAGCGCCGGGCGGTGACGGTACCCAGGCGGGTACGTCGCCCGCCGATGGCGGCAGCACCGCCCCCAGCTCCACGCAGTTGAAGCGGGCCAGCAGCGAGAAGACGCCCGCCCCCGCAGCGGGCCGACAGGACGTGGACCAGTCCCACCAGGGCGGCGCCACCCCGGGCAGCGCCACGCAGCAGCCCGGTGGCGGAGGCGCCCCGGCCCCGAAGACCGGCGCGGCCGGCTCGCATCAGGCGCCGGACACCGCGCAGGGTCAGCAGCCCGGCGGCCAGGCGGACGGGGACACCGGCACCACGCAGCCGGCGCCGGAGGCCCCGGAGCCGACCTCCCCGCCGAAGGAGACCCAGCCGCAGCAGCCGCCACAGAGCAAGCCGAAGCCGCGCAACCCGGTCGGCGGCCTCGTCGGCGGTGTCACCGACACCCTCGGCAAGACGGTCGAGGGCGTGACCGGCCTGCTGGGTGGCGTACTGGGCACCACCTCGGCACCGGAGAGCTCGTCCAGCGTGGCCCCGGACGAGGAGCCCGACCCGACGACCGGCTCGAAGTCCGGCACGCTCGACGTGAACTGACCGAGCGTCCCCGCACAACCGCAGACCAACATCCCGCACCACCCCCAACGACCCGCCGCTTTTCCCCCCACCCCCAGCGGCGGGTCGTTGTCATGCCGGCGCTGAACCATGCCTGTCCGTACCACCTCGCCCGGCCCGCCAGTCCCACCTCGGACCTCGCGTCCGGCCGTTCGTTCTGCGCGCTGATCGACCGAAGCGGCAATAGGCTGTGGCTCATGACACACCGGCCGCTCCGTGCACTCGCGACGCGTCACCGCCGCACCGGCCTGGCGGAAGTGGTTGCGTCATGACCGCCACCGAGTCCGATCCGGCGGCCACGGCCGCCGACGAGCAGGAAGCCAAGATCCGGCGGACCCGCACGGCGGACAAGCGCAAGCGGTCGCAAGCCGTGTGGGAACGGCCGCTGGACTTCGTCGACGTCGCGATGCTCGTGCTGTCCGTGCTGTCCGTCGGCCTGCTGCTCTACGTCACGGTGATCGACCGAACCAACGCCGGCGCCACCTGGGTGTTCGTGGTCGACACGACCATTTGCGCGATCTTCGCGGTGGAGTTCGTCTGGCGCTGGCGCAAAACCGGCTGGCAGCCGATGTATCCGCTCAGCCACTGGTACGAGGTGATCGGGATGATCCCGATCGCCAACCCGGCGGTGCGCAGCTTCCGGCTGCTGCGGGTCATCGTCGTCGCGGTCCGGGTCGCGCGGCTCGTCTACCGGGTGTTCGGCGAGCGCTTCACCAACCGGTTGGTCGATCAACTCACCGATCCGGTGGTGGAGGCCATCAAGCGCCCGGTGATTCTGATGGTGCTCGACGAAGTGGTCAAGGTGGTCGAGACCGGCAACATCCCGCTCGGCCTGGCCGCGGCACTGCGGGAGAACTCCGACGAGCTCGAGCAGCTGGTGGTCGAGAAGCTCAACGAGGATCCGACCACCGGGCGGCTGGCCATGCTGCCGTTCTCCGATCGCATCACGCGCGCCATGATCGAGACGACGCTGCGCGTCGTGCTCGAGGTGTTGGCCGACCCGCGCGTGGACGAGTTCGTCACCGACGTGGTCAGGCAGAACCAGCAGCGCATCCGGGAGGACGTGCTCAACCGCCTGGAGAACGCGGACTGATCAACGCTCGGTGATCGGCGGCGGGTTGGACACACGGATGCCGCTGCCGCCGAAGTGCTTCTGCACCGACGCCCGCCACTCGCCGGTGTCGATCATCTCCTGCAGCGCGGCGTTGACCGCGCGCCGCCCGTCGACGTCGCCCTTCGGCAGGCCGATGCCGTAGCGCTCGACGGAGAACTGCTTGCCGACGATCTTCAGCAGCTCGGGGTGCTCGGCGACGTAGCCGGCCAGGATCGCTTCATCGGTGGTGACCGCGTCGACCAGGCCGGCGAGCAGCGCGGTCACACAGTCCGGCTCGCGCGGGTACTCGACCAATGTGACCCGCTTGGCGAAGCGCGCCTTGACTTCCTCTGCCGACGTCGTGCCGGTCACCGAGCAGAGCTTCTTGCCGTCCAGCGAGCTCGGCCCGGTGATGTCGGTGGTCTTCTTCCGCACCATGAGCGACTGGCCGGTGACGAAGTACGGCCCGGCGAACAGCACGTTCTTCTTGCGCTCCGCCGTGATGGAGAACGTGCTGATCACCATGTCGACCGCGCCCGAGGTGAGCACTTCCTCGCGCTCGGCGGCCACCACGTCGCGCCACGTGATGTCGTCCGGGTCCACGCCGAGCTCGGCGGCGACGAACCGGCCCACGTCGATGTCGAAGCCGACGAAGCGGCCGTCCAGCGTGCGTTCGGACAGGCCTGGCTGGGTGAAGCGCGTGCCGATGACCAGCGTCCCGGTGTCCGCCGCCTTGGTCACCACGGAGTCCTCCGCAGCGGAGGGCGTGCAACCGGACAGCGCCGTGCAGATCAGCACGGCCACTGCCGCCAACGCCCCGGAACGCCGCACTGCACCTCCCACACAGCCCACACGCGCGGCCCCATAGCCTAGATGAGCCTCGACCGGGTTACTGAGCATCTCGGGTGCCACGGCGGCAGGAATGTCGACGTCGGTCACGATCGACAGGAGCGAACGAAGACGATGGGCGGAGCCGAACGAGCCGAACGCCGCAGGCGGCGGGAGCTGGCCGCGCAGCGGGCGACCCAAGCCACTCGGACACGCAAGTCCGCCACCGGCGCACCACCCCAGCCCGACCGAGCCCGAGTTCGCAAAGTCGCCTTGACCATCACCGCGGTTGCGGCGGCCGTCGCGCTGATCGTTCTCGCTGCGCTCTGGTACTACGCGGACAAGAACGCCACCGAGGGCCGCGCGATCCCGGTGGTCCGCAGCGACGAGGTGCCCGAGTCACGCGACGGCGCCGTGGTGGTGGTCGGGGACGCGAAGGCGCCGATCACCATCGACATCTATGCCGATTTCCTTTGTCCGGCGTGCGGCCAGTTCCACGAGCGGGACGGGAAGAAGATCGCCGATCGGGTGCAGGCAGGCGAGCTGCGGGTCCGCCGGCACATGGTGCCGATGCTCGTAGAGGCGTCCGATCCGCCCGGCTACTCGATGGACGCGGCCAACGCGGCGCTGTGCGCGGCCGACGAAGGCAAGTTCACCCCGTTCCACGACAGCCTGTTCGCCAACCAACCGGAGGAAGGCAAGCGCGGCTGGGACAAGGGTCAGTTGACCGAGCTGGGCAGCAAGCTGGGGCTGGGCGGGAAGTTCGCCGACTGCGTCGCCAAGCGGACCTACCACCGTGAGCTGGACCAGTCGTTCGCGACCGCACGCAAGGAAATCCCCGAGTTCGTCACCCCGACCGTGATCGGCCCGGACGGGCGCATCGACGTCAGTGAACCGGGCTGGCTGGACCGGCTGGGCTGAGCTCAGGCCGCCGCGAGTTGGCTCTCCTCGGGCAGGGCGCCCTCGACGCGACGGCGGGTCGGCTTCCGTGCCGGGATCACCAACGCAAGCACCGCAGCGAGAGCGGCGACACCGCATCCGATCAGGAAACTCACCAGGAACCCGGTTGCGCTCGGCACCTGGTAGCCGCCCACGCTGATGGTGAGGTTCGCCAGCACGACACCGATGACCGCCGATGACGTCGACGTGCCGATCGAGCGCATGAGAGTGTTCAGGCCGTTCGCCGACGCCTTCTCGTGCGCAGGCACCGCGCCGAGGATCAGGGTGGGCATGGCGCCGTAGGCGAGCCCCACACCGCAGCTGGCGACGAACGCGCCGATCACCAGGCCGGCCAACGAGCTCATGACGAGCGCCAGTGTCGCGTAGGCGACGGCCAGAACGGTGGCGCCGATGGCGAGCGTGATCTTCGGGCCGAATCGCTTGGTGATGCGCGCGCCGACGGGCGACATGATGGACATGGCCAACCCGCCCGGCGCGATCCACAAGCCCATGGCGAGCATGCTCAAACCCTGCCCGTAGCCGGTCGCGGCGGGCATCTGCAGCAGCTGCGGAATGATCAGCATCTGGCTGTACATGGCGAAGCCGACCAGGATGGACGTCAGGTTGGTCAGCAGGACGACCGGCTTGCCCGTGGCGCGCAGGTCCACCAGCGGCGCGGAGGCGCGCAGCTCCCACCAGGCCCACACCAGCAGGATGACCACCGCGGCGGCGAACAGGCCGACCACCAGCGTGGACGTCCAGCCCCACTCGGCGCCCCGGGAGATCGGCAGCAGGAGCGCGATGAGGCCGCAGCCGAGGCCGACCGCTCCGACGAAGTCGAACCGACGGCGGTCGATTCCCCTGGACGGTGGCGGGACCAGCCAGGCGACGAGCACGAACATCACCGCGGCGAACGCCACGATCAGCCACAGCAGCATCCGCCACGAGGCGAACTGGGCGACCGCCGCGGAGAACGGCAGGCCGATCGCGCCGCCGATGCCGAGCGAGGAGCTCATCAGCGAGATCGCGGCGGGGCGACGGTCCTCCGGCAGCAGGTCGTGCAGCATCGAGATGCCCAGCGGGATGATGCCCATGGCCATCCCCTGCAAGCCCCGGCCCGCCACCATCACCGGCACGGTGGTGGCCAGTGCGCACAGCACCGAGCCCATGATGAGCGGAATCAGGCACGCCAGCAGCATCCGCTTCTTGCCGTACATGTCGGCGAGCTTGCCCGCGACGGGGGTCGACACGGCGCCCACGAGCAGCGTGATGGTGATGATCCAGGACGTGTCGCTGGCCGGTGCGTGAAAGATCTTGGGAAGCGAAGCGACCAGCGGCACCACGAGGGTCTGCATCATCGCCACGACGGTGCCCGTCACCGCAAGCAGGCCGACGAGCACATTCGGGCGTACCGACTTGCGCGCACGCACGAACGCAGGCTCGGACACGAAGCTCCTCGCAAGGACGGAAGTGGTGAGATCGCCACGGGCGACAGTGCCTGGCGCAAACATGTGCATGATACACAACTCGTGCATGATGCACATCGCTCTATGCTCTGTGACGTGGACGACAAAGCGATCGCGGTGATCGAGTACGAGTCGATGATTTTCGGCCGTCATCTGGCCGGCCTGCCCGGTCGGACGCGGCGCACCGGCGGGGTGCTCGACCACAGCGCGTACAGCCTGCTGAGCATCCTGCAGGCGCGTGGGCCGTCGAGCATCCGGGAGCTGACGGCGGTGACCGGCCTGGATGCGTCGACGCTCAACCGGCAGACCGCGGCTCTGCTGCGGGAGAACTACGCGGTCCGGATCCCCGACCCTGCGGGCGGGTTGGCGCGCAAGTACCAGATCACCGACCACGGGGAGCGCACGCTGCGCGAGGAGCGGGAGGCCAGCCGCGCCGCGCTTGCCGGGCTCATCGCGGATTGGAGCGAGACCGACCGCGCGACGTTCGCCGAGCTGCTGCGCCGGCTCAACGACGCCATCGAGCAGCACGTCGGGCGACACTGGCCCCGGCCGTCGTGATCGCGGTCGGACGCCGCCTCGGTGCAAAGCCCCCACGCCCGTCATCGCCGCCCCGGATGCCGCCTCGGCACAAAGGAGCGCGGCACGCGCACGTCGCGATCGCCCCGGATGCCACCTCGGCGCATTTCGAGGCCCCCGGCGAGATCACCGAAAGCGGCGTGCTGTACGGTATGACCACCAGCAAGGGGCTGTGGCGCAGCTGGTAGCGCACCACACTGGCAGTGTGGGGGTCACGGGTTCGAGTCCCGTCAGCTCCACCATGATGCTCTTACTCGAACCCTCGACATGAGCAATGAACTGATCGGACAGTATGTCCAGGGAGGGCCCGTCGGTTTCGGCGGGCTTTTTCGTTTGCCCCGTGCCGTCGGGGGTGGCGTCGTGCTGTGTGTGTCGTGCCTCGTGGACGAGTGCTCGGGTGTCTGGGCTGTAGATGACGTCGAATGGCGCCCGGGAGGTTGCCTCGACGTGGTGCTGACCGTTGTCGTCGGTGGTGACGAGGAGCTTGTCGAAGAGGAGCTGGTTGAACATGCGGCGGATGTGTTCGGAGGCTTGCCGATAGGTGTTTCCGGCGTGCTGGGCGATGTCGAGGGCGATCGCGATGAGTTCGTCGGCTTCGGCAATATCGGCGGTGAGGTTGCTGAGGCTGCGGTTGGTGGCGGACAGTTCGGTGTCGAGGCGTTTCTGTTCGGCTCGGAGCATGTCGATGGGGATCGCGTCGTTGTAGTGGGCTTCGAGGAGCTTGCGTTGGCGACGTTCGATGGTCTGTTTCGTGGCTGTCCCGCGTCAAGAATCTGGCTCAGTTTTCTTGGATGAAAGTTGTGCTTGTTGATCTTGCTGGTGGATCTCGATCGGTCGTTGCATGCCGAGTGCCTCGTGGGGGCGGATGTGGTTGAACACGTGCCGGTAGCGCTCGGCCTCGGCGGCGAGGGTCTGCCCGTCGTCGATCTCCATCCGGTAGAGGTGCTCGTACTTCAGCGATCCGAATGCCCGTTCCCGCACGCCGTTCTGGCCGGGTGAGCGACGCCGGGTGCGGATGTGGAGCAGCTCGGGGCGAGAGGCGATGAA
>NZ_ATYT01000005.1 GCF_000427825.1 Thermocrispum municipale DSM 44069 | reverse complement strand
ATCCCGACGGCCACTCTCATCGATCCCTCGCTTCCCTCGGTGCCGGTATGACGCGTCCCCGCTCCGCCGTCAACGCCCTACATAGCGATCGATCGCAGTGCCTAATCAGCGGTCAGAACAAGGAGGCGGGACAGGGGGCTCAGCCACCTGAGCCATCGAGGGCAGCCAGCATGAAAACCATCCCTGCCCCGCCTGCGTCCCCCGATCATTCCGGACGACCGGAGGTTGACTTGAAAGGTAGGGCGGCATGAGCAGCTCCGGTGAGCAGGTCCGGCACGAGTGGCCGCTGTACGAGGTGTTCGTGCGGTCCAAGCGCGGCCTGAACCACGTGCACGTCGGCTCGTTGCACGCCGCGGACGACGAGATGGCGCTGCGCAACGCGCGTGACCTCTACACCCGCCGCAACGAAGGCGTGAGCATCTGGGTGGTCAAGGCCGCGAACATCGCCGCGTCCAGCCCGGACGAGAAGGATCCGTTCTTCGCGCCGTCGGCGGACAAGGTGTACCGACACCCGACGTTCTACGACATTCCCGACAACGTCCCGCACATGTGAGCGCGGTGTCCAAGATGGCATTCGACAACGCCTACGAGGCGATCACCGAGGAGAACGACGCCCGGTGGGCTTACGGCACCGGGTTCACCGACCCGCTGGCCGGAGTGGACACCACCGTGCCCGCGGAGGTGGACGGCGCCGACCTGGCGGCGTATTGCCTGATGCTCGGCGACGACGCGCTGATTCTGTCCCACCGCCTGCAGCAGTGGTGCACGCATGCGCCGGAGCTGGAAGACGAAGTGGCGCTGGCCAACATCGGACTGGACCTGCTCGGCCAGGCGCGCATGCTGCTGACCAGGGCGGGCAAGGCGGACGGCAGCGACCGCACCGAGGACTCGTTCGCCTTCTTCCGCGCCGAGCACGAATTCCGCAACGTACGACTGGCCGAGGCTCCCAACGGTGACTTCGCGTTCTCCATGGCACGCCTGCTGGTGTTCGCCACCTGGCGGCTGGCGCTGCTGCAGCGGCTGACGTCGTCGATCGACCCGGTGCTGGCGGCGATCGCGGCCAAGGGAGTCAAGGAAGTCACCTATCACCGGGACTACGCCGCACAGTGGGTTGTCCGGCTCGGCGACGGCACCGAGCTGTCGCACGAGCGCATGCAGGCCGGACTCGACGCGGTGTGGCCGCTGGTCGGTGAGCTGTTCGAGCCGCACCCGGTGGAGCTGCGGCTCGGTCCGGCGGCGGTCGACGTCCGCGAGTTGCGGCCGGAGTTCGACGAGGTGATCGCGCAGGTTCTGGGTGCCGCAACGTTGCAGGTGCCGGACGCCGAGCCGCTGGCCGGGGTGTCCGGCAAGGCGGGCCGCGACGGCGTGCACACCGAAGCCATGGGTTACCTGCTGGCCGAGCTGCAGTCCGTGGCGCGGGCCCATCCGGAGGCGACATGGTGACCGCCACGGCGACGACCGAGATGAGCCGCGCCTACCAGGTGGCGGCGAGCGTGACCGATCCCGAGCTGCCCATGCTGACGCTCGCCGACCTGGGTGTCCTGCGCGAGGTCACCGAAGAGGACGGGGTGGTCCGGGTGACGATCACGCCCACCTACAGCGGTTGCCCGGCGATGGACACCATGCGCGACGACCTGGTGCACGCGTTGCGCGAAGCCGGGTATCGGGACGTGGATGTCCGCACCGTGCTGCACCCGGCGTGGAGCAGCGACTGGATCACCGAAGAGGGGCGGCGCAAGCTCGCCGAGGCGGGGATCGCTCCGCCCGGGCCCGCGCCCCGTCGCTCCGGGCCGATCCCGCTGACGCTGACGCCACCGTCCAGCCGGGTCCCCTGCCCGAAGTGCGGTTCGCCGGACACCGTGGAGACCGCGCGGTTCTCCGCGACGGCGTGCAAGGCGCTGCGCCGCTGCCGTTCGTGCGACGAGCCGTTCGAGCACGTGAAGGAGATCTGACGTGACCGCTTCGGCCCCTGCTCCCGCGCGCACGCGGTTCCACACGCTGACCGTCGCCGAGGTCACGCGGCTGTGTGAGGACGCGGTCGCCATCAGCTTCGACGTGCCCGAGCACCTGGCGGACGAGTACGACTTCCGCCCAGGCCAGTCACTGATCCTGCGGCGGACCATCGACGGCGTCGAAGAACGCCGTAACTACTCGATCTGCGCCCCGGCAGGTGCGAAGCCGCGCATCGGTGTGCGCGAAGTCCCGGACGGCTTGTTCTCCACCTGGTTGGTGCACCAGGTGCGGCCGGGCGACGAGATCGAGGTGTCCACCCCGACCGGGTCGTTCACCCCGGATGTCGACGTGCCCGCGCACCACGTGCTGGTCGTCGCCGGCTCGGGCATCACGCCCGCGCTGTCCATCGCGGCGAGCGTGCTGACCAACCCCGCATCGACCGTGACGTTGCTGTACGGCAACCGGCGCACCAGCACCGTGATGTTCGCCGACGAGCTGGCCGACCTGAAGGACCGCTGTCCGCAGCGGTTCAACCTGATCCACGTGCTGTCGCGGGAGCCGCGAGACGTGGAGCTGTTCAGCGGGCGGCTGGACGCGGAGCGAGTGCGGGCCATGCTGCCGCTGCTGGGTGGCACTGCGCAGGTCGACCACTGGTGGCTGTGCGGGCCGTTCGGCATGGTCACCGACGTGCGGGACCTGCTGCAGGGCGAGGGCGTTCCGCGCGACCGCATCCACCAGGAGCTGTTCTACGTCGGAGATCTCCCGCCGGCGCCGGCGACGCATCCCGAGCCCGGGGTGGTCGGCGCCAGCAGCGAGGTCGTGATCCAGCTGGACGGACGCACCACCACGGTCGTCACACCGCGGGACGCCTCGATCCTGGACGGCGCCCAGCGTGCGCGACCGGACTTGCCGTTCGCCTGCAAGGGCGGCGTCTGCGGCACCTGCCGTGCGCGCGTGGTCGACGGCAAGGTCGACATGCGCCGCAACTTCGCACTGGAGGACTACGAGGTGGAGGCGGGTTTCGTGTTGACCTGCCAGTCCTATCCGGTCAGCGAGCAGATCACCGTCGACTACGACGCCTGATCGCCCGCCCACAGGCGGCGCAACGGCGCCATGCCTTCCTCGACGTAGTCGGCGATGCTGCGCTGACCGCCGTCGTCGTACCAGCGCTCGAGCGCGCCGAAGTAGCCGAACACGAGCGCGTTCGCCATGACTCGAGCCTGAGTGGCGCCGTGCGTCTCGGCTAGCAGGGGCGCGATGCGCTGCGCGGCGCGGTCGAGCTCTGCCAGCGTCGCCAGGCGCACCGACGGCTCGGCAAAGAAGTAGCGGACGCGCCGCCACGGACCGTCGTCCCGCTGGCCCGACTCGAACCGGCGCACGGCTTGCAGGAGGCTGGCGATCGGATCGGCAGGGTCGACGATGTTCGCCAACTCGTCGGCCGTGAGGGTCGTGAACTCGTCGGCGGCGACCAGATTCTCCTTGGTGCCGAAGTAGCGGTAGACCGACGACGCCGACACACCCGCGGCTTTGGCGATCTCCTCGATGGTCACCGCGTCGAAGCCGCGCTCGTCGAACAGATCGAGCGCGCATTGCTGGATGCGGCGCATGGCTTCGCGCCGCCACTGCTCCCGAAGGCTCGCCACGCTGTCAGCCTATCAGGTGGAGATAGTCACTGTCAGAATGAAAGTCACTTGCTAACATCGCGTCATGAGCAAGTCAGCCCGTCGTGTCGCCGGTGAAGCCCTCAGCGCGGTCAAGCGCGCCCTCTACCGCGGCGGACGCCCGAGCCGCGCCATGAAAGTGGTGCTCAAACTGGACGCCTGGCTCTACGCGAAAGGCCTCACGGTCCCGCAAGGCGGTGTGCTGCGCGTGCCCGGACGACGTTCCGGAAAACCCACCGCCGTCCCGATCGCCATCGCGGACGTGGGAGCCGAGGAATATCTGGTCTCCATGCTGGGACCGGAGGCGAACTGGGTCCGGAACGTGGAGGCCAACGGCCGGCGGGCCGTGATCAGCAGGCGGAAGAAGGACGTCGAGGTGCTGCTCGAGGAGATTCCGGTCGCCGACCGGGCGCCGATCTTGCAGCGCTACGCCGCGATCGCTCCCGGCGCGCGGCCCCACCTCGGCGTGGGGGCCAGGCCGACGCTGGAGCAGTGCGAGGCGATCGCCTCGGCTCACCCCGTCTACCGAATCAAGCAGGGCGCCGCCAGGCCGTGACCGTCGAGCAGGCCGCCACCGCCCAGTGACCAGTCGAGCAGGCGTCAGCGCCCTCCACCGTCAACCGCTGCACCACCACCGAGCGGGCCGTCACCGGCCCTTGAACACCGGGTCCCGCTTCTCGGCGAACGCCCGCACGCCCTCCGTGGCGTCCTCCGACATCAGCGCCGCCGCGGCGATGTCGGCCTGCTTGGTGAAGGCTTCCTCGGTGGTCCAGTCGCTCGCCTCGGCGATGATCCGCTTGCTGACCTGGACGCTGATCGGAGCGTTCACCGCGATCCGCTCGGCCAGCTCCAGCGCGGCATCCAGCACCGAACCGGCGGGCGCCAGCGCGTTGATCAGACCGAGCTCGGCCAGCCTGCGCGCAGGCATCGGGTCACCGGTCAGCGCCAGCTCCATCGCGATGTTGCGCGGAAGCCGATCACGCAGACGCAGCACGCCACCGGCGGCCGCGGCCAGTCCGCGCTTGGGCTCCGGCAAACCGAACTGTGCGTCGTCAGCGGCCACGATCAGGTCCGCGGCCAGCGCCAGCTCGCATCCGCCCGCCAGCGCGTGACCTTCCACCGCGGCGATCAGCGGTTTCGTCGGCGGCTTCGCGGTAAGTCCGAGCGGCCCACGTTTCTCGGTGACCGGGAACTGACCGCGAGCGGCCGCCTTGAGGTCCATGCCTGCGCAGAACGAGCGACCCGCGCCGGTGATGATCGCCACCCGCGCCCGCTCGTCCGCTTCGAACGCATCGATCGCGCGTTCCAGCGCGGTGGCCGTGGCCACGTCGATGGCGTTACGGGCTTCCGGCCGGTTCAACGTGATGATCATGACCTGGCCACGACGCTCGGTCAGCACCGGCGGCGCAGGAGGCTCCGGCAACGGCTGCGGCTCCCCCGACTCGAACGTGACCTCGCCGTCGGCGATCTGCACCGGACGTCCGACCGCATCACCGTCGAGCAATGTCTGGATCACCTCGGCCTCGGTGGACCGAATCAGCACACGGGCTCCGTCCGGCGCGAGAACGCTGAGGATGGCCGCCTCCGGCTCTCCGTCGCGGCTGTACGGCACGGTGTAGGCCTCCACGACGGCCGGTCCGCGGTAGCTCGACCGCACCGGCCGCGCGGGCGGGTGCTCGATGACCGGCTGCAGGTGCCGGTATCGCTGCTTCGGCGGGGTCGCCGAATAGATCCCCAGCGCGTGCTTGGTCAAGTACCACCCGAGCGAGGTGGCCAGCCCGAACGCCTCCGGCTCGGCCCGCAGCAAGGGCAGCAACGAGGCGACGCCATGGCTGCCGTAGTTGTTGCCCGGGCCACCACCGAACGTCAGCCCGCCGGTGACCGTCAACGGCCGCCGTGGGTCGTCGGTCGGCAGTCCGAGCTCACGGGCGGCGATCTGCACCGCGGACGGGAAGCACGAGTACAGGTCGACGTGCCGGAGCTCGTCCGGCGTGACGCCCGCGTGCTCCATCGCGGCCTTGCCCAGCGTGTTGATGGCCGGCGAGGCGGCGAGCCAGGCGCGGTTGGCGACGTACCACTCGTCGTGGCCGGAGGCACCGGCATGCAGGAAGACCCACTTGTCCTGCGGGATGCCCGCGGCCTCCGCCGCGGCGGCGCTGCACATGATCAACCCGGTGGCCAGGTCGACCTGCAGGTTCGCGCACATCAGCTTGGTGTAGGGCGCCGAGACCATCCGGTTCTGTTCGGACGGCGTGACGATCTCCTCGGGGTCGAATTCCTGCGGGAGCCACGCGTACGGGTTCTTCGCCGCCACCGCCGAGAACTGCGACCACAGCCGTCCGACGGCCTCCTGGTGTTCCTTGGGGTCGCGTCCCGCCTGGGCCCGCACCGCGGTCTCGAGCAGCGCGTACATATAGATCGGCATGCCGAGCCCGACAGCGGTCTCCGCTTCGTGGTTGCCGGGCCGGTCGATACCCACGACGCGGGTCGGCCGGACGTCGGCGCCCTGCACGGGCCAGTCCGGCGTGCCCTCGGTGGCGGCCAGTGTCGCACCGGCCTCGGCGCCGCTGAGCAAGACGATCGACGTCTCGCCGTTCGCGATCGCCTCTGCGGCATCGTTGATCAGCAGCTGCGCGCCGTCTCCCCCGAGCGGCGTGGACTGCACGGTGCTCTGCGGCCTCGCACCGACGCCTTCGGCCACCGCCCTCGCCTGATCGTTGTACGTCCACGACGCGCTCGCGACCGCGTAGACCGCGTCCGCCGCGCGAAGCAGCTCCTCGTCGACACCCGCGTCCTGGGCCGCGCGGCGCAACGCCACGACCGACAGCGCCGCCGGGTCCTGGTTGCCGCCTTCGCGCTGCACGACTTGTCCGGCGCCGACCAGCACCGGGGTGTTGGGGTCCAGCAGCTCACCGGTGGCGTGGTGCCGCACCGGGGCGCGCTTGGCCCTGCCCGGCGAGTCCTCGTTGGCCAGCACTCCGGCAAGCTGCGCCAGCGAGGCCTGCAGTTCGTCGGTCAGGCTGCGCAGCACGGAAGCACCCATCGGCCCCTTGACCGGCTGGCCGTCGAGCCCGGCGTCGAAGAACACCTGGGCGCCGTCGGCGTGCTCGGTGACCGTGATCCAGAAGGCGAACTTGACCCCCATCGGGCCGAGACCGTGCAGCTCGAGCCCGTTGTCGTTGACCGAGACCACGGTCCAAGTGACGTCCGCGGGGATGCCCATGACCTTGGCCTGCTGCACGAACGTCTGCCCCTCCTGGGCACCTTGCGGCGCTTCCCCGCGCCACCCGGCGTGCGTGGTCAGCCATTCCGGGAACCGGCCGGGGTCGGAGATGAACGCCAGGGTGTCCGCAACCGGGGCCGCGACGACCTGCTCGGCGTGGGTGCGCGCCGCCCACTCCGACAAGCCCTCCGGCGGGACGTAACCGGCGGCCTTGGCCTGCGCAGACGGCTCGGGGTGGCCGGCATCGGCCGGTCGCGTCGATCGACCGAACATCCCGCGGAGGAGTTCCCGGCGCAGGCGTGGATCGGAGGCGGCGGCCCGTACCAGCCGCCGAGCGCCTCGCACCTGGGCACGAACCTTGCGCAGCGGGCTGCTCATCGACCCTCCACTTACCGTCCGTTCGGAATGTATGTTGGGGCATTGTGGCTCACCGAGGCGTACCGCGACACATTTCTTCGGCCAACTTCGGCCGGTGCGGCACGCCCCACGCGAATCACAAGCGCACGACCGCGCGAACCGGTGTCACAGAGGCTTGAGCAAAGGAGTCGCCGTGCGGCGCACCGTCTTCACCACCGAACACGAGGACTTCCGCAAGACCATCCGCGCGTTCATCGAGTCGGAGGTCGTCCCGGTCTACCCGCAGTGGCTCGATGCGGGGATCGTCCCGCGCGAGTTCTACTACCAGCTCGGCGAGCTGGGTGTGTTCAGCATCGGCGTGCCCGAGCAGTACGGCGGCGCCGGCGAGGGTGGCTACAAGTTCCAGGCGGTCATCACCGAGGAGGTCGCGCGGGCAGGCGTGTCGTTCGGCGGCAGCAGCGTGCACATCGGGCTGTGTCTGCCGTACCTGCTGCGTTATGCCACCGAGGAGCAGAAGCAGCGATGGCTGCCCGGCATGGTCTCCGGTGAGATCATGTTCGCCATCGCGATGACCGAGCCCAACACCGGCTCCGACCTGGCGGGTATGCGCACCACGGCGAAGCTGTCCGACGACGGCAAGTACTACATCCTCAACGGCGCCAAGACGTTCATCACCGGTGGCGTGCACGCCGACCGGGTCATCGTGTGCGCGCGGACGTCGCCATCCAAGCCGGACGACCGGCGCTTCGGGATCTCGCTGCTGGTGGTCGACACCAAGTCCGAGGGGTACACGGTCGGCCGGAAGCTGGACAAACTCGGCCTGCGGGTGTCGGACACCGCGGAGCTGTCGTTCACCGACGTGCGGGTGCCGGTCGAGGACCTGCTCGGCGAGGAGAACCAGGGCTTCACCTACCTGGGCCAGAACCTGCCGCAGGAGCGGCTCGGCATCGCGGTGTCCGCGTATGCGCAGGCGGCGGCCGCGGTGCGGTTCGCCAAGGAGTACACGCAGGAGCGCACGGTGTTCGGCAAGCCGGTCGCGTCGTTCCAGAACACCAAGTTCGAGCTGGCCGCCTGCCAGTCCGACGTGGACGCCTGTCAGGCCGTGGTGGACCGCGCGCTCGACGCCCACGACGCCGGTGAGCTGACCGCGGCGGACGCGGCTTCGGCGAAGTTGTTCTGCACCGAGACGGCGTCGCGGGTCATCGACCGCTGCCTGCAGCTGCACGGCGGGTACGGCTACATCAACGAGTACCCGATCGCCCGGCTGTACGCGGACAACCGGGTCAGCCGCATCTACGGCGGGACGTCCGAGGTGATGAAGCTGATCATCGCCAAGAACATGGGGCTGTAGCGCGCAGGCCGCCTGCGTCATCCCGCCCGGTCGAGCACCCCCGGCTCGAGGTCGTCGAGCGCGTGGCCGGACAGCGCCATGGTCAGGTCGAACTCGGCGAGCAGGCAGCGCAGCACGTGCTCCACGCCTTCCTGCCCGCCGAGCGCCAGCCCGTAGGCGAACGGTCGCCCGAGCAGCACCGCCTTCGCCCCGAGCGCCAGCGCCTTGACCACGTCGCTGCCGGTGCGGATGCCGGAGTCGAACAGCACGGTGAGCTCGTCGCCGACCGCCTCGACGATCGGCCCCAGCGCGTCCAGCGAAGCGATCGCGCCGTCGACCTGCCGCCCACCGTGGTTGGACACCACGATGCCGTCCATCCCGGCGTCCGCGGCCGCCTTGGCGTCCGCCACCGACTGGATGCCTTTCAGCACGATCGGCCCGTCCCAGTGCTCGCGCAGCCACGGCAGCCGCTCCCAGCCCAGGCCCGGGTTCGGGAAGACCTGCGCGAACTGCAGGGCCGCGGTGGTCATGTCCTCCTCCGGAGGCTTGGCCAGCTTGCTGCGGAAGACCGGGTCGGTGACGTAGTTGGCGATCCCGTCGCCGGCCAGGAACGGCAGGTAGCCGCGATCCAGGTCGGCCGGGCGGTAGCCGAGCAGCAGGGTGTCCAGGGTCAGCACCAGCACGCTGAAGCCGTTGTCCTTCGCCCGCCGCAGAAAGCTCAGGCACAGCTCGTCGTCGGTCGGCCAGTACAGCTGGTACCACCGCGGGGCGTTCCCACCCGCCTCGGCGACCTCCTCGAAGCTGCGCGACGCCTGCGTGGAGTGCACGTACGGCACGCCGAGGCCGGCGGCCGCGCGCACCGTCGCGAGTTCGGCGTCCGGGTGCGCGAGGTTCTGGACCCCGAGCGGGGCGAGCATCACCGGTGCGGGCATCTCGGTACCGAGCACCGTGGTCGCATAGCTCCGGTCGGCGCGGCTACGCAGCATGCGCGGCACGATGCGATACCGCTCGAACGCCGCCCGGTTCGCCCGCGTGGTCGCGCTGTCGCCCGCGCTGGGCACGATGTAGCCGAACGCTTCCGGGCTGAGCTTGTCCCGCGCGTATTCCTCCAGCCGCGCCAGGTTGGTCGTCCACGACGGCTTGGTCCCGGCGAACATGCCCTGCGCATAGATGCCGAGCTGGTGGTCGCTGAAGTTTCCCGGCTGCGTCATCGCCCCTCTTTCCGCTCCCGTTCCCGTTTGCGTCGTTTTCCTTCGTGCATCGCCACGACCCTGGCGACCGGGATCTCCATGCCCTCGGCCACCAGGTCGTCGCTCAGCCGCTGCCGCTCGGGCATCGCGCTTGCCCACGGGTCGGCGTCACCCAGCCGCTCGAGCACCGTCCGCACGGTGAAGTCGCGCGGGTCGACATCCTCCAGGTCGTCCCAGGAGACCGGGAAGGACACCGTCGCGCCGGGCCGCACCCGCGGACTGTAGGCCGCCACCACGGTCGACCCGTACGCCCTGGTCGAGTCGAGGAAGACCTTGCCACCGCGCTTGTCCTTGACGTACTCGGTGGTGCCCACGTCGGGGTCGACTCGTTCGGCCCTGGCCGCGATGGCGCGCGTGGCCGCTGCGGCCTCATCGGCGGTGGCCCCGGCGAGCGGCACGAAGATGTGCGCGCCCTTCGATCCGCTGGTCTTCACCGCTCCGCGCAGGCCGAGGTCGCGCAGCGCCTGCTCCACCAGCCGGGCGGCTCGGGCCACGGCGGCGAAGCCCTCTCCGGCAGGCGGGTCGAGATCCAGCACCAAGTAGTCCGGATGCTCCCAGTCGTCGGCGCGCACCAGCGTCGGGTGGTACTCCACCGCGCGCTGGTTGGCGAACCACAGCAACGTTCGTCGGTCGTCGCACAGCGCGTGCCGCACGTCGCGCCTGGACGACTGCGCCCACAACTCCACGGTGCGGATCCACTCCGGGGTGTACTTGGGCACGTTCTTCTGCATGAACGGCTCCTGACCAGGGCGAACCCGCACTACGGACAACGGACGGCCGGCCAGGCCCGGCAGGATCCGGTCCGCCACGGCGTCCAGGTAGTCGATCAGATCGCGCTTGGTGGCTTCGGCGCCGTCGAACAGCGTGCTGTCCAAACTGGACAGTTCCACTCCGGCCCGGACCTCGTCCGGCTTGCTCGCCATGGCCGCCTCTCATCCGCACGGATCGACGCCCGGCCTGCCCGGACGCTCGATGCCACGCTCGTCGAGGATCCGCTCCAGCAGCGCCGGGTAGGCGGGCATCAGGCCGTCGGCGCACGAGTCGATGATCCGGTTGTACGTCGCTTCGTCGTCCGGCGCCGTTCCGCTGAACCACACGTGCACCGCGTAGCCGTCGGCGTGCGCCCGGCGGATGAACTCCGGCGTGGCGATTTCCAAGCCCTGATACCGCACCGGAATTTGCAGCGCGACAGTGCCGTGCATCGGTTTGACGCCGAGCAGGAAGTACGCGGCGAGCCCGGCCATTCCAGGCGCGATGGGGATGTCGGGCGCCAGCAGATGGAACTTGGCCACCGCGAGGTCGTTGAACGACGTCACGATGAAGTCCGTGCGGCCGGTCTTTTTCAACAGGCGGGCCAACAGCTTCGCGTTGTGCAGGAACGAAGGAATGTCCGCGTCGCTGGTGCCTTTGATTTCGATGTTGATCGGCGTTCGCGGGAAGGCCTCGAGCACATCAGCCAGTTTCGGGATCGCGAAATCCGACGGCTGGTAGCCCGGCGGCGGCTCCTTGTCCCCGGTCCGCACGCCGCGCAGTGGATACGACTCCGGCGGCTCACCGGGCACCGCATGCCTGCCGGGGATGAAGTTGTACGCCGCGTCGAGCTTGTGCACTTGCTCGAACGTCAGGTCGCGCACCTTGCCGGTGCCGTCGGTGGTCTGGTCGACGGTGGCGTTGTGGATGACCACCAGCTGGTCGTCCTTGGTGGATTGGACATCCAGCTCGAGCATGTTCGCACCGAGCTTTACCGCGCGCTTGAAGGCGTATAGCGTGTTCGCTGGCGCTTCATTCTCTCCGCCGGCGTGGGCCATGTTGAGCACCCTCGCGTCCAGCCACGGATTGTCTGTCGTTCTGGTGGTTTCCCCCGCGGCCGGCCCAGGAAATGCCAGTACCAACGCGACTGTGACGACCAGCACAACGGCTCTGCGCATGGGGTGCACTTTAGCCCGAACGGCCCGGAAGTAGCACTATGAAGATCATCGGCGATACCCAGGGCGGGACCAGACATTTCCGGCATTCACGGCGAGGGGTGGTCATGCCCGAGGTGAGCCCGAAGGTGGCCGTGGTTTTGATCAGCGCGGGCACGGCCATCGCCTACTGGCTGACCGGTCTCGCCGGCCTGCAACTGACGCTGGCCGATGGCCAGATCAGCCCCGTGTGGCCCGCCACCGGTGTCGCGCTGTTCTGCCTGGTCCGCTGGGGATGGCGAGCCGCTCCCGGCGTGCTGATCGGTGCCCTGCTGGCCACGTGGGAGTTCGGCGCTCCGCCGCTCGGCGTGCTGTTCAACGGGCTCGGCAACACCCTCGCCGCGGTCGCCGCCTGGCAGGTGCTCCGGCTGGTCGGCTTCCGCCCGGAACTCGATCGCATCCGCGACGCGGTCGCCCTGATCGTGCTCGGCGGCGTCGCAGCAGTGGCGCTGAGTGCCACGCTGGGCACCAGCGCGCTGATCGCTGCCGAAGCCATGCCTGCGGAGCAGTTCTGGACCACGTGGGCCATCTGGTTGACCGGCGATCTGATGGGTGTCCTGATGGTCGCTCCGGCGCTGTTCGCGCTGTGGTACCAACGCCCTCAGGTGGCACGCCCGCAGCGCGTCCGCATCGAAGCCGCGGTGTTGATCACCGCCACGGTGTGCGCGGCTGTACTCGGCACCGAGACCTCGATCGGCATCCTGTTCCCGACGGTCATCCCCCTGATCTGGGCAGCCGTTCGATTCCAGCTGCTCGGCGCCGCCTCGTGCGCCCTGCTCACGTCCGTGCTGGTCTCGCTGGCGGCCATCGAGGGCAACGGCCCGTTCGCGGGGAAGACCGTCCTGGCGACCATGATCGCGCTGCAGGTCTACAACGGATCCCTGGCGCTGATCGCGCTGCTGCTGTCGACCGCGATCACCGAACGCAACAAGGCGCAAGCCGCGGTCGAGGAGACCTGCGAGGTGCTCGCCGACGCGCTCACCCGGCTCGGCGAGAAGACCGGGCTCGGCGAGCGTACGCTGGCCGCGATCCGCCGGGCCACCACGGCCCCGGAGCCGGAGGCCGGGCTGGAACAGGCCATCGCGACGGTGCTGTCCGACGACGAACCGACCACCCCGGTGAACCCAGCGGACTCGGCATCCGTTGTGCGGGTGGGAGTGATCGATGACCGACGACCGCGCCGCGTTGCTGAGGACCCTGCACGACGAACACGCACCTGACCTCTGGCAGTTCGTGCTGCGCCTGACCGGTGACCCTCAGCTGGCCAGTGACGTGGTTCAGGAGACCTTGCTTCGTGCGTTGCAGCGGCCGGGGGCGTTGGCGCGAAGACACACGTCGCCGCGCGCCTGGCTGTTCACGGTGGCGCGGAACTTGGTCATCGACAACCAACGCAGCGCCCGTCAGCGACGGGAGATTCCACACGACGACATGCCCTTGGCGCGCGGCGCCGAATCGGAGGACAGCACCGATGCGTTGCTGGATTCGTGGCTGGTCGCCGATGCGCTCGCCCAATTGTCATCGGAGCACCGCACGGTGATCGTGCATGCCTTCTACGGTCGCCGCCCGATCGCCGACATCGCGGCCGAGCTCGACATCCCGCCCGGCACGGTGAAATCGCGGCTGCACTACGGACTACGCGCACTACGGCTCGCACTGCAGGAAAGGGGGGTGAGCCAATGACCACCACGGACCGGTACCGGGAATGGGACGCCGCGTACGTGCTGGGATCGCTCCCGCCCGGCGAACGCCGGGAGTACGAGCAGCACTTGTCCTCGTGTGACGAGTGCGCGTCCGCGGTCTCGACGCTGGCCGGGCTCGCCGGCCCGCTGTCCGCGTTGTCGTCGGAACAGGCCTTCGCCCTGCTCGACGACGCGGCGGAACCGCCGAGACCGCCGGACTTGTTGCCGGAACTGCTCGCGCATGCCGAACGGCGACAGCGCCGGTCGAATCGGCAGGCGCGCTGGCGCACCGTCGGGATCGCGGTGGCCGCTGCCGCTGCCGCGGCCGTCGTCGCGCTCGCCGTTCCGTGGGGCGACCAAGGCGGCGGACCCGCCCCGTCACCGCCGAGCATGACGGCGATGAAGAAGGTGGCGCCGAGCCCGATCAGCGCGGAGGCGCGACTGGTGGCCGGGCCGTGGGGCACCAAGATCGAGGGTGTCTGCCGCTACTCCGGCAAGTCCCGGCCGGACGGCCCGTCGTTCGAGTACCTGATGTACGTCACCGACCGCCGCGGCAAGACCCATCAAGTGGGTAGCTGGCGCGCGGGCCCGGGTACGACCTACACGTTCACCGGATCGACGAGCGTGCCGCGCACGGATATCGCGCAGGTGGAGATCTACGGCATCTACGGGGAGAAGAAGATCAAGGTACTCACATTGCCGTAGCCGTGGCGCGCCGAGCATGGCAGCCTCGGGCCATGAACCGCAGAAAACAGATCGCGATGACCGACGACGAGGTCGCCGCGTTCCTCGACGAGCAGCGCACCCTCACCTGCGCCACGATCGGCAAGTCCGGCTGGCCGCACCTGGCCCCACTGTGGTTCGTGCTGCGCGACGGCCAGGTCTGGGCGTGGACGTACGGCAAGTCGCAGAAAGTCCGCAACCTGGAGCGCGACCCGCGGGCGACGCTGCAGGTCGAGGCGGGCGTGGATTACTCCGAGCTGCGCGGGGTGACGTTCGAGTGCGATGTGGTGCTGCACCGTGACCCGGAGACCGTGCTCGGCATCGGCCTCGAGCTCACCGACCGCTACACCGGTGGTGCCGGATTGGCGCCCGGCGCCGAGGACATGATCCGCGCGCAGGCCGCCAAGCGGGTCGGGCTGCAGTTCGTCGAGCGCAAGCGGGCGAGCTGGGACCACAGCAAGCTGGGCGGCGCATACTGACGCGGCGACTTACCCTGGGGGGATGATCAGAACGCCGCCGCAGGACCACAGCGGCTACGCCGGCCGGTTTCCGCCGATCGGCGAGTACGGGTTCCTGTCGGATTGCGAGACCGCCGCGCTGGTCGCCCCGGACGGCGGGCTCGAGTGGCTGTGCCTGCCCCGGATGGACTCGCCGAGCGTGTTCGGCTCGATGCTCGACCGGGACGCCGGGGTCTTCCGGATCTCCCCCGCAGGCGTGCGGGTGCCGTCGGCGCGCCGCTACATCCCGGGAACGCTGGTGCTGGAGACGTCGTGGTGGATTCCCGGTGGCTGGCTGGTGGTCACCGATGCGCTGCTGATGGGGCCGTGGCACCACGACGACGAGCGGTCGAAGACGCACCGCCGCGCGCCGACGGACTACGACGCCGGCCACGTGTTGTTGCGCCGCATCCGCTGTGTCAACGGCCAGGTGCAGGTGCGGATGGACTGCTCGCCGGTGTTCGACTACGGCCGGGCGCCCGCCGAGTGGGCCTTCGACGGTTCCGGTTATCGCGAGGCGGTGGCAAGCGCGCCGGGCAGCGACGTGCGGCTGCGGCTGACCACCGACATGAACGTGGGGTTCGAAGGCCCGCAATGCACCGCGCGCACGTTGCTCAGAAAAGGCGAGAGCCGGTTCGTCGCGCTGAGCTGGAGCGAACACGCCCCGCCGCGCACGATCGAGGAGGCCGACGCCCGCTTGGAGTGGACGGCGCACCACTGGCAGCACTGGCTCGACCACGGCGACTTCCCCGACCACCCATGGCGGTCGTACCTGCAGCGCAGCGCGCTGACGCTGAAGGGTCTGACCTTCGCTCCGACCGGCGCGGTCGCCGCAGCCGCCACCACCTCGTTGCCGGAGGCACCGGGCGGGGAGCGCAACTGGGACTACCGCTACACCTGGATTCGCGACACCACCGCCACCTTGTGGGCGCTGGGCACGCTCGGCTTCGAATGGGAAGCCACCGACTTCTTCAACTTCGTCTGCGACGTGGCCGAGACCGAAGGCGGCGACCTGCAGATCATGTACGGCGTCGACGGCGAGCGGGTGCTCACCGAGTCGACACTGGACCATCTGTCCGGCTACGACGGCGCACGACCGGTGCGCATCGGCAACGGCGCCTACGACCAGCGCCAGCACGACGTGTGGGGCGCCGTGGTCGGCGCGATCAACTTGCACAGCGTGCGAACCGGCCGCATCGGCGACCGGTTGTGGCACATCGTCCACACGCAGGTGGAACGCGCGCTGGAGCGCTGGCGGGAGCCGGACCGCGGGATCTGGGAGGTGCGCTCGGCCCCGCAGCACTTCACCTCGTCGAAGGTAGCCTGCTACCTGGCCGCGGAGGCCGGGGCGGCCCTGGCCGAAGGACGCGGTGCGGCCAAGATCGCCGCGAAGTGGCGGGAAGCCGCCGAAGAGATTCGCGCCGACGTGCTGGCCAACGCCGTCGACGAACGGGGTGTGTTCACCCAGCACTACCAGACGAAGGCGCTGGACGCCTCGGCGTTGATCATCCCGCTGTTCGGATTCCTGCCGCCGGACGACGACCGCGTGCGCGCCACCGTGCTGGCCATCGCCGACGAGCTGACCGTCGACGGTCTGGTGCTCCGCTACCGCACGGACGAGACCGAGGACGGCCTGGAAGGCGCGGAAGGCACGTTCACCATCTGCTCGTTCTGGCTGGTACAGGCGTTGGTGTTGATCGGCGAGCTGGAGCGGGCCAGGACGCTGTGCGAGAAGCTGCTGTCGTTCGCCGGGCCGCTGCAGCTGTACGCCGAGCAGATCGATCCGCACACCGGCCGCCAGCTCGGCAACTTCCCGCAGGCGTTCACCCACCTGGCGTTGATCAACGCGGTGACCGCGCTGATCAAGGCCGACCGACAACAGCCCCCGTGGGCGCTCAAGTCCGCGCCTTGAGCCAGGCCACCACGTCGGCCAGCACTTTCTCCTTCTCCGGTTCGTTGAAGATCTCGTGGTAGAGGCCGTCGTAGACGGTGAACGTCAGGTCCGGCGTCGTCGCGCGCTCGGCCAGCAGTCGCGAGCCCTCCAGGCGGACGACCTCGTCGGCTCCGCCGTGCATCAGCAGGGTCGGCAGATCGACCTTGGGCAGCATGTCGCGGGTCTTGGCGACCGTGCTCAGCGTCTCCGCTCCGGTGCGCACCTTGATCTTGCCCCGGTACACCAGTGGGTCGGCGTCGTAGGCCGCCACCACCTGCGGATCCCGGCTGATCTTGCCCGATACGAACGGTGTCACGGCCAGGTCCGGCACGATCTTCGACAGCACCTTGGCCGCCACCTTCTCCACCGGTGAGCCCACCGCGATGTCCAGCGCGGGCGCGGACAGCACCAGGCCGGCGAGCGGGTAACGCGGCAGGCCGGTCACCTCGCACACGTAACCCGTGGCGATCAACCCGCCCATGCTGTGCCCGAGCAGGAAGACGGGCAAGCCGTCGTGCGCCGCGGCCGCTTTGCGTACCAGCCGGTCGGTGTCGATGAAGACCCCGGCGAACGAGTCGATGTTCGCCCGTGGCCCGTCCGACCGACCGTGACCGTGCTGGTCGAGCGCATACACCGCATAGCCCGCCGCGTTCAGCGCCGCGGCCACATGCGGGTACCGGCCGCTGTGCTCGGCGTAGCCGTGCAGGACGACCACGACTCCGACGGCTTGCCCGTCCGGCAGCCAGGACTGCCAGTAGATGCTTCTGCCTGCGGCGCCGGTGAACCAGCCTTCAGCGTGCTCGCTCATGCTCCAGTCCTACCCGACGCCACCCACCGGTCACCAGGGCCGCACGACCCCGGCGGAGCCGCCGCCCCTGCGCTCCGGCTCGGCCGCCGCGAGCAGCTTGCCGCCGGGCAGGAACTCGATACCGGTGGCGGCACCGATCTCCCCGCCGTCGACGAACTTGTGCCCACGCTCCTGCAGCGCCTGGGCCTCCGGGCTGTCGATCCAGGCTTGTTCGGCGCTGGTGGTCTCGCCGTTGCGTTGGGTCGCCCGCGGCGCCGCGATGGCCTCGGGCAGCGACGAACCGAGGTCGATCCGGTCGACCAGGATCTGCAGCACCGTGGTGATGATCGTCGACCCACCCGGCGAGCCGACCGCGAGCTTGGGCTTGCCGTGGTCCAACACGATGGTCGGCGACATCGAGCTGCGCGGACGCTTGCCGCCCTCGACCCGGTTGACGTGCGTGGTCGAGTCGTAGTTGAAGTCGGTCAGCTCGTTGTTGAGCAAGAAGCCCCAGCCGGGCACGGTGATGCCGCTGCCGCCGGTCGACTCGATGGTGAACGTGTAGGCCACCACGTTGCCGTGCTTGTCCGCCACCGTCAGGTGGGTCGTCGACGTGCCCTTCTCCAGCGTCACCGACGGGGTGCCGCTGCCCGAGCCGCCGCCGTTGTGCGGCCACGGGTCACCGGGCTCGACCTCACCGGCGGCCTTGCCGGTGATCAGCGCGCGGCGCTCGGCGGCGAAGTCCTTGCTGAGCAGGCCCTGCAGCGGGACGTCGACGAAGTCGGCGTCACCGACGTATGCGTTGCGGTCGGCGAAGGAATAGCGCGACGCCTCGAGGAAGTAGTGCAGCGCCTCTTCCCTCGTGATCCACTTCAGGCCGTAGCCCTCCAGGATGTTCAGCGCCTCACCGACGGTCGAGCCGCCACTGGACGGCGGCGCCATGCCGTAGACGTCCAGGCCGCGGTAGCTGACCTTGGTCGGCTCGCGCCAGTCCGCCCGGTACGACTTGACGTCGTCGGTGGTCATGTAGCCCTCGCGCCACTGGTGGTCGGCGTCGTCGGACACCGGCGGGTTGGTCACCGCCTTGGCCATCGCCTCGGCGATCGGGCCCTGGTAGAAGCCCTTGGCGCCGTAGCGCGCGATCCGCTCGTACGCCTTGGCCAACTCGGGGTTGCGGAACGTGCTGCCGACGTCGGGCGCGGTGCCGTCCGGGTCCAGGAACGTCTTGGCCGACGAGGGGATGTCGTCGAAGTACTCGCGGTTGTCCTCGGTCTGCTCCGCGAACGTCTCGTCGACCTCGAAACCGTTGCGGGCCACGCTGATCGCGGGCTGCAGCACCTGGCGCAGCGACTTGGTGCCGAAGCGGTCCAGCGCTTCCTCCCACCCGGCCACGGTCCCCGGCACGCCGACCGACCGTCCGCTGTAGCGGGCGTCGTCGAACGGCAGGACCTTGCCGTCCTCGAAGAACGCGTCCGGCTGCATCGCCTTCGGCGCTTTCTCCCGGTGGTCGATCGCGTGTACCTTCCGGTCCTTGGCCGTGTAGATCATCATGAATCCGCCGCCCCCGATGCCGCACGAGTACGGCTCGGTCACGCCGAGCACGGCCGCGGCCGCCACCGCGGCGTCGACCGCGTTGCCGCCCTTGCGCAGCACGGAAAGGCCGGCACGTGTGGCTTCCAGATCGACGGTGGCCACCGCACCGCCCGATCCGGTCGCCACCGGCTCCTTGGTCAGCGGGCCTGCCCACTTCGGATCGGCGGCCGCCGGCTGCGAAACCAGTCCTACTGTCAGCGCGCAGATCGAGACCATCGCCGCGCCCCGGGCGAAATGTCGGCGAGATACCATCGCGCTCCCCTTTCGACTTTTGGCCACGGGTGAAGATCATGCTCCGCCCGGCGTCGTGACGCCAGCCCCCGACAAAGGCCGGAGAAATTCGCGTGACAACGAACCGCTCGTCGTACTAATGCCGCAGAACACGGGCAAATTTGCTCATTGCGCTGGTCGCGGACGGTGTCACCGACGGGCCGAGCGCTGCCAGGCTGGCCATGACCGCGGCGACCTCCGAGAAATCCAGCGTCACGGGTGGAATGGTGTGTGCGCTGATCACAGTCGCACCGCCGTGCCGACCCGGCGTCACTTCGATCGGAACTCCGGAATGGCGCAGCCGCTGCAAGTCGCGCGCAATCGTGCGTTCGGCGACGCCGAATTCCTCGGCCAGTCTCCGCAAAGGCACGCGGGTGCGCGCGGCGGCGAGCAGCTCGATGATTCGTTGTTGCCGCTCGACGCGTCGCAACGTGAGGTGGTTGTCGCGTGAGGCGGCGGCGCGCCGCGCTGTGGCCTCGGCCATGAAATCTCCCGAAAATCACGACACCGGCGTGTCCTGGTTCGGACCTAGTGTCGCCGGCATGACCGACACCATCGCCGACACGTTCTTCGCCACCTACCGGCGCGCGCTGCTGGATCGCGACGCCCAAGCGATCGCCGACCACTACGCGGTGCCTGCACTGATCGAATTTCCCGGTCAGGCAATCGCAGTGACCGATGCGCAGCAGACCCTGGACTTCTTCGCTTCCGCCGTCGGGCAGTACGAGGGGGTCCATGACACCAAGGCCGAGATCGCCGTCATCGCGCAGACCGGGCACAGCGTGTGGGCCGACGTCGCGTGGTACGACGACGGCGAGCGCGCCGAACGGTTCGTCTACCAGCTCGTCGACACCGACAAGGGCTGGAAGATCGCCGTCCTCACCCCGCTGGAACTGCCGGTGTCATGAGGCCCGGGGCGGCTGGACGTGCGGGAACCGGACCGGTTCGAGATAGCGCTGAAAGAACTTCTGCCACGTACCGTCGGACATGACCTCATCCAGCGCGGCGTCGATTTCGTTCAACAGATCCGGCTTTGCCGGATTCACGCCGATCGAGTACTCGAGCATCCGGGTCTGCAGGTTCGCGTCCTCGGCCACTTTGTCGCGGATGTCGAGCAGCTGAAGGCCGTCACCACCGTCCGCCGCGAGGTCGGCCAGGTCCGCCGCATCACCGGCCACGCCGTCCACTTCCCCGGCCCGAAGCATCGTCACGCACTCGTCGATGCTGTCCCGCTCGACGATGTCGAACGCGGCACGAAGTTCCGCGGCGGGTCCGAACTCGACGTCGCAGACCTTCTTGTTCGACCGGTCGATGTCGTCGAACTCGGTGAGCTTGCCGTCCGCCACGAGCACGTTCGGCCCGCTGATGTAGTAGGGCATGCTCACACCGACCTTCGTGCGCTGCTTGGCGTAGTCCTCCGGCACCGCGACGACGAGATCGACGGCGCCTGCTCCAGCGCGTCGGGTTGATCCTGACGAAGGAGCTGCCAGGTGACGGTGAAGTCCTCGCCGAAGACTCGCTTGACCACCCCGCACGCGATCGCGACCCGGAACCCGTCGATCTTGCGGCCAGTGGCGCGGAGGTCGTCCGGCTGCACGCCGATGGTGACCGACTGCCGCCCGCCGCCTGGACAATCCGCCGACACCGTCTGCTGCTTCGGCGGCTGCTGTTCCGCCCCGACGGCGACCGGATCCTCGGCACATCCGGTGAGAACCGACGCCGCGGCGATCGCGGCGAACGACCTGCGCACCCAGCCGGACGACGACGGGCCGATGCTCAGCTTGCGGGAAGTCACGGGCGGGCAGATCAGCCATAACCCTGTTCAGCGTCAATGTGGTTACACTCGCAGGATGCCTGCTACGCCGTCAGCAGCTCCCGGCCGGCTCGACGTCGTGCGGCGCCTGATCAACACGCGCGACATCGAGGCCGGAACCGACGCACTGAGCACCCCCCGGGGGTGCGTGCGCTGGCTGCGGCAAGAGGGCTTGCTCGCCCGTTCGGTCAGCACCTTCAGCCGCGCCGAGGCCGACCAGCTCGTGGCGGCCCGGGAAGCCCTGCGCTCCGCGTTGGCGGCCGGAGAGGGCGGGCTGGACGACGACGTGCTCGCCGAACTCAACTCGGCGGCCGAAGCCGCCTGCCTGACGATCCGGTTCACGCCGACCGGATCCTGGAAAGTCCACAGCAGCGCAGACGGCGTGTGGCAGGCCATCGGCCGCCTGGTGTCGATCGTGATCGAAGCGATGGCGGACGGCACCTGGTCACGACTGAAGGTGTGCGCCGACGACGGCTGCCGCTGGGCGTTCTACGACCGCTCCCGCGCCCGCTCCGCCCGCTGGTGTTCGATGCGCGTCTGCGGCAACCGGGCCAAGCAACGCGCTTGGCGGGCGCGCGAGGTCCCCCGCGGCCGACTTGTGCCATGACTTTGCCGCACGGACGCGCCATAGTGGAACCAGCACTGCAGCGCCGCAGGTGGGAGGTGGTCGGCCATGCGTGTCGCCGTTCCCCGCGAGAGGAAGAAGCACGAGTATCGCGTGGCGATCACGCCCGCGGGGGTTCGCGAACTGACCGAACGCGGCCACGAGGTGTCCGTGGAGACCGAAGCGGGCGTGGGTGCAGGCATCACCGACGAGGAATATCTGGCGGCCGGCGCGAAGATCCTGCCGACGGCCGAGGACGTGTGGGGCGACGGCGACCTGGTGCTGAAGGTCAAGGAGCCGATCGCCGAGGAGTACGGATTCCTGCGGCGGGATCTGACCCTGTTCACGTTCCTGCATCTGGCCGCGGACCGGGAACTCACCGAAGCGTTGCTGGCCGCGGGCACGACGGCGATCGCCTACGAGACCGTGCAGCTGCCCACCGGCACGCTGCCCTTGCTCGCGCCGATGTCCGAGGTTGCCGGCCGCCTCGCGCCCCAGGTCGGCGCGTACGCGTTGATGCGGCCCAACGGCGGCCGCGGCGTGCTGCCCGGTGGCATCCCCGGGGTGCACCCTGCGCGGGTCGTCGTGATCGGCGGCGGGGTGGCCGGTCTCAACGCCGCGCGCGTCGCGCTCGGCATGGGCGCGCACGTCGAGGTCCTCGACATCAACGTCGACCGCTTGCGCGAGATCGACCTGGAGTTTCACGGCGCCATCCACACGCTGACGTCCAACGCTTTGACGCTCGAGGAAGCCGTCCTGGAAGCCGACCTGGTGATCGGTGCCGTGCTGGTTCCCGGGGCCAAGGCGCCGACGCTGGTGTCCAACGATCTGGTGGCGCAGATGAAGCCCGGGAGTGTGCTGGTGGACATCTCCGTCGATCAGGGCGGATGCTTCGCCGACACCCGGCCGACCAGCCACGACGACCCGACGTTCCAGGTGCACGACAGCGTCTTCTACTGCGTGGCGAACATGCCCGGCGCCGTCCCGCGGACGTCCACGTACGGCCTGACCAACGTCACGCTCCCCTATGTGGTGCAACTCGCCGAGCACGGCTGGCGGGCCGCCGCCGACGCCGACCACGCGTTCGCGCTCGGGATCAACACGCACGCAGGCAAGCTGACCAACGACGCCGTGGCCGACGCACACGATCTTCCCGCGACACCGCTGCAGACCGTGCTCGAGTCGTGATCAACTCCCCGTGGGTGCTGCGCGGCGACGTCGGCCGCGCAAGATAGCCTGCCCGCTGTGCGGTTGTCGCAGACACTCCCGCCGTCCTGGGCGCGGGCCCGCCGACGTGCTCGGTGACCGGCGCAGAAAAAAAGAGGGGCGGCCCGCTCAACCAGCCTGGGGGTCACTGGGAGCAGGCCGCCACTACCACCATAGGGGAACGCGGAAAGTTGTGCGGCAACCTTCGCCAAATTCGTCGGAACGAACTGCGAATGGACCGATTTGTACGGCAGTATGGCGCAGCACGAGCTGTGCGGATCACCCGTGAACGGACGGAGAAGCTGTGATGCAGCATGACGGCAGTGGCCGCATCGTCGTACAGCACCTGAGTAAGAACTTCGGTGCGGTACAGGCGGTGTCGAACCTGAGTTTTACCGTGGAGCCCGGGTCGGTCACCGGCTTCATCGGCCCGAACGGCGCCGGTAAGACCACCACGCTGCGGATGATCCTGGGACTGGTGCGGCCGACCCAGGGCACGGCCACGATCAATGGGCTGCCGCACGACAAGCTGGGCAACCCGGCCACGGTCGTCGGATCGGTGTTGGAGAACGAGGGCTTCCACCCCAAGCGCACCGCGCGCAACCACCTGCGGGTCTACGCCGCGGCGATCGGCGTGCCGGACACCCGGGTGGACGAGGTGTTGAGCCTGGTCGGGCTGACCGACGCGGCGAACCGGAAGGCGGGCGGCTTCTCGCTCGGCATGCGGCAGCGGCTGGCACTGGCCGCCGCCCTGCTGGGCGACCCGCAGGTGCTGGTGCTCGACGAGCCCGCCAACGGCCTCGACCCGGAAGGCATCGCGTGGCTGCGGCAGTTCCTGCGCAACCTCGCCAGGGAAGGTCGCACGGTGCTGGTGTCGTCACACCTGCTTGCCGAGCTCGAGCAGACAATCGACCAGGTGGTGATCGTCAGCCGCGGGCAGACGGTGTACTACGGCAAGCTCGACGACCTGCGTAAGCAGCAGCAGAGCCGGATCCTGGTGCAGGCGGCGGACGGTCAGGCGCTGGTCACCGCGCTGAAGGAGCAGGGCGTCACCCGGGTGGAGACCATCGAGGACGGGCGGCTGGCCGTCTACGACTCCACCGTGCAGCAGGTCGGTGACATCGCCGCCAAGGCGGGCGTGGCGCTCTACGGCGTGCAGGAGGAGACCGCCGACCTGGAGCAGCTGTTCTTCCAGCTGACCCGCAGCCAGTACGCCGGGCAGCAGCCGGCGCAACCGTTCGCGGGACCGCAGGCGCAGCAGGGGCAATGGGGTCCGCCGCAGCAGCCCGGCATGCCGCCGCAGCAGCCCGGCCAGCAGTGGGCGCCGCAGGGGCAGCCGCAAGGTCAACCTCAGCAGTGGCAGCAGCCCCCGCAACCCGGCCAGCAGCAGTGGCAAGGCGCACCGCAGTGGCAGCAGCCGCCGGCAGGCCAACCGCCCCAGCAGCCGCCGGCAGGCCAACCGCCCCAGCAACAGCCGCAACAGTGGCAGCAGGGACAGCAGGGCCAGCAACCGAACCCGTGGGCCGGAGGGCCACCCGGCCAAGGACAGCAACCAGGCGACAGCGGTAACAGTGGAGGTCAGGGCTGATGGGCAGGTTGATCACCGCCGAGTTCCGCAAGATCTTCACGGTCAAACTGTGGTGGGCGCTGCTCATCCCGGCCGTCCTGCTGAGCTTGGGCTTCACGTGGGCGGGCTCGGCGCTCGGCACGCTCGGTGAACTGCAGGAAGAAGTCGGTGGCGCCGTCCCGTTCGCGCTCCCGGCATTCGCCCAGGGCATCAACTTCACCACCGTGTTCGCGGTCATCCTGGGCGCCACCGCGGTGACCAGCGAGATGCGGCACAAGACGATCACCACGACCTACCTGACCGGCAGCAGTCGTGGTGCCGTCCTGACCGCCAAGCTGATCACGTACACGGTCATGGGCCTGGTGTACGGCGTGGCCTGCATGGGCGCGGCCACCCTCGGCGCGTTGTTCGGCGGCGACCTGCCGGACGGTGCGCTGTGGTTCGAGCTGGCCGGGGTCGGCGTGCTCGCGCTGATGATGTGGACCCTGCTCGGGGTCGGCGCGGGCGCGTTGATCGGCAACCAGACCGGCGCGATCGTCGGCCTGGTGATCTACACGCTGATCCTGGAGCCGATCGTGGCCCAGATCCTGCGTAGCAACGACGCCGAGAAGATCCCGTTCTATCTGCCCAACGGCTCCGGTTCGGGCATGGTCAGCGACCTGTCGCTCGATTTGTTCGTGGAAGGGTTCCCCGGCGGACACGGCGACGACGTGGGCAGGGCGATCGAGGAGATCCGCGGCTTCCTCAACCTGGACGGTGCGCCCGCGTGGTGGGCGTCCATGTTGATCTTCCTGGCCTGGAGCGCGGTGATCGGCCTGTCCGGTTGGCTGGTCGCCAAGCAGCGCGACATCACCTGATCACGCCGACGGCCGGAAAACGCCTGACGGCGCGGGCCTGAGATTACGTAACCTGGCGGGGTGTCCGTACCGACCGAGATTCCCACCGAACCTCGGCGGCGGGCACCCCGCCCTTCTGTTCCGCCGCCGTCCGCGGGGTGGCTGCGACGGCTCGTCTCGGCTTGCTGGCGGCATCCGTGGCTGGTGGTGCTGGCGTTCGGCGCGGCCGTGCTGGGGGTCGGGGCGCTCGCTGCCGGGCCGCTGCTGGTCAAACAGGCCATCGACGAAGCGCTGGCCGGCGACACCGCCAGGCTCGGGGTGCTCGCGCTGGGCCTGATCGGCCTTGCCGTGCTGACGTTCGGCGCCGCGTTCGTGCGCCGCTACTTCGGCGGGCGGCTGGCGTTGGATGTGCAGCACGACCTGCGCCAACAGGTCTTCGGCGCGGTGTCCCGGCTCGACGGCGGCACCCAGGACTCCCTGCGCACCGGTCAGATCGCCTCGCGTGCCATCACCGACCTGCAGCTGATGGTCAGCCTGCTGATGCAGGGCCCGCTGTCGGTCGGCTCGGCGGTGTATCTGCTGCTCGCGTTGGGCGCGATGTTGTGGATGTCGCCGTTGCTGACGCTGATCGCCCTGGTGGTCACGCCCGCGATCGGGTTGGCCGTCGCCGCGGCCCGGATGCGCGTCTTCCCGGCGATCTGGTCGTCGCAGCAGCGGGCGGCCGACCTGGCCCAGCACGTCGAGGAAACCGTCACCGGCGTGCGTGTGGTGAAGGGCTTCGGGCAGGAGTCCCGCGAGGTCTCCCGGCTGGAGCGCGCGGCACGCAAGCTGTTCGGCGAGAAGCTGCGGGCCGCCCGGCTGACCGCGAAGCCGATGGCCTCGGTCGCCGCCCTGCCCGCGATCGGGCAGGTCGCCGTGCTGGCGGTCGGCGGCCTGCTCGCCCTCGACGGTGACGTCTCGCTCGGCACGTTCGTGGCGTTCGCGTCCTACGTCGCCGGGCTGGTCTCGCCCGCCCGGATGGTCACCAGCCTGATCATCCAGGCGCAGATCGCCCGCGCGGGCGCCGAGCGGGTGTACGAACTGATCGACGCCCAGCCCGAGGTGACCGACCCGGACGAGCCACGCGAACTGCCGTCCGGCCCGCTGTCGGTACGGCTGACCGACGTCAGCTTCGGCTACACCCGCGAGGACAAAGTGCTCGACGGGGTGTCGCTGCACGTCGACCCGGGCGAGACGGTGGCGTTGGTCGGCACCGCGGGCTCGGGCAAGTCGACGGTGTCGCTGCTGCTCCCCCGGTTCTACGACGTGCACGAGGGCCGGATCGAGGTCGGCGGGGTGGACGTGCGCGACCTGCGGCTCAACGATCTGCGGCGCGCGATCGGGGTGGTGTTCGAGGAAGCGTTCTTGTTCTCCACCTCGGTCCGGGACAACATCGCCTATGGTCGCCCCGACGCCACCGACGAGGAAGTCGTCGCCGCGGCGAAGGCCGCGCAGGCGCACGAGTTCATCGAGGACCTGCCCGACGGCTACGAGACGGTGGTCGGCGAGCGCGGGCTGACGCTCTCCGGTGGTCAGCGGCAACGCCTGGCGCTGGCGAGGGCGCTGCTGACCGACCCGAGGGTCCTGCTGCTCGACGACGCCACCTCCGCCGTCGACGCGAGCACCGAAGCCGCCATTCACGCCACCCTGCACACCGTCACCAAGGACCGGACCACGCTGCTGATCGCGCACCGCCGCTCGTCGCTGGCGTTGGCCGATCGGATCGCCGTGTTGGACGCCGGGCGGGTCGTTGACGTCGGCACCGAAGCCGAGCTGCGGGAGCGCTGTGCACTGTTCCGCGAACTGATCGCCGGCCCGGAAGACGACATCGAGCACCCCACGGCCATGCCTGCGGTGAGCGGCAACGGGGCCGGTGTCAGCGGCCGGCTGTGGCCGCGCTCGGAGCAGGACGAGGTCGACCGCCTGGCGGCCGTCGCGGAGAACCGTGCCGCGCCGGAGCCGACGGTCGGGCGCGGCGGCCCGGGCGCGCGCTTCAACGTCCCGCCGACGCCGGAGCTGCTCGAGAAGGTGCGTGCGCTGCCGCCGGCGCAGGATCAACCGCGCATCGCGGGGCTCGACCCGACCGCCGACGACCCGAACTTCCGGCTGTCGCGCCTGCTGCACCCGGTGCGGTGGCTGCTGCTCGCCGCCGTCGGGTTGGTCGCCGCGGACGCACTGGCCACGGTGGCCATGCCGTCGCTGTTCCGGGTCGGCGTCGACGACGGCGTCGTCGCCGGTTCGTTGACCGTGGTGTTGGTGGTCGCCGGGTTCGGGGCGCTGATCGCGCTGGCCAACTGGGCGGTGATCGCCGCCCAGACCGTGGTGACCGCCCGCGCCGGGGAGAGCGTGCTGTACCTGCTGCGCGTCCGGTGTTATGCGCACCTGCAACGGCTCGGGCTGGACTACTTCGAGCGCGAACTGGCCGGCAAGATCATGACCCGGATGACCACGGACGTGGACGCGCTGTCCACGTTCCTGCAGACCGGGCTGGCCCGCGCCGTGGTCAGCGTGCTCACCCTGGTCGGTATCGCGGGCGCACTGCTGATCACCGACGTGCCGCTGGCGCTGATCACCATGGCCGTGATGCCCGTGCTCATCGTGGCCACCGTGATCTTCCGGCAGAAGTCGTCGCGCGCCTACACCGAAGCCCGGGAACGCGTCAGCGTCGTCAACGCCGACATGCAGGAGAACGTCACCGGTCTGCGGGTCGCGCAGGCGTACACGCGCGAGAAGCACTCGGCGCGCGCGTTCGCCGACCGCAGCGACGCCTACCGGCGCTCCAGGCTGCGGGCGCAGCGCTACATCGCCACGTACTTCCCGTTCGTCTCGCTGCTGTCGCAGGTGGTGGAGGCCGTCGTGCTCTACGTCGGCACCAACCGGGTGGCGGTCGACGAGCTCACGCCCGGCGTGCTGATGGCCTTCCTGCTGTACCTGACGATGTTCTTCTCCCCCATCCAGGAGCTGTCCAGCATCTTCGACAGCTACCAGCAGGCCAAGGTCGGCCTGAACCGCATCGGGGACCTGCTCGCCACGCGCAGCTCGGTCCCACCGCCCGCGACACCGGTCGAGGTGCCCGAGCGGCTGCGCGGTGAGGTGCGGTTCGACAACGTGTCGTTCACCTACCCCGGCACCGACGAACCTGCGCTGCACGACGTCGACCTGCGCATCGCGCCCGGCGAGACGGTCGCGCTGGTCGGCGCCACCGGCGCGGGCAAGTCCACCGTGGTCAAGCTGCTGGCGCGCTTCTACGACGTCGGCTCCGGCCGGGTGCTCATCGACGGCGTCGACGTCCGCGACTACGACCTGGCGGCACTGCGTAGTCGCATGGGCATCGTGCCGCAGGAAGCCCACCTGTTCTCCGGCACGATCGCCGACAACGTGCGCTACGCCCGTCCCGACGCCAGTGACGCGGAAGTGGAAGCCGCCGTGCGCGCCGTCGGCGCGTTGCCTGCCGTGGCCGCGCTGCCGCACGGGTTCCACCAGCAGGTCGGGGAACGAGGCCAGAACCTCTCCTCCGGGCAGCGGCAGCTCATCGCGCTGGCCCGTGCCGAGCTGGTCGACCCCGACATCCTGCTGCTCGACGAGGCCACCGCGGCGTTGGATCCGGCGACCGAAGCGGCCGTGCTCGCCGCGAGCGAAGCGGTCTCCCGGTCACGCACCACCGTCGTGGTCGCGCACCGCCTGGCCACCGCGGCACGGGCGGATCGCATCGTCGTGCTGGAACACGGCCGAATTGCGCAGGTCGGGACGCATGCCGAGCTGCTCGCGTCGGATGGACCGTATGCCCGGTTCTGGTGCGCGGCCGAACGTGAATCTCTGCCAGTGATCCCAGGCAACTAAATGATTTGTCACGGGTTAGCCTGGAGGTGGCGCAAGCTGTGCATTCCGGTTACTACGAGCTCACGGATAGAGGCGAATCTCAGTCGTGACCACCAGTCCTGCCTCCCAGTTCGGTCCCAACGAGTGGATGGTCGAGGAAATGTACGAGCGTTTCCTCGCCGACCCGCAATCGGTCGACGCCGCCTGGCACGACTTCTTCGCCGACTTCAAGCCGACGCAAGGCGGCGACGGAGCGGCGAGCGCCAAGCGTCAGGCGCCGTCGGACTCTCGCCCGGACAGCCGACCCAACGGCGGTCGATCCACCGGCTCTGCTGAGCCGGCCTGGCCGCAGGCCCCGCAGCAGACCAAGGCCGCCGAGCCTGCGCCGCAGGCCACGCAGACGGCCGCGCCCAAGCAGCAGCCCGCTCAGCAGCAGGCACAGCGGCCTGCGCAGCAGGCACCCGCCAAGCAAGAGCCGAAGCCGGAAAAGGCCGCCAAGGACAGCGGCAAGGACGCCAAGGTGCTGCGCGGGATCTCGGCGGCGATCGCCAAGAACATGGACGCTTCGCTGGAGGTGCCGACGGCCACCAGCGTGCGGGCGGTCCCGGCGAAGCTGATGGCGGACAACCGGATCGTCATCAACAACCACCTCAAGCGCACCCGCGGCGGGAAGATCTCCTTCACGCACCTGATCGGCTACGCCATGATCCGGGCGCTGAAGCACTTCCCGAACATGAACCGGCACTACGAAGAGATCGACGGCAAGCCGCACGTCGTCACGCCGGAGCACGTCAACCTCGGCCTGGCCATCGACATGAAGGGCAAGGACGGGGCGCGCAACCTCGTGGTCGCCTCCATCAAGGGCGTCGAGGACATGACGTTCTTCGAGTTCTGGCAGGCCTACGAGGAGATCATCAAGAAGGCCCGCACCAACAAGCTGACCGCGGACGACTTCGCGGGCACCACGATCTCGTTGACCAACCCGGGCGGCATCGGCACCAACCACTCGGTGCCGCGGTTGCAGAAGGGTCAGGGCGCGATCATCGGCGTCGGCGCCATGCAGTACCCGGCGCAGTTCCAGGGCACCAGCGAGAAGACGCTGACCGACCTGGGCATCTCCAAGATCATGACGCTGACGTCGACCTACGACCACCGGATCATCCAGGGCGCCGAGTCCGGTGAGTTCCTGAAGAAGATCCACGAGCTGCTGCTCGGCGAGGAGAACTTCTACGACGACATCTTCACGTCGCTGCGGCTGCCGTACGAGCCGGTCCGCTGGGTGGAGGACATCCCGGACGGCGATGTCGACAAGACCGCTCGGATCATCGAGCTGATCGACGCCTACCGGATGCGCGGCCACCTGATGGCCGACACCGACCCGCTGAACTACCGGCAGCGTCGGCACGAGGACCTGGACATCCTCTCGCACGGCCTGACGCTGTGGGACCTGGACCGCGAGTTCGCCGTCGGCGGCTTCGCGGGCCAGCAGCGGATGAAGCTGCGCGACGTGCTCGGCGTGCTGCGCGACTCCTACTGCCGCACGGTCGGCGTGGAGTACCAGCACATCATCGATCCGGAGGAGCGCCGCTGGCTGCAGGAGCGGATCGAGGTCAAGCACCAGAAGCCGTCGCCCGGCGAGCAGAAGTACATCCTGAGCAAGCTGAACGCGGCCGAGGCGTTCGAGACGTTCCTGCAGACCAAGTACGTCGGGCAGAAGCGATTCTCGCTGGAAGGCGCGGAGACGGCCATCCCGCTGCTGGACACCATCCTGGACAAGGCGGCCGAGCACGAGCTGGACGAGGTCGTCATCGGTATGCCGCACCGCGGCAGGCTGAACGTGCTGGCCAACATCGTCGGCAAGCCGATCAGCCAGATCTTCCAGGAGTTCGAGGGCAACCTGGACCCGGGGCAGGCGCACGGCTCGGGTGACGTGAAGTACCACCTGGGCGCGGAAGGCAAGTACTTCCGCATGTTCGGCGACGGCGAGACCAAGGTGACGCTGACCGCCAACCCGTCGCACCTGGAGACGGTCGACCCGGTGCTGGAAGGCATCGTGCGCGCCAAGCAGGACCTGCTGAACAAGGGGCAGGGCGCGTTCACCGTGCTGCCGGTCCTGCTGCACGGCGACGCCGCGTTCGCCGGCCAGGGCGTGGTGGCCGAGACGCTGAACCTGGCGATGCTGCGCGGCTACCGCACCGGCGGCACCGTGCACGTGGTGATCAACAACCAGGTCGGCTTCACCACCGCCCCGGAGCACTCGCGGTCCTCGCAGTACGCCACCGACGTCGCCAAGATCATCGAAGCGCCGGTGTTCCACGTCAACGGGGACGACCCGGAGGCGGCGTGCTGGGCGGCCAAGCTGGCCGTGGAGTACCGCCAGGCGTTCAACAAGGACGTCGTGATCGACATGATCTGCTACCGGCGGCGCGGCCACAACGAGGGTGACGACCCGTCGATCACCCAGCCGAAGATGTACGAGATCATCGACTCCAAGCGCAGCGTCCGGAAGACCTACACCGAGGCGCTGATCGGGCGGGGTGACATCTCGGTCGAGGAAGCCGAGACCGCGCTGCGGGACTTCTCCAGCCAGCTGGAACACGTCTTCAACGAAGTGCGCGAGCTGGAGAAGCACCCGATCAAGGCGAGCCCGTCGGTCGAGGGGCACCAGCAGGTGCCTGCGCAGGTGCCGACCGCGATCGATCGGAAGACCATCGAGCGGATCGGCGACGCGTTCGTCAACCTGCCGGAGGGCTTCACCCCGCACCCGAGGGTCAAGCCGGTGCTGGAACGCCGCTACAAGATGTCCCGCGAAGGCAACATCGACTGGGCGTTCGCCGAGCTGATCGCGTTCGGCTCGCTGGCGCTGGACGGCAGGCTGGTCCGGCTGTCCGGACAGGACTCCCGGCGCGGCACGTTCACCCAGCGGCACGCGGTGCTCATCGACCGCAAGACCGGCGAGGAGTACGCGCCGCTGCAGCACCTGAGCGAGGACCAGGGCCGGGTGATGATCTACGACTCGGCGCTGTCGGAGTACGCCGCGGTCGGCTTCGAGTACGGCTACTCGGTGGCCAACTCCGAAGCGCTGGTGATGTGGGAGGCGCAGTTCGGCGACTTCGTCAACGGTGCGCAGACCGTCATCGACGAGTACATCTCGTCCGGCGAGGCGAAGTGGGGCCAGCTGTCCGACGTGGTGCTGCTGCTGCCGCACGGACACGAGGGCCAGGGCCCGGACCACACCTCCGGCCGCATCGAGCGCTTCCTGCAGCTGTGCGCGGAGCACTCGATGACGGTGGCGGTGCCGTCCACCCCGGCGAACTACTTCCACCTGCTGCGCCGCCACGCGCTGGACGGGGTGAACCGGCCACTGATCGTGTTCACGCCGAAGTCGATGCTGCGCAACAAGGCGGCGGTGTCCCAGCTCGACGACTTCACCGAGCCGTCGAAGTTCCTGTCGGTCATCGACGACGACCAGGTCGACCCGGCGAAGGTCAGCAAGGTGCTGCTCACCTCCGGCAAGCTCTACTGGGAGCTGGCCGCCGAGCGGGCCAAGCGCGGCAGGGACGACGTGGCGCTGGTCCGCATCGAGCAGTACTACCCGCTGCCGAAGGACAAGCTGCGGGCGGCGATGTCGCGCTACACCAACGCCGAGCGCGTCGTGTGGGTGCAGGAGGAGCCGGAGAACCAGGGCGCCTGGCCGTTCTTCGGACTCAACCTGCCGCGGCGGCTGCCGGACGTGTTCACCAGGCCGCTCGACCTGGTGTCCCGGCGTCCGATGGCGGCGCCGGCCACCGGGTCCAGCAAGGTGCACGAGGTGGAGCAGAAGGCGCTCATCGCCAAGGCATTCGAGTAAACCTGGTTCGGCATCAGCTGGTGGCCGGTCGCGCTCGGCGTGGCCGGCCACCAGGCTTTTCGGCCGCCGGTGCGCCGTTGCGGCGCCCCAAGGCGGGCGGCAGGTAACCCTTCACCAGGCTTTTCGGCCGCCGGTGCGCCGTTGCGGCGCCCCAAGGCGGGCGGCAGGTAACCCTTCACCAGGCTTTTCGGCCGCCGGTGCGCCGTTGCGGTGCCCCAGGGCGGGCGGCAGGTAACCCTTTTGCGGACACTCGGCATCACATTGCCGTGATCGTCTAGCCACCCGACCGTCCGGACGGTAAGGTATCGGCAGCCGGTCACCCCCCAGGACTGGCTGACGCCCCGGTGTCCCCTCCCCCCCCTCGGCGCCGGGGCTCTCTCATGCGCGCAGCAGCGCAGCTGCTTCCAGCGCGGCACTCGCATGGGACGACCTGCGGTCGTGACGCTGCCGAAAGGCCTGCGAACCACGCGTGGCTGCTGTCCCGACAGGAAAGGCCGCTGGCCTCCCGACGGAAGACCAGCGGCCGGTCAGGGCGGAAGAGAAACTCAGTTGGTGATGCTCCAGCTGTCGATGTAGCCGGTGTCACCGCGGTAGACGTCCCTCACCCGCAGCTTCCAGGCGCCGTCGGCCGAGTAGGTCGACAGGTTCTTGGTGTAGGTGGTGGAGACGTTGTCCGCGCCGTCCCAGCCGTCGGACGACTTCAGGTTGATCACCGCACCGGTCGGCGAGATCAGATCGACCACGAGGTCACCGCGGTAGGTGTGCTTGATGTCCACCGCGACCTTCGCCGACGACGAGGCGTTCCGGTTGCAGTTGGACAGCGTGATCGTGCTGGTCACCGCGCTGCCCGCGTCCGGGATCGCCACATCGGTGTCGTTCGTGCCGCTGCAGCTGCCCGGCTCCGGGTCGGTGCTGCCACCGCTGCCGGTGTAGAGCAGCACGTTCGGCGAACCCGAGCCAGGGTTGCTCACCTTGCCCTGCGAGCCGTTCGAGACCAGGTGGTCCCGAACCGTCTGCGGGGAGGCCGACGGGTTGTCGGCCAGGTACAGCGCGGCCGCGCCCGCCACGTGCGGGGTCGCCATCGACGTTCCGCTGATCGCCCGCGAGTCGGAGTCCGACCCGATCCACGCCGACGTGATGTTCGAGCCCGGAGCGAAGATGTCCAGGCAGCTACCCACGTTGGAGAAGTCGGACCGGGCGTCGGTGCTCGTGGTCGATCCGACCGTGATGGCCTCCGGGGTCCGCGCCGGCGACGTGCCACACGCATCCGCGCCGTAGTCGTTGCCCGCCGCGATCGCATACGTCACGCCGTCGTCGATCGAGCGCTTCACCGCGTCGTCCACGGCCTGGGAGGCGGGGCCGCCGAGGCTCATGTTCGCCACTGCGGGCTGGCCGGACTGGTGGTGGCTGGTGACCCAGTCGATGCCGGCGATCACGCCGTCGTAGGTGCCCGAACCGGAGCAGTCGAGCACCTTCACCGCGACCAGATCGACGTCCTTGGCCAGGCCGTAGGACTCGCCACCGACGGTGCCCGCCACGTGCGTACCGTGGCCGTTGCAGTCGGTGTTGTTGCTGTCGACGGTGTTGGTACCCCAGGTCGCGCGGCCCTCGAAGTCTTCATGCGACGTGCGGATACCGGTGTCGATGATGTACGCGGTGACGTTGCTCGCCGTCGTGGAGTAGCTGTACTTGTCGTCCAGCGGCAGGTCGCGCTGGTCGACCCGGTCCTGGCCCCACGACGGCGGGTTGAGCTGGTCCTCGGTCGCCGTGACGCGCTGGTTCTGCTCGACGTAGGCCACCGACGGGTCCGCGGCCAGCCGCTTGGCGGCCGACTCGCTCATCTTCGCCGCGTACCCGCGCAGGGCGTGCTTGAAGGTACGGGTGACCTTGGCGTCGAACTGCTCAGCGGCCGCCGTGGCCTCGGCCGACGCCGACACGCCGTCCTTGAGCACCACGATGTAGCTGCCGTCGATGGCGCTGGGGCTGTCCGCGTTGCGGATCACGCCTTCTTCCGCGGACGCGACCGCTGGGCCGCCCAACGCCGCGAGGGCCGCGGAAGCGCCGATCACCGCGACCTTCGTCCCTATCGACCGTCTCACTGTTCCTCCCAGGCAGGGCAAATGCGCGCCACGGGGCCCGCATTTCTCGGGGTTGATCACGTTCGGTCGAACGTGGTGATCAAGATTAGGTCTGCGCGGTTAGCGCAAAACAGTCCTTGATAAGAGGCCCGTTCTGTGTACGTGGCTCGTCCGAATAGTCGAGTCACGTCGAGAATCCCGACCAGCAGCCATCACCCAAGGTCATGCCCGCACTACACAAAGTCCGGGCGGCCCGAGAGGCATGCGTAAATGGGAAAATCACGCATGGCGAGCTGACGACACACGCCGTCAGTTACCGCAGAAGGGCGCAGCGCGTTGCACTGTTCGGAGTAGCGACACAGGTCCGAAAGGACCAGTACCGAAGCCGCGAATTCGCCCGGCGGCGGACCCGCAAAGCAGCGGCCGACCAGCAACAACGTGCTGGCCGGCCGCCTACTTGCCGTTGCCGGAGGGCGTCAAGCCACCCCGGAGTCCTTGGCCGCCTGCGCCACCGCGGCGGCCACCGCGGGCCCGACCCGGGGGTCGAGCGCGCTCGGCACGATCTTGTCCACGGCGAGCTCTTCCGCCGCCACGTCGGCGATGGCGTCCGCGGCGGCCAGCTTCATCTCGTCGGTGATCGCCCGCGCACCGGCGTCCAGCGCACCCCGGAACACGCCGGGGAAGGCCAGCACGTTGTTGATCTGGTTCGGGAAGTCGCTGCGCCCGGTGGCCACGACCGCCGCGTACTGCGCCGCCACCTCCGGGTGGACCTCCGGATCCGGGTTGGACAGCGCGAACACGATCGGGTCGTCCGCCATCGTCTTCAGCAGCGTCTCCTCGATCGTGGCGCCGGACAGGCCGATGAACACGTCGGCGCCGTCCATCGCCTCGGGCAACCCGCCGGTGAGCCCGGCCTTGTTGGTCGACCACGCCAGCTCCTGCTTCACCGGCGTCAGCCCGTCCCGGCCGACGTGGATGATGCCGCGGGAGTCCAGCACCGTGATGTCCCCGACCCCGGCGGACAGCAGGATCTTCGCGCAGGCGACCCCGGCCGCCCCGGCACCGGAGATCACCACCCGCTGCTTGCCCAGATCCCGACCGAGCACCTGGTTGGCCCCGCGCAGCGCGGCGAGCACCACGATCGCCGTGCCGTGCTGGTCGTCGTGCATGACCGGGCAGTCCAGCGCGTCGATCAGCTTGGCCTCGAGCTCGAAGCACCGGGGCGCGGCGACGTCCTCGAGGTTGACCGCGCCGAACGACGGCCGCAACCGCACCAGCGTCTCCACGATCTCGTCGACGTCGGTGGTGTCCAGCACCAGCGGAATCGAGTCCAGCCCACCGAACGTCTTGAACAGCACCGCCTTGCCCTCCATCACGGGCAGCGATGCGCTCGCACCGATGTCTCCCAGACCCAGCACCGCGGTGCCGTCGCTGACCACGACCACCAGGCGATGTGCCCACGTGTACCGCGCGGCCAACCGGGCGTCCTCGGCGATCGCCGTGGAAACCTTGGCCACGCCGGGCGTGTAGGCGATGGAAAGCTCGCGGGAATCGGAGATCGGCCTGGTCGCCGCTACGCCCAGCTTGCCCCCGAGGTGACCCGCGAAGATCTCCTCGTTGGTTGCCGGCGCCGCGGCGCTCGCGGCAGCCTGGTCGGGGGCAACGGCAGGGCTAGCAGTCTTCCAGCTGGTCTCCATGACGAATTCCTGTCAATCAGTACGACAACGCCGGAGCACTCCGGCGCAGGAAAAGGGCAATTGTGCCTGACAAACGCACGTGGCCCGGTGCGGTGGCACCGTCGGCCGTACGGCGCGAAATCCGTCCGGGGCTGCATCTCGGGTCCGTCGCAGCGCCACCGGACACGGTGGATGCAGACCATTGTGACAGGTGTGTCAGGCTGCGGGAATGCAGGTACGCGAACTTGCCGTCCCCGGAGTGTTCGAGTTCACCCCGCCGAGCTTCCCCGACCAGCGCGGGAAGTTCGTCGCGCCGTATCAGCAGAAGGCGTTCGTCGAGGCCGTCGGGTACCCGCTGCGGGTGGCCCAGACCAACCACAGCGTGTCGAGGCGAGGCGTCATTCGCGGCGTGCATTTCGCCGACACTCCTCCCGGCCAGGCCAAATACGTCTACTGCGCACACGGCGAGGCGTTGGACGTGATCGTCGACCTACGGGTGGGGTCGCCGACGTTCGGTGTGGTCGACACCGTCAAGCTCAGCAGCGAGAACATCAGCGCGGTCTACATCCCCGAGGGGCTCGGTCATGCGTTCGTGGCGCTGACCGACCACACGGTGATCAATTACTACTGCAGCGCGGAGTACAACCCGTCCGCGGAACACGGTGTCAGCCCGCTCGACGAGGACCTGAACCTTCCGTGGCCTGCGGACATCGAACCCACCCTGTCCGACAAGGACCGCTCCGCGCCCACCGTGGCCCAGGCCCGCGAGCAGGGACTGTTGCCCAGCTACCAGGCCTGCACCGAGTGGTACGAGCACCTGCGGGCTAACGCTTCTTCGGCGTGACCCAGATGGTGATGACGGCCTCGGTGACCGGCTTGTCGTCGTCGCCGAACACGGTCACCGGCACCGGCAACTCGAAACCGTCCTGGCCGAACTCGGGCAGCTCGTCCACCCGCGCCACCGCGCGCAGGCTGGACTCGGCCTTGGCTACGTAGCGCACGGTCATGCCCTTGGGCAGCCAGCGATGGGTCGCCGGCACGGTGGCCTCGGCCAGCATGCCCATCGCCACCTCGGCCAGGTTGCAGGTGGCGATGGCGTGGAAGGTGCCGATGTGGTTGTGTACGCCGAACCACTTGGGCGCGGTAACCTCCGCTCGGCCGGGCTCCATCACCCGTACCGACGGCAACACGGTGGCGAAATACGGCGCGCGGGCCATCACCGCGGCCGAGAACAGGCGCCGCCCGCCGGGTTTGCCGGCGAGTTTGCGCCAGATCGTCAACGTCTGCGCCATCGGCCCACTCCCTTGCTACTCACGAGTAGCTTACGACCGTACGTGCTGACCGCAAGAGGTGAGGACATGACCGTGATCCGCCCCACCACCCCGGACGACGTGCCGGTCGTCGTCGAGTTGGTGCACGAACTCGCGGCTTACGAGAAGGCGCCGCACGAATGTCACCTGACCACCGAGCAGCTGCATGCGGCGTTGTTCGCCGAGCAGCCCGCCCTGTTCGGCCATGTCGCCGAGGTGGAGGGGCAGGTCGTCGGCTTCACGCTGTGGTTTCTGAATTTCTCCACCTGGCGTGGTGTGCACGGGATCTATCTGGAGGACCTCTACGTGCGCCCGGAGTTCCGTGGGAAGGGGATCGGCAAAGCGCTGCTGGCCGAGCTGGCCGCGGAGTGCGTACGGCGCGGCTACGCCCGGCTGGAGTGGTGGGTACTGGACTGGAACCCGGCGACGAAGTTCTACCGAGCGCTGGGCGCGGTGCCGATGGACGAGTGGACGGTCTACCGGCTCACCGACGAGCCGCTCACGGCGCTGGCCGCCGAGCGTGACGGCTGAGACCCCGGCGCAGCGCCCTGGCACGGACCACTCCGGGCGCCAAAAGACGCGCCTACTCGTGATCCTCGGCAGCCCACGCGCGTGCAGGCTCCCGGAACAACAGCACGAGCAGCGCAAGCCCGAGCAGAGCGACCGGGACACCGAGCTCCAGGCGGCCGGACGGGCCCGCGGCGTACCACCCGACCCCGATCATCACCAGCGCGATGACCACACCCGGCGACCGCGCCCACGAGTAGCCGAGAAACAGGCCGATCCCGCAGGCCGTCAGGCCGCCGCCGAGCACGGCGTAGTAGATGGCCTCGCCGTAGACGTTGTCGCTGCCGAACGTCGTGTTGCCGGACAGCGCGGCGATCAGCAGGACCACCGCGAAGACCAGCGCCGCCAGCCCGGGCAGCACGGCGATCACGCCTGCCACCCGCACTTCGCGCGGCGCGGGTCGGAACAACTCGGCCAGCCGCACCATGGGCCCCTTTCCCGGCGAGCACGTGCCCGGGAGAACCACCCGCTCGGCACACTCGCATGACACTCTGCGTAAGCGTCACCGATGGTATGCCACCCACTCGGCCGTTTCCTCACCGCGGCCGAGACGTCATGATCGGATCAGTGTCGGCGGGATCACTCCTACCGTCGGCACGGCTGGTGACCGCACCGCAGTGCTCCGAAGTCGTCCAGCGGTCGTCAGCCACTGACGGGTCGGCGGTCGGCCGGGTGCAGCCCGTCAGGGACAGGAGCCGCACGACGATGAGGCGGACGGTCTCGCGCCGGGCCCGCCTCGGAAAGGAGCCGTTGGCGACCGAGTAGCTCGCGAACTCTCGACTTCGTCGGTGCCCGGGTGACCCGCGTACCGTCAGCGGCGGGTCTATGCCCTACGGATGCAGCCCGCCGGTACGTCTCGTTCCCGGGCGTGATGAGCGCCGTCAGACGCGAAGTGCTGTGGTGTTTGCCTCCTCGGTTCGCGGATGCGGCGCGCGCCCACTGTGGCGCCGTAGGCTGCCGTCATGCGCGCTGTCCTGGTTGTGAATCCGCAGGCGACCGCGACGACGGCAGGAGGCCGCGACGTGCTCGCGCACGCGCTGGCCAGCGAGGTCAAGCTCGAGGTCGTCGAGACGACCCATCGCGGGCATGCTGCGGCCATCGCCGCCGCTGCGGCTGCCGACGGTGCCGGGCTGGTCGTCGCCCATGGTGGCGACGGCACGGTGAACGAGGTGGTCAACGGGCTGCTCAGCGGCGGCTCCCACGGCCCGGACGCGGCGCCGTTGTTCGCCGTGGTCCCCGGTGGCTCCGCCAATGTCTTCGCGCGTGCGGTCGGTTATCCCCGCGATCCGGTCGAGGCCACCCACGTATTGCTCGACGCCCTGATCGCAGGCAGGCGGCGCACCGTCGGCCTCGGCAAGGCCAACTCCCGCTGGTTCACCTTCAGCGCCGGCATGGGCTGGGACGCCGACGTCGTCGAGGGAGTGGAGGGCAAGCGGGGCAAGGAGACCAGTCCCGCGCTCTACGCGCGCGTGGCAACCGCGGTCTACCTGCATCCGCCGCACGGCAGGCACACACTCAAGCTCGAGCTGCCCGGCAGCGAACCGCAGACGGTTCGCACGGCTTTCGTTTCCAACACCGATCCGTGGTCCTACCTGGGCAAACTCCCCATCCGCCTGAACCCGGAGTGCTCTTTCGACACCGGTCTGGGTGTGTTCGCGTTGCGTAAGCTCGGCCTGTTCGGGGTACTACACCACCTACGCCAAGCACTGAACGGGAAGGGACGCCAACGTGGGCGTCATCTCATCCGTGTCGACGACGTCACGAAAGTACGCATCTATGCAGAGAAACCAGTAAACTTGCAGGTTGACGGGGATCTGGTCGGTGAGCGCACGGACGTGGAGTTCGTCAGCGTCCCGAAAGCCTTGACAGTTGTGGTGTGAGGACCTCGCACGGTCATCGCACGAAAACGTCGGGCAGAGCGCCGTCGAGTGATCGGTTCGCCGAACCGATGTCTACCACTCGTCGCAAAACTAGCTCCGCTCGCCGCACCGTTTTCCCGGCCTCGTCTCCCCGCCAGGGGAGAAACCGCAGGTCAGGCGGGATTGGATCACAGGTGAGTTCGCTCACCGCTGGTGAGAAAACCCTTGCCCAACTCTGCGGTTCGTGAAAGCATTCACAAGCACCCAAAATACGACCGCCATCAGAGACGACCGTGGCGCGGCTGTCCCGCGTCGCCACGAAGGAGCACATCATCATGGACTGGCGCCACCGCGCGGCCTGCCGAGACGAGGATCCTGAGCTGTTCTTCCCCGTTGGGACCAGCGGTCCTGCGCTCACGCAGGTGGCCGAGGCCAAGGCCGTGTGCCACCGTTGCCCCGTCGCGTCCGACTGCCTGGCTTGGGCTCTGGCCACGGGTCAGGACGCCGGCGTCTGGGGCGGCATGAGCGAGGAAGAACGGCGTGCGCTCAAGCGCCGTCGGGCTCGTATCGGCAGCACGAGCTTCTGAGCAACAGGCTTCAGACAAGCCTCCCGCACAACGCGAAAGAGCCGGCACCGCTCGTGCCGGCTCTTTCGCGTGTCCGTACGATCTTTCGGCCGCCCTCTGCGCGCCGATCCCGGAAGCGTTCGTTTCCGCGTCTCCAGGGCTGTCAGCCGCGCCGCGTCAGCGGGATACGCAGTTCCGCCGTCGTTCCGGACGGTTCGTGATCCCGCAGCCCCAGCGAGCCGCGCAGCTCGGATTCGACCAGTGTCCGGACGATCTGCAGCCCCAGCCCCTCGGCTTGCTCGAGTGAGAAGCCCGCGGGCAGGCCGCGACCCTCGTCGATGATCGACACGTCCAGCCAGCGCGCCGACCGGGCCGCGCGCACGATGACTTTGCCCGCCCTCCCCCGCTCGAACGCATGCTCGGCGGCGTTCTGCACCAACTCGGCCAGCACCATCACCAGCGGGGTCGCCAGGTCGGCGGCGACCACGCCGAACGAACCCTCGCGTACCAGCTCGACCGGGGACTCGGTGGCCGTGGTGACCTCCGACAACATCGGCAACACGCGATCCAGCAACTGGTCCAGGTCGACCCGCTCGTCCAGCGACATGGACAGCGTCTCGTGCACCATGGCGATCGACGAGACCCGGCGCACCGAGTCCTCCAACGCGCGCCTGGCCTGATCGCTCTGCGTGCGGCGCGATTGCAGCCGGAGCAGCGCGGCCACCGTCTGCAAGTTGTTCTTCACCCGGTGATGGATCTCCCGGATCGTCGCGTCCTTGCTCATCAGCGCCCGGTCGCGCCGCTTCACCTCGGTGACGTCCCGTACCAGGACCAAGGCGCCCGCCGGATTGCCTCCCGGACGCAACGGAAGCGCACGGAACAGCACCACCGCGCCACGCCGGGACTCCGCCTCGACGCGGGTGCCCGGACGGCCCTCCAACGCCTCCAGGATCCGGTGCGAGACCTCCGTGGCGTCGAACGGATCCGCGATCAGGGAGCGAGTCAGCGGAGCCAACCGCGTCCCGACCAGTTCGGATTTGTGCCCCATGCGGTGGTACGCGGACGAGCCGTTGGGGCTGGCGAACACCACAGTGCCGGACGGGTCGAGCCGGATGAACCCGTCACCCACCCGCGGACTGCTGTGCACGTCGGTCTGCGAGCCCTCGTGCGGGAACGTCCCGTCCGCCACCATCTGACACAGATCGGAGGCGCCCGCGAGGTAGGCGATCTCCAACGAACTCGGCACCCGGGGCACGCTCAGGTTCGACTCCCGGCTCAGCACCGCGATGACCTGGTCCCGGAACCGCACCGGAATCGCTTCCCGGCGCATCAGGATGTCGCCGTCGGACAGCCTGGGCTCCTCGTCACGCATGATCCGCCCGGACCGCAGGGCCGCAGCCAGCTGGGGATGCTGGCGTTCCTCGACCCTGCTGCCCACGACGTCCTCGGGGTGCGCGGTGGCGCCGGTGGTCGGGCGCGCCTGCGCCACGCAGGCGAAGTGCGAGTCGCTGTCCTCGATCGGGACCCACATCAAGAAGTCGGCGAACGACAGGTCCGCGAGCAGCTGCCATTCCGCGACCACCATCTGCAGGTGGTCGGCGGCCTCCCCGGACATGCCGGTGTGTTCGGCCAACAGCTCGGCAAGCGTACTCACGGCACTCCCCTGACTCGACGCTTCACGCCCCGTGTCAGACTAAGTCGTCCGTTCACACGAGGAGAAAACGCATGTCGAAGCGAGCTCGTAAGCGTCGTGACCGCAAGAAGAAGAGCGCCAACCACGGCAAGAAGCCGAACGCCTGAGTGAGCTAGTCCTCACGCACCTCGACGGTGGCCTCGTCGCCCGTAGTGCGCTCACCCTTCTCGGCTTGGAGATACGACTCGCGGATCTTCGCGCGTAGTCGCTCCTTGAGATCCTCCGGGGCGTGGTCGCCGCCGCACTTGCGGGCCAACAGCTGCTTGAGCCCCTCGGAAATGCCGTACTGCTCCAAACAGTCCGGGCAACCGTCGAGGTGCCGGCGCAGCTCGGCGGCGTGCTCCTCCTGGCATTCGTGGTCCAGCAGCAGGTAGACCTCGGCAAGCACGTCGGAGCAGTCGGTACGGGCGTCAGCGCATTCGTCATTCATCGCTTCGCCACCTCCACCCCCTGCTTGATGAAGCCCCTCTCGCGAGCCACGTCGGCCAGCAGCTCACGCAGCTGCCCGCGCCCCCGATGCAGCCGGGACATCACGGTACCGATCGGCGTACCCATGATCTCGGCTATCTCCTTGTACGCAAAGCCTTCGACGTCGGCCAGGTACACGGCCAGGCGGAATTCTTCCGGCAGGCGCTGCAGAGCCTCTTTGACGTCGGAGTCCGGCAGCTGGTCGAGCGCCTCCATCTCGGCCGACCGCAGACCGCGCGACGTGTGGCTCTCCGCCTGTGCCAGCTGCCAGTCCGTGATGTCCTCGGTCGGCTGCTGCATCGGTTGCCGCTGCTTCTTGCGGTAGGAGTTGATGTAGGTGTTGGTCAGGATCCGGTACAGCCACGCTTTGAGGTTCGTGCCTTCGGCGAACGAGGCAAAGGCGTTGTAGGCCTTCAGATACGTTTCCTGCACCAGGTCTTCGGCGTCGGCCGGATTGCCGGTCATCCGCAACGCGGCCGAGTACAACTGGTCCAACAGCGGTAACGCGTCCCGCTCGAATCGCTCGGCGAGCTCGATGCGTTCCGCCTCGGTCATCTGACTGGGCAAACCGGTCCTTTCCGTTGCCGCTCCCGGCCCACGACGCACCGTGCACTCGTGATGCGTCCCCAGGCCCGTCCCCGGGCTCGCCGACGACGGTGCCGAGGATACGCGCGGTGTGGCCGGACCGCGCTTCGAAGCACGACGAGATTGCCCTCGCGGGTTGGTCGGCCGGGTTTCGGTGATCACGCCGGATACAACGCCGCGGGCCCGGCGGAAATTCCCCGCGCCGGTGCTGGCTAGGCTGCGCATCCATGGCGGGCAAAGGCACCCCGGCCACCACGATGCTGGCCAAACGCAAGATCAAACACTCGGTGCACGCCTACGAGCACGACCCGGCGGCGGAGTCGTACGGACTGGAAGCCGCCGAGGCCCTCGGCGTCGAGCCCGGGCGCGTGTTCAAGACGCTGGTGGCCGAGGTCGACGGCAAGCTCACCGTCGGCGTAGTGCCGGTGACGCACCAGCTGAACCTCAAGGCGCTGGCGGCGGCAGCCGGTGGCAAGCGGGCGAAGATGGCCGATCCCGCGGCGGCGCAACGCGCCGCCGGATACGTAGTGGGCGGCATTTCGCCCCTCGGGCAACGCAGCCGGCTACCGCTGGTCGTCGACGAGTCGGTGCACGACTGGCCGACGGTGTACTGCTCGGCGGGCAGGCGCGGGCTCGAGATCGAGCTGGCTCCGGCGGACTTGATCGCGGTGACGTCGGCGACGGTCGCGGCGATCGCGAGCTAGTTTGCCGGGCACCTTGTTCTGTTGGTTTCCCGGTCGATCGGCCAGGGCCGAGCGTGCCGGTCCGCGCAGTTGACGGGCAGACGGCGCTGGGCCGCCCGGGCTGACCAGGCCCGCTAGTCGTTCGGGCGCAGGACCGCGGGCAGCGACTCGACCCCGTAGACGATCGATGCTTGCCGGAACTCCAGTTGCTCCTCCGGTGTCGCCAGTCGCATGTCCGGGAAGCGCTGCAGCAGCGCGGGGAACGCCGCACGCAGCTCCATCTTCGCCAGTTCGGCGCCGACGCACCGGTGCGGACCCCAGCCGAACGCCAGGTGCTGGGTCGGCTCTCGTCCGGCGTCGAAGGAGTCCATGTTCTCGCCGAGCGACTCGTGCCGGTCCGCCCCGCTGAGCGACACGACCACCATGTCGCCCTCCTTGATCAGCTTGTCGCCGACCTGGATGTCCTCCCTGGCGAACCGCGGGAACGCCACCTGCACCACGGTCAGGTAGCGCAGCAACTCCTCGACGAAGCGCTGCACGGCGGGGTCCTCGGCGTTGCCGTCGAGCACGATCCTGCGGGCTTCGGCGTCACGCAGCACCACCATGGTGCCGAGCGCCAGCATGCTGGCGGTGGTTTCGAAGCCGCCGGTGAGCACGCCGTCGGCCAGACCGGCGAGCTCCCGGTCCTCGATGTCGTCGCCGTGCTCGCGGATGATCATGCCGAGCAGGTCGTCGCCGGGGTTCTTACGCTGTTCGCGCACCACCCCGAGCAGGAAGTCGAGCGACTCGGAGATCGCGCCGAGCGAACCCATCGACCCGCCGAGCAGGTCGAATCGCTGCATGGCCAGGCGCTGGAACTCGTCGCGCCTGCCGTAGTCGACGCCGAGCAGGTCACAGATCACCAGCGACGGGATCGGCAGTGCGAAGTGCTCGACCAGATCGACCGGTCGACCGTCCTTGCCCGCCGCGTCCATCTCGTCCAACTGCCGCTTGATGATCGCGTCGATGTTCGGCGTCAGGCGCTTGAGCCTGCGCGCGGTGAACTCCGGCTGCAGCATCTTGCGCAGCCGGGTGTGGTGCGGCGGATCCGCGAAGCCGAGACCGCCTGGGTTCTGCTCCGCGGTGGCCCCTGGCGCCTTGCCGACCAGGTTGCCGAAGTCGTTGCTGAACGCCTTGACGTTGCTCAGCACCGCCCTGGCCTCCGGATATCCGGTGACCAGCCAGATGTTCACACCGAACGGGACGGGTAGCCTGCTCACCGGCTCACGACGGCGGATGTCCCCCAGGTTCTCGATCGGATCCAGGCCGTTGCGCCGCAGCGGCACCAGCGCCGGCTCCGGCAACTTCTCCAGGTTGAACCCACGGCGTCCGGCCCTGGCCAGGTACAGCCGCGTCAACCACGAGGTCAGTCTCGACTTGATCCGCAACACACCTCGACGGTAGCTGCCCACGTCAGGGCATTGCCAAGCGGATGTCCCCTAAGCGTGCAACGTCACGATGAGGCGTCACTGCGCCGGACGGACCACCCGTGTCAGCCACTCGCCGACGTAGCGGGCCACCGACGGCAGGTCCGCGAACCGTGAATGGTTGCCCTTGACCACATGGATCTCGTGGTGGAGACCGGCCTGAGGACACCCGAAATGGTCGGCATCGCCCTGCACCACCAGCGTCGGAACCCGCACCGCGTCCAGCTCCGGCTGCCTGCTCGCCTGCGGATTCCACGGCGGGGTCAGCGGAAACGCCAGGCACAGCACCGCGACCGCACCACCGGCTTCCGCGGTACGGCAGGCCACCCGCGCACCGGACGAGCGACCGCCGAATACCAGCGGTGCCCCGTCGAACCGGTCGGCCACGGCCTGAGCGACCGCCAGCCACGCCTCGTCGAGCCGCTTCGCCGGAGGTGGACTCCGTCTTCCTGCCACCCGATACGGCTGTTCGACCAGCGCCACGTGCACGCCGACGTCCTGAGCGGCCCGCGTGACCGCGACCAGGTCGTCCGACGTGATGCCGCCACCGGCGCCGTGACCGAGCATGAGGCCTGCCGACCCCGACTCCGCCAGGTGCAGCTCGGCCGCGGCCGGACCGTACGGTGTGTCGATCGCGATCCGCGTCATGCCGAATTGGGCGCGTCGAACAGCGCGGGCTCCTCGTCCAGCTGCTGCGCGGGGTCCACCCGCTCGATCAGTTCCGGGCCGTTGTTGCGGACGCTGTTCACCTTGTTCGACACCGGACGCAGCTCGAGCTGGTCGACCACCTGCAGCGGCGGCGGCTGCAGCAGCTCGGCGACGTCGTCGAGGTCCGGGTCGAGCCACTGCCGCCAGGCGTCCTTGGACAGCACCAGCGGCATCCGGTCGTGAATGTCGGTGAGCGGGCCGACCGCGTCCACCGTCAGCACCGAACAGGTGACCAGCGGCGGCGCGTCCTTCTCCTTCGGATCCCGCCACGTCTCCCAGATGCCTGCGAACGCCAGCGACGAGCCGTCCCGCGGCGTCATGAAGTACGGCTGTTTGCCCTTCTTCTCGCCCAGCCGCTGCCACTCGTACCAGCCGTCGGCGGGCACCAGGCAGCGGTGTCGCTTGAGCGCCTTGCGGAACGCGGGCTTGCTCGCCGCCGTCTCCGCCCGCGTGTTGATCATCTTGGCGCCGATGGACTTGTCCTTGGCCCAGAACGGCACCAGGCCCCACCGCATGACGCGGAGCCGGCGTTGGGCAGGCTCGTCCTCGAGCACCGAGCCGTCGGCGTCACGCGGGTGCCGTTCGACCACCGTGACGACGTTCTTGGTCGGCGCCACGTTGTGATCCGGCCGCGCCATTCCCTCCGTGTTGTCGACCGCGTCGAACTCCTTGACCAGCGTCGCCGGGTCCTTCGTGGCGGCATAACGCCCACACATCGCGGTCCTCCTCTGCTCGATGCGACCCTGGCCGCTTATCGTAACCACCGTGCGCGACTGGACCAGACTGGACGAATCCGACGTACGGGTGCGTCCTGGGCGTGGGTCCCGTCCGCGTAGCAAACGTCGACCCCGGCACGAGGACGCCGTCACCGCCATGGTGACCGCGGTGGATCGGGGCCGGTGGACGTGCGCTGTGGACGGTGACCCGGAGCGCCTGGTCGTCGCCATGCGAGCCCGCGAGCTCGGTCGCACGCCGATCGTGGTCGGTGACTCGGTCGGTCTGGTCGGCGACATCAGCGGCAAGCCGGGCACGTTGGCACGCATCGTTCGGGTGCACGACCGGCGCAGCGTCCTGCGCAGGACCGCCGACGACACCGACCCCTACGAGCGCGTCGTGGTGGCGAACGCCGAGCAGCTGCTGATCGTCACCGCGTTGGCCGATCCCCCGCCCAGGACCGGTTTCATCGACCGCTGTCTGGTCGCCTGCTACACCGGTGGTTTGCAGCCGGTGCTGTGCTTGACCAAGGCGGACCTGGCCGACCCGGACGAGGTGCTGGAGTACTACGCCGACTTGAACGTTCCGTCGCTGGTGACCAGCGTGGACCATCCCTTGGACGAGCTGCGCGAGCTGCTCGCCGGGCACGTCACCGCGCTGGTCGGACACTCCGGGGTGGGTAAGTCCACGCTGGTCAACCGGCTGGTCCCGGACGCGGACCTGACCACCGCCGAGGTCAGCGCGGTCGGCAAGGGCAGGCACACGTCGGTGGCAGCCGTGGCGTTGCCGCTGCCCGGCGACGAAGGCGGCTGGGTCGTCGACACCCCGGGTGTGCGGTCGTTCGGGCTCGCGCACGTGACCGCGGACGACATCGTGAAGTCGTTCGAGGAGTTCGCCGAGGCGGCCGAACACTGCCCACCGAACTGCGGGCATCTCGGGCCACCCACCGATCCGGACTGTGCGCTGGACACGCTGGTCAGCGAGGGTGCGGTGCCCGCTGTGCGGCTCGGCTCGCTGCGCAGACTGCTGGCCTCGCGAACCGGTACGGATACCGTCGCCGGACGCTGACGAGACGCGTTCGATACGGCGACCCCGTAGGACGGGACCGACGGCCCGGTCCACGGGTCGCGTCATCGGACGAGCGAAACGTCTTTGGGGGTCAGCGTGCGGACAGCACTCATCAAGGTGGCAGGGGGCTCGCGCTTGCGCTGGCCCTGAGTTCATGCGGCGGTGTCGGTGACGGCAAGTACCAGGACGCGGACAGCCTGGTCCGGGCCGCGAAATCCAGCACCGAGAAGTTCGAATCCAACGCGGTCACCATGTCCATGAAGTTCGGCCCGGTGACCGCCACCGGAGAAGGTGCGGCCGGCGTCGAAGGTGGCGAACCCCGCTCCATGATGACCATGTCCATGAACATGGGGGCACTGAACGGTGTCAACGGCACCGGCACCATCGAGTTGGAAATGCGCCAGCTCGGCGAGGACGTCTACGTGAAGATGCCCAGCGAGCTGACCGGGACCCCGGCGGACGAGGGCAAGCCGTGGTATCGGACGACCCTGTCCGAGCTGACCGGCTGGAACATGGATGTCGACCAGTTCCTGCAATCCACCGACCCGAGCAAGATGATCGAGGCGCTCAAGGAATCCGCCGATCTGGTGGACACCGAGACCGGGGCGTCGGTCAACGGGCGGTCGGCCACCAAGTACCGGTTCGAGGTCGACTTCCGGAAGGTGCTGCAGACCTACGGCGCCGGTCTCGACAACGCCGAGGAACTTGCCCAGCTCGAGCTGGACGCCATCCCACTGGACGTGTATCTGGACGACCGGGACCTTCCTGCGCGCGTGCGCATCGACTTCAGCACGATGTTCGAGCAGATGATCGAGCAGGTCGGTGGCCAAGACACCGTGCCCGACGGGGTGAACTTCGACGAGGCCTACATGCAGATGGACTTCACCGACTGGGGCAACGAGGTCCACATCGAGCCACCGCCTGCCGACGAGATCAGCGACGAACCGTTTCCCGGATTGGACAACTGAACGCAAATCCTGCCGCTGGGGTCGGCGAGGGCCGCTGCGCGGCTCGCGCCGGCCCCGAATGCACGTCCGATTCCCGTGGCCGGACAGTGACGCGACGCGTTGGATGCGCCGATTGCGTAGTACAGGAAACCGATGACCCTTTTCACGCGTCAGAACATCGGACAATCACAACGCCATCAGGGAGTCAGCGTGCGTAAAGCGCTCATCACAGCGGCAGGGGGGCTTGCGCTCGCGCTGGCCCTGAGTGCGTGCGGCGGTGTCGGTGACGGCAAGTACCAGGACGCCGACAGTTTGGTCCGGGCCGCGACGGCCAGCACGGAGAAAGTCAAGTCAACCGCCTTCACCCTGACCATGAAGGTCGGCCCGCTCGGCATGACCGGCGAGGGCGCGAGCAGCTACGACAGCTCCGATCCACGCACCCAGATGACCATGTCGATCGACGTGGGCGCACTGGGCGGGGGCGCGGAGCCGATGGAGATGGAGGCGCGCCAGATCGGCGAGGACCTCTACCTGAAGCTGCCCACCAACCTGCCCGGCGGGATGGTCGACGAGAACAAGCCGTGGCACAAGACGAGCGTGGCCGAGCAGGTGCCCGGCTCGACCCTCGACGTCGACAGGTACCTGCAGTCCACCGACCCGAGCAAGATGATCGAAATGCTCAAGGAATCCGGCGAACTGGTGGACACCGAGACCGGGGTGTCGGTCAACAACCGCTCGGCGACCAAGTACAGCTTCGAGGTCGACTTCCAGAAGGTGCTGGAGAACTACGGCGGCAACCTGGAGAGCATGCCGGGCATGTCGCAGTTCGACCTCGACGCCATCCCGGTCGACATCTACCTGGACGAGCAGGACTTGCCCGCGCGGCTGTACATCGACTTCCGCGAGGTGGTCGAGCAGGCCATCGAGCAAGCGGGCGGGGAGGGAAATCTTCCCGACGGGGTGAGCTTCGACGAGGCCTACATGCAGATGGACTTCACCGACTGGGGCAACGAGGTCCAGGTCGAAGCGCCACCCGCCGACGAGATCAGCGACCAGCCGATCCCTGGAATGGGTGGTTGAGCGCCGAACCCGGACGGGGTGCGTCAACACACAGACCCCCGAGTCGCCACGATCTCCAGTCCATGGAAACCTGACAGGTGCTCGGGCACGTCCAATGCCCAGACACGAGCAAATACATAGAGGGAGACCCACATGCGGAAGGCACTCATCGCCGCCGGCGCGCTCGCATTGGCGCTGACGGTCGGCGCCTGCGGCGATAACGAGGGGGGCACCCCGACCGGGGACAACGGCCAGAGCCAGAACACCGGTCAGAGCGGTGTCTTCAACGACGCGCAGAGCCTCATCAACGCCGCGAAAGAGGGCACTGCGAAGGCCAAGACATCGAAGTTCACCATGGACATGGCCATGGGCTCGATGTTGTCCATGAAGGCCGACGGTGAAGCCGAGTACGCCGGCGAGAACACCAAGATGGCCATGAACATGACCATGAACATGAACATCCCAGGTGCGGGGTCGTCCGCCCCCAAGGACCTGAAGATGGAGATGGTCATGGTCGACAAGACCGTCTACATCAAGATGCCGGAAGGCATGCCGGGTGCCGATGCGTCCAAGCCGTGGATGAAGATGCCCATCGATCAGCTGGAGGGTGGCCAGGGCGCCCAGTTCAGCCAGTCGATGGAGTTCTCCGACCCGGCCAAGACCCTTGAGATGATCAAGGAGAACGGCAAGATCAACGCCACCGAGCAGACCGAGGTGGACGGCCAGCCCGCCACCAAGTACTCGGTGGAGCTGGACTTCGCCAAGCTCGCCCAGAAGATGGGCCAGCAGATGCCGCAGGGCATGAACATCGACTCGGTGCCGATGGACGTCTACCTCAACGCCGACAACCTTCCGGTGCAGATCGAGATGAACCTCGGCAAGATCATGAAGGACGTGGCCAGCCAGTCCGGCCAGCAGCTGCCGGAAGGCATGGACCAGGCCAAGATGGTCGCCAAGTACACCGACTGGGGCGCGCCGGTCAACATCCAGGCGCCGCCGCAGGACCAGGTCAGCGACTCGATGCCGGGCATGGGTGGCATGGGCTCCACCCCGCCCAGCACGCCGAACTGATCGAACCGATCACGGTCTGAACGAGAAAGACCCCGCACCGACAACCGGTGCGGGGTCTTTCGTTCGTGGTCAGCCCATGTGCGGGTAGGTGTGGTCCGTCGGCGGGACCAGCGTCTCCTTGATCGAGCGCGGGCTGGTCCAGCGCAGCAGGTTCCACATCGAGCCCGCCTTGTCGTTGGTACCGGAGGCCCGCGCGCCGCCGAACGGCTGCTGGCCCACGATCGACCCGGTGGGCTTGTCGTTGATGTAGAAGTTGCCCGCGGTGAAGCGCAGCTTCGTCATCGCCTCCTGAACAGCGGCCCGATCGGTGGCGAACACCGCGCCGGTCAGCCCGTACGGGGCGGTGGTGTCGACCGTGTCCAACACCTCGGAGTATTCGCTGTCCTCGTAAACGTAGACCGCGAGGATCGGACCGAAGTACTCGGTGGCGAACACCTTGTGATGCGGGTTGCTCGACACCAGCACGGTCGGGTCGACGAAGTAGCCGACCGAGTCGTCGCAACCGCCGCCGACCAGCACCTCGATCTCGCCGTCGGAGCGCACGTCGTCGAGCAGCTGCGAGTGCTTGGCGAACGCCCTGGCGTCGATCACCGCGCCACCGAAGTAGCTGAAGTCGGTCACGTCGCCGTAGCGAATGGTCTTGGTGACGTCGGCCAGCTGGTCACGCAGGCCGCCTTCCCACAGCGACCTCGGCAGGTAGGCACGGGAGGCCGCCGAACACTTCTGCCCTTGGTATTCGAACGCGCCTCGGATCAGCGCGGTCACCAGCGGTTCGATCTGCGCCGACGGGTGCGCGACCACGAAGTCCTTGCCGCCGGTCTCGCCGACGATCCGCGGGTAGGCGCGGTAGCGGTCGAGGTTCTGCGCGATCGTGGTCCACAGCAGCTTGAACGTCGCGGTGGATCCGGTGAAGTGCAGGCCGGCGAAGTCCGGGTCGGACAGCGCGACCGCACTGACCGCCTTGCCGTCACCGGTCACCATGTTGATCACGCCGGGCGGCAGGCCCGCTTCCTCGAAGATCCGCATGGTGTAGTGGGCGGCCAGCTGCTGGGTCGGGGTCGGCTTCCACACCACGGTGTTGCCCATGATCGCCGGGGCGGTCGGCAGGTTGCCCGCGATCGCGGTGAAGTTGAACGGGGTGATCGCGGTGACGAAGCCTTCCAGCGACCGGTAGTCGGAACGGTTCCACTGCCCGGGCGGCGACATCGGCTGCTCGGCCATGATGCGCTGCGCGTAGTGCACGTTGAACCGCAGGAAGTCGATCAGCTCACAGGCGGCGTCGATCTCCGCCTGCTGCACCGACTTGGACTGGCCGAGCATGGTCGCGGCGTTGAGCGTGTCGCGGTGCGGGCCCGCGATGAGGTCGGCGGCGCGCAGGAAAATGGCGGCGCGCTCGTCGAACGGCATCTCTCGCCATTCGGGCGCGGCCTTCTTGGCGGCGGCCACCGCGTCGGCGACGTCCTGCTCGGTCGCCTGCGCGCTGGTGCCCAGGACGTGGCTGTGCTCGTGCGGCGTGACGACGTCGAACGGTTCACCACCCGCCATGCGTTGCACGCCGCCGATGGTCTGGGTGAGCTCGGCCTTGTCGGCCTTCAACTCGGCCAGCTTGTTCTGCAACGACTCGCGCTCCGCGCTCCCCGGCGCGTAACCGAGCACCGGCTCGTTGCGCGGCGGCGGGACAGACGTGATGGCATCCATGGCGCTCTCTCCCTGAGGGTTCCGGTGCCTTGTGGGCTTGCCCCCATCGTGGCACGCCTCACCCCGCCGCGCGCTTGTTCACTCGGACTACGCCACCTGAGCAGCATTGTCCGACCGAACAACGACTCAGAGCAGTTCGAGCAGGAACGGCAGCTCCTGCGGCGCGTACCAGGCGAGCTCGTGGTCCTCGGCGTCGCCCAGCACGAACTCCGCGTCGTCGTCGCCGAGATCGGCCTGGTCGATGACCTCGGTCGCGGCGCGCACGGCCTCCTCGGCCTCGGCCGCGTCGACGTGTACCGCGGCCACCGCGCTCATCGGCACGGCCCCGGACACCCGTACCACCGCCGAGTCCAGATCCGGCCGCAGCTGCACGGCGTCGGTGTCGGCCGCGACCACGGCACGACGCGGCGGGTCGGTGGTTCCGGCGTCGAGCTCGGCGGCCACCAGGCGCAGCGAAGCCCGCGCCGCTTCCAGCAACGCGATGTACTCCAGCTCCTCGTCGGTGCCGCCGGTGTAGAATTCCCGCAACGTGGGCGTCAGCGCGAAAGCCGTGCCGTCGACCGGGGCGAGCTCCCCCTTCGCGGCGAGCTCGCGCAGCATGCTCACGGTCGCCGGTAGGTAGACCCTCATGCGCCCGCCTCCTTCAGTTCGTCCAACGACTGTCGGATCATGGCCGCCACCACGTCGATGTCGTATGCCCCTTTGCGATCGCCATTGAGTCCAAAGTAGACCCCTCCGTCGTACGACGTCACGCCGATGGCCAGAGCTTGATTCCGCATCAGCGGGATGATCGGGATCATTTCCAGCAGCCTGGCCTGCGCGGCGAACATCGGCACCTGCGGACCGGGTGAGTTGGTGACGATCAGATTGAAGATGCGGTCGGACAGGCTCCCTGCGGTCCTGGCACCCAGCGAGTGCAACGTGGCAGGCGCGAAGCCACCCAGCTTCAGCAGGGACCGGGCGGCAACCGCCCGCCCGGATGCGGCGTGCTCGGCCATCGTGTGCGAGATGTGCTGCAGCCGGATCCCCGGGTCGGGTTCGCCGATCGGCAGGTCGACTAGGTGCGGGTCGACCTGGTTACCGACCAGCCCTGCCGACGAGTAGCCGGGCGTCGCCGGATCCGTCACCGCGACCGGGACGAGCGCGCGGACGGTGGTTTCCTGGCTCAGCTGCACTCCGCGGGTCAGCATCCATTCCCGTAGGGCGCCGGTGACCACGGCCAGCACGATGTCGTTGACCGTGCCGCCGCGGGCTGCCCGGATGGCCCGGTATTCGTCCAACCTGGAGCGGACGGCGGCGAAGACGCGTCCGCCGGAAACCGAGACGTTGAGCGGGCTGGGCGGAGCCGGACGAACGACCGTTCGCAGGGCCGAGGCCGCGCCACCGACGACTCCGGCCAGTTTGGACAGCGTGGCCACGGCGTCCCCTGCGGCACTCCGGGCGGATTCGACCAACATGCCGGGGCTGTGCACGGTTTCCGCCAGGGCGTCGAACAGCAGCTCACCGCGCGATGGCGTTTTCGCAGGCAGCCAGGTGTCGTCGTCGTCGACCGTTTCGTCCACCTCGGTCGGCGTGGGCTCGAGGACGACCTGCCCGAGTTCGATGGTGCCGATTCCGTCGACCAGCGCTTGATGCGTCTTCGTCACCAGCGCCACACGGTCACCGGTGAGACCTTCGACGAAGTACGCCTCCCACAGCGGCCGCTCGTGGTCCAGCGGCCGGGCCATCAGGCGCGCGACGAGCTCGTAGAGCTGCTCGTCGCTGCCCGGTGAAGGCAACGCGGACCGGCGCACGTGATAGTTGAGGTCGAAGTCGACGTCGTCGACCCAGACCGGGCGGGCCAGGTTGCCCGGCACCGTCATGACGCGCTGACGGTAGCGCGGGAGGTAGCCGAGCCGCTCGCGGATGAGCGCCAGCGCGGTGTGGAAGTCGAAACCGGTGTGCCGTTCGAAGATCGCCACCGCCCCGACGTGCATCGGCGTCGCCTGACCGTCCAGGTAGAGAAACGACGCGTCGAGCGCGGACAGTCGATCCGGCATGCCATCGATCCTGGCATACGCTGCACCCGTGGTGTCCCCGAAGGATCGCTTCGTCACTGTCTACGGCCGCAAGCCGGTGCTGGAGGTACTGGCCGATCGGAGCCTGACCGTGGACAAGGTGGTGCTCGCCGAGGGTTCCCGCGGGCAGGCGGTGAGCGAGATCCGGCGGGCGGCCAAGGCCCGCGGCGTGCCGGTGAACACAGCCAGCGCGCACCGGGTGAAGGTGCTGGCGGGGAACGGCAAGCAGGACCAGGGCGTGCTGGCCGACGTGGTCGCGCCCCGGATGCGGCCGTTGGCCGACGCGCTGGCCTCGGATGCGCCACGACGCATGCTGCTGCTGGACGGCATCACCACCCCGGCGAACGTGGGCATGATCTTGCGGACGGCGACGGCCGCGGGGATCGGCGGCGTGATCGTGCCGCGTAAAGGCGTGGCGTCGATCGACCCGCTCGTGGTGAAGGCTTCTGCAGGCGTGGCCTTCCGGGCGCCGGTGCTGCGCTGCGCCACGGCTGCCGAAGCCGCGCAGGCCGCGGTGTCGGCCGGCTACGCCCTGTATGCGCTGGCTGCGGATGCTCCGCATTCGGTCTTCACCGCACCGTTGGAGGACCGCGCGGTGTTCGTGCTGGGGAGCGAGTCGGCGGGCATCGGTCAGGCCGTGCGGGAGCTGGTGACGGGACAGCTGAGTATCCCGATGCGGGGTGGCGTGGAGTCGCTGAACGTGTCAGCCGCGGCTGCGGTGCTGTGCTTCGAGTTGCTGCGCCGCGAGCAGAGTCGCTGAACGTTTCGGCTACGGCCGCAGTGCCGTGTTTCGAACTGCTGCGCCGCGGGTGAACGGCGTTCAACAGTCCACGCTGGTCGTAGTGGCGAAGCGCGCGGCTGGTGGCGCCTCGTTCCGCAGCAGTTCATCGCACGATCCGGTGATCGTTGCGGCCGACGCCGGGGCAGCTGCCTCTAACTGATCGACGGCGAGACGTTTGGGGGATCTCGCCATTGAGGAAAGGGGAGAAATTGCCTCTCACCGTCACGTCCAGAGCCCGGCTGCGGTTCGTCGGTCCGGTCGAGCCACAGCCGGGCACGATCGTCGATCGCTGTCCCTCGGGGCAGCTGAGCATCCCCGTCCAGGCACGCCAGGTGACCGTGCCGGTCCAACGGACCACCGACGTCGCCGACGAGCCCGGACAAGCACAGCTGCGACGCTGGCTGTCAGCGCTGATCGAGGTCGCCGAAGGCCGCCGCCCAGCAGCCAGCTTGGAACGGAAGGTCAGCGCCGACCTGCAAGTACGACTGCGTGGCAGGCACGGTCTCGGCATCGGTGCGCGCTGTGTCATCCGACAGGTGCACGTCAACCGGTCCGAGCCCGGCACGCTGGAGTACTGCGCGACCGTGTACGCGCCGGGGAGGGGGCGGGCGTTCGCGGTGGCGGGCAGGCTGCAAGCCTTCTGGCACGGGTGGTCAATCACCGATTTCGAGGTGATCAGCCCGGTAAGCAGTCATCCGCACCACGCGACGGTCGCCTGATCGACGATCACCCTGGACACAGTGAAGCCCGCGGCGCCTTCCGGCCCCGCGGGCTTCACTTGTCGGTGCGCTTCACGGCGTCGCCTTGTCCGCCTTCCCGGCTCGCGGCGTGCCTTCGTCGCCTTGGTCAGCAGCGCGCCTGTGTCGTCTACCCGGCTAGCGGCATGCCTTCGTCACCTTGGTCAGCGGCGCGCCTTCTTCGCCTTCTTCGCCTGCGCACGGGCGGCCGCACGCCGTTCCCGCCTGCTGGCACCCTGCTGCTGGGCACCCCGGTTGCCCTGGCCACCACCGTTGCCGCCGCTGCGTGCGACGCCACCGCCTTCCGCCGGGCCGGAGTAGCTCAACGGGGCGCCACCGCCCGACGGGCCACGCAGGGCTGCCGGAATGGCCGACTCCTCCACCGCCGGCTGTGGCGGCACCGGCTTGGCGTGCCTGGCACCCTGACGACGCTCGCCCCGCTCGGCTTGCCCGTTGCCGCGGACGGCACCCGGGACCTCCGTCGCCGCTTCCGCCGCGGGCTCCGGCTCGACCGCCTCGACCTGCAGGTTGAACAGGAAGCCGACGATCTCCTCCTTCAGCGAGTCCAGCATGGCCTGGAACATGTCGAAGCCTTCGCGCTGGTACTCGATGACCGGGTCCTTCTGCGCGTAGGCCCGCAGCGAGATGCCCTCCTTGAGGTAGTCCATCTCGTAGAGGTGCTCGCGCCACTTGCGGTCCAGCACCGACAGCACGACGCGACGCTCCAGCTCGCGCATCGCGCCTTCGCCGACCTTGCTGTCGATCTCGGCCTCACGGCTTTCGTAGGCCCGCAGCGCGTCCTCCACCAGAGCGTCGGCCAGCTGCTCCTTGGTCAGGTCGGGGTGGCTGTCCTCGATCTCGTCCCACGTCACCGAGACCGGGTAGATGTTGCGCAGGTTGGTCCACAGCTGCTCGTGGTCCCAGTCCTCCGCGTAGCCCTCAGCCGCGATCTCGTTGACGTAGTCGGTGATGACGTCACGCAGCATGTGCTGACACTGCTCGCGCAGGTCCTCGCCCTCGAGCACCCGACGGCGCTCGGCGTAGATCACCTTGCGCTGCTGGTTCATCACCTCGTCGTACTTGAGGACGTTCTTGCGGATCTCCATGTTCATCTGCTCGACCTGCGCCTGAGCAGACTTGATCGCCCGCGTGACCATCTTGGCCTCGATCGGCTGATCGTCGGGCAGGCGCATGGTCGTCATGACCCGCTCGACCATGTTGGCGTTGAACCGCCGCATCAACTCGTCCTGCAGCGACAGGTAGAAGCGGGACTCACCCGGGTCGCCCTGACGACCGGAACGACCACGCAGCTGGTTGTCGATACGCCGGGACTCGTGCCGCTCGGTACCGAGCACGTACAGGCCGCCCGCCTCGATGACCTCTTCCGCCTCACGCTTGCTCTCGGCGATGGCCTTCTCGTGCTCCGCCGGGTACGCGGCCTCGTACTCCTCCGGGTTCTCCACCGGATCGAGCCCGCGCTCACGCAGCGCCTGGTCGGCGAGGATCTCCGGGTTGCCGCCCAGCACGATGTCGGTACCACGACCGGCCATGTTGGTCGCGACCGTGACCGCGCCCTTGCGCCCGGCCTTGGCGACGATCAACGCTTCCCGCTCGTGCTGCTTGGCGTTCAGCACCTCGTGCGGGATGCCCCGCTTCATCAGCAGCTTGGACAGGTACTCGGAGCGCTCGACGCTCGTGGTACCGACCAGCACCGGCTGACCCTTCTCGTACCGCTCGGCGATGTCGTCGGCGACCGCCTCGAACTTCGCCTCCTCGGTCTTGTAGATCAGGTCCGGCAGATCCTTGCGGATCATCGGCTTGTTGGTCGGGATCGGGACCACACCGAGCTTGTAGGTCTGGTGGAACTCGGCCGCCTCGGTCTCGGCGGTACCGGTCATACCGGCCAGCTTCTCGTACAACCGGAAGTAGTTCTGCAGCGTGATGGTGGCCAGCGTCTGGTTCTCGGCCTTGATCTCGACGCCTTCCTTGGCCTCGATCGCCTGGTGCAGACCCTCGTTGTACCGGCGACCCGACAGCACGCGGCCGGTGAACTCGTCCACGATCAGCACTTCGCCGTTGCGGACGATGTAGTCCTTGTCGCGCTTGAACAGCTCCTTGACCTTCAGCGCGTTGTTCAAGTAGCCGATCAGCGGCGTGTTGGCCACCTCGTACAGGTTGTCGATGCCGAGCTGGTCCTCGACGAACTCGACGCCCTTCTCCGTGACACCGACGGCCCGCTTGCGCTCGTCGACCTCGTAGTGCACGTCCTTCTTCATCAACGGGGCAAGCCGGGCGAACTCGAGGTACCAGCGCGAGGACTGGTCCGCAGGCCCCGAGATGATCAACGGCGTACGGGCCTCGTCGATGAGGATCGAGTCCACCTCGTCGACGATGGCGAAGTAGTGGCCGCGCTGGACGCACTCATCCAGGCTCCACGCCATGTTGTCGCGCAGGTAGTCGAAGCCGAACTCGTTGTTCGTGCCGTAGGTGATGTCGGCGTTGTAGGCGACCCGCCGCTCGTCCGGCGACATGTTCGCCAGGATGACGCCGACCTCGAGGCCGAGGAAGCGGTGCACCCGGCCCATCCACTCGGCGTCCCGCTTGGCCAGGTAGTCGTTGACCGTGACCACGTGGACGCCCTTGCCCGCGATCGCGTTGAGGTACGCGGGCAGCACACAGGTCAGCGTCTTACCTTCACCGGTCTTCATCTCGGCGACCTGGCCGAGGTGCAGCGCGGCACCGCCCATGACCTGCACGTCGTAGTGCCGCTGACCGAGCACCCGCCGCGCGGCCTCACGAGCGACCGCGAACGCCTCGGGCAGCAGCTCGTCGAGTGATTCACCCTTGGCGTGACGTTCCCGGAACTCGTCAGTCTTGGCCCGCAGCTGCGCATCGGACAGGGGCTTGACGTCGTCTTCGAAGGAGTTCACGGAGTCAGCGATGTGCTTCAATCGCTTGACCCGCTTACCCTCACCCGCTCGCAGCAGGCGGCTTAAAACCATTCCGGCTCGACCTCACTGAGTCTGGCTTTGTCGTCTCACGGTGCACGAATGGTGTCCATCGTAATGGCCAACCAGTAGGGACAACGGTCGCCTTGACGCGAATAGTTCCTCTTGCTGCACCGACTTCGGTCGCGAACCTACCCTGTCGTCCGCAGCTCGTGGCCAGAACAGCCCGATGCCCCGCGCCTGGTGGCCGCGGGGCATCGGTCGTCTCTGCAGGTTCACCGCTCGATCAGCCGAGCCGGATCACCCCGTAGTCGAATCCTTTCCTCCGGTACACAACGCTTGGTTTGCCGGTTTCGGAGCAGTTGAACAGGTAGAAGTCGTGTCCCACCAATTCCATCTCGTAAAGGGCCTGGTCGACCGTCATCGGGGTCGCGGGGTGGGTCTTCTCCCGCACGATGCGGCCGGGCTCGTGTGTCTCGACCCCGTCGTTCCAGCGCTTCTGCTCAGGGACCGTGATCTCGTCGGTGTCCTCAGCTTCTGCCGTGTTTGGCGCGGGCGCTTCGAGTACCGCGGTGGACGCCGCGCGACGCCGACCGTTGGGCGCCGAGCCGTTGACGGCTGCCGCCGTGGCTTCCGCGACCGACTCAGGGCATCGCCTCCCGTAACTCACCTTCCTGCGATCATGCATCCGACGCATGCGGTTCTCCAATTTGGCGACCGCTGCATCCAATGCCGCGTAAAAGTCACCTGCCGTGGCCTCGGCGCGTACCGGCGAACCCTTCCCCATGCCGGTGATCTCGACGCGCTGGCAGTTCTTGAGCTGACGGCGGTTCGGCTCGTGGAACAACTCGACGTCGAAGCGGATGATCTTCCTGTCGTAGCGCTCGAGACGGGCCAGCTTGTCGCTGACGTGCATCCGATAGTGCTCGGGCACCTCGACGTTGCGGCCCTTCACGACGATGTCCATACACGACCTCCCTAGCTCGCGATGCGAGCTTTGTGATCAACGGGGCTCGGTACCAGTAACGTCGATCGCTCACCGGCACCGAAGGGACATGGGCTGTTCACCTCCTCGTGCCTGGCAGGATCGGGGGGAACCTGATAGCGCAGCACGTTAGCCGGTGACGTCCATGAACAACAGCCCCCGGTGCGGGGGATACCAAGGCGTGCGGCATAATGCGCGACCCTCGCGCTGCGCGACATCCATCGCGGGGTGACCGGGAAGTAATCGGCCAGTCGAGTGGCCTGGGTCTCACCCCGACGGAGCAAGATCAGCAGAAAGTAGCCGCTGCGGGTAACAATTCGGCCTCGAGGCTCCACGGCGCCCGGTGGGGTGAATTCCACCCGGCGGCAGCCGTTCGACCTGAGCCTCACACCCAGACAACGGCCCCCGCGCGCGGAAGGTTCCACCGATCGCGCTACCGCGTGAAATGCGCCAATTGCGCCGGACGGCGCGGCTGTGCCCAGTTTGCCCACCCGCGGTTGCTTGCCGGGCAGGAGCCACCGCTACGAAGAACCGACGGCCGGCTGCGATCGAGCTGCGCCGCTGGGATCTTCATAACGGGACTGCACCCTGGACGAGTACCACATGGTCCACACCGACAGCAGCGCCACCGATCCGAGCAGCAGGATCAGGCTCAGCGCGACCATCAGGTCCGCAGGCAGGAGATAGACCAGCGGAACACGCAGGACGGATTCCACTATCAGCGCCACGCCCCACACCGCGGTCATCAGTACGAAAGCACGTCCGAACTGCGGGATGGATGCGCACAACCGGTCGATTTCGTCGCGCTTGGCGCGCGTCGAGCCGGCCCGCACGGCGGCGAGAACGAGCGGCTTGTCGCCGAAGCAGCTGGCGATGAGGACGACAGCCGCGACCGCGGTGCTGAACGACTCCTTCACCAGGAGGAACTTCTCGTCCCCGGACACGAACGACAGCAGCAGGCCCACCCCGAGCACCGCGGCCAGCAATGCGGCGAATCCGTCGAAGGACCGCTGCTTCACCGCCACGAAAGCCAACCGCGCGGCGGCGCAGCCGGCACCACTCAGGAGGGCGAGCCACTCACCAGCACCTGCCAGACGCATGCCGTAGTAGGCCGCCAGCGGAAACCCCGCGTCCCAGAGCAGCAGTGTCAACAGTGGCCTGGCCTCGGACGACCTACTCATTCCCGCCCCCGCCGCTCGACCGAGGAGAGGAACGCAAGCACCCGCGCGTTCACGGCAGCGGCCGACTCACCGGCGATGGAATGAGTCGCCGACGGCCACAGCTCGCACTGCGCATCGACGAGCAGCCGACGCGCCCGCTCCACTGCCTTCCGGCCGTCGTGCATGACGCTCCGGCCACCCAACAGCACAAGCGCGGGCACCCGGAGGTCCCGAAGCTGGGCGTCGGTGAACACGCGCGGCGTCGGCAATCCGATCCGGAACGTCCGCATACCCTCCTCGATGACGCGGGCGACCGGATCGTCGACGTCGACCTCTGCCCCGTCGGAGATCCAGCTGATGAACGCGGGCCTCCCCCAACGCCGCACCACCGGCAACACTGCCAGCGCGCTGCGCGCGATCAGGCCGGCGGTGAATCGGGCGAAGGTCTGTACCGGCTCGATCAGGGTGAGCGAGGCCAGGCGAGAGGGTTCGTGCACCGCATAGTTCGCGGCCAGCCACCCACCGAACGAATAGCCGACCAGGTGGACATCCTCCAGGGCCAGCTCCGCAAGAACAGTACTCAGCCAGGCAGCCTGGTCAGCACCGTCGCGGATGGGCGCGGTCTGCACGCTACGGCCCGCTTCCCCGATGACGTCGACCGAGTACACCGGGCCGTTGCGGTCGACGAACGCCTGGAGGTTGGGCTGCCACATCACGGTGGCGCCGGCCCGTCCGTGCAGGAGCACCATCGGCGATGGTCCGGGCGCGCCGAATCGGTACACCCGAGCCGTCCCGAACGCCGTCTCGACGTCGAACCGCTCAGCGGCAGGCGGCAAGGCGGTGAACGCCGACTCGTACGCCGCGAAGTACTCGTCGCGCGCCTGCGCCGAGACGAATCCACCGAGCCCCACGGGTCCTCCTTTTGACGATACGATCGGACTATAAAAGCTCGGGCGGATTTTTGCAAGCCGATCGTATTGCGAAAGGGGTGCGTCGCGTGCCCAAGCGCGTCGACCATGAGGAACGCCGACGGCTCATCGCCGCCGCGGTCCGGCGGATAGCGGCCGATCGCGGGTTGGAAGGGGTGAGCCTGGGCGAGGTCGCTGCCGAGGCAGGCATTTCCAAGGGGTTGGTGCAGCACTACTTCCCCTCCAAGGACGCGATGCTGCGCTATGCGACCGGAACGTTGCGCGAACAGGTCGACAACAGCGTCGGTGACAATCTCCCGGACGGGCTGCCAGGGCTTCGCATGCTCGTACACGCGCTGCTTCCCCGCGATGCGGCAAGCCGGACGGATGCGCTGGTGGCCAACGCTTTTCTGGTTCGCGCGTTGAAAGACCCGGTGATCGCCGAACGTTTCCGGGAAGGCCATGAGCAGCTTCGGAAAGCAGTGGCCGCGATGGTCACCGCTGCTCAGCAAGCGGGTGAACTGTCCGCGGACTGCGATCCCGTCACCGAGGCCGACCTGCTGATCGCGGTGGCTCTCGGTTTGAGCGATGCGGTCCTGCTCGGCCATCGGACACTCGAAGAAGCCGAAAGCCTCATCGATCGTCAGATTGCCCGGCTCGCGCACTGACCGCGAAGGCCTCGGGCCCGGCCCGATGCACTGTGGCGATCCCATATCCGTCGCCCGAACACCACCTGCTGAAGCCTTGCGTTGTGCGTGGCCGGCCGGCGCCCGGGCCTGACCCGGCCGAGGCAGCGCGCGATGCGCGGGTCGGTCACCGAACCCAGCGGAAGGCCTGCACCGAGGTCAGCGTCAGCACCACGGCGACGGACAGCCCTGCCTTGGTGAGCACCCGGACGACTTCCGTGGCCGTCGTTCCGGTCGTCAACACGTCGTCGAGGACCACGACCTCGGCACCGGGAGGAGGGCGACCGGCGGGGACAAGATGGATACGCCCCGCCAGGTTCGCCGCTCGCGCGACCGCTCCGAGACCCACCGCGTCCTGCACTCCTGCGGCCAACCGGAGTGCAGGCGCAACCGCGGTCGCGACGCCTCGTGACGCCATCACCGCGGCACATTCCTCGGCGAGCAGCTGCATATGCGGTCCACCGCGTCGGCGCGCGGCGGTTCGCTTGGACGGCACTGGCACCAGGTAGATCGTGTTCCTCGGCGGCCTCGCCGAAGGTGACGTGTTCCTCGGCGGCCCCGCAGAAGATGAACAGATCTCGGCAGGAGCGACACGGGCCCGCGCCCCAGATTCCTTGACCGCGGCACCGCCTTGGCTGCGATCGCCCGGAGCGCTCCCCGTAGCAGCGGTGTTGCGGTGGATCCGTTCCGCTTCACCAACAGGCTCTTGCCGGGGCACGCACAGGTTCAGCACCCCGCTTGCCAGCACACGACCGAGCGGCTTCGCCAGATCGCGCCGCCTCCGCTCCTTGAACGCCAGCACCACCTGCCGCGCCGGCCCGCGATACCCGGCCATCGCGTACGCAGGCGTGCCGCTCGGCAGCGTGACCGGCAGCGGATGCGGACCAGTGAATTCTCGGGTGCAGCGCAGACAGCACGCTTCGCTCGGCGCACCACAACCCGCGCACCGGGACGGAAGGACCAAGTCGAGCAATCCCATGCGCCAAGCGTGACGCCGCCTCGGCGCCTGCGCGAGAGCTCACCGGCAAACAGCGTTACGAGTGCGCCATTCATCCACGTTTTTCGCACCGAGTGGAGCCGTGTGTGCGCTCAACCCGGGTAGAAGGGTGACTGCATGCCCTCCTGCGTGTTCCGCTGGGAATCCCACGGCTCGCCGGTCGACGAAACGGTCCACAAGCCGTTCTCGTCAGCGGCGAGCACACGGCCGCTGGGCAGTGCGGTGATCCCGCTGATCGGCGGCTGCAGGTTCGCAGCGTTGTAGATCGCGGAGGTGAAGCCATCAACGGACACCTGAACGACCGGCTGGGAGTTCGATTCCGTCGCGACCACCAGCTCGTGCTGGGTCGTCCAGTCCACGTCCTTGACGTCGGCCAGCATCGCCGGCTGGAGGATGCGCGGCGTGGTCAGCCGAACAGTGTTGTTCGTGCGCTGCACGGCCGCGACGACCAGCTTCGCGTCGGCCACCATGGCAGCTCGGGTGCCGTCCCTGGACAGCCGGAACGCGGTGATCCGGCCGAACGTAGCCAACTCCTTGGAGTCGACCGTCCTCGGCACCCAAGCTCCGTCCTGAGTCAACTGCGCGCGGACCACCCGCTTGCCGTCGACGACGGTCCACACCTCGTAGCTGACCTTGTTCTCCGGGTAGGCCGGCTGCCACGTGGGCCGGGTCATGCGCTTGCCGCGGATGTTCACCGGGGCGAGAGCTTTACCGAGCTCACCCACCCGCAGCCGGACGCGGTTGCCGATCTTCTCCACCGCCGCGAGCTGGCCGCCCTCCAGCGACTGGGCCGCGCTGACGACGTCGTACTCACCATTGCCCGCAGGTCCCGAGATCGGCGCGCCGTTGGCCAGCGAGCGGATCGTGCCGTCGAGGACCGCGTAACCAGGACTGTCGGCGATCTTCGGCGTGGGCGGTTTCAGGTCGCTGCGTCGCCAGTCGGTGCGGTCCGGCAGCAGTGGTTTGCCGTCCGACTGCAGTCGCACCAGGTCCACGTTCTCCAGCGACATCACGACCTGGGTGACGATGCGCCTGCGTTCCTCCGGGCTGACCCCGACCAGCCCGGTCAGCGGCACTTCCAACGCCGTGCCCACCTCACGCACGTTGGTTTCCATCGTCGCGGCGGCCAGCGGGTCGTCCACCGCGTTGCGAATCGAATAGGAGGGGCCGCTCAGCAGCAGGTGCATGATCCGGCTGCTCAGGCCCTCCGCGGGCTGCGCGGCGACATAGCGCAGGTCCGGAACCAGCACGTCGCTGTTGGGCGCGTAGAAGTACAGCCGCGTGGTGAAGTAGTACCGGCTGAACTGCTCCTTGTTGGTGATCACCTTGCTGGGCAGCTCGACGATCCGCCACTCGCCGGTGTCGGGCTGCCTGCGCAGCCGGAGCTTCTGCTCCATCGGCTCGTTCAGCGGGGTGAACGAGCGGTCCGGCCCGAGCTTGCCGATGACGGTGCCGATCAGGGTGATGACGGTTTCGTTCTCGTCCTGCGGCTGCTCGGACTGGGGCGCCCGAATGGTGTTGAAGTTGTCGTCGAGGATGTGCACCTCGCTGCGCGGCTTCCACTTCTTCGCCGTGTCCGGCGCGAGGTATTGCCGGGAAGCCGCATACAGGTCGGCCTCCAGCGCGTTCGCCTCCACGAAAGCACGCACGACGTCCGCGGCGGGAAGATTCTTCTCCGGCGGCTGCAACGGCTCGGTGAGCTCAGACCCGGTGGTCGCGGCACGGATCGCCTGCGGTTTGGTTTCCAGCGGCAGGTTCGCACAGCCCGCCGCAGCAAGCACGACCGCGATGGCGAGCACACCGAGCTTGCGGGACTTCATCGGCTCACCTCCGCTCGATCGCCACCGCGGCCCGCCTCGTCGCCGCTGGGAAGCGCGCTGGTCGCACTCCCGTTAGGGGATCCCTCCGGGGGATCCGGCGGGAGTGGCAGCGGGCTGCTGGTCACGGTGTTTCCCTGCTCGCGTGGGAGGGTCAGTCGGAAACACGCACCTTTGCCGGGCTCGCCCCACGCGACGAGTTCGCCACCGTGCAGGCGGGCGTCCTCCTGACTGATGGCAAGGCCGAGGCCCGTGCCGCCGGTGTGGCGGTTGCGTGACGGGTCGGCGCGCCAGAACCGGTTGAACACCAGCTCCTCCTCCCCCGGGCGCAGACCGACACCGTAGTCGCGCACCGCGATGGCGACCGCGTCGTCGCTCACGGCCATGATCAACCGTACCGGTTTGCCTTCACTGTGGTCGACCGCGTTGGCCAGCAGGTTGCGCAGGATGCGCTCGACACGACGGGCGTCCACTTCTGCGCTGGCTTCGGCCTCGGGCAGCACCAACTCGATCGGTGTGCCCGCGGTGCCCGCCAGCACCCGGACCTGCTCACGAACGCGCTCGACGATCGGGCGCAGGTCGATGAACTCGGCCGACAGCTCCTCCACGCCGGCATCCAGGCGGCTGATCTCCAGCAGGTCGCCGAGCAGGGCCTCGAAGCGGTCCAGCTCGTCGACCAGGAGCTCCGCGGAGCGGGCCAGGCCGGTCGGGAACTGCTCGCGGGAAGCGTGCAGCACGTCTGCGGCCATCCGGACCGTGGTCAACGGGGTGCGCAGCTCGTGGGAGACGTCGGAGGTGAACCGGCGCTGCAACTGGCCGAACTCCTCCAGCTGCTGGATCTGCTGCTGGATGCTCTCGGCCATCTCGTTGTAGGACACGGCGAGCTTGGACAGGTCGTCCGTGCCGGCAACCGGGAGGCGCTGGTCGAAGTCGCCTTCGGCGAATCGGGCGGCGGCGGTCGCGGCGCGGCGCACCGGGAGCACGACCTGCCTGGTCACCAGGTTCGCGATGCTGGCGACCAACAGCAGCAGCACGAACCCGCCGACCAGGAACGTGTTCTGCACCGTGTTCACGGTGTTCTGCTCGGCGGTCAGCGGGAACAGCAGGTACAGCTGGAGCGGGCGGCCGGTCGCCGCCGTCATCGGTTCACCGATGATCAGATAGGTCTTGCCCTGCACGGTGTGGATCTGCTGCGACTCCTGCCGCTGCTCGACGAAGCGACGCAGATCCTCCGGCACCTTCCAGTAGTCACCTGCGGCGATCGGCTCGTCTCCGCCTGCGACCGTGCCACCGACCAGCACGGGCTCGAAGATGCCCGCGGCGGAACCTTCCGGGTCCTGCGACGAGGGGGCCGAGAAGGTGATCTGCTTGCGCGCATTGTCCAGACGCTCACGCAACGTCTCCGGCGAGATGTCCACACCGGCGAGCTCGTTACGCGCGGTCTCCAACACGGAGCGGGCTTGTGCCAGTGCGGCCTTCTCCTTGGCGTCCAGCAGCCGCTCGGCGATCTGGTACTGCAGCACCATGACCAGGACAAAGACCACCGCGGACGACAAGGCCAGCGTCGACACGGTGACCTTGAACTGCAGGGAACTGCGCCACAGATCGCCGACAGCCGCCATGCGGGCGCGACCGAACGCCACGACCCGGCGAGCCACCCGGCCTAACCGGCGACCGACGTCTTTCACCTGCACGCTTTCAGACTAGATGTGCCCGTTGTGTGGTTACGGTGGGCCGGCCTTGTACCCGACCCCGCGCACGGTCAGCACGACCTCGGGGTGTTCCGGGTCGCGCTCCACCTTGGACCGCAACCGCTGGACGTGCACGTTCACCAGCCGGGTGTCGGCAGCGTGCCGGTAGCCCCACACCTGCTCCAGCAGCACCTCGCGGGTGAAGACCTGCCGCGGCTTGCGCGCCAGCGCCACGAGCAGGTCGAACTCCAGCGGAGTGAGCTGGATCTGCTTGCCGTCGCGAGTGACCTCGTGGCCGGGCACGTCGATGGTCAGATCACCGATGGTCAGCGTTTCCGCGGGCTCGGACTCCAGCCTCCGCAACCGTGCCCGCACACGCGCGACCAGTTCTTTCGGCTTGAACGGTTTGACGACGTAGTCGTCGGCGCCGGACTCCAGGCCGAGGACCACGTCCACGGTGTCGCTCTTGGCGGTCAGCATCACGATCGGCACGCCGGACTCGTTGCGGATCGCCTTGCAGACGTCGATGCCGTTCATGCCCGGCAGCATCAGGTCGAGCAACACCAGATCCGGCTTCAGCTCGCGTACCGCGGGCAATGCCCGAGAGCCGTCCGCCACCACGGCGGTGTCGAAACCCTCACCGCGCAGCACGATGGTGAGCATCTCGGCGAGGGCCGGATCGTCATCGACTACCAGTACGCGTGCCTTCATGACCCTATGTTCGCACTTTCGGTGTGATCTGTTCCTTCAGGCCCCGGCGGTGTCGGCCTGTCTCTTACGCCGAACGGCCTCTTCATGGCCCGTTCGGGTGATCTCGGAGTCGAAACCCAGGTCGATCGCCAACTTCCGCGCGTCGACCTCGTGCTCGCCGTCGACGACGTGCCACTCCGACAGCCAGGCCGCAGCCGCAAGATCATCGTAGACGGAGGCCACTCGGGCCTGAAGCTGTCCGTCGGATTCGTAGCTGTCCCGGCCACGCGCCGCGTCGGCGGCAGCGCGACCACGAGCCCGTTCCCCAGCAACATCCGGCGGTACCCGCAGCAGAATCTGCGCATCGGGTACCGGGAGGTCGAATCGCTCGATCTCCAGCTCGCGCACCCAGGCGACGAACTCACCGTCGACGCTTTGCTGCAACCGAGCGGCGCCGTACGCAGCGTTCGATGCGACATAGCGGTCGACCAGCACGACGTCGTGGCGCTCGAGTGCCTCGCGCAACTCGCCAGCGGCGTCCCTGCGATCGAGGGCGAACAGCAGCTGAAAGCCGTAAACCGACTCCGTCACATCCCCCAAACGGCCGTGCAGGCCGTCCCGGATGAGGTCCGCGTGCACGTCCACCCCGTAGCGCGGGAAGGCCACGGTGTGAACGCCGGCCCCGAGGCCTTCAAGATGTTTCTTCAGCGCACGCATCACGGTGTTCTTGCCTGCGCCGTCCAGGCCCTCGATGACCAGCAGCTTTCCCACGGCCCCGAGCCTACGACGTCGCTTGCCGGCGTGATCGTGCGGCGTCGCTTCGAGGCGAGTCGGCGTGCGGGCACGACGCTGCGGGGACGATCGTGACTCTCAGCCGACGGTCGCGAGGCAGCCAGGCCGGATGAGGCACTGGCCGCCAGGGCGAACAGGCCGCAGGGCGGGCAGGACGCCGGGGCGCCAAGGCGGGCAGGACGCCGGGGCGCCAAGGTGGGCAGGACGGCGGGACGCCAAGGTGGGCAGCCCCCTGAGCAGCGCCGAAAGCCCCCTGACACACCGCGGCGGCAGCCGCATCGGGTGCCGGCTGCCGCCACGAGAACCCGAGACTCAGTACCGGTAGTGGTCCGACTTGAACGGGCCCTCGACGTCGACGTCGATGTACTCCGCCTGCTCCTTGGTCAACTTCGTCAGCTCGCCGCCCAGCGCCTGCAGGTGGATGCGCGCCACCTTCTCGTCCAGCTTCTTCGGCAGCCGGTAGACCTCGTTGTCGTACTCCTCGTGCTTGGTGAACAGCTCGATCTGCGCGATCACCTGGTTGGAGAAGCTGTTCGACATCACGAAGCTCGGGTGGCCGGTGGCGTTGCCCAGGTTGAGCAGCCTGCCCTCGGACAGCACGATGATCGACTTGCCGTTGGGGAACACCCACTCGTCGACCTGCGGCTTGATGTTGATCTTCTGCACGCCCGGGTAGCGGGCCAGACCCGCCATGTCGAGCTCGTTGTCGAAGTGGCCGATGTTGCCCAGGATCGCCTTGTCCTTCATCTGGGCCATGTGCTCGACCGTGACCACGTCCCTGTTCCCAGTCGCGGTGATCACGATGTCCGCGACGTCCAGCACCGACTCCAGCCGCTTGACCTCGTAGCCGTCCATCGCCGCCTGCAACGCGCAGATCGGGTCGATCTCGGTGATGATCACGCGGGCGCCCTGGCCGCGCAGCGATTCCGCGGCGCCCTTGCCGACGTCGCCGTAGCCGCAGACCACCGCGACCTTGCCACCGATCAGCACGTCCGTGCCGCGGTTGATGCCGTCGATCAGCGAGTGCCGGATGCCGTAGCGGTTGTCGAACTTGGACTTGGTCACCGAGTCGTTGACGTTGATCGCCGGGAACAGCAGCTCACCGGCGGCGGCCATCTGGTTCAGCCGCAGCACACCCGTGGTGGTCTCCTCGGTGACACCCCGGATGCCTTCGGCGATCGTGGTCCACTTCTTCGGGTCGGCCGCCAGCGAGGCCTGCAGCCGCTCCAGGACGACGTTCCACTCCTCGGAGTTCTCCTCGTCGACCGGCGGCACGACCCCGGCGTCCTCGAACTCCTTGCCCTTGTGCACCAGCAAGGTGGCGTCGCCGCCGTCGTCCAGGATCATGTTCGGCCCGCCGTCCGGCCAGGTGAGCATCCGCTCGGTGCACCACCAGTAGTCCTGAAGGGTCTCGCCCTTCCACGCGAACACCGGAACGCCCTTCGGCTCCTCCACCGTGCCGTGCGGCCCGACGACGACCGCGGCCGCGGCATGGTCCTGCGTGGAGAAGATGTTGCACGACGCCCAGCGCACCTCGGCACCCAACGACACCAGCGTCTCGATGAGCACCGCGGTCTGCACCGTCATGTGCAGCGAGCCGGAGATCCGCGCACCACGCAGCGGATAGACCTCGGAATACTCCTCACGCAACGCCATCAGACCCGGCATCTCGTGTTCGGCGAGCCGGATCTCCTTCCTGCCGAATTCGGCGAGTTCCAGATCAGCGACGGCGAACTCGATGCCGTTGCGCGTCTGCACCGGTACCGACGGCGGGTTTTCTGCGGTCATAAGGCGTTTCCTCCATGCGTGGTCGTCCTTCGAACACTACCGTGAGCCTGCTGGTCGAAGACCAACGTGGTGCCGGCGCTCGCGCACCGCGCAGGCATCGGCCGAGCCACCCCACCGACACCGAGAAAACGCTGGTCATCAATGTCACTGCCTGGCCAAGACGCCCGAGTCGTCGAACTGCGCGTCCCCGGACTGGTCGGCGTGACCGGGGAGCAACTGCTGGACTCCGTGGCCACGGTCACCGTCGCGGGGGACGAGGCCGGTGAGCTCGTGCGCCCGGCCGACCGGTTGCGCCGTCCCGCGCCCGGACCCGTCCTGCAGGCTCTGGGCCGCTCGCTGCCCCGCACGCTGGAAGGCTACTTGTGGGGCAAGATGACCTCCGGCGGCGCGGTGAAGGCCACCTGGGCACTGCTGTTCCCGTTCTCGCTGGCCAACGTCGCACACGGCATGCTGCCCGCGCCGGCCGGGCGTCCGGGGCGCGCGCTGGTGGCCGTCTGTCAGTCGTTGCTGCGCGTCATCGGACTTCTGCTCACCGCGCTGCTGGTGACCCAACTCGGCGTGATCAGCCTCGACCTGCTCGCCACGCAATGCCTCGGCGGCAGCGAGGAATGCTTGGGGTGGACGCCGAGCCGGCTGCGGGACAGCGAGCAGCTGCGGATGGCCCTCGGCCTGCTGCCACCGGTTCTCGTCGTCGCGGCGATGCACCGCGTGTCCGTGGTCAGTTGGCGGCATGCCGGAGTCCGCACACGGCCTGCGGCCGAAACCACGAGCTCGCGGGCTCGAACGGGCAAGCGACTGGCAGGCGACGTTCTGCAGCCCGGCCCGAACGCGGCGCTCCTGCGGACTTTGCACACTCTCACGTCGCTGCTGTGCATCGCATTGTTGCCCCTCGGCGGACCATTCATTCCGCAGGCCGACACCCGGGCCCAGGTGACCTGGATCGTCACCCTGGGTTTGCTGGTGCTGGTGTTCGTGGCCGTCGCCGCGCTGGACGACGTCGCAACGGGACTTCGCCGGTTGCTCCCGCGGTCCGCACGCACCGTGGGCATCGCGGTCGCGCTCGCGCTGATCATCGCCGCCGGCCTCACAGCCGCCCCACGCGGCGCCGACCGCGCGGGCCTGGACTCGATGACCGAAGGCATCCTCGGCGCGCTGGTGCTCGTCTGGCTCGTCTTCGCGCTGACCCTGATCCCGCTGGCACTCCTTGCCCGGCGGGAGTGGAAGCACCTGCCACGTCGGCTACGCCCCTGGCTGGGCGGCTGGGCCGCGGCGCCGACCGTGCTGCTGGCCGGGTTGATCGGTGCCGGTTTCGGAGCAGGCCTGGCCATCTCCATCCGTGAGCTGCTCAACGCGACATCGCTGGCCCTGCCCGCGAGCTACCAGGCCATCACCATGCTGTGGGGCGCGGGCACGATCATCGCCGCGCTGCTGTGGATCGGATTCCGGCTGATCGCCGTCCCGATTCGCAGACGCAGGCGCGGCATCCCGCCCATCGTGCGCCTCCTGCAAGCCGACGACGAGGAGCAACGGGAAGCGGCGCACGCGTGGGCGACCGCGATCCTCGAGCGCAAGCACCTGCATCGGCTGGTGGCCTCGCTGACGTTGCTGCTCGCCGCTGTCGCCACGGTGCTGATCGCACGCCGGATCGGCGGCTGGGAGATGCCCGACGAACTGCGCCTGCTCGACGACGTCGGCGTGCTGGCACTGGGTGTACTGGCCGCGGGCCTGCTACGCGTCGTCTACACCGCCGCCAGGCAAGCGGGTCGCAGCCGGCATCTCGGCGCGCTGGCCGACCTCGTCTACTTCTGGCCGCGCCGTGCGCACCCGATCGTTCCGCCGTCGTACGCCCTCAAGGTCATCCCGGATCTGGTCGACCGCGCCCAGCAACACCTGGCTGAGCCGAACACCCGGCTGGTACTGGCCGGTTACAGCCACGGTGGCCTGCTCGCCCTGATCGCGGCGGCGCGGCTGACCGAAACCTGCACCCCCGAGCAGGTCGAACGCCTCGGACTGATCACCGCGGGCACTCCGGCGCAGTGGGGCTACCAGCGCGCTTTCCCCGGCCTGTTGCCGACGGGTGAGCTGGCCGAGTTGTTCGGGCGGTTACAGGGGCGGTGGCGCGGACTGTGCCGGGGCACCGATCCGTTCGGCGGCGGGGTGACCACATGGCGCCACCAGGTCGTCGGAGGCAAGTTGCTCGGTATCGGCTACACCGCCGACGGCGGCATCAGCCCGCTGCCGCCCGCCGTGCCAGGGGTCTCGTCGGCACTGGTCATCGGCGGGGACCACTGGCTGTCCGACCCGGTCGCCCAGCAACCGGACGTGGACCGGCGATGGGCGCCCGGAATCCTGCGGCACAGCGACTACCTGGTGGACCCGGAGTGGGATCGCGCGGTCGCGATCGCCGCGGGCTTGGAGCAACCGCAGACCCCCGCGCCCAGGCGGAACGGCGAGCAGTCGTCGTGGCTGAGCGACCTGCCGCGGATCCCGTGAGCGGGTAGGGATCTCGGCGCACCGGGCCGCCCGCAACCAAGCGGGGCGGCGACCTCAGCTCTTGCTTTCCGCCAACAGCTCGCGATCCAGGTCCGGCTCCAGATAGATCAACCTGGCCGCGGGCACTTTGGCCCGCACCCTGGCCTCCGCCTGGTCGATCGCCCGCGCCACCTCGGGCAGCTGCAAGCGCGGTTTGAGCGCCAGCTTCGCGGCCACCAGCAGCTCTTCCGGGCCGATGTACTGCGTCTTGATGTGAATGACCCGCTCGACCTGCTCGTCGGCTTCGAGCTCGCGGACGATCGTGTCCAGCTCCTCCGCGGGCGAGCCCTCACCGATCAGCAGGCTCTTCATCTCGATCACCAGGATGATCGCGATGATGCCGAGCAGCACGCCAATACCCATCGTGCCGACCCCGTCCCACACCGGGTCACCGGTCAACACGGTCAGCCCGACACCGCCGAGCGCCAGCGCCAAACCGATCAGCGCTCCCGCGTCCTCCAACAGCACCACGGGCAACTCCGGCACACGCGACTGCCGGATGAACTGCCACCACGTCGCATCGCCCTTGAGCGAGGTGGATTCCTTGATAGCGGTGCGGAAGCTGAGCGACTCCAGCACGATCGCCACCACCAGGATGGCCACCGCAACCAGCGGGGATTCCAGTTCGTGCGGCTCGATCAGTTTCTCGACGCCCTCGTACAGCGCGAACAGCGACCCGAGGGAGAACAGCATCAGGGCGACGATGAACGACCAGAAGTACCGGTCACGGCCGAAGCCGAACGGATGCTGGGTAGTGGCCCGACGCTTCGCGGTCCGCTGGCCGAGCAGCAGCAAGCCCTGATTCGTGGTGTCCGCTACCGAGTGAACACCTTCGGCCAGCATCGACGACGACCCGGTGATGGCGGCACCGATGAACTTCGCCGTCGCGATTCCCGCATTGGCCAGCAGCGCGGCGATGATTGCCTTGGTACTACCCTCGGCGGCCACGTACGTCCTCCCCTTGCGTGCTAGCGAGACGTCGGGAGCTTAATCGACGCACGGTCAGGTAGTGCTGATCACCCGGTGGTCGCCCGGAACACCTGCGCCCCCGCGGACTCCGCGGGCCGCACCGCCACCGGTGGCTCGCTGGCGGGCAGCCACACCGAGCGGCCACGCGGGACGGTCAGCTCACGCTCACCGCGCAGCACGATCGACCCCTCGCTGCACAACACGATCTGCGGACGGCCGCCGGACAGCACGACCTCGTCGGTGTCACCGCCCGACCACTCGATGCGCGACAGCTCGAATTCCGGCGCCGGGGTGCGGTAGACCCGTATCCGGGGCTCCTGCGCATCCGGCTCGCCCGTGCTCACCGGCATCTCGCGACAGGTGAAATCCAGGACGCGCAGCAGCTCGGGCACGTCGACGTGCTTGGGCGTCAACCCGCCGCGCAACACGTTGTCCGAGTTGCCTTGCAGTTCGATTGCCATGCCGCGCAGATACATGTGCAGGTTGCCCGCGGGCAGGAAGATCGCTTCCCCCGGCTGCAGCGTCAGCCGATTCATCAACAGCGACGCCAGTACGCCCGCATCGCCCGGATGACGATCCGCCAGCTCCAGCGCCGTCCGGCAATGCTCGGTGAACTCACCGCCGGCGTCCACGTGCTCCGCGCACGCCTTCAGCACGGCGGGAAGCAGCTCGTCGAGATGCTGCTGCGGCATCGTGATCCACGTGGTGAACAGTGCACGCAGACCGTTGGCGTCCGGCTGACCGGCCAGCAACCCCGCGCTCTTGGCCAGTTCCGCCGAGTCCAACGCGCGCAGCAACTCGACCGTGCGCTCCGCGGGTGCGAAGCCGGCCATGGCATGGAACTCCGTCAGCGCGCAGACCAGCTCGGGCTTGGGCGTCGGGTCCGGGTAGTTGCGATGCGCCGCCTTGCGCGGAATCCCCAACTCCTCCTCCCGCGCATAGCCTTCCGCTGCTTGTTCGGCCGACGGGTGGGCCTGCAACGACAGTGGCTCCTCGGCGGCCAGCACCTTGAGCAGGAACGGCAACCGGTCGGAGAACCGACGGGCCACCTGCGGCCCGAGCTGCCCTGCCGGGTCGGCATCGATCAGCTCGAGCAGACTCTGCTCGCCCCCGTCCGGACCGGCCACCCGGGACGGATCGCCCGGGTGGGCGCCCATCCACAGCTCGGCCTCAGGATGGTCGGACGGGGACGGCCTCCCGGTGAACTCGGCCAGTGCGGTCCGCGACCCCCAGGCATACGGACGCACCGCGTTACGCAGCAGCCGCATGTCAGGCCTGCACCGGGCGGTAACGGCCGACGGTTCCCGCGGCGAGCCCGAGGTACAACGCCGCCATCTCCATGCGTAGCGCCAACACCGCGGCCAGCGCCGGTTCCGCCACACCCAGTTCATCGGCCATGTCGAGTACCTCCGCTTCTGGCAACACCTCGTGCGCTGACCGCCGCACCACGCCTGCCGCTGCTGACGTGCGGATGGCCAGCAACAGCAGTCGCAGCCGCCGCGCGGGCTCCGGCGACACATCCGGGTCGTCCGGATCGGCGAAGATGTTCGCCCCCGTGTGCTCGTTGACCGCGGCCCGGTGCAGCGCCACCCGGGTCACCGCGTGCCGGTACTCGGCGGCGTCGGCCACCACTGCGGCCTCGGCGGCCAGCACATGCGCCGCGTACCCGGCGACGGCACCCGCCACCGGGTCCAGCCCCCACAGCAGCGGCGTCCGGTCCACCCAGCGCAACGCCAGCGACTTCGCCGGGTTCACGAACGACTCGTGGCCGAGATGGTTCCGCTCCGCCTCCGCGTCGAGTTGATCGGCCACCAGGTCGGCGTCCACCGACAACAGGTCGAGTGCGGACACCGTGAGCAGCCCGGTGATCAGCGCGCTCGTGAAGCTCTCCGGAATCGCCCCGCTCAGTTGGGGTGAGATGACCAGCCCGTGGCCGGCGATCGAGGCGGCAACCGGCCCGTCCGGTGGCGCGGTCAGCACAACCGCGGCGCCGTAGCGTCCCGCGCGGTCCAGCGACGCGGCCAGCTCCTCGTCACCGGGATCGGCCGTGTAGGCGAACACGACGTCCAACGCGCCCACCCAGCTCGGCACGACATCGCAGGTCACGATCGGCACCGGGCATCCGGGCGAGAGCATGCTCGCGATCACCCGGGTGGCGGCTCGGCCGATGCCCTGCCTGCCGACGAGCACCAGCGCGCGCGGCCGCCCGACGTCCAACCGCGACCGCAAGTCCAGCTCGGCCGCGATCTCGGCGGACGCCCGCACCTGCGCACCGGACATGGCGGCCGACCGCAGCCTGCTCTCGGTGTCGGCCTCGGCCAGCCGCACCGGGTCGTCAAGCAGCGTGTCGTCGAAGGTCGTCATTGCTCGCTCGCGCCGTCCGATGTCGTCCGCCCCGGCTCGATCGCCTCGTCCAGCAGCAGCACCGGAATCCCGTCGCGCACCGGGTACTGCCGCCCGCACTCGGTGCAGGTCAACGCATCCGCGTCCGGATCATCCGGGGTTCCCACACGCAACGGAGCATGATCCTCCGACGGGCAGGCCAGAATTTCCAGCAGCTGCGCGTCCAACTCTACGGTCATGCTTCCTCCCTACCAGGGTCCGCCGTCAGCCGCGGATGATCGCCAGAACCTCGTCCGCCAGTGCCGTCACGGCTTGTTCGTCGGCCGCTTCGGCGTTGAGCCGCAGCAGCGGTTCGGTGTTCGACGGACGGACATTGAACCAGCTGCCGTCCGGCAGCTCGACCGTCAGACCGTCCAGCTCGTCGATCGTCACGCCGGGGCGGTGCGCGAACGCCTCCTTGACCGCCATCATGCGGGCCACCTGATCGTCCACGGTGGAGTTGATCTCGCCGGACCCGACGTAACGCTGGTACTCGGCGGCCAGTTCGGACAGCGGCCGCGGCTGCTCACCGAGCGCGGCCAGCACGTGCAGCGCGGCGAGCATGCCGGTGTCGGCCCGCCAGAAGTCGCGGAAGTAGTAGTGCGCCGAGTGCTCGCCACCGAAGATGGCGTTCGTCTCGGCCATCTTCGCCTTGATGAACGAGTGGCCCACCCGGGTGCGCAGCGGCTTGCCGCCGTGCTCGCGCACCAGCTCGGGGACGGCCTTCGACGTGATCAGGTTGTGGATGATCGTGCCGCCGGGCTCCTTGGCCAGCTCACGCACCGCGACCAGTGCGGTGACCGTGCTCGGGGTGACCGGCTCGCCGCGCTCGTCCACCACGAAGCAGCGGTCCGCGTCGCCGTCGAACGCCAGCCCGGCGTCCGCGCCCAGCTCGCGCACCTTGGCCTGCAGGTCACGCAGGTTCTCCGGCTCCAGCGGGTTCGCCTCGTGGTTCGGGAACGTGCCGTCCAGCTCGAAGTACAACGGCTCGATGGTCACCGGCAGGCCGTCGAACACCGTCGGCACGGTGTGGCCACCCATGCCGTTGCCTGCGTCGACCACCACGCGTAGCGGGCGGATGCCGCTGAGGTCGACCAATTTACGCAGGTAGACCGCGTAGTCGGCCAACACGTCGCGCTCACTGCGGCTACCGGGCGGGCCGTCGTGAGCCGGGACGCCGTTCTCCACCGCTTCCCGGATGTCGGCGAGCCCGGACTCCTGCCCCACCGGGCTGGCACCCGCGCGGCAGAGCTTGATGCCGTTGTAGGCGGCCGGGTTGTGGCTGGCGGTGAACATCGCGCCGGGCAGCTGCAGCGCCCCGGAGGCGAAGTACAACTGGTCGGTGCTGGCCAGGCCGATCGACACCACGTCGACGCCCTGCGCGACGACACCATCGGCGAACGCGTCCGCCAATCGTGGCGACGAGTCGCGCATGTCGTGGCCGATCACCACCGACTGCGCGCCTTCTGACCGCATCAACCGGGCGAAAGCCGCGCCGAATTCGCGTACCAGCTCCTCGGTGAGCTGTTCGCCCACCACACCCCTGATGTCGTACGCCTTGACGATGCCCGACAGGTCAGTCACACGGCCCCCGATTCCTCAGCCAACAGCAGTGGATTTCCGGAGCCGAGCCTACCGGGATCGAGCCCTACGTGACCGGGTCGGGCAGCACGCGCAGGTGGCCGCGACGACCGCCTCCGCTCGCCGGGTGCTGCTGCTCCGGCTGCTGGGGCTGCGGGGCCTCTTGCCTGCCCGCCTCGCGGACGGCCTCGGCCAGCGCGGTCAGCTCGTCACTCGACGGTTCGTCGGAGAAGTCGCCCTCGTGCCGGACGACCTCCCACCCCTTCGGAGCGGTCAGACGCATCGCGTGCTCGGCGCACAGATCGTAGGAGTGCGGCTCGGAGGCCGTGGCCAGCGGACCGACGACGGCCGTGGAATCGCTGTAGGCGTAGGTCAGCGTGGCGACCGCGGGAAGTCCACACCCCGACCGAGAGCACACACGCACGGTTCGCATAGCCGGTGACTGTAGCCGGAGACACCGACGACTGTGCGGAGGCGCACCGAGAGAACCTCACTCGTGCCGCGACTGACACCCGGTTGCACGCCCGACGGTGCCCGAACGGACAGCACGTAGGCTGCGGGCGTGGGCAGCAATCGCATTCGCCGACGGGACCGGCGCGGTCGTGGGCTGCGTGGGCCGCTGCTGCCTGCCACGCTGCCCGCGGCGGCCAGCCGCGCGGAACAGTTCGACGCGCTGGTGGTCGAGGTGCTGGAGCCGATCGAGGCGCGGTGGTCGAGCAAGCTGGCGAACCTGGACGTCGCGGTGGACGAGGTTCCCGACGTGCGCGGAGAGCCGGACGACGAAGGGCTGCTGTTGGACGGCCTGGTGCCGTTGTCACGGCTGGTGCCGGTCGGCGTGGACCGGCACGGCGTCCCGACCCGGGCGCGCATCGTCGTGTACCGCAGGCCGCTGGAAGCACGCGCCAAGGATCCGGAGGAGCTGGCCGAGCTGGTACGGGAGGTGCTGGTCGAGCAGATCGCCGGCTACCTGGGCGTGGACCCGGACGACGTGGAGTGAGCTGACCGCTTGCGGCCCGCCGGAATCGCGGTGAGCAGGGTGAACAGCACCGCACCGATCTGTGCGAGCAGCAGGATCTCGCGCACCGTGCTGTCGTAGGTGACCTCGACCTCCGCGGCCCTGGTCGGCACTTCGACGGCGACCTGGTGGCCCCATGCCCGCACGATCGGCTGCTGCTTGCCGTTGACGGTGGCGTGCCAACCCGCCTCGTGGGTGGCGGCCAGCACCAGCAACCGGCCGCCCGGTCCGTCGGAGACTCGCACGCGCACGTCCGGCGGGCTGGTCTCCACCACCGCGACCCCCTCGCCCTCGATGTCGCCGGTCGGCGGTTCGCCGTTGACGGCAAGCTTGGTGACCTCGGGCGCGATCAACGTGACCGGTCCGCTCGGCGGGCGAAGCCGAATCAGCTGACGGCCGTCGGCGAGCGCCGGTGCCGGGGTGGCAACCTCCCCCGCGGCCGCCAGCACGCGGTCCGCGGGCACGCCGGCAGGCAGCGCGACGAAACGAACCCCCGCGGCGCCGGCGGACGCCATCGTGGCGCGCACTGCCTCCGGATCGGGCGGCGCGAGCAGCACCTGCTGCCAGCCCGCGAGCCGATCGGCCGCGCCGGCAGGCAGTCGCAGATCGTCATCGCCGAACCGGGCCGTTCTGCCCGCGACCATGCGCGGCGGATCGTCGTCGGCGCGCAGCTCGAGGATCGCCGTGCCGCTCCTGCGCAACTCGGCCGCGATCGCCGCGGTCGGCTGCACCTGGTCGGCGGGGCGCAGGGGACCTTCCCGCCCGGCGACGACCGCCCCGACGGCCAAGACGACCAGTCCACCGACCGACACCGCGACCGCCAGCCGGTGCGCCACGCCGAACGGCGAACGGCGCACGTGCGCCCCGGTTTCGTACTGCGTGACGGACACCAGGACGCACAACAACCCGAAGCCGATGATCAACAGCGGAGCGCCTGCCCACCCGGTGCGCGCCTCGCCACCGATCGCCGGCGCCATCGGAAGCAACAACACGGCGGCGAGCGCGGCGCCACCGAGCACCACGATCCCGCCGCCGACGACAGCGCTCACCCGCGGGCGAATGATCAACCCGACCAGTGCGGCGATGATGAGCATCGCACCGAGCGGCACCGCACCGACGCCACCCGGATGCAGCGAGAACAGCTCGCCATCGCTCACCGACACCTCGCCCACGCGCGCACCCACACCATGCAGCAGCAGGGCGGGATTGCGCACCCACTCGATCGGCCATGGCAGCAGCAGCGCCACCGGCAGCAGGGCGACCACGGCCAGTCCGGCGACCCGCCGCGACAGGCGAACCGTCGACGGCGTCACGACGAACGCGACCAGCAGGCCGACCACGATCGCCACGTGGGTGAGCGGGCTGAACGCGCCGATCACCGCCACACCGAGGGCGGTCGACCCGGCCGTGGACAGCCAGCGCCTGCCGTCCCGCGCATCGAGCTTGGCCATCGCCTCGGGCCTGAGCACCGCGCCGATCCCGGCTACCACCAGCGGCAACACGATGTGCGCCACCACGACGTCCACCCGGCCCTGCGCTACAGCCGCCGTGGCGGGCGGGAGGAGAGCGTACGCACCGGCCAACAGCGCCCGCACCCACCGGCGAACGCGCAGCCTGCGCGTCGCGGCATAGGCGCTGAGCGCGGCCAGCGGGATGTCGAACAACAGCAGCAGCGCCACGAGCGCAGCGGGCCCGCCGACCAGCACGAACGGCGCGCCGAGCGTGCCGAGCACAGCCAGCGCCGCGGGCGCGTGCGCCGATGTTCCGCCGCCGACGGGGTGCCAACCGGTCAGGTAGCTCGACCACATCTCGCCGAGCGACCCGACCGGAAGCAATCGTCCGCCGGTGAGGTCGAGCGACAACCGCTGCCAGTTCACCGCCAGCGCGAGCGCCACCGTGGCCACCGTCAACAGCAACCCGGGAGCGAGCAGCGTCGCGGCGAGAATGCGCTTGCGATCGACTTCGACGAAGACCAGCCCGCCGGAGCCGGCATGGGCGCCCGGCGACGGCCGCGGCCGGTCCTCGACCTCCGTGCTGCGCTCGGTGGTAGCGAGTGGTGGGGGTGGCGCTTCCCGTTCCGCCAGCGGGACGGCCACGACGCCGCGAGTCCGCCCGCCGAACGCGGCCGCGCGCAACTCCTCCGGCGGTGTCCAGGTCGCCCGCACCGCGGTCATCTCCGGCACGCGACCCAGCGCTACCTCGCGCGCCACGTTGCGCCGCACCAGCGCCAGCACGCCGCGACGAATCGCCAGGCGCATGCGCGCGAAGCGGCCGACCACGAGCCCGCGCACCGACGAGCGCTTTCCGTCCGGACCCAGCCGTCGCCACTCGGCGGTCCGCTCGGCACGAGCTTTGCGGAGCCGCGACAGCCCGCGAAGCACCAGGCCCGCGGCCGCGAACTCGGCCCGCGCCAGGCTTGCCCGGCCGGTCAGCAACAGTCCGAGGCCGCGGAGGAAACACAGCACCGCAAGCCGCGGGACGCCCACGAGGAACGACAACCGCGAGCAGTTGAGCAGGAAGGTTCGTACGCCGGCGCGGCGCTCGGCGATGCGCAGCGCCGCCGGGTCGGTCGACTCGAGGGCCGCGGTGTCCCGCTCCCCCGCATGCAACGCTCGCGCGTGACGGATGCGCGCCTGCGGCACGCTCAGCACCGTCCGGCCGACCGCGTTGGCCCGCCACCCGAAGTCGAGGTCCTCGCCGAGCAGGGCGAACGACTCGTCGAAGCCGCCGAGGGAGTCCCACAGCGACCGATCGACCAGGGCGCCGGCGCTGGGCACGGCGAGCACTTCGTTGCTCTGCTCCGTCGGCCCTTCCAGCGGCGTGCCGGAGGTCGTCAGCCCGCTGTCGAGCCGACGACGGCCGGTCGCGTCGGTGGACAGGCCGGCTTCCACCACCAGCCGAGGGTCGGACCAGTCCACCCCGAGCGGCCCGAGGACAGCAGCCGACGGCGCCGCTTCCGCGGCGTTGAGCAGTGCGGCCAGGCAGTCCGGCTCCGGTGCGCTGTCGTCGTGCAGTAGCCACAACCAGCGCACTTCGTCGTCGAACGTCTCGTCCGCGAGCCGGACGCCTGCTGCGATGGCCGCGGCGAATCCACTCTCCCGAGGGACGGTGACCACCGCGTCGATGGTGGCGATCGACGACTCGGCCGCTTCGGTCAGCAATTCCTTGGTGCGATCAGCAGAGCCGGTGTCAACCGCGACGATACGAGCGGGACGAACACTGCTGCGCTGGACGGCTCGCAGGACGCTGGGCAGCCACGCTTCGCCGTCGTGGCACACCATCACCGCGAGCACGGGCGCCGTCTGTCGCGCCACCTGGCCTTCCGACACGTGCAGACGGTAACCGCTGCCGGGGTCCGCTCCCGTCATCACCCCAAGCAGCGGGAATCGCTACGCCGTGCGCTTCTTCAGCTTGCGGCGCTCCCGCTCCGACAATCCTCCCCAGATGCCGAAACGCTCGTCGTGCTGCAGCGCGTACTCCAGGCACTCGCTGCGCACCTCGCACCCCTGACAGATGCGCTTGGCCTCCCGCGTCGAGCCACCCTTCTCCGGGAAGAACGCCTCTGGGTCGGTTTGCGCGCACAACGCGCGCTCCTGCCAGTCATGCTCCTCGGCCACGTCGAACAACTCGGCGAGAACATCGAGTTCGAACTCGGAGTTCTGCACCCAGTTCATGGCCGCCCCCGCCTGACTTACTTCCGCTTTACCCACGTCCGCCTCCTTGCCTCCACGCAGCTTGCGGCGAACACCATTCGTCCCGGCACAACCGCAGGTCTCCCGCTGTCTACCTGCGCGCCGACGCAAATGACATTACTGTGATTACACCCTTGTGATGCGGCTCGGTCAAGCGAAGTTCCTCAGTTGGGGGATACGAATCCCGACACGCGCAAGCTGACACGCCGAGCAATTGGTTGGTTCCTTACGGTGTCTTCACGACGTCGATGCTTCACCGTTGTGGTACCGGCGGCGGTGAGCCCCACGCGAGGCGGCGATCACCGGTGGTTCAGACTGAACGAGTGCGTCGATCAGCTGTCCGCCCGAGCCCGATTTTCCTTGCCCTGCTGGCCGTGACGGTCGCCGGGGGTGTCCTTGCCGCGCTGTTCCCGCCACCGGACGTCGCCGAGATCATCGGGGGCACCGTCTTCGTCAACAGCGCAGAGCGCAACTACGTCGGTGTCGCGGGCATCGTGCTGCTGGTGCTCGGCGGTTGGGCGGTCTCACTGACGCTGCACGAGTTCGGGCACGCCATCGTGGCCTACCGGGGCGGCGACCGCGAGGTGGCGCACAAGGGCTACCTGACCATGGACATCCGGCGCTACACCGACCCGGTTCTGTCACTGGTGCTGCCGCTGCTGATCCTGGCCATCGGTGGCATCCCGCTGCCCGGTGGCGCGGTGTGGATCAACCAGTGGGCGCTGCGTTCGCGCTCCGTCTCGTCCGCCGTCTCGCTGGCCGGGCCGCTGTCCAACCTGCTCCTCGGCGTCCTGTTCACCGCGGCGGTGGCGATCTTCCCCGGCATGCCGACCGGGCTGCTGTTCGGGTTGTCGCTGCTGGCGCTGTTCCAGGTGCTGGCGTTCGTGCTGAACATCCTGCCGGTGCCCGGGCTGGACGGCTACGGGGCGATAGAGCCGTACCTGCCGCCGCAGGCGCGGGAGTTCGGCGCCAAGGCCCGTCCCTGGGCGCCGCTGGTGCTGTTCGCCCTGCTGATCGCGGTGCCGGAGGTGGCGGAGGTGTTCTTCAGCATCGCCTACTTCGTGTTCGACGCCGTGGGCGGCGACCACACGGCCGCGATGGTGGGCATGGAACTGTTCCAGTTCTGGCGCTGACCGCTACGCGTCGGTCGACGCGTGCTCGTCCATCCAGCGGCGGGCTCGCTTGGCCACCTTCTTCAACGCCGACCGTTCGGCCAGGTAGTCAGCGAGTGCGCCGACCAAGGGGAACACGCCGATCATCCGGTAAATCAGGCGTCCACGCGGCCGCTTCTCCAATTCGTCGCTGACCGCCAGCAGCGAGCGGCCGAGCCGCCAGAGCGTCTTGGCCAGCGACTTGATCGACATCTTGCTGCCGGAGGAACCGGCCAAGTCCTCGGTGAGCTCGTCGACACGTTGCTGTTCCTCCGGCTGATCCCCGGCGGCGAGCGCCGGATCCACGTCGCGGCCGAACAGCACCCAGGCAAGCAGCCGCACACGGTCGGCCTTGACGGTCAGGCCGTGCTCGCCCGCGATGGCACACAGCAGCAGACCCTGCGAGGCGGCGCCGACGGCGTTCTGCACGGGGAAGCGATCGGCGAGCGCGCCACCGAGGCCGGGAACGGCCGTGACAAGCGCGGTGATCCGGCCGACCCGGTTGATCCACCACCCGGTGCGCTGATCCGGGTCCATGCGCTGCCAGCCCGCGCTGCCCGGAAACTGGACCGAAGCCAGCCCGTTGATCAGCCGCCTGCGGACGGTCGGCTCGACCTGCTCCAGTTCGGCAAGCGACTCACCGCGCGCCGCTGCGGCCGCGACCTTCGCGCGCAGCCCCAACGGATCCGCTTCGCGCAGCGCGTCCAGCACCGGCGCGGTCGCCGCCACGAACGGCCGCAGCACGGCCACCACCTGCTTGTCGCTGATCGCCTCCGCCACGCTTGCGCTCCTCGTTGCTCGGATTCGCCCCTCGACCTAACCGCATGCCGAGCGCCATCGCACCCGGAATCACCCCGGCGGCCAGCAGGCCGATGCCCCGCCAGTCCTGGATCAGCACCAGGTCACCGCCCGGACCGCCGAGCCCGAGCCCGAGCACGGTGACCAGCCACAGGCCGAGCGGGAGGGCGGCCAGTCCCCGCGGCGCGTGCATCCGGTCGGCGAACTCGGCGGTTCGCACCACCAGCCACGGCGTGCTGACCGCCGCGAGCAGCAGGCTGATCGGTACCGGGGCCCAGCCGGCCAGCGGCAACACCGCCCCGTCCAGCCGCAGCGGTACGAAGAACAGCTCGAGGACGGCCAGCAGCACCGCGTCGACCAACAACAGTGTCAGCAACAGCTGGTCGACGACCTCACCCTTCTTCACGGCAGCCCCCCGAACAGGTCGTCGGAGCAGCCGTCGGCAGGACCGTGCGCCAGCACGAAGTACTCGGCGGCCAGGTCGGGTTGGACGAGGTTGTTGGACAACGCCCAGCACACCGGCGGCCCGTCCCACACCGCGATCTGGGTGGCGTGCGCGCGCAGGGCCGCTCGTTTGGCCGCAGCGGCGTCCGTGGTGTCGACGACTGTCGTCACCCGGTCGTCCGGAACTGTCGGCACGTCGTCGATGTCAGGCACCACGAACGGCAGATCTGGCACCTCGCGGAAGCCGGCCAGCGACTCGGCGACCGGCGTGCGCGGGGACACCACGTGAAAGACCCGCCGGACCGACGGCGCCTGCGGGGCGGCGGCCATCGTCACGTGGTGCGCCCGGATGTGATCCGGATGCCCGTAGCCGCCGAACTCGTCGTAGGTGACCACGACCTGGGGCCGCAGCTCGTCGAGGATCTCGCGCAGCTGGGCCGCCTGCTCGTCCAGCTCACCCCGCACGAACGCACGCGGATGATCGGCCGACGGTGTGCCCGCCATTCCCGAGTCCCGCCAGCGGCCGATGCCGCCGAGGAAGCGGTGCTCGGCCACGCCCAGCGCCCGGCACGCCGCCATGAGCTCGCCGTGCCGATAGCCGCCCAGCTGATCGGCCGCCCACGCCCCGAGCTGCGACAGCTCGGCGGGAATGATCTCGCCTTCCTCGCCGAGCGTACAGGTCACCACGGCCACCCGGACGCCTTCCGCGGCGTAGCGGGCGATGACTCCCCCGGTCGCCAGCGTCTCGTCGTCCGGGTGCGCGTGCACCAGGAGCAGCGTGCGCTCAGTCATCCGACCACCGTTGGCCGGTCAGCCGCTCGTAGGCGGCCACGTACCGCTCGCGCGTCGCGGCCACCACGTCGGCGGGCAGCTCGGGACCGGGAGGCGTCTTGTCCCATCCGGTGCTCGCGGCCCAGTCCCGCACGAACTGCTTGTCGAACGCCGGCTGCGGGCCTCCCGGCTGCCACTGGTCCATCGGCCAGTACCGGGACGAGTCCGACGTCAGCAGCTCGTCACCGAGGACCAACTCGCCGTCGGCGTCGTAGCCGAACTCGAGCTTGGTGTCCGCCAGCACCAGGCCCACGTCGGCGGCGCGCGCGGCACCCCGGGTGTACAGCTCCAACGAGGCGTCCTTGATGCACTCGGCCGTCTCCGCGCCGATCAGGTCGACCACCTGCTCGAACGTGATCGGCTCGTCGTGCTCGCCCTGCGGGGCTTTGCTGGACGGGGTGAAGACCGGGTCGGGCAGCCGGTCGCCCTCCACGAGACCGGCGGGCAGCTTGACGCCGGAGACCGTGCCGTCGCGCTGGTAGTCCCGCACCGCCGAGCCCGCGAGATAGCCACGGACGACACACTCCACCGGCAGCATCGTCAGCGACTTGCAGCGCATCGCCCTGCCCGCCCACTCGGGCGGGAAGCCGTCGGTGGTGATCAAGTGATTGGGGAACACCTCGGCGGTCTGCTTGAACCACCACGCCGACAACTGGGTCAGCAACGCGCCCTTGTCCGGCACCGGCGTGGGCAGCACGACGTCGAACACCGACACCCGGTCCGAGGCGACGAGCACCACCGTGCCGTCGTCGTCCTGGTATACGTCCCGGACCTTCCCGCTGTGCAGATGCTTCATCCGCCGCCATCTCCCGTCGCTGACCGGCCTTGCCGACAGCCTAAGACGCCTGCGAGGCGGCTCTTGCCAACGCCTCACCCTCTCCGGCAGGCTGACCCGACGGCGTGCATACACATGGGGTAATCGGGCGGGTCCGCTTGGTTACACTCGGACAAAAGTCCACGCCGGAGAACGAGACATTATTAGCCCAAAAGGGCTAGTACTGTCCGATTGTGACGGCTTTGTGACGTCATCTGTGGCCAGTTGACGACAGCGGCGCATTAGCGTCCCAACGTCCGGGATGAGCGACGACTATTCCGACAAAGCCCGCGGCTACCCGAACGCCGCGCAACTCGAGACACCTCATGTATGAGCTCGGAGGAGACCCATGCGTAGACCACGCTGGAAGGCGATAGCGGCTCTCACGTCCGCCGTCGCCTTGACGCTGACCGCTTGCGGCGGTGGCGACGATGCCGGCGAGGCAGCCGACAGCAAGATCACGGTGAGCGGAACCGCCCCGGAGAACCCGCTCATTCCGGGCAACACCAGTGAAGCCGGCGGCGGCAAGATCGTCGAGGTTCTCTACAGCGGTCTGATCCGCTACGACTCGGAGACCGGCGAGCCGGTGAACGAGCACGCCGAGAAGGTGGACATTTCCAACGACGGCAAGAAGATCACCTACACCCTGAAGAAGGGTTGGAAGTTCCACGACGGCACCGAGATCAAGGCGGAGAACTACGTCAAGGCGTGGAACTACACCGCCTACACCCCGAACGCGCAGCAGCACTCCAGCTTCTTCGCCGGGATCAAGGGTTACGAGGACGTGACCAGTGAGGACCCGGACGGCGACGGCCCGAAGAAGGCGCCGACGCCGAAGAAGAAGGAGATGTCCGGCGTCAAGGCGCTCGACGACTACACGCTGCAGGTCGAGTTCGAGAAGCCGATGCCCTCGTTCCAGAACAAGCCGGGCTACAGCGCGTTCATGCCGCTGCCGGACGCGTTCTTCGAGGACAAGGAGGCGTTCGAGAAGAAGCCGATCGGCTCCGGACCGTTCAAGTTCGTCGAGCAGACCTCCAACAGCATCGTGCTGGAGCGGTTCGAGGACTACCAGGGCCCGAAGAAGCCGAGCATCAAGACCGTCGAGTTCAAGTTCGGCACGCCTGAGGCCGACTACGACGCGGTCCGGGACAACAACCTGGACTTCTTGAACAACATGCCGCCGAAGGCGCTGGTCGACAACGTCTGGAAGGAAGACCTCAAGGGTCGCTCCGGCCCGTCGGGCAACCTGTCCATCCAGGAGATCTCCTTCCCGCTGTACGACCCGAAGTTCAAGGACCCGAACCTGCGCAAGGCCATCTCGATGGCGATCGACCGGCAGCAGATCTCGGACAAGATCTACGGCGGCAGCCGTACGCCGGTGAAGGGTTACGGCGTGCCGAACCTCCCGCTGTGGGAGGACGGCGCCTGCGGTGAACTCTGCGAGCACAACCCGGAGAAGGCCAAGGAACTGTTCGACAAGACCGACTGGGGCAACAAGCCCATCGAGATCACCAGCAACGCCGACGGTGGCCACCAGGAGTGGATCGAGGCGGTCTGCGGTCAGATCGAGGCGGCCCTGAAGGTCGAGTGCAAGTTCGTGCCGGTGCAGGAGTTCGGCATCATCCGTGAGCAGGTGAACGCGCGGAAGATGACCCAGATCTACCGGTCCGGTTGGGGTGCGGACTACCCGCACGTGGAGAACTTCCTCAACCCGATCTTCCGCACGGGTGGCTCGTCGAACGACAACGGCTACTCCAACCCGAAGGTCGACGCCAAGCTGAAGGAAGCCGACGCGGCGGTCAACGAGGAAGAGGCCAAGAAGCTCTACCACGAGGCCGAGGAACTGATCGCGCAGGACATGCCGGTCATCCCGCTGTGGAGCAACCCGTACATCGCGGGCTGGTCCGAGCGCCTGGAGAACGTCAAGGTCGGCAAGTTGACCGGTGAGCTCGACCTGCTGGAAGTCCGGATCAAGTCGGACGCCTGACACCCGGTCGAATGCATCGACGGCGGCTGGCCCACGTTACTCGTGGGCCAGCCGCCGTCTGCCGACCACCAACCGGTACGGTGCCGCCGGGTGATCCCCGTAGCGGCGGTACCGGTGGATAAGGAGAGCTCATGGGCCGTTACGTCATAAGGCGTTTACTGCAACTCATCCCGGTGTTCATCGGCACCACGTTCCTGGTCTACGTGCTGGTGTGGGCCCTGCCCGGCGACCCGTTCGCCGGCATGTGCAAGAGCGTGTGTCCGCCGGAGTTCCGCCAGGCGATGATCGAAAAGTACAACCTGGACGAGAACATCTTCGTCCAGTACTTCGCGTACCTGGGTAACCTGCTGCAAGGCGACTTCGGGGTGACCTACTCCGACCGTGAGGTCGGCATGCTGATCGAGGACGCCGCCCCGGTCTCGCTGCAGCTGGCCGCGATCGCGGTCGGATTCGAGGCGTTGATCGGTATCTCCGCCGGTATCCTCACCGGTCTGCGGGGCCGCGGTTTCCTGGACAACCTGGTGCTGGTGTCCACGCTGGTGCTGACCGCCTTCCCGGTGTTCGTCACCGGCTTCATCGTCCAGCTGGTGCTGGGCAGCGGGCTCGGCATCATCGACCTGACGGTGTCGTCGGACCCGAGCTTCGGTGAGTTGCTCGCCCCCGGGTTCGTCCTCGGCAGCCTGTCGATGGCCTACGTGGCCCGGTTGACCAGGACGTCGATCGCGGAGAACCGGCGCGCCGACTTCGTGCGCACCGCGGTGGCCAAGGGCCTGCCGCACCGCCGGGTGGTCGGCGTGCACCTGCTGCGCAACTCGATGATCCCGGTGATCACCTTCCTGGGTACCGACCTGGGCAGCTTGATGGGCGGCGCGATCGTGACCGAAGGCATCTTCGGCATCAACGGCGTCGGCGGTCTCGTGTTCGACGGGATCCTGTCCAAGGAAGGCACCGTCGTCACCGGTGTCGTCATGCTGTTGGTGATCATCTTCCTGGTCACCAACCTGCTCATCGACCTGCTGTACGCCGTTCTCGACCCGAGGATCCGCTATGAGTGACCCCACGATGGCAGCCGGGGGCGTGGCAACGGAGGAACCTGCCGACTACGTCACCGGCGCAGAACACGCTGAGGGCACGAAAGAGAAGACCCGCAGCCTGTGGTCCGACGCCTGGCACGACCTGAGCAGGCGGCCGCTGTTCGTGCTGTCCATGTTCGTGATCGCCTTCCTGGTCCTGGTGGCGATCTTCCCCACGTGGTTCGCCGATGCGAACCACCGGTTGCGCGACCTGGACCGCGCGCGGATCGGCCCGAACGTGCCGTACCTGGCCGTCTGCATGGCGATCATCGGCTCGGCGATCACCGTGGTCGCCGCGATCCTGGCCACCGTCGGCAAGCTGCGCGACGGGGTGTGCCGCACGATGGCGCCGTACGTCGCAGGCATCGGCGGGTTGATCCTGCTGGGCGGCGGCTTGGTGAACTCGGTGACGTTGTACATCGTCATCGGCGCCGTCGTGCTGGCGTGCGGCATCGTCTCCGGTGTGCCGAAGGTCAGCCAGATGCTGCGCGGCAGCGCCAGCACCTGGGGCTTGGTGGCCGTGCTGGCCGTCGCCGGTATCGCCGGCCTGGTCATCTCGTTCGGTGATCTGTCGACCGTCGAGATCGGGGCCGCGTTCGGTTACGACCAGCAGGGCAGGGACATCTACGCCCGCGTCGTGCACGGCACCCGCTACACCCTCCTGGTCGGCTTCACCGCGACGCTCCTGACGGTGCTGATCGGCAGCACGGTGGGCATTCTGGCGGGCTACTTCGGTGGCTGGCTGGACAACCTGCTGTCGCGTATCGGTGAGGTCTTCTTCGGCCTGCCGTTCGTGCTCGGCGCGATCATCATCCTGAGCGCGTTCCGGTCGGCCGGGTTCGACAGCGCGCCTGCCATCGTCGCGATGGTGGTGCTGTCGATCTCGGTGCTGTCCTGGCCGGTGGCGATGCGCATCATGCGGTCGGCGGCCATCTCGGCCAAGCAGCAGGACTACGTCAAGGCGGCGCGGGCGCTGGGCGCGTCGTCCCGCCGGATCATCTTCCGGCACATGCTGCCCAACTGCCTGGCTCCGGTGCTGGTGTACGCCACGATCGCGCTCGGTGCGTTCATCGGTGCCGAGGCGACGCTGTCGTTCCTCGGTATCGGTCTGCGTGACCCCGCGGTCTCGTGGGGCGTGATGATCGCAGACTCGCGCAACTACATCAGGGCCTCGCCGCTGCTGCTGATCTTCCCGGCCTCGTTCCTGACGCTCACCGTGCTGGTGTTCGTCACGATCGGGGACGCCGTCCGCGAGGCGCTCGACCCGAAGCTGAGGTAGACCGACATGACTGCCAATCCGACCGAGTCGGTACTCACCGACCCCACCACGAACGGGCAGGACGGACCCCTGCTCGAAGTGGAAGATCTGTTCGTCGAGTTCCGGACCCGCGACGGCGTGGCCAAAGTGCTCAACGGCGTGAGCTACCACGTCGACGCCGGGGAGACGCTGGCGGTGCTGGGTGAGTCCGGTTCCGGCAAGAGCGTCACCGCCCAGACGATCATGGGCATCCTGGACACGCCCCCGGCGTACGTCACCGGCGGCTCGATCCGATTCCGCGGCCAGGAGCTGCTGAGCCAGTCGGCCGAGAAGCGCAGGCAACTGCGCGGCGACGGCATCGCGATGATCTTCCAGGACGCCCTGTCCGCGCTGAACCCGGTGTTCACCGTCGGGTTCCAGATCGAGGAGCAACTGCGCATCCGGAAAGGGATGAGCCGCAAGGAGGCCCGCAAGCGGGCCATCGAGCTGCTGGATCTGGTGCGCATTCCCAACGCCAAGGGCCGCGTGCGGCAGTACCCGCACGAGTTCTCCGGCGGGATGCGGCAGCGCGCGATGATCGCCATGTCGTTGGCGCTGGACCCGCAGTTGCTCATCGCCGACGAGCCGACCACGGCGCTGGACGTCACCGTGCAGGCCCAGATCATGGACCTGCTGGCCGAGATCAAGGCCGAGCGGCAGATGGGGCTCATCCTCATCACCCACGACCTCGGCGTGGTCGCCGAGACCGCGGACCGCATCGCGGTGATGTACGCCGGGCGAATCGTCGAGCACGGCGACGCCCACTCGGTGTACAAGGCGCCCGGCCACCCGTACACCACCGGGTTGCTGAACTCGCTGCCGCGGCTGGACCTGAAGGGCCAGACGTTGGAGACGATCAAGGGGTTGCCGCCGAGCTTGCTGAACATCCCGAGCGGCTGTCCGTTCCATCCGCGTTGCCCGAAGGCACAGTCGATCTGCAGCGCCGAGGTGCCGGTCAACCACGACCTCGGCAACGGCCGATACAGCAAGTGCCACTTCGCCGAGGAGGTGGTCCGGAATGGCTGAGCCGATCCTTCAGGTCAAGGACCTGGTCAAGCACTTCCCGGTCAAGCAGGGCATCGTGTTCAAGCGCACGGTCGGCCACGTGCGGGCGGTCGACGGCGTGTCGTTCGACCTGCACAAGGGCGAGACGCTCGGCGTCGTCGGCGAGTCCGGCTGCGGTAAGTCGACGCTGGCCCAGGTGCTGATGCGGCTCGAGCCACCGACCAGCGGCTCGGTGTTGTTCGAGGGGCGGGACATCTTCAAGCTCACCGGCAACGAGCTGCGGGCGCTGCGCCGGGAGATCCAGATCGTCCTGCAGGACCCGTACACGTCGCTGAACCCGAGGATGACCGTCGGTGACATCGTCGGTGAGCCGTTCGAGATCCACCCCGAGGTGGCGCCGAAGGACTCCCGGCGGCGCAAGGTGCAGGAGCTACTGGAGGTGGTCGGTCTCAACCCCGAGCACATCCACCGCTATCCGCACCAGTTCTCCGGTGGTCAGCGGCAGCGCATCGGTATCGCCAGGGCGCTGGCGCTGCGGCCGAAGGTGATCCTCTGCGACGAGCCGGTGTCCGCGCTGGACGTGTCGATCCAGGCGCAGGTGATGAACCTGCTGGACTCGCTGCAGAAAGAGTTCGGGCTGTCCTACATCTTCATCGCGCACGACCTGTCGGTGGTGCGGCACCTGTCCGACCGGGTCGCGGTGATGTACCTCGGCAAGATCGCGGAGATCGGCACCGAGGAGGACATCTACGAGCGCCCGACGCACCCGTACACGCAGGCGCTGCTGTCCGCGGTGCCGGTCGCCGACCCGGACGTCCGCGGCACACGGCAGGTCATCCGGCTCGAGGGTGACGTGCCCAGCCCGCTCAACCCGCCGTCCGGCTGCCGGTTCCGCACCCGGTGCTGGAAGGCGCAGGACATCTGCGCCGAGGAATCGCCGGAGCTGATCGAGCGCGCCGGCGGGCACCCGAGTGCCTGCCACTTCGCCGAGGAGCGTTCGGTGGTGCCGTGACGCGGTAGGCATGTCGAAAGGGGTCCTCGCCGGACGGCGGGGGCCCTTTTCGCTGTGCTGACGGAGGCTCTCGCCGGGGGCCGAGGTCCGGTACGCGCGCCGGCAGACACTCGCGCCGGACGCGGGCCGGGTTCGCTATGCCGCCATCGCCCTGACCACGGCGGCCGTGGCGTCGTCGGCCGGAAAGAAGGTCTCGATCGCGATCTCGTCCAGCGTGACGTCGCGGGCGGCGCCGAACACCGTGAGGGCGTAGTGGAAAGCCAGCTCGCCGTGCTCCGACCTGAGCCGCATCGGCACGACGAGGTCATTCGCCTGCGGTGTGCCGTCGGCGAACGTCCCGGTGGGTACCGGATACGACTCGATCTCGGCCAGCAGTTCGGAGAGCCCTTCGGCCGCCGTCCGCTCCCACTGCCGCCGCACGCGGGTGACGACGTGCGCGCGCCACTGCCGGAAGTTCTGGATCCGCGGCGCCAGCCCGTCGGGGTGCAGCGTCGCTCGCAGCACGTTGACCGGTGGCTCGAGCAGGTGCGCTGCGATGTCATCGAGGAACAGCTGCATCGACCTGTTGGCCGCCAGCATCTCCCAGCGGACGTTCACCGCGAGCGCGGGATTCGGCTCGTGCCCCGCCAGCACGGTCTCGACCGCTTCCCGCGCGACGCCGAGGTCGACCAGCGGCCGTTCCGGGTACGCCGGAGCGAACCCGGCAGCCAGGAACATCGCGTTGCGTTCCCGCAGCGGCACATCCAGCTCGACACAGAGGCGCTCGATCATGTCCCTGCTCGGGCCGGCACGCCCGGTCTCGATGAAGCTGAGGTGCCGCGCCGACACCTCGGCGGCGATCGCGACGTCCAACTGCGACCGGCGTCGGCGCTCGCGCCAGCGGCGCAGCAGGTCGCCCACCGTCGCCTCCCGGGTAGCGGTCATGACTGCCAGCCTGCCGACCGCCCGGGCGCGCCACAACTACCTCGCAGGTAATCGACAGGGCTCCCATCCAGCGCGCAACGTGGGACATCGACACACCCACAGCGAAGGGAGTCCACCGATGACCGACACAGCCCACACCTCCGCGTCCACCGCGACCGTGCAGGCCTACCTGCGGTTCTGGAACAGCGAGCCCGGGGACGCCCAGCGGCGCGCCGGAGAAGACATGTTCCGGCCCGACATCACCTACGTCGCGCCGGTCGGAGTGCTCGCCGGAGTCGCGGCGTTGGTGGACTTCACCAGGCAGTTTCGCGAGCACGTCGGCGCCTACTCGTTCGATGCCAGGTCCGAACCGGACGTGCACCACGACCGCGTTCGGCTGCCCTGGCAGCTGAAAGTCGGCGACGCCGTGTTCGCCGAAGGCACCGACGTGCTCATCACCGACGAGTCCGGGCGGATCACCACCGTGAGCACGTTCCTCGACCGGGCTCCGGAAGGGTTCGATCCGCACACCGACCACTGAGCCGCAGCCCGCCGGGCGCGAGCGCGAGGGCGGGCAGAAGCCGAGACCACCGCGCGCCGGAAAGGCCCTGTCGCCGCGCACTGGGGGCATGAGCCCTCTCGCCGTGCTCCGGGGCGGGCAACCGCCCCCTGCGGCGCGCCGGGGCACAAACCCCGCCGCGCGCCGGAACGATCACTCGGTGATGCGGATCCAGTTCACCGCGGAACCGAACGGCCCGCCGAACGGCGGCCCCTCGGTCACGCCGGCCACGTCGGGCCCGACCGCGAGCGTGTCGGCGAGCTGGAACAGCGGGATGACCACGTTCTCGCGCCACAACCACGGCTCGAGGCTGCTCAGCTCGCTGCGCAGCGACCGCTCCCCAGCCAGCACGTCCTCCACCCTGGCCTGCAGGTACTGGTCGCACCAGCCGGCCACGTTGCCCGGCTCGACGTCGGTGTCCGCGTCGTCGGAGGTGTCCACGGTGCGGCAGGCGAAGCGGGACGCGAAGTCCGACGCCGGGTCGAAGCTGACCGCGCGCGGGCCCACCAGCACGTCCACGGTCACCTCGTCGCCGGTGCCGTCGTCGATCGGCTCCGCATCCGGGTCGGCCGGATCCACGGCGTAGAGCTCACGCGGGTTCGGCTGCACCGCCTTGGCCTGGATCCCCGCCTTCTCGAGCTGCTCGACCAGCCGTTCCGCGATCGACGCGTACGGCTCCTGCTCGCCGGGCGAGGCCACGACCAGGCGCAACGGCTCGGAGTCGGCGTTCTGCCACTCGCCTGCCACGCGGCGGTACCCGGCCTGTCGCAACAGCTTCTCCGCCCGTGCCGGGTTCGGCTTGGCCCGGCCGGAAGGCAATGTCGACTTGTAGGCCCGCTGCGAGGGAGCCAGCACCTGCGCGTCGGCGCGCAGCTTCGCGGCCGGGCCGCCCCCGGTACCCGTCTCGATCAGTTCGTCGCGGTCGATCAGCGCGGCGACGGCCTCCCGCACCTTGTCGTCGGCCAACGGGTCGGTCACCGGACGCAGCAGGACCTCTGCCACCTGCGGGCTGCTGACGGTGTGCAACTCGACGCCCTTGCCCAGCTCGCGCAGGTCCGCCAGCTGCTTGGCATCGGTCGCGGTCAACGAGAACTGCAGGTTCTTGTTGCGCAGATCCTCCGCGGGACCTTCGGTGTCCGCCGCGCGCAGGATCAGCTGATCCACCGCCGACGGCTTCTCCCAGTACCGTTCGTTGCGCTCGATGAGGATCTCGCCGCGGCCGACGTCGATGGTCTTGATCGCGTACGGTCCGCCGGACGCCGGATAGCTGCCGACCATGGCCTCCTGCCACCCGCCGGGGATGTCCTTGAGCAGGTGGGACGGCAGCAGGTTCTGGAACAGGCCGCGCCAGCCGGGGAACTTCTCGGCGAAGGTGACCTCGACCCGCTTGCCGCCTTCCCGCGACTGCACGTCGGTGATCAGCCGGTAGCCGGCGGGGCTGATCGTGCCCGGCTGCGCGCGCATCTGGTCGGCCAGGTAGCGGAAGTCCTCCGCCGCGATCGGGGCGCCGTCGGACCAGGAGGCGTCCTGCCGCACGGTGTAGGCGACGGTGAACGGGTCCTCGTCGATCACCTCGACCGACCGCATCAACGTCTTGTCCAGCTTGTACTTGCCGCCCGGGCTCAGCCGGTACACCGACGGCAGCAGCAGCTGAGCCAGCGCCGTCGTGGTGGTCGACATGTCGGCCAGCTGGTGCGGGTTGTAGCCGCCCGCGATCGAGTCGACCCCGATGACGATCTGGTCCTGCGTGGTCTCCGCCGTCGGGCTCGGCGGCACCGAGGTCGGCGGTGGTGCGGGCGGCGGAGTGCTGGTGCAGCCCGCGGCGGCGAGCGCGGCGGCACACAGCGCGGTCCACACCCGCCATCCCCGTCGACGGCTCATCAACCAGCAGCTCCTCACTCGACCCCCGATGATGGGAACTCTGCCAGAGCGTCCGTGAGCGCGCCGCCAACTCGGCGAATTCGCGACCTAGGCCACGGGCCGTCGGGCTCAGCCGACCGTCGCCGCGTCGCGCGACCGTGCCCGGGAGCGCTCCTTGGCTCTCGCCGTTGCGTCCAGAACGACCTTACGTACCCGGATCGCCTTCGGGGTCACCTCCACGCATTCGTCGGCGGAGCAGAACTCCAGCGCCTCCTCCAGACCCAGCTTGCGCGGGCGGTTCAGCCGCTCCAGCTCCTCACCGGTCGACGAGCGGATGTTGGTGAGCTTCTTCTCCTTGGTGATGTTGATGTCCATGTCCTCGGCGCGCGGGTTCTCGCCGACGACCATGCCCTCGTAGACCTCGGCGCCCGGCTCGACGAAGAACGTGCCGCGGTCGGCCAGCTGCAGCAGCGCATACGTGGTCACCGCTCCGCTGCGGTCGGCGACCAGCGAACCGCTGTGCCGGGTGCGCAGCTCACCCACCCACGGGAAGTAGCCCTCGAAGACGTGGTTGGCGATGCCGGTGCCGCGGGTCTCGGTGAGGAAGTCGGTGCGGAAACCGATCAGCCCGCGCGCCGGGATGATGTACTCGAGCCGGATCCGGCCTGTGCCGTGCCCGGACATGTGCTCCATGCGGCCTTTGCGCGCGGCCAGCAACTGGGTGATCGCGCCCAGGTACTCCTCCGGCGCGTCGATGGTCAGCCGCTCGAACGGCTCGTGCAGCTTGCCGTCGATCGTCTTGGTGACCACGTTCGGCTTGCCGACGGTCAGCTCGAAGCCCTCCCGGCGCATCTGCTCGACCAGCACGGCCAACGCCAGCTCGCCGCGGCCCTGCACCTCCCAGGTGTCCGGCCGTTCGGTGGGCAGCACGCGCAAGCTGACATTGCCGACCAGCTCGCTGTCCAGCCGCGCCTTCACCAGACGAGCGGTGAGCTTGTCCCCGCCACCGCGGCCGGCCAGCGGCGACGAGTTGACGCCGATGGTCATCGAGATGGCCGGCTCGTCGACGGTGATCCGTGGCAGGGCGACCGGGTTGTCCACGTCGGCCAGCGTGTCGCCGATGGTGATCTCCGGGATGCCCGCGATCGCCACCAGGTCACCGGCGGCGGCTTCGGTGGCGGGCACGCGCTCCAGGCCCTTGGTGACCAGCAGCTCGGAGATCCGCACGTTCTGCGTCGTGCCGTCCTCGCGCAGCCACGCCACCGTCTGGCCCTTGCGCAACCGGCCGGAGTGGATGCGGATCAACGCGATCCGGCCGAGGAAGCTCGAGGCGTCCAGGTTGGTCACCAGCGCCTGCAGCGGCGCCTCCGGGTCCGCCTGGGGCGCCGGGATGTGCTCCAGCAGCGTCTCGAACAGCGGGTCCAGCGTGTCGTTGTCCGGCTGGCCGCCGTCGGCCGGCTGGTTCAGCGACGCCTTGCCGCTGCGCGCGCACGCGTAGACGACGGGCAAGTCCAGCACCGCGTCGTGGTCGACGTCCTCGAGATCCGCGGCGAGCTCGAGCAACAGGTCCTGCGTCTGCTCGACGACCTCGGAGATCCGCGCGTCGGAGCGGTCGACCTTGTTGACCACCAGCACCACCGGCAGCTTGGCTTCCAGCGTCTTGCGCAGCACGAACCGGGTCTGCGGCAACGGGCCCTCACTGGCGTCGACCAGCAGCAGGACGCCGTCGACCATGGCAAGGCCGCGCTCCACCTCACCGCCGAAGTCGGCGTGGCCGGGGGTGTCGATGACGTTGATGGTCACGTCGCCACGGGTGATCGCGGTGTTCTTGGCCAGGATCGTGATGCCCTTTTCCCGCTCCAGCTCGCCGGAGTCCATCACCCGGTCCACCGGCTGCCCGTGGTCGCCGAACGCCCCCGCTTGCTTGAGCATGGCGTCGACCAGCGTGGTCTTGCCGTGGTCGACGTGCGCGACGATGGCGACATTGCGCAGGTCGGAGCGAATGCGGGGCTGACCGGGTGCGGACACGAGTCGGCTCCTCCAGGGAGTTTCGAAAAGGATGCGTCGGGACGCCACCGCGATCCGCACGCGAGACGCGCTGCCACTGGCGGCCGTTCCAGGATACTGGCCGCGCCGTTGTGGCCATGCGCACACCGTCCGGAGCGCAGCAAACCTCTAGCCTGGGAAAAGCGACACCCGGCGACGACAGGAACCCTCGGTGGGCAAAAAGGCGGCCAAGGCCGAAACGCCGAAACAGCAGGCCAAGGCGCACGTACGCAAGTTGATCAAAAAGGGCAAAGTCAAATCGAAGTGCTGCCAATCCAAGCCGCGCTGCAAGAAATGCCCGATTCGTGCGTTGAAAAAGGCACAGAAGGATCTCGCCCGCGCGGCATGACCCGCGGGCGGCGGCCGCGCGCGCTCAGCGCGTGGCGAGCGCCTCGTTGATGTCGTTCAACTCGCGCGCGGTGCGCGTGGCCTCGAACTCGATGACCTCGTAGTGCACCAGATGCCGGTAGGCCATCGGGTCGGTGGCCAGGATGGCGTCGAGCTTCCCGCGCGGCATGCGCCTGGCCAGGATCACCCCGCCGACCCGCGGCGTGCGCCAGCCGGACAACAGGAAGTCGCCCGCCTCGTAATGCTTGGTCAACCACTCAGCGTGGTCGGGCAGCACCAGGTCGATCTCCTCGATCGGCGCGGTGCAGGTGCTCAACACGACGTACATGGTCGCCCCTCCCTTCACCAGCGGTTCCGGGGCCCATGTCCACGGTAAGCCCGATTCGGCGCGGCGCAGCCGATCGTCACCCGTCCAGCAGCATCCGAAGATCCGGCAGGAGCACGCGATCGGCGGGCAACCAGTCGACGTCGGCCAGCTCGTGAGCCGAGACCCACCGCAGGGCCCGGTGTTGCAGCGCGCGTGGCCGGCGCCCGTCGACCAGCCGGACCTGGAAGATGCGCAGCACCTTCCGGTCGGACAGCGGGACGTCCTGGCCGATCCGACCGCCGACGGTCACCTCGACGTCGAGCTCCTCGGCGAACTCGCGGCGGAGCGCGTCGGCGTCGCTCTCGCCCGGCTCGACCCGCCCGCCGGGCAGCTCCCATTTGCCTGCGATCTCCGCCGGATGCGCGCGTTGGGCCGCGAGCAACCGCCCGTCCCGCACCAACGCCCCACCGACCACCGTCACCTCGGTCATTCCGCCTCCACCGCGCGCCACACCACCTGGAACCGGGCGCCGCCCTCGGGTGATTCGCTCACGGCCACCCGGCCGCCGCGGCGGCGGACCAGCTCCGCCACCAGCGCAAGACCGAGCCCGGAACCGCCGCTGTCGCGCGCTCGATCATCCGCTACCCGGTAGAAGCGGTCGAACACCCGCTCGCGATGTTCGTCAGCGACCCCCGGGCCGTCGTCGTCGACCACCACCCTGGCCACCGACCGCGCCGCCATCACCGAGACGACGATCTGTGCGCGGGCGTAGCGGACGGCGTTGCGCAGCAGGTTGTCCAGCACCAGTTCGACCTCGGCGTGGTTGGCCTGCGCCCACACCTCGCCGACCGCGGCGTTGACCTTGACCAGCGGGCCGCCTTCATCGAGCCGGTCGACCGCTGCCCGCGCTTCGCTGACCAGTTCCACCGGCGTCGCGGGCGGCAGCTCGCCTGCGTCCGAGCGCGCCAGCGCGAGCAGGCCGTCCAACAGCGTGGAGAGCCGCTCGGCTTCGGTGAGCACGTCGGAGAGCACTTCCTGGGCGGTCTCCGGATCCGGGTTGGTGACCGCGACCTCGGCTTGCACCCGGATCGACGCCACCGGCGAGCGCAGCTCGTGTGCCGCGTCGCCGGTGAAGCGACGTAACCGGTCGGCGGCCTGCTGTTGGCGGTCCAACAGCACGTTGAAGTCGCGCGCCAACGCTTGCAGCTCGTCGCCGGTGCTGGGCACCGGGAGCCGCTCGGACTCCGCCAGCCTGCGCACCGAGCGCCGCATCCGTCCGACCGGCCGCAGTGCCGCCCCCACGGCCAGCCAGATGACCACGCCGGCCACCACGGCCGCGACGAGCGCGGCGAGCAGCAGCCCGTTGCCGCCACCGGAGACCACGCCCACGAAGCCGACCAGGCCCGCACCGACAACGACCAGTCGCTGCGAACCATCCGGTGCGGTGGCCACCGTGCCGTGCCAGCGGACCGGTGGCTCACCGGCTGTCGTCATGGGGAGGCCGGCTTTGAGCCGACGGACCGCATCGGAGGCCAGCGGCTTGCTCGCGTTGCCGTCGACGGGATCGCCCGCGATGTCGAGCACGCGCACCGTGAGGCCGGGCCGCTGGGCAGGCATCGTTCCCTCCCGGACCAGCTGAGCCGCTGGTCGCAGCGCGGTGGCCAGGTCCTCGTCCACCGAGTCGAGCAGCAACGACTCGAGCGAGCGACCGGCCAGCAACGCCAGGCCGAGCAGGCACACGACGGTGATCGCGGTGGCCACCAGCGTGATGCGGCCCCGCAGGGTACGGCCCGGCAGGGTGAGCCAGCGTCGACGACGCCCCGTGACGGTGTCGACCGGATGCATTCCTCGGCCTTTGCCTCAGCCGCCGGAGAGGGCTTCGTCCAGCTGGTAGCCGTGCCCCCGCACGGTCCGTACCAGCCCGTCCGCGCCTGCCGCCGCCAGCTTGCGCCGCAGGTAGCCGATGTAGACCTCGACGTTGTTGCGAGTGGCCGCCTGCTCGTCGCCCCAGATCTCGGTGAGCAGCTCGTCCTTGGTCAACACCGCGGGAGCGCGGCTGGCCAGCGCCTCGAGCAGGCCGTACTCGCGCGGGCTGAGCGTGACCGGGGTGCCGTCCCAGCGCACGCTCCTGGCCGCCCGGTCCACTTCCAGTCTGCCGATCCGCAGCGTCCCCCTCGTCGGGGACGCCTCCGCTCTGCGCAGCACCGCACGCAGCTGGGCGAGCAACACCACGAACGAGAACGGTTTGACCAGGTAGCCGTCCGCGCCCAGATCCAGTCCGTCCGCCTGGTCGATCTCCCCGTCCTTGGCCGACACCAGCAGCACCGGTGTCCGCACGCCCTCGGCCCGCAGCTGCTGCAGCACCCGGTAACCGCTCAGCCCGGGAAGCATGATGTCCAGCAGCACGGCGTCGAAGGCCCCCGTGCGCGCGAACCGCAACGCCGTCGGTCCGTCGCCCGCGGTCACCACGTCCATCCCCTCGGCGCGCAGGCCGCGATCGAGCGCCTTGCGCACCCCCGGCTCGTCGTCGACGACCAATACCCGCGGTTGCATGCACCCACTATCCCCGAACGGAGCAGCGGATGGGCGAACTCTCAGCACCATCTCAGCTCCTCAGGCCGATCTCAGGCATCGGGGTGGAGTGTCAGTGGCGAGCGAGCAAGACTGGTCGCAGACAAGGGAGACGACATGCAACCACGAACGAAAGGGCTCGTCGCGGCCGTGACCGGCGCGGCACTCGGTGTCACCGGGCTGGCTTTGGTCGCGATGCCCGCGGGCGCCGACGACGCACCGAACCTGCCGGAGATCAGCGCGCAGGAGCTGGTGTCCTCCACGCTGCAGGCCGACCCGCCCGCGTTCGCCGGATCGGTCGCGGTGCACAACGACCTCGGGCTGCCCAGCGGTGTGCCGGGGATGGACTTCGCCGACTTCGACTCGGCGCGGGTGTTCCATGACGGCGACGACGGTTTCCGGGTGTCGGTCCAGGACGGCAACGCCGAGTACACGCTGGTCGCCAACGGCGACGAGGCCTGGGCCTACAACTCGTCCGACAACACCGCCACGCGCTTCGCGGCGCCGGACGGTGACAAGACCCGTGAGCAGGAGCGGGCCAAGGGCCACCACAAAGGCCAGCGCCCGGAGGAAATGGCCGACCCGGCCACAGCGGCGCAGGAGATCGTGCAGCGGCTGTCCGAGACCAGCACCATCACGGTCGACGGCACCGCCAGGGTCGCCGATCGGGCGGCCTACGAGCTGGTGCTGACCCCGAAGCCGAGCGAGCGCACGGTGCTGCGTGAGGTCAAGGTGGCCATCGACTCGCAGACCCGGCTGCCGCTGCGGCTCGAGGTGATGGCCAACGGCACTCCGGAGCCGATCTTCAGCCTCGGCTTCGACGAGTTCAGCGTCGGTGAGCAGCCCGAGCGGTTGTTCGACTTCACCCCGCCGAAGGGTGTGAAGATCGAGGACGCCACCGACAAGGCACGCGAGCGGGCCGAGCAGGCGCCGGCGCAGGGGGAGAAGGACGCCGCCGAGCGGTTCGGCGAGTCGTTGCAGGTCGTCGGCGAGGGCTGGGACACCGTGGTGACCGGCGCGGCCGGCGAGGAGCTGCTGTCGGCCCGGCCGCAGATGCAGGACGGCGAGCGCGGCATGAGCGAGCGCGACAAGCAGTCCGCCAAGGACCTGCTGGAGCGGTACGGCAAGCGCGTCAGCGGTGAGTTCGGTTCCGGCTACGTGATCACCACCAAGGCAGGCTCGGGTCTGATCACCGACGACGGCCGGTTCGCCGTCGGCGCGGTCCCGGTGCAGGTCCTCGAACAAGCCCTGACGAAGTGACGAGCGCAGACATGACCATTCGCGACGTCACGCAGGCAGTGCCCGCTCCGGAAGGTTCCGGGGCGGGCACCCGCCCGGCCGTGGCACGAACCAGGGGGCTGCGCAAGGTCTACCGCAGCGCGGTTGCGGTGGACGGGGTCGACCTCGAGGTGCCGCAAGGCGCCGTGGTCGGCATGCTCGGGCCGAACGGCTCGGGCAAGACGACGACGATCCGCATGCTGCTCGGCCTGGTGCGACCGACCGAGGGCGAGGTCGAGCTGTTCGGTCAACCGATGCCGGAGTCGGCGGAGTCGACGCTGCCGCACGTCGGCGCGCTGGTCGAGGGTCCCGGCTTCCACCCGTTCCTGAGCGGGCGGGACAACCTGCTCCGGTTCGCCGCCGCCGAGCCGCTGCTGCCGTCGAACAAGATCGGCACGGCGGTCGCCGACGCGTTGGAGTTGGTGGGGCTGAGCAGCGCGGCCAATCGCCGGTACAAGGGCTACTCGCTGGGCATGAAGCAGCGGCTCGGCCTGGCCGCGGCGCTGCTGGTGCCGCGCAAGCTGGTGGTGCTCGACGAGCCGACCAACGGTCTCGACCCCGCGGGCACGCGGGAGATCCGGCGGATCATGGCCGAACTGCACGCCAGGGGCACGACCGTGCTGGTGTCGTCGCACCTGCTGTCCGAGGTGGAGGCGACCTGCACGCACGTGATCGTGCTCAGCAAGGGCACCGTCGTCGCGCAGGGCGAACTCGGTGAGCTGCTCGAGGCGGGCAATCCGACGCTCGAGGTCATCACGCCGGACGCCGCGCAGGCCGTGGACGCGTTGCGGGCCAACCGGATCCCTGCCCGGCTGGCGCCGGACGGTGTCCTGGTCGACCTGGTCGCGTCACCGGCGCCGCAGGTCATCGAGACGCTGGTGCAAGCAGGGGTTTCGGTCCACGAGGCGCGGCGCAAGCGCACCGGGCTGGAGGATTTGTTCGCGCGGCTGACCGAGTCGCACGAGGACGAGGCCCCGGTGGATCTGGAACTGAACGAGGTCGAGCAGGCGGGGGTGGCGTCATGACGGCGACGACGTGGGAAGACGCGCCTGCGGTGACCACACGACGGCACCGGGCCCCGTTGGCCAGGTTGCTGTCGTCGGAGTTGCGGTGGATCTTCCGCAGGCCGCGCACGCTGGTCGTGCTCGCCCTGCTGGCGATCTTCCCGGTGATCATCGGCATCTCGGTGCAACTGGGCACCGACGGCCAGCCGGAGACGTCGGGGGACGCGCCGCTGTTCGTCTCCGCGATCACCAACGCGCTGGCCCTGCCGCTCGGGTCGCTGATGATGCTGCTCGGGCTGTTCCTGCCGCTGGCGGTGGCCATGGCGGGCGCGGACGCGATCGCGGGCGAGCAGTCGGTCGGGGCGCTGCGCGGATGGCTGCTCGCGCCGGTGGTGCGAGGCAGGTTACTCGGCGTCAAGGTCTTCGGCGTGGCGGTGGTCGCGGTGGTGTCCGCGGGCCTGGTCGCGCTCACCGGGCTGGTCACCGGGCTGATCATCAACGGCACCGACGGCTTGTTCACGCTGTCCGGCACCGAGCTCAGCCTCGTCGACGCGCTCGGCCGCATCGGGTTGGCCGTGGCGTGGGTGGCGTTGCAGCTGCTGGCTGTCGGGGCGGTCGCGCTGGCGATCTCCACCACGACCGAGCATCCGATGCTGGTGGTGGCGATGGTGCTGGGCGGGTTGATCGTGTCGCAGGTGCTCGGCCTGTTCGACGCGCTGAGTTGGCTGCACCCGTTCCTGTTGCCGGATCCGTGGGTGTCCGCGCTGCCGGACCTGCTGCGCGATCCGATCGCCTACGACACGCTCGGCGAGGGCGCGTTGCGGGCGGTCAGCTACCTGGTGATCGCGTTGTCGCTGGCCTACGCCAGGATCGTCACGCGCGACGGCTGATCACTCGCTCATCACCTGGTGCCAGCGAGCAAGCACCGCCTTCCGGCCCGCGTCCGCTTCGCGGGCCGGAAGCGTGTTCGGCTCCTCCGGCGCGGCGACCGTCTCGGCCCAGCCCTCCGGTAGCTCGACGCCCTGGCGCACCGGGTACGTGCCGTAGGCCTGGGGGACGGCCTGTTGGAACTGCTGCGTCAGCAGGAAGTCCAGCAGTTTGCCTGCTCGTTCCGTGCTGTCGGCCTTGGCCAGCACCCCGGCGTAGCGGATTTGTTCGTGGCAGGAGTCGGTGAGCACCGATGTCTTGCCCTCGGCGTCCTCCGCCAACTGTGCCGGCAGCGTGGCTGCGGCGACGACCAGCGGCCGCTCCCCTTCGCCACCCGCTGCGGTGTACTGCTCGCGAACCTCGTCCGTCGTCGGCAGCACCTGCAGGCCGTTGGCCTTCAACTTCCGCCAGTACTGCACCCAGTTCTGCTTGCCTTCGCGGGCGATCGAGCCGAGCAGGAACGCCATGCCGTGCGGTGAGGCCTTCGGGTCGGGCATGGCCAGCAGGTCCGCATAGGCGGGCTCGAGCAGGTCGGCCATGGTCTCCGGAGGGGCGATGTCGTGTTCGGCGAACCACGAGTTGTCGACGTTGACGCACACCGCGAGCCGGTCGACCGCGGACAGCCGCTGCTGCTTGTCCACGGAGAATCGCTGCTGACCGCGGTTGGCTTCCGGGCTGGTGTAGGGGATCAGCACGTCGCCGGCCAGCGCCGCACGGACGGTCGAGGTGTCCACACCCAGCACGACGTCACCGAGCTGCTCACCGCGCCGCTCGGCCAGCGCCTCGACCAGCTCGGTCGGGGTGTCCCCGAGCGTGCGGTGCTCCAGCCGCAGCTCGGTCTGCCGTTCGAACGCCGCGTGCAGCTCCTGCGGAATCTTCCACGACGAGTCGGTGACCAGGGTGACCGTGCGCTGCGGTTCCGGCTGTTGCGTTTCGCCGGTGCCGCAGCCGGCTGCGACCACGCCAAGCGTCAGCAGCAACGCGGGCAGCTTTGCACGCCGGACTCGGTTGATCACGTTCCCTCCCTCAGCCCGGGCAAGCCTACCGATCGCCTGGCAGGATGGATCACATGGCGGACGAACCCAGTAACCGCTCGCCGGAGTTGCTCTCCGACGACCAGATCAGCGAGGACCTGGCGCGCCGGGAGCACTGGCGGGCCGAAGGCGGCGCGCTACGCCGATCCGTGGAGTTGCCGTCGTTCCCCGACGCCATCGACGCGGTCGGCAAGATCGGCGCGATCGCCGAGGAGCTGGACCATCACCCGGACATCGACATCAGGTGGCGCACACTGCACTTCTCGCTGAGCACGCACTCGGCGGGCGGTATCACGGCCAAGGACATGCAGCTGGCCGATCGGATCGACGACGTGCTGGCGGAGTACTGACCTAGCGCTGTTCGCGGCGTTGCCGCGGATCGTCCTCGGACGCTTCGGTGGTGCGCAGCGCCTCTTCGGCCTCCGCGACCACTTCCAGCGCCTGCATCTCGCGCGGCTGGTCGATCTCCTCCCGGATGATCCGGTCGAACTTCTCGCGCGTCTTCCTGAACAGTCGCATACGGGCCTTACGTCGTCGTCATCGCCGGGAACGAGCTCGCCCGCGGCATGTCCCAGTCTATCCGCGAAACGCCTTTCCGCTCGCTCTGAGTGACTCCTCGAGTACCCGAATCGCCTTGGGCCCAACCCCGTGCAGAGCAAGCAATTCTGCTTTCGCATGCTCGGCCACCTGCGCCAACGTTCGAATACCCGCACCGTGCAGGGCGCGCGTCGCCGGCGCACCGATGCCCGACGGGAGGTCACCGCCTGCTTCGACACCGGCGTCGAACGTGGCCGCCAATCGTTTCGGCGCCTGGTGCTGCCACGCTTGGCGGATCAGCTCGTTCAACTGCTGACCGTTGACGTCGGCGAGCGGGATTTTCAGGCCGATGGTCCTGCCGGCCCGCTCGATCGGCATACCACCCACGCTTTCCTGCGCCTTGGCCACCTGCTCGGGAGACAGCCGCAGCTGCACGTGCCCGTCCGAGGTCACCGAGACGAAGCCGCGGCCCTTCACCAGAAACGCCTGGAGTCCGAAGTGGTTTCCTTCCTCCACCTCGGGCAGCGCGAGCGCGGCCTTGCGCAGCTGCGTCATCGTGGTCATGAACAGAGTTTAGGAGCGCAATCCCACCACAGTGGGGCTTTTGCGCTCACTCCAGGCCGGCGAGGACGACCTTGGTGGCCTCCGCGAGGAGTGCGTCGTCGGGATCCGCGTCGGCGTCCCGTTTGTCGCTGAGGACGGCCAGCACGATGGGCGCGCGTTCGTCCGGTGGCCACAGGACGGCGATGTCGTTGCGGGTGCCGTGCGAGGCGGTACCGGTCTTGTCGCCGACCGTCCACCGGTGGGGCACGCCCGCACGGATCACCGCGTCGCCGGTGGTGTTGCCGATCAGCGCGTCGACCAGGATCTTCCGGCGTCCCTCCGGCAACGCGGTACCGAGCACGTAGGTGCGCAAGCTGGTCGCCAGCGCCCTGGGCGTGCTGGTGTCACGGACATCTCCTGGGGTGTGATCGTTGAGGTCCGGCTCCCACCGATCGACGTGCGTCGTGCGGTCACCGATGGCGCGCAGGGCACGTGCCAACCCCTCAGGCCCGCCCAGCTCGGCGAGCAAGAGGTTGCCTGCGGTGTTGTCGCTGTAGCTCACCGCGGCGTCGATCAGTTCGCGCACGGTCATCCCCTGGCCCACGTGCCGCTCGGTCACCGGTGAGTACGTGACGAGGTCGTCGGAGGTGAATCGCACCTTGCGTTCGAGGTCGGCCGGTGACCTCCGCGCCAGGACGGCACCGGCCGCCAGCGCCTTGAAGGTTGATGCGTAGGCGAAGCGCTCGTCGGCGCGGTACTTCACCTCGGTTCCGCTTCCGGTGTCGATCGCGTAGACGCCCAGCCGGGCAGCGAACTTGTTCTCCAGCCGCCGGAATCGGCTCGCGAGCTCGTCAGCCTTCTTGTCGACGGCGACGGCGGTGGCGGCGCTCTTCGGGGCGGGGGTTGGTGCCTCGGCAGCAGCGCAGCCGGTGACAACCAGGATGAGGGCCAAGGCGGAGGCCAGGCGAGCGAGGGACATGTCAGCCCTGACCGCGCACGAACCTGGACACCGGTGCCTCGAACTCGATGACCTGGGCCACCTCGCCCGACGGTGTCTCTTGCTCCGTGACGCCGCCCCGCTGTTCGAAGCCGCATGCCTCGAGCACTCGCCGGGACGCGACGTTCTCCGGCGACGTGCGAGCCTCGAGCCACGACAGTCCGGCCTTGGCGGCGAGCGAACCGATTGCCCGTACCGCCGCAGCCGCTGCCCCGCGGCCGCGCGCCTCGGGCGTCAGCCAGAAGCCCACTTCCGCGCGGTCCTCGTGGGGATCGAACAACACGACGCTGCCGAGGAATCGGTCGGACTCCTCGTCCGCGATGGCCAGCACGGCCAGTGAACCGTCAGCCAGTCCCTGCGCGATGACGCCGTCGATCTGCTCCCGCACGATCTCCGGGGTGTAGTTGGCCAGCGGGAGATGGGCGAACTGTTGCACCGCGGGATCCTCGGTACCGCGGGCGAACGCCTCGGCGTCGGCGTGCCGCAGTTGCCGCACTCGGATGCCCGCGTCCGATACCGGAAGATGACCGGTGACCTGCACTGACGTTTCCTCTCATGATCTTGGCGACACGCCGAGGCTATCAAGCGTCGCGCACGGAAGCAGGTGAATTTTCACCGCGACCCACCAGGCAGCAGGGCGTCCAGTTCGGCCATGAGCTCGGTGACGCGACGGTGGCCAGGGGCCGGGGGCGGATAGCGGCGCAAGACGTCGACCATGGTCGGCGTGGCACGTTCGCGTGCCTCTTCGAGCACCTGCTCGGGCCTGCCGCCCTGGATCTCCGCAATGCGTGCCGCGTTCGCCGTTGCCCGCAGGATGTGGCCGACCTGGTGTTCCTTGGAGATCGGATGGAGGTAGGCCGCGGATGCCGCGTCACCGGCAGCTTGGGCTGCCAGGCGGGAGGCTTCGTCCGGGGCGGCACTGGCTGCCCGGTGCGCCTCCATCGAGGTGAGGCGCAACCGCTTGGACCGCTCGGCCCCGTTGATGAACTCCCAGCTCGCATCGACCGCGGCGCGCGGCCGGCCGTCGTCGGGGCAGGCGCTTTCGAACACCGGCAGGACCTCTTGCGCGGATTCCGCGACGAAGCGGGCCACGGCGCGCAACTCGGCGCCGGTCAGCTGGAAATCGGCGGTCACCGGTTCATGGTCTCGTGCCCTGCGGCGCGGGTCGATGGCCGGGTGAAGCCGCGGGTCGGTGGCCGGGTGAAGGCGCGGGTCGATGGCCGGGTGAATCCGGCGCGGACGGCGGTAGGTCGGCGACCGGCGGCTGTCACCGCTCGTGGGTCGTCGACCGGCATCTCGTCACCCCTCGTGGGTCGTCGACCGGCATCTCGTCACCCCTCGCGGATGGTCATCCGCGCCAGCCGGTCCCCGTCGACGTCGAAGACGAACTTCGACCGTCCGTTGGCCCAGTTGGAGCGCCAGTCACCGACGATCGTGACGGAATCGTGCGACGCCTCGACCTCCTCGACGTCGAGCGTGCCGCGCGCGCCGATGAACTCCTTGTCGCTCCACGCCTTGATCTGCTCGCGTCCGGTGAAGACCCGGCCCCAGTCGTCGACCGACCCGTTGTCGGTGAATGCGTTCAAGAAGGCCGCTTCGTCATGCGCATTGACCGCGTCGATGAACGAGGCCACCGGCTCGGGGATGGTTTGCTCGGCCATGTCCGTACTCCTCGGCGATCGGTGTGCCCAGCAGCATGGGTCACCCGGCGGCCGCCGGCAACCTGAGCTTCACCGGCCCGGCCACAGCCGAGGTCTCAGTGCCCGAGCGCCGCCTGCAACACCACATCGGAGTGGGTCCACAGCAGCGCTCCCCCGGCATCAGGGATCACCCGACGGCGCGCCGTCGGTATCCGCCCGGCGAGCGTCCGACCGTGGTCGGGCGAGTGGTTCCGGTCGTCCGCGCCGAACAGGATCGTCACCGGGCAGCGGATCTCGTCCAGCCGCAGCGACCAGGGCTGCATGGCGATGAGCGTGTCGCGGACGTAGCCCGCGCCGTCGTTGGCGAAGCCTTCCGCCAGCGCGCGGCGATACAGCGGCACGAAGCTCTCGTCGGTGTAGAACCGGCGGTCGGCAGCTCCCGAGCCGGACACCACCATGTCTTCCATCGCGTCGGGTGTGAACGAGCCCAGGATCCGGGCGGCTTCGTCCGGGTCGTCCGCCGCCAGCTTCGCCAGCCGGACGACGTCGTCGGGCAGGTGCGCCTGCACGCCGGGGTGGGCGACCTCGTCCGCCGGGGACGCCAAGACGAGCCGGGAAACCCAGCCTGCGGCGGCCGCAGCGAGCCCGAAGACACCGCCTTGCGAGTTGGCCACCACGGGTGGCTGGACATCACCGACCACTTCCCGCACGAAAACGCGATAGTCCTCGGCCGTGGAGGTCAGGTCCCGCTCGAAAGCTACGTCCGACGACCCCATGCCCGGCCGATCCATGGTGACGAGCCGGACGTTCGCGCGGTCGAGGTCACCGAATCGCATGCTCTTGCCGGTGCCTGCGCCCGCGATGAACAGGACCGGCCGGCCACGCTCCGGCCCGAACGACCGTCCGGCCAGCCTGCGCCCGTCAGCGGTGCGCACTTCCAGCTCGGCAGCCACCACGCCCCACGAAGCTATCAGACGTTGAAGCGGAACCCCGTTCTGTCGGGGGACCGAGCAAGACGGCCGGAGCCTTCACGAAGTTCGCGGCGTGGCTGATCATCGCGCCGTTCTGGCTCGCGGGTGCGGCCCTCACCGTGCCGGTGATGGTGTTCGTGTGGGCATGTTGGTTCGGCTACCTCTTCTGGCGCTCGATCTACCGGCTGATCATGCGGCAGCCAGTATTCGGAACTTCGGAGGAACTTTGTGTTTCACGGGACTTGTGCGCCGACAGGTGCTGGCCGGGATTCATGCCAGCCCATGAGCGACATTCCTCGAACTCCACGACGGTAGGCGTCGATCCCGGCGGCTGGGTATTCGATGATGTTTGCGGGCAGGCTGTGGTAGTCGAACCAGCCCAGTCCGTGACACTTCTCGGGTTCCCGGTTGGTGGGCTCGCCGATCCACCGTGTCGTGGCGAAGAAGTGCCCGATCCTGGGTTCGGGACCAAAGCCCGCGACGTGGATGCTGTGCACATGCTCGAGATCGGCCGGGTCGATCAGGACCCCGACCTCTTCTTCAGCCTCACGGGCGGCTGCGGTGAAGATGTCCTCGCCCGCGTCGAGCTTGCCGGATGGCAGGTGCCACATTCGGTCCCACTGGCCGCCCCGTCGCTCGGTGAGGAGCAGTTCGGCGTCGCGGATCAGGAGAACGTGGACATCGACGATGTGGCGATCGGGCACAGCGGTCGATCCTCGTGTTCGTGTTCTGCGGCCATGCCGGGCGCGCACCGGACGGGTAGCGCGCCCGGACATGCGGCAGCTTACGCCGTGGCCTCCTGACCGCTGGCACCTTGGGTGTTCTCGGTGATCCGTTCGGCGATTCGCTCGGCCACCTGCTCCACGACACCACGAGGATCACGACGGGTGGTGTCGATCGTCAGAACCGGCACCCCACGCCCGGCGAGGTAGGAGGCGGCTTCGCGGTACATCCGGGCTTCGATCCGGCTCGTGCTGATCCCGACCTGGAACCGATCGTGGGCACCCCGTGCTGCGACGCGGGCGGCGGCCTCAGCCGCGTCGGTGAGAAGCATGACCGCCAGGTCCGGCCGGTCAGAATGACCGTTCAGGCACTCGATGAACGGCAACGGCACGCCATCCATCTGTTGCAGCACGTACGACGAGGCCACGTACCGATCGCAGAGTACGATCTCACCCTGCTGTACACGGGGACGGATCTCCGTCGCCAGGTGGTGGTACCGGTCGGCTGCGATCAAACACGCGAGCGCGTGGCCTTGGTAGAGGTCGGTTTTGTGCCGGGCCAGCTCGCCCGGCTCGCCGTGAGTCGGCTCCGCGGTGATGTGGACCTGGTACCCCCGGTCTCGAAGGTAGGGGCCAAGCAGGCGGGAGGTCGTGGTCTTGCCCGCGCCTGCCATGCCATCGAGGGTGACGAAGAGGCCGGGGTGGGTGCCATCGGTCATGCCGAGACCTTCCGTTCGTACTGCTCGCGGGACAGGGCGACGAGGTTGCGACGTACGTAGTCGATCGGTGCTTCGGAGAGCTGGAGGTTGACCGAGAAGTTGAACTCGTCGCGCTCACGCATGGCGGCTTCCTCGCCGCTGCTGGTGAGATCGACGGCCGAGTAGTTGAGTAGCTGCTCGGGGGTATACTTGCCGGTCTTCATCAGGCGCTCCCAGTCCGGGGTTCCGGGATATGGCCTGTACTCGAACGCCGAGGCGCGGAAGCTGCCCGGCTGTCCGTCCGCGATTTCCCACAGCTCGTGCACCAGACGGACGGTCTGATCGATCTCGGCCTCGGTCTCGGTGGGGAATCCGAGGATGAAGTAGCCCTTCACCCCAATGCCGCGCTCGGTGAGCCGGCGGACAACCGAGTGCGTCATGGACGGATCGATCCGCTTATCGATGAGCTTGAGCATCCGCTCGCTGCCCGACTCAATGCCGAGTGCGACCTCTCGCAGCCCATTCGCAGCCAGTGTGTCCAGCACGGCGTCGCTGGCGCGGTTGAGCACGTTGATCCGGCCAGTGGCGTCCCACACGGCCCACTCTCCGACACGTGCGGCTGTGAACGGCCATGCATCGAGGGTACCGACCGGTTTGATCACGGAGCCAGGCCGACACGACCGGGGCTCTGCAAGGACGCCGGAACCGCGCGATATCGGGGGAACCGATGTACAGCAACGGCCCCCTTCCCTGAGGAAGGGGGCCGGTCCTGAGTCAGCACCAAGTCAGCACGGTACCGAGAAAGGGCGGGAACCCGCTATGACACACCGGGTATGCCATAGCGGGTATCATAGCCCTGAGCTGCGCGTTTGACTTCTCTGACCTGCGGTGATACGAGCCCGCCAATTTCGGCTCAGACGTTGAAGCGGAACTCCACCGAGTTCCGTCACCGAACAACCTCTGCCTGGAGGTTCAGTGCGCCCTGATGGAACACCATCAACGGCTCCCCTGCCCACGCATTCCCTCACCCTGCCGCTCGATGGTTCGGGAATCCTCGAACCATCGGGCGCGTATCGTCGGTTTCCATGAACGGTGCCAGCAGCCCACGCCTCGCCGAGATCGCGTCGGTTCTCGCGAACGAGGCGCGCGCCACGATGATGCTGGAACTGCTGGACGGGCGGGCGTGGACCGCGACCGAGCTCGCGAAGGCGGCTGGCGTCTCCCGCCCGTCGACGACGGAGCACCTGCACCGCCTCGTGCAGATGGGCCTGCTCGGCGAAACGCATCAGGGCAGACACCGCTACGTTCGCATCGAGGATCCCGCCATCGCAGAAGCGATCGAATCCCTCGCCGCACTGTCCGGGCGCGTCCGCCCCGCCAAGCCGTCACTCCGCGCGCAGAACGTGGACCGCGCGCTTCGAGAGGCCCGCACCTGCTACCGCCATCTCGCCGGCCGTCTGGGCGTCGCCTTGAGCGGCGGCATGCGACGGCTCGGGTACGTGGATGCACAGTGGAACCTGACCGGAAGCGGCCGCGAGTGGCTGACTTCGCTCGGCATAGAACTGCCGTCATCCACGCGACGGCCTTTGCTGCGCCCCTGCCTCGACTGGACCGAGCGACGCGACCATCTCGCCGGCGTGGCGGCCGAACAGATGCTGGTCGCCTTCCAGGACAGACACTGGATCGACCGGTCCACGACATCGCGCGCCGTGCATCTCACGGCGGCCGGTCATGACGCGCTCTCCGCAGTTCTCGCCGACGCCGACGCCGACGCGGCGTGAGGCTCGCTCAGAGACGTGAGCGACCAGTCAGTCATTCACGCGTCGGAGCGGTGCTCGCCCCAAGCATCCGCCAACTCGGCGTTCACCGCGGACCCGTCGTGCCTGCGGAACACCCACCCATGACGAGCACTTTCCGGTTCCGATGGTCGGAGTACTGCGCGACAAGTGCGTCACCGCGCCCTGCGAACTCGGCCATCAGGTGCCCCAATGCCCCGGGCACATCCGCGTCCAGCTCCGCGACCACGACCGGGCGCACCTCCACGTTCACGTATCCAGCGTCGGCCAGCACCGCCTGTGCTCGATCCCCGTCCTCGACGAGGTAGCGCGCGACGCCTTCCCACATTCCCCCACCCTCGAGACCGATCCCCGCCTGCCCCAGCACCCGAGCCACCTCGGCCAGCTCCCCGGCAGTCGTCACGCCGCGAACGGCAACGTCGTTCACGGGATCACCTCGATCGTCGGATCCACGCGGACCTCGCTTCGGAGAGAGTTCGCGATGTAGCAGTGCTCGTGCGCCTGATGGACGAGAGGGACGACGTCCTCAACGCGCGCTCCGCGAACGCGGATCACCGGACGAAGCTCGATCTCCGTGATCGCAACCGGATCCGGCCCCAGCGGCATCGCCCCACGCGCCGCGTCCACGTACGACACCACGTCGACACTCGCGCGGGCTGCCGCACCGAGGAACGAGAGCATCTGGCAGGAGCTCGCGGCCAGGACGAGCAACTGCTCGGGGTTCGTGAGCTCGGCATCGCCCCGGAACGCGGCGTCCGCGCTCACAGCCAAGTCCTGGGTCGCGGTGAGCGTGGCGGCGTGCTCGCGAGAGAAGGATCGGTAGCCGCCAGCGGTGGTGCCCGTCCATTCGATGGTCGTCATGTACTCGTGTTCGGTCATGGAACCACGCTAGAAGCGGGACGCTTCGGCCCGAACCGAACCATCGCACAGGCGAGAAGCACAGGGCCCCGCCGATCATGAAGATCGACGGGGCCCAGCGGGGTCAGCGCAACTCACACGTTGAAGCGGAACTCGACCGCGTCGCCGCAGCTAACAACCTCAGCGGACAATGGTCCGCGAGTCGCTGGCCTGATCGCGAGATAACCAGCCGCGAAGCACGTCGATCCACTCGTCGAAGGCGTCGAGGTGCGCATCATGGCTGCCGCCAAAGAGATCGACTCTGACCGTCTCGGGCCTGCGCCGGATCAGCTCGTCCTTGTCGGCATCGCTGAACATCCCGTGCCTGGCGAAAATCGCGAGCGTCGGAACCTGCAGAGCTTCCCACTCGTCCCAGCGCGGTTCATGCACAGCCTCGATCGTGCGTTGCATGACCGCGGCGTCGAAACGCGGGACGAGCCCATCATCCGTCGACTGGAGATCCGCTACCCAGGCATCAACGATCGCGTCATCACCGAGGAACTCGCGGGCAGCGGCCTCGTCCCGGAACGGAACCGGCCAGGACGCGAAGTACGCGCCGAGACCAGCAGCCTCGCGCGGATCGTCACTCCCCGACACATGACCTTCGAGCATCACGAGCCCCTCGACCAGGTCTGGGCGCGCTGCTGCTGCGAGAAAAGCAGTGTGGGCTCCCATCGACTGCCCGACGAGCGTCGCCCGACTCCCTGGGGCGAGCTCCTCGATCGCCGCCACGACGTCGCCGACGAAGGCGTCGCGGGATAAATCATCGGGAAGCCGCGTGCTCGCACCGTGCCCTCGCTGGTCCACGAGCAGGACCCGATGGTCCTGCAACGCTCGCGCCGTGCGCAGCAACTCCCGCGAGCTCCCGGCAAGCCCGTGCAGCAGCACGACGACAGGGCCGTCGCCGCCGAGGTCGGTGACCGCGATGCAGACGCCTCCGGGGCGTTGCACGACGCAGCTGGTCACGCGACCTGTAGCGGCTCGATCGCCGCGATCTGCTCACCTGCTGCGTCCTCGGCGCGGTCGAGCTCATAGTGGCTCTGCAGGTTGATCCAGAACTCGGCCGACGTGCCGAAGTACCTCGCGAGCCGCAGCGCCGTGTCTGCGGTGATCCCCCGCTTGCCGTGCACGATCTCGTTGATCCGCCGGGGCGGGACGCCGATCGACACGGCGAGCTTGTTCTGTGTGATGCCGAAGCCCTCGATGAAGTCCTCCATGAGGACCTCACCCGGGTGAATCGGCTCGATCCTGTCAGTGGTAGTCAACGATCTGCACCTCCTCTGGTCCAGCGTCGGTCCACACGAAGCAGATCCGCCACTGGTCGTTGATCCTGATGCTGTGCTGCCCGACCCGATCGCCCTTGAGCGCCTCGAGCCGATTGCCAGGCGGGACGCGGAGGTCCTCGAGAGACTCTGCAGACCCCACCTGACGTAGCTTGCGCAGCGCGACCCGATGGATCCTCGGATCGATCGAGCGCACGCGCTCACGACGCCACAGCCGTTCGGTGTCCTTGTTGCCGAACGATCTGATCACGAAACCAGTGTATAACGGAGTCCGTCATTAACGCTATACGTTAAACCGGAACTCGACCACGTCGCCGCAGATACCAACCTCTGGAGAAGTTAGCTACTCCCCGGGTTTGACCTTGTCGTAACGGCAAGGTTTACCGTCTCTCGCTATGACTATTTCAGTGATTGACAGCGCGTCGAGCATGCGCCGAGTGCTCGCAGCGACACCCGATGACCGCGCCGATCTGGTCCGTGAGATGTGGTCTCCCCTGGCTGGGATGTACCACTTCATCCCGGGAGGGGTCGACATGGCCACCGTGCACCGACAGAACTTCGGCTTCGACTGGGAGGGCGCAACCGAACCGATCCAGGGGGCCCTCGAGCGTCTCGTCGAGGCAGACGCCTGGAACCGCATCACTACGGCGCTCGAGTCCGGAGCCGCGGCACTCCGGGCAGCTGCCCCGGGCATCGAGGTGCCCGATCTGCAGGTGCTCCTCGTGCTAGGCGATCCCGACAACAAGCACTTCGTCGACGAGATCCAGGGGCTGTCCGCATTCGGTGGAATCAGCGGCTACATCACCATCACCGTCTGGCCCACGCCCCAGGTTCTGGAGCGACTCGAAGCGATTGCCGTTCATGAACTGCACCACAATGTGCGGTACTCGCCGGGCGGAGTCGTATGGGACCCGATGACGGTCACCGTCGGCGAGCAGGTAATCTCGGAAGGGCTTGCGGACGTGTTCGCTGCGGAGCTGTTCGGCGACCGCGGGTACACGCATTTCGTCAGTGAAAGCACCCACAACGATGCCGAAGTCCTTGCGAAGGTCGCAAGCGGGCTGCACGTCACAGGCATGCAGAACTTCACGGCGTGGGTGCATGGTGACGCGAGCGCGCGCCTCCTCGGCGCAGAGCCAGTTGGTCTGCCCACGGGTGCTGGCTACGCAGCCGGCATACGGCTAGTTCGCGCCTACCTCGATGCCACAGGAGCCACCGCGGCACAGAGCGTTGCCGTGCCTGTGGACGAGGTTCTGCGTGTCGCCGCGCCTCAACTGGGCTTGCGCCTCAATCCGGAAGAATGAGAACGACGTCAACCAGCTGGAGGCAGTCCGTGGAGTGGACCGTGCACGAGCTCGCAGAACGTGCGGGCATCAGCGGGCGAACGCTGCGTCACTACCACCAGATTGGGCTGCTCGAGCCAGACCGCGTCGGGTCCAACGGTTACCGGTACTACGGGCCCGACGCAGTCTCCCGCCTGCAGCGAATCCTGCTGTTGCGAGAAACGGGCATGCCGCTGGCCGACATCGCGGACGTACTTGATGTGCCCACAACTCCTGAGGTGGAAGTCCAAGCGCTCACCGGGCACTTGGAGCATCTCGCTAGGGAACGCGACTCTCTGAATCGACGCATCAACGCGGTGGAGCACACCTTGTCCATGCGTCGCCAGGGCCGCGAACCTCGCATGGATGTCATGCTCGAGGGATTCAACGACCGATATGAGGTTGAGGTCGTCGAGCGCTGGGGCCGCGACGCATTCGACGCATCGAATCAGTGGTGGCACGGGAAATCGGTCCAGCAGCAAAAGGCATGGAAAGTCAGAGCCGACGCCCTACTCACCCGGTGGCGTGTGATCCAGCAGGAAGGGCATGAACTGGACTCCGCGATAGCGCAGGAGCACGCGGCCGTTCACGTGGAGTGGTTCAAGGAGATTCCGGGAACTCCTACCCATGCAGGCGACACGGCGAAGTCCGTCGACATGATCCGTGGTCTCGCAGACCAGTACGAAACGAACCCCGACTTCCATGTCGCCTTCGGAACCCCGGAGGCCGCAAGTTTCGCTGCAAACGCGTTGCGACTTCACGTGCGAGGACTAAAGCCTTCTCCTGCGGATGACCTCAGAGGTTAATTTGAAAATCTAAACTCCACGACGTCGCCGTCGGCCATGACGTAGTCCTTGCCTTCCATGCGGACCTTGCCCGCAGCCCGGGCGGCGGCCATCGACCCCGCCTCGACCAGGTCGTCGTACGAGACGACCTCGGCCTTGATGAACCCGCGCTCGAAGTCGGTGTGAATCACCCCGGCGGCCTGCGGAGCGGTGGCGCCCTGCGGGATCGTCCAGGCGCGCGCCTCCTTCGGACCCGCGGTCAGGAACGTCTGCAGCCCCAGCGTGTGGAAACCGGCCCTGGCCAGCGCGTTCAGGCCCGGCTCGTCCTGGCCGACCGACGCGAGCAGCTCACGCACGTCCTCCGGGTCGTCCAGCTCGAGCAGCTCGGCCTCCACCTTGGCGTCCAGAAACACCGCGTCGGCCGGGGCGACCAGCTCGGACAGTTCCTTGCGCTTGGCCTCGTCGGTCAGCACCGATTCGTCGGCGTTGAACACGTACAAGAACGGCTTGGCGGTCAGCAGCGAAAGCTGCCGCAGGCCGTCCAGGTCGACCTCCGACTGGGCGGCGAACAACGTGCGTCCGCTGTCCAGGATCTCCTTGGCCTTCTGCACGTTCTCCAGCGCGGGCCGGGCGTCCTTGCGCGTGCGCGCTTCCTTCTCCATGCGCGGCAGCGCCTTCTCCAGCGTCTGCAGGTCGGCGAGGATCAGCTCGGTGTTGATCGTCTCGATGTCGTCCGCCGGACCCACCTGGCCTTCGACGTGCGCCACGTCCGGGTCGTCGAACGCCCGGATGACCTGGCAGATCGCGTTGGCCTCGCGGATGTTGGCCAGGAACTTGTTGCCCAGCCCGGCGCCCTCGGACGCGCCCTTGACGATGCCCGCGATGTCCACGAACGACACGGTGGCGGGCACCGTGCGGGCGGAGCCGAACATCTCCGCCAACTTGTCCAACCGCTCGTCGGGCAGCGGCACCACACCGACGTTCGGCTCGATGGTGGCGAACGGATAGTTCGCGGCCAGCACGTCGTTGCGGGTCAGCGCGTTGAAGAGGGTGGACTTGCCGACATTGGGCAGCCCAACGATGCCGAGGGTCAGACTCACGCCATCCGAGTCTACGGAGCATGCCGGTGATCTCCGCGCCCGGGCCGTCCGCGTCACGGTCACCATGTCCGATTTCCGCCAGTGCCCCGGGAGCCGCGGTGGCAGTATCGGCATCATGACAGCAACGGCGAGCGTCGAACGGTCGGCTATCTGGCGCGACTTCGACGTCTGCTACCGGGCCGTAGCGGCACGCGATGCGCGGTTCGACGGACAGTTCATCACCGCGGTGGCGACCACCCGCATCTACTGCCGGCCGTCGTGCCCGGCGGTGACGCCGAAACCGCAGAACGTTCGCTTCTACCCCACCGCGGCGGCCGCTCAGGCTGCGGGCTACCGCGCCTGTCGCCGGTGCTTGCCGGACGCCGTACCGGGGTCGCCGGAGTGGAACGTGCGGGCCGACCTGGCGGGCCGCGCCATGCGGTTGATCGCCGACGGTGTGGTGGAGCGCGAGGGCGTACCGGGGTTGGCGCGCCGGCTCGGATATTCGGAGCGTCAGCTGAATCGCGCACTCACCGCGGAACTCGGCGCGGGCCCGTTGGCGCTGGCCCGCGCGCACCGAGCGCACTCCGCCCGCTTGCTGATCGAGCTGACCGACTTGCCGTTCGGCGACGCGGCCTTCGCCGCCGGGTTCTCCAGCATCCGGCAGTTCAACGCCACGGTGCGCGAGGTGTTCGGGTGCTCGCCGTCGCAGCTACGCGCGCGTCGCAAGCAGACCGCCCGTACCTCGTCGGCGAACGGCAGTGTCGACGTGACGTTGCGGCTCCCCTTCCGCGAACCGTTCGACGCCGAAGGCATCTTCCGGTTCTTGCGGGTCCGCGCGATCCCCGGCGTGGAGATCGCCCACGAGGATGGATACGCCCGCACGCTGCGACTTCCGCACGGCACGGCCACTACCTGGCTGTGGCCGCCGAAGAGCGCGGCGCGGCATGTCCACTGCTTGCTGAGGTTGTCCGACATGCGCGACCTCGGCAGCGCGGTCACCCGCGTTCGTCGCTTGCTGGACCTCGACGCCGACCCGGCCGCGGTCGACAGCGTGCTCGCCACGGATGCCGCGCTGGCCGACAGCGTCGCTCGAACGCCGGGGATCCGGGTGCCCGGCGCTGTCGACGGACCTGAGCTGGTCATCCGGGCACTGCTCGGGCAACAGATCAGCGTGGCGGCGGCACGCACCACGGCCGGCAGGCTCGCCGAGGCGCTCGGTGAACGGCTGCCGCACCCCGACGAGGAACTGACCACGCTCTTCCCCACCCCGGAAGCGATCGCCGAGCACGGCGCAGACGTGCTCAACGGGCCACGGCGGCGCATCGAGGCCATCGTGAACACCGCTGCCGCCATGGCGTCGGGCGAGCTGGACGTGCACGTCGGCCGAGCACCCGACGAACTTCGCGCCGACCTGCTGGCGCTGCCCGGAATCGGGTCGTGGACCGCGGACTACGTCCTGATGCGTGTACTCGCCGCCCCGGACGTTCTGCTCACCGGCGATGTGGCGTTACGGCAGGGTGCGGCCACACTCGGCCTGCCAACCGCGCCCGCGGACTTGACCCGACGACTCGACACGGTGCGGCCGTGGCGCTCGTACGCCGGCATGCACCTGTGGCGCGCCGCGCCAGGCACGACTACCCGGAAAGGATGACCATGCCCACCACCGCCTCATGGTCCACTGTGGACACACCGATCGGACCGTTCACCGCGATAGCGGCCGCCGACGGCGCCGTGCTGGCCTCCGGCTGGACCGCCACCACCGACGACCTCACGCCGTTGATCTCGCCGCCGCTTCGGCCCGCTGAGCTGCGGGAACGACGTGACCTCGGCGCGATCACGCGCGCCGTGCGCGCCTTCCACAGCGGAGACGTCGCCGCCATCGAGGAGATCCCGGTGCGCCAGCGCTCGGGCGAGTTCCTGACGCATGCCTGGGAGGTCCTGCGCACGGTGCCGCCGGGGCAGCCGGTGACCTACAGCGAGTACGCCGCCTTGGCCGGACGTCCCGCCGCCGTCCGCGCTGCGGCCTCGGCGTGCGCCAGGAACGCGGCCGCACTGTTCGTGCCGTGCCATCGGGTGGTCCGTATCTCGGGCGCGATGGGTGGCTTCCGCTGGGGCCTCGACGTCAAGCGCTGGCTGCTGGCCCATGAGGCCGCGGCGGCCTGAGCTCAGACCTGGAGCTGCAGTGTCGACCCGGTGCGCGACTTGCGCACGTGCAGCCTGGTCGGGATCCGCTGACGCATCTCCTCGACATGCGACACGAGGCCCACGGCACGGCCGCCGGCACGCAGACTGTCGAGCGTGTCCATCACGACGTCGAGCGTCTCGGCGTCCAGCGTGCCGAAACCTTCGTCGATGAACAGCGTGTCCAGCTGCACGCCGCCCGCTTCCGCCGAGACGACGTCCGCCAACCCCAGCGCCAGCGCCAGCGACGCCAGGAACGTCTCCCCGCCGGAGAGTGTCTTCGCCGAGCGGACCATGCCGGAATAGTCGTCCAGCACGTCCAGGCCGAGGCCGCCCCTGGTGCCGCGAGCCCCCGCAGCGTCGCTGTGCACGAATGCGTAGCGACCTTGGCTCATCACCCGCAGCCGAGCCGTGGCGGCGACCGCGACTTCCTCCAGCCGGGCCGCGAGTACGTAGGACCGCAGTGACATGCGCTTGGCGTTCTGCCCGCGGCCGTTGAGCACGTCGGTCAGGGCGTTCAGCTCGGCGAACTCCGCTTCCAGCGGCTCCAGCTCCGCGCTGCGCTCGGTGAGCCGCTTGCCGAGTTGCTCGAGCTGTTCCGCGCGGGTCTCCGCGGCGCGCTGTGCCACCAGTGCCGCATCCGCGGCGGCGCGGGCCCGCTCGGCCTCCTCCAGCGCGCCGGCGACGTCGACCTCCATGTCCGGCTCGATACCGAACAGCTCGGGCTCGGCCAGCACCGCACGGGCGGCGCGTTCTTCGACCTCGGCTTCCGACACCTCGGACTCCAGTCGCCGGACGATCTCCGGCTCGCGGGCGGCGGCCAGCGCCGCCTCGACCGACGAGAATCCGGCCGCCTTCGCGGCATCCGCCACGGCGGTTTGCTGCTCGGTGACCCGTGCCTGGCACGCCGCGACGGCCGCCCGCGCATCGGCCAGCGCATCACAGGCGGCCGCCTGGGCGAGCAAGACCGACCGTCGTTGCTCGACGGAGTCGTATTCGCCGCGGGCCTCTTCCAGCCGCCGCGTCCGTTCCTCGATCGCCGCGACGAGGCCCTCGCGTTCGGCCTCCGCTGCCGCGACGGCGCGCTCGGCCGCTGCCCGCGCCGCCGTGAGCTCCTCGATGCGGTCTTGTGTCGTGGCCACGGCGGCTTCCAGCTCCGCAGCTCGCGCGACGGCCTCCTCCAACTCGGCGAGCTCGCGCCGGGTTCGGTCGAGCTCGCGCTGCAACTCGTCTGCGGTGCGGCCGCGTAGCTTGACCTGCAACTCGGTGACGGCGGCACGCGCATCGTGCATGGCTTGCTCAGCCCGCGTCCGAGCCTGCTGGGCCTCGGCTTCGGCGGCCGCGGCTGCCTGCTCGTCGGCCTCCCGCACCGCGTCGTCGGTGGGATGCGCGGGAGCCGGGTGCTCACACGAGCCGCAGACCGGGCACATCTCGCCGGCGACCAACTTCCCGGCCAGCTCGGCGGCCATCCCGGCCAAACGGCGTTCTCGCAACCGTTGCTGCTCTTCGCGCGCGTCCTGGTGCGCGTCGACGGCGGCGCGCAGCCGCTCCTGCGCCTGCTCGAGGGCCTCCTGCAGCACCGGAAGCCGCTGCGCGTCGGCAAGCGCCTCGAGCAACTCGTCTCGCGCGGTGCGTGCGTGCTCCACCTTCGCTGCGGCGGCCTTCGCGACCGCCAGCTGCTCGCGTAGGTCTTCCAGCCGCTCAGGCAGTCCGTCCAGCTCGGCGCCGATCTGCGCGACCCGGCGCTGGGCTGCCTCGGCTTCGGCGTCGACGTCCTCGAGCCGGCGCTGTTGCTCGCGCTGGCGGTTCGCCTCCTCGATCGCGCCGGCCAACTCCCCGGCCTGCTCCCGCAGCGAACCCGCGCGCGAGCGCAGCTGCCCGGCAGGGCTTTCCGCCTCGACGCCGTCCACGGCGTGTGCCGCGGCCGCTTCGGTCTCCCGGGCGCCGGCCAATTCCTGCTCGGCGCGTTGCAACTCGCGCTGCGCGGCCAGCACGGACTCCGCGCGCCGCGCTTCGGCCAGCTCGGTGCGAAGGCCCTGCAGTTCGTCCGCCCGCGCGCGCAGTTGCTCCAGCTTCGTCATCGCCGCGGCCACACGGCGGGCCCGCTCCACCAGCGTGCGCCGCTCGGCAAGTGTTTCCTCGGCCTGCTTGCTCGCCTCGGCCGCCGCGGCCGCGTGCTTGGTCGCCAGCTCGTAGGCTTCGATCGCGCGCTGCGTGGTCTCCTTCGCCCACGTCAGCACGTCGGTCTCCGGTGGCTCCTGGCCCGCCGCCTGCGTGAACCGGGCCACCCACTCCCGGAAGTCGGCCCGCGCCAGGTCCAGTTCGCTGCGCCGCTGCCGCCTGCGTTCGGTGAACCAGTCCTGGACCGCTTCGAACCGGTGCGTGCCGAACAGCTTGTCCAGCAGCCGTTCGCGTTCCGCAGTCTCCGCGCGCAGGAACGTCGCGAACTCGCCCTGTGGGAGCAGCACGACCTGGAAGAACTGGTCCGCGGTCATGCCGAGCAGCCGCTGCACGGTCCTCGCGACCTCGTCGATGCGTGTCACCGGCTCGTTGCTGTAGCCGCTCGGCGGATCGTTCACCCAGGTCAACGAGGCCTTGGCAGGCTGCTTCGTGACCCCGTCGCCGCGCTTCTTGGGCCGCTCGTACTCCGGGAAACGCTCGATGCGCAGCCGGTGCGAGCCCACCGTGAACTCCAGGCAGACGCGCGTCGGCGTGGTCGGTTCGGCCTGGTCGCTGCGCAGCCGCTTGGCCTCGCCGCGCGCGCCAGGCACCACGCCGAACAACGCGAACGAGATCGCGTCCAGCAGCGTCGTCTTACCTGCGCCGGTATGGCCGTGCAGCAGGAACAGCCCGTCCGCGCCGAGCGCGTCGAAGTCCACCGACTCCGTTCGCGGGAACGGGCCGAACGCGCTGAGCTCCAGGTGGTGCAGCCTCACCGGCCGACACCTGCCGACAACGGCGCGCCTTCCTCACGGCGCCCTTCCCGCTCCGGGAGGCCGGCGCGCAGCGCTTGTTCCAGCAGGTCCCGCTCCGAAGCCTCGGGTCCGGCACCGCGACAGTCGGCCAGGAAGCGCTCCACGATCTCCACATCCTTGCGGCCGCGCACTGCTTCGGCGTAGCGCAGCTGTCCGCCGGAGCCACCACCCTGCGGCTGCCAGTCCAGATGCACCGCGTACGGGAAGCGTTCGCGCAGCTTGCGCATCGCGTCGGTGGGGCGAACCCGGTCGGTCAGCGTGACCGCCAGGTAGCACTCGCGAACGTCCTCGTGGGCGGGATCGGTCAGCACTTGCTCCAGCTCGCCGCTGATCATGGCCAGCGCGCGCGGCACCGGCAGGTCGACCCGCTCCACCCGTTCAAGGCCGTCGGCGCCCAGATCGATCAGCCAGGCGGCCTTACGGTGCGCCGCCTCGGAGAACGAGTAGGGCAAGAGGCTGCCGGAGTAGCGCAGGCGCTCGCTGAGCGTCTGCGGGCCGTGCAGGTGGCCGAGCGCCACGTAGTCCGGGCCGTCGAACACCGCCCCACCGACCTGCTCGACACCGCCGACCGCGATCGACCGCTCGGAGTCCGAGCCGGTGCCACCCGTGACGAACGCGTGCGCCATGACCACCGAGCGGCCGCCACGCCGCTGTCGGTCGGCGTTGATACGCCGCATCGCCTCGGTCAGCACGCCGGTGTGGCCTTTGGCGTCGATCCCCATCGCCTGCCGGGACGGTTCCGGCTCCAGATACGGGATGCCGTAGACGCACACCGGGCCGTGCTCGTCGGTGAACACCACCGGGTCGTCGATGGCGTCGATGCTGGTGCGCAGGTGCAAACCACCCGCGGCGAGGAAGTCCGCGAAGGCGCCGAGCCGCAGCGCCGAGTCGTGGTTGCCCGACGTGACCACGATCTGCGCGCCCGCCTCCCTGATCCTGGCCAGGCCGCGAGTGGCCACCTGGACCGTCTCGGCGGACGGCACCGCGCGGTCGTAGATGTCGCCCGCGACGAGCACCACGTCGACCCGCTCGGACTGCACGACTTCGGCAAGATGCCGCAGGACGGCCTCCTGGTCGGCGAGCAGATCGGCGCCGTGGAACGTGCGCCCGAGATGCCAGTCCGACGTGTGCAGCAACCTCACGCTGCCCGACTCTATGTTCGAATGCCGACACGATCGTGCAGACTCGCCGCGACACCGGCAGGCCCGCGCCGACGGCCACCCGTCCGCGCCTCGCGTCCTCCCCGAATCTGTCGGTGATCTCTGCCAAGGTTGCGGCTATGGCATCGACAGTGCTCACAACGGCAGCGGTGGCGGCCGCGGCGGTGCTTGCCGTCGGCGTGGCGATGCTGTGGCGGCTGTACACCGACAGCCAGCGCAGGGCGGACGCGGCCGCGCAGGCATTGGCGCAGGAACGCAGGCGGCTGGACGAACAGCAGTCCCAGCTGCGCCGCTACGAGGTCGCCTTCGCCTCCATCCACGGTCGCGGCGAGCTCGGCGAACGCGTGCTGGTCGAGACGGCGAAGGCGCTCGGCCTGCGGGAAGGCCTGCACTACACGTTGCAGGCCGACGTGGCAGGCGGCGGCTCGGTCAAGCCGGACATGGTGTTGCACGTCGGTGGCGGGCGCAGCGTGCCGGTGGATGCGAAGGCCAGCATGGCGTGCTGGGCCGAGGCGGTCGAGACCACCGACGAGGCGGAGCGGGCCGATGCGCTGCGGGTGCACGTGCGCAATCTGCGGTCGCGCGCCGCCGAGCTGTCCAGCCGCGGCTACGACCGGTACGCCGATGCCATCTACGGCACGATCATGTTCGTCCCGTCCGACGCGGCCGTGGTGGCGGCGCTGGACACCGAGCCGGAGCTGCTGCGCTGGCTGCTCAACCGCCGGGTGTTCATGTGCGGGCCGACCGGGTTCGCGGTGCTGGCCTCCGCCGCGCTGTTCGCCAGCACGGAGCGTGCGCTCGCCGACGATGTCGAGCGCGTCCGCTCGGCCGCCTCCGGTGCGCATCGAGCAGCGGGCAACGCGGTGGAGGCGGTGAACCTCTCCAGCACACATCTGCAGCGATTCTTGTCCGCGCGGCGCCGTGAGCTCGATGCTTTGGAAGCCTTCCGCCGTGCCGTGCAGCCACTGAGCGACGCGTCCGGCTCGGCGACCGCGCTGGCCGAGATCCGCAGGGACGACGGGGAGCCGCTGTCCGCCTAGGCCTTCACGAATGCGTAACGTGTTCACGCTACCGTTGGCGGGTGCCTACCAGGATCGAACGCGAGGACGAACGCGCGTCGAGCGACCGCGGAGCGCCGCCGTGGGATGAACGTCCGATCCTGGGTCAGTCCCAAGGTCTGCCGTGGTGGAGCGCCATCCTGCTGGCGATCGCGGTCACCGCGGTCGGCGCGGCCGCCGATGCGCAGTTCAGCGACAAGCCGCCGACGCTGATCACGCAGGCGGCGTACTTCGTCGGCTGTGTGGTCGCGGTGTGCTGGGTGCGGCGCCGCAACCTGTTCGGCCCGACCGTGCAGCCCCCGCTGGTACTGGCCCTGGTGCTGCTCGGCGCCGAGATCGCGAAGAACGGCATGCCCGAGAAGCTGGGCATGAAGGAGATCTTCTTCGACTACGGCGTCCCGGTCATCAACAACTTCCCGGTCATGGCGCTGACCACCGGTGTCACGCTGGTCATCGGCATCGTCCGCGTGGTCCGCGAGCGCGATCCGGACCGGGCCGACGCCGACCGCAAGCGGCGTGGCTCGGGCGCCGACGATGACGACGAGCCACGGCCTCGTCCGCGCCCGTCCGCCGAAGAGCGGCGCGCCGGACGCCGGGCCGACGAGCCGACCAGCGCCGCGGCGCCCCCGGTGAGCAAGCCTGCCGGCCGCGACCGTGGTGCTGCGGGTCGAGGCGCCGAACCTCGCCGCCGGGACTCGACGGCACTCAACCGTCCGCGACCGGACGCCGGGCTACGCGATTCCGGTCCGCATGCTCGGCGTAAGCCGCAGGCAGGCAGGCGGCAGCAGGACAGCGGTCCGCATCCGCGTCCGGATCGGGCGACCCCAGCAGGTCGTCCGCCCGCGCGTGGCCGCCGCACTCCCCCGCCGACCCGGCCGTGGGAGACCGAAGGCGGGCCGCCCGGGGTTCCGCCGCGTCGCCGGGTCCCACCACCTTCGCGTGGCGGGTCGACCCGCAAGCCCCCGGCACGCGGGGAGACACCGGAACCACCTCGTCCCCGTAGGCAGCCACCACCGCCGCGCAGCAGGCGGTGGGATTCCGACGAGTCCCGCTGAGGGAGAACCCGGATGCCCGCCGTCCTGCCCGAGGCGTTGATCGTGGCCACCCTGGTGACCGCTGCGTTGCTGGTCGGCCCGCTGGTGCGTGCGCGGCGGCCGGGTGGCTTCCTGTTCAGCCTGTTCGGATTGATCGAGCTCGGCCTTCTCGTTCTGCTGGTGTGGGGCATCGTGCTGGTCGCAGGAACCGAGCGCGACGTGGACGTCGCCACGTTCGTCGGCTATCTCGTCGGGACGGTCGCCGTGCTCCCGTTGGCCGTGCTGTGGGCGAGGAACGAAACGAGCAGGTGGGGTGACGCGGTGCTGATCGTCGCACTGCTGGTGATCCCGGTGCTGATCGTCCGGTTGAACCAGATCTGGGACGCGGCGCATGCCTGACGACCTCGCCACCGCGACCCGTTCCGGCCCGGGCCGCATGCTGGTCGCCGTGTACGCGATCTTCGCGTTGGCCGCGACCGCACGGTCGGCGGTACAGATCGCCACCCGGTTCGAGCAAGCGCCGCTGGCCTATGTGCTGTCCGCGTTCGCGGCACTGGTCTACGTGCTGGCCACGGTGTGCCTGGCAAAAGGGAGTGCGGTGTCGCGCCGCATCGCCTACGCCGCGTGCACCATCGAGTTCCTCGGTGTGCTGATCGTCGGCGCGCTGAGCCTGCTGCGGCCCGAATGGTTCCCGGACGCCACGGTGTGGTCGGTCTTCGGGCGCGGGTACTTGTTCATCCCGGTCGTGCTGCCGCTGATCGGGCTGTACTGGCTGCGCCGCACCGCGCGCTGAGTCAGCGGACCTGCGAGCGTTCCTTGGCCTCGCGCAGCTCTCTGGGCAGCGCGAACGAGATCTTCTCGCTGGCCGTGGTGACCTCTTCGACGTCGGACCACCCGCGCTGGGACAACCAGTCCAACAGCTCGAGCACCAGCACGTCCGGCACCGAGGCGCCGCTGGTGACGCCGATCGTCTCGACTCCGTCCAGCCACTGCTCGTCCACCTCGCTGGCGAAGTCGATCAGGTGCGCGGCCTTGGCGCCTGCCTGCAGCGCGACCTCGACCAGCCGGTTGGAGTTCGACGAGTTGCGCGAGCCGACGACCAGCACCAGGTCACACTCCGGCGCCATCGCCTTGACCGCGGTCTGCCGGTTCGAGGTGGCGTAGCAGATGTCGTCCGACGGCGGGTCGGCCAGCTTCGGGAAGCGCTCGCGGAGCTGCTCCACCCGTTCCATCGTCTCGTCCACCGAGAGGGTGGTCTGGGACAGCCACACCACCTTCTCCGGGTCGCGTACCTGCACCTTGTCGACGTCCTCGGCGGTGTCGACCAGCTGCACCCGGTGCGGCGCCTCGCCCGCGGTCCCCTCGACCTCCTCGTGGCCCTCGTGGCCGATCAGCAGGATGTCGTAGTCCTCGCGGTCGAAGCGGTTGACCTCCTTGTGGACCTTGGTGACGAGCGGGCAGGTCGCGTCGATGGTGCGCAGGTTGCGGGCTTGGGCCTCGGCCCGCACGGCCGGGGAGACGCCGTGCGCGGAGAACACCACCAGGGCGCCTTCCGGCACCTCGGAGGTTTCCTCGACGAAGATGACGCCGCGCTCGCGGAGGGTCTCCACGACGTGCCGGTTGTGCACGATCTCCTTGCGGACGTACACCGGCGGCCCGTACTTCTCCAGGGCTTTCTCCACGGTGATGACCGCACGGTCGACGCCCGCGCAGTAGCCGCGCGGCTTGGCCAGCAGGACCCGCTTGCCCGTACTCATGCTCCCTACCCTACGGGCACCGGTCGGCGGAAAGCTTCCGCAGGTGAGCGGGGGCACCCCGAACTACCGGTCCGCACCGGCCGGCATGCGGCACGCACCGCATCGATCGCCCGGGGCCGTTAGCCTCGCCGCGGTTCGACCGGTGCCCACAGCACCCGCCGGGTCGCCCGAGACCGGAGCCCAGGCGCGCAGTTCGACCGGTGCCCACAGCACCCGCCGGGTCGCCCGAGACCGGAGCCCAGGCGCGCAGTTCGACCGGTGCCGGCAGCCCCCCCCGGGTCGCCCGAGACCGGAGCCCAGGCGCGCAGTTCGACCGGTGCCGACAGCCCCGCCGGGTCGCCCGAGACCGGAGCCCAGGCGCGCGGTTCGACCGGTGCCGACAGCCCCGCCGGGTCGCCCGAGTCCGTAAGCCCGCCGCGGCTCAGTCGAAAGGCCTTATGCCCCGCCGCTGCGGACCACCCGCGGATCCGCACCCGCCACGCGGACCGCCCGGGTTGGGTCCGCCGGCCGGGTGAGAGAGACTAGGCGCATGAAGCCACTTCCGCTGCCGGTACGGCTCGCGGCCGGGTTGGTCGTCACCGCTCGCGAGCGCGCCAAGGATCTGCCCCGCCAGCTCATCGGACTGCCGATCACCGTGGTCAGTCACGTGCTCCAGACGTCCATGCGGGTGCAGCAACACATCACCGAGCTGGCGTTGAAGGGCGACGAGGCGCTGTCCGGGCTCCGGCCGGTGGAGGACACGCCCAGCTGGGCCACGTTCGACGAGGACGTGGCCGACGCACCGGGCGAACCGTTCACCGGGCAACTGGTCTCCGTCCCGGCGCCGCGGGCCGAGCACAACGGCGCCGGCCCGCTGACCAGCGCGCGCAACAGCATGTTCGACCGAGCGGACGCAGGCGAGACCGACGAGGCTGACGAGGGCGACGACGACCGGTCGCCGGACCCGTGGGAGGAAGAGGCGCGCGAGGTGGCCGCCCGCGACGCGGATCCCAGCGACGACCCGGACCAGAGCGAGGGCCCGCGGGCGCCGGAATGGTTGCCGAACTACGACCAGCTCACGCTCGCCCAGCTGCGGGCCCGGCTGCGCCAGTTCAGCGCCGAACAGCTCGCCGAGCTGCTCGCCTACGAGAAGGCGACGTCGAACCGGCCGTCCTACGCGGGCATGCTGCAACGCCGGATCGAGCGGGTGTCCGGGGGTGACTCCACGCTGTGACGGCCGAGCCCGCGCAGGTGGATCGCCAGCGCTCGACGGCGGAGCATCCGTGGCCGGTGCGCACCGTCGCGCGCAAGATCGGCGACTGGATCCACCGGCTCGGGTTCGTCTGGATGGAAGGTCAGGTCACCCAGATCTCCGCGCGGCCGGGCACCAGAACGGCGTTTCTGACCCTGCGTGACCCGGCCGCGGACATCTCGTTGACCGTCACCTGCCCGATCGGTCTGCTGGACGAGGTGCAGCCGCCGTTGCGGGACGGCGCACGCATCGTCGTCCGGGCACGTCCGAACTTCTTCGTCGGTCGCGGCACGATCAGCCTGCGGGCGAGCGAGATCCGCGCCGTCGGCATCGGTGAGCTACTGGCGCGCATCGAGCGGCTGCGCGCGTTGCTGGCCGCCGAAGGCTTGTTCGCACCCGAGCGCAAGCGCCCGCTGCCGTTCCTTCCGAAGGGCGTCGGGCTCATCACCGGCCGGGCCTCGGCCGCCGAACGGGACGTGCTGGCGAACGCCCACGCACGCTGGCCTGCCGTCCGGTTCACAGTGCACAACACCGCGGTGCAGGGGCCCATGGCGGTGCCGCAGATCATCCGCGCGCTGCAGGCATTGGACGCCGACCCGGACGTCGAGGTCATCGTGATCGCTCGTGGCGGCGGCAGTGTCGAGGACCTGCTGCCGTTCTCCGACGAGCGGCTGTGCCGGGAGGTCTCCCGCACGCGTAAACCCGTGGTGTCGGCCATCGGCCACGAACCGGACTCCCCCCTGCTGGACCACGTCGCCGACGTGCGCTGTTCCACGCCCACGGACGCGGCCAAGCGGATCGTGCCGGACGTGAAGGTGGAAGCCGAGCGGATCGCCGAGCTGCGCCACCGCTGCCGTCGCGCGCTCCGCGGCTGGGTCGACACGCAGTGCGAGTGGCTGTCCCAGCTGCGTAGCCGCCCGGTGTTGGCCGACCCGTACGGTCCGCTCGACCGACGAGCCGACGAGATCCAGCTCGCCAGGGAACGCGCGCGCCGTGCCGTGCTGGCGGCGCTGTCCGCCGAACAAGCAACCCTGGCCACCGCCCGCGGTCGCCTGACCGCTCTGGGGCCCGCAGCGACGATGGAACGCGGCTACGCCGTGGTGCAGGTGCGCAAGCCGGACGGCTCGCTGTCCGTGTTGCGCTCGGTCGACGAAGCCGAGGTCGGCACGGAGCTTCGGGTGCGGCTGGCCGATGGTGCGGTGCATGCCGTGGTCGACGGCATCGCGCCCGATACCGATGACGACGACCCGTCTGCCAGGATCGAGTCATGAGCGACGAGAAGAACGGCTACGCCACGCTCGGCTACGAGCAGGCTCGCGACCAGCTGCTCGAAGTGGTGCGCGAGCTGGAAGCGGGCGGGAAGTCGCTGGAAGAGTCGCTGGAGCTGTGGGAGAAGGGCGAAGAGCTTGCGCGCGTGTGCGAGCGGCATCTGGAGGGCGCTCGCAAACGCATCGACGACAAACTGGCTTCCGTCGGCGAGGCGGACGAGCCGCCTTCCGACGGTGAGTAACGCGGCACATCCGGCCTACGACGCCCAGGCAATCTGGGAGGATGCAAGGCGCGTCACGACTGGAGGACATCATGAGCGCGACCGACTCGTCTTCGAGCACTACCCGCCGCAAGGGTGAAGCCCCGGACCGCAACCTGGCGATGGAGCTGGTTCGGGTCACCGAAGCAGCGGCGATGGCGGCCGGCCGGTGGGTCGGCCGTGGTGACAAGGAAGGCGGCGACGGCGCGGCGGTCGACGCCATGCGCCAGCTGATCAGCACCGTGTCGATGCGCGGTGTGGTGGTGATCGGTGAAGGCGAGAAGGACGAAGCGCCGATGCTGTACAACGGCGAGTTGGTCGGCAACGGCGACGGCCCGGAGTGTGACGTCGCGGTCGACCCGATCGACGGCACCACGCTGATGAGCAAGGGCATGCCGAACGCGCTCGCCGTGCTGGCGGTGGCCGAGCGCGGAGCGATGTTCGACCCGTCCGCGGTGTTCTACATGGAGAAACTGGCCGTCGGCCCGGAGGCGGCGGACGTGGTCGACCTGACCGTGCCGGTTGCGGAGAACATCCGGCGGGTGGCGAAGGCGAAGAACACCGACGTCAGCGACGTGACGGTGTGCATCCTGGACCGGCCGCGGCACGCCCAGCTGGTCGACGAAGTGCGGCGGGCAGGCGCGCGCATCCGGTTCATCACCGACGGCGACGTGGCCGGTGCGATCGCCACGGCGCGGCCCACGACCGGTGTGGACATGCTGCTGGGCATCGGCGGTACCCCGGAGGGCATCATCGCCGCGGCGGCCATGAAGTGCATGGGTGGCGCGCTGCAGGGCAGGCTGTGGCCCAAGGACGACGCCGAGCGCGAGAAGGCACTGGCGGCCGGGCACGACCTGGATCGCGTCCTGCACACCGACGACCTGGTCAGCGGCGAGAACGTGTTCTTCTGCGCCACCGGCGTCACCGACGGCGACCTGCTGCGCGGGGTGCACTACCGGTCGGGCGGCGCCACGACACACTCGATCGTGATGCGGTCCAAGTCCGGCACCGTACGCATGATCGAGGGCTACCACCGGCTGACGAAGCTGCGGCAGTACTCGTCGGTCGACTTCGACCGGTCCTCGGACGAACCCGCGGTGCCGCCGCTGCCGTAACGGTCGGCCGCCTGCGGGCCAGTCCGCGGCACCGTTCCCTGTCGAGCCCGCGGAACCGTCCCTGCCGAGCCCGCAGGACCGTCCCTACCCGCCCGCGGCACCGCGAACACACCTTCGCGTGACAACCCGAACGAGCCGTCTACGTGCGGAAATAGCGCCCAGATCGGTCATCAGGCACAACGTTCACGGAATTTGGCGACGGATCGTGAATTGTTGACCCGGTTCCTACTTTCGCGGGTGTCACACGTCCGATACCCGCACCTACCTTCCGTCACCAATGGTTTTCGTCGGCGGACGCCGGCAACGACGGAAGGAGAAAAGAGAACATGCGTAAACGTTCTCTGGTGGTGGGACTCCTGGCGGCAGCGGCGACGGCTGTCAGTGGTGCGGCGGCAACCGGTGCCCTGGCCGACCCCGCCGACAACTCGGACGAAGTCCAGCCGTACATCGTCGGCGGCCACGACGCGACCGAGGAGTACTCGTTCGTCGTTTCGCTGCAGCAGCAGGGCCAGCACTTCTGCGGTGGTTCGCTGATCGCCTCCGACTGGGTGCTGACCGCCGCGCACTGTGTGGACGGCGCCAGCCCGTCGCAGGTGCAGCTGCGGATCGGCAGCCTCGACCGCACCTCCGGCGGTGAAGAGGCGCAGGCGGCCGAGATCACCGTCCACCCGGACTACAACGGCACCAACGACATCGCCCTGATCAAGCTGGAGTCGCCGGTCGAGGCGACGCCGATCCAGCTGGGCTCGTCCGCGGACGTCGGCACCGAGTCGCGCATCCTCGGCTGGGGCCAGACCACCCCGCAGCCGGGTGGTGACAGCGGCCCGGACACGCTGCAGGAGCTGGACGTGGCGGTGGTCGACCCGTCCGGATGCGCGGGCGGCCAGATCGACGCCGACACCGAGCTGTGCACCGACAACCCCGGCGGTGACTCGGGCGCCTGCTACGGCGACTCGGGCGGCCCGCAGATCGCCAAGGAAGGCGGCAACTGGGTGCTGATCGGTGCCACCAGCCGCTCCGGTGGCAGCTCGACCTGCGCGATCGAGCCGTCGATCTACACCAGCACCGTGGCCCACGCCGACTGGGTCAACGAGGTCACCGGCGGCGCCGTCAGCTGAAACTCTGCGCCATCGACGAACGGGCTCACCGGCTTCGGTGGGCCCGTTCGCTTGTCGTGGTCACCGTGATCTCTTTTCCGACTACTGGCCGAACAAGTCAGCGCCTTTCCTCCGTGTTCCCTGTGCCGGCGCCAACCCCGCCGGTTGCGGAAGGAGACAAGCATGCGGAAACGTTCTCTGATCGTCGGACTCCTGGCGGCAGTGCTCACGGCCGGTGCTCTGCCGACAGCGGCCTGGGCGGACGACGTCGAGCCGCTTATCGTCGGTGGGCACGACGCCACCGAGGAGTACTCGTTCGTCGCCTAGCTGCAGGACGACGGCAAGCACTTCTGCGGCGGCGCGTTGATCGCACCGGAGTGGGTGGTGACGGCATATCACTGCGTGTGGGACTACCAGCTGGACCCGACGCAGATCACCGTGCGCGTCGGCAGCCTCGACCACACGACCGGCGGCGAACAGGTACGGGTCGCCGACATCGACATCCACCCGGAGCTTGCCGACGGCTGGGTGGAAGGCGACCCCCCGCACGACATCGCGCTGCTCAAGCTGGCCGCACCGGTCGAGGCCACGCCGATCGCACTGGGCACCTCGACCGAGCCGGGCACCGAAACCCGGCTGCTGGGCTGGGGTATCACCGTTCCCGAGCCCGAGGAAGACACGCAGCTACCCACCACGCTGCAGGAGTTGGACGTCACGGTGCTCGACCCCGCCGACTGCGCGAGCGCACTGATCGACCCGGATACCGAACTGTGCACCGACAGCCCCGGCGGTGATTCAGGCGCCTGTCTCGGGGACTCGGGCAGCCCGCAGATCGCCAAGGAAGGCGGCGCCTGGGTGCTGCTCGGCGCCACCAGCCGCGGCCCCGTGCCGTGTGGGACCAAGCCGTCCGTCTACACCGACGTCGTCGCCCACGCCGACTGGATCGACGAGACCCTGAAAGGCGCAACCCGCTAGTCCACCCCGTACGAGCGGGCTCATCGACATCGGTGGGCCCGCTCCTCTTCGTCACACGTCCGACGAGTGCCCCGGGAACAGGTGCGCCTGGGGGTCGAGGTCCACCGCGATGTTGTTCACCGCCGTCGCGGCCTCCCCGAAGCCGGTGGCGATCAACTTGACCTTGCCGGGATAGGTGGCGACGTCACCGGCCGCGTAGACGAACGGCCGCGCGGTCGCCATCCGGGTGTCGACCGTGATCTGACGGCGTTCGATCTGCAATCCCCAGCTCTCGATCGGCCCCAGGTCCGCGGTGAAGCCCAACGCGGCGACCACCGTGTCCGCGGGCACCCGCACCGGGTCCGCGCCTTTCTGCGTGATCTCCACTTCGCGCACCCTGTCGTCGCCGAACATGGCGGTGACCTCGGCGTCGGTGATGATCGGGATCCCCAGCTCACGCACCCGCGTCACGACCGACTCCGCGGCCCGGAACCGTGCCCGCCGGTGCACCAGCCGCACGCTCGCGGCGATCGGGTGCAGCGCCAGCGCCCAGTCGAACGCCGAGTCGCCACCACCGACCACGACCACGTGCTTGCCCCGGTGCTCCTGCAGCGACGGGACGAAGTGCACCACTCCGCGGCCCATCCAACCCTCGGCGGACGGCAGCGGCCGCGGGGTGAACTCTCCGATGCCCGCGGTGATCAGCACCGCTCTGGTCAGCACCGGCTCCTCCCCCTCGATCCCGACCTGCAGCTTGCCGTCGACCTCGGTCAGCGTGGTCGCCTTGCAGCCCAGCAAATAGTGCGGGTCGGCCTGCTCGGCCTGCTTGACCAGCGACGCCACCAGGTCGCGGCCCAGCACGCTCGGGAAGCCCGCCACGTCGTAGATCTGCTTCTCCGGGTACATCGCGGTGATCTGTCCGCCCGGCTCGGGGAGCGAGTCGACCACCGCGCAACTCAGCCCGCGGAACCCGGCGTAGTAGGTGGCGAACAAGCCCGTGGGCCCGGCACCGACGATGAGCAGATCGACTTCGAGGCGACTCATACCGGAGAGGTTAACCCGGTCACACCACCGCCGCGCCCGTTCGCGAGTGGCGCGCCCTGGACGAGACGTAGTTCGCGTTGAGTGGCTTCCGCGCGCGCGGCGGGCCAGACTCGAAGCATGGCTGACAACACTGGCGCACAGGACGGCTACCGCATCGAACGCGACACGATGGGAGAAGTTCGCGTGCCCGCCGACGCGCTCTACCGGGCGCAGACCCAGCGGGCGGTGGAGAACTTCCCGATCTCCGGGCGTGGCCTGGAGCGAACCCAGATCAGGGCGCTCGGCCTGCTGAAAGCCGCGTGTGCCCGGGTCAACGGCCGGCTCGGCGTCCTGGACGAGGAGCTCGCGTCGGCCATCGCCGCCGCGGCCGACGAAGTGGCCGAGGGCAAGCACGACGACCACTTCCCCATCGACGTGTTCCAGACCGGGTCGGGGACCTCGTCGAACATGAACGCCAACGAGGTCATCGCCACGTTGGCCAGCCGCAGCCTGGGGCGGGACGTGCACCCGAACGACCACGTCAACGCCTCGCAGTCGTCCAACGACACGTTCCCGACGACCCTGCACCTGGCGGCCACCGAAGCCGTGGTGAACGACGTCGTCCCTGCGCTGACCTACCTCGCCGACACCATCGAGGGGCGCGCGGCCGAGTGGGGTGACCTGGTCAAGTCCGGCCGCACCCACCTGATGGACGCCGTGCCGATCACGTTCCAGCAGGAGGCCGGCGCGTGGGCCGCCCAGCTGCGGTTCTCCGTGGAGCGGCTGGAGTCGTCCGTGCCGCGGCTCGGCGAACTGGCCATCGGCGGCACGGCCGTCGGTTCCGGCTTGAACGCGCCGCCCGGGTTCGGCGCCGCGGTGGCCGAGGAGCTGGCGAAGGTGACCGGGCTGCCGGTGACCGAGGCCCGCAACCACTTCGAGGCACAGGCGTCGCAGGACTCCGTGGTGGAGGCATCCGGCCAACTGCGCACCGCGGCCGTGGCGCTCAACAAGATCGCCAACGACGTCCGCTGGCTGGGCTCCGGCCCGCGCACCGGATTGGCCGAGCTGGCGCTGCCCGACCTGCAGCCCGGGTCGTCGATCATGCCGGGCAAGGTCAACCCGGTGATCTGTGAAGCGACGCTGCAGGTCGTCGCTCAGGTGATCGGCAACGACGCCGCGGTGGCCTTCGCAGGCTCCCAGGGCAATTTCCAGCTCAACGTCAACCTGCCGGTGATCGCCCGCAACGTGCTGGAGTCCGCGCGGTTGATCAGCGCGGTGTCCCGCCTGCTCGCCGACAAGGTCTTCGCCGGGCTGACGGTCAACGCCGATCGCGCGCGGCAGTACGCGGAAGGGTCGCCGTCCATCGTCACGCCGTTGAACGCCTACATCGGCTACGAGGAGGCCGCCGCGGTCGCCAAGCAGGCACTGGCCGAGAGCAAGAGCATCCGCGACGTGGTGATCGAGCGCGGCCACGTGGCCAACGGCAAGATCACCGAGGAGCAGCTGGACGAGGCACTGGACGTGCTGCGGATGGCGCGCGGCAACAACCGCTAGCGCTTCGCCTGCGCCAGCACCGCGGCGGCGGTTCGCCTCGCGGTGCGCACGGCCTTCTCGGCGACGCCGAGCGTGCTGGCCACCGTCGCGCCTTCCAGCAGGATGAACAGCGTCTCCGCGACGGCGGCCGGCCGGCGCACGCCTGCCTCGTCCACCAGCTGCCGCAGCCGTTCCAACTGCCATTGCTTCTGTTCAGCGATGGCGGCGCGGCCGGGGTGATCGGGCTCGGCCAGCTCGGCGTTGGCGTTGACGAACGCGCAACCACGCGGGTTCTCCCGCTCGATCCACGACTGAAGTGCGTCGAACATCAGCAGCGGACGGTCGGCCTTCCGGCCGCGCGCCAGCGTCTGCTCGACATGCTCGCGATAGCGGCGATCTCGCCTCCGTAGGTACTCGGCGACCAGCTGCGCCTTGGAGCCGAACCGGTCGTAGAGCGTCTTCTTGGTCACCCCGGCAGCCGCCGCGATGCCCTCCACGCCCACGGCCGTGATCCCACGCTCGTAGAACAACTTGCCTGCCACGTCCAGCACCCGCTCGGCCGCCGGCGTCAACGTTTTCGTCGCCACCCGAATCACCTCACCGCACTGAGTATACCGACCGGTATGGTTATCATCGAGGTAAACCGATCGGTATACCTTGGAGGCGGTATGAGCACGAACACGCTGATCGCGACGGGGTTCGTGCTCGCCTGGAGTTCCGGGTTCATCGGCGCGGAGCTCGGCACCCAGGACGCTTCGTCCCACACGCTGCTGTTGTGGCGGTTCCTGGTGGTCACCGCGGTCGCCGCCGCATGGTGGCTGATCGCCGGCCGGCGCAGGCTGAACGCACGCGAGCTCGGGTGGAATGCGCTGATCGGCGCCCTGTCGCAGGCGGTGTTCCTGTTCGCCGTGGTGTGGTCGGTCGAGCTCGGGGTCTCGCCGGGCACTTCCGCACTGGTGGCGTCCCTGCAACCACTGGTCGCCGCGCTCGCCGGCGGCCCGCTCCTCGGCGAGCGGACATTGGCGTTGCAGTGGTTCGGCTTGGCGGGCGGGCTGGCCGGAGTCGCCCTGGTGGTGGCCGGCGAGCACGGCAGCGGCGCACCGTGGCCTGCCTACGCCCTTCCGGTGGTGGCGATGCTGGCGCTGGTGGCGGCCACCCTGCTGGAACGCGCGAGCAAGCGGACGACTCCGCTGCCGGATGCCATGGCCGTGCAATGCCTGATCAGCCTGGTGCTGTTCTCCGTGCTCGCCGTGGCGACGGGGACGGCTGCGCCACCGGCGAGCAGTTCGTTCTGGGCAGCCGTCGCCTTGACCGTGGTGGTGTCCCACCTCGGCGGGTACGGCTTCTACTGGCTGGCCGTCCGGCGCATGTCGCTGGCCCGCGCGTCCAGCCTGCTGTACCTCACCCCGCCGACGACCATGCTGCTTGCGCTGGTGCTGTTCGGGGACTCGGTCGACGGGCAGGGCATCGCCGGCACGCTGCTGTGCCTGGCTTGCGTCTCGGCCGTGCACATCGGCGACCGCACGCGCGCTGTGCGTCCGCAACCAGTGAGTTTGTCGTAGTCGGGCGGCATGATGGAGCCATGTTGCTGGCCACCGTCGTCGCGGCCTCGCAGGCCGTGGCCGCCACCCGCTCGCGCAAGGCCAAGGTCGCCGAACTGGCGACGTTGCTGCGCGAAGCCGAGCCGGACGAGCGCGCGGCCGTCGTCGCGTTCCTTTCCGGCCGGCTCACCCAAGGCAGGTTGGGGGTCGGCTGGCGCACGCTGACCTCACTGGACAGCAGCCCGGCCGACGAGCCGCAGCTGACCGTGACCGAGGTGGACGAGGCGCTGACGAAGGTGGCGCAGACTCCGCCGGGCACCGGGTCCACGACGGCCCGGCTGACCGTGATGCAGTCGATTTTCCACCGCGCCACCAAGGACGAGCAGCGGTTCCTGATGCAGCTGATCATGGGCGAACTGCGCCAGGGAGCGCTGGAAGGCGTCATGCTCGACGCCATCGCGGCCGCATCCGGCGCCCCGGGCGAGTCGGTGCGCCGGGCGTTCATGCTCAGCGGGCGGCTGCCCGAGACTGCGGCCGCCGCCCTGTCGGACGACCCGGGGGCGCTGGACCGTTTCCGCCTCCAGCTCGGCAGGCCGGTGCGGCCGATGCTGGCCTCCCCGGCAGGCTCGCTGCCGGAGGCGATGGAGATCCACGAGCGGTCCGTGGTGGAGTACAAGCTGGACGGCGCGCGGATCCAGGTGCACAAGTACGACGGTCAGGTGCGTATCTGGACGCGCACGCTGCGGGAGATCACGCCGCACGTGAGCGAGCTGGCCGAGCTGGTGCGGGAGCTGCCGTGCGAATCGGTGGTGCTCGACGGTGAGACGCTGGCGCTGACCGACGACGGGCGTCCGCGCCCCTTCCAGGAGACGCAGGCGCGGTTCGGCTCCACCACCGAGGAGCAGGTGCGCGCACTGCTGCTGCGGCCGTACTTCTTCGACTGCTTGCATCTCGACGGCGCGGATCTGCTGGACGCTGCGCTGCACGAGCGGCGGGAGGCGCTGCATTCGGTGGCGAGTGAGCACGTCATTCCTGGTGAAGTGAGCCCGCCCGATCCGGCTGAGGTGCTGGATGCGGCGCTGGCCGACGGTCACGAAGGCGTGGTGGTGAAGAACCTCGAGTCACCGTACGCCGCGGGCAGGCGCGGGAAGGCCTGGTTGAAGGTCAAGCCGGTGCACACGCTGGACCTCGTGGTCATCGGTGCCGAATGGGGGCACGGACGGCGCACCGGTTATCTGTCGAATCTGCATCTGGGCGCCCGTGACCCGGACGGCGGGCCGCCGATCATGGTCGGCAAGACGTTCAAGGGCCTGACCGACGAGCTGCTGCGCTGGCAGACCGAGGAGTTCCCGCGCTACGCGGTCGAGTCGAGCCAATGGCACGTGCAGATGCGGCCCGCTCTGGTCGTGGAGATCGCGCTCGACGGGGTTCAGCGGTCGACACGCTACCCGGGCGGTGTGGCACTGCGCTTCGCCCGTGTGGTCCGCTACCGGCCGGACAAGACCCCCGCGGAGGCCGACACCATCGACTCTGTTCGCGCGTTGTTGCGCTGACCCGTAGCTTTGGTGTCGTGCAATACCTCAACGAGCGTGAGCCGGAATACGACCTGACCTACGACGACGCGTTCCTGGTGCCTACGGCATCGTCGGTGGAGTCGCGTTTCGACGTCGACCTGTCGACCTCGGACGGCACCGGCACCACGATTCCGATCGTGGTCGCCAACATGACCGCGGTGGCCGGGCGGCGGATGGCCGAGACGGTGGCCAGGCGCGGTGGCCTGGTGGTCCTCCCGCAGGACGTGGACCCGCACGCGGTCGCCGACATCGTTTCCTGGGTCAAGCAGCGCGACACCATGTGGGACACCCCGCTGACGCTGTCCCCGGACGACGCGGTGGTCGACGCGGTCAACCTGATGGGCAAGCGTGCGCACGGCGCGGTCGTCGTGGTGGACGGCGAGGGCCGTCCGACGGGCATCGTGCCGGAGAAGGCGTGCAGCGGCGTCGACCAGTTCGCGCGCCTGGACGACATCGCGGAGAAGGCCCAGGTGCAGCTGCCGATGACCACGCCGGCGCGCGAGGTGTTCGAGGAGTTGCACGCGCACGGTGCGCAGCTTGCGCTCGGTCTGGATGCCGACGGCCGACTGGCAGGCGTGCTCACCCGGGTCGGCGCGTTGCGTGCGTCCATCTACCGGCCCGCGGTCGACGACTTCGGACGGCTGCGCGTGGCCGCGGCGACCGGCGTGAACGGTGACGTGGCGGCGAAGGCGAAGGCCTTGCTCGAAGCCGAGATCGACGTACTGGTGGTGGACACCGCGCACGGCCATCAGGAAAAGATGCTGAAGGCGCTGCGTGCCGTCCGGTCACTCGAACCGACCGTGCCGGTGGTCGCGGGCAACGTGGTGACGGCGCAGGGCGCCAAGGATCTCATCGAGGCGGGCGCCGACATCGTCAAGGTCGGTGTCGGGCCCGGTGCGATGTGCACGACGCGGATGGCCACCGGCGTGGGCAGGCCGCAGTTCTCCGCGGTGGCCGAAACTGCCGCGGCCGCGCGTGCGCTGGGTAAGCACGTGTGGGCCGACGGCGGCATCCGGCACCCGCGCGACGTGGCGCTCGCACTCGCGGCAGGCGCGTCCGCGGTCATGATCGGCTCGTGGTTCGCCGGCACCTACGAGTCACCCGGCGACCTGCACTACGACGAGCACGGGCGGCCGTACAAGGAGTCGTTCGGGATGGCGTCCAAGCGGGCGGTGGAAGCCCGCACGCGGTCGGAGAACCCGTACGACCAGGCCCGCAAGGCGTTGTTCGAAGAGGGCATCTCGTCGTCGCGGATGGCGCTGGACCCGGCCCGGCCGAGCGTGGAGGACCTGCTGGATTCGATCTGCGCCGGGGTGCGCTCGGCCTGCACCTACGCAGGCGCGGCGAATCTGGAGCAGTTCCACGAGCGGGCCGTGGTCGGCGTGCAGTCCGCGGCCGGGTTCGCCGAAGGTCGTCCGCTGCCCAGCGGTTGGTGAGGCGCCGCCGCGCACCCGGCCGGTGGCTTCACGGCGCAGCGGGCGGGCACGCACCAGGCCGGCGGCTTCACGGCACACCGAGCCGTCGCGCGCCGGGCCGGCGGCTTACGGCACAGCGGGCCGTCACGCACCAGGTCGGCGGCTCCGCGGCACACCGAGCCGTCGGGCGCCGGGCCGGCGGCTTCACGGCACAGCGGGCCGTCACGCACCGGGCTGGTGACGTCACGGCTCACCGGACCGACGGATGCCGTCGCGCACCGGGCAGGTGCGCGACGGCATCCGTGCGACTAGTGGCCGTGGTCCTCCAGCATCTCGGTCACCAGCGCGGCGATCGGTGAGCGCTCCGAGCGGGTCAGCGTGATGTGAGCGAAGAGCGGATGCCCTTTGAGCTTCTCGATGACCGCGGAGACCCCGTCGTAGCGGCCGACCCGCAGGTTGTCCCGCTGCGCGACGTCATGCGTGAGCACCACACGAGAGCCCGTACCCAGCCGTGACAAGACGGTCAGCAGCACGTTGCGCTCCAGCGACTGCGCCTCGTCGACGATGACGAACGAGTCGTGCAGCGAACGCCCGCGAATGTGCGTCAACGGCAGGACCTCGAGCATTTCCCGGTCCATGACCTCGTCCAGCACGTCCTGGGAGACCAACGCGCCGAGCGTGTCGAACACCGCTTGCGCCCACGGCTGCATCTTTTCGTTCTCGCTGCCGGGCAGATAGCCGAGGTCCTGGCCGCCGACGGCGTAGACCGGACGGAACACGACCACCTTGCGGTGCCTGCGCCGTTCCATCACGGCTTCCAGGCCGGCGCACAGCGCCAACGCCGACTTCCCGGTGCCGGCCCGGCCGCCGAGCGAGACGATGCCGACGTCCGGGTCCAGCAGCAGGTCCAACGCGATCCGCTGCTCCGCGGAACGACCGTGCAGGCCGAACGCCTCCCGGTCACCCCGAACCAGCTGAACCTGTTTGTCCTCGGTGATCCGGCCGAGCGCGGACGAGGACCCGGCCAGCAGACGCATGCCGGTGTGGCAAGGCAGCTCACCCAGGTCGGTCAGCCCGAAGTCGGTCAGGTCGACCGTGTTGTGCTTGAACAGCTCGTCCAGCGCTTCCTGCGGGACCTCCACGTCGTACATGCCGGTCCAACCCGAGGGCACGACGTCGTGCGCCCGGTATTCGTCGGCGCACAGGCCGACCGCGCCTGCCTTGACCCGAAGCGGGATGTCCTTGGTCACCAGCGTGACCTTTTCCCGCTCCGCGCTGAGGTTCAGCGCGCACGCCAGGATGCGGTGATCATTGCTGTCGGTTCGGAATCCCGACGGCAGGACACCGGGATCGGAGTGGTTCAACTCCACCTGCACCGTGCCGCCTTCGTCCCCGATCGGCACCGGGGCGTCCAGCCTGCCGTGCTGCCTGCGCAGGTCGTCCAGCAGACGCAATGCTTCGCGCGCGAACCACCCGAGCTCGGGGTGGTGCCGTTTGCCCTCCAGTTCGCTGATCACCACCAGGGGCAGCACCACCGCGTGTTCGGCGAACCGGGTGAGTGCCCAGGGGTCGGACAACAGAACAGAGGTGTCCAGCACGAATGTCTCTTGCGCTGATGTTGGGGGCGCGGATTCCGCGGTACGCCCGGCCTGGCCGGTCATCGAGCGGGATAGGGGAACCTCCGTCGCGGCCTTGCGGGACGAACGCTGCACAGTCACGGCATCTCCCTCGAGGGCGCGGCACCCGCGCCCCATCTCGCGCGTTGGCCGGGCACCCCGCCGTCGGTGGCCACCCGCCGCCCGATTCCTCAGGCGGCGTCAGCACGAGGGCCGGGTGCCGGCCCCCGCGTGAGTCTTCTGAGCGTTCGCAACGCTCCGCTGACTGTGATCACGTCCCAGGGCCTCCCGGGACGACCCGTGTCTTCGTCCGGGCCGTCACTGGCAAGCTACCGCGCATCACCGACAGCGCGCAGGCTGCCACACAGGTGATTCACCAAGAACTGACGTTACTTTCCGTCAAACTCCACTACACGGAAGGTGTCGATCTTACGTACCGAAACGCCGCTGACGCCACGAGAACTCACGCAGCGCACGCAGGAAGTCGACGCGGCGGAAGGCCGGCCAGTACGTCTCGGTGAACCAGAACTCCGAATGGGCGGACTGCCACAACAGGAACCCGGACAGGCGTTGTTCGCCCGAGGTGCGGATGATCAGGTCCGGGTCCGGCTGGCCCGAGGTGTACAGGTGCTCGGAGATGTGGTCGACGTCGAGCATCTTGGCCAGTTCGGTGATCGTGGTGCCCTCGCTGGCGTGCTGCAGCAGCATCTTGCGCACCGCGTCGGCGATCTCCTGCCGTCCGCCGTAACCGACCGCGACGTTGACCACCATGCCGCCGCGATTCTGGGTGCGGTCGGCCGCCGCGGTGAGCCGCTCGGCGAATTCCTCCGGCAGCACCTCGAGCGCACCGACGATGCGCAGCGTCCACGGGTGCTGCGGCTCAGCGAGGTCGTCGACCACGTCGGCGATGATCTCCGACAGCAGCGCGAGCTCCTCCGGATCCCGCTTCAGGTTGTCGGTGGACAGCAGCCAGAGCGTGACGTATTCGATGTTCGCCTCATGGCACCAGCCGAGGAAGTCGGCGATCTTGCGGGCACCGACCCGGTGGCCGTCGCTGACGTTGGTGAAGCCTGCTTCCCGGGCCCACCGGCGGTTGCCGTCGAGAATGATCGCCACGTGCCGGGGCCGTCGGCCGGCGGTCTGTTGGATCAGCCGCTTCTCGTACAGCCCGTAGACGATCTTCGATGCCCATGACCGCAGACTCACAGGGGGGAACTTTACTGCTGTTGCGATCCGACACGTGTCCGCGTCCGCCCTCGGCGCGGGCTAGTCCACGCGGGTGGTTGCGGACGCGCGAGACGTGCCAGGCGAACCTACGGTGCCGTAACCTGGAATTCCCGACAGTTGTACCAGGAAGGCCGCCGCGTGAGCGTTACCTCTTCGCGCACCGACGACTCCGACGAGCTGCCTCGTCACGTGCAGCTCGCCGCCCAGCGGCCGCGCCTGCGCGGACACATCCACTACTGGTCTTTCCTGGCCACGTTGGCGGTCGGGACCGCGCTCATCGTGATGTCGGCCGTCCAGGTGTCCGGTTTCGTCGCATTGACGTGCTCGGTATATGTCCTCACCGTGCTCGGCATGTTCGGCGTCAGCGCGCTGTACCACCGGCGCATCTGGACGAGCTACCGCGTCTACATGTGGATGAAGCGGCTCGACCACTCGATGATCTTCTTGTTCATCGCGGGGACGTACACGCCGTTCACATTGCTGGCGATGCCGCAGCCGACCGGATGGATCGTCCTCGCCGTGGTGTGGACCGGCGCGCTCGGCGGCGTGATTCTCAAGCTGTTCTGGCCGGATGCGCCCCGGTGGCTCGGCGTGCTGGCCTACAACCTGGTCGGCTGGGTGGCGATCTTCGTGCTGCCCGAGCTGGCCGAGACCGTGGGCGTCGCCGCGCTGACGCTGCTGCTGGCCGGCGGTGTGCTGTACACCGCCGGAGCGGTGATGTACGCGCTGAAGAAGCCGCGGTTGTGGCCGAAGGTGTTCGGCTACCACGAAATGTTCCACGCGTTCGTCACCGCTGCGGCGTTGTGTCACATGATCGCGATCTGGTTCTGCGTGTACTCGTGAGAAGCGGCGGGCTACGGGCGACGCGGCCGTGGATGGCTCGAACCCGCCGGAGCGGCCCGAGCGCCGGTGATTCCCGCCCCGATCGCCCGAATTGGCTGGAACAACCCGAACGCCGGCGGCTCGCGCCACGGTCGCCCCAGTCGGCCGGAGCGACCCCGAGCACTAGTGGTTCGCACTGCGATCACCCCAGCGATCGGAGCGGTTCCGAGCGCCGATGGCTCCCCGTCGCGGGTGGCAGCTAGAGCTGCGGGCCGCGCGAGCGTAGGTCGTCGACCGCCTGCATCGCCTCGCGAAGCTCGGCCAGCCACTCCTCGGCATGCTCGCCGACCAGCCGTACGCACCACGCCAACGCTTCGGACCGCGAGCGGGCAACGCCCGCGTCGACCAGCGTGTCGAGCACCTTCCGCTCCGGCTGGCGCAGTCGCGTCATGACCGGGACGGACAGCGTCGTGAAAACCTCTTGGGCGTCACCCAGCCGGACACCCCATGCGACTTTGCGCTGATAGCGGTGTTCCGCTTGGCGGGCGATCTGCATGCGGGTCTCGCGCGTCTGCTCCCGGAACCGGGCGATCCGCCCGGCCACCACGGCCGCCCGCTCGGCGTCGTCGGTGAACTCGTCCTGCAGTGCGGGCAGCTCCCCGATCACGATGATTTCCTCGCGGTCCACGCTGACCTCCGGCGGGCCGGTGAACCAGTCGTCCGGCAGCCGCCCGGCGAACCAGGCCGCCGCGTCGTCGGCCGACGGAGCTTCCGCCTGCTGACCCCGGCCGCGCGCGCCTTTCCACCCGTGCCCCATGAACCGCTCTCCTATGAAGTGCCGATACATCGCAACTCCTGATTACAGCATTACAGTAGTACCAAAGTTACGCCGTTCTCGGAAGGCTGCGACCCTCGTTCACCAGTAGCGGAACCCGTCATCCCCCCAAGCGGAACGCCATCCCCAACCAAACGCGGAGCACATCGGTCCAGGGGCGTGAACGATCACCACGCACAGACGAGGAAAGACCGATGACGAAGCAGATGGTCCGCGTCGACGTCAGTTTCGAGCACGACCGCTGGCTGGCCTCCACCGAGGAACTGGGCTGCGCAGCGGCCTACTCGACACACCGTGAGATGCGCGCCCGGTATCCGCACGTGTTGGCGGACAGGCTCGACACCGATGTCGCCTCCATCGATATCGAATGGCGCGGACTGGACCCGGTGGTGCGCGAGCTGCTCGACAAGGCGGCCGACAGCCTGCGGCTGGCGCACGAGATCAGCGTGCGCACGCACTCCGGCCGAGCCATGACCGACTACCTGCACGCCCAGCACGCCATCAAGGTGTATCGGCTGGACCTGCAGGCGTGTCCGGCGTGAGCGGAGGGGGACGGAAGATGTCTCTGCTTCGTCGCTTCGCCGCAGCCGTGTTCGGCGGCGTCGTCGGTGCGGCCCTGGCCACGGGCGTGAGCGCAACCGCCGGCGACGACGCCTACTACCGCAAACCGAGCATCGACAACCCGATGCAACTGGCCGGGTGCGTCATTCGTTTCGACCAGCTGTCGCCGTCCGGAACGTCGGTCGTGCCGCGTACGCACGCCAACGTGTCGCACTACAACGTGGGCTGCCCGAACGTCCGCGTCGACGACTCCGACGACGGGACCGGCAAGGTCGGCGACCTGATCATCTACCAGTCAGGCACCAATCGGGTCGTGACCGCCGGCGTGTTCGTCGACGAGACGCTCGCCGCGCGCGACATCTACTGCGGGATCTCCGGCGGCGGAACGAGCAGCCGGATCCGCTGTTTCCAGGACGGCAAGTTCGTGCCGGTCACCGACAAGGCTGCCTTCTACTCCAAGACGGCGAACCTGTGGTTGCTCTGGGTGCGGTGGGAGGAGTCCGCGGCTTAGCGCCCAGACCTCCAGCTAGCCGGCCCGTGCACTCGTCAGCGTCCGCGCGAGCTCGGTCGGGTCGGTGGTCGGCCGGTCGCACACGTACCCGCGACACACATAGGCCGCAGGGCCGTCCTCGACCAGCGGACGGTCGGCCAACAGCGGGACCCCCGGCTCGTCGGGGCGGCCGGCGACCACGACGGCTCCTCCATGGGCGACCGCCACTGCGGTCGACGTCAGCTCGCCACGCGATTCCGGCGGACCGACCACGGCCACCTGTACCGGTCCGGCCTGCGCCGCCTCGGCCACCGCCAGCCAGTTGCCCGCGAAGCGCGGCTGGTACGACAGCAGCACGCCCACCCGCTGCAGCGCCTCGTCCGCCAGCCTGCGGTACTCCGTCGCCTTCGAGCCGCCGATGAGCACCGACGCCGAGAGCAACGCGGCCGCCAGCGCGGAAGCACCGGAAGGGCTGGCGTTGTCCGCCGGGTCGGCAGGCCGCTGAACCAAGGCCTCTGCATCCTCGGCAGTGTCGAAGTAGGCGCCGGGGTGATCGTGGTCGGCGAACCTGTCGACTGCGATGTCGATCAGCTCGGTCGCGGCGGACAACCACTTGCCGTCGCCGGTTGCCTGGTGCAGCGCCAGCAGTCCTTCCGCGAAACAGGCGTAGTCGGCGAGCACACCGGCGGCGTCACCGACTCGGCCCGCTCGCGAGCTCCTCCGCAGACGGCCGTCGACCACATGCACATCGAGCACGAAGTCGGCGGCGGCCACAGCGGCTCCGACCCAGTCCGGGCGGTTGAGGGCCCGGCCGGCCTCCGCGAGCGCGGTGATCGTCAGGCCGTTCCATTCCGCCAGCACCTTGTCGTCGCGTGCCGGCTGCGGACGAGCGCGCCGCGCCGCCAGCAACTCTTCGCGTACCCGCTGCCACCGCTGCGTGTCGTCCGGATCGGCAGGCATTTGCAGCGTCGAGGTCCCGTGCTCGAAGGTTCCGTCGTCGGTGACCGCGAAGAGCTCGGCGGCCCACGCGCCGTCGTCCTCGCCGAGAACGTCGACCAACTGCGCAGGCGTCCAGACGTAGGTCTTGCCTTCCTCCCCCTCGGTGTCGGCATCCAGCGAAGCGGCGAAGGCGCCCTCGGACGTCCGCAGGTCGGTGAGCAGGAACTGCGCGGTTTCCTCGGCCACGCGGCGGGCGAGGGTGCGGACCGGTTCTCCGGGCACGAGCCGGGCAAGGTGCGCGTAGACCCGCAGGAGCAGCGCGTTGTCGTAGAGCATCTTCTCGAAGTGGGGTACGACCCACGCGGCGTCGACCGAGTAGCGTGCGAAGCCGCCGGCGAGCTGGTCGTAGATGCCGCCGCGCGCCATTGCCTCGGCGCATTGGGTGGCGACGTCGAGCGGCTCGCGACCTCCGCCGTTCTCGTATCGGCGGAGCAGGAACTCCAGCACCATCGACGGCGGGAACTTGGGCGCGCCACCGAACCCGCCGTGTTCCTGGTCGGATTCGGCGACCAGACGTGCCGCGGCAGCTGCCAGGACGTCTGCGTCGACCGACGCCGTACGCAGCGGACCGGTGCGCTCCTCGATGTGTGCGACCAACTGTTTGCCGGCGTCCACCACCTCGTCGCGGCGCTCACGCCAGGTGGCGGCGACCGCCTCCAACAGCCGGGCGAACTGGTGCGGCGGGTAGTAGGTGCCGCAGTGGAACGGTTCGCCATCCGGGGTGAGGAAGCATGTCATCGGCCAGCCACCCTGACCGGTCATCGCCTGAGTGGCGGTCATGTAGACCGCGTCGATGTCCGGCCGCTCCTCCCGGTCGACCTTGATGTTGACGAAGTTGTCGTTCATCAGCCGCGCCAGCTGCTCGTTCTCGAACGACTCGTGCGCCATGACATGGCACCAGTGGCATGCGGCGTAGCCGACCGAGAGCAGGATCGGCACGTCCCGGCGCTTGGCCTCGGCCAGCGCTTCCGGCGACCACGGCCACCAGTCGACGGGGTTGTCGGCGTGCTGGCGCAGGTACGGACTGGAGGCATCGGCGAGCCGGTTCGTCATAGGTCCACCCTCCCAGACCACCGCGTTCGCGGCCCAGCGCCTTCCCGGCCGGCGCGCTCGCGGGCCGGCGCCCTCCAGGTGGGCACTCGCGGGCCGGTGCCCAGGGGACGGCGCGGCCCCACGCCAGACCGGCGCACTCACAGCCTCACGCCACTTCAAGCCGGTGGGCTCGCGGGCCCGTGCCGCCCAGGGCCGGTGCGCCCGCGCCCCGACATCTCCCACACTGGCACGCCCGCAGCCCGGTGCCACCCACCCGGTGCGCTCGCATGCCGGCGCCGCCCGGGCCGGTGCGCCTGCGGCCCAGTTCTGGGTCAGAAAATGAGCTTGAAGCCCATGTGCGTCGGTTCGAAGCCCAGCCGCTGGTAGAACCGATGCGCGTCGGTCCTGCTCGCGTCCGAGGTCAGCTGCACCAGCACGGCCCCGCGTTCTCGGGCGGTATCAATCGCCCACCGTATGAGGCGCTCGCCGACGCGATTGCCACGCTGATCCCCGCGCACACGAACAGCCTCGATCTGCGCGCGCAGCGCCCCTCGCCGCGACAGACCGGGCAGGAAGCTCAACTGAACGGTTCCGACCACAGCGCCTTCGCGCTCGGCGACGACCAATAGCTGGTTCGGATCCGTCTCGACAGCGGCAAATGCTTCCCGGTACGGCGCCAGGTCGTCCGGCGACTCACGTTTCCGGCCCAGCGGGTCATCGGCGAGCATCGCCACGATGGCCGGGATATCCGCGGCAGTCGCCTCTCGGATGGTCAATGCGATCTCGCGCGGCGCGTCCGAGGTCGCGGTCATCCTGACCCTCCCCTGTCCTCATCTGGCCTTTCGGCCCTGCTACCCCGCTGCGGTGGAACTCCGGCTGCGGGTCGTCGCGCCAGGCCCGCTGTGCCCTCCCCGAGCGCCGAGGCCCGCGTCGAACAGTCCCCTGTCTACTGTGCGCCCGCCCGGTCACCGCCGCGCCCCAGCCGACCACCGGGCGGTCGCAGTGCACCCGGCCGGCGGGCAGCTCACTTCGCGCCTCGACGGGCAGGTCACTTCGCGCCCGGACTGCCCGGATCTTCGCGGCCTGCCGTCCCAGCCTGCTCCACCGAGTGCTCGTCCTCGATGTGCTCGCCCCTCGCCTCGGACGAACCACCTTCGTCCTGCTTGTCCTGCTGCTCGGGCTCGTCGAAGCTTTCCGGAAGCCGCTTCAAGTGCTTGGTCATCGACCGCACGAGCAACACCACAGCGACCAGGAACAGCAGCATCACGACCAGGCCGAGCGGGGAGGACTTGCCGAACTCCTCCTTGCCTGGTGTGTCGTTGCTTCCCGGCTGCTGCGCGAGCACCAGGCCCACCGTGGCTGTCACCCCGGCGGCCGGCTGCGGCAGGAACGTCATGCGGTCTCCTTCGGAATGCCGGCGAACAGGTCGTCCTCCGGCAGCGTGGTGTCGACCAGCGAGTGCACCAGCTCGTATTCCTCGGTCGGCCAGAGCTCACGCTCCAGCTCGACCGGTACTGCGAACCAGCGAGAATCCGGGTCGATCTGTGTGGCGTGCGCCTTCAGTGCCTCGTCCCGCACCTTGAAGTAGTCGGCGCACTCCACTCGCGTGGTGACCCGCTCCATCACGTCCGGACGGTTCGAATCCCAGCGCTTGAGCCAGTCCTCGTACGGCGACTCCTGGCCGCGGGCCAGAAGAGCCTCGTGGAAAGTCACGATCTTGGAGCGGGAGAACCCGTGCGAGTAGTACAGCTTCAGCGGCTGCCACGGCTCGCCTGCGTCCGGGAACCGGTCGGGATCGGGTGCGGCATGCCAGGCCTCCATCGACACCACGTGGGTGCGGATGTGGTCCGGGTGCGGGTAGCCGCCGTTCTCGTCGTAGGTGATGATCACGTGCGGCTTGAACTCGCGGATCTGTCGAACCAGCGCCTCGGCAGCCTCCTCGACCGGGACCAGCGCGAAGCATCCGTCGGGCAACGGGGGCAGCGGGTCGCCCTCCGGCAAGCCGGAGTCGACGAAGCCCAGCCAGCGGTGGCTGACACCGAGGATCGACGCGGCCTTGGCCATCTCTTCCCGACGAATCGCGGCGATGTTCTCCACCACCTCGGGCCGATCCATCTTCGGGTTCAGCACGCTGCCCGCTTCACCGCCGGTGCAGGTGACCACCCGCACCTGGTGACCCTCGGCCACGTAGCGCGCCATAGTGGCGGCACCCTTGCTGGATTCGTCGTCCGGGTGCGCGTGCACCGCCATCAGACGCAGCCCGCCCGGCTGTGTGGGGTGGTTGTCCTCGGTCAAGCCACGACCCCTTCTCTGCCTCGTGGAGTCGACCCGGCTAGGGTCGACTCCATTGTCCTCGTCCTGTATTCGGCCGGCGCCGGGAGGGGTTCGGATCGGTGTGAACACAGAACCGACCACGCACCCGCTGCCGGAAGGCCGCTATGGCAAACAACGCTCCTCGATGATGAAATACTCCGCGGCCCGGTGGGTCGCCGGAGTGCTCGTCGCGATCGCGTGCGTACTCGCGGCCTACATGGCATACGTCAACCTGGGCAGCGATCCCATTACCGCCGAGACGATCGGCTACTCCGAACGGCCGGGCAATGCCATGGAAGTCACCTTCCGCGTGAGCCGCGACGACGACCGCAAGGCGGCCGTCTGCATCGTGCGCACCCGCGTGCGTAGTGGTGACGAGGGCGGCCGGAAAGAGGTGCTGGTACCACCCGGCAATGACGGTCAGCCATTACGCACAGTAATCAAGAGCACGTCGCGACCGGTCACCGCGAACGTCTTCGGCTGCTCATATTCAGTTCCGGAGTATCTGTCAAGGGGCTAGCGGCCAACGGGGTGAATCGCGCGTCGGGCGCCCCAAGATCGTCGTCTCGACGCGACGAAGTGGCCGCTCAACGTGCTATCATGGCGTACGGCACGGCCCGGCGGGCCGTGTCTTTCCTTTATGAGCATTTGTCTACCGAAGATGCGTTTGCCGAGAAATCGGCGCTGCGAAAGTTCCCCGGTGCGAAGCCACGCATCGGGCGCCACGACAAGGAGATGGTGACCGTGAGCGACACCAAGGTGACCTGGCTGACCCAGGATGCCTACGACCGGCTCAAGAAAGAACTGGATGAGCTGATCGAGAATCGCCCGGTCATTGCCGCCAAGATCAACGCCTCTCGCGAAGAGGGCGACCTGAGGGAGAACGGCGGCTATCACGCGGCCCGGGAAGAGCAGGGCCAGGCCGAGGCTCGCATTCGTCACCTCCAGGAGTTGCTGCGCACGGCGAAGGTCGGCGAAGCGCCACCCAACGACGGGATCGCCGAGCCAGGCATGGTGCTGACCATTCGCTACGAGGGTGACGACGAGGTCGAGGAGTTCCTGCTGGCCACCCGCGAAGAAGGCGGCGGCGGGGACATCGAGGTGTACTCGCCCGAGTCGCCGCTCGGTAAGGCGTTGCTGGGGGCTTCCGAAGGTGAGTCGCGCGAGTACGAGCTCCCGAACGGCAGCAAGCAGAAGGTCACGCTGCTCAAGGCCGTGCCCTATTCGGGCTGATCGGTAGCCGCGTGCACGCTTACCGTTGGTGGTACTTCGCCGCCGCCGTGATCATGGCGATCGCGGTGGCGGCGTTTTACATCGCCGTCCAGGCTTACCCCGACAGCCTCGGCGGAGCCGCGTGGCCGGGACTGCTCGTCTCGGTGCTCCTGCTCGCCGGTGCTGTCTTCCGCCTGCGCGTGACCGATTCGCCGATGGCTCGTGCCGAACGGGCAGCCCTGGCCGCCGCAGCCGGCCTGAGCCTGCTGACCGTCGCGCTGCAAGCCTTCGTCCTCGCCGACGGCCTCTCGGTGTGGGCCGTCGTCGTCGGAGCGCTCCCCGCGCTGCCGTTCCTCCCGCTCGCGTGGCAGGCCGAGCGAACGCTGTCCGCCGAGCCGTCGCGCAGCTGACCGTTCGCCTCACGGGCCCCGCGCACCGAGGGCGGGCCGATCCAGCCGCGTGACCGGCCCGCTGACGTCGGTGACGAAGCTCAGTTTCGACCCCACCGGTAGTCGGGCTGGTTCGCTCAACACGACAGCTGACTCCAGCGGCGATACGCACATTGTGGGCCTCCACAGCATTGGTTCTTGTCTCTTCGGGCTTGTCTTCAGCCTGCCCGACGGGCCTTGTCGGATCGACCATGTGCCACCGCGGCTGTGGACAACTCCCCTGGTGTGGACAGCTCGAGTTTCGGCGACCTACGCCGCCGGGTAGCTGATCAGGACAGCTTCCAGGGAGGTACGCGATGCCGCAGCAGGCATGGTCCAAGAAGCGCGAACGGCAGTACGAGCACATCAAGTCGGGTGCGAAGAAGAAGGGCACGAGCGAGGACCGCGCGGAGGAAATCGCTGCTCGCACGGTGAACAAGAACCGGGCACGGTCCGGCGAATCCCGGCAGAAGAGCAGGACGTCGGTCAAGGACATGTCACCGCAGCGGCGTGGCGGCAAGCGCTCCGGCAACCGGCAGGGACCCGGTGGTCCGACGCGCGACCAGCTTTACAACGAGGCGAAGAAGCGCAACATCAAGGGCCGGTCGAAGATGACCAAGAAGGAGCTGGCGAGCGCCCTCGGCCGCTGAACCGCCGATCGCTTTCGACGGGCCCGGCCGGCGTTGACCCGCTTCAGTGGGTGATGCCCCGTGGGGCTTTGCCGTTCGGTGGGGATTGTCGGCTGAGAGCGGGTGTGCCAGGCGACGAGCCGCATCGGCGGCGAAGCAGGTGGGCCAGGCGACGAATCAGCGCGCTTGCATCACGGTTGCTACTCGCCGCTGGTGACCAACGCTCGCACCTACTCGACCACGGTGTAACCCGCGCGCTGCAGGGCCTCGGAGACCTCGGCGCAATGCTGCGGACCGCGCGTCTCCAAGTTCAACTCGATCTCCACGTCACCGATGTCCAGCGACCCGGAGATGCGCGAGTGCTCGACATCGATCACGTTCGCGCCGAGCTCGCCGACCCTGGTCAGCAAGGCCGCCAACGAGCCGGGCCGATCGGCGACCCGCAACCGCAACGACAGATACCGCCCGGCGGCGGCCATGCCTCGACGAATGATGTTGAGCAGCAGCAGCGGGTCCACGTTGCCTCCCGACAACACGGCCACGACCGGCGGTTCGAACGCACCCTCGTGTTCCAACAACGCTGCCACCGTCGCCGCGCCGGCCGGCTCGACGACCAACTTGCGCCGCTCCAGACACAACAGGACCGCACGCGCCAGCGCCTGCTCGCTGACCGTCACCACATGGTCGACGAACTCCGTGACGTGCGCGAACGTCACCGGGCCCGGCGCGCCGACCGCGATCCCGTCCGCGATGGTGCTCGGATTCTCCAGCTGCACGGGCTCACCGGCGTCGAGGGAAGCGAGCACAGCCGCAGCATCGACCGCCTGCACCCCGACGATCCTGACGTCCGGCCTGCGCTGCTTGAACACCGCGCCGATCCCGGCAACCAGCCCGCCACCACCGGTGGCGACCAGCACCGTCTTGACGTCCGGCACCTGCTCCAGGATCTCCAGCCCGACGGTGCCCTGCCCGGCGATGATGTCGGGGTGATCGAACGGGTGGATGAACACCGCACCCGTGCGCTCGGCGAACTCCGTCGCTGCCGCTAGCGACTCCGCGAGCGTGTGACCCTTCAGGTGAACGTCCGCGCCATAAGCCCTGGTCGCGGCCAACTTGGGCAGCGGCGCACGCTCCGGCATGAACACCGTCGAACGCGTGCCGAGCAGCGACGCGGCGAGTGCGACACCCTGCGCGTGGTTGCCGGCGCTGGCCGCAACCACCCCACGGGAGCGTTCGCGCTCGCTCAGCCCGTGGATGCGCGTGTAGGCGCCCCGAATCTTGAACGAGCCGGTCCGCTGCAGGTTCTCGCACTTCAGGTACACATCCCCGCCGTGCAGCCGCGCCAGGTCACGGGCGTGCTCCATCGGCGTGGTTCGAACCACCTCGGAGATCAGTTTCCGGGCGGATTCGATTTGATCCAAGCGCACAAGGTCCATATGAGCTGCATCATGCCACCGGGTACGCTGGAAATACCGACGACCCGGGAGATTAAGGGCGAGAGAATGACACGGGGGACCTCACCCACGCGGGCCACGCGAGTGGCCGGCGGGACGTCGCTGCTTGTCGCGCTGCTGTCGGCAGCCGCGCTTACCGGGGCCGCGTTCGTCACAGTCGACCTGGCGACATGCGGTCAACCGGCCAGGTACGTGCACAACGAACAGCAGCTCGAGCTGGTCGGTGGCTGCGTCGATCCGGCGGAGCTGCCGAAGATTCATCCCGAGCCGAAGAAGGCCAAGCCGAAGGCGGCGGCGGGCGCCTACCAGCCGTAACCGGTCAGCTCAGCGCCTTACGCAGGTCCGCTTCGAGGTCCTCGGGACTTTCGATACCGACCGACAACCGGATCAGATCCTCCGGCACCTGCAGCAACGAACCAGCCGTGCTGGCGTGCGTCATCTTCCCCGGATGCTCGATCAGCGATTCGATACCGCCGAGCGACTCGGCCAGCGTGAACAGCTCGGTTGCGGCCGCGACCTGCAGGGCGCGCTGCTCTCCGCCCTGCACGGTGAACGACACCATGCCGCCGAACCGGCGCATCTGTTTGGCCGCGACCTCGTGCCCCGGGTGCTCGGGCAGGCCCGGGTAGTACACCTTCGTCACGGCGGGGTGGTCGGCCAGCATCGCCACGATGCGCTCCGCGTTGTCACAGTGCCGCTCCATGCGTAGCGCCAGCGTCTTCATGCCCCGCATGGTCAGCCAGCTGTCGAACGGACCGGGTACCGCTCCTGCGGAGTTACGCAGGAAGAACACCTGCTCGGCGACCTCGTCGGAGTTGGTGACCACCGCGCCGCCGACGACGTCGGAGTGCCCGCCCAAGTACTTGGTGGTCGAGTGGACGACGATGTCCGCGCCCAGCTCGAGCGGCTGCTGCAGGTAAGGCGTCGCGAACGTGTTGTCCACCACCAGCTGCGCCTGCGCCTCGTGGGCCACCGTCGCCAAGCCCGCGATGTCCGCGATGCCCAGCAACGGGTTCGACGGCGACTCGCACCAGATCAGCTTCGTCTCCGGACGCACCGCCGCACGCACCGCGTCCAGCGAGGACAGGTCCGCGACGGTGTACTCCAAGCCCCACCCGGTCATCACCTTGTCGATGAGCCGGAACGTGCCGCCGTACGCGTCGTTACCCAGCACCAGGTGGTCACCCGGCCGCAGCGCAGTGCGCAACACCGCATCGGTGGCCGCCATACCGGACGCGAACGACACACAGCGCCGCCCATTCTCCAACGCGGCCAGCGCCTCTTCGGCGGCCGTACGCGTCGGGTTGGCCGTGCGCGAGTACTCGTAGCCGCCCTCCCGCAGACCACCCACGCCGTCCTGCGCGTAGGTCGAGGTCGCGTAAATCGGCACGATGACCGCGCCTGTCCGTGGATCGGGCCGCTGACCTGCGTGAATTGCCCGGGTTTCGAATCCGTAGTGCCGGGTGTCGTCCATGTACCCAGCCTAGGCCCGCGACCTCGGATGACGACCAGCGGCCCGGTCGCTACGCGGTCCGGCTCTCCGGCGCCCTGGTCGCTCCGGCCACGATCGCCAGCAGGGCCGTCAGCAGCCCGAGGCCGGAGGCCAGCACGATCGCGATGGCGAACGAGTCCTCGAACTCGAACATGAGCTGGACCCAGCCGCCGAGCTCGACTTCCAGCACCAGCGGTTCGAGGATCACCGTACCGGCGGTCAGCAGCGCGACCAGCATGAGCAGCCACGCTGCCGACACCCGGCGTGCCAACGTGCCCACGGCGAGCCCGAGCAGCAGGAACGCCAAACCTGCCCGCACCCCGACCACGACCCACAACGCGTTCGGCATCGGTGTACCTGCCTCGTCGAACGCCGTGAACCACTCGAAGACCACCCACGCCAGGGCGCCGGCAGCCAGCAGTCCGACCAGGCCCGCGACGATCGCCGTGGCGCCCGCCCGCGGACGGGAGTACTCCGGAGTCGAGCCGTAGTCGTAGGGCTGCGGTTCATTGGGGTACATGCTCGGACTCCTCGATCACACGGTGACAGAGGATTCGTCGCCGTCGGCGAACCGCGCGTTAGCGCGTCACCACTCGTCGAGCGGATCCTCCCTGGTGCACCACCGGCCGGTCGCCGGGAGCAGCGTGAGCACCAAGGTGACCACGACGACAGCCAACGCGGTGCCGACCAGTACCTGCAGCTGGCCGACGACCGGCGCCTCGTCCTCCCAGACCAAACCGGCGTTGCTGACCTGTTCGATGCCTGCGATGAGTACGTACCCGAGCCCGGACAACGCGGCCGCGGACGCGGCGGCGACGGTCATCTGCCCTGCCGACCTGCGTCGGAACAACAGCACAGACCCGCTGAGCAGTGCCACGGTGATGCCGACCAGCACCAGGTAAACCACCACGCCCGCAGGGTGCAGCTCGGCGTCGTCCCAGATCGCCCACAGGCCGAGCAAGCTCAGCACGAGCCCGCCACAGCCGAGGACGGCCGACAACACCCCAGCGGTGATCGCACTCCATCCGCTCGCCGGCTGCGACGGCTCCGCCTGCGGCGGCTGGGGCGGCAGGTGCGGTGGTCGGGGCGGCCGGTGCGGCGGGTAGGTCATCGGCTCATCTCCGGGAATGTGGTCACAGCGACGAACTCCGTCCTGCGCGGACGTGGCGCCATGTCGGCGGCAGGCAGGCCAGCAGGGTCGGGATCGCCACCAACAGCAACGCCACCAGAGCGCCTGCGGTGAAGGCTATGACCAGGTCGGCCAGCCCGACGAGCAGCAGCACACCACCACAGCTACCGAGCAGGTAGGGACCGACCGGATTGCGCAGGTGGACCAGAACGCCGCCGGCCACGACACCGCACGCCAACAACAGCCCGGCGATCAGCAGCAAACCGCTCGCGATGCTCGTGCGGAAGACGGTGCCGACGGCCGACACGTTGAGGGCGATCTGCAGTACCCCTACGAACAGGGCGGATGCCGACGCCGCCAGGGCGAAGTGCTGATCAGTGGGCCGTTCCTTGTTCGTGGCGGCGACCGGAGCGGGCTGCGGCGCCACTGGAGCATTGGAGAACTCGGGGGCTGTGGGACTCCAGCCACCCGGTTGACCGGGTGCTTGCTGCTCCCCGGTCGCTGGGGCGTAGGCGCTCGGCTGAGCCGCGGCGTCGTAGCTGTGGTGCGGTGTGCCGGTCGTCGAATGTGTTGGCGCGCCCGGCACCGTGTCGTGCCGGTCCGTCGGATCCGAATACGACTGCGGTGACGCCGCCGCGCCCCCGGCGGCCGAATCGTGCGGCGGCGCAGGCCGCGGATCGCGCCCGAACGGCTGCGGTGGCTGTGGCGCGGTCACGTGCTCGACCCTTTCGACTGCTCAGCAGGCAGACAAATCGTGGGCCATACGCTAACCGACCGGGCCTCCCCAAGGGGAGCGCCCGGTCGGTTGTGTTCGAGCTGGATGAACTCAGCCTTGGTACGGCGGCTGGCCGAACCCACCGGTCTGCGGGCCCTGCTGGCCGAAGCCCTGCTGCGGCGGCTGACCGTAGCCACCGCCCTGCGGCGGGCCGAAGCCGCTCGGGCCGCCGTAGCCGCCCCCGCCGCCGGGACCACCGAAGCCACCGGGACCGCCGTAGCCACCGGAACCGGCCGCGGACAGGCCCAGGAACTGCTTGGTCTGCGGAATCAGGCCGAACACCGCGATGATGGCAATCAACAAGCCGAAGATCATTGTCAGGACGAAGCGTGTCTCGTCGACGTAGACGGCCATGAAGAGAATGCCTCCAATTGCCGCCACTGCGCCGCCGACGAGCGCCAGGATGACACCGACCGTGCCTTGCGTGCGCAGTGCGACGAGCACACCGCCAGCGGTCCCCATCAGGCCACCCAGCAGCCCGAGGATGACGTAGATCCACGCGTCGGCCGGCGCTCCGCTGAATTCCGCCATCATCGTGATCATCAGGATGGCCACGGTGAGCCCGAGCGCCGCCATCACGCCGCCGGTGATCCAGGCGAAGATCTGGCCGTTGTCACCACCACCGGGCCCGCCGAACCCACCGGGGCCGCCGTAACCGGGCTGCCCCATCGGCTGGCCGTACTGGCCCTGCTGACCGAAGCCCTGCGGTTGACCGAAGCCGCCCTGCTGCTGCGGAGGCTGGCCGTACTGGCCCTGCGGCTGGCCGAAGCCACCCTGCTGGCCCTGCTGCTGGCCGAAGCCACCCTGCTGCTGCGGGGGCTGGCCGAAACCGCCCTGCTGCTGCGAAGGCTGGCCGAAACCACCCTGCTGCTGCGGAGGCTGCTGGCTGAAACCGCCACCCTGCTGACCGCCGCCCGGGTTGTCCTGAGCACTCGGCGGCGGGGTGTACGGAATACCGCCCTGCGGCTGCATGCCCGGCGGCACGAGCTGCGTGGACTCGCTACTCGCGCTGGAGTCCTGCCCGCCCTGGCCCTGCTGCTCGACCGGCTTCACCATCTGGGTGGCGTCGCTCTCGCCGGCAGGCTCCGGCGGGGTCTGGCCGGGTTGCACCACCTCGGTGGGCTCCGGCGCATCCCCGAACGGGGTGTTCTGCTGCTGGTCAGGTCCGCTCGGCGGGCCCCCCTGGTTTTCCTGCTGCGGGTTCGGTGGCTCGGGAGCACTCATGTGGGTTCAATCCCCTTTGAAAACGACAAGTGACGACGTAACGCCGTATGTCAGTCGACTCATTTCTTCGCTGTCGACACGCTATCGGATCACCGCATCTTCCGCCGGAAAGGCCCCGGGGGTGTTGCGATCACTGTCGCGCGATCGGGGCTACTCGGAGGCGAAGAACGCCAGCAAGTCGTGCCGGGTCACGACGCCGACGGGACGGCCGTCCTCGAGTACGAGGGCGCCGTCGGCGTCGGCCAATGCGCTCATCGCCGCCTGCACCGGTTCCCCGGCACCAATAGTCGGCAATGGCGCGGACATGTGCCGATCAAGCCGATCGGACAATTCCGCCTTACCGGAGAACAATGCGGCCAGCAATTCGCGTTCGTTGACCGCGCCGACCACTTCGGCCGCCATCACCGGTGGCTCGGCCGAGACCACGGGCATCTGGCTGACGCCGTACTCCCGGAGGATCTGCACCGCCTCGGCCACGGTCTCGTTCGGGTGGGTGTGCACCAGGTCGGGCAGCGACCCGTCCTTGCGGCGCAGCACATCGCCCACCGTTGCATGGCTGGACTCCGGCGGCAGGAACCCGTGCCTGGCCATCCAGGAGTCCGAGAACACCTTGGTCAGATAGCCACGGCCACCGTCCGGCAGCAACACCACGATCACCGCGTCGTTGCGACCCTCGGCAGCCAGCCGCTCGGCCAGCCGCACCGCCGCCGCGGCCGCCATGCCGCACGACCCGCCGACCAGCAGGCCCTCCTCACGCGCCAAGCGCCGCGTCATGGCGAAGGAATCCGCGTCGGAGATGGCGATGATCTCGTCGGCGATGTTTCGGTCGTAGGCGTCCGGCCAGAAGTCCTCACCGACGCCTTCCACCAGGTACGGACGCCCGGTCCCGCCGGAGTACACCGAGCCTTCCGGGTCCGCCCCGACGACCTGCACGGCACCGTCGGAGACCTCCTTGAGGTACCGGCCGGTCCCGGAAATCGTTCCGCCGGTCCCCACTCCCGCCACGAAGTGCGTGATCTTGCCGTCGGTCTGCTGCCACAGCTCGGGGCCGGTGGTCTCGTAGTGGCTGCGCGGGTTGTTGGGGTTGGAGTACTGGTCGGGCTTCCAGGCGCCCTCGATCTCCCGCACCAGGCGGTCGGAGACGCTGTAATAGGAGTCCGGGTGCTCCGGCGGCACGGCCGTCGGGCACACCACCACCTTGGCGCCGTAGGCCTTGAGGACGTTGCGCTTGTCCTCCGACACCTTGTCCGGGCAGACGAACACGCAGTTGTAACCCTTGCGCTGGGCCACCAACGCAAGACCGACCCCGGTGTTGCCGGACGTCGGCTCCACGATGGTCCCACCCGGCCGGAGTTCGCCGGAGGCTTCGGCGGCCTCCACCATGCGCACCGCGATGCGGTCCTTCACACTGCCGCCCGGGTTGAGGTACTCGACCTTGGCCAACACCAACGGCCCGTTCTCGATGTGCGCGGTCAGGGCGTTCAGTTTGACCAGCGGCGTGTTGCCGACGAGGTCGATGACGTGCTCGACGTAGTCCACGGGTCCTCTTTCTCACGCGGATGCTGCGCAATGCCGGATCAGGCACCTACAGCCTATGCCCGGCGATGCGGCACAGCTGAATCGCGGTATCGGTCGAACGGCCCACGACGAAAGGGGGGTCCGACGACACGCGGCAACAACCGGCGCACAGCCATTGTCCGGAACGCCCGAAAGTGCTTAGCTCTGCGTCGTTCCACCGGACGACCAAGGGGTGTTTATGTCCGCACGTTCCCTCCGCCGGGGCAGGCTGACCGCCGCCACGGCGGCCGCGGTTCTCGTTGCGAGCGCGGGTGTCATCGGCAGCACGAGCGCTGCCGCCGCACCGGAGAAGCCGAAGTTCACGCTGCACGTACTGTTCACCAACGACGCCGAGTCGGCGTTGCTCGGTGTCGAAGGGGACGGCACCGACGAAGGCCCGATCGTCGACGACGGTCCACGGCCGTACGGCAGTGCGTCACGCATGGTGACGTTGACCAAGAAGCTGCGCGCGGAGGCCACTCACGGCAAGGCCCCGGAGGGGCAGGCGGCCAAGCGCGGCGTGCTGACGCTGTCCGGCGGCGACAACTTCCTGGCCGGCCCGGAGTTCGCGGCCAGCATGGACAAGGGTGTGCCGTTCTACGACTCGCTGGCGCACAAGGCGATGGGCTACGACCTGTCGGCCATCGGCAACCACGAGTTCGACTTCGGGCCGGAGGTCACCGCGCAGTTCATCGACGGCTTCCGTGGCTCGGTGCCGTTCGTCAGCGCGAACCTGGACGTCAGCGGGGAGCCGACGCTCAAGTCGCACGCCGACCGCGGCACCATCGTGGCCACGCACGTCGAGCGGATCCGCGGCGAACGGGTCGGCGTCATCGGGTTGACCACGCCCGAGCTGCCGTCGGTGTCCAGCCCGCGCAACGTGAAGGTCGACCCGGATCTGGCCGGCATCGCGAACTATCACGCCGGCTACCTCGAGGCCAGGGGCGTGGACAAGATCCTGGTGGTCAGCCACCTGCAGGACATCGACAACGAGCTGGCCCTGGTGCCGAAGCTGCGCGGCGTCGACGCGGTCATCGGCGCCGGCGGTGGCGAGATCCTGGCGGACGAAGGCGACCGACTGATCCCCGGTGACCAGGCCGAGCGCGGCTTCCCGCTGTGGGCGACCGACGCGCAGGGCAAGAAGGTTCCGGTGGTCACCACGACCGGCGACTACAAGTACCTGGGCAGGCTGGTGCTGAACTTCGACCGCGACGGCAACGTGATCAGCATCGACGAGAAGCAGACCCAGCCGGTGCGGGTCTCCGGTGTCGGACCGGACGCCATCCAGGGTGACCGCCAGGTGCGCGAGCAGGTGGAGAAGCCGGTCGCCGAGTACATCGAGGGCCTGGCCGAGACGGTCGTCGCGGACAGCGCGGTCGCCCTCGACGGTGTGCGCAACAACGTCCGCTCCAAGGAGACGAACCTCGGCAACCTGCTGGCCGACGCGCTGCTGTGGGCGGGCAAGGAGAAGGCGGCCGAGTACGGCGTGCCCGAGCCACAGGTGTCGATCCAGAACGGCGGCGGGATCCGCAACGACTCGGTTATCCCGGCAGGCGAGGTGACCGCGCTGAACACCTACGAGATCGCACCGTTCGCCAACTTCGTGGCCGTGGTGCCCGAGGTTCCGCGGGAGACGCTGCGCCAGCTGCTCGAGCGCGGGGTCGCCGAAGCACCATCGGCGTCCGGTGCGTTCATGCAGGTCGGTGGCTTGAAGTTCACCTACGACACCTCGAAGCAGGCGCAGGAAGTCGAGCCGGGCAGCGGCGGCACGATCGTCACGCCGGGCGAGCGGGTGCAGGACGTGACCCTGGACGACGGCACGGTCATCGTGCAGGACGGCAAGGTCGTCGACGGCCCGCCGGTGACGATCGCGACCAACGACTTCAGCGCGCGCGGTGGCGACGACTACCCGTTCGACGGGCTGGAGTTCACCCCGGTCGGCGTCACCTACCAGGGCTCGCTCGAGGGCTACTTGACCGAAGGGCTGTCCGGGAAGATCACCGCGGAGGACTACCCCGAGGGTGGTGAGGGCCGGATCACGCCGGTCGGCTGACCGGACCGGTTGGCCTGGCGGCCACAAGCGGGCACGATGACAGTCACGTCATCAGTGATGTCATCGTTGCCTCGCTTGAGCCGGAGGAACCCACCATGCCGGAAGCCGTGATCGTCGCCACCGCCCGTTCGCCGATCGGGCGCGCGGGCAAAGGATCGTTGGTGGACATGCGCCCCGACGACCTCACCGCGCAGATGGTGCAGGCCGCATTGGCCAAGGTGCCGCAGCTCGACCCGGCCGACATCGACGATCTGATGCTCGGCTGCGGCCTGCCGGGCGGTGAGCAGGGCTTCAACATGGCCAGGGTGGTGGCCGTGGCGCTGGGCTACGACCACCTGCCCGGCACCACGATCACCCGGTACTGCTCGTCGTCGCTGCAGACCACGCGGATGGCCATGCACGCCATCAAGGCGGGCGAAGGGGATGTGTTCATCTCCGCCGGTGTGGAGACGGTCTCCCGGTTCGCCAAAGGCAGCTCGGACTCGTGGCCGGACACCCACAACCCGCTGTTCGCCGACGCGGAGGCGCGCACCGCGAAGGCCGCCGCCGAGGGCGCGGACAGCTGGACCGACCCGCGCGAGTTCGACCAGGTCCCGGACATCTACATCCCGATGGGCCAGACCGCGGAGAACGTCGCACTGCTGAAGGGCATCACCCGCGAGGAGATGGACGAGTTCGGCGTCCGCTCGCAGAACCTGGCGGAGAAGGCGATCGCAGACGGCTTCTGGGCCAAGGACATCACCCCGGTGACGCTGCCCGACGGCAGCCAGGTGACCAAGGACGACGGCCCGCGAGCCGGCGTGACGTTGGAGGGCGTCTCGGCGCTCAAGCCGGTCTTCCGCCCGGACGGCCGGGTCACCGCGGGCAACTGCTGCCCGCTCAACGACGGCGCCGCGGCGGTCGTCGTCATGTCCGGCACCAAGGCCCGTGAGCTCGGCATCACCCCGCTGGCCAGGGTCGTCTCCACCGGTGTCTCCGCGCTCTCGCCGGAGATCATGGGTCTCGGCCCGGTGGAGGCGTCCAAGCAGGCGCTCGCGCGGGCAGGCATGACCATCGACGACATCGATCTGGTGGAGATCAACGAGGCGTTCGCCGCCCAGGTCATCCCGTCCTACCGTGAGCTCGGCGTGGACATCGACAAGCTCAACGTCAACGGCGGCGCCATCGCGGTCGGCCACCCGTTCGGCATGACCGGCGCCCGGATCACCTCGACGCTGATCAACTCGCTGCAGCACCACGACAAGCAGTTCGGGCTGGAGACGATGTGCGTCGGGGGTGGCCAGGGCATGGCCATGATCCTCGAGCGGCTGTCCTGAGACGGACACGAAGAAGCGGGGCGCCTGATGATTCAGACGCCCCGCTTCCTTATGGCTACCTGGCTACTCGGACTGCATAGCCCAGAGCAGGTGCAGGATCTCGAAGTACAGCCAGACCAGCGTGGCCATCAGACCGAACGCGGCGTACCAGGCCCACTTGGCAGGCATCCCCGAACGGATCATGTTGTCGGCCATGTCGAAGTCCAGCAGCAGCATGAACGCTGCGATGCCGATGAACACGATGCCGAGGATGATGCTCAGCGTGCCGGGACCACGCAGCCCCAGGTTCGCGCCGAACAGGCTGAACACCAGGTTGACCAGCATCAGCAGCGCGGCGGCGGACGCAGCACCGATGACCCACTTGGTCAGCTTCGGGGTCACCTTGACCGCCCCGGTGCGGTAGACGAACAGCATCACCACGAACACCAGGGCCGTGCCCATGACCGCCTGCAGGCCGAGGCCACTCACGCTCGGCGGCAGCAAAGTCTCCAGCACCGCGGTGACGGTGCCCAGGAAGACACCCTCGACCGCCGAGTAGGCCAACGTCAGGCCCGCGCTCGGCTTCGGCCGGAAGCTCAGGAACATGGCCAGGCCGAACCCGACCAGCATCGACACGATCCAGACGGTGAACACCGAGCTGGCAGCCTGGGCGGCGATCTGGCCGTGCGCCCACACCGCGGCGAGGACACCGGCGACCAAAGCGACACCGATGCTGGCTGCCGACTTCGTCACCACGTCGTCGACCGTCATCGGCCGCTCGGCGGCGACCTGCCCGGGGTACGGCGGCACCCCAGTCTGCGCGTCACCGAAACCCACGTACGGCCCGCCCGCGGTAGCTACACCGCCAGGCAGCCTGCGAAATGCCGGGTTGCCACTTCGTTGCACTGCGCCCTCCTCGGGACTTCAACACATGCAGGGTCTTCGCGGCGCCTGCACCACATCAACGTCCTGTGCGGCGCGCCAGTTCCCGTCCGGGATCAACTGATCTTCCACCCTACCCAGACCGTGCTGGCCGACGCGAGCAGCGCGATCGGACCGTGACCCGAAGTCGACAACGAGCGACGGCCGCACAACAATGCTGCTCATGACCAACTACCTGGTGACCGGGGCGACCGGGCTGATCGGGCGCCACTACATGACGGAAGTGCTGGCCGACCCGGATACCGAGCGTGTGTGGGTCACCGTGCGGTCCGGTTCGCGGGACAAGCTGGAGCGTATGGCCCGCCGGTGGCCGAACCGCGACAAGCTCGTGCCGGTGATCGGCGACATCGGCGAAGAGCGGCTGGGGTTGTCCGAAGAAGACTTGCAGCAGCTGCGGGGACGCGTCGACCACGTGGTTCACCTGGCAGCGCTGTACGACATCGAGGCCGACGACGAGGCCAACGAGCAGGCCAACATCGCCGGGACGGCGAACACGGTGGCGCTGGCCGCCGAGATCCAGGCAGGCTGCCTGCACCAGGTGTCGTCGGTGGCGGTGGCCGGCGACTACACCGGCACGTTCACCGAGGACATGTTCGACCAGGGGCAGCGGTTCCCCACGCCGTATCACCGCACCAAGTTCGAGTCGGAGAAGCTCGTTCGCGAGCAGCAGGACGTTCCGTGGCGGGTGTACCGGCCGTCGATCGTGGTGGGCAACTCGCGGACCGGCGAGATGGACAAGATCGACGGTCCGTACTACCTCTTCCCCACCATCCAGAAGCTGGCCACGTTGCCTGCTCTGCCGTTCGTTGCGCCCGATTTGGGCGACACCAACGTCGTGCCGGTCGACTACGTGGCCGCGGCCCTGCACGAGCTGGTCAAGCGACCGGGCCTGGACTACCGGGCGTTCCACCTGGTCAACCCGGAGCCACAGCCGGTGATGGCGGTGTTCAACGCGTTCGCCAGGGCGGCCGGTGCGCCCACGGTCGCCACCACCATCGGCGGCCGGATCGGCCGTGGCCTGGTCGACGCGGTGAAGTTCACCGAGCACCTGCCCGGCGTGACGATCGCCCGCGACGCGCTGCTGGAACGCCTGGGCATCCCGCCGGTGCTGCTGGACAACATCAACTTCCCCGCGGTGTTCTCGTCCGCGGCCACCCGCAAGGAGCTGGCCGGGACCGGGATCGACCTGCCGCGGCTGGAGGACTACGCGGCCACGCTGTGGGCGTACTGGAGCGAACACCTGGACCCGTTCCGGGCTCGCCGTCCCGGTCCGCGCGGCAAGCTGGACGGCAGGCGAGTGATCATCACCGGTGCGTCGTCCGGCATCGGCCGGGCCACCGCGTTGAAGGTCGCCGCGGCCGGTGGCATCCCGCTGCTGGTGGCGCGCCGCGAGGCCGAGCTCGAGCAGGTGCGCAAGGAGATCCTGGAGGCGGGCGGACAGGCGTCGGTCTACCCGTGCGATCTGACCGACCACGAGTCGGTGCACAAGATCGTCGAGCAGATGATCGCCGACCACGGCCACATCGACATGCTGGTCAACAACGCCGGACGCTCGATCCGCCGGTCGATCCGGCTGTCCTACGACCGCATGCACGACTACGAGCGGGCGATGGCGATCAACTACTTCGCCGCGGTCCGGCTCATCCTGGCCGTACTGCCGCACATGACGCAGCGCAAGTTCGGGCACATCGTCAACATCTCGTCCATCGGTGTGCAGGGCATCGCGCCGCGGTTCTCCGCCTATGTGGCGTCGAAGGCGGCGCTGGACTACTTCTCCAAGATCGCCGCGGTGGAGATGCACGGCGACGGGATCACGTTCACCACGATCCACATGCCGCTGGTGCGCACCCCGATGATCCGGCCGACCAAGATCTACGACGCGTTCCCGACCAAATCGCCGGACGAAGCGGCGGACATGGTGATGGACGCGCTGATCAACCGGCCCAAGCACATCGGGACGCCGAGCGGCCAGCTGATCAACGCCGCCTACAACGTCACGCCGAGCCTCACCGACGCGGTCGCCTACCAGGCCTACCGCGTCTTCCCGGACTCCGCGGCGGCGGGCGGCGACGGCAAATTGAAGATCGGCAAGGGGGAAAAGCACCTTGGCCGGGCGGCCAGCGCACTCATTCGGCTCACCCGCGGCTTCCACTGGTAGTCGCGGAGGGTAAGCGATTCACCCGTGTGGGCAGCCCGACAGGCGGAGAACCCCCGCCTCCGGTGACAACAGCCTGTGCGCGGGTACCTTCGATGATGGTCAGTGGTGTGCCGCGAGCCCTGACCGACGTTAGGAGGACCCTTGACTTCGCCGACTCCGCCCCAGCGTGCTCATGTCCCCGCGCCCGTGCAACGTGAGTTCACTACGCACTGGAACGGCTACGACCGCACCGAGGTGCGGGCGCACCTGGCGCGTCTCGAGGAGGACATGCGGCAGCTGGCCTCGGAGCGGGACAAGGTGACCGCGCAGCTGGGCACCATGGCCAAGCAGATCGAGGTGCTGCGGGCGGAGAACGCGAAGTTGAAGGAGCGGGTCGAGGAGCTCAAGCAGCCGCCGAAGAACCTCGCGGACCTCGACGAGCGGATGCAACGGGTCGGCAAGCTGGCGCACCTGCAGGCGGAAGAGGTCACCACCAGGGCGCAGGCCGCTGCTGAGGAGACGTGGCAGGCGACCGCCAAGGCGTCCATCGCGTTGCGTGAGCGGTATCGCAAGCTGCTCAAGGAGCTGGACGACTACGCTCAGCAGCTGCACGCCGAGCACCGGGCCGCGCTGGAGGAGACGCGCGCCGAGGTGCAGGAGCTGGTGGTCGACTCGGTGCGCCGCCGGGAGGCGCTGGACGCGGAGGCGGAGCGCAAGCGCCGGGCGATCGAGCAGGAGTTCGACGCGACCATGGCCGCCAAGCGCAAGGAGCTGGAGAAGCATCTGTCCGATCAGCGCACGGCGGCCAAGCAGCAGGCCGAGCGGCGGATGGCCGAAGCGCAAGCGGAAGCCCGCCGCACGGTGGCGGAGGCCAATGCGATCGCGCAGCGGCGCACCGACGAGGCGAACCGGGTGATCGACCGGCTGCTGTCCATCAGCAAGCAGGCACACGGCCGCATGGTGACGGCCAACCAGTACCTGGCATCGGCCGAGGAAGCGCTGCAGCCGACGGAGGAGGAGCAGCAGCCGGTGCGGCGCGCCGAAGAGGCTGTGCCGTCGGTGCCGAAGCCCACGAACAACGGCACCAAGGCCGGCAAGGACACCGCGAACAGCTCCGCGGACGCCAACAAGAACGACAAGACGAACGGGTCCGCGGACAAGGCCACGGCGGAGGCCGACAAGCGCGAGCCGGAAGCGGCGAAGACGCGGTAATCAGGCCGGCCCTGCACGAGCCTGAGGCAGCGAAGACGCGGCAAACACGCTAGGCAGGCGCGAGTTCGCGCGCGTGCCGAGCAGCTCTGTCAGGGCCGAGCGACGCGGCCGGGCGCTCTCCGCCGGGGATCACCAGCTCGCTCAAGGCCGAAGCGTCCACCCGCGTACCCTCCGGCGGGGATCACCAGCTCGATCCGGCTCGAGACGCCTGTCCGCCACTCTCCGGCGGGGCCAGCTACCCCGTCCACTCAGTCGCCGCGCGGCACGGCCGCGTGCCCGGTGACCTCAGTCGTGAATCCGTCGGAACGGCCGCTCGGCCTCCAGCTCGTACGCCAGCTCCAGCAACGTCCGCTCGTCCCCGTGCGTCGCGGTGAAGTGCACGCCGATCGGCATCCCCTCCGCCGTCTGCCCGAGCGGCAGTGACATCGCCGGGCCACCCGCCACGTTGTTCAACGGCGTGAACGCCACGTACTTGATCAACCGGTCGAGCAGCTCGTCGAACGGCAGCGTCGGGCTGAGGTACCCCAGCTTGGGTGTGCTGTGCGCGAGCACCGGCGAGACGATCACGTGGTAGCGCTCGAACATCCGCGCGTACTCGTTCTTGATCTTGCTCAGCCGGTACAGCGCGCTCGGGAACCGGTGCATCGCGCGCTGGTAGCGGCGCCGCAAGCCGCGCGTGAACCCGTCCAGTTTGCTGCTGTCGAACGCCCGGTCGAAGGTCTTGCCGAAAGCGCTGATGGTGAAGGCCAGGAACCCCCAGTAGGTGATGAAGTCGTCGACGAACTGCTCGCCGAGCGGCAGGTCGACCGGCTCCACGGTGTGCCCCAGCTTCTCCAGCAAGGCCACGGTGTCCTGCACCGCGTCCGAGGTCGGACCGTCGACCTCCACGTCGGTGATCGAGCGCGTGACCAGCCCGATGTGCAGCCGTCGGTCCGCCGGCCCACTGACCATGCCCAGCGCCGGGTAGCGCGGGTTGCGCCAGTACTGCTCAGCGGCCGCCCAGAACGCTGCGGTGTCCCGCACCGTCCTGGTCAGCACACCCTCCGACACCAGATTCACCGGCATGGTGCGCGCCTGCTCGCCGTCGACGTGCCTGCCCCGGGTCGGCTTGAGCCCGACGAGACCGTTGACCGCCGCCGGGATGCGGATCGACCCGCCGCCGTCGTTGGCGTGTGCGATGGGCACGGCGCCCGACGCCACCAGCGCGGCCGACCCACCCGAAGAGGCACCCACCGAGTACTCGGTGTTCCACGGGTTCCTGGTGGGCTCACGCCGCGCGAACTCGGTGCTGGCGTTCAACCCGAACTCCGGCAGCGTGCTCTTGCCGAGCACGGTGAATCCGGCGCTGAGCAGCTGCTTGGCCACCCGGCCGTGCCGCCGAGCCTTCCGCGGGACATAGGCGTCCGTGCCGTTGCCGGTGGGCATGTCCGCCACGTCGGTGTTGTCCTTGACGAAGAACGGCACGCCGGACAGCAGCCCGGGCGCCGGGGTGGCGGCGGACTCGACGGCCCGCTCGAACGCGGCGAACTCCACCGCGTTCAGCTTCGGATTGACCTTCTCCACCCGCGCGACGGCCGCCTGAGCCACCTCGACCGGGTCGAGTTCGCGGCGGCGGATCAGCTCGGCCAGTTCGACGGCGTCGTGCTCGCCAAGAGCATCATCGGTGAACGCGTGCACCCTGTTCTCGGTCATCGGCGAGCTCCTTATACGTCTGTATGAATCCGCCTCAGAGTAACCGATCCGCACACTGGGAATCCGTCCCATGACGGTCGGCGGCAAAAGGTGTCCTTGTGCCCTATTCGGACGCAGGACCCCAGCCGTAATTTGGGCCGCTCGGACGCCGTCGCGCGAGTCGGCGTACGCGAGTTGGACAAGAGGAGCTTTGCCGATGGCGCGCAGATCCCCTGCACCACGCCCGCCTGCGCCGGAATCCGGCACGAAGAACACCACGGTCGAGGACTGCCCGGAAGCCGCGGCCAGGGAAGAAGGACTGCACCAGCTGCTCCAGGGCCTGCGGGCGGTCCGCGACGGGGATTTCTCCACCCGGCTGCCCCGGGTGGACGACCCGTTGATGGACGAGATGGGCACCGTGTTCAACGGGATGGTGGACCAGCTGACCCGGTTCACCTCCGAGGTCACCCGGGTGGCCAGGGAGGTCGGGTCGGAAGGCAAGCTCGGCGGCCAGGCCGAGGTGCCCGGCGTCGTCGGCGCCTGGAAGGACCTGACCGATTCGGTCAACGCGATGGCGGGCAATCTGACCGATCAGGTGCGCGACATCGGCCGGGTCGCCACGGCGGTGGCCAAGGGTGACCTGACACAGAAGATCACCGTGGACGTCAAGGGCGAGGTCCTCGAGCTCAAGGACACCGTCAACACGATGGTCGACCAGCTCTCCTCGTTCGCCGACGAGGTCACCCGCGTCGCCCGCGAAGTCGGCACCGAAGGCAGGCTGGGCGGTCAGGCCGACGTCAAGGGCGTCTCCGGCACCTGGAAGGACCTGACCGAGTCGGTCAACGTCATGGCGACGAACCTGACCGACCAGGTCCGGTCGATCGCCGAGGTCACCACCGCGGTGGCCAGGGGTGATCTCACCCAGAAGATCCGGGTCGACGCGCGCGGCGAGATCGCCGAATTGAAGGAAACCATCAACACGATGGTCGACCAGTTGTCCGCCTTCGCCGACGAGGTCACCCGCGTCGCTCGCGAAGTCGGCACCCAGGGCAACCTGGGCGGACAGGCCATCGTGCGCGGTGTCTCCGGCACCTGGAAGGACCTCACCGACAACGTCAACGTCATGGCGTCCAATCTGACGTCGCAGGTCCGCTCGATCGCGCAGGTGGCGTCGGCGGTGGCGCGCGGCGATTTGTCGCAGAAGATCACCGTCGAGGCCAAGGGTGAGGTCGCCGATCTGAAGAACTACATCAACGCGATGGTCCGCTCGCTGCGCGAGACGACCAAGGCGAACGAACAACAGGCCTGGTTGAACACCAACCTGGCACGCATCTCCCGGCTGATGCAGGGCCACCGCGACCTGCGCAGCGTCGGCGAGCTGATCATGGACGAGCTGGCTCCGCTGGTCGGTGCTCAACACGGCACGTTCTTCCTGGCGGAGAACACCGAGCGGCGCAGGCAGCTGCGGCTCATCGCCAGCTACGGCAGGGCCTACGACGACCACAGCCCGCGGCAGATCGAACTCGGGCAGACGCTGGTCGGCCAAGTGGCGCAGAGCAACCGGCCGGTGATCATCGACGAGACACCACCGGACTTCCTGACCATCTCGACCAGTCTCGGCCGGGCCGCACCGGTGAACATCGTCGTGCTGCCGATCAAGTTCGAGGATCAGCTCATCGGCGTTCTCGAGCTGGCCTCGTTCAACCGGTTCACCGAGGTGCACATCGAATTCTTGCAGCAGTTGAGCGAGTCCATCGGCGTCATCGTGAACACGATCATCGCCAATGCCCGCACCGACGCGCTGCTCGAGGAGTCCCAGCGGCTGGCGGCCGAGCTGCGGGCGCGCTCGGAGGAGCTGCAGAAGCAGCAGGCCGAGCTGCGCCGGCCCAACGCCGAACTCGAGGAAAAAGCCGCCCTGCTGGCCAGGCAGAACCGCGACATCGAGATGAAGAACATCGAGATCGAGCAGGCCAGGCAGGAGCTGGAGGAGCGGGCCCGCCAGCTGGCGCTGGCCTCGAAGTACAAGTCGGAGTTCCTGGCGAACATGTCGCACGAACTCCGTACGCCGTTGACGTCGCTGCTCATCCTCGCCGGGGTGCTGGCGAAGAACCCGACCAAGAACCTCACCGCCAAGCAGGTCGAGTTCGCCAACGTCATTCACTCCGCGGGCAGCGACCTGCTGCAGTTGATCAACGACATCCTCGACCTGTCCAAGGTCGAGGCGGGCAAGATGTACATCCACCCGGAGCCGTTCTCGCTCGAGCAGCTGCTCAGCTACGTGCGCACCACGTTCGCCCCGCAGACCGCGCAGAAGGGACTGGCGTTCGACATCGTCGCCGACGACGACGTCCCCGAGCAGCTGGTCACCGACGAGCAGCGGCTGCGTCAAGTGCTGCGCAACCTGCTGTCCAACGCGGTGAAGTTCACCGAGCACGGACGCGTGACGCTGCGGGTGAGCATGGCCGAGCCGGACTCGCTGGCCGAGACACCTGGTCCGGTGGTCGCGTTCTCGGTCGCCGACACCGGGATCGGCATCGCCGAGGCGAACCTGGAGGCCGTCTTCGGCGCCTTCCAGCAGGCCGACGGCACCACCAGCCGCCGCTACGGCGGCACCGGGCTCGGCCTGTCCATCAGCCGGGAAGTGGCGTATCTGCTCGGCGGCGAGATCCGCGCGGAGAGCAAGCTCGGCGCCGGGTCGACGTTCACGTTGTTGCTGCCGGTCACCACCGGCGCCACACCGGACGACGAGGGTCAGCAGCTCGAAGCCGGCACCACCGGGGAGCAGAACGAGTCGGACGTCCGGCGCGTGCTGATCGTCGAGCCGAGCGAGGACGATCAGCCCGGTCCGCTGACGTCGTTGGCGCGGGCGGTGGTCAACGAACTGGGCGGCAACCAGGCCCCGAGGTTGACCTCGGTGACCGATGCGGATGCCGCGATCAATGCCCTGACCGACCACGGCTACCGGTGCGCCGTGCTGGAGATCAGCCCGGACACCCAGATGCTGGACGTCGTCAAGGCACTGACGGAGAACCCGATGCTGCGGTCGCTGCCGATCCTTGCGGTGGTCAGCGGGAAGCTCACCGTGGCGCAGGACCGGATGTTGCGCAGCTATGCCCGCATCCAGCCGATGGAGCTGTTGTCCTCGCGCGAAGAACTACGCAGCCGGATGCTGCTGTACTTCTCCGCGGACGACACCAGGGATCTGCTCCCGCTCATGCTGGCGCAGCAGCGCGACGAGGCGCCGAGCGCGGACGAGGCTGACGACGAGCCGAACTACGACCTGCTCAAAGGTCGCAAGATCCTGCTGGTCGACGACGACTTCCGCAATGTGCTGGCCATCGCGGGGATGCTCGAGTTCTACGGCATGACGGTGGTGCACGCCTCCAACGGTCGCCGGGGTGTCGAGCAGCTGCTGGCCAATGACGACGTCGACGTCGTGCTGATGGACGTGATGATGCCGGAGATGGACGGCTACGCGACGACCACCGCGATCCGGCACATGCCGCGCTACGCCGACCTGCCGATCATCGCGGTGACCGCCAAGGCGATGGAGGGCGACCGGGAGAAGTCGTTGGCCTCCGGTGCGTCAGACTACGTCACCAAGCCGGTGGACGCCGACGAGCTGCTGTCGTGCATCCACCGCTGGATCACGCGGCGCGACGCGGCGGGCAAGGACAAGTCCGGCCGCGACCTCGCCACCACTCCGCCCGCGGAGTGACCGGGCAGCGGGTCGGCGAGCTCATCGACGCCGAGCTCGCGAGCCCAGCATGCGGATGGTGTCGACGACTTCCTGGTTCGGGGCGCCCTTGGCCAGGTAGGCGGCCGCGCCGTGCGATCGCATCCCGGCCATCGACTCGCGATCACCGAACGCCGAGAACGCCAGCAACTCGGTGTCCGGGGACTTCTGCCGCAGTTCGTCGGCGACCCGTTGGCCGCCGCCACCGGGAAGCCTGATGTCCAGCACGGTCACGTCCGGCGCGAACTCCTCGGCCAGGGTGATCGCATCCTGCGCGGAGCTCGCGACACCGACGCAGTCGATGTCCGGTTCGAGCTCCAACAGGGCACGCAGCGCCTCCCGGATCGCCGGTTCGTCGTCGACGACCAGCACCCGAATCGGCTCCTGCGGGTCGGTCATGGCGACGTGTCCACCAATGTCAGTGGTAACCAGAATCGCACCGTGGTGCCGGTTGCGGAAGTCTCGCTCTCCCACCAGCCGCCGCCGGACAACGCCCACTCCCGCATCTCCCGTGTGCTCAGGCCCGCGCCCTCGGGCTGACCGTCGTACGGCCCGTTGTCGATGACCTCGGTGAGCAGGCCGTCGTCTTCCGGCCGGACCGCGATCCGCAGTTGCGTGGCGCTGCCCCGCCTGCGCACGTCCTCCACCGCGATCTGGGTCAGCCGGAACAGCGTGAGCACCACTCGTGACTCGGGTTCTTCCGGGACCCGGTAGTCGAGCTGACCGTCGACGTGCCAGTCGTCGGTGGCGTTCTCCAAGTAGGTACGCAGGATCGCCTCGAGCTTCTTGTGCTCCAACGCGCGCGGGCGCAGGTACGTCAGCAGACCGCGCAGGGTGGCCATGGCCGACGAGACCGCATCGGTCACTTCCGTCATCTGCTCGCGTTCGGCCTCGCCCAGCCGTGCGGCGAGCAGCTGCATGCGCAACCCGACGGCGACCAAGGCCTGCATGGGGTCGTCGTGGATCCGCTCGGCAAGCCACTGCCGCTCGAGCTCGTGGGCATGCAGCAAATGGTCGATCAGCCCGCCCGGATCGGGGACGGGCCGTCTGCCGTCGCCCGACTCAGGACGCACGCTGTCCACCTGCCGATTGTGCCAGCACCGCCATCGCTGCGTTGTGGCCGCCGATACCGCTGACTCCGCCACCCCGCGTCGAACCGGCACCACAGAGCAGCACCCGAGGGTATTTCGTGGCCACACCCCAGCTGCCCGGTTCGTGCTCACCGTGCGCATAGGGCCACTGCAGGTCGCCGTGGAAGATGTGCCCGCCCGGCATGCCCAGCTCCGCGTGCAGATCCAGCGGCGTCTTCGCCTCCAGGCACGGCCTGCCCGCGGCATCGGTGTGCAGACAACCCTCGATCGGCTCGCCGAGTACCGAGTCCAGTGACCGCAGGGTCGCGCGCAGCGCCTCGGCCTTGGCGGCCTCGTGGTCGGCGGCGAACAGACGAGCGGGCATGTGCAGGCCGAACAACGTCAGGGTCTGCATCCCGGCCCGCCGTTCTTCGGGGCCGAGGATCGAGTCGTCGGTGAGCGAGTGGCAATAGATCTCGCACGGCGGCAACTCGGGTATGCGGCCCTGCGCGGTGGCTTCGAACGCCGCCTGCAGCTGCGCCATGTCCTCGTTGACGTGCAAAGTGCCGCTGAAGGCGTCGCGCGGGTCGACCTCGGGATCGGCCAGCTTCGGCAGCCGCCGCAACACCATGTTGACCTTGAGCTGTGCGCCTTCCGGTGGCACCGAGGCCTCCCCGATCAGGTCGTCGAGCACGCTGGGGGCCACGTTCGCCAGGACCCAGCCGGCGTGCGCGACGTGTTCGGCGTCGTCGTGGCGGTAGCGGACCTCGCCGTCGGGGTCGATCGCGACGACTTCCGCCTCGGTCCGGATCTGCGCGCCTGCCGACCGCGCTGCCTCGACCAGGGCGCCGGTGACCGCTCCCATCCCACCGACGGGGACGTCCCAGTCGCCGGTTCCCCCGCCGATCACGTGGTAGAGCCAGCACCGGTTCTGCACCAGTCCGGTGTCGTTGAGGTCGGCGAACGTGCCGATCAGGCCGTCGGTGGCCAGCACGCCGCGAACCGTGTCGTCACTGAAGCGTTCCTGCAGCGTGTGGCCGAGGGGCTGCTCGAACACGACCCGCCAGGCTTCGTCGTCCCCGACGGCTTCGCGCAGCTGCTCGCGGCTCGGCAACGGTTCGGTGAGGGTGGGGAACACCCGCTGCGCGACGCGTCCGGTCAGCTCGGCCAGCTCCTGCCACGCCGCGAAGTCGCGGGTCGAGCCGGTCACCCGCTGGAACGACGCGGCCGTCCGCTCGGCATCCTCGTTGTCGACCAACAGACCGGTGGCGGTGTCGCCACGCCGCACCGGGGTGTAGGAGGAGATCCGCCTGCGGCGCAGTCGCACGGTCAGTCCCAGGTCGTCGATGATCTGTTCGGGCAGCAGGCTCACCAGGTAGGAGTACCGCGAAAGCCGGACGTCGACACCGTCGAAGGCCGGGTAGCTCACCGCTGCCCCACCCGGCGAGGTGCCGCGCTCGAGAACCAGGACCCGCTGTCCGGCCCGTGCCAGATACGCAGCGGCGACGAGTCCGTTGTGCCCGCCGCCGACGATCACCACGTCGTGTGAAGTCACTCCGCGAACCTACCTTCCGGATCGGCCGCGGTGGACCACCGATTCGTTCGGTCAGGTCCGCGATCGCGCCCGTTCGGTCCGTTTTCGGACTTCTCGCAGCATGACGCGGTGCAACTGGTGACTCAACACCGGCGACAGCCGCTCGAGCCACCAGCCGAGGCGGCCGTAGAACGGGGTGATGACGAAGCGCCTGCCGCGCCGTACCCCGTCGAGCAGGCGGCGGACCGCTTCGTCGGTCGGCATGGGTTTGACCGGTACGACCTTCCTGGGGTCGGGCACGCTCATGCTGCCGTGCAGCTTCGCGGTGTCGAACATGCCGGACTCCACCCACGCCGGGCAGAACACCGTGGTGCGGATGCCGTTCGCCTCCGCTTCCAGCGCCAGCGCCTTGTGCAGGCCGACGACCGCGTGCTTGGTGGCGGTGTAGTGCACCTGGAGGGGTACCGGGACCAGGCCGGCCGCCGACGCCGTGCTGATGATGTGACCGAAGCCCTGCTTGAGCATCTGTCGATACGCGATCCCTACGCCGTTGAGCACGCCGCGCAGGTTGACGTTCACCGTCAGGTCGGCTTCGTCCAGGGTCACCGCCTCGACCTCGCCGAAAATGCCGACACCGGCGTTGTTGACCATGTAGTCCAGGCGGCCGAACTCGGCGACCACTTCGTCCACGGCGTCCTGCACGTCGGCGCGCTCGGCCACGTCGACCCGCATGGCGCGGGCGGCTCCCCCGGCGCGCTTGATCTCGTCCACCACGGCGTGCAGCGGCTCTTCGGAGACGTCGGTGGCCAACACGAACGCGCCCTGGGCGGCCAGCTGCCTGGCGATCTCAGCTCCGATGCCGCTGGCCGCGCCGGTGACGACGGCTGTGGCTCCGGCAAACGTCCGGCTCATGCCGACCTCCCGGTGAATCGTGCGCTGAGCGCCTGCACCACCCGGGCAAGCCCGGTCGGGCGGCGCGGAGTGTCGGGCTGGATTCGCAATGAGTTGATCGTCATGGCCAGCATCTCGTAGTGCCCCACCAGCATCGGTAATTCGATCAAGTGCCGTTCACTGAGCTCGCCGCGCAACGCCTGCCAGGTTTCGTCCGACAGGGTGCGGGTGTTCAGCAACTCCTCGGCCGCGGTCAACAGGAGTCGCTGCCTGGGCGTCCACCCCGCGGCCGCCGGTCCCTCGAGCACCGCCGCGAGCTCCTTGTCGGTCAACCCGGCTTGGCGCGCGAGCTGGGCGTGATGGTGCCACTCGTACTCGCACTCACACAGGTGCGCGACACGCAGGATGACCAGCTCGGTGTCCCGGCGCGGCAGCGTGCCGCCGGGCATGAGCGTGCCCGCGAACAGCAACCACGGGCGGAACATGCGCCGGTGGCGGGCCAACGTGGTGAACAAGTTCGGCGGACCGGTGCCCGCCGCGGCGCCCAGCGCGCCGGTGATCGCCGTGTTCACCAGCCCCATCTCGCGGCGGGTGGCCGGAGGAATCCGTGGACTGACCATTACCGGACGGTAACATAGAAGAACACTTTTGTTCGTAGAAGTTGCCTGGATGTTCTTGTGGCGTGAGACAACAGGACGCCGGCCGGGATCGCGCCGGGCGTGCGGCGCGGAACGGGACGCCGGCCGGGATTGCGCCGGGCCCGCGACGCGCGATGAGCCGTCAGCCGGGATTGCGCCGTGGTTTGATCACCGCGTTGGGCAGCGCGGGTGCGGGCAACCGATGCGGCGTACCGATATAGCCGTCGACCTCACCGAACCGATCGGCCCCTGCCTCCCAGGCGGCACGGAACTCGACGATCTCGTCGTGGCTGCGGCCGACGAAGTTCCACCACATGACGATCTCCTCGCCGAACGGCGGCCCGCCCAGCAGCAGGATGCGCGCCGGCTCGCCCGCCCCCGCGCGCAACTCGACGGTGGTGTGTCCGGGTGCGAGGTAGGCGAGCTCGGCCGGGTTCACCGGGACGCCTGTCACGGCCAGCTCTCCCTGATCGAGCAGGATCCCGTGCTCGAAGGTTTCGTCGAGCGACAGCTCGACGCCGGCTCCGGGATCGAGGACCAGCTCCGCGCCGAGCAGCGGGGTGTAAGTGCGCACCGGGGACGCCGTGCCCGCCAACGAGCCGAGGAAGACCTTCGCCACCGCGCCACCCAAGCGCACCGGTTCGGGCCGGTAGGACTGCAGGTCACGGGGCACGTCACGAGCCTCGTCCGGCAGCGCCACCCAGAGCTGGACACCGTGCAACGTCTCGGTCTTGTCGGTGGAGACCTCGGAGTGGGCGATGCCGCGCCCGCCGGTCATCAGGTTCAGCTCGCCGGGCCGGACGAACAAGTGGTGGCCGCCGCTGTCGCGGTGCTCGATCTCGCCGTCGAACAGCCAGCTCACCGTCTGCAGCCCCGTGTGCGGGTGCGGTGGGACGACCATCGGTGTGGTGTCCGGACCGTAGTGGTCGGCGAAGCACCAGGCACCGATCAGCGTTCGTGCCCGCTGCGGAAGTGTGCGCCGAACGAGCAGCGCGCGCGGGCCACCGAGCGGCACCTCGCGCGCGGTGAGGATCTGTACGCCGCTCGGCTGGTCACCGTCCGTGCAGGTGACTTCCCGCGGACTGGTCTCGGTGTTGCTCATCGCATCCTCATCGTAGGCTCGGGGCCATGGATTCCTCGGCCACGAAGGTCACCGACAACCCGGAAGAACATCGTTTCGAGCTGACCGTCGACGGCCGGCTCGCCGGGCACGTCGAGTACCGGCTGCTCTCCGACACCATCGTTTTCACCCACACCGAGGTCGACCCGGCCTTCAACGGCAGGGGTCTTGGCAGTGTGTTGGCGCGCGCGGTGCTGGATTCCGCCCGCGAGCGGGAGCTGGCCGTGGTGGCCCAGTGCCCGTTCGTCCGCCGGTGGATCGAGAAGCATCCGGACTACGCGGACCTGGTGTCCGACTCGGCATCGGAGGAGGCTTCCGGGGCCTGATTCCGCCGCGCGACCGCCGGGTGCACCGGAGCCTCCGGCACGTGCGCGGGCCGCAGCGCGTCCATCTCCTTGCGCAGGACGGGCACGACTTCCTCGCCGAGGATGTCGAGCTGTTCCAGCACGGTCTTCAACGGCAGGCCCGCGTGGTCGGCCAGGAACAGCAGCCGCTGGTAGTCGCCGAAATGCTCGCGGAAGGTCATCGTCTTGTCGATGATCTGCTGCGGGCTGCCGACGGCCAGCGGCGTGGTTTCCATGAACTCCTCGAGCGAGGGGCCGCCGCCGTAGACCGGGGCGTGGTCGAAGTACGGCCGGAACTCGCGGATCGCGTCCTGCGAGTTCGGGCGCATGAACACCTGGTGGCCGAGGCCGACGATGGCTTGGTCGGCGGCGCCGTGCCCGTGGTGCTCGTAGCGCTGCCGATACAGCTCGATGAGCCGCTGGAAGTGGTAGGTCGGCCAGAAGATGTGGTTGGCGAAGAATCCGTCGCCGTAGAACGCGGCGACCTCGGCGATCTCCGGACTGCGGATCGATCCGTGCCAGACGAACGGCGGCACCCCGTCGAGCGGTCGCGGCGTGGAGGTGAAGCCGTGCAGCGGGGTGCGGAACTTGCCTTCCCAGTCCACGACGTCCTCCCGCCACAGCCGGTGCAGCAGGCCGTAGTTCTCGATCGCCAGCGGGATGCCCTGCCGGATGTCCTTGCCGAACCACGGGTACACCGGCGCGGTGTTGCCGCGGCCCATCATCAGGTCGACCCGGCCGTCGGCCAAGTGCTGCAGCATCGCATAGTCCTCGGCGATCTTCACCGGGTCGTTGGTGGTGATCAACGTGGTCGCCGTGGACAGGATCAGCCGCTCGGTGCGGGCCGCGATGTAGCCGAGCATCGTGGTGGGTGACGACGGCACGAACGGCGGGTTGTGGTGCTCTCCGGTCGCGAAGACGTCCAGGCCGACTTCCTCGGCCTTGAGCGCGATGGTGACCATCGCCTTGATCCGTTCCGCCTCGGTGGGTGTCCGGCCGGTGGTCGGATCCGGGGTCACGTCGCCGACGCTGAAGATGCCGAACTGCATCGCGCCTCCTGAGTTTCATGCATTTGCATTGATACAACCGGCGCACCTGACACGATATTCCGCCTGCCGACGTCAGCCGGCACCTCGGCGTGCTGCTGGACGTAGCGACAGAAGGGCGACCCGGCGGGCGGGATCGCCACGACGTCGGCCAACAGCATCGAGGCGTACGGGGCTTGATGCCAAAGATGTGCCGGCAAGGAGACGACACCGCCGATGTCGTGCGCGATGATGTGCGGCCGCTGAAGTTCCCAGCATTCGAGCAGCGCCGCCAGTGCCTCGGCTTGCACCCCGAAATCGACCGGATGATTGGCGTTGGACGAGCGGCCAGAGCCCGGCATGCCCCACAGGTAGACCGTGAAATCGGCCGCCGGCGCATCCGCGAACGCTCCCGCAGCCACGACGACCACGGTGTGCCGTGACAGAACACCACCGCGGGACCGTCACCCCACCGCCCCCACGCGATGCGCCGACCTTGCCACGGGAAGCTTCGATCAACCGTCATCGGCGCATGCCAGGGGCGTCAAGCGGCGCGTTGCGCCTTCTTTTCCGCGCGGCGGACGGCCTTGCGGAGGTCGTCGACGCTCATCTTCGACCGCCCCTTGATGTCGAGCTCCTTGGCGAGCTCGAGCAGATCCGACTTCGACATGTCGTCCAGGTCGGCGGGCTGTTGCTTGCCGCCGGACTTCTTGCCGGACTTGCCCTTCGCCTGCTCCACGCTGCGCTGCAACACGTCCATCAGGCTGGAGACCTCGGTCGGCTCCGCGGGTTCCGGCGCGGGCTCCGGCTTGCGGCCCGCCTTCTTGTCCTTGACGAGTTTCTCCACCCGCTCGGTGTAGGTGTCGTGGTAGTCCTGCGGCCGCCACGGCGCCTCCATGGCCTCGATCAGTGACACGGCCATGTCCAGCTGCTTGCCCTTGCCGGGCTTCTTCTTGGTGTCGACGTCCAGCACATCGGCCGGGTCGCGGATCTCGTCGGCGAAGTACAGCGTGTCGAGGGCGAGCACGCCACGATCGGAGCGCACCGCGGTGAGGTACTGCTTGTTCCGCATGACGAATTGCGCGATGCCGACGCGGTTGGTTTTGGCCATCGCGGCGACGAGCAGCTGGTACGGGTTCGTGCTCGATGCGTCCGCCGGGCCGAGCCAGTACGTGGCGCGGAAATGAATCGGGTCGATCTCGTCGAGGTCGACGAACGAGTCGATCTCGATGGACTTGGATCGTCCTGGTGCGATGTCGGTCAGCTCGTCCGGCTCGACGATCACATACTCGCCGTCACCGACTTCGTAGCCCTTGACGATGTCGCTGTATTCGACTTCTTTACCGGTGCGCTCGTTCACCCGCTTGTAGCGGATGCGGTCGTTGGTGTCGCGTTCGAGCTGGTTGAAGTGCACGGTGTGGTCCTCGACGGCGCTGTAGAGCGCCACCGGGATACTCACCAAGCCGAAATTGATCGATCCGCGCCATACCGGCCGAGCCATGCGAGCACCTCCTGCCGTGGGATTACCCCGGGCAGGCGGGTGTCACGCATACGGCAACGCCGCCGACCCGGTGCGGATCGGCGGCGTTGTCGGTAAGCGAGCGTCAGACCGCGCGCACGTTGCTGGCCTGCGGGCCCTTCTGGCCCTGCGCCAGCTCGAACTCGACGCGCTGGTTCTCCTCGAGGCTGCGGTAGCCGTGGCCCTCGATGGCCGAGTAGTGCACGAAGACGTCACTGCCGTCCTCGAGCGCGATGAAGCCGAAACCCTTTTCGGCGTTGAACCATTTGACGGTTCCGTGGGTCATGCGTAATCCCCTTCAGGGTCGATTTCGGAGCCGCACCGTGCGCCTCCGTTGGCCGGATAGGTGAGACGGAGCGACTTCCTCGGCCTTCCCTGCAAAGAGAACTACCCGCCCACTGGATGGGGCGGCCGTGCGAAAAAGCAAACGCGTCAAAACTTCGACCACCACCCAGTGTACAGATCAACTGACGGCCATCCGCGTGCCCCTGGTCACATGCGCGCGGAAAAGAGCCGACCCAGCCGCGGTGACCTGCCCCAGGCCGTTAGTCGGACGGTGATTTCCGCCAGAACAGGTCCGTCATTCGCTCGATGGTCTTCTGCATCTCTTGCAACGCCTCGGGGATCCGGGCGCGAGTGAAGCGGCTGCGCGGGCCGTTGACGGTCAAGATCGCCACGAGGGTTCCGGCCGCATCCCGGATGGGCCGGGACAGCGACAGCAACTCCGGCTCCAGTTCGTTGTCGATGATGGCGAAGCCCTGTTCCCGGACCTGTTCCAACTCCCTGATCAGGGCTTCCCGGTCGGTGATGGTCTGCGGCGTGTACGCCTCGAGCTTCTCCGGCAGCGTGCGGCGGAGCTCCTCGGCCGATTTCTCGGCGAGCAGGACCTTCCCGGTGGAGCTGGCGTGCAGCGGGTAGCGCTGTCCCACCATGTTGCGTCCGGTCACACCGAGTACATGCGACCCAGCAGCTTCGGCGATCAGGTCCAGCTCGTCCTCACCACTGGGCACCGACAGCGTCACCGACTCGTTGAACCGGTCCGCCAGCTCCTGCAGCAACGGCTGCGCGTGCCCCACCAGGCCGGCGTACGGATCGGCCCGACGCCCAAGCCTGGCCAGCTCCCAGCCGAGCACGTAGTGGGTGTTGATCCGGTCGACCAGGCCGTCCTGCTCGAGGCTGTACAGCAGCCGGAACGCGGTAGGCCGGCTCAGCCCGGCGGCCTTGGCCAACGTGGTGACGGTGGCACCGGTCCTCGGCTGCGCAGCCAGTTCTCGGAGCAGGCGCACCGCCTTGACCACCGACTTGTTGATCAAGTCGGGCTGCTCGGAGCTCTCGCCCATCGCCACTCCCCCGCACGGTCAGCAGATCACCTGGCGCGTTCACTGTAACGCCGCGGTGTTCAGTAATCGAACGTGGGGAGAGCGTGGACGCGGCTTCGCGACGCGAAACCGCGAGGTCGGCGACGACGCCCCGACGGCCGCACAGCGACCGCCGGGGCCCATCGGCTAGACCGCCTCCGGCGCAGGCGATCCGTGCGGGGCCGACGTCTCGCTCAGATTGCGGCCCATGGTCTCGGGCGCCAGCACCTGGGAGACCAGCGCACCGACGACGCACACACCAGCAGCCATCAGCATCGTGGTCGCCCCACCGAGGTTGTGCATGGACCACGGCAGCAGGAAGGTGCCGATACCGGCGCCTATCCGGCTGACCGCGGTCGCGAACCCGGTGCCGAGGCCGCGGATCTCGGTCGGGAAGACCTCACCGGGATAGACGCCGGTCAGCGCCGTGTACATCGCATTGGCGAACGCGAAAACGAGAAAGCAAAGCAGAACCACCGACGACGGCGCGTCCGGCCACAGCCCGATGACGACCAGCACCGCGCCGGCAACCCACTGCTGCGGAATCGTCAGCTTGCGGCGACCGATCCGATCGATCAACAGCAACGACACGATGACACCGGCTAACGCAAGCCCGTTGACGCTGATGGCGCCCACCAATCCGTCTCCGAGGCCGTAATCGGACAACACGCTGGCAGCGAAGGTCGCGATCGCGAAGTACGGCGTCACCGCGCAGAACCAGAACACCGAGGTGAAGGTGGTGGCTCGCCAGTACTCGCGAGAGAACATCATCCGGAACGTGCCCGGACGTGCCGGGAGGTTGCCCGGGTCAAGCGCATCCTCCGGCTCTTGCAGGTACGCGTGCGCGATCCGGCGCGCCTCCTCCGTCCGTCCCTTGCTCATCAACCAGCGTGGCGACTCCGGAAGGCCGAAGCGGGCCACGAACAGGATCACCGCCGGGATGGTGCTGGTAGCGAGCGTGATCCGCCAGTCGACGTCGGCCGTGACCAGGACATAGGCCACGGCTGACGCCAACATGAAGCCCAGATACCAGAACACCTCGCAGAGCGACATCAACCGACCACGCAGTCGCGCGGGCGCGAATTCCGCGAGCAACGGCCAGCCGACCGAGTATTCGGCGCCGATCGCGATCCCCATCAACAAACGCACGGCGAACAACTGCCACGCCGTGTCGACGAAGGCCTGCAGCACCGAGCCGACGATGAACAGCCCGAGGTCCATCATGAACAGCGGCCTGCGCCCCAGCTTGTCGGTCAGCCATCCGCCGAGTGGCCCACCGACGAAAATGCCGATCAGTGCTGCGGCGCCGGTCAGGCCCTGCATGAACAGCGACATGCTCAGCTCGCTGTTCACCGCGGCAATGACGTTGCCGATGATGCCCAGGATGTAGCCGTCGATGAACATGCCCCCCACGGTGACGGCGGTGATCTTGACCAGAAAGCGCCGTTTACGAGCCGCGTCATCCATGCCCGGCCCGACGAAATCCGGGCTTGGTGTGGTTACCGTCATTTCAGTCCTTCCTGGTGGACGACGCAGCCGCCGGCACACGACGCGATCGGGAAATTCCAGCGACGAAATGCCGATCTCGAGGTAGATCGAAAAATTCGTGCGATTTGTTCATCGTTGAACACCGTTCGAATTGGGCGGCATGCACCAGCACGGCGCAGCCATGAGGTGAAGGAATTGAGAAACTGGCGGGCGCGGTGACGCTAGGCGCGTACTTCGAACTCGACGGTGCCGAGTCCGTCGAACGAGCCCGACCAGTGGCCCGGCTTGCGCATGGGTACCGCTTCCAGGCAGCTCCCGGCCAGGATCAGCTGACCAGGAGCGAATGCGATGTCGTAGGAGGCGAGCCGATTACACAGCCATGCGGTCGCATTCAGCGGGTTACCGAGGATGGTGCCGGTATTGCCCGCCATGACCTCGCGACCGTTGAACCGCAGCACGCCCCTGGTATTGCCAAGGGAGAGCTCGGTGAGCGATCGAGGGGCGCCGCCGATGATCACCGCGCCGGTCGACCCGTTGTCCGCCAGTGTGTCCGGCAGGTCGATCGCCCAGTTCTCGATCCTTGAGTCGATGATCTCTATCGCCGGCACGACATAGTCGATCGCATTGATCACGTCGACCACCGTGACGTTCGGCCCGGCCAAGTGTCCTTTGAGGACGAAGGCAGGCTCGAGCTCCACGAACGGCTCGATGTAGTGATCGCGGTCGACCGGGGTGCCTTCGTAGCGGAAGGTGCTGGCCAACAGATGGCCGTAATCGGGCTGGTCGAGGCCGAACGCGTCCTGCATGGCCTTGGCGATGTTGCCCAGCTTGTAGCCGACCACCCGATCGCCTTCGGCCACTGCTTTGTCGACGTTGATTCGCTGGACTTCGAAAGCTCGATCGGCGTCCAGCTCGGGCCAGGTTCTCGTGGGCGCCGGCACCGCACGCCGGCTGACCCGCGCAGCGTGCAGGAGCTCGGCAATTTCGTTCAGCTGACCAGCCGGCATCACGCCACCTCAGCCGGAGCCACACACTTCCGATAACCGCGGCCGGGGTGGTCCTCCCGAAGCCGGACCTGCCCGGCCCCGTAGAGCTTCTCGCGCAGTGTGGAGCTCTCGTAGGAGTCCCACACCACTCCTCTACGCCGCAGCTCGGGTACGACGAGTTCGACGAAGTCCGCGATGTCCTGGTACTTCACCGCGTGGCCGATGTTGTAGCCGTCGATGCCGGTCTCATCCATCCAGCTGATCAGCTCATCGGCCACCGTCGCCGGCGAGCCGACGATGGTCGGACCGGTGCCGCCGATGCCGATGAACTCGGCGATGTCTCGCGGCGTCCACTCCTTGTCCGGATCCATCTTGGAGAACAGATCCACCATCGTCTGGCCGGCGTTGGTCTTGACGTGCTTGAACGGCACGTCCGGGTCGAACTGTGCGAAGTCCAGTCCGGTCCATCCGCTGTAGCGGGCCATCGCCCCGGCGAAGCTCACCAATCGCCGGTACGACTCGTACTTGGCCTGCGCGGCCTCGTCCGTCGGCGCGCAGACCACGGTGATCATCTGCAACACCCGGACACTCTTCGGATCGCGGCCGTTCTCGGCGGCCAACGCACGCAGCCCTTCGACCTGCTTCTTCAGCGCGGGCTTCGAGACGGCGTTGGCGAACACCGCCTCGGCATGCGCCGCGGCGAGCGCTCGGCCTTTGCTCGAGCCGCCTGCCTGGAAGATCACCGGCGTGCGTTGCGGCGACGGTTCGCACAAGAAGATGCCGGGAACGGTGAAGTACTTGCCGTGGTGTGCGATCTCATGCACCCGAGCCGGATCGGCGTAGACGCCGTTCTCCCGGTCGCGAATGACCGCACCGTCCTCCCAAGATCCTTCCCACAGCTTGTAGCAAACCTCGAGATACTCCGCCGCCCTGTCGTAGCGCTCGTCGTGCGGGACCTGCTGACCGGAACCAAGATTGCGCGCGGCGCTGTCCGCGTAGGACGTCACCAGGTTCCAGCCGATGCGTCCGCCGGTCAGGTGGTCCAGAGTGGTGAACCGCCGCGCCAGCGCATACGGGTGCTCGTAGGACGTCGATCCGGTCACGCCGAAGCAGAGATTGTCGGTGACCGCGGCCATCGCCGGCACTACCAGCAACGGATCGTTCGCCGGAAGCTGTGCCGCGTCGGTGAGCGCAGCAGCAACACTGCCTTGGTACACGTCGTGGTAGCCGACATTGTCCGCGAAGAAGATCCCGTCGAAGCAGGCTTGTTCCAGCAGCTTCGCGTACTCGGTCCAGTAGTGGATGTCGGTGTATCTGTGGTGGCGGTCGTCCTCGTGGCGCCACAGTCCGGCCGACAGGTGTGCGGGCCCGTGGAAATCGAACGCGAACAGACGCATTCGGCGTGTCATGATCGTTCTCCTGTTTCGCGGGTAGATCGTTCGGGTCAGATCTGCTGAAGCCGGTGTCCCATCCGGTTCCGCTTGGTCGCGAGGTAGGCCGTGTTGTGCTCGTTCGGCGGGGCCTCGAGCGGGACGATGTGGCTCACCGCCACTCCGCATTCGGTCAGCGCACGGCATTTCGCCGGGTTGTTCGTCATCAACCGGATCGAGGTGATTCCGATGTCGCGCAGGATGCCGGCGGCCGCCGAGTACTCCCGGCTGTCCACCGGCAGTCCGAGCGCGAGGTTGGCCTCCAAGGTGTCCAGACCTTGGTGCTGTTGGAGCTGGTAAGCGCGCAGCTTCTGCGCCAGACCGATGCCGCGGCCTTCGTGCCCGCGGAGATAGACGAGCACACCGCGACCTTCCTCGGCGATCGCCGCCATGGCCATGCGAAGTTGCGCACCGCAGTCGCAACGTAGCGAGCCGAGCAGGTCGCCGGTGAAGCATTCGCTGTGCAACCGGACGAGCACGTTCTCCGCGCCGGCCACGTCGCCCGTCAGCAGTGCGACGTGCTCGGCACCATCGGGCTCGACCCGGTATGTGACCGTGTGGAACGTGCCGAGATCCGTCGGGATAGCCGCTTCTCCGGTGCGCTTCACGCCGGGCGCCGACCGCTGCAACCAGTCGATCAGATCCGTCATGGCGATCATCGGAATGCCGTGCTGCGCGGCGAAAACCTCCAGGTCGGCACCGCGCATCATGTGCCGCCGGTCCGGTGTGACGACCTCACACAGCAGCGCCGCACCACTCAGCCCGGCCAAACGGCACAGTTCCACACCGGCCTCGGTGTGACCAGGCCGCTGCCGCACGCCACCAGGCTTGGCCAGCAAGGGCATGACATGTCCCGGCCGCGCCAAATCGGCGGGCATCGTCCGCGGGTCGGCCAGCGCCTTGACCGTCCTCGCCCGATCCCCGGCACTGATCCCGGTGCTCGTCCCGTGCTTGTAGTCGACGCTCACCAGGAATGCCGTGCCGTGACTCTCGGTGTTGTCCCGCACCATCAGATCGAGGCCGAGCGCGTCCGCGCGGTTCTGATCGATCGCGACGCAGAGGAACCCCGACGTGTGTTCCAGGAAGAACGCGACATCGTCGGTGTCGGCGTACTCCGCGGCCATGATCAGGTCACCCTCGTTCTCCCGGTCGGCATCGTCGACGACGAGCACCTTCCCGCCCGCGGCGAGAGCGGCAACGGCTTCGGCAACGCTCGATCTGGGCATTGGGCCTCTCCCAGGCGACGCTCAATGAGCGTTCAGATAGTGACTATGACGTTCGCAAGACTGTGGCACGGCGATCCGGAGGCCGTCAAGAGTCTTCGAAAATTCCCCATCTATCTGCAAATACCCTCGTAAGGCCTCTTGACGCGACACAAGTCGCAACGCCACACTGCTCACGCTGATGTTCAGTATATGAACTGATCGACCACTTTTAAGCCATCGCCACGACGGGAGTCCCCATGTCCGAGCAAGCCGATGTTGTCGTGATCGGCGGCGGGATCGCCGGACTGATCACCGCCCGCGAACTGGGCCGTACCGGCCGGCGCGTCCTGGTGCTGGAGGCGCGCAACCGACTGGGCGGCCGGGTATGGACCGACCACCGCCTCGGCCGCGATCTGGAGATCGGCGGCACCTGGCTCCATTGGGTCCAGCCGCACGTCTGGGCCGAGATCACTCGCTACGGCCTGGCTGTCACTCGCGGACCCCGCCCCGAAGTGGCCTACTGGTTGGCCGGCAACCAAGTCCGGCAGGGCACACTCGACGACTTCATGAAGCTCATCGACCCCGGCATGCGGAGGCTGCTCGCCGACACCATGCGTTGGATTCCGCGCCCGGACGACCCTCTCGCCGAGCCGGAACTGGCCACCATCGATGCGTTCAGCGTGCAGGACAAGCTGGACGAGCTCGAACTCGGCGTCGACGAGTATCACGCCAACGAGGCCGCGTGGATCGGTCACTTCAATGCGCCGCTGGACGAAGGCGCATTCACCAGCGCCCTGCGCTGGACCGCCGCAACCGCGGGCTCGTGGCATCTCATGCACGAGGCCTCGGCGGTCTTCCGGCTGGCGTCGGGCACGCAGGCGCTCGTCAAGGCGATCGTCGCCGACACCCGAGCCGAGATCCGTACCGGAACTGAGGTCCGACGCATCGAGCACGACGCCTATGGCGCAGTGGTCACCACCGCCACCGGTGAGCAGGTTCACGCGCGGCGAGTCGTCGTCACGTTGCCGCAGAACATCATCGGCAACCTGGACATCTCCCCGGCACTGTGCCAAGAGAAGCTGGCCGCGAGTAAGGAGAAGACGGCCTCCAAGGGAGTCAAGGCCTGGATACGCGTACGCGGTCCGATCGAGCCGTTCTTCGCCTACTCCTCGGCTGCCCACCCACTGTCAGTCGTCCGCACCGAGTACCTGGGCGACGACGATGCGGTGCTGGTCGCATTCGGTGCTGACTCGAGTCGGATCACGCCGAATGACATCGATGCCGTTCGCGAAGCCCTGCGGGTCTGGCGTGACGACCTCGACGTCATCGAGGTGACCGGGCACGACTGGATGTCCGACCCGTACTCCGGCGAGACGTGGCTGATGCACCGGCCACACCAACTCACTCGCTATCTGCGAGCCCAGCAACAGCCGGAGGGCGTGCTGCACTTCGCCGGCAGCGACTACGCCAATCTGTGGGCCGGATTCATCGACGGCGCCATCGAGTCGGGCCTGCGCGTCGCCCGCGAGATCACCACGCAGCTCGCCACCTCGCGGTAGGGCGAGGCGAATTCCTTTGTGAAGGGAGAGGTCATGACAGCTGCACTGTCGCGGATCGACCCGCGGCGCTACCGCGACGTCATGGGGCACCTGCCCACCGGCGTGGTGGTCGTGGCAGGCCGCAGGCCGAGCACCGGCGAACCGGCAGGACTCGTCGTCGGCACGTTCCAGTCACTGTCGCTGGACCCGCCGCTGGTCACGTTCAGCGTTGCACTGACATCCAACAGCTGGCCGAAGATCCGCGAGTCCGGCCGATTCAGCGCCAGTGTGCTGGCCAGCGGACAACACGACGTCTGCCAGCGGTTGTCCAGCAAGAACCCGGACAAGTTCCACGCGGTCGACTGGCACGAGTCCGCCGACGGGAATCCCCGCATCACCGGCGCCCACGCCTGGATCGACTGCCAGGTCCACCACGAATTCGAATGCGGTGATCACACCGTCGTCATCGCACGGGTTCGGAGGCTCGATGCGGGTTCCGGCGAACCGCTCGTCTTCTACCGCGGCCGCCTCGGCAAGTACCGGGAAATCAGCGCCTGATCATTCGCCAACCAACGGAGACCATTGATGAGCACCCTCGACCGGGAAATCGTCGCGACCACCGAGGACGTCGACCGCCGTCTTGCCGCCGCGGCCGGCGCGGCCGACGAGTGGGGCCAGTGGAAGCCCCGGCGCAGAGCCGATGCGCTCTCAGCCGTCGCCGATGCGCTGGACGCGCGCAGCGCCGAGCTTGTCGCCGCCGCCATGCAGGAGACCGGCCTCGCCGAAGCGCGACTGGTAGGCGAGATGAAACGAACCACCGTCCAGCTTCGGATGTTCGCCGACCTGCTGCGCGACGGGTCGTATCTCCGTGTCGTCATCGACCGGCACGATCCCGAGTTCGTTCTCGGCCCTCGACCCGACCTGCGCCGCTGGCTGATTCCCGTCGGCCCGGTGCTGGTGTTCGCGGCCAGCAATTTTCCGTTCGCGTTCTCCGTTGCGGGCGGGGACACCGCGTCCGCGCTCGCGGCCGGGTGCCCGGTACTGGTGAAGACCCACCCCGGCCACCCGGAGACTTCCCGACGCACCGCGGAGATCGTGCGCTCCGCGCTGGCCGGTAACGGCGCCCCAGAGGGCACGTTCGACGTGATCGCAGGCAAGGAAGCCGGGGTGCAGGCGCTGCGAGACCCGCGCGTCAGCGCGGCTGCGTTCACCGGATCGGTCGCCGGCGGGCGCGCGCTGTTCGACATCGCTGCCTCACGTCCGACGCCGATCCCGTTCTACGGTGAGCTCGGCAGCATCAATCCGACTGTGGTCACCCTCGAGGCGACGCGTGAACGCGGTGCGCAGATCGCCGAAGGATTCGTCGGGTCGTTCACCCTGGGCGCGGGCCAGTTCTGCACCAAACCGGGGGTGCTCCTCCTGCCGAACGACACCGATATCCCCGATCAACTGATCAAACTCGTCGCGGACGTTCCGCCAGCCAGGTTGCTCACGGCCGCGATAGCCGAGCGCTACCAGGAACGGACCGACCAGCTCGCCCAGGTGCCCGGGGTGCGGGCCCTCGTCACCGGCGGCCAGGTCGCACATCCGTCCGGAGTCCCCGCCGTCACCCCGACCCTGTTCCACGCCGGCTCGGTACAGAACCTGTACCGCCATCGCGACGTCCTGCTCGAGGAGAACTTCGGCCCGTCCGCCGTGCTCGCCCAGTACGACTCGGACGACGACATCGTCAGGATCCTCACCGCCGTCGAGGGGACCCTGACCGTCACGGTGCACACATCGGAAACGCCCGGACCAGCGGAGCAGGATCGCCTCACTCGGCTATTGGATCTCGCGGCCAAACGCAGCGGCCGGATCGTGTTCAACCAATGGCCGACCGGCGTCTCGGTCACGCCTGCTCAGCAGCACGGCGGCCCGTACCCGGCCACGACGGCCGTATCGCACACGTCCGTGGGCACTGCGGCTGTCGAGCGGTTCCTCCGCCCGGTGACCTACCAGAACGCGCCCGACGACCTGCTGCCTCCGGCACTTCGGGAGGACAATCCGTGGCGACTGCCTCGAACGGTGAACGAGCCGGGTCAGGCACAGCGCTGGCACTGAGTCGGCCTGTGCCCCCGACGGGACTCGAACCCGCACTCGATCGGTTTTAAGCCGACTGCCTCTGCCAATTGGGCTACGGGGGCGGAAAAAGCCTAGCGCGCTCGAGCCCGGCAGCGGCCGGCCGCTCGCATCGGACCGATGGAGGCCCGCCGCTCGCGTCGGACCCTGCGGCGACCAGCCACATGCGCCAGACCTCCGGAAGGGGCCGGCCACTCGCGTCGAACCTGGGCAGGGCCGCGCCCACCGGCCCAGGCGAACCCCGTACAGCCCACGGGCTCGGCAAGCCCGCGTACACCCCACGGACTCGGGCAGTCCGCGGACAATCGCCAGCCGGCAAGCTCGCGACCTCCCCGCCGACTTATACAAGTGTGTAAAATCTCCCCGCATGGTGACGCAGCACACGGATGTCCTCATCATCGGCGCGGGCCTGTCGGGAGTCGGGGCGGCTTGCCACCTGCGCCGGGAGATGCCCGAGACGACGTTCACCATCTTGGAGAAGCGCGACACGATCGGCGGCACGTGGGACCTGTTCCGCTACCCCGGTGTGCGGTCCGACTCGGACATGTACACCCTCGGATACCGGTTCAAGCCGTGGCCCGAGCAGAAGGCGATCGCGGACGGCCCGTCGATCCTGCGCTACGTCAAGGAAACCGCCGCTGAGTACGACGTCGAGCGACACATCCGGTACAGGCACGAGGTCATCGCCGCCGAGTGGTCCAGCGACGACGCCAAGTGGCGGGTCACCGCCGAGCACGACGGCAAGAAGGTGGAGTTCACCTGCAACTTCTTGTGGTCGTGCAGCGGCTACTACGACTACGAGAACGGCTACACGCCGCAGTTCGACGGGGTCGAGGACTTCACCGGCACGGTGGTGCACCCGCAGCACTGGCCGTCCGATCTGGACTACCGCGGCAAGCGGGTGATCGTCATCGGCAGCGGGGCGACCGCGGTGACGCTGGTGCCCGCGATGGCGATGGGCGACAACGCAGCCGAGCACGTCACCATGCTCCAGCGTTCACCGACGTACATCTTCACCGCGCCGTCTCAGGACCCGTTGGCCAATCTGCTGCGCAAGGTCCTGCCGGAGGAAGCCGCCTACTTCCTCAACCGGTGGCGCAACATCCTGACGCAGACCGGCTTCTACCAGCTCAGCAGGCGCAGGCCGCAGCTCGTCCGCCGCCTGCTCAAGCGGTTCACCGCCAAGCAGCTCCCGCCCGGCTACGACGTGGACCGGCACTTCTCGCCGAGCTACGACCCGTGGGACCAGCGCATGTGCCTGGTACCCGACGGTGATCTGTTCAAGGCCATCCGCAAGGGCAAGGTCGACATCGTCACCGACCACATCGATCGGTTCACCGAGAAAGGCATCCGGCTGCGCTCCGGTGTCGAACTCCCCGCGGACATCATCGTCACCGCCACCGGGCTCAAGCTCTTGGCGTTCGGCGGCATGACGCTCGCGGTCGACGGCAAGCCGGTCGAGCTGTCCGAGCGCATGGCCTACAAGGGCATCATGCTGTCCGGGGTGCCGAACTTCGCCTACATCCTCGGCTACACCAACGCGTCCTGGACGCTGAAGGCCGACCTGGCGTGCGAGTACGTCTGCCGGGTGCTACGGCACATGCGCGACAGCGGCAGCAAGCGGTGCGAGCCGGTACCCGACCCGGACGTGCGGCCCGAGCCGTTCATCGACCTCAAGTCCGGCTACGTGTTGCGCTCCCTGGACCAGCTGCCCAAGCAGGGCGACCGGACGCCGTGGCGGCTTCGGCAGAACTATCTGCGGGACATCTCGGCGCTCCGGCACGGGCGGGTGGCCGACGGCGTGCTGACGTTCAGCCGCTAGTCCGGCCTGCTGGCCCGCTGGAACTCCGCGTGCGGGTCGTGCAGCTGGCCGAGCGAGAGGATGTCCCTGCGGAACAGCCCGCCGAGCAGCCAGTCCATCGTGATGCGCACCTTGCGGTTGAACGTCGGCATCGCCTTCACGTGGTAGGCGCGGTGCATCGCCCACGCCGGCCAGCCCTTGAGCTTGATGCCCAACGTGTCCGCGACGCCGCGACCGAGGCCGAGGCTGGCCACCGACCCGAGGTTCTTGTGGTGGTAGTCCTTCAGCTCCTTGCCGCGCAGCCACCGGATCACGTTCTTCGCCAGGTGACGCGCCTGCCGGACCGCGTGCTGCGCGTTCGGCGGGCAGACCGCGTTCGGGTCCTCCTCGGTCCGCGACAGGTCCGGCACGCCTGCGCAGTCACCGGCCGCCCACACCTCGGGATGATCCACCACCTGCAGCGTCGGGTGCGTACGCACTCGCCTGCGGTCGTCCAGCGGCAGGTCCGAGCTCTTCAGCACCGGGTTCGCCTTCACGCCCGCGGTCCAGACAATGGTGTCCGAGTCGAACTCGGTGCCGTCGGAGAGCACTACGTGCCCGTTCTCGAACGACTTGGCCAGCGTCGACAGGTACACCTCGACGCCGCGCTTCTCCAGCGCCCGCACGGTGTAGGCACCCAGCGTCGGGCGCACCTCGGGCAGGATGCGGTCCGCCGCGTCGATCAGCACCCAGCGCAGGTCCTTCTCGTCGATGTTCTCGTAGAACCGGGTGGCGTAGCGAGCCATGTCCTCCAGCTCACCGAGCGCCTCGACACCCGCGAAGCCACCACCGACGAACGCGAAGGTCAGCTTGCGGCGGCGCACGTCCGGGTCGGTGGTGCTGGCCGCCTGGTCCATGCGCGACATCACGTGGTTGCGCAGCCAGATGGCCTCACCGATGCTCTTGAAGCCGATACCTTCCTCCGCGAGGCCGGGAACCGGGAGCAGCCGCGCGACCGAGCCGAGCGCGACGATCAGGACGTCGTAGCTCAGCTGCTCACGCTCACCCGCGGCGGTCTCGATGGTCACCGTGCGGTCGGCGTGCTTGATCTCCTGCACCCGGCCGTTGAGCACATGGCACCGGCGCAGCACCTGCCGCAGCGGGACGACCACGTGCCGCGGCTCGATCGACCCAGCAGCCGCCTCCGGCAAGAAAGGCTGGTAGGTCATGTGCGGTTGCGGATCGACGACGGTCACCGACGCCTCGTTCGCGCGCAATTTGCGCTGCAAACCCAGCGCGGCGTACAACCCGACGTATCCTCCGCCGAGGATCAAAATTCGCTTCGGTCCAGCCTTCTTGGCAGCCATGGCTCTATCGTTGCACTCCCCGCTCGGTATCGCCGCTGGAACGGGGTCCAGCGATCGCGTGCGTCACAGTCGGGCCGCGGATTTCGCCCGAGCGAGCACTTTCTTGATCATTTCTGGCGTGAGTTTTCCGGTGAAAGTGTTCTGCTGCGAAACGTGGTAGCAACCGAATAGTCGCAATCCGTTCACGTCGTATTCCACTCCGTGTCCGAAGCGCGGTCGGGGCTTCGGGACCTGCCACCCGGCCGAAGGCAGCGCGTTCAACGTCGCCTGCCAGCCGAAGGCACCCAGCACCACGACTGCCCGCAGGTTCTCGAGCAGTTGCAGTTCGCGCACCAGCCACTGCTTGCACGTGTCGCGCTCGGCCGGAGTGGGCTTGTTCGCAGGCGGGGCACAGCGCACCGGAGCGGTGATCCGCACACCGAACAGCTCCAGACCGTCGTCGATGTGCGTGCTCATCGGCTGCGACGCCAGGCCGACGTCATACAGAGCTGCGTAGAGGACGTCGCCGGAGCGGTCCCCGGTGAACATGCGGCCGGTTCGGTTCGCGCCGTGCGCGGCGGGTGCCAGGCCGATGATCGCCAACGAGGCGTCCGCAGGCCCGAAGCCGGGGACCGGACGACCCCAGTAGTCCTGATCGGCGAAAGCAGCTCGTTTGGTGCGCGCGACCTCCTCACGCCAGGCGACCAGGCGCGGGCACGCCCGGCATTCCGACACCGCGGCATCGAGTTCGGCGATGCTGTCGGCCCGCTCGGCAAAATCCGTCACCCGTCCAGTGTGGACGCCTTAGAGTTGCCTGCATGTCGACCCCTTCCGCCGACTCCCGCGCCGAGGACAAGGACAAGCCCGCAGAGCCCAGCGACGAGCTCGTCACCACGCACCACACGCTGGAACTGCCGACCGGACCGCTGCGCTACACCGCGCAAGCCGGACGCGTCGTGCTGCGCAAGGAAGTGATCACGGACGGCAAGTCGGAAGGGCTCAAACCGGTCGCCGAGATCTTCCTGACCAGCTACACGCTCGACGACGCCGACCCGACCCAGCGCCCGGTGATCTTCGCGTTCAACGGCGGACCCGGCTCGTCCAGCACGTGGCTGCATCTCGGGCTGCTCGGTCCGCGCCGGGTGGTCTCCGGTGACGTCGGCGCCATGGAGCCGCCGCCGTACCGGCTCACCGACAACCACGAGACCCTGCTCGCGCATGCCGACCTGGTGTTCATCGACCCGGTGGCCACCGGCTACTCGCGGCCGGTGAAAGGCGAAGCCGACAAGGACTTCCTCGGTTTCACCGGGGACCTGGAGTCGGTCGGCGAGCTGATCCGGCTGTGGACCTCGCGCAAGGGCCGCTGGCTGTCGCCGAAGTTCCTCGCGGGCGAGTCCTACGGCACTCTGCGGGCCTCGGCGTTGGCCGAGCACCTGCAGTCGCGCTTCGGCCTGTATCTCAACGGGCTGATCCTGATCTCGGCGACGCTGGACCTCGGCACCGTGTTCGCCGACGCCAACAACGATCGCCCGTATCCGCTGTTCGTGCCGACCTACGCGGCGATCGCGCACTACCACGGCCTGCACGGTGACCGGCCGCTGCAGGAGGTGTTGCGCGAAGCGGAAGAGTTCGCGTCCCGGGAGTACCCGTGGGCGCTGGCACAAGACGCCCGGTTGACCGCCGAGGAGCGCGCGAGCGTGGTCACCAAACTGGCTCGGCTGACCGGACTGTCGGCCGACTACATCGACCGCGCGAATCTGCGGATCGAGCACATCCGCTTCTTCACCGAGCTGCTGCGCGACCAGCGCAAAGTGGTCGGCCGGATCGACGCTCGCTTCACCGGCCCGGAATCCGACTACGCACGGGAGCGATTCAGCTCCGACCCGTCGACGAACGCGCTCACCGGACCGTACGCCGCGGCGCTGAATCATTACGTGCGCGCGGAACTGAAGTACGAGAGTGACCTGCCCTACGAATTGATCAACATGCGGGCCAACGAGAAATGGTCGTACGCCGAGTTCGAAGGAAAACACATCAGCGTGCTGGACCGGCTGGCCGCGGCGATGCGCGCCAACCCACACCTGAAGCTGCACGTCGCGTTCGGCTACACCGACGGCGCCACGCCGTACTTCGCCGCCGAGCAGAGCCTGGCCCAGCTGGCCATCCCGGAACAGCTGCGGGAGAACATCGAACGGGCGTACTACCCCGCCGGCCATATGATGTACGTGCATCCCGACTCGCGAGTGCGCCAGGCGGCCGACCTCGCCGCGTTCGTACGGGCCAGCTCGAACCGATGATCAATTTCTCCCACCGGGCCGGTTAACGCGGTTCAACAATTCGGGTGAAGACGGTATTCCCGCAGCGTATGAGGCATAACCCACATACCGTTAGCCAAGGTAATGAGCTAAACTAACAAAGTACCGTCCCCTACTCCTTCCAGGAGGCGAATTCACCCCAGTGCGTCACATGTTCCGCTCGTTGCGGCATCACGACTACCGGCTCTACTGGTCGGGAATGTTCGTATCCAACGCCGGGACGTGGATGCAGCGGGTCGCCCAAGACTGGCTGGTGCTCGTCACCCTTGGCGGTGGCGCGACCGCCGTCGGCATCACCACGGGACTGCAGTTCCTGCCCTTTCTGCTCGCCGCGCCGTTCGGCGGGGTGCTCGCCGACCGGCTGCCCAAGCGGCAGCTGCTGATGGCCACCAACGGCTTCCTCGGCCTGGTCGGCCTGACCCTCGGTGTACTGGTGATGACCGGAACAGCGGAGATCTGGCACGTCTACGTGCTGGCTTTCCTGCTCGGCGTCGGTACGGCATTCGACAACCCCGCGCGGCAGGCGTTCGTGTCCGAACTGGTCGGCCAGGAGGACATCACCAACGCGGTCGCCCTGAACAGCGCCTCGTTCAACGGCGCCCGGCTGTTCGGGCCCGCGATCGCCGGCCTGCTGATCGCCGTGTTCGGACCTGGTCCGGTGTTCCTGATCAACGGTTTGTCGTTTGCCGCGCCGATCATCGCGCTGCTGCTGATCAAGCCGTCGGCGGTCCCGAGCGATCCCACGTCCGAAGACGACGACGGCCCCCTGGCCAGGATGGCCGCCGGTGTCCGCTACCTGCGCGGCCGCCGCGACCTGCTGATGGTCATGGCCGTGATGTTCGGTGTCGGCACGTTCGGCATGAACTTCCAGATGACCAACGCGCTGATGTCCGCGGACGTCTACCACCGCGGCCCGAGCGCGTACGGGCTGCTCGGCACCATCATGGCCATCGGCACGCTCAGCGGTGCGCTGCTCGCCGCTCGTCGCAAGGCACCCCGGCTGCAGGTGATCCTGACCGGCGCGGTGCTGTTCGGCGCGTTCGAAGCGGCTTCCGGCCTGATGCCGAACTACGAGGCTTTCGCGGTCACGCTCGTGCCCATAGGCGTGCTCACCATGACCGTGCTGACCTCGGCGAACGCTTACATCCAGACAACCGTCCCAGCGGGGATGCGTGGTCGCGTCCTGTCGCTGTACCTGATGTTGCTGATGGGCGGCACCCCGCTCGGCGCGCCCATCATCGGCTGGGTGGCCAACGAGCTCGGCGCTCGCTGGTCGCTGATCGGTGGCGGTGCGCTGACCGTCGCCGGCACCGTGATCGCCTACTTGGCGTTGAACACGCGGCCGGAGCGCGGCGTGCGCGCTCTGCTCGTGCACACCCAGCGGCGCCCGATGCACACCGCATCGAGCGCCGGCAAGGTGGCCGCCTGACGGCTGCTGATCCCACCACGAACACAGAGCCCCTCGGGTCCGCCCGAGGGGCTCTGTCGTCACCGGGCCTCCGGGTCCGCTCGAGGGGCTCTGTCGTCACCAGGCCACGGATCCTGGGCCCTCGAGCCATCCGAGGCTGCCGTCACCGGCCCTCGGGGCCGCCGCGGCTGTCGTCACCGGGCCTCGGGTCCTCGGGTCCACCCGAAGCTGTCGCCACCGGGCACGGGCCCAGCGGCAGCCCAGCCGTCGTGCCACTCCACGCAGCCCTCCGCCGACCCGGTGACCCATCAACCACCGTGGGCATGTCGATCGTTGCAGCCAGGCGGCAGGCACGGCGGATTCACCGCACCCGCACACGAGGAGAGCCCCTCGAAGGCGACTCCGAGGGGCTCTCCTGGTGGGGGTGGAGTGTTGGTCAGTCGGTCAGGAATCCGTCGCCGTGGCGGACCGCACCGAAGGCGTCCACCACGCCGTGGCCGTAGAAGCCGTTGAACTCCCAGTCACCCTCACAGGTCGCGGTCCAGGTCTCGTCGCGACCCTCGTCGAGGTAGTCGACCGTCCGCGGCTCCGGACACGGCGTGGCGATCGCGGTGCCTTCCAGGACCGCGCGCACCTTCTCCGGCGCGAGGCCGAAGTCGGCGCCCTCACCCGAGCCGTACTGCGACACGATCAGCGCGGCCACACCAGCGGCGTGCGGCGACGCCATCGAGGTGCCCTGCAGCGGCTGGTAGTAGGCGTACTCGCCGTCCGCGGTCTCCGCGCGCTGGACGCCCCATTCCTCGCCGAGCTCGGTGATGTCACCGTTCTCGTCGATCGTGCCCTCGGCCAACGCCACGTTCTTCGGGTACGCCGAGAGGATGAGGTTCGCGTTCTGCCCGTAGTCCGGCGTGCCGTAGTAGTCGCGGAAGTAACCACCCGGCGCGGACACCGAGATCCGCTCGGTGCCGTAGCTGGAGTAGTCCGCCTTCGCCTTCGACGGGCCGAGCGCCGCCACGTTGATCACGTTCGGGCCCTCGGTCGGCATGCTCAGGCAGGTGTCGTTGTCGATCTGCCGTTCCTTGGCGCTGTTCGACGGGAAGTTCGGGCTCGAGGTGTCCGGGAGCGGGTTGCCGCTGTCCTCGTGCTGGTTGCCCAGCGCCGACACCAGGGTGACGCCCTTGCCGTGCGCGTACTCCAGCGCCCTGGTCACCGCTTCCTTGACGGTGCGCTGCTGCGCCTGCTCCGCCGGCGAGTCCGCCGGGTTGTCGTCGCAGTTGTACAGCCACGGGTCGACGTAGAAGCTCATGTTCACCACGTCGATGCCGTGGTCACCGGCGTAGGTCAGCGCGTCGACCACCGGCTGCAGGAAGAAGTAGCCGGAGTCCATGCCCGCGCGCAGGTTGACCAGGGTGACGTTCGGGGCGACACCGGAGACACCGAAGTCGTTGGCCGCCGCACCGATGGTGGCCGCGACGTGCGTGCCGTGGCCGTTGTCGTCGTGGTCGTTGGGGTCGACGCAGCCACGGAACTCGCACGGCCCGTCCACCACTTCGCCGTTCGGATCGGTCGGCATGTCGACGGTGAAGTTGCGCGACAGGTCCTTGTCGAAGTTCGGCGCGATGTCCGGGTGGCTGCCGTCCACACCGGTGTCGATGACGCCGACGCGAACCTGCTTGTCACCCGCCTGTACGTCGCGCGCCAGGTGGGAGCGGACCATGGTCAGGCCCCACAGCTGGTCGTCCATCGGGTCCATGGCCGCGCGGGAGCTGCCCTTCTTGGCGGCCTTGGCGGACTTGCGCTGCTTGACCTTGCTCGCGCGGTGCTCACGCTCGATCTCGCGGCGCTGCTTGGCCTTGCTCTTCTCCTTCGGGGCGTAGCCGAGCGACTTCGCCTTGGTCGCACCGAAGACCGCGTCGTCCTTGGCGACCGCGGTGGCAAAGCCGTTCTCCGGGGCGCGCACCGTGAGCAGACCGACGGCCTTGTTGGCCTTGACGACCTCGCCACCCGCGGCCTCGACAGCCTCGACAACCTCGTCGACGCCGGCGCCGCGCTCGGCGAGCACGTTGAATTCCACGGTCTTGCCGGACACCGCCGGAGCCGCCATCGCGGGCACGGCCACTGCCGCGGTTCCCCCGGCGAGGGCCGCCGCCACCGCGGCGACGATCAACTTCCGTTTTCTCATCCGTTCCTCCGCCCTGTGTGGGATGGAGTGAACCTAATGCACGAAGCGGCGTGATGTGGGCACTTTGCCACGAATGGCGTGGGCCATTCGGGCTACCCGGAGACCTGATCGTTAGCCACCGAAAGAGAACGTGCTGACGGGGCGTGATCAGTCCGCCAGGCTCAGCGCGATGCCGTCCAGAATGTCGTGTTCACTGACGTGCAGATCGACCGGTCCGCCGCGCTCGGCGAGCATCTCACCGATGGTGTGCACGACCAGCGCGCCACCGCCGATGACGTCGACCCGCCCTTCGTGGATGACCGGGTTCTCGGCGCGGGTGGCGTGATCCTGCGCCAGCAGGTCGCGGGTGACCCGCTCCAGCTCGGCGTGCGTCACCGTGGACTGGTGGATCTGGTCCCGGTCGTAGCGCGGCAAGCCCTGCGCGACGCCGGACAACGTGGTGACCGTGCCCGCGACACCGATCCAGCGCCGAGCCCGCGTCACGTCGACAGCGTCGAAAGTTTCGGTGAGTACTTCGCGGGCGAACTGTCGTCCCGCGGCGATCTCGTCGGCCGTCGGTGGATCGGAACGCAGCACGCGCTCGGTGATGCGCACGCAGCCGACGTCGACCGACTTCGCGGCGAGTATCTTCGCCTCGCGGCCGTCCCACTCCCCCAGCACCAGCTCGGTCGACCCGCCGCCGACGTCGACCACCAGGAACGGCCCGTCGTCCGGATCCTGATCGGCGACCGCGCCGGTGAACGACAACCGGGCCTCGACCTCGCCGCTGATCACCTCGGCCCGCACGCCGAGCGTCTGCTCGGTCATGCGGAAGAAGTCCTCGCGGTTGCTCGCGTCCCTGGTGGCCGAGGTCGCGACCATGCGGACCCGCTCGACGCCCTTGCGCCGCGCGGCGATCGTGTAGGCGGCGAGCGCCTGGCGAGTACGTTCGATCGCCTCGGGCGCGAGTTGACCGGTGGCGTCCACGCCCTGGCCGAGCCGGACGATGCGCATCTCCCGGTGCAGGTCGCGCACGAACCAGGTTCCGTCGTGATTGGGCATGAGCTCCGCGACCAGCAGTCGGATGGAGTTCGTCCCACAGTCGATCGCGGCAACCCTAGGCATGCGCTCAGCCTAACGGACCGAGATCAGCCTGCGGCGCAGTCGCCGGACGGCCAGTCCTTGCTCACCAGCTCGAAGGTCTCGTCGCCGAACGGATTGACCCCGGGGCCGACGGCGAGCCGGTGGGCGAGGTGAACGTGCAGGCATTTGACCCGCGTGGGCATGCCGCCCGCGGAGACCTGGTGACCGAGCGGCTCGATGGCGTCACGCTCGGCCAGGTACTGCTCGTGCCCCCGCTGGTAGGCGGCGGCCAGCTCCTCGTCCTCGGCCAGCCGAGCGGTCATCTCGCGCATGATGCCGGACGCTTCGAGCCGACCGACCAGCGAGCACAGCCGCGGACAGGTCAAGTAGTACAGCGTCGGGAACGGCGTGCCGTCCTCCAGCCGCGGGCTGGTCTGCACCACGGCGGGATGTCCGCTCGGGCACCGTGCGGCGATGGCGCGCATGGCCCGCGGTGGACGGCCCAGCTGCTGGCGGACGATCTCCCGGTCCGCTTCGGTCACCGGCTCGAATTCCCTGCTCATCGCCGTCGAGGGTATCGCTCGCCGGTGGCCTCACTCCGACATACCCGACCACAGCTTCTCGAACCAGGCCGCGTCGATCTCGGTCCGGCCACCGGAGGTGTGTTCCTCCCCCGTCGGCGCGTCGCCGGGCAGCTGCACGATGTAGGGCGTCTCGCCGGGCATCACGTAGCGCAGCCGGCGCCGCGCTTCGGCCTCGATCTGCGCCGGGTCGCTCAGCGCGCGCTTCTTCCGTTCCAGTTCGGCCACCTTGCCGGTGAGCTGTTCCTTCAGTTCTTCCTGTTCGGCGACCTCGGCACGCTGAGCCAGGTAGGTGCGCAGCGGCACCGCAAGGGTGAATGCGAGCGCGCACACCACGAGGGCGGCGATGGCCGCGCGGCGGGTCGACGACAACCCGAGCGCGCGCGCCGCCCCGGCCAGCCGCTTGCTGCGCACGCCCTCGGCGACCCGGGCCCGGACGGTCGTCCGTGACCGGGACCGGGCCGCCGTGGCGGGGCCGGACTTGGGCCGGCCACGCGTCAGTTCCGGGCGACGCGAGCGCGTCGAACGCGCCGAACCCCGTGGAGTCCGGCGATCGTCACGCTTGGCCCGGGTCATGATGCGTCAGTTGTTCGGAGTGAAACGGGGGAAGGCCAGGTCACCGGCGTAGCGTGCCGCGTCGGCGAGGTTCTCCTCGATGCGCAGCAGCTGGTTGTACTTCGCGGTCCGCTCACCGCGGGCCGGAGCACCGGTCTTGATCTGGCCGACGCCGGTGGCCACCGCCAGGTCGGCGATCGTGGTGTCCTCCGTCTCGCCGGAGCGGTGGCTCATCATCGACTTGTAACCGTAGGACGTGGCCAGCGCGATGGCGTCCAGCGTCTCCGACAGCGTGCCGATCTGGTTGACCTTCACCAGCAGCGCGTTGGCGGCACGCCGGGCGATGCCGTCCTCCAGCCGGTCCAGGTTGGTGACGAACAGGTCGTCGCCGACCAGCTGGACCCGGGAACCGATCCGCGCGGTCAGCTCCACCCAGCCGTCCCAGTCGTCCTCGGCAAGCGGGTCCTCGATCGACACCAGCGGGTAGGCGTCCAGCAGTTCCTCGTAGTAGGCACCCAGCTCGGACGCGCTGCGCTTGTTGCCCTCGAACTGGTAGGAGCCGTCGGCGAAGAACTCGGTGGCCGCGACGTCCAGCGCCAGCGCCACGTCGCTGCCCGGGGTGAAGCCTGCCTTCTTGATCGACTCGACGATCAGGTCCAGCGCGGCCCGGTTGTTCGGCAGGCTCGGCGCGAACCCGCCCTCGTCCCCGAGGCCGGTGCTCAGGCCCTTGGACTTCAACACCGACTTCAGCGCGTGGTAGACCTCCGCGCCCCAGCGCAGCGCCTCCCGGAACGTCTCGGCCCCGATCGGGGCGATCATGAATTCCTGAACGTCCACGTCGGTGTCGGCGTGGGCACCGCCGTTGAGGATGTTCAGCATCGGCACCGGCAGCACGTGCGCGTTCGGGCCGCCCAGGTAGCGGAACAGCTCCAGGTCCGCCGAGTCCGCGGCCGCCTTGGCCACCGCGAGCGAGACACCCAGGATGGCGTTGGCGCCCAGCCGCGACTTGTCCGGCGTGCCGTCCAGGTCGACCAGCTTCTGATCGACGATGCGCTGGTCGACCGCCTCGATGCCGACCAGTTCCGGCGCGATCTCGTCCAGCACGGCGGCGACGGCCTTCTCGACGCCCTTGCCGTTGTAGCGCTGCGGATCGGCGTCGCGGAGTTCGACCGCCTCGTGCTCCCCCGTCGATGCGCCGGACGGAACCGCGGCCCTGGCCAGCGTCCCGTCGTCCAGCGCCACCTCCACCTCGACCGTAGGGTTGCCACGCGAGTCGAGAATCTCCCGCGCACCTACCTGATCGATGACCGCCACGCCTCACTCCTCGCTACGTGCTCACGGTGAACGGCGTACCTGCTGATACGCACTCTCACGACTGACGTCTCGAAGCGTAGCCGCCGTGCGCTGTCACCCGTTGGAGGCATGCGGTAGCTCACGTCATCTGTGCCCGTCCGGACAGGGGTCGCCGACCGGAGGCTGCGCTGGGTTCCGGCATCGCGGGCGGTCACCGAGCGGCGGCTGCGCGGGCTCTCGCGTCGCGGACCGGGCGAGCCGGCGGTGCAGGCACACCAAGCGCGCCGGTCACCGACCGGGTGCTGCGCGCAGGATCACGAGGCGGTCCGACCCCGAGCGGCGGCTGCCCAGGCTCCTCGCGTCACGGACCGGGCGAGCCGGCGGCGCAGGCACCACGCGCGCCGCTCACCGACCGACAGCTGCACAGAATCACGAAGCGGGCCGACCCCGAGCGGCCGGCAGTACGGACCGACGCGTGGCGACCAGCGTCACCGACCGGCGGCGGCGCTGGCTTTCGCGTAGCGCTTGGTCGCCACGAACACATGCTGGGCGAACGTGGTGGAGCCGCCGTGCGCGGCGACCGCCGACCACCAGTGCCGCGCTTTGCGCATGTCCCCGCCGCGGGCGCAGAGGGCACGGGCGGTCGTCACCGCTGCGTCGTCGATCTGCTGCGGATCCGGGCGTTGGCCGTCCCGCGAGGCACGGAACCGGTGCGCCTTCCACTTCGCCAGCGACAGGTGCAGGGGGCCGACCCGGTCGTTCTTGCCCACCACCGGTTTGACCAGCTCGCCGTCCTTGTCGATCTCACCGCCGTGCTTGCTGGCCACCTGGGCGATGCCGGCCAGGGTCGACCAGGTCAGCCTGCACTTGGGCGCGTCCGAGCGCATCCACATCTCGGCCAAGCCGTACGCCCGGACCGCGCGGGCCGGGATGCCGGTCAACCCGCCGACCTCCTTCGCCCAGGCCGCCAGTTCCTTTTCGTCCGAGGCGTTCGGACGGTCGACCGGAGCCGGAACGCCGCGCGGCGGTGCGGCCGCATTGGGCGCGGGGAGCGCTGAGGCGTGCGCGGCCTTCGGTTCGTCGCCTTCCGCGGCGGGGCGGTTGACGCCGATGGTCAGGATCAACGTCAGGCCGGTCGCGATGATCAGCCCGGCAACTGCCAGGCGCATGACGGGCGGCCGAAGCCGCGGCAGGACAGCAGACCGTGGCGGTTCGCTCACTCGATCAGGTTATCCCGTCTCACCCGGGCGTCCGGGCATGTCGGACGCCGTGTCTGTCTCGTTCTTGTCGTCGGCCGGCCAGTATCGCCGCCAGCCCTGCGCGCCCATGGCCAGCGGGTCCACGCCGTCGGCCCGCGCGGCCTGCTCGGCTTCACGCACCGCCGCGGCGAATCGCTTCGCCGCCGCGCGCAGTTCGCCCTCCGGCTCGCGGCCGTCGCGCATCACCTGCGCTGCCTGGTCGAACAATGCGGCGCCCGGGCCGTCGCCTGCCAGCAGGTCGGCGGGGAACTCGGCACGCAGGACCCGCTCGACGATCTTGCCCGCGAGGGCGGCCGCGGGTTGCCCCATCGCCACCCCGTCGAGTGTGGACGTGCGTGCTTTCTGCTTCTGCTTGAGGCGGTGCCAGTTCTGCTCCTGGGCTTCCGCCGAGGGCACGGCCGCAGCTTCGCCGAAGATCTGCGGATGACGGCTGACCATCTTGTCGACCAGTTCCGCGGCGACGTCGTCGATGTCGAACGCGTCATCCGGGTGCTCGGCAGCGATCCGCGCGTGGAAGAGCACCTGGAGCAGCACGTCGCCGAGCTCCTCGCGCAGCGCTGCCCGGTCGTCGGTCTCGATCGCCTCGAGCAGCTCGTAGGTCTCCTCGAGCAGGTAGCGGCGCAGCGACTCGTGCGTCTGCTCCGCGTCCCACGGACAGCCACCCGGCGAGCGCAGCCGGTCCATCACCGCGACCGCTCGCGCGAGCGCGGACGGTTCGATCACCGTGGCACCGGCCGCGACGAGTGCCGCTGCGGCCCGGTCGGACCGGTCGGCGGCGAGCAGCACGACGGATTTGAGCCCGGCCACCTGCACCAGCTCGGTGTCGTCGGGCGCGGGCTCGGCGCCGGGGACGGTCAGCTCCACGCCCGGCGCGAGGTAGACGACGTCGGCTGCGCGCACGGCACCGAGTGCCTCAGCGGGAACACCTGCTGAAGTGACGATCACGACCACCGGGCTCGTCGCCGACCCCGGCACCGCTGCGGTCACTGCCGTTCGACTCCGTCCGTCGAGAAGAGGTGGCTCTGCGCGTCCTCCTCGTTCTCCAGGATTGCCATGCCGGCCTCGTCCCACACGCCGTAGCGCGGGTTGATCGTCACCCCGAGCTGCTCGGCTGCGGGCCGCAGCATCTGCAGGCCGATCTGGCTCAGCGCACCTTCCGGATAGTTGCGGCCGGACGAAGCCCCGGACTCGGACCGCTCCTCGACCAGCGCGACCATCCACAACGCGCCGTTCTGCGGGTTCGGCTGCATCACCACGACGGTGCCCGGCTCGACCGCGAACAGCGGGGTCTGCATCAACACCTCTTGCTCGCTGCCGATGAGTTCGGACAGCACAAGTTCCTTGGGCAGCTCCTGGTCGCCCTGCGCAGCCAGTTCCGCCGCACGGTCCGGGTTGGCGGCCATCTCCTTGCCGAGGTCGACCGCCCGCTGGCGGGCCGTCGCGCCCGGCTCTTCGTTCGCGATCAACGCTCCGGAGACCCGCACGGACAGCTTGTCGGCGTAGTGCCTGCCGATCTCACGCAGCAGCAGCAGGTCCTGGATACGCTCGCGCACCCGGTCCGGCGAGGTCAGCACCCGGGTCGCGGCCTTGGTCTCCCCACCGAGCTCGTCGAGCAGGTCTTGCACCTCTTCCGGGTCAGCACGCAGATCGAGCCGGTCGGCGGTCGCCGCGATCAGCTCGTGCTGAACACGCGCGGTGAGCGACTGCACCGAGATCCTGCCGAGCGCGTCCTGTTCCCTGAGCTGCTCGGCGTCCGGGACGTTGTCGAGCAACCAGCGGAACTCACGCTGGAGCGAATCCACCGAGATCTCGGTGTCGCCCACGACGGCGGCGGCTCCTGGTCGGCTGGGCCCGGTGTCGCACGCGACGAGGGCCAGCACTCCCGTGACGGCAAGCAGCGCGAGCCAGCTACGGCGGATGATGTGCCTCACAGCGCTGTACCTTCTCACAGCCGCACCGGCCGATGGGAAGCACCCGTTCGTCTGCACCCACCGCGGTCGATCATGCACTTTCCGTGGTCGTCGAATCGGTCATCCGGTGCGCGAGCGGACAGCGCCGGGGTCAGCGGGCCCGACGCCTCGCCGGTCACTCCGTGAGCGACTGCACCAGCTTCACGCACCACTGCAACAGCTCGTCGTCCCGCAGCGGCGGCGCCCCGATGCGACCACCCGCAGGCCCTTCTGTCGGCCGCGGCACGGACACCGTGCTGGTCGCGGCCTTGAAGATCGCTTTCGGGTACAGCCGCTTGAGCCGCACCTGCTGCGAGTCGGCCAGCTTCAGCGGGGCGAACCGGATGTTGTTGCCCTGCAGCGAGACCTCGGTGACCCCCGCGGCCCGGCACACCTGCTTCAACCCGGCGATCTTCAGCAGGCGCTCGACCGGTGCGGGCGGGGAGCCGTAGCGGTCGGTCAGCTCGTCGCGGACCTCGTCGATCGCCGCGACGCCGTCCTGCTGGCTGGCGGCGGCGATCTTGCGGTAGGCCTCCAGGCGCAGTCGCTCGCCGGAGACGTAGTCGTGCGGAATGTGCGCGTCCACCGGCAGGTCCACCCGGACCTCGACCGGCTCCTCCTCGGCGGGCTCCGCACCGGCCGAACGCCGGAACGCATCCACCGCCTCGCCGACCAGCCGCACGTAGAGGTCGAAGCCGACACCCGCGATGTGTCCGGACTGCTCGGCGCCCAGGATGTTGCCCGCGCCGCGGATCTCCAGGTCCTTCATCGCCACTGCCATGCCCGCGCCCAGCTCGGTGTTCTGCGCGATGGTGGCCAGCCGCTCGTGCGCGGTCTCGGTCAGCGGCGCCTCGGTCGGGTACAGGAAGTAGGCGTAGCCACGCTCGCGGCGGCGCCCGACCCGGCCGCGCAGCTGGTGCAGCTGGGCAAGGCCGAGCAGATCCGCCCGCTCCACGATGAGCGTGTTCGCTCCCGCGATGTCCAGACCCGTCTCGACGATCGTGGTGCACACCAGCACGTCGAACTCGTGCCGCCAGAAGCCCTCGATGATCTTCTCCAGGCGGTCCTCGTTCATCTGGCCGTGCGCGACCGCGATGCGGGCCTCCGGCACCAGCTCGCCGAGTCGCTTGGCCGCCTTCTCGATGCTGCGCACCCGGTTGTGCACGTAGAAGACCTGGCCGTCGCGCAGCAGCTCACGCCGGATGGCCGCGGCGACCTGCTTGTCGTCGTAGCCGCCGACGTAGGTCAGCACCGGGTGCCGCTCCTCCGGCGGGGTCAGGATGGTGGACATCTCGCGGATGCCCGCCAGCGACATCTCCAGCGTGCGCGGGATCGGCGTGGCCGACATGGTCAGCACGTCCACGTGCGTGCGCATCGCCTTGATGTGTTCCTTGTGCTCGACGCCGAACCGCTGCTCCTCGTCCACGATGACCAGGCCGAGGTCCTTGTACCGGACCCCGGTCTGCAGCAGCCGGTGCGTGCCGATGACGATGTCCACCTCACCCTCGGCAAGGCCGGTCAGGATCGACTCGACCTCGGTCTCGGGGGTGAAGCGGGACAGTCCCTTGATGGTGACCGGGAACGCGCTCATGCGTTCGCTGAACGTGGCCAGGTGCTGCTGAGCCAGCAGCGTCGTCGGCACCAGCACCGCGACCTGCTTGCCGTCCTGCACCGCTTTGAACGCCGCCCGCACCGCGATCTCGGTCTTGCCGTAGCCGACGTCGCCGCAGATCACCCGGTCCATCGGTACGCCGCGCTGCATGTCGGCCTTGACCTCGTCGATGGCCGCCAGCTGGTCCGGGGTCTCGGTGAACGGGAAGGCGTCCTCCAGCTCGCGCTGCCACGGGGTGTCCGGCCCGAACGCGTGTCCCGGCGACGCTTGCCGAGCGGCGTACAGCTGGATGAGCTCGGCGGCGATCTCCCGCACCGCCTTACGCGCCCGCGCCTTGGTGTTCTTCCAGTCCGAGCCGCCCAGCTTGTTCAGCGTCGGCAGCTCACCGCCGACGTAGCGGGAGACCGCGTCCAGCTGATCGGTCGGGACGTACAGCCGGTCACCGGGATGCCCGCGCTTGGAGCTGGCGTACTCCAACACGAGGTACTCACGGGTGGCACCGGCGACCTTGCGCTGCACCATCTCCACGTAGCGGCCGATGCCGTGCTGTTCGTGCACCACGTAGTCGCCCGGCTTGAGCGCCAGCGGGTCGACCGCGTTGCGCCTGCGGGACGGCATCTTGACGCTTGCTGCCTGGGCGTCGACCGCCCCGCGACCGGTGATGTCCGACTCGCTGAGGACGGCCAGCGCAGCGGAGGGCAGCGAGAACCCTTCGGTGATCGTGCCGCGGGTGACCGTCACGACGCCCGCGGGCGGGACGTCGTCGAGGCTCTCGGCGAGCGCGGCCGGAACCTCCTCGGCGGACAGCTGCTCGACGGCCCGCGCCGCAGTACCCGCACCCGCGACGACCAGCACCGCTGCCCCGCCGGACGCGGTCTGCGCGCGCAAGTCCTTGGCCGCCTGGGGAAAGTCACCGCGGTATCCGGGCGCAGGCTGCACGCCGGTGTCCAGCACGTCCTCGACGTCGGTGGTCAGCTGGCTGAGCGTCCACCAGCAGCGGCCGGTCTCCTTCGCGTGCCGCTCGATCTCGGCCAGCTCGCGGTACGCCGAGGCGCCGAGGTCGATCGGAGCCTGTCCTCCGGCCGCAGCGCTGGACCACGAGGCCTCCAGGAACTCCTGACCGGTGCGGACCAGATCGTGCGCGCGGGCCACGATGCGTTCGGGGTCGGCCAGCACCACGTGCGTCCCGTCCGGGAACGCGTCGGTGAGCAGCTCCAGGTCACCGTGCAGCAGCACCGGGATGAGCGACTCCATGCCCTCGACCGGGATGCCCTGCGACAGCTTCTCCAGCATCTCACTGAGCGCCGCGTTCGACTCGTGCTCACTCTGCAGCGCCGCCGCACGCGCCCGCACCTCGGGCGTCAGCAACAGCTCCCGGCACGGCGCGGCGACCACGCGCTCGACCGGCTCGGGCAACGAGCGCTGGTCGGCGACCGAGAACATGCGGATCTCGGAAACCTCGTCGCCCCAGAACTCCACGCGGTACGGGTGCGGCGCGGTGGGCGGGAAGACGTCCAGGATGCCGCCGCGCACGGCGAACTCGCCGCGCTTCTCCACCATGTCCACGCGGGTGTAGGCCAGCTCGAGCAGGCGTGTGGTCAGCTCGTCGAACTCGTGCTCGCCGCCCGGGGCCAGTTCGACCGGCTCCAGCTCGGCCAAGCCGGGCGCCATCGGCTGGATCAGGCTGCGCACGCCGGCGACGACCACGCGCAGCGGCCCGTCGACGCCGGGATGCTTCAGCCTGCGCAGCACCTGCAACCGGGTGCCGATGGTGTCCGCACGCGGCGACAACCGCTCGTGCGGCAACGTCTCCCAGGACGGGAAGGCCGCCACCTGGTCCGGACCCAGCAGGTCGGCCAGTGCCGACGACAGCACGTCGACCTCCCGACCGGTCGGCACGACCGCCAGCACCGGCCGCTCGGCACCACCGGCCGCCTTGTCCGCGGCCAGCGCCGCCACGACCAGTTGCCGCGCGGCGGCGGGCCCCTGGAGCGCAAGCTCAGCCGCCCCGGCGCGGTCGACGACAGCACTCAAGCCGGGGGTGGACAAGGCGGCGGACAACAAGCCGGAAAGCACGAGTAAACAGGGTACGGCGCAGCACCGACGACCCCGGCTGCGGGCGCGTTCCGCCCCTTTTGACAGACTCGCCGTCATGAAACGCTTCCGCGTGACTGCAGCCGTACTCGCCAGCTTGTCCGTGCTGCTGACCAGCTGTTCGGAAGACGCATCCGGCAACGAACCGCCGCCCGGCGCGATCAAGGGTGACCAGCGCTCGCACTCGCAGGGCAAGATCAAGGTCACCGAGGTGGCCGAGGGGCTGAAGGTCGGCTGGGACATCGGCTTCCTGCCCAGCGGCAACGTGCTGGTGCCGCAGCGGCCGGGGAAGCTGTCGGTCATCTCGCCCAAGAAGAAGGGCCAGAAGATCACCGACATCACCGACCCGAAGCAGACCACGGTCACCGACGTCAAGATCGACCTGCCCAAGCCGTACGTGAAGGCCGAGGGTGGTCTGCTCGGCATGGTGCTGCACCCGGACTTCGAGAAGTCCCGCAAGTTCACGCTGTGCCAGACCACGGCGACCCCGGACGGCAAGCCGAACGACATCCGGCTGATCACCTGGAAGCTGTCGAAGGACGAGAAGTCCGCGACCAAGGTCAAGGACCTGATCACCGGGCTGCCGCTCGGCCCGACCGGTCAGCACGTCGGCTGCCGCCCGACCGAGGGCCCGGACGGCGAGCTGCTGATCGGCACCGGTGACGGCTGGCACCTGAACACCGCCCAGGACAAGAACAACCTCGGCGGCAAGGTGCTGCGCGTGGACTGGGACACCGGCAAGGCGCTGCCGGACAATCCGTGGGTCGCCGACGGCTCGGCCAAGACCGAGGAAGCCAAGCGCGTGATCAGCTACGGCCACCGCAACGTCCAGGGCGTCGCGGTGCGGCCGGGCACCAAGGAGATCTGGACCTCCGAGCACGGCACGATCCGGGACGACGAGATCAACCTGATCCAGCCGGGCAAGAACTACGGCTGGGACCCGTCGCACGGTGGCGAGAAGACCGACCAGAGCCAGTACGCCAAGTTCGAGGTCGAGGCTCCGATGACCGACAAGGAGCTGTTCCCGGACGCGGTGGACGCGAAGTGGGCCACCGGCGAGCCGACCGAGGCGCTGTGCGCGGCGATCTTCCTCGAGGGCAAGCAGTGGGGTGAGCTGGAAGGCAAGCTGGCGGTCACGTCGCTGAAGGGCTCGAAGCTGTTCCTGATGACCGTCGAGGGCGAAGGCACCGACAGCAAGATCACCGCGGTCGACGTGCCGAAGGAGCTCGACTGGACCTACAAGCGGCTGCGCGCCGCGCGGATCGGCCCGGACGGTGCGTTGTACCTGACCACCGCGGGTGGCGAGAACGACTACCTGCTGCGGGTCGAGCCGGCGAAGTAACACGTTTCACGCGCCAGCGCGGGCATGATGGTCGATGTGACCAGATTCGTGCCCGCGCTGGTGTTTTCCACGCTCGCCGCGCTGCTGGCGGCCTGTACGAGCGCGCCGGTGCAGCAGCAGCGCGTTCCTGCGCCCGAGGGCGCGGAGCCGACCGGCCTGCGGGTGCAGCGGGTCGCTGCCGGGTTCGAACATCCGTGGGACATCGGATTCCTGCCCGGCGGTGAGCTGCTGGTCACCGAACGGCCGGCCAGGCTGACGCTGTTGTCCGGCGGTGAGCCGGGAGCGAAGCGCACGGAGATCAAAGCCGACCTCGGCGACGTCTACGTCAGCGGTGAGGGCGGCCTGATGGGTCTGGTCGTCTCACCGGATTTCGCCAAGACGCGCGAGTTCACCGTGTGCCACGCCTACCAGGAAGGCGGCGCGCCGGTCGATGTTCGCGTGGTGACGTGGAAACTGTCCGAGGACGGCACGTCCGCGGAGAAGGTGCGCACACTGGTCACCGGGATCCCGCTCAACGACAGCGGCAGACACTCGGGCTGCCGGCTGGAGTACGGGCCCGACGGCGAGTTGCTCATCGGCACCGGTGATGCGGCGCAGGGTGCGAATCCGCAGGACAAGAAGGGCCTGGGCGGCAAGGTGCTGCGGGTCGACCCGAAGACCGGCGAAGGGTTGCCGGACAATCCGTTCGCGAACAGCTCGAACACCAACACGCGCAGGCTCGCCAGCTACGGCCACCGGAACGTCCAGGGTGTGGCGCTGCGGCCGGGAACCGACCAGGTGTTCACCGCCGAACACGGACCGGACGTCGACGACGAGGTGAACCGGCTGGAGCTGGGCGGCAACTACGGCTGGGATCCGTCCCGGGGCGGGACCGTCGACGGCTACGACGAGGGCGTGTCGATGACCGACACCGAACGCTTCCCCGACGCTGTCCGTCCACTGTGGACCACCGGTGATCAGACCGAGGCACTGTGCGGGGCGGAGTTCCTGGCCGGCGAGCAGTGGGGTGAGCTCGAGGGCCTGCTCGCCGTCACCGCACTGAAAGCACAGAAGATGTTCCTGCTACGGCTCGACGAAAAGGGCGAGCAGGTCGAAGAGGTGACCGTGCCCGAGGAGCTGGACGGCCAGTACGGCAGGCTCCGCGCGGCACGACTCGGGCCGGACGCGGCGCTGTATCTGAGCACGGACGACGGCGAGGACGACGAGATCCTGCGGGTGACCGCTGACTAGTTGACGGGTTGCCCGAGGGCAGCTCGAGCAGCGCTCTGCTCTCCGGCGTCTTCGGCAGGCGTGGCGGTGCGGCGTCGGATGCCCCTCGCCGAGCGGCCTGCGGTTGCGCAGACCGCCAGGGCGCCGACGACGAGCACGGCAGCCCCGGTCAGTGCCGCCGCGGCGAAGCCCCCTGATGTCGTGGCGCCGGCGATCTGCGGTCCTATACTCGTGCCGATGAACAGTGCCGCGGTGTAGAGGGCGGTCGCCGCGCCGATGGCATCGGGTGCCGCTGCGTGGATCAACTCGACCAGGTTCGGTGCAGCGACGGCGATCCCGGCGACGTAGAGCAGCAGCGCCAGCGCGAGCAGGACCACGTCGTCGCCGACAAGGCCCGCAGCGGCCGCGCCGAGCGTTGCCAGCCCCAGGGCAAACACCGCCTTGGTACGAGCACTGAACCGAGCGGCCACACCGGTCAGCAAGGGCGCAACGACGACCGCGGGCAGCGAGCTGGCCCGGAGCACGAGGAGCGCCGTCGGGTCGTCCGCCACGGCGGGCGGGCCCGCGATCTCGATCGCGGTGTAGAGGATGACCAAGCTCCCCAACAGCGTGCTCGCCGCTGCATAGAACGCGAGCAGCCGTGGACGGGCCAACAGCCGCGGCAAGCTGATCAACGCCGTCCTCATGGTGTTCGCCCGCTCGGCGGTGTCGGCACGCAAGCCGACCAGGACGGCGACGAACAGCAGCAGCATGACCGCCGAGGAAGCGAAGAAGATCGCACGCCAGCCCGCCGGAGCCAGGGCCTGGGCTGCGACCTGCATCAGCACGGCCGCAGCCAGTCCGCCGCTGCTCATCGCGCCGAGCGCGACCGGGCGTCGACGCGTGTCGGCGTGCTCGGCGACGTAAGCCATCGCGGTAGGGCCGACCGCGGCCACCGTCACGCCCTGCAAACAGCGGAACGCCACGGCCGCGGGCAGACTCTGGGCGAAAGTCACGAGCAGTGTCGACAGCGCGGCGCACAGCAGGCCGGCAAGGATCACCCTGCGCGGCCCGTACCGGTCCGCGGCCGGGCCTGCGAAGAGGAAACCGACCGCGAAGCTGAGGCTGAACCCGGTCGACAACCATGCCGTGGACGACGCCGCGATCCCCCAGTCGCGAGCCATGGCGGGCATCAGCGGGATGACGGTGTAGGTCTGGCCGACGCCGACGACAGAGGTCGCGAGAAGGATCGGCAGCATCCGCCCGAGGTGAACCCATCGCTGCGTTTGACGTCGAGGCGAGGACACGACCTTCACCATGCCAACCAACTAGTTGGATGTCAACTACCTGGTTGGTTGGTTGCTACGCTGCGGGGCATGGCCACAACGAAGTCGCCCAGCACCCGGGAGCGCCTCCTGGCCGCGGCGCGCGACGAGTTCGCCACGCACGGCATCGCCGGAGCGCGGGTGGACCGGATCGCGGCGGCCGCCGGAGCGAACAAGGAGCGGATCTACGCGAACTTCGGCAGCAAAGAGGCCCTGTTCCAAATCGTGGTCACGCAAGCGATGGCCGAGCACGCCGACGGGATCGGGCTGCCCGAGGGCGACCTCGCCGAATACGTCGGACGGCTGTACGACTTTCACCGTCGGCGCCCGGTCCTGCTCAGGCTCATGCTGTGGGAGGCCCTGCACTACGGCGACCGCCCGTTCGACGGCGGCGCCCGCCAACCGAACTACCGCAAGAAGGTCGAGGCACTGGCCAAGGCGCTCGGCAGGCCGGCGGACCACCACACGGCAGCCAAGCTGATGACGCTCATCGGACTTGCCTGCTGGCCACACGCCATGCCCCAGCTCGCCCGTTTCCTCCTGGAGGGCGAAAGCCCCGAGGAACGCCACCGGCTCATGCGTGCCCAGGTGGTCGAGTTCGCCCGCCGGACGTTGTCCGCCGACGAACCCGAGTCGGCGCGATCGCCGCGTTGAGCTGCTGCACGGTCATCCTCAGACCGCCGTCGCCGCGCCCGCGCCGGGGACTAATCGTTGAGCTGCAGCTTGGGTTTGTGCTCGAGCTGGGACAGCCCGTTCCACGCGAGGTTGACCAGATGCGCGGCGACCTCGTTGCGCTTGGGCTTGCGCGCGTCCAGCCACCATTGCCCGGTCAGGGCGACCATGCCGACCAACGCCTGCGCGTACAGCGGCGCCAGCTTGCGGTCGTACCCGCGGGCGGAGAACTGCTGGCCGAGGATGTGCTCGACCTGACTGGCGATGTCGTTGAGCAGCGTGGAGAACGTGCCCGTCGAAGTCACCACCGGCGAATCCCGCACCAGGATGCGGAAGCCACCTTCCGATTGTTCGACGTAAGTCAGCAGCGCGATCGCCGCCTGCTCCAACATCGTGCGGGGGTGGTCGGCGTGCAAGCTGGCGACCATCTGGTCGAGCAGCGTCTGCGTTTCCCGGTCGACCACGACGGCGTAGATGCCTTCCTTGCCGCCGAAGTGCTCGTACACCACCGGCTTGGAGACATCCGCGCGCTGCGCGATCTCCTCCACCGACGTGCCGTCGAAGCCCTTCTCGGCGAACAGCGCCTTCGCCACGTCCAGCAGCTGTTGCCGCCGCTCGGACCCGGTCATCCGCACACGAGGTGCCGGAGCCGCCGGGGTCTGCCCTTTGGATCCGCTCGTCCGCTTCGACCGCCGCGCCATGGCTGCAGGCTATCGACCCGGCGGGAAGCCGAGCCGATCAGGCCTTCGCCGCCAGGCGCGCCAGCCGTTGTTCGGTCGGCCAGCGCACGTCGTAGGCCCAGCCGAACTTCTCGAACAGCCAGATCATCCGCGCCGAGATGTCGATCTGCCCACGCTTGACGCCGTGCCGCGCGGACGTCGGGTCGGCGTGGTGCAGGTTGTGCCAGGACTCGCCGAGCGACAGGATCGCCAGCGGCCAGAAGTTCGCCGACTTGTCCCGCGCCTTGAACGGCCGCTCGCCGATCATGTGGCACACCGAGTTGATCGACCACGTGACGTGGTGCAGCACGCAGATACGCACCAGCCCGGCCCAGAAGAACGCGGTCAGCGCACCCCACCAGGACCAGGTGATCAGGCCGCCGAGCACGGCGGGCACCGCCAGGCTGAGCAAAGTCCACAGCCAGAACTTCTTGTCCACCCAGACCAGCAGCTTGTCCTTGACCAGATCGGGCGCGAACCGGTCGATGTTGGTGACGTTGCGGTCGAACAACCACCCCATGTGCGCATGCCAGAACCCCTTGGCGATGGCCAGCGGGGTCTCGCCGTACGCCCACGGCGAGTGCGGGTCGCCCTCCCGGTCGGAATAGGCGTGATGCCGCCGATGGTCGGCCACCCAGGTCAACGGCGGCCCCTGCAGCGCGGTGCTGCCCGCGATCGCCAGCAAGGCACGCAACCACGGCTTGGCCTTGAACGACCCGTGGGTCAGATGGCGGTGGTATCCGACGGTGATCCCGGCGGCGCCGAAGAAGTAGAAAGCCACGAACAGACCGACGTCCACCCAGGTCAGACCCCAGCCCCAGGCCAGCGGCACGGCGGCGATGAGCGCCAGCATGGGCGCCAGCACGCCGACGTAGACGGCCACTTGCACTTTGACCGGACGCCTGCCGGAAATGATCGGCTTCGACCCTTTCTTGGGGGTGTCGGTTGTCGTGGGCTCGGCGTTGGTCTCGCCGGCAGTAACCGTCATGAGCCCGCTCCTGTTTCCTGCTACCTACGGTTCCGTAGGTTACGGTACCCGAAGAATCCGCCGGGCAAACAGCTTCGCGTCATGCGACCCACATCGGCGACCACGGTGTGCGTGTTGCGGCAAGGCGGTGCCGTATGGTGCGGCCCGCGTCAACAGGTGCTGCGACAACCGTGCACAATGGTCGACAGGAGGGGTCGACGAGCGATCCCCTACCGATCCGCCGTGGTGTAATGGGCAGCACTTCAGATTTTGGTTCTGACGGTTCAGGTTCGAGTCCTGGCGGCGGAGCTTCCCTGCGCGTGAGCAGTCCCGATTCCCCTCCGCGGCGGCGACCGCCTGGCGTGTCGGGTATGTCCGACGCCTGGCTGCTGGGCCGGGCTCGCGAATTGCGCGCCTCGGTGCAGACCAGCGAGCGCGCCGAGCAGCTACGCATCATCGACGAGTTGGACATGCTGCTGGCCGAAGCCAAGCGGCGTGGCCACGCGCTGATGATCGCAGACCTGCTGCGCAGTGCCGCGATGGCGCGGTTGGCCACCCGTGGCCGGTGTGCGACGTCCGAGCCACTGCTGGACGAACTGCTCGCGCACACCCGGCGCAACGGCATGCCGATCCAGCGCGCGGGCGCGCACGCGCTGCAAGCCCGCAGGCTGATCCTGGCCGGCAAGCAGGACGCCGCGCTGACCGAGATCGCCAGGGCGCTGGCGATCCTGGACGACCCGCCGGACGAGGAGTCGCACGGCGACGCCCGCGCCAGCGAGCGGGCACTGGTCCGCGCGTTGATCGACTGCTGGCAGGTACTGAGCGAGCTGAGTCTGTACGAGACCGCGGAGGAAGTCTCCGTCAGGGCACACGAGGCGCTGATCCAAAGCGCCAGCCCGCACGAGATCACCATCCAGCTGCTCAACTTCATCGAGATGCTGCTGTCCTGGGGGCTGCGGCTGGAGCGGGTGCGCAAGAACGACCTGGCCAGGCAGAAATTCAGCATGGCGGCCGCGGTGGCCCGCGAGGTCGAGGGACCGTTCACCGACTCGCTGTTCCGTAAGCGCGACCAGCCCGCGATCGAGCAGGTCGGCCTGGTCGCGGCCGCGGTGGCCTTGGCCGAGCCGGATCAGCAGCACGTGACGCGGTTGCGCAGGCTGCTCGCCCAGCCCTCGTCCGGTCAGGAAACCGTGTTGGTGGCCATCGCCCTGGCCCGCTGCCTGGAAGCCGACCGGCTGAGCAACGACGCGTTGGAGGTCCTCATCGGCGCGCGGGAGGAAGCCCGCGCCATGAACGCCCCGACGTCGACGCAGCTGAACATCGACCGGGAACTGGCGCGCATCGAGACCGCCGGACGGGTCGCCCCAACCGTGGCCGGCTACGTGCAGACGCTGGAAGCCGAACTGTGGGCGCTGCGCGAGTCGCAAGCGGCCGCGTTGGAGACCCGGCGCAAGCACGAACGTCTTTCCGCCCAGCACGGCGCCATCGCCAAGCAGGCGTTGCAGGACCCGCTCACCGGGCTGCCGAACCGCCGCGCGCTGGACGAACGGCTGCGGCAACTGTCCACCGACGCCTCCGCCCAGCCACTCGCCGTCGCGCTGGTCGACCTCGACGGCTTCAAGGGCGTCAACGACAAGAAGTCCCACCAGGAAGGCGACGACGTGCTGCGGGTCATCGCCAGCACGTTGCGCGACGCCCTGCGTGGCGGGGACTTCGTGGCCCGCTACGGCGGGGACGAGTTCGTCGTGCTGCTGCCCGGCGCGCCGGCGTCCGCCGCAGCGAACGCCATGAACCGGTGCCGTGCCGCGGTGGCCGACCTGCCTGGCCACTTGTCACACGGCGTGACGCTGTCCATCGGGCTGGTGTCCATGGCGCCGACCGAACACGTCGACGCGGTGCTGGCCCGCGCGGACGCCGCCATGTACCAGGCCAAGCGCAACGGCGGCAATCAAGTCGCGTCGGCGATGCAGGATGGCGCGGAAGCGGTCAGCTGACCGCGGCAGTGACTGCGGCCACGACAGTTGCCGTCGCAACGGCGTGCGGCAGCGAGGATGGCCTGGTAGAGACGAACTGCACACCGCCTGGGTCCAGTCGGAACGCCCGAGCCCCGTAGGATCGGCTGTCGCGACGAGCCCGCCACGAATCGCACTGGGAGAACCGTGACCTCCAGCCTCACCACGTTGATCCTCGCCGCAGGCGAGGGCACACGGATGCGTTCGAGCACCCCGAAGGTGTTACACCCGATCGCCGGACGGCCCTTGGTGGAGCACGCCGTGCGCGCCGCCGCCGGGTTGAAACCGGAGCATCTCGTGGTCGTCGTCGGCCACGGGCGGGAAGCCGTGACGGCGCACCTGGCGACGGTGTCCGAAGCACTCGGGATGACCGTCGGCACAGCGGTGCAGGAAGAGCAGAACGGCACCGGGCACGCGGTGCAGTGCGCACTGGACGCGCTGCCGCAGGAGTTGTCCGGCACCGTGCTGGTCAGCTACGGCGACGTGCCGCTGCTGGACACCGAGACACTGGCCGCGCTGCTGTCGCAGCACGAGTCGACCGGCTCCGCGGTCACCATCCTCACGGCCGAGGTGGACGACCCCACCGGGTACGGCCGCGTGCTGCGGGACGACGACGGCAGCGTGCGGTCGATCGTCGAGCACAAGGACGCCACCGAGGAGCAGCTGGCGGTCCGGGAGATCAACTCGGGTGTGTACGCGTTCGACGCCCAGGTGCTCGCCGACGGCCTGCGCAGGCTGTCGACCGACAACGCGCAAGGCGAGCTGTACCTGACCGACATCGTCGCGATCGCCCGCTCGGACGGACGCCAGGTCTCGGCGATGGTGGTCGAGGACACGTGGCTGACCGAGGGCGTCAACGACCGGGTCCAGCTGGCCGCGCTCGGCGCCGAGCTCAACCGGCGCATCGTGCAGCGCTGGCAGCGCGCGGGTGTGACCATCGTCGACCCGGCGACGACGTGGCTGGACGCGGACGTCGAGCTGGGGCAGGACGTGGTGATCGAGCCCAATGTGCAGCTCAAGGCGGGCACCACGGTCGGCGCGGGCGCGATCATCGGCCCGGACACCACGCTGAGCCGCGTCGAGGTCGGCCCGGGAGCGTCCGTGGTGCGCACGCACGGATCGGACTCGGTGATCGGCGCGGGCGCGACCGTCGGCCCGTTCACCTACCTGCGGCCCGGCACCAAGCTCGGCACCAAAGGCAAGCTCGGTGCGTTCGTGGAGGCCAAGAACGCCGAGATCGGCACCGGGACCAAGGTGCCGCACCTGACCTACGTCGGCGACGCCACCATCGGCGAGTACAGCAACATCGGCTGCGGCACGGTGTTCGTCAACTACGACGGCGTGAACAAGCACCGCACGACGATCGGTTCGCACGTGCGCACCGGGGCGGACAATCAGTTCGTGGCCCCGGTGACGATCGGCGACGGCGCGTACAGCGGCGCGGGCACGGTCATCCGCCGGGACGTCCCACCGGGCGCCCTGGCCATCTCCGGCGCGCCGCAGCGCAACCTGGAAGGCTGGGTGTTCGCCAAGCGGCCGGGGACCCCGGCCGCCGAGGCAGCCGAGGCCGCCCTCGCTCAACAGCAGTCCGAAAGCGGCGACGAGCCCGAGAACGGAGAGGCATCATGAGCTCCAAGTCCGGCACCCCGAAGAAGAACATGATGCTCTTCGCCGGTCGGTCCCACCCTGAGCTGGCGGAGGAGGTGGCCAAGCACCTCAACGTGGCGATCACGCCGCAGGTGGCGCGCACGTTCGCCAACGGCGAGATCTACGTGCGCTACGAGGAGTCGGTGCGCGGCGTCGACGCGTTCGTCATCCAGAGCTTCCCGCCGCCGATCAACGAGTGGCTCATGGAGCAGTTGATCATGGTGGACGCGCTCAAGCGCGGCAGCGCCAAGCGGATCACCGTGGTCATGCCGTTCTACCCGTACGGCAGGCAGGACAAGAAGCACAAGGGCCGGGAACCGATCTCGGCGCGGCTGATCGCCGACCTGCTCAAGACGGCCGGCGCGGACCGCATCCTGACCGTCGACCTGCACACCGCCCAGATCCAGGGCTTCTTCGACGGCCCGGTCGACCACATGTTCGCGCAGAACGTGCTGATCAAGCACCTGCAGGAGCAGTACGAGTCCGACGTCACGGTGGTCTCCCCGGACACCGGCCGGGTGCGGCTGGCCGAGAAGTGGGCACAGCAGCTGGGTGACCGGCCGATCGCGTTCATCCACAAGACGCGCGACCCGGACCGGCCGAACGAGGCCATCTCCAAGCGGGTGGTCGGCAAGGTCAAGGGCCGCACGTGCGTGATCATCGACGACATGATCGACACCGGTGGCACGGTCGCGGGCGCGGTGCAGGCGCTCAAGGACGAAGGCGCCAAGGAGGTCATCGTGGCGGCCACCCACGGGGTGCTGTCGCCGCCCGCTTCCGAGCGGCTGGCCAATTGCGGCGCGACCGAGGTGATCTTCACCAACACGCTGCCGATCCCGGAGGAGAAGCGGTTCCCGAACATGACGGTGCTGTCCATCGCGCCGCTGTTGGCCACCGCCATCCAGGAAGTCTTCGAGGACGGCTCGGTGACCAGCCTGTTCGACGGCAACGCCTAGCCCGACCCGGCGGCCGGCGCGGCTGAGCCGGTCCGTAGACTGAACTGGTTGCCCCGGCGAGGCGGGTTTCGACCCCGCGTGATCGACGTGGCGGAGCAGGCTTCCTGCCGCGCGCACGCGCGCTCCTCCCCGGGCCCACGAGCACACAGCGAAGTCCGAGTGTCGAGGAGCGAACGACGTGTCCGACGAGATCAAGCTGACAGTTGAGCAGCGCAGCGAGTTCGGTAAGGGTGCCGCGCGGCGGACCCGCAAGGCAGGCAAGATCCCCGCGGTGCTCTACGGCCACGGCACCGACCCGAAGCACCTGGCGCTGCCCGCCATCGAGTTCGCCCGGGTGATCCGTGACCACGGGTACAACTCCGTGCTGACGCTGGACATCGACGGCGACAAGCCGCAGCTGGCGCTCACCAAGAACATCGCCGTGCACCCGCTGAAGAACTACATCGAGCACGTCGACCTGCTGGTCGTCAAGAAGGGCGAGCGGGTCTCGGTCGACGTTCCGGTGATCGTCTCCGGCGACCCGGCCCCCGGCACGCTGGTGCTGCAGGAGGTCGACAACATCACCATCGAGGTCGACGCGCTGAACATCCCCGAGGAACTGCACGTCAGCATCGAGGACGCCGAGGCCGGCACCACCATCACCGCGGCCGACATCGAGCTGCCGAAGGGTGCCACCCTGGTCACCGAGGGCGAGTCGGTCCTCGTCGCGGTGAACGAGGCCCCGACCGCCGAGGCCATGGAGGAAGGCCTGGACACCGAGGCCGCCGAGGAGCCCAAGGAAGCCGCGGGCGAGGCCGCGGAAGAGGCCTCCGAGTAGTCCGCTTGAGAAGTTCGAGTGTCAACACCCACCGATGTGCCGGGCGCCGGCGAGCTCGTGCTGCTCGCCGGCCTCGGCAATCCGGGCCCCCGGTACGAGACCACCAGGCACAACATCGGGTTCCTGGTGCTGGACGAGCTCGCCGACCGTGTGGGCGGCTCGTTCAAGGCGCATCGCACCAACGTGGCGCTGCTGGAAGGCCGGTTGGCCGGCGTCCGCGTCGCGATGATCAAGCCGCGTAGCTACATGAACCTCTCCGGCGGTCCGGTCAAGGCGGCCGCGCAGTACTTCGGCGTCGAGCCGAGCGGGATCGTGGCCGTGCACGACGAGCTGGATCTGGACTTCGGCGTGGTCCGGCTCAAGTTCGGCGGCGGCGAGAGCGGCCACAACGGCCTGCGCTCGCTGACGTCGGCGTTGGGTACCCGCAACTACTACCGGGTGCGGTTCGGCATCGGCCGCCCGCCCGGGCGGATGAACCCGGCGGACTACGTGCTGAAGGACTTCTCCACCGTGGAGCGCAAAGAACTGGCGTTCCACATCGACCGCTGCGCCGACGCGGTCGAGGCCCTCGTCACCAAAGGCCTCGCCGCGGCACAGAACACCTATCACTGACATCCTCGGCGCGGGTCGTTCTCCGCCGCCCTCGACTGCGCGGGCGCGTGCGGCACATTCGCACGCCAATCCCGCCGGTGCGGTGTCGACCGGCCATGTCTCAATGCGCGAGGTCGGGCTCCTGGTGCAGTCGGACCCCGGCCGCCACGTCACGCGGACGCCTGCGTGATCTCCTTCGCGTACTCGATCGCCGTCGCCGCCCGCTTGACCTTGCCGGACGGCGTCTTCGGCAAGCTGCCCGGCGGCAACACCACGACGGAGTACGGCCGCACGCCGACAGCATCGGTCACCCGGGTGGTCACCGCGCGGGCGATCTCCTTCTCCTGATCCGTGCCTGCCAGCCGCGACTCCAGCACCACGGCATACCGCTCGCGTCGCGTGCCTGCGTCGATCCGCACCGCGATCGCGTTGCCCGCGCGAACTCCGTCGACCGATTGCGCCGCGCGCTCCACGTCCGTCGGGTAGATGTTGCGGCCGCCCATGATGATGACGTCCTTCTTGCGGCCACAGATGACGATCTGGCCGTCCGCGAGATAACCGAGGTCGCCGGTGGGGAACCAGCCCTCGGCGTCCCGCAGGTCCAGTGGCCCGTCGACGGTGAGGTAGCCGGGCGTGATCGAGTCACCGCGCAGCTGGATCTCGCCCACGTGCCGATCGGGCAGCACGTTGCCGGACTCGTCGACGATGCGGGCCTCCAACCCGGGCAGCGGCGTACCCAGCAGCGCGAACTGCCGAACCTTGTCGGTCTCCCTCCGCGGGTCGTCCTCCGGCACCGGGACCGCGCGGTTGTCGTTCTCCAGCGCCTCGGCCTCCACCACGTCGACCTGCAGGCCGCTGAACAGCGGCGCGAACGACACCGCGAGCGTGGCCTCGGCCATGCCGTCGGCGGCGAACACGCAGCGCGGGTCCAGCCCGAAGCGAGCGCCCGCGTCGGTGAAGGTGCGCACCGCGTTCGCGTCGATCGGCTCGGCACCGTTCAGCGCGATACGCAGGCTGGACAGGTCGTACTTGTCGTCCTCGACCCGTGCCAGGCGCTTGCCGACCACCGCGTAGGCGAAGTTCGGCGCCGCGGTGACGGTCGCCTTGTACCGGGAGATCAGGTCGATCCACAGCAGCGGCCCGGCCAGGAACTCCGCCGGGGTGACCTTGACCAGCTCCACGCCGAACGTCATCGGCACGGTGAGAAAGCCGACCATGCCCATGTCGTGGAACGTCGGCAGCCACGAGACCATCACGTCACGGTCCACGTCGAGCTCGGCCCGATCGCGCATCGCGGTCATGTTCGCGATCAGGTTGCCGTGGGTGATCTTGACCGCTTTCGGGTCCGCGGTCGATCCGCTGGTCAGCTGCAGCAGCGCCAGGTCGTCCTCGCCCATCGGCACCGGCTCGTCGAGCGATTCGGGGTGGTCGAGCAGTTCGCTGATCAGCAGGTAGCGGATGCCGTTCTCCTCGAGCACCGGCGCCAGCTGGTCGAACGGGTCGCCGAGCAGCACCAGTTCCGCGGAGATCATGCGCAGCACGCGCAGCGTGTCCGAGGCCCATTCGGCCAGGTCGGTGCGCGGGGTCGGCTGGTGCAGCATCGTCACACTGCCGCCTGCCAGCCACGTGGCTTGCACGGTCGGCGCGATGACCACCGGTGCGGCGGCCAGCACCCCGACCGACTGCCCCGGCTTGAGACCTGCGGCGATCAGTCCCGCGGCGAAGCGCCTGGCCTGCTGGTGGATCTCGGCCCAGGTCTGATGCTTCGGCTCGTGCGGCTCACCGGTGACGATTCCGCGGCGCGATCCACCAGCGGAGGTAGCGCTGGCGACCATCGTGTCGACGAACCTGCTCATACCCGAAACGATACTGGCGGACGGTCAACTGTTACTCGGCGGTATGTCCAGTGACACTCGGTCGACCTGGCCGTTTCCGTGCCGCCGGGTTGATATGCAAGTAGTTACTTGCATATGATTGCGGAGTGGGCGACGTCTACAAAGCACTGGCCGACCCGACCCGGCGACTCATCCTGGACGAGCTGGCCGAGCGGGACGGGCAGAGCCTGTTCGAGTTGTGCGGCCGGCTGGCCATGCGGCACGACGTCACGTCGAGCAGGCAGGCGATCACCCAGCACATCGCCGTCCTGGAGGAGGCCGGGCTGGTCAGCGTCCGCCGCTCCGGGAGAACGCGCATCCATCATCTGCACACCGAGCCACTCCGCGAGATCGTCGAGCGCTGGCTCACCGCCCGGGAGGACTGAATGGCTGTCCGCATCACCATCACCAGCGTGTTCGTCGACGATCAGGCCAAGGCGCTGGCCTTCTACACCGAACGGCTCGGCTTCCGACTGAAGCACGACGTGCCGATGGGCGAGCACCGCTGGCTCACCGTGGTCAGCCCGGACCAGCCGGACGGACCCGAGCTGCTGCTCGAGCCCGATCAGCACCCGGCGGCCAAGGCCTACAAGGAGGGGCTGGTCGCCGACGGCATCCCGGCCGCGTCGTTCACCGTCGACGACGTGCGCGCAGTGCACAAGGAGCTGACCGAACAGGGCGTGCGGTTCACCCAGGAGCCCGCCGAGATGGGCCCGGTGATCACCGCCGTGTTGGACGACACCTGCGGAAATCTCATCCAGTTGACGAGCCCGGTCGCGTAGCGCCTGCGGGATCCGACGCGACCCAGGCTCGCTGCCGCCGCGTTTCCACGGCTCGCGGGTGGTAGTGCTTGCGTACCCAGTCGACCGCTTGCGTCGGCGGGACTCCGCTGAGCGTGGCGAGGACGGCGAGCGCGGTCCCGGTCCGGCCGATGCCACCACGGCACGCGATCTCCACCCGCTCGGCGGCCGCACGCTCGTGGACCTCGCGCAGCGCGTCGATCGCGTCGGCCGGGTCGCGCGGCAGGCAGAAATCACCCCAGCGGACCCAACGGCTCGGCCACGCCAGGACGCCGGGATCCCGCCCCAGCAGGTAGACGGCGAACTCCGGCTGTCCGAGCCGGCCCCGAGGGCGCTTGATGCCGGTGCCGCGCACGTTCCGGCCGTCGGGCAGCTGCACGACACCGGGTTCGTCATCCCATGCGCCCACTCGCACCCCTCTGTCCGTGCTCGTCTACTCGACGGCGGACCCCCCGGACAGCCCGACGGGCTACTCGACGGTGTCGGCGAGCTCCATCCAGCGTTGCTCGACCGACTCCTTCTCGGCCAGCACGTTCTTCAGCTCCATGTCGAGTTCGAGCAGCCGGTCCGGGTCGGTGGCCGCCTCCGCCAGCGCGGCATGCAGCTTCTGTTCCTTGTCGTGCAGCGAATCCAGCTTGCGCTCGAGGCGGGCGAGCTCCTTGCGCGCCGCGCGCTGCTCGGCCGCCCGCGAGGCAGGCTTGGCGGACTCCTGCTGAGCCGGCTTCCTCTCGGCTGCCGCATCCCGCCGCCGCGCGAGGTACTGCTCGATCCCGCCGGGGACACTGGTCACCGCACCGTCGCCGTACAGCGCGTACACGGCGTCACAGACTCGCTCGATCAGATACCGGTCGTGCGAGACCACCACCAGCGTTCCCGCCCAGCCGTCGAGCAGGTCCTCGAGCTGCTGCAGGGTGTCGATGTCCAGATCGTTGGTCGGCTCGTCGAGCAGCAGCACGTTCGGCTCGGCCATCAACAAGCGGCACAGCTGCAACCGCCGCCGCTCACCACCGGACAGCTCGTCCACCGGCGTCCACTGCCGCTTGGGCGGGAACCCGAACTTCTCCGCCAACTGCGAGGCGGACAGCTCGTGCTTGCCCAGTACGACGCGCCGGGCGACCTCCTCCAGCGCTTCGAGCACACGTAGATCCCCGGGCAGGTCGTCCAGCTCCTGACGCAGCCACGCCAACCGGACCGTCTTACCCCGCACCAGCCGCCCGGCGTCCGGCTCCAGCGCGCCGGCGAGCAGGCGCAACACCGACGTCTTGCCCGAGCCGTTCACGCCGACCAGGCCGATCCGATCACCGGGGCCGATCCGCCAGGTCACGTTGTCCAGCAGCCGATGCGAGCCGAGCGTGAGCGAGACGTCCTCCAGCTCCAGGACGGTCTTGCCCAGCCGCCGCTTGGCGAACGCGTGCAGCTCCACGGTGTCGCGCGGCGGCGGCACATCCGCGATCAGCGCCTCGGCGGCCTCGATCCGAAAGCGCGGCTTCGAGGTCCGCGCCGGCGGTCCCCGGCGCAGCCAGGCGAGTTCCTTACGCACCAAATTCCTGCGCTTCTCCTCCGCCGCGGCGGCCAGCCTCGCGCGCTCGGCGCGGGCGAAGATCCAGTCCGAGTATCCGCCCTCGTACTGCTCGACCGAGCCGTTGACGACCTCCCACGTGCGGTCGCACACGGTGTCGAGAAACCAGCGGTCGTGGGTGACGACCACCAGACCCACCCGGCGCGCCAGCAGGTGATCGGCCAGCCACTGGATGCCTTCGACATCCAGGTGGTTCGTCGGCTCGTCGAGGATGAGCAGGTCGAGTTCCCGCACCAGCGCGGCGGCCAGTGCGACCCGGCGCCGCTGCCCGCCGGACAGCTCGCCGGTCGGCGACTCCCAGCCCAGCGCCTCGATGCCCAGCCCGGTGACGATGCTGCGCACCCGCGGGTCGGCCGCCCACTCGTGATCCGCGCGGTAGCCCTCCAGCACCACGTCACGCACCCGGGCGGACGGATCGAGATCGCTGCGCTGAGTCACCACCGCCATGCGCAGATCCCGCGCCCGGCTGACGCGACCGGAGTCCGGTGGTTCGAGCCCGGCGAGCAGCTCCAGCAGCGTCGTCTTGCCACTGCCGTTGAGGCCCACCACACCGATGCGCTCCCCGGCGTGGACGCCGAGCGAGACGCCGTCGAGCAGCACACGCTCGCCGAACGACTTGTGGACGGACTCCAGGTTGATCAGATTGCTCACGCGTCAACCTCGCGGTCGATCACGGTCGTCACGCATGCACCTCGGGCGGCGTCGGTCTGGACGGTTCGCTGCTGATCACCCGGGCGCCAGGCACCGGCCCCTGCGCCACACGCACCGTCCGGCACACTCCGGCCCCGGACAGCTGCGCCGCCACCTCGACCGCGGCGTCGCCGTCGGTGCACAGGAACGCGCATGTCGGCCCGGACCCGGAAACGATACCGGCCAGCGCACCGGCGTCCACACCCGCACGGAGCGTGCGGCGCAGCGACGGCCGCAACGACACCGCGGCCGCCTGCAAGTCGTTGCCCAGCAGCAGGCCCAGTTGACGTGGGTCACCGGACGCCAGGGCCTCCAACAGCGGCTGGTGCGAGCCGAGCCGCGGCGGGTCACCTTCCTCGCGCAGCCGATCCAGCTCGCCGTACACCCGCGGCGTGGACAGTCCGCGATTGCTGAACGCCAGCACCCAGTGGTACGTGTGCCTGCCCAGCACCGGGACCAGCTGCTCACCGCGGCCGGTCCCCAGCGCCGTACCGCCGGAGAGCGCGAACGGCACGTCACTGCCGATCCGGGCGCCGATCCGCATCAACTCGTCGCGGCTGATGTCCAGCCGCCACAACGCGGCCAGCCCGACCAGCGCGGCCGCGGCGTCCGCGCTGCCGCCCGCCAGGCCGCCCGCGACCGGAATGCCCTTGTTGATGACCACCCGGACCTTGGTCTCGTCCTCCGAGCGGCCGACATGTGCCGCCAGTTCCCGCACCGCACGCCAGGCCAGGTTGTTCGCGCCGTGCGGGACGTCGCCGGCGCCTTCCCCGCTGACCTCGACCCCCGGCTCGTCCCCGGCGGCCACGGTGACCTCGTCGGTCAGCGACAACGCCTGGAACACCGTCGTCAGCTCGTGGTACCCGTCCGCTCGTTTGTCACCGACGGACAGGTGCAGGTTGATCTTCGCCGGCACTCGCACGGTCACCGGAGGTGGTACAACGGCAAGCACGATGTCAGCGTACGCCTGTCATGCTTGGCGACCCCACGGCAGCGCCCGTGTCCGGTGGCCGAACCCGCGTCAGGCGGCCTGCAACAGCTGCTCGACCACCGCGCGCCGAGCGCGCACCGAGGCCGGAGCACTCGCCTGGGCGCTGACCAAGCCGCCGTGCTCACGGATCCACGCCAGCGCCTGCTCGGCGTTGCTGCCGCGGACACCGATCCGGTAGCGGGCCACCGGCGTCTCCACCACGCGGGTCTTGCCGCCGCTGATGGTGGCGATCTGCACCTCGTTGCGGTCCTCGGCCGCGGGCAGCAGCGTCTCCACCGTGGCGTGGCCGACCAGCAGGACGTCGGCGACAGCGTCGTAGTCGCGGACGACCTGCGACGTCGACGACACGGCCGGCAACAGCGCGTGCGCGGTGTAGCTGGTCTGGTCGGTCAGCAGCGACAGCACCGTGCCCGCCTCGAGCAGCCGCCCGTCGGCGAACAGCGCGACGCCGTCGCACACCTTACGCACCACGTCGGCCTCCCGGGTGGCCAGCACCACGGTGATGCCCAGCTCGGCACGGGCCCGGTCGATCGCGGCGAGCACGCCGCCTGCCTGCTCGGCGTCCAGGCCCAGCGTCGGCTCGTCGAGCAGCAGCACGGACGGCTGCGTGGCGAGCGCGCGAGCCAGCACGACCCGACGGCGCTGGCCCTCGTTCAGTTCACCGGGCGAGCTGATGGCCGCCCTGGTCAAGCCCACCAGGTCGAGCAGTTCGGCGACGCGGGCGCGCCGGGCGGCACCGTCCAGGCCGAGCCGCTCCAACGGCAGCGCCACGTTGCCTGCGACGGTGCGCTCCGCACGCAGGCCGAACGAGTCCACCAGCGCGAACTGGCCGCGCAGGTCACGCAGCCGGCGACCGGACAGCTCGCCTGCGTCCAGCTCGTCGACGAGCACCGTGCCCGCCTCGGGAGCCTCGCGCAGGCCGAGCAGCCGCAGCAGCGTGCTCTTGCCCGCACCCGCGGGGCCGAGCAGCCCGAAGATCGCGCCGGACGGGATGTCGAACTTCACCCCGCGCAGCGCGGACGGCGGATGTTCGTCGGACGGGATGGTCTTGGTGATGTTGTCAACGGTGATCAAGTCGGTCTCCTGAAGCCGCGCAACCCAACGCACACCGCTTCCCCAGCGCATGCGGAGTGGATTGCAAAGAAAAGGAAGAAAAGGACTTAGCGGGCGAGATGGGCCGTCAGCGGCAACAAGCGCAGACGGTGCGCTTGCACTGATCGACGACGCGACGCTTCGTCAACATTCGAGACCGATACATGTCAGAATTCCTCCATCGGTCCTGGCGGAAGCACCTGCCCGCCGAGGCGGGTGGTTGCTGCGACGTCATAGAGCCAGGTCTCTCGGCCGCTCGGGATGGATACCCCAGCATTACAGCCGATGTTGCTCATTCCTGGCAACACCGGGCCGGTCGTTCTTGTTCCACATCACACGGATCGCCGCGCGCGCCCGAGGTGATCTTGACGCTGCGTCGAGCGGTTACCGGCGCGCAGCCGCCAGCCGGGTGAAGTCCGAAACGGTGAGCTGCTCGCCCCGGGTAGCCGGGTCGATCCCGGCGGCGCGGAGCAGTTCTTCGGCGCGTGGCGCGGAGCCCGCCCACGTGGCCAGCGCGGCCCGTAGCGTCTTGCGCCGCTGCGCGAAAGCGGCGTCGACCACTGCGAACACGTCCTGGACGGGGACGTCGGCGGGCGACTCGCCGCGCTCGAAGGCGACCAGGGCGGAGTCGACGTTGGGCACCGGCCAGAACACCGCGCGCGGCACGGCAGCGACCTTTCTTGCCCTTCCGTACCACGCGAGCTTCACGCTCGGGACACCGTAGCTGCGGCTGCCGGGGCCTGCCGCCATGCGATCGGCCACCTCGGTCTGCACCATCACCAGCGCCGTGCGCAGTGACGGCAACTCGGCGAGCAGATGCAGCACCACCGGGACCGCCACGTTGTAGGGCAGATTCGCCACCAACGCGTTCGGCGCCTCGGTCAGATCGCGTGCGGACAAGCGCAACGCGTCGGCCGCCAGCACGTGCAGGCGCCCCAGATCGCCCCCGCGCTCGGCCACCGTCTCGGGCAGGCGACCGGCCAGCAGCGGATCGACCTCCACCGCGTGCACCGACGCGCCCGTGGCGAGCAGACCGAGCGTCAGCGAGCCGAGCCCCGGCCCGACTTCCAGCACCACGTCGTCGCCGCCGACCCCGGACAGCTGCACGATGCGGCGCACCGTGTTGGGGTCGTGCACGAAGTTCTGACCGAGCTTCTTGGTCGGCCGGACCCCGAGCTCGTCGGCCAGCCTGCGGATGTCCGCAGGTCCCAGGAGTGCAACGGTCACCGGCGCAGCCTAATCACCGGCGCTCGAACCGTGCGTGGCGACTCAGCGCGGCAGGCCCAGCTTGGCCGCACAGGCCGGCCAGGCACCGTAGCCGCCGCGAGAATCGCGCACCTTGGTCGCGATGGCGATCTGCTGCTCCCTGCTGGCCTCGTGCGGGTACGCCGCGTACGCGTCGCCGCCGTAGGCGTCCCAGGTGCCCTTGTTGAACTGCAAGCCGCCGTAGTAGCCGTTGCCGGTGTTGATCGACCAGTTGCCGCCGGACTCACACTGGGCCAGCTGGTCCCACACGCCCGCGTCGTCGATCTCCGGCATCTTGGTGCCGACCTTGACGACCCGCTGCTTGGCCTTGCGGATGACCGTCTTGGCGATCTCTTCGCGGTCGATCTCGACGTTGTTCTTCTTCGTGACCCGGTAGGTCACCAGCGCGAGGCCGGCCTTGCCTTCCTCGACGACCTTGGTCTTGCCCGCCTCGAGGGTGTCGTCCTCGATCTCCTTGACCGGCGGCTCGATCGGCTCCTTGACCTGGATGGTGAACGTGCCGGTACGGGTGATCTCGACCGTCGAGCCGTCCTTGAGCTCGCGGGTCAGGCCGTTCTCCACCTTGTCCTTCGGGCCGATCTTGATGCCCTTGGACTTGAGGAACTCCTCGACGGTGATGGCGTGCGTCTGGATCGTCTGCGGCTTCTCACCGCCGTCGACCAGCGTGATCTTCTTGAGGGTCTTGATCTCCAGGATCATGCCGTCCAACGGCACTTCGCCGTGCTGTGGCGCGGAGATCCACGCACCCTGGGCGATCAGGTTGCTCTTGCCCAGCTGGACCAGCGCGTCGCGCACCGTGGTGGCGCGCACCCAGGTCTGCCGCTGCTTGCCGTCCTCGATCACCGTGAGCTGGCGGCCACGCTCCAGCTTGATGACGCCGTTGTCGCCGATCTCGGCGTTCGGCGCCAGCGACAGCGCGTCGTGCGGGCCGACCTTGATGCCCGCGTCCTCCAGCACGTCGCCGACCGTGCTGCCGAACGTCGAGACGACCCGTTCCTTGCCGTCGACGTTGATCGTGACGCTCTTGTTCATCGCGAGCGCCACGCCGCCGCCGGTCATGGACACCAGCACGGCCATGACGGCGCCCTTGAGGAAGCGCCGCTTCCACTTCTGCGCCGCGGTGACCTGCTGCTGCGGCTCGTCGGAGGAGGTCTCGGGGGCGACCGCGGGAGCGGCCTTGGCCGCCGGGATCTCCTCCTCGATCGGCGGCAGCATCGTCGTCTCGGCGTTGATGAGCCGGATCAGCTCATCGACGTCGATGTCCAGGGTGCGCAGCATCTCGCCGGCCTGCGGGCCGAGCGAGGCGTACACGTCCTGCTCGGTGATCGACGGTTCCGGCGAGAACAGCGAGCTGTCCAGTTCCTGGTCCAGCTCGGCCAGGCCCGGGAAATCGGCGTAGCCGTGGTCCGGGGCTCGGTAGCCGTCGCGGTAGCCCAGCGGCGGCCAGTCAAGCTCTGCAACTGCGGTATTCGATGGGCGCGAGTCGGGGCGGCGCCACTCATCGACGGTCACGAGGTACAGGCCTTTCGGGGTAAGGGTCCTGCTCTTCCGGCGTGCGCCACTCCGGGGGAAAGTGACTCACACCGGTGGAGTCCGCTACTCAGCGTCCTCCTGAGGTCGTACGGTCACGGGACAATAACGGACACCGCGGGCTTGTGCAAACACCTCCCGGAGTAATCGGACGTATCTCACCCACCCAAGTGGAGCAATCCGCCCGATCAGGCATTACGCAGAGTTCAGCTCGAGGTCACGGAACGGAATCGAAAGACCCGTTCCGCCGCGGCGGTGGTTGCTTCGGCCAGCTCCTCGACGCTCTCTTCGCGCAGGTCAGCAAGATCGCGAACGGTATAGGCGACGCAGTACGGCTCGTTCGGCCTTCCCCGGAACGGATGCGGTGTGAGAAATGGCGCATCCGTCTCCACCGTGAACTGGCCGAGCGGGACGAGCTTGGCCGCTTCCCGCAGCGGTCTGGCGTTCCGGAACGTGACCGGCCCGGCGAACGACAGCACGTACCCGGCGTCCAGGCAGCGGCGCGCGACGCCCGCGTCCCCCGAGAAGCAGTGAAAGATCACCGTCTCCGGCGGTCCTTCTTCATCGAGGATGCGCAGCACGTCGTCGTGCGCGTCGCGGTCGTGGATCATCAGCGGCTTGCCGAGGCGCTTCGCCAGGTCGATGTGCCAGCGGAACGCCTCCTGTTGGGCCTGCGGCGGCGAGTAGTCCCAGTAGTAGTCCAGGCCGGTCTCGCCGATCGCGACCACGCGCGGCCGGGCCGCCAGGCGCTCGATCTCCGCCTGTTCCTTCTCCCCGAACGTCGCGGTACGCGTCGGATGGATCGCCACAGCCGCGTACAGCCGCTCGTCCCACGTCGCCGCCTCAGCGGCCCACCGCGCAGCCGTCAGGTCGTCAGCGACCGTCACAGCGCGGGTGACGCCGACCGAGCCGGCACGGTCCAACGCTTCGGCAACCTGGGCAGGCGTGGTCAGCCCGCACGCGTCCAGATGCGTGTGCGCGTCGACCGCGTTGACGGGCAGCCGTTCCGGAAGCGGCGGGCGTTCGGTGCGACTCACTTGATCGGCGCGAAGTCCGGGCCGGTCTCGGCGAGCTTCGGGTCGAGCTTGGCGAACAGCGGCTTCGGCTTCTCCAACGGGCGGCCGACCTCGATCGGCGTCGACTCCCAGCGCGCCTGCTCGGCCGCGTAGTCACCGCTGATGATGGCGTGCCGCTTGCCGGGCAGATCGAGATCCTCCACCTCGGACACCTCGGGCTGGGCCGCCCACACCCCGGTGCCGCCGAGCGCCTCGTGCACCTTCTGCGCCGCATGCGGCAGGAACGGGGTCAGCAGGGTATTGGCGTCCTGCACCACCTGCAGCGCCGTGTGCAGCACCGTGTCCCGGCGCTCCGGGTCGTCCTTCAGCTTCCACGGCTGCTGGTCGGACAGGTACTTGTTCGCCGCGGACACCACGCGCATGGCCTCGGAGATACCCGCCCGGAACCGCGAGCGGGCCAGCTCCTTGCCGACCGTCTCGTAGGCCGCGCGAGCCTGCGCCTTGAGCTGCTCGTCGGCCTCGGTCGGCGTGCTCGGCCGCGGGATGGCGCCGACGTTCTTGTGCGCCATGGACAGCGCCCGGTTGACCAGGTTGCCCCACTCGTTGGCCAGCTCGAAGTTGACCCGGCGGACGAACTCCTCCCACGTGAAGTCCACGTCCTGGGTCTCCGGCCCGGCCGCGGAGATGAAGTACCGCAGCGTGTCCGGCCCGAACTCGGCGAGGAACTCGTGCAGGTAGATGACCGTGCCGCGGGACGTGGAGAACTTCGAGCCGCTCATCGTCAAGTACTCCGACGAGGCGATCTCGGTCGGCAGGTTCAGTTCGCCGTACGGGCCGGGCGTGCCGCCCTTGTCGCCCCGGCCGTTGTGGCCGAGCAGCAGCGCGGGCCAGATCTGGGCGTGGAACGTGATGTTGTCCTTGCCCATGAAGTACACACACTGCGCCGCCGGGTCGTTCCACCACGCCTGCCAGGCGTCCGGATCGCCGCTGCGGCGCGCCCACTCCACCGACGCGGAGAAGTAGCCGATCACCGCGTCGAACCACACGTAGAAGCGCTTGAGCGGTTCGTCGCGCCAGCCGTCCAGCGGAATCCGCACACCCCAGTCCAGGTCACGGGTGATCGGCCGTGGCCGCATGTCGTCGATCAGGTTGCGGGTGAAGTTGACGACGTTGGGCCGCCAGTCGGTCTTCGACGCCAGCCACTTGCCCAGCGTCTCGGTGAACGCGGGCAGGTCGAGGAACAAGTGCTCGGTCTCGATGAACTTCGGCGTCTCGCCGTTGATCCGGCTTTTCGGGTTGATCAGCTCGGCGGCGTCCAGCTGGTTGCCGCAGTTGTCGCACTGGTCACCGCGCGCGCCGTCGTAGCCGCAGATCGGGCAGGTGCCTTCGACGTAGCGGTCGGGCAGCGTGCGTCCGGTGGACGGGCTGATCGCGCCGCGCGTGGTCTTCGGGATGACGTAACCGTTGCGGTACATGGCCAGGAACAGTTCCTGCACCACGTGCGCGTGGTTGCCGGTCGTGGTCCTGGTGTACAGGTCGTAGGTGACGCCGAGGCCCTGCAGGTCGTCGACGATGACGCGGTGGTACTTGTCCGCGGTCTGTTCCGGCGTGAGGCCTTCCTTCTCCGCCTGCACCAGGATCGGCGTGCCGTGCTCGTCGGAGCCGGAGACCATCAGCACCCGATTGCCCGCCATTCGCTGGTATCGCGCGAACACGTCGGACGGGACGCCGATACCGGAAACATGGCCAATGTGGCGGGGACCGTTGGCGTAGGGCCAGGCCACCGCGGTCAGGATCGGGGTGCTCATGTTTTTAGCCTACGGTGCCCGCCGATCGCCTTTTGCAGTGGTCAGCACGCTGGTACGGCGGCCGCGCACCGGCCGGCCGATCGGGCAAGGCGGCACACTTCGGACTTCTCTGGCGGCGCGGCGGGCTGCACTATGGGCCGGTGAGGGTGGACCGCATTCGGCTGGACGTCTCCGCACCGGTGGAGGCGGTCGTGGCCGTGCTCGACGAGCGGGCTCGCCGCCGTGATCTGCCTCCTCCCGCGGCGCTTGTCGGTGACTGGTTCGGCTCGCGCGCGGTGGTGGCCCCGTCGGTACGGCTGCGGCCCGCCGGCGCGGAGGAGGCCTACCAGATCCCGACGCGTGCTCGACCCGTGCACGCCGCGGGTGACGGAGCGGTCGGCGGCGGCTGGTTCGGCTACCTCGGCTACGACCTGGCCGCTGCAGCAGGCGCGCGCGGCATGCTGCCGTCGGCGGTATGGGGCTGGGCCGATCACGTCCTGCGGCTCGACACCGACGGGTGCTGGTGGTTCGAGTCGCTCGGGGTCGACGAGCCCGCCGAGCGCGCCGCCGAACTCGAGGCCGTGCTGGCCGAGCCTGTCCCACCACCTGCCGGTTGGACGCCGACCGTGCTGCACCGGCCGGACGAAGCCACGCACGCCAAAGCGGTGCGGGCGACCCTGGAAGCCATCGCGGCCGGTGAGCTGTACCAGGCCAACATCTGCACGCGCTTCACCGGGACGTTCGACGGGCGGCCCGCGGAGCTGTTCGGCGCGGGCGTGTCCGCGCTCCGGCCCCGCCGCGCGGCACTGCTGTCCGGCGAGTGGGGCGCGGTCGTCTCGCTGTCGCCGGAACTGTTCCTGTCACGGCACGGCCGCACGGTGCATTCCACGCCGATCAAAGGCACGCTCCCGCGCCGCGGGCCCGCGGACGACGACAACGCGCGACGGCTGCGCGAGTCGGTCAAGGACGTGGCGGAGAACGTGATGATCACCGATCTGGTGCGCAACGATCTGGGCAGGGTCAGCGTCGTCGGTTCGGTCACCGTGCCCGAGCTGCTGCGTGTGCGTCCCGCTCCGGGCGTATGGCACCTCGAGTCGACCGTGCGCGCCACACTGGCCCGCGAGCGCACCGACGCCGACCTGTTGCGTGCGGCCTTCCCGCCCGGGTCGGTCACCGGCGCGCCGAAGATCCGCGCGCTGGAGTTGATCTCCCAGCTCGAAGCCGTCCCTCGTGGGGTGTACTGCGGCGCCATCGGGATGGTCTCCCCGGTCGCCGGGCTCGAGCTCAACGTCGCCATCCGCACGCTGGAGCTGCGGGACGGACTGATCGAGCTCGGGGTCGGTGGGGGCATCACGGCATCGTCGGATCCGGCGCTCGAGTGGCAGGAGTGTCTGCACAAGGCGGCACCGCTGGAGTCCGTGTTGGCCCGCGGCGCCGGGAATGCCGGGTGCGCTCGCGATGTTGGGCTCGGTTAGCGTGGCTAACCAAGGAGGGTCAGTGGCGAGCACACCACAAGCGCAGATCGGTTACCGGGCACTGCCGCGGGAAGTGTGGGTTCTGGTCTCTGCGAACGTGCTCATCGCGGCGGGCTTCGGACTGGTCGCACCCGCCATCCCGGTTTTCGCCAAGAGCTTCGACGTCGGCATCTCCGCCGCATCGCTGGTGGTCAGCGCGTTCGCCGGAGCCCGGCTGCTGTTCGCCCCCGCCACCGGCCCGCTCATCACCAAGCTCGGCGAGCGCAAGGTGTACATGACCGGCCTGATCATCGTGGCCGTCTCCACCGGTGCCGCCGGGTTCGCGCAGACCTACACTCAGCTGGTCGTCTTCCGTGGCCTGGGCGGCATCGGGTCGACCATGTTCACCGTCTCCGCGGTGGCGCTGTTGATCCACCTGACCCCGCCACCGCTGCGTGGCCGGGCCTCCGGGCTGTTCGGCGCGGGCTTTCTGACCGGCAACGTGATCGGCCCGCTCGGCGGCAGCGGCCTGATGGTGATCTCGCTGCGGGCGCCGTTCCTGATCTACGCCGCGCTGCTGCTCGTGGCGAGCTTCCTGGTCTGGTTGCTGCTGCGCAACTCGACGCTGATCGGACGGGTGGACGCCGACACCGCGCCTGGCGTGACGCTCGGCCAGGCGCTGCGGAACCACGCCTACCGCGCTTCCCTGCTGGCGAACTTCGCGTTCGGCTGGTTCGTCTTCGGGGTGCGGGTCGCATTGCTGCCGTTGTTCATCGTCCAACAGCTGCACGAGAGCGAGTCGCTGTCCGGCATCGCGTTCGGCGTCTACGCGGCGGTGAACGTGGTCGCGTTGCTCCCGGTCGGCAGGCTGGCCGACCGGATCGGCCGCAAGCCGCTCATCCTCGTCGGGCTGGTGATCACCAGCGGCGGTGTGGTCTGGCTGGGCCTGAGTGGGTCGGTGGTGGAGATGCTGCTGGCCAGCGCGGTGGCCGGCATCGGAACGGGCGCACTCACCCCACCGAACCAGGCGGCGGTGGCCGACGTCGTGGGCGCCAAGGGACGCGGCGGGCCCGTCCTGGCGGCGTTCCAGATGGCCGCCGACGTCGGCGCGATCGTCGGCCCGTACGTGGCCGGGCTGATCGCCGAAGGCAGCTCGTTCGCCCTGGCTTTCGGGGTTACCGGGGCGTTGACGCTGCTGGCCGCCGCCGTGTGGCTGCCCGCGCCGGAGACGTTGCCGCGAACGCCGGACGAACCGCACCACCCGACACCCGAGCAGGCGTGCGAGCTCGACGCGCGGGAGGCTCGCTAGCCGCGTCGCTCCTTGGCGGCCAGCACGGCGTTGTACAGGTCGCGGGCGGACACCCCGGCGCGCTGCGCCACCGAAGTCGCGACGTCCTTCAGCCGCTCGCCACCCATGGCCTCGGCTTCGACGTAGGGCACGAGCTCCTCGACGTCGGGCGGCGGTGGTTTTTCGGCAGGCGCCAGCACCACGGTGATCTCGCCCTTGACGCCCCCGGCGGCCCAGTCCGCCAGGTCACCGAGCGGCGCCCGGCGAACCTCCTCGTACCGTTTGGTCAGCTCCCGGCACACCGCAGCGACCCGGTCTTCACCCAGCACCTCCGCGGCATCGGCCAACGTGCGAGCCAGCCGATGCGGGGACTCGAAGAACACCGTCGTCCGGCGCTCGTAGGCCAGCTCGCGGAAGAAGGCACGGCGCGCGCCGTCCTTGCGCGGCACGAAGCCCTCGAAGCAGAACCGGTCGGCGGGCAGCCCGGAGAGCGCGAGCGCCGTGGTGACGGCGGACGGCCCCGGCAAGCACGTCACCGGGAGGCCGGCGTCCAGACAAGCGTTGACCAGCGAGAACCCTGGGTCGGAGACGCTCGGCATGCCCGCGTCGGTCACCAGCAGCACCGTTTCGCCTTCCCAGATCGCGCCCATCAGCATGGGGACCTTGTCCAGCTCGACGGCGTCGTAGAAGCTGACGATGTGTCCCTCGGGGCGCACACCCAGCGCTGCGGCCAACGCACGTGTGCGGCGAGTGTCCTCGGCGGCGATCACGTCCGCGGTCACCAGCGCCTCCCGTAGGCGCGGCGAGGCGTCTCGACTGTCTCCCAGCGGGGTGGCGGCGAGTACCAGCATTCCGGTCACCCGGCGATCTTATGCGGATATCGCCGGGTATCGGCCCGGCAAGCCACACCGGCCTCACCCGGCTGGACCTACCATGGGCTCCCGTGACCGCGGTTCTGCCGGACGACCTTCGATCGAGCCCCCGCGGCTTCGGCGGTGGCCGTCCACCTTCCGACGCCGTGCTGGCGCTGCGTGGGCGCCCGCTCCCGTCGGACCGCGCACGGTCGTGGATCGTCACCGGAGTCGTCACCGCGCTGGCCGCCATCGTGCGGCTGTGGAACCTGGGCTGGCCGACCGACCACGGCACCCCGGTCTTCGACGAGAAGCACTACGTGCCGCAGGCGTGGCAGATGCTGCGCAACGGCGGTTACGAGGACAACTACGGCTACGAGCTCGTCGTCCATCCGCCGCTGGGCAAGCAACTGATCGCCATCGGCGAGTGGCTGTTCGGCTACAACGGCTGGGGCTGGCGGTTCAGCGCCGCGATCTTCGGCATCGTGCTGGTGCTGCTGGTCGTCCGCATCGCGCGGCGGCTGACCAGGTCGACGCTGCTGGGCGCCATCGCGGGCGTCCTGGTGATCGCCGACGGCGTGCTGCACGTCCAGTCCCGGATGGGGATGCTGGACATCTTCCTCACCGTGTTCGTGGTGGCGGCCTTCGGCTGTGTGGTGATGGACCGCGAACAGGTCCGCGAACGCCTGGCCGAAGCGGTAACCCGCGGTTGGATCGACGACCCGTACGGCCCACGTCTCGGCTACCGCTGGTGGCGGGTCGGTGTCGGCGTGCTGCTCGGCCTGGCCTGCGGCGTCAAGTGGTCCGGCATGTACTTCGTGGTGGCGTTCGGGCTGCTCACGGTGGCCATGGACTTCAGCGCGCGGCGGACCGCTGGGGTCGAGCGTCCGCTGCGCGGGGTACTCCGGCGCGACCTGCTGCCTGCCGTGCTGACGCTCGGCGTGCTGGCCGTCGCGGTCTACCTCGCCACCTGGTGGGCCTGGTTCGCCAGCGAGACCGCAACCGACCGCAACTATGTGGAGATCGCGCAGGAACAGAGCGGCTTGCTCGCCTTCCTGCCCGACACGTTGCGGTCCTTCCTCGCGTACCACGTCAACGTGTTGGATTTCCACGCCGGGCTGCACACCCCGAAGGGTGATCCGCACCCGTGGGAGTCGAAGCCGTGGACATGGCCGATGGGCCTGCGGCCGATGCTCTATTACTGGGGCGACGGCGCCGAGGCCGCAGGCTGCGGGCGCGACGTGTGCGTGCGGGCGACGATGTTGATCGGTACGCCCGCGATGTGGTGGCTGTCCGTGCCGGTACTGCTGTGGGGTCTGTGGCGGTCGATCTTCCGGCTCGACTGGCGCTACGCGATGGTGCTGACCGGCTACTTCGCCGGATTCCTGCCCTGGTTCCGCGACGTCGACCGGCAGATGTACTTTTTCTACGCCACGCCGATGGCACCGTTTCTGATCCTGGCGTTGACCCTGGTCCTCGGCCAGGTTCTGGGCAGTGCGCAGGCGGGTCTGGAACGCCGGGGAACCGGGTTGCTGGCGGTGTCGTTGTACGTCGGTCTGGTGGTTGCGAACTTCGTCTGGCTTTGGCCGATTCTCAATGGGGACTCGATCACGAATGCGCACTGGCAAGCCGAGCTGTGGCTGCCCTCGTGGAAGTAAGCTGCTGACGTGATCGAGCGCGGCGCGCCGGGGGATCCACCCTCACGTCCGCTCACACCCGTCGCGTCGACGCGCCGGGCGCTGAGCAAGCTGATGCCCAGCGGAGGGCACCCCACCCGGGCAGTGCTGACCCTGTTCGCCGGATTCATCCTCTTCGGCACCGTGGTGCTGATGCTGCCGTTCTCCACCACCAGCGGGAAATCCACCGATTTCGTCACGGCGCTGTTCACCTCGACGTCCGCAGTGTGCGTCACCGGACTGACGGTGGTCGACACCGAGTTCTACTGGTCGGAGTTCGGCCACGTGGTGCTGCTGGTGCTGATGCAGATCGGTGGTATCGGCATCGTGACGATCGCGTCGGTGCTCGGGCTACTGGTCGCCCGCCGATTCAGCTTGCGCATGCAGATGACCATGCAGGCCGAGATGCGCGGCATCGGTTTCGTCGACGTGCGGCGCATCGTCACGCGAGTGGTGATCATCTGTGTGGTCATCGAGTCGATACTGGCGGTGATCCTGACCATCCGGCTGGTCACCGCCTACGGTCAGTCGTTCGGCCGGGCGTTGTACTCCGGCGTCTTCCACAGTGTGTCGACGTTCACCGGCGGCGGATTCTCCCTGCACTCCGACAGCCTGGCCCGCTACGCGGGCGACGGCTGGGTGAGCGTTCCGGTCGCCGTCGTCGGCATCATCGCCGGAATCGGCTTCCCGGTGCTGTTCGAGCTGGGCAGGCGGGCCAAGCACCCGCGCCGCTGGTCGCTGCACACCAAGATCACCCTGCTGACGTCGGCGATCCTGTTGGTGGTCGGGTTCGTGTTCCTGCTCGTCGCGGAGTGGGCCAACCCGCGGACGTTCGGCCCGATGGGCGTCGGCGCCAAGATCGTCTCGGCGCTGTTCGGATCCGTCGTCCCGCGTTCGATCGGATTGACCACCATCGACGTCAGCGACATGCACTCCGAGTCGCTGCTGCTCTACGACGTGCTGATGTTCATCGGTGGCGGCAGCGCCAGTACCGCGGGCGGCATCAAGGTCACCACGTTCGCGCTGCTGGCGTTCGTCATCTGGGCGGAGATCCGCGGCGAGCCGACGGTGCACGTGATGGGCAGGCGGTTGTCGCCGATGGTGCAACGTCAGGCCTTGACGGTGGCGCTGCTGGGTGTCGGACTGGTCATGTCGACCACGATGGTCGTGCTGGCGCTGACCGACATTCGACTGGAGCGGGTGTTGTTCGAGGTGATCTCCGCGTTCGGCACCGTCGGGCTGTCCACCGGGGTGACCGGCGAGCTGCCCACCGCGGGAGTGCTCATACTGGCGGCGGTGATGTTCGTCGGCCGCATCGGGCCGATCACCACGGCGACCGCGCTGGCGTTGCGCGAGCGCCGCAGGCGCTACGAACTACCGGAGGAGCGACCGATCGTTGGCTAAGAAAGAGCATCCCGACAATCGCGCGGTCGTCATCGGGCTGGGCCGGTTCGGCAGCTCGCTGGCGCTCGAGCTGGTGTCCGGGCGCACCGAGGTGCTCGGGTTGGACCGCAGCGAGAAGCTGGTGAACGCCTGGGCCGACGATCTGACCCACGTGGCCGTCGTCGACAGCACGGACGAAGAGGCGCTGCGGCAGCTCAACGTGCAGGACTACCCGCGTGCAGTGGTGGCGATCGGCGCCGACCTCGAGGCGAGCATCCTGACCACGTCGATCCTGTCGGACTTCGGCATCAAGAAGATCTGGGCCAAGGCGTTGTCCCGCCAGCACGCCAAGATCCTGGAGCGGGTCGGCGCGCACCACGTGGTGCTGCCCGAGCACGACATGGGTGAGCGGGTGGCCCACCTGGTGATGGGCCGGATGCTGGACTACATCGAGTTCGAGGACGACTACGCCATGGTGAAGACCCTGGCGCCGCACGAGGTGGTCGGCAAGACGCTCGGCGAGTCGGAGCTGCGCAGCAAGTACGGGATCACCGTGGTGAGCATCAAGCGGCGCGGGGAAGGCTTCACCTACGCCACCGCGGAGACCGAGGTGCGGGCGGGAGATCTGCTGATCGTGGCCGGGAAGGCGTCGGACACCGAGCGGTTCGCCGAGCTCACCTGAGGCTGGGCAGCCCACCGACCACGCACACCCGGCTCGCTCGAGCGCGCAGCTGCCCTGCCGCGCGATGCGGCGCTTTCAAGCCGTTGCGACGCGCCTGCCCTGCGGCCGATGCGGTACTTCCATGCCGTTGCGACGCGCCTGCCCTGCGGCCGATGCGGCACTTCCATGCCGTTGCGACGCGCCTGCCCTGCCGCGCGATGCGGCACTTCCATGCCGTTGCGACGCGCCTGCCCTGCCGCGCGATGCGGCACTTTCAAGCCGTTGCGACGCGCCTGCCCTGCCGCGCGATGCGGCACTTCCATGCCGTTGCGACGCGCCTGCCCTGCCGCGCGATGCGGCACTTCCATGCCGTTGCGACGCGCCTGCCCTGCGGCCGATGCGGTACTTCCATGCCGTGCGACACCCGTGCGCGCCGATCAGCTGCCGTCAGGCCCGCGGCATGATGCGGGTGACCGGTCCCTCGCGCGACTCCCCCGCCTTGGCCAGCCACTCGTTCATCTCCCGGACGATCGACTGCAGCGTCGGCCGGTTCCGCGGCTGGGCGTCCAACGCCGCCCGGAGCAGCCGCACGTGCACGCTCTGCTCCGGCAGCTGGGTCGGCGGCTCCGCCCGCGACGCCGCCACCAACGCCGCCATCGGCGTCTCCCGCACCCCGCGCGGCGGCTGGCCGGTCAGCGCGAAACTCACCGTCGCGGCAAGCTGCCAGGCATCCGACGCGGGCGTGGCAGGAGCGCCGTTGGCTGTCTCCGGCGCGGTGTAATCCGGTGTGCCGATCATCATCCCGGTGGCGGTCAGCTGCGAGTCGCCCTTGCTGCGGGCGATGCCGAAGTCGATCAGGTGCGGCATGCCCGCCGGGTCGATGATCACGTTCGACGGCTTCACGTCGCGGTGCAGCACGTCCCGCTCGTGCGCGGCGATCAGCGCGGAGGCCATGGTCGACCACAGCCGGGCCGCGGCCACGTCGTCGATCGGGCCGTTGCGGTCGACCGCGAACGCCAGCGCCTCACCCTCCAGGTACTCCATCACCAGCGCCAGGCCGTCGTGCTCCTCGACCAGGTCGTAGACCCGCACGCAGTTGGGGTGGTTGATCTGCGCCAGCGCTTTGGCCTCGCGCTGCATGCGTTGCTCGGTCTCGGCGTCCGGCGCGTGCGCGATCTTCAACGCCACCCGACGGTCCAGCTGCGTGTCGACGGCCTCCCACACCGTGCCCATGCCGCCGTGCCCCAGTTTGCGCACGCGGCGATACCGCCCTTGCTTGTGCGGCAACGGGCCGACGGCCGCGGCGGCCGGAGCCGGGTTCGGTCGGGGCTGCGCCGGCGGCTCCGGCTTCGGCTGCGGAGCCACAGCGGTCGGCGGGTACTGCCGCGGCGGCGGTGGCGGCGGTGGCGGCGGAGCCGACGGCGGCTCGTACGGCGGCGGCTTCGGTGGTTCGTACGGCGGCGGAGCCGCGGCCAGCGCGGCCTTCCGCTCGGCCCGGCGGATGGTCTGCCAGCTCGGCGGCCCGACCATCACCAGCGGCACCAGCCCGAGGATGGTCAGCGGCACGAAACCCAGCCACAAGAACACCGCGGTGTTGGCGCTCACCGGCACGGTCAGCAGCACCAGGCCGACGAACGGCAGCCACAGCAGCCGCGCGGGCCAACGGGGACCACGCCGGGTGGCCAGCCGGGCCTGCAACACGATGAACAGCCCGGCCAGGATCGGCAGCCCGACCAGCGCCCCCAGGTAGAGCCAGTAGGTCAGCGAGCCGTTCGGGTAGAACACGGTCTCGAAGACGTTGGGCCCGCCACCGAGGTACTTGCGCTGGTTGCCGATCAGATCGCACGCCGAGGTACGCAGCGACTCCAGTTCGGGGAAGGTCAGCCCGGTCCGGCCGGGGCCACCGCCGGTGTAGGCCGCCCGGTACACCTCGGACGCGCCCAGCATGAGGATCCACGGCAGTACCAGGACGAACACCACGCCGACGGTGCCGAACGTGGCGATGGTCGCGGTGTTGTACGTGTTGCCGGTGAACTTGCGGACCGACGCGACGATCAGCGCGCCCAGCATCGGTAGCAGCGCGATCAGCGCCCCGGCGGTCATGGTGGCCCACACCCACTCACCGGGACAGATGCCCGGGCCGAACACCTGCTTGGCGAACGACAGCAAGGCGCCGGCCAGGTCGGTGAACATGGCCCCTCCTTCCGCCGTCCGAGCGCCGGCCTCCAGTATGTCGGGTACCGCGTTCCCCACCCCGGCACACGTGCCGATTCGTGGCCGTGTTGTCCTGAACAGGTGCATATTCGCGGCACTCGCTCAGTGCGTCGACGTCTGGTCCGCGCACTCGGTTGCTCCCTGGTCGGCGCGATGTTGCTCACCGGATGCACGTCCACGGAGGAACCATCGAGCCGGCGGCCGTCGTCGACCCCTCCGACGACAACGTCGTCGCGCGCGCCGGACCCGGTTGCCCTACCGAAGGGCGCTCCGCAGTTGACCGACGTCATCCCGGCCCCGGTGCGCGTGCAGCGCGCGCCGGAGGAGAACTTCCCGATCGACTCCGCTACCGCCATCGTGCCTGCGAAGTCGCCGGACGCCGAGCACGCCGCCGACCTGTTGCGGGACACGCTGCGGCGTTCGACCGGCTTCGAGCTGCCTGCCACCGACCGCGGCCAGGTCATCGAGCTGCGCGTCGACGACGAGCTGCCGGCGCAGGGCTACCGGCTGGAGGTCACCCGCACCCGCATCACGCTCAGCGGCGCGGACCGCGCGGGGCTGCTCAACGGCGTGCAGACGCTGTTGCAGCTGCTGCCGCCCGAGGTCGTCGCGGGCAAGCGCCCGCAGGGTGAGCTGGTCGTCGCGGGCGGAACCATCACCGACCACCCGCGCTACGCCTACCGCGGCACGATGCTGGACGTCGCCCGGCACTTCTTCGACGCCGACACCGTCAAGCGGCACATCGACCGGATCGCCCGGTACAAGATCAACTACCTGCACCTGCACCTGGCCGACGACCAGGGCTGGCGGATCGCGATCCGCAAGTGGCCGAAACTGACCACCGTCGGCGGCCGAACCCAGGTCGACGGGGGCAAGGGTGGCTGGTTCAGTCGGCGCGAGTACTCCTCGATCGTGCGCTACGCCCAGCGGCGCGGCGTGACGATCGTGCCGGAGATCGACATGCCCGGCCACACGCAAGCGGCCCTGGCCGCCTACCCGCAGCTCAGTTGCGACGGTCGACCGCGCCGGCCGTACACCGGCACCCAGGTCGGGTTCTCCACGCTGTGCGTGACCAAGCAGGAGACCTACCGGTTCGTCCAGGACGTCATCTCGGAGCTGGCCGAACTGACCCCGGGCCCGTATCTGCACATCGGCGGCGACGAGGCGCAGTCGACCAAGCCCGCCGAATACCGCACGTTCATGCGCAAGGTGCTCCCGATGGTGCTGCGGGCGGGCAAGAAGCCGGTCGGTTGGCACGAGTACGCCCAGGTCGACCTGCCGAAGGAAGCCGTGGTGCAGTACTGGCGGATCGAGCGGGCCGACGACGCCACCGCCGCCGCGGCCCGGGCGGGCAACAAGGTGCTCATGTCCCCGGCCGACAAGAGCTACATCGACATGAAGTACTTCGAGTCCGACAGCCGGGGCAACAAGTGGGCGGGACCGGTGAGCGTGCAGACCGCTTACGACTGGGACCCGGCCGGCTACCTGAAGGGTGTCGACGACTCCGCCGTCCTCGGTGTCGAGGCTCCGTTGTGGACCGAGCTGGTGGAGACCGAGGAGGACATCGAGCGGCAGGCGTTCCCCCGGATCGCGGCCGTCGCCGAGGTCGGCTGGACGCCGCAGAGCCGACGCGACTGGAACGACTTCCGTCAGCGGCTGGCCCAGCACGGGCCCCGGCTCAAGGCCCAAGGCGTGGCCTTCCACCCGTCGCCCGACGTGCCCTGGTAAGGCTCAGCGGGAGACCAGACGAATCAACGTGCCGTCCTGCAGCAGCTGGAGGGTGCGTCCAACCGGCTCGTCCGACCCCGGTGTCAGCACCAGCCGCACGGTCGAGCCGTCCACCCCGACCTCGGCGTCACTCAGCATCCCGGCGGGTTCTCCCCCGGCTTGTTCCAGAGCCGTGGTGATCCTGGCGCGCAGTTCCTCCGCGTCACCGTTGGGCGAGCCGAAGCACACGACCTCGGTGACCTCCGACGCGCTCGGCGCACGGACCCCGACCGCCACCACCACGTCTGGAGCGTTCGAGTCCCGGACCAACCGTGCCGCCACCACATCGCCCAGGCAGGAAGCCGCGGCACTCATGCCTTCGTCCTCGGCCAGCCGTTGCCCTTCCGGCTTCGTGACCCACGCCAATGCGTCGGCCATCGGCGCGTAACTGAAGGCACCGGGTTCGGTGCGGATGTTGTTGAACTCGGACAGCTGCACCATGTCCTGGAACGGGCCGCTGTCCAGGTTGATCTCGCCGTTGGCCCCCGAGGTCCAGACCGTGGCGTCGCCATCCTTCTCCTGGGGCACGTCGCGCGCGGCGATGCGCTTGTCGACCGCGGCCACGTCGTAGTCGCCGATCACGATTCCCGCCCACCGCGGCGGAACCCCTGCGGTGATCGCTTCACGCATGACGGAGAGATCGAGGTCGATGCCCTCCTGGATGAGCTTGCGGTAGTTGAACAGGTGGTCCAGACCCGTTCCGTCGATCAGCCGGAACCGCCTCTCGTCCGCCTTGATCAGCTGCTGCACCGCGGCCACATCACCGTAGGACAAGCTCTGCCGTGTCTCGGGAGTCGACTGCACCCGCTGCAGCGCCCCGGCCAAGCCGGAAGCGTTGCCGACGTTCGCCGGCGTCGGCTCACCGGGAGACTCTGTCGAACAGCCGGAGACCGCCAGCAGACCGATCAGTCCGACGGCAAGCAACCGCTTCGCACGCACCATGATCGGGAGCGTATCCCGCCACCACGGGCAGCGCGGACGAAACGGTCAAACCTCCGAACACTCGCGTCACCAGGTGAGCCCGTGACCCAGCGGGTACAGCGTGGTGTCCGGGTCCTCCGCGCTCGGGATCGAGACCGGAAGCTTGCCCTTCGGGGACACCTCGCCGAACAGCACCCGGGCCAGCGACGGCGCCATGACCGGACTGTACGAGTAGGTGCTCACATACGTCGGGGCCTCGGGGAAGTACGCGATGTCGTACGGGTTGCGCACCGCCACCACGATGACCGGCTTACCGGTGGCCAACAGCGACTTGACCAGCTGGCGCTGTTTGCCGTCCGGATCGGTGTCCTTCAGGTCGGACGCGTTCATGGTCAGCACGACGGTCAAGTCGTTGGCCTTCGCCTTGGCCACCGCCTCGTCGATCTGCGCATCGGTCGGCTCGGCACCCGTCTCCAACGCCGAGGCGTTGGCGCCCCGCTTGGTGAACTCCTTGGCGACATCGGTGGTGGTTGCCGCGCCGTAGCCGGTGACCAGCACGTCCCTGGACTTCTTGGCCAGCGGCAGCGCGTCGTTCTCGTTGGCGACCACGGTCACCGACCGGTCGGTGACCCGCTTGGCGGTCGCCTGGTGGGACGGTGTGCCGACCAGCTTGTCGACCTTGTCCGGATCCACGTACGGGTCGTCGGCAATGCCCTTGGCGTACTTCAGCTCGAGAATGCGCTGCACGCTCTGGTCGATCCGCTCCTCGGTGATGCGGCCGGACTTCACCGCGTCCAGCACCGAGTTGTACGCCAGGTCCATGTCGTACGGCATCAGCAGCTGGTCGACGCCCGCTTCCAGCGCGCGCAGCGGGATCTCCTCGTCGCCGTACTTCTCCCGCACGCCGTCCATCCGCAGCGAGTCGGTGATCACGACGCCGTCGTAACCCAGTTCCTCACGCAGGATGCCGGTCAGGATCGGCTTGCTCAGCGTCGCCGGGTCCTCGCTCGGGTCCAGTGCCGGGACGACGATGTGCGCGGTCATGATCGAATCGACACCGGCCTTGACCGCTGCCTCGAACGGCGGCCGGTCGAGCTCGTCCCACTCCTGGCGCGAGTGGTCGATCTCCGGAATGCCGGTGTGGCTGTCGGTCTCGGTGTCACCGTGACCGGGGAAGTGCTTCGGGGTCGCGGAGATCTTCGCGTCGTGCTCGTAACCCCGCACGGCCGCCGTGGTCAGCTTCGCCGCGAGTTGCGGGTCGGAGGAGAACGACCGCACCCCGATCACCGGGTTCAGCGGGTTGACGTTGACGTCGGCGTCCGGGGCGTAGTTCTGATTCACCCCGAGCGCCTTGAGTTCCTTGCCGATGACCTTGGCCGAGGCGCGCGTGTCCGCTGTCTTGCCGTTCGCGCCGAGCGCCATGTTGCCCGGCATCGCGGTGAACGGCGGGCCCATGCGACTGACCAGCCCGCCTTCCTGGTCGGTGCCGACCAGCAGCGGGACCTCCGGGCCGTCCTCGAGCGCCGCCTTCTGCAGGCCGTTGGACAGCGTCGCGATCTGCTTCAGTTCGTTGGTCGGGTTGCTCCAGGCGAAGTAGATGACGCCGCCCAGGTGGTATTTCTGCACCACCTCGGCCGGAGTGGCCACGCCGTAGCTGTCCACGTTGCGCTGGTCCGGAGTGTTCGCGTCGCCGCCGTAGACCTCGGTGACGAACAGCTGGCCGACCTTCTCCTCCAGCGTCATCTCCGCCAGCTTCGCCGCCGCACGGTCGGCGGGCGAGGCAGCCGTGGGTGCCGCGGCGGCACCCGATGGCGCCATGACCGCCAACCCCGCGACGAGTACTGCGGACATGCCAAGAACACAACGGCGCCGACCACCGCGATGCGACATGAGCCCTCCCCAATCCGGTGACGCCTGTAGTGACGCCGCCACAGAAAGTTACGTATGCCACTCGATCAGGTCAAGGCTTCACGGCACAAACGGGTGGCAAGTGAAAAATCTGCGGGTGAAGGACGTCGATGCGGGCGCGGGCACGTCGAGTGCTCCGGACGCGAGACAGCCCACCGTCAAGCGAACAGGTCGGGCAGCGCGCAGGCAACCCGACGAAAGTCGTGACCGACGTTACACTCAATCGGGCGGCGCACGACGCCGCTCTCGGCATACCGTCACCGAGGGCATTTCGGCAGTACAGGTGGCGGCACCTCGGTGTCCCGCACACAGTTCTGCCCCACGCTGTCCGGGCCGAACCCGGCGCGCGAGAGTGCCCACCCGGTACGCCGGAACCCACCACTGCAACGGCGCTGTCGGCCGATCGCCACAGCGGGACGTCGACGAGGTGACACACCATGACCGAGCAGCATGCTGCACTGACCTACACGTCCTATCTCGCGCTCGACGAGGTGCTCAATGCGCAGCGACCCCGCTCCGACGAGCACGACGAGATGTTGTTCATCGTCATCCACCAGGTCTACGAGCTGTGGTTCAAGCAGCTGCTGCACGAGATGGATCACCTGCAGGCCAGGCTCGAAGCGGGCGACACCTCGCACGTGATCCGCACGCTGCGCCGGATCCTGACCATCCTCAAGGTCAACGTGGCGCAGATCGACGTGCTGGAGACGATGACGCCCAGCCAGTTCACCAGCTTCCGCGACCGGCTGGAGGCCTCCAGCGGCTTCCAGTCCGGACAGTTCCGTGAGTTGGAAGCGGTGCTCGGCAGGCGGGACACCGCCGTCTTCCGGCACTACCCGGAGGGCACCGCGGCGAGGGAGAACATCGCCGCCCGGATGTCCAAGCCCTCGTTGTACGACTCGTTCCTGCACTACCTGGCCAAGCACGGCTACGACGTGCCACACGAGATCCTGGCGCGGGACGTCAGCACGCCGTACCAGCCGTCGGAAAAGGTGCAGGACCTGTTGCTGCAGGTCTACCGGGACGACGAGAGCCCGGCCAACGTGTGCGAGCACATGGTCGACCTGGACGAAGGCGTGCAGGAGTGGCGCTACCGGCACGTGAAGATGGTGGAACGGACCATCGGCGAGAAGACCGGTACCGGCGGGTCCCCCGGTGCGGCCTATCTCCGCACCACCGTGGGCAAGCCGCACTTCCCCGACCTGTGGGCGGTGAGGAACCGGCTGTGACGCTGCACGTTCCCGCCGTGCAACTGGCAGATCTGCGCGGCACACCGAACGCCCTGGCCCCGCACTACTCGGCCTTCCGCGTCTCCGAACGCCTGCTGCTGACCGGGCACTCGCACCAGGCGTGGCCGGATGTCGCCGCGGAAGGGCTTACGGAGGCCTTCACCGACGCCGCCGAGCATGTCGACACCAAGTGGGACCGAGCCCAGGCCAAGGCCGATGTCGTGACGGGCCACTACTTGGCGCTGCTGGACGACGCGGGCGGCGACCTGGCGTTGGGCGCCAACACCCACGAGCTGCTGGTGCGGATGTTGTCCGCGCTGGACCTGCGCAAGCGGCCGCGGCTGGTCACCACCGACGGCGAGTTCCACACCGCGCGGCGGCAGTTCGGCAGGCTGGCCGAGGCGGGGTTCGAGGTCGTCCGCGTGCCTGCCGAGCCGGTCGACTCGCTCGCCGAGCGGCTGGCCGCCGCGGTGAACGACGAGACCGCCGTGGTGCTGGTGTCGATGGTGCTGTTCGAGACGGGCCGGATCGTGCCTGGCCTGGACACCACGATGGCCGCCTGCAGGCGCCACGGCGCTGAGTTGGTGGTCGACGTCTATCACGCACTGGGCGTCGTTCCGGTGTCGCTGCCCGAGCTGGGGTTGACCGACGCGTGGGTGGTCGGCGGCGGCTACAAGTACTTGCAGCTGGGAGAAGGCAACTGCTTCTTGCGCCTGCCGGCGCATGCGCAGTCGCTTCGACCGGTCGTCACGGGCTGGTTCGCCGAGTTCTCCGAGCTGGCCGAGGAGGCCGACCCGAACCGCACGGCGTATCCGGCGGGCGGAGCGCGGTTTGCCGGATCCACCTACGACCCGACCAGCCACTACCGGGCCGCGCGGGTTTTCCAGTTCCGCGAGGACCACGGCTTGCGGCAGCCGCTCCTGCGCACGGTCGCCCGGCATCAGCTCGGCGTGCTGGCCGAGGCGTTCGACGCGCTCGACCTGCCCGAGGAGGTCATCACCCGGGACCGCTCGGCGACGCTGGATCAACTGGGCGGCTTTCTCGCCTTGCGCAGCCCGCAGGCCGGCCGGATCTGTCGCGCGCTGGCCGACCGTGGGGTGTCGACCGACTCGCGAGGGGCGTACTTACGGTTCGGGCCCGCTCCGTATTTGTCGGACGCTCAGCTGCGCGATGCCATGCAAGCGCTCGGGGAGGTCATCGCGGCCGACACGTGGTCGTGACGCTGAGTCGGCGCGACCAACCGACGACCTCCTCCGTGGCGGCCGTGGCCGCGAGCCACCTTGGTCGGCGCGGCGACCAGCAAGACCCCATGCGCCTCGGCGCGACGTGACCCTTACTCGGTGCCGAGCGCCTCGACGCACGCGACGAGACCGCGAAGCAGCTGCTCCTGCTCGCCGTCGGACAGCGGCTCCAGCATGCGCCTCTCCACCGCGCGCACGACAGCGCTCGCCTCGCGATGCCGTTCCCGGCCGGCTGGAGTGAGTTCGGTCGGTCGGGCGCGGCCGTGCGGCGCGCTGTCCGGGCGGGCGACCAGGCCGCGCTCCTGCAGCCCACGCAACACCAGGTTCATCGACTGACGAGTCACGAACACCGCCCTGGCCAGCTCGGCGTTGGACAACCCCGGCCGCTGCGCGAGGACCTCCAGGCAGGAGTACTGCGGCACGGTCAGATCCAGCGGTCGCAGTGCGGCCTCCATGGCCGAGCGCAACGCGTTGGCCGCCCGTTTCAACACGTATCCCACCGACTCGTCCAGCGGTCCGAGCACCTCGCCTTGACTCATGTCAGCATTCTGACATACGCTGGTTGATGTCAACATGCTGACATTGAAGGGAGTACCGATGACCAGCCCGCAGAGCACGATCGAGATCACCGAGAACTCCGACCAGGTCACGCTGGTGAACGTCTTCACCGTCGATCCCGAGCGACAGGACGAACTGCTCGCCGCCCTGGACAAGGCCACCGAGGAGGTCTTCGTGGGCGTGCCCGGTTTCATCTCCGCCAACCTGCACACCAGCCTGGACGGCGGCCGGGTCATCAATTACGCGCAGTGGAGCAGCGAGCAGGCCTACAAAGAGGCGCTGAGCCGCCCCGACGTCCGGGAACACATCGGGCAGGCGGCCGCCATCGCGAAGAGCTACGACCCCACGCTGGTGCGCGTCCGCGCGATCCACCACGCGTAGCAGCGGCTGACGCCGCTGGCCGGCGCGTCACCGAACGTCGGCCAGCGGCCCCAGTGCCGTGGGGAGATCGAGGTCAGGATCGGCCAGCTCGTCGAGAGCGGCTGCGAGCACCTTCTCCTCGTAGCGGAAATGGGTCTCCATGACCGCGGAGATGCCATCCAGATGTTGGGTGACATCCGCCGACGTCGAGTCGCTGCTGTCCAGTACTTTCCGCAAACCGCCGAGCAGGTGGTCGATCATGCTGTGGTCCTGCAGCAGCGAATTGATCGCCTCGGCCAACTCCGGACGTTGACGTCGCAGGCGGGGGAACAACGCCTCCGCCTCGCCGCGATGGTGACCGTCCAACGCCGCACAGAACGCGCGACAGTACACCTGCAGGTCACGGGCGACATCGGCGTGAACGTCGACCGCATCCGCGGCGTCATCCAGCGCTTCGCGAACGACCTGCATGGCATCGCGGAGCCGGTGATGCACCGACGACAGCTCATGTCGCCAAGCGATCAGGCGGGCGCGCTCATCCACGGCGCATCACCGCCGGAACATCAATGATTTGAAGACAAACACCGGGCACGAAGACGTGCAACGGATTGACTACCTTTCGCTCCCGCGCCTCCATGCCTGACGCTGTCCGCCACCGGCACGCGACGCTGGCGTGGATGCTATCAGACCATCGGGTCGCGCGAGGGAAACTTCGGCGGCCGACGCTGCGCGAACGCCGCAAGGCCTTCGCGGGCGTCGGCCGACATGAAGGCCTTCTGCCCGTACAGCGCTTCGCTGTGGAACGCCTGATCCTGTGGCAGGTCACCGAGCCGGAGCACGGCCTCCTTGATGGTCTCCAGCGCCGTGCCGCTGCGGGTCGCCAGGCGATGGGCGCGCTCGAGCGCGGTGTCGAGCAGGGCAGGTGCTGGGACGACCTGGTTGAGCAGGCCGTACCGCAACGCGGTGGCGGCCGAGATGCGGTCCGCCTGCAGCATCAGCTCCATCGCCCACACGTACGGGATCTGCCTGGTCAGCCGGGTCAGCGTGCCCCCGGCGGGCACCACCCCGACGCCGCTCTCCGGCAGGCCGAACTCGGCGGTGTCGGCGGCGATACGGATGTCGGTGGACAGCATGATCTCGAAGCCGCCACCCAGGCACAGCCCGTTGATCGCGGCGATGACCGGTTTGAACAGCGTGGTGTGCTTCTGGTGCGCGGCGTCCCACTCGGAAATGTCGAACCGGCCCTCGGCCAGCGCCGGGATCGACTCGGTGAGATCGGCGCCCACGCAGAACGCGCGGTCACCCCGGCCGGTGAGGACCGCGACGGCGAGCGAATCGTCGTCGCGGACCTCCGCGAACGCCTCCCCCAGCTCGTCGTACATCGCCAGCGTCAACGCGTTGAGCTTGTCGGGCCGGTCGAAGTAGATGATGCCGACCGGCCCGTCGCGCTCCACGGTGATACCGCCCATCAGATGACCTTCTTCTCCCGCAGTTCGGCGATCCGCTGATCGTCCAGTCCGGCCAGTGCCCGCAGCACGGTGTCCGCGTGCTCGCCCACCTTGGGCGCCAGACCGCGCGGGTCGGTGGGCGTGCCGTCGAGCTTGATCGGCGAACCGAACATGCGCAATTGCCCGAACTCCGGATACTCGACGTCGACGATCATGTCGCGGGCGGCGATCTGCGGGTCCTCGACCACTTCGCGGATGTTCTTGATCGCGCTCAGCGGCACCGCGTCCCCGACGATCTCCTCCAGCTCGGCCTTCGTCTTGTCCTCGAACCACTTGTGCAGCACCGGCCGCACCCGCCGCTCGTAGACATCGGGATCGAACCGCTTGGCCATCGTGTCGATCTCCGGGTCCTCGGCCAGCTCCGGCTGCCCGAACAAATGACAGGACAGCCGCCAGAACTTGTCGGTGTAGCCGCCGAAGAACACGTACCCGTCCTTGCACGGGTACAGCTCGTACGGCTTGACGAACGGATGCTCGTTGCCCAGCGGCCCCGGCACCTTGCCGTCCACCGTGTAGGACACCACGGCGTTCTCGGTCAAGCTCAGCACCGAGTCCTGCTGAGAGATGTCCACCATCTGGCCCTCGCCGGTCTTCTCCGCGTGCCGGAGCGCCGCGAGCGTGCCGATGACCGCGTACATCGTGGCGGACAGGTCGCCGATGATCGTGCCGACCCGCACCGGCGGCCGGTCGGCGAAACCGTTGATCGACCACAACCCGCCCGCGGCCTGCGCACTGTTGTCGTACGCGGGCCGGCGGTTGTAGGGCCCGGTTTGGCCGTAACCGGAGATCGCGGTGTAGACCAGCCGCGGGTTCTCCTCGCGCAGCGTCCGGTAGCCGACACCCAGCTTGTCCATCGTGCCCGCCCGGAAGTTCTCCACCAGCACATCCGCCCGCCGGGCCAGCTGTTTGAGCACTTCCTTGCCCTCCGGCTGGGCCAGGTCCAGGGTCAGCCCGAGCTTGTTGCGGTTGAACTGCGCGAAGAACGCGCTGAACTCCTCACCCGTGCCGGATTTCAGCTTCGGCGGGAAGTCCCTGGCGTAGTCCGGGTCGTTCGGGTTCTCAATCTTGATCACGGTCGCGCCGAGGTCGGCGAGCAACATCGAGCAGAACGGGCCCGCCACCACCCGGGTGATGTCCAGCACCACCACGCCGCGCAGCGCACCCTTGGCGGGTACTCCGGGCAGCATCCGGGCGATGGCGTCGAAATCGTTGCCGGTCATGATCACTTCCCCGCTTCCGGCTCCACCCTGATGCAGGCCTCGAGCAAAGTCCCGCATTCGGGGCTGTAGTACTCGTCGATCAGCACGCGCTCGCCGTTGCTGCGCGGGCGGATCCGGACCCCGTGCTCGGCCAACCGGTCGGACGCCACATGCGTGACCTTGCGCGCGGCCGGACGCCAGTCGTCACCATCGCCCAGACGAGCGCCACTGGCCGGGACGAACCAGCCGTCGGCATCACGGCGCGGGGCCGACGCCCCTGCGGGGGCGGCCAGCACTTCGCGTGCGAGGTCCTGGCCGAGGCGGTTGCGGCGGATCTCGTTGCGAATTTGCTGCGTCGCGTCCTCGTCGACTTGCCCGTCGTTCAACACCACGCCGTAGGTCTTCCGCGCCACTTCCTCGGTCACATAGCCGTCGCGCACGTCGTCGGCGACCTTCTGCGGGTCACGCAGCAGCGGGTCGCCGTAGCCACCGCCGCCCGCGATCCACTGCACGAACACGTCGCCGGTACTGATCGAGACCGACTGCTGATTGATCTCCAGCAGTTGCTTCTCCTCGGCACTCAACACGTCCGGGTTCGGAATCCGCCCCTGGGACAGCAGCTGCTCCACGTCGGTGCGGCGCCAGACTTCATGGCCGCTTCCGCCGCCCGGCAGACCACCGCCGAATCCGTCCGCCACCACCTGCGAGCTGGGTGCGAACACCGTCTGCGTGACCTCGCTCGCGCCGTGCAGCGTCCACGCGAAACGCATCCCGAGGCCGCCGCGGTTCGCCCCGTGCCCGGCGCTGTCGATGTTGAGCTGCTTCCACAAGTACAGCACCGGATAGAGCATCTCGTTCATCTCGACATCCGGCAGCATGTTGTTGACCTGCGTCATCATGCCCGCGCAGTCCAGCCCGTCGCCGTCCGGCTGAGCGCCCGCGCCCATTCCGCCGCCGTCCATGTTGAACAGCACGAAGTACTCGCCCGCGTCGGTGTTGCCCGCCGAGATGCCGCCGGTCCACGAGTCGCCCCACACCCCCTGCGTGCGGTTGCGGACCAGCTCGTTGCCGCTGTTGTGGCACGCCTCGTTCATCAGCTTGGTGACCACGCGGCTGACCCGGGCACCGGTGGTCAGGTGCCCGTTGCTGATCGGGGCGGGCGGCCGCGGGTTCACGATCGAGCCGGGTTCGGCGATGATGTCGAACGCGGTCATCACGCCTTCGTTGAACGGCACGTCCCACGCCAGGATCGGCACGATGGCGGTGGCGACACTGCCGACCAGGGCGCCGTACGAACAGTTGATGAAGCCATCGGTCTGCTCGCTGGAGCCGGTGAAGTCGAACGTGATCTGGTCACCACGTTTGGTCATCTCGCACGCGACCCGGTACAGCTCGTCGACATGGCCGTTGTGCTCGGTCCACTCCTCGGCCCGGTACGTGCCGTCCGGGATGGCCCGGATGCGTTCCCGCACCACCTGCTCGGCCAGTTCGAACGACAGCCGGGTGTACTCGCGGAACGTCTCCAGCCCGAACTCCTCGATGGTGCCCAGCAACCGCCGGATACCGGTGTTGTTGCTGGCCACCAGGCTGCGTACGTCGTTCCAGTACAAATTGGGCACGCGCACGTTTCAACAGGATCCGGCGTACCCACTCCACCGGCTCGCCGCGCTCGAACACCTTGACGCCGGGCGGCAGCCGCAGCGCTTCGGCGTAGCAGTCATGCGCGCCGGGCGCGAAGCCACCGGGGGTCATGCCACCGACGTCGACCAGGTGAGCCTGTGACTGCGCCCAGCCGATCAGTTCATCGCCGTGGAAGATCGGCGAGATCACATTGGTGTCCGGCGGGTGGCTGGCCCCTGCGGTGTGCGGGTCGTTGCAGATGAACGCGTCGCCCGGCGCGAGCGGTTCGCCTTCGATCTCCTTCACCAGGTTCTGCACCGCGACGCTGCCGGAGCCGATGTGGAACTGCACATAGTCGGAGTAGGCGTAGATCCGGCCGGTCGGGTCGAACAGCGCGGTGTTGAAGTCACCGGCCTCGGTGATCACCGGGGAGCCGGACGAGCGGATCATCGCGATGCCCATTTCCTCCACGATGGAGTCCAGGCGCATGCGGATGACTTCCAGCGTGACCGGGTCGAATCCCTCGGGGAGCTTCAGCTGGGAGGTGGTCATGGGTCGTCTCCTTCACGGGCGCAGGGATCAGCGGTCGGCCAGGCGCAGCAGGAAGTCGCCGTCGTCGGTCAGCTCGACGGTGGCGCCGCTGGGGACGTAGACGGTGGTGTCCGGTTCTTCCAGCAGGCAGGGACCGTCAGCGCGGCCGAGCGCCCCGAACCCGCGGTGCACATCGATCTTCACGCGCTCACCGGTGTGCGGTTCCAGCACGACGCGGGTGCTGTGCTCGTGCCGTTCGTCGGTGATGTCGGCGCCGCGTCGCACGGCCTGCACGTCGCTGCGGCCGATGGCCCGGACGCGGGTGTTGACCAGCAGGATCTCGGCCTCGGTCCACGCGGTGCCGGTGCCGAACTCCTCCTCGTAGTCGGCGACGAAGCGTTGCCGGAGCATCTCCTTGTCGTCCTCGCCGAACGGGTGCGCGGGCAACCGCGTGGTCACCTCGAAGATCTGGCCGACGAACTTCATGTCCGCTTCGCGTTGCAGTTCGCGGCGATCCTCCGGGATGCCCTCGGCTTCGAACCACTTCTGCGCGCGTTCCTCGAGCGCGGCGAATTCCTTCTCCAGCACCTCGGCGGGCTGGTCCATCGTCCACGGGCTGGTCTGCACGGCGGAGAACACCGAGTCGGCGTGCATGAGCCCGTAAGCGGAGAAGACCGCGGCGTTACGCGGGATGACGACCTCCCGGACCCCGGCCTCCCCGGCGATGGCGGCGGCGAACAGGCCGCACGCGCCACCGAAGCCGACGAGCGTGAATTCGCGCGGGTCGTGCCCTCGGTTGACGGTGATCTTGCGCAGCGCGTTCGACATCTGCGAAGTGGCCAGCCGGTACACACCCTCCGCGGCGGCGTCCTCGCTGATCCCGAGCGGTTCGGCTACGTGCTTGCGCAGCGCTTCCCGCGCTTTCTGCTCGTACAGCGGGACCGTGCCGCCCAGGTAGTAGTCGGGGTTGATCAGGCCGAGCACCAGTGCGGCGTCGGTGACCGCGGGCCGGGTGCCGCCTTTGCCGTAGCAAGCCGGGCCCGGTGTCGAGCCGGCACTTTGCGGGCCGACTCGCAGCAGGTTCCGTCCGTCCACCCACGCCAGGCTGCCGCCGCCCGCGCCGATGGTCTCGATGTCCACCGCGGTCAGGCTGGTCGGCAGGCCGCCGATCTCGGCTCTCGGCAGCAGCCGGAACTCCTCGTCCAGGATGGCCGCGGCGTCCAGGCTGGTGCCGCCCATGTCCGCGGTGAGCACCCGGCGCCGCCCCAGCCGCTTGCCCAGCAGCCGCGCGCCGGTGACGCCGCCGACGGGGCCGGAGTTGAACATCGAGATCGGCGCCTTGCTGGTCTCCTCCACCGACAAAAACCCGCCGTGCACCTGCATGATCTGCACTCGGGCGCCCAGGCCCTTGCGGCGCAGATCATCCGCCAGGTGCTCGAAGTGCGAGGCCACCAGCGGTTTGACCGCGGCATCCAGTGCCGTGGTGACCGTGCGCTCGTATTCGCGGTAGACCGGGGTGAGACGGCTGGACAACGTGTACGGGATGTCCGGGTGGTGAGCGTCCAGGTACGCGCCGATCGCTTCTTCGTGGGCCGAGTTGCGGAACGACCACAGCAGGCACACCGCGATCGCTTCCGCTCCGGTGGCCAGCACCTTCTCGACCGCTTCGCCGATCGCTTCCTCGGTGAGCGGGACCAGGACGTTGCCGTGGGCGTCGATGCGCTCCGGTACCTCGACGATACGGCGCCGGTCCACGATGTCCGGCGGCGGCGTCATCTTGTGCGGGTCGCGTTCGTCGGTGCGGGCCGAGCGGGCGATGCGCAGGGTGTCCCGGAACCCTTGCGTGGTCAGCAGCCCCACCGCGGCATACTTCTGCTCGTCGACCGCGTTGGTGACGATGGTGTTGCCGAGGACGAACCGGTCGACCGCCGGGAAGAACTCCTCCTCGGTCATCCCCACCCGGTCCCGCAGCACGTCCAGGGCGCCGAGGATCCCGGTGGTGACGTCCTTGGTGGAGAACGCCTTGCCGCGGATCACGCGCCCGTCAACGATCGCCACGGCATCGGTGAATGTCCCACCGACGTCGATGCCAACGTGAAGCGCCATTGCTCACCGTCCCTCTCACCTGGGTTGGTGCTGCTTGCCGCCCCGGCGGGAAGGGTCTTTGTCCGCACCAACAGGGTTTCGAATTGCCCTGAAATTCCGCCATCCCAGCCACTGACGCTACGGTTGTCAACGAGCCGAGGCTATGTATCATCCGTCAACTATCCGCCGGAACTTCCTGTCCCATCGGCACAAGGGGCGTCATGCCGGACACCATCCCGGTCGCCAGCGTCGTCGCACTGCTCCAGGCCGCGTCCGCCGACCAAGAGATCGATGTGGACGGGCTGCTGTCCGAGCTGGACCTGCCCGACAACGTGGCGGCCAAGATCGCTTACGAGATGCGCAGGCTGCGCGCCAATTCGGACCGCTGGCGCCGCCGAGGGCGGGAACTGACCGCGCTGTTCTCGTCGGCGCGTGAGCTGGTGCAGTTGCGCGACGTCGACGAACTGCTGAACCGGCTGGTCGAGCGGGCGCACGACCTGATGGGCACCGATGTCACGTACTTGTCCGAGTTCGACCCGGACACCCGGGAGCTACGGGTACGCACCACGCTTGGGTCCATTTCGTCGGCGTTCCACGGCTTGCGCGTGCCGCCCGGCGTCGGGCTGGCCAGCCAGGTGGTCGAGGAACGCCGCCCATGCTGGACCTCGCGGTATGCCACATTGACGCAGGTCCCGCACGATTCGACCATCGATGCGGCGGTGAAGGCGGAGGGCCTGGTGTCGCTGCTCGGCGTCCCGCTGCTGGCCGATGACGAGGTGCTCGGCGTGCTGTTCGCCGCCAACCGCTTCGAGCACGCCTTCTCCCCCGAAGAGATCTCACTGCTGACCGCGTTCGCCGACCACGCCGCCGTGGTGCTGCAAACGGCTCGGCTCCTCGCGCGGGCGCGAGACGCTGCTGACCAGGCACGACAGGCCTATGGCGAGCTGTCCCGGCATGTCGAAGCGGTCGAACGGGCCAGTGAGGTGCACAACGAGCTCACCAATCTGATCTTGCAGGGTGGCGAGGCACCGGACGTTGCCGTGGCACTGGGCCGGGCGTTGCGGTGTCACGTGAAGTTGCTCGACGCCGACGACATCGGTGAGCCGCTGCGCGAAGCCGTCGACCGCAGCAGGCAGAGCGGCCGTTGCGTGGCCGTCGGAGACGACTCGTTCGTCGTTGCGGTGGTGGGAACGTCCGGGCTCACGGCGTTGCTGTTGGAGCAAGGCGAGGTCGACTTCGGGCCAACCGAGTTCCGCACCGCCGAGGGGGCCGCGCAGATCACCGCACTGCTCAATCTCAAGCACGAGGCGATGCTCGAGGCGCAGAAGCGGGTGCGCGGGGATTTGCTCGCCGACCTGCTGTCCGATTCGCCGGACCGGCGGGCGGACATCGACGCCCGGGCCCGTGCGCAGGGCATCAAGCTTGGCTCGCTGCGCTCGGTGGTGGTGCTCAGTGTGCCGTCGACCCATCGCCGGGACACGTTCCATGCGTTGCGGCCGATCGGCGGGCTCGCCGGCGGGCATGCGGAACACGTCGTCGCCCTCACCGGGGACACCGACCCGCACAAGGCGAGCAGGCGGGTGCATCGTGCGGTCCGCCGGGCGATCAACGGGCCGGTACTCGCAGTCGCCGCCCCGGTCGCCGATGTCACGGCCGACCTGCGGGAACAGGTGGATGCCGCGGCTGCGTGCCTGCGTATCCTGCCGTCTCTCGGGTTGACCGACACGGCCGTGACGACCGACGAATACCTCCCGTACACCGCTCTCTTCGGCCCTGGAGAGACGCGAGTGGAGGAGTTCGTGCGACGGGTCATCGGTCCGGTACTCGACTGGGACGCCGAGCACTCCGCCAAGCTGCTGCCGACGTTGGCCGCGTACTTGGAGAACAAGATGAGCCCGGTGGGTGCCGCCCGCGCCCTCCACCTGCACAAGAACACCGTGCTGCAGCGCATGGAACGGCTGACCCAGCTGCTCGGTCCGTCGTGGCAGGAGCCGGACTACCTGTTCCGGATCACCGTCGCGGTGCGGTTGGCGCGGTTGACCAAACGTCCATAAGTCACCGCCGAACCGTGGACGATCGGTACGTTCCGTGACGAGCTGGTGGCGATTAGCGTCCTTGCCCGTAGCTACCCGCGACAGGCCCACGAACAGGCAAGGACTCGACATGGCACCCACCAGCCGTATCCCAGGTCTTCGGGACCTTTCCGTTGCGGACCGGCGCAAAGCCGTGGCCGACGCGGCCGGTCTCGACCCGGCGGCCATCTCCGCTTTCGATCCCGCGCACGGCCTCACCAGTGAGCTGGCCGATCACATGATCGAGAACGTGGCCGGGATTCTCGGGCTGCCGATCGGCGTCGCGACGAACTTCGTGGTCAACGGCTCCGATGTGCTGGTGCCGATGGCGATCGAGGAAGCGTCCGTGGTCGCCGCGGCCAGCAACGCCGCCAAGGTGGCGCGGGTGCACGGCGGCTTCACCACGTCGTCCACGCCGCCGATCATGCAAGCACAGGTGCAGATCATCGGCATCTCCGACCCGGAGGCGGGCCGGGTGAGGCTGCTGGAGGCCCGCGACGAGCTGATCGAGCTGGCCAATGCGCAGGACCCGAAGCTGGTCGAGTTCGGTGGCGGGGTGCGGGACATCAGCGTCCGCTTGGTTCCATCGCGCGCCGGCACCTACGTCGTCGCACATCTTCAGGTCGACGTACGCGACGCCATGGGCGCGAACGCGGTGAACACGATGGCGGAGGCCGTCGCCTCGCGCGCCGCCGAGATCGCGGGCGGCAGGAGCTTGCTGCGGATCTTGACCAACAAGGCCGACATGCGGCTGGCGCGCGCCCGCGCGGTGTTCGACGCGGAGACGCTCGGCGGCCCCGAGGTCGTGGACAACATCATTCACGCCGCCGCACTGGCCGAATCCGATCCGTACCGGGCGGCCACGCACAACAAGGGCATCATGAACGGCATCACCGCGGTGGTGCTCGCCACGGGCAACGACACCAGGGCCGTGGAAGCCGGCGCGCACTCGCACGCGATCTCCCCGGACGGCCGCTACACGTCGTTGTCCCGGTTCGAGAAGGACGCCGACGGCAACGTCGCCGGGGTCCTGGAGTTGCCGATGCCGGTCGGCTTGGTCGGTGGCGCCACCAAGGTGCATCCGGCCGCTCAGGCGGCGATCAAACTGCTCGGCGTCACGACCGCCTCCGAACTGGCCGAGATCATCACGGCGGTCGGCCTGGCCCAGAACTTCGCCGCCGTGCGAGCCCTGGCCACGGAAGGCATTCAGCGCGGGCACATGTCGCTGCACGCCCGCAACATCGCGTCGTCGGTGGGTGCCACGCCGGATGAGGTCCCGGTGGTGGCCGCCCGGATGGTCGCGGACAAAAAGGTGCGGGTCGACTACGCCGAGCAGATTCTTGCCGAGGTACGGGCAGGTCGATGACGCGGTACGGACTCGAACGGCTGCCCGGGCTGCCGGAGTCGGTCACCATCTGCGAAGTCGGGCCACGGGACGGGCTGCAGAACGAGCCCGTCCCGGTGGACACCGGGGTGAAGGTCGAGTTCATCGAACGGCTCGCGGATGCCGGGCACACCGTCATCGAGGCGACGAGCATGGTCCACCCGAAGTGGGTGCCGCAGCTGGCCGACGCCGAACAGGTGCTCAACCGTGTGGATCGCCGTCCGGGTGTGCGGTATCCGGTGCTCGTGCCGAACATGCGTGGCCTGGAGCGGGCGCTGGGCCTGGGCGTCACCGACATCGCCGTGTTCGCCTCGGTCACCGAGAGCTTCGCCAAGGCCAATCTCAACCGGACGGTCGACGAGTCGCTGGAGATGTTCGCTCCGGTGATCGCCAAGGCACGTGAGTCGGACGTGCCGGTGCGTGGCTACCTGTCGATGTGCTGGGGCGATCCGTGGGAAGGCGAAGTGCCCGCAGACCAGGTCGTGCGCGTCGCTACGGCGCTGATTTCGCTCGGTTGCACCGAGCTCAGCCTGGGCGACACCATCGGCGTGGCCACACCGGGCCGGGTCGCCGCCCTGCTGCGAGCGCTGACCGCGGCCGGTGTCCCGATCGAGCGGATCGCGGTGCATTTCCATGACACCTACGGCCAAGGTTTGGCCAACACGCTGGTCGCGCTGCAACACGGCGTGACCACCGTGGACACATCGGCCGGTGGACTGGGTGGCTGCCCTTATGCCAAGAGTGCCACCGGGAATCTGGCCACCGAAGACCTCATCTGGCAGCTGGACGGGCTTGGTGTCGCGACCGGCGTCGACCTGGCGAAGCTGGTCGAGGCCAGCGTGTGGATGGCCGAGCAGCTGGGCAGACCGAGTCCGTCGGCGGTCGTCCGGGCTTTCCAGTCGTCCTAGCACCCACACGGTCGGCCGAGCTCGCGGACCGGCCGGCGAACAGACGACCGGAAGTTCCGCGGACGAGATCAAACGCGGACCGGACAATGCGATTTATGCGACCGAGTTCTTTTCCGGAAAGATCGCCCGGCTCTGGGTCGACTCGTTCGGTAAGGACCCGGGCTTCCCGTCCGGAACCAAGTAGCAGCCGCGCCCTCCCTTCCGCCCCGGTTGGTTCGCCGCATGTCGCGACGAACCAGCCGGGGTCTTGCTTGAGTTCGACCGTCGCCGTGGTCGCCTTGGCCGAGAGCGAGAACATGCCCTACGACCCGGGCCCGACGACGTTCAGCTGCCCCTCGTGGATGGAAGAGACCCATTCCCAGCCGGGCTCGAACGGCCCGCTGACCCGGGCATCAGCGAACCGCTGATCACCCCCGAGCGCCCGCACGTAAGCACGATCCCGGGCGATCCGGGTGCGTATCTCGGCTCCCTGCGCCACAGACCCATGACCGGGGACGACGACGTCTGCCGCAGCCGCCGCTTCCTCGATCAGCCGCAAGCCGTCGAGGTAGTCGCCGATCGGGTCCGGTCCTTCGAAATCAAGCATCGGCACGAACAGGTCCGACAGCATGTCCCCTGCCACCAGCACCCGCCGGTCCGCGATGACCAGCGCCGCGTGGCCTTCGGCGTGTCCGCGATGCTCGACGACCCGGATGCGTGGCCCGTCCCATGGAACGTGGCCGCCCGAGGGCAGTGCCGTGATGCGGCCGAACCCGTCCAGCGGAGGGTCGTCGAGAAGCTCAGGCGGCAGCATCGCGACGGCGCGCTCCCGCCAGTCCAGCTTGCTCAGGAATTCGCGCATAAAGGTCGCGCACCGGGCGGTCCCGTAACGCGGGACGTCGCCGAATTCCGCATACCACTGCACGTGGTCCCAATCGGGATGGGTAGCGAACCCGGCGACCACCGGCTGCCCTAGCTCTCGGAGATCACGCGCGAGACAGCGCAGCTCGTCACGACTGGTGCCCGGATCAACAAGCAGCACACCGTCATCGCCCTGAACGACCGTGGTGTTGTTCCTCAGCAGCTGGCTTTGGTGGACGAACACGCCTTCGGCGATCTGCTCGAGCATGGCGCCTCCTCTGGTTACCGGAGTAGACGCGGGTCCCCGCGAGAACTCATCGCCACACGGGCGCCTACCCCCCGACCGTCCGTCCACACCGCGACGTTGTGGGCCACGAAGCTCGAGAAGGACACCGGCGCCCTGCCGATGAGGTGCTGGAGATCCGGGGTCGTCCGGTCCTCGGCGCCTTGGGCGACGGCCACGTCCATGGCCGCGAGAGTCTTCGCATGTGTCTCACCGAGGCCCGCTGACATATGCCGGGCGACCAGCTCCTCAGCGCTTATCTGCTCATGCGTGACAGTGAACCCGACCGCTGCGCTGATGCGGGCGGCCACCTGGTCGTAGCTGAGCGCCTCGGCGCCGGTGAGCACGAAGTCCGTGTTCGGCGCCTGGGCGGCCGTCAGCACCGTGGCGGCCGCCTCGGCGATGTCGTCAGCACTGATGAAAGGGATACGTCCGGTGCCTGCGGCGGTATAGATCGCGTGCTCGTCGCGGATGGTGGCACGGTGCTGGCCCTCCGAGAAGTTCTGCATGAACCACGAGGGGCGCAGGACGGCCCACTCCGCAGCCGACGAGGCCAGCCACTGGTGGACCTGTCCCATGCCCGGGCCACCGGCTTCCACCAGCGACGCGCTGAGCAGGACGAATCGGGTCACACCCCGTGCCATTGCGGCCTCGACGAACTCGATCACCACAGAGACCGGGTCGGCGATGCCGCTCGGTGCCACGAGATACGCCGAGCCGACCCCGTCAACGGCGGCGTCCCATGTGCTGCGGTCGGTCCAGTCGAAGTGGACGCGGCCCTGCCCCGGTCGCCGCGACGCCGCACGAGCAGGCACACCACGTGCGCGCAGTGCCATGAGCAACCGCCGCCCTGTCTTGCCCGTCCCCCCGGTCACCAACACCGGGCGGCTCATGCCAAGGCCTCCGCCGAGACAACGGGATTCCAGTACTCCCGGTAGTGGGCCAGCTTGCCGTCGCGCAACTGTGCCACGACGACGTACTGCTGGTGGTACGGCTTGCCCGTCCCGCTCGCGCGTCCGCGGATCGCCAACTCCGCGATCACGGTGTTCGGGTCCAGGCACTGGTGGATCTCCATCCGGTCCACACCCTCGATCGAGAACCGCGAGGGGAACCGCGTCATGTAAGCGAGGATCTCCGCCTTTCCCTCGAGCCGCTTCGGGCGACCCTCGGCGGCGAACGGGAACTCGCAGATCCCGTCGTCGGCCCAGAGCTCGATCCACTCGTCGAACCGGTGGGCGAACAGCAGCGACCGGTAGCGCTGCAGCACGGCCAGGTTGGCCTGTCGGATCTCGTCGTCGGTCACCGCTGAGTCGTCCTTCCTGCCGGGGTGAACCGTGGGTACTATCCGGACTGCAAGTCCGGATATCGACCACTATACGGACCAGTGGTCCGTTTAGCCAACGGTGGAGCACGACGTGACAGGCAAGGAGCGGGCCGACGCGGCACGCAACCGGCGCGCCATTCTGGACGCCGCCGACCGGCTGTTCGCCGAGTCGGCCGACCCGCACACGGTGTCCATGAACGACATCGCGGCGGCGGCCGGGGTGGGCAAGGGAACCCTGTTCCGCCGGTTCGGCGACCGGACGGGTTTGATCAGGCAGGTCTACGCGGCACGGCTGGCACCACTACGCGACCGGATCGAGAACGGTCCCCCGCCGCTGGGGCCGTCGGGCACGCCGCGGGAGCGCATCGTGGCGATCATCGACGCGATCGCGGCGATCAAGCTCGAGAACGCGCACCTGATGATCGCGCTCGAGGAGGGCGGCACACCCGCGCACCGGTTGCACGAGTCGGCCGACTACGTGGCCGTCCACGAGCTCCTCACCGACCTCGTCACCGCATCCGGCGGCGGGGTGCACGCCGGATGGGTCGCACACGTGCTGCTGGCCGCAGTACGCGCGGATCTCCTTCAGCACATGGCCTCCGTGGAGAAGCGCAGCCCCGCCGAGATCCGAGCGAACCTTCAGGCATTCACCACACACACCCTGTCGCTCCGGTTGCCCGACGACACCTGAGCGGCCGGCCGGATCGACACAGGCCCGCTACGCCTTCGTGGGGGCCATGCGTTGCAACCAGTAGTTGATGACCTCGTCCGAACGCTCGGCGTCATCGCGCAGCACACTGGTGACGGCAAGGCCGCGCAACAGTACGACCAGCGAATTGAAAGCGACCCGAGTCTGCCGCGAATCGTCGTCCCCAAGGGCGCGGGTGAAGATGTCGCGCAGCTCCCTGCCGAGCCGCCGCTCCGCCGGGATCAACGCTTCGCGCAGCTCGGTGTCGGTACGCGAGCTCATCCACAGCTCGAGTGCCGCCACGAACGGCGGGCCAGACATCGCATCCTGAATCGCGTTCACCACCTGTGCAAATGCCCGTGGCCCCGGCTCGATCCCGTCGACCGCGGCGTGCAGTGCTTTCAGCCGCTCGTCGGCGATGAGATGGATGGCGGCGACGAGCAATTCCGCCTTGGACGCGAAGTGGTGGAGCAGCGCGCCGCGCGACAAATTCGCCCGCTCCTGCACTCGTTGGGTCGTCGTTCCGGCGTAGCCGTAATCCACCAGGCACGCAACGGCCGCGTCGAGGAGCTGACGACGAGTCCGCTCACGTTGCTGGATGCGCAATGACGTCACGCGATCGAGCCTAACGGACACCGCGCATTGACAGGCCGTCCGAACGGACTGTTAAATCTGAGCCACCTCTCACATCGGAGGTCCTCGATGAAGAGCCTTGCTCGGGTACTCGCCGATGCCACCGCACGCGATCCGCTGCCGACGGATCGCTTCAGTCGGTGGCCCACCGATGGCGGCGCGACACCGCAGCGGATGCCCTTGCCCTGCTCGGCAAGGCGCCGGGTTCGGCATCGATCAGCGCGCCGGCCTGGCGCCGATCCGATTGACCCACGAGCACAGAAGAGGGAGACGGCATGGAGCAGGATCGCGAAGACATCGTCCGGTACGAAGTTGCCGGGCGAAAGGCGTACCTGACGCTGAACCGGCCGGAACGGCTGAACGCGATCACCCACGAGATGGCCGCGGCAATCAAGTCCGCGGTCGAGCGCGCAAACGACGACCCAGCCGTCCACGTGATCATCGTCCAGGGTGCGGGCCGTGCCTTCAGCGCGGGCTACGACCTGCATCGGTACGCCGAGGAGGGCGACAGCCTGCAGCCGCCGGTGTGGGACCCCATCAAGGACTACCGGCTGATGAAGACCAACACCGAGAACTTCTTCAGCCTGTGGCGGTCCCTCAAACCCACCATCGCGAAGGTGCGCGGGTACGCCGTGGCCGGCGGCAGCGACATCGCGCTGTCGTGCGACCTGGTGGTGATGGCCGACGACGCGCGCATCGGCTACATGCCGGCACGGGTGTGGGGCTGCCCCACCACGGCGATGTGGGTCTACCGGCTCGGCGCGGAGAAGGCCAAGCGCATGCTGCTCACCGGCGACACCATCGACGGCCGAACCGCGGCCGAGTGGGGCCTGGTGCTGGAGTCGGTCCCGGACGACGAACTCGACGACGCGGTCGAGAAGCTGGCCGACCGCATGGCCGGTGTGCCGGTCAACCAGCTGGTGATGCAGAAACTCATGATCAACCAGGCCTACGACAACATGGGGCTGCAGGGAACGCAGATCCTGGCCACTCTGTTCGACGGCATCGCACGCCACTCGCCGGAAGGGCGCTGGTTCCAGGAACTCGCCGCGACCCACGGTTTCGACGCGGCCGTGAAGTGGCGCGATTCCGGGCGATGGATCCCGGAAGGCGGAGGAGAGGTACCGGACGAGTCCGAACTTGTGGAGGAGGACTGACATGTCCCTCACGACTTCCGCTGTGCCTGCCAGCACCGACGAGAAGATCTTGGACCTGACCACCGGAGACGTACTCGTCCAGGCGGCTCGGGACTGCGGTGAGCGCCGCGCGCTGATCGCTCTCGCGCCACAGGCGCAGCCGCGCACGTGGACGTATGCCGAGCTCCTCGAGGATGCACGGCGCGCGGCGCATTGGCTGCTCGGCCGGTTCACGCCCGGCGACCGCATCGTCGTCTGGGCGCCCAACGATCCGGAGTGGGTCATCCTGCAGTACGGCGCGGCGATGGCCGGCCTGGTCCTCGTCACGGCGAATCCCGCGCTCCGGGCAGGCGAGCTGGAGTACATCCTGCGGCAGTCGGAAGCCGTCGGGATCGCCTACAGCGACGAGTTCCGCGGAACCGACATGGCCGCCATCGCCGAGGAGGTCCGCGCCCGGGTTCCCGCGGTACAGCAGGTGGTGCGCTTCCGCGACTGGTACGAGCAGCTGCAAGCCGTGACCGATGTGGACCGCGAGCTGCCCCACGTCGATCCCGGCTCGGCGGCCCAATTGCAGTACACCTCCGGAACCACGGGCTTTCCGAAGGGGGCGCTGCTGCATCATCGCGGTCTAGTCACGAATGCGCATTACGTGCACCGGCGCGCCCAGTTCCCACGGCACGGCATCTGGGTGACGCCGCTTCCCCTGTTCCACACCGCAGGCTGCGGACTGTCCGTCCTCGGCAACGCGATCAGCCGGGGAACCCTCGTGCTGTGCCGCCAGTTCGACCCCAAGCTGGTGCTCAACGCCCTGCAGGACTGGAAGGCCGACGTCTACGCAGGTGTCCCCGCGATGTACGTCGGACTGCTCAGTTACCCGGAGTTCAGCTCCTACGACTTGTCGTCGGTCACCGTGACGATGTCCGGCGGCGACGCGGTCCCGCCGGAACTCATCGCCCAGGTCGAGGAGAAGTTCGGGGCGCGATTCTCGACCGTCTACGGCCAGACCGAGCTCAGCCCGATCGTCACCCAGACCAGCCCGGACGACCCCGACGAACAGCGCCGCAACACGGTCGGCCGCCCGCTGTGGAACGTCGAGCTCAAGATCGTCGACCCGTCCGACGGGAGCACCGTCCCGGTCGGCACGGAGGGCGAGATCTGCGCGCGCGGCTACCAGACGATGCTCGGGTACTTCCAGATGCCGGAGGAGACCCGGAAGACGATCGACGCCGACGGGTGGCTGCACACCGGTGACCTCGGCGTTCTCGACGAGGATGGCTACCTCCGCGTCACCGGCCGCATCAAGGACATGATCATCCGCGGCGGGGAGAACATCTATCCGCGGGAGATCGAGGCGGTCCTGGCCACCCATCCCCAGGTCGGAACCGCCATCGTGGTGGGCCTGCCGGACGAGCAATGGGGTGAGGTCGTCGCGGCCGCCATCCAACCGAAGGACGAGCGTGCGGTGCCGACCAAGGACGAGTTGCACGCGTTCGTGCGCGAGCGGCTCGCCCCGGCCAAGACGCCCAAGCACTGGTACCTCGCGTCGCAGCTACCCACCAATGCCATGGGCAAGCTGCAGAAATTCCGGGTCCGCGACCAGATCCTGGACGGCCAACTCACAGCGCTGGAGTGAACTGGACCGTCACCGCCTGGCGCCGAGGTGATCCAGAACCTGGCAGTCACCGCACAGCGCTGGGGTGAACCAGCCAGTCACCGCACAGCGCTGGGTGCGCGACGCGGTCGGGCGTGCCACGCCCGACCGCGGCCGCCGCCCCGATGCCGGGCGGCCGGCGCCGTGGTGCGCTGCCGGATCGTGCCGGATGCCACCTAGTCGGATTGTGCCCGCGTCACCACCTGGTCCTTCACCGCGAGCCATGCCAGTGCCGCGCACCCGACCGCGACCGCGGCGAAGACCGCCGACTGCCCCAAGGAGTCCGACCGCGAGCCACCTATCACCGCGCCGACGACAGCACACGCGGATGCCGCCGCCACGGTGGCGGGACGAGCAGCGAACGTCGGCGCCACGGTGGGCCGCAGCCACAGCGCGAGCCGGTACGCGATGCACACCAGCAGGGTGGAGCCCACCACGTCGCTGGGCCGATGGTGGAGGGTGGCTTGCACGGCGCCGGCGACCATGGCCAGCCAAGCCGCCCCGACTACCAGAAGCCACGGCCGCAGCCGTTCCGGCACGGCGAACAAGGCCGCCACAACCAGCGCGGACGCCACCGCGGCATGACCGCTGGGGAAACTCGGCTCGACGAAGTAAACCGGTGCGTTCACCAGATCCGGCCGGGGCAGAACTTGTCCGAGCACTTCGGCGGCCCCGATCGCGGCACCCGCGACACAGACCGCGGCCGCTCCCTGCCACCAGCACCGCCGCACCAGGGTGAGCAGCACAAGCACGAGCAGCCCCACCGCCGCTGTCGGCAGCGCGAGCTCACCCAGCGGGGGAAGCGTCGGCCCGGTAGCGGAATAGGCACCCGAGAACTCGTGTATCCAGGCCGGCTTGCTCCCGTTCTCACTCGACAACACGGCGTTCTCGATGCGCTGCCCGATCGGGGTGCAGACAGCCAGCAGATACAAGACGAGAAAACCGAGCAGGAAAAGCACGAACGGCACAGAGGCCCTGCCGGGTGCGCTGCGCGCCGGAAGCGCTACGTCGCGAGCACGGTCAGCTGATGGGTTGTGAGGCATTCCGTCTTCTTCTCTCGGATTCGGCGAGGACCGGCACGGCAGGCACCGATCATGGTGGGCTCGACGAGCAACCATGGTGGCACCGGCTGTGCCACCACAACCGGACGCGCCGACTACCACCTGGTCGAGCTCTCGGGTGCAGCCGAAAGCGGAAGCGAGCGGCCGTCGCCCGCGGTCTCCCACCTTTGCCGGCGACAGCGGTCATTCCCCTCACGCGGGGAGCGGACCGGTGGGTTCAGCACGCCGCGCCGGCAAGCCGCGGCCGCTGCATTCGGCGTCTCGACGGGCACCGCGGTTCGGCGAGCACAACGGCGCCTGGGACACTGAAGGCCTCGAAGGAGGGCTTAATTCCGTGTCCCATCGCGAGTCGAACCACGAAGTCCGGCCGCTGCTCGGCCAGGTCGCCGACAGCGTGTCGCAAGCGATCGCGCATGCCTACCCCGAGCTGGCCGGGGCCGATCCGCTGGTGCGCCGAAGCGAGCACGCCGACTTCCAGTCGAACGCCGCGCTCGCGTTGGCCAAACGCGCCCGCACCAAGCCTGCCGAGCTGGCTCAAGCGCTCACCTCGGCGATGGCCGGCGAGCGGGTCGAGCGCGTCGAGGTCTCCGGTCCCGGCTTTCTCAACATCACGGTGCCCGACCAGCTGATCTGGGGCCAGGTCGCCGCTCGGCTGGCCAGTCCCCGCCTCGGCGTCGGCACGCCCACCGCGGCGCAGCGCATCGTGATCGACTACTCCGCGCCGAACATCGCCAAGGAGATGCACGTCGGCCATCTGCGCACGACGATCATCGGCGACAGCCTGGCGCGGGTGCTCGGATTCCTCGGTGCCGAGGTCATCCGGCAGAACCACCTCGGTGACTGGGGAACCCAGTTCGGGATGCTGATCCAGTACCTCGACGAGCACCCGGACGCCACCTGGCACCACGACGAACTGGCGGCGGGCACCTCGGCCGTTTCCGCGCTCGACGAGCTCTACCGGGCCGCCCGCGCCGCCTTCGACGCCGACCCCGACTTCGCCGAGCGTTCCCGTAACCGCGTGGTCGCCCTGCAGGCGGGCGATCCCGACACGGTCGCGCGCTGGAAGGAGATCGTCGCCGAGTCCGAGAAGGCCTTCCGTGACATCTACGACCGGCTCGGCGTACTGCTCACCCCGGAGGACTCGGTCGGCGAGTCGTTCTACAACCCGATGCTCGCCGACGTGATCGACGAACTCACCAAGGCCGGGATCGCCGTGGAGAGCGAAGGCGCGCTGGTGATCTTCTCCGACGAGGTGACCGGCCCGGAGGGCAAGCCCGCGTTGCTGATGGTGCGCAAGCGCGACGGCGGCTACGGCTACGACACCACGGACCTGGCCACCATCCGGTACCGCATCCACGATCTGAAGGCCGACCGCCTGCTGTACGTCACCGACTCGCGGCAGGCGCTGCACTTCCAACTGATCTTCGAAGCCGCCCGGCGCGCGGGATGGCTCACCGACGACATCGACGCGGCACACGTGCCGTACGGCACCGTGCTCGGGCCCGACGGCCGCCCATTCAAGACCCGGTCCGGTGGCACCGTCCGCCTGATGGACCTGCTCGACGACGCGGTGAACCGTGCCCGCGAGGTCGTGCGCGAGAAGAACCCGGACCTGCCCCGCGAGGAACTCGACCGGATCGCCGAGCAGGCGGGCATCGGCGCGGTGAAGTACGCCGATTTGTCGACATCTCGCATCAAGGACTACGTGTTCGATGTCGACCGCATGGTGTCGTTCACCGGCAACACCGGCGTCTACCTGCAGTACGCGCACACCCGGATCCGCTCGATCCTGCGCAAGGCAGGCGACCCCGACGTCACGGTCGACCCCAGCATCGCCCTGCACCCCGCCGAGCGGGCGCTGGCGCTGGAACTCGACGACTTCGGCCCGACCCTGGCGGCGGTCGCCGAGACGCTCGAGCCGCACAAGCTCTGCGGCTACCTGTACGACCTCGCCCGCGACTTCACCACGTTCTACGAGGCCTGTCCGGTGCTCAACGCCGAGGAACCGGTCCGCAGCAACCGGCTTGCGCTGTGCCGGCTGACCGCCCACACCCTGCGACAGGGACTCGGCTTGCTGGGCATCAGCGCTCCGGAACGGATGTGACGCTGTAGTCGCGGTACTCGCCGGGCTGGTGGGCCACCCCGGTCGCCGCCCTCGTCGTCGCGAGCGTGGCCGTCGACGAAGGCCGGGAGGGACGTCTCACCCGGCTTCGGCGGGCGCCAGCACGATGTCGAAACGCGTCCGGGTCCACGGTGCGTCCCCGAGGTCTCGACCGTCCGGCGTCGGCGTGCCCGGTGGCTGCTCGTCGAACCGTTTGACCAGCGACTTCTTCACACCGAAGACCGCGTCGCCGATGTCCAGCTGCGGGTCACCCTCGACGAAGATGTGCGTGACCAGCGTGCGCAGATTCTTCGCGGCCTCCTGCTGCGTGTCGACCGACGCGTTGCATCCCGCCGGGGGTCGCGTCGCCGCGCGCGTTGGCCGGACTGGTGCTGTTCACCGGTGGCTACATCGGAACGACTCCGCCCCCGCTGCCCCAGGACGACCGCCTGCGTGGGGTACCTGCCTTGCTGCGCAGCATCGAGCACGACCCGTGGGTGCCGAAGCACCGGGTGGAGGAGACGGCAGGCCTGTTGCGCGCCGCCGGGCTGGAGGTCGACGTGCGGATCGACCCCGGCGACGAGCACATCATCACCAATGAGGCGTGCGAGTCGGCGACGAAGCTACTGGCTGCGCTGGCTGTCGGCGGCTAGGGGCACTCCCTTCACGCTGATCTTCATCGCTGATGCCGGCGGGAGTTCGTTGGGGTACGCGCCACGACGTTCAGGTCTGCTCGGTCGTTCCTCACGGAAGAGCTCGCTCCGAGGGCTTGCCTCCAGCGCGCATCCCTGTGATTCTCACGTAGCAGTATGGCTTTTCATTGTGTGAGTATCAGAGTCGGCTTGGACGGCAATGCGCCCACCGTGATGCGGCGACGGAAGGAGAGCTGCGAGACGCCGTACGGGATCTCCGCGGGCTTCGGTGTCGTACGGCCGGTCCACGCCCACGGTTGGAGGAGCGGCGAGTGAAGCTGTTCAGCGAACAGACAATCCGCACTCAGATCCGCAGCGTGCTCGAGGCGTGGGGAATGCCGGAGGAACCTGCCGCTATCGCCGCAACGGCAATGGTCTACGCCGACCTGTCCGGCATCGACTCCCACGGGATCTCGATGCTGATCTCCTACGAGAAGTTGCGCGACAGCGGACACCTCAACGTGCGAGCCCAGCCCGTCGTGGAACGCGAGAACACCGCGATGGCACTGCTGAATGCCGATGGCGGCCTGGGCCATCCGGCGGCAGTCACCGCCATGAACCTGGCCGTCGACAAGGCCCGCTCCGCCGGCGTCGGGATCGTGTCGGTGCACAATTCACGACACTTCGGTACCGCCGGGTACTACGCGAAGCTTGCCGCCGAAGCAGGACTGATCGGGCTCGTCACGACCTCGGCACGAGTCGTCAGCGTGGTGCCCCCGGGCGCGGCGGTACCTCGGCTGCCCACCAATCCGATCGCCTTCGCCGCGCCTGCCCGACACAACCCGCCCTTCTTGTTGGACATGTCCACCAGCACCGTCGCCTCCAACAAGGTCAGGGCTCACGACCTCCGCGGCGAGTCGATCCCCGAGGGATGGGTCGTCGACGAGTCAGGCAGCTCGGTGACCGATCCGGGTGCGGCGATGTCCTGGATCCACCACCGCACCGGCGGCGGGCTGACCCCGCTCGGCGGATCAACTGCCACGGGCGGCCACAAGGGCTACGGCCTTGCTGTCATGGTGCAGATACTCAGTGCCGCCCTGTCCGGAGCCGACCTCGCCGTCACCCGCAGGCCGGGAGCAGCTGGGGACATCGGACACTTCTTCCTCGCGCTCGATCCCGCGTTCTTCCGCCCTGGCGGCGAGTTCCTCGCAGACGTCGACGAACTCCTGGACACTCTGCGCGCCACCCCGCCGGCTCGGCCTGAAACTCCCGTCCAGGTCGCCGGTGACCCCGAACGGAACAGTCGTGAGCTGCGCAGGATGCGCGGCATCCCGTTGCCCGACAGTCTGATCGCGAAGATCGCGGCGATCTGCGAACGAGCGCGCATTCCGTTGTTGCTCGACCAGCCCGTCCAGGAGAAGTGATCCGATGTACGACTTCTGCGTGATCGGCGGAGGGATCGTCGGCGCCGCGACCGCCCTGAAGCTGCTCGAGAGGTGCCCCGGTGCCAGCCTGCTGCTGGTGGAGAAGGCGCCTCAGCTGGGCACGCACCAAACTGGCCACAACAGCGGCGTCGTCCATTCCGGGATCTACTACGAGCCCGGCAGCCGCAAGGCCGAGCTGTGTCGCCGGGGCGCACAGGCCACCAAGGAGTTCGCCGCCGCGAACGGAATTCCGTTCGACGAGTGCGGCAAGCTGCTCGTCGCCACGAACCACGTGGAACTGCGTCGCCTCGACAACCTCGCCGAGCGCGCTGCAGTCAACCGACTGGAGATCGAGCGCCTCGATGCCGCCGAGCTCCGCCGCCGCGAACCGTACATCCGCGGTGTCGCCGCACTACTGGTGCCCAGCACGGGCATCATCGACTTCCGACTCGTCACGGCAGCGATTGCCAAGCACGTCGAGGCCGCGGGTGGGCAGATCCAGACGTCGACCGAGGTCGACCGCATCGACGAGACCGGCGACGCGGTCACCATCGGCGCCGGCGAACAGCACTGGTCGGCGCGTCGGCTTGTGGTCTGCGCCGGATTCCAGGCAGACCGTCTGGCCCGCCTCGCCAGCATCCGCACCGATACTGCGATCGTGCCGTTCCGCGGCGAGTACTACCAGCTTCCCGCCGCCCGCAAGGACATCATCCGCCATCTCATCTACCCCGTCCCGGATCCCGATCTGCCCTTTCTCGGCGTGCACCTGAGCCCCACCGTCGACGGCACCATCACTGTCGGCCCGAACGCGGTTCTCGGACTCGCCCGGGAGGGCTATCGCAAGTTCAGCGTCGACCGGAAGGACCTCGCCGAACTGGCGACCTTTCCTGGGCTGTGGCGGCTGGCGAAGGCGAACATCGCCACCGGGGCGCGGGAGATGAGGAATTCCTTGTTCAAGCGCGGCTACCTTCGCGAATGCCGCAAGTACTGTCCCTTGCTGCAAGTCGCGGACCTGCTCCCGCACGAGGCCGGCATCCGCGCCCAAGCCGTCCGCAGAGACGGCTCACTGGTGCATGACTTCGAGCTGGAACGCACACCGCGATCGGTGCACGTGCTCAATGCGCCCTCGCCCGCCGCGACGTCCGCGTTGCCGATCGGCGAGCTGATCGCCGACACATTGCTGTCCGATCGCCGACCCACAGGGTCCATCGCTTTCCGAAACCGCCCTGCTCTGGAACCAGGCTCGACAGCCTTGATTCGCGATCGAACGAGGTGCATCGCGCCTGAGTGGGCGTGCGGCAAGCAACGAAAAAGTCCTTCCCGCCTCGGCGGAAAGGACTTTTCGATCGGTGGGCCTAACGCTTCAGAACACGAACACCCTAACGGCGGAAGGCCCTGAGATCAGGATCAAGCCGGTGGGTACTCGTCGCGTGTTCTCGGGCGGTGGTGCCCAGTGAACCGCGACGAGATCATCACCGGACTAACCGACGCCCAGGCCGATGGGCTGGCCTGCGTCATCTGTGGGGAGTGTCCGATAAACGGTGGATCCGGCCTGGCATCGGTTAGTTGATGCGTCCTTCGAAAGTGATCGCGAAGGCGTTCAAGGCAGGCTTCCACCTCATCGCCCATCGTGCCCTACCCCGGCCGGTGGGGTCCAGGGCGCGGGTCGCGAGATAGAGACACTTGAGCGCGGCCTGCTCGGTCGGGAAATGCCCACGGGCGCGGATCGCCCGCCGGTAGCGGGCGTTGACCGACTCGATCGCGTTGGTCGAGCAGATCACCCGCCGGATCTCGACGTCGTAGTCGAGGAACGGCACGAACTCGCTCCAGGCGTTCTCCCAGAGTCGCACGATCGCTGGGTACTTCGGTCCCCACTTGGTGGAGAACTCGACGAACCGTTCCTTCGCCGCACCCTCGGTCGGGGCGGTGTAGACCGGTTTGAGATCGCGTGACATCTCGTCCCAATGTTGACGAGGCGCGAACCGAAAAGTGTTGCGGATCAAGTGAATGATGCAGGTCTGCACCACCGCGAGTTCCCACACGGTGTTGATCGCCTCGGGTAAGCCTTTGAGGCCGTCGCAGACGACGATGCACACATCGGCCACTCCGCGGTTCTTGATCTCGGTGAGCACCGCGAGCCAGAACTTGGCGCCTTCACCGCCGTCGCCGGCCCACAAACCGAGGATGTCGCGTTCGCCGTTGACGGTGACCCCGATCGCGACGTAGATGGGTCGGTTGGTGACCTGCCCGTCGCGGATCTTGACGTGGATGGCGTCGATGAACATCACCGGATAGACCCGGTCGAGCGGCCGGTTCTGCCACTCGGTCATCTCCTCGAGCACCTTGTCGGTGATCCGGGAGATGGTGTCCTTCGACACCGAGGCTCCGTAAATGTGTCGGTGATCCGGGAGATGGTGTCCTTCGACACCGAGGCTCCGTAAATGTCCTGGAAGTGCGCCGAAATCTCCCCGGTGGTCAGCCCTTTCGCGCTGAGGGAGAGCACGATCTCGTCGATTCCGGTCAGCCGGCGTTGGCGTTTGCGCACGATCTTCGGTTCGAAGCTCGACTCGGTGTCCCGCGGGACGTCGATCTCGACCGGGCCGATCTCGGTCAGCACCGTTTTCGACCTCGTGCCGTTGCGGGAGTTGCCGCTGCCGCGGCCGGCCGGGTCGTTCTTCTCGTAGCCGAGGTGCTCGGTCATCTCCGCATCCAGCGCGGTTTCGAGCACGTTCTTCGTCAACTGCCCCAGCAGTCCGTTCGGGCCCATCAGCTCGATGCCCTGCTCTTTGGCCTGGGCCAGCAGTTGCTGCGCCAGTTCCAGCTGGTTCACCTCGTCTGCCATGGGCTCCAGTGTTTCCGTCATGGTCGATCCTTTCCGCCAAGCCTGCCGCTCGGCGTGTCAGGCCAACCCGGATCCACCGTTATTCAGACAGTCCCTCGATGGCCTGTGGGCGGGTTGCGATTGCCCCGTGGGCCCACGCGGTATCGCGTATGTCGGCGAACCAGCCGGCCATGATGTCGAGGGCGTTGTTGTGCAGGGTCGGGTTGGTGCCCGCGAGGGCGTCGCTGATCATCCAAAGTTTGTAGTCGAGTCCGCGCCCGTCGACTACGGTGCTGAGGACGCAGGCGTCGGTAAGGATGCCGCAGATGAGTAAACCGTTGATGTGCAGGTTGCGGAGGAGCATGTCGAGGTCGGTGTGGAGAAAGGCGCTGTACCGACGTTTCTGTACGATCCTGTCGCCCGGCTGAGGCTGGAGCGGTGGTACGAACTCGAGTCCCGCCCCGCCGTCCACGCAGCTGGGTGGCTCGATGTGTCGTGATAGTCCGAAGTCCGACAGGTCGGCCCTGTGGACGTGTTGGGTGTGGATCACCGGCCAACCGTGGACGCGTGCGCTGGTGGTGAGTTTCTCGATTGCGGGGATGATATCGGTGGCACCGTGTGCCGGAATCGCGCCGTCGGGCTGGACTCCATCGCGCTGCATGTCTACGACCAGGACGCCGTAACGTTCGCCGTCTTCAAAGGGAAGGTACATGGTTACTCTCCGCTCGTAGTCTCGGGTGCGCGGGCAGACCTCGACCGCAGCCAGCCGTAGGTCTCGCGCACGAGTGCAGCTGTGATGACAAGGAAGCCGATCCAGCCAACGATGATCGTGGCCCACAGGATCACTTCGAAGGTCGTTTCGTTCATGCTGAGTGCTCTCCTTCAACCTCGTGGGCGCGCTCTGCGCTCGTACCCGTGCGGGGTGCGCCGTACTGTCTCAGCTGGGCAAAGTCGTACCGTTGTCGGCTGATGACGGGGCTAAGTAGAAGAACCGCAACGGGTACAAGTAGGGAGACGAGGTTGCCGACGAAGTAGTCGATCTCTGGGTCGTCGATCGCGACATAGGCGATGATGCCCGAGCTCATGCCGATGATCACGGATCCGATTGCTAATGATGCGCTGGGGCGACGCCAGAACATGCCTGTGAGCAGGGCGCCGATCGGGGCAGCGAACACGATGCCGCTTACGATGTCGATACGCAGGAGGGACACTCCCTCAAGCGCGAGTGCACCGATGCAGGTGAATACCCCGAAGACGATCGTGGCGGCTTGGGTGAATCGCTTCTTCTGCCGCGGTGTCCGGTTCCCACCCATGACGCCGTCCTGGACATCGACGGCCATGGCCGCTTGGAAGCCGGCGAGAGAGTTGCCGGCCGTGGTGAGCCCAGCCATGAAGATCGTCAGTGAGAACAGTAGTGAGCCAATGGAGCCGAAGTTCTCGCTGAAGATGTAGCCCGAGACTTCGGTCGAGACCCGCAGCTCGTCGCCGACTGTGATCTCGTCGGCGATACCGATGCCCCCGAGGACCATGCCGAACAGAATAGGAATGGGGATCCACGCGACGACGGTGCCGAGGATATAGGCGCCCAACAGCGACTTGCTTGATCCAGCCGCGCGAGCCTTGGAGTAGTAGCCCTGATTGAGTAGCACAAAGCCCATGCTGACCACCATCGCAACGGCGAAGTAGCGGACAGCTGCTGGTGCCCAGAACGTCATCGCATCCGCATTGTGGGTTGCGACATCAGCGTTAGCCGCCGCGCGTTGCAGGCCATCGTAGAGATTTCCGATGCCGAAACGTGCCAGGATGATGGGTATCAAGACGAGCGAGACGGCCGAGATGATGACGAACTGGATTACGTCGTTGATGACCGCGCCGCGCAGTCCCGCGATCGCAATGTAGCTGACCACGACGGCGGTCGCTCCGACTGCGACAAGCGGATAGGCGACGTCGAACGACCCCGAAACGGCGTAGGCGACGCCGATAATCTGCTCAACACAGATGTACAGGGCCATCAGGAGCGTCATTCCCAGGAGCAGGTGATGTGTCGCCGCGCCGTACCGCTGCTGCAGGAACTCCAGGAAGGTCGTCCCGTGCGGCATGATCCGGCGTAGCCGGAGCGCGAGCGGGATGAACACGAAGAATGGGACGGCAGACCCGAACGCGAACGCAAACCCGCCACCGATACCGAACAGGTACCCCGCCTCCGCAGCACCCAGCAGGCTCGTAGTCCATAGCCAAGACACCATCACGCTCGCGCTGACGATACCGAACGGTAGTCGGCGGCCGGCGACAATGAAATCGTCGACGTCGTCCACGGGCGCGCGCTTGGCAACCCAGAGTGCGACGGCCAGGAAGATGAGGCCAAATCCGACAAAGACGAGAATCACTGTCCACCTCTTGTAGATTGTCAACAATCAACCCCGTCGTCGGGGACGTAACCACAACTCCCCAGGGGAGTCAACAGCCGAGCCAGATCTTGAGCACGGCGCTTCATCGTCGAGGGCCGGGGAGCCAGGCATTTGCGGGCAACACCCGATGATGCGTTCTAGACGGTGTCCCCGCCGCCTCCAGCAAGCGCTGATCCGGGTCGCACGAGGCCCTGTCTGGCGGGCCTCGTGCCGACTGACATCACGCGGCCGACAAGCGGCCAGCATGCCGCGACCGCCCGCGACCTACGGGCCGCACAGATTTCCTGCACGGGAGTCGTGGGATCAAACGTGGTGCGAAAGGACGTCTATCGGTGGTGCGTGGAGCGACTGATGCGGTGCGACATGCCACTCATGACACCGAAATTGCGGGCATGTTGCGCGGAGCGGCGTTCTTTTAATCCGTGGGTTGTGGGTTCGAGTCCCACGGGGCCCACCCCGCGCACAAGGCTCGAACCCCTGCCAACGATTCGTCGGGCAGGGGTTCGAGCCTTGTGCGCGGGGTGGAGCTGAGGGGAATCGAACCCCTGACCTCCTCGATGCGAACGAGGCGCGCTACCAACTGCGCTACAGCCCCTAGCGGCTCGATGAGCATAGCAAGCCGCTCGATCAAGCCGTGCGGGAGGGGTTATTCACCCACCGCCCGCCGATACATCGGAAGGTCGGGCTCCGCCAGCTCGTGGAACGCCGGGTCCTCGTCGTAGACGTCGACGACCACCGCGTTTCGCGGCGGCTGAGGCCTCTCGCGCGGCCGACGCTCCACCAGCTGCACCGGCTCCTCCTCCACGTCGTACTCGTCGTCGTAGTCCTCGTAGTCCTCGTGGTACTCGGCTCGCAGGTCGCGCTCGAACCTGCGGTCGTAGACGCGATCGAGCTCGTCGTCCCGGATGCGCCGCCGCTCGGCCGCGCGCGCCCCGGCCAGCCTCGCCATCCTGCGCTGGCGGATCTCGTTCTCGATGCGCACCTGCCTGCGCAGGTAGGCCAGGTAGCTGGCGAGAACCACCGTTGCCGCACCGGTCAGCCAGAACAGTGGGGTGAACGCCACTCCGGCGACGATGGCGGACAGCACGATCGTGGCCAGCAGAGTCAGCACGACCCGCTGACGGAACGCATACTTCGCCCGCGCGGCCAGCTCCGCCGCGTGCGGATCGAACCCGCCGCGACCGGGCCGGTAGCGACGCTGCGGTCGCGGCAGTGGCTCCCCGTAGTCGTCGTCGAGCTCCGCATCCGCACGGGTGAGACGCTCGTCACCGAACTGTTCGTCCTCGGCGTCGTCGTGGCCGCTTCGCGCCTCGACTTCCTCGGCGTCCTCGTAGTGGTCCTCGTCGTGTTCGCTGGATTCGGGCATGGCCTCCTCCTCCTGGTCGACGACGTCGTCCCGGCCGCCACGCACCACCCGGGATGCCAACGCGTCATCGCCTGTCTCGGCGATTTCCTGCCGTTTGCGCACGACCATCGGTACGAGCACGACAAGCCACGCGACCGCAAGCGCGACGATGATCAACGAGCTCGGCATCTCGGCTCCCCGCTGCACTCCTACATGTTCTCGTCACGCTAGTCACACCAGTAACAGATCGCTTGGAGGCTCGCCGTAATCGATCACGGAAAGTCGTCACCGGATCGGGGCAAGTCATGCAGAACTTCGTCAAACGCGCTCGGCGCCGCCGCGGTCGATCAGGCGCGCCACCAATCCGCTCCCGGTTTCCTCCGCGGTGAGCGCGAAACACACGTGGTCTCGCCAGGCGCCGTCGACGTAGAGGTAGCGCTCGAACAAGCCTTCCTCGCGGAAGCCGTGCTTGGTCAGCACGCGGAGACTGGCCGCGTTGTCCGGACGCACGGTCGCTTCGAGGCGGTGCAGCGCCGCGTCGGAGAACGCGTGGTCCACCGCCAGGGCGACGGCGGCGGTCGCGACACCTTTCGACGCCAGCTCCGAATCCACCCAGTAGCCGATCCATGCGGATTGCAGCGAGGCCCGCACGATATTGCCGATGGTCACTTGACCAGCGAAAACACCGTTGACGGTGATCGCGAAGGGCAGACAGGCACCGCGCCGGGCCAGCGTGCGCAGGCCCGCCCACTGCGTCGTCCAACTGAGCCCGCTGTGCCGCTCCTGCCACGTTCCCGGCGCCGACGGCTCCCAGCGCTGCAAGTAGTCACGGTCGCGCACCCGGATGCGCCGCCACGGGCCACCATCGCGGAGGCGAACCGGCCGGAGGGCGACGTCTCCCGCGCGCACCCGCAACGTGCCCAGCCGCGCGGGCCAGCCGGGGTGCTTGCCATCCGGTTGCCCCGCCATCCCAGCGGGCTGCTGCGGCCGCGACATGTGCCGCACGTTAGCCGCGCTGCGCGAGGAAGGCGACCTGCACTTCTTCCCCCGAGGCGATCTCGGTCTGCAGTTCACCCACAGTGATCAAACAGTTCGCCTCGGCCAACGAGGACAGCATGTTCGTCCCCGAGATGCCGAGCGGCTGCACGAGGTACTCCCCGGTGCTCTCGTCGCGCATGAGCTGCCCGCGGAGGTAGCCCCGCCTGCCGTGCACGGACGAGATCGGGGACAACAACCGGGCATTGATCACGCGGCGATGCGGGTTGCGTGCGCCGCGCGCCGCCTTGATCAACGGGCGCACGAAGACCTCGAAGACCACCAGCGCACTCATCGGGTTGGCGGGCAGCAGGAAGGTCGGCACGGAATCGGGTCCCAGCCGCCCGAACCCTTGCGTCGACCCGGGGTGCATGGCCACGCGGGTCTCGTCGATGTGCCCGAGGTCGGACAGCGCCGCGCGCACGTCCTCGCCCGCGCTACCGCCCGCTCCCCCGGCGATGACGACGATCTCCGACATCAGCAAGCGGCCCTCGACGACCTCCCGCAACCTGCTCGCCTCGGTCGACACAATGCCGACACGGCTGACCTCGGCACCGGCGTCGCGCGCGGCGGCGGCCAGCGCGTAGGAGTTCACGTCGTAGACCTGCCCGACCGTCGGCGTGCGATCGACGTCCACCAGCTCGTCGCCGACCGAGATGATCGACACGCGCGGACGTGGGTACACCAGCACTTTGGACCGACCGACCGCGGCAAGCAGACCCACCTGAGCGGAACCGATGATGTCGCCTTTGCGGACCGCGACATCACCGATCTGCACGTCCTCGCCCATGCGCCGCAGGTACGCCGCCGACGGCACGCTGCGCATGACGGCGACCCGGGCCAGGTGGCCGTTGGTGTACTTCACCGGCACCACGGCGTCGGCCAGCGTGGGTAGCGGCGCACCGGTCGCCACTCGCACCGCTTGGCCTGGCTGCAGGCGCCGCGGCTGCCGCGATCCGGCGTGGATCTCCCCGACCACCGGCAGTTCGATCGGGTTGTCCTCCGTCGCTTCCCGCACGTCCACGCTGCGCACCGCGTACCCGTCGACCGCGGCTTGGTCGAAACCTGGCAGCGCCTGCTGAGCGACCACTTCCTCCGCGCACAACAGCCCTTGGGATTCCGAGATCGCCACTCGCACCGGCCTCGGCCGCACCGCGGCGGCCAGCACCCGGGCCAGGTGGTCGTCGACCGACCGGAAGTCGTCATCCGGTGCCATCTGGTCGGTCCCGGACACCATCGTGCCTGCCATGTCGGCACCGACGTGGCCCTCGTGCTGCTGCTCTGGTGTGGTCATGGTCGTGCGATTCTGTCCGTCAACCAGGTCTTCAAGCTCGGACCGTACTCCGGATCGTCCAGCGCGAAGTCGATCGCGGCTCGCAGGAAACCGCCGGGATTGCCGAGATCGTGGCGGGGACCGCGGTGCACCACCACGTGCACCGGATGCCCTTCCTCGATCAGCAGGCCCACGGCGTCGGTGAGCTGGAGTTCACCCCCGCTGCCCGGGGTGATTCGCCGCAACGCGTCGAAGATGGCGCGGTCCAGCAAGTAGCGGCCGGCCGCGGCGAAGGTCGACGGGGCCTGGTCGGCGGGCGGCTTCTCCACCATGCCGTTGACCTTCTTGATGTCGGCGTCGCCGGTGTCGGTGACGTCGAAGACGCCGTAGGCGGAGATCTCCTCTTTCGGGATGTCGAACGCGCACAACACGCTGCCGCCGTATTCGGCGCGCACCTTCGCCATCCGTTCCAGCACGCCTCTGGGCAGCACGAGGTCGTCCGGGAGCAATACGGCGACCGCGTCGTCGTCCGGGCCGAGATTGTTCTCGGCACAGGCCACTGCGTGACCGAGACCGAGCGCTTCTTCCTGGATGGCCACTTCCACGTCGATCAGGCTGGGAGCCCGGCGAACCTTAGCGAGCTGGTCGTCCTTACCTTTGGCCTGCAGCGACTGCTCGAGTTCCGGCGCGGGCCGGAAATAGTCGACGACCGACTGCTTCGACGGAGACGTCACGATGACCAGTCGCTTGGCTCCGGCCTCCGCGGCCTCGGTGGCGACCAGCTCGATGCCAGGCGTGTCCACGACGGGCAGTAGCTCTTTGGGAACCGATTTGGTAGTGGGAAGAAAGCGCGTGCCCAGGCCGGCGGCGGGCACGATGGCGGTCGTGAACGTCTGGTGCTCTTCGCTGGCCGTCATGGCCATGAGCCTAACGTGAGGTGGTGTACGTGTCCGGGAACGAACCGGCCCGTGGCGCTCAACGGGCGTGGACCAAGCACGAATGGCGAACCCATCTGCTCGCCGAACGCGACGCCGTGTCCGCCGAAGAGCACGCCAGAGAGGCCGAGCTGCTGGCCGAACGCGTGGCCGAGGTCGCGGCATCGCACGGCGCGGACACCGTCGCCTGCTATGTGCCGTTCGGCACCGAGCCCGGCACGGTGCAGTTGGCCGACACGCTGCGGGATGCCGGAGCCCGCGTGCTCGTGCCCGTAGTACCCAGACGTCGCGTCCCGCTGCTGTGGACGGTCTACGAAGGGCGCGACGGACTCGCGGAAGGGCCGCTGCCCGGACTGCTCGAGCCGACCGGCGACCGGATGCCACCGGAAACCATCGCCGAAGCAGGCCTGGTGTTCGTACCCGCGCTCGCGGTCGACTCACGTGGCGTGCGACTCGGGCGTGGCGCGGGCTACTACGACCGAACCCTGCCCCTGGCCGATCCCGAGGCTGATCTGGTCGGCGTGGTGCGGGACTCGGAGTTCGTGGCCGAGCTGCCCGCCGAGCCGCACGACGCTCGGCTCACCTCGGTGGTCACCCCGCACGAGGGGTATCGGCGTCTGGGAAGGTGAGTCCCCAGCGCTGGAAGCGCGAACTTCTCGCGAGCCGAGGCCCCTGGGGGAACTCGGCCGGGGTTTCCGCGCGGCGGGTGGATTCGCTCCGATGCCGCGTCTCCGCACCTCATCCTTCAGACGCCGCATCCCGCATGCCGCGGCCCCGCGCTCGTGACCCGCCTTGCTGTGCCGCAAGCCCGAGCCGGCATGCTGCGCCCCACGCCTGTGACCCGCATGCCGTGCCGCAAACCCGCGACCCGCTGCTGCCAACCCCGTTGTCCGCGGCAGGCGATCCGCACCCGTATCGTGTGAAGGCTGCCGGCGAGCACGCACCGTCGATCCACCGCAACGTCGTAGCTTGCCCGCGGCGACCGCGTCGATGTGTGAGCTAGACCCGTTTGCCAGCGCAGAATTCGATAACGCACAATGGAGTTGGCACTCGAGCCGCTCGAGTGCCAACGTTTGCCGATGAGGAGTCTTCGGTGCCCACCTACCAGTACGCCTGCAAGCAGTGTGACCACCGGTTCGAGGCGGTTCAGTCGTTCAGCGACGCGAGCCTGACCGAGTGCCCGGAGTGTTCCGGCCCGTTGCGCAAGCTGTTCGGCTCGGTCGGCGTGATCTTCAAGGGCAGCGGCTTCTACCGCACGGACTCCCGCGCGTCGTCCAGCTCCAACGGCTCGGCGTCCAACGGCTCGTCGAGCAGCAGCTCGTCGAGCAAGTCCAGCGACAAGTCGAGCTCTTCATCGTCCTCCCCCTCGTCCAGTTCGAGCGCTGCGTCCAAGGCCTCCTGAACATCGCACGCGGCGCTGACAGTTTCGCGACTGGAGGCCGCCGAAGCGGCGAGTTGTCCACAACGACGGGGTTATCCACAGGCGACGCTCGCACGGGTGTGATCAGCGCTCGGCGATCCATAACGTGCGAGGCATGCCTGACATCGCTCGCATCTCTCGCGCCCTGCTTCCGCGGCTGACTCGCCGGCCGCGGCCGAGACGTCGGATCCGCAGGTCGTTCTTGACAGTTGGTTTCGCTCGACGCGCGTTGGCGCTGCTGCTACTCGCCGCGGCCGCAGTGTTCGCCGCACAGCCCGCAACGAGCGCGCAGGAGCCTCGCGCGCCTGCGGTCGTCACCAGCCGGGACTTGTCCGCGGGCCACAAGCTTGCAGCGGCGGACGTGCGGGTCACCCAGCTGCCGACGAGCGCGATCCCGGCCGGCGCACTGTCCTCTCCCAAGGACGCAGTCGGTCGCGTGCTGTCCGGTGCTGCTCGCAGCGGCGAGCCGGTCACCGACGCGCGGCTGGTCGGACACGCGGGAAGCAGCACATCCGCTGCGCCCGGCACAGCGACGGTCCCGATCCGCCTCGCCGATCCCGCGGTGGCCGCCTTACTGCAACCCGGCGCTCTCGTCGATGTGGTCACCATGGCCGAATCCGCCGGCGAGAGCCGCACACTCGCCAGTCAGGCGACTGTTGTCACTGTGACTGCTGATGACAATGAGACCCGACCGGACCGTGCGCAGCTAGTACTGCTCCAATTACCTACAGCAACCGCCAACCGGCTCGCCGCCGTGTCGCTGAAACAGCCGGTGACCGTTACCCTGCGGTAGCCGCAACCACTGTGGCGCCGGCCACAGTGTGCGAGGGCGGCCGGGAACGGAAGGCCCGTTCGTTGGAGCAGTCAAGGAGTGCTGGTCATGCTCAAGGGGTTCAAAGAGTTCCTGATGCGAGGGAACATCGTCGAACTCGCGGTCGCGGTGGTCATCGGTACTGCCTTCGTCGACCTGGTCTCGATCTTCACCAACAGCATCATCAATCCGCTGATCGCCGCGCTCGGCGGCGGCAGCGATGTCGGGCTCGCGGTGCAGCTCGTCGAAGGTAACCCGAAGTCGGTGCTGGACTTCGGCGCGGTGATCAACGGCGCGGTGACATTCGTGCTGACCGCTGCGGTCGTCTACTTCCTGGTCGTGGTTCCGTTCAACAAGATCCAGGCGCGGATCAAGGCGCGCCGCGGAATCCCGCAGCAGGAAGAGCCGCCGAGCGACAACGAGCTGCTGATCGAGATCCGGGACCTGCTCAAGGCTCAAGCCAACCGGTAACGCGAGCGACCACGGCTCCGCCGGGGCTGCCCGATCGAGGTACCCCGGCGGAGGGAACCCTGCTCCGCCGGCTTAGTGATGCGGCGGCCGGTTGGCGAGGAACCATTCGTCGCGATCGGTGTCCCGAGGTGAACCGTCGTCACGCTCGTCGGAGGTCGTCTCGGGAAGGACCTCGCCGAACACTTCCTGGAGGCGCTGACGGGTCACCGCGGGTCGCCGGGCCGGCTTGTCGTTGACGGATTCCGGCTTACCGGCGCCGGCGGAGTCGGACTGTCGGCCGGTTTCGGACATGTCGCCAATGATGGCACGCACGCCGACCGTTCCGGCCGGCCGGAACTCAAGACGTCACACCGGCGAGGACAAGCACTGGGCCGCCACCGACGCGGGCCGGATCCCGGCGCTACTGGCGCCGTCCGGGCTTCAGCCCTCGGTGGCGAGCTCGCCGGAGAGCTCTGCGATCACGTGCGGCACGAGGGATGACAGGGTGGCCATGCTGTCGCGCACCGCAGCGCGCGAGCCGGCCAGGTTGACCACCAGGGTGCTTCCCGAAATGCCGACCAGGCCGCGGGAAACACCGGCGTCGAGCGCACCGGCGGACAGTCCGGAGGAACGCAGGGCCTCGGCGATTCCCGGGATGGTCTGATCGAGCACACCTTGGGTCGCTTCCGGTGTCACGTCGCGGGGCGAGACGCCGGTGCCGCCGACCGTGATCACCAAGTCCGCGCCACCGATGACCGCGGTGTTCAGGGCGTTGCGGATGGCGACAGTGTCGGCGTGCACGGTGACGGTGCCGTCGACGATGAAGCCGACTTCCTTCAGCAGCTCGGTGACGAGCGGACCCGTGGAATCCTCGACCTCGCCGTTGGCCACTCGGTCGTCGACGATGACGACCAACGCCCTCCCCAACCGTTGCGCCGCGCTACGTTCCATGGTCGTTACGTTAGTCGGTCCCCACAGCGGGACGCAGCGCGGTTCGACCGACGTGTCAGGTGTCGACATCAGGCTCCCAGAAGATCGAGTTGTGGTATCGGCTCCCCGACACCTGTCGAGGGGCAAACGGCTGGCGTGCGCTGAGAACGGCGCCGGACGGTGCGACGGATCGGCCGGGCCGGTTCGGCGGGCCTACCGAGCGGCGCGACGGGTCGGCCGGAGCGGCGTGGCGGGAATGGCCGAAGCGGCGCGACGGATCGGCCGAGGCACCGCTTCGCGGCCCCACGTCCTCCGCACGCTGGACCCCTCAAGCACGGCAACGCGGTTGCCCCGTGCTGGAAGAGCCGCCGACGGCAGCCGCCGCTACGCGGAGCGCTCAACCAGCTCGCGCAGCGGCCTCGGCTCGGCTGTGGATCAGTTCGGGACGGGCTGCGCGCCGAGGGTGATGTCGACCGTGCGGTCGTTGTCCAAGGTCAAGGTGACTTTCTCCCCGGCGGCCCTGGTGCGCACCGCGGCCACCAGCTCGTCGGCGTCCTCGATCGGACGGTCGCCGAACTTGGTGACCACGTCGCCGGACTTCAGCCCGGCCTTCTTAGCGGGCGAGTTGTCCATGACCTCGACGATCTCCGCGCCACCCTCCTCTGCGTCGCGCACCGTCGCGCCGATGTAGGTCTGCGTCGCCTTACCGGTCTTCATGATCTCGTTCGCGGTGCGACGCGCCTGGTCGATCGGGATGGCGAACCCGATGCCGATGTTGCCGATGCGGCCACCGTCCTGTCCCGGCGCGGACGACGGCGGGCTGTAGATCGCCGAGTTGATCCCGATCACCCGGCCGTTCATGTCCACCAGCGGACCGCCGGAGTTGCCCGGGTTGATCGCCGCATCGGTCTGGATCGCATCCATCGCGGTGGCCTGGTCGCCACTGCCACTGGCGGTGACCGGGCGGTTGAGCGCGCTGATGATGCCCGCGGTCACCGTGCCGGACAGTTCGTACGGTGAGCCGATGGCGACCACGCTCTGCCCCACGCGCAGATCGTCGGACCGGCCCAGCTCCACGGGCTTGAGGCCGTCGACACCCTCGAGCTTGATCACAGCGATGTCGGTCGTCGGGTTACGACCCACCACCTTGGCCTGGGCCCTGCTGCCGTCCTGGAACACGGCGGTGATCTGGCCCCTCCCGTTCGCGGCGGGCTCGACCACGTGGTTGTTGGTCATGACGTAGCCGTCGTCGGTCAGCACGAAGCCGGAGCCCTCCCCGGCGGACCCGTTGCCCTGCACCTTGAGCTGCACCACGCTCGGCGCGACCTTCTCCGCGACGGCCTCCACGCTGCCCTTCGGCGCGCTGCCGGTCTGCCGCGCGGGAGGCTCCTGTTCCAGCGCGTTCACCGTCGTGTCGGGCCCGGCTCCGTCCGCGGCCAGGTACCCGGACACGCCGCCGGCGCCCGCACCCACCAGCAAAGCGAGCGCTGCCACTCCGGCGACCAACTTGCCGCGGCCCGATTTCGGCGGCGCAGGCATCGGCTGCGTCTGATACCCCATCGATGGATACGCAGGTGCCCCGGACTGCTGCGCTTGCTGCGTCGCCTGCTGGGTCTCATCGGTCGGCCACACCGGGCCGGCAGACGTCGAGTCGTCGTTCTGCTGCATATCTCCACCGTGCGCTGCGGTCCTGAGAATCAACTGAGTCCACGCTGTGGGCTTACCTTCAAGCCTAACCGGGTTCGCCGGGCAGCCGGATGGTCATCAGCGCTCCGCCGCGAGCCGAACGACCGGCGTAAACCGTACCGCCGTGACGTTGCGCGGCCTGCTTGACGATGGCCAGGCCAAGACCCGAGCCGGGCAGGCCACGGGCGCTCACCGAGCGATAGAAGCGCTCGAAGACATTCGGGATGTCGTCGTCGGCAATGCCCGGGCCCTCGTCGGCGACCTCGACGACGGCCGTGCCGTCGCCCAGCGGACGCAGCCGCACTTCGACGGTGCCGTTCTCCGGGGAGAACTTGACCGCGTTGTCCAGCAGGTTCAGCACCGCCCGCTCGAGCTCGCTGGAATCGCCGTACACCGCCCACGGCTGCAGCGACACGTCGAACTCGATGCTGCCGGCCCGACGTCGCGCCCGTTCCAGCGCTCGTTCCACCACGTCGACCATCTCGACCCGCTCCGGCTCGGCAGGTGGAGCGTCGCCGCGGGCGAGCAAGGACAGGTCGCCGATCAGCTGGGTGATCTCGTCGAGCTGGCCGGTGACGTCCCTGGCGATGTCGGCTCGATCCTCCGGCGACAGCGTCCGAGCGCCGGGTTTGTCCGCCGCCAGCAGCAGCTCGAGGTTGGTCCGCATGGACGTCAACGGCGTGCGCAGCTCGTGGCCGGCGTCGGCGACGAGCTGCCGTTGTCTTCGCTGCGCATCCTCCACCGCGGCCAGCATCCGGTTGAAGCTGACGGTCAGCCTGGCCAGCTCGTCGTCGCCGGTGACCGGGATCGGACGCAGATCTCCGGTCGCCGACACGCGCTCGGTCGCTGCCGTCAGGTTTTCCACCGGACGCAGGCTTCCGCGCGCTACGGCCGTGCCCGCGCCCGCGGCGACCAGCACGCCCGCGCCACCAACACCGAACAGCACGAGGGCCAATCGGCGCAGGATCTGCTGGGTCGGCTCCAGTGGCTGGGCCAGCACAATCGCCTCCCCGGGACCCGAGGGCAGCGCGATCACTCGCGAATTCGTCTTCGGCTCGGTGCGCAACGAGATGTCTTGCAGGCCGCTGGCCACCCGCAGCTCGGACTCACCCCACGGCGGAGCATGCCCGACCGGGTTCCGCATCTGCGCCACACCCGGCCGCCCGGCGAGCGACAGCACGCCGATCTCGATGTCGGTCGAGGCAAGGAACGCGGCGGGAATCTGCTCGACACGGTTGGTGACCGGCGGCGACTGCACCGCGTTCTCGGCGCGCTCGATCAGCTGCTCGTCCAGCGTCTCGTAGAGGTTGGCGCGCATCGTCCAGTACGCGCCGAAGGACACCAACGCGACCGTGCCCGCGACACACGTGGCGGCCAGCAGCGTGACGCGCCGGCGGAGCGACATCCGTCTCGGCGTCTGCTCCTCGCTGTCCTGCCGGTCCTCGGCGGCACGGGTCACGGAGGCGTCTCCCGCAGCACGTAGCCGACACCGCGCACGGTGTGGATCAATCGCGGTTCACCACCGGCTTCGGTTTTGCGCCGCAGGTAGCCGATGTAGACCTCGAGAGCGTTGCCCGAGGTCGGGAAGTCGTAGCCCCAGACTTCCTCCAGGATCCTGCTGCGGGTCAGCACGTGTTTCGGGTAGGTCATCAGCAGCTCGAGCAGCGCGAACTCGGTCCGCGTCAGGCTGATGGTCCGCTCGCCACGAGTGACTTCCCGGGTCGCAGGATCCAGGGTCAGGTCCGCGAACGACAGGACCTGTGATTGCCCGTCTCCCACCGGCTCGGTCGAGGACCTTCGCAACAGGGCGCGCAGCCGGGCGAGCAGCTCCTCCAACGCGAACGGCTTCGGCAGGTAGTCGTCTGCGCCCGCGTCCAAGCCGGCCACCCGGTCGGAGACCGCGTCGCGCGCGGTGAGCACCAGAATCGGCAGGTCGTCACCCCTGCTGCGGAGCCTGCGGGCCACTTCGAGCCCGTCCACGCGCGGCATCATCACGTCCAGCACCATGGCGTCCGGCCGGTTCGCGTCGATCATCTCGAGGGCCTGGGCACCGTCGCTGGCCAGGTCGACCGAGTAGCCGTTGAACTCCAGTGATCGGCGCAGCGAGTCCCGCACCGCCCGGTCATCGTCGACGACAAGAATGCGCATGCCCACAGTCTTACCGCTGGAGCTGAGTCCTGCCTGAGAACCCTGGTCAGCTCGGGTCGCGCGGCACGGGCGCGTTCCACTTGCGCCACAGGGCGAGCAGCCGCACGGTGATCACGACGACCGATCCGAGGATCGCCACCGGCCCCATCGGCAGCTTCAGCAGGTAACCGAGGCCGACGACGACCGCGCCCAGCAGTGCGGCCAGCGCATAGATCTCCTTACGCAGGACCACCGGGATCTCGCGCAGCAACAGGTCGCGCGCCGCGCCACCACCGATACCGGTGGTCATGCCGATCAAGCACGCGGTGTACACCGGCGCGTTCAGGTCGAGCGCGATGACCGTGCCCGACGTCGCGAAGACCCCGAGCCCGAACGCGTCGGCGACCAGCACTGGTTTCCGCAGCCGAGCGATCTGTGGGTGGAAGTAGAACGTCACGAGTGCCGTCACCACGCAGACAGCCAGGAACGGCCACGTCCGCAAGGTCGTCGGCGGGTGCACACCGAGCAGCACGTCCCGCAGGATCCCGCCGCCGAGCCCGGTCGTCACCGCGAGCACGGCCACGCCGAACAGGTCGAGCCGGGCCTGCACGGCCGCCAACGCGCCCGACGCGGCAAAGGCCACCACGCCGATCAGCTCGAGCGCGAGAAGCATCAGTCGTCGAGGAGCCCGCCCCGATAAGCCAGGAGTGCGGCCTGCACCCGGTTGGCCGCGCCAATCTTGGCCAGCACCGAGGACACGTAACCCTTCACCGTGGCTTCCGAGAGGAACAGCGTCGAACCGATCTCCGAGTTGGACATCCCCTGCGCGATCAGGGTGACGACCTCACGCTCGCGCTCCGACAGGGAGGCCAGCAGCTCGCGCGCCGGTTCGGCCGCCCTGGCTTCGTCCCGCTGGGCCCGAACCATGCGGGCCGCCACGCCAGGGTCGAGCACCGCACCCCCGCGAGCCAGATCTCGCACTGCCTGCACCAACGACGCCGGACGGATGTCCTTCAACAGGAAGCCCTGTGCGCCCGCGCTGAGCGCACGGGACACGTAGCTGTCGATGTCGAACGTGGTGAGCATCGCGACCGTCGGCGGCTCGGGCAGCGCGAGGATGCCGCGCAGCGCCTCCAGGCCGTCTTCCTCGCCGGCCATCTTGATGTCCAGCAGCACGACGTCCGGGTGGTGCCTACGGGCCACCTCGACCGCGGACCGGCCGTCACTGGCCTCGCCGACGACCTCGATCCCGTCCGCCCCGGACAACATCGTGCGCAAACTCGAGCGGACGATCTCCTCGTCGTCCGCGAACATCACCCTGATCACTGGCGCCCTCCGACCTGGCCTGTCACGTTGAGGCTACCTAGTAAGACGCCGAAGAACGCATCGCCGTACGCGCGAGCCGGGATTAGGGTGCAACAAGCTTTACCGGACCCGCTACTCTGACACCATCAGCCCTCGTAGCTCAGGGGATAGAGCACCGCTCTCCTAAAGCGGGTGTCGTAGGTTCGAATCCTACCGGGGGCACCACAAGGATGGGAACAGGACCGTCACCCGATGGGTGACGGTCCTGTTCCGTATTCTCTTGTTTGCGCTGCTGACGGCGTTGCCGCGCAGCGTCGAGCGAGATGACCGCCGCGTCGTGGGCAGTCCGGCTGGCGGCGGTGATGGTAGGGCCGGTCAGGGTGACCCGGCAGGTGGCGGTGTTGGTGTCGCGGTTGTAGCGGATCTCCAGCCGGAGGGCTTCGAACAGGGCGCGGGCCAGCTCGTCGGGTAGTTGGTCGACTTCGATCTTCATCACGGGGAGCGCATCGAGCAGGCCGGGGTTGGGTGCGGCCAGGATGCGCTGCTCAGCCTCTGCGAGCTGCATTTCGAGCTGCTCGCGCTGGGCCCGGAGCTCGGCGCGCCGCTCGTTGATGTCACGGACGAAGTCCTCGTCGGGGTCGTCGACGAGTTCGAAGTTGCGGATCGTCCGCTTGATCTTGACGTCGATGTCGGCGATCGCTCTGCGGAGTCCTGTGACCTGCTGTTCTCGCTCCTGCGCCACGGTGGCGTCGAGTTGGCGGAGGTTGGCGTCGAGCAGTTGGCGGCGGTAGTCGCCGAAGACGTGATCGGACAGGAAGGCGTTGACCTTCTCCAGCAGGTGGTCCTCGCGGACGAAGACGCCCCCGGCGGCTGGGTGGCCGGCGGGGAGGTATGCCTTCTTGGGGTTGCAGGCGTAGTAGACCCGCCGTCGGGTTTTGCCGTTCATGCGCCTCCCGCACAGGTCGCAGAACAGGTAGGTGCGGAAGAGGTAGGACCGTTTGGTCTGCGGGTGCTTGGTGTTCGGTCCGGGGTCTGTGCGGGAGCCGAAGCGGTGTCCGCTGACTTCTTGGACCTGGATGAAGGTGTCGAGGTCGACCAGCACCTCGTGCACTGGTTCGGGTGACCAGATCCACTCGGAGACGGGGTTGCGCCGGTTGCCAGCGGACTTGCGGGCACGGCGGTTCCACACCATGTGTCCGGTGTACTTCGGGTTGGTGAGGATGTCGCGCACGTTGGAGTAGGTCCACAGGCCGACCGCCCGCGACGGGGTGTTCGGCGTGGGCGGCGGGTTGGTCGCCAGATCTCGGTTGAGTCGGTCGGCGATGGGCTGGTAGCCGAGGCGCTCCTCCAAGCGCCACTTGAAGATCCGCTTGACGACCGGGGCCTCGGCCGGGTTGGGCTCGAGGAAGGTCTTCTTCTGGCCCTTGGCTCGCTTGGCCGGGACCGGGTGCGGGACGTGTTTGGCTTGGTAGCCGTAACACGGTTTGCCGATGTTGAAGCCCTCCTCGGTGTGCACGGCGATGCCGTCCCAGGACTTCTCTAGCATCTCGACCACGTAGAACTCGGAGATGCCCTGCTTGACCCGTCGGGTGAGCAGTTGGGTGGCGACCTTGGCTTTGCGGCCGGTGCCGTCGTGGGCGAGGTTGAACGGTTCGTCGGCGGCGAGCAGTCGAACCCCGGCGCTTTCGAGGCGGTTCTCGATGTCGGTGGCGATGTAGGTGCGGCGGGCGATGCGGTCGATGGACTCGCAGATGACGAAGTCGAAACGCCGGTCGACGCGTTCGGCTTCGGCGAGCAGGTCCTGGATGCCGCCGTCGCGCGGGATGGGGATGTCGAACTGTTCGTGCGCGGTGCCTTTGCCGCGGGCGGCGAGTTCCTTGCGACCGGACTCGATGTCGTAGAAGTGCGCCACGATCAGCGCGTCCTCGGGCAGCACGAGCTGCGACGCTCGGAGTTGCCGGGGCAGTGACAGGGTCGGGTCCTGCTGGTCGTAGGTTGAGGTGCGTCCCGCCCAAGCGAAGCGCAGCAGCCGGGGACGCGCTTCGGCGGCTCCGGTGTTGTCGTCGTGACGGCGATAGGGGCTGCGTGGGCGGCCTACTGGTTGGTCGTCCGCCCACTTGCGGACGAGTTCTGGGCCAGCCATTCGGTCACCTCCCTCAGCACGCGCGCCTGCTGTTGCGCGAGCGCTTCGCCTTCGGGTCCGTCGAGGAGCTGGACGTCGAAGACCACTTCCGGCGCCTCGGGCTCGAACTGCTGCGCGGTCGTTTTTCGACGCCGACCAGCAGTGGACGACGGCCTTGTCGGATCGTCGCGGCCGGGCGGGCGTCGGTGGCCGTCGTGCTTCTTCGTCATCGCGCCTCACCCCGTGCGCGCGCCGTCGGGCTGCAGATCAGTTGACGCATCAGGTTGTGCACTTCGGCCGGCTGGTGCGAGACCCCAAAGGGCCATGCGTGCGACGAAGAGTCGGACGATGTCGAGAAGTCCTGTGGGACGGCGGTGGTGAGGGTGGCGACGCGCACTCCGCACTCCGCGAACTCCTGGAGAACTGCTTGGTGCTCGGACAGCCGCCGGGGCAGGCGGGACTCGTCGACACAAGCCACGACGTCGAACCCGCGATCGCGGTCATGTGCCCGCTGGAGCAGTTCGACAAGACCGCCGTGCACTCGACGTCCTGCCAATGACAGGACTCGCGGCGTGTCGTCGCCCCGCCGGTTCCACACGCCGATGTCAGCGAAACAGGCCGAGATCAAGGCGGGGTCGAGCAGGGCGGTTGTGACCGCGTGGAGTTGGCGCAACAGCGACAACGGAGCGTCCAAAGTACTTCCACACTTCCCGTAGAACGCGACACGCGGGTGTCCTGTGTGGACTTCGGTGCGTCGAGCGGGGCTGTTGTCAGCGGCCATCTCGCGCTCCTTTCTCTTACAGCGCTTGGTGTTGAAGCGCCGCCGCTGCGACGGCGTAGCTGTATCCACGCTCCATACGCCCGAGACGGTCAAGCGCGGTGCGACGCGGCACTCGCGTCGCACCGCTACGGCGATCAATCCCCAGGCCCGGTGATTCCCCTACCCCAGGCGGATTCGTCCCGTCGCGCGCCAACTGGGCGGCGTTTCCGGGCCGAGCAGACACGTACGGCACGTTTGCTATGGACCCGATGGGGCGAACCGTCCGGCACGGTCCGTGGGCCGACTTTCCTGGCCCCAGGAGCGAACCGGTCGGCGTCACGCGGCGCGACGCGAAGCGAGTTCCACGTGGTGCTCGAACTGCTCCTGCGGGTCGCGATTCCTTGCGGAGACAAGGTGGATCCGGCGTCGGTCAACCAAACGGGAGACGGCCGAACTCGGCGGCGCAACTGAGTGCGCGACAACCGGCCGGTGTTCGGCCGGTGCCGAGGGAGTGAGAGTCGCGAGTAGCCGGGTGTGCCAGTCCAGCGCGAAGCGCAGGCAGTTGGACTCGCTTCGGTGGGTGGAGGTGCAACCGGGCATGTGGCGGCCCCGCAGACTCCAGGATGCCGAGTCGCTGGAGGCGATGGCGTCGGCGTACCGAGCGAGGCCGAGCACCTTGGCGCCGAAGGCGTGGAGCTTGTAGCCGCGGGCGGCCAGCGAGCGCACGATGCGTTCGACCTCGACGGTGTGCTGGCGGCGGCATACACTTCCCACGCCCACCAACGGAAGCGCGGCCAGGTCGACGCCGCGTTCTTCGTACATGTCCGCGCACCGGTGGTAGTCAGTGATCGACTGTCCTTGGAGGACAGGGATGAACGGCAGCTCCGGGTCCAGGTCGCGCAGTCGGAGGTAGTCGACGACGGTGAGGTGTTGGTGGGTGCGCAGGCTCAGGCCAGTGCGGGCGAGAACGTGGTCTTCGGTCATGCGGTCGCGAGGTGCGGCCCAGTCGAGGTTGCCGATCTCGGTGGCGTAGCGGCGTACCGCCTTGACGTAGGTGGCGGCGTCGGTCCGCCATCTGCCGTGCAGCGACAGTTCCGTGAAACCTCCGGAGTCCAGCGCCCACGGGCCACTCGCGCGTGGGAGCGAGCGGCGGCCGGCCAGGCGCCGGTGGCTGACCAGGAACGGCACGCCGAGGTCGCGCGCCAGCCAGGATGGTTGATGGGTTCCCAGGTAGAACTTCACGGGCGCGTCACCTCCCGACACGCGATCGCGCTCGCGATGCGAAGCGCGGCAAGAGTGAGCAGCGTGGCGACCGCTTTGCCGACGAGCTGTCCGGGCACGGCCGTGAACGCGCCGAAGGCCAACGGCACGAACAGAACACTGTCGACCACGAGCCCACCGGCGTTCGACATCGCGACAGCTCCCAGGCGAGAGCGGTGACGCACCCTCGTATAGATCAGCGCGTCCACGATCTCCGATGCAGTGAAAGCGACGACGCTGGCCACCGCGATCTGCGGGGAGGCGAACACGGCGGACAGTCCCGCCCCGGCCACGATTCCCATGACCACTCCGCGGGCACCGAGCCTGTCCTGGACGAGGTCGCGCGCCGTCAGGCTTGCTCCCGCGAACACCGTGCCCGCAGGAACAACTAGTCCACCGACGACGAACGGCGGCCAACACACCGAGGCGATGTTGGCGGCGACGACCGCGAGCAAGTACCCGACCATCGCCGCCACGGCGAATCCCGCGTGCTGTGAGCCCATCCGACCCGATCGCCTCGACGGTGACGGCACAACGGGAGGCGATGACGTGTTTGCGGCGCTCATGCCGCACGCTCGCCAGGTCCGCGTCCTGTTCCGGCGATCGGCTCGCCGGACCGACAAGACCACGGCGAGCAACCATCTGGGTCGCCGTCCTCCTCAACGCCGTGCGCCGACTCGGTAGAGATCAGCCGTAGATGCTTCTTGGTCCTCGACTTCGCAGGCGCGTCAAGGTCCACCTGATCCAGCGGAACGCAGGAGCGGTGTAGGAAGTACTGCCCGCGCAACTCCTGCCCCTGCTTGGTGGCGTGCGGGTAGCCGTGGCGGATGGCGCGGTCGAACTCGACCGCCTCGGCCCAACCGTCCGGGTCGTTGTCGCGCACCCAACGCCAGCCCGCGTTGCCGTGGAAGGGGCATCCGACACAGGCTGACTTCACGGTCTCCCCGAAGCCTCGCTCGGCGAGGAACTCCAAGCACCGGGCCCGGTCGAAGCCGAGATCGATCAGCGGGAAGACGTTGCGCAGGAACCTCAGCCCGGAATCCTTCGCGCGCGTGAACTCGTCAGTGCTGATCCCGATGGCCTGCTCGGCGTAGACCCCTCGCGGCACACGTCGCGGATGCGGATATCCCAGCAGCTCCCGCGCGGCCTTCTTCAGCGGGGTGATCTTGTACTCCGCAGTACATTGCCTCCTCGCGAGCCCTCGCGACCCGTCGGGGTTGAGTGTGTGCAGGGGCATGGACACGAAGCGGTGCCGGGGATCGAGGGCGTCGGCACGGATGTTCCCCGCCGAGACTTGGCGCACCGGGATGCCGTGTCTCTCGGCGTGCGCCGCCAAGCGGTCGAGGTTCGCGTAGACGGCGCGCGGCTCCCAGCCTGTGTCGGCGAAAAGGGCGACGTCGAAGCGCGGGATCTCGCCCTCACACGCCAGCAGCAGCACGGTCGTGCTCTGCACTCCTGCGCCCAGGGACAGCAGTCGCAACGCGGGCCCGGGGTCGGGCACCGCGAGATTGGTCGTGGTCATGCCGCGGTCACCTCCTGCCCGGTCGGCGACCGGTGGTCGGTGTCGGTGGTGATGTCGAGGAGTTCGGCGAGGTCGGCCAGCAGCAGGGCCACCGCGTAGGCGGCCTGCTGGGGAACCACGCCGTTGCCCAGCGCCCGCAGCTGCGCGGTGCGGGGCAACGGAAGGTCGGTGACCCAGCCTTCGGCCAGCCCCATGAGGTGCTCGACGAAGGCGGGGGCGAGCACCGGGCGGCCGTGGTTGCCGGGCTGGGTCGGGTGCGGTGTCGGGCGGCCCAGCACCGCTTCCCAACGGCGGATCGCCGCCTCGTAGACACCCCAGTTCACCGGCATCGACTCGGCGCCGGATACCGAACTCGCCTCGAGGTCGGGGTCTGCGACCGCTACGAGATGTCGTCGGTCTCGCTGTCCCCGGCGAGATGGTGCGCCGGCGGGGTGAGCAGGCGGATGACCGCCGAGGGCAGCATCAGGTCGCCCTTGGACCCCCGCTGCGCCGGACAGCCCTTCGTCCCGTCCGTCGCTCGCGGCGTGGGCAGGAATGCCTCGGGGTCCACCAGCGGGAGCACCTGCTGTGACAGCGGTGGCCGGAACCCCGCTCCGGCCCTGCGGCCCGCTGTCCCGGTGTCCGACGCTCGCGGAGTCGGCAACAACCGAAGCCGGTCCAGCAGGGACGGACCGCCCTGCCTGCTGGCGGCGCTGACGCCATTGGAGGAGCCGTCGTGCGCGGTCGGCGTCGGCAGCATCTCCGCCTCGTCGACCGAGGCCGGGCTCGCGCAACCAGGCGAGCAGGAACACCCGCTCGCGACGGTGCGCGGCTCCGACGTCGGCGGCGCGGACGCTACGCCAGAGCGCGTCATACCCCGCTTCGGCCAGGTCGCCGAGTACACGGTGGAGTCCTCCGTTGCGCCAGCGAAGCGCGGCGACGTTCTCCACCACGACGAGCGCGGGTCGTAGTACGCGAATGCCCGCCACGATGTCGGCCCACAGCCCACTGCGGACTCCCTTCTCGATGCCCGCGCGCTTCCCGGCGGCGGAGATGTCCTGGCAGGGGAACCCCGCGACGAGCACGTCGACCGGCTCGACTGCGGCCCAGTCGATGTGCCGTAGGTCGCCGAGGTTCGGGATGCCCGGTGTGCGGGCGTCGAGGATCTGAGCGATGTGCGGGTCGGGGTCGGCGACCCAGGCGATTCGGCCGCCGCCGAGGGCGGCCAGCACCCCGAGGTCCAGGCCGCCGTAGCCGGTGCACAACGAGCCCACGACCGGATCGGACCCGGCGACAGGGCGGGCCCGCCGCCCCGGCCCCGGCGTCACCGCCGGGGCCGGAACGAGAGTGAGCGGACGGGCCGCCCGCTCACGGTGCGAGCGCGGTGAACGGCGTGTCATGCCGCCTGGCCTCGCTCACCCGCACCGTCACGCGCGGCACCCGCGGATCGCGCCGAGCGGTACTGCCCGAGGTCGACCACGTTCCCCGTCGACGTGCCGGCCGCGCTGCTGCCGACGGACTTGTGCAGGGCGGTGCGGAAGACGAGAACGTCCTCGTGGGCGATCAGGTGCAGGGGCAGTCCAGCCTCGCGCTGCTTGCGGATGAAGTCGCGCTGGAAGAACGACCCGCGGGCCACGAGGTCGGTCTCGGCGGCGCGGGCGAGCAGCGCGACGTTGCGCTCGACCGGGATCAGGCCGGCGGCGCGCCCGCACGCGAGGATCTGCGAGGGCAGGTCGATCAGCTCGGCGTGCTCGCGCCACGGGCGGATGGTGATGGCGATGTGCCCACCGGGCTTGAGGAAGGTGCGCAGCGCCGCGAGGATGCGCGTGAACCCGGCCAGCAGCCGGTGGTGGCCGATGTTGGCGAGGTTGCCGCGGTCGAGGGTGTTGCCGTAGAGGTGGTGGTACTTCTGCACCCCCGCGCCGGGCGCGACCGACACCTGCCCGTGGGTCGAGGGACCGTAGGGCGGGGAGGTCACCACCAGCGCCGCCTGCCCGACGTACTCCGGTGGCAGCAGCGTCACGAGCTGGCGGGCGTCGCCGTGGAACACCCGCGCGTCGATCCCCTTCTCACCGCCGACGCCCTGCTCCCGCGCGACGTCGAGATTTGCGTTCGCAACGTCAACCCAGTGGGGTTCGTACTCCACGCCGACCGCGCGGCGGCCGAGCCGGACGGCTTCGACGAGGGTGGTGCCGATTCCGCACATCGGGTCGAGCACCAACTCGCCGGGCTTGGTGTAGTGGGCGACGGCGTGGCGGACGACCTCGGGCAGCATCTTGGCCGGATGCGCGGTCGACTCGGGCGTGTACTTGTTCTTGCGCTGGGCGGCCGGCGAGGACTGCGCGGTCGTCCACACCGACACCGCGGGCGGCTCCCCGCCGGTCTTCTGCTCGCCGCTGTCCACAGAGTTGTCCACAGCGGTGGGTGGGGTGTCGAGCGCGGCGATGAGCGCGCGCGGGATGCGCTGGGTCTGCTCGTCGCCGAACGCTGTGGCGGTCGGTGTGGAGGGCTCGGCGATGGGCTGTTGGGTGGCGTCGTGCGTCACGGGTGTGCCTTCCTGGGGGTGCGGTCCGGGGTGGGCGAAGTCGTCGTTCGACGCGGGCCTGGGCGTGGCCGTCATCGGAGGTCTTCGGGTTGCGAGTCCGCGTTCGCAGGCCCGCTCGGCGACGCCGCGGAGGTCGGCTGGTGGTCGTGCGGCTGGGCGAAGACGAGGACGTCGGAGTGGATGCGCCGATGCGGCGCGGGCAGTCCTCGCACGGCGGCGCGGTGGCGTGCGCGCGCGTCGGTGTCGTCGGTGTCGCGCTCACCGACGACACCGCCGGAGTGGTCGTCGGACGGCGTGTCTGCGAGGTGGAACCGGCCGTCGCGGACCGGTGTGTGCAGGGCGACGATGTGCTGGAGGTAGAGCAGGTCGGCGTTCTGTCCGGCGGTCACCACAGCGCCCGTCGGGTCGGTCAGTTCACCGGACGTCCAGTCACAGTGCGTGAGGACGACGAGGATGCCGCCGACACGGAGACGCCGTGCCGCGTAGAGCGCGACGAGGTCCGCGCTGTGGTTGCCGGACAGGTGCGGCGGCAGGCTCGCCACGATCAGGTCGGCAGCGTCGCCGGGGTTCGTCACCGTGTCCGGAACGGGCGCCGCGACGGTGGCCTCCGGCGCGGTGGGGATGGTGGCAGGAGCCAGGTCCACGCCGCCGACGAGGTCGGCCCAGAACGGTCGGGAGGCCGGGCCGGTCGAGGTCGGGTCGACGGGGATGCGTTCGATGCGCGCGGCGCGGTCGAGACGCTCGATGACGGCGATGGTGTCGGCCAGTTCGGGGTCCGGCTCGGCGCCGGGCGCGTGGTCGATGACACCGTCGGCACCAACTACACCGAGCGCCGGACGGGCGCGCTCGGGCGTCGGCCAGTCCAGCAGCACGACTCGTTCGGCGGGCTTGCTGAACGAGGTGACGATCCGCTCGACGAGGGCCGCGGGCCAGGTGGCGGCGAGGTCGATCGGTGCGGTGCCGGCGGTCCAGACGGTCGCCGGAGTCGGGGTGGACGCCGAGCCGCGTGACCGCGTGCGGCCGGTGTCGGTCGCGGGCTTGCCGGGGCTGACGCGCGTGGTGGTCGGGGCGGTCGGCCACGGTCGGCGGTCGCCGCCCCGGCGGACGCCGGGGCGGGCCGGAGCGGGGTGGGTGGAGTCGGTGCGCCGTCGGGGCGAGCGGCGGGCGGAGTCGTCGGACTGGGTCACGGGTGTCCCTTCGCCAGGCTGGGTGCGCCTGTCGGTGTGAGGCGCTGATGACACCCCTGAACTCCGAAATACGGGCCTTTTGGGGACACGCTCCCTGCAACTTTCTCAAGCCCGATTCACAGCCACTCGAATAGCCGGAAGGGTTCGCGCGCGCGTGCCCGCGCCAAGAGAGGCGACGGTTCACGAGAAGTGTCGGAGCGCCTTTTTCCGAACCCGCCGAGATCGTGAGTAACATCGTCGGTGACAGCGGGTGGCGGCGCGCTCACAGCGATGACCAAACTGGTACCGAACTAGTACCGCGACGGCGAAAGTCCAGCTAGAGGGGTATTACCGGCATCGCGATTGCGATCTTGTTTTCGCTCGCCAGGTGATCCATAAGGGCGCTAAATGTGGATCTTGTGACGCCTGCCGGGCGAGGTTGATGATCGCCGGTACCTCTGCGGTAGTAGTTCGGTACCAGTTTGGTAATCGGTTGGTACTACCCGCCGTGGCGTCCTGGGCAAGTCGTTGATTCCGACTTGCTTTCGGGAGTCATTCCATGAGTTCACGTGAAGCTTTTCCGCGCTCGGGTTTCGAGCGCGACTCCATGCCCCTGGACGCGGCGCGGGCGGCGTTCGAGTGGCTGGTCACCGGGCCGCACCCGGTGTCGGTGGACGGCCGGTTGTTCCCCGGTCTCCCGGCACGGCGGGTGCCGTTGAACGAGCTGCGTGACCGGCTGCTGCGCCGCCGCTGTCCGCAGGCACTGCGCGACGCGGCGTGGGCCCACCTGGTCCTGCTCGCCCGCACCGAAGGCGGCGCCTGGACCGTCGGTGCGGTCGGAGTCGCGCTGCCCGCACTCACCTCCATCGCCGCCACCTTGTCGGCGAAGTTCGCCGGTGACCCGAGCGACATCCACGCCGCGGTGCTCGCCGGGTTCGTCGCCGAGTTGGGCGAGATCGATCTGCGTCGTCCGCGCGTCATGTTGCGGCTGAGGTGGGCCGCCTACCGCGCCGGCCACGCCGCCGTGCGCGAGGCACTGGACGCGCCGGTGCCCTCGGGACACGGGTTCCGCTCGACGATGCCGCCGCCCCCGTGGGGCCACCCGGACTTCGTCCTTGCCCGCGCCGTCGCGGACGGTGCCATCACTTCCACCGAGGCCGAACTCATCGGCTCCACCCGGCTGGAAGGCGTGCCGCTGGCCGACGCCGCGGCCGAGCGCGACCTCTCCTATCAAGCGGCCAAGAAGGCGCGTCTGCGCGCCGAGCACCGCCTGGTCGCCTACCTGCTCGACGACACCAGCGACACCTTGCACGCCGGTCCGCACGAGGGCGATGTCGCGACCCAGGTGGCCGACGCCGTGACCATCACCGCCGCCGCCGAGCGCTCTGCCCGACCCGCCGCACTGTCACGCACTGTCACTGAGTTGGCGGGGCGCGCGGCGAAGAAAGTCGGCGATCGCGTGTCCCCGCAGGGCCGGTTTTCCGGAGTTCAGGGGTGCGGGAGGAGACCAGACACCCCCGCGCACACCACCTCTTCGCCCACGCCGCATCCCGAGTCACAGCACTCGGCGCAGCGGCTTTCGGGCACGACTTCGGGAGTGTCGCGATGCGCCTGACTCGTACCTCTGTTCGTCCTCACAACCCCCGCCGGCCCGGTGACCACCGGCCCCACTGCGGGGCCGTCCTCAGTCGCTGCGAGGCGACCTCGCGGGCCCACGTGCCGATGTGCACGGGCCCGCTGCAGCCGAGCTGTGACAACACCACACCTCCGACCTCTCAGGGGCGCGGCGTCCGTCGCCGGAACCTCCGTCGACGCGTGCTGCTGGTCGCCGAGTTGGTCGTGGTGGTGCTGCTGGCCTCTGGCGCGACGGCTCACGCCGACACCGTGGTGCTCGCGATCGCGGGCAGCGTCGACGAGGTCCTGACCAACATCCGCAACTGGCTGATGGGCATCCTCGCCGGGCTGGCCACGGTGTTTCTCACCATCGGCGGCGTCCGCCGCGTGTTCGGCGGCGGTGACCCCGGCGAGCAGGAGAAGGCCAAGGAGTGCTTCAAGGCGGCCGGGATCGGCTACGCCTTGGCGGCTCTCGCTCCACTGGTCGTCACCGTGCTCAAGGGCATCGTGGGGGCCTGACCGATGCGCCCGCCGAACAGGCCGGTCAGGTCTGCCCCACGCCGCACATCGGTCGGCCCCACCGTCGGCTCGCTGCACGACACGACGCCCACCGCGCAACGCGGGTCGGTGTCGGCGGACCGCCGGGAGATGCTCGCGCCTCCGGCCGCGAGCTACCGGCGGCCCCGCCGGCACGGGCGACTCCTCCGCGTCACGCGGAGCCGGGCGCTGGTGGCGTTGGCGGTGAGCCTGGTCGTCCTGTTGGGCGGCACCCTCGCCTCGGCGGCGTTCGCCCCGGACTCGGGAACACCAGTGGTCCCGGCTGCCGCCGCGCAACCCGCGCCGCCGACCAACCAGCCGCCGCTCCCGATCCCGACGGTCGACCCGGACCCCTGTGGTCCGGGCTCGCCGCCGCTGCCGATCTGCACGCTGCCCACGCCGACGACGACACCGCCCATGACCGGGCTGCCGTTGCCCATCCCGACCGGGCCGCCGACCTCGGTCACCTGTTTTCCCGGGTCGCTCCAGTACGAGTGCCTCAACCAGTCGACCACGCCCACCAAGCCGCCGTGCACCGGTGAGGGCTGCATCCCGCAGCCCGGCACTACCACCACGCCGCCGACCAACCCCGGCACGGGACAGCCGGGACAGGGTGAGCAGACCGAGGACGACTGCGGGATCACCGACATCGGTGCCTGCATCACCGAGGCCATCAACGCCTTCTTCCGGGGCATCGTCACCGAGGCGCTCAACCCGCTGCTGGATCTGCTGTCCAAGACGCTGCTGACCACGCCGATGCCGGACTCGCTGCCGCGAGTGGGCGAGCTGTGGGACAACTCCTGGCAGATCCTGCTCATCTCCTACGGCCTGCTGGTGCTCATCGCCGGGGTCATCGCGATGGGCTACCAGACCGTCCAGACCCGACACTCCATCAAGGAGCTCGCGCCGCGTCTGGTGGTCGGGTTCCTGGCCGGCGCCTTGAGCTTGTGGGTGGCGACCAAGGGCATCCAGATCGCCAACGCGCTCGTCGCGGCGATCATGGGCGGCGGGGTCGACGCGAACTCCGCGGGCGAGACGCTGCGCAACCTCGTGCTGGGCAGTCTCAACGGTGGCATCTGGATCATCTTCATCGGCATCTTCCTCGCCGGGATGCTCGTCGCGCTGCTCATCACCTACGTGGTGCGGGTCGCGCTGACCATCATCCTCATCGCCGGGGCGCCGCTGGCGCTGATGTTCCACGCCCTGCCGCAGACCGAGGGCATCGCCTACTGGTGGTGGAAAGCCTACGGCGGGTGCCTGGGCATCCAACTCGGCCAGAGCCTGACGCTGATCACCGCGATGAAGGTGTTCCTCGCCCCCGGCGGGTTCACAATCTTCGGCCCGACCATGTCCGGGTTGGTCAACCTCCTGGTCGCGCTCGCGCTGATGTACATCCTGTTCAAGATCCCGTTCTGGGTGCTGTCCTCGGTGCGCGGCGGGGGCGGCGGTCGCGGTCTGATCGGGTCGCTGGTCCGGGCGTTCGTCGCCTACAAGACCTTCGGTCTGCTCGGCGGCGGCGGTCGCGGCAAGAGCCCGAAGCCTCGCCCCTCGGGCGGCGGCCGGGGCGGCAACGGCGGCGGAAGTTCCAGCGGCGGCAGCGGTTCGTCCAACCCGTACGCCAACGCGCAAACCACCGCGAACGGGCAGTACGTCCTGCCGCTGCCCGGTGTGCGCCGGACCCGCCCAACGGGCAAGCCAGCGCCGAAGACGAAGCCCGGTCCGGCCCCGAAGTCCTCCGGTCCGCAGGGCCGCCAGCTAGCCCTGCCGCTCGGTGACGACTGGACGGCGATCCGGGGTCCGCCGCCAGGTCCGGAACGGACGTCGATGGCGCCGAGGAAGGACAACAACCGCAGCGCCTCCCGGAGCGAGCCCCGGGACACGTCGAAGTAGCCCATCAGCGCGGCCTCCGAGGCCAGTCGGTCGCCTGGCTTGAGTTCGCGGCGGTACGCCTCGCGCATCATGTGGCGCGCCGTGCGTTCTGGAACGGTTCCGCGCTCGGACACGTCCGGGCTCCTCTCGACAGTCTGCGGCACAAACTCTTATACTAGATTCGTGCTATCTAAGGTACTAGATTCTGCCTTCGTGTTTTCCCCCGAACACCAGGCGTTCGAGGAGTCGGTCGCGACGCTGGCTCGGCGCGAATTCCACGATGGCTACCTTGCCAGGGCGACCAGCGACGACATGTGCTGGCCAGAGCTGGCACAGCTGGGACGGCACGGCCTGCTGGGGCTGTCGCTGCCCGAGGACGCCGGCGGCCAGGGCGCCGATCCGGTCACCGTCGGCATCGCCTGCGAGCAGATGGCCAAGGCCGACTTCAACCTCTCCTACCTGATCTTCGCCACGGTGCTGGCGCAGGGCGTGCTCACGGGCCTGCCCGAGCCGGTCGCTCGTCCGATCGTCCGGGCGGTGACCGCGGGGGAGCAGCTCCTGGCACTGGCGCTCACCGAACCCAGGGGCGGCTCGGACGCCAGCGCGACGTCCGTCCGGGCGCGGCCGGTCCCCGGCGGATACCTGCTGTCCGGTGAGAAGACCTCGGTGACACTGGGTATGCACGCCGCACACGCCATCGTCGTGGCGACGTGCGACCCGGACGCGGGATCCCGGGGAACACGGCGGTTGCTGGTCGCCCTGGACGATCCGACGGTCACCCGGCAGCGCATCGCCGACCCCGGTTTCCGTCCGCTGAGCCGGGCCGGTCTGACCTTCGACGACACCTTCGTCCCCGCCGAACACGAGATCGCCGGAACGGGCAGCGGGCTGGCCGCCCTGCTGGCCGACTTCGACCTGACCCGGACGCTGCTTGGCCTGATGGTGGTGGGCGCGGCCCGCCGGGCCATGGAGGCGACCATCGAATGGGTCCGGGACCGTGAAGCGTTCGGCTCGCCCATCGCGCGCTTCCAGGGCGTGTCGTTCAACCTCGCCGAGCACGACACGCAGTTGGAGGCCGCGCGGTGGCTGTGCTACCGCACGCTGGGCCTGCGGGCCGCTGGCCTGCCGCACACCAGGGAAGCGGCGATGTGCAAGTGGTGGGCGCCGCGCGTGGCGGTCCAGGCCATCAACGACTGCATCGTCCTGCACGGACACGTGGGCTGGTCCACCGAGATGCCCCTGCAGCAACTGCTCCTCGACGTCAGCGGGGTACAGATCGGCGACGGCACACCACAGATCCAGAAGCTCGTCATCGCGCGTCAGCTGATCGGCCGCCGGTACGTCGGTTGACGCGGCTCAGATCCCACCACATCCCACTACGGCAAAGGAGCCAGTATGCGGAGGGTCAAAGGATGTCCATCCACGTCGATGAACGACGTCCAGCTGAACACCACGACGTTCATCCGGCACGCGGCGCGAACCTATCCTGAGCAGGAGGTCGTGTACCGCACGTCGGCCGGGTTGCAGCGCTACACCTACGCGGACGCGTACCGGCGGATGATGCGGCTGGCCAACGCCCTGGAGTCGCTGGGTGTGCAGCCGGGCGAGCGGGTCGGTGTGCTGGACTGGAACACCCACCGCCATTTCGAGCTCTACTTCGCCATTCCCGGCACCGGCGCGGCGCTGCTGCAGATGAACCTGCGCATCTCGACGGAGGATCTGACCTACGTCGCCACGCACAGCGAGGTGTCCTACATCTTCGTCGACGAGTCGCTGCTGCCGATCGCCGAGGCGATCGCGCCGAACCTCAAGAACGTCAAGGGTTACGTGGTGATGTCCGACCGGCCGGTCGGCGAGATCAAGACGACACTCGGCCCGGTGCACGGCTACGAGGAGCTGCTGGCCGAGGCCGACGACGTCTACGACTGGCCGCAGGTCGACGAGAACAGTGCCTACAGCGCCTGTTACACCTCCGGCACGACCGGACGCCCCAAGGGCGTCTACTACTCGCACCGCAACATCTACCTGCACTCCATCACCATGGCGGCGTACCTCGGGATCAGCAGCGACGACTGTGCCTGCCTGATCGTCCCGATGTTCCACGGCCAGTCGTGGGGCCTGTTCTACGCGTGCGCGATGATGGGGGCGAAGCTGGTCTTTCCCGGCCGCTATACCGCGGAGGACACCAATCCGTTGGTGGACCTGATGATCCAGGAGAAGGTCACGATCGCGTGTGGCGCCCCGGCGATCTTCCAGCCGATGCTGCAGTACATCCGCACCCTGCCGGACAAGCCCGACTTCAGCCGCGCCCGGTTCCTCTCCGGGGCGACCGAGCCACCGCTGTCGATGATGCGCGGCTTCAAGGAACTGACCGGGGCGGAGATCATCCACGCCTACGGTGCCACCGAGACCACCCCGCTGGTCGCGGTGAACTACCGGCTGAAGCCGTCGCTGGCCGGCCTGACCGAGGAGGAGCGGTGGGACCTCAAGCGCAAGCAGGGACTGCTGGTCACCGGCGTGGATGTCCGGGTCGTCGGCGCCGACGGTGAGGAGGTGCCGCACGACGGAGTCAGTGTCGGTGAGGTGTGCATGCGCGGGCCGTGGATCGCCGGCAGGTACTACAACGCGCCTGGCACCGAGGGCAACTTCCTCGACGGCTACTGGCGCAGCGGCGACGCGGCCACCATCGACCAGAACGGCTACCTGAAGATCGTCGACCGGATCAAGGACGTGATCAAGAGCGGCGGCGAGTGGATCTCGTCGATCGACATGGAGAACGCCATCATCGGCCACCCGGACGTGCTCGACGCCGCGGTTGTCGGCCTGCCGCACCCGAAGTGGCAGGAACGCCCGCTCGCGCTGGTGATCCGCCGGGAGGGCGGCACGGTCACCGACGACGACATCCGGACTCTGCTGCTCGACAGCGGCTTCGCCCGCTGGCAACTGCCCGACCAGATCCGGTTCGTGTCCGAGATCCCGAAGACCAGTGTCGGCAAGACGAGCAAGAAGACCATCGTGGCCCAGTACCGCAACCTCTACGACCCGAGCGCCGGCGATGAGTGAGCCGCAGAGCCCCGTGCGCGTCGAGCGCTCGGGACGAGTACTGGTCATGACACTCGCGCGACCGCAGGCCCGCAACGCGGTGAACGGCGCCGTGGCCCGGGATCTGGAGGCCGCCATCGACCTGCTCGAAGGGGACGACGAGCTCTGGGCGGGCGTGCTCACCGGGGACGGGCCGGTGTTCTGCGCGGGCGCCGACCTCAAGGTGGTCGCCAACGGTGGGCTCGGCGAGCTGGTCACCGAACGCGGCGGCTTCGCCGGACTCGTTCGTCGCGAAAGGACGAAACCGGTCATCGCGGCGCTCAACGGCGACGCGCTCGCCGGCGGGATGGAGATCGCGATCGCGTGCGATCTCGTGCTGGCCGCGCGGGGAGTACGCCTCGGCATCCCGGAGGCCGCCCGGTCGCTGCTCGCCGTCGGTGGTGCGCTGGCCAACCTGCCGAGGCTGATCGGTGAGAAGGCCGCTCTCGAACTGGCGATGACCGCCGTGCCGTGGCCGGCCGAACGGTTCGTCCAGCTCGGCCTGCTGTCCGGGGTGGTGCCGCCGGAGGCGCTGCGCGAGCAGGCGCTGCGGCTGGCGGAATCCATCTGCGCCAACGCTCCGCTCGCCGTGCGGGCCTCCCGCGCCGCCATCCTCGCCGGCCGGGACCTGCCCGAGGACGCCCGGTGGGAACTGGCCGACCGGCTGCTGGCCGACCTCGCCCGCACCGAGGACTTCAAGGAGGGGCCGGCATCCTTCCTGGAGAAGCGCCCGCCGCGATGGACGGGACGATGAACTGAGGCGGCCCGCTCGATCATTTGGTTCGGGTTGACATGCGTCACACTCGCCTTACAATACTGCCTGGTTAGTTAACTTTGCTGGAGCGCCGCGATGCGCCCAGCCCGGCTCTTTCAAGTCGTGCCGGCGTGATGACGAGACGCGCACGTCGCTCGTATCCCATGCCAATTCAGGGAAAGGACACGGAACAATGGGGTTCCTTGGGAGAGGTGCGTCGCGCAAAGCGGTCGCATCGGCTTTGCTCGCGGCGGTTGCCGCCGTCGCGAGCTCCGTCACCTCGGCCAGCGCGCAGGAGGACCGAGTGCCCTCGACCGCGGGCCTGCCCGACCCGTACCGCGGGTGGAACGTGCAGATCACACCGCAGGCAGGCAACGCGAACGTGCTGGACCTGGTCTTCGACAGCCCGCTGCTGCACAAGAGGATCACCAACCGGGTCTACCTGCCCACCAGCTACAGCAGCACCGGGGCTCCGCTGCCAGTCATGTACTACCTGCACGGCACGATCGCGTCACCGCTGGACAACCCGGTGCTCGGCCCGATCACGCAGCACGAGGCGCTTCTCGACGCCATCGGCCCCGGTGGTGGCGCGCGGCAGACGGACATCTTCCAGTTCGAGACCCAGCTGGACAGGGCGAAGTTCCTCCTGGTCGCACCGGACACGTCGTACGCGGACACGATCTGCGAGACGTGCATCTGGATCGACGGCCGTCAGGACGCCATCCCCAACGTCCCACCGCTGACCGCGGAGACGTTGCAGGCCGACAGCTTCCTGCACAAGGAGCTCTACCCGTTGGTGGAGGCCCTGTTCAACGTCCGCACCGACCGCGGCGGCCGGGGCGTGATGGGCTTCTCGATGGGCGGTGTCGCCGCCTACCTGCAAGGCATGCGGCACCCGGACCGGTACGCGTTCGTCGGTTCGGTGAGCGGCGCGCTGGACGTGGTCGACGAGCCGGGCGGGCGGGCCATCTGGGAAGGTCTCGGCTACATGCGTGACCAGGGCTACGGCACCGCGCTGACCAACGAGGCCGACTGGCGCGGCTTCAACCCGAAGGACCTCGTGTCCAACCTCGGTGGCATCGACGCGGCGGTACTGTCCAGCACCGGCGACGCGTGCCTGCCGGCCACTTCGTTGCTGCAGAAGGACTGCATGCGGCTGTCGCCGGTGACCAACCCGGCCGCCGCGGCGGTGGAACTGGTGCTGGCCCGGCAGTACGCGATGCACTCCAGGGAACTGCCGTCGAAGGGCGTGAACGAGACCCGTGTCCAGTACCCGGGTGTGCATGGCGCCAACAACTACCGGGTCTACCGGGACAACATCGTTCCGATGGCCAACCAGGTGTTCGCGCGGAAGGTGGCCGACCCGCAGGTGTTCGACTACCGGACCACCGCGACGTCGTTCTCCGTGTGGGGCTACGACGTCACCACGACACGCGGCAAGGTCGAGTTCCTCGACATGACCGGCGTGCGGGCGGACGGCAGGAGCTTCCAGCTGCGCGGTTCCGGCTCCGCGGAGGTGCTCACCCCCGCGGCGTTCCAGCCCGGCTCGAAGCACCGCGTCGTCGCCTCGGCCGCTGACGGCACGAGCACCACGCGGGAGTTCGTGGCTGACGCCAAGGGCAGGCTGCCGATCAGCACGGACCTCGGCAGCGGCCGGGTGACGATCCAGGTCGACTGACCGCGGTTGCGAACGGGGGAGGGGAGCGATCCGGCTCTCCTCCCCCGTTCCTGGCACGTCAGGGCAGCACCTTGCCGATGACCAGCAGGATCTGCTCGCTGAGCTGCTGCGGGCTGGTCGGGCCGGCCGGGTCGTACCAACGGTACAGCGACGTCAGCATCGACAGGATGAGGTTCGCGGCGATCCAGGTGTCCAGCCGGACGGAGCCCGGTACCTGCTCGACACACTCGTCGAGCAGCGTCTGGAAATCGGAGGTGACGTCGTGTGCCCACGACCGGAACCGGCGGCGCCCGGCCTCCGACAGCTCGGTCTCCTCAGCGAACACGATGGCGTAGAAGGTCCGGTTGACCGTCGCCGCCTCGACATGCGTGGCGATCACCCGGCGCAGCCGCGTCAGCGCGTCGTCGTCGCTGTCCAGCACCGAACGCAGGCGACGGCCGAGATCCTCGGTCACGGTGTCCACCATGCGGTCCAGCAGCCAGCGCTTGCTCTTGGTGTACTTGTAGACCGTCGGCCTGGAAATCCCCGCGGCTTCCGCGATGTCGTCAATGGTCGCGTTGCGGTATCCCTTGTCCCGGAAAACCTCAGCCGCAGCCGCCACGAGCGCGGAGGTGTCCGTCGCCCGGTCTCTCGCCATCCCCGATCCCCATGCCTTCCGTGCCCGCTATGACCAGCTGAGAACACTACTCGTGCGCACCGCATCCAGCGGTGCGCACGAGCCCGTGACGGATGGGACGAGACGGCTTGGCGGCCTACCGGCCAAGGATGGTGATCGTGGCGACGGCGGCGTCCGGTCCGATGTAGCCACCCGCGTTCTCCGCCAGGCCGATATTCGCGCCGGCCACCTGGCGCTCGCCGGCCCGGTCCCGCAGCTGGTCGGCCAGCTCGACCACCTGGGCCAGCCCGGTGGCGCCCAGGGGGTGGCCCTTGCTCTGCAGGCCGCCACTGGGGTTGACCGGCAGCCGGCCACCGATCCGGGTCTCGCCGGCGCGCAGCATCGACGGCGCCTCACCGGGACCGCAGAGCCCCAGCTCCTCCATCACGATGAGCTCGGCGGGCGAGGCCGCGTCGTGGCATTCGACGACGTCGACGTCCGCGGGCCCGACCCCGGCCATCTCGTAGGCACGCCGCGCCGCGTTCGGGACGAGTTCACCGTAGACACCGGCCCGCCCGGCCCCCACGACCGTCGCGAGCAGGCGTACCGCGTCCGCGCCGGCCCGGGCGGCCAGCTCCGGGGTGGTGACGACGACAGCCGCGGCGCCGTCGCTCATCGGGGCACACATCGGCACGGTCAGCGGGCCGCTGACCTTCCGTGCGGACAACACCTCCTGGACCGTCAGCCGTCCGCCGTACTGCGCCTTCGGGTTCGCCATCCCGTGTTCGTGGTTCTTCACGGTGACGGCGGCGAAGTCCTCCGGCGTCGCGTCCGACCGTTCCATGTACCACGTGGCGAACCTGGCGTAGATGTCCATGAAAACGGAGCCGGTCCCGGTGCTGCCGAGATCCGCGCGGATCTCGTCGAGGCGATCCTGGTCCAGCGCCGACGTCAGGGCGGCGAACGCCCGTGCCTTGTCCTCGATGTGCAGCTTCTCGGCGCCGACCGCGATCGCCACGTCGACCTGGCCGGACGCGACCGCCAGCCATGCCTGGTTGAGTGCGGTGGAGCCGGACGCGCAGGCGTTCTCGACGTTGATCAGGGTGATGCCGTCGAGACAGCTGCCGTGAATGGCGTGCTGGCCGCGTACGGACTCCTGACCCTGCAACAGTCCCGAGGTCACGTTGCTGTAGTAGACAAGATCGACCCCCTCGGCCGTGCCCGGCAGCCGGGCGTCGGCGAGTGCCTCGCTCACAGCCTCGGCCACCAGGGACTTGATGTTCCGGCCGGCGTGCTTGCCGAAGGTGGTCATACCAACCCCGGAGATGGCCACGTCGCGCATCTGGTCTGCCTTTCCTTGTTGTGCGGGGCGTCGTCAGGTCAGGCGCGCGCCCGCGTCGATGGACAGGGTCGCCGCGTTGAGGTAGCGGTTGGTCACGATGTGGCCGACCAGTTCCGCGAACTCGGCCGGGTCACCCAGCCGCTGCGGGTAGAGCACCATCTGCTCCAGCGCCGTGAGCACCTTCTCCGGCATGCCCGCGGACATCCCGGTCTGGAAGAGCCCGGGGGCGATGGTGACCACCCTGATCCCGTGCGCCGCGAGGTCGCGGGCGACCGGCAGCATCAGACCGATCACGCCCGCCTTGCTCGCCGAATAGGCGGCCTGGCCCTTCTGGCCCTGCCACGCCGCGCCGGAGGAAACGTTGATGATCACGCCGCGCTCGCCGTCGGCCCCCGGATCGTTGCCGGCCATCAGTTCCGAGCAGCGGCGCAGCACGTCGAAGAGGCCGATCAGGTTGACTTCGATCACCGTGCGGAAGGTGGCAAGTGGCAGTGCCTGTCCCTTGCTGACCACTTTGCCCGCGGTGGCCACGCCGGCCGCGTTCACGCACAGGTGCACCGTGCCGAACTTCTCCTTGATGGCTGAGAACGCGCGGTCGACGGACTGCTCGTCGGCGACGTCCACCTCGACGGGCAACAGGTCACCGTCGCACTGCTCGGCGACCTGCCTGGCCGCGTCGCCGTCCCGGTCGAGGACCGCCACCCGGGCACCCGCGCGTGCCAGTGCCAGGACAGTGGCCCGTCCGAGTCCGGAGGCTCCTCCCGTGACCACCGCGTTGCGTCCTTCGATGTCCATCCGCGTGCTCCTCGTCCTCGATCGAACCAATGTTAACTAACTGACTAGTATTTATAGAGTAACCATGACCGGCTGGGACGCCGGTCAGGTCAGTTGTCCGCCGGGGGCACGAACAGCCGGGGAAGGTTCACGGTCACCGCCTCCCGCCGTCGGGGTGGGGCGCCACCCTGCGACGAGCGCTGGCCGGGACGTCAGGTGTGCCGGATGTCATGACATTATTCTAACATGTGGTAGGTATTTGACCTGGTGGACGAAGTTCGACTCACGAGTCGACATTGACGGTGCGGCTGCCGAAGCCTGGCACCGGCACATCACCCTCGCGATGCTCGCCGCGGCATTCCCGGCCGTGACCGCCCACACCGAACGCGGCCGCACCCCGCCACGCCCGCAGAAGAGGCGCCAGAACCGATCCAGATCGGCTGATCCCGTTACCCTGCAACGAAATCAGCTGGCTCTGGGCCACTCTCACCCACCCGGCGCACCCACGAACACACGCCCAGCACTGGTCTCCCTGGCGCCGAGGCGGCCTTCGTGAGCGCGGGCGTTCCGGCTGAACCTCGCGTTTCTCGCAAGGTTCGGGCGTCAAGCCTGCATTCCGGTGACCAGCCCTGGCTGTTGGACACTCTGAGTGGCTCGCATCCCGGACGGGATCCACTGTGGTTCCGTTGTCAAGATCCCCGGACGCGGGATTCCGCCGTGCTTTCCCTGATCCACTGTGGCCGGACATTCACAAAGGCTTCGGCGAACCACCGGTGACCTCGACCTGGGTTCCGTACTTTTCACGGATGTCCGGAGTTGTGCCCGAGTCCACACTGACTGAACCAACGCGACGGTGCGGTGCGGAAAGCGGAGACCAGGCTCCTCCGTGCGGCCGTCGGCATCGCTGGCAGCGAGGCGAACGGTGTGAGGCCCAAGGGCACGGCTCGAAGGAGGCCTGAATTGGCACTGGATATCCGAGGTTTGGTGGACGCCAAACAGGGCACGGTGGATCCCCGGATCTACCAGGACGAAGAGATTTACCAGCAGGAGCTGAAGAACGTCTTCGCGCGGTGCTGGCTGTTTCTCGCACACGACAGTCAGATCCCGAATCCCGGCGACTACATGACCACGTACATGGGCGAGGACCCGGTGCTCGTGGTGCGTAAGCGAGACGGTTCGGTCGGGGTCTTCATGAACCAGTGCCGGCACCGCGGAATGCGGTTGTGCCGGGCGGACGCGGGTTCTGCCAAGAGCTTTTCCTGTAGCTACCACGGGTGGACCTACGACCTGTCCGGCAACCTCGTCGGCGTCCCGAGCGAGGACGACGCCTACCACAACGAGATCAACAAGGCCGAATGGGGCGCCATCAAGGTGGCCCAGGTGGACAACTACAGGGGATTCATCTTCGGCACCTGGGACCCCACCGCACCACCCCTGATCGACTACATCGGCGACTTCCGGTTCTACTTCGACGCATTCGCCGACCGGACCGAGGCCGGTACCGAACTCCTCGGCGGTGCGCACCGATGGGTGTTCCCGGCGAACTGGAAGTTCGCGGCGGAGCAGTTCTGCAGCGACATGTACCACGCGCCGATCAGCCATGCCTCGGCGGTGCTCGCACTGACCCCGGACGACCAGGACGTCGACGAGGAAGTCTTCCCGATGGAGGGCATGAAGGGCCGCCAGTTCAGCTCAGAACTGGGCCACGGCACCGGGTTCTTCGTGGAGTCCGGTGACGTGCTGGCCAACATCGTGGGGCAGAAGCCGGCCGACTGGTTCCAGGGCGGCAACCCGGAGGCGGTCGAACGGCTCGGCGACGCGCGGGCCCAGCGGATGCGTGGCGCGCACGCGACGCTGTTCCCGAACTTCTCCTTCCTGCCCGGCATCAACACGCTGCGGATCTGGCATCCCAAGGGCCCGAACGAGATGGAGGTCTGGGCCTGGACGCTGGTGGACAAGAACGCCCCGGCCGACGTGCGTGAGGCGCAGCGCATCGGTACCGGTCGCACGTTCAGCGTGGCCGGCATGTTCGAGCAGGACGACGGTGAGAACTGGAGCGAGATCCAGCGCGTGCTGCGTGGTCACATGGCCAGGCAGAGCAGCTTCAACGTGCAGATGGGCCTTGGCCACGAATGGCATGACGACCCCGATTTCCCGGGAAAGGTGAACCGGGTCTACTGCGAGATGGCGGCCCGCGGCTTCTACCGGCGGTGGGCGGATATGGCCAGCGGGATGTCCTGGGACGAACTGATGGCATCGGTCGGAGCAGCCGTGGAGGTGTCCGGATGACCGCGCAACTGGAGAGTTCCCCCGTCACTTCGGTCGACGCCGAACTGCAGCACCAGATCGAGCAGTTCCTTTACCTGGAGGCCCGCTTCCTCGACGAGCGGCGGTTCGAGGAATGGCTCGACCTGTTCAGCGATGACATCCACTACTGGATGCCGACCAGGTCGGTTCGCTACGAACGTGAACTCGACAAGGAGTTCTCGGCGCCGAACGAGGTCGCGCATTTCGACGAGAACAAGCGCGCACTGGAGGAGCGGGTCACCCGGATCCGGTCGGGTATGGCGTGGGCGGAGGAGCCGCCTTCGCGAACCCGGCACATGGTGCACAACGTGATCATCGAGCCGGGGGATTCGCCCGCCGAACTCCTGGTGCGCAGCAACATCCTGCTCTACCGCGGCCGTCTCGACCGGGACGTCGACTTGTTCGTCGGCTTCCGCCAGGACGTGTTGCGGCGCAGCGAGGACGCGGACTACGGCTGGTTGATCGCGCGCCGTGCGATCTACCTGGACCAGACCCTGATTCTCGCCAAGAACATGAGCATCTTCTTCTGATGTCGTAGTGGCCGATTCCGGGCGTGAACCGTCCAGTTCTGGCCGGTTGTACGCGAGTTGGCCGAACTCGGGCCGCATCCGTTTTCCCGCAGCGGTCCGGTTCGGCCGGCTCGGCCCCGGAAACAGTCAAACCTGGTCCGCGGGAAACGCGGGCCGGAATCGTTGAACACCAGCCCGGATGCACTACGGAGGCAAGCAGTATGACGCGCGTGAGTGACAATCTCACCGCCGACGAAACCTCGCGTTTCGCCGACCTTGAAGATCTTCGCATTCACTACCACGACACGGGCGCGCGTACGGCCGCGGCCGAAGCACGGCCGCCGCTCGTGCTGCTGCACGGTGGTGGCCCCGGCGCATCGGGCTGGAGCAACTTCTCGCAGAATGTCGCCGGGCTTTCCCAGCACTTCCGGGTGCTCGTCGTCGACCAGCCAGGCTACGGGAAATCCGACAAGCCCGTGGTCAAGGACGGGGTCTGGACCTTCAACGCGCGGGTGCTGGACCAGTTGCTCGAGTCGCTGGACATCCCGCAGGTGCACCTGGTGGGCAACTCCCTCGGTGGCGGCACCTCGCTGAAACTGGCTCTGGACTTCCCCGACCGGGTCGACCGGCTGGTGCTGATGGGGCCCGCGGGCGGAGCGCTGAACATCTTCTCCGCGGACCCCTCGGAAGGGCTCAAGGTCCTCTTCTCGTTCTACGCCCCACCCGGTCCCAGCATCGACCGGATGAAGCACCTCATCGAGATCATGAGCTACGAGCCGAAGACGGTGCCACCGGAGGTGCTGCAGGACCGGTTCGCCTCCGCGACCACTCCCGAGGCGATGGACTACGCGACCCGGCTGTACCAGGCGTTCGGCCCGGACGGCGACGGGCTGCCGGAAGAGCTGTGGCGGGACGTGCACCGGATCCAGCACAAGACCCTGCTGGTGTGGGGGCGCGATGACCGGGTGCTCCCGCTGGATGGCGCCTTCTTCCTGCTCAAGCGCATGCCCGATGCGCGGTTGCACGTGTTCCCCCGGTGCGGGCACTGGGCCCAGCTGGAGCACCGCGACGAGTTCAACAGGCTGACGGTCAGCTTCCTGGCATCTTCGTAAAGCGATCTTGGAGGAAAACGTGTCGGTAAACGCACTGGGCCACCTCGCGATCTCGACGTCCAAACTGGACGAGTGGATCGAGTTCGCGGGGAACGTCCTCGGTATGCAGGTCTGCCCTGGCGGCCCCGACGGGACCACCCGGTTCCGCATCGACGAGCGGAGCTATCGCCTGGAATTCGAGGAAGGCGCCGACGACCAGCTGGTCCGGATCGGCTGGGAGGTGCCCGACGCCGCCGGCCTGGAGGCCGTCGTCGCGCGGCTGGAGCAGGACGGCCTCACCGTGCAGCGGTGCGGGGAGGAGGAAGCGGCCGCGCGCGATGTCCAGGGGCTGGTCAAGACAGTGGACAGCTCCGGGTTCAACCTCGAGTTCTTCTACGGCCAGCGCAAGTCGGTGGAGCCGTTCATCTCGCCGCGGTCGGCGACCTTCGTCACCGGCGGACTCGGCCTCGGGCACGTCGTGCTGATGACCCCGGTCTTCGACGACGCGGTGCGGTTCTACACCGAAGTGCTCGGGTTCCGGCTCAGTGACACCCTGCGTCTCGGCCCGGCCAGGGTCGCGTTCCTGCGCTGCAACGCGCGCCACCACAGCGTGGCCCTCATCGACGCACCGGCGAAGGGGATCCACCACTTCATGGTGGAGGTCGAGGAGATGGACTCGGTCGGGCGCGCGTACGACGCCTGCCGGGACGGCGGTGCGGAGATCATGATGGACCTCGGCCGCCATTCCAACGACGAGATGTTCTCGTTCTACGCCAAGACACCCTCGGGATTCGGGCTGGAGTACGGCCACGGTGGCGTGCTGGTCGACGACTCGACCTGGACGGTGACCGAGATCGCCGGGCCCAGCCTGTGGGGTCACCGCGGATCCATGGTCTGACCGCGGACAGGCACTCCCGCGCAGTACGACGTTCTCCCGGCAGCAAACCGCTCGATGACTGCTGCGCTACGTGAAAGGTGTAGTGATGAGCTCGACCGTCCCCTCCGGTTCGCAAACCCTGCTGGTCTGCGCGGTGGATGAGCTGCCTCCCGGGCAGGTACGGAAAGTCGACGCCGAACGGCCGATCGCGGTGTTCAATGTGGACGGTGTCTTCTACGCGATCGACGACACGTGCTCACATGCGGACGCCTCGCTGAGCGAGGGCGACCTGGAGGGGCACCTGGTCGAGTGTCCGTGGCATGTGTCCCGTTTCGACCTTCGCACGGGAAGGCCCTGCTCGCTGCCGGCCAGCAAGCCGGTGCGGACGCATGCGGTGGAGATCCGGGACGGCAATGTGGTCGTCCTGGTCGGCACCGCACCACAGCTGGCGGACGGTGGGGCGAGGAACGTGTCATGACGGGCCCCTTCGACTCGGTCGCCATCATCGGCGCGGGACTGGCCGGGGCGAGCGCGGCGATCACCCTGCGGGAGCGTGGGTTCTCCGGCCGGATTCGGCTGATCGGCGCGGAAACGCACCTGCCCTACGAGCGACCGCCGCTGTCGAAGGACTTCCTTGGTGGCGACCTGCCGCCGGAGCGGCTGCTGGTGCATCCGGAACAGGCCTACGCGGAGCGGGACATCGACCTGGTGCTCGGGGGTGCGGCGATCCGGCTGCACCCGGCCGAGCGGGCGGTCGAGCTGGCCGGCGGCGAACGGGTGGAGGCCGATCGTGTCCTGCTGTGCATGGGAGTGCGGCCCCGGCTCGCCGGCGTGCCCGGCGAGTGGCTGAGCGGGGTCCACTACCTGCGGGACCTGGAGCACGCCATGGCGTTGCGGGAGGTGATCCGGCGTGGCGTGCCGGTGGTGGTGGTCGGCGAGGGCTTCATCGGTTCGGAGCTGGCGTCCACGCTGGCCGGGCAGGGCGCCGATGTCACCCTGCTGATGGCCGGTGACCTGCCGATGCGGCCGGCTCTCGGACAAGAGGCCGCGCACTGGCTGCTCAACCGGCATCGCGACAGTGGGGTGCGGGTCCTGGCCAGGTCACCGCTGAAGTCGATCAACGGCTTCGACCGGGTGGAGTCCGTCGAGGTCGCGGACGGAACCGTGCTGCCCGCCGGCGCGGTGGTGGTCGGCATCGGTTCCGAACCGGTGGTCGACCTGGCTGCCGGTGCCGGGATCACGGTCGACGACGGCGTGGTCGTCGACTCGTCGAGCCGCACCTCGATTCCGGAGGTCTTCGCGGCCGGCGACCTGGCCCGGTTCCCCAGCCGGGCCTTCGCCCGCCGCCTTCGCGTCGAGCACTGGCAGAACGCGCAGAACCAGGCCGCGAACGCGGTCGAGGCGATGCTCGGCCATGCCGACCCCTACGACGAGATCCCCTGGGCATGGACCGAGCAGCACGGAAACCGCTGGGAGATCGCCGGATTGCCGATGCTCGGCACGCAGGTGGTGCGCCGGGGAGATCCGGACGGCCCCGACGGTGCGTTGTGGGTGTTCTCCGAGCGGGGACGCGTGCAGGGCGCGGTGGCGGTGAACCGGCGGCGTGAGTTGCGGGCGCTGCTGCGCGCGCTGGCGGGGACGGTGTTCGTCGACGAGCAAGCCGTCCGGGACGAGTCGATCGATATCCGGTTGGCCATCAGCAGCGCGGAAACCGCGGTGCCGGCGGGGGAAGCCTGACAGGCCAGACACAAACGACAAGAGGTCAGACATGGGTTGGTTGCAAGGCGATGTCGCGATCGTCACCGGCGGTGGTTCCGGGCTGGGCCGGGCGGTGGTCGAGCGATTCCTCAACGAAGGCGCGCGGGTCGGTGTGCTGGAGAAGTCGGCGGAGAAGCTCGCCAAGCTCGAAGCCGACCTCGGTGACGCCGTCGTCGGTATCCAGGGAGACGTGACCAGCTACGCCGACAACGTCCGCGTCGTCGGCGAGACCGTGGCGCGCTTCGGCAAGCTCGACACCTTCATCGGCAACGCGGCGATCTGGGACTTCTCGACCAAGCTGGTCGATCTGCCCGAGGAGACCATGGATCGGCTGTTCGACGAGATGTTCCACGTCAATGTCAAGGGCTACCTGCTCGGTGCCAGGGCGGCTGCCCGCGCACTGGCCGCCACCGGCGGTTCGATCATCTTCACCGTTTCCAACGCCGGTTTCTACCCTGGCGGTGGCGGTCCGCTCTACACCGCGTCCAAGCACGCTGTGGTCGGGCTGATCAAGGAACTGGCCTTCGAACTCGGCCCCAAGATCCGGGTCAACGGTGTGGCGCCGGGAGGCATGCTGACCGACCTGCGTGGCCCCGGTTCGCTGGGACTCGGTGACACCAGCATCGCCTCGGTTCCGCTCGCCGACCTGGTCAAGCAGTGCACTGTGTTGCAACAGCTTCCGGAGGCCGCCGACTACGCCGGGAACTATGTCTTGCTGGCATCGAAGACCAATTCCTCGGCATCGACCGGCGTGATCATCAACTGCGACGGCGGTATGGGCGTGCGCGGTCTCGCCGAAATCGCCGGCGGAAACGATCTGTAGGGCGTGGTACTCCGCAGTTTCAGGGAAAGGAATTCCAATGACGGTCAGCAGGCCCACCTTCGGTACTCGCGAGCTCTACGACGCGCTCGCGGAGGCGCTCAACAACGACCCGGTCTGGCTCAAGAAAGCCAGGAAGATGACCTTCGCGATGACCCACGTCTACACCGGGGAGCTGCCGCTGGTCATTCGGATGAACTTCACCGAGGGCGTGATGTCGGGCGTCACCGAGTTCAATGACGTGTCCGAGGCGCCGTACAGCGAGTTCGTGCTCACCGGGGACAGCAAGAGCTGGGAGCGGATGCTCGTGACCGGCGAGCTGAGCGTGAACATCGCGTTGGTCAGCAAGAAGATCTCCGTGAAGGGCAAGATGGGCCCGATGATGAAGAACATTCCGCAGTTCAACTACATCATCGCCAAGCTCATCGAACTGGAACCCCGCGTACTGGACGACAAGCGGGCCTGAACCGCGCGGTTCGACTCGGCAAGCGGAATGGATCTCAATGGTGAGAAGCGCCGATCTCGGTAAGCGTGCGGACTCGGCCGTGGTGGCAATGTGTTTGGACACCGCCGCGGGTGAATCGGCGGCCACGGCCGCACTGTGGTCGCGAAATGACGACTGGAAGCTGGTGAAGCGGGCGCAGGGTGGCGATGCCGAGGCGTTGGGCCGGCTGTACGACAACAATTACGGTTTCGTGTACTCCTATGTCCTCAAACGCGTGCGGAACGTTCCCCTGGCCGAGGACCTGACCAGTGAGACATTTGTGCGCCTGCTCCGCCGGATCGAGTCCGTGGAGTTCCGTGGCCATGATGTGCAGGCGTGGATCATCACCATCGCGCGGAACGTGACGACCGATTATCAGCGTTCCGGCTACTTCCGCTACGAGCTGGTCAGCGATGACGTGGAACCGGCGAACATCCTCGCGGACAGCACGGAGCAGACGGTGCTGGCCAGGGCGGTCGGCTCGGAGCTGCGCGCGAGTATCGAGCAGCTCACCACCTCGCAACGGGAATGCATTTTCCTGCGGTTCTACGAGGACCGCTCGGTGGCCGAAACCGCCGCCATCATGCGGCGCGATGTGCGCTCGGTCCGGGCCCTGCAGCACCGGGCGGTCCGCCGGCTGGCCGAGCTCATCATCCAGCCTCGTTCGCCGACCGGCACGCGGGTCACCAGCCGCCTCTTCGCGAAAGGGATCAGGTGAGGGTATGCGTCTTTCTCAGGTTTCGCTGAGCGCGTCCGCTTCCGGGCGGAGTTCGCGTGGTCCGGTCGGTTGGCTGGGCAAGTTCGATCCGGCGGGCGCGGTGCGCGGCGCCTGGCGCGGGTTCGTGGTCCTGCTGCTCGGTGGCCTGGCGGCCCCGGTGGCCGCGGTGTACCTGCCGGTACTGGGTTCGGTCTGGCTGGCGGTTACCGCGATCGCGGCCTTCGTGGTGGCCGCGTGGAAGCCGGGAAGCTCGGCCGATCCTCGTTGGTTCGGCATGGTTTCCGCGGTCGGCGCGTACCTGCTGATCCTGCCGCTGGTGCTACTGCAGCCCGCTGGCCGGTCCCTGGTGCAGATCGGGTGCACGCTCGCGGTGGCGGTGCTCGCCGGCGCGCTCACCGGCTTTGTCCGCCGCCGGTCGTCGAGGACGGGTGGGGCGGATGAGTAGCGGCGGCGCGGCGGTGCAGCCGGCACAGCCCCCGGGACGGCCCAACGGGTCGAAGCCGGTGACCAGGCAACTGGCCTGGCTGGCCCGCCCGTTTCGGCAGGCCGGTGAGATGACCCAGCTCGGTGGCCGGGTACTGGCGATGGCCGTGCGCCGGCCGGTCGGCTACTGGGGCGAGGTGCGGGACCAGATGTTCCAGATCCTCAAGCTGTGCTGGCTGCCGATGATGGTGGCCACCATCGCGTTCGGCTTCGGCGCGCCGGGCCTGCAGGGCGGAAACATCATCAACCTGTTCGGGGTGCCGGAACGGCTGGGCTCCTTCTTCATCATGGCCAGCGTCCGCGAGTTCGCGCCGTGGATCAACGCGATGGTGATCGCCGGTGTGGTGGGTACCGCGATGACCGCCGACCTCGGTGCCCGGCGCATTCGTGAGGAGATCGACGCGATGGAGGTGCTCGGCGTCGATCCGGTGCGCACGCTGATCCTGCCGCGGGTGATCGCGGTGACCCTCATGACCGGGTTGATGGACCTGGTCGCCCTGGTCTTCGGTGTCATCGGCGGGTTCGTCGCCGCGGTGTTCGTGTTCGACGCGAGTGCCGCGGCCTTCGTGAACAGCTTCTTCGACAACGCCACCGTCACCGATATCTGGGGCAGCGTGGTGAAGACGACGGTCTTCGGGCTGATCATCGGCGTGGTTTGCGGCTACAAGGGTTTCCGGGCAGAGGGCGGGCCGAGCGGCGTCGGCCGCGCGGTCAACCAGGCCGTGGTGATCTCCTTCGCCGCGATCTGGGTGTTCAACTGGGTGTTCACCACGATCCTGCTCGGTTTGAACCCCGACATGCACGTCTACAAGTGATTCTGAAATGAGGCGCAGATGACTGGCGTTCTCCGCCCGGAGCAGGGGCGACATTCGAAGGGCAGCGGCGCTCCCCAGCCGCGGGATCTCGTCGTCACGCCCGGCGTGATCGGCGCGAAGATCCACCAGAGTTTCGCCACCGGTGGCGAGATCGCCCAGTTCTCCGCCAGAACCGTCCGCCAGCTTCCCCACGTGCGGCACTACGCCGGCGAGGTGCTACGCCAGGCCGCCACCCTGATCATCTCCAGTGGCTTGATCATCTGGGCGATGCAGTTCGTGATGGGGTCGGTGTGCGCGGTCGAGGCGAGCTACACGCTCAAGCAGATCGGCGCACCGCTGTACTCCGGCATCTTCAACGTCTACTGCGGTTTCCGGGAGATGTCCCCGTACATGTGGGGATACATCCTCTCCGCGAAGGTCGGCTGCGGCCTGGTCGCGGAAATCGGGTCGATGCGCATTACCGACGAGATCGACGCGATGGAGGTCATGGGCATCAACTCGCGCAGTTATCTGGTCGGCACTCGCATTCTCGCCACCTGGATCGCCATGCCCTTCCTGTACACCATTGGGCTGGGCATGCTCTACATCTCCGAATACCTCGTCACCGTACTGCAACTGCAGGTCGTGTCACCAGGTGGCTACAACTACATCTTCTGGCTCTACCAGAGCCCGGTCGACTTCCTGATGGTGCTCGCGAAAGTGATGGCCATGGGAACGGTGATCATTTTTGTCAGTTGCTACTACGGCTACAACGCGCGAGGCGGCCCGGTCGGCGTCGGCACCAACACCGCGAAATCGATGATGGTGAACATGGTCATGGTGCACGTCGTGAGCACCCTGCTCACGCAGTTGTTCTGGGGCCTCGATCCCAACGCCCCGATCGCGAACTAGGGAGTGGTACGAGCATGAAAGTGACCACGAGTTCCAGTCAGGACCACAGCGAGCCAACAACGCACATGGCGAGCGTTGGCCGGCTTCCGGTGGATCAGGGCGTGGCCTCGAACGGCGCCGCGCACTCCATGCAGGTGCGCGGAGTCCACAAGAGCTTCGGCGACTTCCAGGTGTTGCGGGGGATGAACCTGGACTTCGCCGACGACGCGATCACCACGGTCCTCGGTCCTTCGGGTACCGGGAAGAGCGTGCTGATCAAGCATCTCGTCGGGCTGCTCGAACCGGACGCCGGCGAGGTGCTGGTCTTCGGCAAGGACATCTGGCGGGTGAGCGAGCAGGAGCGCTACGAGCTGCGCAAGCGGTTCGGTGTGTTGTTCCAGGACGGCGCGCTGTTCGGGTCGATGAACCTGTTCGACAACGTCGCCTTCCCGCTGCGCAAGCACACCAGCATGTCGGAGTCCGAGATCGCCGAGATCGTGATGAGCAGGCTCATCGAGGTCGGGCTGGAGAAGTCGATCACCAAGTCGCCCTCGGAGATCTCCGGTGGTATGCGCAAGCGAGCCGGGTTCGCCCGTGCGCTGGTGATGAACCCGGACATCGTGCTGTTCGACGAGCCGGACTCCGGCCTCGACCCGGTACGGACCAGCCTGTTGTGCGACCTGATCCTGGAGATGCACGAGCGGCACAAGGGCACGTATCTGGTGGTGACACACGACATTCGCAGCGCGCGCAAGGTCAGCGACTACGTGGGCGTGATCTGGCAGGGCCAGGTCGTGCACTACGGCGAGGCGGAGGAGGCCTTCGCCTCCGAGGACCCGTTCGTGCGGCAGTTCCTTTCCGGGGAGTCGGCCGGACCGCTAGGAATGGACTGAGCAGATGCGACGGTTGTTGGTCATCGCGCTGGCGGCGCTCGCCCTGTTCGGCGCCGCTGCCTGGTCGCTGGGCACCGAGGATTATCGCGTCAGCGTGCTGCTGCCCTCGGCGACGAACGTGGTCCAGGGCAGCCCGGTGCTGATGAACGGTTTCGAAGCCGGGAAGGTCGCCTCGATCCGGGTGCAGGACGGCAAGGCGCGGGTCGAGCTGGAGTTGGACTCCAAGCACGCTCCGCTGCACGACGGCGCGAAGGTGGAGGTGGCGTGGCGAGCGTTGCTCAGCGAGCGGCGTGTCACGATTACCGATGGCGCGCGGGAAAACGCGGCGATTCCGTCCGGTGGGATGATCAAGGGCGATATGCCGGTGCCGATGGAGCTGGACCAGGTGCTGGCCGCGCTGGACCCGGAGACCCGGACGCGGTTGGCCTCGCTGGTGCGGCGGCTGGACGGCACGCTCACCGGGCATGAGCAGGATCTGCGATCGACGCTGAAGGCCAGCGGGCCCGCGGTGGCAGCGCTCGGGGACGTCCTGCGCGGTCTCGGCACCGATGGTCCGGCGATCAAGCAGATGGTGAGCCGGGTCAACGCGATGGTGCAGACGCTGGCCGCGCGGGACGGCGACCTCCGCAACATCGTGAGCAGTCTGTCCACCCTGTCCGCGCAGACCGCGGGGCAGCGCCAGCGGCTGTCGGACGCGCTGGCGGCGCTGCCGGGAACGCTGGACACCGCGAACCGGACGTTGGGCAGTGTGCCCGGTGTGGCGGACAAGGTCACCCCGTTGCTGGACGACCTCCGGCCGGCCACCGAGCGGCTGCCCGGTGTGGCCGCCAACCTCGCCCCGGTGCTGCGAGACCTGCGGCCGTTGGTCCGTGAGCTGCGTCCGACGCTGGCCGCGGCGGATCTGTTGCTGGACAACACCCCAGCCCTGCTCGACAGCGCGCACCCGGCGGTGACCGGGCTGAACTCCGCGGTGGGTGCCCTGCTGCCCGCGCTGGAGTTCCTCCGTCCGTACACCCCTGAGCTCGCCGCGCATTTCTCCACCTGGGGCAGTGCGATGGCGAACTACGACCGGAACAGCCACTACTCACGGCTGCACATCTCGGTGAGCCCGCAAAGCGTGAACCTCAATCCGGGTGTGATTCTCCCGCCCGGGTTCACCTACCGCCCCTATCCGTTCCCGGGTGAAGCCGGCGGACAGCCATGGACCGACGCCTTCGGGAGTGGAGTGCGATGACCGCCAACACCGTCGCCGGGATCCCCGGCAGGAAGCCGATCCTGTCCAAGGCACGCGTCATCGCCGCGGTGATCTTCGTCGGCGCGACGGCGCTGGCGAGCTGGGGCATCCACCAGAGCTCCGAGTCCGGCGGCACCCTGGTGACCGCCGAGTTCGCCGACGCCAGCCCGCTGCTGGTGCGCAACGACGTCAAAGTGGACGGTGTCAAGGTCGGTGAGATCAAGGAAATCAAGGCCAGGGACGGGAAAGCCGCCGTCACCATGGAGCTGGATCCCGAAGCGCTGCCGCTGCACGACGACGCGAAAGTGACCATCCGCCCGGTCAGCCTGCTCGGTGAGCGCTATCTGGAGCTGGATCGGGGCACGCCCTCGGCGCCGGTGATGGCGCGCGGCGCCACGCTCCCGGTGGAGCGAACGGGCCGCAACACCGATCTGGACGAGGTGCTCAACACCGTCGACGATCCCACCGGCCAGTCGCTGGCCGCGCTGGTCACCATGCTTGGTGAGGGAGCGCGCGGAAACGGCGCCGACATCCAGGCCACGATCGAGGCGCTGGGGCCTGCCATGCGGGACGTCGGCGGACTGGTCCGCATCCTCGACGAGCAGAACCGGCTGCTCAACAGCGTGGTGGACAACGTGGCGCCGGTCGCCGGGGCGCTCGCCCGTGACGAGGGCAGGACGCTGGACGGGCTGGTGGCCTCCGCGCACCGGCTGCTGGGCACGATTTCCGCGCAGCAGCACGCATTCGAGTCGACGCTCGCGGAGTTGCCCGCCACGCTGAACGAAGCCAGGTCGACGCTGGCCCAGCTGGTGGGCACCGCGAACTCGGCCACGCCGATGCTCGCGGCGCTGCGCCCGACCACGGACAACCTGGCGGAGATCAGTGCGGAGCTCAAGCGGTTCGCCGACTCGGCGGACCCGGCGCTGGCCGCCGCGCAACCGGTGCTGGCCAAGGCGCAGGGGTTGCTGGACCAGGCGCAGCCGGTGGCCGCGGAGCTGCGCAAGGCCGGCCCGGACCTGGCGTCGAGCATCAGGTCGGCCGATCCGCTGGTGTCCCAGCTGACCGAGAACATCGGGGGCGTGATGGCCTTCATCCGCAACTGGGCGCTGTGCACCACCGGGCACGACGGGGTGTCGCACTACTTCCGCGGCCGCGTCATCGCGACCCCCTTCACAGTGACCGGCACTGTACCCGGGCTCAACGGAGACCTTGGCGTCGGCGAGCTGCTTTCCAGCAGCCGGCAGAACCCGCCACAGCCGCAGCAGCCCGCGCAGCCGCAGCAGCCCGCGCAGCCGGGTCTGCTGCCGCCGCTGGGCCTGCTCAGCCCGCAGCCGACACCCGACGGTGGCGTCACGGGCCTGAGCCAGCAACGAGAATCCGGCGTTCTCGGCTTCCTCCTGGGAGGGTTGTGATGGCAGCGATACGCAGGGCTCGGCCGAGGCGGTCGGTGCTGGTCGGGATAGCGGTGCTCGCCATGTTCGTGGCCTCGCTGCTGCTGGCGGTGAACGCGACCCACGGGGCTCCCTGGCACACCGGCACCGAACTCAAGGTGGCGTTCGACAACGTGGGCGCATTGCAGACCGGTGACGACGTCCGGATCGCGAACGTGCGGGTGGGCCACGTCAAGGAGGTCGGCCTGGTCGACGGCAAGCCGCAGGTCGTGCTCTCCTTCGACGAGGATCACGAGATCTACCGCAACGCCACCGCGTCGGTGGATGAGCGTTCCGCGCTGGGGCAGAAGTTCATCGATGTCAACCCCGGCGACCCCAGCGCGGGCCGGATGGGTCCGGACGACGTCCTGCCGGCCAAGAAGACCATGGGCGCGAACGAACTCTCCGACCTGCTCAGGGTGTTCGACGAGCCGACCCGCAAGGGGCTCGGCACCGCTGTCCGCGAGCTCGGCGGTGGCGCCGGTGGGCACAGCCAGGACGTCCGTGACGTACTCGCCGCGGCGCCCCAGATGCTGCCGGATCTCGGGACGGTGGCGCGGGCGCTCAGCGCGGACAACGGGGCCGACCTGCGCGCGGTGCTGTCCACCGCGAACAGCCTGGCCGGTCGGTTCGCCGGCCGCCAGGAGCAACTCGGCGAACTGGCCGGCCAGCTGGACACCACCTTGCACGCGCTGGCGGTGGACAATGGAGAACCGCTGTCGCAGGCGCTGCAGAAAGCGCCGGAGACGTTGCGCGAGGCCCGTGGCGCGCTGCAGACGGTGCGTGAGCCGTTGGCGCAGACCGAGTCCGCGGCACGGCAGCTCGAACCGGGCGCGCTGTCGTTGGGGCAGGCGACCCCGGATGTCCGGGGCGTGCTGCGTGAGGCGGTCGGCCCGCTGGACAAGGTCCCCGGGGTGGCGCGCAGCGCCGAACCGGCGGTCACCGAGCTCACCCAGACCTTCGCTGACGCCCGGCCGCTGGCGCCGGTACTGACCAAGGCGTTCGGTGACATGCAGGTCCCGCTCGCCGTGCTCAAGCCGTACGCACCGGAGATCGCGATGTTCTTCAACAACGCGTCGAGCGCGCTCAGCAACGGTGACGCCGCCGGGCACTGGCTGCGCATCTATCTGAACGTGGGCGCCGAATCGGTGCTGGGCACCCTGCCGATCGCGGACCCGACCGCGTCGCGCAACGCGTACCCGGCGCCGGGGCAGGCGATCAAGGACCGGGAGAAAGGTCCGCTCGGCACACGAGCGGGAAGGTGAGTCGGCATGGCAATCCACGGTAGGAAGGGCAGGGGCGTCAGCGGCCGGCGGGTGAAGTCACCGGCGCGCATCGGTGTCCTGATGGCGGTACTGACGTTGGCGATCGGCGCCGCCCTGTTCAACAAGGACCGGATCGCCACCGTGCTGAGCTCCGGTGACGTGGTGCGCATCAACTTCGCGCAGGACTACAAGCTGCGGGAGGACCTCACCGACGTCAAGATCGCCGGTGTCCCGGTGGGCCGGGTCAGCTCGGTCGAGGAGAACGGCGACGGCACCGCCACAGTGGAAGTGAAGGTCGGGGAGGGCGTGCGGGACAAGCTCGGCACCGCCCCGTCCGCCGAGATCCGGCCGGTGACGCTGCTCGGCGGGAAGTACTACGTCGACCTCGTTCCCGGTGGGGACAAGGGAAGCCCCGCCGCCGACATCCCGGTCGAGCGCACCAGGCTGCCGGTCGAGCTGGACAAGGTGGCCAGGTCGCTGCAGCCGCCGGCGCTGGAGGGCGCGCGCTCGGCGGTCTCCCAGCTGGACAAGACCCTCAACCAGGGTGGGTCCTCCGCGATCGACGAACTGCTGGCCGACGCGCCGCCCGCGCTGGCGCCGGCGGGACAGGTGCTGACCGCGGCCAGGGGCACCAATCCGCGAACGGATCTGCCCGACCTGGTGCGCAACCTGGAATCCACCGGCCGGGTGCTCAGCGAGCAGGACGGCAGGCTCGACGCCATCGTGCACGATCTCGCCACCGGCAGCGCGGTGCTGGGCAAGCGGGCGCGGGATGTCGCCGGCACGATCGAGACGCTGCCGGACACGCTGCACAGCGCGAACGCCGGTCTGTCCAGGTTGGACGCCACGCTCGGCAGGCTGAGGAACACCGCGGATTCGGCGCGGCCGGTCGCGCGTGAGCTGAACACCACCTTGGAGCACGCCGACCCGGTGCTGGTCAAAGCCAGGCCACTGGTCAGCGATGCCAAGGACCTGCTGGTGGACGCCAGGCCGCTGGTGCAGGACCTGGTGCCGGCCAGCCAGCGGACCACCGACGTGATGCGCGGACTGAACGGTCCGGTGCTGGATCGCGTCAACGGCCCGATCACCAAGTTCGTGCTCTCGCCGTGGAACGGCACCGGGCCCTACACCGGTTCCGGCTCGGATCGGCCGTTCTACCAGGAAGTCGCGTTCCTCGCCGCGAACCTCGTGCGGGAAGCCGTGGCCTCCGACCGCAACGGCCACGTGATCATGGCCCACGCCGGGATCGGGCCCGGCTCGGTCGGCGGGCTGCCGATCAGCTTCGAGCAGCTGGTCTCCCAGCTGATCCAGATGCAGGTGCGGAAGGCGGAAGGTGGTCCCCGATGAGCACACCGCGCAGGCCCGGCCGGTTGACGCGGGCATGGGAGCGGATGAAGAACGAGCCCGGGCTGGTCCGCAACCTTGCGGTCACCCTCGCGCTCGTCCTGCTCGCCAGCGTGTGCGGCGGCATCATCCTGACCAACCAGCGGTTCAACTGGCCGTGGGAGGACGAGCTGACCTTCTACGTGACCCTGCGCAGCAGCCCCGGGGTGAGCCCCGGCAACGGGCAGGAGGTGCGCATCGCGGGCGTGCAGGTCGGCGACATCAGGTCGGTCGACGTGGACGACAACGGCAACGCCAAGCTCGGGATCGCGATCGACCCGCAATACCGCGTCTACGACAACGCGAAGGTCGTGCTGCGCCCGAAGAGCCCGGTGAACGAGATGTACATGGAGCTCAACCCGGGCGGGCCGCCGGGCAAGCAGCTCAGTGACGACGCGGTGCTCCCGGTTGCCAACTCGCAGCGGCCGATCCAAATCGACGAGGTGCTCGGGCACCTCGACGTCAACACGCGGGACGCGCTGACCAGTCTGCTGTCCGAGTCCGACGTGGCGCTGGCCAAGGCACCGGAGCAACTGCCCGAGGGGGTGAAGGCGACGGACCAGGTGGCCAGGAACCTGCGCCCGGTGGCGGAGGCATTGCAGACCCGCAAGGACACACTGGCCAAGCTGGTCACCTCGCTCCAGCAGATCGCCACCAGCGTGGGCGGCAACGACACCCGGCTGTCCGAACTGGCCACCGCCCTGCAGCGCACGCTGAACACCGTCGGCACGCGCAGCGATTCGCTGGACGCGACCCTGGCCGCGCTGCCGGACGTGATGCGCCAGCTCAAGCAGGCGACGCAGGCCGTGCAGGGGCTGTCCGACCAGCTGGACCCGACGCTGGACAATCTGCAGAAGGCCACCGGGACCCTGCCCGATTCGTTGTCCCGCTTGACGAAGACCGCGGACCGGATCGGCCAGACGGTGGACGTGGCCGCACCGGTGGTGGCCAAGGCGCGTCCGGTGGTCGCGGACCTGCGCCCGTTCACCGGCAAGCTGAACGAGGCCCTGCCCGCACTCGGTTCGATCACGAGGAACCTGGACCCGGTGACCGGGAACCTGGTGTCCTATTTGAACGATCTCGGCGCCTTCGTGGTGCAGACCCGATCGGTCACCAGCCTCACCGATGGCAACTCCGGCGTACTGCGGGCCCAGGTGGGCATCGCACCCTCGTCCGTGCCCACGGACTTGTTGAACTTCCTGTCCACCCCGAAACCGGGTAGGTGAGGCAAAATGCGCATAGCCCATGGCGCGCTACCGGCCATCCGCCTGGTGGTGCTCGTGTTGTTCGTCGCGGTGTGCTCGGTCATCTTCGGCTACCTGTGGCTGAACTCGGGCGGCAAGCTCCCGCTGCTGAGCAGGTCCGGATACCAGGTCTCGTTCATCGCACCGAAAACAGCGAACCTGGTGTACAACGGCGACGTGATGATCGCCGGCGTCCCGGTCGGCGACGTGGAGAAGATCGACGTACACGGCGGCGAAGCCGAGGTCACCATCCAGCTGAACGAGCAGCACCCGCTGCACGAGGGGGTTACCTTCCAGCTGCGGAACAAGACGCTCGTCGAGGAGACGTTCGTCGAGATCGTCGACGGCCACGGTGCGAAGATCCCCAGTGGTACCAAGCTTCCTGCCGAATCGGTGAAACCGGCCGTCAAGCTCAACGACGTGCTGGCCAGCCTGGACGGCGACACCAGGGCGGCACTGGCCGGCAGCGTGCGCTCGCTCGGCGCGGGTACCGAGGGCACCAGGCAGGACCTGTCCGCGGCCCTGTCCGGGCTGGGTGATCTGGGTCGGCAGGGCAAGGACGCGCTCGGCGCGCTCGCCGCCCAGTCCGACGACCTGCGGCAGCTGGCCGCGAACAGCGCCACACTGCTGGCGGCGCTGGACAGCCGCCAGGGCCAGATCGCCCAGATGGTGCAGAACGCGAACGAGCTGAGCAAGGCGACCGCCGGAGGTGCCGGCCAGATCGAGGACGTGGTCCGCAAGCTGCCCACCCTGCTGGACACGGCGAAGCAGGCCAGTGCCGGGCTGAACCGGCTGTCCGGATCGCTGGCACCGGTGGCGCGCGACCTGAACGCGGCCGCGCCGGCGTTGAGCACGGCGCTCGCGGAACTGCCCGCCACCGCGGCGGACCTGCGTGGCCTGCTGCCGTCCCTGGACGGTGTGCTGAACAAGTCGCCCGGCACGCTGGACCGGGTCCCGCAACTGTCCACCGACCTGCGCCAGCTCATCCCCAACGCGCGGGTGGCGATGTCCGACGTCAACCCGATGCTGGCCTACCTGCGTCCCTACGGGCCGGAGATCGCGGCCTACTTCATCAACTGGGGCGACAGCGTCACCAACGGCGACGCCAACGGCAAGTACTGGAACGTCTACCCGATCCTGAACGAGTACAGCATCAAGGGGCTTCCGATCAAGAACAGCACGCTCGGCCCGCTCAACAAGCACAACCCGTACCCGGCGCCCGGCACGCTGAATGATCCGGGCCCACAGGACCGGCCGTACCCGCGCCTGGAACGGGAAGGCAACTAAGCGGTGGCGCGGCATGGCATGCACGGGATGATCGGCCGGCTGATCCGGCGAATGCCTGCTCCGCTTCGGGTCCGTCCCACACGCAAAGGCATCACGATCGCGGTGGGCGCGGTGCTCGCGGCGGGCGCGCTGCTCGGCGGGCTTGCGCGGTCCACAATGGAGACCGGCGTCGAGTCGTTCCTGCCGTCCGGGCACGAGTCGGTCGCCGGGCTCGACGAGCTGGCCGGTTCGTTCGGCGGCGATCCGGTGGTGGTGCTGCTGGAGACCGACGGCCCGAGGCGGCTGCTCAACGAGGACAACATCGAGAAGGTCCTCCGGCTGGAAGGCAGGTTGTCCACGTTGCCGGACGTCGCCGCGGTGTACGGGCCGGCGACGATCGTGAACCAGATTGCCGGCCAGGCGCAGAAGTTCCTGGCGGAGCTCACCGGCCGCCGCGACGCCGAGCGTGGTGCCGCGGAGGAGGCCGCGAGGAAGTCCGGAGCGAGCGACAAGGCCGTCCGCAGCGCCGGTGACAAGGCGGTGCAGGCGTTCGACGCGCGGTACGGGCCGTTGCTGGTGCAAGGGCTGCCGGCCGGGCTGCCCACGCTGCGCAATCCGAACTTCGTCGGCACCGTGGTCTACAACTCCGACGGGCAGCCGCGCCCGCAGTGGCATTTCGTGATTCCCTCGGCGGATTCGATCGCGATCCTGGTCCGGCCGAGGGAGGGGATCAAGGCCGAGGCCACCGGGAACCTGGTGGCCGGGATACGTCAGGCGGTCGCCGACTCCGGTCTGCAGACCAGGGCGGCCACGGTTTCCGGGGTGCCCGCGGTCGCCTCCGGGGTGGGGGAGCAGGTGGCCGAGGAGATCCCGTTGCTCGGCGGCCTCGCCGTGCTCGCGGTCGCCGCCTGCTTCCTGTGCGTGCCCTGGGCCAGGCGCAGCCGGCGGCTGGGGCCGGTGGTCACGGCGCTGCTGGCCACCGGGTTCACCGTCGCCCTGTTCGGCTGGCTGGACCGGCCGCTCTCGCTCGGGGTGCTGGCGTTCCTTTCGGTGCTGCTGGGTATCGGGGCGTTCTACCCGATGTATTTCGCGCAGCGGGCGCGGCGGCGCACCGTGCTGGTGGTGGCCGCCGCGACCTCGGCCAGTTTCGCCGCACTGACCCTGTCGCCACTGCCGTTCGTCCGCGATCTCGGGCTGGCGCTGGCGGCGGGAGTGCTCTGCGCCGCGTTCACCGGGCTGGCGCTGGCGCGCTGGCTTGCCGACGCCCCGTCCCCGGACGGTCCGCAACCGACGGCGGCCCTCCAGGCGTGGCCACCTTCGACGAGAGGCGTGCGCCTGGGGGTGAGCCTGCTCGTCGTGGTGGCGGCGGTCGCCGGCTGGGCGCTGCTGCCCGGGCTGCCGCTACGCTCGGACTTCCGTAGTTTCGCCGACGGCCTGCCGGCGCTGTCCGACGCGGAGCACGTGGAGCGCAAGATCGGCTCCTCCGGTGAGCTCGACATCGTGGTGCGTGGCGAGAACGTACGTTCGGTCGAGGCGTTCGACTGGATGCGGCGGGCCCAGACGGCCGTGATCTCCGCACATGGCGAGCAGATGCGGCCGGTGGTCTCGCCGGTGTCCATGTTGCCCTTCCTCGGCCCGGCGCCGACGAGCGAGCAACTGTCCTCGGCGCTCCGGCTGCTACCGCCGTACCTGGTCGGGTCGGTGATCCGCGACGACGGGAAGGTCGCGGTGCTGAGCTTCGGCGTCGACATCAACGATCTCGGTGCGCTGCAGCGGTTACGCGACGAGGTGCTGGCGAGCCTGCCGCCGGCTCCGCCGGGGTACACCACCGAGCTGGCCGGACTGCCCCTAGTCGCGGTGACCGCGCAGGAAATGGTGTCCGCGGACCGGATCTGGGGCAACCTCGCCGGTATCGGTGCCGCCGGGCTGGTCCTGCTCATCGGGTTGCGCCGGCGCGGCGACGCGGTGCGTGCGGTGGCCGCGGGTGTGGTGGCCACCGGTGCCGGGTTCTGCGCGTTGTGGCTCACCGGAATCCCGCTCAGCCCGGTAACGGTGGCGCTCGGGTCGCTGACGACCGCGATCGGGTGCGAGTTCACCGTGCTGCTCGCCGAAGCGACCCGGCGGGGCAGCCGTCGGCTGCTTCGTTCGGTCCTGCTTGCGACCGCGACCTCGGCCGTCGGCTACGCGGTCCTCGCCGCGTCCCAGCTTGCCGTGATCCGCGAGTTCGGCATCCTGCTTGCGGGCTCGGTCATGCTCGCGCTGCTTGCCGCCAGCTGTGTCGTCGCGGCGACCGTGCGGCGGGAGCAACGCGGACCGCGAGGTGCGGTAGCCCCCGAACCGTCCACGAAGCCCACCGTAGGAGCCATGGGATGAACACCGAGCGGAACCAGACATTTACCGTTCATCGCGCTACGCGAACGGAAATAGCAGCGCCAGGTCGGCACCGCGCGCCGTAAAGTTCACACCTTACGAATGAGGAGTGAACGGTGACAGACGCGGCGAAGCCCGACTTCGAGCAGAACCTGGTGGACTTCGGGTCGGCCAGGTTCACCCAGCTTCGGCCGGGTCAGCACCAGGTTCTCACCACCTACGCGGACCAGCACCTCGACACGGCGGATCTGGCCATCGAGATGCCCACGGGCGAAGGCAAGACACTGCTGGCTCTGCTGATCGCCGATCATGCCCTCAGCCGCGGTTGGTCGGTGGCCTATCTGACCGGTACCCGCCAGCTCGCCGAGCGGGTTGACGAGGAAGCCGAAGATCTGGGACTGGACGTGGTCCGCTTCGCCGCGAAGGACTACGGCGGCGCGAAGCTCGACGACTACCACCAGGCTCAGGCCGTCGGCGTGATGAACTACTGGGTCTACTTCAACAGCGATCCGAAAGTTGGGGCCGCTGACCTGGTCATCTTTGACGATGCTCACCTCGCCGAGCAGCCCCTCAGCGGGCTGCAGACCTTGCGCATTCCCGACAAGCTGGGCCCTGCCCGCCAGCTCTATCGGACGATCTGCGAGCTCGTGGTGGCCCACACCGACGCCTACCCCGGCCTGCGCGCGATGCTGGACGGCACCGCCCGGCCCGGTACCCCTCCCGAGTTGCTGTCGTTCAGTGATTGGGACGCGATCGTGGGCCCAACGCGCGACGCTATCGGGGCATCGCCACTCGTCACGGACCGTGACCTCAAGGACGAGATGCGATACGTCTGGCCAACGGTCCGCGACCACCTCACCCAGTGCGGCGTTCTGATCGGCCCCTCCGGCATCGAGATCCGCCCCTACCATCCGCCCACCACGCTGAACCCCCAGTACAGCCGTGCCAAGCAGCGGATCTACCTGTCGGCCACCCTCGGCTCGATGGACGACCTCCAGCGCCGAGTCGGAGGTGGGCCGGTCACCCGTCTCACGACCGCCACCCCGCTGCCGCCTGGTGCGACGGGCGAGCGTCTCCTGGTACTCAACCCCAGTGCCGAGCATCCCTTCGACCAGCACGTTCTCGGCTGGGCCCTTGCCCAAACCCAGGCCGCCGGTGGCCGTGCGGCCTGGCTGTGCGCCAGCCACGCCGAAGCCGACATCCTCCAAGAGACCCTCATCGCCTACGGACAGCAGGTTTATCGTCTTCGTCCTGGGGATGACTCGATGGTCGACACCTGGAGTCGTGTCGCCAACGGACACCTGATCACGGCCGGCCGCTACGACGGGCTCGACCTCGCGGGTGACCTGTGCAAGCTGGTCATCATCACCACCGTCCCGCAGGCCAGCAGCGAGTTCGAGCGATTCGTCGTCGCCTACCTCGGCGATGCCAGCTTCATGCGGCACCGCGTCGGTCAGCGCGTCACCCAAGCATTGGGCCGCGCCAATCGCGAAGCGACCGACCGGTCCCTCTACCTCGGACTCGACCCCAGCTTCGCGCAAATGCTCGCCGACCCGGCCGTCCGCAAGTCGATTCCTGCGGGCACCGAGCCCACCATTCGCACCGCGCTGGAGATCTACGACCAAGGCTGGGAAGGCACCCTGCGCGCCTGCACCTCGTTCTGGCAGCCAACCCCACAGGCTTCGGCCTCCACGGAGGCCGCCGCACCGACGAGTCCTCGCCGCAAGGCACGGCCCGGCCGCAATATCGGCGGAAGCAGCGACGTCTCCAGCGCCAACGCGGAAGTCTCCGCAGCGACCGACTTGTGGCTCAGCGACCACGCGGGAGCAGCCAAGAAAGCCAGTGAAGCTGCCGCTCAACTGGCCAAGGCCGGGGAAACCGAACACGCCGCGTTCTGGCGCTACGTGGAAGCCCACGCCCACTTCGATCGCGGACGCCCTCAAGACCTGGCCGCCGCGCGCAAGGCACTCGAGGACGCCACTGCGGGCGGCCCGCGCACCACCTGGTTCCGCCGACTGGCCCGCACCGTCGCCGACCTCGAAGGCTACGAACAGACCGCCGACGACACCGACCGGTTCTTCCTCGCCTGGGACGAGTGGCGCCGTGAAGCCGGCGCCCGACTCGACCGTGTCCTCTCCGAGGGGCGCGCCCTGCTCACCGGCAGCCACGACCAGCAGTGTGAAGGGCTGACCAGGCTCGCTCGCCTCGTGGGGGCCAGCGGAGAACGCCCGCCCAAGACCGAGCAGAGCGCCACGGACTGCCGCTGGACCTGGTCCACCGTCAAGCGCGCCGAGCGCCGCGTCTGGGAGGTGAAGACCGTTCCGAAGGGCGAGCCGAAGCCGCTGATCCGCGGCGACGTGAACCAATTGCTCGGCCAGATCGAGGTCGAGACCAGGCGATCGGCGAAGACCCGCGTGTTCGGCTGCCTGCTGACCCCGGCCACCACCACCAAGGATGACGCTGCCGAGGCGGCGCACGACAAGATCGTGTTGGTCAACCACGGTGCGGCCGTCCGGCTCTACGACATGCTGGCCGACCGCCTTCGCCAATACGACGCGCTGTGCGGCGACAACAACGCCGAAGCACGTGGTGAGGCTCGCACGAGGATCGAGGCGCTCCTGCCCCAGGAGGACAGCTGGTTGGGCAAGCTGCTCGCACCCTCCCGTGGCCGGCTCGTCACGGCAGACGACGTGGCCGCCATCTTCCCGTCAACGTGACGACAAGTAGCTGCTCAGACCTTGTCTTAGCCCAGGTGAAAGCTCACATGTAAAAGGCGTACCGCCCCTGCGGACGATCCTGCGGGCCGAGGTGGCGCAGGATCTGACCGACCCGGTCCGCTGTACGCAAGGTGATCGGCTGCCGCCCATCGAGCTGGGTCTGGTTCCAGTTCATCTTGGTCAGAGCAAGCAACTCCTCGGCCAGGTGCTCGGGACTGGACTCGGTCTCGATCATCCGAAACGGCAGCGGGGTCGGGATGTACATGCCGGGGTAGGTGCCGTAGAAGGGCACGCTGCCGCGGGTGTAGAGGACGTGCTGGCGGGCGTCGAGGCTGAACAGTGTGCCCCGCAGGGGAGGGTGCGCGGCGGGGCGAAACAGCCGCACGGGGTCATGCGCGGGAAACCAGAGCAGCTCCACGGTGTCGATGTCGGCGTCGTCGGCCGCAGCACGGAAACCGTTGATCTCTTCCGGCGTGTAGGAGGAGGTTTTGTGCAGCACGACGCGCGCGGGAAGGTGGCGGTGTTCCTTGCGGTAGCGGCCGAGCGCATCGGTGAGGAGGGCGTGCGCGTCGTTCTCGGTGAGGTGGGGTTGTTTGTCGTGATGGGAGACCTTGGCGGGGGCTCCTCGGACGATCACGCCGTCGCCGCGCTGGTTGAACACCTGAGCGACGCTGGTCTCGAGGGTGGTGTGGTCGCCGCTGCGGTAAAAGGTGACGCCGACGTAGCAGCTGTCGAGGTCGGTGGACTCGCGCGGCAGGCGCCAGGGCACGCCGCCGGCCTTGTAGTAGAGAGCGGTGTGCAAGTTCCATGCCCGCGTGGCGAGGTCCTGGAGGCGAGGCTTGTCCCCGCCTGGCGGTATGAAGCTCGGATCCCAGGTACTGCGGCGGATGATCTGGATGGGGCGGCTGTAGCGCATGGCCACGGCCTTGAGCACGGCACGGAAGTCGTCGACCGGCTCGGCGGGCCGAGCCTTCTTCCAGGGGGCGTCGGGGTCGACCTGTGCTGCGGGGCGTTCTGGGAGTTGTTCGGGTCGGGCGATGAGGACGACATCGCAGCCGGGCTCCTCGTCGAGCACTTCGAGTTCGGCGGCGTACAGCTCCACGGCGGCCTTGACGGCGGCCTGCGGCGCGAGGTCGGTCAATCGCTGGAGGTCGCGATCGCGGATTGGTCGCTCCAGGCGCGAGTCCCACACCAGGGTGGAGCGGAATCCGGTACTCGTGTCGAAGCCGGGGAACGGCACAAACAGTCTTCCGAGTCGGCTGTCTTTGGCGGCGATGGGCTGACGGCAGGTGTCCAGCCAGCGCCGCAGGCCCTGAATGGATGATGGGGTGCCCACGATGCCGACCCGGATCGTGCGCACGGCCGTGTTCGTGGCGTCGGCGGGTCCGTAGTCGGTGATGCCGTGGCGCGGGTCGATGTGGCGGGCGCCGCCGCTGAACTCCAGCGGGGGTTCGTCCATGACGGTCAGCTTCACGGTTCCACCTCGAACAGGGCCAGTTCGTCGTCGGTCGGCTGATCAGGTTCGGGAGTACCGTCGCCGTCGTCTGCGGTGTCGGTGTCGTTCTTTCGCGGATCGGTCTGCCAGGCGGCGTCGTCGATGGCACGGTCGGAGGTGTAGGTCACCAGGTCGCCGTAGGTGAGGATGGTTTCGCGAGGGTCAAGGACTCCGTCTTCGCCGTGGAGGTAGGTGGCCCACATGCGGGTCTGGCCGTGGACGGCGGGGTTCTTGTCGAGTCGCTTGATGCCGGCGAGGTGCTCGGACATGAACAGCGAGTCGCGGTATCCGTCGCGGGTGTAGTGGTAGGTCGGGGTGAGAGCGCAGTACCACTGGTCGTCGAGCGGCATGAATTGCCATTCCAGGGCGACGTGCTTGTAGTAGCCGACCTGGTCGGGTTTGTTCTTTTTGAACTTCGGGTGGAACACAAGCCGTTGCCGTCCGCTTGCTCCTCGGATGTGGCGGGGTTTTAGGTCAGAGGTTGGGCGGAAGTAGACGATCTTGCGTCCGCCGTGCCAAGCGCAGTCGACGCTCACGTCGTGCTGCAGCGCGTAGTTGAGCAGTTGTACAAGCCAGCGCTGCCGCATCGGATCGGAGTTCCACGACGCCGTTTCCACGGCGTCAGTAGGACCGTTGGCGACGTGGCGCAGGGCGGTCTCCTCCAGCGGCATCCAGCTGTAGATCTGTCCACCTCGCAGGATGAAGTCGCGCCGCACGTCCGGGTCGTCGCTGTCACGCTGTCGACTGATGACCTCCCGCGGGTCGGTGTACTTCGTGGGAGCCGCGTAGATGAGGGCGGGGACGGCGATCCGGAGGAGGTTGGTGGTCAGTACCTCCTCGCGGTGCTCCGCCACTGGGACATGAGCACGTCCGTGCGGGTCGGCGAGGTTGAGTAGCCGGTGCGCCGCGTTCTGGTCGAAGCGCTGGGTACCTTTATCGAAGTCGATCCGGCCGGAAGCACGGTGACCGGGGTTGGCGAACCAGCTTTGGATGTGCATCCACCATGCTTCGCCGGTCTGGGGGTGAGCGCAGACCAACAGGACCGGATTGTCGGCACCCATCCAGTAGTCCACGTCGGCCTGCTTGCACAGGTAGTGGAAGCCACGTTCGTTCTCGCCGGGAAAGGGGCGATCACTCGCCTTGCTCTGCACGAAGATCACCCTGCTGGCAACCTCGCCGGTCGACGGGTCGCGCAGCTCGATCTCCCCGTCGATTCCAGCGTCGAGGGTTCCGGTCCGCTCGTGCCACACGAAGCCCATCTTGTTGACCATCTGGTGAATGAGCGCGATACCGCTGTCACCGATGTGCGAACCCACACCGATCTTCTTCATGCACACCTCACCGGGTCCGGGATGCTTGTCCCATGCCTCCGGACAGAACCACCTGTGGCAGCACGACCGACCATCTGCGCGACTCCCTTCGCGATGACCATGCACGCTACGCCGAGGGTCCGACAAAACGAGGCAAACAGCTGTAACGAGCCGTCCGATCAGGTGCAACAGCGTGTCCGGTCCGGCCAGGGTGCGCAGGGCCGAGCAGCAGGTAAGCGGTGGGCGGTTCGGTCACGCTCCGCCCACCGCCAGTTACTCACTCGGTCGGCTGGAACTCGAAGCGGCCTTCGACCACTAGGCTGCCGCGATAAACCTGCTGGTCAGCCCTGTTCCCATCCTTTGGTACTCCCGCCGGGGGCGCAAAAACCCCAGTTCAGAGCTTTGACCCGGGGTACCGCAGACACCACCGCCCATGCTTAACCCATGTCTTTGGTTTCCAACGGCGGACGTTCCCCAAGAGCTGACCCGGCTCGTTCGCCGACGACTCCGCGTTCCATGTAGGTCTCTTGGGTCGTACTGATCCGCTCATGACCGAGGTAGTCGGCGATCTCTCGGGCGCTTAGTCCGGCACGATCAAGAGCATCGGCGACGTAATGCCGGAAGTCGTGGGGACTAAGCCCTTCGAATGGTGTTCCGGCAACAACCTTGCGGAATTGCGCGGCCGTGTTGCTGGGGTCTCGCAAGCTGCCAGTGCTCGTGGGGAACACCCACTGCGAAACGGACTCGACGTGCCGCCGTTTGAGTACGTCCTGTCGCGCGTCAGACTTTGTGGCTCAGGGGTTATGTAGGTTCCTGAGCAGGAGGTATGACGATGAGCCGTCCCCCGGTGTTCCCGGTGGAGGACAAGATCCGGATCGTGCTGAGCGTGCTGTCCGGGGAGATGACGATCGCCGAGGCCGCTCGGCGGAACAAGGTCTCGGAGCAGTCGGTGTCGCGGTGGAAGGCCCAGTTCCTCGAGGGCGGCCGGGCCGGGGTTGCCGAGGGCGGTAAGGCCGGTCCCTCGAGTCGTGAGGAGCAGTTGCAGG
>NZ_ATYT01000030.1 GCF_000427825.1 Thermocrispum municipale DSM 44069 | reverse complement strand
CGAGGGCAGCCAGCATGAAAACCATCCCTGCCCCGCCTGCGTCCCCCGATCATTCCGGACGACCGGAGGTTGACTTGAAAGGTAGGGCGGCATGATGCCACTGTTGTTCGACCGGGTGGCGCAGGCTGGTTCGCACCGGCGAGCAGATAGCGCCCTAGCCCAGCTGTTGCCAGCGGCACCGAGCCCAGCGCAACGGCGAGCGGATGCCGCCGTGACCCCACTGTTGCCCGCATCGGCGACACCGGCCCGCCGGCCGCGAGGCGAGGAGGCGGTCGCGTGATGTCGCTGTTGTTCGACCTGGCGTTCTGGGTGACGGTGCCGTTCTGGGCGGCGATGATCTTCCTGCCGCGGTGGTCGTGGACGCAGCGCGTGATCGGCTCGCCGCTGATCATGCTGCCGACGCTGGTGGTGTGGACGGTGCTGGCCGTTCCGGTTTTGCCGGAGCTGTGGGCAGTGGTGAGCACGCCGGAGTTGGCCGAGTTCCGCGGGTTCGGCGCGGCCGCGAGCGGCGCGGCGTTGCTGTGGGCGCAGATCATCGCGTGGGATCTGTTCATCGGCCGGTGGATCTACTTCGACGGCCTCCGGCGCGGCGTGCACCCGGTCGTGATGGCGCCGATTCTGGTGCTGGCGATCCTGCTGTCGCCGGTTGCGGTGTTGCTGTGGTTCGTCGTGCGGGCCGTCCGCCCAGCGGCGACCGGGCATGATCAGCCAGAATACGTGCGTGCCGTCGCAGCATGACCCGGAGAACGCCGAACGCTTGATCGCCGGCCGGTACCGGCTGCGATCGCCGCTCGGTCACGGGTCGATGGGGACGGTCTGGGCAGCTTTCGACGAGTTTCTGCGGCGCCCGGTGGCGGTCAAGGAGGTGCGACTGCCGCCGGGTTTGCCTGCCGGTGAGGCCGAGCAGCTGAGGGAACGCGCGCTGCGGGAGGCCAGGGCGATCGCGTCGCTGTCTCATCCGAATGTGATCACGCTGCACGACGTGGTCCGCGAAGACGGCGCGCCCTTCGTGGTGATGGAGCTGTTCCCCGGACGCAGCCTCACGGGGTTGCTGCGGAGATACGGGCCGTTGTCGATCGGGCAGGCGGCGACGATCGGTGATGCGCTGGCCGCCGCGTTGGAGGCCGCGCACGCCGCGGGAATCACGCACCGCGACGTGAAGCCGGGCAACGTGCTGGTGGCCGAGGACGGGAGGGTCAAGCTGACCGACTTCGGCATCGCGCGGAACGTGTCCGAGGTGACCATGACGTCGACCGGGATCATGCTCGGCTCGCCTGCGTTCATGGCGCCGGAGGTCGCCAGCGGGAAACGGGTCAGCCCGGCGGCGGACATGTGGGGCCTGGGAGCGACGTTGTATGCGGCAACCGAGGGTGAGCCGCCGTACGACGCCGAGGGTGATCCGCTCGCCACCGCGCAGGCCGTCGTGCACGAAGAGGTGCCGCAGCCCGGTCCCGGCCCGCTCGCGGAGATCATCAGCGCGCTGATGACGAAGGATCCGGACGCGCGACCGCTGCCCGCCGACGTCCGGCGCTTCCTGCACGATCTGCGCGCCGAGCCCGGGCCGCTGTTCCCGGCGGAACTGTTCGCCGACCTCGCGCCGACGCCCGGCGAGAAGCCCGACGACTCCCGGACCGACGAACTCGAATCCACCGAGGAGGGGAACCCGGCCGAGGAGACTGGGGCGTCGGAGCAGACCGACCGCGCGGAGGGCCCCGCGCCGCTGGCCGCCGATCCGGGACCGCTGCCGTTCGCGCTGTCGGAGTCCTCGGAGTCTCCGACCGTGGAGCGGCCGTCCCTTCGGCGTAGATCGCCCGCAGTCACCGTCGTTCTTGTCGTGGTGTCCGTGCTCCTGTTCGCGGGCGCCGCCGTCGGTGGCTTCGCTGCCGCGCGGGTGCTGGCCGGTGAACCGGTGCTGCCCCCGAAACCTCCGGCGTCGTTCACGAGAACTCCCACCACGGCGCAGGAGAAGGTGATCACC
>NZ_ATYT01000029.1 GCF_000427825.1 Thermocrispum municipale DSM 44069 | reverse complement strand
AAACCACCGGGAAGGCTGCCGGACTGGCCACCGGACGGAAGCGTGCTGCCTCCGCCAGGCCCACCAGGCCCACCAGGCCCACCGGGACCGCCGGGGCCGCCAGGCACACCGGGGCTACCGGGCCCACCGGGCCCGTTCGGACCGCTGATCCCGGTCGGATTCGACGAGATCGGCCCACCGGTGTACCCCGACGTCGAGGTGGAACCCGAGTAGTTGTTACCGGTCCCGCCGGTGAAGCCGTCGCCGGTCCGCTTGCCGCCACCGCCGCCGGAGTCCTCGATCGAGAACTTCAGCCCCTCCGGGCTTCCCCGCAGTTCGCCGTAGCTGAACGGGAGCGAGCTCGCGTTCTCCGTAGTGCCCTTCGCGTACCTGTCGTAGGCGTCGACCACACGAGCAGCTTCTTCGTTCCACTTTTCGATCTGCTCGTCGTTGTCGGTAAACATCGGCAGGTACTTGCCCGCGAACGTCTCCTCGGGCTTCGGACCTGGACCAGGGCCTACTTCGTACTTGACCTTGGTGAAGGACTGGCCTTGGGTGTCGAGCTGCTGCGAGACCGTGTGGAGGTTCTTGGAGCTCACGGTGAAAGCTTCCTGCAATGCCGTCAACGAGGTGGCTGCGGCGTCGCTGGAGTCGCCGGTCCAGGCGGCCTTCATCTTTCCGACAAGCTCGTTGAAGACTTCGGTCCGCTCTTTGAACCGTCCGGTCAGTTCTGTGGATCTCGAACTGGCCGCGTGGTAGCCGGTGGCGTCGCCTGACTGGAGCATCGCCGCGATCTGTTCAGCTGTGTACTTGGCCATGAGCCCTACCCCTCACTCATCGTCTTCACCGCGGCCTCTGCTGCCTGCAGTGCCAAGTCGCAGGCTTCAGCTTCGTTCTCGTTCAGCAGAGCGGTGACAGTGACCACTTGCGTATCCGTCACGCCCACATTGAGCGTGCACCCACCCTCTTTCCGGGCGTCGTACGCGTCCGCGTAAACGCCGGGGTAGCCAGCAACATCGACAGGCTCGAAGTAGCCGTACCTACCCTGCTCCTGATTTCGGTAGATGCCCGCGATCCCGAGTGGCTGGTTGTTCAGAAGGGTTAGGCCGAAGTATCCAAAATTGTCATCGTGCCAATCGCAGGCAGGGCCATATGTAGCGTCTTCACTCGGTTCGCCCGGATTGAATCCTAATGATTTCGCCTGCTGATCTGTAACCATGTCGCATGGCGATTGTTTGAACTGCTCGAGATTTGTGATCGGGTTGTTCACCTTCGGCGCTTCAGGGGAGCTGCTTGACGGCTGCTGAGCAGGTGTCGACATGGCTGGGTCCGTCGGCTCGGTGGAGCCTGCGACTGGTCGCCCCTCGTCCTCGGTACACCCGGACAAAAGGAGAGTGGCAACCGCGACGGCAATGATTCCCGCGCGAGTGCTCATCAGACTCGATTCCCCTGCGACCGAAACGTGGAAACTCCAGATTCTTCGTTTTCCTTGTAGGTTTGGATCGCCCGGCCGATAGCTTCAGCAAATTCGGTGGCAAACTTCTGCTGCTGCGTGATTGCCTTTTGCAGTTTAATGAAGTGCCTGGTTGATTCCTCGTAGTGTTTTCTGCTGGCGTCGTCGTGAGCGAGTGGCGCCAAGTCTTGCGCAGCCGCGGAACTGCCGCGATACATCTTGTCGAGCTCCTTGGCCTCGGCCGTGAACTGCCTATGGAGCTCTTCCATCTCTTCCAGGCTGAGCTCGAACCCGCCGCTTCCGCCGCCGCCGCTCTTGGCGTTCTCGCCGAACATCGAGCCGAAGAACGGAATCTTCTCGAGGATCTGCTCGATCGGGCTCTTGTAGGTCGGGGTTTCGGCCGCCTCGTCGGTCCCTTCCTGGTTAGGCGGGTCCGTGTCAGTCATACAGTCCTCCCTGCAGTGGCCATGCGCGCGCTCAAGGGTACCGACCAGCGCGCGAGGTGTCAGCGAATCCCTTCGACACCTGGTGAATGCCCCACCATTTGCAGGTGTGACGCGGTGCGGCGGGCATCCGTTCCATCCTCACTCGATTGGAGCAGCGTTGACTTCGGGTAAGTCATCGTCAAGTGACCCGGTGGCCGGTGCGCGCGCACAGGCTGGAGTCGACCTGATGCAGCTCGGCGAACGTGGTGCGGGAGATCTTGCTGGACGGCCGATCCCCGCTGGGGGAGGACGTGGCCGAGTC
>NZ_ATYT01000028.1 GCF_000427825.1 Thermocrispum municipale DSM 44069 | reverse complement strand
GACTCGGCCACGTCCTCCCCCAGCGGGGATCGGCCGTCCAGCAAGATCTCCCGCACCACGTTCGCCGAGCTGCATCAGGTCGACTCCAGCCTGTGGGTCGTCTCGGTGACCGTTCCCACCGAACAGGAGCGCGCCGGCCGCGCCCGCCTCTTCGAGCGACTGGTGCCTACGTTCACTGTCCAGTGAACTTCGCCGACCCCGCCACGGAGCCATGAACAAACGGGCACAATGCTGCTCGACAGTTTCTTGGGGGTCGAACGAAGTTCATGAACAGAGCACTCGCGCTCGCAGCAGCCGCATGCATCGGTCTGACCGTGGTCGCCTGCTCGTCCGACGAAGCAGGAACACCGACAGCCGACAACACAGCAGGGCACACCGACGAGAAGTCGGCGAAAGTTCCGACTGTGTCGAGACCTATTCAAGAGCTTGATCGCTTCATGCAGTCGCCTTGCCGCATGGTTCCCAAGGAGGAGGCGTCGGCGATCGGCTTCAACGAAGGCTTACCGGAGACCGACCAGGATCAAGGACCCGCCTGCGAGTGGCGCAACGACAACGGCGAGCACTTCGCCATCGTCCTGCTGAAGAACCAGCCGCTCGGGATCGCCGGGCTCTACCGCAACCACGAATAGTTCGACGACTTCTACAAGTACTTCGAACCGGTAGACATCGCGGGCTATCCCGGCGTCTTCGCCGATGGCTACGACGCGCGCCCGAACGGTGCTTGCACCCTCGGAGTAGGCGTGACCGACCAACAGATCATCACCGTAACTACCCGCGTCCGAAGCCAAGATCCGTGCCAGGTCGCCAAGAAGGCCGCCGAAGCCGCGGTGACAACCATGAGCGCGAGCTGAAGCCACCGAGCCGTCACCGCGTCCGGACGTTGCGACGTCCATCGTCGGGTCGCCCTGCGGCCAGATGCGCTGCTGAGTCGCACACACCGACCACCGGGCCACTCGAAAGTGACTCACCCGTGACCAACTGCTCCAATCGAGTGAGGATGGAACGGATGCGTGCCCGCCCGACCGCGTCACACCTGCAAATAGTGGGGCATTCACCAAGTGTCGAAGGGATTCGCTGACGCCTCGCGCGCTGGTCGGTACCCTTGAGCGCCGCGCATGGCCACTGCACGGGGAGGACTGGATGACTGACACGGACCCGCCTAACCAGGAAGGGACCGACGAGGCGGCCGAGACCCCGACCTACAAGAGCCCGATCGAGCAGATCCTCGAGAAGTTACCCTTCTTCGGGCCGCTGTTTGGCGAAAGTGGCAAGAGCGGCGGCGGTGGCGGTAGTGGCCGGTTCGAGTTCAGCATCGAAGAGATGGCGAGGTTGCGCCAGTTCCGTGAGGAGGCTGACGCTCTCCGCGTCATGCGACAAACGAGCGGCTCGCTTGCGCAAGACTTGGCTTTGGTGGCCCATGATCCGGCCAGCGAGGCTCATCACAAGGCGGCGAAAAACCACTTCGTAATTCTCCGTGACACCATTGATGAGCAGTACACATTCGCGGACAAGTTCGCCGAAGCGATCGACAGAGTGATCAAGCAGAAGGCGACCGAGGACGATGCTGCTACCGCTGAGATCGCCCGCCACGAGAAGGCGCTGTCATGACCATTCGCTTGAGCTTCGCCCCGTTGGCGCTCGCTGCCCTCCTTCTGGCAGCAGGTTGCTCCGACGATGAAGCTGGCACCCCGACTGGACCCACGCCAGCAGCGTCGGAGCAGATGGAACCTACAGCGGACGTCCCTGGTATGCCTAGCGAGATGCCAGACGACGCACCGAAAGTTGAGCAACCTATCGAAAACCTCGATAGGTTCATGAGTGCCCCCTGTGACGCACTAACTAGGAGCCAGGCGGCGGAGATAGGGCTGGACGACGACATTCAAACTAACCTGGATAATACCCAAGGCCCTCAGTGTGCTTTGTCGAACCAGAAGCGCGATCAACTCACAATCGTGTTTTCCAAGAATCAGCCGCTTGGTATCGCCGGCCTTTATCTCAACAAGCAGCAGAGCCCGGATTTCTACGCATATTTTGAGCCAGTGGATATTGCTGGACACCCCGGGGTCTTCGCCGACGTCGCTGACGATCGAAACGACGGACTATGCGCGATGTCGGTTGGGCTCACAGACAAGCAGATTGCCGCGATGGTCATCGACATCAAGGGGGAGACGGACCCTTGTAGCACCCTCAAGAAGGCGGCCAAGGCAGCGATCCAAACCATGAAGAAGGGGTAGTCGGAGGGGAGCACGGGTCTCAGAGCGCAACAGATCACCGCACTCCTGCAGGCCGGGGACGCGCGGACCTATCACGTAGCCGGCTCCGCGTCCAAGGAGTTGACGAAGGAGTTCATCGCTCGAACGCAGTCGCGTTCAACGGCCTTCTCGGCAAGATGAAGGCAGCGTGGACCGGGGACTCAAGTGATGCTGCGGCCACCAGCTTGTCTGCTCTGCAGGAAGCCTTCACGGCGAGTTCCGACAACCTGCACAATGTGTCGATCAAAATGGAAACCCAGGGCGAGTCCTTCAACAAGGTGAAGTACGAAGTTGGGCCTGGTTCTGGCCCGAACGAAGAGGATGCGAGTTCGGCGTTTCGGCCTCAGGAGGGGGCTCTGATGAATTTTCGCGCGGTAATCGTCACAGCTGCGGCGTGCGCACTGCTCTTGTCCGCGTGCTCTGAAGATGAGGGACGCCCAGTAGGAGACCCAGGTGATTTGCCGGCTACGAGCGGTCCGGCACAACAGCCTTCGGACGAGGCGCCCCAGATGCACCGAAGGTGACTAACCCGATCACCAATCTCGAAAAGTTAAAGAAATCTCCCTGCGACATGATTTCGGACGACCGGGTTAAATCCCTGGGCTTCACGAACGAGATACCGAAGCCGGACGCTCCAAACGGCCCGGGCTGCATGTGGAAGAATGACGACTTCGAGAATGTTGGCATCGGCCTGCTTAACAATCAGCCGTTAGGAATTGCAGGAATTTACCGCAATCAAGAGCAAGGCTTGTACGGGTATTTCGAACCAGTCGATGTCGCGGGGTATCCGGGTGTTTATTCGGATGCGTATGACGGACGGCCGTCTGGAGCGTGCACTCTCAGCGTCGGCGTGACCGACACGCAGGTGTTCACCGTGACTACTCAGGTGAAGAGCGATCCATGTGAGCGGGCGAAGCAGGCAGCCGAGGCCGCGTTGCAGACGATGAGTGAGGGGTAGGGACTCATGGCAAAGTACAGCGCTGAACAGATTGCAGCATCGCTGCAGCAGGGCGATGCCAGCAGCTACCACGAGACCGGCTCGACCGCCATGGTCCTGACCTAGCAATTCAAGACGCGAACCGAGAGCGGTGTTCCTGGCGGCCCCGGCGGTCCCGGCGGTCCCGGTGGGCCTGGTGGGCCTGGTGGGCCTGGCGGAGGCAGCACGCTTCCGTCCGGTGGCCAGTCCGGCAG
>NZ_ATYT01000027.1 GCF_000427825.1 Thermocrispum municipale DSM 44069 | reverse complement strand
GGGCCACAGCCATCACACCCCCGACCCCCGCTCGCAGCCCCGGTCTGCGTGTTCAAACTTTCTCTACTTGTTCAAGGCGGCCCCTGCGGGGCCGCTGATCCGGCCCTCATCCTGTCGAACCGCCAGACGCGGGCGTGCGGCTGGCGCCGGTCCCGCGTGGCGGTTCGACGGAGGCCGGGCGGCCCCACAGCCGCCGCAACGCGAAGAACAAAGATGCCCTCGCCGGGCAGGCAGGCTCCGGGATGACCAAGGACCGTAGGCCGGGTTGCGCTGGCAGGGTGGGTGCTTGGTGGTCATCCCGTCGCCTGATCTGATGGCTATCACGCCGCGTCGGGGCCGCAAGGTTGGCAAGTTCGTCCGGCGGTCAGGCACGGAGGTTGCGGCCCCAACACGGCGTGATCGAGACGCCATCAGGCGACGGGATGACCACCAAGCGTAACCGTTGGCTTGCCCAGGGCATACAGCTGTCGGCCACACGCCATCAGCCCTGCTTGCGACAGGCTGTGTGAGCTTCCACGTCGCTGTGTCAGGTTGGTCCCGGGAACCGAGCCAGCGACACGATCGGCACCTCCTGCCCCCGTCCCACGATCGGGATGGGCAGTTGACTAGGGTGATGGGCAGTTGACTAGGGTGGAGCCGTGTCCAAGATCGTGTCACTGCCCGGACTGCCAGAAGCGCCAGCAGCAGCCGAGTTCTTCGCTGGCATCGGCCTCGTGAGGCTAGGTCTCGAGCCAGCTGGGTTCGATGTTGTTTGGTCAAATGACATCGAACCCGCCAAGCAGGCGATGTACGAGGGGCACTTCGCGGACTCAGAACATCACAAGTACGTCCTTGGGGACATCGCGGACATCTCGGCTAACGACCTGCCCTCGAATTTGAGCCTCGCGTGGGCCTCGTTCCCGTGTGTGGATCTGTCCCTGGCTGGATGGCGTCGCGGACTCGCAGGCTCGCACTCGTCAACCTTCTGGCATTTTACTCGAATTCTCGACGAGATGGGCGAAGACAGGCCGGAAGTTGTCGCTCTGGAAAACGTAGTGGGTTTGGCGACGAGCCATGGCGGCGAAGACCTCGCTGCCGCAGTGCGCGAACTCAATCGTCTCGGATACTCGGCAGATATCCTCACGCTCGACGCTAGGCGTTTCGTGCCGCAGTCTCGCCCAAGACTATTCATTGTTGGGGCGCAAGCCCCGCCGGCAGATGAGCCGGAACCTAACAATGAGATTCGACCGGATTGGCTTCAAGCCCCTTTTGGTGACCCTACGCTGCGAACCCATAGGGCGGCGCTTCCGACTCCTCCGCCGCCATTGACCAAGGGGTTATCGACTGTAATCGAGCGGATGTCACCTGATGACGAGCGTTGGTGGGATCAAAAACGCACTGAAGCCTTCATTGAGTCACTTTCGCCAATTCAACGTGAGCGACTCAAGCAGTTCTCGGCAAGTAAGAGTTTGGTGTACAGGACAGCGTACCGGCGCACTAGGAATGGGAAACCGGTCTGGGAGGTCCGCCCGGACGACATTTCGGGTTGTCTGCGGACCGCTCGCGGAGGTTCCTCCAAGCAGGCAGTCGTGCAAGCTGGCCGCGGGACTGTTCGGGTGCGATGGATGACACCCCGCGAGTACGCGAGGCTTATGGGAGCTGGCGACTACCAGCTGAGCGGTCTCCGGAATAACCAAGCTCTGTTTGGCTTTGGCGATGCTGTATGCGTGCCGGTTGTTCGGTGGCTATCCGAAAATTACCTGATGCCACTAGTTCGAGGCGAGATGGGGCCGGGCAGCCCCGCGGAACTGGCGGTTGTAAGTGGCTGATCAACAGCGTAGAAAGCCTGCCCGAAACAGCCTGCCCGCTCCTGCTGTGCGCGGTTTTCGGAGAATGCTGGAAGATGCACTAGCAGAGACTGATGACAAGGGGCGGCGGTGGGCTGACGCGAAGTGGGGTTGCTACGCGTTCTATGATTATGATGGTGAGCCGATTTATGTAGGACAGACTAATGAGCAGCTCCGTGTCCGAGTCCGTCGTCATCTAACAAATCAGCGGACCGACGCGGTGGCGATGCGAATCCTTGATATTTTCGAAGTGGCGGAATTGCAACTGTGGCCGCTCTGGCAATATGAAGGAGTGTCAAGTAAAACCAAGGAAGCATTTGCTGCAGCTCAAAACCATCTTAATGCAGTCGAGTATAGCGCGTACCTGCAGGCGATTCGGGAAAGTCGTTTCAAAGCGATCCTCAACGAAAAAATTCCCCCAGTCTCACCGCCCGTCGAGCTTCCTCCCTCGAGACGTTTCAAACTGATAACCGAAGAAACCAGACACGACCGGGGACATCCAGACGTCAGGATAGCGCGTCGCGCCGAAACGATCTCGCGACTATCCGCCGTAGCGCACGAAAGAGGTGAAGTTTCTGACGGGCTACGACGTGTCCTAGTAATTCAAGCCGTCAGGCTCGCCTACCTTGCGGCGGTGCGTTTGGCATATGTCGAAGGCAGGCCGGAGCCAGATCCCTCGGCAATTGATATCGAGGGACTTGTCGGCTCAGTCATGTATGAACATTCTGACCCTGCCGGCCCGACTGATGCTCCTGGCACCGATATTGGGCCGTAGTCGACTCGTCCGTCTTCAGGGTTCGCTTCCCGTGCATCGCCCTCGCAGTCAGGCGGCTATCATCGTCCACGAGGTGACGCCGTGAATGGTCCTTCCTGGGCATCAACGCCTGCCACGCGGAAGGCGATGCAGGCTAATCGCAGTCGTGACACTGAACCTGAGTTGCGGCTGCGTAGAGCGCTGCATGCTAGAGGGCTGCGGTATCGAGTCTGCACCTCACCAATTCCCGGCATCCGCAGGAAGCTCGATGTGGTCTTTCGTCCAAGCAAGGTTGCAGTTGAAATGCGGGGATGCTTCTGGCATGGGTGTCCCGCCCACTGCAGACTTCCGACCAATAATGCTCAGTACTGGTCAGATAAGATTTCGCGCAACCGTCGCCGCGACGCTGATACGGAAGAACGGTTGCAAGCCGCGGGATGGGTTTTAGTGGTCGTCTGGGAGCATGAAGACATGGATGCCGCAAGTCAAATGATCGAGCGTCTAGTAAGGCAACGCCGATTAATTTGACAGAAGCCCTTCGGCGGCAAGTGCTCGTCGGCATTGTGCGCAGGTCACATTCGTGAGCGGTTCCGCGTCTAACCGTCTTGCAACTTCGCGGGTCCTTGAGCGGTCGCACAGTGTCCATCGAGCAACCCGCGTTCTAGCGTTCCGCTGGTAAACAGCAGCTGCATGGCGCACGACGGATGTAGGCGCAGTGATGGCGACCGGCACATACTTAATGATGTCCCCCGGCGTTGGCGGCGCCTGATCTGCATCCAGCGCCTGGCTTGGCGGATTAACATTTTCAATCAGCACCACAAATCCATTCTGCTCCAGCTGTGCAACTTCCCCAGGGCCGGGAAGCTCGTCCTCTGACAACTCAAGCCGAAACTGCGCCACTTCGGTTTCTCCCTGTGTTATTGGCCATGCCGGTCTGTAACGTGCAGTCGTAAGCGGGACGGCGAACGTTACAGCACGAAAATAATTGACACACAATCTGGGTAGCTAATCAAAGTTTCGCAGGATTCCGGTCCGGGAGGTTTGTCGGCGGATCTACGTCGCTGTGACCGGAGGATCGACCGCCGGTGCCGGCCATGGGCCCTTCGGCGGGTTCCCGGCGCGCTGTTTGCTGATCCAGCGGGTATAGGTGCGGCGCGGGATGCCGATCAA
>NZ_ATYT01000026.1 GCF_000427825.1 Thermocrispum municipale DSM 44069 | reverse complement strand
TCCGGGGTGTTGGGAATCTCGTCGGCCAGCGCTCCGCGCTCGCGGGCACCCTCGCCAAGGACCATGTCCACGTGCGAAGCACTCGTTACGCGCAGGCACACTCGCGAGGTGAACAGGTCACGCATCGGCACGATGTCCTTGGAGGGCTCCTGCACGAACCCCCACAAGACATGCCCGGTGGCGCGGCCCTGCGACCCGATCAACGCCATCGGTTTCCGCAGCTCCCGCGCCGAATCCCCGTAGGCGAGCAACGCGCCAAGTTCGTCGGCGATGAGGACGTTCAGCGGCGTTTCCCGGCTCGGGGTGAACGCTCGCTTGCCCTGCTCTGCGGTCGCGTGCTGGACGCGTTCCATGTCCTGTCGAAACGCATGAAACAGATCGACCGCGTCGTCGGTGTTGTTGGCGTAGCCATGAGCCACCGGCTGCAGAGCAGCGAACTCGGTTTGTTTCGGATCGGCCACCCACAGCCGCACGATCCCGTCGCGGATCAGCGGGGCCATCGCGCGCATCTTCGACCACGCAAGGGAGTTCTTACCCGCCCCGGACGCGCCCGCGACGAGCTCGTGCTGACTAAGGACCGGCACACGCCAGTCTCCACCTTGCTCGGTCTCTCCCACATACACCGAGGTGAGGTCCACCGCGTCGGGGTCGTGCACCATCTCCGGGGCGTCGATGACCTCGGTGAACGGTTCACGCCGCTCAATGATCAGCGCGATAACCCGGGGTTTGATGCGTTCGATCGCGATGCGCTGAACGTTCAACGCGACCGCCAACTCCGGAAGTTGTTGTTCCCACTGGCGGGCGTGCTGGCCGGGCACGAGCTTGACGTAGACCGTGTCGACGTTCGGGGAGTAGGCGCGGACCCGCAGCACGCGCGGCACCAGCAGCTCACCGGTCTTGCGGTGCTGCCGCACCAGCTCGCAATCCTGCAAAGCGTGCGACCAGCGCGGACCGATGTAGCTGGTCCAGCGGCGGCGCCACCCGCGCAGCAACGGCGCGGCAAGCGTGTCGAAAGTCGCCGGGTGCGCCCGGTACCAGGCGGCCATGCCCAGCACGGCACCGCCGAGGATGCCGCCAGTCGGCGCGTAGCCAAGTTCGATCGTGCTCGCCGCGACCCCGCCCGGTAGCGCGATCGCGCCGGGATGCCGAGCTGCCCAGGCAGCCGCTTTCATCTCCCGGCCCATCCGTCGCTTCGTGGTGGTCGTGGGTTGAGTAGTTGTGCGAAGCATCGGTTGTTGTCCCCTTCTTCCAGTGCGTGGAAAGGGGGCGACCGGCCCACGCCCCTCATCGCAGAAGGGCTCGGGCCGGTCGCTACCCCAACTCGTGCTGTGTTCACTTGTCGCCGGATAGGCGCTAATTCAGGGCGATGCGGGAGTCCTCCAAACCCACCACCAGCCGCGCCACGGCGATAGCTGTCTCGTCGTGCTGCCTGCGGAAGCCGTGCTTGTTCACCGGCACACCGCGCATCGCGCGCTTCAAACGGCGCATCGACGCCGAGATACCGTCGAGAGTTCGGTCCAGCTGAACGGACATCGGTCACAGCCTCCATTCGCGAGAAATTAGTTCTGCCTCGTGGTTCTTCGCGACCTTGCGTAACTCGCTGATCTGGTCCATCGCCTTCTTCTGGAAGGAGCGCAGCTCCTGCGCCGTGCACGCCACCCAGCTGCTCTGGGACTTCTTCCGGTCCAGGCGCTTGATGTGCTGGTCGCACTCAATCAGCGCCAACATCACCTCGTCGGTCGCTGACAAAAAGTCGCGGTAGCGCTCCATCGCTACCTTGTTCACGATCGCGTTAATCACATCGACACCCTTCGTAATCTCAGACCTTGATGAGCCCCTTGGCCGATTCCAGATCGGCCACCAGGAATCGGACAGCGTTACCAACTGCCACCATCGCTTCGCGGTTAACCTCCGCACGCTTCTCGAAATCGATGAGCGCCGAATAGGCGGCGCGAATGATGTTGTCGATGCACTCCATGAGCCCCTACCCCTTCCGTAACACTGTCTGCGCAAACTCCAAACCGGCACAAAATCCGTCGCGATATCCCGCCGGTGCGTGCGCGTCGTTCGCGAACTCCCGTCGAGCGCGCTCGAGGCGCTGGACGTAGCGCCTGCGCAACCGTCGACCATTCACCCTGCTCATCTCTTCGCCTTCTCCTTCCCGCCAGCCGCGATAAGCACTGCGACGCTGGCCGCGATCGTCGCCACCCCTCCCACCGGGGAGGCGACCACAAGCGCCCATAGCAACACGGCAACAATCGGCCAGAACAGCAGATCAACGATCATTTCGACAACCTCCCGAACAGACTGTGGTGAGACCCCAAAATCCCCAAGGAGAACTTGGGAATTAAGGCGCGCCACCACAGCTGGCGCGTGTTTTAGGCATAGATCGGCCCACTCTGGAATTGTCAAACTGCAAATTTGCGCCCTCGCCCGACTCGAAACGGGCCGCCAACCTCACGCGATTTGGGGAGGGCTAGAAGATCCGCTAGGCCGCTTTGCTCGCCTTATCCGCAGCTGACGCAGCGCTACCCGAACCCGCAGGCGGCTTCGTGGCAACGGGACGCGTCGCAGGCTTCAATCCGTCGGCCTTCCACCAGATCCCCGCGTTCGAGATCCGGCCGTCGTCGTCTCGCATCTCAAAGGTGTTGATCACCGGGTTGATGAGCTCCACGAACGTCCCCAGATCAAAGCCCTCACCCGGATCGCACGGCAGGTTCACCTTGATCTCCTCGCCATCCTTCCGGCGCGGCTGCCCCGGCACGGGCTTCGGCTTCGCCAGCAACATCACCACAAAGGGCTGATCAAGCTCGACGTCGTTGCGATCCTTCGGTCGATACGGCGAACCGTCCGGGTTCGTCTTACCCTCCGGCTCCCCCGTCACCATGAACGTGTAGCCGCTCGTCACAACCGGGATGTCCCGCATCACTATCCTCCTAGCTTCTGTACAGAACAAGGTCACTTAATTAGACCTCGGTTCTGTACAGAGTTCAAGAGGGTTCTGTACAGACATTGCTAAAGCAAACGTAGAAGAGCGAGAGGACGACGTGCTGAGCACGCCGTCCCCGTCCTAGCTGGTTAGTTTGCTTCTGAGCTGAACTTGTACTCCAACACGTAGGAGCCTGAGTCAAGGATCATCTCGTTAACCTCTACCGGGCTGTTCTCGGCGGTGTAGGCCGTCCGCGCAATCACGATCACAGGCGTTCCCTGCGATAGGCCGAGCGCTCCGACCTCATCCCCGCGCGGCATGCGCGCACGCAACTCCTCCCGGAAGTGGACAGGCTCATGCCCCAGTTCCTTCAGGCGCGCGTATGAGCCACCCGGCCCGGTATCGATCTCTGTAATCCGCGACCCCGCTACCAGGTCAGCCGGGTAGTACGACGTCGCCAGCTGCACCGGCCGCCCCTCGACAAGGTACTTGCGCCGACGGACCGTCACTTTCGCGCCCGACTCCAACTCCAGTACATGAGCAATGTGTGCCGGAGCTTCTTCCTGCGTCACCTGGATGTCGTCGGCGACGGGGCGATCCTTGACATCCGAGCTCCAGATCGAGCGTCCGGCTCCCCACACGGACGTCTTGAGCCGGTCCGGTGACACCCGGCGGATCGGCCTGAACTCGCGAACGTAGGTGCCCGATCCCCGGCGCGCGATGATCAGCCCCTCGTTCTTCAGCACGTCCAGTGCGCGACGAGCGGTCGGCTGCTCCACCCCGTACTGAGCCATCAACTCGTTCTCACCAGGAACCTTGCTGCCCGGAGGAAGCTCACCACCATCAATGCGCGCCCGCAGCTCGTCCGCGATCTCCCGATATCCGTAGCGCCCCTTGCGCG
>NZ_ATYT01000025.1 GCF_000427825.1 Thermocrispum municipale DSM 44069 | reverse complement strand
TCCTTGGCGACGTCGATCCCGACGGCCACTCTCATCGATCCCTCGCTTCCCTCGGTGCCGGTATGACGCGTCCCCGCTCCGCCGTCAACGCCCTACATAGCGATCGATCGCAGTGCCTAATCAGCGGTCAGAACAAGGAGGCGGGACAGGGGGCTCAGCCACCTGAGCCATCGAGGGCAGCCAGCATGAAAACCATCCCTGCCCCGCCTGCGTCCCCCGATCATTCCGGACGACCGGAGGTTGACTTGAAAGGTAGGGCCGCATGACATTCCTGAGAAGCTCGCCGTGCTGCGGCTCGGGGTGCAGGAAGCGTCGCAGGTCGCGGCGCGTCTGGCGATGGCCGCCCGCCTTGCGGGTGACCCGGCGCGTTGTGCCGGCGAGAAGTTCGCCCATCTGTTGCGGGACGCCGGGCTGACGCTGGCGTGGACCCATCGCGGCGCCCCGCACCTGCACCACGCTGCGGATTTGCCGTGGCTCGCGCTGTCGCTGGTGCCGCTGGACGACGCGGATGCGCAGGCGCGGATGTCGTGGCAGCGTCGAGACGTCGCCGATGCAGGTATGCCCGTCACCGAGGCGATGACGACGGCAGCGAAGTATCTGGGTGATGTCGTCGACCGCACGATGACCAAGGGAACCGCGAGTGAGGCGGTGAGCAAGATCTTGCCGCCGGGCCTGGTCCGCTGGTGTCGAGGGTGTCAGGCCACCCATATCCATGAGCAGCCGATGCGGCTGACGACCTTGCGGGCGGGTGTGCGGCTCGAACCGGACGTCTCACCGGCGACGTTGACGCCGATCGACGGGTGGCCCGGTGTGATCGCGGAGCCGGATCCGGACGCGGGCAGGCGGGTCGTCGAGGAGTATCTGCGCGTTCACGGCCCGGCGACCGTGGCCGAAGCCGCCGGGTTCCTCGGCACCACGCGGTCCGCAGTGAAGCAGATGTGGCCGGACGGTCTGGCTGAGGTGCAGGTCGACGGGAAGACGGCGTTCTTGCCGGAGGACTTGCTACCTGCGCTGGAGAGTCCGCCGGAGCCGTCGTTCGTGCGGCTGCTCCCGCCCGCGGATCCGCTGTTGCAGGCTCGCGACCGGGCGCTTCTGGTGCCGGACAAGGCGAATCACAAGCTGGTGTGGCGGATCATCGGGAATCCGGGTGCCGTACTGGCCGATGGCGAGATCGTGGGTACGTGGCGGGCTCGCGCTCGGGGTAAGCGGCTGGAAATCACGGTGAGCACGCTGTACGGACAGCCGCAGCCCGCGGAAACCGACCTGGAGGCCGAGGCCGCACGGGTCGCTGCTGCGCGCGGGTTCGCCCAGGCGACGGTGAGCTTCGCCTAGGTCAGATCGCCGGCGCCGTGAGGGACGCCTTGAGGTCGGCGAGCGCCTTGCGGACGTGGTCCGGGGTGGCCGGCCCGCCGTAGAAGCGTTCGTCGCGGCCTTCGCCGATGCTGTAGGTGATGAAGTGGCCCCAGTCCAGCGCGGCGATGTGCAGCGGGCGGTCGGTGTAGGTCAGTTTGCCGGTGCCGTCGCGGACTCCGACGACGACTTCGATGGCCGGCCCTGCCTGCGGGCGTTCGATGATGGAGCGCAGCTGCTTGTGTTCCACGCTCAACGGCTCGTTCATGACGGCTTCGTTGGCCTGGCGGATGTCGTGCAGGTTGACGCTCACCAGCGGCCCGGTTCCGGGCTGGAGTTCCAGCAGGTCGAGCAGTGCGCCGACGAGGTCGTCGGGGTCGACCTCGCGGAAGCGGACGATGTCGGTGTCCTCTTTGAGGTCGCGCTCGCGTACCGCCAGTGCCCCGCCGTTGGCTGCGCGGGCGGCGAGGGCGGTGTACTTGCGGTCCTCGATCCGGAAGTCCGCCACGTACTCCAGCGGAGCGGCGCACAGGGACGGCAGGACGTCGAGTACTGCGTCCACGACCCGGCCTTCTTTCTCGGCCAGTCCGCGTTCGATGAGTTCGCGCGCCGGGTCGGGTCGCTCGTCGTCATCACCGTAGAAGACCGCAAAGGGCCGCAGGACCGGGTTGAGTTGGCCGGTTTGCTCCCACTCCGCGGCCAGCTCCAGCGCATGCGGCGAGGCGGTCAGGATGGGGCCGTACACGCGTTACCGGTCCTTGTCCTTCTGCTGGATGTGGGGCTGGACCTGCTGAGCAGGCTGCTCCGCGGCGGGAGTCTCGCCGATCACCGGGTTGACGACGGTGTGCCCGGTCTTCTCGTCGACGGTCTTCGCGCCGAGCTCGTCGTACTGGATTTCCAGACCGTCGTCGAGCTCTTCCTTGACGGCGTACTTGTCCTTGTGTTCTTTGTCCTCGTCGCCCTGTGCGCGCTGACCAGCCGCACCGGCCATGCCGCCGCCCATGCCGGCGCGACCACCGACACCGGCCGCCGCCGCACGGGCCGCCGCAGCACCGCCTGCCGGGGTTCCGCCGCTCATCATTCCGGCGCCCTTGCCGGCCTGCAGGCCCGCAGTGCCGCCAGTCAATCGGGCCGTCGCCGCCGCGCCGCCACGCAGGACCGTCGGCGTCTTCCCCGCACCGGATCCCGTCGGAGCTGCACCCCCGGCCACGCGACCCCCGCCTGGGGTCATCCGCTGGCCGGCACGCGGGCCAACTCCGGGGCGTCCGCCCGGCCGACTACGCGAGGTGTCGTCCGCCCGGCTCCCGCCCGGACCCACCGGTGCAACGACCGGGCCACCCGGCCGCGGACCGCCGGGGCCACCACCGCTCTGGCCTCCCCCGGGACCCGCCGTGACGGGGCTGGCGACACCCGTGGTCGGGCCGGACGCCGTGGGACCTTGCACCGGGCTCGGCGCCGGCCCGGGAGTCGGCACACCACCACCGCCGAGGCTCGGACCGGGACCTGCCGAACCGATGCCGCCCGACGTGGGAACTGCACCCGACGCCGCGCCTGGCTGGGCAAAACTCGGGCTACCGACATGGTGCGCGGTGCCGACGCTCGAGGTGTGCGTCCCGATGTAGATCGGTGCGCCGTCGTCCTCGATGATGCCGAAGTCCTTGGGCAGGTTGTTCGAGTTATCGACAGTTGCGCTGCCGTACTGTTTCATGACGCGGACATTGTTCTCATTGGCCGCAGCATGTTCAGCCATTCCCTTGCGGTAAGACACCTCAGGATCCGGCACCCCCGGCATGATCGCCGCCACGCCACGCGCGAACAAGCTCGGCTCCTCCGGCTCCGGCGGCACCGGCTGCACCGAACGCTTTCCCCAGGAGTAAACTTCTTCCTGATACTGAACCGACTTCGTCGACGTTTCAATCAAAGGTCCACTTTCCGAGTGGGCCTGAATAAGCGGATCCACCCCGCGGCCCGCGGCGTCGGCACTGTCCCCCTCCCAGTACCGCAACAATTCATTCCGCGCGTTCGCTAGGCCCTCGACCTCGTCCTCGAACTCCTTCTTCAGAGCCCGGACCATTTCCTCAGCCGCCTTGAGAGGCCCGATGTCGCCGGCCATGAAGATCTCGAAAATCTGCTGTCCCGTAAGGCTCACTACTTACCCCCCGACAACGCTGGCTCGCGGTAGATCTCCTCGACCGACCGGACGGCCGGGCAGTGCTGCTGAGCCGCGCCCGCCAGCAGGAGTGGACTCCATCTCAAGCCACAACACATCCCGGATTCCTCCTACCTGCTACAGCTCAGCGCACCTAACCGTAGCAACTCCGCAAGCACGACGAGCCGTGTTTCGCCAACTCACCTGTGACCTACACATCCTGGCCTGTCGAGGACGCGGCTCGGACCGGCCACGCCACCTCCTGCTTGCCGCTGGCATGTGCGGGCTATGGCAGCGCGTCCTAGGCGGGCGACTAACCACCCTGTTTCAAGGTCTCGAGCGCAGCGGAGGCAATTTTCTGAGCAGCGGGGCAAGCTTGGGACGGATTCTGCTCATCATCGAACGACGTCTTGATGGTGAGATCGTTGGCGATTCCGACGTAAACGACGCAACGCCCACGCGAAATTTCTTCGCGATCGCCCGCAATTACGGCCGGGTAGTCAGGGTGGCCAGCAATCTCTACGGCCTGCAGGAAGTCAATCGTCCCCGACTCCTTGGAAGCGTAGACTCCCCCTAGCCCACGCAGCTCGGGGTCGGCATACTTCTGGTGAGGAGTGTCGATCACGACACCGGCCGAACGACTGTAATCCTCCTTCATATACCAGGAACACCGTGGACCGATGAGCTTCTGCGCATGGTTGCTATCCACATCCGGCTCGCCTTCTGTAAAGTCGCCGAACTGCGAGAGCGTCTGATCGTCTATTAGGGCGCACGGGTTCTTGAGAAACGGAGTCGCATCCAGCGGATTAGCTACTTGCGGCACCTCGCCTGTACCGCCCTGCTGCGACGTCGGCGAGCCCGTAGGAACAGCATCATCCACCGTCGAGCCCGAACATGACGACAAAGCTGCCCCAAAGCTCGCGATCAAAAGAATCTCCGACACCCTACGCAGACTCATTAGACCACAGAATCCCAGATCTTACCCCAAGAAGAACCAATCTCTTCTTCCTCAGACATTCTTGAATTCGCTGCAGACTTTATCTTGTTCGAATACTTGCGAGCATAGTCGGCCGCCGACTTGTTCAAGACCTGCAGCGAGCGCAAGGAACTGATCGCATTTTCAGCATAGGCCGCGCTGTAGCCATCCTGGGAAAATTGCCTGTGCAGGGCGTCTATCGCGTCGTCAATCAGCTTATTACGCTTTTCCATGCTGTTGGCTCGAGCCTCAAACCGAGCCGCAATTTTGTTGGCCGTGGCTGCATCGGGGAATCGGAATCCTTTGCCCGTGACGGCGAGACTGAAGGAGTCACCGATGGAGGTGCCGCCGTACTTCTTGCGCTGCTCCTCGAGTGACTGCAGGATGTCCGCCCAATCCCCGATGAAGCTCATTGCGGCCCTCCCGACGGCTTCCTGGTCATCGCTCCGGTCGCTACGGTAGCAACTCAGCGCAGACGGTGGGCCACTTTCCGGATACTTCACACAGGCTCGAGAAC
>NZ_ATYT01000024.1 GCF_000427825.1 Thermocrispum municipale DSM 44069 | reverse complement strand
CCCGACGGCTTCCTGGTCATCGCTCCGGTCGCTACGGTAGCAACTCAGCGCAGACGGTGGGCCACTTTCCGGATACTTCACACAGGCTCGAGAACCATGTATTGCGCCCCTCAGCAGCACAGACGCAGTTGGAGACACGGACTCTACGGACGTCAGCCAGAACGTCGACCAGCTTCGCTGATGAGGGCCAGCGGCGCAGCACCTTACGCTGAGCTCCTTCTCACCAGGAGCGGTCCGAGGTCTAGCCACACGTCCACAGACGCATGCCGCGCAACAGCACCTGCGCCTCGCAGAGGCCCTTTCCATGTAGCGCGGGCGCAGCCGCACTCGACACGGCCTGACAGGCACCGCGTTAACCTTTTGTGGGCAACCTGCGACGAGGTGAAGCCTCCTCATATGAGGACCTCGTAGATCTTCTGCCGTTGAGGCCAGCCGTCCAAACACGATGCCCGCGGCTCCCCGGGGAGGCACTAGTCCAGAAGGTCAGGTCTGGCGAGTCGCACTGCAGCTTCAGCGCCCCCCAAAAACCAACTTGTCCTTACACCGGCGCGCGCTACCAAGTCTCGGTACGTCCGGAACTCTGAGCTTCGACGACCTCACCCAAGGCAGCGGACCCCACGGCCATCGACGACAACACCGGAGCTGCCTGCTGAGAACTGGACCTATGCGCCGCTCGATGTCGATAACGACGCCGTCTCGGTTCTTACCCCCGGTACACCGCTCGTCAGTTGGCCCCCTGGAGCGTGTCCAGTGCAGCAGCGGCCACTTCCTGAGCCACTCGACACGCGCCCTGCGGGTCGTCCTGGTTGATGACCATCGACGTGAGCGTCACATCGTCACTTAACCCAACCGTCACAGGGCATGTGCCTGAGTTGATGTCTTCCGCCATCCCAGCAATCACGGCCGGGTTTCCGGGATGCCCAGGAATGACCAGAGGTTGCAGATGATCAAATTGCCCCATCGACTTCCCACGGTATAGAGCTTCCAATCCCTTGAAACCATCAGCGGCAACTTCCCGTCGGACTGTTCCGATCATCACAGAGACCGAGGGGCCACCCGGCTCCACGGAATACCAGCTGCACCTGGGCCCACCGAGATCCTTTGCGATGGGACTTTCCAAATCCGGCTCACCCCTACCATACTCTCCAATGGACGAAAGGAACTTCTTCGCTATGAGGCGACACGGATTCTTCAGATACCTCTCCGGATCGAGAATCGTCTTCACTTTGGGAAAATCAACATGATCCGGCGATTGAGCGCCGGCAGATGCATCAGGTACCGGCTCTTCTATCGTTGGCACTCCAGATTTCTCACCGCAGCCTGCTAAAAAGGCGACAAGTAGCGCCCACGCCAACACACTGCGCATGACAATACCCCCAACTTTCCGTTCGATCGTACACGCCCTGAAAAAGTCCACGATCTTAGCCTCATCGCAACGCCCCTGAAGTCGCGCTCAACGCAACATACCTAAGATCCAGCAACTAGCGAAAGAAACGCGCTAGGTCGAGCCGATTCGATCGAACTCGGCGGCGCCGAGTCTCAGGTTCCAGCAATCAGCTACCACATAACCCATGGCTGCCCGTTCTCTCAAGTTCCCACCGAAGCTGGTGGCGCTTGGTGCATAAGTTCCCCTCCCGGCCAACTGAGCCTAAACGCGGTTCGATCACTTGCTATCCGACAGGGTGTCCAGTGCCGCAGCCGCTACTGTTTGAGCGTCTTCACACGCACCCTGCGAGTCCCTACGATCGATCACGATGACCGTCAACGTCAGATCTTCGGTCAACCCGACCGTCAGAGGGCATGAGCCATTGTTGATCCGACTAGCTTTCCCTGCGATCACAGCTGGATTTCCTGGGTGGCCAGGAATTGCCAGTGGTTGCAGATGATCTATGTCGCCCGACTCCTTTGATCGATACTCAGCCTCAATTCCCTTGAATCCATCGTCCGCGACCTCACGGCGCACCGTATCGATCGCAATGGTCACATCCGGTCCATCGATCCGCTTAGAAATCCACGTACAGCGAGGGCCGGTCAGCTTCTTGGCTGCCGTGCTGTCTGTATCCGGCTCCCCCCTGCGAAACTCCGCAATCACGTTGAGCGCACTCATCGGTACCAGCCGACAAGGATGGTCCAGATAAGGCGAAGGATCGAGCGGTGTCTGCACCTTCGGATATGCCACTGGTGGCGGTACAGTCAAACTATTCGACGACGATGGAAGTCCGCCGGCGTTCGGCTCAGAGCCGTCGCTGCAGGAAGCGACAGCAGACAACGCGACGGACGCAGCTACGAAGGCTGCAGACAACGCCACTCTAAATCTCATTCGAGTGACCTCACATCGCGGGCCTGATTCACCTGCTTCGAATTCATTGACTACCCTAGGCGTTTGACCTTCTACCGCAGCGCATTCAGGAAGCGGACCGAATCACGATACTCTAACTCGATCCTCGAACACTGCGAGATCGGCATGGTGTGTTTCGTTCGAAGTGTGGAAGCCATTGCCCGGAACCGCGAAGTTGCACGGGGCACTGCTCGAAGTGCCGCCGTGCTTGCTCCGCTCGCTACCCGTAGCAACTCAGCACGAGCATTGGGCCACCTTCCGGTCGGGTCCGCCGCTCCCTCAACTCCACACGGTCCGGCTAGCCGGGTGCAGGACTCTCGGTCGTAGCCCAACACTTCACTAACAGAGTCTCGCTAATCGCCCGCCGCCAGCATCGCCTCCAATGCAATGCTGGCCACCTTTTGCGCAATCAGACAGGCATTCTTAGGATCTTCTTCTTGGATGGTTTGCACAGAGAAGGTGAGATCGTCGGCAAGGCCAACACTGACAGTGCAAGTGCCGGCGTTGATATCTGAGGCCTGCCCGTAAACAACCGCGGGATACTCGGGACGACCAGGTAGCAACAACGGTTGAAGGTGATCAATTTTACCGGACTTCTTGGCTTGATAGATGCCTTCCAGTCCTTCGAACGCGGTGTCAGCATGTTGAGCCTGCAGGGTGTGGATGCGGATGCCAATGGTCGGCTCCCCCGTGCTCGCCGCGAGCCATGTACACCCCGGCCCGAGTAGCTTCTTCGCCGCATTGCTGTTCACGTCCGGCTGAGGGGATTTGACATGCCCGAACGAGGCAAGCTTATCTTCCGGCACTAGCCGACATGGATTCTCAGTAAACGGACCGGGGTCAATCGGCGAAACGACTCGCGGGGACAGCCGAGTAGATTGCGTATCCGTGGAGCTAGCGCGCCCCCCGTGAGTTCGGTCAGCATCCTCGCTTCCCGCGCAAGCGGATGCAAGCACCAGGCTCACACCCGTTAACCACGAAACGATGCTGCTACCGAGCCTTTGAAGCCACCTGCTCGCCCGAACAGTTGAGGACATATCGTCATCCGTACATCATCATCGGTTGGCCAACGTGCCGAACGTGGCGTTCGTAACCCTTCTGAGGGTACTTAAACGCTTCGAAGAGCGCCCGAATCGGTGATCGTGCTGTCAACGTCAATCTGGCACTAGTACTGCCGGTGACGAACGTGAATCGTTACCGACCCCTCACGTTCGACTCGACATGACAGGGGATCCAAGTTGGCCAGATACCTACTGGCGCTCGAAGTGGTCGATTTGCCCACGCCTTGGTATCCCCCATCAACCTTCCGACGACAGCGGCCACGTAGGTGGCTCACAGATGGACTGTCGATGACCTCGATAAGGCCGTACGGAGCGACGGCCAGTTAGCCCTTGGGCGATTGCGCTTCCCGCGTCGGGCGCGCCTCGACGCTCAGTGATCTTGAGGAAGATGGTCGTCGGGACGGCCTGGCAAGCGTTCTTCAGGCAGTGCGTCGGATCGGGCGTCGTCTGAACCCTCGGGTACTCCATGAGTGATTGTGGGATGAAGGACGCAGTGAGCACCTCGTAGCTTGCTGCGGGTCTGGGTCGCCATTCGCCGCAAGACACTACAGCCAAGATCACGCTACGGAGAGTTTTGATCTTCGGGGCACTGCCGCACCGGTGACCACACTCGTGCGTATGCCGGCGTGCGCACGTATGTAGCCGCACGCGGAACTCCGGCTACCTTCGGTGGCCTCAGTGCCGAAAGCGACGGGCTTCGCGGACATGGACTACGGCGCCGGGGAGTGTCACATGAGGGTCCCAGCACGTGTGAGCTAGCGTGCGCCCTGTTCGACCAATATCGCCCACGACGAAGTCGCTGTCCTTGCCGGTGTACCAGCCGTCATTTCCCACCTGCGAGTGTGTCCAGCACAGCAGCCGCCACCTTCTGGGCCCCTTCGCACGCCCCCTGCGGGTCCTCGCGATCAATCACTCTCGCCGTGAAGGTCAGGTCGTCAGCCAGTCCGACCGTTACTGGGCAGGAGCCATTGTTAATTCTGACGGCTTGCCCAGAGATCACTGCTGGATTGCCGGGATGCCCTGGGATCGCCAAGGGTTGCAGATGATCTATGTCGCCTGATTCTTTTGATCGATATTCGATCTCAAGCCCCTTGTATCCTTCATCTGCGGTAGCACGGCGTACCGTTCCTATCGTTATACCTACGGTTGGCCCATCAAGGTCCCTTGGAAGCCATGTACAACGAGGTCCGGTCATCTTCTTGGCGGCCGCGCTATCTGTGTCTGGATCGCCCTCGCGAAATTCCGCAATCGAGTTGAGCACACGCATCGGGACCAGCTGGCAAGGGTTGTCCAGGTAAGGCGACGGGTCGAGTGGAGTCTGAACTCTTGGATATTCAATCGACGTAGGGCCTGCGGAACTACTCGGCGTCGCTGAGGCGGAGCCGCTGGTCTGTGGGCCATCACCTTCACTACAGGAAGCTAGAACAGTCGACGTCGCCAGCAGCGCTCCCGCAACCGCTACCAGCCTTACGACATGTCCCATCCAAAACGGCTCGCGGGAAATCTGACTCTTCCACAGCTTTTCCTGCTTGCCCTTCCAAACCAGTTCGAGTTTCACAATGCAACCTACATCACGTAGCGTCTGACTTGATCAGTTATCACGAGATATCGAAGAGCGGATCGTGCGCTTCCAGATACTTCTTGCTCGCATACTACCTGCTCGCGCCGCCCCGCGAGAAGACATCCGACAAATAGCCCTGACAACTTCGATCAAACCACGACTTTTCATGACAGCCGAGGGCATCCCCTCCAAACTGGCGAAATGCTTGCCGTGATGACGCCCGGGCGTGTAGCCCTTGCCCGTCCAGCGCCTTGTCATCTCTTTCGCCGGCACCCTGGTGAGTCGTTGACCTGCCAGCCTCCCGTCGATCGCACGATCGTCACGTCTGGCAACAGAATCTTTCCTCAGGGCTGCAACCGCCGTGCTGCCTAATCGGCTTGCTTGAGAGTGTCCAGCACAGCGGCGGCTACATTTTGCGCCACCTCACACGCTTCTTTGACACTGTCAGCATTGTCAAGTGACGTATTGATGGTCAAGTCGTCAGAAATTCCAACATAAACGACACAAGCACGATTCTCGACCATGTCGTCTTGCTTCCCTGCTATAACGGCTGGGTAGTCTGAATGACCAGGGATCTGAACCGGCTGAAGATAGTCCATCGATCCCGACTTTTTCGATGCATAGAGGCCACCCAAGCCGCGCAACTCTGGCTGAGCATACTTCTGGTGGGGCGTATCAATGATGACACTGACCGCGCGGTCGAAATCTTCTTTGCCGTACCAAACACACGTCGGACCGATCAACTTTTGCGCGTGGCTACTTTCTACGTCGGGCTCACCTTTTTCAAAATCACCAAACCTGGCGAGAAATTTATCATCAACCAGCTGACACGGGTGCTTCAAAAAAGGAGTGGCATCGAGCGGGTGAACCACCTGGGGTACATCATCATTTCGATCGATTTGCGAAGACGCACCCTCGGTTGGAATCGCCCCCTTTTCAGTAGATTCCGAGCATGCGACCACAGAGAATCCGAAGAGCCCACACAGGAAGGCCGCCGCCAACAACCTTCGCGAAGTCACTGAACAGTGTTCCCAACCTTGTTGAACCATTTGCCAGCAGCATCGTCGTCTGACATCTTTGAATCCATCGAACCTTTAATCTGATCACAATAGGACCTGGCGTACTCTGCCGCCGACTTGTTCAACTCTCGCAGCGACTCCAAAGATTCGATGGTTCTTTTCACATATGCTTTACTGTAATCATCTGGGGAGAATTCTCTATGCAGAGCCCTAAGGGCGCGCCCAATCAGCATCTCGCGCCCTTTCATGCTGTTGGCCCGGTCTTCGAAGCGCTGGGCGATTGCCTTGGCTGTAGCTTCATCCGGAAACCGGAACCCCTTGCCGGTCGCCGCGAGCACAACCGAGTCGCCGATCGAGGTGCCGCCGTACTTCTTGCGCTGCTCCTCTAGTGACTGCAGGATGTCCGCCCAAATCCCCGATGAAGCTCATTGCGGCCCTCCCGACGGCTTTCTGGTCATTGCTCCGGTGGTAAGGCTCATCGCGTACCCGCCGACGGTGACTTCCCACGATCTCGGGAACCTGAAGGACCTCGCCACACTGCGCGGTGCCCTTCGGCGCGACGGGACGGCGCTTGCTCTGAGCCCAAGGCTCATATCAGAACCCTTCCGCCAGATGCCGCCTACGGTAGCAACTCGGCACGTACAAAGAGCTACGTTTAGCAAACTCCGTCGCTACCAGCAGAGGGATTGACGGCCCGAACGCGGCAAGCTCGACCCGCAGCCAGATAACACCCCGTACCAGGTTTTTCCCCGCAGAAGCGAGGAGCTCGAGCACGACGTCGACCGTGCTCGCTGCCCTCGGGAAGCTCCGACCTAGCGACAGCCCGTCCGGCCGCTCAGCGCCATCACAGTGGCTAGTTGGCTTGCTTGAGCGTGTCCAACACGGCAGCTGCAACTTTCTGCGCCACTTGGCATGCTTCCTCTGGATCGCGTCCTCCGTCGAGGGACGTCTTGATAGTTAGGTCGTCGGCAATTCCGACATAGACGACACAACGATTGCCCTCTTCCATATCTTTCCTATTTCCAGCAATAACCGCCGGATACCCGGGATGGCTATCAATTTCTACCGCCTGAAGATAATCGAGCGATCCCGACTCTTTCGAAGCGTAAACGCCGGCCAAACCTCGCAAATGCGGCTGCGCATACTTCTGATGGGGAGTATCAATGATCACACTCACAGCCCGACCGACGTCTTGCTTCCCATACCAAACGCAAGTCGGACCGATCAGCTTCTGCGCATGGTTACTGTCAACATCTGGTTCACCTTCTTCAAATTCACCGAATGCAGACAGTGTTTGATTATCTACCAACTTACACGGATCTTCGAGAAACGAACTAGCGTCCAAGGGTCGACTCACCTGAGGCACGCCATTGGATGAGCCGGGTTCAGACGATGGCGCTGGGGTCGGAATGGCATCCTTCTCTACCGATGGATCAGAGCAGGCGGCTATTGACAGCCCGAGGAGTCCGGTCAGCAGCGCGGGAACCAATTTCTTGGGAGCCATCAATCTACAGAATTCCCAACTTTGTCGAACCAGGTGCCCGCGTCCGTATCGTCTGCCATCTTCAAGTCCATCGCTGATGAAATCTTTTGCGAATACCGCTGAGCGTACTCGGACGCAGACATATTCAATTCTTTCAGCGCATTCAGGGAATAAATCGCATCCCGAACGTAAACTTTGCTGTAATCATCATCGGAAAACTTTCCACTCAGTGCGTCGATGGCCTTGCGGATCAGCAACTCACGCTGTTTCATGCTCTTAGCTCGATCCTCGAAGCGCTGCGCGATCGCCCTGGCCGTGGCCTCGTCCGGAAAGCGAAAGCCCTTGCCCGTGACGACAAGGCTGAAGGAGTCACCGATGGAGGTGCCGCCGTACTTCTTGCGCTGCTCCTCGAGTGACTGCAGGATGTCCGCCCAATCCCCGATGAAGCTCATTGC
>NZ_ATYT01000004.1 GCF_000427825.1 Thermocrispum municipale DSM 44069 | reverse complement strand
CAACGAAGCCGAACGCGAGCTAGCCGCCGCCATCGCCACCCGCATCCGCCAACACCGAGCACTCAAACACCGAAAGGACAACGACCATGCCCAAGCTGCTTAGCGTCGAGGACCTCTCGGACATCCTCGGCATCCCCGTCAACACCCTCTACCAATGGCGCACCAAAGGCTACGGGCCACCCGGCGTCCGCATCGGCAAACACCTCCGCTACCGGCCCGACGACGTCAACGCCTGGCTCAACGAACAGGCGGTGGCCTGATGGCACGCGTGTGGGTCTACGACCGGATCCAGTCGAAGAAGTACCGCGATGCTGTTGCGAAGGCTAAGGCGGCCAAACGCAAGCCTCCGAACCGGTACCTGGTGATGTACTACGACAAGACCGGCAAGCAGCGATCGGAATCTGTGCCAACTCGGGCACGGGCGGACCTCCGGGTAGCGGAGTTGTCGTCAGCGTTGCTGACGGGCACTTACACCGACCCGGTGGTCGCGAAGGTCAAGTTCGCGGAGGTCGCCGAAAAGTGGCTCGAGTCCAGGACGCGGATCAAGCCGTCGACTTGGTGGAAGTACAGAGGCCTGCTGGACAACCACGTCTTGCCCGAGTGGGGCAATGTAGCTCTCAACGCGATCGAGAGAGAGGACGTGGCTCTGTGGGTGGCACGTCTACTCAAGCCGACAGAGGAAGATGGCAGCAACTTAAGCCCGTCGACGGCACGGCTGGCATTTCGGGTTCTGTCGATGGTTCTCGAGTGGTGTGTCCCGCGACGGTTGGCAGTCAATCCGGCGAGAGGCGTTGAACTGCCGGTCGTTCCGGAAGCCGACCACGTGTACCTGACCTATGAGCAGGTCGAGGCGCTGGCGGCTGCTGCGGGTGAGCTACGAACCAAGTACAAGCGGCCGACTGCTGCCGCTGCTGTCAACCGGGCGCTGATCCTTTTCCTGGCTTACACCGGAGTCAGGTGGGGGGAGGCGGCTGCACTGCGTGTACGTAACGTTGACCTAGACAACCGGCGAGTTCGCATCGTGGCGACGCTCTACGAGATCAAGGGCGGTCAGGTCGAGGGGCTGCCGAAGTCGGGCAAACCTCGGACGGTGCCGCTACCGGCGTCGCTCGTGGATGAATTGCGGCCACTGATCGCTGGACGAGGGCCGGAGGATCGCGTGTTCACCACTAGTCGAGGCAAGCCCCTGCGGAAAGCCAACTGGCGGAGGCGCGAGTTTCTACCGGCTCTGCGGAAAGCCGGGCTCGATGTGGATGGATTCACTCCACATAAGCTCCGGCATACGGCTGCGTCCCTGGCCATCGCCGCTGGCGCGGATGTGAAGGTCGTTCAGTCCATGCTGGGTCACGCCGACGCATCGATAACGCTCAATGTGTACGGGCACTTGTTCCCGGATCGTCTCGATGAGGTCGCCAGCACACTTGATGCCAGGCGAAGGGCGGTTCTGGAAGCGCGCCAAAACGGTCCCGAGGCGGCTTGATCGGCACTGTACCCGGCCCCGGGCGTGTTGGACGTATATTGGACGCTTCCGGGGCTGTGGTATCTCTGGGCCTCGCGAAATGGCCTCTGACCTGGGAGAATGAGCGCGCCCGGAGGGATTCGAACCCCCAACCTTCTGATCCGTAGTCAGATGCTCTATCCGTTGAGCTACGGGCGCCTGTTCAGTTGGCGCGGTACACGTTACCGGGTCCGCGGTAGCGGCCTGCCACCGGGTCCATGAGGCGTCCGGGATGTCCCGGCCCAGGTGGGTGTCACCGTCAACTGTCCAGCAGTCTACCTGGGTTCATGACACATGACGTCGCAGGCCCGATCGGCCACATCGCGGCTGGTCCGGGTGGCACGGAGAGCCGAACGGGCGTCCGTCATGCGACAGTCATCCGCCTGATAGGGCATCGGCGCCAGTACGCGCAGTCGAGCCGGCCTACGCCCACCGAGATCGCCTCGACTGCGCCGACGGTGTGATGTCACCCCGGCACGTTCGGTCCTGCCTGGTAAGCGATCTTTACTGTGGCCGTAAGGCTGCTACGTTCCCGCCGGGATGAAAGAGGCTGACTCCATGGACGACACCGTGCTCGATCCGGACGGCGCCCGCGAACGGCTGCAGGCGTGGAAGGGTCGCATTGACCAGTTGGCCGCACATACGAAGGCGATGAGCGATCGCTTGCAGCAGTTGCAGGAAACGGTGGCCGACCCGCGCGGGCTGACCAAGGTGACGGTCGACTCGACCGGCTCTCTGATCGGTTTGCAGCTGACGCCGAAGATCCACGGTCTCCCACCGGACCTGATCGCGCAGGCGATCATGGACACGGTCCGCCGCGCCAAGGCCCGGTTGGCCGAGCGCTCCCGCGAGATCGTCGAGGAGACCATCGGCACCGAGTCGGCGGCCGGGCAGGCGATCGCGGCCTCGGTCGGCAAGCATCTGCTCGCCGAAGATGTGTCCGACACCGTCACCAGGAGCGCTACACCTGCCCCGACATCACCTGCTGCTCCGCCGCCTCCCCCGCCTGCGCCTGCGCCGACGGTGAAACCGTCGAGCGCTCCGCAACGTCGTAGGCGCGAGGAGGAAGAGGACGACGAGGAACCCTTCGAGTTCAAGTTCGAGTGACCGACCGGGGACCTGCTCCTGGGGCATCAGGGGTATCACGCGCCTGTCGAGGACATCACCAAGCACGCGGCCAACATCGACGCATTGCGAGAGCGGTTCGGCGCGATCAAGGCGGCCAGCAGCCACATCGCCCAGGACGACCAAGCGTACGGGCTGCTGTGCGGGTGGATCGCCGGAATCTTGGAGGACAAGCACGTCCAGGTGGATGACGTCATCGCCTACGTGGAGGAGAATCTCCAGCTCGTCGCCGAGACGTTGCGCGAGGCCGCCCAGACCTACGAACGCATGGAGGACGACTCCCGCAGCAGCTTCCAGGCCATCGGGGGTGGGCTGCGGTGACCGGCGACTCGCTGATTGCCCCGGTCGAGTCGACCCGCAAGCCGTGGACCGGAGCCAGTCTCGCCGACGGGGTGGACGGTCTCGTCCAAGCCATCAAGTCGGAAGGCTGGGTCGACGACGTCCTGGCCGGTGCCTCGCTGGGTGTGGACGTCGCTGCCACGGTGATGGACCCGATCAGCGCGCTGCTGGCCAACGGGCTCGGCTGGGCGATCGAATACTTCGAGCCGCTGCGCGAGATGCTCGACGAGCTGACCGGCAAGCCGGACGTGGTGAGCTCGCACGCCCAGACCTGGGCGAACATGGCCACGGAGTTCAAGTCGATCGCCGATGAGCTGAAAAGCGACATCGACAACGACTTGCCGGCGTGGCGGGGCGAAGCGGCGGACGCCTACCACAACCTGATGGAGCACAACGTCGAGGCCATCAACGCCCTCAGCGCCATCTGCACGGCCATGCAGTCGGCGACCGAGGGCGCCGGCGGCCTGGTCGAACTCACCAGGGAAATCGTCCGTGACTTGATCGCCGACCTGGTCGCGCGGGTGATCGTGTGGGCGGTGGAGGCGATTTTCGTGGTCACCATCCCGGTGATCGCCTCGCAAATCGCCGCTGCGGTCGTGAAATGGGCCGGCCGCATCCTCACCTACACCATGGCCCTGATCAACAGTCTGACCAACCTGACCAAGCTGCTCGGGTGAGCCGACGATGACACCCAAACCGAAAAATCCCAGCGGCTCGACGTCCACCAACAAAGGCGGAGCCGGGGGCAAGAAGCAGCCGGCCGGCGGCGGCACGCCCACCGTCCAGAACGTCAGCCAGGGCGTGAACCTGGCCAAGACCGCGGCCGTCAAAGGGCGGCCGAACAAGGCCTCGACGAACCCGCAGAAGTCCGGCAACCAGTCCGGCCAGAGCTCCGGCAAGAACCAGCAGGGACAGCAGACGAGCAGCCTGCCGCCCGGTGCCAAGCAGGGGTGGGTGAAACGAACAGCTGACAACGGCAAGGGTGTCGTGTATCAGCGCCCTGGCGCGACCGGAAACGCCGACATGATCCGCATCATGGATCCGACGCCTCGGTATCCTCACGGATATGTCAGGTTCTACAACAGCCACGGTCAGCCGATAAATTTGGATGGCAAGCCGGGCTCCAGGGCGGACACGCACATTCCCATCGACCCGAACGGAAATTATCCGCTGCCTAAAGGCTGGTAGGAGACGGCTATGGATCTGGGCTTGGCTGGGCAGTTCGTATCGGAAGCCACATGCGAGTTCGCTCTGGTGCTGCGCACCGACGCCGGGGCCGAGATACGGGTGGAGAGCGACTTCACAGTGTCCGGTACCGGGGGCAGCGTGACGTATTCGCCCGAGGATGTCGGCGAGACGACGGCGTTTGACTGGTTGGTGGGTAAGCACATTGCCGCGGCTGCCGTGGACGACGCGATTCTGACAATTGCGCTGGCCGACGGTACGAAGATTTCGGTGTCGCCGGATGAGGATTTCGAGGCGTGGACGCTTGCCGGGCCCGGCGAACGGAAGATCGTGTCCATGCCGGGTGGTGAGCTCACCGTGTTCGGCGTCGAGTAGTTCGGAGCTTACGAGTGGCCGACACTGATCAACTGCAGCGCGGACGCGTCGAGGCGTGGCCACTTCGGTGCGCGGCTTCCGCGACCCATGATCGTGCGAGTGCGGCGGCCGCCCCGGATTACCCAGGGCAGCGCGCCTGCATCTTGCGGAGGCTGCGGGATTCGAACCCGCGAGGGGGCTCAAACCCCCAACCGCATTAGCAGTGCGGCGCCATAGACCAGACTAGGCGAAGCCTCCAGGGTGGTATTCGGTGCGACTAGGTTACCGTCCGCCCACGACACGGCCCACCCGCCCCCCTGGATCCCGGCACGGGAGCCGCCAACGGGGCGGGTGGCCTGCGCGGGTCGTCAGGAGTTCGCGGTGCCGGCGAACTCCACGAACGGCCGCAACGCCCCCGGGTCGGAGAGCGCGTCCACGCTGATCGCCTTCTTCGGGTCCACCCCGCTGAGGATCTTCTTGACCGGAACCTCGCACTTCTTCCCGTTAAGGGTCCGCGGGATCGCCGGCACCTCGATGAACCGGTCGGGCACGTGGCGCGGGGACAACTCCGACCGCAGCCGCGACCGCAGCTCCGGCTCGACATCCGCCAACGACGACCCGGGCGCGAGCACGAGGAAGCAGAGCAGCTCGCCCTCCTCGTCACCGATTCGCGTCGTGTCGATCACCAGCGAGTCGTGGATGGCGTCGAAGCTCTCCACCACCCGGTAGAACTCCGCCGTGCCCATCCGCACGCCGCCGCGGTTCAACGTGGAGTCGCTGCGACCGTAGATCACCGCGGACCCGCGCTCGGTGATCCGGACCCAGTCGCCGTGCCGCCACACACCAGGGAAGTCCTCGAAATACGCCGCGCGCAGTCGCGAGCCGTCCGGGTCGTTCCAGAACATCACCGGCATGGACGGCATCGGCTTGGTGACCACCAGCTCGCCGACCTGCTCCACGATCTCTTTGCCGTGCTCGTCGTAGGCCGCGACCGCCGCGCCGAGCGCCCGACACGACAGCTCCCCGAGCCACACCGGAACATCGGGCGACGATCCCAGGAACGCCGTGCACACGTCCGTGCCGCCGGACACCGAGCAGATCTGCACCGGCCCGACCTCGTCCATGATCCACCGAAAGCCGTCCACCGACAGCGGCGCCCCGGTCGAGCCGATCGCGCGCATGGCCGACAGGTCGTGCTCCGCCGCCGGGCGCAGCTTCGCCTTCAGGCAGCTCTGCACGTACGGTGCGGAGACACCGAAGTACGTGATCCGATGCTGCGCGGCCAACCGCCACAGCGTGTTCAGATCCGGGTGCCCAGGGCTGCCGTCGAACAGCACCACGGCCGAGCCCACCAACAACCCGGAGATCAGCAGGTTCCACATCATCCACCCGGTGGTGGTGAACCAGAAGAACCGTTCACCGGGCCCCAGGTCGAGCGACATCGCCAACTGCTTCAGGTGCTCCACGACGATGCCGCCATGGCCCTGCACGATGCCCTTCGGCAGACCGGTCGTGCCCGACGAGTACAGCACCCACAGCGGGTGGTCGAACGGAACCGGCTCGAACTCCAGCGGCGCGCCCTCGTGCTCGGCCATCGCCGTGTCGAAGTCGACCGCACCGGCAGTCTGCGCCTGGTCCAGCTCCACGTAGTCGATCAGCAGGATGCCCTGCAACGACGGCATCTGCCCGGCCAGCTCCCGCACGGTCGGCCGCACGTCGAACTTCTTGCCGTTGTACAGATAGCCGTTGACGGCCAGCATCACCTTCGGCTCGATCTGGGTGAACCGGTCGGCCACCGCGCGCACGCCGAAGTCCGGCGAACACGACGACCAGATCGCACCCAGGCTCGCCGCGGCCAGGAACGTCACCAACGTTTGCGGGCAGTTCGGCGCCAGCGCCACCACCCGGTCGCCGCGCTGCACACCCAGCGACTGCAACATGCCGCGCGCCGCGCCCACCTTCGCACGCAGCTCGCCGAACGTCAGCTGCTCGGTCAGTCCGTCCTCGCGGTGGAAGACGACCGCCAGCTCGTCGTCGCGCTTCTCCGCGCCCGCCACGCCCGACAGCGCGTGCTCGGCGTAGTTCAACTCGCCGCCGGGGAACCACCGCACGCCGGGCATCTCGTCGCCCTCGCGGACCGCCCGCGGCTCGGCGCGCCACCGCACACCGATGAACTCACCGAACGCTGCCCAGAACTCGTCGAGCTCGTCCACGGACCAGCGCCACAGGTCCTCGTACCGCGACACCGCGAGCCCACGGTGCTCGGACAGCCACCGCTTGAACTGCTCGACGCGGGTGTCGGGCAGGTGATTCGGATCCGGACGCCAGAGAACTTCGGGAGTGTCGGCCATGACCCGGAGGGTAATGCGAAACTCGCGGATCAGGCCATGGTCGGCGAGCCCACACGGCAAGCGGAAATGTGTGCTGATCGCCCGGCGACGCGGTGGCTCAGACGACGACCTGCACCATCTCCTCGGCCATGGTGATCAACCGTGACGGATCCGCCGGGCTCACCGTCATCCACTCACCCTCGGTGCGCAGCGCGTACCGGCCGTCCTCGGCGTCCAGCCACGACACGGTGATCGGGGAGCGATGCCACCGGCCACGGCCGTCACGGGCTCGCGCACTCACTCGGCCGCCACCGGTGCGCGTGCTCAACGCCTTGGACAGCACCAAGCACTCCTCGCGCCGCACGCCCAGCTCGGTCAGGGTCTCCACGAACCCGCCAACCCCGTCCTCCGCGGCGGCCGCGCACGCCTTGTCGAAATCGGCGATCGGCAGGTTGGCCGACATCCCGCTGCCCGGCCCGAGGGGCGGCGGCACCTCGAACAGCATCGTGCGCAGCAGTCCGTCCCTGGTCTCCGGGCCGATCCGCACCTGCGTGTTCACCCGCGCCACGGCCGCAGTGCCCCGCGGTCCGAAGCCGCCGAGCGCGCGCAACGCCGCCTCCTGCGTGTCGACCTGAAGCTCGAGCATCACCTCGGCTTCCGTGATCGCCCGCAGCAGGGCGGCCAGATCACCGGCGGGCCGCTCGATCGTGCCCAGCTCCCGCGTGCTCAATGCCTCGTCGACCACGGCCGAATACTCCGCCCTGGCCCGCGGGGTGCGGCCGAAATGCGGGATACCCAGCCAGTCCGGCACCTCCCCGAGATCGAGCCCGCGCCACAGCAGGAAGAACTCCGCCGCGTGCAGCTCGATCCAGCCGGTTCGCTCGTCGCGCACCCGTCCTCCGGTCTAGTGCCGTCGGCGCGGCATCTCGTCGTCGACGTCCTCGCCGAGAAGCTTGCGGTGGATGTCGTTCCTGTCGGGGTCGAACATGCCCTTCTCGCCCAGCACCGGGCTCTTCCGCTGCCGCGACTGGTCCTCGGACCGCCCGGCACCGGCGCCACCCATGGCACCCATCGGCATGGCCCCCATGCCACGCGGCGCCGCGCCCGCACCGCTGGCCGCCGGGGCGGTCGTCGCGCCGGCCCCGGCCGGACCAGGCGCGTTGCCGCCGACCCCGGAGAGCGCACCACCGCCGAGCCGCGGCGCATTCTCCGCAGGCGCCCCGCCGCCGAGCGCTCCGACGGCGCCACCAGCAGCGGCACCGCCACCGGACACGGCGCCCACGCCCGACGTCGACGACGTCGAGGTGTCGGACTTGCGCGGGTCTTCCGGTGTCCTCGGCTTCGCGTCGTCATCCGGCCGACGGCCGCGATCCTCCGGCGGCTGCTCCTTCTTCGGCGGGGCGAACCACGGCACGGTCGAATACACCTCGGCCGACTCGTGCTGCATCGTCTTCATGACCTCGGCCGCCTGCCGGTGCGCCGCGCGGGACTCCTCCAACGGACCGAAGACGTCACCGGTCAGTTTGTTCGCGCTGCCCAGGTCCTGGCTGACGAACGGGCTGGAGTCACCCGCGGACATCGCCACGGTGCTGCCGCTGCCCGCGTTCCCACCCGAAGACTCCGGGAACGGTCGAGGCGACGGCTCCGGGAGCGGTCGCGGCATCGGCTGCGGAAGCGGAACCGGCTCCGGCATCTCGCGGGCGGCGCGCACCGCGATGTCCGTCTGCCTGCTCACGCACGTCCCAGCCTCGTGCGCGCGATGCCCGGTGTCCTCGGACCACTGCGCCAGCTTCGCCGCGGTGTCGCGGGCCAGCTCGGCCGCCGAGCCTTCCCACCCCTGTTCACATCGCCGCGCGGCACGCTCCAGATCCTCGGCGACCTCCTGCAGCAGGACGCCGATGTCGCCCCACTTCGCCGCCACCGCGTTCGCTCCCGCGACATCCAGGCCTTGCGTGGCCATCGCGTACAGCTCCGGGTGGTTCCACGTCATCCAGTCGATGTCGGAGTTCAAGTCGGCGGCACCCAGCGTGCCGACGTCGTCGTCGTCCTTCGGCCAGTGATTCGGCGGGATACAACCACCGGGGCCGATTCCCATCGACGACTGCCTGGGTGGCTCCGGCCGAGGGTCCCAGTCATCCGGGTCCCACGGGTCGCCGCCTTGCGGCAAGTCCGGCCGGACGCAGCCGCCTGGCGCGATACCCATGGACGAGGGTCCACCGTCGAACCGGGCACCGCTGTCCTCGGGGACGTTCACAGCCGGCTCCCCTCGTCAGCGACCTTCCGCTCCATCGCGTGCATGGCGGCCTGCAGCTCTTCCTCAGTGGCGTAGTAGCGGCGGGCCGCCGCACGCACCGCTTCCTCGTAGTCGGAGATCACCATCGCGAACTGCTTCAACACCCGGATCGCGGCGCTGTCGTCGCCTTCGGCCACCGAATGCAGCCGCCTGCTCATCGTCTCGGCTACCCAGTTCGCACCCAGCCGCAGCGGGACGTCCAGCTCGGCGGCCTCCGCGGTGATCTTCTCCACCTTGTCCTTGATCGCGACCAAGTCCATCAGGAGCATCCGCGCGATGTCCTCGTCCAGGCGGAGTTTGCCCTGCTTGGCCTGGTCCTTCAGCTTCGCCATGTCCCGCGAGACCGGAACCAGGTCGATGCCGGACCCCTTGCCGAACGCCTCGTCCGGGTCGTTCGGCCGCTGCGGCGCGGGCTCGGGTGGCGGCTGCCGGGTCGGGGACGATTGCGGGTCCGGGGTCGGCGCCGGTGCGCTGACGGGCGCGCCCGCTCCGGGAGCCTTCTGGTAGCTCGGGTCCAGGTGCGCCGGTGGCGGATCCTCGGCCGCCATCAAGCGGAACTCGTCTTCGCTCATGCTGCGAAGCCACCCCCTGTCCTAGCAGCGCCTGATCCGATCGGACGCTGCACACACGGTACCCAGTCGCAGCGGGGGAGAAAGGACTTTTGCCGGAATTCCTCCACGGCCCGCGGCGCGTTAGCCTCAAGCCACCGACCGACCACACGACGGCGCCCACACCATGGGACCGTCATGCCCGCACCTAGACCCCAAGGAGTCTTGTCGATGCCCGTCACCCCGCGAACCGATCTGGACACGCTGCCCAACTACGTGCCCGGCAAGTCCGTGCCAGGGGCGATCAAGCTGGCCAGCAACGAGTCGCCGGACGGCCCGCTGCCGAGCGTGGTGCGCGTGATCGCGGAAGCCGCGGAAGGAGTCAACCGCTACCCCGACATGGGCGCGTGGACGCTCATCGGACGGCTGGCCGACAAGCTGGGGGTCGAGCAGGACCAGGTCGCCGTCGGCTGCGGTTCGGTGTCGCTGTGCCAGCAGCTGATCCAGGCGATGTGCGAGCCGGGCGACGAGGTGCTGTTCGCGTGGCGTTCGTTCGAGGCGTACCCGATCATCACGCAGGTCGTCGGCGCCAAGCAGGTCACGGTGCCGCTGGACGACAACCACGTGCACGACCTCGACGCGATGCTGGCGGCCATCACGCCGCGCACGCGCGTGGTCTTCGTCTGCAACCCGAACAACCCGACCGGCACGGTGGTGCGCCGCGACGAGCTGGTGCGTTTCCTGGACGCGGTGCCGGAGGGTGTGCTGGTCGCGCTGGACGAGGCCTACCGCGAGTACGTCACCGACGTGGACGTGCCGGACGGCATCGAGTTGTTGGAAGGCCGGGACAACGTGGCCGTTCTGCGCACGTTCTCCAAGGCGTATGGCCTGGCCGGTCTGCGAGTGGGTTACCTGGTGTCGAACCCGAAGGTCACCGCGGCCGTGCGCAAGGTCTACGTGCCGTTCAGCGTCAGCTCGCTGGCCCAGGCGGCCGCGCTGGCGTCACTGGACGCCGCCGAGGAACTGATGGCACGCGTGGCGCAGGTCGTCGCCGAGCGCAGCAGGGTCCGGGACGGGCTGATCGCCGCCGGCTACCCGATTCCGGAGACGCAGGCGAACTTCGTGTGGCTGCCGCTGGGGGAGCGGACCGCGGCCTTCGCCGAACACGCGCTGGCCGGCAAGGTCGTGGTGCGGCCGTTCGTCGGTGACGGCGCGCGGGTGACCATCGGCACCCCCGAGGAGAACGACGCGTTCCTGGCGGCCGCGCGGTCGTTCAGTCAAGCAGGAGCTTGACCACCGCGGCCAGGCCGACGACCACGATCACGCCGCGCAGCACCCGGGGCGGGAACCGGCGGCCGATCTTCGCGCCGATCATCCCGCCCACGGTGGAGCTCACCGCGATGATCGCCACCACTTGCCAGCTGACCGGCGCGACGAACGCGTAGATGATCCCCGCGACGGTGTTGACCACCGCGGCCAGCACGTTCTTCAGCGCGTTCAACCGCTGGAGGGGTTCGGACAGGAACAGCCCGGCGATTGCGATCAGCATGATGCCCTGCGCCGCGGTGAAATAGCCGCCGTAGATGCCGACCAGCAGCGTCCCGATCCACATGGCGGCGCCGCCGTGCTCCTTGTGGTTCTCGCGCCGGGCGTTCAGCCACGCGGTCAGCCGCGGCTGCACGACGACCAGGACCAGCGCAAAGATGATCAGCGCGGGCACGATCGTCTCGAAGGCCTTCGGCGGCAGCGACAGCAACAGCACCGTGCCGAGCGTGGCGCCGATCATCGACGCCACCCCGAGCCGCAGCACCCGGCCGCGCTGACCGGCCAGCTCGCGGCGGTAGCCGATCGACCCGGAGATGGTGCCGGAGATCAGCCCGATGGCGTTCGACGTCGTGGCCGTCACCGGAGGGAAGCCCACCGTCACCAGCACCGGGAACGTCACCAACGTGCCGGATCCGACGACGGTGTTGATGGTGCCCGCCCACAGGCCGGCAATGAAAATCAAGACCGCTTCCCACCAGGTCACGGTCGCAAGCTACGCCAGGGTCACCGTGCCCGCCGTGCCGACGTGGCACAGGCCACGATCACAACCGGCGCAGCAACTGCCCGGTGAACCTGATCAGCCTGGCGTAGTTGTCCAGCGAGAGCCGTTCGTCGGTGCCGTGAATGCGGTCCAGCTCCGTGCTGTCCATCAGGATCGGGGCGAAGCCGAAGCGCTCGCGGGCGACGCGGTGGTAGTGCCGGGCGTCCGTGGCTCCGGGCACCAGCCCGGTGGTGACCGCAGCCTCCGGGACAACCGCCGTGGTCAGCTCGCCGAGCAGCCGGAAGTGCGGGCTGTCGGTGGAGGACACCGGCGAGGGCTCCGCGCGCTCACCGGGCGCCAGCTCCACCGAGACCTGCTTGTCCCGGACCACTCGGCGGCAGTGCGCCAGCACGTCGTCGACGGTGTCGCCGTGCAGGATGCGGAAGTTCACGAAGGCTTCCGCCGTCTGCGGCAGGACGTTCGGCTTCACTCCGCCGCGGATGACCGTCGGCGCCGTCGTCGTGCGCACCAAGGAGGCGGTCTGGGGACGCATGGCCAGCACTCGGGCCAGTGCCTTGTCCCATTTCGCCACCTTGGCGAGCAACGTGCCCCGCACACCCGGAAGGTACGGAGCGACTCGGGCAACCATCTCCCGCACGGGTTCGGTCACGCGGAGCGGCATCGGTTTGTCCTGGAGGGCGGCGACCGCTCGCGCCAGCCTCCCCACGGCCGTGCGGCGCGGCGGCATCGACGCATGCCCGCCGACGTCCGACGTGGACAGCCGCACGGTCACGAAACCCTTCTCGCCGACCATGATGGTCGCGGTCGGCACCGGCACGCCGTCGATCAGCCCGACACCGATCACGCCGCCCTCGTCCAGCACGAAGTCGGCCATCACGCCCTCGGCGGCGAGCAGCTCCGCCACCTTGGCCGCGCCGTGCTCACCGCCGATCTCCTCGTCATGGCCGAAGGCCAGATACACCGTGCGCCGAGGTCGCCAGCCGTCCGCCAGGGCAGCTTCGACCGCTTCCAGCGTGGCCAGCACGCGCGACTTGTCGTCGATCGTCCCGCGACCCCACACGTGCCCGTCGGCGATGACGCCGTCGAACGGCGGGTACGTCCAGCTGGGTTCGTCGTCGACCGGGACGACGTCCTGATGAGCCAGCAGCAGGGCGGCGGGAGCGCCGTCCTCCCGCCCGGCCCACCGGTAGAGCCTGCTGTGCCCGACGACGCGCAGTTCGAGCTCGGCGTGCACCCGCGGATACATGCGCTCCAGGAACTCACCGAACGCGGCGAACTGGTCGTCCTCGATACGTTCGCGCTCTTCGTAGGACACCGTGCGGTAGCGAACGGCCTCAGCGAGCCGGGCGGCAGCGGGCTCGAGATCGGACTGCGGGTGATCGAGCTCGGCCATGCTTGCGATCCTGCCACTAGGGTGAGAAACCAACGAACGAAGGAGATGCCGTGGCAGAGCCGACCGCGCAAAGTTCGATCGACATCGCCGCGCCCCCGGAGCTGGTCTACCGCATCGTGTCCGACGTGACCAGCATCGCGGAGTGGGCCGAAGAGACCCAGCGGTGCGCCTGGCTGGGCGACGCGACCGGTCCCGCCGTCGGCGCGAAATTCCGCGGCGTCAACAAGCACAAAGGCCGCAAGTGGGCGATGACGTGCACGGTGACCGAGGCGACCGAAGGGCGTCGCTTCGCCTTCCGGGTCAGCCTGCTCGGCGTGCCGACCGCGGTGTGGAGCTACGAGATCGAGCCGACCGAGCAGGGCTGCCGGGTCACCGAGAGCACCCGCCGCCTCGCGCCGGACCTGCCGACGGTGTTGGTCAACCGCTACATCCTGGGCGTGGGCGACCGCGACTCGCACAACCAACGCAACATCGAGCGCTCGTTGCAGCGGCTGAAGTCCTACGCCGAGCGGCAGGCCGCCGACTCAGCGGACGTCTAGCACCACCTTGCCCAGCGCGGCGCGCTCGTCCAGCGTCTGCAAGGCCTTGCCGGCCTCGGACAACGGGAACCGCGAACCGATCAGCGGGTCGAGCGCGCCCGCGGACAGGTGGGGCCACAGCTCGTCCCACTGCCGCTGCAGGTACTCCGGGTGCGGCATCCAGTAGTGCCCCCAGCCGACACCGATCACCGCGGTGTTGTTCAGCAGCAGCCGGTTGACCTTCACGGTGGGGATCTCGCCACCGGTGAAGCCGATGACCAGCAGCCTGCCCTCCGGGCGCAGGCAGCGCAGCGAGTCGATGAACCGGTCCCCGCCGACCGGGTCGACGACGACGTCCACGCCGCCGGTCAGCTCCTTGACCGCGTCCTTGAACCCGTCGACCCGTACCACGTCGTCCGCGCCCGCGTCCCGCGCGATCTGCGCCTTCGCGTCACTGGACACCACGGCGACGACCCGCGCGCCGAGCACCTTGGCCAGCTGGATCGACGCGGTGCCGATCCCGCCCGCGGCGCCGTGCACCAGCACGATCTCGCCCGCTTGCAGCCGCCCGCGCTGGACCAGCGCGAAGTGCGAGGTCAGCACGTTCATCGGGATCGCGGCGGCGGTCTCGAAGCTCATCTCGTCCGGGATCCGGAAGACCTGGCGGGGGTCGACCACGACCGTCTCGGCGAAGCCACCGATGCCGGGGAACGCGGCCACCCGCTGGCCGACGCTCAACCCGGAGCCCTCCGGCGCCGAACGCACCGTGCCGGCCACCTCCGAGCCCGGCACGAACGGCAACTCGGGCTGGATCTGGTACAGCCCTTTGCTCTGCAGGACCTCGGGGAACGTCACGCCCGCCGCATGAACGTCGACCAGTACCTGGCCTTCGGCAGGCTCCGGTTCGTCGATGTCCACCACCCGCACCGCGGCGGGTCCGTCCAGGGTCTCGATGTGCACGGCTCGCATGCGCCTCATTCGACCACACCGAGCCGCGAACGGAGTGTGGCCCCGATCACCGCTGTCTGGGATTGGTGATCGGGGCCACGTCCGTCGCGCGGAGATCAGCCTGTCGTGTCGCCGCCTGCGCCTACCTCCTCGAGCAGGATCTCCACCGCTTCGTCGTTGCGGCTGGTCTCCCGCTCGATCACCTCGTCGGGCGGGTAGAAGCCGTCGATGCCGCCGCTGGACGGGTACATCTCGAAGCAGAAGCTGAGGATCTTGTGCTCGCCCCACATCCAGTCGTTGATGTCGCCATCGGTGATGTAGAGGTCGCTGGACTGCTGCGGGGTGTAGCCGTTGGTCTCGGCCATCCGGGTGCCGACGTCGCGGAACCGGGCCGCTTCTTCCTCGGTCATGCCCTCGTCGGTGTCGTCGGTGGTGTAGCCGTACGGCCACAGCACCAGCTCGCTGAACGTGTGGAAGTCGATGTGGCCCTTGATCTGCTGCTCGCCGTCGACCACCCGGGAGTCGACGAACTCGGTGATCTGCTTGGACTCCGGCTGGTCCAGCGCCTCGGCGCCACGGTAGGTCTCCGACGCCGGGTTGCCGCTCGAGCCGTTGCAGCAGCCCCACTGGTAGGAGAAGTTCCGGTTGATGTCGGTGCCGACGGCCGAGCTGCCCTCGTTCGGCTTCCGGGACTTGCGCCAGCCCTGGTACTCGCCGGTGGCGATGTCGTACTCGATGCCGTCCGGGTTGACCTGCGGGACGACCCAGATCTCCGCGGTGTCCACCAACGCCTTGATCTTCTCGTCGGACGCGTAGTCGTCGGTGTAGCGGTTGATGATGCGCAGGCACATCTCGGTGGTCAGGTGCTCGCGCGCGTGCATGTTGCAGGTGAACAGCACCTCGGGCTCGTCCTCGTCGGTGTCCACGTTGTCGCTGATCTTCACCAGCGGGATGTCCCTGCCCTCGTAGGACGTGCCGATCGAGCTGATGGACACCAGGTCGCCGTGGTCCTCGGCGGCCTTGGTGATCTCCGCGACCATCTCGTCGTAGTTGTGGTAGTCCGCGTCGTCCTCCGGGAAGTCACCCGGCTTCTTGGCCGCGCTGAGTTCGCGCAGCTGCTTGCGGACGTCGGCCATGGTGATCAGTTCGTGCCCGGCCGCGCGCAGCTCGGCGGCCTGCTCTTGGGTGGCGCGCACGGTCATCGTGCCGTGTTCGGCGCTCAGCACATCGACGCCGGAGCGGGCGACGGCGGTCCGTTCGGCGACGCTGTCCAGGCCAGTGACGGTGTAGGTGACGATGTCCCCGGCGGCTTGCTGGTCGGCCGCACCGGCCGGACCGGCGAGGGGGAGGAGCACCGCGACACCGGCGGCGAGCGCTGCGGCCGCCGCCATCCCCCGACGAGTGGGCATTTTTCCTCCACGCTCCAGATCGTGTGTGGTTCTCACACGGTGCTGGGGCGACGGTGAGTTCGGCAACCGTCGAAAGTCGGTTCAACCCGGTTGGCGTGCGTTTTTCCCCCCGACGAAGATGGGCCCCATGACCGCACAGCCATCACCACTGCACGAGGTCCACCACGACCTGGGCGCGACCTTCACCGAGTTCGCGGGCTGGACCATGCCCGTGCGCTACAGCTCCGACCTGGCCGAACACCACGCGGTGCGCAAGGCGGCCGGGCTGTTCGACCTGTCCCACATGGGCGAGATCGAAGTGACCGGGCCGCAGGCCGGGCAGGCCCTGGACTACGCACTGGTCGGCAACATCGCGAACCTCAAGCTGGGCAGGGCCCGCTACAGCATGCTGTGCGACTCCGACGGCGGCGTGTTGGACGACCTCGTGGTGTACCGGCTGGCCGAGGACCGGTTCCTGGTCGTGGCGAACGCGGCGAACGCGTCGGTGGTGGCCGAAGCGCTGACCGACCGAGCCGAGCGGTTCGCCGACGCGCAGGTGACCGACGTCTCGGCCGAGTACGCGCTGATCGCCGTTCAGGGTCCGGCGTCGGCGGAGATCGTCCGCACCGTGTGCGATGCCGACGTCGACGCGCTGAAGTACTACGCGGCGACCCTGACGCAGGTGTCCGGTCACGACGTCCTGCTGTCCCGCACCGGCTACACCGGCGAGGACGGTTTCGAGCTGTACTGCGCGCCGGACCGGGCCGCCCAGGTGTGGGCCACGCTGACCGAGGCCGGCAAGCCGCACCAGCTCCAGCCCGCCGGGCTGGCCTGTCGCGACACGTTGCGCCTGGAGGCGGGAATGCCGCTGTATGGTAATGAGCTCAGTCGTGAAGTGACTCCGTTCGACGCTGGGCTCGGACGGATCGTGAAGCTGGAAAAACAGGGCGGGTTCGTCGGTCGCGAGGCGCTTGCCGCGCGAGCCGGGCGACCCGACGAGAAGGTCCTCATCGGGCTTCGGGGTACCGGCAGGCGTGCGCCACGGTCCGGCTACGCGGTGCTGGGTCCGGATGGGCCGGTCGGCCAGGTGACCAGCGGGGCGCTGAGCCCGACGCTGGGATACCCGGTGGCCATGGCGTACGTCGACGCGCAATTCCGCGAGCCGGGCACGGCTTTGCAGGTGGACGTGCGTGGAAAGCTTCAGTTGCCGGTCGAGGTTGTCGAATTGCCGTTCTATCGGCGGTCGTTGTGATGCCCCACACGTTCGGAAACCATTCTGTTACTTAGTACCGCTAACGTGCCAAAGCTCCGGGGTGCCGGAAGGACATGACAGCGACGAGAGAGGGAAGAACTCGTGGCGATAGAGGCGGAACGCCAGTCTGATACGGACCGGCTCCCGTGGTACCGAACGGTGCACGGGCCGGTGTTCTGGCCCGCGGCAGCGATCGTCCTGGTGTTCGTCCTGGCCACCGTGGCGTGGCCGACGACCATGAACGAGGACGTGATGGCCCCGGTCCAAACGTGGATCGTGGAGTGGTTCGGCTCCTACTACACGTTGTTGGTGACCGGGTTCGTTGCATTTTCGTTGTGGATCGGGCTCGGACATTTCGGCGACATTCAACTCGGCAAGGACGACGACAAACCCGAATTCGGTGTGCTGTCGTGGTTCTGCATGTTGTTCGCCGCCGGCATGGGCATCGGCCTGGTGTTCTGGGGCGTCGCCGAACCGCTGAGCCACTACGCGGGCGTGCCGAACAGGGCGGCGGGAGCGCCGAGCGGCATGACCGACGAAGGCGTGCACGAGTCGCTGGTGACGACGTTCCTGCACTGGGGCCTGCACCCGTGGGCCATCTACGTCGTGGTCGGCGTGGCGATCGCCTACGCGGTGCACCGCAAGGGCAGGCCGGTCTCCATCCGCTGGACGCTTGAGCCGATCTTCGGCGACAAGGTCAAGGGCTGGATCGGTGACGTCGTCGACATCGCGGCCGTCGTCGGGACGCTGTTCGGTGTGGCCACCTCGCTCGGCCTTGGCGTCCTGCAGATCGGTTCCGGTCTGAGCTTCCTGGAGATCATCGGCGGCGACCCCGGCAAGATCGTTTACATCATCTTGATCGGCGCCATCACGCTGATGGCGACCGTGTCCGTGGTCACCGGGGTCAAGAAGGGCATCCGCTGGCTGTCCAACATCAACATGGGCCTGGCCGCCGTCCTGCTGTTCATCGTCGCGGTCACCGGCGCTTCGCTGTTCCTGGCCAGGGAATTCGTCGAGTCGGTCGGCCTGTACTTCCAGGAGCTGCTGCGGCACAGCTTCAACACCACGGCGCTGGCCGGCGATGACGGCACCGTGTGGCAGGGCTGGTGGACTGCCTTCTACTGGGGCTGGTGGATTTCCTGGGCGCCCTTCGTCGGCGTGTTCATCGCGCGAATCTCCAAGGGGCGCACGATCCGCCAGTTCGTCGCGGCCGTGTTGCTGGTGCCGACCACGCTGGCCTTCCTGTGGTTCACCGTGTTCGGCGGCACCGCGCTGAACGAGGAGCGGAGCAACCCGGGCCAGTTCGTCGCCCGTGGCGACGACGGTCAGCCGCTACTGGACGCCGACGGCAACAACATCTCGGTCAACGTCGACAACTCGCTGTTCGAACTGCTCGACGGCCTGCCGGGCGGGAAGGTGCTGGTCGGCCTGGCGATCATCCTCGTCGTGCTGTTCTTCGTCACCTCGTCCGACTCCGGCTCGCTGGTGGTCGACATGCTGGCCTCCGGTGGCGACCCGGAGCCGCCGACGTGGAGCCGGGTGTTCTGGTCGGTGCTGGAGGGTGCGGTCGCGGCCGTGCTGCTGACCGTCGGCGACGAGACCGGTCTGACCGCGTTGCGCTACGCCGCGATCATCATCGCGTTGCCGTTCAGCGTGGTCATGATCCTGATGTGTTGGGCGTGCCTGAAACAGTTCCGAGCCGAACGTGAGCTGGCGCTGCGGATACAGCGCAGGCAGCAGCGGGAGGAACTGACCGAGCACGTGACGCAGAACCTGATCGAGGACGGCCTGGTCGAACCGAACGGGAACACCAACAACAAGTAACCTCACCTGCTGTGCGCAGCATTCTGGTGACCGGCGGCACCGGCACGCTCGGCAAGCACGTGGTCGAGCGGCTGGTGGCCGCCGGTTGCCGTGTCACGGTGCTGACCAGGCAACCGCGTCCTGGCGGGCCCGCACGGCAGCTGAAAGGTGACTTAATCACCGGAGAAGGGCTGGCCGCCGCGGTAGCCGGGGTCGACACGATCGTGCACTGTGCGACCGGCGCGCGGTTCCGCCGAGTCGAGCAGCTCGGCGCGCAGCGACTGCTGGAGCTGTGCCGGGAGCACGCCGTCGGGCACTTCCTCTACGTCTCCATCGTGGGCATCGATGATCACCCGATGCCGTACTACCAGGCGAAGCTGGACACCGAACGGCTGATCGCCGACTCGGGCGTGCCGTACACGGTGCAGCGCGCGACCCAGTTCCACGACCTGGCGCTGCGGATCGTCTCGGCTCTGGCTGCGCCGCCGGTCGCATTGGTGCCGCGAGGGTTCGCGGTGCAGTCGATCGACGTCGAGCAGGTCGCCGGCCGGGTGGCCGAGCTCGCCTTGGGCAATCCGGTGGGACGGGCGCGGGACATCGGCGGTCCGCGTGTGCAGTCCCTGGCCGAGCTGCTCGAGGAGTACAGCGCTGCGATCGGTCGGCGACGCCGGGTGGTCCGGGTGCCGGTGCCCGGGAAGATCGGCCGCGCCTTCGAGGCGGGATTGAACCTGCTGGGGCCGGACGGTGAACGGCTCGGGGGAACGTTCGCGGACTTTCTGAGCAAGCGGCTGTCGCAGAAGTGAGCGCCCGCGGTGCGGCGGCGTCGGCGGACCCGTCTACACTGAAGGCGGACCCCCGCGACGTCCACCCTGTGAACCTCCCCAGGGCCGGAAGGCAGCAAGGATAAGCAGGCTCTGACGGGTGCGGGGGTCCCCTTTTGCCCTGGGGTCGGCCGCCGATGGGTCCGTGGTCCGCTCACGGCCCGTGCTGCGACGGCTCCGCTGCGCGCCGAGCCTGGTCGTGGTCGTACTTCGCGCCGCCCGGGCTCCAGGCACACCCCGGGGCGTGAGAAGCGTCGGCATGCGGCGGTAGTCTCGGCGCCGTGGCTCTCGCGCTGTATCGCAAGTACCGACCGGCGACCTTCGCCGAGGTCGTCGGCCAGGAGCACGTGACGGAACCGTTGCGTGCCGCGTTGGCGTCCGGGCGGATCAACCACGCGTACCTGTTCTCCGGCCCGCGAGGCTGCGGTAAGACGTCCAGCGCGCGCATCATGGCCCGCTCGCTCAACTGCGAGCAGGGGCCGACGCCGGATCCGTGCGGCGAATGTGCCTCGTGCATCAATCTCGCCCCGGAGGGCCCGGGCACGGTCGACGTGGTCGAGCTCGACGCGGCCAGCCACGGCGGCGTCGACGATGCCAGGGAGCTGCGGGACAGGGCGTTCTACTCTCCCGCCGAGTCGCGCTACCGGGTGTTCATCATCGACGAGGCGCACATGGTCACCACGCAGGGCTTCAACGCCCTGCTGAAGATCGTGGAGGAGCCGCCGGAACACCTGATCTTCATCTTCGCCACCACCGAGCCGGACAAGGTGCTGACCACCATCCGCTCGCGCACCCATCACTACCCGTTCCGGTTGATCCCGCCGAGCGCGATGCGTCAGCTGCTGGAGCGCACCGTGGAGGCCGAGGGCGTCAAGGTGGAGCCCGCGGTGTATCCGCTGGTCATCCGGGCTGGTGGTGGCTCGGCCAGGGACACCCAGTCGGTGCTGGACCAATTGCTGTCCGGTGCGGGCCCGGAAGGCGTCACCTACGAACGGGCCGCGGCCATCCTGGGCGTGACGGACTCCGCCCTGCTGGACGACCTGGTGGACGGCCTGTCCGCCGACGACCCGAAGGCGGTGTTCGGCACCATCGAGCGATTGGTCGACGCGGGCCACGACCCGCGCCGCTTCGCCAGCGACCTGCTGGATCGGCTGCGCGATTTGGTGCTGCTGCGCGCGGTGCCGGATGCCGCAGCGCGCGGTCTGGTCGCCGCGCCGGAGGACCAGCTGGAACGGATGGCCGCGCAGGCCGAACGCATCGGGCCCGCCACGTTGACCCGCTACGCCGAGATCGTGCACAACGGTCTGCTCGACATGCGGGGCGCGACCGCCCCGCGGCTGGTGCTGGAGCTGCTGTGCGCCCGGATGCTGCTGCCGTCGGCGGAGGATTCCGAGGCGGCCGTGCTGCAGCGGCTCGAGCGGCTCGAGCGTCGGATGACCGCGGGGAACGCGGCAGCGGAAACGTCGGCGCAGCAGGTGGAAGAGCCCGCTCCGCGGTATCAGCGTCCGTCCGCGCGGCAGGCCGAACCGGCTCGGTCGGCTGAGCCTGCGCGGGCACCCCAGCCGTCCCGGCCGCCGGAGCCCGCGGCACGGGTCGAGCCTCCGCCGGAGCGGCGCCCGGCCGAGCGGCCACAACCGCCGGCTCAGCCGGCCCAGCCTGCCCACGCGGCACCTGCGGCCGAAGCGCAGAGCAAGCCGGGAGCCCCTGGAGAGCTGGACGCCACGGCGTTGCGCGGGGTGTGGTCGGAGCTGCTGCAGGCGATCCGGAAGAAGTCCCGCAGCACCGAGGCGATGATGACCAACGCCACCGTGCAGTCCGTGCAGGGTGGGGACGTCACGTTGACGCATCCCGCCGAGCCGCTGGCTCGCCGGTTGTCCGAGCCGCGGAACGCCGACGTGATCGCGTCCGCGCTGACCGAGGTGCTGGGTGGCGAGTGGCGCGTGCGGTGCCTGCCCGCGGGCAGTGGTGGGCCGAGCATGACCGCCCAAGCCTCGTCGCGGCCGGCGCCGAAGCCGCCGTCGCGCCCCGCGCAGGCCGAGCCCGAGGTGCCGCTGCCGCCCGAGCCGCCGGAAGAGGACGAGGACCTCTACGCGGAGGAGCCGAAGTCGCTGGGGACGCCGCAGCCGGAGAAGCCGGACCCGGGTGCGGCAGCGATGAAGCTGCTGTCGGATCAGTTGGGCGCCCGGCCGCTGGAGTGAGTGGTCGGCCGGGACCCAGCGGCACAGGTCTGCTCGGCCAGGTTCATCGCCGCGCGGCTCGTCTGCCCAGGTCCATCGCTGCGCGGCTTGTCGAGAGGGCCGTTGCCGCGAGATTCGTCAGCAGGGCCGTCGCCGCGAGGTCGTCGCCACGGGGCTTGTCAGCCCCAGCCTCCGGCGGCAGGCGCCGGCTCAGTTTGCGGTACTGCCGCGGCTGTCAGCTCAGCCCGAGGTACCGCAGCACGCCGTCGGCGATGGCCTCGGCGTAGGCCTGCCGCCCGGAAGCCCGGCGCATCGCTGCCGCCTCCTCCGGGTTCCGCATGTTGCCGCACTCGACCAGAACCGCGGGCCGCCGGGACAGATTCAGCCCGGCCAAGTCGGCCCGCGGGGCGAGACCGTCCGAGCCCAGGTAGCTCGAGACGGGGAAGTCCGCGTCCTGCAGCGCGTCACGCATCGTGCGGGCCAGCCGGATCGACGGCTGTCCCTGCGCGGCGTTCAACGGCGGCGCGGAGTACGAGACGTGGAATCCGCGCGCGGAGGCGTTCGTGTTGCCGTCGGCGTGAATGGACACCACCGCGTCCGCCCGGTGCTGGTTGCCGATCGCCGCGCGGCGGTTCACACACGGCCCGACACCGTCGTCCGAGTTCCGTGTCATCACGACGGTGACCCCGTGCTGCTGCAACAACCGCCGCACCCGCTGGGAGACGTCGAAGGTGAACGCATGCTCCGGGTACCCGTCGTTGGACGCCGTGCCCGTCGTGTTGCACGGCTTGGTGTTGCCGCGACCCGCGGGCACCGGCTGGTTGATCTCCTCCGGGACGGCGGCATTCCCGCCGTTGTGCCCGGGATCGAGGACCACGACGGCCTGTCGGACCTCGGCCGTCGTCGTGGTCGGTGGAGCCGCACTGGAGCGCGTCGGCCTGGCAGGCGAAGACGTTGTCGGCGTCGCGGAAGGCCGCTCGGCCACCGAGCTGGGGGAGGAAACCGGCCGCGGACCCGGCTGGTCGGACGGCCCCGCGCACGCGCCGACCGCAACCATCGTGAGCAGGACCGACAGCCACCGTCGCACGGGCCAACAGTGCCACACTCACTGGCGCTACGCTGGCAAGACGAGCCGTAGCGGTGTAAGTCCACGCAGGAGAGGCAAGGCGATGGTGCAACCCGGGGGCATGCCCGACATGCAGGCGATCCTGGAGCAGGCGAAGCAGATGCAGGAGCAGCTGCTGAACGCGCAACAGGAGCTGGCCGACGCTGAAGTCACCGGCACCGCGGGCGGCGGGCTGGTCTCCGCGGTGGTCAGCGGTGACCTGGAGCTGAAGAGTCTGAGCATCGACCCGAAGGTGGTCGACCCGGACGATGTGGAGACGTTGGCGGATCTCGTGGTCGCCGCGGTGCGCGACGCCATGGCGGCGGCGCAGCGGATGTCCGCGGAGAAGTTCGGCCCGCTGGCCGGCGGCCTCGGTGGCCCCGGCGGCCCGGGTGGCGGCGGATTGGACCTCGGCGGCCTCGGCCTGCCCGGCACCGGAAAGTAGACGAGGTTGTACGAAGGCGTCGTCCAGGATCTGATCGACGAACTGGGGCGATTGCCCGGCGTCGGTCCGAAGAGCGCCCAGCGCATCGCCTTCCACCTGCTGGGGTCCGATCCGGCGGACATCAAGCGGCTCGTCGACGTGCTGAACGCGGTCGCCGCGGGCGTACAGTTCTGCGAGGTCTGCGGAACCGTGTCCGAGCAGGAGCGCTGCCGCATCTGCCGTGACCCGCGACGAGACCCGGCGATGATCTGCGTGGTGGAAGAGCCCAAGGACGTGCTGGCCATCGAGCGCACGCGCGAGTTCAAGGGCCGCTACCACGTGCTCGGCGGCGCGCTCGACCCGCTGTCCGGTGTCGGTCCGGACCAGTTGCGCATCCGCGAGTTGCTGAGCCGCATCTCCTCGGACGAGGTGTCCGAGGTGATCATCGCTACAGATCCGAACACCGAAGGCGAAGCGACAGCCACTTACTTAGTGCGCATGCTGCGTGACTTTCCGAATCTCACTGTCACCCGTTTGGCGTCCGGCCTGCCCATGGGTGGTGACCTGGAGTTCGCCGACGAATTAACCCTTGGGCGAGCGTTTTCCGGCCGAAGGCAAGTGTGAAACTCCCCGTCACCGCCTAAAGTCTTACTGCCACGTAGCAGGATCGTGACCTGCCGGGCTTATGTCCCAGGGCCTAATCCGGTTAGGGTCTGGCCCGACACACAACGCGTTGACCGCTCACCCATGCGGGCGACGATGGATCGAATGGGCAAGAGGTGCCAGATGCTCCAACACAGGGCAACGAGACTCAAGAAGGCGGCCCTGATCGGGCTGGCAAGCGCGCTAGCGCTGTCGGTTGCGGCATGTGCCTCCGAGCGCGGCCAAGGCGGTGAGGGTCAGGTCAGGGGCGGCACGCTGACGTTCGGCAGCGCCGGTGACCCGAAGATGTTCGACGCCACCTTCGCCACCGACGGTGAGACGTTCCGGCCGGTGCGGCAGATGTTCGACACGCTGATCACCTACAAGCAGGGATCGGCCGACCTGGCTCCCGCGCTTGCCACCAAGTGGGAGCCGGTCGACGACGGCAAGGGCTGGAAGTTCACGCTGCGCGAGGGCGTGAAGTTCCACGACGGCACGGACTTCAACGCCGACGCGGTCTGCTTCAACTTCGACCGCTGGTACAACATGAAGGGCGCGGCGGCGCAGAGCCAGATGATCTACTACGCCGACGTCTTCGGCGGGTTCAAGAACAACACCAGCGAGGACTTCGGCGAGCCGCTGTACGCCGGCTGCGAGAAGGACGGCGACTACACCGTCACCATCAAGCTGAAGCGGCCCAGCGGCGCGTTCCCGGCGGCCTTCGGCCTCACCTCGCTGTCCATCGGCAGCCCGACGGCGATGAAGAAGTACAACGCCGACGAGGTCAAGCAGAGCGGTGAGGCGTTCACCTACTCCGAGTACGCCACCGAGCACCCGACCGGGACCGGTCCGTTCAAGCTCGAGTCCTACGACAAGTCCAACGGCACCGTCACCATGGTGCGCAACGAGGACTACTGGGGCGAGAAGGCGTACCTGGACAAGCTGATCTTCAAGACGATCCCGGAGGAGCAGGCTCGCAAGGACGAGCTGCGCGCCGGCACCATCGACGGTTACGACCTGCCCAGTCCGGCCGACTACGAGACGCTGGAGAAGGAAGGCCATCAGGTGATGGTCCGGCCGGTGTTCAACATCCTGTACCTGGGCATCAACCAGAAGAACAACCCGAAGCTGCGCGACCTGAAGGTGCGCGAGGCGCTCGAGATGGCCATCAACAAGGAGCAGCTGGCCAAGACCAGGCTGCCCAAGGGCGCCATTCCGCGTGACCAGTTCGTGCCGAAGGACCTGCCCGGATACACCGAGGACGTGGTCAAGCGCGAATACAACCCGGACGAGGCCAAGAAGGTCCTGAACGGGTTGAAGGTCAAGTTCCACATCCCGACCGAGGTCACTCGTCCGTACATGCCGGACCCGAAGACGATCGCCAAGTCGATCATTTCCGACCTGAAGGCGGTCGGGGTCGAGGTGCAAGAGGTCAGCAAGCCGTGGAACGGTGGCTACCTCGACGACGTGAACGTCAACGGCGTGCACGACCTGCACCTGCTCGGCTGGACCGGTGACTACGGTGACGCGGGCAACTTCATCGGCACGTTCTTCGGTCGGAAGAAGGCCGAGTTCGGCTTCACCAACGACAAGATCTTCGACGCGCTGGCCAAGGCCGACCGTGAGCCCGACCCGGACAAGCGGGGCGAGCTGTACGAGCAGGCGGCCGTCGAGATCTCGAAGTACGTCCCGGCCATCCCGCTGACCTCGTCGCCGCCGGCGATCGTGGTGTCCAAGGACGTGCAGGGGCTTGTCCCCAGCCCGTTGACGGACGAGCGATTCGTGACGGTCAGCAAGAAGCAATCGGACTGACGCCGCAGTCAGGCGTGCCCGAGACGCACTAGTTAGGCGAGTGCCCACCCGCACGTCGGGTGGGCACTCGCCGGTGCCCACCACACAGGCGGTTTCATGCTGAGGTTCATCGTTCGGCGATTGCTGCAAGCGATCCCGACGCTCTTCATCTTGTCCTTGCTCGTATTCGCGTGGTTCCGGGCGCTGCCCGGTGGTCCCGCCAGCGCCATGCTCGGCGAGCGAGCGACTCCGCAGCGGATCGCGGAACTCAACGAGCAGATGGGGCTCAACGACCCGATTCCCCTGCAGTACGTCAACTTCCTCGGCCGGATGCTCACCGGCGACTTCGGGACGTCGACCATCACCGGTGACTCGGTGTTGACCGAGATCGGCAGGCATTTCCCGGCGACCATCGAGCTGGCGTTCGCCGCGCTGTTCCTCGCGGTCGCGTTCGGTATCCCGTTCGGCTACCTGGCTGCTCGGTACCGGGGGAGCCTGTTCGACACCGGCATCGTGGTCAGCACTCTGGTCGGTGTCGCGGTCCCGGTGTTCTTCCTCGGCTTTCTGCTCAAGTACGTCTTCTCCACGCAGCTGAGCTTGCTGCCCCCGTCAGGCAGACAGGACGTGGACATCGACGCGACATCGGTGACCGGGTTCGCCACGCTCGACGGGCTGCTGACCGGAGAGTTCGACGCCACGATCAACGCGTTGCAGCACTTGGCGCTGCCCGCGATCGCGCTGGCCACCATCCCGTTCGCGGTGATCGTGCGCATCACCCGGGCGTCGGTGCTGGACGTGCTGAACGAAGACTTCGTGCGTACGGCAGAGTCGAAAGGGCTGACCGCGCAGGTGGTGCGCACCCGGCACGTGCTGCGCAATGCGCTGCTCCCGGTCGCCACCACGATCGGTCTGCAGACCGGGTTGCTGTTGGCCGGTGCGGTCCTGACGGAAAAGGTGTTCGTCTGGCGTGGCCTCGGCTTCCTGCTCGCCCAAGGTATCGAGCAGCGCGACTACCCGCGGCTGCAGGCGTTGATCCTGCTCGCCGCGGTCGTCTACGTCGTGGTCAATCTGCTGGTCGACATCTCGTACGCGATCATCGACCCGAGAGTGCGGGTGAGCTGACATGCAGGTGCTGCTCGATCGCAAGAAGCGCCGCATCGACAAGCTGGCGGCGGCGGGTGAAGGCGGAACCAGCCTGGCCAAGGACGCACTCAAGCGGATGATGCGCAACCCGGTCGCGGTGGTCGGCCTGGTGATCGTGGCGTTGTTCGTGTTGCTCGCCGCGTTCGCGCCGTGGCTGACGCCGAAGGACCCGTACAAGCCGTACCCGGAGCTGCTGGAGAACCTCACCGTCACGCACATTCCCGGGTCGATGCCCGGGTTCGTGCTCGGCAGCGATGCGGACGGGTTCGACTTCTTCTCCCGCCTGCTGATCGCCTCCCAGCAGACGTTGATCGTGGCGGTGCTGGCCACGTTGTTCGGTCTGCTGCTCGGGTTGATCATCGGTGGCTTGGCCGGTGCGCTCGGCGGCTGGGTGGACAGCGTGCTGATGCGCCTGGTCGACGTCCTGTTGTCGCTGCCCGCGCTGATCCTGGCGGTGTCCATCGCGGCGCTGTTCGCGCGCAGCAACCAGTGGACCGTGATCATCGCGGTCGGCATGGTCAGCGTTCCGGTGTTCGCCCGGCTGTTGCGCGGCGCGATGCTGGCGCAACGGGAGAGCGACCACGTGCTGGCCGCCACCGCGCTCGGCGTCAAGCGCAGCACGATCGTGTTCCGGCACATGCTGCCCAACGCGCTCGGCCCGGTGATCGTGCAAGCCACGCTCACCCTGGCGACGGCGATCCTGGAGGCGGCCAGCCTGTCGTACCTCGGCCTCGGCGACCAGGACACCTTCCGTGCCGAGTGGGGCCTGATGCTGGCGCAGGCGCAGCGGGTCTTCGAGGTCAAGCCGTCGCTGGCCTTCTTCCCCGCGGGCGCCATCATCATCGTCGCGCTGGGCTTCACGTTGCTCGGCGAGTCGATGCGCGAGGCCCTCGACCCCAAGAACCGCAGGTGATGGTGATGACGTCGGAACGGAGGTGGAGCTGACGATGGCACTGCTGGAGGTCGAGGACCTGACCGTGGTGTTCGGTCGGAAGGGGATCGAGCCCACGGTGGCGGTGGACAAGGTGAGCTTCACCGTGGAACCAGGGCAGACGATCGGTCTGGTCGGTGAATCGGGCAGCGGGAAGTCGGTGACGTCGCTGGCCATCATGGGCCTGTTGCCCAAGCGGGGCGTGCGGGTGAGCGGGTCGGTGCGGTTCGGCGACACCGAGCTGCTGTCGCTGTCGGACGCGCAGATGCGGGACCGGCGCGGGCGGGATCTCGGCATGGTGTTCCAGGACCCGCTGTCGGCGCTGAACCCGGTGATCACCATCGGCAAGCAGCTGACCGAGACGCTGCAGCGGCACCAGGGCATGGACATCAAGCAGGCGCGGGCCGAGGCGACCGAGCTGCTCGGCAAGGTCGGCATCCCCGACCCGGCCAGGCGCATCGACGAGTACCCGCACCAGCTGTCCGGTGGTATGCGGCAGCGCGTGATGATCGCGATCGCGCTGGCCTGCCGGCCGAAGCTGTTGATCGCCGACGAGCCGACCACCGCGTTGGACGTGACGATCCAGGCGCAGATCCTGCGGCTGCTGTCCGAGCTCGTGTCCGGCACGGACACCGCGATGATCATGATCACCCACGACCTGGGTGTGGTCGCGGGGCTGTGCGACGAGGTGAACGTGATGTACGGCGGCCGCATCGTGGAGCGGGCCGAGCGGTACGAGTTGTTCGCCGAGCCGCGGCATCCGTACACGAACGGCCTGCTGGGTTCGATCCCGCGGCTGGACATGCCGCGCGGGGAGCGGCTGGTGCCGATCACCGGCTCGGTGGTCGACAACATCCCGTGGACCGAGGGGTGTGCGTTCGCGCCACGGTGCCCGAACGCGAACGACGACTGCGTCCAGGGCCCGCCGCAGCTGGAGGAGCTGCCCGGCGGCCGCATGCTGCGCTGCTATCACCCGGTGGAACCCGCCGGTGAGGCGGCGACCCCGGAGGTTGTGCGATGACCGAGACCGCAGAGCGGGCCACGCCGGAGGCCACCGAAGAGGCCGACGTGCTGGTCAGTGTCGATGACCTGAAGGTGCACTTCCCGATCAAGCGCGGCATCGTGCTGGATCGGGTGGTCGGGCACGTCTACGCCGTGGACGGGGTGGATCTCACCGTGCGCCGCGGGGAGACGTACGGCCTGGTCGGCGAGTCAGGTTGTGGCAAGACCACGCTGGGCCGCGCGATGCTGCGCCTGGTCGAGCCGACCGGCGGCCGCACGGTGTTCGACGGAACGGACTTGTCGCAGCTCGACGGCGAGGAACTGCGCCGGATGCGTCGGCGCATGCAGATGGTGTTCCAGGATCCGCTGTCCAGCCTCGACCCGCGCCAGTCGGTGGAGTCGATCCTGGTCGAGGGCATGCGGGCGCACGGGTTGGCCAAGGACCGCAAGCAGACCGGCAAGCGGCTGCGCGAGCTGCTCGACGCCGTCGGTCTGCCGGCGAACTCGCTGTACAAGTACCCGCACGAGTTCTCCGGTGGTCAGCGTCAGCGCATCGGTATCGCGCGGGCCCTGACGGTGCAGCCGGACCTGATCGTCGCCGACGAACCGGTGTCCGCGCTGGACGTGTCGGTGCAGGCACAGGTGATCAACCTGCTGGAGGACCTGCAGGGTGAGTTCGGTCTGACCTACATCGTCATCGCGCACGACCTGGCGGTGGTGCGGCACATCTCGGACCGCATCGGCGTGATGTACCTGGGCTCGGTGGTCGAGGAGTCGGATTCGGACGAGCTGTACGAGGCGCCGCTGCATCCGTACACGCGGGCGTTGCTGTCGGCCATCCCGGTGCCGGACCCGGTGGTGGAGGACTCCCGCGAGCAGATCCTGCTGGCCGGGGACCTGCCGTCGCCGGCCAACCCGCCGACCGGGTGCCGGTTCCACACGCGATGCCCGTGGCGGCAGGAGAAGCTCTGCGACACCGAGCGGCCGCAGCTGCGGGAGATCCGGCCGGGCCACCGGGTGGCGTGCCACTGGGCCGAGGACATCGAGGCGGGCAAGATCACCCGGCACGAGGTGACCCCGGAGCTCATCGACACCAGCGGCGGTCCGCGCGAGGTGCCGGATTCCCCGGTCAGCGTCACCGACGTGGTGTGAGGCTCAGCGCTGCGGCGCGGCCTTGACAAGCCAAAGCCCCGGCTCGCGGTGAAGCGAGCCGGGGCTTTGCACGTCTGGTCAGAACTCGTCGTTCTTCACGCCCTGCTTGAATGCGTCCCACTCCGCTTTGGTGAAGCGGAGCATGCCGCCGTCGGGGTTCTTCGAGTCACGCACGAAGACGGTGTCACGGTCGGAGCCGTAGGCTACTTCGACGCAGTTGCCACCTTGAGTGCCAGAAAACGACGATTTGCGCCACGTCAGCTGCTCTGCCATTCGTCCGCCACTTCCAATATCAGCTGCTTGGACTGTCTTTGCGGTAGCGCCTCTCCCCGTATGACATCCCAGTGACGATTCAGCTTGAACACTGCCTCGTCGTCTTCCATGACGAAGCCACATATGGGAGTTTCCGCGTACGCGATCACCCTACCGGCGACCTCAGCCAGCGCGAAACTGCCGTCGATGCCGTGGTGCGTGTCCGCATCGACGGGCAATACCTGAACCCTGGCCGGAGATTCGGCAAGGGCATGAAGTTGCTCGACCATTGTCGCGTTGTCCCCGACTCGTCTCCGGAGCACCTGCTCGGCCACGATCGCCACCAGCGAAACCGCCGACGGCCCGTCAAGGATCTTCTGCCGTCCCAGACGGGCGGCAAGGCGAGTCTCGTCCCCCTCGAGGATTGCGCTGGCATATCTCTCGGTCTGCAGCAATCCCGGCACGACCAGAGGTTCGAACAGGCGGAGCTCGGTCGCCTGCTCCTCGATCTCTGACCAAGGCTGGAACCATGGCGGAACCGCGTTCTGCTCCAGCAGTCCTTTCCTGATTCGGCTGAGCAGCCCATCGGTCTGCAGAGCGCGGTCGACAGCTTCCGCGAACTGCTGGCTCGGCTGCATATGCCCGGCCTCGACCTTCGTGACCGTGCTGATCGAGAACGCAACGGACTCAGCAAGCTGCTCTTGCGTCAGGCCTGCATTCTCACGCGCCCGCCGCATCTCGTTCGCAAACAGGCCTGTGCCGACACCTTTCATTGCATGTTCACCTGACTCTCAGCCTCCCCACCTGAGCTGTCACTGCACCTTCGCTGTGGTTGCGTCGAGCAGACAACGATCTTCAGCCCGCGATTTATGCAGGTCAGTTCCCTGTCTCAGAGTAGTTGCGTCAGCACACGATGTGGGCATGACATGGAACTCGGGACCCTGTATTCGCCCCTTCGGGGCAGCGATCATCGCCACGGATGCCTACGCAGAGCCAATTTGCATTGAAAGTGCTGACGTACGGTCGGACGAGAAGGCGCTGCGGCGAGATGTCGTCGTGATGGACGAAGGTGTTGGCCTCCCGTACGTGGAGCGAGGGCTGCATCAACCGTGATTAACTATGACCCTCAGCTGTTCGCCCAGGTCGCAGCGGTCAATCCGGGCCTGGTGTCCACGCTCAACGCGCTGGTTGGTCAGCTGAAAACCGGACCTTTACCTTCTGCAGGTGTGCTTCAGGCTTACGGCCGGTACGTCCAGCGCCTCGGCGATGCCGTTGTCAGCTATGCCGAAGACCTGTCGGCGGCCCCTCGCATCGAGCAAGCGGATGCTCAATGACCGTCTACGGCTATACAGGACGAGCTGGTTGACGCCATTTGTGACTCACCGCTGCGGCGTGGGCTCGAGGGCCTCGGCGTCGACAGTCGGCGCCTGTACCTTCTTGCGGCCGGGGAGCGACCCGAGCAGGACGCCGGTGATGACGACCGCGCCCGCGACGAGCTCGACGACGCTCGGCTGCTCGCCGAGGATCACGAACGCGGACGTTATCCCGACGATCGGCACCAGCAGTGAGAACGGTGCGACGGCCGTGGCCGGGTTGCGTCGCATGAGTGTGGTCCAGATGCCCGTGCCCAGCACGGTTGCGGCCAGCACGACGTAGGCCAGACCGCCGAGCGCGACCCAGCCCGTCGGTGTGGCCATGGTGACCAGCGACTGCCATCCGGCGGCGGGGCCTTCGAAGATCACCGACAGCGCGTACAGCGGCACCGGTGGAACCAGACACATCCACAACATCACGTGGAACGGATTGATGTCCGGCCTGCCCTCCATCGCGCGCCGGCTGCACAAGTTCCCGATAGCCCAACTCAACGCCGCGAGCACGGTGAGCAGCACGGGCAAGGCGTCGGCGTGCTCGGCCCGGTGCCATGCGATGGTCGCCATGCCGCACACCGCCATCACGATGCCGACGACGGCTCGCCAGGACAGCTTCTCGCGCAGCAGCAGCCAGCCCAGCAGCACGGTGAACGGCGCGGAGGCCTGCAGCACCAGCGACGCCAGTCCGGCGGGCATACCGACGTGCATACCGACGAACAGGAACGCGAACTGCCCGGTGCCGAAGCCGAGCCCGTAACCGATCAACCAACGCAGCGGTACCTGCGGCCGCGGGACGAGCAGGATCGTCGGCACGGCGATGACCACGAACCGCAACGCGCCGGCGAACAGCGGCGGGAAGTGCTCCAACGTGGCGTGGATGGCCAGGAAGTTCACGCCCCACAAAGCGGCGACGAACGCGGCCAGCAGGCGATCGCGAACGGGCATGTCTCCACGGTGCGAGCAGATGACCTTGAAGACAAACGAATTATTCTTCCGTATCTCTGTAGCATTGCTTCATGGACATTGCGCGGCTGCGAGCTTTGCGGGAGTTCGCCGACCGCGGCAGCGTCGCGGCCGCGGCTGCCGCGCTGCACTGCACGCCGTCCGCGGTGTCTCAGCAGCTCAAGGCGTTGCAGGCAGAAGTCGGGGTACCGCTGACCGAGCCACACGGTCGCGGCTTGCGGCTGACCGACGCCGGGCGCGCGCTCGTCGTGCGGGCCGACGAGGTGCTCGGCGCGGTCGCCCGAGCGGAAGTCGAGCTGGAGACCTACCGGGCGCGCCCACGCGGCCGAGTGCGGCTGGCGATCTTCCCGTCCGCAGCGTTGTTGCTGCTGCCAGGCCTGCTGCACCGGGTCGCCGAGGTCGAGGGTCTGGACCTGGAGGTGCGCGACATCGACATGACCCCGGCGGAGGTCCCCGGCTTGCTGGCCGACTTCGACGTCGTGGTGACCCACCGCGACGAGCACGCCGAACCGTGGCCCGCCGACCGGATGGACGTCGAGCCGCTGCTCCGCGAGCCGTTGGACGTGGTGCTGCCGCCGGGGCATCGGTTGGCGAAGCAGCGGAAAGTCGAACTGAGCGACCTCGCCCACGAGCGCTGGATCTCGGTCGATGTGGGATTCCCGGTCGACGACGTGCTGCGCTCGCTCGCGGTGCGCACCGGCGTCCGCGCCAATATCGTCCACCGGATCAACGACTTCCGGATCACCGAGGTGTTGGTCGCCGCCGGGCACGGCGTGGCGCTCCTGCCCAGGTACACCGTCGACACCCGCCGTGGGAAACGGCTGCTGCGTAAACCGCTGGCCGGAACCCGAGCGGCCAGGCATGTCGACGCCGTGCTGCGTCCGAGTTCTCGGGCCCGTCCCGCGGTGCGGCGCCTGGTGGAGCTGCTGCACGCGGAAGTGGCCTCGGCCGTCCAAGATCCTCGCTGATCGTCCTTGACCTCGAGTTAACTCGAAGTTTTAGCGTGGTCGCATGCACGCGATCCGACAGTACGAGTTCGGCGCACCCGAGACGTTGCGCTACGAAGAGGTGGCCGATCCGCACCCGGCCCAGGGGCAGGTGCGCATCGCCGTGTCCACCGCTGGGGTCCACTTGATCGACACCGCCATCCGGCGCGGTGAGGGGCCGCCGCCGCGTCCGGAGCTGCCGATGACACCCGGCCGCGAGGTCGCCGGCGTGATCGACGAGGTCGGTGACGGTGTCGCCGACGAGTGGCTGGGCAAGCGGGTCGTGGCGCACCTTGGTTTCGCATCCGGCGGGTACGCGGAGCGCGCAGTGGTCAGCGTGGAGTCGGTCCACGAGCTTCCGCCCACGGTTTCCGACGACGTCGCGGTGGCGATGATCGGAACCGGCCGCACGGCCACGGCGATCCTCGACACGGCCCAGCTGACCAGCGACGACGTCGCGGTGATCACCGGCGCCGGTGGTGGGATCGGCATGCTGCTGGTGCAGGCGGCGCGCAACGCCGGAGCCACCACGGTCGGGCTCGCCGGCGGCGCGGCCAAGGTGAAGCTGGTGGACGAACTCGGCGCGGACATTGCGCTCGACTACAACGAGAACGGCTGGACCGATCGGTTGCGCGCGCAGCTCGGGCATCGCACTCCGACCATCGTGTTCGACGGAGTCGGCGGAAAGTACGGCACCGGAGCCCTCGAGCTGCTCGGCGACGGCGGACGAATGGTGGTGTTCGGCTGGTCTGCGGGCGAGCCGGTCCAGTTCGACAGCATGGACGTCTTCGGCCGGGGGATCGCGGTCCTGCCCGGGATCGACCGACGGGTCGTGCGAGACCGCACCAGCATGCGGGAGCTGGAGTCGCGTGCGCTGGCGGCCGCGGCGGAAGGGGACCTCAAGCCGGGTGTCAGCGCGAAGTTCGCGTTGCGCGAGGCCGCCGAGGCGCACCGGGCATTGGAGTCACGCGCCACGGTCGGCAAGGTGCTGCTCATTCCCTGACCGGCACGCGCAAGGCGGACCGGACTGAACAGCCATCGGAATTCGGGGCCGGTGTGCCGTCCGTCCGGGCGTGCAAGGGGGAGCTGGGCCCGCGGGACGCGGGGTCACCGCGGGCCCAGCGCCGACGTCAGCGGTTGGCGCGGTTGATGGCCGACACCACGGCACGCAGCGAAGCGTTGACGATCGACGGGTCGATGCCCACGCCCCAGTAGATCTTTTCCTCGATCGCGCACTCGATGTAGCAGGCGGCGCGGGCGTCGTCGCCTGCCGTCATGGCGTGCTCGGAGTAATCAAGAAGGCGCACGTCGAACCCGATGGTGGCCAGCGCGTCGAAGAACGCCGCGATCGGACCGTTGCCGGTGCCGGTGATCTGCTCCTCGTCGCCCTCGACCCGCACGGTCGCCTCGATCGAGTACTCGCCGCCGCCGTTGTCCGTCACGTGCGAGGTGACCAGCTCCAGCGGCGTGGTGGACGTGAGGTACTCGTCGCTGAAGACCGACCACATGGTGTCCGGGTCGACCTCGCCGCCCTCGCTGTCGGTGTGCTGCTGGATCACCTGCGAGAACTCGATCTGCAGGCGGCGCGGCAGGTCGAGATGGTGCTCGGTCTTCATGATGTAGGCGACGCCGCCCTTGCCGGACTGCGAGTTGACCCGGATGACCGCCTCGTACGTGCGGCCGACGTCCTTCGGGTCGATCGGCAGGTACGGCACCTCCCACGGGTGCTCGTCGACCGGGACACCGGCCTTGTCCGCCGCGTCCTTGAGCGCGTCGAAGCCCTTGTTGATCGCGTCCTGGTGCGAGCCGCTGAACGCGGTGAACACCAGGTCCCCGCCCCACGGGGTGCGCTCGTGCACCGGCAGCTGGTTGCAGTACTCGACGGTGCGCTTGATCGCGTCGATGTCGGAGAAGTCGATCTGCGGGTCGATGCCCTGCGAGAACAGGTTCATGCCCAGCGCGACCAGGTCGACGTTGCCGGTGCGCTCACCGTTGCCGAACAGACAGCCCTCGATCCGGTCCGCGCCCGCTTGGTAGCCGAGCTCGGCCGCCGCGATGCCGGTGCCGCGGTCGTTGTGCGGGTGCAGCGACAGGATGATCGAGTCGCGCCGCTCCAGGTTGCGGTTCATCCACTCGATGGAGTCGGCGTACACGTTGGGCGTGGCCATCTCGACCGTCGCGGGCAGGTTCACGATCACCGGGTTCTCCGGCGTCGGCTGCCAGATCTCGGTCACCGCGTTGCAGATCTCGGCGGCGTACGACAGCTCGGTGCCGGTGTAGGACTCCGGCGAGTACTGGAAGCGCCAGTCGGTGTCCGGGTACTTGCCCGCCAGCTCCAGCACGTACTCGGCCGCCTGCGTGGCGATCTTGGTGATGCCGGTCTTCTCCTCCCGGAACACCACCCGGCGCTGCAGGATCGACGTCGAGTTGTAGATGTGCACGATCGCCTTCTTGGCGCCCTCCAGCGCCTGGAACGTGCGATCGATCAGCTCGGGACGACATTGGGTCAGCACCTGGATGCGGACGTCGTCCGGCGCCAGGTCTTCCTCGATGATCTGCCGCACGAAGTCGAAGTCGGTCTGGCTGGCCGCCGGGAACCCGACCTCGATCTCCTTGTAGCCCATGCGCACCAGCAGCTCGAAGAACTTCCGCTTGCGCGCGGGCGACATCGGGTCGATGAGCGCCTGGTTGCCGTCCCGCAGGTCGACCGCGCACCACAGCGGCGCGCGGGTGATGCGCTTGTCCGGCCAGGTGCGGTCGGGCAGCTGGATGTCCTCCACCAGCCGGTACCACGGCCGGTAGCGGTGGTACGGCATCGAGCTGCCGCGTTGCGGATTCCAGTGCGGCTGGTCGGCGGGTACCGGTTGGTCGGGGGTGCGAATCGTGGGGTGCGCGTCAGAACGCGAAGAACTGCTCATGATGGGGAATCTCCTGCTTGATGGCCGACGACCGGCGGCATGGCGAAACTCCGCGACGAGGAGCCGGTCTGGATCAGGCCCCGTCGCGGCAGCGAAGCAGGAGCGCACGCGCCACGAGAGCCACCATAGCGCGCGTCGCGGTTCGGTGAAAAACCCACCCCGGGCGGTGGGCCGTGCCCGCATCGTTACCGTCCGGTAGGCCAGGCGAGCCGGTCAAACCGGAAATCGATCGTCCAAAGTGGTAAAACCGACGCCGTGACCCGTGGCATAGACCAGCCGAACGTGTCAAACTTCCGGCCATGAGCGAGCACACCGACAAGGCGGCGGAGGAGAAGACCGCCGTTAAGCGCGACGTCGACTGGGGCGAGATCAAGGACCGCTTCATCGGCCTGCTCGCTGGTGTGGTGCGCTGGGTATGCCTGATCTTCGCGCTGATCCTGGTGCTGCACGTGGTGTTCGTGGTGGCCGAGGCCAACCCGTCCAACGGCATCGTGCAGTTCGTCGACGGCTGGGCCGACCGGCTCACGCTCGGGGTCGGTGACCTGTTCACCCCGGACGACGCGAAACTGCGGGTGCTGATCAACTACGGCATCGCCGCCATCTTGTGGCTGATCATCTCCAGCGTCGGGTCCAAGATCATCCGCCGGGTCGGCGCGGTCCGCGACTAGAACGCGGGCACGTTCCAGTCGCTCAGCGCGATCTCGCTCAGCGGCAGTCGCCTGCGTGGTGCCCGTTCACGATCGATGAGCGCCTCGTGGCCGAGGATGTCCGCGTCCACCGGCTTGCCGACGGCGATCGCGACCACGGGCTCGACGTCGTCCGGCAGGGAGAACTCACGGCGAGCGGCCTGCGGGTCGAAGCCGGCCATCTGGTGGCCGGCCAGCCCTTCCGCGACGGCCTGCAGCACCAGATTCTGCGCGGCCAGCGCCACGCCGTAGGTCGCGTACGGCAGCTCGCCCTTCTCGTTGCGTGTGACGGCCAGGCCGAGGAAAAGGACGCTGACCCGGTGGGCCCACGCCTGATTGGCTTCGGTCAGCACCCCGAGAATGCGGTCGAACGTCTGCGAGCCGCGGGGACCGACCAAGAAGCGTGCGGGCTGCGTGTTGCCGTACGACGGCGCCCAGCGAGCGGCCTCCAGCAACGCGCGCAGCTGCTTGTCGCTGATCTTCTCGTCCGGGTCGAAGGCCCGCGGACTCCACCGGCGGGCGATCAGCTCGTGCAACTCGACACTGCTCTCGGCAACCTTCTCGGTCATATCGCGTACTCCCACACCAACAGTGCGTGTGCTCCGAACCATCCACTGGCCAGCGCGGCCGCGGCGAGCACGAGCAGTGCGGTCGACGGACGTCGGCGGGCAAGTCCCACCGCGACCGGGATCAGCAGCGTGAACGCCGGGATCAGCAACCGCGCTTTGGAATTCATCAAGCCTGCGGACCCGACGACCATACCGACCACGGCCAGACCGTAGATCAACAAGGGCAACGACAACCGGTGTTGGGTACAGCACACCACGGCGAGCACCAGTGCGGCCAGCAATACGAGAACCGTGCCGATGTCGTAAGCCGACTGTGCCGTGGCCAGCGCATGCACGGTGTACTGCGCGGTGGACACGCCGCCGTCGAACGACGAGCCCCAGCCGTCGGCCTGAAGTTCGTTCCACGAAAGGATTTGCCTGACGACGTCCTGGCCAGGGCTGATGCGGGCGCCCGCCCACCACAGAAAGCCGAACAGCCCGAGTGGTGCGAGCAGCACGGACGCGGTCGCCGCCAGGCGTTCGGTGTTGCGGGCGGCGCGGTCGCGCAGCAGGAAGACGACGGCCGTGACCGCGACGGCCAGCACCAACGCGACGGCGGTGATGCGCACCAATCCGGCAATGGCGCAGAGGAAGCCCGCGGCCAGCCACTGCCTGCGCATGAGGAAAACCAGGACCCAGCTCGCGCAGGCGCAGAACATCGCCTCGGAATAGGTCATGGACAGCACCACGCCCATCGGCGAGGCGGCGAACAGCGCGACCAGGATCAGCCCGACGCGACGGGAGCCGCCCTTGACCAGCACGCCGATGCGGTAGATGCCGTAGGAGCAGATGACGCCGCAGAGCAGCGTGACGGTGAACGCGGCGACGTGGTAGGGCAGGCCGAGCAGGTCCGCGAGGGCGCCGACGACCTTGGGATAGCCGGGGAAGAAGGCGAGCGGGGTCTCGTCGGTCCGTCGGCCATGCGCGTCAACCAGCTCGGCCGGCGCGTTTCGGTATCCGCCCGCGGCGATGCCGAGAAACCACTGCCCGTCCCATGCGGTGAGCTCGCGCGCCGCCGTGGTGCCGTGCCGGTCGGCCATCATCATCAGCACCAGCACGCCGAGTTGCCGAACGCCGAGGTAGACCAGCGCCGGAGCGGCCCAGAGCAGCAGGGTGCGAGGCGTCTGCCGGTGGCTCAGCCGCGGCGCGTCGGCCGGTCCGGCTGCGCGCGTCGCCACATCGGTCACGCTCGCCTGCCCTCCCGCTCGTGTCGTGTCCGAGAGTAGTGGTTAGTGCCACAAGCAGGCGTTGTCAGCGCCCTTCCGCCCGGTAGGCTGAGCGCAAACACAGACGGCGGCGTTCGCCCGGCAAGTGGGACGAGCGCTACCGCGAGGAGGTTCAGGCGCGTGGCGCTGGTGGTCCAGAAGTACGGCGGATCGTCGCTGGAAAGCGCTGAACGCATCACCAAGGTCGCCGAGCGGATCGTCGAGACCAAGCAGGCGGGGAATTCCGTCGTGGTGGTCTGCTCCGCGATGGGTGACACCACCGACGAGCTGCTCGACCTGGCGGCGCAGATCAACCCGGATCCGCCGGACCGGGAGATGGACATGCTGCTCACCGCGGGTGAGCGCATCTCGAACGCGCTGGTCGCGATGGCGATCAGCAGGCTCGGCGCGGAAGCGTGGTCGTTCACCGGCTCCCAGGCCGGGATCGCCACCACCGCCGCGCACGGCAACGCGCGCATCCTGGAGGTCTCGCCGAAGCGGGTCACCGAGGCGCTCGAGCAGGGCTACATCGCACTCGTCGCGGGCTTCCAGGGCGTTTCCAAGGACACCAAGGACGTCACCACGCTCGGCCGTGGTGGTTCGGACATGACGGCCGTGGCGCTGGCCGCCGCGCTGGACGCCGACGAGTGCGAGATCTACTCCGACGTGGACGGCGTCTACACCGCCGACCCGCGGATCGTGCCGAACGCGCGCAAGCTGGACACCGTCCCCTACGAGGAGATGCTGGAGCTGGCGGCCACCGGGTCGAAGATCCTGCATCTGCGCTCGGTGGAGTACGCCCGCCGCTACGGCGTGCCGCTGCGCGTCCGCTCGTCCTACAGCACCAAGCCGGGCACGTTGGTGGTCGGCTCGATCGAGGAGATTCCCGTGGAACAGGCGCTGATCACCGGCGTTTCGCACGACACGTCCGAAGCCAAGATCACCGTCACGGACGTGCCGGACTACAAGGGCGCGGCCGCCCGCATCTTCCGCGCGGTCGCCGACGCCAACATCGACATCGACATGGTGCTGCAGAACGTCTCGCGGACCTCCTCCGGCGTCACCGACATCACCTTCACCTTGTCCAAGGACAACGGGCCGTCCGCGGTCGCCGCGCTGGAGCGCATCAAGGACGACGTCGGCTTCGACGCCGTGCTGTACGACGACCATGTCGGCAAGGTGTCGCTGGTCGGCGCCGGCATGCGCTCGCACCCGGGCGTCACCGCGACGTTCTGCGAGGCGATCGCCAACGCGGGTATCAACATCGAGATGATCAACACCTCGGAGATCCGGATCTCGGTGCTGATCAGGGACACCGATGTCGAGGCAGCCGTGCTCGCCGTGCACGAGGCGTTCGACCTCGGTGGCGACGAGCCGGCCATCGTGTACGCGGGGAGTGGTCGCTGATGCGCGTCGGAATCGTGGGTGCCACCGGCCAGGTCGGCGGCGTCATGCGCAAACTGCTGGACGAGCGGAATTTCCCGGTCGACGAGATCCGCTTCTTCGCCTCGTCCCGGTCGGCGGGCTCGAAGCTGCCGTGGAAGGGCGCCGAGATCGTCGTCGAGGACACCGCGACCGCGGATCCGACGGGTCTGGACGTGGTGCTGTTCTCCGCGGGCGGATCGACGTCGAAGGCGTACGCGCCGAAGTTCGCCGAGGCGGGCGCCACGGTGATCGACAACTCGTCGGCGTGGCGGTTGGACCCGGAGGTCCCGCTGGTCGTCAGCGAGGTGAACCCGGAAGCCGTGCGGGACGCCCGCAAGGGCATCATCGCCAACCCGAACTGCACCACGATGGCCGCGATGCCGGTGCTCAAGCCGCTGCACGACGAGGCTTCGCTGGTGCGCATGGTGGCCTCGACCTACCAGGCGGTTTCCGGTAGCGGGCTGGCCGGCGTCGAGGAGCTGGCCACTCAGCTCGCCGCCGCTGGGTCGCGCGCCTCCGAGCTGACGCACGACGGTTCGTCGCTGCAGCTGCCCGAGCCGAAGAAGTACGCGCGAACCATCGCGTTCAACGCGTTGCCGATGGCCGGGTCGCTCGTCGACGACGGGTCGGGCGAGACCGACGAGGAGCAGAAGCTCCGGAACGAGAGCCGCAAGATTCTCGGCATCCCCGAGCTGCGGGTGTCCGGCACGTGCGTGCGGGTTCCGGTATTCACCGGCCACGCGCTGTCGATCAACGCCGAGTTCGAGCGGCCGTTGTCGCCCGAGCGGGCCACGGAGTTGCTGGCCGATGCGCCCGGTGTGCAGCTGAGCGACATTCCCACGCCGTTGGAAGCCGCCGGGCAGGACCCCAGCTACGTCGGCCGGATCAGGTCGGACGCCGGTGTCGAAGGCGGCCGGGGGCTCGCGCTGTTCGTCGCGGCCGACAACCTGCGCAAGGGCGCCGCGCTGAACGCCGTGCAGATCGCGGAGCTGCTGGTCGGCTGAGCTCGATCCCGTCCGTACCCGGAGCGCGTCCGGGCGCGGGAGGACTGCTCGCCCGATGGGATGAGCCTTTGCCCGGTCTTGGGCACGGAATGTGTCCGCGCGCGGCCGATCGACGGAATTTTCCCGGGCGCCATTTCCGCGCAGATGCCTTTCGCGGTGATTGCGCCTGTTTCCGCGACCCCGGGTGTTTTGTCACGGCAGTCGGGTTTTCGCCACCTCCGCAAGAAAATGCACGTGCAGATGTAATTGCATCAAGAATGGCGGCGGCCGATTCCCTCCGCCGGAACTCGAGTTGTTTTCCATGCGCTAAAGTCGACTCTCGGTAGCAGTCGGGCGAAAGGTGGACGAGAAGCCCCGTGGCAGCGGACGAGCAGGTCAACGTAGAGATTCCCCTGGACAAACCGACGTCGGCCCGTGCCTACGGCTGGCTGCTCGGCGGCAAGGACAACTTCGCCGTCGACCGTGAGCTGGCGTTGGGGACGCTGCAGATCCTGCCGGAGATCATGGACATCGCCAGGGGGAACCGGCTGTTCCTCTACCGCGCCGTGCGCTACCTGGTGGAAGAGGCGGGCATCGAGCAGTTCATCGACATGGGCTGCGGGCTGCCGACCAACAACAACGTGCACCAGGTCGCGCAGCGGTTCAATCCGAACGCGCGGGTCGTCTACGTCGACATCGACCCGATCGTGCTCGCCCACGGCAGGGCCCTGCTCGCCGACAACGACAACACCACGGTGATCACCGCGGACTTCCGCGACCAGCAGGCGGTGCTCGATCACCCGGACACCAAACGCCTGATCGACTTCTCCAAGCCGGTCGCGGTGTTGTACCTGTCCGTCGCCCAGTTCCTCCGGGACGACCAATCGGGCGGCAGCGTCCGGTACGCCATCCGGCACATCATCGACGAGAAGGCGGTGTCCGGCAGCTACCTGGCGTTCTCGCACGTCGTCCTCGACGACCCGGAGAAGAACGCGAAACTGACCAAGAAGGTCAACGACGACGGCATCCCGCTGCAGCTGCGCTCGCGCGAAGAGGTCCACGAACTGCTCGAGGGGCTGGAGCCGGTCGATCCCGGTCTGGTGGACATCGAGGAGTGGCGGCCGGACCCGAACCAGCCGCCGCTGGACCCGGTTCCCGAGGAGCTGCGGCCGTTCGAGGGCGTGGCGCGGATGAACAACGTCCTGTACGAGTACGGCGGGGTTCTGCGTAAGCCCTGACGACGGCGAAAGGCGGTGAGCGGATCGCTCACCGCCTTTGTCGTGTGCGGATATTCGGTTGCCCGGGCCGTTCGGTCGGGGCGAGAGTGGCGCGGTGATCGTTCGTCGCGAAGAGCCCGCCGACATCGAAGGCATTCGAGCCGTGCACACGGCCGCCTTCCCCGCTCCGGACGAAGGGCAGGTGCCCGTCGAGGTCGGCTTGGTCGACGCATTGCGTGCCAGTGATGCCTGGGTACCTGCCTTGTCGCTCGTCGCCTGCGAGCCCGGGAACGACCAGCTGATCGGGCATGTCGTGTGCACGCGTGCGTCGGTGGCAGGACGGCCCGCGCTGGGGCTCGGGCCGCTCGGGGTGCTGCCCGGCAGGCAGCGGCAGGGCGTGGGCAGCGCGCTGATGCACGCGGTGCTGGCCGCCGCCGATGCGCTGGACTTTCCGGTGGTGGTCTTGCTCGGGCATCCCGGCTATTACCCACGATTCGGATTCCGCCCCGCCGCCGAGCTCGGCATCGTGCCACCGGATCCTTCGTGGCGGGAGGCGTTCCAAGCCCGGCCGCTGGCCGCCTACACCGACGACGTGCAGGGCGAATTCGCCTACGCGGCGCCGTTCACCGAGTTGTAGCCGGATTCGTTTCCTCGATTTCTCGTTCGGTCGATGGGCGGCGAATCGCTCTGGATCCGGCCCCGGTGGGGTGCGCTAATGTTTTTCTCGGTATTGACCGGGGAAAGGTGGACGACAGCGCAATGACAACGGACGAGCAGGTCGACGTATCGATCCCTCTCGACAGGCCGACGGCCGCCCGAGCGTACGACTGGTTGCTGGGTGGCAAGCAGAACTACGAAGTCGATCGCCAGTTCATCCTCGAAGGGCTGAAGAAATTCCCGCAGGTCCTGGACAGCGCGCGCCAGAACCGTCAGTTCCTCTACCGGGCCGTGCGCTACCTGGTGGAAGAGGCGGGCATCGAGCAGTTCATCGACATGGGTTGCGGGCTGCCGACCAACAGCAACGTGCACCAGGTCGCGCAGCGGTTCAACCCGAACGCGCGGGTCGTCTACGTCGACATCGATCCGATCGTGCTCGCGCACGGCCAGGCCCTGCTGGCCGAGAACGAGAGCACCACGGTGATCACCGCGGACTTCCGCGACCCGAATGCCGTGTTGGAGCATCCGGACACCAAGCGTTTGATCGACTTCTCCAAGCCGGTGGCGACGCTGTTCCTCTCCGTCGCGCACTTCCTGCGGGATCAGGACGAGGTCGGCAAGGGCGCCAAGCACGCGCTGCGCCACATCGTCGACGAGGCCGCTCCGTCCGGCAGCTACTTCGTGCTGTCGCACATGGTGGTGGCCGACCCGGAGAAGAAGGAGTGGATCAAGCAGTTCGCCGCCAAGGCAGGCATGCCGGTGCAGATCCGCACGACGGACGAGGTCGACGCGTTGATGGCGGGCCTCGAGCCGGTCGAGCCGGGTTTGGTGAACATCAACGACTGGCGCCCTGACCCGGCTCAGCCGGATCTGAACCCGGTTCCACCGGAGTTGCATCCGTTCGTCGGTGCCAGCGAGAAGAACAAGGAGCTCTTCGAGTACGGCGGCGTGCTCCGCAAGCCGTGACGAGACAAGGCGGCCGCCGGGAGACGGCGGCCGCCTTGTCTCGTCAGCTGGGGGACCACTCGGTGTTCGCCCCGCAAAGGATCACGCACGGGCGCTCGCCAGGCACCTCGCCGCTCAGCAGCGCGGCGAACGCGACAGCGGCGGCGGGTTCGACCGCGAGTCGGAACTCCTCCCAGAGCCGGTCACGGGCGGCCACGATCTGCTCCTCGGACACCAGAACGGATTGCGCCTTGGCCTCGGTCAGCAGCCCGAACGCGATCGTGCCGATGCGATTGGCGCCCAGCCCGGACGCGGCGATCGAGTCGACCGGGGCGTCGACCGGTTCGCCCGCCCGCACCGCGGCGTTGAAGCAACAGCAGCCTTCCGGCTCGGCGGCCACCACGTGCCTGCCGTCCGCGGCCAGCGCCACACCGGAGGCGAGCCCGCCACCGCCGACCGCGACGATGATCGAGTCGACCTCGGGCGCGTCCGCGACGATCTCCGCCGTGACGGTGCCCTGACCGGCGACGACGTCCGGGTCGTCGTACGGATGCACGTAGCGGACGCCCGGCTCTTTGCCTTCCTCGAGCGCGGCCGCGAAGACCTCGGCCATCTCCGGGTGCCGCACCAGCTTGGCCCCTGCCGCGGCCATCCGCTCGGCCTTCTGCGCGGGGACGAAGTCCGGCGTGTGCACCGTGACCGGCACACCCACCGAGGCGGCCGCCGTGGCGACGGCGAGCCCGTGATTGCCGCCGGACGCCGTGACGACGCGCTCCGGCAACGGGTGGCTGAGCAAGGCATTGGTGGCGCCGCGCAGTTTGAACGACCCGGTCCGCTGCAAGTGCTCGAGCTTGAACACCACCGGCCTGCCGTCCACCTCCGTCGACAGGATCGGCGTGCGGCGAACGTAGGGCCGGATGCGGTCGGCCGCGGCGGCGACGTCTGCAATCGTGGGGGTTGAAGTCACAAGCTCCAGTCTGCCGAAGGTCGCGTGCGCGAGTCAGGCGCTCTGCTGGCGGCGGAACGAGCGGACGGCACCAGGCGCTGCACGCCGATGGGCAGGGGCGGCTCCGCCAATGAGCGGCCCCCCGCCGGACGATCTTCGGGTCGGCGCCTGGCGAGCCCCTTGCGCGATCCTCGGCCGGTCGGTTGCGTGCAGCATCGGCCCGGCCGGTGGAACGAGACGATCTTCAAGCCGCCCCGAAGACGATCATCGTCCGTGCCGCGCGAGCCGCTAACCCGGCTGGGTGATCACGATCGGCCGGGACTGATCAACTGACCCAATCCGAGTGACGTCAGGTGTTCCAGGGAGTGGCCGGACGCGGGAAAACTGCGCAGAGTTGCGAATCCGGCCATCCCGATGGCGGAGTTGCTCACAAGATGCGGTGATCTTGGCGTGTCGCTACGCAGGCACCGGATCAGGTCATGCGTCAGCCGGTGGGATGACCTCGGTAGTGGGGGGCGCGGTCACGGAGTACGGATGGAGACGCGAAGACGCCGAGGGGCTGACAAGGGAGTGCACCATGAAACACACCGTGACCCGAGCGGTCACCGTCCTCGTCACCTGTGCGGCCCTGGCCGCCGGAGGCATCGGGATGGCCACCGCAGCACCCGACGACCGGGGCAAGGGAATCAGCAGCACCACGTCCACCGCCGCGGAAGTGCAGAAGCTGCATGACGACCTGGCGCAGGCGGTGGAGAACGAGGATGTCGAGGCTGTCGAAGGCGTCCTCGGCAAGGTCGACAAGACGATGGGAGCCATTCTCACCGCCAAGCAGTTCGACCGAGCCGCCGAAGTCCGCGCGGATGCCGGCAAGGCCCGCGATCTGAGCCGGGAACTGCAGACGAAGCTGACCACGGCACGCGTCGACAACCCGCTGGCGACGTTGAACGGCCTGCTGCAATCGCTGCTGGCCACGCTGTCCGGGTTGATCGACAGCCTGCTCGGCGGGGGTGTGCCGGTCCCGGAGGTGCCTGAGGTGCCCGGCGTGCCCGATGTGCCGGGCGTGCCGGATGTTCCCGAGGTGCCGGAAGTGCCTGGGACACCGGACGTCCCGGAGCTCCCGCCTGCTCCGCTGCCCTAGCCCAGGGGCAGCGTCGCCAGGGAGGCGAGCTCATCCATGGGGGAGGAACCCGGCGCTGGTGCCCCCGGCGCCGGGTTCTGTCGTGTCCGGGGCCGGTGAGCCGCAGCGGCGTGGCCGACCCCGGTGATGCGGACGCGGTGGGCCCGCGGGCCGAGGCTGGGGCGGAAGCAGTGGACCGGGGCGCCGTGGCTGGGGCCGGTAAGTCGGGACCGGCGGTGGGCCGGCGTGCCGTGACTGGCCCGGCACGCCGGGCGGCCCGAACCCCTCAGCGCGCGTAGGCGAGCCCGGTACGCAACGCCGCAGCGATCTCCAAGGTGGCTTCCCGGAACCGTCCGCCGAGCGGCACGAAGTTGATGAACCCGTGAATCAGGTCCCGGTGGCAGCGGTACGACACCGGCACACCTGCCTCCTGCAGCGCCTTCGCGTACGCCTCGCCGTTGTCCCGCAGCGGGTCGAAGCCGGCGGTGACCAGGTAGGCAGGCGGCAGCCCGGACAGGTCGGGCGCCAGCAGCGGCGAGAGCCGGGGATCGCTGCGGTCGTCGCTCGGAGCCAGATAGTGCCCCTCGAACCACCTCATGTCCGCATCGGTCAGCAGGAACTTGGTGGCGAACAGCCGCCGGGACCGCCGCCGGTTGACGAAGTCGACCTCCGGGTAGACGAGCAGCTGGAACACCGGCGCAGGCCCACCCCGCCGCGTGCTCTCCAATGCCGTGACCGCGGCCAGGTTGCCGCCTGCGCTGTCCCCGCCTACCGCGATCCGCGCCTGATCGACACCCAGCTCGTCGGCGTGCTTGTGCGCGTAGTCGAACGCCGCCAGCGCGTCGTCGACCGCCGCTGGGAAGCGGTGCTCCGGGGCCAGCCGGTACTCCACCGACAGCACCCGGACCCCGGCCTGTTCGGCCAGGAAGCGTGCGGCGTGGTCGTGTGACTCCACGCTGCCGATCACCCACCCGCCGCCGTGGAAGAACACCAGCAGCGGGGCCGGTTCCGGCACGTCGCGCGGACTGTACAGGCGCGCGGGAATCGGGCCGTTCGAGCTGGGAATCTGCAGGTCACGGGTCGGCACATCCGGCGAGGGGCCCGGCATGAGCCGCATGTTCATCTCCATTCCGGCGCGCGCCTGCTCCACCGACGGCGCGCTGAGGCTCACGCCGTTGAGCTCACCCATGCGCAGCAGAAGCTGCGCGTCGAGGGCGAGAGTCTGGCCGTCGAGGGTGATCGGCTTGCCCGCCAGGAGGCGTTTGAAAGCCTGCGGGAGGCGGAACACTGCACGCATGGTTGCGGCCTGCACGCCGAACGGCAGCCGGGCGGCCAGTCTCGTCATGGGCGACCTCCTTGTCGGGAGACGACGGATGACGGGAGTTTGCCACGAGAGGAGTCGCAACAGTGTTGGGTGCAATCCACGACACGTCGACTGGACCTCGAGTGCGCTGGAGGTCGTAGGGTGCGGATATGAAGGTGATCGGGATCGGCGGATCGCTGCGGTCGGGGTCGCAGAGCGAGTACGCGGTGCGCGTCGCCCTGCTCGGCGCCGAGGAAGCCGGAGCGAGCACCACCTTGATTGCGGGCGAGCAGTTGCAGTTGCCCTTCTACGACGTGGCGATTGCCGATCGCGCCGAGGCCGCGCGCAGGCTGGTCGAGGAGATCCGGCAGGCGGACGGGCTGATCGTGGGCTCGCCCGGGTACCACGGCGGGCCGTCCGGGCTGATCAAGAACGCCCTCGACTACCTGGAAGACCTGCGGGACGACGAACGGCCGTATCTCACCGGGCGGGCCGTCGGGCTGGTCGCGGTGGCGGCCGGCTGGCAAGCCGCGGTCGGCACGCTGAACCAGCTGCGCACGACGACGCACGCGCTGCGCGGCTGGCCGACCCCGCTCGGGTTGGCGATCAATTCCCGCGAGACGAAGTTCGACGACACCGGCGGCTGCAACGACACCGGGGTCTACGACAAGCTGCGGCTCATCGGGCGCCAGGTCGCCACGTTCAACGCAGATTGAGCTTGCGCAGCGCGAAGAACACCTCGATGGCCGTCTGCCGGATCACCTCGGCGACCACCAGCGAACCGTGCCCGGCGTCGTAGCGGTAGAAGGCGAAGTCCGCGTTCCGCTCGGCCAGTCTGTCCAGGTAGTTCTCGATCTGCCGGATGGGGCAGCGCGGGTCGTTGTCCCCGGCGAGCACCAGCACCGGCGCCCGGACCGCGTCGACGTAGGTGATCGGCGAGCACTCCCGGTACAGCTCGGGCAGCTCGTCCGGGGAACCGCCGAACAACGACCGGTCGAAGGCCCGCAGCGGCTCCATCTCGTCGGCGTAGGCCGTCACGTAGTCGGCGACGGGAACACCCGCGATGCCGACAGCCCAGCGTTCCGGCTGCACGCCGAGCGCCAGCAGCGTCAGGTAGCCGCCCCAGGAGGCGCCGTTGACGACACAACGCTGCGGATCAGCCAGCCCGCTCGCCACCGCCCAGTCGTGCACCGCGGCGATGTCCTCCAGCTCGGTCAACCCGGGGCGGCCCTCGATCGCGTCCCGCCATTGCGACCCGTAGCCGTCCGAGCCGCGGTAGTTGACCTCGACGACGGCGAACCCGGCGTCGACCCACACCGCGCGATAGGCCGAGAACCGGTCGGTGTCCGCGGCGTGCGGCCCGCCGTGAATGGCGAAGACGGTCGGCAGCGGCCCCGTGGCGCCCTCGGGTCGCGCGACGAGGGCGTGGATGGTTCCAGCGGGGCCCTCGACAAACGCATCGACCACGGGCACCGATCCGGGCGCTCGCGGACCCGGCGGGGCGAGCAGGACGTCGTCGGTGCCATCGGGCAGCCTGCGCCGGACGACCGACGGATGGGCGGCCGACGACCACGAGTACTCGATGCTGCCGTCGGGCCGCACGCCGGCGCTGCCGATGACGCCTGCTGGGGTCGGCAGCGGGGTGAGCTCGCCGGTGTCGAGTCGGTAGGTGTGCAGGGTGTCGAGTCGGTAGGTGTGCAGGGTGCTTCGTGCCTGGTGGTGCTGCAGGATCAGCAGCGCCTGGCCGTCCGGGTACCAGGTCCCGGTGATCTCGCCGGGCAGGTCGATGCGCAGCTCGGTCTGCTCGTCGGTGCGGACGTCCCACACCAGCAGTTCTTCGTGTCCGCGGCGTTCGTGCTGCACCAGCAGGCGCTGATCACCCGCGACCGGTGAGAACTCCAACGCCTCCAGACCACGGCCCGGACCGTCCCACAGCTCGCCGACGGTGCTGTCGTCCGCCAGCGCCAGCACCCGCAACGCGGGATGGCGCGAGTCGCCGTGCTCGGAATGCGAGATCGCCAGCAGCTTCTCGTCCCGGGAAAGGGCCGAAATGCCGGCGTCGTGCTCGCTTTCGTACACCGCGCGCGTGTGGCCGTCCGCGTGCACGAACAGCTTCGAGCCGTCGTCGGTGGAGACGCCGACACCCACGAGCCGGTGTCCGATGACCAGCCCCGCCGGATATCCCGCGTGCACGTCCTCGACTGCCACCTCGGCCGCGCCAGGTCCCGAGGTGAACGGCTGGCGCATCCAACGGCCGAACTCGTCGCCGTCGGTGTCGTCGAACCACCAGATCGCCGAGCCGTCCGGCGCGATGTCGGCGTGCATGGTGCCGTTCGGCCGGTCGGTCACCTTGCGGTGCTCGTCGCGGTCGCGGTCCCACGCGTACACCTCCCACACGCCGCTGGCGTTGGAGACGTACAGGTTGGCCGACGGAGCGTCCTGAGCCCAGTCCGGGGCGGACATCCGCGGCGCGGTGAACCGCGCACGCCAGCGAGATTCCGCAGCGTCGTCGTCGAACAGCCGATCGGGGACCTCAGGCGTTGGATACTGCACGGGAAGATCGTTGCACGGGCGGGCCGGAAACGACGAAGCGGCCTGCGAGAGAACTCGCAGGCCGCTTCATCAGGCACCGTCGGGGTGGCGGGATTTGAACCCACGACCTCCTCGACCCGAACGAGGCACGCTACCAAGCTGCGCCACACCCCGATGGCTAACGGGCCGAGACAGAGTTTAGCTGACCCCTTCGCCACGCTTTCAACCGGGAGTCTCGCTGCGTGCGATCGTGCTTCCAGTCCCGCGGAACCAGCGTCAAAAGGCTGGCCTCCGGCGGGCAGGCAAACCGCACCGGCGCATACGGAGAAGTGCCGAGACCAGCGGAAACGTGCAACCACATGTCCGCACCCCAGCGGCTGGCGCCCCGGGCTCGGGAGCGGTCGAGATCGCAATTGGTGACCAGCGCGCCGATGCCCGGCACCCGCAACTGCCCGCCGTGCGTGTGGCCGGCCAGCACCAAGTCGTAGCCGTCCGAGGCGAAGGCGTCCAGAATCCGGGGCTCCGGCGAGTGCGTCAGCCCGATCCGGACGGCCGCCGAAGCGTCCGCCCGCCCGGCGATCTCGTTGTACCGGTCGAACTGCAGGTGCGGGTCGTCCACGCCCGCGGCGAACAGCGACTGGCCGGCCACCTGCAGCGGCACCCGCTGATGGGTCAGGTCGTGCCAGCCGTGCTCGATGAACGCCGCGCGCAGGTCCTGCCACGGCAGCTCGGGACCGTGGATCAGCTTCTTGCGCCCGCGCGGCATCAGATAACGGGCCGGGTTCTTCGGTTTCGGCGCGAAATAGTCGTTGCTGCCGAAGACGAAAACACCCGGCACGTTCAACAGCGGCCCGAACGCGCGCAGGACCGCGGGGACGGCGGCGGGATGCGCGAGGTTGTCCCCGGTGTTGACGACCAAGTCGGGAGCCAATGCAGCCAGCGAGGCCACCCAGCGCTGCTTCGACGTCTGCCCGGGCAGCATGTGCAGATCGGAGATGTGCAGCACGCGCAGCGGGCGAGATCCCGGCTGCAACACCGGCAGCTGTGCGGTACGCAACGTCCAGAGCCGACGCTCGATCGCGGATGCGTAGGTCACGCCCGCGACGCCTGCCGCGGCGAGGGTTCCCACTGCTGCTCGCAGCCTGCTGTTCACCACGCACCGAGGATACGTCGGCGCAGGCAGCGACGTGGGCCGTTAGTTCGCCGCATCACGTCCCGAGCCGGTCAGCCGTTGCCGTGCAGGTACTTCTTGGGGGCCTTCGGGATGCCCTTCTTCGGCAGTCCCTCGTGGATCGGCTTCATCGCGTTGAACCACGTCCTGGCCGGGATCACACCACCGAACATGTTGCCTTCGCTGCACGTGTGCGCGCCCATCGGACCGCCGACGCACAGCGGCTGCGCATTGCCGTCCGGTTGGAAGATCATCGCCGCGCCGGACATGAACGGCGTGGCGCCCACGAACGTCGACGCCTTGTGGTCCTGCGCCGTGCCGGTCTTGCCGATCATCGGACGGTTCCAGCCCGCCTGCCTGGCCGCGCCCGCCGCGGTGCCCGAGACGTGGTCCTTGCTCAGCCCCTCCGCCAGTGCGTTCGCCAGGCCCTTGGAGATGACCTGTTCGCACTTGGCCTCCTTGATCGGGACCTTTTTGCCGTTGCGGTCCCGGATCTCCATGATCGGCGTCGGCGGGCACCAGCGGCCGTCGCTCATGATGGTCGCGCCGACATTGGCCAACTCGAGGCCGCTCAGCGGCGCCGGGCCCAGCGTGAACGAGCCCTTGCCCGGGGAGGTCTTGGACGGTCCGAAGTGCTGCCGCAGATCCTCGGCCACCAGTGGGTCGTCCGACGACGGGTCGGGCTTCTTGCCCTGCATGTTGCTGCTCATCGTCTTACGCATGCCCAGCTTGTAGGCCATGTCGACGATCGGCTTCATGCCGGTGCGCTCTTCCAGGATGACGAACGCGGTGTTCGGCGAGTTCGCCAGCGCCTGCTGCAGCGTCGGGTTGCCGCCCGGTGTGCCTGCGTAGTTCTGCACGCAGTACGGCACCACGCCGTCCGGCCGCTGACCACACCGCGGGTTACCGCCGCCGAACACCTTCGACGTGTAGCGGCCAGGGGCCGGGATCCGGTCCTGGATGCCGACGACACCCTTCTGCATCGCCGCGGCCGCGGTGAAGATCTTGTACGACGAGCCCGCGCCCTGCGTGTTGTAGACGCCCGCGGGCAAGGCGAGGAACGTCTCGTTCTTCTCCTTGTCACCGCCGTAGTCCCGGTTCGCGGCCAGCGCCACCACCTCGTGCCGCTTCTTGCCCGGCTTGACCAGCGACAGGGTGAGCGCGACGTCGTCGTTCTCCTTCGGCACCTGCTCCTCGGTGGCCTTCGCCGCCGCCCGGTTCGCCTTGCGGTCCAACGTGGTGCGGATCGTGTAGCCACCGGTGTAAAGCTGGTCGCGGCTCAATCCGACCTCGTTGACCAGGTAGTCCTCGACGTACTGGCAGAAGAAGCCGTCGGTGGCACCGGCACCCACGCAGTTGGCGGGCGGCTTCTTCGGCCCGCCCGGCACCACCCCGAGCGGCTGCTTCTTGTAGCGCTCCGCATCCTCCTTGGCGAGCTTGCGGTTCAGCACCATCTGGTCGAGCACCAGGTTGCGGCGCTTCTTGGCCGCCTCCGGGTGGGTCCACGGGTCCAGCGCCGCCGGGTTGTTCACCATGCCTGCCAGCAGCGCGGCCTGCGCCGGATCCAGCTCCTTGGCGGTGGTGTTGAAGTACGCCTTCGCCGCCGCGCCGACGCCGAAGATCCGCCGGGAGAACTCCACCACGTTCAGATACCCGGTGAGGATCTCCTCCTTGGTCATCTTCGACTCGAGGTTGATCGCGATGCGGGCTTCCTTGAGCTTGCGCGCGATCGACTGCTCCTGCGCCTTCTGCCTGCCGATCCGGTGCTTGGGGTCGTTGTCGTTCCAGTAGACGACGTTGATCAGGTAGTTCTTGACGTACTGCTGCGTCAGCGTGGACGCACCCTGCGTCTGGCCGCCCGACGTATTGGAGATGGCCGCGCGGACGGTGCCCTTCCAGTCGACACCCTTGTGCTCGTAGAAGCGACGGTCCTCGATCGAGATCAACGCCCACTTCATGGCGTCGGAGATCTCGTCCGGGGCGGTGGGGATGCGGTACTGCTGATACCACGTGGCGATCGGCTTGCCGTGCCGGTCGGTCACCGTGGTGACCAGCGGCGGAGCCTCGTTGGCCAGCTCGGTCGAGGTGTTCTCCACCGTGGCGCTGGCCTGGTTGGACAGCACACCTGCCCCGCCCACGATCGGGAACAACAGGCCGGCCACCAGCACACCGGCCAACAGACACAGCCCGAGGAGCTTGAGGATTCCGTCCGTCCTACGCACGTTTCGATGCTACGTGCTACCCCCGTAAGGTCGGCGTCACACGCTGGAGTCACCCCTGTTGGTCACGATTTGACCGGACCCGACTCGCCAAGGGGAACCAGAAACCTCTACAGTCCGTCAACGTCTCACGTTGGCACTGGGGAGTGCCTTGGGTGGAGTGTGAGAACCGTGACCAGTGAGGGAGCTGGGGGTTTATGAGTAACACGCAACCGGATTGGCGCGTGCACGCCGCGTGCCGTGACACCGATCCGGATGGCTTGTTCGTTCGAGGGGCGGAGCAGAACCGGGCCAAGCTGATCTGCATGGGGTGTCCGGTGCGTACCGAATGTCTTGCCGAAGCGCTGGACAACCGGATCAGCTTCGGCGTGTGGGGAGGAATGACCGAACGGGAGCGGCGGGCGCTGCTGCGTCGCCGTCCCGAGGTGGAATCCTGGGCGGACCTGTTGGACGCCGCCCGGCGGGAACACCACGAGGAGCTGCCCGCCAGGGCGGGCTGAGGCCCTCGCTGTTTCTCAGGCGTTTCCGTTGCCGGCCAGGCGCTCGCCGATGATGCGCAAGCCGGCGATGTCGTGCACGTCGCGGGGGAGCGCGGGCACGCCGACCATGGGAACGTCCGGATGAGCTCGGGTGAAGCGCTGCAGCAGCCGGCGTTCGCGTTTGTCCAGCGCGACCCGGTCGGCGTGCAGCCGTAACACGGCCGCGGCCAGGGGCGCGGACTTCTTGGCTTCCAGTGCCTCGGCCGCGGCCAGCGCGCGCGGCGCGGGCAGGTCGGCGAGCACCGGGTGGGTGCGGTTGGCCACCAGCCCGGTCAGCGGCATCGACTCCGAGGAAAGCCGCTCGACGAAGAACGACGCCTCGCGCAACGCGTCCGGCTCGGGCGCGGCAACGACCAGGAACGCGGTACCCGGCGAGCGCAGCAGCTCGGCGGTCTTCTGCGCGCGCTCCTTGAATCCGCCCGCGGTGGAGTTGAACGCCTGCATGAACGCCGACGCATCGGTGAGCAGCTGGCCACCGATGACGGTCGACACCGCTTTCATGCCGAGCGCCAGGCTGGCCGTCAGGGCTTTCCGGATGCCCCAACCACCCGCTCGCGCCGGTGCGGTCAGCAACCGGATCATCCGGCCGTCCAGCGCGCTGGACAGTCGCTTCGGCGCGTCCAGGAAGTCCAGCGCCGACCGGGACGGTGGGGTGTCGACGACGATCAGGTCCCACTCCGCGTCGGCCACCAGCTGGCCGAGCTTCTCCATCGCCATGTACTCCTGTGTGCCGGAGAACGACGTGGAGATCGTCTGGTAGAAGGGGCTGGCCAGCAGCTCCTGCGCCCGCTGCGGGTCGGTGTGGGCGATGATCATGTCGTCGAACGTGCGACGCATGTCGAGCATCATCGCCCAGAGTTCACCTTTCGGGTCGAATCCTTCGACCTCGACCTTGCGCGGCACGTTGTCCAGTTCGTCCAGGCCGAGCGACTGGGCCAGCCTGCGCGCCGGGTCGATGGTCAGCACCACGGTGGTGCGGCCACGTTCGGCGGCCCGCAACGCGAGTGCGGCGGCCGTGGTGGTCTTGCCGACGCCGCCGGACCCGCAGCACACGATGACCTTGGTCTTCGGGTTGTCGATGAGCCGGTCGATCTGCAGCGCCCCGCGCGAGGCCATCAACGAACTCCCTTCTCGACCAACAGCTCGGCCAGTTCGTACAGCGCGGCGACGTCGATCCCGTCCGGGAGATCAGGCAGTTGCAGCATCGGCTGGTTCGCGGCGGTGAGCTGTTCGGCCGCCGAACGCTCGGCGGCGACCCGGATCGCGTGCTCCACCGTCTCGGCGACCAGGCCCTCGATGACCTCGTCGGAGATGTCCAGCCCGGCTTCGACGAGCCCGGCACGGACCCGCGAGGCGTCGACTCGGCCGTCCGCGGCAGCGACCACCGAGCGGTCGGGCAGCCGTGGCGGACGGACCCGGTTGATCAGCACGGCGCCCGGGCGCAGGTCCTCCGCCTGCAGTTCGTCGATCGCCTCCAGCGTCTCGCGGATCGGCATTTCCTCCAGCAGCGTCACCACGTGCACCACGGTCTGATCCGAGTGCATCAGCTTCACCACGCCGTCGGCCTGGTTCTTGATCGGGCCGCTGCGCGTGACGTCGGTCAGCGCTCTGGTGACGTCCAGGAACTTCACCACCCGGCCGGTCGGCGGGGCGTCGACCACGACGTGGTCGTAGACGTAGCGGCCGTTGTCGGTACGGGTGACGCACTCCTTGATCTTTCCAGTGAGCAGCACGTCCCGCAGGCCGGGCGCCAGCGTGGTGGCGAACTCGATGGCACCCATGCGACGCAGCGTGCGGCCGGCGAAGCCGAGGTTGTAGAACATCTGGAAGTACTCCAGCAGCGCGGCTTCGGCGTCGATGTGCAGCGCGCGCAGCTCACCGCCGTCAGGCGCGGAGACCAGATGGCGCTCACCGTAGGGCAGCGGTTCGGTGTCGAACAGCTGCGCGATGCCCTGGCGGCCTTCCACTTCGACCAACAGCACCTTGCGGCCGCCCGCGGCCAGCGCGATCCCCAGCGCCGCGGCGACGGTGGTCTTGCCGGTGCCGCCCTTGCCGGTGACGAAGTGCAGGCGCGCACGTCGCAACTCGGGTGTCCAGACGCCCGCCGTGCGCGGGCCGACGGTAGCAGGGGAACCGGTGGTCACCGCACGAGATTATGTGAGCTGTGCTCAGGACGCCAGGACCATGACCGTCACCGTGACCCCGGCCACGACGACGAATGACCAGGCCAGCCAGGGTGCCAGCACCGTGGCCATGAGCACGCCGACGATCAACGAGGCGGCCAGCACGACGGCGCCCGCGGCGGCGGCCTTGCCGCCGGAGTCGGTGCGCTCGCGAACATTGGCCATGACGAACAACACCAGCGCCAACTGGGCCGCTGCGAACAGCGCAGTTGCGATGATGCGCCATGTCTCCATGGCCGAAAGGCTACGAGTGCGGTGATCGTTGTGGCGGCGCAACCCCCGCTGCTGTGGGCAGGCTCGCTTCCGCCTGGGCGGGACAGCGCGGCTACAACGGTCGTAGGCTGCCCCAGACGAAGAGGAAAAGGAGTGTGCCTTGAGCGCGACGAAGTGGGAGTACGCGACTGTTCCGTTGCTGATCCACGCCACCAAGCAGATCCTCGACCAGTGGGGTGAGGACGGCTGGGAGCTGGTGACCGTGGTGCCTGCCCCGACCGGTGAGCAGCACGTGGCGTACCTCAAGCGGGAGAAGGCATGAGCTGGAAGGCGAAGCTGGACGAACTCGGGATCTCGTTGCCCGCGGTGCCCGCCCCGGCAGGCGCCTACCTCCCCGCGGTGCAGACCGGGTCACTGGTCTACACCTCCGGTCAGGTGCCGCTGGCCGACGGCAAGCCGATCGCGACCGGCAAGGTCGGTGCGGACGTCAGCCCGGAGCAGGCGAAGGACCTGGCCCGCACGTGTGCGTTGAACGCGCTGGCCGCGGTGGACTCGCTGGTCGGCATCGACGCGATCGTGCGGGTGGTCAAGGTCGTCGGTTTCGTGGCGTCCGCGGAGGGCTTCGGCGGTCAGCCGGGCGTGATCAACGGCGCGTCCGAACTGTTCGGGGAGATCTTCGGCGAAGCGGGTCAGCACGCCCGGTCGGCGGTGGGAGTGGCCGAGCTGCCACTGAACGTGCCGGTCGAGGTGGAGATCATCGTCGAGGTGTCCTGACGTGGAGCCGATGCGGTTGCCTGACGGCTTCGAGTTCTCGCCACCCGAGCGGCCTGCGACCCCGAAGGACGCCGCCACCGTGATGCTGGTGCGCGATCACGACGGCAGGCTGGAGGTGTTCCTGCAGCAGCGGGTCTCCGCCATGGCGTTCGCCGGCGGGATGACGGTGTTCCCCGGCGGAGGGGTCGACCAGCGCGATGCGGATGCCACGGTGGCGTGGAACGGCCCGGGCCCGCAGTACTGGGCCGACGTGTTCGGGTGCTCGACCGAGCTGGCGCGCGCGTTGGTGTGCGCGGCGGTGCGGGAGACGTTCGAAGAGTGCGGTGTGCTGCTGGCCGGCCGCTCGGCGGACACCGTGGTCGACGACGCCGAGGAGTACCACGACGTCCGGCAGCGCCTGGTGTCCAAGGAACTGTCCCTGGCCGAGTTCCTCGACGCCGAGGGGCTGGTGCTGCGTGCCGATCTGCTCCGGCCGTGGTCGAGCTGGGTGACGCCGCCGCAGGAGCCCAGGCGCTACGACACCCGGTTCTTCCTGGCCGAGATGCCTGCCGGGCAACGGGCGGACGGGGCGACCTCGGAGGCCCAGTCGGCTGCCTGGAGCACGCCGGCCAGTGCGCTGGCCGACGTCGAGGCAGGCCGGACGCGGATGCTGCCGCCGACCGTGCACACGCTGCGCGAGCTGAGCAGCTACCGCACGGTGGCCGATGCGTTGTCCGCCGAGCGGGAGGTCTTCCGGGTCAGGCCCAATCTGGTGGCCGACGACGAGGGTGTCCGCGTCGAGTTCGACTAGCGAGGAGCGAGTGTGAAGCACCCGGCGTACGAGCAGCTCAGGCAGGTCAGCCCGATCGCGGGCGTGGTGCTGGAGAACAATCCGTCCGCGATGACGCTGGACGGCACCAACAGTTGGGTGCTGCGTGCCGAGGGGCACGGTGGCGGGATCGTGGTCGACCCCGGCTACGACGACCGCGAACACCTGAACGCGCTGCTCGGTGTGGCCGGTGACGTCGAGCTGGTGCTGTTGACGCACCACCACGGCGATCACTCCGAGGGCGCCGCCTGGTTCGCCGAGCAGGTCGGTGCGCCGGTGCGGGCGTTCGAACCGTCGTTGTGCCGTGACGCCGAGCCGCTGACCGATGGTGAGCGGCTCAGCGCAGGCGGGCTCGAACTGTCCGTGCTGCACACGCCGGGGCACACCGCTGACTCGGTGTGCTTCGTCATCGACGGCGAGCAGCCGCACGTGCTGACCGGGGACACCGTTCTGGGCAGCGGCACCACGGTGCTGGACGACCTTGGTGACTACCTCGACACGCTGGCCGAACTCGCCGACGTGCCGTCCGGCTCGCTCGGGCTCCCCGGCCACGGGCCCGAGCTGCCGGACCTGCTCGTCACCGTCAAGGAGTACCGCGAGCACCGCGAGCAGCGGTTGGACCAGGTGCGCGCGGCGCTGGCCGAGCTAGGCCCGGACGCCACTGCGCGACAGATCGTCGAGCTGGTCTACGCCGATGTCGACCCCGTTCTGTGGGGTCCGGCCGAGGCCAGTGTCCGGGCTCAGCTCGACTACCTCCGGCGGCGTGGCTGACATCGTCTTCCGGCGTAGGAAGACCACGGTGGCCAGCACGGTGCCGACGGTCAGCGCGGCGAGGAACGACCACGGTGGGCCATAGGCCTCCACGATCTGGCCGCTGAGGGAGTGACCCGCGGACAGGCCGAGGGTGACCGCGGTGACGATCCAGCCGAACGCTTCGGTCGCGGTGCCGCGCGGAGCCACCAGCTCGATCACCGACGAGTGTGTCGTGGACTGTGGCGTGATGAGGATGCCCGCCAGGATCATCGACAACCCGAGCGCCGGCATCGACTCCGGCGCCAGCGACGTGGGCAGCGCGACCAGGCCGACGCAGATCGCGAACGCGCCGAGCAGCACCGGCAGCCGCAGCTCGATCGAGCGCGGGATCGGGCGCAGGCTGTAGGCCACGCCGAACAACACCGAGCTCAGCGACCACACCGACAGCAGCAGGCCACCCAGCGTCGGCCGGCCGACTGCGGTGGCCGCCGCCGGGACGGCGACCTCGACGAATCCGATCACGATGCCGAACCCGGCCGCGGCGATCACCACGGTCCGCATACCCGGGCTGACCAGGGCGCCGAGCAACCGGCGCCGTTCACGATTCGTGGTCGGCCCCCAGGCCCGCACCACCCGGCTGAGCGCGAAGATCACCGATCCGACGACCATCATCGCCGCGCCGATGACCACTCCGAGTCCCGGCCACGGCAGGGCGATCATGACGCCGGCGAAGCCGGGCCCGATGATGAAGAAGACCTCCATGGAGATGGCTTCGTAGGCGTAGGCCGCCTCACGGAGCGGGCCGGACGGCAGGACGCGGGTCCACAGCGACCGGGACGACGACGCGACCTGCGGCTGACTGAGCCCGGACAGTATGGCGAGCGCCATCATCGTTACGGTCGGCGCGCCGTTCTCCACCGACAGCACCAGCCCGGTGATGGCCATGCCGAACAGGGCGGCTGCGACGAGCAGCGGCCACATGGGTCCGAGCCGGTCGATGATGCGGCCCTGCAGGACCGATCCGACGGCCACACCGATCAGCGAACCGGCGCCGACCAGCCCCGCGGTGGCGAACGAGCCGGTCGCACGCTGCACGTACAACAGCACCGAGAAGCCGACCATGGCCACCGGCAGCCGGGCGAGCAGCGACGACAGTACCGGCCGGAGCATGCCTGGCGCGGTCAGCGCGGCACGGTACGACGCGAGGGAAGTATGACCTGTCACCAGACCAGTATGAGCTTTTTTGGTACGGCAGTACCAGTCGATTTCCGGTTAGCTCCGTCACCGTGCGACCGGGCAGGTCTCGGCCAGAGGTCGGGCCGGTGAGGTGACTTGTGGTCGCAGGTCGGCCGGCTGGCCCCCGACCTGGTGTCGGCTTGGATCGTGGGGATGCTTGCCGCCGGCGCCAGGGGCGCCTGTTTCCCCCCAGGAGCGGCACGCGGCGTGAACGCCACGAACACCCCAGAGGAAACGCAATCCGTACATCTGTCTTATAAGCAATGCCCTGGCCGGAAGATCGCCTTCTCGGGTGCCGAACAACGGGGCGGGGAAACGTCGGCCCGGCGAATCTCGTGAATGTTGTTCGCGTCGGCGACGGTTGCAAACGCAACGCGGCGGACCGGCATCGCCGCCCGTCAACGGCCTACGGCGACCCGCGGCGGCCCGTCGGGCCGAATGGGATCAGCACCACGGGATCTCGGTTTGATAACGGTCAGTGATATTTGGCCGATATGGCGCAACATCTCGGCCGCAACGACGTCCTTGAGGGTGAACGGCCTTGAATTGTGGGGTACAGGTCGGGGATTGTGGGTATACCAACTGCAGAAGACTCCCTCCGGCAACACGGGTCGGGGCCTATGACCGGAGGGCGGGGAGCGCGGAACGTCGGGGGATGGGCCGCGCAAAGATGAAGGGCCGGTGCGCCACGTCGGGGGTGGCGCCCGGCCCTTCATCTCTGTCTTGGGGCGGCTCCTGACGAGCTCACCGCGCGCGGCGGGCGAGCCGCTCGGGGTCGAGGATCAGCACGCTCTTGCCCTCCAGCCGCAGCCAGCCGCGCTGTGCGAAGTCGGCGAGTGCCTTGTTGACGGTCTCGCGGGAGGCGCCGACGTACTGCGCGATCTCTTCCTGCGTCAGGTCGTGCGTCACGCGCAGCAGGCCGGCTTCCTGCGAGCCGAAGCGCTGGGCGAGCTGCAGCAGCGCCTTGGCCACGCGGCCCGGCACGTCGGTGAAGATCAGCTCGGCCACCATGTTGTTGGTACGGCGCAGGCGGCGGGCGACCACGCGCAGCAGCTGCTCGGCGATCTCCGGCCGAGTGGAGATCCACTGGCGCAGCGCGGGACGGTCCATGGTCACCGCCCGGACCTCGGTCACCGTGGTGGCGGTCGAGGTACGCGGACCGGGGTCGAAGATGGACAGCTCGCCGAACATGTCCGCGGGCCCGAAGATGCCGAGCAGGTTCTCCCTGCCGTCGGCGGACTTGCGGCCGATCTTCACCTTCCCGGACAGGATGATGTACAGCTTGTCACCGGGCTCACCCTCTTGGAAGATGACGTGGCCGCGCGGGAACTCCACGCTCTCCAACGTCTGCGCCAGCGCCTCCGCGGCGGCCGGCTCGACGCCTTGGAAGATGCCCGCCCGGGCAAGAACCTCGTCCACCTCATGCCTCCTGTCGCACGCGACATTTGCCCAGCTCATGGACCGTGTCGCTGATCGCTCCGTGCAGATCCTATCTACGGGTGGCGAGGGTGCGCCAACCCACCGGGTTCATCGGCGGTGCGCGTGTCTACTGACGGCGGGCGCGGACCCGCGCAGCGCGGCCGCCGAGACGACGCAGCCGGAACAGCTCAAGAGCCCGGCCGATGCCCTGCTTGTAAAGCGCTTTCACCTCGTGAGGTTGCGCCGACTCGAGGAACTCCTCGACGTCCGTCTCCCGCACGGTGACGTTGGCGAGCTTGCTCTCCACCCGTTCCATGAACAGGGCGAAGAAGAGAACGACCAGCGGTACGGCGATCACGAACCAGACAGTCATATCGGACAATCCTCGCTCACTGCCTCGGAATCCGGTCGGCAACCGGCTCTCCTTGGCGTGTTGTCGCGCCTGCTTGCGGTTGTTCCCGCGCCCCGCAGCGGGTGGAGCCCTGGCAGCGCTGGTGTGCGTGCTGCCGGTGCGCCATGGACCCCGCCTGCGTGTGCGACGGGATCCTCGCCCGTAGGCTATCCAGGTGCCCTCCGTAGCTAACACGCACCCTGGCGCCCGATCGGGTTCCCCCAGAAGGACGCGCAAGTTCGACGCCGAAAGCCGGCTGGCACTGACGAGACGCGCGCGGCGGATGAATCGTTGCCTCGGGGAGGCATTTCCGAACGCGCACTGCGAGCTGGACTACCGGACACCGTTGGACCTGCTGGTCGCGGTCATCCTGTCCGCCCAGTGCACCGACGAGCGCGTCAACCAGGTCACGCCGGAGCTGTTCCGGCGCTACCCGACGGCCGCGGACTACGCCGGAGCCGACCGCGCCGAGCTGGAGGAACTCATCCGCCCGACCGGGTTCTTCCGCAACAAGGCGAACGCGTTGATGGGCTTGGGCGCCGCGCTGGTGGAGCGGCACGGCGGCGAGCTGCCCAGCAAACTCGAGGACCTGGTGAAGCTGCCGGGTGTCGGCCGCAAGACGGCGAACGTGGTGCTGGGCGAAGCCTTCGGGGTGCCCGGGATCACCGTCGACACCCACTTCAACCGGCTGGTGCACCGCTGGAAGTGGACCGACGCGGAGGATCCGGTCAAGGTCGAGTTCGCCGTCGGCGAGCTGATCCCGCGCAAGGAGTGGACGGTGCTGTCGCACCGGGTGATCTTCCACGGTCGACGGGTCTGCCACGCCCGCAAGCCCGCGTGCGGAGCGTGCCTGCTGGCGCGGGACTGCCCCGCGTACGGCGCTGGACCGACCGAGTTCGACGCGGCCGCGAAGCTGGTCAAGGGGCCGGAACGCGAGCACCTGCTCGCACTGGTGAAAAAGCAGCTGAAGATCGACGAACCGGACGAGCCCGACGGAGCGGGCGCGGGGCAGTGACCAGAGCGGCGTGGGTGGCGCTGGCGGTCGGCGGGGTGCTGCTCGCCGCGCTCATCGTGCTGCTGCCGCAGTCACCGTCGAACGGCGGCACGGAACCCTCGTCCGCCGGCTCATTGGCTGACGCGCGCAACCAGGCCCATCTACGGCCCTGTCCGCAAGGTGCGGGTGAGCCGGTGTCCAAGCTCGCCGGGGTGAAGGCGACGTGCCTGGCCGACGGTCGTCAGGTCGATGTGGGACAGATGCTCGGCGGTCAGGTCACACTGATCAACGTCTGGGCGACGTGGTGCCCGCCGTGCCGTGACGAACTCCCCGTGCTGGAGGAGTACGCGCAGAGCTACGGCGCGGTGCAGGTCCTCACCGTGCAGGTCGACAGTCCGCAGGACGACGGTCTGCGCATGCTGAAGGATCTCGGCGTCCGCCTGCCCGGCGTGCATGACGGTGATCAGCGCTACGGTCCGTTGCGGCGGGCGCTGTCGACGCCTAACGTCCTGCCCGCTTCCTACCTGGTCGATCAGGACGGCACGGTGCGGTTCATCAGCAACCCACGGGTGTTCGCCTCCGTTGACCAAGTACGATCCGCCGTCACGCGCCACCTGAAGGGGGCGGAATGAACCGAGGCGCCCTGGTCGACGTGCACGCGGTGCCGCCGTGGCTGCGCAAGCTGGTGGAGGTCGCGGGCAGCACGCAAGCGCGCGACATCACCCGGTTCGTCCCGCCGCCGGACGAGAAGACCAAGGCTGCGGCCGTCCTCGTGCTGTTCGGTGACGGGGAGGCGGGCCGCGGGCACGACGTGCTGTTGCAACGCCGCGCGCACCATCCGAACGACCGGCACAGCGGCCAAGTGGCCTTCCCCGGCGGTGGCGCGGAGGACGGCGACGACGGCCCGGTCGGGACCGCGTTACGGGAGGCGGAAGAAGAAACCGGGCTGGATCCTGCCGGGGTGCTGCCCATCGCGGTGATGCCCGAGCTGTGGATCCCGGTGTCCGGCTTCGCCGTCACCCCGGTGCTGGCGTACTGGCAGCGGCCGAGCCGGGTGTGGGCGGTGGATCCGGCCGAGACGGCGGCGGTCGCTAGGGTGCCGATTGCCGATCTGGCCGACCCGGCGAACCGGTTCATGGTGTTCCGGGAGGACACCGGGTGGCGCGGGCCGGCGTTTTCGGTGCACGGCATGTTGGTATGGGGTTTCACCGCGGGCCTGCTCAGCGCACTACTGTCACTGGCCGGCTGGGAGCGCGAGTGGAACACCGAGGACGTCCGTCCGATCGAAGAGGCGCTGCGTGAGCACGGCGAGCGGCTCTGGACGGGCCGGGGACGGGAAGGCGACGGGTGAACTGGGTCGACGTGTTGGTGGTCGTGGTCGCCGTCATCGCCGCGGCGTCCGGGGCCAGGCAGGGAGTGATCATCGCCTTGCCCGCGTTTCTCGGTGTGCTCGCCGGCGCGGTCATCGGCATCAAGGTCGCCCCGCTGATCGTCGACATGTTCGACCACCCGGCAGCGAAGGTGGCCTTCGCGGTGGCCACCGTGGTCTTCCTGGTCGCGCTGGGTGAGACGTTCGGCGTGTGGATCGGCCGCACGATCAAGGAACGCGTCGATTCTCCGAAGCTGGCATGGCTGGACAACTCCCTCGGCGCCATCGTGCAGGGCATCGTGGTGTTCGTCGTCGCGTGGCTGATCGCGCTGCCGCTGACGTCGGTGAGCGGGCTGCCCGGGTTGGCGTCGGCGATCAACGGCTCTGCGGTGCTCAGCCAGGTCAACGACGTCATGCCGGAGCAGGCGCGGGCGCTGCCGAACGACCTGCGCAAGCTGCTCGACGTGTCGGGTCTGCCGTCGGTCATCGCACCGTTCGTGCAGCCGCCCGCGGCTGAGGTGCAACCGCCGGACAAGCGGCTGCAGCGTTCGCCCGTGGTGCGCGAGCTGCGGGACAAGGTGTTGAAGATTCGCGGTGACGCGCCGTCGTGCTCGCGGACGTTGGAAGGCAGTGGCTTCGTTGTCGCACCGCAGCGGGTGATGACGAACGCGCACGTCGTCGCGGGTACCACCAGCGTGCGGGTGGAGACCGACGAGGGGACGCTACCCGCGCGCGTGACGCACTTCGACCCGGACGTCGACGTCGCCGTGCTCGCGGTTCCGGACCTGAACGCAGCGCCGATTCCGTTCGCCGACGTCCCGGCGGCCAGTGGCGACAACGCGATCGTCCTGGGCTACCCGCTGGACGGCCCGTACACCGCGACGGCCGCGCGCATCCGGCAGCGCACAGAACTACGCGGTCCGGACATCTACGAGTCGAAGACCGTGCGCCGTGACGTCTTCACCGTGCGCGGCTCGATCCGTAGCGGGAACTCCGGCGGGCCGATGGTGAACCCGGACGGCGAGGTCATCGGGCTGGTGTTCGGCGCGTCGGTGCAGGACCCGGACACCGGTTTCACGCTCACCGCGGCGGAGGTCGAGCCGGAGGCACGCAGGGCGCCCGAGATGGTCAACGACGTCGGCACCGGCCGCTGCACGGCCTAGCGGGCGAGCCACTTCAGCAGCAGCTCGGTGGTCTTCTCCGGCGCTTCCAGCTGGGGATAGTGACCGACACCGGGAAGTTCCTGCAGCCACGACCCGGGGCCGGCCCAGGCAGCGGAGGCCTTGGCCGTGCGGGGCAGTACGCAACCGTCGACCCGACCGTGCAGTTGCAGCACCGGCGCCGGGCTCGGATCACGCATCGCGGCGGCGAACCGCCGGCCGTCCCCACGGAACAGCGAGCGGAACGCCCACCGGTAGAACTCCAACGCGCAGTGCGCCGCGCCCGGGATCTGCATGGCAGAGCGCAGATAGCGAGCGGTTTCGCCGAACTCCGGGGTGTCCACCCACGCGGGCCCGGCCCATTTGCGCAGGTAGTGCTCGACCGCCGCGGCGTCGTGGGCGACGAGGTCGCGCTCCGGCTTCATCGGAACCTGGAAGCGGTAGAAGTGCCCGGTCGCGCGCCGTTGCTCGCTGTTGTACAAGCACCGGCGCAGCCCCGGACGCAGCGCGAGCGGATGCCAGCCGCCGAGCACGCCCACCGAAGAGACGACCCGAGGGTGCAGGACGGCCGCCGTCCACGCGAGTGCGCCACCCCAGCCCTGTCCGATCAGATGCGCCTTACTGGCGCCCAACGCCCGCACCAGCCCGGCGATGTCACCGGAGAGCGTCCACGCGTCGTAACCACGTGGGGGCTTGTCCGAATCGCCGTAGCCGCGCAGGTCGGCGGCCACCACCCGATAGCCTGCCGCGGCCAGCTCGGGCATCTGCCGATGCCACACCCACCAGCAGCCGGCGAACCCGTGCAGCAGGACGACCAGCGGCCCGTCGGCCGGACCGTCCGCTTGCGCGACATGCAGCGAGATGCCGTTCGCGGAGACCGTGCGGTGGGTCCAGGGCCCCGGCGTGCGCACGCTCGACGGGTCGGGTGCCTGCTTCACATCAGCCGGTGGTCAGCTCACTCGACGCGGGCTGCTCGGACTGCTTGGGCCGCAGCGCCGCAGCGGTCTGCTTGACGCTGTCGATGGTGCGTTCCGGTGCCTTGATCTTGCGCACCCGCTGGTATCCCAGGAACGCGCACAAGCCGGCGACCAGCAGCATGATGCCGAAGACGATCGCGAACGACGCCCACCTCGGCAGCCACTCGGACAGCAGCTCGGCGAGGAAGAAGAAGAAAAAGAACGAGCTGTACAGCGCCACGGTCAGCGCGACGATGAACAGGACGCTGCCCTTGACGCCCTTCTTCACCTCGCCGACCAGCTCCGCCTTGGCCAGCTCCACCTCGGCACGGACCAGCGTCGACATGTGCGTGGTCGCGTCCTTGACCAGCGCGCCGATCGAGCGGTCGTCGCCCGCGCCGTTGCCGGCGCCCGGCTCGTCGGGGGTCAGCGGGAGGTACCCCACCGTGCCGCCTGCCTGGGACAATTGATCATCGCGCCTGCTCACCCTTGACATCGTGCCATGGGGTGGGCGGAGCGCAAGGCAGGACCCGGGCGAGTCGGCTGCTCAGCCTGCTTCGGCAGCTCGTTTGCGATGCGAACGGGAGCGGCGGCTCAGCATGAGCGCGGCCAGCAGCGAAGCCACCAGTGAGCCGAGCAGGACCGCGGCCTTGGCCGGTTCCCGCACGTCGTCCGGCAGGCCGAGATCGGCGATCAGCAAGCTGACGGTGAATCCCACGCCGCCCAGCAACGCCAAGGCCGTGATGTCGAGCCACCCGGTTCTGGCGGGCAGACGGGCCAGACCGGTCGCGACGGCCAGGCCGCTGGCGCCCAGAATGCCGATGAGTTTGCCCGCGACCAGGCCGACGGCGATGGCCAGCGGGATCGGTGTGCTCACCACCGTGGACAGCGCCTCCCCGTTGACCGGAACCCCGGCGGCGAACAGGGCGAACAGGGGAACCGCAAGCATGGCGGAGTACGGCTGCAGGCGATGTTCCAACCGGGCCGCCGGGGCTTCCTCCTCACCCGGATCGGTTCGGACGCGAGTCAGCATGCCCATCGCGACACCGGCGAGCGTGGCGTGCACGCCCATGGAGTGGACCGCGACCCAGATGACGACGGCGAGTGGCACGTACAGCCAGGAGGAGCGGATGCGTCGCCGCTGCAGCCACCAGTACAGCGTTAACCCGGCGGCCGCGATCAGTGCGGCGACGAGATCGATGCCGCTGGTGAACAGCACGGCGATGATGACGATGGCGCCGAGGTCGTCCACCACCGCCAGCGACAGCAGGAAGATTCGCGCCCCGCTCGGCAGGTGCCGTGCGGTCACCGCGAGCACGCCGAGCGCGAAGGCGATGTCGGTGGCCATCGGCACGGCCCACGCGGTACCCGAGCCCTCTTCGCCCCACGACATGACCAACGTGATCACGGCGGGAGCCAGCATGCCCCCTGCCGCCGCCAGGATCGGCAGGGTCGCGTCCTTGATCGATGCCAGTTCACCGAGGACCAGCTCGCGTTTGAGCTCCAGCCCGACGACGAAGAAGAACAGCGTCAGGACGCCGTCCTTGGCCCAGTCGCCCACGGTGAGGTCGAGATGCAGCTGCGAGGGGCCGAACTTGTGGTCACGGACCGCGGTGTAGACATCGCCGAGATCGGAGTTCGCCCAGATGAGCGCCACCGCGGTGGCGATGAGCAGGACGACACCGCCTGCGGTCTCGGTACGCAGGTAACGAGCGAACTCGGCAATGGGCCGGGGTGCGCGGCGCGGCCGTGTCGTCACGAAAACTCCCTGTCACGAGGGGACATCACGCCGACCAGACTTCCCGGCACACCTTTGCCGATCCTAACGGCTGAGGCGGCCCCGTCAGCCCACTGTGATACCGAACACGACTCCTACGTAGTACGTCACGAGCATGGCCAACACACCGACGCCGACGTTGCGTGTTATCGCCCGCCGTGCTCGGGCGCGGCCCAGCCGGGCGCTGATGTAGCCGGTCAACGCCAAGCCGACGACCACCGCGGCACCACACGCCCACACCCGCAGCGAGACGGGTGGCAGCGAGATCGCGACCAGCGGTAGCAGGCCGCCGATGGTGAAGGCCAGGAACGAGGCCCAGGCCGCCTGCCACGGGCTGGTCAGGTTGTCCGGGTCGATGTTCAGCTCCGCCTCGGCGTGCGCGCGCAGCGGATCCTTCGCCGTCAGTTCCTCCGCCACCTGCCGCGCCAGCGTCGGCGACAGGCCCTTCTCCTGGTAGATGGCCGCGAGCTCGTCGAGCTCCTCCTCAGGCATCTGTTCCAGTTCTTTGCGTTCCAGCCGGATCGCCGCCCGTTCGGTGTCGCGCTGCGTGCTGACCGAGACATACTCGCCACCGGCCATCGACAGCGCTCCCGCGACCAACCCGGCGATCCCCGCGGTCAGGATCGCGGTGGCGCTCGTCGTGGCGCCCGCGACCCCGACCACCAATCCAGCCATCGAGACGATGCCATCGTTCGCGCCGAGGACCCCGGCTCGCAGCCAGTTCAGCCGCTCACCGAGGTCCTCGCGCCGATGTTTCTCGCCCTCGTGGTACGAGGTGTCGCTCATCAGTCGGCGTTCTTGCCCGACTTCAGCCGGTCGGCGATCTGGTCCATCACGCTCGAGTCGGCCAGCGTGGTGACGTCTCCGATCTCCCGGTTCTCCGCCACGTCCCGCAGCAGCCGCCGCATGATCTTGCCGGAGCGCGTCTTCGGCAGCTCGGGGACGACCATGATCTGGCGCGGCTTGGCGATCGGGCCGATCTCCTTGGAGACGTGCTCGCGCAGCTCGGCGATCGCCTTCTCGCCCGCGGCCGCGGTGTCCGCGGAGCCGCGCAGGATGACGAACGCGACGATGCCCTGGCCGGTCGTCGGGTCCGGTGCGCCCACCACCGCGGCCTCGGCCACGTTCGGGTGGGACACCAGCGCCGACTCCACCTCGGTGGTGGAGATGCGGTGGCCGGAGACGTTCATGACGTCGTCGACCCGGCCGAGCAGCCAGATGTCGCCGTCGTTGTCGTACTTCGCGCCGTCACCGGCGAAGTAGTAGCCCTGGTCGGCGAAGCGCTGCCAGTAGGTCTCCTTGTAGCGCTCGTCGTCGCCCCAGATGCCGCGCAGCATCGCGGGCCACGGCTGGTCGAGCACCAGGTACCCGCCGCCGCCCTTGCCGACCTCGTTGCCCTGGTCGTCGACCACCTTCGCGGAGATGCCGGGCAGCGGACGCTGCGCCGAACCGGGCTTGGCGGCCGTGACACCGGGCAGCGGGGAGATCATGATCGCGCCGGTCTCGGTCTGCCACCAGGTGTCCACCACCGGCGTCTTCCCGGCGCCGATGTGCTCGCGGTACCAGACCCACGCCTCCGGGTTGATCGGCTCACCGACCGACCCGAGCAGCTTGAGCGACGACAGGTCGTACTTGGCCGGGATGTCGTTGCCCCACTTCATGAACGTGCGGATCAGCGTCGGCGCCGTGTAGTACTTGGTCACCTTGTACTGCTGCACGATCTCCCAGTGGCGGCCCTCGTGCGGCGTGTTCGGCGTGCCCTCGTACACCACCTGAGTTGCCCGGTTGGCCAGCGGGCCGTAGACGATGTAGCTGTGCCCGGTGACCCAGCCGATGTCGGCGGTGCACCAGTAGACGTCCTCGCCGGGCTTGTGGTCGAACACCACGTGGTGGGTGTAGGCGACCTGGGTCAGGTATCCGCCCGAGGTGTGCAGGATGCCCTTCGGCTTCCCGGTCGTGCCGGAGGTGTACAGGATGAACAGCGGGTGCTCGGAGTCGAACGCCTGCGGCTGGTGCTCGGCCGACTGCTTGCCGACCAGGTCGTGCCACCAGACGTCGCGCTCGTCGTTCCACGGCACGTCCGGCGTCTCGTCACCGGTACGCCGCACCACGATGACCTTCTCCACCGACGCTGCGCCCTCCAGCGCCTCGTCGACCTTCTCCTTCATCGGCGCGGCCTTGCCCCGGCGGTACTGCCCGTCGGAGGTGATGACGACCTTCGCGTCGGCGTCGTCCACCCGGGAGCGCAGCGCGGCCGCGGAGAAGCCACCGAACACCACGCTGTGCATGGCGCCGATGCGGGCGCAGGCCAGCATGGCCACGACCGCCTCGGGGATCATCTGCAGCTGGATCGCCACCCGGTCACCCGGCCCGACACCGAGCGACTCCAGCGCGTTGGCCGCCTTGCAGACCTCGTCCTTCAGCTGCGCGTAGGTGATGTCGCGGGTGTCGCCGGGCTCGCCGACCCAGTGGATGGCGACCTGGTCGCCGTAGCCGGCCTCCACATGGCGGTCGACGCAGTTGTAGGCGACGTTGAGCTTGCCGCCGACGAACCACTTGGCGAACGGCTTGTTGGACCAGTCCAGCACCTGGCTCCACCGGGTGTCCCAGTGCAGCCGGTCGGCCTGGGCCGCCCAGAAGGCCTCGCGATCGGCCTCCGCCTCGTCGTAGACGCTGGCGTCGACGTTCGCCGAGGCGGCGAAGTCCTCGGGCGGCGGGAACGTGCGATTTTCTGTGAGCAGGTTCTGCAACGTTGCTTGCTGCTCTGCCATTGTCGTGACGCCTCCTGGTGCTCAGGTGCTGGGCCTAGCAGTGTGCTGATGACAACACTCTTCCAGTGCCGACGTTAGCGCCCCGCACAATGGCGCGCACCACCGTTCGTCCCGCGCTGATGACCGTTCGTCCGCCGGTCGGTGTAACGTCCGGGCACGTGACCGATCCGCTTGCCCCGCTGCTCGAGCTCGCCGGGGTCGACGATGCCGTGCAGTCGGCGCGCCAGGCCGTCGACGCCGTCCACCGCCACCCGACCAACCGCAAGGGGTGGCCGACCACCGCCGCGGAAGCCTCGGTACGGGCCGCGCGTGCCTCGGCCGCGATCGACGGCGGCGATGCCGAGATCCCGCCGGACGGCGAGGTTCGCGAGCCGGTGCTGGCCGGAGCGCTGCGGGTGGCGGAGGCTCTCGGCGGGATGCTGTCGACGTGGCAGCGGTCGCCTCTGCAGGTCCTGGCGCGGCTGCACGTGTTGGCGGCGGCGGACCTGATCGAGAATCCGGATCGGCTGGGCAGGCCGCGGCAGGACGAGGCGGTCGCGCGGCGGCTGGAGTTGCTGGCCGAACTGGTGACCGGTGGGACGAGCGTGCCCGGTCCGGTGCAGGCGGCCGTGGTGCACGGGGAGCTGCTGGCGTTGCGGGCGTTCGGCCCGGGTGACGGCGTGATCGCCCGGGCAGCCGCCCGGCTGACCATGATCGCCACCGGCCTGGACCCCAAGGGGCTCGCGGTACCCGAGGTGGCGTTCTTCCGCCGGTTGGGGACCTACCAGGAAGCCGCGGAAGCCTTCGCGAGCGGGACGTCGGACGGCGTGCGCCAGTGGTTGTTGTTCCACTGCGAGGCGATCGAGACCGGCGCGAAGGAGGCCGTGGGGATAGCCGACGCGGCGGGTGAAGCGCGGTGAGCCGCCGCGGGCTCGCCGTGCTGGTCGCACTGGTGATGCCCGCGGGATGTGCGGTGGCCACCGAGCCCGGTGTGCCGACCGCGACGAGCAGCGCGCAGCCCGAGCAGTTCACGCTGGTGGCGACCGGTGATGTGTTGATCCACCCGGCGCTGACCGAGCAGGCCGAAGCGGATGCGGAGAGCGGGCGGGATTTCCGGCCCCTGTTCGCCGGTGTCCGGCCGATGATCAGCTCCGCCGATCTGGCGTTGTGTCATCTGGAGGTGCCGCTGGCCGGGCCGGACGGACCGTTCTCCGGCTATCCGTCGTTCAGTGCTCCGCCCGAGGTGGCCGATGCGCTGGCCGGCACCGGCTACGACGCGTGCTCGACGGCGTCCAACCACACGTTGGACCAGGGCGAAAAAGGCGTGCGCAGCACGTTGGATGCGCTGGACAAGGCGGGTTTGCAGCACACCGGCTCCTACCGGTCGGAGAAGGAATCGCGCGAGCCGTTGCTGCTCGAGGTCGGCGACGTGCTGGTCGGTCATGTTTCGATGACTTTCGGCTTCAACGGGATTTCGCTGCCGGATGACAAACCGTGGTTGGCGGACGAGCTGGATGTGCAGGCTGCCGCGCGGAAGGCTGCGGCGGCGCGCAAGGCCGGCGCCGACGTCGTGGTGGTGAGCGCGCACTGGGGTGTCGAGCACCAGCACGACCCGTCGCTCGAGCAGCGGAAGATGGCCGAGCAGCTGCTGGCGGACGAGAACATCGACCTCGTCCTCGGTCATCACGCGCACGCGGTGCAGCCGATGGAGAAGATCGGCGGCGAGTGGGTGGCTTACGGACTCGGCAACCATGTGGCGCGGCACGAGGACCCCACCGGTGACACCGAGGACGGGATAGCCGCGCGGTTCGCCTTCCGCCGGAACGGTTCCGGCTGGACGGTGCACAAGGCGGAGTATCTACCCACGTTCGTCGACCTCGGGCCGCCGATCCGGCTGAAGGATCTGTCCCGCGAGGAGGAAGGCGCGTACGCCGAATCGCTCGAGCGGATCGACGAAGCGGTGTTGTCGCTCGGGGCCGACGAGGACGGGCTCACGCGCCCCGGTCGGTGACGCGGTGGTGCGCCCAGGACGAGAAGACTCCCGTCCTGGGCGCATGGATGGCGCCGGGTGGCCGCCGCTTGCCGTCCCGGCGTCCCCTCACCTGTGGAGATGGTCCGGTGTCATCGGGTGCGGCCGTTTCCGCCTGCGGTCCTGCCGCACGCCGAGGCGGTGCGTCCCGGTGACGTCCTTGGCCGGGTCCAACGCCGCGGCCGCCGCCGGGCCGAGCCGTTGTGCGACGCCGACGAACAGGCAGTCGATCACGGTGAGCTGGGCGATCCGGCTGGCCGCGGACCCGGACCGGAACGTCGTCTCCCGGGCCGCGGTGGTGAGCGTGTGGTCGGCCGACGTGGCGATCGGTGACCGGGGGAAGTTGGTCAGCGCCACGGTGGTGGCGCCGCGCTCCTTCGCCGCACGCAGTGCCTCCAGGACGTCGGTCGTGGCGCCGCTGTGCGAGATGGCGATGGCGACGTCGCCGGAGTGGAGCACGCCTGCGGAGGTCAGCATGAGGTGCGTGTCCGACCAGGCGAAGCTGACCTTGGACAGCCGGTGCAGCTTGTGCTGCAACTCGTTGGCGACCAGCGAACTGGCACCGACGCCGTAGATGTCGATCCGCTCGGCCGCGGCGACCGCATCGACGACCCTGGTCAGCGCGGTGAGGTTGAGCTGACTGGCGGTGTCCTCGATCGCTCGGGCGTCGGCGAAGGTGACCTTGTTGACGACGGTGGCTATGTCGTCGTCGAGCTCGATGGTCCCGCCGTACATCTGGTTGACCCTGGCCTGCATGCGGGCCGCGTCGGCGGCGAGCGCGATGCGCAGCTGCGGGTAGCCGCCGACCCCGACGGCCTTGCAGAAGCGGGTCACGGTCGTTTCGCTCGTGCCTGCTGCCAGTGCCACTTCGGTGATGCTGCGGGTCGCGACCGCGGACGGGTCCTCCAGCACGACCTTGGCCACTCGCTGCTCGGCGCGGGCCAGCCCGGGAAGCAACGAACGGATGCGTACCAAGGGTCCCACGTCGGCGTCGTTGGCTTCGAAGAAGGGAGCGTCCAACGGCGTGCGGCCAGCGGGTTGTTGCGGTGGGGAGTCTGTGAGCGACACCGGCGATCACGCCCTTCGTAGTGGTGCAACCGTGAGGGGAGGTGGCGGCCGAGAAGCATTGGACAAACCGTACTTTTCAGCCCAAAGGTTGCTTGGGTTCGCCAGTTAAGGTCGCTCGATGGTGTGACTGCGTTAGCAGTCGGAAGTTAACGGATTGGCAAACGGCTTGGTGGGCCGGTCACCGGCGGTGATTTTCCGCGGACATAACGCAGGCGGCGGTCGTCGACACGAATGTCGGCGACCGCCGCCTGCTCGCGCGGGCACTCGGGTTACCAAGCGTGCAACTCGTGTCGTACCTATCGGGTACTCGGCGCCCAGCGTCCTGGTACGCAGTCCCTTGACGACAAGCCTCCCGCGGCGTGCTGCGCGTGGGTGCCCGGAGTCCGCGCACGGAGCCCGAACGGGGTGGATCCGGCTTCTCTTCGCCGGCTCCCTGGCCGAACCGGAGTCCGCACCTCCCTTTCTACCCAGTGACGGCGGTCACTTCAAGACGCCGGACGGGGTGCACCGGTCAAGACGTGTTCAGCTGGTGACACAAGCACCGATGGTTAGTAGGATTTTTCGTCGGCCCAAGGGGCGTTATCGCTGATCAGAGCCCCTTTCGGGGGTTTTATCCGTTCCGGTTCTCGCGTTTGCGGCGGCGCACGCCGTACCATGTCGCGCCCACCGCGGCGGCCGCCCCGACACCGACCCCCAAAACCACGGCGGCCGCGGTCGACTGCGGGATCCTCGAGCGCAGCGTGACAGGGCGGGAGAAGGTCAGAATCGGCCATCCGCGCTCGGTCGCGACCTTGCGCAGCAGCTTGTCCGGATTGACGGCGAACGGGTTGCCGACGGTCTCCAGCAGCGGGATGTCGGTGCTCGAGTCGCTGTAGGCGAAGCAGGTGTCCAGGTCGTATCCGCGCTCGGCGGCCAGCTTCCTGGCGGCGTTCGCCTTCTCCTGCCCGTAGCAGTAGAACTCCACCTCGCCGGAGTAGCGCCCGTCGACGATTTCCATCCGCGTGGCCACGGCGTGGGTGGCGCCCAGCATGTCGGCGACCGGAGCGACGACCTCTTGTCCGGTGGCCGACAGGATGATCACGTCGTGCCCGTCGGCCTTGTGTTTCTCGATCAGCTCGGCTGCCTCCGCGTACACCAGCGGGTCGACCACGTCGTGCAGGGTTTCCTCCACCACCGCCCGCACTTGCGCGACGTCCCAGCCGGCGCACAGCGCGGAGATCTGGGCGCGTAGCCGCTCGGTGGTTTGTTCGTCCGCTCCGGCCAAGCTGAACATCAGCTGCGCGTAGGCGCTGCGCAGGGCCGCGCGGCGATTGATCAGGCCTTGCCGCAGCAGCGGCTTGCTGAAGGCCAGCGCACTGGACGAGGCAATGATCGTCTTGTCGAGGTCGAAGAATGCCGCGACCGCCCCGGCTGACTCCATGCCGCCACGATAGCCGGACGAGTTGTCCACAAGAGGGTGGTTGTCCACAGCGGCACCGTCGTGCCCTGGCCGGCCGACGGTCCCCACCGGAACCTGGAGTAAGCGATCGCGCAGGCGATCGCGGGCACTCACGGACTGGGGGGAGCGATGTCGGAGCAGCACCGGCCGCTGGTCGTCATGCAGGACGAGGCGCTGCTGGACGAAGTGTTACGGCTCGCCGCCGCGGCGGGTTGTGAGGTCGAGGTCGCGCCGGATCCGCCAGCGGCTCGGGGTTCGTGGCTGCGCGCGCCGCAGGTGCTGGTGGACGGCACCGCGTTGCAGGCGGGCTTGCGTGGGCAGGTGCCGGCCCGAAGCGGTGTGGCGCTGGTGTGTCGCGGGCAGCCGCCGGACGGCTGCTGGCGGTCGGCGTTCACCGCGGGCGTCGAGCAGGTGTTGACGCTGCCGGAGGACGAGCAGTCGCTCATGGCGCTGCTCGCCGAGGTCGTGGACGGGCCGCCGGCGGGTGACGGCCGCGTGCTGGGAGTTGTCGGTGGCCGCGGCGGTGCGGGCGCTTCGGTGTTCGCGGCCGCGGTCGCCGTGGAGTCCGCGCGGCGCGGGGAGGATGCGTTGCTGGTCGACTGTGATGCGCTGGGCGGCGGGATCGATTTGCTTCTCGGCGCCGAGCACGACGGTGGATTGCGCTGGCCGGACGTGTCGGTGCGCGGCGGCCGGGTGTCGATGCAGTCGTTGCGATCGGCCTTGCCGCGGCTCACCTGCGGTGGCGGGTCCCTCGTCGTGCTGTCGTGCGCCCGCGAGGGCGCCGGCCCGAGCGCGCAGGGAGTTGCGGCGGTGGTCGACGCGGGCGTGCGCGCCGGTCACACGGTGGTGTGCGACCTTCCGCGTGAGCTCGATGCGGTGGGCTGGGAAGTCGTCGATCGTGCGGATCTGCTGGCCGTCGTGGTGCCTGCGGAAGTGCGCGCCACGGCTGCGGCGATGCGCGTGGTCGAGCGGCTCAGTGGTCGCGCACGGCGGGTCGGAGTCGTGGTGCGCGGGCCGGCCCCGGCCGCGTTGCCGGAAGCCGCGGTGGTCGAAGCGCTCGCTGTCGAGCCGCTCGCGGTGATGCGGGCCGAGCCGCGGCTGGCGCGGCGAACCGAGTGCGGCGAGTTCGGTCCGCGCCCCGGAGGGCCGCTCGCGCGGGCAGCGCGGGACGTGCTGAGCGCGTTGTGGCAGGAGCCGACCCCGGCGGAGGTCGCCTGATGCGCGCGGATCTTGTCGAGCGGGTGCGGCGTCGGCTTGCCGTACAGGGTGCAGATGTCAGCGCGGCCGCGGTGGCCGATGCGGTGCGTGCCGAAGCGGGCGGGGTCGCCGGGCATGGTGACGTGCTCGAGGCGGTCCGCCGGCTCCGCCAGGAGCTGGTGGGGCTCGGGCCGCTGGAGGAGCTGATCGCCGACGAAGCGGTGACGGATGTGCTGGTGACCGCGCCGGACCAGGTGTGGGTGGACGGCGCGGAAGGGCTGCGCCGGACCCGGATCCGGTTCGCCGACGAGTCCGCGGTGCGGCGACTGGCGCAGCGATTGGCGCTCGCGGCGGGCAGACGCCTGGACGACGCCCAGCCCTATGTGGACGGTTGGCTTCCTGGAGTGGGGCCACACGGGCGGGTTCGGCTGCACGCCGTGCTTCCGCCGGTGGCCGCCGACGGCACCTGCATCGCGTTGCGGGTCCTGCGTCAGGCGACGTTCGATCTGCAGCAGTTGCACAGGTCGGGCGCGTTCGACGCGGAGACAGCCCGGGTGCTCGAGGCAATCGTGTCCGCCCGGTTGGCGTTCCTGGTCAGCGGCGGGACGGGTGCAGGCAAGAGCACGTTGCTCGGTGCGTTGCTGGGCGTCGTACCGGCGCGCGAGCGCGTTGTCTGCGTCGAGGACGCGCAGGAGTTGGCGCCGCGTCATCCGCAATTCGTCCGTTTGGTTTCGCGTCCGCCGAACATCGAAGGTGCCGGGGAGATCACGCTGCACGACTTGGTGCGGCAGGCGCTCCGCATGCGGCCGGACAGGCTGGTGGTCGGCGAGGTTCGCGGAGGCGAGGTCGTCCCGATGCTCAACGCGCTGAACACCGGCCACGAGGGCGGCGCGGCCACGGTGCACGCCAACGCTCCGGCAGAGGTGCCCGCCCGGCTCGAAGGTCTCGCCGCGCTCGGCGGCCTGTCCCGCGAAGGGCTGCACAGCCAGCTTGCGGCCGCGGTGCACGTCGTTCTCCACATGCGACGGCAGGACGGTGGGGTGCGGGCGCTGACCGAGATCGGTGTGCTGCACCGAGAGACCACGCTGGTGCGGGTTCTCCCGGTATGGCAACGCGGGACGTGGACCGAGCACGCCGACCGGTTCGCCGAGTTGTTCCGCGCAAGGGGAGTGCAGCCGCCGTGTTGACATCGCTGATGCTGCTCGCCGCCGTGCTGTGCTGGCCGCCGTCGCCGGCGTTCCGGCTGCGGGCCGTTCGCGCACATCGCGGCCTGCGCCGGCGGAGGAAGCCGTCGGAGCGGGTCATCGCGGCCGCGGCAGTCGTCACTGTGGCCGTCGCCGGGTGGGTTCTTCTGGGGCCTGCGGGCGCCGTGGTGGGTGGACTGGCTGGGGTTGTGACGGCGCGGCGGCTTCGAGCTCGTCGGCAACGCGCGGCCGAGGCGGTGGAGTACCGGGTGATGGCGGAGGCCCTGGGCGGCTTGGTCGCCGAGCTCCGAGCGGGTGCACATCCGGCCGCTGCAGCCGCGTCCGTGGCCGCGGACGTTCCGGAAGGCACTGGTGCTTCGCGCGGGTTGCGCGCTGTGGCGGCGGCCGCGCGCCTGGGTGGCGATGCCGATATCGCATTGGCCGATGCCGCCCAGTCGTCCTCGATCGGCGCTGAATTGCTGCATCGGGTGGCGCGGGCATGGCGGCTCGCGCAGGAGCACGGTGTCCCGTTGGCCCCGGTGCTGGATGCGGTGCGTCGTGATGTGGAAGCGACCGCGCGGTTCGCCGATCACGTGCACGCGAAGCTGGCCGGACCACGGGCGAGCGCCGCCGTCCTGGCTTGCCTGCCGCTTGTCGGCATCGTGCTCGGCGAGGTCATGGGAGGCGCACCAGTGCGAGTGCTGTCCTCCACACCCGCCGGTCAGGCCCTGCTGATGGTCGGGAGTCTCCTGGTCTTCGCAGGAATGACCTGGGTAGGCAGGCTCACGCGAAAGGCGGTGACGGGGTGACGTCGCTGTGCCTGGTGGTCGCGGCTTTGCTGACCGCGCCCGCGGCGACCAATGTCAAGGGCCGCCTGGCTGCGGTGGTCGGCCCTCGCGCGGGATCTGGCTCGGTTGGGCCGTCGGCACCGCGCACGGACACCAACGACCGCCGCGGAAGCACTGCCGACCCGCTCGCGGTGGCAGCAGGTTGGGATCTGCTGGCCGCATCCCTGCGCGCGGGCCTTCCGATCGCCGAAGCTCTTCGCGCGATCGCCGACGGCCTTCCGGCGGCGGCGGCCGATGCGCTGCGGAGGACGAGCGAACTCCTCGCGCTGGGCGCCCCGGGCGATGAAGCATGGCGGCCGGCCGCGGCCTGTCCGGCGACGGCACCGTTGGCGCACGCGGCTCGCCGGTCCGCGCAATCGGGGAGTGCGCTGGCCGAGGCAGTCGACGACATGGCTGCTCGCTTGCGAGCCGAGCAGATCGAGGCGGCGGAGACGAGGGCCCAGCGTGCAGGCGTCCTCGTCACCGGCCCGCTCGGACTCTGCTTCTTACCGAGCTTTTTGTGCCTGGGCGTCGTGCCGGTGGTGATCGGTCTCGCCGGTCAGCTCACCGTGCTGCCCTGACTTGTCGGAGTGTCCGAATGGGCGCTCGCGGGAGAAGCGGCTGACTCTCACACCTGGGAGGGCTGATTCATGAATCTGTCACATCCTGCAACGAAGACCGTGGCTCGAGCGCTCCGCCTGCCGCTGCGCCGGTGGCCACTGCTTCGCGTGCCGCGACTGGTGGGTGACGACGGCATGACCACCACGGAATATGCCATCGGCACCGTAGTCGCAGCCGCGTTCGCCGCCGTGCTCTACGCGGTGGTGAGCAGCGACGAAGTGGTCGACGCACTGACTGGCTTGGTGCAGGACGCGCTAGCCGTCGACTTCTAGGCGGGCGCATGGAGCCGCACGAGGTCCTCGGTAAGGATCGGGGCGCGGTAACGGTCGAGGCGGCGATCGCGGTGAGCGCGCTCGTCATCGTCGTGGCGCTGTGCCTGGCCGGAGTGGGTGCGGTGGTGGACCAGATGCGGTGCACCGATGCCGCGCGAGAAGCAGCTCGGCTCATCGCTCGCGGTGACCGGCAGCTGGCCGATCGCGCCGTCGCCGAGATCGCTCCGGCCGGGGCTCGCCTCGACGTGGAGAAGTCCGCCGAGCTCATTCGGGTGCAGGTGAGCGCCGAGCCTGCCGGGGGCCTGTTGCCGATGAGCTTGACCGCGGAGGCGTTCGCCGTTGGCGAGCCCGGCGCCGAGCCTGCGCCGGAGACGGCGACCCCGGCGCAGGCATCGTCGTCGAGCAGCAACGGCTCCGGACCGGGAGGCCGGGTTCGATGACATCCGCGTCACGCGAGTGCGGAGACGAAGGTGTCGCCACAGTGTGGGCGGCGGGGGCGATCGCCGCTGTGTTGCTGGTATTCAGCGTCGTGGTCTGGCTCGGCGCAGGCTTGGTCACGCGACATCGCGCGGCATCCGCCGCCGATCTGGCTGCCCTCGCGGCAGCCACGTACGCCCGCGACGGCGAGTCGGTCGCCTGCGATCAGGCGAGGCGAATAGCCGAGCTGATGCGTGCCGATCTCGCAGGCTGTCGATTGCAGGAATGGGATGCGCTGGTGCGCGTCCGGGTGGACCCGCCCGGACCGGTGGCGATGTTCGGTCGCGCTGCTGCCAAGGCTCGGGCTGGGCCGATCGACAGCGTCGATGAGCGGTCGATGAACGGGCGTGGTAGCGAATTTGCGACCGGTTGGACGGTCATTGGGCGACGGTGAGCGGTATCACTACCGCCCGGCGTGAGCGGTTTCACGTCAGTTGATCACGGCGACACGTTCGGTTGAACCGTTGGACGTCCGTCGTTCAACGTTCGGTGACTACCGGTCGCCGAGCACCCACTACCCGCAATTTGCATGTTGCAGTTCACTCAATGGGGCGGGCAGGCCGTCCTGCGGTCGAGCCCCGAGAAAACGCAGGTTCACCTGCACCATTGCGCACGAATACCGAGGAGACGGAAAGACCGATGTTGCACACCGAGGGGCCGGAAGCCTGGCGCAGTGCGTTCCGTATCGAGCTGCGCACCGAGGCGGTAGATCTCGCGCTGCGCGGTTGGCCGGTCTTTCCGGGCAGCTATCCGGGAAGCGGCGAATGGCGCGGCCCGCAGCCTGTGACGGACGACTGGCGCCGCGGTGTGCGCGTCGACGCCAAGGCGGTCGCCGAGAAGTGGCACGAGGAGCCCTACAGCGTGCTCGTGGCGACCGGCACCGTGGTGGACGCGGTGGAAGTCGACGCCGAGCTGGGGCGCGCGGCAGCGGGTCTGCTGCGTGCCGAGGACAGGCCTGCCCCGATTCTGGCCATGCCGAACGGCCGGTGGATCTTCCTGACCGCCTCCGGGCCCGAACTCCCCGCACAGCTGGCCAACCGGCCCGGGGTGGTTCACCACGGCAAGGAAAGCTGGGTGCCCCTCCCGCCCAGCCCGTACCCCGGCGGCATCGTGCACTGGCGGGTCAAGCCCGAGGTGTGGGGATGGAAGCTCCCGCATGCAGCCGCGGTGCACGGCGTCCTGGCCAGGGCCGCCGGTCTGGTGGACGGCGCGCAGGCGAGGTTGCAGCCGAGCGCGGCGTAAGCGACAGGTGGCAGCGCCCCGACCGCTGCTCGCCGGTCGTGCCGGCATTCGCGGCCTGTTCAGCCCCGGTCGGCCGTGGATGCCGCGCCACAGCTCGAGACGGCACCGCCGCACCGAAGCCCATCCCCCCGATGCGGCGGTGCCGACCTCGAGCCACAGCTTCACAGGACAACTGAACAGTGGACCACAGTGTGGCCGTGCGAGCGCGCCGACGGTGGGCGGATCACCGCCTCCGCTGGTGAGGGGATTCCCCCCGCGTCCCCTTGCCATGATCCGCCCCGTTGATGGCACCCAGCACGGTGTCGAGCACGGCCACCGCCCCTGCCTTGTCCAGAGGTTCGTTGCCATTCCCGCACTTCGGCGACTGAACACAGGACGGGCAGCCGGTCGAGCACTCGCAGGAGACGATCGCCTCCCGCGTTGCGGCCAGCCAGGGCACCAGCGCCGCATGCCCACGCTCGGCGAATCCCGCGCCCCCGGGATGACCGTCGTGCACGAACACCGTGGCCTCCCCGGTGTCGGCATGCAGAGCGGTTGACACGCCCCCGATGTCCCAGCGGTCGCAGGTAGCGAAGAGCGGTAGCAGGCCGATCGCCGCGTGCTCGGCAGCGTGCAGGGAGCCGGGGATGCGCGCGGGTTCCAGCCCAGCGCCCCCCGGCCCCCTGCCGCAAAGCAACGACTCGCTGACCGTGTACCACACGGCGCGGGTGTGCAGGGTTTGCGCGGGCATGTCCAGCGGGGTCTGGTCCAGCACCTCTCCCGACGGCAGACGCCGCAGATAACTCACGACCTGCGAGGTCACCGCGACCCGGCCCAGGCACACCGTCACCCCGCCGTAGACCGCCTTCTCGTCGGTCTCCAGCACCTCGATGTCGATCACGTCCCGTGGCGAAGTGGTCCACTCCGGTTCCTCGGCATGCACCAACGCGAGCCGTTCCTCGAAATCCAATTCGTCCACCACATACGTGGCGCCCTGATGGAAGTACACCGCGCCCGGGTGCACGGTGGCACAAGCAGAGCTGGGATCGACCGTTCCGAGCAGCCGCGCCGTCTCGCTCTCCACCACGGCCACCTGCTCGCCGCCGGAGCCGCGAATACTCACCTCGTGATGCGGACGGTCACGCGCCGTCCAATACCAACCGCTGGACCGCCTGCGCAGCATCTTGTCCGCCACCAGGTCATCAAGCACCTCACGTGCGACCGACCCGCCGAAAATCGGCAGGTCCTTCGTGCGCAGCGGTAGCTCTGCGGCAGCGCAGGCGAGTTGCGGGGCCAGCACGTACGGATTCATCGGATCGAGCACCGCAGCCTCGACCGGCCGATCCAGCATCGCCTCCGGGTGGTGCACCAGGTAGGTGTCCAACGGGTCGTCCTTGGCGATGAAGACGACCAGCGCCGACTCCTCAGCCGTACGGCCCGCGCGACCGGCCTGTTGCCAGAACGAAGCGCGCGTGCCCGGATAACCCGCAAGAAGCACGGCATCCAGGCCGGAGATGTCCACCCCGAGCTCGAGTGCGTTGGTGCTGGCCACCGCCAGCAGCTCACCGGACATCAAAGCCGCTTCCAGCTTGCGGCGGTCCTCGGGCAGGTAGCCGGCGCGGTAGGCCGCCACCCGCTTGGCCAACGCAGGATCGACCTCGGTCAGAGTCCTGCGGGCAGACACGGCAGCGAGCTCCGCGCCGCGGCGCGACCGGACGAAGGCCAGCGTGCGGGCGCCTTCGATGACGAGATCAGCCATGATGCGCGCCGCCTCCGCACCTGCCGAGCGGCGAACCGGGGCGCCGTTCTCGCCAGTGATCTCCCGCAGCAGCGGTGGCTCCCACAGCGCGATGGTGCGGGGCCCGCGCGGCGAGCCGTCATCGACCACCGGCACGCACTCGAGCCCGGCAAGCCGCTGGGCGAATTCGGCCGGCTCGGCCACGGTCGCGGAGGCCAGCACGAAGGTCGGATTCGCGCCGTAGCGCGCGGCCACGCGGCGCAGCCTGCGCAACAGCAGCGCCACATGTGAACCGAACACGCCCCGGTAGCTGTGGCACTCGTCGACCACCACGTAGGCCAGCCGCTGGAAGAACCGAGCCCATCGCGAATGGGCCGCCAGCAGCCCGTGATGCAGCATGTCCGGGTTGGTGAACACCCAGTTCGCGTGCGCTCGCACCCAGTCGCGCTCCTCGAGCGGGGTGTCCCCGTCGAACGTGGCCGCCCGCACGCCGGAAATCTCCAGCGAAGCGACCGCCCGCAACTGGTCGTACCCCAGCGCTTTGGTGGGCGACAAATACAACGCCGTGCGTTTCGGCTTCTGCGTCAGCAGCGACAGCACCGGCAATTGATAGGCCAGCGACTTCCCGGACGCCGTGCCGGTCGACAGCACCACGTGGCGCTGGTGCCAGGCGTGGTCGGCAGCCTCCGCTTGGTGCGACCACGGCTGCTGCACACCGCAGTCGACGAACCGGCGCGCAACCTCCTCCGGAACCCACGATGGCCAGGGGACGCAGCGCGCCGGGCGTGCGGGCAGCGTACGCACGTGCGTGACCGGCTGCTCCCCTTCGGGAGTGCCCGCCAGCACGCGGGCCAGCAGGGAGTCAGCCCGCTTGAGCTCGGCGTCGGAATGCTGCACGACTTCGAGCTTGACACACCCCACCGACGCCGTAGCCGCGCGCAGGTGACACGGCCGAACGGGCGTGCTCCTTGGTGACCGACGGCAGGTCGCACGCTCGGCGGACGACGCATCTCGGTGCGGCCGAATGCAGCCGTGGGGTGTGGTCCGCACAGCACTGCAGTGGCGTCGAGCGGCGCCGTGGCGTCCGGCCCCGGCGTCGAGCAGTCTCGCGGCGTCCGGCCCCGGCGTCGAGCAGTCTCGCGGCGTCCGGCCCTGGCGTGGAGCAGCCTCGTGGCGCTCGATCCACGCCGACAGCGCCACCGGCGCGCCGGCAAGAAGCGCGTTCACGGCCGCGTCACACACCGCCGTCGGCTGCCCGAACGTCCCTGAGCGGAGGCAACTTTCGTCCCCGATGCGCCCCTGACGTGACGAAACCGACGGAGAACTGGTATGGGCCGTTGTCAGTGCTAGGAGGCCCAACCAATAGACTCCGGGCCCGAACATCGTCAGTCGGTGCACCGGCGGGAGAGAACCCGCACCTTTGCAGTACCGACCAACATGCGACACAGGAGGACGAATGTCCCGGCAGATCCTCGCGGACGGCATTTCGCTGTCCGGAGGCGACTACGGCATCGTGGCCGTGGTCGCAGTGATCGCCCTTGCCGCGCTCGGTATTGGTTACATCCTGCTCAAGGAGGTTCTGGCCGCCGGTCAGGGCACCACGAAGATGCAGGAGATCGCCAAGGCCGTGCAGGAAGGCGCGATTGCCTACCTCAAGCGGCAGCGCAACACCTTGGTCATTTTCGGCGCCGTGGTGTTCGTACTGCTGTTCTTCCTCCCGGCGGAGGACTGGGGCGAGCGCATCGGCCGCTCGCTGTTCTTCCTGGTCGGCGCCGGCTTCTCGTTCGCCATCGGCTACCTCGGCATGTGGCTGGCCACGCAGGCCAACCTGCGGGTGGCCGCGGCGTCGCGGGAGTCCGGTGGCCGGGAGAAGGCCATGCGGATCGCGTTCCGCACCGGCGGCACCGTCGGCATGATCACCGTCGGGCTCGGCCTGTTTGGCGCCGCGCTGGTGGTGCTGGTCTACGCGGGCCAGGCCCCCAAGGTGCTGGAGGGCTTCGGTTTCGGCGCCGCGCTGATCGCGATGTTCATGCGTGTTGGTGGCGGCATCTTCACCAAGGCCGCTGACGTCGGCGCGGACCTGGTCGGCAAGGTCGAGCAGAACATCCCGGAGGACGACCCGCGGAACGCGGCGACCATCGCCGACAACGTGGGTGACAACGTCGGTGACTGCGCCGGTATGGCCGCCGACCTGTTCGAGTCCTACGCGGTGACGCTGGTCGCGGCGCTGATCCTCGGCTCGGTCGCGCTCGGCGCGGACGGCCTGGTCTTCCCGCTGATCGTGCCCGCCATCGGGGTCATCACCGCGGTCATCGGTGTGTACATCACCAAGGCCCGCTCCGGCGAGAACGGCCTGGTCACCATCAACCGCTCGTTCTACATCTCGGCCGTCATCGCGGCCGTGCTGTGCACGGCGGCCTCGTTCATCTTCCTGCCCACCGACTTCGCCGGTGCGGAGGGCAACCCGGCCGTCATCGCCACCATCTCGGTGATCATCGGGATCGTGCTCGCCGGCGTCATCCTGTGGCTCACCGGCTACTTCACCGGCACCGAGCACAAGCCGGTCAAGACCGTCGGCGAGGCCTCCGAGACCGGTGCGGCCACCGTCGTGCTGTCCGGTATCTCCATCGGTCTCGAGTCGGCCGTCTACACCGCGGTGGTCATCGCCGCCGCCGTGTTCGGCGCCTACCTGATCGGCGGCACCGTCGCCCTGTTCGCCGTGGCGCTGGCCGGTACCGGCCTGCTCACCACGGTCGGCGTCATCGTCGCCATGGACACCTTCGGCCCGGTCAGCGACAACGCGCAGGGGATCGCGGAGATGTCCGGTGACGTCGACGAGAACGCCGCGGCGATCCTGACCGAGCTGGACGCGGTGGGCAACACCACCAAGGCCATCACCAAGGGCATCGCCATCGCCACCGCCGTGCTCGCGGCGACCGCGCTGTTCGGTTCCTACGTGACCGAGATCGTCAAGGCGGTCGAGGAGGCTGCGGCGGGCGGCGAGCTGCCGGATTCCTTCGGCTTCGAGGTGGTCAACCCGAACGTCCTGGTCGGCGTCATCGTCGGTGCCGCGGTCGTGTTCCTGTTCTCCGGTCTGGCCATCAACGCGGTCTCCCGCGCGGCAGGCGCCGTGGTGTGGGAGGTCCGCCGCCAGTTCCGGGAGATCCCGGGAATCATGGAGGGCACCGGCAAGCCCGAGTACGGCCGCGTGGTCGACCTGGTGACCCTGGACGCGCAGCGCGAGCTGGCCACCCCGGGTCTGCTCGCCGTGTTCGCACCGATCGCCGTCGGCTTCGGCCTCGGCACCGGTGCGCTGGCCGGTTACCTCGGTGGCGCCATCGCCGCCGGTGTCCTGATGGCCGTGTTCCTGGCCAACTCCGGTGGTGCCTGGGACAACGGCAAGAAGCTGGTCGAGGACGGCCACCACGGTGGCAAGGGCTCGCCCGCGCACGAGGCCACCGTCATCGGTGACACCGTCGGTGACCCGTTCAAGGACACCGCGGGCCCGGCGATCAACCCGCTGATCAAGGTGATGAACCTGGTGTCGCTGCTGATCGCCCCGGCGATCGTGCAGCTGTCCGTCGGCGAGAACGCCTCGGACGCCGCCCGGTTGATCATCTCGCTGGTCGCGGTGGCGATCATCGTCGTGGCGATCGTGGTGTCCAAGCGGCGTTCCAGCTCGCTGTCCGACTCCTCCCCGGCACAGCAAGCGGCGAACGTCTGATCGCCTGATTCAACGCTCGACGGCCCGTCCGGCCCGCTGAACGCGGCGCTGGGCGGGCCGTCGTGTTGGTCGCCGCATCTGATCGATGTCGACGTCGATGTCGCCGTAGTGGAGCAGCCAGAGGCCGACGGCGATCACGACGGTGAGGGTCAACGCCCGCGACAGCAGCCGTGCCCAGCGCGGCCACGCCGTCTCGGCGGGCACGTCGTACTGCAACGGCTTCCAGTGCGGAAGCATCGGCCCGGTCAGCCCTGCCATGTCCGCCATCCGATCCACAGGTTGGCTCGCGGGCTGTAGAGCCGGGGAGAGTACGCGGGCACCTTCCTGCCCTGCCGGTCGAAGCACCGCAACCGGGTCACCGCAAGGCCGCCGGACGGCCCGCAACTGATGCCCTTGGCGGTCAGCGTCTCGTCGGGCGAGACCGAGATGAACACGATCGCCCCACTGCGTGAGCCGGTCAGCACCAGCTCGCCGGTCCGGTAGTCGATGCGAACCGAGCGAACCCCCAGGCACGCGTGCGCCCTGTTCACATGCTTGCGGGCCAGCGTCCGGCCCATCCGGTCCTTACGGTCGAACCGGATGACGCAGCCGCGCAGCTGCACCTGCTCCTGACGCGCCACTGTGGTGGCCTCCGCAGGCGGATCGGCGCTCGTCTCCGGAGCCAACCGTGGACCTTCTGCGGCCAGCGAGACCGCTTCAGACTGTGTGGGTGTTGCCAGCTGCACGCCGACGGCCACCGCCGTCAGCCAGGCCACGACCAGCAGCACCACCGCTACGACATTGCGCACTTCCCCTGCCCCCCCCTCGGCGTGATCTGTCGCCCCTTAAAGGCGGGGCATATGCCGCAAACGTTGCGTGCCATTCGGAACAGACCGCGCTACGCCACCGTTGGCGAGGTAGGTGCGGCAAATGGCCGAGCGAGGCGGAGAGTGCCTGCTCGCCCTGAAAAGCGACTAGGCAATACTGAGGGGCGGGGCGGCATACTGACGATCACCCCCCGGGGGATTGACCACGGGTGGTGACGGGTAGCACACACCATGTCCGCGTATGCTGGCCCGCCAGCCGGCGGGCACCCGGTGTCGTCGGCCGTGCTAAAGCTGGAAAGGGAATGTCGCGCAGACCCGCCACTCGTCCGCGGCCAGGGTGGCGGCAGAGGAATGGAGGCAGCCGAACGTGGCTGGATCGACCAAGAGCTCGGGCGGCGATGACGTCCGTCGGCTGGTGATCGTCGAATCACCCGCTAAAGCTCGCAAAATAGCCTCCTACCTGGGCCGCAACTACGTGGTCGAATCGTCCAAGGGGCACATCCGCGACCTGCCGAGGGGCGCGGCGGACGTGCCTGCCAAGTACAAGGGCCAGCCGTGGGCCAGGCTGGGCGTGGACGTGGACAACGACTTCGAGCCGCTCTACATCGTCACGCCGGACAAGAAGTCCACGGTCACCGATCTGAAGGGCAAGCTCAAAGAGGTCGACGAGCTGTATCTCGCCACGGACGGTGACCGCGAAGGGGAAGCGATCGCGTGGCACCTCATCGAGGCGCTCAAGCCGAAGGTGCCGGTGCGCCGCATGGTCTTCCACGAGATCACCGAGCACGCCATCCGGGACGCCGCGGCGAATCCGCGTGACCTGGACACCGATCTGGTCGATGCGCAGGAGACCAGGCGCATCCTGGACCGGCTGTACGGCTACGAGGTCAGCCCGGTGCTGTGGAAGAAGATCATGCCGAAGCTGTCCGCGGGCCGGGTGCAGTCGGTGGCCACCCGCATCGTGGTGGAGCGGGAGCGCGAGCGGATGCGCTTCACATCGGCGGAGTACTGGGACATCGCGGCCACCATGTCCGCCGACGGCCAGGACTTCGGCGCCAAGCTGGTCGCCGTCGACGACGACAGGCTGGCCACCGGTAAGGACTTCACCTCCGACGGCGAGCTCAAGGCGTCGCTGAAGAACGTGCGGGTGCTCGGCGAGGCCGAAGCCACCCGGCTTGCCGAGGCGCTCACCGGCGCGGAGTTCACCGTCACCAGCGTCGAAGCCAAGCCGTACACGCGCAAGCCGTACGCGCCGTTCATGACGTCCACGCTGCAGCAGGAAGCGGGCCGCAAACTGCGCTTCTCCTCGGATCGCACGATGCGCACGGCCCAGCGGCTGTACGAGAACGGCTACATCACCTACATGCGTACCGACTCCACGACGCTGTCGGAGACGGCGATCGCGGCGGCCCGCTCCCAGGCGACGCAGCTGTACGGGGCCGAGTACGTGTCGAAGACGCCGCGCCAGTACACCCGCAAGGTGAAGAACGCGCAGGAGGCGCACGAAGCCATCCGGCCTGCGGGCGAGGTGTTCCGCACGCCGGGTGAGGTCGCCGCGGAGCTGGACCCGGACGAGTTCAAGCTGTACGAGCTGATCTGGCAGCGGACCATCGCCTCGCAGATGGCGGATGCGAAGGGCACCACGATGTCGGTGCGCATCACCGGCACCGCCGCGTCCGGCGAGGAGTGCACGTTCGCCGCCAGCGGCCGCACCATCAGCTTCCCGGGTTTCCTGCGTGCCTACGTCGAGGCGCTGGACAGCGAAGCGGGCGGCGAGGCCGATGACGCCGAGCGCAGGCTGCCGAACCTCACCAAGGATCAGCGGGTTCGCGCCGAGCGGCTGGACGCGGACGGCCACTCGACCTCTCCGCCGCCGCGCTACACCGAGGCCAGCCTGGTCAAGACGCTCGAGGAGCTGGGTATCGGCCGCCCGTCGACCTACGCGTCGATCATCAAGACGATCCAGGACCGCGGCTACGTGTGGAAGAAGGGCTCCGCCCTGGTGCCGTCGTGGGTGGCCTTCTCCGTGGTCGGCCTGCTCGAGCAGTACTTCGGCCGGCTGGTCGACTACGACTTCACCGCGGCGATGGAGGACGAGCTGGACGCGATCGCCGCGGGCAGGCAGGAGCGGACCAGGTGGCTGTCCGGCTTCTACTTCGGCGGCAACGACGGGGTCGAGGGCTCGGTCAGCAGGCTGGGCGGGCTGAAGAAGCTGGTCGGCTCGGGTGTCGACGCCATCGACGCCAGGGACATCAACTCGATCCCGATGTTCACCGACGACCAGGGCCGCACCGTGTACGTGCGGGTCGGCCGCTACGGCCCCTACCTGGAGCGCGAGGTCGACGGGGCGTCCCAGCGGGCCAACCTGCCGGAGGACCTGCCGCCGGACGAACTGACCGCGGAGATCGCCGAGAAGCTGTTCGCCACCCCGCAGGAGGGGCGTTCGCTCGGTGTGGACCCGGAGACCGGGCACGAGATCGTGGTCAAGGAGGGGCGCTTCGGGCCGTACGTCACCGAGGTGATCCCCGAGCAGGAGCAGCCCACCAACGGCTCGGGCAAGAAGAAGGCGGCCAAGGTCAAGCCGCGCACCGGCTCGCTGTTCAAGTCGATGACGCCCGAGACGGTCACGTTGGAGGACGCGCTGAAGCTGCTGTCGCTGCCGCGTGTGGTGGGCACCGACCCGGAGAGCGGTGAGGAGATCACCGCGCAGAACGGTCGCTACGGCCCGTACCTGAAGAAGGGTACGGATTCGCGATCGCTGGCCAGCGAGGAGCAGATCTTCGACATCACGCTGGACGAGGCGCTGAAGATCTACGCCGAGCCCAAGCGCAGGGGCAGGCAGGCCTCCGCCGCGCCGCTGAAAGAGCTCGGACCGGATCCGCAGTCGGGCAAGCCGATGCTGGTCAAGAGTGGTCGCTTCGGTCCGTACGTGACCGACGGCGAGTACAACGCGTCGCTGCGCAAGAGCGACAGTGTCGAGGAGCTGACCGTCGAGCGGGCGGCCGAGTTGCTGGCGGAGAAGAGGGCGAAGGGGCCGGCGCCCAAGAAGCGGGCCGCCGCACGGAAGAAGTAGCGGAACTTCACCGCGTGTAACTGGGGGGTAGCGGATTGCACCTGAACGATTGCGTGGTCGGATGACGACAGCGAGTTACCATCGTCCGGGAAGCAGCGCCGTGAGATCGGAAGCCGCCGTGGGGCACACCAGCTGGACGCCGGATGGAACGCAGTCCCTGCCACCGCTACCCCTGTTCCCGGACCCGCTCGCCGGTTTGGTGACGAGCGCACCCGCGGGCCTGGACGTCCAGGGCGATTCGTACGACGAGCCGGTCATCCCGGTCGCCAAGCCGGTGGAGCCCGACGAGGAACAGTCGCGTGCGATGGTCGAGGCCTTGTTGGCCGCGGAGGACGCGCCACCGGAGGGCCCGAGGGTCGCGCTGCCCCCACCTCCCGGCGTTTCCGCAGGTGGGCTCCCGCCCGGCATGGTCGCCACGCCCGAGAAGGTGCCCGCGCGTCAGCGCATGCGGCAGGCGCTCAGCGGCCGCAGCGATGCGGACGTGCAGAGCTGGCGTGAGGCGGTGCGCCAGCGCCGCGAGCAACTGCGGGCGAAGTCGAAGAGCGACCGGGAGTCGTCCAACGGCAGCGCAAGCGGCGGGTCGACCGTCGGTGGTGTGGTGGTCGCGCTGGTCGTCCTGGCGATCTTCGCCGTCATCGCCATACAGGTGATTTCCAGCATCGCGACGGGTATCGGCGAGTTGTTCCAGTAGCGACACCAGCGCCCCTACGCGTGGCATAACGCCTGTGCCGACTACCCTGGGTCGCGTTCGCCAGACGCCGACCATTCGAGTGATGTCGGTGGTCGACGAAGCGGAAGCGGGGTGTGGCTCATCGCAGGGGTGCTGGGTCCGACGCAGGTGCCCGAGTCCGGTGCGCCGGGGCTGTCGTCCGCTTCGACGCTCTACCGCGTCCGCCGGGTACTGGCGATCAAGCCGTTCCGGCGGCTCATAGGGGTGTCGTTCCTGTGCAGCACGGCGGACTGGCTGACGCTGCTCGGGCTCACCGGTTACGTCACCAAGCTCACCGAGTCCTACACCGCGCAGAACTTCGCGTTCACCGGTGTGGTGCTCACGCTGCTGCTCCCCGGCCTGATCTTCGCCCCGCTCGGCGGACTGCTCGCGGACAAGTTCGACCGCCGCGTGATCATGGTGATCGCCGACCTGATGCGGTGCGGTCTGCTGCTGTCGATCGCGATCGTCGGCTCACCGTGGTGGCTGTTCGTGGCCAACTTCCTGGTGGGCCTGTCGTCGACGATGTGGATTCCGTCCAAGGACGCGGCCGCACCCAACCTGCTGCGTCGTAAGGACCAGGTGGAGACGGCCAACCAGCTGGGCCTGGTGGTCACGTACGGGGTCTCCGTGGTGGCAGGCGCGGGCTTCTATGCGCTGGTCAGCGGTCTGCCGCAGGTGCTTGGCCTGCCGGAAGGAACGACCGGCGAGTTCGGCCTCGCGCGCATGGTCGTGGTCATCACCGGGCTGTTGTTCCTGTGCAGCGCGCTGGTGGTGTGGCGGATCCCCGAACTGTCGTTGCGCAACGTGCACGACGAGCCGGTGCTGCGCGCCGACGACGACAAGCCGAGCATGCTGCAGATGATCAAGGACGGCTTCACGTTCGTCCGCAGCACGAAGCTGGTGCGTGGCCTGCTGATCGGCATGGTCGGAGCGTTCGCCGCGGGCGGTGCGGTGGTCGGCTCGGCCAAGCCCTACTCGCAGAGCCTGCTGGCCGGCGACACCGCGTTCGGCATGATGTTCGTGGCGATCTTCATCGGGCTCGCGCTCGGGATGGCGGGGGCGCCGAAGCTGGCGCGCCGCCTGCCGCACGACCGGCTGTTCGGCGCGGCCATCGTGTTCGCCGGTCTCACCCTGTGCGTGGTGGCCCTTGCGCCCCACCTCATCGTCGCGATGTCGGCGATCGTGCTGGTCGGCGCTTGCGCGGGCGTTGCGTTCCTGACCGGCGTGACGATCATCGGTACCCGCATCGAGGACGATGTGCGCGGGCGGATCAACGCGGTCTACCAGTCCCTGATGAAGATCATCCTGGGCGGCTCGGTCGCCCTGGTGCCGCTGCTGATCGGTCTGGTCAAGCCGCGCAGGGTCGAACTGTTCGGCACCACGGTGCAGATCGACGGCACGCGCCCGGTGCTGCTCGGCGGCGGGATCCTGGCCACGCTGGTCGGCATCATCGCCTACCGGATGATGGACTCGCGGCGCGACGAGCCGATCATCAGCGACCTGCGCAATGCGCTGCGTCGGCGGCCTCGCCGGGTCAACGGCTTGCTGATCGCCATCGAGGGGACGACGGCCACGGACACCGCGGCTCAGGCGGCCAAGCTGGCGTTGTGGCTGCGCCGGACCGTGACGCCGCCGATCGCGTTGGCCACCGACCCAGCTCTGGACGACCAGCGCCTGCAGTCGATCTTGCACAACGCTTCGCTGACCGGAGCGCGGGCGAAGGCCTTGGCCGCGGCCGCCGTGCGAGCCGACATCGTGGAGCGCGACGTGCGGCCCGCGCTGGACGCCGGTGCGATCGTCGTGATGGAGCGGTTCGCCGACTCGTCGCTTGCGCACCTGTCGGCGGTGGCCGGGCTGGACATCGACGAGCTGGAGGGCCTGGCCGACTGGGCGATGGAACAGCTGCGCCCGGACCTGACCATCATGCTGGACGTCGACCCGGGCCAGCCGCAGGAGGACGGCAGCCCGGCGGAGACGGCGCTGCGGATCGGCGGGCTGCTGAGCGAGTGGGCCGCGGCCGATCCGGAAAATTATGTCGTGGTCGACGCCGAAGGTTCCCAGGACGAAGTCGCCGAGCGTGTGCGTGAGGCGGTGCGCCCGCTGCTGGACAAGCGGGGCATCCAGCCGTTGCAGCAGGCCGAGAAGCCGGTGGAGGCCGCGTCGTGAGCGTGTGGCAACAGCTCGTGGGGCAAGAGCCTGCGGTGGAGATCCTCTCCGCTGCGGCCGCAGGCGACGGTATGACGCACTCGTGGTTGTTCACCGGCCCACCGGGGTCCGGTCGCACGGTGGCCGCGCGGGCGTTCGCGGCGGCCCTGCAGTGCGAGAGCCGCACCGGGTGCGCTGACTGCGTCCACTGCCGGACGGTGATGGCCGGCACGCATGGTGACGTGCGGTTCGTGGAGCCCGAGGGCTTGTCGATCTCGGTGGCGGACATGCGGTCGTTGGTGCAGACGGCAGCGCGGCGGCCGTCCACCGGACGGTGGCAGATCGTGATCATCGCCGACGCCGACCGGCTGACCGAGGGCGCGTCGAATGCGCTGCTCAAGGCTGTCGAGGAGCCGCCGGAGCGCACCGTGTTCCTGCTGTGCGCGCCGTCGGACCACCCCGAAGACGTGATGGTGACGATCCGTTCGCGGTGTCGTGCGGTCAATCTGCGCACCCCGCCTCCCGATGCCATCGCCCGTGTCCTGGTGGAACGGGACGGGATCGACGAGGAGCGCGCCCGCTGGGCAGCGTCGGTGTGTGGCGGACATGTCGGGCGGGCACGACGGCTCGCCACGGACGAGGCTGCTCGTTCGCGTCGCGCCGATGTCCTCCGTATCCCGGTCGGGCTGCGGCGGCCGGATGATGTGTTCGCCTTCGCCGACTTGTTGATCACGGCGGCCGAGGCCGACGCCGTTGCGGAGAGCGCCAAGCGGGACGAGGTCGAGGAGTCGGAGCTGCGGGTCGCCATGGGTGGTGAGGGCACCGGGCGTGGGACGGCCGGTGCCAAGCGCGCTGCCGAGGCGGCGGTCAACCAGCTCCGGAAGCGGCAGAAGTCGCGGGCGACGCGGACTCAGCGGGACACGATCGATCTCGCCCTGGTCGACCTGGCGAATTTCTACCGTGACGTGCTGGTCTTCCCGACGGGTGCGACGCTGACCCATCCCGATCACGAGGAGCAGATCAAGGAGGCCGCGTCGCGCTGGAGCCCCGAGTCGACGCTGCGGCGGCTGGAAGCGGTGTTGGAGTGTCGCGAGGCGTTGAACCTCAACGTCAAGCCGCGCATCGCCGTCGAGGCCATGGTGTCCGCGCTGGCGAAAGGCTGAGTCACTCGCGACGTTTGCGGGGTCGTGCCACGGCGAGCAGGTACGCGCCGAGGAGTACGAGTCCCGCGCCGCCCCACAGCAGCACGCGGGTCGGGATGATGTCTGCGCTGCTCGGGGCAAGGGCTTCGGGCGGTGCCGCGACGGTGACTTCGCCGGCGCCCGGCGCGCCGCAGCGCGGGCCGGACGGCGGTGCTGCTGCCCGGACGACCTGCTCGCCGATCGTGTAGTGCGCGAGTGTGGAGGGCAGGTCGTAGCGGCCCTTGAGCGCATCGGTCAGCGTCTTGGTGGGCAGCAGTTGGACGTCGAGCAGCCGGGCCGACGCGGTGATCTGGGTGCCGTGGAAGGGTTTGTCGACCGCGGTCGACTGGGTGGTCAAGCCGCCGACCGAGAGGCGGAGCGCGAACAGTTCGGTGACTTTGCGCCGGTCGGCCCCGGACAGCCGGATTTCCTTGCCGCTCGGGTGTCGGGCATAGCCGTCGACCACCGGCATGGTCGTCCGTCCGCGCGTGATCACACCGATCCGGACGTCGCGGGTCTCGCGGGTTCGGTCCAGGCGGAAGAGCGTTCGGTTCCCGCGTTTGAAGTCCACGATGGGCGTGTCGTTGACGACGCGATCCTTGTCGGGCTTGCCCGTGCCGTGCGCGGTCAGGACCGGGGCATGGCGAACAGTCGCCGTCATGCCTAGGACTTCCAGACGGTCGGTCTGCACCTTCGACGTCGCGCGAACTTCCTTGCCGGAGACGTCCACCGTCGACGTGGTGGTCAGCGTGCCCGGTACTTCGACCAGGGGCTTGCTGTCACCGAGGAGTTGGCCGAGGGTGGCGAGGCTTCCGTTCGGCATCCGCCCGCGGCGGTCGAGTTCGGAGAACGGGATGTCCGGGAGCGTGGCTATCGCCGTACCCAGTCGGATCGATCCGGTCGACGTCGTCGCCTTCACGACGCGGCCGACGCAGGGGCCGTGGTCGGTGCTCCAGCGGGCATGCGCCTGGCCGGTCTGCCGCTCGGCTCGTATCAGCAGGTCAAGTGGGCTCTCCTGGTGCTTCAGCGTGCCGCGGCTCGGCTGGGGGTTGCTGGGTGGGGCGGTCTGGACGACTCCGCCCGGGACAGCGGCTCGCGCGTTGAGGGCCGTGCCCGACGGGCCGGCTTTGGCTATCGCGCGTTCGAACGGCAACTCGGCGCCGGTGTCGACGCTGACGGTGCTGAAACCGACGCCGCCTTCGAACGCGCGGGTCGACGATTCGAGTTGGGCCACCGCGGGCAGGGGAGAGGTTCGCGGAATCGAGCCGGGAAGCACACGGGTCAGCGCGGCGGCGGTGCCTGCGTCGCCGACCGCCGCACCCACGTCGACCTGGGCGTTCGCCTGGGCAGGATGGGCAGCGGCGGGCGCCGCGGAAGCGCCGAGCAGCCCGACCGTGAGAGCGAGCGCCCCGAGCTGTGACCGCACCTTCGCCTCCCACTCACCTCGTCGGCACGATCGTATGCGCCAACAGGGGTGGGGTCGCTGATCCACGCCAAGCGATGTCGCTACACTGTTGGGCGTTGCCGCCTTAGCTCAGTTGGCCAGAGCGATTCACTCGTAATGAATAGGTCGCGGGTTCGATTCCCGCAGGCGGCTCAGACGGAAGCCCCGTCGGACCTGCGTAGACGAGACCAGGTCCGACGGGGCTTCTGCATGGTCAGGTCGTGCGGTCTGACATTCGTGCCTCCTCGCGCGTCGGCGGCGTGGATCAGGTGCCTTCGTTCCGATCTCGAAACAGCTGGTCCATGACGATCGCGCCGTCCTCGATGACGGGCCGGATCTGCTTGCGGTAGACGCGCTCGGTGGTCGACGTGGTGCTGTGGCCAACAGGCGTGCGATCGTTTCGATCGGAACGCCCTTGTCGGACAGCAGCGACACGAAGCTGTGCCGGCGCTCCCTTGGTGTCCACTCGGCGCGCGCTGACGCAGGGCTGCGCGTGGATCTAGCAATAGCGCTACGCCAGCGTGGTGATGTCGTCGCGTCAAAGCAGCCGGCGCCGCGAGCGGCCGAGCCGGGTCGGTGCGTCAGCGCCGTCGGACAGCCAAGCTGCTTGCCGCCTGATCTCCTAGCGCAATCTATCCAGAGTCATCAAAAGTCCTACCAGCGAGCCAGAATTTTTGACTTCTCCTTCCGTGATGAGGCCTCGAACCCGATCCAAGGAAACCCATTCAAATTTTCCCTCATTCTTCTCGGTCGGATCGCCGACGTATTCGGCCCCGCGGCCAAGAAACACATGATGCGGGTTTCGAAGCATGCCGACGGCGGGCTCGAATGTAATTAGGTGCTCCAACGCGCGCGGCTTGTAGCCGGTCTCCTCAATCAGCTCGCGGGCTGCAGCAGCTTCAGGAGATTCGCCCTCGTCGACGATCCCGCCGGGCAGTTCCCAGTTCCAGATGTCCGGCGCGAAGCGATGACGCCACGCCATAAGAACGTTCTGCTCGGCGTCGTCTAGCAGGACAGTCATAGCCGGAGCGGGAAACCACACCACGTGGTGTTCGAATCGATCGCCCGACGGTTGCGAGATGTCGGCAAGCGAGACGCGCACCCAGTCGCTCTCATAGACGGGTCGCTCGCCATGGACGGTCCAGCGTTGGTCGTCGCGCAACGTGTGGTTCCTCCCTGAGTTGCCGTTCCGGCTGAATCCAGTGTGGCACGGTCCAGGCTTGGCGGGCGGTGCTTGTAACGGCCGCCTTGCGGCTCTGAAAACGCCCGTGGCGTCACGTCGCTGTAGGCTGGAGGGGAAGGGCGGCGTTGAAAATGATCTCGTCAGGAGAAGGTTCAGCCGCTGCAATGCGCCGGAAACGGCCGCCGCATTTGGCTTCTGAGGCGCTCGCGCACATTGCCTGGGGCGTTTTGGACGCGGCAGGTTCGCTGGGCGATCTACCAGATCGCTTCACGATGGCCTGCCGAGTGTCCGCACTGTCACACCTGTCACGGAATCACTCAAGCGCGACTGACTTGGGAAAACATGACTGACACCAGAGTGGCAGCTACGCGGAAGTTCACGTTCCCACACTCTCTACCTGACACCACCGCCAGTGCGGCCGCCACGAGATGGCTGGAACAGGGGACGATGTTCCAGCCCCGAGGTCCGGCGAAGGCTTTGAGCATCGCGGCTCAGGCCCGCCTGATCGGGGATGTGGCCACGTCTGACATCTGGTCTGACAACCGCAGTGGCTATCAAGGTTTCGCGGTGGACGTCTATGGAGGACGGGAGCAGGGTAAAGCGCACATCAGCACAGGTTGGCGACCTTGTAAGAGTGGCTCGTAATGAATACGTCGCGGGTTCGATTCCCGCAGGCGGCTCGCAGGTCAGGGCCCCATCCGCAGCACGCGGATGGGGCCCTGGTCATGTGGTGGACGACAAAGCGGATGACACCGATGCCGAGGTGGGCCGGTGCCCATGGCTGAGGTCACACCCGCCATCGCGGCGCCTTCGCCCGGTGGCTACCGTGAAGACGATGGGTAGGACACGTCCGGTCCACGTCATCGGAGCAGGCCTCGCAGGCAGCGAGTGCGCCTTTCAGCTCGCCGCGCGCGGCATTCCGGTGGTATTGCACGAGATGCGGCCGGAGCGCATGACTCCCGCGCACAGCACCGGCCGGTTCGCCGAACTGGTGTGCACGAATTCGCTGCGCTCGGACGACCCGGAGCACGCTGCTGGGCTGCTGAAGCGGGAAATGGAATCCTTCGGCTCCTTGGTGATCGGCGCGGCGCGTGCTTCGGCGGTGCCCGGCGGCGCGGCTCTGGTGGTCGACCGCGACCGCTTCTCCGCGCGCATCACGGCGACCCTTGAGCGCATGCCCACCGTGACCATCGAGCGGCACGAGGTGACCGAGCTCCCCGACGGTGACGTGGTCGTGGCGACGGGACCGCTCACCTCCCCCGATCTCACCGAGCGGATCCAGGAACTCCTCGGCTCGCGCCACCTCTACTTCTACGACTCCATCGCTCCCATCGTGGAGGCCGACAGTCTCGACACGAGCCGTATGTTCTGGGCGTCGCGCTATGGCAAAGGGGAAGGCGACGACTACCTCAACGTGCCGCTGACCCGGGACGAGTACCTTGCCTTTCACCAGCAGCTGGTCACCGCCGAGGTGATCGAGCTGCACGACTTCGAGCGCAACCTCTTCTTCGAGGGTTGCTTGCCGATCGAGGAGATGGCGCGGCGCGGCGTCGACGTCCTGCCGCACGGTCCGATGAAACCGGCGGGGCTCACCGCTCCGGACGGCACCCAACCCCACGCCGTGCTGCAGCTGCGTCAGGAGAACCTGTCCCGCAGCCAGCTCAACATGGTGGGCTTCCAGACGCGCATGAAGTGGAGTGAGCAGCGGCGTGTCTTCCGCACGCTGCCCGGCTTCGCCGATGCGAAGTTCGCGCGCTTCGGCCAGGTCCACCGCAACACGTTCATCAACGCGCCACAGCACCTGGACGAGTTCTACCGGCTCCGGAAGGAGCCGCGGATCCGCCTGGCCGGGCAGATCACCGGCGTCGAGGGGTACCTCGAGTCGGCCGCTGCCGGGCTCGTAGTGGGGCTCTACATTGCCCTCGAGCGCCACACGGAGTCGGCGTTCGAGCCGTTGCCCACGACCACTGCTCTTGGGGCCTTGGCACGCCACCTGACGCAGTCGGACCCTCGCCACTTCCAGCCGTCGAACATCCAGTACGGCTTGTTCTCCGAGCTCAACATGCGGCTACCGCGACGCAAGCGGCGTGCCGCTTACGCCGAACGCGCCCGCGGTGACTTGGCAACCTGGCGACGGAAGTTCGAGATACCCGCCGTCGTGCCCGTCTTCGCTGACGACGAGGCGCGCGATGACTCTCGGATGGATGTCCCGCCGGAAGTGGCCTGACCGCTCGAAGCTACGTAACAGCGGGACCCTCGGCCTGAATCCTCTCCCACCTGTCGCCGTCGGGGTAGATGATGTCGATACCGGCTCCCGTTACGTAGCTGACCAGGTCTTACTGCGGGCACGACGGGACAAGGACAGCCTTCTTGGCGTGCACCACAAAACGCCCATAGTCGAGTAACTGACCTACGGCCATTCGTAGCGCGTCGCGTGTAACAGTGCTTTTGCTTCGATCAGGGTGTCCTCTGTCTGGTCCCAGATATCGCCGTACAGGGGACGGCTTTCGCCAGCCGGAACAACTTGCATGCGCCCCACTTTGTGGCCTTCTTCGTGCAGGCGCTGACGATCGCCCCGTTGGCCCGCACCCACGTAGTGGAACAGGCCGTCTGAGCCCCAACCGTCGTAGTACCCGTGTTGATGCCCTTTCTTAGGATCCGTGAAGAACAGTACGGCCGCTGCTTGCTGGGACGGGGCGATACCTCCCTGTCGTATCCCGCCGAACTTGGCGTGTAGTTCGCGACGTAAGAGTTGGTCCCCGGGATTGAGCCCTGGCAGCATCTGGCCTCCCGTTGCGGTGAGGCGATTGGTTCGGCTTACTTGTGAGAGTCGAAAAACGGGGACGTATGTTGCACGATCCTGTGATCGGTTCGAGGTGGGAGTCTTCGCGCTGCAAGGCGGGTGAGCGCTCAGTTCAGCTGCGCATCGTTTGGAGCGGTCCGTGCCGCGCGCGGACTGACTCCTAGCCACCCACGTTATTGAGGAAGTTCGCGATACCATCGATCGCCTTGCCAGCCCCGCCGGCAATTGCGACTACCCAAGAAGCGGCATCGCCTGGGTGTCGCACCACGGTGAAGATCAGGGTGGCGATGAGTGCCAAACCGATGAGTTTTGGGATCGAGCTTTTGCTACTCGTGGTGAAGGTGACGCTGTTCTTTGTCATCGTGTTCTCCGTGCCAGTCGTGTTCTGTGGCGACTCATGCAATGCATCGAGCGTCCGGTACACGGAGAGTTCTGAGAACTGCCTCACGGCCTCACCCGCGCTGAACTTTTGCTGAACTTCCGCCCCTGAACTTTCACTGAACTTCGGGCTGGGAAGTGTGCCGTCCGACCGGGTCGGATGGGAGGCTGGAGGGATGAAGCTGAACGGTTCACCGGTGACGGCCGATGCGCTCAAGGCGCTGGCGCTGACGAACTTTGGGCACTTCACATCCATGCTGGTCGAACAGGGTCGTGTGCGCGGACTGAGTCTTCACCTGGGCCGTCTTGCACGGGACGCGCGCCAGCTGTTCGACGTCGACTTGGATACGGACCGTGTTCGTGCCTACGTTCGGGACGCACTGGAGAGCTCGCCGGAACGTGTCGTCGTTCGCGTCACGTGCTTCGACCCTGAACTGGACCTGGGGCGGATTGGGAACGACGCGAGCCCGCAGATCTTGATCACCACTAGGCCGGCGTCCGGCGCTCCTGCGCCACCGATGCATTTGCAGGCTGTGGCTTATCAGCGTGACCTTCCCGCGGTTAAGCACGTGGGCCTGTTCGGCGCACTGAAGCAGCGGCGCGACGCGCAACGACAGGGCTTTGACGATGTCCTTTTCGTCAATCGCGACGGGACCATTTCAGAAATTGCCACGTCGAATATTGGCTTTGTGCGTGGTAGCCAGGTTGTCTGGCCACGCTCGCCGTATCTGGCAGGCATAACGATGACGCTGCTGAACCAGGAGCTGGATGAGCCCGTCATTGCGGAGCCGCTTACTCCGTCCGATCTGGTAGAGATGGACGCAGCCTTCGCTACCAACGCCGCAACCGGAGTGCGGGCGGTGTCAGGGGTGGATGAGACCCGATGGCCAGTGGATCACCCGGTCCTGAGCAAGCTCAGGGAGCTGTACGAGGGTATTCCCGGGGAGAAGGTGTAACTGAGCGAAGTCAACCGGCTACTCTGCTGCGTGAGGTCCGACTGGGGAGAGGTACGTGGCGACTGTCGAACAGTGGTCAGGGGATTACGTACGGGCATTACGTGAAGCCAAGCGGATGAGCATTCGCGAGTTCGCAGCGCACCTTGGTGTCAGCGAGCGGATGATCTCCAAATGGGAAGCCGGCAGTACGCCTCGCCCGGTCAACCAAGCCGCTCTGGACACCTGCCTGGCGCGGAGCGATCCCGATACACAAGCGCGCTTCGTTCACCTCACCGGCGGAGCGTTGATCGGCGGCAATAGCGATTCAGCCTCGGTGGAGCTCATCGGCTCGAGCCAGCGTCGCCACCCACTCGACGGGACGCTGATGGTCAAAGTGGACGGAAGCGTGTTCCAGTACGGCCCGAGCAACGAGCCGGTATGGCTGCCTACCTACTACATCGATGTCTACCCCGTTAGCAATGCGGAGTACGCCCGCTTTCTGGCTGCAACCGGGCACAACGCCCCACGTCACTGGAAGGACGGTCAGCCACCGCCAAGGAAGGACGATCATCCCGTTGTCTTCGTGACTTGGAAGGACGCGAACGCCTACGCGCAGTGGGCCGGCAAGAAGTTGCCCAGCAGTCAGCAGTGGGAGAAGGCCGCTCGGGGCACGCGTGGAAACGTTTACCCGTGGGGTGATCAACCGACTCCCGCCAAGTGCAACGTGCGGGAGAACGGCGTTGGCGATACCACTTCAGTGAGCTGCTACCAGAGCGGCATCAGCCCGTATGGGGTCTACGACATGTGCGGCAACGTCTGGGAGTGGTGTGAGACCGAAAGCCGCCCCGGTCGCCGCGAGCTCAAGGGTGGGGCATGGACGAGCCCGTTTGATCGAGCGACGCCGTCGTCGTTCAACGATGCGGCTGAATCGATGTGTGATGACGACACAGGGTTCCGCTGTGTCGCTACTCCGGAAAGTTTCGACGAGACCTGACAGGCGCAAACCCCGCCTCCCGGGCCTCAGCGCGGCACTTTTCGGCCGCGCAGGCTTGCCCCTTGGGACATTGTGCGCCCCTGGCCTTGAAATCGATCCAGATTACCTGACCTGCGTAGACGCCGTGACTATCGAACGCGCACCGCGCCTATAGCGAGAATAATTCACGTTCTGCCTGGACTGTGGCGAAAAACTGGAAGTATTCTTATCAGAACGTTGTGGCTGACCTCACACCGCAACGGCAGCCGTGGGCCCGCGCTGCTCGACAAGACACCACATCCGTCCGAAATCCCCCTGCTATCGGAAGGAAAACGCATGTCGAGGAAGAGATGGCGGCTGCCCGCGTTCGGCGCGGCCGCACTCACCGTGGCGGGTCTGCTGGCTGCTGCTCCCGTCAACGCCGAGCCGGCGGCTACCCCGGCGAACGACGCCAAGGCCGCGGTCAGCGACGTGACACTGGGCTACTTCGTCCAATGGGGCGTCTACCAGCGCAACTACCACGTGAAGGACATCCATACGAGCGGGTCGGCGGAGAAGCTGACGCACATCAACTACGCGTTCGGCAATGTCGCCAACGGCAAGTGCCAGATCGGTGACGCCTACGCCGACTACGACAAGTTCTACGATGCCGCGTCCAGCGTCGACGGCGAAGCCGACACGTGGGATCAGGGCGCGCTGCGGGGCAACTTCAACCAGCTGCGCAAGCTCAAGAAGATGTACCCGCACCTGAAGATCCTCTACTCGTTCGGTGGCTGGACCTGGTCGAGCGGGTTCGGTGAGGCCGCCAAGGACCCCGAGGCGTTCGCGCAGTCCTGCTACGACCTGGTCGAGGACCCGCGCTGGGCGGACGTGTTCGACGGCATCGACATCGACTGGGAGTACCCGAACGCTTGCGGCGAGACCTGCGACGAAAGCGGGCGGGAGGCCTTCACCAACGTCATGAAGGCCATGCGGGACAAGTTCGGCCAGGACAACCTGGTCACCGCGGCCATCACCGCGGACGCGTCGGAAGGCGGCAAGATCGATGCCGCTGATTACGCGGGCGCCGCGCAGTACGTCGACTGGTACAACGTGATGACGTACGACTTCTTCGGCGGATTCGACGCCGACGGCCCGACCGCTCCGCACTCGCCGCTGACGTCCTACGAGGGCATCCCGACCGAGGGCTTCAACTCCGACGCGGCGATCCAGAAGCTCAAGTCGCTGGGCATCCCGTCCGACAAGCTGCTGCTCGGCATCGGGTTCTACGGCCGTGGCTGGACCGGCGTGACGCAGTCCGAGCCGGGCGGATCCGCCACCGGCCCGGCGGAGGGCAAGTACGAGAAGGGCATCGAGGACTACAAGGACATCAAGGATCGCTGCCCGGTCACCGGCGAGATCGCCGGCACCGCGTACGCGCACTGTGGCAGCGACTGGTGGAGCTACGACACCCCGGAGATCATCGCCGGAAAGATGGCCTACGTCAACGAGCAGCAGCTCGGCGGCGCCTTCTTCTGGGAGCTCAGCGGCGACACCAGCGACGGCGAACTCATCACCGCGATCGACGCCGGTCAGCGGGCCGGAAACCAGTAGGAGGAGGGACGACCCATGAGCAAGCGACGCACCCGCACCCTCGCCGTAGCCGCAGCACTCGGGGCGGCCGCCACCGTTGCGCTGGCCGCGCCCGCGACCGGCGCCCCGGCGAGCACGGTCGACCGGCAAGCCCAGCTGGCCGGGCACGCCGCCCCGTACCTGTACCTGGGTTGGGGCGAGCCGCCGAACGCGACCGACATCATGCAGCAGACCGGGATCCAGGGCTTCACGCTGGCCTTCATCCTGTCCTCCGGCGGCTGCGAACCGGCCTGGGACGGCCAGCGTCCGCTGACCGGTGGCACCGACGAACAGACGATCAAGGCGATTCAGGACGCAGGCGGCTTCGTCGTCCCGTCCATCGGCGGCTGGGGCGGCAACAAGCTCGGCCCGAACTGCTCGTCGCCCGAGGAGCTGGCCGGCGCGTACCAGAAGGTGATCGACGCGCACAACCTGACCGCGATCGACATCGACATCGAGAACTCCGACGAGTTCGAGAACGAGACGGTGCAGGACCGGATCCTCGGCGCGTTGAAGATCGTCAAGGAGAACAACCCGGGTATCCAGACGATCGTCACGATGCCGACCACGACGACCGGGCCGAACTACTACGGCAACCGGCTCATCGACCGGGCGGCCGAACTGCAGGCGAACATCGACGTGTTCACCGTGATGCCGTTCGACTTCGGCTCGAGCGACATCTACACCGACACCGTCAACGCGGTCACCGCGCTGAAGGACAAGCTCAAGGCCACGTTCGGCTGGTCGGACGAGGAAGCTTGGACGCACACCGGTCTGTCCGGCATGAACGGGCTGTCCGACCAGCACGAGGAGACCTCGGTCGAGACGTGGACGCAGATCCGCGACTGGGCGAAGTCCAACAACCTCGGCAGGCTGGCCTTCTGGTCGGTCAACCGTGACCGCGGCGGCTGCGACGGCCAGGTGGCCGCACACTGCAGCGGTATCCCGCAGGAGGACTGGGCCTTCACCAAGGTCACCGCGGACTTCTGAGTCCCGCACAACTCAGGGCCCCATCCGCGCCCGGATGGGGCCCTGAGTGTGTTCACACCTGGTCGGCCACCGGATCGTCGTCGGCGCGCTCGGGCACCGTTTTCGTCCTGACCTTCTGCAAGAACGTGGTCAACTCACGCTTGACCACCGGCGCCAGCAAGTAGAGCCCGATGATGTTGAACAGCGCGAGCAGGAACAGCACCGCGTCGGTGAATTCCAGCACGGCGTCGAACGACAGAACGGCGCCGCAGACGATGAGGACACAGAACACCACCTGATACGCACGCTCCGAGACGCGCGACTTGCCGAACAGGTACGTCCAGGCCTTCTGGCCGTAGTAGCACCACGTGATCATCGTCGACACGGCGAACAGCGCGACGGCCAGCGTCAACACGTACGGGAACCACGGCATGACCGTCTCGAAGGCGGACGACGTGATCGTGACCCCGTCGGGATTCTTGCCCTCGCTGGCGTAGACCTGCTGCGCCTCGTGCCAGGTCGGGGTGTTCGCGATGATGACCGTCAACGCCGTCATGGTGCAGATCACGACGGTGTCGATCAACGGCTCCAGCAGGGCGACCAGGCCTTCCGTCGCCGGGTAACGCGTCTTCACCGCCGAGTGTGCGATCGGCGCCGACCCAAGACCCGCCTCGTTCGAGAACGCTGCCCTGGTGAACCCGACGATCAGCGCACCGATGGTGCCACCCGCGACGCCCTCGCCGGTGAACGCGCTGGAGAGGATCTCGCCGAACGCGGCAGGTACGTGGGCGAGGTTGGTCCCGATGACGATCAGGCACCCGGCGACGTAGGTGACGCCCATGAACGGCACCAACTTGCTGGTCACCGCGCCGATGGACTTGATACCGCCGATGGCGACCGCGCCGACGATCACCGTGAGCAGGAGTCCGAGCAGCAGAGCCGACCCCTTGCCGCCGAGCAGACCGTCCTCCCCACCGGTGATGTCGCGCAGCTGGGCCACCGTCTGGTTCGCCTGGAACATGTTCCCGCCGCCGACACCGAAGAGCAGGATCATGACCGCAGCCAGGGCTGCCAGCACCTTGCCGACGGTCTGGCCCACCGGGTTGGGGAATCGCTCCGCGATGCCTTTCCGCAGGTAATGCATCGGACCGCCGGAGACCGTGCCGTCGGGGTGCTCGGTCCGGTACTTCACCCCCAGCGTGCACTCGACGAATTTCGAACACATGCCGAGCAGCCCGGCCATGATCATCCAGAAGGTCGCGCCGGGACCACCGATCGTCACGGCGACGCCGACACCGGCGATGTTCCCCAAACCCACTGTTCCGGACAATGCCGACGACAGCGCTTGAAAATGTGTGATCTCGCCGGGATCGTCGGGATCGCTGTATTTGCCCCGAACGAGGCGCACCGCGAGTTTGAGCTGCCGGAATTGGATGAATCTGAAGTAGAGCGTGAACACGAGTCCGGCGAGTACCAGCCAGAACACGATCCATGGAAATGTGAGTCCGAACACTGTCACTTCGCCGAAAACGAACGTACTCAGCGCGTTCGCGGCCGGCTCGAAAACGCTGTTGATCGCGTTCTCGATACTGCCGAGGATGCCGGTGTCCTGGCCTTCCGCTTGGGCCAGGAGCCCGCTGGCAAGGTCGGCTCCGGAGGCTGCACGAAACAGCACGAAATCTCCTTGGTCTTGACCTTAGATATTTGAATGGGCGGACGATAGCGCGGGCGCTAGCGGTTGCTTACGAGTAACTTGTGTTGCTTTTCCTTTTTGGACACCACAACGGCACAACCGCCCGTGACCTTTATCACGTGCCCGCCCCTACATGCTCTACACGGAAGAGCGACGCATTGAGTTCACGCAGGGTTGAGCGCTCGGTCGCGACGACGGCCGAGCGAGAGACAGCGGGGGCGCGAGCTCAGGTGGCCGATGGATTACCGAGCGCGGTGAGCTCCAGCAGAAGTGTCGGCGCCTAGTGGCTCGGGTTTTCAGGCAGCGCGAGCGCCGAGGCGAAGCGTTTGACCGTGGCGATCGCGTCCGGGTTGTGGCGGAATTCGCTGATTCGCGCCACGTCGTGGCCGATGGCCAGAATCGCGTAGACCCTCAGGGCCAGCTCGGCTTCGGTGCGGCCGGGTCTGGCTGAGAGCATCAGGTGTATCCATTCCTGGATGTACTCGCTCTGCAATTGCGCGGTTTGCGCACGTTCGGCGTTGCCCAGATGCCGGGCCTCGCTGAGCAGCACGTCCACGTGCTGGGGATGCCGGACCGCGAAATCAATGTAGGACTTGACCAGCCGGACGAGCCCTTCGGCGGGGCTTTGGCTGGACCGCAGCGCCCAATACAGGCCGTGCCGCAGCCATTCGTCCACCCTGGCCATGGCGGTCAACAACAAGTGTTGCTTCGACTCGAAGTGGTGGTACACGGTCGGCGCGGCGATGCCGGCCTGCCGCCCGATGTCCTCCATGGCGACGGCGGTGTAACCGTACTCGGCGAACAAGTTGATCGCTGCCGCAAGCAGCCGTTCGCGGCGGCCGACAGGACTGAGGCCGGGCTGGTCCGGCGGCACGACATCGGGCTCGCCGCCGCTGACCGGGTGCGCGTTCAGAATGGTGCGTATGATGTCGGTGAAGACCGTCCGCGCGCGGTTTGCCGGCAGCTCACCGGTAAGCCGCGACAGCCCGCACACTGCCGAGTAGGTACAGGAAGCCAGCAGCCGGGCGGACCACGAGTCCAGCTCGGGGCGGTGCGCCATGACCTGCTCGGCGAACACATCCACCGTGCGTGACACGGCGGCCCGCAGCGCGCTGAACTCCTCTCGCGGCAGGCTGCGCGCCTCCCGCTGCCACAGTGTGCCGAGCTGCTTGCGGTTCTGCGCGATCACCGCAAGCCGCTCGGCCACCGCGTCGAGGTCGTCCGGCACGTCGGCGAGCCAGCCGCGCACCTGCTCCATCTCGTCGATCACTGCGGCGGTGAGCAAGCTGGCTTTACTGGAGAAGTGCCGGTACAGCGCCGACGGCCGCACATGGACGGCGTCGGCGACCGCGCTCATGCTTACCCGCTCGTAGCCGTCGATGAGGAACAGCTCGGTGGCCGCCGCGATGATGAGCTCACGACGGTTGCGCGGGCGTGTTCCCCATGCCGGCGCCGTCCCGGTTTCCCCGCTCATCGCCATCCTCCCGCGGCTCACAGCGGCCATCGTAGAGATCAGCTGTTCAGCCGCACGACACTAGCTCGACGCCGTCTCCCCGTGACGCTCTGCCCAGTGCTGCCGGACTTCTCGGCGGGCGAGTTTGCCGATCGGGGTGCGCGGAACCGCGTCGACGAAATCGATTGAGGTGACCTTCTTCACCGAGCCCACCTTGTCCTTGGTCCAGGCGATGAGCGCTTCGGCGGTGACTGCATGCCCGTCGCGCAGGGCGACCTCCGCGTGTGGCGTCTCGCCCCACTTCGGGTGCGGCACGCCGACGACGGCTGCCTCAGCCACCGCGGGGTGCTGCTGCAGCGCATCCTCCAATTCCTTAGGCCAGATGTTGTAGCCGCCGGAGATAATCGTGTCTTCCTTGCGGTCAGTGAGGTAAAGGAAGCCGTCCTCCGACATCCAGCCAACATCACGCGTGCGCACCCAACCGTCCGGGCTCATCCGCTCGGCGGTTGCTTCCGGCGCACCCCACAGCTCGCGCATGGCTCCCGGACTACGGCCCACGATTTCGCCGACTTCACCCGGCGGCAACTCGTTGCCGTCGTCGTCCATGATGACGACCTCGGAGTTCGGCGTTGGCCGCCCCACCGACCGCAGCCAGCTGCGCTGCCGCTCGTCCCCATCGAGCACGTGGTGCTGCGGGGCCAGGATGGTCAACGGCAAGGCCTCACTCTGGCCGTAGATGTTGTACATGATGTTGCCCCACAGATTGATCGCGGCCGTGAGCGTGGCGACCGAGATCGGGGCGGTGCCGTAGATGACGGTGTGCAGGCTGGACAGATCGCGTTCGCGTACCCCGGGAGACTCGGTGATCATCTGGATCATGGTCGGCACGGCAAGAGCGACGGTCGCGCGCTCCCGCTCCACCAGGTCGAGGAAACCGGTGGTGTCGAAGGCCGGCATGACTACGGTGGCCGCGCCGACCGCCACCATCGGCCACACGAACAAGCCGGCCGCGTGGGTCAGTGGAGCCGGAGCCAGATAGCGGTCGTGCTCGGCCAGGCGCGATACAACCAGCGCCATCTCGTTGCCCATGTCCATAAACCCACGGACCGTGTGCAAAATGCCTTTCGGCTTGCCGGTTGTGCCCGCGGAGAAGCGAATGACGTGCGGGTCATCATCGGACAGCGTGACCGCGGGTGGGTGCGGGTCCGCATCCTGCATCGCCAGTTCGTAGTCGCGCTCGTCGTGGTCGCCGCCGATGACCAAGACGACCTTCAAGCCGGGAACTTCTGGCAGGACTGGTTCGAGCGCCTCGAGATGCGACTGATGGACGATGAGGGCCGTGGCTCCGGTCAGCTCAAGCAGGTACTGATGCTTGTCCGGGGTGTCATGGGCATACAGCGGGCAGCGGACGAAGCCGCCGAGCGCCAGGCCGCCGATGTGTTCCATCGTCTCGGCGGAGTTCGGGCCGAGCAGCGCCACTCGGTCGCCCTGCTGGATACCGCGTGCGCGCAGCGCGTTCGCCAGTCGGGCCGAACGTTCGAGCAATTCGGCATATGTTTGCCGCCGCTCGCCGCACACATAGGCGGTGTTGTTCCCGTAGAGCCGGGCCGACTTTTTCAACAGTGTTGCCGGATCCATCGGACCTCCTTGTGGTTTCCGGACTCAGCCGCGCATGATCGATCGAGCGACGATTTCCTTCATGATTTCGGTGGTGCCGCCGTAAATTCGGGCCACTCGGTTGTCCGCCCACATGTGCGAGATCGGGTACTCGGACATGTAGCCGTATCCGCCGTGCAGTTGCAGGCACTGGTCGATCGCCCGCATCGCGCGCTCGGTAGTCCACCACTTGGCCATCGCGGCGGTGACCTCATCGAGCTCTCCTGCCACGTGCTTCATGATGCAGTCGTCAATGAACGTTCTGGCCAGCTTGGCTTCGGTGGCCACTTCGGCCAGCGCGAAGCGGGTGTTCTGGAACTGATTGAGCGGCTTGCCGAAGGCGCGCCGATCCCGCGTGTAAGCCAGTGTGTGCTCCAGCGCGGTCTCCATCGCCGTCGTCGCGACCAGGGCGATGGTCAGCCGTTCCTGCGGCAACTGGCTCATCAGCTGGATGAAGCCTCGCCCCTCGACGCCGCCGAGCACGTTCTCCCGAGGTACGCGCACGTCGTCGAGGAAAAGCTCCGAAGCGTCCTGGCCGCGCTGGCCGATCTTGTCCAGGATGCGGCCCCGCCGGACCCCTGGCCGGTCGGTCTCCACCAGGATCAGCGAGATGCCGCGATGGCCCGCGTCCGGGGCGGTCTTCGCCACCACGATCACCAGGCCGGCTTGGCTCAGGTTGGTGATAAACGTCTTGGCGCCGTTGATGACGTACTCGTCGCCGTCGGCCACCGCGCGAGTGGTGATGCCCTGCAGGTCGGAGCCCGTGCCCGGCTCAGTCATCGCGATGGACACGACCGTTTCGCCGGAGGCCATCTTCGGCAGCCATGCCCGGCGCTGTTCCTCGGTCCCGTAGGCGAGCACGTAGTGCGCCGCCACCACGCAGTGCACGCCGATGCCCCAGGCGGTGTCGCCGACCCGGGCTTGCTCCTCCAACAGCACGGCTTCGTGAGCGAAAGTCCCGCCACCGCCGCCGTACTCTTCGGGTATCGACAGGCACAACAGGCCCGCTTTGGCGCCGGTGAACCAGATGTCACGGTCGACGTGGTGCTGTTCTCGCCAGCGTTGCTGGTTCGGCAGCAGCTCCTTCTCGCAGAAGGTACGAGCCAAGTCGCGCAGATGGTCGAGGTCGTCGGTCATCCACGGCGACCGGGTGCGGATCGCGGGTGTCATACCGAGAACCCCCCGCCACAGAGCAGCGTCTGGCCGCTGATGTAGTCCGACTCGGGGATGCACAGCAGGTACACCGCGCCCGCGGCGTCCTCCACCGTGCCGGCCCGGCCCAGCGGGATCGACCTCTCCATCGTCGCCATCAGGTCCGGATTCAGCCCGACCTTGATCTCCCGGCCGCCGACCTCGATCTTGGCGTCGGAATCGGCGGTGGCCTCGGTGAGCCGGGTGCGGATGAGGCCGTACGCAACCGCGTTGACCGTGACGTTGTAGCGGCCCCATTCCTTGGCCAGCGTCTTGGTCAACCCGAGGATGCCTGCTTTGGCCGCGGAGTAGTTCGCCTGCCCGACATTGCCGCCGGTGCCTGCCATCGAGGAGATGTTGACGACCTTCCGGCAATGCACCGGTTCGCCCGCTGCCCTCGCCTTTTTCACCGCCGCAGAGATCACCGGCTGGGCCGCCCGGAGAATCCTGAAGGGGGCCTTCAAATGCAGATCGACAATGGTGTCCCATTGTTCGTCGGACATCTTCTGCACGACGTTGTCCCAGGTGTAGCCCGCATTGTTGACGATGATGTCCACGCCGCCGTAGGCCTGCTGCGCGGTGTCGACGAAGCGTTGGGGAAAGTCGTCGTGAAGCACGTCGCCGAGGCAGGCGACGGCCTCACCGCCCGCGGCTTCGATCTGGGCGATCGTCTCTTTCGCCGGGTCGGCGTCGAGGTCGTTGACTACCACCCGGGCGCCCTCGGCGGCGAGCTTGCGCGCGATTGCCTGGCCGATGCCCCGACCGGAGCCGGTCACCAATGCGGTGCGTCCGTTGAGTTTGTTCACTGTGGCTCTCTTTCCTCTCTTGCTCTTAGGCCAGCGCCACGCGGGCTTGGCCGGTCAGGGTGGTGGTGCCGTCGGGGAGGGTCACCTGCAGCGAGATCGTCGCGACCGTCTCGTCGCCGGCCCGGTCGATGGCGGTGACCGTCCCGCGGCATTCCGGATGAGCGCCGACCGGTGTCACCGCGACGAACCGGGTTTGCAGGGAGCGAATCCGCTGTTGCGGGACCCAACGGGTGAGCAGCCGCCCGAGGTAAGCCATGCTGAGCATCCCGTGGGCGAAGACATCGTCGTAGCCGGCCGCGCGGGCCGCGTCGATGTCGACATGCACCGGGTTGTGGTCGCCCGCACCGCCGGCGAACAGCGCCAATGTGGTGCGGGAAATCGGCTCGACCCGCAGCGGCGGGAGCTCCGTCCCGACACTGAGCTGGGCGGCGTCGATCGGGGTTGGCATTGGTGGTGTCACTGATGGCCTCCCGGGATGACGACGATGTCCTTGAGTTCGGCCACCGTCGTCTCTCCGCGGCGCACAATCGAGTTGCGCACAATGAAGTTGAGCGCACCTCCTTTGCGTTGATAGATGTCGGCGATCCGGCTGGACAGAACCAGCCGGTCACCGGCATAGGCCAACGCGTGATACGTGAAGTGCTGCTCGCCGTGCAGCACCTGAGTCAGGTCGGAGCCGAGTTCGTTCAGCCAGTCGAATGGGTTGTCTCGCTCGTGCTGAATGGCGCACAGGAACGTCGGCGGAGCCGGAAGATCGGGATGCCCGGCGGCACGCGCGGCGTCCACATCGGTGTAGACCGGGTCCGTTTCACCGATCGCTTTGCAGAACAGCCGCAGCCTGCCGCGCTCGACGAGCATGCTCGCCTCGGGCAGCTCACGGCCGATGGCGGAGGTGTCGATCGTGGACATCAGCGCACCCGCCGGTACAGCGAAACCACGCAGGCGCCGCCCAGCCCGAGGTTGTGCTGCAGGGCGACGGCGGCCCCTGCCACCTGACGCGCGCCAGCTTGGCCGCGCAGCTGCCAAGTGAGCTCGGCGCATTGGGCCAGGCCGGTCGCGCCGAGCGGATGGCCCTTGGACAGCAGGCCGCCCGACGGATTGACCACGGTGCGACCGCCGTAGGTGTTGTCGCCATCCGCGATGAACTTCTCCGCCGAGCCTTCCGGCGTGAGGCCTAAGGCCTCATAGCTGATGACCTCGTTGGTGGTGAAGCAGTCATGCAGCTCCACGACGGGGATGTCTTCCGGCCCGATCCCAGCTTCCTCGTATACCTGCCGAGCTGCCCGCGCTGTCATGTCGTAACCGACCAGGCTCAGCATGTCCGGCGGGTCGAAGCTCCCCGGCTGGTCAGTCGTCGTCGACTGAGCGGTGATCTCCACCGAGGCGGCCAGCCCACGGCGGGCGGCGAACTCCGCGGAACACACCACCGCCGCCGCCGCGCCGCAGGTCGGCGGGCAGGCCTGCAACCTGGTCAGCGGGCCGTATAGGTGCGGCGAGTTGAGAACCTCCGCCTCAGTGACCGGCTCGCGAAACACCGCATGCGGGTTCTGCGCCGCGTGCTTGCGGGCTTTGACGGACACCTTCGCGAACATCTCCGGGGCCGCGCCGTACTTCTCCATGTAGGCCAGGCCCGCGCCACCGAAGTGCCGCGCAGCGATGGGCACTTCGGCAGGCGCCGCCTGCACCGCGTCCGCGACCGCGTTCAGCCTGTCGAACGGAGACGGTCGATCTGCCCAGTGCGAACCCAACGCGCCGGGTTGCATCTGCTCGAAACCGAAAGCGAGCACGCATTCCGCGGCGCCAGAAGCGACGGCCTGGCGTGCCAGCCACAGCGCCGACGACCCGGAAGCGCAGTTGTTGTTCACGTTCACTACCGGCACGCCGGTCATCCCCACGCGATACAGCGAATTCTGCCCTGATGTCGAATCACCGTACACATAGCCCGCGTAGACCTGATTGATGTCCGTCAGGCTCAAGTCGGCGTCAACTAGGGCGGCACGGATGGCCTCCTCGGCAATCTGGTCGTACGGAGCACTTTTCCTAGGCGTGCTGAATTTCCCCATGCCGACTCCGGCAACCCGAACGCTCACGGTCATCCCGCCACTCCTCGTCGCTCTCTCTGGTGACTTGCGCCATACATCGACTAATGATTCACTTAGGGGTATACCAGTCGGCAGTGGCGCTTGCCAAGAGGGCGAGCGCGGAAGGGCGGAGTGATGACCGAGCAGACCGCAGAAGTCCGCTACGACGGCTTCCAGTACCTCGAAGGGGCTCGTTGGCACGACGGACAGCTGTGGTGCTCCGATATCCCGCGCGGGAAGGTGTATCGGATCAACCCGGAGAGTGACGAGGTCGTCGTGGCGGCCGAAGAGGAGGGGGTGAAGCCGTCCGGTCTCGGCTTCCGGCCGGACGGCACGCCGCTGGTGGTCACGCAAGCAGATTCGAAGCTGCGCAAGATCACCCCGGAGGGGCGCATGGAGGTCGTCGCAGAGCTCGGCCACGTGGCCTTCGCGGCCAATGACATGTGGGTCGACAAGCACGGCCGTGCCTACATCACACAGATCGGCTACGACTTGTTCAACGGAGCCGAGGCGGAAGGCAGCCATGTCATCGTCGTCAGCCCGGATGGTGAGGTCAGCACTGCTGGGAAGGATCTGGTCTGTCCGAACGGAGTCGGCCTGAGCCCGGACGGCAAGACGCTCTACGTCGCCGAGACGTTCACCTTCCGGCTCAGCGCATTCGACGTGGACGAGAGCGGCCAGCTGTCCAATCAGCGGGTGTTCAAGCAGTTCGACAGCCTGGAGGCGGACGCCGTCGACGGGCTGTGCATGGACTCCGAGGGCGCCGTGTGGGTGACCTGCCCGTTCAGCAGCGAGGTGCGTCGGGTGCTGCCCGACGGCACTGTCACCGACGTGGTGCACACCGCCACCGAGGGGCACTGGGTGGTCTCCTGCGCGCTCGGCGGACCGGACCGGCGCACCCTGTTCCTGTGCGCGGCTGAGACGGATCTGGAACGGATGTCGGACAACTTCACCGGCACTGCCCGCATCGAGACAGCGCGCGTTGCAGTGCCTGGCTGATCACTCAGCAGAACGCTGCCCCGCTCGCCTTGGTGCGAGTGGGGCAGCGGAGTTCCTGTGTCCTTCAGGAGCGAATGAAGCGGGTATCGCCCGGCCGCACCGGAACCCAGCACCCCCGTGATTCAGCGGAGTCCGGCGTTTCCTCGGGGAGGGCAAGCATGGCGTCCAGAACGCCGGTGACTTCACCGTGGGTCTGCCACAGCACAGTGCGTGGCTCCATGATGTCCTGTTCGCCGACCGGCATCCGGGTAGCCGTGACGTCGTCCTCGGCGTGGATCTGCACCAGGTCGATCACCTGGCTGTGCACCCGGACGCCGACGACCGCCTGCACCTGGCCTTCGGCGTTGGTCGGGTGGAGGAACTGGAATCCGCGGTCGATCAGTTCGACCAAGCGGTCGCTGATGGGATCCGACTGTGCGGTCATCGGACCCTTTCCTCGCCGCAATCGGGCGACTGCCAATCCAGCTTGCCGTCCCACCGGCGCCTGTCGCGCCGGCGAGTCACTCGCGTTCCGGAAATGACCCCCGCCATCGCTCTGCCTCTTCACGCTGAGGATGCATTTGCACATGCATCAGTTCGTGAGCGCACACTATTCAGCGCCGACGGCGCTGGCAAGTGTCCATTCGGGTGGGTGGCACCCCTCCGTGTGCGCCGCCGGGGTGCGCTCGACTCGGTATCACCCGGACGGCCCACCGGGTCGTGATCGGGATGGCAAGCGGTAGGGAATCGGTGTGGCGACGGTCACGCGGGGTACGGCGAAAGGCGGAAGTTGGGGTGCACCGGGTGGTCCTGGGTATCTCTCGCCCGCCATGGGGATCCCGGCGTCGGCTCGGCTACCTCGCGGCGTTCGCTGCAACCGGCTCCCGCGCCGCCGTGAACTGGCCAAGACAGCGTTCATCCGACGCTCGGTGGCACCGGTGTCGGGATCGCACCTGGCCCGTTGCAGTTCGCGGCGAGCCATCACGATCTGCACCGTCGACAAGGTGATCCGCGACGTCCTCTCGCCCCGGCCACGGATGCCCGTCGCCGGATGGGTCGTTCACCGCTGGGTGCTCGTCGTGCGCAAGCGCTCACGAAGCGGTATTTTCCCTGGTCAGAATCGATTCTCCGGATTGTGGGACGGACGCGGGCGAACCGCTGATCGACCGGTTTCGACCCCTCGCGGCATGGCACTCCATCTGCGTCGGGGGCAGCGGTTAGATTGGGGCTTCAGCCGGCCTCGCGGGGGCCATCGGCGAGCGGTGCGGGAGGTAGTTGCAGGCGATGTCCGACAGCTCGTTCGTCCATCTTCACGTTCACACCGAGTACTCGATGCTCGACGGTGCCGCGAAGATCGGGCCGCTGTTTGCCGAGGCCGAGCGGTTGGGCATGCCGGCCGTGGGCATGACCGACCACGGCAACATGTACGGCGCCGACGAGTTCTATCAACAGGCGGTCAAGGCGGGCATCAAGCCGATCATCGGCATCGAGGCGTACGTGGCGCCGCAGAGCCGCCACCACAAGAAGCCGGTCTTCTGGGGCCAGACCAACCAGCGCGACACCGACGAGTTCGGTGAGGGCGGCGACGTCTCCGGTGGCGGTGCCTACACGCACATGACGATGCTCGCGGAGAACGCGCAGGGCCTGCGGAACCTGTTCACGCTGTCCTCGCTGGCCAGCATCGAGGGCTACTACCGCAAGCCCCGGATGGACAAGGAACTGATCGCCGAGCACGCCGAGGGCATCATCGCCACCACCGGGTGTCCGTCCGGCGAGGTGCAGACCAGGCTGCGGCTGGGGCAGAAGGACGAGGCGCTCGCCGCCGCCGCCGAGTACCGGGACATCTTCGGCAAGGGCAACTTCTTCCTCGAGCTGATGGACCACGGCCTGCCGATCGAGCGCGCCGTCCGCGAGGGCCTGCTGGAGATCGGCCGCAAGCTCGACCTGCCGCCGTTGGCCACGAACGACTCGCACTACGTCACCAAGGACCAGGCGGACCCGCACGCCGCGTTGCTGTGCGTGCAGTCCGGCAAGACGCTCAACGACCCGAACCGCTTCAAGTTCGACGGCGACGGCTACTACTTGAAGTCGGCCGACGAGATGCGCGAGTTCTGGGACGCCGAGGTCCCCGGCGCGTGCGACAGCACGTTGTTGATCGCCGAGCGGGTGCAGTCCTACGAAGAGGTCTACGCCCACCGGGATCTGATGCCGCGTTACGAGGTGCCGGAAGGGCACACCGAGGCGTCGTGGCTGCACCACGAGGTCATGGAGGGCCTCAAGCGCCGGTTCCCGGACGGCGTTCCGGACGGCTACATCGAGCGTGCCGAGCACGAGTTGAAGGTCATCGAGGAGAAGGGCTTCCCCGCCTACTTCCTGGTGGTCGGTGACCTGGTCCGCTATGCGCGCAGTGTCGGCATCCGGGTCGGCCCCGGTCGTGGGTCGGCGGCCGGGTCGCTGGTGGCCTACGCGCTGGGCATCACCAACATCGACCCGATCCCGCACGGTCTGCTGTTCGAGCGGTTCCTCAACCCCGAGCGCGTGTCGATGCCGGACATCGACATCGACTTCGACGACCGCCGCCGCGGCGAGATGATCCGCTACGCCACCGAGAAGTACGGCTCGGACAAGGTCGCGCAGGTCATCACGTTCGGCACGATCAAGACGAAGGCGGCGATCAAGGACGCCGCGCGCGTGCACTTCGGTCAGCCGGGTTACGCGATCGCGGACAAGATCACCAAGGCGTTGCCGCCGCCGATCATGGCCAAGGACATTCCGCTGTCCGGCATCGTCGACCCACAGCACGAGCGGTACGGCGAGGCCGCCGAGGTGCGGTCGCTGATCGAGAACGACCCCGAGGTCAAGACGATCTTCGAGACGGCCCGCGGCCTGGAGGGCCTGATCCGCAACGCGGGTGTGCACGCGTGCGCGGTCATCATGTCGAGCGAGCCGTTGATGGAAGTCATCCCGCTGTGGATGCGCGACGACGGCGCGATCATCACCGGCTGGGACTATCCGTCGTGCGAGGCCATCGGCCTGCTGAAGATGGACTTCCTCGGCCTGCGGAACCTGACCGTCATCGGCGACGCGATCGACAACATCAAGGCCAACCGCGGCGAGGAGATCGACCTCGACACCCTGCCGCTGGACGACAAGAAGACGTTCGAGCTGCTCGGCCGCGGCGACAGCCTCGGCGTGTTCCAGCTCGACGGTGGCGCCATGCGGGACCTGCTGCGCCGCATGCAGCCGACCGAGTTCAACGACATCACCGCGGTCAACGCGCTGTACCGGCCCGGCCCGATGGCGATGAACACGCACAACAACTACGCGGACCGCAAGAACGGCCGGCAGGAGATCACGCCGATCCACCCGGAGCTGGAGGAGCCGCTCCACGACATCCTGGCCGAGACCTACGGTCTGATCGTCTACCAAGAGCAGATCATGCAGATCGCGCAGAAGGTCGCCGGCTACTCGATGGGCCGAGCGGACATTCTGCGGCGCGCGATGGGCAAGAAGAAGAAGGAGGTCCTCGAGCAGGAGTTCACCGGTTTCGCCGAGGGCATGCGCGCCAACGGCTACTCCGAGGACGCGATCAAGACGCTGTGGGAGACGGTCCTGCCGTTCGCCGGCTACGCGTTCAACAAGTCGCACGCTGCCGGGTACGCGCTGGTCGGGTACTGGACGGCCTACCTGAAGGCGAACTACCCCGCGGAGTACATGGCCGCGCTGCTCACCTCGGTGGCGGACAACAAGGACAAGTCCGCGGTCTATCTGTCCGAGTGCCGCAGGCTCGGCATCAAGGTGCTGCCGCCGGACGTCAACGAATCGGTGGAACGCTTCTCGGCGGTCGGTGACGACATTCGCTTCGGCCTCGGCGCGGTGCGCAACGTCGGCGCGAACGTGGTGCAGTCGATCATCGCCACCCGTGAGGAGAAGGGGAAGTACTCCTCGTTCACCGACTTCATGGACAAGTCGGACCTGGTGGTGTGCAACAAGCGCGTCCTCGAGTCGCTGATCAAGGCGGGCGCGTTCGACTCGCTGGGCAACACCCGCCTGTCGCTGATCCAATGCCACGAGGAAGCCGTCGAGGCCGTCGTGCCGCTCAAGCGGCAGGAGGCCATGGGGCAGTTCGACCTGTTCGGTGGCTTCGGCGACGCCGAGGAACAACAGGAGACCGGCCACTCGCCGCTGGCCCACCTGAAGTTCACCGACGAGGAATACCCGCGCAAGCAGAAGCTCGGCTACGAGCGCGAGATGCTCGGCCTGTACGTGTCCGGGCATCCGCTGGACGGCGCCGAGCGCATCCTGCGCAAGCACGCGCCGAAACCGATCGCGGCGATCCTGGCCGACCCGCCCAAGGAAGGCGAGATCGTCATCTCCGGGCTGATCACCAGCATGGAACGCCGGGTGAACAAGAACGGCGAGCCGTGGGCGATCTGCACGGTGGAGGACCTGGACGCCGGCCTCGAGGTGTTGTTCTTCCCCAAGGCGTACGCGATCTTCGCCGCCGAGCTGCACGAGGACAACGCCGTCCTGGTCAAGGGCAGGGTGAACTGGCGCGAGGACAAGATGTCGGTCTTCGGCGGCGCGGTCGCCCCGCTCGACCTGTCGAACGTCGAGATGGGCGGGGAGGAAGAGCCGTTCGTGCTGCAAGCCGCCGCGGACAAGCTGGACGCCGCCGTGGTCACCGAGCTCAAGCGCACCCTCGAGGTGCACAAGGGCGACACCCCCGTGCAGCTCAAGCTGGTCGGCGGCAAGCACGAGACGCTGCTCGCGCTGGACAACTTCTCGGTCCGGCCGAGCCCGTCGTTGCTGGGTGAGCTGAAAGCGATCCCGGGCATCAGCGTCGCCAAGTCCGCGGTGAAGTCGGTCTGACGGTCCGCGAAGACCGCGCTGAGACCAGACATCGGCCCCGTGTGGACGTCGCTGCGATCGCGCTGACCTCGCCGCGAATGCGTCGGTGGGTCACAGCTGGGACGCCGCGAAGTCTGCGGAGCGATCGGCATCAGCGCGGGGCGGGCTGACGCCACTGTGAAGCTCGCCGGTGAGATCAGGCTGACAGGCCGCGAGGACCGTCAGGCGATCGGCATCAGCGCCGTGCGGGTCGTGGTGCCGTCGGGCTGACGCCACCGCGAAGGTAGGGCTACCCGGAGCACCGGGTGGGGTAGACCTCAGGGTCAATTCGGGGATCTTCCGGATGGGCTCTGACCTGCGGATTCGCCACCGTAATAGGCATGGCGAACATCGTTGTGGCACCCGCGCCGGTCGCATCGGCCCACCCATCCGTCCCTCGGTTGTCCTGGCCGCACCCGTTGGCGGTCGGGCGGTTCCTCGGCCTGACCGGCGTGGCGGGCGCCTTCGCGTTCATGCTCCTGCTGCACCTGTTCGCCGGATCCGCCATCCAGCCGGTGACCGAGACGCTGTCGAACGCCGTCTTCGCCCCGCAGGTCGGATGGATGTTCCCGGCCGGAGTGTTGAGCATGGCGGTCGGCGGGGTCGGCGTGATCACCACGCTGCGCGCCAGCGGCCTACCCATCGGCCGCGTGGCCATGCTGGGGGCGTGGCTGACCGCTCTGGGGTTGTTCCTGGTTGCGTTGTTCCCCACCGACCCGATCGGCCACGCGTCACTGTCGGCGCAGATCCACCGCTACGCCGCCGCGGTCGCCTTGGTCGCCGTGCCGGTCGTCGCGCTGCTGGTGGCGGCCGTCCTTCCGCGGGGACAGCGCGGCAGGCGAATGCTGCAAGCGGCCGCGATGGTCACCGGGGCGATCGTTCTGCTCACCGGCGTGGCGATCTTTCTCCCCGGCACCTTCGATCCGGTCCGCGGGGTGATCCAGCGAGTCCAGCTGATCAGCGAGCTGCTCGTGCTGGCGTTGCTGATCCAGCTGTCGGTGCGCTGCGCGCAGCATGGCCGACGTCACTGAACCGGGCACCGGCGGTCGGATAACGTTCGGCTATGCCTATCTACTCCTTCGAGGGGAAAACCCCGCGGGTGCATCCGGACGCCTGGGTCGCTCCGACCGCGACGCTGATCGGTGACGTCGAGGTAGGCGCGGGCGCGTCGATCTGGTACGGCGCGGTGCTGCGCGCGGACTTCGGCCGCATCGTCGTCGGCGAAGGCGCCAACATCCAGGACAACGCCGTGGTGCACGTCAACGACGGTGTGTGCGAGATCGGCAAGAACGTCACCGTCGGCCACCAGGTGCTGGTGCACGACTGCACCGTCGGCGAGCAGGCGCTGATCGGCAACGGGGCGACCGTGCTGGACAAGGCGGTGATCGGCAAGAAGGCGATGGTCGCCGCGGGCGCGGTGGTCACGCCCAACACCGAGGTGCCCCCGGAGTCGATCGCGATGGGCGCGCCCGCCAAGAAGATCCAGCCGCTGAGCGAGTCGCAGCGCGGTTGGGTGGAGTTCAACGCCACGGTCTACCAGCAGATGGCGCGCAGGCATCGGGACGGCATCGCGCCGGTCGACGAGGGCTGACCGGCACCGCGTGGTGCACCTCGCAGCGGTGCGACCCGAGTGCCGGTAGGGCGCTAGGCTCGGCTGCATGACGCACCAGCCGCAGATTTCCACCCTGTCCGCCACCGACCCCGAGGTGGCAGGCCTGATCGAGGCCGAAGCGCAACGCCAGCACGACAAGATCCGCATGATCGCCTCGGAGAACTACGTCTCCGAGGCCGTGCTGGAAGCGACCGGCACGGTGCTGACCAACAAGTACTCCGAGGGGTACGCGGGCAAGCGCTACTACGAGGGTCAGCAGGTCATCGACCAGATCGAGCAGCTGGCCATCGAGCGCGCGAAAGCGGTGTTCGGGGTCGAGCACGCCAACGTGCAGCCGTACTCCGGTTCGCCTGCGAACCTCGCGGTCTACCTGGCGTTCGCCAAGCCGGGCGACAAGGTCATGGGCATGGCGCTGCCCGACGGTGGACACCTGACCCACGGCTGGGGCGTGTCGGCCACGGGTAAGTGGTTCGACCCGGTGCGCTACGGGGTGCGCAAGGACACCGGCCGGGTGGACATGGACCAGGTGCGCGAGCTCGCGCTCGAGCACCGGCCGAAGGTGATCTTCTGCGGCGGCACGGCCATCCCGCGAACCATCGACTTCCCCGCATTCGCCGAGATCGCGCGCGAGGTGGACGCGGTCCTGGTGGCCGACATCGCGCACATCGCGGGCCTGGTCGCCGGTGGTGCGCACCCGTCGCCGGTGGGCCACGCGCCGGTGATCACCACGACGACGCACAAGACGCTGCGCGGCCCGCGCGGCGCCATGATCCTCACCGACGCCGAACACGCCAAGGCGATCGACAAGGCGGTGTTCCCCGGCCTGCAGGGCGGACCGCACAACCACACCACGGCGGCCATCGCCGTCGCGCTGCACGAGGCGCAGCAGCCGTCGTTCTCCGAGTACGCGCACACCGTGGTGGCCAACGCGAAGGCGCTGGCCGAGGCGATGATCGAGCGCGGCTTCGAGCTCGTGTCCGGCGGCACCGACAACCACCTGCTGCTGGTCGACCTGACGTCGAAGAACATCGGCGGCAAGCCCGCAGCGCAGGCGCTGGACCGCGCGGGCATCGAGCTGAACTACAACACGGTGCCGTTCGATCCGCGCAAGCCGTTCGACCCGTCCGGGATCCGCCTGGGAACCGGCGCTCTGACCACGCGAGGCCTCAAGCCGGAGCACCAGCCGCAGATCGCCGAGTGGATCGACCGCGCGGTCGCGGCCGCGGTGGCCGGGGACGAGCCCGCCATCGAGAAGATCGCCGCCGAGGTGCGGGAGCTGCTCGCGAGCTTCCCCATGCCCGGCTACCTGGTCTGAGACCACGAGAAAACGCCCCGGCCGAGAGCCGGGGCGTTTTTCTTCGCCGACAAGTCAGGCGTCGTGGTTGCCGTCGCCGGCCTCCTCGTCCGCCTTCTGCTGCTGGGCGCGCTCGTACGACGCGCGGATCTCGGCCTCCGCTTCGGCCCGGCCGACCCACTTGGCGCCTTCGACGCTCTTGCCCGGCTCCAGATCCTTGTACACCTCGAAGAAGTGCTGGATCTCCATCCGGTGATAGGTGTCCAGGTGGTGAATGTCCCGCATGTGCTCGGTGCGCGGGTCCTCGGCGGGGACGCACAGCACCTTGTCGTCGCCGCCCTTCTCGTCGGTCATCCGGAACATGCCGATCGCTCGTGCTCGGATCAGGCAGCCGGGGAACGTCGGCTCCTGGACCAGCACCAGCGCGTCCAGCGGGTCGCCGTCCATGCCGAGCGTGTCGTCGATGAAGCCGTAGTCGGCCGGGTACTGCGTGGCGGTGAACAGCGTGCGGTCCAGCTTGATCCGGCCGGTCCGGTGGTCCAGTTCGTACTTGTTGCGTTCCCCTTTGGGGATCTCGATCGTGACGTCGAACTCCATCTTTCTCCTTCGTCGCAGCCGGCCGGAGGGCAACGTGCACGGGTGTCCGTGCGTCACTCGAGCGACCACCTTCATCCGCCCGCGCTGCCGGACGCGTGGCGTGTCTAGTGTGGACCAGGCACGGGGCGGTTGCACCAAGAGGCACGGCGAGGGAGACATAGGTGACAGGTGAGCGCGGAGACGGCCAGGCGCGGGACGAATGGCCGACCGACGATCTGGATGCCCAGCAGTCTCCGCCGCCACGGCAGCAACCGCCACGGTATCCGCCGGGCTACGTGCGCCCGCCGGGCGAAGGGCTGCCGTTCCAGCCGCCGCAAGGACCCCCGCCGCCCAGGCAAGGGCCGCCGCGTCCCCCCAGCGAGGTTCCCGAGGTGCCGCTGCACGCGATGCCCACCCGCATCGTGCCCGCGGTGAACCTGCCGCCCAAGCCCACGGCGACGGAGCCCGAGCCGGAGCAGAAGCCGCGGAAGAGCCGACGCAAGCTGATCATCGCGCTCGCGGTGATCGTCGTGCTGCTCGCCGCCGCGGCGGTGGCGCTCACCCGGCCCGAGGTCGCCAACCGGCTCATGCTGCCGTGGGCGCCGAACAAGCCGAAGGGCGACGAGCCCGCGCCGGTGGCGGTGCAGCGCAGCATCACCACGCCGAAGGCGAAGCAGCAGCCGACCAGCGACGGGGTCTCGCAGGCGCTCGGCTCGGTGGTGGACGATCCGGCGCTCGGTTCGCTCTCCGGGGCCGTCGTCGACCCGAAGTCCGGTGACGTGTTGTGGGAGCGCGATCCCGATCGGCCGCTGGCGCCCGCGTCGACGTTGAAGGTGCTGACCGCCGCGGCCGCGTTGCTCGAGCTCGGCAGCGACGCCAGGTTGACCACGACGGTGGTGGAGGGCGATCAGGGCGAAGTGATCCTGGTCGGCGGCGGCGACCCGACGTTGACGGCGTTGAAAGACGCCGACGACTCGTTCTACCCGGGCGCGGCGACGCTGGACGAGCTGGCCGCCCAGGTTCGCAAAGCCACCGGCGGTGACGTCAAGACCGTCTCCGTCGACGTCGGTGCGTTCAGCGGCCCGACCACCGGGCCTGGCTGGGCGTCCGAGGACGCGCCGTCGACCTACGCCGCCCCGGTCGAGGCCGCGATGCTCGACGGCGGCAGGCAGAACCCGCGCGAATTCGACTCGATGCGCACCGGCGACCCCGCGGGGCACGTCGCCAAGGAGCTCGCCGACCGGCTGAACGCCCAGGTCGGCTCGACCGACGCGACCGCTCCGGAAGGCGCCAAGACGCTGGGCAAGGTGCAGTCGGCGCCGTTGGACGAGCTGGTCGCGATCGCCCTCACCGACTCGGACAACGTGCTGGCCGAGGCGCTGGCTCGCTGGGTGGCCCGCGAGGTCGGCGAGGAACCGTCGTTCGCCGGCGGCGCGCAAGCCGTCCGATCGGTGCTGGAGAAGGCCGGCTTCTCGCTGGACGGCCTCGAGCTGGCCGATGCCAGCGGCCTGTCCACCCGCAACAAGGTCCCGGCACGCCTGCTGACCGACATCCTGGCCGCGGCGGCCGGTGACGGCGAGCAAGCGGCCAAACTGCGGCCGTTGGTCGAGGGACTCCCGGTCGCAGGCGGCACCGGCACGCTGTCGGACCGGTACGTCGACGGCGAGGCCGAGCAGGCGAAGGGCTGGGTGCGGGCCAAGACCGGCACCCTGGACGGCGTCAACACACTCGCCGGCACGGTGCTCACCGAGGACGGCTCGGTGCTGGTGTTCGCGTTGATGTCGTCGGGAACCAATCCGTTGGACGCCCGGCCCGCATTGGACGAGGTTGCCGCGGCTCTGCGTGCCTGTGGCTGTTCATAAGCGGGTAGCGTCGAGGCTGTGAGTGAGCCGACTACCCGAGGCGAGTCCGCCGGCCCCGCGTTGGTCGACTGGGACATCGCCGCATCGACCGCCGCGGTGTTCGTCGGCGGCGGTCCCGCGGTACCGCCCGCCGAGGCGCAGGAGGCCGTCGCCGAGCTGACCCGGTTGGCCCGCGCGGCCGAACACCACGTGCGCGAGCTGACCGGGATGGGCGCGGGTCTGCCGATCCCGGAGGCCGTGGTGCTGGACCGGCGAGCCTGGGTGAAGGCAGCGGCGAGTGGACTGGACGCGTTGACCTCGCGAGCCTTGGCCGCCCAGCCACAGACCGCGGAAGCCATGACGGGCAAGCGGGTGATGGCCAAGAGCGCGGGGGTGCAGACCGGCCTCGCGCTGGCGTTCCTCGGCACCAAGGTGCTCGGCCAGTACGAGCCGTTCGGGCAGGACGGCAGTGGCGGACGGCTGCTGCTCGTGGCGCCGAACATCGTGCACGCCGAGCGGGCGCTGAACGTCCCCGCGGAGGAGTTCCGGCTGTGGGTGTGCCTGCACGAGACCACCCACCGGTTGCAGTTCTCCGCCGTGTCGTGGCTGACCGACTACTTCGTCGACGAGGTGGGCCGGTTCATCGCAGGCATCGAGGACGGCCAGTCGAACTTCTTCAGCCGCTTCCCGGACGTCATCCGGTCGGCCCGCGGCGGAACGCTCGGTTTGGTCGAGGCGATGCAGTCGCCGTCCCAGCGCCGCGCGTTCGACCGACTGGTGGCGTTGTCGACCCTGCTGGAAGGGCACGCCGACTTCGTCATGGACGCGGTCGGCCCGCAGGTGGTGCCCTCGGTGGTCAAGATTCGCCGCCGGTTCACCGAACGCCGCAAGGGCGGCAGCTTGCTCGATCGTTTGCTGCGCGTCCTGTTGGGGGTCGACGCCAAGATTCAGCAGTACGAGCAGGGTGGCGCGTTCGCCCGCCATGTGCACGAGCGTGTGGGCATGGAGGGCCTCAACGCGGTGTGGCGCTCGCCGAACACCTTGCCGACCAGAGCAGAGATTTCCGCACCGGACGCATGGCTACGCAGGATCAACCCGTAAAACACGCCGAGACCTCGCCTCATCGACCCGGCGCAGCGTCGTTGCAGGTCCGTGCCGCCGTCCGCACGCTGCTGGACGAGGCGAACGTGGAGGGGCCGGTCGGCGTGGCCGTCTCCGGCGGCGCGGATTCGCTCGCCCTCGCCGCAGCCGCCACCGCGACCGGTCGCGAGGTGCATGCCGTGGTGGTCGATCACGGTTTGCAGGAGGGGTCGTCCGAGGTTGCCGAGGTCGCCGCGATTGCGGCACACAAGCTCGGGGTGACGACGGCGAAGGTGGTTCCGGTGCAGGTCACCGGGCGGGGAGGGCTCGAGGCGGCGGCCCGTCGGGCGCGCTATGCCGCGTTGATCGAGGCGCTGCCGAACATGCCGGTGCTGCTCGGACACACCAGGGACGACCAGGCGGAGACGGTGCTGCTCGGCCTCGGCCGCGGCTCCGGGCCGCGGTCGATCGCGGGCATGCGGCCGATCGACTGGCCGTGGTTGCGGCCGCTGTTGGACGTGCCGCGGTCGGTGACGGTGCAGTCGTGCGCCGAACTCGGTGTCGAGCCGTGGCAGGACCCGCACAACTCGGACCCCTCGTTCACCCGCGTGCGGCTGCGCAGCGAGGTCATTCCGCTCCTCGACGACGTCCTGCAGGGTGGCGTGGTCGGCGCGCTCGCCCGTACGGCCAAGCAAGTCCGCGAAGACCTCGAGGCGCTGGACGCGCTGGCCGAGGACCTGCTGAGCGCCGCGCGGCTGCCCAGCGGTGAACTGGACGTCGATCCACTGGCCGCCGCGCATCCCGCGATCCGCCGCCGCGCGCTGCGCCGATGGCTGCTCGATCTCGGGGCGCGCGACCTCACCGAAGGCCACTTGCGCGCGGTCGACGAACTGGTGGGCAGGTGGCGAGGACAAGGGGGCGTGTGGCTTCCTGGAGACTTGGTAGCGGTCAGGGCGCGTGGCAGGGTTGCGCTGGCCGGCAGTCGGGAGCGTTGAAGCGAGGAGTGCGGATGAACGACGGTGGGGCCAAGGCACCCGCACCGGACGCGGCCCACGGGCCGTACGAGGGCGAGATCGCCGACGTACTGATCACCGAACAGCAGATCCGGGACAAGACGGCCGAACTCGCCAACAAGGTGGCGGCCGACTATCGCGGCATCGTCGCCGAGGGGGAGGACCTGCTGCTGGTCGGGGTGCTCAAGGGCGCGGTCATGTTCATGACCGACTTCGCCAGGGCACTGCCGATCCCCGCGCAACTGGAGTTCATGGCGGTCAGCTCGTACGGGTCGTCCACGTCGTCGTCCGGCGTGGTGCGCATCCTCAAGGACCTGGACCGCGACATCGCGGGCAGGCACGTGCTGATCGTGGAGGACATCGTCGACTCCGGGCTGACGCTGTCGTGGCTGCTGCGCAACCTGGCCACCCGCAACCCGGCGTCGCTGGCGGTGTGCTCGCTGCTGCGGAAACCGGAAGCGGTGAAGGTCGACGTGCCGGTCTCCTACGTGGGCTTCGACATCCCGAACGAGTTCGTGGTCGGCTACGGACTGGACTATGCGGAGCGTTACCGGGACCTGCCGTTCATCGGCACGCTCGACCCGAAAATGTACGCAGCGTGACGGCTTTTCCCGTCGGATCTGACGCCGTTGCTTTGCCGCTTGCGATCGGGAACCCTGATCGCCGTGAATGCGTCATAACGGCACAACAGGTGCGTTAACCTAAGCGAACAGGTGCCGCGCTGCGGGGCGCGGACTGGGGAACAGGGGAGAGTGACCATGGCCAAGACCCTCGCAGACGCGGAGGCGTTCGCCAGGGCTGCCGCTGAAGGCCAGATCGGCATCGATCCGGATGCCGCCAGGTCGGTACTCAGCAAGATTCGCACCGGCAAGGACCAGGTGGAAGAGCTGCTCCGCGCGTCCGCGTCGCTGCACACCAAGCCGCAGCTGGGGGCCAACCCGGTCGGCACCGCGATGGCGAAGAAGTGTGCCGACCGCGCGGCGGGCAGCGACGACTCCTACGAGCAGGCGCTGCGGAACTTGTATGCGCACTACGACAAGGTCGAGCGTGCCTTGGTCGCGGCCATCAAGAACTACGAGGAGATGGAGGCCGCGGGTGCCGACTCCTTCCGGCGGCAACTGTGATGTGCCACCCGCCCAGCCAACCGTCCTTCGTGTCCACTAGCAGGGGGAATCGTGTACGAGTCCACTGAGCAGCCGGGCGGCCACGACACACCAGCGCCCGGGCAGCCGACGCAGGATCTCCTCGGCGACAACTCCACCGCCGAGGCGCTGGTCCGCAACGCGCAGCGCAACCGCGACGACTTCCACTACGGCGACGACCGCGCGATCAGCAACCCGCCGAACTGGCCGTCGTACTCCAGCCGCGAGCTGTACGAGGGCGCGGTCAACAACAACGACCCGGGGTCGGCCGAGGAGCTCGGCGCACTGTGGATGTCGCAGGGCAAGCAGCTGAGCGAAGCCGCGGACGCGCTCTACGAGGCGATCACCCAGCTCGGCGGCGTGTGGGTCGGTAAGGCCTCCGGCGCCGCGCAAGGTGCGTTGGTCGGCGTGGCCAACGCCAGCAGCACGGCGGGCGACGCCGCGCGCACCATGGGCAAGCGGATGCAGGACCAGGCGCTGGCGGCCGCCGAGGTGAAGAAGATGCCGCCGCCCAAGGACTTCGACGTCGACCGCGCGCTGGCGGCCAGCCTGGCCGGTGGTCCCGCGGCGCTGGCGGCGGACATGAAGAAGCAGGCCGACGAGGCACGCGCGGTGCAGCAGGAGCAGCAGCGCTACATGAACGCCTACACCAAGGCGATGGCCGAGGTGGACTCGTCGACGCCGAGCTTCGCTCCGGAGTCGATCGGCCTGAAGCCGGTCGAGCAGGAGCACAGCGCCACCAGCTCGCGCTCGCAGGTGCACGGCTTCGGCGGTGGCGAGAGCCGCAACCTGTCCAGCATCGGCGGCAATGTCGACGGCATGAACGTCAACAAGCTGAGCGCAGGCAACTTCCACGCGGGCTCCGGCAGCGGCAGCCACGGTGGATCCGGTGCGATCTTCGCCGACGACGTGCGGCACGCGGCGCATGAGGGACCGGTCAGCGCCAGCGGCACGGCACAGGTCACCAACCAGGGCTCCGGCCCGAGCACGGGTGCCGCGCTGGGCACCGCTGCGCTGGGTGCCGGGCTCGGCTACGCCGGGGCGAAGGCGTTCAACAAGGCAGGTGGCAGGCACCAGGCGCGCAAGTTCGACGAGCCGGAGCCGCAGGAGTACGTGGCCGAGGGCGCCAAGACCACCGCGATGGACCCCGACGAGCTCGCCGCGCAGGGCGCCGCCACCGGTACCGCCCAGGTGCCCGAGCCGAACCAGCCGCTGCCGAATCCGGCGCAGCCGGGTGCCACGTCCGCCGTGGCCGCCGGCGACCCGCAGCACCAGCAGCAGATGCAGGCGAAGGCGGCGCAGGCGCAGATGTTCCAGCAGCAGCAGGCCGCCGCGATGCAGCCGGGCCCGGTGCAGCCGATGGGTGGCACCGCGGGCATGGGCGGCGGAATGGCCGGTGCTGCCGGAGCGGGCGCAGGCGAGGCGGAGGACAAGGAGCACAAGGCGGCCTCGTACCTCATCCAGCCGGACCCGGACGACGTGTTCGGCCCCACGGAAGCCGTCACCTCCGGTGTCATCGGGGCGGACTTCGAGGACGACGACGAGTAGCGCTGGGCCGGCTTACCGATGAATCAGCCCGCATCGCGGCCGATCACCGCGTTGGAATTCGATTTCCTGTGGGAGTTGGCCGAGCTGGGCGAGGTGCCGTACCCACTGGTGCGCAAGTCGCATGGCAAGACCATGGACGAGCGCGCCCACCTGCGCCGTCAGGTGCTGGCGGACCTCGCCCGGCGCGGTATCGTCGACGGCAACGGTCACCTGGAGCCGCAGCTGGCCGGGTACTTCGAAGTACTCGCCGGTGGTGAGCTGACGGTCGACTCGGTGCACATCCCGGATCAGGGCGCCAAGGCGGTGCTGGCCGTGGTCGGTTCGCTGCAGGGGCGCGGATTGCTCGCCGTGCAGGACGAGCGGGGCCTGTGGCTCAAGGAGGTCCCGCACGACGCATTGGCCAGCACGATCGTCTCGCTGCTCCCGCCGGGGCCGCGTGGCACGCTGCGCTCCATCACGATGCCGGTCGAGCAGCTGATGAGCGGCGCAGGCGCGGACTTCATGCAGCGCAAGGACCCGTCCGGCGAGTCCGGCGCGGCCGCGGAGGACCGCAAGATCCTCGCGCAGCTGCACGCCGAGGAGCGGATCCGTGGCGGGCAGATCGGCGCGAACGTCCGCACCGAAGTGGGCACGAAGTCGCGGTCGCCGGTGCTGAGCTGGTTCGACACCGCGTCGGGCCGCTATCTGACCAGGGCGAGTACGGGCAGCGACGGCCGCGAGTGGATCACCATCGCGCCTGCCGACGCGGCCACGCTGCGACAACGCATCAACGAGATGATCGGCGGGGTGCAGCGCACGGACAGGGAGGTCGTGTGAGCGAGCGTTTCCTCACCCCGATGCAGTTCGATTTCCTGTGGGAGCAGCTGCGGCTCGGCGAGTATCCGTATCCACTGCAGGTGCGATCGCACGGCAAGACGATGGACGAGCGCATCCACCTGCGGCACCGCGTGGAGCAGGAGCTGAAGTCGCTCGGGGTGAAGAACTCCTACGGCGAGGTGGATCCGCAGCTGGACACGTGGCTGCGGACGCTCGCGTTCCCCCGGGTGAGCGTGGACGCCGCGCACATCCCCGAGTTCAAGCACCCGCCGGTGTGTGCCGTGGCCGCCAGTGACGGCGAGAACGCCGTGCTGGTGAAGCAGACGCAGGACGGCATCAGCTTCCGCCCGATCTTCCCGGAGGCGCTGGCGTCGGAGATCATCTCGCTGCTGCCGCCCGGCGAGCGGGGTACGGCCCGGTCCATCACGTTGTCGTTGGACGACGCGCTGCGGACCAAGCCCGCGCTGGTCAAGGTCGGCGGGCCGGAGGAGAAGAGCGAGGAGAAGGAGAAGGCCGAGGCGCAGTCGAAGTCCCGGTTCGGCCTGTTCCGTAAGGAGCCGGAGAAGCCCAAGCCGGAGCCGCCCCGGCGCAGGCCGCTGTCCGAGCGCACCGCAGGCAGCCCGCAGGAGGACTACGCGATGCTGCTTGCCCAGCCGCGGCTGCGCGGTGGTCAGCTGGCCGCGAACGCCAGGGACGAGGCGGGCCGCAAGTTCCGCTCGCCTGCCCTGGCCTGGTTCGACACGGTCACCGGCCGCTACCTCAGCCTGTCCCGGACCGGTCCGGACGGCCACGAGTGGATCACCGTGTCCGGCGCGGATGTCAAGACGTTGCGCAGCAGGCTCGCCGAACTGGTGTCGTCGGTGCAGGCGCAGGCGAGCTGATGCCGGGATCGGTTGACGGGCCCGGTGGAACCTCAGGCAGGATTGCGACGTTATAAAAACAACGTGTCGTGTTCTGGGCTGTCCAGCTGCGCGCGTGTGCGGGTAGGAGTAGCTTCCGCGAGGGCGGTACGCTGGTAGGACGTGGTGTCTGCCCGCCTTTTCCAGGGTATGCACGCGCCGTGATGGCAGTCCGCGCAATCAGGGAGGTCAAGGCCGCCGAGGCCGATCAGCATGGACCGTAAGCGCCTGCTCAAGAACCCCCTGCTATGGCTCGTCGTCGCCATCGCAGCGTTCTTCGTGATCTCCACCCTCACCGACGAGAACCGTGACTACACCGCGGTGCCCACGTCGCAGGCGATGCAGCAGATCTCCGCGGACAACGTCAAGGAAGCCGTCCAGAAGGACCGCGAGCAGGAGATCCTGCTCACGTTGAAGGAGCCGATCGAGGTCGACGGCCAGCCCGTCGGCAAGATCATTTCCCAGTACCCGGCCGGGGCGGGCGAGGACCTGGTCAACCAGCTGGTCAAGAACAACACCAAGACCACGTCCGAGGTCACGCAGGACTCCATCTGGGGTCAGCTGCTGATCTACATGATCCCGCTCGGCCTGCTGCTGTTGCTGTTGTTCTGGATGATGAACAACGCCCAGGGCGGCGGCAACCGGGTGCTCAACTTCGGCAAGTCCAAGGCCAAGCAGCTGAGCAAGGACATGCCGAAGACGACGTTCGACGACGTCGCGGGCGCGGACGAGGCGGTCGAGGAGCTGGAGGAGATCAAGGACTTCCTGCAGAACCCGGCCCGCTACCAGGCGTTGGGCGCCAAGATCCCGAAGGGCGTGCTGCTGTACGGCCCGCCGGGCACCGGTAAGACGCTGCTGGCACGCGCGGTGGCCGGTGAGGCAGGAGTGCCGTTCTACACCATCTCCGGCTCGGACTTCGTGGAGATGTTCGTCGGTGTCGGTGCCTCCCGGGTGCGGGACCTGTTCGAGCAGGCCAAGCAGAACGCGCCGTGCATCATCTTCGTCGACGAGATCGACGCGGTCGGCCGCCAGCGTGGTGCGGGCCTCGGCGGCGGGCACGACGAGCGCGAGCAGACGCTGAACCAGCTGCTGGTGGAGATGGACGGGTTCGACTCGCGCGGCGGCATCATCCTGATCGCGGCGACGAACCGTCCGGACATCCTGGACCCGGCGCTGCTGCGTCCCGGCCGGTTCGACCGGCAGATCCCGGTGTCCGCGCCGGATCTGCGGGGCCGCCGGGCGATCCTGGAGGTGCACGCCAAGTCCAAGCCGCTGGCGCCGGACGTGAACCTGGACAGCCTGGCCAAGCGCACCGTCGGCATGTCGGGTGCGGACCTGGCCAACGTGCTCAACGAGGCCGCGCTGCTGACCGCACGACAGAACGGCACGCAGATCACCGACGCGGCGTTGGAGGAGTCCGTCGACAGAGTGATCGGCGGACCCGCCCGCAAGAGCCGGATCATCTCCGAGAAGGAGAAGAAGATCACCGCCTACCACGAGGGCGGGCACGCGCTGGCCGCGTGGGCGATGCCGGACATCGAGCCGGTGTACAAGCTCACCATTCTGCCGCGCGGACGTACCGGCGGGCACGCCTTGATCGTCCCGGAGGACGACAAGGAGTTGATGACCCGTTCGGAGATGATCGGTCGTCTGGTGTTCGCCATGGGCGGGCGCACCGCGGAGGAGCTGGTCTTCCACGAGCCGACCACCGGTGCCTCGTCAGACATCGAGCAGGCCACCAAGATCGCCAAGGCGATGGTCAAGGAGTACGGCATGAGCGCCCGGCTGGGTGCCGTGAAGTACGGCCAGGAGCAGGGCGATCCGTTCCTCGGTCGCTCCGCGGGCCGCGAGGCGGACTACTCGCTCGAGGTGGCGCACGAGATCGACGAAGAAGTGCGCAAGCTGATCGAGACCGCGCACACCGAGGCCTACGAAGTGCTGTCCACCTACCGCGACGTGCTCGACGACCTGGTGATGGAGCTGCTGGAGAAGGAGACGCTGCACCGCAGGGATCTCGAGCGCATCTTCGCCAAGGTGGAGAAGCGGCCGCGGATCACGGTGTTCAACGAGTTCGGCAAGCGCAAGCCGTCGGACAAGCCGCCGATCAAGACGCCCGCCGAGCTGGCCGCCGAGCGCGGTGAGCCGTGGCCCCCGCCGCAACAGCAGCCGGAGCAGGCAGGCGAGCCGCGTCCGCAGGAGGAGCCGGCCACCCAGCGCGTGGTGACCGCTCCGCCGGAGGAGCAGCCTGCGAACGTGCCCGGTACCAACGGTGGCGGCAACAGCGACAACCCGTACGCGTACCGGCCGGCTGGTGGCAGCAGGTCGAACGGTGGTGCGCCGCCGAACTACGGCGCTCCGCCCGGGTGGCGGCCGGCGACCTGGCCGAAGAACCGCAACCCCGGCACGTACACCCCGCCGCCGACGCCGCCGCACGGCACGGGCAACCAGCCGGGGCAGCATCGACGGGACGACGAGGACGGTCATCATCAACGGTGAGTTCCCGCGGCTGCGGGTGGACGTCAACGAGTACGAGGACGTCATCGAGCCGCGCGAGGAGTCGACGTTCGACGTGGCTCGCGCCGAGAAGGCGGTGCGTGAGCTGCTGCTGGCCTGTGGTGAGGACCCGGACCGGCCCGGTCTGCGGGACACGCCGGCACGGGTGGCGCGGGCCTACCAGGAGCTGTTCGCGGGCCTGCACACCAATCCCGACTCGGTGCTGGACCGCACGTTCGACGAGAGCCACGAAGAGTTGGTGTTGATCACCGACATCCCGATGTTCAGCACGTGCGAGCACCATTTGGTGCCGTTCCACGGGGTGGCGCACGTCGGTTACATTCCCGACGAGCGCGGTCGGGTGGCCGGGCTGTCCAAGATCGCGCGCCTGGTCGATCTGTACGCCAAGCGCCCGCAGGTGCAGGAGCGGCTGACGTCGCAGATCGCCGACGCGCTGGACCGCAAGCTGCAGCCACGCGGGGTGATCGTGGTGATCGAAGCCGAACACTTGTGCATGGCCATGCGGGGTATCCGTAAGCCGGGTGCCCGCACCACGACGTCGGCGGTGCGGGGCATCCTGAAGACGTCTGCTGCCTCCAGGGCGGAGGCGCTTGACCTGATCAAGGCCCGGCGATGAGTTCCCGGTTGCCGCGCCCGGGTCGTTGCGTGGTGATGGGGGTGCTGAACGTGACGCCCGATTCGTTCTCGGACGGCGGGCGGTATCTGCACCTCGACGAGGCGTTGGCGCACGCGGCCACGATGGCCGAGGAAGGCGCGGACCTGATCGACGTCGGCGGGGAGTCCACCAGGCCGGGTGCCGAGCGGGTGGCGGCCGAGGTCGAGCGTGACCGGGTCGTTCCGGTGATCAAGGAGCTGGCCGCGGACGGGCTGGTGCTGTCGGTGGACACCACGCGCGCGGCGGTGGCCGCTGCGGCGTTGGAGGCGGGCGCGGCCGTGATCAACGATGTGTCCGGCGGCTTGGCCGACCCGGAGATGGTGCACGTCGCCGCGGATTCCAAGGCGCCGATCGTGTTGATGCACTGGCGGGGCCACAGCCGTGACATGGACCGGTTGGCCACCTACGACGACGTGGTCACCGATGTGCGGAACGAGTTGAGCCGCCGGGTCGACGCGGCGCTGGCCGCTGGGGTCGCTCCCGAGCAGATCGTGCTGGACCCCGGCCTGGGGTTCGCCAAGCGTGCCGAGCACAACTGGGCGCTGCTGCACCGCCTGGCGGAGATCCGGGAGCTCGGGTTCCCGGTGTTGATCGGAGCTTCCCGCAAGCGCTTCCTGGGCAGTCTGCTCGCCGACGGCGACAGCCCGCGTCAGCCGAGTGGCCGGGAGGACGCCACGACGGCCATCTCGGCGTTGGCGGCGGTCAACGGGGCGTGGGGAGTTCGGGTGCACTCGGTGCGGCCCTCCTTGGACGCCGTGCGGGTCGCGGATGCCTGGGTGCGGGGCGAGCCGTGAGCGATCGCATCACGCTGACCGGATTGCGGGTGCGCGGCAGGCACGGGGTGTTCGAGCACGAGAAGCGGGACGGCCAGGAGTTCGTGGTCGACGTGGTGGTGTGGCTCGATCTCGCCAAGGCAGCCGCGACCGACGACCTGGCGGACACCTTGGACTACGGTGCGCTCGCCGAGCAGGCGGCGGAGATCGTCGGCGGCGAGCCGTGCGACCTGATCGAGACCGTCGCGGAGCGGATCGCCCAGCAGGTGTTGACCGACGCACGGGTGCGCGCCACCGAAGTCACGGTGCACAAGCCTTCCGCGCCGATCCCGCGCCAGTTCGCCGACGTCGCGGTGACGGTTCACCGCAGCCGGGACGCGTCATGACCGAGGCGGTGCTGTCCCTGGGGTCCAATCTCGGGGACCGGCTCGGGTATCTGCAGCTGGCCGTAAACGGTCTCGGCCACCGGGTGCGTTCGGTGTCGCCGGTGTACGAGACCGAGCCGTGGGGTGTCACCGACCAGCCACGGTTCTTGAACGCCGTGGTGCTCGCCGCGGACGAGGCGCTGGATCACTGGGGTTGGCTGCGGATCGCGCAGGAGCTGGAGCAGAAGGCGCACCGGGTGCGTCAGCTCCGCTGGGGTCCGCGCACGCTGGACGTCGATGTGGTGTCGGTCGATCGGGTGCGCTCGGACGACCCACGGTTGCTGCTGCCGCATCCCGGCACGCCGGAACGCTCCAGCGTGCTGATTCCGTGGCTGGCGGTGGACCCGGACGCGCAGCTGCCCGGCCACGGGCGGGTGGAGGCGCTGCTGGCGGCACGTCCCGAGGACGAGCGGGCAGGCGTGGTGCTGCGCGAGGATCTGGTTCTGCGCGCCGAGTGACGCCGTCGACCTGGGTGGCCGTCGCCCGTCCTGCGCCGGCGGGGGACTGCCACTGCCCGGCTCGCGCGGGCAGCAAACGACGCGCGATACCGACGCACCTGCGGCCGTCATGCGCGGCACGGTGTGCCGGCCGCGCCGGCGGTGGCGCCGTCCGGGCTCGCGGGCAGCGGCATCGTGCGCCCGACTGCGCGGGAGTCACACCGCCCGGCCACACGGACAGCCGCACCGTCCGGCTATCCAGGCAGCGGCTAGCCGTCACACCGCCCGACGGCATGGGCAGCGACAACACGCCCCGCTCGGGCCGCAAAGCCATCGACTCCACCACTGGCGCGGTGTGTCGCGGCGGGAAGATCTCGTACCTGCCCTCAGGTGGCTACGCTGGCGTCGTGCATTTCACCCGCGTCACCGACCTGCTGCTGGCGGGCCTGATCGGTCTGGGTGCGGGCTATTTGGTCTTCGACGTCGCCTCGTCGCAGATTCCCCGGCTCCCCGTCGGAGGCGGCGGGCTGCTCGCGGTGCTGGCCGTCATCGAGGGCGGGCTCGCGCTCTGGGTCAAGGCGCGCATCAAACAGCGGCAGATCACGCAGCCCATCGTCATCGCGCGGTGCGTCGTGCTGGCCAAGGCCTCCTCGCTGCTCGGTGCGCTGATGCTCGGTGGCTGGCTGGGCGCCTACCTCTACCTGGCCGGGCAGTCCAGCGTCGTCGCCGACGAGGAGATCCCGGCGACGATGGTCGGCGCGGTGTGCGCCGCCGCGCTGATCGGTACTGCGCTGTGGTTGGAGTACAACTGCCGGACGCCGGATCAAAAGGACGAAAAGCACGACGATCAGGCAAGGGACTCATAGATCTCGATACGAGTTGGTCTCGGGGAGATAACTACCGGGTACGCTCGAGGCCATGTCTCAGGACGCACACCGGTCGAGCCGTGCCTGGCTCATCGCCGGAGGGATCTTCGCCGTGGTGGCCACGGCGTTGCTCGTGCTGTCCGATGATGCGCGCTGGCTGCGCCTCGGCATCGTCGCCGCGCTGTGGGCCGCTTTCCTCGGCGGGTTCCTCGCCACGCACTACCGGCGGCAGGCGGACCGGGTCATCGAGTCGATGGAAGACGCCCAGGCGATGTACGAGCTCGAGCTGGAGCGCGAAGTCGCCGCTCGCCGCGAGCACGAGCTCCAGGTGGAGGCGGACGCGAAGCAGGCCGCGGAGGAGACCGCGCGCAAGGAGTTGGACGCCTTGCGCCACGAGGTCGCCACGCTGCGCGAGACGCTGCAGAAGCTGATGGGCGGCGACGTCCTCTACGAACGGGTTGCGCTGACCGCCCAGTCGACCAGGGTGCGCTCGCTGCGCAGCGAACCGAAACCCAAGACGATCGAAGCGTCGCCGCAGCCCAACGGAGCGGAAACCCGCAAGGGGCTGCGCAGGGCATCCGCCATGGCAGAACAGCACACCGAGGTGATCGACCGCGTGCTGGACCCGGTGCGGACGGAGCCCGCGCCACCGAAACCGCCGGGCGGGGCCCGTCGCCCCGCCGGCCCGCCGATCAACGACGGCCACATCAACGAGCCACCGTTGGGGCCGCGGCGCAACGGCGCAGACGGCCCCGGAGAGCCGGCCCTCGCACGGTCGCAGCCCACCGAGCCCGCGCCGCCGGTAGGGCCTCCTGCCGGGCCTGTGCGTGGGCGTCCCGGTCGACCAGCGCCCACCGAGCCTCCGCTGTCGGACCGTGCCGACGAGCCGCCGCGCCGGATCGACGAACCGACACGCGTCGAACAACCCCCGCTTCGCCGGGCCGAGCCGGAACGTGCCGAGGAACCCCCGCGCCGTCGAGCTGAGCCGGTGGGCGCCGAGGAACCCCCGCGCCGTCGAGTCGAGCCGGTGCGCGCTGAAGAGCCCCCGCGTCGCCGAGCTGAGCCGGTGGGCGCCGAGGAACCCCCGCTTCGCCGGGCCGAGCCGGTACGTGCTGAAGAGCCCCCGCGTCGCCGAGCTGAGCCGGTGGGCGCCGATCTGGACGCCGACGACGCCCCATGGACCGGCGGCCGCAGGCGCCAGGAAGCGCCGCCGCCCGCAGGCCCAGTGCGTCGCAGGCGAGCCGAACCGGACGGGGAGGTCTCGATGCCGTGGCTGGCCGGATCGGAGCCCAGCAGGCCCGCCAGGCGCCGCGCCGCCGATGACGACGGCCTGGACCGCGTCAACGGTGAGCCGAGCACGCGCTACGGCGACGAGGATCAGCCGAGCGGGCGCCGGGCGCTGGATCGCGCCGGAGAAGAGTCGCGCCACGCGGTGAACCTGACGCTGCCGGAAGCGGCTCGGCAGAACCTGCGCCCTGGTGGCCGTCGCCGCAAGCCGGAGCAGGACCCGGTGGACCAAGCGTCCCGGCATGGTGTCGACGAGCCGTGGTCCGACGGCTCCGTCACCTCGCTGCCCTCCGTCGAGCCGGACGTGGCCGACGACGACTCCGGCTCCCACGCCGAAGGTCGCTCGGTGGCCGAGCTGCTGGCCGCGTACGGCGATGTGCCGCGCAGGCGCCGCCGCCGCGACTGAATGTGTCGTAGAACGCACCGTCACCGTCGGTGTGATCGGTCACCTCGGCACAGCAGGATGCAATTGCAGTGAGTTACGCTGCGTCGCGTCGTCCGGTACCCACAACTGGAGCGTGGGACTGGAACGAGCGAAGGAGCAACGATGCAGTTGAGCTCCCCCATGCCGCAGGACGACGGGCGGCGGGAGGCCAGGTTGGCGGTCGGCGTGGTCTCCGCGGGCCGCGTCGGGAGCGTGCTCGGAGCCGCGCTGCGGCGCGCAGGGCACACGATTGTGGCCGCTTCCGGGGTGTCCGCCGCGTCCGTCCGCCGGGCGGAAAATCTCCTGCCGGATGTTCCCCTGTTGTCGCCGGACGAGGTGGCGCGGCAGGCCGATCTCGTTCTTCTCGCTCTTCCCGACGATGCCCTGGCCGGGACCGTGCGCGGGCTGGTCGCCACCGAGTCACTGCGAGCCGGGCAGATCGTCATCCACACTTCCGGCGCCCACGGTGTCGACGTGCTGCAGCCGGCAGCCGAGATCGGTGCGCTGTGCATCGCTTTGCACCCCGCCATGACGTTCACCGGGCGCGAGGAGGACATCGAACGCCTCGGCACCGCCTGCATCGGGATCACGGCGGCCGACGGCGACGACGCCGCCGCCAACGTCGGTGAAGCCCTCGCGGTCGAGATGGGGGCGGAGCCGGTACGGATTCCGCAGTCCGCCCGGCCGCTGTACCACGCGGCGCTGACGCACGGCGCCAATCACCTCATCACGCTGGTCGCCGACAGCACGGACCTGCTGCGTCGAGCGGGCATCGAGAACGCCGACCGGGTGCTCGGGCCGCTGTTGTCCGCCGCGTTGGACAACGCGCTGCGCCATGGAGACCGCGCGCTGACCGGTCCAGTTGCTCGTGGCGACGCAGGCACGGTGCGCGCTCACCTAGGCGTGTTGGTCGACGAGGCGTCCGACGTCCTGCCGTCCTACACTGCGCTAGCCAACCGCACAGCGGTCAGGGCGCGCGCGTCCGGCATGTTGCGCGAGGACGGGTACGCAGCCATCAACGGTGTTCTGGGGGGAGGAAACCAATGACGTCCAGCAAGCCGCGATTCGTGCGCGGCAAGGCGAACGTGATCGTCGAGCCCGACGAGGTTTCCCGCACCACGGCCGCCCTGCGCGCGGTCGGCCAGACCGTCGTCCTGGTGCCGACGATGGGTGCGCTGCACGCCGGCCACCTCGAGTTGATCCGCCGGGCCAAGCGCATCCCGGGCAATGTCACCGTGGCGGTGTCGATCTTCGTCAACCCGCTGCAGTTCGGCCCGAACGAGGACCTGGACAAGTACCCGAGGACCCTGGAGTCCGACCTGGAGAAGCTCGAGCAGGCGGGCGTCGAGCTGGTGTTCACCCCGACCGTCGAGCACATGTACCCCGAGGGCGCGCAGGTGACCGTGCACCCCGGCCCGCTCGGCGACGAGCTGGAGGGCGCCTTCCGGCCGGGACATTTCGCCGGCGTGCTCACCGTGGTGGCCAAGCTGTTCAACATCGTGCGGCCGGCGTATGCGTTCTTCGGCGAGAAGGACTACCAGCAGCTGACGTTGATCAAGGCGATGGTCCGGGACCTGAACATGGAAGTGAAGGTCATCGGCGTGCCGACGGTGCGTGAGCCGGACGGCCTGGCGTTGTCCTCACGCAACGCGTACCTGTCGCCGCACGAGCGCGAACTCGCCGTGACGCTGTCGGCCGCGCTGGCTGCCGGGGCGCACGCCGCCCACGAAGGTGGTCCGGCCGCCCTCGCTGCCGCCGAAGCGACGCTGGCGGCGCGGCCGGAGGTCAAGGTCGACTACCTGGAGCTGCGGGATCCCCAGCTCGGACCCGCACCCGAAGCCGGCGCCGCCCGGCTGCTGGTGGCCGCCAAGGTCGGCACGACGCGGTTGATCGACAACGTGGGAATCGTGCTGGGGGAACCGGCTGAGTAGGAAGGCACACTCATGCTTCGGACGATGCTGAAGTCCAAGATCCACCGGGCCACGGTGACGCAGGCGGACCTGCACTACGTCGGCTCGGTGACGGTGGACGAGAGCCTGATGGCCGCGGCGGATCTGCTGCCCGGCGAGCAGGTCGCGATCGTCGACATCACCAACGGCGCCCGCCTGGAGACCTACGTCATCCCCGGCGAAGCGGGCAGCGGCATCATCGGCATCAACGGTGCGGCCGCACACCTGGTGCAGCCCGGTGACCTGGTGATCCTCATGTCGTACGCGCAGATGGACGAGGCGGAGGCGCGCAGCTACCAGCCCAAGATCGTCTTTGTCGACGCGGACAACAAGATCGTGGAGAAAGGGAGCGACCCGAGCAGCGCCCCGGAGGGCTCGGGCCTGATCAGCGGCTCGGTGCCGGTCAGCAGGACGGCATCGGAGGCGCCGGAGACAGTGGACGCGGCGAAGCTGGACGCTTTGCTGCACGCTGAGAGCTGATGCTGCTGACCGTCGCCGCCCGGGACACGGACCTCACGTTCGGCCTGTACGCGGGCCGGGGCGACAGCGCGCGCCTGGTGCGGGATTGGCGCATCCGCACCGACAACCGGCACACCGCCGACGAGTTCGCGCTGACCATTCGCGGCATGCTCGGCGAACATGCCGACGACGTCACCGGCGTGAGTGTGTTGTCGACCGTGCCGCCGGTGCGCCGCGAGCTGCGCGCCATGCTGAGCCGTTATTACCCGGACGTCCCGCGTGTGATCATCGAGCCAGGGGTGCGGACCGGCGTGCCGCTACTGGTCGACAACCCGAAGGAAGTCGGCCAGGACCGCCTGGTGAACGCGCTGGCGGTGCACGCGCTGCACCCCGACCGGGCGTGCGTCGTGGTGGATTTCGGGACGGCGACCGTGGTCGACGCGGTGTCTTCCCGCGGCGAATTCCTCGGTGGCGCTTTCGCGCCGGGAATCGAGATCTCACTGGACGCATTGGCGACGCGCGCCGCGGCGTTGCGGACCGTCGAGCTGGTCCGTCCCCGTTCGGTGATCGGCAAGAACACCGTGGAGTGCCTGCAGGCAGGCATTCTGTACGGGTTTGCCGGACAGGTCGACGGACTCGTCAGCCGGGTACTGGCCGAATGGGGGGCGAATCCTGGCGAGGTGGCGGTGGTGGCGACCGGTGGCCTGGCCGGGCTGGTTTTGGCGGAATCGCGCACGATCACCGAGCACCGACCCGATTTGACCTTGCTCGGCTTGCGATTGGCCTACGAGCGCAACAAGCGAGAACGGTGAGTCCACCTGGGCGAACAGCTCGGCAAGAATCGACGTTTTGAACCGCTGACAGTCCACTGTGGACTTTGCTGCTACCAGTATTTGTCCGCGGTGAGGTCATCACCGTCAACTGCGGGGAACGGTCCGTACTTGCCGATCGCCGCCCGGCGGGGCGAGAAACGCAGAACGTACAGCATAAAGTCGACCAGGTCAGCACGCAGCGAGGCGCGCGCACGACGTGACTCATTTCACTGTGCGGCCACCGTTGACTCGGCATTCTGCTCCGTCCGCCTTGCGCGGGCCACGGAAGTGTTTTCTCAAACCGTGCGATGTGGGCGCTCTGGACAACGCGTTCGAGATCATCCGAAACTTCTTCGGCGGAGCGGGGCGGGCGCCGATCGGTGCCGGTCACGCTTTCCGGTCGGGCCGATCACCATCTGTCAGCAGCACGTAGCCACTGGTCAGGGAGGTTCTGCGGCGGCAACGCCCGCTATCCGGATCCTGCCGGGTCGGGATCGCTGAGAAGTGGGATCTTTATCTGCACCGATTCGGACTGGTTGACGGGCAAAAGCCGAGCTGGTCGATGCGATGCCGAAACGGCAACTGCGCGCTGTGGCCAGTTGACCACCGTCGCTTGCGGTACCGCCGAAGCGATGCAGCTCGACGCGGTTTTTCTTGCGCGCGTCGGAGTACGTTATGCCGCCGACCGGCGGCATCGGAATGGGTAGCCGAAGGTGTACCCGGTGTCCGGTTATAGGTGAGACGAACCTGTTCAGCTTGGCGCGCGAGGAATACCACCCCACATTAGGTACTGTTTGCGCCGGCCGTAGAATGCAGGTATTAATGACTTGTCCTGCCTTGCTGTGGCATGCACGGACGTCTGATCATTCAGCCGGAGCATTACCCCGGGAGGAAAGCTATGGCGCAGAAGGTGCTGGTCTCGCTCATTGACGATTTGGACGGCTCGGATGCCGACGAGACCGTCGAGTTCGGCCTGGACGGGGTGACCTACCAGATCGACCTGTCGGCCAAGAATGCAAAAAACCTGCGCGACGCGCTCGCGAAGTATGTGGACCACGCGCGTCGTTCGGGTGGCCGTAAGCGCCCCGCACGCTCGGCGTCGGCGGGCAAGTCCGCGACGGTCGACCGCGAGCAGAACCAGGCCATTCGCGCGTGGGCGCGGAAAAACGGTTACACCGTCTCCGATCGTGGCCGTATCCCGACCGAAGTTGTCGAGGCGTACCACAAGAAGAACTGACCCTCCGGTGGAGCGAGAATTCGCTCCAAAGACTCCGGCAGAGCGAGGGGCCGTCCGCCGAGCAGGCTGGCGGCCCTTTTGCTGTGCGCCGGACCGTGGTGCGCGGGCGGCTGGAGCCAGTCGTGCGGGCGCGCGGGCGGCGCAACCCGATTTCCCAGCGCCTCGTTCCGCCGCCCTTGCCCGCAAACTCCTCCTGCCCACCTCGTCGCCGTCCTAGTGTTGGCACCGTGATCACCGCGAGCCGCCACGTGCTGCGCTGCGTCTACGTCATCGCCACCGCCGCGATGCCGGTCCTCGAGGTCGCCCGCCCCATCGAACTGCTCAAGAACAGGGGCTGGACGGTCGGTGTCATCCTGAGCCCGACCGCAGCGGAGTGGCTCGACGACAAACGCCTGGCGGAGTTCACCGGCTGCATCGTGCGTTCGGCTCCGCGTATGCCGACCGAGGACGACCCGTTGCCTGACGCAGACGCTGTGCTCGCTGCGCCACTCACCTTCAACTCACTCAACAAATGGGCCGCCGGCCTCGCCGACACCGTCGCCGTCGGCAATCTGTGCGAATCGCTCGGCACGGGAGTTCCCATCGTCGCCGCCCCTTGCGTCAACGACGAGTTACGGCGCCATCCCGCTTATTCGGACAGCATCGAACGGCTCAGTGCCGCCGGCGTCCATTTCATCGATCCGGACACCGTGAGCCGCCAGGACGACAACGCTTTCGACTGGGACGCCGTCCTGCGGGAGTTCGAACGGCACGTCGGGCGCTGAGAATCACCGCTTGGGGACGGTTCGGGGGCAGTCCGCACACGCCTCGCCGTCATTGACCAAGTAAGAAAAGCAGCACGACTCGCGCCTCCTGCTCCAGCACGGCGAACCATCGACCGAGTGGCAGCGCAACGTGCTGGCCGAGGTGAACGGCTTCGTCGCCTCCGGCAGAACGAGCGCGGCGTCGGCCACGCCCGCCCCTTCGTCGCCACCGAGCTGGCCGGCCATCCAGAGCCCGGTGTCCAGCGCGTCCGTGGCCGTCGCCCACAACGTGTGCCGTCCGAAACGCACCTTGGGCCGGTAGCTGGCGATGAACCGAGCGGCGTGACCGGCGAACCGTGCCCGCAACAGAGCGGCAAGCGCGTGCGGGGACGCGACCGTCGTCGCGGTGCTGGTGCCCTCGGCCGGGTCGCCGGGGAGGCACGCGAACTCGTCGGACAACACGGCCACGCCCGAGACATCCGGCCGGCCTTCGGGAGAGATCCGTACCAATAAGTCGGAAGGACGCAGCGACGGCACCCGGCGTTGGTGGTGGAACAGCATCGCCGCCGACGTCGCGATGGCGCACAGGTACCACCACCGCAAGAAGCCCGCGGCGGTGCGCTCGGGAGCGTGGCCGTACTCGGCGTGCAGCCATTCCAGTAGCCGGTCGTGCCACGCGGCGAGTCCGGTGCTGCCCGGTGACAGCAGGTCGTCGCACCGGTGCCAGCCGGGCTCTCCCGCCGGAACGCCGTACTCCAGGCGCAGCCAGCCGACCGGGAACAGGTCGTTGATCTTCGAGATGGAATCGGCCAAGCCGAGCGAATCCGGCGCGAGTGGCAGCGACGTGTGCAGTGCCACACGATCGACCGCCATCCGTGCCTCCTTCGAAGCTTAGGCTTGCCTAACCTTAACGCTGTGTGCAGTGGACTGGTCGACAGGGGTGACCGACGCCGCCTGCGCCGAGCACGGCTGTTCGCGGTTAGCGGACACGCTGCGTACTGGGGAATCCCCTGACATGCGGGCACGTTGTCACGGGCGAGCCCGCAGGGTGGAATACAACTGAGTGGTTACGCCGAGGCCATGGTGTGGCTACTACAGTGGCATTACGGTGCTGCACACATCACGTCGTCAGGCGTGATGGCCCAGACACCGCCAACGCAGTCAGGGAGTAGAGATGTTCGAGAGGTTCACCGACCGCGCTCGGCGGGTGGTCGTCCTGGCCCAGGAAGAGGCCCGGATGCTCAACCACAACTACATCGGCACCGAGCACATCCTCTTGGGTCTGATCCACGAGGGTGAAGGCGTAGCCGCCAAGGCTCTCGAATCGCTGGGCATCGCGCTGGAAGGCGTGCGTCAGCAGGTCGAGGAGATCATTGGCCAGGGGCAGCAGGCGCCGAGCGGGCACATCCCGTTCACGCCGCGGGCCAAGAAGGTGCTCGAGCTGTCGCTGCGGGAGGCGCTGCAGCTCGGTCACAACTACATCGGCACGGAGCACATCCTGCTCGGCCTGATCCGCGAGGGCGAGGGCGTGGCTGCCCAGGTGCTGGTCAAGCTGGGTGCGGACCTGAACCGCGTGCGGCAGCAGGTGTTGCAGCTGCTGTCGGGTTACCAGGGCAAGGAGCCCGCTGAGGCGGGCACCGGGGGCCGCGAGGGCACGCCGTCCTCGTCGCTGGTGCTCGACCAGTTCGGCCGCAACCTGACCGCGAGTGCTCGCGAAGGCAAGCTCGACCCGGTGATCGGCCGGGAGAAGGAAATCGAGCGGGTCATGCAGGTGCTGTCCCGCCGGACCAAGAACAACCCGGTGCTGATCGGCGAGCCGGGTGTCGGCAAGACCGCGGTCGTCGAGGGCTTGGCGCAGAACATCGTCAAGGGCGAGGTGCCCGAGACTCTGAAGGACAAGCAGCTGTACACGCTGGACCTCGGCTCGCTGGTCGCGGGTTCGCGCTACCGCGGTGACTTCGAAGAGCGGCTGAAGAAGGTCCTCAAGGAGATCAAGACGCGCGGCGACATCATCCTGTTCATCGACGAGCTGCACACGCTGGTCGGTGCCGGTGCCGCCGAAGGCGCGATCGACGCCGCGTCGATCCTCAAGCCGATGCTGGCCAGGGGCGAGCTGCAGACCATCGGCGCGACCACGCTCGAGGAGTACCGCAAGTACGTCGAGAAGGACGCGGCGTTGGAGCGGCGGTTCCAGCCCATCCAGGTCGGTGAGCCGAGCCTGGAGCACACGATCGAGATCCTGAAGGGTCTGCGTGACCGGTACGAGGCGCACCACCGGGTGACGATCACCGACTCGGCGCTGGTGGCCGCCTCCACGCTGGCCGACCGCTACATCAACGACCGGTACCTGCCGGACAAGGCGATCGACCTGATCGACGAGGCGGGCGCGCGGATGCGGATCCGCCGGATGACCGCGCCGCCGGACCTGCGCGAGTTCGACGAGAAGATCGCCGAGGTGCGGCGGAACAAGGAGTCCGCGATCGACGCGCAGGACTTCGAGCGTGCCGCGCGGCTGCGCGACGAGGAGAAGACGCTGCTCAACCAGAAGGCCGAGCGGGAGAAGCAGTGGAAGGACGGTGACCTGGACGTCGTCGCCGAGGTCGACGACGAGCAGATCGCCGAGGTCCTGGCCAACTGGACCGGCATCCCGGTGTTCAAGTTGACCGAGGAGGAGACCACCCGCCTGCTGCGGATGGAGGACGAGCTGCACAAGCGGATCATCGGCCAGGAGGACGCCGTCAAGGCGGTCTCGCAGGCGATCCGCCGGACCCGTGCGGGTCTGAAGGACCCGAAGCGGCCGAGTGGCTCGTTCATCTTCGCCGGCCCGTCCGGTGTCGGTAAGACGGAGCTGTCCAAGGCGCTGGCGAACTTCCTGTTCGGCGACGACGACGCCCTGATCCAGATCGACATGGGCGAGTTCCACGACCGCTACACCGCCTCGCGGCTGTTTGGTGCCCCTCCGGGGTACGTCGGCTACGAGGAGGGCGGCCAGCTGACCGAGAAGGTTCGCCGCAAGCCGTTCTCCGTGGTGCTGTTCGACGAGATCGAGAAGGCGCACCAGGAGATCTACAACACGCTGCTGCAGGTGTTGGAGGACGGCAGGCTGACCGACGGCCAGGGCCGCACGGTCGACTTCAAGAACACGGTGCTGATCTTCACCTCGAACCTGGGTACGCAGGACATCTCCAAGTCCGTCAGCCTCGGGTTCTCGTCCAAGTCGGACGACGTGGGCCGCTACGAGAAGATGAAGCAGAAGGTCCACGAGGAGATGAAGAAGCACTTCCGGCCGGAGTTCCTCAACCGGATCGACGACATCATCGTCTTCCACCAGCTGACCGAGGACCAGATCGTGCAGATGGTGGACCTGATGATCGGCCGGGTCGAGGAGCAGCTGAAGAGCAAGGACATGGACCTCGAGCTGACCGACAAGGCCAAGCGGCTGCTGGCTCAGCGCGGGTTCGACCGGGTGCTGGGTGCCCGGCCGCTGCGCCGGACGATCCAGCGCGAGATCGAGGACCAGCTGTCCGAGAAGATCCTCTTCGGCGAGGTGGAGCCGGGGCAGATCATCATCGTCGACGTCGAGGGCTGGGACGGCGATCCCGGGTCCCCGACCGACAAGGCCACGTTCACCTTCCGCGGTGAGCCGAAGCCGAAGGATGTCCCGGACGCCCCGCCGGTGGATGTCGCCGCGGCCAGCGGTGGCGAAGCCGGAGAGGCCGCCGAAGGCGAGTAAGACGCCGAACTGACGACGGCGGGCCCGCACGTGGTGCGGGCCCGCCGTTCGTTTGTGTGCTGGTGGTGGGTGGCCGGGGGGGGGGTTGGTGCCTGCAGAGCCCGGCCGCACGAGGGGGCAGTTTGCCTCGGGGCTCGGCTGATGCGAGTGGGTGGCAGGTGCCCCGGTTCGGCGCCGGCGGTCCGGCGCGTGGGCGGCAGCGTCCCCTGGTGTTCGGTTTGGCACGAGTGGGCAGCGGCGTCCCCTGGTGTTCGGCGGCACGAGTGGGCGGCAGTGTCCCCTGGGGCTCGGCTGGCGCGAGTGGGCGGCAAATCCCCCTCAGGGCTCGGCTGATGCGAGCGGGCGGCAAATCCCCCTCGAGCTCGGTCCGGCGGGGTGGCCGCACCGGATTGCCCACGGCCTCGGCCGCTGTCCCGCCAAGATCCGGTTTCGGCCCGGCATCGAACGATCTTTCCGCCCGGTTTTTCCGCGCGCCGTGCGGCATGCTGTCGCCGTGACCGTGCTCCCAGGGGGCTTCGACGCGCCGGAACAGCCACGGCGCCGCCGACCCGGCGGCCCGGTGTTCGGCGGCTTCCTCGTGGTCACGGCCACCCTGTACGCAGCGTTCGCGCTGTGGCGGCTGGTGGTCTCCGGTCTGTTCGACTGGGACGGCATCAGCCTCACCATCGCCGGGCTGGCGCTCACGCCGTACGTCGTCGCCGCCGGTCTGCTGCTGACCGTGTTCGTCGCCGTGTTCCGTCGCTGGGGATCGGCGGTCGTCGTGTTCTCCCTGAGCCTGGCCCTGGCGCTGACCGTGCTTCCCCGCTACATCGCCGATGCCCAGCCCGGCACCGGTGGGCCGGTCATGCGCCTGCTGGCCGTCAACATGTACTACGGGCGCGCGGATGCCGACGCCGTCGTCTCCCTGGCCAGGGAACGCGCGGTCGATGTCCTGGCCATCTCGGAGATGACTCCCGAAGCGGCCGCGGCGTTGCAGAGCGCCGGCCTGTCCGAACTGCTGCCACATCGGCACTTCCAGCCCGGGCCGGGCGCATCCGGATCCGGCGTGGCCTCCCGCCACCCGCTCGACGCGCTCGATCTGACCGGGCGGACCACCTTCGCGCAACCCTCCGTCGCCCTGCAGATCGAGGAACAGCCGGTCGAGGTCGTCGCGGTGCACTCGATGCCGCCGGTGAGCGATTCCGACGCCTGGCGGTCGGACCTGCGCAGCCTGCCGCGGGCCGACAAGCAAGGCGCCGTTCGCATCCTCGCGGGCGACTTCAACGCCACGCTCGATCACGCGGAATTCCGCCGACTGCTCAACGGTGGCTACGTGGACGCCGCTGATCTGCTCGGCAAGGGCTTGGCGACGACCTGGCCGAGCATCGGGAACTGGCCACCGGTCACGCTGGATCATGTGCTGATCGATTCCCGCGCGGCCGTGCGCAACTTCCAGATCATCGACGTACCGGGCTCCGACCATCGTGCGGTGCTGGTGACCGTGCGGCTGCCTGGTTCGGTATTCGCCGAGTGAGGCCTATTTGCTCAACCTGCCGGGGTACAGGTACCGCTCAGCGGGCTTCTCGGTGCCGCGGAACCAGGCGTCGAAGAATCCGTCGAGGTCCTTGCCGCTGACCCGTTCGACATGCCGCTCGAACTCGGGCCAGGTCGCGTTGCGGTGCCGCTTCTTCGCCGCCCACTCGGTCAGGATCTTGTCGAACGTCTTGTCGCCGACTTCGGCGCGCAACGCGTGCATGGCCAGCGCACCTTTGTCGTAAACGCCGTCGAACTCGTGGCCGCGGCCCATGTCGTACAGCTTCGACGACCACAGATCGGCCGAGGCGATCTCGACCTCGGCCTGATAGCGGGTGTCCAGGTCTGCGCCCTCTTCGGCCTCCGCCCACAACCATTCCGCGTAGCTGGCCAGGCATTCGTTCAGACAGATGTCCGACCACGAGGTCAGCAGCACCGAATTGCCGAACCACTGGTGGGCGTATTCGTGCACGATCACCGACAGACTGACCCACGGCGCATAGGTCGGCCGCCCGTTGGTTTCCAGCGCGAACGGGATATCCACATCCAGGTAGATCCCACCCGCCGATTTCTGTGGATAACTGCCGAACCGACTGCTGAGAAACCGCACGACCTCGTCGAGTCGGGAAGCGAGCGCCTTCTTGTCCTCCGCGCCCGGTGCGAAGGCGTCGACGACCGGGACGCCGGAGGACAGCTTGCTCTGTCGGATGTCGAACTTGTCGATGGCGAGAGTGGTGAGGTAACTGGGGATCGCGGTCGATTCTTTCCAGCGAAAGGTCGTCCACCCGTCGCCCGAGCTCGTCTTTCCGCGCCGGCCGATGGACACCGCCGTCCATCCCTCCGGCACGTGCGCGATGAGCTCGAACGAGGCCGGGTCGCGCGGCGTCTCGTTGACCGGGTACCAGAACGACGCGGAGTGCGGCTCCCCGAGCGCGTACACGGCGCCGCTGCGCTTCGTCAGCCAACCGAGCTGACCGACACCGGACTTCGCCTCGCGGGACGGTTGGCCGCCGTATCGCACGCGCACGGTGAACGTCGACCCCTTCGCCAACGGCTTCGCCGGGGTGATGGTCAACTCCGAGCCACGGTGACCGAAGCGGGCGGGCTGCGCATCGACCTCGACTTCTCCGACGGTGAGCGTGCGCAGATCGAGGTTGAAGCGCTGCAACGTCTGGGTGGCTTCGGCGGTCATCGTGCTGGTCCCTGCCAGCCGCCGGGTTTGCGGGTTGTAGCGCACTTCCACGCGGTAGCTGGTGGCGTCGTAGCCGCCGTTGCCGTCGGTGGGGTAGTACGGATCGCCTGCGCCGGCCGCCCCGACGCCGGGCGCGGGCTTTGCGGTGGCGGGCGGCTGCTGCGGGTCTTGTGCCGTGCAGGCCACTAGGGTGCTGATCAAGCAGCAGACCAGCCACATCGTCGTCACCCGCACAAAGGGAGCTTAGGTGAGCGACCGTCAAGGTCTCGTTGAGTTCGGCGGTTCCGGCCGCCTCATCGTGTTGTTGCACGGGCTGATGGGCCGAGCGACGACGTGGTGGCCGGTGGCGCGATGGCTCACCGCCCATGGGCGCGTGGTCGGCTGGGACGCCCGCGCGCACGGTCGTAATCCACACCGCGAAGCGGCGTCCACCGAGGAATTCGCGGACGACGTCGCTGCGTTGGTCGACGAGTTGGGTGGCCCGGCGGTGGTGATCGGCCACTCGATGGGTGGCCTGCACGCCCTGGTGACCGCGGCCCGGCATCCCGAGCTGGTGCGTGGCGTCGTGGTCGAGGACATGGCCCCGGACCAGCGCGGACGCACCGTTGAGGCGTGGCGCCCGTATTTCGACTCCTGGCCGGCCGTGTTCGCATCGCCGGCACACGTGCGGGAGTTCTTCGCGCCCTACGGGGACTACTTCATCGAGTGCGTGGAAGAGCGCGACGGTGGCTACCACCTGATCGCCGACCTGGAGGTCATGTACCGGATCGCCGCGGAGTGGGGTGAGCGGTCGTACTGGCCCTACGCCGATCAGGTTCGCTGCCCGCTGTTGGTGATCGAGGCCGAGCACACCGCGATGCCGGAAGGGCAGCAGGTCGAGCTCGCGCGCCGGACAGGAGGACGTCACGTGCGGATTCCCGGCACCGGGCACGTGGTGCACGCGGACGCTCCGGACGCCTATCACGAGGTCGTCGAGGAGTTCCTGACGGAGATCAGCGACTAGCAGGCTGAAACAGCTCGACGAGGTTCCCCGACGGGTCGGCCAGCAGGATCTGCTGCCCTCCGGGACCGGAAACGACCTCGCTGCGGAAGGTCAGCCCGCGCTCCCGAAGGCGGGCGATCTCCGCCGCGAGATCGTCGAATTCGAGATGGATGCGGTTGCGCCCCGGCCCGGCAGCATCTTCGGGAGTCGCGCGTGCACCGGAGCTCGTGGCGCCGGACAACAACAACCGCAGCGGTCCGCGCACGACATCGGCGAACCCGGGCGCCAGGTTCATCCGCACGCTGAACCCCAGGTGCTCGGTGTAGAAGTCGACCGCCGCCTGTACGTCGTCGACGAGGTAGCGAACGCTTGCCAGCTGCTCGGTCATGCGGGTCTCCTTTCCTCGGCGAGCAGCGGCAGCAGGTGCCGTACTCGCGCGTCGATCTCCCGCGCCGTGTCGAGGAAGCGCCGGAAGCTTTCGTGCTCCGGGCCGCCCGCGGGGTCCGGCAGGCTCCAGTGTGTTCGGTGTGCGTCGACCTGAGGGAGCGCTTCGCGGGCCCTGTCGCACAACGTGATCACTCGGTCGAACCGTTGGTGGGACAGCACGCTGCCCACGTCCCGGGGGTGCTGCTCGGCGATGTCGACACCGATGATCTCCCGTAAAGCACGGGTGACGAGGGGGTGCTGCCGTGGTCTGGGCTTGGTGCCCGCGCTGATCGCGCGCACGCGACCGCGAGTGTGATGGCGCAGCAGGGCTTCGGCCATGGGTGACCGCGCGCAGTTGCCGGTGCAGACGAACAACACCACGGCGGTCTTCGGCTTTCCCGGCGGTGTCGAGTTGAGCGCGATCGCGGGATGGAGCGCGTGACCTGCGGCGGCGACGGCGTCCGAGCACCGTTCGAGATCCAGGTGGTAGTAGGACTCCCGCCCGTCGAAGCTGCTGCGCCTTGCGGTGACGAGGCCCTGATCGCGTAGCAGGCGAAGGTGGTAGGAGACGAGATTCTGCGGCTCGTCGAGCAACGCGACCAAGTCGCGGACGCGGAGGTCGCTCTCGGCCAGCAGGGTCATCATCCGCCATCGCACGGGATTGGCCGCCGCTTGCACGAACGCCGGTGGGGTCGTCTCGCCCATCACTCGACTATACATCAATTCAGATTGATGTATATGGTCGTGCGGGGTGGGCGAGAATCGTGGCCGTGAAAAAGTGGGTGTTCGTAGTCGCGGCGGCGGTGCTGACGTGGGGAGAGTGTGCGCATTGGCGGTCGTCGTCCCGACGCCTTGGCGGTCGGCCTGCTGACGGTCCCGAGGTCACCGTGGTCCTGGGCTTCGGCAATCGCGGCACGAAGCCCAACGTCGTCAACCGCTACCGCGTCCGTGCCGCACTGCGATCTCTGCGCTCACGAAACCCGCGGCTGGTGTGCAGCGGGGGATCGGTGCACGGCACGGTCAGCGAGGCCGAGCTGCTGGCCGGCCACGCCCGGCAGCTGGGCTATCGCGGGGAGCTGATCACCGAATCCGGCAGCCGGTCGACCTGGGAGAACATCACCAACGTCCTCCCGTACCTGGAGGATGCGGGCCGGATCAGGATCGTGTCGAACTCGCTGCACGCCGAGAAGGCCCGCGCCTACCTGCGGCACCTGCGTCCGGACCTCGCCGAGCGGCTGGTCAAAGCCGACGACTACCGCTTCGGCGAGTTGATCCTGCTCAAGCCGATCATGGCGGCGCTCGGCGCCTGGAGCCTGCGCCGCCTGCCGGTCACTCTGGCCGAAGCGAAGCCTCCCACTCGGCGGTCGACCGTTCCCCGGTGACGATCCACGACTGCTCGTGCGGTGCGGCCTCCCTGCCGGGCACCGCCACGGTGCCACGAAGCATCTGGTCGGCCTGGGTGCTCGGGCCGGAATGCCTGCTGGATGTGGTCAGACCTGCGAGGTGTTCGTGGACCGAGTACGGAACGAGGACGTCGATTGCCTCGAGGGCATGTCGTCGGATTTCACCGGACGTAAGCAGGCCGCACGCGAGTACGAGATACGCGACATCGATCGGCCCGAATTCGGTCATCCTTCGACGGACTCAGGCGATGGTGGCTCGGCCATGGTTTCGAGCTGGTGGACCCCGGTTCTCGGCGGGCTGCCGCCCCCGCGTCAGGGCAGTGGATTCTGGTCGTCCGAATCGAAGGTGACGGGCGACGTGCTCGGGACCCGCCAAGCCTCCAGTGTTGGATCGGTCAGAATCGCGTCGATGCATGCGCGGCTGCCGCCAATGTGCGTCACCATGAGGTCGATGTCGGTGGCGATGTACCAGGAGCGGCAATCGGGCCACCATGCGTACGGCGACTGATGGAAGATGTCCTCCGGGGAGTTGTTCATCGAGGTCGTGACGGCCTCCAGGCTCCCGGAGAGCAGGATCAACTCGCGTCCCAGCGGCAGCGTGAACCGTGGCCCGCGAGCCCAGTCGCGGCGGAAGTCGCTGCCGTCCCACACCGCGAACCAGCACCGCTCAGGGCGTTCGGTGTACGGCTGCAAGATCTCGGCCAGCCGCTTTGCCTGCGCTCGGGGAAGCGATCCGGATTCCGGTTCTTCGGTGAACGGTGGCGGAAGTTCCGGATCGACCGGGTTGGCGATGGGGTCCCACTGGGCGCGGGAATGCATGACGCGACCACTCCACCGCGCGACCGCTGCCCAGGAGACCGGCCGTTGGTCGACATCCATCGCTGGATGAAAGATGCGCGCGTAGTCCTCGAAAACCTCCGGAACCAGCGAGCGAACGTTGTATTCCTCGACCAGCGCCTGGTGAATCCATTCGACGACGCCTGACGTGTCGGCCGCTGGAGTCAGATCGCCCATTGGAGCCCCCCAGTGCGCAGAACCCGGTCTGTCAGTCACATTGTGAGCTCGCCCGCCGGCTTCTGGATACCGAATTCTCCCGCCGGCCAGGCTGATCAGCGCTGCAGCGAAGCCTTCCACTCGGCGGTCGACCGCTCGCCGGTGACGATCAGCGGCCAGATGTCCGCACCCAGCAGACCGTGCTCGTTCGCGTGGGCGGCTGCCGTGCACGTGTGCCGCGGAACGCCGTGCTCGGCCGCGAAAGCGTCGACAGCTTCCGCGGTGCGTGGCCCGTAGTATCCGTCGGCCGGGATCTTCACGCCCTGTTTGCGCAGCAGACGCTGAGCCGTGCGAACGCTCTCGCCCCGGTCGCCGACCCGCAGCAACGGCCACTGGGGACGGGACGTCGGCGCCGGCGTACCAAGGATCCCGGCCACCTCTTCGCGCAGTTCCGGGAGCCGCGCGTACAGCACGTCGCCCGGGCATTGTGTCGAGTTGAAGTCCCGGTGCCCCATGATCTGCTCGACCGGGATCCCGTATTGCGACGCCATGCAGGCGACCAGCTGGACCAGCGAGTCCCACAACGCCTGCGGCACCTCGGTCTCGACGTAGTTGCCTTCGTTCTCGATGCCGATGACCTCGCTGTTGTGGTTGGCCACGTTGGCGCCCTGGACGTGCTGGGTGCCCCCTTGCAGCACTTCCAGGCTGCGGTGCCGTCCCTCGGTGACATAGCCACCACGGGAATTGGTGAACTGCTGGCCGGAGTCGACCCAGCCGTTGGAATCCATGTGGAAGTTCTGGATCGCGCGGGAGATCTCGAAGGCGCGTTCCTTGCTGAAGTCCTCGCTGTTGCCCGGCTCGACCGTGTGGTGCACGACGATGTAGGTCGGCGCATGGTCCTCGACGATGATCTCGCCGTTCGGTGGGCGTGCTCCCCACTCGGTCGTGCCATAGATCTGCGGGGCTTCGACCGAAGCCCGCGCGGTGCCGGTGGGCCGCGCCAGCGCCGACGGCGCCGCGACTCCGCCGATCACGGTTGCCGCCAATCCGCCTTTGAGCAGGGTTCGACGGTGGAATGCGGCATCGGCCATGGGTGGTCCCTCCCTCGCGCAGGACGCTCACCCGGGGTGCAGCTGTCTGTGAGTGAGCGCAAGTTCGCCGACCGTAACTCCGTCGGGCGATGCCGCCAAACGCTGACGAACGGTATGTGGCCGCTTGCGAATTACTTACCGTTCACAGTTGGGTGCTCGCCGGGCAGTGCGAACCGGCCGTCCGCGCCCTGCTCCACCAGGCCGTCCTCGAGCAGCGAGTGCAGACATCGATCGCGCTGACCGTCGACGGCCCACACCGCGTCGAGCCGAGCCTTCTCCACCGGGTCCGGCGACTCGCGCAGGACGTCCAACAGCAGCCCACGCACGTGCCGGTCGGTCCCCACATAGCGCTGGACCGGCTTGCTTGCGCCGGTGTATTCCGGGCATCCAGCGCGCTGCCAGGCGCACGTTTCCACCAGCGGGCAGCTCGAGCACCGCGGGCTCCGCGCGACGCACACCAGCGCACCCAGCTCCATCAACGCCGCCGACATCCGCGCTGCGCGGGCGTCGTCCTCGGGCAGTAGCCGCTCGACATCGGCCATGTCGCGGGTCGTGGACGGCGGGCCGGAATCGCCTGCGCCGTGCACCGCCCTGGCGACCACGCGCCGGACGTTCGTGTCCACCACCGGGGCGCGTTTGTCGTAGGCGAAGGCGGCGACGGCTCGCGCGGTGTAGGCACCGATCCCGGGCAGGCTCAGCAGCGTGTCCACATCGGACGGGACGACGTCACCGTGCTCGGCGGCGATCACCGTCGCCGTCTGGTGCAGCCGCAACGCGCGACGCGGGTACCCGAGCTTGCCCCAGGCACGCAGGACGTCACCTTGACCAGCACTGGCCAGCGACGACGGCTTGGGCCAGCGTTGCATCCACTCCTGGTACACCGGAAGGACCCGGTTGACCGGCGTCTGCTGCAGCATGATCTCGCTGACCAGCACCCGCCAACCGCGATTCGCCGACGGCTCGCGCTCCCGCCACGGCAACCGGCGCGCGTGCTCGTCGAACCAGTCCAGCAGCAGCTCGGGATCCACGAAGCAGACGGTACCTACAACGTCACTTCGGTGATCGCGGCGGTGTTCACGTCGTAGACGAATCCGCGGACGTTGTCGGTGTAGGGGATGAACGGGCTCTGCCGGATGCGCCGCAGCGTCTGCTGCACGCTGTCCTTGACTTCCCGGAACGACTCGATCGCCCACGGCGGTCGCAGCCCGGTGGCTTCCTCGATCTCGTCCTTGAACGAGTCCTCGGTGATCAGCGACAAACCGCACTGGGTGTGCTGCATCACGATGATTTCCCTGGTCTGCAGTTTGCGCTGGCTGATGGTCAGCGACCGGATCATGTCGTCGGTCGCCACCCCGCCGGCGTTGCGCAGAATGTGCGCCTCGCCGTGCCGCAGGCCGAACACGTCGAACACCTTGATCCGGGCATCCATGCAGGTCACCACGGCTATCCCCAGGCTGGGTATCGGGGTGTGGATGGTGGGTGCGCCGTGATCGACGCCCTCGACATGGCGTCGTAACAACAGGTCGATCTTGCTCACCGCGCACCTCCGAACTTCCGGGCTCAATTCGAGCCTGCCCGCATCGGGCATGGCAAGTCGAGCGGGAGCTACATCACGTCACGCCATCAGGGGCCGAACCAGCGCTGCTCGGCCGTCCGCGGCGGCGCGGACGTGCGGCCGATGCGCAGCTCGGTGTCCAGCGTGATGACCTCCGGATCGACCGCGGCACGCCCGACCCTTCTGCCGGGGTCCAGCAGCAACTTGCCGGCACACCGGCCCTTCTCCCGGACCGGCTGGCGCACGGTCGTCAGATCCGCGCGCTCACCCTCGGGTACACCGTCGAACCCGGTGATCGTCAGGTCCGCGGGCACCTGCAGTCTGCGGCGCGAAGCCTCCTTCAGTGCGCCCAACGCCAGGATGTCCGACGTGCAGACCAGCGCGGTGACATGCGGGTGCGCGTCGAGCAGCTGGGCCGCGGCGGACGCGCCGTCGTCGATGGTGTGCTCGAAGCGCTCCACGACCGGAACCGTCGACCAGTCGACCCCGACGGCTTCGAACGCTTCGGCCAGTGCCGCGAGCCGGGCGCGCTGCACGTGGTAGTTCGCGTTCTCCTGCCGTTCCCGGGGGACGAAGCCGTTGCGCCGCTCCCTGGTCAGCCGCATGCACAGCACACCGATGTCGCGATGGCCCAGCTCGATCAGGTGCTCGGCCAGCGACGTCATGGCCGCTTTGTCGTCCGGCCCGACCCGGTCCACGTCCGGCACCACCGGCTGGTCGATGATCACGGTCGGGACCGGCCGTTGCAACACCGCCTGCAGGTGGGGATCGTCGTCCGGCACCGAATACACCACGAAGCCGTCCACGCCGGCCCGGTGCACCGCGTCCAGGTTCTCCTTGCCGGGCCCCGCGGGCACCAGCTGCACGCCGACGCCGGCGTCCTCACAGGCCAGTGCCAGCCCTTCCAGTACGCCGAGCGCGGCCGGATCGCGGAAGGCGTACGACAAGGCCTCGGTCAGCAACAGACCGACCGCGCCCGCTTTGCGCGTGCGCAGCGAGCGAGCCACCGGGTCGGGGCCCGGGTATCCCAGTTTGCGTGCGGTTTCCAGGACACGGCGGCGTAGCTCCGGCGAGAGCTGGTCCGGCCGGTTGTAGGCGTTGGACACCGTTGTCCTGGACACGCCGAGTTCGGCGGCGAGCGACGCCAAAGTGGCTTGCCGCCGGGTGCGCATCGGACGGCCCATGCACCGAACGTTAACGGTTCAGTAGCCAGGCTGAGAACCCACGGCCGGGAAATGATCACGGAATGTCGTACTGGTTCACGCGGTGATCACAACCGGGCGGCGCAACGACCCGCACGCGGCACGCTGTCACTCGTCTGCGGTACGCTGTTGATAACGGATTCCATTTTCTTCCACGACCCGGAGGGAGTACGCATGACCGCGCGTGTTCCGGTGCTGGCCGCTGTGGCCTGCATTGCCGTCGTCGCCGTGTCGGGGTGCGGGGACAGCGCGGCGAGCGACTCCGGTGATGGGCTGTCGGTCGCCGCGTCGACCGGTGCCTGGGCCAGTGTCGCGCGCGCCATCGGCGGGGAGAGTGTTCACGTGTCGGCGGTGATCGACGATCCGGTGGCCGACCCGCACTCGTACGAGTCGACCGCGGAGGACGTGCTGACGTTCACCAGGGCGGATCTGGCTGTCGTCAACGGCGGCGGCTACGACTCGTTCGCCGAGGGCTTGGCGGATCAGGCGCCGGACGTACCGGTCATCGACGCGTTCGCGCTGTCCGGGCACGAGGCCCCCGAGCACGAGGAGGCCGAGCACGAGGAGGCCGAGCACGAGGAGGCCGGGCACGAGCACGACCACGCGCACGAGCACGGCGGGGTGAACGAGCACGTCTGGTACGACCTGCACGTCGTGGAGCAGGTCGCGGACGAGCTGGTCGAGCGGCTCAGCAAGCTGGCGCCCGAGCAAGCGGCGGAGTTCGAGGCGAACGGCAAGAAGTTCGCCGACGGCCTGGCGAAGCTGCGCGCCGAGTTGGCCGCGGTGAAGAAGCAGGCGGGCGGGGCCGAGGTCGTCTCGACCGAACCGGTCGCGTTCTACCTGCTGGAAGCCGCCGGGCTGCGCGACGTCACGCCGAAGGCGTTCAGCAACGCGATCGAGGGCGACTCGGACGTGCCGGTGGCGGCCCAGGCCGAAGTGAGGCGCCGGGTGGAAAGTGGAACAGTTGCTGCCGTGGTGAACAACCCGCAGACCGAGACCGCGGTCACCCGCGAGCTGGTGTCGGTGGCCGAGCGGGCGGGCACACCCGTGGTGGAGATCGGCGAGATGCCGCCGGACGGCGAATCCGACTATCTGCGCTGGGTGGAAGCGGAGGTGGCGAAGCTGAAAGCGGCGGTGGCGAAGTCATGACCACGCAACCCGCGGTACGGCTGGTCGACGCGAGCTTGCGGTTCGGTGAACGCACCCTCTGGTCCCGGCTGACCATGGCCGTGCAGCGGGGCGAGTTCGTCGCGGTGCTCGGGCCGAACGGTTCGGGCAAGACCAGCTTGCTGAAGGTGCTGCTCGGGCAGCAGCGGTTGTCCTCCGGCACCGCGGAAGTCATCGGCGGTGCCTCGGCGATCGGCTACGTGCCACAGCAGGGCGCCTCGGAGGCCGCGAACGCCATCCGGGGCATCGATCTCGTCGGCCTCGGCCTGGACGGCCAGCGCTGGGGCCTCGGCCTGCGCGGCATGCGGAAGCGGCGCCAGCGGGTCGAGGAAGCCGTGGCCGCGGTCGGCGCGGAGCAGTTCGCCGGCAAGCCGTTCAACCAACTCTCCGGCGGTGAGCAGCAGCGCTTGCGGGTCGCCCAGGCGCTGGTGGGCGAGCCGTCGGTGTTGCTGTGCGACGAGCCGCTGCTGTCGCTGGACCTGGCGCATCAGCAGGCGATCAGCGAGCTGATCGACCGGCAGCGCCGGGAAGCGGGCACGGCCGTGCTGTTCGTGACGCACGAGATCAACCCGATCCTGCAGTACGTGGACCAGGTGCTGTACCTGGTCGACGGGCGGTTCCGGATCGGCAGGCCGGAGGAGGTGATGACCACGCAGGTGCTGTCGGAGCTGTATCGGGCGCCGGTGCGGGTGGTCAACCTGGACGGCCAGTTGCACGTCGCGGGCGCGCACAGCGCGGTGTGTGAGGACGAACCGCATCACGTACACCAGGCGGCGGGCTGATGGACAAGTTCGGTGATGTCGAGCTGACCATCGACCTGCTTGCGCTGCCGTTCGTGCAGACGGCGCTGCTCGCGGCGGCGATCCTCGGCGTGGTCGCCGGCGTGATCGGACCGTTGATCGTGCGACGGCAGATGGCCTTCGCGGTCCATGGCACGGCGGAGCTGGGTTTCACCGGCGCGGCCGCTGCGTTGCTGCTCGGCGTCGGCGTCGAGTACGGCGCGGTGGCCGGAGCCGTCGTCGCTGCGTTGGCGCTCGGGTTGCTCGGTGCGAAGGCGTCCGAGCGGGACTCGGTCATCGGGGTGGTGCTGTCGTTCGGGCTCGGCCTCGGCGTGCTGCTGCTGTGGTTCTACGAGGGCAGGGCGTCCAGCAAGCTCGGCCTGCTGTTCGGTCAGGTGATCACGGTCGACTCGGCCAACCTCACGGTGTTCGCCGGGTCCGCGGTGCTGGTGCTCGGTGTGCTCGCGGTGATCTACCGGCCGTTGTTGTTCGCGTCCGTCGATCCGGTGGTGGCGGCCGCCCGTGGTGTCCCGCTGCGGGTGCTGACCCCGCTGTTCGCCGTCCTGGTCGGCATCGCCACGGCGCTGGGGGTGCAGACCGTCGGCGTGCTGCTGGTGCTGGCGCTGCTGGTGACGCCCGCGGCCGCGGCCTGCCGGGTGACGTCGAGTCCGTTCGTGGCGACCGTGCTGTCCATCGTGTTCGCCGAGGTCGCGGTGCTTGGCGGCATCGTGCTCTCGTTGGCGCCCGGCGCTCCGATCAGCGCGTTCGTCACGTCGATCTCGTTCGTCATCTACCTGGCCTGCCGCCTCGTCGAGTGGGCGCGGAGCCGGGTCACCGGACGGGTGCCGCAGCCAGTTTCGGCGCCAGCTTCTCGATGAATCCGTCGTAGAGGAAGCCGGCGGTGCCCGAGGCCAGGGCACGCTCGACGACTTCCACCACGACGACCTTCGACTCCACGAATGCCTTGATGGTCGTGTCCAGGTCCTCGTTCGCCGCCGAGTAGCTGAGCATCGTCACGTCGGAGAACCCGGCGGTCAGGTAGCCGGAGGCGGCCTTGGTGAACGAGTCACCGAAGACCAGCGTCGGCTCCGTGATCGTGCCGGGCACCGCGGGCTGTTGGCGCCGCACCGGCCGGTCGATGTCCAGGGCGAGCACGGTGGTGCGGTTCGTCTGCCCGTCCGGCATGACCGAGTAGCTGATGGACGTCTTCGACCCCTTGCGGCCGATCATCTTCGGCAGATCGGCCGACGACGTGTAGGCGCCGCCCGGCACCACCCGCCAGCCTTGCGTCAGGCCCGGCCGCAGGTTCTCCACCAACGTCATCGTCATCGCCACCGAGCCTTCGTCGGTCCAGTGGGTGTCGTTGGGGTAGTAGACCGGCCGTTGGACGTTGGCGGCCGCCTTCTCCAACAGCGGGCGGACGTCGATCGCTTCGGCTTCCTCGATCAGCCGCGGCCACAACTTGCGGGTGAACGCCTCGGCGCAGTCCTTGCCCGCGTAGCGGTCCGGCAGGTGCTCCGGCACCATCGTGGTCTTGTCCGGCGCCACGATGAGCCGGAATTCTCGCCCGGACGCCTCGACGGCCTTGCGCAGCTTGTTCAGCCCGGCGATGGTGCGGTTCAGCGGCTTGCGCGGATGGCATTTGCCGCGCACGTCGTCGCCCAGGTACAGCCAGCCGTCGTCGCCTTCGATGACCTGGCGGTAGCCGGTGGCGACATCGGGGGACTCGTCGGTGGCGGGCGGCGTGCTGCCGGGCAGCGGTCCGGTCGGTTGCCGCTGGGTGCCGAACGGTGGTGGCTCGCCGAAGATGCCGCGGCTGATGCCGTCCGCCGCGTCGATCGCCGCACCGCGGAACACCAGCTGGTCGATCGCCCACCGCGGCAGCTTGGTGAACATGCCCCAGCCGTCGGTGATGCTGGGGAACGAGGCGAGCTTGTGGTTCTCGATCTCGGTCGGACGCAGGCCGACGACCCACAGCGCGGTCGGGGTGACGAAGAAGACCAGCGCGCAGATCAGCGCGACCAGCTGTCGTCCGCCGTGCCGGGGCCGATGCAGCGCGTGCTCCCGTGGCAGCCACGCCTCGTGCACCGGAGGTAGCCGTGTGGAGTCCGAGACCACGCGCCACACGGTACCGGCAGGCTTGTCGGCACGAGGGCCGAACGGTCAACTAAGCGATCGGGAGCACCATCTGCAGTGCGCCCGCGGCCGCGCCGAGCAGCGCGACGAAGATCGTCAGCGGCAGGCGAGCGGTGTGCAGTGCGGGACGGGTCAGCAGCTCGAACTCGGCGTCGGACAGCTCGGCCACGCGGTAGGAGACGGTGCGCTCGACGGCCATGGCCTCGGCGAGATAGCGGTGCGCGGGCCGCGCGGTGTACGGCAGGTTCTCCAGCGCTCGCGCGGCCGCGGTCCGTTTCATCTCCGGCAGGCGCTCGGTGCCGATCGTGGCCTTGACCAGGGCCCGCAGCGCCATGGCGTGCTCGTCGACGAGCTCTCCGACGATGTCTGCCAGCACCGCGCGAGCTTGCAGCCGTTCGACGCCGTTGGCCAGCGCATCGAGCATGACTTCCGGTGTCAGCACCTCTTCGGCGATCGTCTTCGCGTAGGTGCGGGTGATCCCCGCACGGTGGCGGTGGACCGGGCCACGGACGACGATGCCGCCCACCTTGTGCGCACTCCGCGGCCGGTAGATCAGCTCGCCTGCGGTCCAGCATGCGCCCACCGCGATGGCTGCTCCGCAGATCGGAAGCAACGGCGACCACCCGGTGACGGCCAGCAGGATCGCTTCACCGACCCCGGCCACCAGGCCGAAGGCGAGCGCGGCCAGTGTGCTGCGGCGCAGGTCGGCAATGGTCATGGACCGCACGAGCCTGCTCATCCGCTCCGGATCGGACAGCCGCTTGATGACGACGTCCCGGATGTCGACGATCCAGTCGGCGTTGGTGCGCAACCGGTCCACCAGCTCGCGGACGATCCACGGGCCGGACGCCTGCAGCCGCTTGACGACGATGTCCTGCACGAACGGTGGCAGGGCTTCCCAGACCGTCGGGTGGTGTTTGGCCAGCGTCTCGTGGGCGACGGTGTCGATGGTGCGCAGCAGGGGCTGTTCGACGTGCGCCAGCAGCCGCTGCGCGTCCACGTCGGTGAACAGTTCCTGCGTGGTCAGCAGCCTGCCGGTGATGAGGTCGGCGTTGACGGTGGCGAGCTTGGTCGCGGAGCGGGGGACGGCGCCCTGCCAGCCCAGCGGCCCGACGCCGAGGAAACGCCGTGGCTTGAACAGCAGCACGACGATCAGCGCGCGGGTGCCCAGGCCGAGTGCAGCCGCCACCAGCGGAATGCTCAGCAGGACCGCCCAGTGCACGGCTGAACCCTAGCCCACCGGCGCGCGCACTCGGCGGATGCCGCGATCAATGCAGCATGAGCAAAACCTGCATTTCACCGACCAGGCCGCCGATCACCGCGCCGACGGCGATCAGTTTCCACTCGTCCTGCCGGAACGCGGGGCGCAGCAGTTGCTCGAACTCCAGCCGGTTGAGCTGACGCATCCGCTGCACGATGGTGTTGCGGACGTCCAGCGCGCCGGTTGCGTAGTCCTCGGCGTAAACGACGGTCTGCGGTACGCGTTGCACGGTCTTCTCCGCCACCGACAGCTTCATCTGCTGGAAGCGGGTCGATCCCACGGCGGCGACCAGCACCGGTTTGATCACGCCGGCTTGCTCGTCGATGGTGCGCTGCACTTCGCGTTGGATGATCTGGAACAGGCGGTCGGACTTCGGACCGGTGAGCACCGCCTCGACGATGTTCGGGATGGTGATGATCTCCCTGGCGATCATGTCGCCGTAGTCCGCCGCCACCTGGTCCCTGCGCTTCTGGAACACGCCCTGCCAGGTGAACACCCCGAAGAACCTCTTCGGCTCGCGCGGCAGGAACACCATCTTGAGCGCCAGCCAGTCGGTGACCCAGCCGATGAAGAAGCCGAACACCGGCATCACCAGCGGCTCGTGGGTCAGCGTCCACACGATCAGCTGCACGATGCCGAGCCCGAACCCGAAAAAGATGCCCGAGCGTGCGATGAACGACATCTCCGGCCGCGAGATGTCCCGGATCAGCCGGTTCAGCAGCGCTTTGTCGCGCACCAGGTTGGTCACGACCATGTGCTTGAGGTCGAAGACGTCGTCGATGTTGTCGGCGAACTGCTTCATGATCGACGCGATCGCCTTTGGTGCCTGCGCGCGCACGCGGTCCAGCAGCAGTTGTTTCGCCGCGGGCGGCAGCCGCTCCCACAGCTGCGGCTGGTATTCCGTCATCACCTCGCGGGTGACCTCGTCGACCGCTTCCAACAGTGGCTTCTCGACTTCCCGGGCGATCTGCTCGGGGTCCAGCCGGGAGAAGATCTCGCGCGGGTCGACCAGGTTGCGGGTGAGGGTCTCGGTCGCGATGCTCGCCATCCGTTCGGCGTTGGCGGGAAGCACACCCTGCCAGCCGAGCAGTGGCGGGATGCCGACGAACTCCAGCGGGCGGAACATCATCTCGATGGCCACCCGCTTGGTGACGTAGCCGATCAGGGCCGCGATGAACGGGATCGAGGCGTACAGCGGCCAGCGGTCGGACACGTCGGCGACGATGGTTCCCCAGTCGACCATCGCGCTCCTTCCCTCGCGCTCGACGAGCGTTTCCCCGTCGCTGTGACGGTAACCGAGCGGGGGGCGATCGGGGTCTGCGAGTACGGGTGACACGCACCCGGATGGCGGCGGACGATCAGGCCACGCCCTGTGGTCCAAAAAGGACGGACAGATTACTCCGTTTGGAGGTATGTGGCCTGGCTGGGTGAGTCATTATGGTGGCGCAATGCCAAACCCCGAACCATCCCCCAACCCTGCGAAGAAGCCCGTTTTCGGCACCGCGTATCGCGGATACAACAAGGCCGAGGTCGACCAGCAGATCGAACGCCTGACGACCGAGATGGCGACCATCGCGCGGCAGCGTGACGAAGCCGTCGAGTCGGTGGCCGAACTCACCAAGTCGCTGGCGTACACGCAGAAGGAACTCACCGAAGCCAAAGCGGCACTGGCCCGGCTGGCGGAGGACCCGTCCGGCCCGGCGGCGATGTCCGAGCGCGTCAAGGCGATGATGCAGCTCGCCGAGGAGGAGATCGCCGAGCACAAGGCCAAGGCGGAAGAGGACGCCAACGCCACCAGGGAGGCCGCGGAGGCGTACGCGGACAAGACGCGGAAGAAGGCCGAGGAGACCGCTGCGCAGCTGGCCGAGGAGGCCAAGGCCGAACGGGAACGGCTGGACGCCGAGGCCGCGGACCGTCGGGCCGAGGCCGAGCGCAAGTCCGCCGAGGCCATCGCGAAGGCCGAGAAGGAGTCCGCGGACAAGATCGCCGAGGCGGAGCGGAAGTCCGCCGAGGAGATCGCCGCCAAGAAGGCGCAGGCGGAGAAGGAGGTGGCCGAGCTGCACGCCGACGCGAAGGCGCGCACCGACGCCATGCTCGCCGACGCCGAGGCCCGGCTGGCGGACGCCACCAAACAGCAGAAGGCCGCGGTGGAGTTCCGCAAGAAGGTCTCCGAGCGGCTGTCGGCCACCTACTCGGCGCTGCAGGAGGCGGTGGACACGCTCGGCGACATGCCGGACTTCGACGGTGGCCCGGACAAGGCCAAGTCCAGCAGCAACGGCAGTGGATCGAAAGTGAAGCAGCCTGCCTGACCATGATTCGGCCGGGCGCGGCTGAACACGTGGATGGCCCGGAGGCCGTGGCGGCCTCCGGGCCATTCCGCTGTCCGGGTCGGGTCGAGGTCTGGCGCTGCTGTTCACCGTCCGGGCCCGATCGCCTGCGTGGTGGCAGCCGTGCCGTCCCGGTCCCGCAGGCGGGCAAGGCAGTAAATCGCTGGCTCCGAGGTAGCGCCGGTTGTCACGGTGAGCCGGCTGTGCCGAGCTCGAGGAGGTGGTACCCGTGATTGCTGTGACATGGGTGCTCCCCTGCGAGGGCACGGTCGGGCGGTAGGTCGTCCGGGAGCGCCGTAGCGACTCCCGAAAGGCGCGACCATGCAATTTCTCACCGAGCAGCAGCTCGGCAACGTTCTGCAACGCAATTTCGTGCTGGGCGAGGTCCCCGGCGTTGTCTGGATTCCTCGTTCCGGCCCGGCTCCGCTCGTCCTGATCGGCCACCCCGGCGGACTCTCGACGATGCACCCGCGGTTGCTGGCGCGCGCTCAGCACCTCGCGAACGACGGCTTCGCGTCGGCGGCACTGGAACTTCCCGGTTGTGGTGAACGGCCGCGGATCGCCGCGGCGGACGAGGCGCGAGCCGAGCTGCGCCGCGCGGTACGAGCAGGCGAACCCGTCGGCGAAGATGTCCTCGAGCGGCTGGTGCTGCCTCTGGTGGACCAGGCGGCGCCGGAATGGCAGCACGCCGTGGACGTACTACTTCAGCTGCCCGGTATCACCGGCCCGGTCGGCTACGCGGGCGGGCTCATCGCCCTCGGTGTCCGGCTCGCCGTGGTCGAACCAAGGATCGAGGCCGCCGTCCTGTTCGCCGGGAGCTACGTGCCTCGGGGCATGTTCGCCGAAGCGAAAACGGTCGCCATCCCCTTGCAGGTGCTGTTGCAGTGGGACGACGAGGGCAACGACCGGCAACTGGCGCTGGACCTGTTCGACGCGCTCGGTTCCGGCGAGAAATCACTGCACGCCAACATGGGTGGACACACCGGCGTCCCACCGTTCGCGGTCGACGACGGGGCCAGGTTCTTCGCCCGCCATCTGCAGGCAGGATGAGCCGGAGGCGGTCAGAACTGGTAGTACAGGAACGGGCTGAACGTGCCCGTGGCGACCAGGATCGCCGCGTAGATCAGCCCGCACGTCATCACCCCGACGCGCAGCACGCCGGCCGGGGTCGACCGCGAGGACTCCAGCAGCGGTCCGGTGACCGGATGCGCAGGCAGGAAGAAGATGCTCGCCGCCGCGAGCAGGATGACCAGCCGCTGATTGGTGAAGGCCTCTTCCACCACGTCGGTCAGCCCGGTGAAGTCCGGCAACAGCATGTGGCCGATCATGGTCAGCGCCGAGCCCAGGTCGGCCGAGTTGAACAGCACCCAGCCGAAGATCACCAGAACGATGGTCAGCATGCGCCGCAGCGCACGCGCGACGGGCTTGGCGGGTGCTTCGGCGAGGCCGAAACTCCGCTCGATGATCAGCAGCGCGCCGTGCCAGATGCCCCACAGCAGGTACGTCCACGCGGCTCCGTGCCAGAACCCGGTGAGCACGAAAACGATGCACAGGTTGCGGTAGGTCTTACGCGGCCCCGCCCGGTTGCCGCCGAGCGGGATGTAGACGTAGTCGCGGAACCATCGCGACAGCGACATGTGCCAGCGCCGCCAGAACTCGGTGACGGTCACCGAGGCGTAGGGACGCGCGAAGTTCTCCGGCAGCCGGAAGCCGAGCATCCGGCCCAGCCCGATCGCCATGTCCGAATACCCGGAGAAGTCGAAGAACAGCTGCAGCGTGTAGGTGATCGCACCCAGCCAGGCGATCGCGAACGTCATGTCCTCGGCCGGGGTGCGGAAACACGCGGTGGCCAGCGGCGCCAGCGAGTCGGCGACGATCGCCTTCTTGCACAGGCCGAGCGCGAACCGGGGGAAACCGGCCGCGATGTCGTCGAGCCGGTGCAGCCTGCGTTGCGGCAGCTGGTCGGCGATCTCCTTGAACCGCACGATCGGACCCGCGATGAGCTGCGGGAACATCGAGATGTACGTGGCGAACGAGACCGGGTTGCGCAGCGCCTTGCGTTCCCCGCGGTAGATGTCGACCACGTACGAGATGTGGTGGAAGGTGTAGAACGAGATGCCGATCGGCAACGCCAGGTGCACGACCGGGAAGTCCCCGCCGAGCAACTGGGCGAGCGCGTCGAACTGTTCGGTGGCGAACCCGGCGTACTTCCACACCGCGAGCACCGCCGCGTCGAACGTCACCACACCGATGAGCACGCGGCGCCGATACGGCTTCGGCCGACCGAACTCGTCCGGCTCCAGCAGTGGCCCGGCCAGGAAGTTGACCACCATGCAGGACAACAGCAGCAGCGTGGTCGCGCCCGCCCCGGTGGCGTAGAAGATCAGGCTGCCGATCGCCACGATGCCGTTGCGCCACGCCCGCGGGCACACCAGCACCGCGAACAGCACTGCGGGCATGAAGTACCACAGGAACAGTGGTGACGCGAACGACATGCTCTTCGATCCCCCTGCGAGCGGCGGAAGCAGTCAGACACTACCGAAGGCGTCGGGGGATCCGTGGCGGATCCGGCTACGTCACACAGACCATGACCGACATGACGATCGCGGACCGACGCGTGGCCGACCCGCGCCACACAACCGCTTATGTGGCCTCGGGCGTGCTGCTTCTGCTGTACGGCATCGTGCCGCTCGCGTGGACGGTCTACGCGCTGAGCGTGCGAGAAACGCCGATCGAGGAATTCTTCCGGGCTCTCGTGTGGCCCGAGGTCGACGATCCGGTGCGGGCGATGACGCCGTACGAGTGGGCATTGGGCGTGGCGTTCATCGTGGTCGGCGCCTTCGCCGTGGCGCGCCGCCGAGCCGCGCGAGGGGGAGCGATCGTGCTCGCCGTCGGCCTTGTGGCGTCATCGGTTCGCGAGGCGATCGGCCTGCTCGATTCGTCCTACCGCGCGGAATACGACTACCTGGACGACACACCATGGCTGCTCGCGACCAGGGTGGCCGCGCTGCTCATCGGTCTCGTGGTCCTGGTTTCGATGATGCGCGCCAAGGACGACCGCAATCCTCGCCTCACCGGCAGGGCCACGCTCCCGATCGTCGGAGCCGTGATTCTGGTCGCGGCCGCGCTGCAGCTGGCGTTGCGGATCTCGCTGCCGGGCCGAAGGACTTTTTGCGCATGGTCGTCACCCCGGCCGACTACTCGCCCGCCAACATGTTCGCCGGCGTGCCGTTCTACCAGGGGTTCGTCATCGTCGCGCTGTTCGTCGTGGGCATCATGGCGCTGCGCTACCGAAGGATCGCGCGCGGCGCGGCGTTGGCGATCGTGCCGGTGGCGGGCTACATCGGGTACTACAGCGTCGCTCCGCTGCTGCCGTACCTGAGCTTCGACGCCATCTTCAGCCACGGCCTCGCTGCGCTGACGTACGCGGCATCCCTGAGCACCGTGCTCGCCGCCATCCTGGTCCTGGCGCTGTTGTCGCTGCGCGACCCCGACGACGAGCCCGAGACCGACGACCCGCTAGATCCGTCCGCGCTCACGCCGCCGGCGAGCGATTTCGGCCAGCAGTACCCCGGCGGCCACTGAGGCGTTGAGCGACTCCACACCGGCCGCCATCGGGATCGAGATCGTCATGTCACAGGTCTCGCGGACCAGCCGGGACAGCCCTCGGCCCTCGGAGCCCAGCACGACGACCAGCGGGTCGGTGGCCAGCGGGAAGTCGTCGATGCTGGTGTCCCCGTCGGCATCCAGGCCGACGATCATCAGACCCTTCTCGGCGTAGTCCTTGAGCAGACGAGTCAGATTGGTGGCCTGAGCGATCGGGAGCTGGGCAGCGGTTCCCGCGCTCGTCCGCCACGCCACGGCCGTCATGCCCGCGCTACGCCTGCTGGGCAGCAGCACGCCGTGCGCGCCGAACGCGGCCGCGGACCGCACCACGGCGCCCAGGTTGCGGGGATCGGTGACGCCGTCCAACGCGACCAGCAGCGGATGATCGTCGGACTCGGCGGCGGCGACCAGCAGGTCGTCCGGATCCGCGTAGGAAAACGGTGGCACCTGCAGGCCCAGCCCCTGGTGCACGGCGTTGCGTGTCTTCCGGTCCAGTTCGTCGCGCGGGACCTCGAGGATCGTGATGCCACGGTCCGCGGCGAGCCGGACGGCTTCGGTCACCCGGTCGTCGGCGTCGACCCCGATCGCCACGTACAGCGCTTCGGCAGGCACCTCCGCCCGCAGCGCCTCCACCACCGGGTTCCGCCCGGCGATCAGTTCCGGACCCTGGGCAGCGCGCTGCTCCTTGGCCTTCTCCGCCCGCGCCTTGGCCGCGGCACGGCGCTGCGCGGGATGACCCGGCCGCATCTCCGCCTTCGGCGTCGGCCCCTTGCCGCGCAGGCCCCTTTTGCGCTGGCCACCGGAACCGGTGACCGCGCCCTTCTTGGTCCCCGGCTTGCGCACCGCTCCGCGGCGCCGCGAATTACCGGCCATCTGCCACCGTCCACTGTGGACCGCTCGGGGTGTCCTCCACGACGATGCCTGCCTCCTGCAGTCGGTCCCGCAGCCGGTCCGCGGTGGCGAAGTCCTTCTCCGCGCGCGCCCGCGACCGGTCTTCCAGGACCGCCTCGACCAGCACGCTCAGCGCCTGCCGCACCTTGTCGTCGCCGCGCTCGTCCGCCCACTGCTCCGACAGCGGGTCGATACCCAGGACCGCGGTCATGGCGCGCACGGCCGAGGCCGCTTGCCGTGCCTTGTCGTCGTCCCCGGCGTCGAACGCGGTGTTGCCTTCGCGGACCACGTTGTGCATGACCGCGAAAGCCTTCGGGGTGGCCAGGTCGTCGTTCATCGCGTCGACGAATTCGGCCGGAAGCTCGCCGGGCACGACCTCGCCGTGTGCGGCGACCCGGCGCAGGAACTGCTCGATGCGGCGGTAGCCCTGCGCGGCCTCGTGCAGTGCCTCGTCGGAGTACTCGATCAGCGACCGGTAGTGCGGCTGGATGAGGTAGTAGCGCAGCTCCGGGGCGCGTGCCTTGCGCAACATCGCCGGAATCGACACCACATTGCCCAGCGACTTGGACATCTTCTCGCCCGCCATGCCGACCAGGCCGTTGTGCATCCAGATCCGGGCGAACGGGTCACCGGCCGCTCGGGACTGGGCCAGCTCGTTCTCGTGGTGCGGGAAGACCAGGTCCAGCCCGCCGCCGTGGATGTCGAACTCCGCGCCCAGGTAGGTGCAGGCCATCACCGAGCACTCCAGATGCCAACCGGGACGGCCGGCGCCCCACGGCGTCGGCCACGACGGCTCACCCGGTTTGGCGCTCTTCCACAGCGTGAAGTCGCGGTGGTCACGCTTGCCCGCCGCCGCCGACTCGCCCTGCTGCACCTCGTCGAGCTGCTGGCGGGACAGGGAGCCGTACTCGTCGAACGACTGCACGTCGAAGTACACGTCGCCCTCGGCCGCGTAGGCGTGCCCCTTGTCGATCAAGCGTTGCATCAGCTCGATCATCTGGGTCACGTGTCCGGTGGCGCGCGGGGAGATGGCCGCGGGCCGGCAGCCCAGCGCGGTGTAGGCGTCCTCGAACTCGCGCTCGTAGCGGGCCGAGTGCTGCCACCACGGACGACCCTCCGCCGCGGCCTTGACCAAGATCTTGTCGTCGATGTCGGTGACGTTGCGGACCAGCGTGACGTCCAGCCCGCCGTGTTCCAGCCAGCGCGCCAGCACGTCGTAGTTCAACGCGCTGCGCACATGACCGATGTGCGGCGGGCCTTGCGGGGTCGGCCCACAGACGTAGATGGACGCCGCCCCGGCTCGCACGGGCGTGAACTCCCGCACACTGCGGGATGCGGTGTCGTAAAGCTGAAGGGCCACCCAGGAATGGTACGGGGCGAGCCGTCGACGCTCCGAAGTGTCCCCGGGCCTCGGACTACAGGCCGTGCGCGGCGAGCGCGTCCCGCAAGGCCGTCGGCCGCTCCTCCGGAGCCGTCGGCGGGACCAGGCTGAATCGCATGCCCAGCGCGAGCGCGCCGCCGTCGGCGTGCTGGCTGTCGCCGACCATCAGTGCGTGCTCGGCCTCGACGCCGATGGCTTTCAGCGCGATCTCGAAGATCCGCCGGTCGGGTTTGACCACGCCGTGCTCGTAGCTGAGAACGTATTCCGTCACGTGTTGGTCGACTCCGGTGGCGGTGAACGCGGGCCGGATGTCGAACCCGATGTTGCTGACCACGGCGATCGGGATGTCCCGCTCGGCAAGGAGCTGGAAGACCTCGGGCACGTCGTCGAACGGCGTCCAACCGGACGTGTCGATCATCCGCTCGTACAGCACCGTCGCGTGTTCTTCCGCGACGACGCCCGCCCGGCGAATCGCCTCCACGAAGGCCTTGCGATGCAGTTCGGGGTCGAGGTCCCGGTTCTGCCACGCGTGCGCGAACTCTCCGTCCAGCGCGACGCCGTGCACCGGGGAGATCACCTTGCGGACCAGCTCGCCGAACGCGTCCGGCGTCAGCTCGTTGCCCTCGACGTCGGTGATCCCGGCCAGGTCGTCGACCTTGGGTTCGGCGCTGAACAGTGTGCCTGCGAAATCGAACAACACCCCACGAATCGTCACGACGGCCACGGTACTGATGTCCGCGGGGAGAGTCAGGCCGCGCTGATGTCCGCGGTGAAAATCATGTCGCACAGGTGTCCGCGGTGGGGAGGTTGGCCGCTGTCACAGGTGCCCGTGGTGGGGCCAGGCCGCGCTCACTGGGAGCCGGGCCGCCGTCACTGATGTTCGCGGCGGGGAGTCACTCCACCGGCACCAGCAGCGCGGTGGCGACGGCCGCGATGCCTTCCCCGCGACCGGTCAGCCCGAGCCCGTCGCTGGTCGTCCCGGAGACGCTGACCGGGCCGCCCGCGGCCTTCGACAGCACCTCTTGTGCCTCTTGCCTGCGGGTGCCGATACGCGGCGCATTGCCGATGACCTGCACCGCGGCATTGCTCAACCGCCAGCCGGCCGACTCCACGCGCACGCGCGCCTCCTCGAGCAGTCGCACGGAGGAGGCTCCGGCGTACTCGGCGCGGCCGGTGCCGAACAGCTGGCCGAGGTCACCCTGGCCCGCGGCGGACAACATCGCGTCGATCAGTGCGTGGGTGGCGACGTCGCCGTCGGAATGCCCGGCGCAGCCGTCCACCCCTTCCCAGCGAATCCCCGCGATCCAGCACTCCCGGCCCGCTTCGATCGCGTGCACGTCGACGCCCTGGCCGATGCGTGGACTCATGGCTGCTCCACCAGGATCTTCTCGGCGATCTGCAGATCGAACGGGGTGGTGATCTTCATGGCATGGGGATGGCCCATCACCGTAGCGACGGGGATACCGACCCGCTCGACGAGGGAAGCGTCGTCGGTCGCCGATCCCGGCGCACTCGCATGCACGCGACGCAGCAAGGGCTCGGCGAAACCTTGCGGTGTCTGCACCGCGCGCAAGGAACTGCGATCCGGCGTGCCCGTGACGACGCCGTCGGCATCCACCTGTTTGACGGTGTCCGCCAGCGGAAGCACTGGCACCACTGCTTGTGCGCCGCCGGAAAGCGCTTCGATCACCGCGCACGGAACCGTCGGCGGTGTGAATGCTCGCGCGGCGTCGTGCACCAGGACGGCGTCGAACGCGCCGCTGGCTACTGATTCCAGGGCCGCCCGCACGGAACTCGTGCGATCCGCCCCGCCGGCGACGACGCTGCACCGGTCACCGAATTCCGCCAGACAGGACTCGAAATCGCCGAGGTGATCCGCGGGCGCGGCCACCACGACCGCGTCCACCACCCCGGAATCGAGAAGCCCGCGCGTGGCCCTGGTGACCAGGGGTGTCCCGGCCACGGGAACCAGAGCCTTGGGAACGTGCGCGCCGAGGCGTTCACCCCGCCCGGCGGCAGGTACCAGCGCAACGACCTTCAACCGGCCATTCCGACCGGGCAAGGAAAGAACTGCTCAGCTGTCGATGCCGGCGCCGACCGGTTTGGCGTCGGACGTCTCGTCGGCCGTGGCCAGGACTTCGTCCAGCAGCCCCTCGGCCTTCTCCTCGTCCGTGCCTTCAGCGAGCGCCAGCTCGCTGACCAGGATCTGCCGCGCCTTGGCCAGCATGCGCTTCTCGCCGGCGGACAGGCCACGGTCCTTCTCACGCCGCCAGAGATCGCGCACCACTTCGGCCACCTTGTTCACATCGCCGGAGGCGAGCTTCTCCAGGTTGGCCTTGTACCGACGAGACCAGTTGGTTGGCTCTTCGGTGTGGGGAGTACGCAGCACATCGAATACGCGATTGAGCCCGTCCTGGCCGACGACATCACGCACACCGACGATCTCGGCGTTGTCGGCGGGGACGCGCACCGTAAGATCACCTTGAGCGACCTTGAGAACGAGGTATTGCTTCTCCTCGCCTTTGATGACGCGAGTCTCGATCGCTTCGATGAGTGCTGCACCGTGGTGCGGGTAGACGACGGTCTCTCCGACCTTGAAAACCATGTGTCCTCTGCCCCTTTCGCTTCCTCCATGTTAGCACGCGCAACGGTGCCCTCGATAGCGCCCCGTGTCCGTCGTCGCAGGTCAGCGCCCTGATCGGGCCCGTGGTGGGGGTTGACAAACCCGCGGTCGGTGTGCTCACGCAGGTAGTGGCGGGGGCCGAAAGTACTCGGCGTCACAGTCCATTGTGGACTGTGCGCGGGCGGAGTAACGGCCGGAGTTCGGCCCGCGCGCACGCCGAGATAGTCTTGCTGGCGCAGGCTTGCGGGACACGAAAGGATTCCGGTATGCCCAGCAGTTCCGGTAAGCGCCGGGTGAAGCTCGGCTTCGCCACGCTCGCGCTCGCCGCCGTCGTGACCGGCACGGCAGGTTGTGGTGCCGGTCAGATCACGCAGACCGACACCCAGCTGGCCGCCGTCAACGGTGACCAGGCGCAGGTGGGCGCGTTGCATGTGAACAACGCAGCGCTGGCCTACCCGGAGGACGGGTACTGGGCAACGGGCTCCGACGTTCCGCTGAAGATGGCCATCGCCAACAACGGGGCGACGGCCGACGAGCTCGAGCAGATCAGCACCACCGACGCCGCGAGCGTGGACGTCAAGGGCGACTCGGTCATCCCGTCGCAGCGCGCGCTGTACGTGGGCATGGAGCCGCCGAAGCCCGCCGGTGAGGAGGACGCGGGCTCCGACGCCGGTGACGTCGGCACGGCCACCGTCACGCTGAAGGGCCTGAAGAAGAACCTGTACCCGGGCATGGTCGTCGAGATGACGCTGATGTTCCGGGAGTCGGGCGCGCTGAAGCTGCGGGTGCCGATCGAGGCGCCGGAGAAGGTGCGCACCGAAGAGGCCGCCGAGTCCGAGCACTGATCCTCCCGGTCACGACTCCGTCGGGGATATATCCGCGCTGGACCGTGAGGCTAGCCTCGCGCGCGTGTCCAGCGTCGAGGAATTGCGCGCCAACCGGCCGGCCCAGGCAGCGCAGGCGCGGATCTGCGCCGTCATCGCTGCGGTGCTGTGGGTCCCGGTGATCGGCGGCCTGGTGGTGCCGGAGACCCCGGACAGTTACGCCGGATTGCCCGCGATCGCCGCGGTGCTGCACGCGTGGGGGTCGTTCGGGGTCGTCAAGGGCAGGCAGTCCGGCCGCGTCGTGTGCGTGGTCACCGCGGTCGTGCTGTGGGTCATGGTGCTGCCTTACAGCTGGATCGGGATGAGCTCCGACGACACCTACGCGTCGGTTTACGCGGTGTTGGACCTCGTCGCCGTCGCGTTGTCGGTTGCCGGGATCGCCCTGCAGTTCTCGCGGCCGGTGACCGAGTACGTCAACGCGGTGTCGCACGCGATGCGGGCGCAAGACGAGACGCGGTAGCGCGCCGCTGCCGAAAATGTCGGGGCCGCCCGCTACGGTGCGGGTCGTGGGGAAGAAAAGCGCCGGCTACCGCTGTGTGGAATGCGGATACGAGGTCGCGAAGTGGGTCGGCCGCTGCCCGGAGTGTCAGGCGTGGGGGACCGTCGAGGAGCGCGGTGTGCCCAACCCTGCGCTGGCCACCGTGGCCGCGGGCGCGCCGTCGTCGCCTGCCCGGCCGATCGTCGACGTCGATCTTGATTCCGCGCGGGCCCAGCCGACCGGGGTCGCGGAGCTGGACCGGGTGCTGGGCGGCGGTCTGGTTCCCGGCGCCGTGGTGCTGTTGGCAGGCGAGCCCGGGGTCGGGAAGTCGACGCTGCTGCTGGAGGTCGCCCAGCGCTGGGCAGGCAGCCGCGGGCGCGCGTTGTATGTGACGGGTGAGGAGTCGGCAGGGCAGGTGCGGCTGCGGGCGGAGCGCACGTCCGCGTTGCACGAGTCGCTGTTCGTGGCGGCGGAAAGTGATCTGTCCGCGGTGCTGGGGCATGTCGACGCGGTACAGCCGGGAGTGCTGATCGTCGACTCGGCCCAGACGATGGTGTCGCCGAAGGTGGAGGGGTCGCCCGGCGGTGTCACGCAGGTGAAGGCCGTGGCGGCGGCGCTGGTGGCGTTGGCCAAGGAGCGAGCCCTGCCGGTGATCCTGGTCGGGCACGTCACGAAGGACGGTTCGGTGGCCGGGCCCCGGGTGCTCGAGCATCTGGTCGACGTGGTGCTGCATTTCGAGGGTGACAAGCACTCCACGTTGCGGATGGTCCGTGGGGTGAAGAACCGCTTCGGGCCGGCCGACGAAGTGGGCTGCTTCGAGCTGCGCGACGACGGCATCGTGGGTGTGGCGGACCCGTCGGGGCTGTTCCTGAACCGGCGGGGAGATCCGGTGGCCGGGACGGCGGTGACGGTGACGGTGGAGGGCAAGCGGCCACTGCTCGCCGAGGTGCAGTCGCTGGTCACCACGTCGTCCTTGCCCACGCCGCGGCGGGCGGCCAGCGGGCTGGACTCGTCGCGGATCGGGATGATCCTCGCGGTGCTGGAGAAGCATGCGCGGATCCGGTTCGGCGAGCGGGATGTCTACGTCGCCACGGTGGGCGGCATGCGGCTGACCGAACCGGCGGCGGACCTGGCGGTGGCGTTGGCGGTCGCGTCGTCGGTGAGCGAAGCGGAATTGCCAAGCGGGATCGTTGCTGTGGGGGAGGTGGGACTGGCGGGTGAGTTGAGAAGGGTCACCGGCGTGCAGCGCAGGCTGGCCGAGGCTCAGCGCATGGGGTTCACGCACGCGCTCATCCCGCCGGATTGTGGTCCGGCTCCGGACGGGATGACGGTGAAGGAGATTCCCGACCTGCCGAGCGCACTGCAGCTGGCGTTCAGCTGAGCGCCGTCGGCCGGCGGTGCCGGCGGCTGAGGTAGTCGGCGGCACCAGCCCTCAGGCGCGTGCCGAGGGGCTCGGCCAATGTCGATGCGCACGGAGAGGCCGCGGCGTGCAGTGCCCTGCGCAGGCGGCCCGCATCGTCGGAGAGGATTCGAGGTGGCGAACGACCGCGCTCATTCCTCGGCCTCCGGCCGGTGGCGAGCACGCCGCGGTGCACGCAGCAAAATGGCGCCCGCACCCGCCGGCCGGCAGGTACAGGCGCCATGGCGCTCGGGGCCGGGTCGTGGCCCGCGGTGGACTACTGGTCGAGCAGGATCGCGCAGCGGATCAACCCGAGGTGCGAGTACGCCTGCGGGTGGTTGCCCAGCGAGCGCTCCGCGATCGGGTCGTACTGCTCGGGCAGCAGGCCAGTCGGGCCGGAACAGTCGACGATCTGCTGGAAGAGCTCCTCGGCCTCGGTTCGCCGCCCGGTGAGCAGGTACGCCTCGACCATCCACGCGGCGCACAGGTGGAAGCCGCCCTCGTTGCCGGGCAGGCCGTCGTCGCGCCGGTAGCGGTAGACAGTGGAGCCGCTGCGGAGTTCCCCTTCGATCGCGGTGACGGTCGACTGGAACCGCTCGTCGGACGGGTCGATCAACCCGGACAGCCCGATGAACAGCGACGCCGCGTCGAGGTCCGTGCCGTCGTAGGCGGTGGTGAACGCCTGCACTTCGTCGTTCCAGCCGTTCTCCAGCACATCGGCCGCGATCGTGTCGCGTAGCTCCGGCCACGCCGAGGGCATCTCACGGCCGTAGCGCTCGGCCAGCTTGACGGCCCGATCCATGGTCACCCAGCACATGACGCGCGAGTACACCCGGTGCCGCGGGACGTGCCGCTCTTCCCAGATGCCGTGGTCCGGCTCGCTCCAGCGGCGCTTGACCGCCTCGGCCATGGCGCGCACCAGCTGCCAGTCCTCGTCGCGCAGATCGCCGCGAACCTCGGCCAGGTCGGCGATCAGCTCGACCACCGGGCCGAACACGTCGAGCTGCACCTGGTGGTTGGCCAGGTTGCCGACGCGCACCGGGCGGGATCCCGCGTAGCCGGGCAGCGAGTCGATGACCGCCTCGGCGCCGAGCTGCGTACCCGCCACGGTGTACAGCGGGTGCAGGCGTTCCGGGCCGGCCAGTTGGCTCAGCACGCCGTGCAGCCACCGCAGGTAGCCCTCGGCCTCCTCGGTCGAACCGAGCGAAACCAGGGCGCGCACGGTCATGGCCGCGTCGCGGATCCAGCAGTACCGGTAGTCCCAGTTGCGGACGCCGCCGATCTCCTCGGGCAGGGAAGTGGTGGCCGCGGCCAGGACACCCCCGCTCTCGGCGTCGCACAGGCCGCGCAGCGTCAGCGCGGACCGGCGCACCAGCTCGGTCTCGACGCCCGGCAGCTTCAGCCCGGCCGCCCACTTGCTCCAGTACTCGCCTGCGCGGGCCCTGCGGTCCACTTCGGGCAGGTCGTGCGGGCCCAGGTCGGTCGTGCCGCAGCGCAGCTCCAGCACGATCGGCTCGTCCGGCGTCGGCCGAACGGTGGCCTTCGCGGTGTCGTGCAGCCCGTCGGAAGTGATTTCCCAGGTCACGCCGGGTGCGCGCAGTACGAACGGCTCCGACGTGCCCAGCACACGCAGGCCCTCCTGTTCGGCGACCAGCCGGACCGGCACACCGCCGAACTCGGGCCGCGGCGCGAACGTGATGCTGGCTTCGGTGTCGCCGGAGATCACCCGCACCAGGTCGGTCCGGTGCTTGGCCGACTCCGGCTCCAGGTAGTCCGTCACCAGCAGCCGGGACCAGCGCGTCTCCACCGTCATGGTGTTGGGCAGGTAGCGCTGACCGAGTGGGAGGCCGTTGCGGGTCGGCTTGATGCTGAAATGCCCCGCGCCAGGGCCGCCGAGCAGATCGGCGAACACCGCGGGTGCGTCCGGGCCCGGGTGGCAGAGCCACGTCAGCCGGGCGTCCGGTGTCACCAGGGCCACCGAGCGTTCGTTGGCCAGCATGGTCAGCCGCTCGATCGGCGGAGCCTGCTCGCCGTACAGCCAGTGGCGCCGCTCCTCGAGCACGAACGCGAGCACGGTGGCGACGTCCTCGGTGTCGGAGATGCGGTACTGCGCCAACGTCTCGCCCTCGCCGACGTGGATGCCCACGTCCGGGCCGGAGAGCCGGGTGAACGCCTTCTCGTCAGTGACGTCGTCGCCGAGGAACAGGGCCGCGGTCGCGCCGACCTGGTGCCGCAGGACGTCCAGCGCATGCCCCTTGTCGGTGGCCACGACGGCCAGCTCGACCACCGCCTTGCCGTCGGTGACCGAGATGCCGTCCCACTTGCCTGGCCCTTCGTGCACGGCGTCGATCACCCGCGCGCCGTCCTCTTCCGACGCCTGCCGCACATGGACGGCGATGCTCGCCGGTTTGATCTCCAGCGTGACGCCGGGGATGCCGTCGACCAGGCGGTTCAGTTCCGCCTCCAGCCTGCGGTGCAGTTCTCGGGCCTCGGCGTTGAGCTCGTGCACGAAGCCGATGTCGAATTCCGAACCGTGCGAGCCGATCAGATGGACTTCCGCGGGCAGCCGGGACAGGGTGGCCAGATCGCGCAGCGCCCGTCCGGAAATCACCGCGGTGGTCGTCTCGTGCAGCGCGGCGAGCGAACGCAGCGCACCGACCGACTCCGGTCGTGGCCGCGCGGTGTCCGGGTTCTCCACGATCGGCGCGAGGGTCCCGTCGTAATCGCAGGCCACCAGCAAGCGTGGCGTGCGAGCGATATGCACGATCGCTCTGCGCAGTTCGGCGGGTAGGGACTCGGCGGTCAACGCCCCTCCAGGAAAGGTTTTCACGGTCAAGAATGTGCCGGGCTACGGCACCATAACTCCCGCGTTCTATCAGCCGTCCAGCGCGTCGAGGAACGAGCGGGCCCACCGATCCACGTCGTGAGTCAGTACCTGGCGACGCAGCGCACGCATGCGCCTGCGACCCTCCGCCGGGTCGAGGTTGATCGCCGCGTGCAAAGTTCGTTTCACCCCGTCGAGATCGTGCGGATTGACCAAGAACGCGCTGGTCAGCTCGGCTGCCGCGCCCGCGAACTCACTGAGCACCAAAGCGCCCGTCTGGTCATGCTTGCACGCCACGTACTCCTTGCACACCAGGTTCATGCCGTCGCGCAGTGGCGTGACAACCATGACGTCGGCGGCCCGGTAAAACGCGGCAAGTTCCGGCCGTCCGACCGATTGATGCAAATAGTGCACGACCGGGTGACCGACACGAGCGAATTCGCCATTGATCCGGCTGACCAATCGCTCGATGTCACCGCGCATGCGCTGATAGTGCTCGACCCGTTCCCGGCTGGGGGTGGCCAATTGCACGAACGTGACCTCGGCCGGGTCGACCGTGCCTTCCCGGAGCAATTCGTGCAGTGCCTTCAGCCGGAGGTCGATGCCCTTGGTGTAGTCGAGCCGGTCGACCCCGAGCAGCATCGTCTTCGGGTCACCGAGTGACGCGCGGACCTCGGCGGCCCGCTTGGTCACCTCTGCGCTGCGCGCCAAGGAGTCCAGCCCGGCGGAGTCGATCGAAATGGGGAACGCGCCGACTCGCACGGTACGGTCGCCGACGCGCACGATGCCCGACCGGGAGCGCACGCCGACCGAGCCGCGGCTGGACTCCAGCCCGATCAGCTGACCGGCCAGCCACAGGAAGTTCTGCGCCCCACCGGGACGGTGGAACCCGACCAGGTCCGCGCCGAGCAGGCCGCGGACGATCTCGGCCCGCCACGGCAGCTGCATGAACAGCTCGACCGGCGGGAACGGGATGTGCAGGAAGAAGCCGATGCGCAGATCCGGCCGCAGCTCCCGCAACATCGACGGCACCAGCTGCAGCTGGTAGTCCTGCACCCACACGGTCGCACCCTGCGCGGCCACTTTCGCGCTCGCTTCCGCGAAGCGCTGGTTGACCCGCACGTAGGCGTCCCACCACCGGCGCTCGAACACCGGCGGTTGCACGACGTCGTGGTACAGCGGCCACAGCGTGGCGTTGGAGAAGCCTTCGTAGTAGTCGCGCACCTCGGCGGCGCTGAGCGACACCGGATGCAGCACCAGACCGTCGTCGGTGAATTCCTCGACCTCGATATCAGGTACTCCGGGCCAGCCGACCCACGCGCCTTTCCGGCTCCGCAGGAACGGCTCGAGTGCCGAAACCAGGCCGCCCGGGCTCTGCGTCCAGCGCTGGCCGCCGTCCGGCGACCGATCCAGATCCACCGGCAACCTATTGGCCACCACGACGAAATCGGGGTCGCTCATATGTTTCAGCCTACTGTGCGAACTCTGTGATCGGGCTCTCGATCGTGCGGCGTCCGGGTGGACTTACTGCCCACGCGGACCTGGCCCGATGCCGCTGCATGCGGGTCGGCGGCCGACGCTCGTGCACCGGCCGCCGACCCGCGACAAGCCCTACTGCACTTCGTGTGCGACGGCTGCAGCGGTCCGGCCACGGATGGGCCGGCGGCCGAGCTGGAAGCGGGGCTTACTGCAGTTTCCTGCGCGACGGCCGCAGCGGGCCCGCCATGCGTGGACCGGCCAGTTTCCGCTCGAGACGCCCGAGCTGGGTGCGCACCGGCTGCGCCAGGTACTCGCCGAACACCACGCCGGCGGCCAGAGCCAGCCCGACCGCGAAGGCCTGCATCAGCGTGCCGAGCTGGCCGCCCGGTTCGACGCCCGCTTCGTACAGGCCGCGGAAAGCCAGCAGACCGGGCAGCAACGGCGTGATACCGGAGACCGCCACCACCAGCGGCGTGACGCGCAGCCGGCGCGACAGCACGCCACCGCAGAAACCGAGCAGCACGGCCGCGAGCGCGGTCGCGGTGATCTTGTCGGCCTCGGCCAGCCGGAGCACGCTGTACACCGTGGTGCCCACGCCACCTGCGGTCGCCGCCAGCAGGAGCGCACGCAGGCGGGCGTAACTGGCCAGCGCGAAGAAGCCCGCGGCGGCCGCACCGGCCACGATCTCGACCGGCAGGCTGATGGCGCTCGGGCCGGGCAGCGTGGGCAGCGGCGCCCTGGGGATGCCCAGCGTCAACGCCAGCTGCAGGGCGATCACCACACCGGTGACCAAGCCCGCCGTCATCATGATGACTTCCATCGTCCGGCCCGCCGCCGTGACGTTGTAGCCGGTGACGGCGTCGTGCACCGCCGAGACGGTGCCCAGCCCGGACAGCAACACCGTGATCGCGGCGGCGGCGACCAGGCTGGGTGACTCGAACGGCAGGTCGCTGCTGAGCGCCAGCACGCTGAACAGCGACGCGATCAAGCCGCCGACGACCTGCTGGAAGAACAGCGGCAGCGCGCGCCGGTTCAGGATGCGACCTACCCGGTCGATCAACGCACTGACCACGAAGGCCAGGGCCGCGGTGAGCGGGTCACCGCCGATCAGCACGGTGATCGACGCGGCCATGGCGCCCAGCGCGAGCGTGGCAACCCACCGCGGGTACGGGTGCGGCGCCTCGTTGATCCGGTTGATCTCACTGGCCGCCGTGTGCACGTCGACCCGCCCACGGGTGATCTTGGTGACCAGCTCTTCCGTCTCGCTCAACCGCGTGTAGTCCATGCTGCGGCTACGCACGACGCGCACGGCGGTGATGGGAGAGGCTTCCGAACCGCGGTGGCAGGTGACGGTGATGGACGTGCCGACGACGTTGACCTCGCACTGCGGGAGACCGAATCCGTCGGTCACCGCGAGAATGGTGGCGGTGACGTCGGAGGCACCCGCGCCGGTGGCCATCTGCACTTCGCCGATGCGCAGGGCAGTGTCTAGTGCGAAATGGATCGACCCCTCGTCGAGCAGCCGTGGCCCAATGGGCTGAGGCGGAGCAGTCTGCTCCGGCACCCGTACACGATGCTGCCTCGCCAAGAGTTTCACGTCGTCCACCTCCCACTTCGTCCCGCGCCTTGTTACGCCGTCCGGCAGGTCCATCGGCGTCGTCCAGGCGACCGTTGCACGCTTGATCCGTGGCGTCCATCACGATTGGTCGCGTCGGCGAAATGGGGCCGTTGCGGCGTCGTGAAAGTGGTGGATGAACGGCGTCTGAACTGCCGTTTCCGGCCCACGGTGGAGTGGCAACCCCGCGGCGGATCAAGCGCCGATCAACCCTCCGTTTCCAGTCTGGCGCTTTGTGGCTTTCTTGCCACTTGAGCGAGTGGCGGGTGGACGGCTCGCGGGCGCCGCACCCAGGGGTTCGCGGGCCGCGAGGCGACTGCTTCGGGCACGGGTGGGCAGGTTCTCGGCGCGCGCGGAGGCAAGTCCGGCGATCAGGCGGGGCAGTCGCTTCAGTCCGGGCGACCGGGGCCTACGATGGGGGTGGCCGAACGGCCGCGCCGACATAGCTCAGTTGGTAGAGCAGCTGTCTTGTAAACAGCAGGTCAGGGGTTCGAGTCCCCTTGTCGGCTCCACGTTTCCCAGTGATGCCGCAGCGAGTGACTGCGGGTCGACCCGCCTCCACGTGACTGGTGTCCAGCCCGCAAGCACGCTCCGGTGAGCTTGTGCATCCCGCCCAGCCCGGCCGGAACCGGCAACGTCAGTTCAGCCACTTCGTGACGGTTTCCGTCATCGCCTGGTTGATCTTGTCGGGCAGGTCGGAGGAGACCTTCGGCTTGTCGAGTCCAGGGGCCTGCATCTGTACCTCGATACGCAGCCCGCCACGGTCGTCGAGGCTGCCGGCGTGCGAGACCACCACGCCGTAAACGTCCTTGTCGTCGCTGTAGAAGGTGGCCGCGGGCTTGCCGGCCAGCTGCGTTTCCTGTGCCTGGGACGAGCTCAGCGGCACCTTCGCCACGTCGCGTGCCTTCATGAAGGTGGGCACGACCTCGGTGACGACCTCGATCTTCTTGTCCGGCTCGACGAAGATGCACTGATTTCTTTCGCGGTCGACGACCGGCTCGAGCTTCGCCGACACCTTCGCCTTGACCCCGTCGAGGAACACCGCGCAGATCACGTGCGGGTTCTGCTGAACCTGGGCGGCGATGGCCTCGTAGCCCTTCGGTGGCGCGACCTCCTGGTACTCCTCGCAGTCCTTGTCGCCGCGGCTGAAGTTCCGGCACGCCCCCGTCGTCGGGCTGTCCGGATCGTTCGGCCCGTACAGCAGCTTGGTGGCCGGCTTCGCCGGATTCTCCGGCTTCTTCGCGGCCAGCTGGATGATCTTCTCGGTCAGCCCGTCCGCCAGTGTGCAGGGCGCCTCGAGGGTGATGACGGTGTCGCCGATGTCGCCGCGCCCGAGCCGCTGCACCCACTCGCGCTCACAGGTGTCAGACCGGTCGTCGGTGGCGACCTTCTTGCCCGCGATCTCGCGCGTCTGCGCAGTGGAGTCGAGCTCGTGGTCGAACTCGTAGCGCGCCTCGAAGTCGATCGGCTCGACGCCGGCACCCTCGGCGGGCTCAGCCTTGCAGCCGCTCAACGGGTCGTCGTCGCCATCTGGCAGGTAGGTGTACTTGTCGGGTTCGCTCAGGCTCTGTTTGACCAGCGTGCACCCGTCCCACGCCGCCAGGGGCCAGGCGGCGGACTGCTTGACCGAGTACGGCTTGCGCAGTTTGCCCACGGCGTACTTGGCCCAGCTGCGCACCGACTTGCAGGTCGCGGCGACGGTGCCGGACTTGGCGCGCTGCAGCTCGATGCCGAGCGTGAAGCTCACCGGGATGGTCACCGTGCAGGCGTCGTCGTCGCGGGCTTCGTAGGCTTTCGCTCCGGCGACGGTCAGCGGCTTCTGGTCGAGGCGTGCATCCGCAGGGAACGAGACGCCCACCTTGACCCCTGCGGCTTTCGTCGCGACGTACTCGTCCTCGTTCACCGCGACACAGGCATGCGGGCCGTCGGGGTAGATGTCGTACTTACGCAGCTGCTTCTTGTCGACCAGTGCGCACGGGTCGATCTGCCGCAGCGCGGCCAGGATCGCTTCGTGCTCACGGTCTTGCGGCTGATTCGTGGGCGCGGGCGCGGGACCTGGGGCGCCCGCGGGCCCGGGAGCGCCGCTGCTCGGCACCGGTGCGGCACCAGGTGGCACGGCTCTGCCGTCGACGGTTGAACTGCACCCGGACACGATCAGGCAACCGGCTACCAACGCCAGCACAGAGCGTCGCATGCTCCCCCTCGTTCTCGATCTCCCCAGCCGACCAGGCGGCATCCTCCCACATCTTCCCGGCGCGAGGGCGACGGTGTGGCGGGGTCTCCGGTTGTGCACCGGTTCGTGCGACCGTGCACCCACCTCATCGGCTGTCATGGCGCCCGCAGCGAATCCGGCAAATCAGGGGAGCGCAATCCGGCCCCGTTCGTGCCAAACTCGGGTATCTCGCAGCGACGCGTGAGGAGGAAGTCAATGCCGGTCCCTGCCCAGCTCAGCTACAGCTCCGGAACCTCCGACGTCCCCCTGCTCGGGGACACCATCGGCGCGAATCTGGATCGCACGGTCGCCGCTTTCCCCGATCGTGAGGCGCTGGTCGACTGCGCGTCCGGGCGGCGCTGGACGTACCGCGAGTTCGTTGACGACGTCAACACCGTTGCGCTCGGGCTGGCCGCCCGCGGCATCGGTAAAGGCGACCGCGTGGGCATCTGGTCGCCGAACCGCGCGGAGTGGACGCTGGTGCAGTACGCGACCGCCAAGCTCGGCGCGATCCTGGTCAACATCAACCCGGCCTACCGCACGCACGAGCTCACCTACGTGCTCAACCAGGCAGGCATCCGCATGTTGATCGCGGCGCCGTCGTTCAAGACCTCCGACTACGCCGCCATGATCGACGAGGCGCGGCCGGACTGCCCGAAACTGACCGACGTCATCTTGTTCGACGGCCCGAGCTGGGACGACGTGCTCGCCGCGGGCAAGAAGGGCGACCCGGCGACGCTGGACGACATCGAGCTCACCGCCGACGACCCGATCAACATCCAGTACACATCGGGCACCACCGGGTTCCCGAAGGGTGCCACGCTCAGCCACCACAACATCCTCAACAACGGGTTCTTCGTCGGCGAGCTGTGCTCGTACACCGAGGAGGACCGCATCTGCATCCCGGTGCCCTTCTACCACTGCTTCGGCATGGTCATGGGCAACCTGGCGGCCACCAGCCACGGCGCCTGCATGGTCATCCCCGCGCCCGGTTTCGACCCGACCGCGACGCTCAAGGCGGTGGCCGACGAGAAGTGCACGTCGCTGTACGGCGTGCCGACCATGTTCATCGCGGAGCTGGCCGACCCGACGTTCGAAGACCACGACCTGTCCAGCTTGCGCACCGGCATCATGGCGGGGTCGCCGTGCCCGGTGGAGGTGATGAAGCAGGTCATCGAGCGGATGGGCATGACGGAAGTGACCATCTGCTATGGCATGACCGAGACCTCGCCGGTGTCCACCCAGACGCGCGCCGACGACTCGCTGGACCGCCGCGTCTCCACGGTCGGCCGGGTACACCCGCACCTCGAGGTGAAGATCATCGACCCGGAGACCGGGCTGACCGTTCCGCGCGGCGAGCCGGGCGAGCTGTGCACCCGTGGCTACTCGGTGATGCTGGGCTACTGGGAACAGCCGGACAAGACCGCCGAGGCCATCGACACCGCGCGCTGGATGCACACCGGCGACCTCGCGGTGATGGACGAGGACGGCTACGTGCAGATCACCGGCCGGATCAAGGACATGGTCATCCGCGGCGGCGAGAACATCTACCCGAGGGAGATCGAGGAGTTCCTCTACACCCACCCGGACATCCAGGACGTGCAGGTCATCGGCGTGCCGGACGAGAAGTACGGCGAGGAACTCATGGCATGGGTGATCCTGCGCGAGGGCGCCGAGGAGCTCACCGCGGAGAAGCTGCGCGAGTTCTGCCAGGGCAAGCTCGCCCACTACAAGATCCCGCGCTACGTGCACATCGTGGACGAGTTCCCGATGACCGTGACCGGAAAGGTGCGCAAGGTCGAAATGCGCGAAATCGCCGGCAAGTTGTTGGGTAAGGACAAATAGCGCGGCAATATTCGCCCGACAGCCACTGGCACACCGCTGGCGAAACGCCATCGCGTCGTCGCGGCCGGGCCGTCAGCCTCGGTCGCGGCGACGCGAATTTTGTGCCTGTGACCAGCGAAGACAGCGAGTGCTGCGGCTGAGAATTGGCGGTCGAATCGATTGCTCGCCGGCGTTTGTGCGGTTTTACAAGCGCGACTGCCTCGTCTCGTTCGGCGTATTGACGGCCGAAATGACGTCCCGCACTGTAGTGGGCACTCAGTACAGGCAACGTCGCCCGGGACGGCGGCACGGCGGTGTCGAGGAGGCAGCCGAATGAGCGATGTGCGCCCAGTCGACGTCCACGAACTCCTCGCGGAGCGGGACATGTCCATCGACGAGGTGTGGGCGGCCGCGGAAGCTCGGCTGGACCGCCCGGTGTCGGAGGGGTTGAACACCGCGCACGAGGCGTGTGACCGATGGGCGCGCGACCGGGCTCGCCTGGCGATGATCGTCCGCCACCCGGACGGCAGCAGCGAGCGCTGGACGTTCGCCGATCTGGCCGCGGCTTCCAGTCGTTTCGCGACCGCGATGCGCGCGGCAGGTATCCGGCGGGGCGATCGGCTCGCCGCGCTGCTGCCGCAGGGCATCGAGGCCTACATCGCCGCATTGGCCGCCTGGCGTTCCGGCGTGATCTACATGCCGCTGTTCGTCGGCTTCGGGCCGGACGCGCTGGCCGAGCGGCTCAACGGTGGAGAGCCGAAGGCCATCGTGGTCGACCACCGCTATCGGGATGCGTTCGAGTCGGCGCGGCATCTGCTCACCGGTGATCCGCACGTTTACACCGTCGTCGGGGGACGCGGTGGCGGATTGCTTGCCGGAGATCGAAGTTTCTGGGCGGAAATAGACCGGCACCCCGCTGATACGCCAGTTCTGCACACGGCGGCGGACGAACCCGCGACACTGATCTACACCAGTGGGACGACCGGACCGCCGAAAGGCTGCATTCAGCCCCACCACCTGTTGCTCACGATCCAACCGTTTCTTCGCCACACGTTCGCACTGCAACCGTCGGACATGCTTTTCTCCGGTGCGAATCCCGGGTGGTCCTACGGGCTTTACACCACGGGGATCGGGGTCATGGCGCTCGGCTGCCCGCGAGTCGTCTACACCGGGGATTTCAAGCCGGCCGACTGGCTGAGAATCTTCGAAGAAGAACGGGTCACGTATGTCGCGGCCGCGCCGAGTGCGTTCCGGCAATTGGTCAAGGTCGCGCAGCGTTCCGGTGGCCTGCCGCCCGACATCCGCGGTGCGACGAGTGCGGGCGAGCCGTTGGACCGGCCGCTGGTGGAAGCGTGGCGCCAGTTCGGCGTGGCGGACATCCAGGACGGCTACGGCCAGAGCGAATCGGCGATGTCGCTGGCGAACCTGGCCCACTCGAAGGAGCCGGTGGTTCCCGGGGCGCTGTCGTCGGTCGTGCCCGGATTCGACGTGGCGCTGGTCGACGACGACGGCAACCTGCAGGACGAACAGGGCATCATCGCCCTGCGGAAACCGCGCTACCAGGCCAGCGTCGGGTACTGGAACGCGCAGCAGCAGTGGGATGCGCGCTGGCGTGGCGAGTGGTTCCTGACCGGCGACGTGGCCCGGCGCGACGAGGAAGGTCGCTGGTGGTTCGTCGGCCGCGACGACGACCTGATCGTCACGTCCGGCTACAACGTCGGCCCGACCGAGGTGGAAAACGTCATCCTCGACCACCCCGGCGTCGACGATGCTGCCGTGGTGGCCGCGGCCGATCCCGATCGGGGTTCGGTGGTGCGAGCCGTCGTGGTGGCCAATGGTTCCGTTCCGCAGGACCGGCTGACCGAGGAAATCCAGGCCGCCGTGCGCGAGCGCGTGGGCAGGCACGCCTATCCGCGCATCGTCGATTTCGTGGACGCATTACCGCGAACCGAATCCGGAAAAATTCGACGACACGTGCTGCGCCAGCAGTAGAAGCGGAACTGACCGGAAAACCGACCGTAAGGTGAATTTTGCAATGACGCAGTACCACATCGGCTGCGACATCGGTGGCACGTTCACCGACATCGTCGTGGCTACCAGTGACGGAGAGGTTTTCACCGACAAAGCCGACACGACTCCGCTGAATCTCGCCGACGGATTACTGCAGGCGTTGGACAACGTCGCCGAGCAAATCGGCGTGGCGGTGGAAGAATTGCTCGGCAATTGCCGCCGCTTCGTCAACGGCACGACCGTGGTCACCAACTCCATCGCCGAGCTGAAGGGCGCGCGCGTCGGGTTGATCACCACGAAGGGCTTCGGTGACAACCTGCTGATCGCCCGCTCGGCCCGCAACGCCCACCGCGACCACCACAAGCAACTGAACCTGCCACAGATCGTCGACCGTGACGACGTCGTCGAGGTCACCGAGCGGTTGGACCGCAAAGGACGCGTGGTCGTCCCGCTGACCGAGGACGAAGCGCGCCGCGCCGTGCGCGAGCTGGCCGACCGCGGCGTCGAGGCCGTCGCCGTCTCGCTGCTGTGGAGCTTCCTCAACCCGGTGCACGAGGAACTCGTCGCGCGCATCGCCGCCGAGGAGTACCCGAAGCTCTTCCTCAGCGTCTCGTCCCGGTTGCACCCGGTCATCCGGGAGTACGAGCGGACGATGACCACCGTGCTCAACTCGTTCACCGGGTTGCGGGTCGCCGAATACACCGAGCGGATCGAACGCGAGCTCGCCGAGCGCGGCCTGCGCGTCCCGGTGGCCTTCATGCAGGGTTTCGGCGGGACGCTGTCGGCCACCGAGGCACGGGACCGGCCGATCACCCTGATCGACTCCGGCCCGGCAGGCGGCGTGATCGGCGCTCGGGAACTGGCCACTCGCCTGGGCATCCGCGACGTCGTCACCGCCGACATGGGCGGCACGTCGTTCGACGTGTCGGTCCTGCAGGACGCCAAGACGATGGTGACCCAGCGGGTCATGCTGCGCGACCAGTTCCTCACCGCGTTGTCCAAGATCGACGTGTTCCCGATCGGCGCGGGCGGTGGGAGCATCGCGTGGCTCGACGCGCGCGGCATCCCGCAGGTCGGCCCGCACAGTGCCGGGGCGGAACCCGGACCGATCTGTTACGGCAAGGGCGGCACCGCGCCGACAGTGACCGACGCGTCGGCCGTGCTCGGTCTGCTGGACCCGAAGGCGTTCTTCGGCGGGCGCAGGCGGCTGGACATCGCTCCGGCGGCGGACGCGCTGCAGCGTGAGGTCGGCGAGCGGCTCGGCCTGGATGCCCGGCAAGCAGCGGCCGCCGTTTACCGCATGGTCACGTCGAACATGAGCAACGCCGTACGTGCGGTGACCGTCGAGCGGGGCCACGACCCGCGCACGTTCTCGTTGTTCTGTTTCGGCGGTGCGATCGGCATCTTCGCCGCGGACATCGCCCGCAGCATCGGCATCCGCAAAGTCGTCATCCCGTCCGACGCCGCGGTCTTCTCCGCACACGGGCTGCTCGCCACCGACGATGTCCGCACCCAGACGCGGTCGACCATGTGGAGCGGCGGTGACGCCTCGCACGTCGCGCAGAGCCTGCGTGAGCTGGAAGAAGAGCAGGTAGCGGCGCTGCGCGAGGCGGGCTACTCGGACGAGCGGATCGACATCGAGTGGCAGGGCGACTTCAAGTTCGCCGGCCAGCAGTGGGAGCTGCGGGTGCCGATCCCGCGCAAGCCCGATCTGGCCGAGGCGGACCTGGTCGCTCTGCAGGAGAGCTTCCCGCAGCGTTACGAAGCCGAGTACGGAGCGGGCACTGCGTGGGTGAACAGTCCGGTGGTGCTGATGTCGGTGCGCGTGGTCGCCACGGGCCGGGCGGAGACGTTCGAGCGTGCTCCCGCCCGCATTGGCCAGCCGGCCGAGGTCGCTCCGCGCCGTCGCCGCCCGGTCTACCTGCCGCTGGCCGGGGAGCAGCAGGACGTGGACGTCTACGACGCGGCCGATCTGGTGCCCGGATCCACCCTGACCGGCCCGGCGATGGTCGAGCATCCGCTGACCACGATCCAGGTGCCGTCGCACTGGCAGTTCACCGTCGACGAATGGAGCAACTTCATCCTCACCGACACCCGTGACCGGGCCGAGCAGGCCGACGAGCACCGGACGCTGATGGAGGCAACACGGTGAGCACGCAGACCCACCACGACACCGACGTCGATCCCGTCACTGTCGAGATCTTCTCGAAGGCGCTGGACAACATCACCGGCGAGATGGGCCTGGTGATGATGCGGGCCTCGGGCAGTCCGGTGATCGCCGAAGCGGTCGACTTCTCCACGTTCATGGCCGACGCGGACGGCGACATCATCTCCTACTCCGGGTACATCACGATGTATCTCGGTACCGCCCGCCAGGCCGTACGCCATGTGTTGCAGACCGTGCCGCGCGAGGACATCCACCCGGGCGACATGTTCATCTGCAACGACCCGTTCACCACGGGCAACGCGCACCAGGTGGACGTCGGCGTCGTCCGTCCGTTGTTCTATCGGGACGAGCTGGTCGCCTGGTGTTGGGCGGAAGCGCACGTGTCCGACTTCGGTGGCGTCGCGCCCGGCGGCTTCGCGCCGATGGCGACCGAGACGTACGGCGAGGCGCTGCGGTTGCCCGGCGTGAAGATCGTCGACCGGGGCGAACTGGTCGACGACATCTGGCGCATCATCGAGACCAACATCCGGGTGCCCAACCTGGTGCTCAGCGACATCCGGTGCTTCATCGCCGCGTGCAACCGGTGTGACGATCGGTTGCGGGATCTGCTCGACCGGTACGGCATCGAGGACTTCCGGCGCTACATCGCCATCGCCAAGGACCTCGCCGAGCAGGCGGTTCGCCATCGCATCCGGGCGCTGCCCAACGGGGTGTACGAGGCGGAGGACTTCGTCGAGCACAACGGGCACACCAACGGGCTGCACCGCGTGCACTGCCGGATGACCGTGGACGACGAGCACATGACGTTCGACTTCTCCCGGTCGGCGCCGCAGACCGACGGGTTCGTCAACGTCAGCGCGCCGATGACGCTGGGGTGCGCGATGACCCCGGTGCTGGCGTCACTGCTGTGTGACCTGCCGATCAACCAGGGCACGCTGCGGCCGATCGACGTGATCACGAAGCCGGGCACGGTGTGCGACGTGCAGATGCCTGCACCGGTCTCGTCCGGGCACATGGAGACCGGGCTGCGGGTGTGCAAGGTAGTGACGCGACTGCTGGCGGAGGTGCAGTCGGCCAGCGACGACCCGTTCGTCCGCGACCACGTCATGGCGCCCTGGCAGGACTCGTGGAACGGGGTCATCTTCTACGCGCCGGACGAGAACGGTCAGCTTGCGCCGTTCTTGGACATGCACGGTGGGGGAAGCGGTGCGGGCGCCCAGGCGGTGGCCGATGGCATGGACGTCGGTGGCGCGCTTGCGCAGCCGCAGAACAGCGTGCCGGACATCGAGATCAACGAGCTCGGTTTCCCGGTGCTGTATCTGTGGCGCAAGCTCAACACCAACTCCGGCGGGCCGAGCAAGTACCGGGGCGGCGACGGCGTCGATCTCGCCTGGACACCGTGGTACACGCCGGGCGGGCAGACCCACGTGTTCGGCGCGTGCTGGCAGGTTCCGCCGAGCGGCACGGCCGGCGGATACCCCGGCTCGACCAGCGGGTTCCATCTCGTCAGCGGTGCAGGCGCGGACAAGGTGCTCGCGTCCGGCCAGATCCCCGGACACCTGGACGAACTCGACGGAGATCTGCAGGCACTCGAGGGCAAGCAGTTCGGCTTGGTCTGCTCGCCCGGCGACGTCGTGCACCTGCACGCCGGTGGCGGTGGTGCCTACGGTGATCCGCTCGACCGGGATCCGAAGTTGGTCGCGTCCGATGTCGCCGCGGGCATCACCTCCGCGGCCGCGGCCCACGCGGCATACGGCGTGGTGATCGACAATGAGGGCCAGCTGGACGAGGAAGCCACGGCGGCGCGACGTCAGGCGATCCGCGACGAGCGGCTCACGTGGCCGCTCGAAGGCGACGTCCGGGTGCGTCGGACGCAGGCCGCGGCACGGTTGGCCGAGTTCGACCAGTGGGCCCAGCCGATGGAGCAGGTTCAGCTGGTGGAGCAGGCCGATCCGGAGACCGGCGCGTTGCTGCGGGTCGACGTGCAGGTGCTGCAGGAAACCTGAGGCACGTGGTCGCCGGTGGTGGCGGGCACCACCGGCGACCGGCCGACGAGGAAGGATGGGCCCGCCGACCGACAGTTGATCACCGAGGCGGGGCAGCAGATGCACCAGGGCAACCAGGACACCGGCGAAGCGCCGGCTCGGCGGCGAGTGAGCGCACGGCGGGAAGAAGTGCTGTCCACCATCGTCGCCACCGCGACCGAGATGTTCGCCGCGCGCGGGTACCACGCCACCGGGGTGGCTGAGCTGGGGCGGGCCGTCGGCCTGGGTGCGGGAGCCTTCTACCACTACATCGGTTCGAAGGAAGAGCTGCTGTTCACCATCGTCAAAGGCCACCTGGAGCGGGTGATCGAGTTCGGCCGAGAGCTGCTCGAACGCGACATCTCCGGGGTGGAAAAGCTGTACGAGCTGGGCCGCGAACACATGCGCCTGGTGGCGTACCGGCGGCTGGAACTGCAGGTCATGCTCCGGGAGATCGACTCGCTGACCGGGCAGCGTCGCGAGGACATGCTGGCCATGCGGCAAGCGGTGGAGGACATCTGGACCGAGGTGGTGCGGCAGGCGCAGCAAGCGGGGGAGTTGCGGGTGGTCGATCCGTTCTTCGTCAAGGTCGCCCTCGGCGCGCTGAACTATTCGGTGCTGTGGTTCCGCGCCGACGGGTCCGCCACGCCGGAGGAAATGGGTGACCGCATCATCCGCATGCTGCTCACCGGCCAGGGCGAGCAGACATCCGAGCACCGGGAGAATTAGGAGAGTCGATGGTGGACCTGCAGGGCAAAGTCGCGTTGGTCACCGGTGGAAGCCGCGGCATGGGCAGGCAGATGGTGGAGGCCTTTGCCGCGCACGGTGCGGACGTCATCGTCGCCAGCCGCAAGTACGACGGCTGTGCCGAGGTCGCCGAAGCAGTCCACCGCGAACACGGTGTGCGCGCGCTGCCCGTCGCCTGCAACGTCTCGCACTGGGACCAATGCGACGACCTCGTCGAGACCGCTTACCGCGAGTTCGGACGCGTCGACGTCCTGGTCAACAACGCGGGCCTCTCGCCGCTGTATCCGAGTCTCGCCGAGGTCAGCGAGGGCCTGTTCGACAAGGTCATCGCGGTGAACCTGAAAGGACCGTTCCGGCTGGCGGCCGCGATCGGAACCCGGATGGCCGCAGGCGACGGCGGCGCGATCATCAACATCGGCTCGATCGAAGCCATCAGACCGGATCCCGAGGCGCTGCCGTACGCCATGGCGAAGGCCGGGCTGGTGACGATGACCGAAGGCCTGGCGAAAGCGTTCGGGCCGTCGGTGCGGGTCAACACCATTCAGGCCGGCCCGTTCCTGACCGACATCTCCGCGGCGTGGGCGCCGGGAACGGAGGAGAAGTTCAATCGGATGCTCGCGCTGGGGCGGTGTGGCAGACCGGAGGAAATCGTCGGAGCCGCGCTGTTCTTCGCCACCGAGGCGTCGTCGTTCTGCACCGGGGCGACGCTGCGGCTGGACGGAGGCGTGCCGTGAGGGGGCTGGTTTACGCGGGTCCGCGGCACGTCTCGGTCACCACGGTCGCCGATCCGGTCGTGCCCGGCGAGCACGGCGCGGTCGTGCGCGTCGCCGCCGCCGGCATCTGCGGCAGTGACCTGCACATCTACCACGGTCACGGCTTCAGTTCCGACACCGGTTACTGCCTCGGCCATGAGGCCGTCGGCGAGGTGGTCGAGGTCGGTGGTGCGGTCACCAGCTTCGGTCCGGGTGATCGCGTGTTGGTGCCGGGCTCGGTCGGATGCTCGACGTGCGCGGCGTGCCGCAGCGGTGACGTGCTGCGCTGCTCGAACTTGAGCTTCGGCGAGACGATCTCGTGTTACGGCCTGAGCCACGCGCTGCCGGGCAGCCAGGCGGAGATGGTGGCGGTGCCGCACGCCGAGACGAACCTGGTCCCGGTGCCGCCGCAGATCTCCGACGAGGCCGCGGTGCTGCTGACCGACAACGCGCCCACCGCGTGGTACGGCGCCCGGCGGGCCCGGATCGCGCCGGGGGACACCGTGGCGGTCATCGGTCTCGGTCCGGTGGGGCTGATGGCCGTGCAGGCCGCGTTCGTCATGGGCGCGGCGCGCGTGGTGGGGGTCGACCGGGTTCCTGCCCGGCTCCAGCGCGCAGCGGAACTGGGCGCCGAGCCGGTCGAGGCGGACAGCGCCAAGGCCGACATCCGGACGGCGACCGCAGGCGGTACGGATGTCGCCATCGAAGCCGTCGGGAGTGACACCACGATCGCGCTCGCCATCAGCGCGGTCCGGCAGGGCGGCCGGGTGAGCGTGGTCGGAGTCAGCCACAACAAGGCGTTTCCGCTGCACATGCAGGCCATGCAGCTGAAGGAACTGGAATTCGCCATCGGGCTGTGCTCGGTGCAACGCGAACTGCCCACGCTGGTGAATCTGACCGCGGCAGGACGGTTGAAGCCCGAGGCGGTGGTGTCGCACCGGCTGCCGCTGTCGCAGGGGGTCGAGGCTTATCGCATGGTGTCCGAACGGGCAGCCGGGGTTTGCAAGGTCATCCTGGACCCGAGCCGGTAGTCAGCTCTCCGCGACAAGCAGAACCACCTGCGTGGCGATCACGGCGAGTCGCACGAGCCACTGGGCTCCCGGGCGCCACCGCCGCACCAGGGCAACCAGCAGGACGACGATGCCGACGACCCCTGCGGCGATGAGCGCGGCGGGCCACCCGGGACGCGACGTCGTCAGGCCGGTGCCGATGGCGATGGCCGAGGCCAGCAAGGCGGCGAACAGTGCGGCGTTGCGCAGGTACTCGACAGCCAGTGCCCCGACAAACGTCGAGATCAGGCCGGCGACGGCCCGGCGGCGTCGGCGTTTGTCGGTGGCTTTGTCCACAGCCTCGGCTTGCCGCATCGACGCGCGGTGCAGCAGCCCTTCGTCGTTGGTGGATTCCTCGGTCATGGCCCCCCCGACCCCGGTGCTGACGAGAACGTGCCGCCACATTACCGATGGGTAGGGTCCGAGAAAAGTGCGTGACCTGCAAGTCTGCCCGTCATTACCCTCCTTGTCGTGCGACTGAAGGTGCTGGGTGGAACGGGCGCTTGGCCCGATGCGGGGCAAGCGTGCAGCGGATATCTGGTCGAGCACGCGGGGTTCCGTCTGCTGCTCGATCCCGGCTACGCCACAGCGCCGCAGCTGCTGCGGTGGGTCCGGCCCGAGCAGGTGGACGCCGTGTACGTCACGCACGGGCATCCGGATCACTGCGCGGACCTGAACCCGTTGCTGCGGGCCCGCGCGCTGCGGGACGACCCGCCACCGGCACTCCCGCTGTACGCGCCGCACGGGGCGCTGGATGTGGTGCTCGCGCTGGACCGTCCGGGCATGCTGGACGCGGCGTACCACCGGCACGACTTCGAGCCCGGCGACTCGCTGACCATCGGACCGTTCGAAGCCAGGACATGGCTGTTGCCGCATTCGAAGCCGAACGCGGGCGTGCGGTTGGAGGCCGACGGGGTGGTGCTGGCGTTCACCGGCGACACCGGCCCGAGTCCGCACCTGAAGGAGCTCGCTCAGGACGCGGACGTGCTGATCGCGGACTCCAGCTACGTCGACGAAGTCCCGGAGGACGAACGCGGCACGTTGTTCACCGCGCGCGAAGCGGGGCGGTTGGCGACCGAGGCGGGCGTGCGTCGGCTGGTGTTGGCGCATGTGATGCCGGAAACCGACGTTATGGCCGCCCTCCAGGCGGCGTCCGCGGGCTTCGCCGGCCTGATCGAGGTTGCCTCGATCGGCCTGGAGGTCACCGTCGATGCTGCAGCACGGTAGCCAGGCCCTGCCGTAGGTCGCCGACGAAGAGGTCGGGGACCTCCAGCGAAGGGAAATGCCCGCCGGCTTCGGGCGTCGCCCAGCGCACGATCTGCCGATATCGCTGCTCGGCCCACGGACGCGGGCACTTCTCGATGTCACGCGGGTAGATGGTGATCGCCGCGGGAACGTCGACGGTGAGCCGCGGATCGACCGTGTTCACCCCGCCGTGGCTCTCGTAGTAGATCCGCGCGGCGGACGCGCCGCTGCGGGTCAGCCAGTACAACGTGACGTCGTCGAGGATCCGGTCGACGGAGATCCGCTCGAACGGGGTGTCCTCGGTGTCGGTCCACTCGGCGAACTTGTCGAAGATCCAGGCGAGCAAGCCGACCGGGGAGTCCACGAGTGAGTAGCCGATGGTCTGCGGCCGGGTGGACTGCTGTTTCGCGTACGCGGCGCGATCGCGCCAGAAGTCACGAGTGCCGTCGGCCCAGGCCCGCTCCTGGTCGGTCAAGCCGTCGGTGCTCAGCCCGGTCGGTGCCTGCGCCAACGTCGAGTGGATCCCGATGACGCGTTCGGGGAACAGGCCGCCGAGGACCGTGGTGACCACGCCGCCCCAGTCACCGCCGTGCGCCAGGAATTCGTCGTAGCTCAACCTGTTCATCAGCTCGACCCACGCCCCGGCGATCGTGGCGACGCCCCAGCCGGTGGTGGACGGCTTGCCACTGAAACCGAATCCGGCCAGGGGCGGCACCACGACATGGAACGCCGGTGCTCCCGCCGCGGTCGGTTCCGCCAGTTCGTCGACGAGATGGACGAATTCGGCGATGCTGCCCGGCCAGCCGTGCGTCAGCAGGAGCGGCGCGGCGTCCGGCCGCGGGGAGCGTCGATGCAGGAAATGAATCTGCAGGCCGTCGATCGTGGTGCTGAACTGTCCGATGTCGTTCAGGCGCGCCTCGAAAGCCCGCCAGTCGTAGCCGGAATGCCAGTAGTCGACGACATCGACGAGGTCGGCCAGCGGTACGCCTTGATCCCAGCGGCGCCTGTCCGGTGCGGCGCGGTAGACCGTCTCCACCTCGGGAAAGCGCGCGGCGGCCAGGCGGTTGCGTAGATCGTCGAGGTCGGCATCGGCGGCGCGAGCGGTGAACGGTCGCACGCTGGTGTCGTGGTGGGGCATGGCGCACCTCCGGGCAGGCTCGGACGGACGACCGAGCGGCCGAGCATAGGTGCTTTCAGGCGCGTTCGTGCTCGTGGCGAGTGACCGTGACGAGGAGGTCCGAGACACCGTGGGCGGAGGCGCACTCCGCGAGAGCTTGTGCCACCCAGCCCACCGCATCCGGCGTCCACGCCGCCAGCGACCCGTGCACCGTAAGCGTCGCGCCCGCCGGCCCGCCCCAGAACGAGTCGTCGAACGGGGTGACCGGCGCCGCCGCCGACCCGGTGACCCGGAGCGAGGTCACGACGGACTGTTCCAACCGGACGAAATCCGCGGCTGTGCGCCTGAGGGCTTCGCGGGAACCGCCCTGGCCGAGCGCGAGCTGCACCTCGGCGGACACCCGTGCTTCGGGCGCCAGTGGCGCGAACCAGCCGGCCGTGCGCATGGTCGCGACCGCATGGGGCGACCGCGGGCCGAGCCGATGCACCGGAAGCAGCATCAGCACCTTCTCGGCGGGACCGATGCCCAGCCGCTCGTTCACGGCCACAGCGGCCTGCAGGAACGGCAGCACCGGCAGCGGCCGGCCTGCGGGCACGGGATCGACTTCCACCTGGAACCACGCACGCGGACCGTCACCGTAAGAATTGCCGCCGGCGTCATTCATTCCCCACAAACCGGAGTGGTTGTCGTCCGTCAACCAACCCATCGCATCCGAGTAGGCGACGAAAAGGGAAAAATGGTCCTGCTCGTGCGGAATTTCCGGCGTGCTGGTGAATTCGCCGTAAAACGCAGCGAACATCGGAGCAGGGGAAAGCGCGGCGAGCCCCGGCGCATGCTCGTCGTCGCGATAGCGCCGGGGCATTCGTGGCGAAGTCACGGGAAAAGGCTACGCCACGCAGGCGACCGCGGCCTGCCGCATCGGTTTCTCCGCCGTGTCCCATTCGCCGACGACGTCCACGTCGACGTGATTGCGCCACTGCCTGACCGCCGTGCCTGCGCAGTCGCGGCGAGCCACCGTCCGATGGGAGCTGCCGCCTCCCGGCTTCAACTCCTTGGACTGCGAGCACGCCTTCTGGTACCAGTAGCCGTCGTCGTGCTGCATGTACAGGCAGTTGTAGACCACGGCCCGGTTGCTCGAGCAGTCGCCCTTGTCCCACCATCCGTGCCCGGACGCGGCCACCCCGGTGCTCGACCGATGCGGGTTGTCCACGCCGCTGACCGGCGTGCACGGCGGCAACGCTCGCTCCTGTTCGGCGGCGTCGGGGTTCGGGTTGTCCATCGGGATACCGAATTCATCGACCGGAATGACATTTCCCCGCTGGTCGATATAGACGTCGTCCGGGCTCGGCCGGACCGGCACGAACTCGCCGAGCGGTAACGCGATTGCCGAATTCGGTGCCGCGAAAACCGACATCAGTACGGTGGCCAGCGTGACTTGGGCAAGCTTCTTCAGCATTCATTCCCCCAGCTGTGACTTTTCCACATCCCAACATCGAACACTATCGAAACTGTGGGTCGGAGTCATCGCTCGTCAGGTGGAACTTCGCCGCAGGCGCACCCGATACGAATAGTGTTCGGGTCGGAAGTAGCTGACGGCCAGCTCGACCGGGTCGCCGTCGGTGTCCAGATACGTCCGGTCCACTCGTAGCAGCGGGTCACCCGGCGCGCACCCGAGCCGGCCGGCGACGACCTCGGTCGCGGCGACCGCGGTGATGCTTTGTTCCGCCTCGGCGATCGGCCGCTCGGCGTGCTTGTCGATCAGCCCGATGACCGTGGCGTCGCTGACCGCGCCGGACGCCCGCAGCTGCGGCAGATCGATCAGCCGCGCGCCGATGTCCGGCGGCAGCCACACCGTGGTCAGGCAGAACGACACGTCCTGATGCACCCGGCGGAAGCTGGTCCGGTACACCACGTCGGTGCTCAGCCGCAGCCGCCCGGCCGCCTCCACGTCGACCAGCCGCCGCAGCGGGTCGAGCACCACCAGCTCGGTGTCCTCGGACAGCGCGAGCAGATCCTCCACCGAGCCGAACTGGCGCAGGTACTCGCCGCTGCGTTTCGTCGCGTAGGTGCCGCGGCCGGGGATCCGCTGCACCAGGCCTTCCGCCACCAGGTCGTGGAAGGCCCGACGCACGGTCTGCCTGCTGACCTGGTACTGCGCGGCGAGCTCCGCCTCGGTGGGAAGCCGCGTGTCACCGGAGTAGCGGCCGCGCAGGATGTCCTCGCGCAGTTCCCGGGACAGCCGCGCGTAGGCCGCTTCAGGACGGACGGTCATGAGCAGACCTTATGGCAGGCCGCGCGACATGAGTTGCTCGGCGATCACCGTGCGCTGGATCTCGTTCGTGCCCTCACCGACGATCATCAGCGGCGCATCGCGGAAGTACCGCTCGACGTCGAACTCGGTCGAGTAGCCGTAGCCGCCGTGGATGCGCACCGCGTTCAGCGCGATCTCCATCGCGACCTCGGACGCGAACAGCTTGGCCATGCCTGCTTCCATGTCGCACCGCTGTCCGGAGTCGTGCCGCTGCGCGGCGAACAAGACCAGCTGGCGGGCCGCGGTGTACTTCGTGGCCATCTCGGCCAGGTAGTTGCCGATCGTCTGGTGCTTCCAGATCGGCTTGCCGAACGTCTCCCGCTCCTGCGCGTAGCGCATCGCGTCGTCCAACGCCGCGCGAGCCACGCCCAGCGCGCGCGAAGCCACCTGGATGCGGCCCGCTTCCAGGCCGTTCATCATCTGGCTGAAGCCCTTGCCTTCCACACCGCCGAGCACCGAGTCCAACGGTGTCCGGTAGTCGTCGAAGTGCAGCTCGCAGCTCTCCACGCCCTTGTAGCCCAGCTTGGGCAGGTCACGGGACACCGTCAGCCCCGGTCCGTGCTCGACCAGCAGGATGCTGATGCCGCGATAGCGCGGTTCGGCATTCGGGTCGGTCTTGCACAGCAAGGCGATCAGACCGGAGCGGCGCGAGTTGGTGATCCACGTCTTGGCGCCGTTGATCACGTAGTGGTCGCCGTCCTTGCGGGCCACGGTCTTCATCGCCTGCAGGTCCGAACCGCCGCCCGGCTCGGTCAACGCCATCGTGGCGCGCAGCTCGCCGGTGGCCATCCTGGGCAGGTAGCGCTGTTTCTGTTCTTCGGTGCCGTAGCGGGCGATCAGTTTCGCCACCACGCTGTGCCCGCCCATCGCACCGGCCAGGCTCATCCAGCCGCGCGCCAGCTGTTCGGTCACCGCCACGTAGCACGGCGTGGACACCGCGACCTCACCGTAGGGCTCGGGCACCATCAGGCCGAAGATGCCCATCTGCTTCATCTGGTCGATCAGCTCGGCCGGATAGGTGTTGGTGTGCTCCAGCTCGCGCACCACCGGCTTGACCTCGCGGTCGACCCAGTCGCGCACGGTGTCGACGATGGCTTGCTCTTCCTGGCTCAGCATGGGTGTCCTCTCACACGGTGTCGGCGGCGCGCAGCGCGTCGATGTCCTCGTCGGTGCGGCCGAGTTCACGCAGGATGGCCTCGGTGTGCTCGCCCACCGCGGGAACCGGGCCGAGCGCGGGCTCCAGCCCGTCGATGTCCACCGGCGGGCGCAGCACGGCCAGGTCGCCGCCCGGGCTCGGCACGCTGCGCCAGCGGTCGCGCGCGGCCAGCACCGGATGCTCGAGGAAGTCCTGCACCGTGTTGACCCGGCCGTTGGCCACGCGGGCCTCGCTCAGCCGCTGGATCACCGTGTCGGTGTCGAGCTTGTCGAACTTCCGCTGGATGACGGCGTTGAGCTCGTCGCGGTGTGCCACGCGCGCCGAGTTGGTGGCGAACCGGGGATCGCGCGCGATGTCGGGATCTTCCAGCAGGATGCGGCACAGCGACACCCATTCGCGCTCGTTCTGTACCGCCAGGACGACGACATCCTCGTCCCGTGTCGTGTACGGCCCGTACGGGGCGATGGTGGCGTGCTGGGCACCGACGCGCTTCGGGGCCGAGCCGCTGTACCGGGTGTAGAACGCCGGCTGTCCCATCCATTCGGCGAGCGCTTCGAACAACGAGACCTCGAGTGTCGAGCCTTCGCCGGTGGTGGCGCGGCGGAGCAGGGCGGCAAGTATGCCGGAGTAGGCGTACATGCCTGCCGCGATGTCGGCGACCGAGATGCCGACCTTGACCATGTCCTCGTCCGTGCCGGTGAGCGACACCAGCCCCGTTTCGCACTGCACCAGCAGGTCGTAGGCCTTGCGGTCGGCCCACGGGCCGGTGGTCCCGTACCCGGAGATCGTGCAGTGCACCAGCTCGGGGTGCTTGGCCCTGAGCCGTTCCGCGGTGATGCCCAGCCTGTCGGCCGCCCCCGGCCCGAGGTTGTGCACCACGACGTCGGCCCGGGCGATCAGGTCGTCGAGGACCTCCGCGCCCTCGGGTTGTTTGACGTCCAGCGTGATCGACTCCTTGGAGCGGTTGAGCCAGACGAAGTAGCTGGACTGGCCGCGCGCCGCCTGGTCGTAGCGGCGGGCGAAGTCCCCGCCGTCCGGGCGTTCCACCTTGATCACGCGAGCGCCGAGGTCGGCGAGTTGACGAGTGGCGTACGGCGCGGCCACGGCCTGCTCCACGCTCACCACCGTGATGCCCTCGAGCGGCAATGTCATGACGTGCTCCCTGGCAGTTCGGCGGACAGCAGCTCGGCTGCCCGCTTCCAGTCCACTGTGGACACCTCGGACGCTCCGCACGCGGCGAGTTTCTCCGCGAACTCGTCGTCCGACGGGGGCCGCTGCGGAGCGCCTGGCGGCAGCTCGAGCGAAGCGTGTCGTCGAGTGCCGTCACCGAGTTCGAGCACGATATCCACCGACCCGTGCAGCAGGCCTGCACCGCCCGGTTCGGTGATCACCTCGGTGGCTTTGATCAGCCGCTGTGCTTCGGGGCGCTGCACGGCCTCGTCGGTGAATGCGGCGAAGCCGGGGAAGGGGTCGAGCAGCGCGGTGGCCACGGCGTACTCCATGGAGAACTTCCCCTGCAGGCCGGTCTTCGGGCTGTGGTGATGCAGCGGCTGCACGGCGACTGCGGGCGTGCGGACGACGATCCTGATGACGTCTTCGGGTTTGACGTCGGTGACTCGCTCGCGCAGGGCCGCGATCGGGCGCTGCAGCGCGTAGCAGCAGGGGAAGATCTTGATCGCCAGCCCGTCCGGCACGGCGGGCCCGGACAGGTCGAGTTCACCGTCGGCGCCGACCAGCTGCAACCACTGGTCGAGCGCGGCCGGATCGGCTTGCGCGCCGGCAGCAGCCAGCCTTGCGGCCCGCACTCCCGCGTCGGTCGCCAGTCCGACCTGCAGTGCCTTGCCGTCGGACCCGAACGCGGCCTGGACGCCGCCCGCTTGCGGCACTGCCAGGGCAATGGCGTGCGCAATCTGCTCCTTCGACAGCCCCAATGCGACGGCGGCCCCGGCCGCGGCTGCCGGAGCGCCAGCCGTGCAGGTGACGTGCCAGCCGCTGGCGTAGTGCTGCCAGCCGAGGCGGGTGCCCAGCCGAGCCATGACCCCGGCCCCGGCCAGGTACGCACGCTCGTCGCCGCCGACCGCCAGGGCAGCGGGGACGCAGACCACGCTGATATGCGCCGTGGACGGCAGGTGCAGATCGTCGAAATCCAGCACATGCCCGACGGTGGACCAGCGCGCGGCCGCAGGCAGGCCGACGGTGAGCGACGCCATGCGCGAATCCGTCGCAGCGAGCGTCACCGCCACGGTGTCCTGCAGAGCCCGGCGGGCCAGGTCGCGGTCCGCCGCGGTGGGCCGGTAGTCGGCCGCCCAGGCCGCCAGCTGCTCCGCGGTCGTCGTCATCGCGCCTCCCGTGCCGAAATGTACGGCCAATGTTTCGTTCCGTTGCCTGGGATGTCAACCCTCGCATACGGTTGGGCGCATGAATTGGCCGGATAAAGTCGAAGGCCCGTACTTCGACGAGCTGACCCGAGGACAGAAGTTCGCCGGTGCGCCGGGAGTGACCCTGACAGAAGGGCACGCGGCGGTCCACCAGGCCATCGTGGGCGACCGGATGCGCCTGCCGCTGGACCACGCGTTGTGCGCCGAGGTGACCGGGAACGACGCTCCGCTGGCGCACCCGGCACTGGTGTGGGACGTCGCGATCGGACAGTCGACCCTGGCGACGCATCACGTGCGGGCGAACCTGTTCTACCGAGGGCTGGCGTTCCGCCGCTTTCCCGTACTGGGGGACACGCTGCGCACGGTCACCGAGGTGGTCGGACTCCGGGAGAACAGCAGGCGCCCCGGCCGCAAGCCGACCGGAATGGCCGCGCTGCGCATCACGACCGTGGACCAGCACGATCGCCCGGTGCTGGACTTCTGGCGCTGCGCGATGCTGCCGCTGCGTCGTCCCGACCAGGAGACCGGGCACGCCGACGACCTGTCCGAGCTGGGCGCGGGCCCGCTGCCAAAGCCGCCGCTGGAGGACTGGCAGCTGGCGGCGTTCCGAGACCGGGTCCCGGGCGAGCACTTCGCCGATCTGACGGTCGGCCGCACGTGGCAGGTGGTCGGCGCCGACGTGGTTTCCAGCGCCCCCGAGCTGGCCAGGTTGACGCTGAACATCGCCCGCGCGCACCACGACGCCGCGGCCGCCGGAGGTACCCGGCTGGTGTACGGTGGCCACACCATCGGCCTGGCGCTCAGCCACACCACCCGGGCCCTGCCGAACATCGTCGCGGTCACCGCGTGGGACGGCTGCGACCACTTGGCACCTGTGCACGAGAACGACTCGCTGACCAGCGAGGTGGAGGTCACCGGTTTGCGCGCGTTGCCGGACGGCGGTGGGCTGGTCGACCTGCGGGTGGTGGTGAGCGCCGCCGAGCCCGTTCTGGACTGGCGCTTCACGGTGGTGATGGCATGACGGTGCTGGCCAGCGCTCGCACATTGCTGTTCGTCCCGGGCAATCGCCCGGATCGGTTCGCCAAAGCGGCCGCCAGCGGCGCGGACGCCGTGGTGCTCGACCTGGAGGACGCGGTCGCGCCGGAGCAGAAGCCTGCCGCGCGCGAGCACGTCGCCGAGTGGCTGAAGGCGGGCAACAGCGCGGTGGTCCGGGTCAACGCGGCGGGCACGCCGTGGCATGACGACGACGTCGCCGCGGTCGGCGACGTGGCCATGGCGCTGATGGTCCCCAAGGCCGAGCGGGCCGAAGACCTGCCGCGCGGCACGGTGATTCCCCTGGTGGAGACGGCCGCCGGGATCGACAACGCGCGGGCGGTGTGCTCGGCTCCCGGTGTGGTGCGGCCCGCGTTCGGCAGCGTCGACCTGGCCGCGGAGCTCGGGGTGGACCCGGCGTCCTACTACGCGCTGCTGCACGCCAGATCGGCTCTCGTGCTGGCTGCGGCCGCGGCCGGGTGCGCGCCGCCGGTGGACGGTGTGACGACGTCGTTGGACGAGGTCGGCCTGTTGCGGGCGGACACCGCGCACGCGGTGGAGCTGGGCTTCACCGGCAAGCTGTGCATCCACCCACGGCAGATCGAACACGTCCACGCGGCGCTGCGGCCGACGGACTCCGAGCTGGACTGGGCCCGCCGAGTGGTGGCCGCCGCCGACGGCGGGGTGAGCGTGGTGGACGGTCAGATGGTCGACCGGCCGGTGGTGCTGCGCGCCGAGCGGCTGCTCAGCCGGGGCGGGACGTTGCGGTAGCCGAGTCGAGCCGGTCGCACGGCACGGGGTTCAGATCGGAGGCGTCGGCCGTCCAGTAGATCCTGGTGAACGACGCAGCGAGCGCGTCTTCGGAGTACAGCAGCCATGGTGTGTCCACCGATTCCGGCTGCCACAGGTTGCCCGGGTGCTCGGCGATGCAGTGCAGCGGCACCGCGACGGTGATCCGCTGTCCCACCGGCAGTCGCTTCAGCAAGCCGTCGATCTCCACGCTGGCGTAGCACGGGTGATCGCACTGCACCTGGAGTGACACGTTGCCTTTCGGCGGCTTGAACACCGCGACGTTGAACACCAGGGCGGACTTGTCGTCACGGAAGTAGGACTGCAGGTCCTTCTTCCTGCCGCTTTGCAGGTAGACCTGGCCTTCGCCGGTCCAGATCACGTCCAGGTGGCCGTGGTCGATGCGCCCGGTGATGGTCTCGGTCTGCGCGCCGTCGTCGTCGATCTCCACGCCTGCCCACCTGTCGACCGGCGAGCCGACGTAGGCGCGCCATGGCGGGATGAGCTCGCCCTCGTCGAAAAGCGGCTCGTGCATGAGCGTTGTGGTCGGTCGCACCAACGGCGCCGGCGTCGGCACGAGGACAAGTGCCAGGACGAGCGCGACGACGGCCGCGACGGCTCCGGCGATGGTCACCGGAATCCACCGGCGACGCTTCTCGGGACCGGACGATTCGGGTGGCGTTGGCGGTGCGGTCGGTTTCGGCGGTGGACTGTGCCGGGGAGTCGGCCGTGGCGGCGGGGTCACCACCGTTCGTTTCGCAGGCCGCTTCGGTGGCTCCGTCCGCAGGCGTTCGGTGATGTGTGCAGCGCCCAGGGCCACCGTGTGCTTCGGATGCGCGGAGGTGCGTACCGGCCTGCCGAACTCCTGCGACAACAGCTGAGCGACCAGTGGAATGCGCGCCGAACCACCGGACAGCACGATCGCCTTGAGGTCCTTCGGCGCCAGCCTGGCCGACGACAGCGCACGACGGACCGCGTCGATGGTCGAGGTGAGCCGCGGCTTGATCAGGTCGTTGAACTCGAGCCGGGAGATCGACACCTCGGGCGAGTCCGGCAGCGGGACGCTGACTGTCACGTCCGGCTCGATGGACAAATCCTCCTTGGCCTTGACCGCCAGTTCGCGGATCCGACCGCGTAGCGCGGCCTGCTCCGGGTCCTTGGTGTCCAGCCGGGAGATGGCGCCGTCGACGCGGTTGTCGATCTCGGCGAGGAGAAGCTCGTCGAAGGCGTCCCCGCCCAGGTCGTCGATGGCCTCCGGGGTGCCGAGGACGTCCGCCCGGTCGGCGCGCAGGCGCAGGATCGTGATGTCGAATGTTTCGCCGCCCAGGTCGTAGACGGCGATGACGTCGCCCTCGTCGAACGGGTTCTGCTTGCAGTAGTGCGCCGCGACCGCCGTCGGTTCGCTGACCAGCTGGAAGTTGCTGATCCCGGCTAGCCGCGGGACCTCGGTGAACTGCTCGCGCCGGTAGGCGTTCCAGGTCGCCGGGTGGGTGAGCACCACGGCGGCGGGCGGCCGGTCGTGGACGCGCGTCACCTCGGCCATGATGTCGCGCAGCTGAGCCGCCATCAGTGCCGCCGCCGAGTACGGATGGCCGCCGAGGATCAGCGGCGACGGCTCACCCAGCTTCCGCTTGAACCCGCGCGCGAGGCGTTTCGGATCCTCGCCCTTCTCCGCTTCGACCCCGGTGACCAGGGTCGATTCATCATCCAAATAGGCGACGGACGGGACGACGACATTGGGTGGCAAGAAGACCGTGCGGACGCCGCTCGGGGCAGCCACGGCCGCGGCGGAGAACGAAATGCCGAGATCAACGCCCAGCCCGTACCGCACCTCGCCACCCCTTGTGACAGCGTCGACGCGTAGCTGCCGGGGAAACCGTACCGGACCGGTGCGAGATTTCGGTAAGGCTCGAACTCCAACTCAGCCGAGGTGGATGCCGCCGTTGACGTTGATCGTCTGTCCGGTGACGGCGGACCACCAGCACCACGTCGTGGCGTCGCGCGCCGGGCGCAGCGTGATCGCGCTGCCGATGTTGCGGCCTGCGTCGGTGATCAGCGCGGTCGGTCGAGACACCGTGAGCTTTCGTCCTGATCACCCGCGACGAGGCGGCCGCAGGTGTCCGGTCGCCTCGTCGAACGAGCGCAATTGTCCGGACCGGCCGCGGCGACCGGAACCCGTCGGACCGGCCCACACACCCCAGAACAGACCACTGCGCCCGCGGGCGGAGGGATCCCGCGGGCGCAGCGCGAAGGGCGTTGTTACTCGAACGAGGTGAGGGTGATGGCGGCCGACTGCGGGTTGCCGTCGTGCACCAGGGATTCCTGTGCCATCACGTCGTCGAACGGGAAGCCGTAGGCCCGGCCGTCGACCATGTTCTCGTGGATCAGCCGCGAGTAGTGGTTGGTCAGATCCTCGCGGTAGAAGTCCGCCGCCGGGTCACCGCCGGGCTGCACGTCGATCTTGTGCAGCGTGCCACGGTGCAGCGCCGCGCACAGCGTGCGGGCGATCGGCCCGACGACCTCGTCGTTCGGGGCGTGCAGGTTGCCGTCGCAACCCCAGACGTCCGCGGTGGAAGGCTTGTCGAACGTGGCGACCTGCTGACCGCTGGTGTCGGTGAAGGCCATGGTCGATCCCGACGTGCGCCCGATGAACTTCGTGTCCGGCTGGTCGGCGAACGGCACCACGGTCAGGTCCTTGTCCGTGTAGGCGTTCCATGCCTGGTCGATGTACGGGTCGAGGTAGTTGGCATCGAGCAGACCGGCTTCGGCCGCCTTGCCGGGCGCGAGCGCACGCAGCACCGTTCCGTCGCCGCGGGTCACGATGGTGTCCCCCCATCCGGCCTGGTCACGCAGGCCGTCGAACACCGCGTTGCGGCCACCCGGCTTGAGCTCGCCGCGGGTCTGCGTGGTGCCGTCCGCGCCGGTCACCGACACCGCGTGCGGAACGGCGAACATGTCCACCTGGGTGCTGTTCAGCCACAGGCCCTCGTCGTTGTAGGTCAGCTCGCTCCAGTCGAAGAGGATGTCGTGGTTGGGGTCGCTCGGGTTCCACGGCGCGGGCTGCACCAGACCGTCCGGGGTCAGGAAGAACTCGAGTTCGTCGCCGAACGACATGTAGATCCGGCCGGACAGACCCTTCGGGATGTTGACCGTCGTCGACTCGCCGGCGGCGGGTCCGGGGATGGAGACGTCCGGCGCGGGCGACGGCGGGTTGGATCCCGGCGGCCATGCGCTGAAGTCACCGGCCTGGTCGACGTAACCCAGCTGGCCGTCCTTGATGCCGAGCACGTAGAGGTGCACTTGCTCGGACCGGCCGCTGTCGTTGGTGACGGTCACCGGCAGCTTGTCCGGTGCGGCGGCGCTCTGCGCTGACGCCGAGGGCATGACCGCGATCGCTGAGGCCGCGATGCCTGCGGCCACCGCAGCGAGCGCGCCGAACCACTTCGTTCGTACTCGCATGTCGACTCCTTGTGTGCAGGGGTGCCAGCCAGTGTGGGTCGACTGCGCGCGTGCTGTGGCGGTGATCACCGAGCGGCGGGGAGAGTCTGCCCGAGCTACCCACGACACGGTGCACTTCCGCGCACCCTTCGCGTCCGTTCGGTCGTTACTGTCGCGTATTCGATCAACGAAGCGAGGTGCTTGATGGGGAACGTTCGCAGGTTCGGTTCCGCATTGGTTGCTGTGCTGGCCGGGGTTTCGCTGGGGGTGGGGGCCGCGCCTGCAGCGTCCGCGGCGGCCATCGTCACCGAAGGCTGTCTGGAGAGCGTGCCGGATCCGGGCACGTCGACACCGGTGTCGATCTGCTACACGCTCTACCAGCCGCCGAACACCGGCGCGGACAACCAGGTCCCGGTGATCTTCGAAGGTCACGGCTGGGGCGGCAACAGGCAGACCGATCCGTCGGCGTTTTCCTCGCTGATCGATGCTGGGTTCGGTGTCCTCAGCTTCGACCAGCGCGGATTCGGCGACAGTGGCGGCAAGGCGCATCTGATGCGCCCGGAGGTCGAGGGCAAGGACGTGCAGCGGCTGATCGACTTCGTCGCCGAGCAGCCGTGGGTGGCCAAGGATGCTCCGGGTGATCCGGTGCTCGGCGCGATGGGCGGCTCCTACGGCGGCGGGTATCAGTTCGTCGGCGCGATGAGCGAGATCATGGAGAAGTCGGCCACCCGCTTCGACGCACTCGCGCCGGAGATCACCTGGCACAGCCTGAGCGAGAGCTTGGCGCCGCAAGGGGTGGCCAGGACCGAATGGGCATTGCTGCTCTACCTGGGCGGCCTGCCGTCGGACGCGCACACCACGACGGTGACCAAGGCGCTGCTCGAGGCGCTGGTGACCGGCAACATCCCGGTGTCGCTGGAGAAGTTCCTCGAGCGCAACGGCCCGGCGTTCCACGTGGCGGAGGGCCGCAAGCTGGACATCCCGGTGCTGATGCGGCAGGGCCTGACGGACAACCTGTTCCCGATGGATCAAGCCATCAAGACCTACGACAAGCTGCTCACTCCCGAGGCGCGCGAACGCAGCGTGTTGATCGGGCACAACGGCGGCCACGTGCTGCCGAGCGTCATCCCGCCCGGCACCAACGACGCGCTGGCGTCGTTGGCAGGCGGGACCGTGGAGTCCGACCCGTGCTCGAAGGAGCTGGGCGGCACGTTCGGCGAACTGCGGTTGAAGTTCTTCCAGCGTGAGCTGCAGGGCAAGGACGTGGACATCCCCGGCGAAGGGCAGTACCACCTGGCCACGGCCGACGGACGTTGCCAGACGGTGTCGAGCGTGCAGGCGAACACGACGGTCGAACTGGGCAAGACGGCCAACCTGGTCGGGGTCGGCGCGCCGATCGCGGTGCCGATCAAGTCGGGCCCGCTCACCGTGGCAGGCACGCCGACGCTGGACGCCAAGGTCACGTCACTGGCACTGGACGGCCGCATGTTCGTCTCGCTCGCGGTGGGCACGAGCCCGCTGAACGCCAAGATCGTGCAGAACAACATGTTGCCGATCCGCGAGCCGGGCATCGTGGTGGACAAGCCGCGCAAGGACATCGAACTGCCGTCGGTCGCGGTCGACGTGCCGGCGGGGAAGACGTTGTACCTGCTGGTCACCCCGATCTCGGACATGTCGTTCGGGCACGGCAGCCGGGTGCCGGGCGCGATGATCCTGAAGGGCATGAAGATCCACCTGCCGCTGGTCGGCTGACCTCGTCACATCGGCCGGGTGTCCCTCGTCAGTGATCGGGAGCACGCCCGGAGGACGGTGCCGCGTGAACGCGCGTGAACGTATCCTCCGTGGTAGTGGCACTTGATCCTCCGTTCGAGGGGCACCCGGCCTCGAGGGGCACCGGGACATTCGGGAGGTGGCATGGCTGAGCAATTCGCGCGCGGTGTCAACGACGGAATCGACCTGTGTTTCGAGACGTTCGGCGACCCGACCGGGGAGCCGTTGCTGCTGATCATCGGGCTCGGCTCGCCGATGACGTGGTGGGACACCGAGTTCTGCGAGATGCTCGCCGACCGCGGGTTCTACGTGGTCCGGTTCGACAACCGGGACAGCGGCCGGTCCACGTGGCTGGACGGCGAGGTGGATCTCGCGCGTGCGTTGCTGCTGCGCCGCGCGCCGTACCGCCTCGAGGACATGGCCCGGGACACCGTCGGCCTGCTCGACCACCTCGGGTTGTCCCAGGTGCACCTGGTCGGCGCGTCGATGGGCGGCATGATCGCTCAGCTGATAGCGCTCGACTACTCCTCGCGCGTCCGCTCCCTCACCTCCGTCATGTCGAACACCGGGAGCAAGCTGGTGGGGAGGCCGACGTTGACGGGGTGGCGGACGCTGTTGCTGTCCGCCCCGCAAGATCGCGACGGCTACATCGAGCACCAGGTACGGGTGGCCCACCGGTTGCACTCGCCCGGGTTCGGGGTGGACGAGGAGCGCGTGCGCAGGCGCGCGATCGAAAGCTACGAGCGCGGGCTCAATCCGGACGGTCGGGCCCGGCAGTTCGCGGCGATCCTGGCCGCGCCGGACCGGACACCCCGGCTGCGCCAGCTCCGCGTGCCGACCACGGTCATCCACGGCACCGACGACCACTTGGTGAACGTCAGCGGGGGGTTGGCCACCGCGCGGGCGATCCCGGGCGCGGAGCTGCACGTGATCAACGGGCTGGGGCACGAGCTGCCGCCCGCGTTGTGGCCGCGGTGCGTGCGGTACATCGAGCACACCGCGGAGCGGGCCGCCGCGGCGGCGCCCGAGCACAGCTCGCACTGACGCGGCACTGTTTGCGGTAGCGCCCGGGCACAGCACGCACCGACGCCGCGATGCTTGCGGCGGCGCCCGCACACAGCGCGCACGACGCCGCGATGCTGGCGGCGGCGCCCGCGCACAGCCCCCGCTGACATGGCGCTGCATGCGCCGACGGCGAGTCCTACCCGGCCCCTGATGCTCGGCTCGCCATGGTCAGGGGCTGCTGCGAGCAGGCCCCGGTCCAGGGTCAGCGCGGCCCGCCGCACAGTCGGTTCAGCTTGCGGCTGCCAACGCCACCCGGTCCTCGACCACTTCCTCCAGTGCCCGCAGGGCCTGCTGGATCTGCGGGCTCTGCCGGCTGCCCCGCCGCACACACGTCATGATCTGCCGGGTCGGCACCGGCTCGACGGTCAGCGGCAGCCGCACCAGCTCGTACCGCGCGGGTAGCTCGGTGAGCCGCGGGACCAGCGAGATCCCCAACCCGCACGCGACCAAAGCGGCCACCGCGCTCCAGTCGGTGGCGTGGTGCGCCACGTGCGGCGTGAACCCGGCGACCGCGCAGGCGACCATGGCGCGATCGTGGTGGTCGCACGTCCCAGGCACCGGCAGGATCCACGGCTCGCACCCGGCGTCGGCCAACGCGAGCTTCTTCTTCTTGGTGAGTGGGTGATCGGCCGGGACCAGCAGGTCCAGCGGCTCGGACATCATCGGCTGCTGATCGAACCGGGGGTCGTCCGGTGCCGGGCCGCTGTCGGTCGGCGTCAACAGCAGCACGTCGGTCTCGTCGGCCAGCAGCAGCTTGAACCCTTCCTCCGACTCGCTCTCCCGCACGGTCACCTGCAGCCCGGGATTGCGTTCCTGCAGCAGGACGGCCGCCGGGGCGATGAGCGCCATCGCGGTGGGGAAGCCGCTCAACCGCAGCATCCCGGAAGCGCCCGCGCGGAAGGCCTCCAGCGCCGAACGGGCCTCCTCCCAGCGCGCCAACAGATCGTCCGCGTGCTTGACCAGCACCAGGGCGGCCGGGGTCAAGCGAACCTTTCGGCCGTGCGGCTCGAGCAGCGGCGTCTGCAACTCGCGCGCCAACTCGCGAATCTGGTGCGACACCGCCGACGGCGTCAGGTGGAGCGCGGCGGCCGCGGCGGTCACCGTGCCGTGCTGGTGAACGGACCGCAGGACCTGCAGCCGGCGAAGGTCAATCATGAAGAGAAATTAGACAATACTTCGAAGAAATATGCAATGGACCTCAACGGTGAACGCGTCCAGTATGGAGGTATGACCACCGCGACCCTCTCCACCGCCACGACCGAGACCCGTACCGGCTACACGATCGTTTCCCGCCATCGCACCAGCCAGGGCGAAGTGCTCTACGTGCGCTGCGACGCGTGCCAGAGGTTGCGCATGCTCAGCGCCGTTGCAGTCGCCGGCGGACACGCCGAGGCGTGCCCCTTCTGCCGCTGAATTACGCCAATTCGGTCATTCCGCCGGTATCCCCACCAGCAGCGCCGTATCGTCAGACCAACTTGGCGGTACGGCGCTGCTGTTCGGGGAGGGGAGCATGGGGAAGAACCCTGCCGACGAGCACGGGTCGGACATTTCCGCGTACCCGGAAGTCGAGAAGGATGGCGCGGGTCGCCGCATCGGTGAGGGCGGGCCGCCGCTGACCACCGGCCTGTTCAAGACGGCGGACGACATCGTCGACGCGGTCCAGGGTGAGGCCACGGGCGGGGAGACCGCGAAAGCTCTGGCTACCGACATCGGCATGCTTGCCGCGGGCGCCGTGCTGACCATCAAGGACCCGTTCTACATGCTGGCCGACTTCGGCCTGACCATGGTCTTCGAGCTGGTCGAGCCACTGAACGAGCTGGTCGAGGAAGTCACCGGGGATCCGGACGAGATGGACCGGCTGGAGCGGGTCTGGGAGCAGGTGCAGCAGGCGACCGAGGCGCTCAGCGAAGAGGTCGCGGAAGCCGTGGACAGCAAGATTCCGACCTGGTCGGGTCAGGCAGCGCAGGCGGCGAAAGGGTTCATGGCCGCGCTGCAGAAATCGATCTGGGGCATGGCGCAGGAGGCCTATCAGGTCCGGGAGGTGCTGCAGGGCGCCAAAGCCGTCGCCGAGGCGCTGTTCGCGATCATCAAAAGCATCCTCGCCGAGCTCGTCGCGTGGTTGATCATGCGGGGACTGATCGCGCTGGCCAACAGCACCTGGAGTTTCGGCGCCTCCATCGCCGAGTTCATGCTGTCCGGCGCCATCAAGGCGCAGCAGGCGGTGACCCGAGCGATCGAGAAGATCCAGAAGGCGGTCGGCATCTTCGGCAAACTGGTCGGGCTGCTGGCCAAGTTCATGAACGGCAAAGGCAAGCCCTTGATCAAGGCGGTGCTGACACGTGCCGGTGTGACGGCCGGCCTCCAGGGTGGAAAGGCGGTCGCGAAGGCCTTGCTCGCCCACCCGAAGTCGGCGCACATCCCGCCGGGGCTCGGCGAGGGTGGTCCGGGCTGTTTCGACGTCGACGTCAGCGAGCTGGAAGCGTTGGGGGTCGAGATGGACCGGATCTCCACCAACGCGGGCAAGATCGAGGCGGTGGCCCGGGAGGCTGCCGCGGGCAACGACCTCACCTGGGGCGCTCCCGGTCTGTTCCTCAAGGGCAGTTACGACCAGGCCTGCCAGGAGTTCCTCGACCTGCTCACCGCGTGCGCTCCGGCCTGCCAAGGAGCGGGAGAACGGGTGAAGTCGGCAGGCAAGGTGTACAGCGAGATCGACGGCGGATTCGCCAGCGAGCTGAACGGGCTGGCGCCGAAAATCGGTGACGTGCAGCCGAAGGCGACCGTCACGTGAGTGCTCCGGGGGCACGACGGCAGGTCTTTGCGCACGCCATGGTCGGGTTCGCCTTGGTCGGCGTGCCGCTGGCGGCCGGTGCGTACTACCTGGCGATCAATGCTGCGCTGAAGGAAGATCCGGCGCTCGCGGTCAAGGGCGCCTGCTTCAGTGCAGTTTTCGCCGTGCCCGGGGCCTTGACGTGGCTGTTCGGCGGGCGACGCCCCGGGGACTGGGCGATGTACGCGATCTACGTGAACGTGTGGACTGCGCTGGGCCTGGCTTTCCCCATGGTCTTCTTCGTCGCCCTGGGTGAGGAGAACCCTTGGCGCTGGCTGATCGTTGGTGCCGGTTTGCTGGCGATGCCGCTCATCCTGGTTGCCTCTTTCGCGCTGGCGGCCCGGGCCGCGCGCATGCTGACTTTGCCCGTGTCGGCGGCGATGGCGGACAGTTCCTATCACTGGCCCATTCCGCTGCGCGGTCTGCGGCGCACCATGCTGGTGGTCGGCACGAAGGTGATCGAGGTCCGCAGGCAATCGATACCGGTGCTCGACTTCTTCGACATCGACCACCACAGCGGCGGCACCAAGTACCCGTTGACCAAGGTGACCTGGGTGTGGGACGCCACGACGAACGGCGAGGCGCCCGCCACCCTGCCGAAAGCACTCAAGGTCGATGTCGAGACGATCTCCGGCCCGGCGGTCGGTTTGCGGGTGGATGGTCACGAGTGGGTCCTGCCCGTCGATCGTCCGGCCGAAGTCGTCGCGCTGCTGCAGCGCCGGATCGAGCGAGCCAACGCCGCCGCGGACACCAGTCGTGCCCCTCGGTAACCGGGAAAAAGGTTGGACGGGTCACATTCGGGGAATTACCTGCACATCATCGGCCCAGGTGAGACTGGTCATCACGCTCAGTAGTCCTGGACTCACCGCCGAGTTCTGTTACGTTGAGAGTCCTTATGTCGGGGAATAGCAACGCACCCGCCGACGGTGGAACATCCGCCGCCGGCGAGTTGGTCATCGACAATCTCCGGAAGTCCGACGGGGCGGCGCTGTGGCGGATGGCCCGCGATTCCGGCAAGCTCGACCTCAACTCCTCCTACGCCTACCTGTTGTGGGCGGTTGATTTCGCCGACACGTCCGTGATCGCGCGGCTGGACGGGGAGCCGGTCGGATTCGTCATTGGATACCGCAAGCAGCGTGCACCGGACACCGCGGTCGTCTGGCAGGTCGCGGTCGACGCACGTGCCCGCGGGCGTGGGGTTGCCGGCAAATTGCTCGACCGGATGTACACGCCGTTGGTGCGGGACGGTGTTCGCTATCTGGAGACCACCATCACTCCGGACAACGAGGCGTCCATCGCCCTGTTCGCCGCGTTCGCCAAGCGCTGGGGCGCCGAGATGGAGCGCAGCCCGCTGTTCTCCGCGGACGATTTCCCGGACGAGCACGAGCCCGAGGACCTGTACCGGATCGGACCGCTGCGTATCCGGCGCTGATTCCGGCTATTCACACATGACGAACCCGAGTCGCGAACGGAGCGAAGGTGAGTATTTTCGAGGAACTTGAATCGCAGGTACGCAGCTACAGCCGCGGATGGCCTGTGGTGTTCGACAAGGCCAAGGGCACTTGGCTCTACAGCGAAGACGGCAAGCCCTACCTGGACTTCTTCGCGGGCGCGGGCGCGCTCAACTACGGGCACAACCACCCGGACCTCAAGCGTGCGCTGATCGAGTACATCTCCGACGACGGGGTCACGCACTCGCTGGACATGTACACGTCGGCGAAGCGGCGCTTCCTGGAGGCGTTCAACGAGATCGTGCTGCAGCCCCGCGACATGCAGTACAAGGTGATCTTCCCGGGGCCCGGCGGCGCGAACGCCGTCGAGGCGGCGCTGAAGCTGGCCCGCAAGGTGACCGGCAGGGAGTCGGTCATCAACTTCACCAACGCGTTCCACGGCATGACGCTCGGCGCGCTGTCGGTGACCGGTAACTCGATGAAGCGCGGCGGCGCGGGTGTCCCGCTGGTGCACGCCACACCGATGCCCTACGACAACTACTTCGACGGCGAGTTCCCGGACTTCTTCTACCTGGAGAAGCTGCTGGAGGACTCCGGCAGCGGGTTGAACGAGCCTGCCGCGGTGATCGTGGAGACGCTGCAGGGCGAGGGCGGCATCAACCCGGCGCGAGCCGAGTGGCTGCGGGCGCTGTCCGAGCTGTGCCAACGGCACGAGATCCTGCTGATCGTCGACGACGTGCAGATGGGCTGCGGCCGCACCGGGCCGTTCTTCAGCTTCGAGGAAGCAGGCATCAAGCCGGACATCGTCTGCCTGTCCAAGTCGATCAGCGGCTACGGCATCCCGATGGCGCTCACGTTGATCCGGCCCGAGCTCGACGTGTGGGAACCCGGCGAGCACAACGGTACGTTCCGCGGCATCAGCCCGGCTTTCGTCACCGCCGCCGAGGCGCTGAACCTGTTCTGGCGGACCGACGAGCTGGAGAAGTCCACCAAGGCCAAGGGTGAGCGGATCGGTACCGCGCTCACCGAGATCGCCGAGGCCTACCCCCAGGCGGGCCTGGTCGCCAAGGGCAAAGGCCTGGCCCGCGGCATCGAAATGGGGGAAGGTGACCAAGGCGGTGACTTGGCGAGCAAGGTGTGCCGGGAAGCGTTCCAGCGCGGCATGCTGATGGAGACCTCCGGTCCGGAGGGCGAGGTCGTCAAGTTGCTGCCACCGCTGACCGTGTCCGATGCCGAGGTCGATCAGGGCCTGGAGATCCTGCGTGCCTCGGTGGACGCGGTACTCGGCTGACCCGACGAGCAGAAGGAGAACGAACTTGATCGTCCGCCACCTCGACGACATCACCGGCACCGAAGCCGATGTGGAGACGGAAAACTGGCGCAGCAAGCGCATCGTGCTGGCCAAGGACAAAGTGGGCTTCTCGGTGCACGAGACCGTGCTGAAAGCGGGCACGGTGAACAAATTCTGGTACGCCAACCACATCGAGGCGGTGTTCATCGTCTCCGGTGAAGGTGAGATCACCGACCTGGGCACGGGCGAGACCCACCAGCTGCGGCCGGGATCGCTGTACCTGCTCAACGACCACGACAAGCACGAGCTGCGGCCGAAGACCGAGATGCGCACGGTGTGCGTGTTCAACCCGCCGGTGACCGGCCGCGAGGTGCACGACGAGAACGGCGTCTACCCGCTCATCGTCGAAGAGGACTGAGCAGGAAGGCAAAAAAGTTCGCTCGGCGAGGGAACCTTTTCGCCCTCCAGCGACTCTTAATGGATGTACGGACGTCGTGCGCGGCGGAACCGCCCGGCCATCGGAGGGGGAACGACCGGCGGGTGCCAGCACACGCGGCGGGACCGCCGAGGCGCGCGGTGACCGGCTTGGGGAGCGGTCGGCCATCGCGCGGTGAAGGGGGCGCAGACGGCCGGACGGGAGCGGTCGGCACGTGTGGGGGCGTGCCGGCCGCTCCCGCCATTTCTGCGGTTTTTCGCCACGTCACCGTGGCTCTCCGGTGAGCTCTACGCCAGCTGCGGGCCACACCGTCCCGAACTGAGCTTGCGCCACGTCAGCAGGGCTCACCCGCGAGCTCGGCGTCGGCCGCGAGGCAACGCTCGGAAGAGCTACCGTCCTCGAACCACAAAGGCCGCCGCATCCGGACAACCGGACGCGGCGGCCTTTCTCGTCCAACGGGCTCAGCCCAGCGCGGCGTGCGCCTCGGTGAGCACCTTGACCAGGTCGTCCCGCCCGGCAGGCAGGCACTGGATCATCGGCTCAGCCCCGGACTCGTCCACGAACGTGACCACGCGGCCCTCGTCGATGATGTCCACCACGGCGTACGGGCCCACCCGCTTGCGGCTCGTGCCGCCGGAACGCTTGGCGGTGTAGATCTGGTAGATCGCCTCGCGCTTGGCCTGCATCAGGTTGCGCAGCCTGGTGGCGGGGTCGACCTCGTCCCGGTCCTCTTCGTAGGTGAAGGTGAACTCTTCGTCGTCGTCGGCATCCTGCGCCGGGGCCTCCACCGAGAAGTCCTTCTTCGGCACGCTCAGCTTCGGAATGTCCGCCGGGTCGGTCGGCTTGAAGGCATCCACCAGCAGCCCGGCCAGATCCTCCGTGGGGGCAGGCGCGAACCCGATCGCCTGCTGGTCCCTGGCCATGCGCACGGCTTCCGTGCCGTTACCGGCGACCAAGACGGCGCCGGTGAAGTTGGACGTGACGCCGTTGACCCAGGCGTAGTACTCCTCGCTCGCGGTGGCCAGCAGGCGCAGCGTCTCGACCAACTCCGGCGCCGGCTCGTCCAGCGAACCGAGGCCTTGCTGGCCGAGTACCTCGTTGATGGCCTGGGCGACCCGGGGCCGGTCGTCCTCGGCGACCCACATGTCACCGATGCCGAGCGCGGGATGCGCCGGACCGGGCGCGACGGACTTCCACAGCCAGTCGAGCCCGATCAGGGGCAGTTCGACCGTGTCACTGATGATGCTCATTTCTCACCGATCACCGGAGGGACGGACTTCTCGTCGGAACCGAACAGCTTGTTCGGATCCTCGGTCGCCTGGAACTTGCGCTTGTGCTCCTTGTCGTCGCCTTTGCCGCCGGCGGCTCCGGCGCCGCCCATCATGCCGCCCATACCCATGCCACCGCGCATGCCACCCATGCCGGCTCCGCGCGCGGCGGCGGCAGCGCCACCTGCGCCGCCAGGAGCTCCGCCACCGGCGAAAGCGCCGCTTGCCCGGCCACCGTCGGCGGCCGAGCCGCTGCCCGAGCCGCTACCGAAGGCGCCGGCACCCAAGCCGCCCGCGCCGGTGCCCGAACCGGCGAAGTCGGACGGGGAGAAGCTCGACGCCGAGGTGCTACCGAGCTTCGGACTGGACGGGGTGAACGAACTCCCGGCCAGCTCCTCGCGGGCCCGGCGCGCGCGTTCCGCGGCCTCCTGCTGGCGCCTGCGCGCCTCCTCCTCCTCCATCTGGCGGCGCTGTTCCTCGGCGCGCCGCTGCGCCTCCTGCTGACGCCTGCGGGCTTCTTCCTCCTGGCGGCGGCGCTCGGCCTCCATCTGGCGGCGCTGCTCCTCGGCGCGCCGCTGCGCCTCCTCCTGGCGCCTGCGGGCTTCTTCCTCCTGGCGGCGGCGCTCGGCCTCCATCTGGCGGCGCTGTTCCTCGGCGCGCCGCTGCGCTTCCTCCTGGCGCCTGCGGGCTTCTTCCTGCGCCTGCCGGTCATTCGTGCCCGGTGGGGTGTACGGGCGCTCCTTCTCGTTCGGCGTCTTCTCCCGGTCGTCCGGCGGCGTCGTCGTCTGGCTGCCGGGGTTGCCCGCGTGGCCGTACTTCTCGGTCAGGCTCTCCGCGTTGGACTTTGACGTCTGCGAGTACTTGTCGTACAGGTCCAGATTGTGCTGCGCCGCCTCCTGGTTGCGCTGCACCGCCTTCTCCGCGTCGGTGTCCCACGGCGCCAGCCGGTCCAGGAAACCCGACCCCTCCGGGGGCGGATTGTCCATCGGCTTCATCTTGTGCTTGATGTCGTCGAAGGCCCGGCCCTGGGAGTCGTAGCTCTTGGAGTTCTTGTCCAGCGACTTGCTGGTCTCCCGCGCGCTCTCCGACAGCTTCTTGATCTTCTTCTCGGCCTTCTCGGCCGACTCGCCCTTCCACGCGTCGTTGAGCAGCTTGCGCAGCTTGTCGGCGTTGTCGGCGAAGGTGTCCTGCTTCCTGGAGTGCTCGGCGGCCAGCTGCGACGCCTCGAACAGCGGCCGCGGACTGCCGTCCTGGATAGCCAAGTAGATCGGCAATGCCTTGTGAACCTGACTCAGGTCGTCACTGCCGAAGATTGCTCCAGCGATCCAAGCGCCGGGCGACAGCACACCGACCCAGCCAGGTACCGGGTTGGACATCGAAGCCCCCTCTGCGGAGATGGACGATCAGTGATCTGGCGATGGCGCTTACTGCACCTGGTTCTGCTTGCTGCGCATCGACTCGCCGATGGATTCCTCGGACTGCTCGTAGCTGCTCAATGCGCTCTGCAGGTTGGGGATCAGCTGGCTCAGGTACTGCATCTGGCCCTGGAACGCCTCGTGATACGCCTGCGCGGTGGCGACGGCCGACGTGCGCGCGCCGACCTTCTGTCCGTTGTGGTACTCGTTGGTGACCTTGTCCTCCTGCGTGGACGGCGCAGGCATGCCGACCAGGTCAGGAACTTCGTACGCGCGCTCCTCGAGTTCCTCGAGCATCGACTCGGCGAGCTTGATCGCCTCACGCATCTTGTCCGGGTCGACCTCGTAGCCCTTGCCGTTGCCCATGTGCGGATCTCCCCTGTTCCCTTCGGATCCCTCGCCTGCTCGCGACGTCTCATGAGACGACGCGCGCGTCACCCTGGTTCCGGGCAGAACCAGAGTAATGGAATGCCGCTGGGAACAGGGGATTCTTGAGGGGATTCGACCAGCTCAGCGGACGCCGGTGGGCTAGTGCGCGTTGACCATCTCGCCGTCGCCGGCCGGCTGCGCCGGGGGCGTCAACGGCATCAGCTTCGGCCGCTTCGGCTGCAGGCCGTCGCCGGTGGAGATGCCGCGAATCTGCCGCTTGATCCACGGCCAGAAGTACGTGCGCGTCCACACCAGGTCGTCACGGCGGGCGCGCAGCCAGTCCCGGCGACGGGCGGGCTTCGGCCACGGCTCGCGCCAGTCCTGCTCGACCGGCAGGCCGAGTTCCTCCGCGACACGCAGCGCGATCCGGCGGTGCGCCTCCGGGCTGAAGTGCAGCCTGTCCTCGCTGAACGCGCGCGGGTCACGCAGCGGCTCCATCGCCCACAGGTCCACCACCAGCGTGCGGTACTTCTGCGCGATGGCGTGCAGGTGCGCGTTGTACAGGGCCACTTTGCCGCGCAGCCGGTTCACCACCGAGACCTCGCGTACGTCGGGTCCGGTGAAGATCAGCACGTCGATTCCCGCTTCGACCAGCTGCCGGATCATGCCGTCGAACATCTCCGCGATGTGGTCGACGTTGGAGCCGGGGGCGATGACGTCGTTGCCGCCCGCGCAGACGGTGACCAGGTCCGGCCGTGCCTCCAGTGCGACCGGGAGCTGCTCGTCGATGATCTGGCGCAGTGTCTTGCCGCGAATGGCGAGATTGGCGTACGAGAAGCCGGGGTTGTCCTTGGCGAGCATCTCTGCGAGGCGGTCGGCCCAGCCGCGGAACGTGCCGTCAGGCAGTTCGTCGTTCATACCCTCGGTGAAGCTGTCGCCCAAGGCCATGAAGCTGGTGAACCGATGCATGCAGAGTCTCCCTTCTCCTTCCCGGCGGGTCACTGCGCGACGACATCCCGGCAGGCAGCACGCCTCGTGGCCCCTTTTCGGGCGTGCGCCGATGATGTCGAGAATGCCGGATTTGAAGCGACTTTCGCCACTACCGGTAATCCGTACAGACGTACTCATAGTAGCCTGCGCACCCAAGCCCCCTTTCTGACGTGGGCAAACAGCGTCGCACGTGGACGTGCTGAGTTGATCACACCCGGTCGGCTCACGGTGGCCAAGGAAAGTTAGGCTTACCTTCCTTCTGATTTTGCGGCAGGCTGGATGCGTGAGTGTCCGTCCCGAGTCGTTGGCCACGGTGCTCGGCGGTCGCCGCGGAGCGCTCGACGCCAGCCTGCCTCCCGTCGCGTTCGTGCTCGGCTGGTTGGTCTCCGGACGGTCGATCGGATGGGGTGCTGCGGTTGCCATCACGGTCGCCGTCGTGGTCGGAGTCGTCCGGCTGTTGCGGGGTCAACGTGTCGCCGCCGTCGTGATCAGCCTGGCCGCCGTCGTGGCCGCCGCTCTGGTGGCGCTGTACACCGGCCGCGCTCAAGACTTCTTCCTGCTGCAGGTGCTGGCCAACGTCGGCAGTGCGTTGGCGTGGGCGGCGAGCATCCTGATCCGGTGGCCGCTGCTGGGCGTGATCGTCGGCGTCGTGCTGGGGCAGAAGACGCGCTGGCGTCGTGACCCCGCGTTGCTGCGCGCCTACTCGTTGGCCAGCTGGGTCTGGTTCGGACAGTACGTGCTGCGCGTGGCCGTGTTCGGCGTGCTGTGGTGGGGCGGACAAGTGGTGGCGCTCGGCGTGGCCCGCACGGTGCTGAGCTGGCCGCTGGTCGCCGCGGTGATCGCGGTCAGCGGTTGGGTGCTGCACAAGGCGCTGCCGCGCGAGCACCCCGGCTTCCGCCACCCCGCTACCGAGCTTGCAGCACCTCGGCCAGCAGAGTCGGATCGACGTTCCCCCCGGTGACGACCGCCACCGTCGGGCCGGCGGGCAGCTCGTGCTGGTGGAACAGCCACGCCGCCACGCTGACCGCGCCGGAGGGCTCGGCGACCAATCTGGCCCGGGTGGCCAGCACGCGCATGGCCTGACGGATCTCGTCCTCGGTCACCGTGACGACGCCTTCCACCGTCGCGCGCAGGTGCGCGAAGGTCAGCTCGGACGGCTCGGTCCGCAAGCCGTCGGCGATCGTGCGCGCCCGGTCGGCCGCGTCCCACCGCACCAGACGCCCGGCGCGCAGCGACTCGGCGGTGTCCGCGGCCAGCTCCGGTTCGACACCGATCACCCGGGCGTCGGGGCACAACGCGGTGATCGCCGTGCCGACCCCGGAGGCCAGGCCGCCCCCGGAGATTGGCACCAGGACCGTGCTGACCGCGGGCAGATCCTCGGCGATCTCCAGCCCGATCGTGCCCTGGCCGGCGATGACGTCCGGGTGGTCGAACGGAGGGATGACGACGCGCCCGAGCCGCTCGGCAAGTCGGCGGGCAACCGCGCGGCGCTCGGTCATCGGGGCCTCGACCACCTCGGCGCCGAACGCCTTGGTGGCCGAGATCTTCACCTGCGGGGCGCCGTCCTGCACGACGATGGTCGCGGGCACCCCGAACTGCTGGGCCGCATATGCCACGGCTTGGGCGTGATTTCCGCTGGAGTAACTGACCACCCCGCGCGCCCGCACCTCTTCGTCCAGCGCGGCCAGCGCGTTGACGGCGCCGCGCACCTTGAATGCACCGATCGGTTGCAGGTTCTCCGGTTTCAGCCACAGCTCGCGCTCGTCCCAGGTCTGGCGGAGCAGCGGAGTGCGGAGGGCGTGACCGCCGATCCGGTCGGATGCGGCGCGGACGTCGTCAATGGTGATCAAGCGCATGTGTCCAGATTGCCCGAGATGCGCGCGGCGGGTAAGGAGCGATTGGTCACCTGGGGGAGCGGGGCGGGGCGTGCCGTCGCGCGTCCGGCGGTAGCCGCGAGCGACCGTCCGACGTCCGGCTGTGACCGATTTCAGTCCACTGTGGACGGTTGCACGTGTTGTCCGTTACGTCCGGCAACGATTCCCGGCGCGCACGCGTTGGCCGGGTGGAGGGTTCAGCTGCAATACGTGTGGGGAAGTTGGCGTAAGTGAAGGAAGAAAGAAACGGACTCCGGCCTGCTCAGGTCGTGGCGGGTGCGTTGGCCGCGATCACGGCTGCGTTCGTCGGCGCGCAGCTCGGGGTGTACGGCACCGTGATCGGCGCAGGTTTGCTCAGCCTGGGCACCACCGTCGGCAGCGAGCTCTACTTGCGTTCGCTGGAACGCACCAAGCAGGCGGCCAAGCGGACGAAGGAAGCCGCGCTGGCCAAGGTGGCGCTGCGGGCGTACGCGCGGGGCTCGGACGCCACGCGGGTGATGCCCGGGCAGGACGCGACGCGCACCATGCCTGCTCAGCAGGGTCCTGGTGGCACGCAGAAGTTGCCGGCGCAGAACGGCACGCGCCTCATGCACGCAGACCCCGAGGCGACGCAATGGCTTCCTGCGCCGAACAACGCGGACGGCCCCGTCGACCCGGACGCGCCGACCGTGTTCATCCCACGGCCGCGCGGCGAGGAAGTCGCCCCGGCCGAGGACCAGGACAAGCCCCGGCGCCGCATCCGCTGGGGAGTCGTGCTCGGCGGGACGGTCGCGGCCTTCTTGCTCGGCATGGCGGTCATCACCGGCATCGAGCTGCTCACCGGCAACGCCATCTCCGGCGAGAAGGGCCGCACGATCACCAACGTGCTCGGCGTCGACGAGTCCGGCAACGAGCAGCAGCAGAAGGACCAGCCCACGGCGCCGGACGACGGCAAGTCCAGCACGCCGTCCACGCCCGCGGATTCGGACGAGAGCTCTCAGGACGAGCAGGAGCAGGACGCGCCCGAGGTCCCGCAGGACTCCGAGGAACCGCAGCAGCCGCCGACGACGGAACAGCCGCCGGCCAGCACGACACCGACGCAACCGTCGACTCCGCAGCAGGAGCAGCCGGACGAGCAGCTGCCGCAGCTGCCTGGGCAGAACGAGCGCCCGGGCCAGCAGCCGGCGGAGTAACGCTCAGCGCGCCCGCAAGGCGGTGCTGAGCGCCTCGGCGGCTGCCCTGGGGTCCTCGGCTTCGGTGATCGCGCGCACCACGACGATCCGTCGGGCGCCCGCGTCCAGTACCTCGGGCAGCCGCTGCTGATCGATGCCGCCGATGGCGAACCACGGGCGCTGCGGGCCGGCCGCCGCCACCGCGCGGACCAGGTCGAGCCCGGGCGCCGGTCGTCCCGGCTTGGTCGGGGTCGGCCAGCACGGCCCGGTGCAGAAGTAATCCACCCCGTTCGTCTCGGCCGCGGCCAGGGCCTGCTCGATCGAGTGCGACGACAAGCCGACGACCATCTCGTCGCCGACCACTCGGCGGGCGATCTCGACCGGAAGGTCGTCCTGCCCCAGGTGCAGAACGTCGGCCTCCGCCGCCAGCGCGACGTCCGCTCGGTCGTTGACCGCAAGAAGCGCGCCGTGCCGCTCGCACGCTTCGGCCAGCACCTCGAGCGCCGCCAGCTCCTCGCGGGCCTCGAGCGGCACCCCGCCCGCCTTGTCGCGGAGCTGGATGAGGTCCACCCCGCCGGCCAGCGCGGCGTCGGCGAACTCGGCCAGGTCGCCGCGCGACCGCCGGGCGTCGGTGCACAAGTACAGCCGCGCGTCGGCCAGCCGAGCGCGGATCTGATCGCCGTTCAATCCAGGCACGTCGTCACGGTACCCACCCGGCCGGGGTGGGCAGCGCCACGGTCGTGAGGTTGGCACTGTCGCGGCTGATCACGCTACGGTTGAGGCGTCCGCACGGGAGCCCGAGCAGCGGGCTGAGAGGGAGCGGCAGCTCCGACCGTGGAACCTGATCCGGGTCATGCCGGCGCAGGGAGCGTGATCATGACGACCGAGAGCCGCAAGCAAGCCCGGGTAGCCGTCGTGGGCGGCGGCGTCATCGGGCTTGCCGTCGCCTGGCGGGCCGCCGTGGCCGGTCATGCGGTGACGCTGTTCGATCCCGAACCCGCCGCGGGAGCCTCCTGGGTGGCCGGTGGCATGCTCGCGCCGGTGGCCGAGGCGTGGCCGGGCGAAGAAGCCGTGCTCGAGCTGGGCGAGGAGTCGCTGGCGCAATGGCCGCAGTTCGCCGACGAGCTGACCACCGACGGCGCCGACCCGGTGATGAACACCGCGGGCACGATCATCGCCGCGTGGGATCCGGGCGATGCCGCGCAGCTGGAAGTGCTCGCGGACTACCTGCGCCGGGTCGGCCGGGGCGCCGAGCTGGTGCACGGTCATGAGCTGCGAAAACGCGTCCCTGGGCTGACGAGCAGGCTGCGCGCCGGGCTGGTGGTTCCCGGTGACCTGGCCGTCGACAACCGGCGGTTGCTGAAGGCTTTGCTGCTGGCGGGCGAACGCCGTGGTGTCGACTACCGGCGCGAGTGGGTCGAGGCGGTCGGACCTGGCACGGTGCGCACCGAGTCCGGCGAGTTCGACTGCGACGAAGTGGTGCTGGCCGCCGGCGCACGGACCGGCGCGCTGCACGACGAGCTACGCGGGCTGGTGCGTCCGCTCAAGGGCGAGATCCTGCGGCTACGGGCCCGCCGGACCAGCCTGCCGCCGCCACCGATGACGGTCCGCGCCGTGGTGGAGAACCGGCCGCTGTACCTCGTTCCGCGCTCGGACGGCGAAGTCGTCGTCGGAGCCACCCAGTACGAAGCAGGATTCGACGAGACGGTGGCCGCGGGCGGTGTGCGCGAGCTGCTGGACGCGGCCGAGCGGGTCTACCCCAGCGTGGCCGAGTACGAATTGGCCGAGACGGCTGCCGGACTGCGGTCGGCGAGTACGGACAACCTTCCGTTGATCGGCAGACTGTCCGACGGAGTGATCGTCGCGACCGGGCATTACCGCAACGGCCTGTTGCACGCGCCGGTCACGGCGCGGGCCGTCGTCGCGTTGCTGGACGGCGGCGAACTGCCGGGTGCCGCGCGCGCGGCCGACCCGGCCCGGGTCGAGAAGGAGGCATCGGTGTGATCGAGGTCGAGGTCAACGGCGAGACTCGCGAGGTCGCTCCGGAGACGACGGTCGCGGCGCTGCTGGAGGAACTCGGTGCCGCGCGCCCCGGTGTCGCGGTGGCGATGAACGGTCATGTCGTGTCCCGCAGCAACTGGGCGGACACGACGTTGTCGGATGGCGCGCAGGTGGAGATCCTCAGCGCCGTGCAAGGAGGCTGACGGTGGCACAGACGCCGCAAGACCCGCTGGTCATCGGCGACCAGAAGTTCGACTCGCGGCTGATCATCGGGACCGGTGGGGCGAGCAGCCTCAGCGTGCTGGAGCGGACGTTGGTCGCCTCCGGCACGCAGCTGACCACGGTGGCGATGCGCCGCACGGACGCCGAGGGCGGGTCGGGCGTACTCGAGCTGATCCGGCGCCTCGGCATCCGCCTGCTGCCCAACACGGCCGGTTGTCGCAGCGCCGCCGACGCCGTGCTCACCGCGCAGCTGGCCCGCGAAGCGCTCGAGACGAACTGGGTCAAGCTCGAGGTGCACGCCGACGACCGCACGCTGCTGCCCGACCCGGTCGAGACGCTGGAGGCGGCGGAGCGGCTGGTCGCGGACGGCTTCACCGTTCTCGTCTACACCAACGACGACCCGGTGCTGGCGCTGCAGCTGGAGGAGGCCGGATGCGCCGCGGTGATGCCGCTCGGCGCGCCGATCGGGACCGGCCTGGGGATCCGCAACCCGCACAACATCGAGCTGATCGTGGCGCGGGCCTCGGTGCCGATCATCCTGGACGCGGGCATCGGCACCGCATCGGACGCGGCGCTGGCCATGGAGCTGGGGTGCGACGGCGTGCTGCTGTCCACCGCGGTGACGCGCGCCGAGGACCCGGTCGGCATGGCGACGGCGATGAAGCACGGTGTGATCGCCGGACGCTACGCACGCCTGTCCGGGCGGGTGCCGAAACGGTTCTGGGCGCACGCGTCCAGCCCGCCACGGTGAGCAGGTCGGTGCGGGTCGCCTGGCTTGCCCGTCCGCCGCGGCGCGTGAGCCGCCCGCCTCGTCTGCCCGCGACGGCAGCCGCCCGGGGAAGACCGCCGGCCGCCTCGGCCGGAGTCCCGCCCCTCGGTGCGCAGACAGCGGGGACGTAGCCCTGCCCGCCGGTGGCGAGCTAGTCGGTGGAGACCTTCTGCCCGTCGAGCCCGGCACGCAGCGCAGCCACTTCGGCCCGCAACGCCTGGAGCTCGGCCAGGATCGTCGCGTTCGAGTCGGTCAGCTCCTGATGGTGCTGCTCGCCCTCTTCCTGGATCTCCTCGCGCAGCTGTTCCTCCATCGCGTTGACCACCACCGCGATGAACAGGTTCAGCACCGCGAACGTCGAGATCAGGATGTAGATGACGAAGAAGATCCAGGCCAGCGGCATCTCGGCCATCACGGCCTCGGCGATGTCCGGCCACGATTCCCCGGTCATGATCTGGAACAGCGCGAACAGCGACGTGCCGATGTCACCGAAGTACTCCGGCGCCACGTCCCGGAACAGGTTGGTGGCCATCACCCCGGAGACGAACAGCACCAGCCCGAGCAGCGCGACGATGGACGCCATGCCGGGGATCGCCGACAGCAGGCCGTTGACGACCTTGCGCATGGCGGGCACGGCCGAGATCAGCCGCAACACCCGCAGCACGCGCAGCGCACGCAGCACGGCGAACGGCCCGCTGGCCGGAATCAGCGCGATCGCCACCACCACGAAGTCGAAGGCGTTCCAGCCGTCGGAGAAGAACTTGGGGCCGTAGGCCGTCAGTTTCATGACCAGCTCGGCGACGAACACCGCCAGCATGATCTTGTCCAGCACATGCAGCAGGTCGCCGTTGCTCGCCATGATCGACTGCGACGTCTCCATCGCCAGCGTGATCGCGTTGAACACGATGACCGCGATGATGAACTGCTGGAACCGCCGGTTCTCCACCACGGCGGCCAGGCGGTCACGCCACTGCATCGGCATCCTCCTGGGTGCACTTCTCGTCGCTGGAAAGCAGACGATGATTCGGACGGCTCAACCGGTCGCACGGTTGCGCAGGGCCGCGAGGTCGGCGCGGATGGCGGCCAGTTCGGCGAGGACCCGTTCATGGGCCGCGGCCAGCTCGTCGGCTTGTTGCTGCTCCTCGGCGCGCATGTCCTCGCGCAGCTGCTCCTCCATCTCGCTGACCACCACCGCGATGAACAGGTTCAGCACGGCGAAACTGGAGATCAGGATGTAGATGACGAAGAAAACCCAGGCGACCGGCTGTTCCGCCATGACTTCCTCGGCGATGTCCGGCCACGACTCCCCGGTCATGACCTGGAACAGCGAGAACAGCGACCGTCCGAGATCACCGAAGTAGTGCGGGGACGCATCGGCGAACAGCGTCGTGCCCATCACGCCCGCGACGAAGATGACCAGCGCGGCCAACGCCACGATGGACAACATGCCGGGGATGGCGCCGAGCAGCGCGCCGACCACGCGGCGCATCGAGCCGACCGCGGAGATCAACCGCAGCACCCGCAAAATGCGCAGCGCACGCAGCACGGCGAACGGCCCGGTGGCGGGGATCAGCGCGACCGCCACGATCACGAAGTCGAACACGTTCCACGGGTCACGGAAGAACGCCGTCCGGTACGCGTAGAGCTTCATGGCCAGCTCGACCACGAAGACCGCCAGCGCCGCGACGTCCAACGCGTCGATCAAGCTGTGGTAATGCTCCGCCAGCGGAGCCGAGGTCTGCACGCCGAGCAACACCGCGTTGAGCACGATCACCGCGATGATGAATCGCTGGAAGTACGGGTGCTCCACCAGCGCGGTGATTCGTTCGCGTGGCGTCACCCGTGGCATCCCTACGTCATCGGCTACCTCGACCGAGCGCATCGTAACGGCCGTCCGGTCGCATGATCATCGGTACGGCTGATTTGTGACGCGTCGCTCGTACCGCGACGGATGCTCGGCGGGCCCCCGCGGTCGACAACCCGTCGCCGCGGGAGCCCGCGCTCGGTGCGCTCAGTCGTCCAGCACCCACAGCGGCGACACCGGGCCGGTTCCGGAGCCCAGCGGATACGACGCCTGCACGCTGCGCCCGATGAACCATTTGCCGTGCCGCACCGCCTCCGGCACCGACGCGCCCTTGGCCAGCGCGGACGTGATCGACGCCGCTAACGTGTCGCCGCCGCCGTGCGTGTTCGTGGTGTCGTAGCGCGGGCCGGTCAGCTCGGTGAACGTGTTGCCGTCGTAGAGCAGATCGGTGCACTCCGGGTCGTCGCGCATGTGGCCGCCCTTGACCAGCACCCACTGCGGCCCGAGCTCGTGCAGCACCTTCGCCGCTTCGCGCTGCTGGTCGTGCGTGCGCACGTCGATGCCCACCAGCAGCCGGACCTCGTCCAGGTTCGGCGTCACCAGCGTGGCTCGCGGGAACATGAGGCTGCGAATCGCCTCCATGGCCTCTTCCCGCAGCAACGGATCCCCGTGCATCGAGGCCGCCACCGGGTCGACGACCAACGGTGTGCTGCCGTCGCGCCCGATGCCGACCTCGTCGACCGCCTTGGCGATCGCGGTGATGATGTCCGCGCTGGCCAGCATGCCGGTCTTGGCCGCGTCCACCCCGATGTCGGAGGCCACCGCGTGGATCTGCGCGGCGACCTTGTCCGGCGGGATCTCCACGACCCCGCTCACTCCGACCGAGTTCTGCACCGTCACGGCGGTGATGGCGGACATGCCGTGCACGCCGTTGGCGAAGAACGTGCGCAGATCCGCCTGCTGGCCCGCACCACCGCCGGAGTCGGATCCGGCGATGGTGAGGGCCCTTTTCGGCGTGGGCCGACCAGTGCTCATCTCTGACTGCTTTCCGCGGGGCTGTTTCCCGTCACGGTATCCAACGGCACATAGACCTTCTTGCCGCGCTCGGTGAATTCGCGCGCCTTCTCGGCCATGCCCGCTTCGATCGCCTCGACGGTCTCCAGCCCGTGCTCCGCGGCGTACTCCCGGATGTCCTGGGTGATCCGCATCGAGCAGAACTTCGGCCCGCACATCGAGCAGAAGTGCGCGGTCTTGGCCGGCTCGGCGGGCAGCGTCTCGTCGTGGAACGCGCGCGCCGTCTCCGGGTCCAGCGACAGGTTGAACTGGTCCTCCCAGCGGAACTCGAACCGCGCCTTGGACAGCTCGTCGTCCCACTCCTGCGCGTACGGGTGGCCCTTGGCCAGATCCGCCGCGTGCGCCGCGATCTTGTAGGTGATCACGCCGGTCTTCACGTCGTCCTTGTTCGGCAGGCCGAGGTGTTCCTTCGGCGTGACGTAGCAGAGCATCGCGGTGCCGTGCCAGCCGATCTGCGCCGCACCGATGGCCGACGTGATGTGGTCGTAGGCCGGAGCGACGTCCGTGGCGAGCGGGCCGAGCGTGTAGAACGGCGCCTCGCCGCAGAGCTTCTCCTCCAGCTCCACGTTCACCTTGATCTTGTGCATCGGCACGTGGCCGGGGCCCTCGATCATGACCTGCACGTCGTGCTCACGGGCGATCTTGGTCAGCTCGCCGAGCGTTTCCAGCTCGGCGAACTGCGCGCGGTCGTTCGCGTCGGCGATCGAGCCGGGCCGCAGACCGTCACCGAGCGAGAACGTCACGTCGTAGGCGCGCAGGATCTCGCACAGCTCCTCGAAGTGCGTGTACAGGAACGACTCCTTGTGGTGCGCCAGGCACCACGCGGCCATGATCGAGCCGCCGCGGGAGACGATGCCGGTGACCCGGTTGGCGGTCAGCGGGACGTACCGCAGCAGCACGCCCGCGTGCACCGTCATGTAGTCCACGCCCTGCTCGCACTGCTCGATGACGGTGTCCCGGTAGACCTCCCAGCTGAGTTTGGCCGGATCGCCCTTGACCTTTTCCAGCGCCTGATAGATCGGCACGGTCCCGATCGGCACCGGCGAGTTGCGCAGGATCCACTCGCGGGTCTCGTGGATCCGCTTGCCGGTGGACAGGTCCATCACGGTGTCGGCGCCCCAGCGGGTGGCCCACACCATCTTCTCGACCTCCTCCTCCACCGAGGACCACACCGCCGAGTTGCCGATGTTGGCGTTGACCTTCACCAGGAAGTTCTTGCCGATGATGGCCGGCTCGGACTCCGGGTGCTTGCGGTTGACCGGGATGACCGCGCGCCCGGCGGCCACCTCGTCGCGCACGAACTCCGGGCTGACCCGTTCGCGCGCGGCGATGAACTCCATCTCCTCGGTGATGATCCCGGCTTTGGCGTAGCCGAGCTGGGTGTTGTGCTCGCGGCCGTCGATCCACGGCTGGCGCAGCTTCGGCAGCCCACGATGCACGTCGATTTCTGCGTTCTCGTCGGTGTACGGACCTGACGTGTCGTAGACGTCGAAGTGATCACCGTTGGTGAGTCCGATCCGCCGCACGGGCACCCGCAGACCACGCTCGGTGGTCACGTAGTGCTTGCGAGAACCGGGGATCGGGCCGGTGGTGATGGTGGGCTTGACGTCGTTGAGCCGCGTCGAATCACTCAGCGTTGACACGCGAATCCTCCCTACGCCGGCATTACCCGGACAGGTTCGTGCGGTCGGCGGCACCGAGTCGCGAAGACATCAGCCGCCCTCTCAGCCCGCTGTGGACGTTTCCGGCGCGAGCTCCCGCGTGGGTGTGTAGTTGTCGCTCCGACCATGCCACGGCCGGTGCGCCGGTTCAAGGTCGCCGCTACCGTGGGCGCCAGGACCTCGAGGGGGAGCGATGAATCAGCGGTACATCAAGCCGGGCAAGGCGACCATGGTGTTCAACTGGGTGGTGGTGCGGCTGATCCGGCTCGGGATCAGCGTCGCCGGCAGCCGCGAACTGCGCGTCCGGGGGCGGAAGACGGGCCAGATCCGGCGCGTCCCGGTCAATGTGCTGAAGCTGGACGGCGAGCGGTACCTCATCGCCCCTCGGGGGCACGCGCAGTGGGTGAGGAACTTGCGGGCGGCCGGGGAAGGCGAATTGCGGGTCGGCCGCCGGCCCGAGCCGTTCACCGCGACAGAACTGGGCGACGACGAGAAGCTGCCCATGCTGCGCGAGTACTTGCGACGTTGGGCATGGGAGGTCAAGGCGTTCCTGGGCGATCTGACCGTCGACTCGCCCGACGAGGATTTGCGGGCGGCCGCGCCCGGGTTCCCGGTCTTCCGGATCAACCGAGGCTGAGCTCGGTCGGCGTCGCGAAGACGTCGACCATGGCTCCGTTACGCAGCACGGTCACCGCCAGCCGAGTACCGATGACCTCGGCGAACAGCTGACGCTGGATGCCTTGCGCGTCGCTGACCTCGGTGCGGGCCACGGTCAGGATGATGTCCCCGGCGCGCAGTCCCGCGCGGTCCGCCGGCCCACCGGGGACGGTCTCCACGATCCGCAGGCCGGCCCGCTGCCCGGTCCGTTCCGCGACTTCGTCCGGCAAGGGCGCCGGAGTTCCGACGATGCCCAGATACGCGCGCCGCACACGACCCTCGACCAGCAACGTGTCGATGATCCGGCGCGTGGTCGAGTTCATCGGCACGGCCAGCCCGACCCCGATGCCCGCCAGCGCGGTGTTGATCCCGACGACACGGCCGGCCGAGTCGGCGAGCGCGCCGCCGGAGTTGCCCGGGTTGAGCGCGGCGTCGGTCTGGATGACGTCCTCGATCATCCGGCTGGCCCTGCCGTGCCGGGCGGGCAGCGCACGCCCGAGCGCGGACACCACGCCTGCGGTGACCGATCCGGACAGCCCGAGAGGGCTGCCCACCGCGACGACCAGCTGGCCGACCACCAGCTGATCGGCGTCGCCGAGTTCGGCGGGCATGGGCAGGTCGCCGTCCACGCGGAGGACGGCCAGATCGGACAGCGGATCCGAGCCGACCACCTCGAACGGCGCCTCGGCACCGTCGGAGAACGTCGCTTTGCCGTGCCGCGCACCACCGACGACGTGCGCGTTGGTGATCAAGTGGTCGTAGTCGAACACCACGGCCGACCCGCCGCCGCGCAGCAGTTGCACGCTGGCGACCTGCGGGGTGAGCCGACGCGCCACGGAGGTGACCACGCGGGAGTAGGCGTCCAGGGCGTCTTCGTCCGGCCTGCGGGTGTCCGCCATGACGACCACCTCCAACTCCGATTACACCGTTACAACGTGTTGCCGGGCGGGAGAATGCCCGGCTTGTGCGGTGTTCGCCCTCAGCGAGCGGGTCGGAATTTCGCGGTGGCCGTTACGCGCTCACGGCTTCGGTTTCTCGTCGCTGGGGTCCCAGCTCAGCCCGGGCACGCCCCAGCCGTTGCGCTTGATCATCTTCTTCGCCGCGCGGGCGTGCCTGCCGACCAGCCGGTCCAGGTAGATGTAGCCGTCCAGGTGATCGGTCTCGTGCTGCAGGCAGCGGGCGAAGAAACCCTTGCCCTCGACCTCGATCGGCTCACCGTCGAGGTCGAAACCGGTGACTTTCGCCCACGTCGCCCGGCCGGTCGGGAACGACTCACCGGGTACGGACAGGCAGCCTTCCCAGTCGTTGTCCGGGTCCGGCATGCCTTCCGGTCGTTCCGAGGTCTCCAGCACGGGGTTGACCACCAGGCCCTTCCGCCGCTCGCCGAGCTCTTCGTCCGGGCAGTCGTAGACGAAGATGCGCAGATCGACGCCGATCTGGTTGGCCGCCAGGCCCACACCCTCGGCGGCGTACATGGTCTCGAACATGTCATCGGCGAGCGTGCGCAGCGACTCGTCGAACTTCTCCACCGGACGCGTCGGGTTGTGCAGCACGGGGTCGCCGGCGATGCGGATCGGGTGAATGGTCACAGCGGGTGAGTGTAAGCCGGACGCGCCGGGCGCAGCGCCAGGCGGGTGCCGGTCACGCATGATCTAATGGCTGTGGCGGAATCACAGGCTTGTGATTCCGGCGGACGAACAGGCGACGCCGGTGAGTCGATCGGAGGAGGATGGACGCTGCGGAGTCGATGCCCCGGCGGGAGGAGGCCGCAAGCGCGGTCGCCCCGGTCCTCGGCGACCCGCGCGGTCCGGCTGCCGCGGAGCTGTCCGAGTTGGAACAGCGCATCCTGGCGTTCGAGCGCCAGTGGTGGCAGTACGCAGGCGCCAAGGAAAAGGCCATCCGTGAGCAGTTCGGCATGTCGTCGACCCGCTACTACCAGCTGCTGAACCGGCTGCTGGACACCGAACGGGCGCTGCGCGCGGACCCGATGCTGGTCAAGCGGCTGCGCAAGACACGGGCCGCGCGCAAGCGTAAGCGCAGCGCCCGCAGGTTGGGGATCGAGCTGTGATGACACATCGCGGACCAGCCCGGCCGTTGCGGGCCGGGGGCCTGGCCCTGCTCGGGGTGGCCGCAGTCGCGGCCGTGATCGGGACAGCGAGCGCGATACTCGGCGACGAGGACGACCAGGCCGCGCAACAGCCCGAGCAGCCTGGCACGTCGCAGACACCGGCGCCGGGGGACGAAGGGCCCGGGCAGAAGCCGGACGAGTCCGATCAGTCGAAGACGCCGCAGGAGTCGGAGTCGGTTTCCGCTCCGCCGAAGTCGTCGTCCTCGACCGCGCGTCCGCCCGAGTCCGGTAAGCCGAGCGCTCCGGGCGCGGACAAGCCTGGCGGCTCGTCCGACAGCACGCAGCGGCCGGTAGCCGGTAGCAAGGGCGATGCCTACAAGTACCTGTCGATCCGCGTCTACAACAACAGCAAGATCAAGGGCTTGGCGTCCCGTGCGGCCGATGACCTGCGCGCTCGCGGCTGGAACGTGGTGCAGGTCGGCAACTACTCCGAGGGCATCATCTACCAGAGCACGGTCTACTACCGGCCGGGCACGAGCGAGAAGGCGGCCGCGGAAGCCATCGGCGCCGAGTTCGGTATGCGGGTCGAGCCGCGGTTCGACGGCATCGCCAAGTCCAGCCCCGGTGTGATCGTCATCGTCACCAAGGACTACGCGGGCGGGAAGAAGTAGCGCTCAGCGCGACTGTTGTCGTGTAGCGGTATCTGCCCTTTTCGGGGTGTGAATTGCCGACGCCGGCTGAACGAAGCCGGAAGAGTACCGTCGGGGCGTGGCGGCGAGCATGACTGACCTCGTTCGGCACTCAGCGGAGCTGGCTGAGCGTTTGGTGCGACCGCTCGGGAGACGGTGGGCACATGTTCAAGCCGTGGCCAGGGTCGCGACCAGCCTGACCCGCGTGGTGTCTGCGCAGGACGGTCCGATCCTGGTCTCTGCAGCCTGGCTGCATGATGTCGGGTACGCCGCCGAACTCGTCGACACCGGCTTCCATCCCCTTGACGGTGCTCGCTACCTGCGTGCCGAGGGATACCCGAGTCGGATCGTCAATCTTGTCGCGCACCATTCGGGGGCGCGCTTCGAAGCCGCCGAACGTGATCTCGAGCTGCAACTTGCCGAGTTCGAGTTCGAAAACAGTCCGGTCATGGACGCGCTGATCACCGCGGACCTCACCACGGGTCCCTCCGGGGAGACGATGAGCTACCAGGACCGAATCGCTGAAATCCTGCGGCGTTATCCACCCGAAGATCCGGTGCACCGAGCGTGGGTGCGAGGCGCTGGGCCGTTGGAGGGCTCGATACGTCGGACCCGAACGCGCCTGCGTCGTCATCCGATGAACGGCTTCGACCGCCCGGCCAGATAGTGTTGGATGCGCAGGCGCATGGATGGGTGAATGGTCAGGCGGTCGAGGTCTACCGGGTCGACCCAACGTACTTCGCTTGTCTCGGTGCCGTCCTGGCGAGGCTCTCCGCCTACCAAGCGAGCCGAGAAACAGATCGAGAACTGTTGTCGGACCTCCCCGTCGTCATACGCCATGACATGGTTCGGGTCCGTGTAGAGCCCGATGATGCCGGTGGGCTCCACGATCACGCCGGTTTCTTCCTTGACTTCGCGCACCGCCGTTTCCGAGATCGACTCGCCGATCTCGTGTCCGCCACCCGGCAACGCCCATAGGTCGTTGTCCGTTTTGTGCACAAGAAGGATGCGCCCACGCCGGTCTTGAACGGCCACCGTTACCGAAGGCACGACGCTGTTGGCCTTGGGAGCGTCCGGGTCGTAGTAGTAATCGATGCGTGTCACGTCAGCGGATCACCCCAAGCTCTCGACAGGTTCAGCCGCGTCCCACACACGTTGGAAGCTTTGCAGGTAATGGTCGAAGACGCGGCCGCCAGGGACCTGCTGCAGGTGCATCACCGGATTGAAGGGCGCACCGGACCCGTAGGTGTGGGGGTTCACCAGCATCGTCGTGTCACTGCGGTAGATTGAGTTGTACAAAGGGGTGTCGTGCAGCCGTACCTCGATACCCGGTCTGTCGAGAATCTTGTTCAGGTAGCTCAGGACGATGTTGATCCGGTTCGCCAAGGCGGTAGCAGGCAGGCCCTCCTCGGCACTGCGAAGACTGACTGCGGTGGAATCCGGGTCGCCGAACAGCAGGCGAACACGTACCCCGATTCCGGCTTTCTCGATCAACACATCCGGGATATCGGGTCGACTGTCGAAGAGAAATTGTCCCGAGTACACGAGGATATCGAGCGCTTCCTCTGTGTTGTCGATTAGCTGGGTCCACAATGTGTAGGGAACGCTTCCCCGGCTCGGGTAGAGGCGAACCAGTTCCGCGTTCGACGCCTCGTGCGTCACCGGGTCCTCGTTGAGTTGTGGCCACAAATACGTTTCGTCGCAGCCCAGGAGGGCAGCGGTTTTCCAGCGATGATCGCGATAGGGAAGCCGGTGCTTGGTGATCCACCGTTCGACCGTCTTGCGGTCCACGCCCACCTGTTCGGCTAGTTCAGCGACCGTCAGCCCGGCCGCTGAGATACACCCACGCAGTCGCTCGTTCGGCACCGTGCCCCCTTTGGTACTCGATGGGACGCCAACCGAAATGTCACGCGTCCCAGGACGTCCTGAGATGTCCCGGTAGGCCGTTTCTCGTCCGTTGAAAATGCGATTTTATGCGAACGAACACATCAACGCTTTGGTAAGACTGCACGCATAGGGGGCGAGTTCTCCATTGCCGCAACGGGCTCGATTTGCCGACTGTGACGACAGTGCCCGCCGAGGGCCAGGCGCCGTCAGGGCAGAAGCGGGCGGGGCCTTGTCGCTGAGCCGGAACGAGTGGGCATGCACTCCGCATGCCTACGATTACCGCCACCCGAACTACCCGTGCGCCAAATGTGGGTTCTGGCCAGGGGACGCCATCCACCAGGTGCAGGCCCTGTGACGAGAGACGACATGGAGCTGGCCGTGGTGCTCCGTCAATTGCAGTGGGCACTCGACAGCGCGGCTCGGGATTGCAGGATGCTGACCACTGACCGCGCAGAAGAACTGGCATCCCTGCTGGAGGACACAGCAAGTCTCCTCCGTGTGAGCCGAGGCCACGGGGTCATCGAGGGTGGGGCGCTCAGCGACTAGTTCCGCGCTCAGCGCGACTGTGCATACGCCGCCAGCGCCGCCAGCTGTTCCGGATCCAGCGAAGGCTTGACGTTCTCCCGCGCCTTCGCCAGGTGGTCGGCCGTCACCTCGGTGGCCTCCAACGATTCCCGCATGGCGGTGAGTGCAGCCTCCCGGATCAGTGCGGCACAGTCGGCCGCCGAGTACCCGTCCAGCTCTTCCGCCAGCGCGTTCAGGTCGACCGAGTCGGCCAGTGGGGTGTTCTTCGCCGTGGCGCGCAGGATGGCCGCGCGGGCCTCGGCGTCCGGTGGCGGCAGGTAGATCAACCGCTCCAGGCGTCCTGGCCGCAACAGCGCGGGGTCGACCAGCTCAGGGCGGTTGGTCGCGCCGAGGACCACGACGTTGCGCATCGGCTCGACACCGTCCAGCTCGGTGAGCAGGGCAGCGACCACGCGGTCCGAGACCCCGGAGTCCGACGACTGCCCGCGACGCGGCGCCAGCGCGTCGACCTCGTCCAGGAACACCAGTGACGGCGCGGCATCCCGGGCGCGACGGAACAGCTCGCGGACGGCCCGCTCGGACTCGCCCACCCACTTGTCCATCAGTTCCGCGCCCTTCACGGCGAACACGTTGAGCGCGCCGGTGCCCGCCAGCGCGCGGACCAAGTACGTCTTGCCGCCGCCGGGTGGGCCGTAGAGCAGCACACCACGCGGTGCGGACACCCCGAGCCGGGCGAACGAGTCGGGGTAGCGCAGCGGCCACAGCACCGACTCCGTCAGGGCCTGCTTCACCTCGGTCATGTCGCCGACGTCGTCCAGCGTCAGGCCGCCGGTGGCCAGCGTGTCGGACTCCGACATCGAGATCGGCCGTACGGTCTGCAGCGCGTCGAGCAGGTCCTGCTGGGAGATGACCGGGTTGTCCGCGTCGCGCTGACGTACGGCGGCCCGCAGCGCGGCGTCGCGGCGCAGAGCGAGCAGGTCCGCAGCCACGAAACCCGGCGTCTGCTCCGCGATGGCTCCCAGGTCGGTGTCTGCTTCCAGGGGGACGTCGCGGAGCAAGATCCGCAGCAGCTCGGTCCGGACCTCCTTGGTGGGCAAGGACAACCCGAGCTCGCGATCGAGCAGGCCGACCGTGCGCAGGCGCGGGTCCACCGCCTCGGGGTGAGCCGTCGTGGCGACCACCGCCAGGCCCGGCGTGGTCATGGCCGCGCGCAGGCGGTCGAGCAGCACGGTCGCCACCGGGGGCGGTTGGTGGGCCGGAAGCAACGCATCGACGTCGGTCACCAGCAGGACACCGGGCCCTTGCTGACGAGCACGCTCCACGGCAGCCTCAAGCGCCGCGACGGCCGCGTTCGGTTCGAGTACCGCGACCGACGGCCCGGCGAGCAGCGACACGGGCAGATCAGCCGCGTGCGCCACCGAATGCACAACCGTGGTCTTGCCGACGCCCTCCGGGCCGGCCAGCAGCACGCCGAGCTGTCCGGACGCGCCGAGCTTCTCCAACAGCTCGGGATGACGGAAAGCCAGGTCGAACCACTCGGTCAACGTCTGCGCCACGGAGCGCGCGCCGGCGAGGTCGGCGACCGGGACGGGTTTCGGCAGCTCGGGCTCCGGCTGTTGCACAAGGACTCGCACGGACTCCGTCTGCGTGGTGGCTTGCGTGGCCGGTGACGCCGTCGGTGTCGCCGTGGTCGTTGCTGTGGTCACCGCCGGCCGGCTCGGGTTCGGCCGAGGCGGGTCGTGCCGCCAGCCCACCACCGTCGACGGTCCGACCGACACCGGTCCGTCGGGATCGGTGGCGGTGATGGTCAGCAGCTCGGACGTCCACGTGGCACCGATGGTCCGGGACAACGTGGTGCGGGCTTGGGCCGGGTCGACCCCTGGCTCCGGCGCGAGGTCCTGCGGCAGCAGCGAGACCGCGTCCCCGGCGGTGAGGACCTTGCCCATCAGCGCCAACCGCAGCGTGTCGGCCTGCAGCGACGAGGTGGCCATGCGCGAACCGGCGACGGTCACGGTGCGGGCGTGGGCCACGGTGGCCGGAGCGACGACGACCTCCGCGCCTTCGGTGAGCCCGAGGTTGGACAGCGTCACGTCGTCGACGAGCACGACACCCGTCGGCTGGCTGTCCTCGCCCGGGGCGGCGAGCGCGGCGCTGATCCGGGAGCCGATGAGCCGCACGGCGTCCCACGCTCGCAGCCCGAGGGCGTCGATGACCTCACGGTGCAACCGCACCACGCCGCGACGGGTGTCGAGGGCGGACGGGGTGAGGCGGACGGTCAAGGTCAACTGCGGTTCGGTCACGCTTCTCTCCCGGTGAGCGGCATGGTCGTGAGCCTAGTCGCGAGCGGCCGCGGGCAAGGTCAGGATCAGCGTCCTGGGTTGTTGCGACGCAGGCCGATGCGCCGCCAGTCGCGCTGCCGTTCGCCACGGTGCCCGTTGGCCGACCGGGCGGCCCGCCGAGTGTCCGCCGCGCTCAAGCCACCGCGGGACAACCGTGCCCGAGCTCCCGCGATGCGCGCCACGCGCGGACGCCGGATACCCAGTCGCCGAGCCCGCCGACCACTGCGCCGGATGGCTCGACGCTCACGCGGCGGGACGTCCCACGCCTCGGGGTGATTGGCCAGCCAGTGGTGCCGGTGCACCGCGTACGGGATGTGGGCCAGATAGCCGAGCAGCAGCACCATCAACGTGATCACCGAGAACTGGATCACCGCGGCGGCGAGCAGGCCGACGCCGACCAGCAGTGGGGCGACCGCTTTCGCGGGAACCTTGACCGCCTTCACCGACAACGTCGGGATACGGCTGATGGCGAGCAGCGCGATCGCGATGATCCAGCCCCACACCACCGGGCCGTCGGACCACCAACCGGTGCCGAACGCCACAGAGGCCATGACCGGCATCAGCGCGAGCAGGCCACCGGCGGGCGCAGGCACCCCGACGAAGAACTCGTTGGCGTACGGCGGCTGATCGTCGTCGTCGAGCAGCGTGTTGAACCTGGCCAGGCGCAGCACCATGCAGACGGCGAAGATCAACGCGGCCACCCAGCCGAACCGGTTGCCGTCCGCTTGCCAGACGAACAGGATCAGCGCGGGCGCCACCCCGAACGAGACCGCGTCGGACAGCGAGTCCAGCTCGGCGCCCATCTTCGACGTGGCGTCCAACAGCCGCGCGATGCGTCCGTCGAGACTGTCCAGGACCGCGGCCACGACCACGCACGCGATCGCCAACCCGAAGCTGCCCTGCAGGGCGAACTGCACCGACGACAACCCCGCGCACAGGGCGAGCACGGTGATGGCGTTGGGGAGTAGACGGACCCCACTCGCAGGCTTCATGCCTTCGACGACTCCTGATGGTCAGCAGGCAGCTCGGCCACGGTGGTCTCACCGCCGATGGTGCGCTGGCCGACGCGCACCGACAGCGTGCTGCCCGCGGGCAGATACAGATCGACCCGGGATCCGAACCGGATGAGGCCGTAGGTCTGACCGACGTGCACGGTGTCGCCTTCGGACACCTGGCACACGATGCGGCGTGCGACCAATCCGGCGATCTGCACGACGGCCAGCTCGTGGCCGCTCGTCGTGCGCAGCAGGACGCTGTTGCGTTCGTTCTCCTCGCTGGCTTTGTCCAAATCAGCGGAGAGGAACTTGCCCGGCCGGTAGGCCACGCGCTGAACGCGACCGGACGCCGGCACGCGCTGGACGTGCACGTCGAACACCGACAGGAAGATGCTCACCCGCGTGCGCGGCTGGGGGTCCATGCCCAGCTCGGGCGGTGGCACCGCCTCCTCGATCAGCGACACCACGCCGTCGGCGGGAGCCACCGCGACGTCGTCCCGCGCCGGCGGGACCCGCTTGGGTTCGCGGAAGAACCACGCCGTCGCGGCCGCGCCGATGAAGCCGAGCGTGCCGAGCGGACGGGCGAGCTTACGCAGTGCCAAGGCGCCTGCCAACGCGCCGAGCACGAACGGACGACCCGCCGGGTGCATCGGTGGGATCGTCTCCCGCGCGAGCTGGGCAGCGTGCTGCACTGTGCCGCGCATGCTCGACTCCGGCGCGGGCGTTTCGGGTCTGGCCACGCCTTTACGCTACCGCCTGCGAGAAAGCTCCCCGGTGACGGCTTTCAGCAGAACCAGCAGCACGATCGCGCCGAGCACCGCGACACCGAAACTGCCGAAGTCGAACTCGAAGAACTTCTCCCTGCCGGTGATGAGCCGGTAGATCAGCCCGCCGAGCGCGGCGCCGACCACGCCGATGAGCACGCTGACCAGGCAGCCGCGGCGGCGGCGTTGCCTGCCGTCGACCACCACGTTGGCGGCCCAACCGGCCAGGGCACCGAACACGATCCAGGCGAGCAGACCCATGTGTTCGATCTTAGGTAAGCAGCAGCACGTCGACGAGGTCGCCTTCGGCGAGCTCGGTGGTGTCCTCCGGGATGTCGATCAGGCAGTTCGCCTGGCTGAACGCCGCCAGCAGGTGCGAGCCCGGGCCGCCGCGCGGGCCGACCGTGCCGGTGACGCTGCCTTCGTCCCACTCGTGGTAGCCGCGCCGGAACTGTCGCTTGCCCGCCGGGGCGGTGAGAGGCTCGAGCAGCCGTGCCCGGACGCGTTGCCGTTCGGTCTGCTGATGGCCGAGCAGGCCCAGCAGCGCGGGACGCAGGAACACCTCGAACGACACCGCCACGCTGACCGGGTTCCCGGGCAGCGTCACGATCGGCGTCGCGTCGATGCGCCCGCAGCCCTGCGGCCCACCCGGCTGCATGGCGACCTTGGTGAACTCCACTCCGCGGGCGGTGAGGGCGTCCTTCACCACCTCGTAGGCGCCCGCGCTCACCCCGCCGGACGTCACCACCAGGTCGACGTCGGCCGCGCGGGACCTCAGGGCCTGCAGGAAGGTGTCGACGTCGTCCGCGACCGCGCGGAGCACATCGACCTGGCAGCCGAGCGATTCCAGGGCGGTGGCCAGGTAGACCGAGTTGGACTCGTAGATCTGGCCGTGTTGCAGGGGAGCGGGCGGGACGACCAGCTCCGAGCCGGTGGCCACCACGAGCACCTTCGGCGGCAACCACACCGGCAGTTCGCCGCGGCCGATGGCGGCGGCGAGCGCGAGCTGCGCCGGGCCGAGGCGGGTGCCCGCGGTCAGCGCGAGGGCGTCCTTGCGGATGTCCTCACCAGCACGTCGCACGCTGGTCCCGACCGGAGGGGCCGCGTGGATGGTGACGTTCTCCGTGCCCGCGTCGGTGTCCTCGACCTTCACCACGGTGTCCGCGCCGGACGGCATCGGGGCCCCGGTCATGATCCGGTGCGCGGTGCCGGGCTGGAGCGCGGGAACGTCCGTGCGGCCCGCTGGAATGTCCGCGGTGACCGGCAGGACTACGGGCTGCTCGCCCGCTCCCGCCACGTCTTCGGCCCGTACCGCGTAGCCGTCCATCGCCGAGTTGTCGAACGGTGGCAGGTCGACGTCCGCGCTGACGTCGTCGGCCAGCACGAGCCCGACGCAGTCGCGCAACGGCAAGATGCCGACCCGTCGCGCAGGCATGAGATCGGCGATCACCGCGCGGTGTTCGCCGACCGATCGGGGGGCCGTGGAGTGTGAGTTCGCTCTGGTCATGGTGAGCACATCATCCCGCGTCTGCCGGTCATGCCACACTCTGCTGTCGCTGGAGTCGCTTATCGCGCGAACGGAGGAACGTGGTGGAGGTTCACACCCGGCACACGCCGTCGTTCGGTGTCGCGCGCTTGGCGCTGGCCGGCGGCGAGGCCGTGCGCGCCGACCGCAACGCCCTGCTGGCCTGCAGCTTCGGCGTCACCATCACGACCGACGGGCGCGGCAAGGGCAGCCTGGCGGTGTTCACCGCGCCTGCCGACGGTGGCTGGATCGACCTGGCGCCCGACACTGCCGGTGATGTCTACCCGCTGGAGCTGGACGGTCAGCGCGGCTGGTGTGTCGCCCGGGACGCCGTGCTGGCGGAGCCGCCCGGCGTGCGCCGTAATCCGCAGTGGCCGGGGTTCGCCCCGCTGTTCGGATCCGACGCGGGGTTTCTCGAGTACTGCAGCGGCATGGGCACGTTGGTGCTGACCTGCGCGGGGCCGATCGACGCGTTCGAGCTCGGGCACGGCGAACTGATCTCCATGAACCCCGCGTACCTGCTGGCCTACCCGGAGGGCATGCAGTGCAGGTTGCGGGCGATCGATCCCGCGGGCCACCAGTCGCTGCGCACCGGCGAGGGCCTGTTGCTCGACTTCGCCGGGCCGGGAACCGTGTTGTCCCGCGCCCGTTCACCACGCGCGTCGGTCTAGGCTGTCGGCGAGCAGGCAGAGAAGGGATGAGCATGCCGGACGAGGCGGCTGCCGACCCGGAGGCGGGGGAACGCCCCGCCAGGGACGCGTCCGATCTGACCGGCCGCAGGCTGGGCAACTATCGCATCGAGAGCGTCCTCGGCAAGGGCGGCATGAGCGTCATGTACCGCGCCACCGACGTGCGGCTGGGACGCAAGGTCGCGCTGAAAGTGATCGGCGAGCACCTGGGGGCCGATGCGGAGTTCCGTGAGCGGTTCGTCGACGAGGCGCGCAACACCGCGGCCATCGACCATCCCAACATCGTGCCGCTGTACGACTTCGGCGAGCTGGACGGCATGCATTACATCGGCATGCGGCTGGTGGACGGTGCCGATCTGGCCAGCATCATCTCCGGCGGCCCGATCGAGCCGTCCCGCGCACTGAGCCTGCTCGAGCAGGTCGCCGACGCGCTGGACACCTTGCACAAGCGTGGTCTGGTCCACTTGGACGTCAAGCCGGCCAACGTGCTGGTGACCCAGCGGGAGTCGATCCGGGAGCACGTCTACGTCGCCGACTTCGGGTTGACCAGGCGCGGCGCGACCGGTCACCGCACCCGTGGGGGTGATTTTCTCGGATCGCCGACGTACGCGGCGCCGGAGCACCTGCGCGGTGAGCCGCTGGACGGCCGGACGGATCAGTACGCGCTGGCGTGTGTGCTGTATGCGTGCCTGACCGGGCGGCCGCCGTTCACCGGCGACGTGCCGACGGTGATCAAGGGGCACTTGAACACCCCGCCGCCGCGCGTGACGGCGCACGCGCGCAATCTGCCGCCGGCCATCGACGCCGTGCTGGCGCGCGGCATGGCGAAGAACCCGAAGGAGCGGTTCGGCAGCTGTGTCGAGCTGATCACCGCCGCCCGTGAGGTGCTGACGGAGAAGCCGAACGGGTCGCGGCCGCCGAGTGGCAGGCCGTCCGGGCCGGGGAGCAGCGGCCCGCACCAGATGCAGCGCCCGCAGCCGCCCCACGCCATGCCGCCGTTGCAACGACCACCGGGGCCGCAGTTCGGTGCGCCGCCCGGCTACGGCTCCGCGATGTCCGACCCGGTGCGCGTGCGGCCACCGCAGCCTGCTGCGGGCTCGGCGTTCACCGCGCCGCCCGCGGTGGCCACCAGCAAAGGACCGCCTGCCTGGTTGGTGCCGGTGCTGTGCGGTGTCATCGCGGTGCTGGTGATCGTGATCGTCATCATCGCGGCAGCCGGCTGATGGAACGGCCCCGGTCCGCGCCGGGCGAACCGGGGCCGGGATCAGGATGGGTCAGCCGCCGTAGACACAGACGACCCACGGGCGGACGACCACGTCGTCGCTGCCCTCGTTGATGACGTCGACACGCCACGCGTTCGGCTGGAACGAGTCCGCCGCGTCGCCCGGGATCTTCTCCGGATTGGTGAGAAGCTCGCTCTCGCGAACCTGAGCCGGCTCGGACGCCGTCACATGAAGGTTCTTCTTCGCCGTCAGCGAAGCGTCGGCCGCCAGGTGGAAGCCGCCGCCGATCGCGACCTTCTTCGGGGCGCACTGCACCCACACGGTCTGCGCCGACTTGCCTTCGTCGCCCTTGACCAGCTCGTCCGAGTTGTCGCCCTGGTCCTCCAGCTTGCCCAGGTCGGTCTCGCCGGGGTAGGGCCCGTCCGCCTCGAAGCCGGTGTCGGCCGGGCCGGGGTTCAGCTTGCTCTGCAACTCCTTGTCCAGGTCCTGCTCGGAGATGGTGCCCGCCTTGATCTGGTCGGTGGTGATCGCACCCTGGCGGATGTCGCCGCCGTTGATCGAGCCGTTCTTGATGTTCAGTCCGGTCAGGCTGTTCTGCTTGACGTCGACCTCGACGATCGTGCGGTTGACGATGTCGGAGGATCGCACCGTGTTCGCGCCGCTGGCGGTGCCGGTGAACGCGAGTGTCAGCAGGGCGGCAGTCAGGACAGCCCCGGCGGCGATGGTCTTGCGCTTGGTCATCAACGTTCCTTCGTTTCGTGGTGGGTGTCGCGTTCGCTGCTGGAGGAAGCACGCACGACGCATCGGCCGGCAGCTGGCAGCAAACCGGCGAGGTAACGGGTTGGAATGACGGGCCGAACGGCCCAGCAGGAGCCCCTCGACGTACCAGTCGACGTTCCACCAGAAAGCGTTACAAAGCGGATGAAACGGACTAACGTGCGCTGAGGGGTGCCGGTCGGCAGGGTACGTCGGCAGGCCGCGAGGGCAGGCAATCCGTGGGGCCGAGCGGGGCGTCGGGAGGCGTCCGGCAGCTCCCGAAGCAGGGGGCCGCTGCATCCCGCTCGCGTGCCGCGTGACAGGCTCGGTGCGACGCCTCTCAATACCGGGGGGTCAACTTGCACTCGAACACCGAGAGTGCTAAACACGGAGTTGGCACTCTCGATGTGAGAGTGCTAGGTCGGGACGGTGAGGCCGCTCTGATGCAGAGCAGGTCGTCCGTCGCGGGCACCGAGCCTGGCCAAGCTGTAAGAGTCCTGCCGTGCGGCCGTGGAAGCTGCCGTTACGGCGCCCAATACCGGAGGACCATACCGACATGGCCAAATTGATCGCGTTCGACGAGGACGCCCGCCGCGGTCTCGAGCGCGGCCTGAACACCCTCGCCGAAGCCGTCAAGGTGACGCTGGGCCCGCGTGGCCGCAACGTCGTGCTCGAGAAGAAGTGGGGCGCGCCGACCATCACCAACGACGGTGTATCCATCGCCAAGGAGATCGAGCTCGAGGACCCGTGGGAGAAGATCGGGGCCGAGCTCGTCAAGGAAGTCGCCAAGAAGACCGACGATGTCGCCGGTGACGGCACCACCACGGCCACCGTGCTGGCTCAGGCCCTGGTGAAGGAAGGCCTGCGCAACGTCGCGGCCGGCGCCGACCCGGTCGCCCTCAAGCGCGGCATCGAGCAGGCCGTCGAGGCGGTGACCGAGCAGCTGCACAAGTCCGCCAAGGAGGTCGAGACCAAGGAGCAGATCGCCGCGACGGCGTCCATCTCCGCGGCCGACCGCACCATCGGTGAGCTGATCGCCGAGGCGCTGGACAAGGTGGGCAAGGAAGGCGTCGTCACCGTCGAGGAGTCGCAGACCTTCGGCCTCGAGCTGGAGCTCACCGAGGGTATGCGCTTCGACAAGGGCTACATCTCGGGCTACTTCGTCACGGACGCGGAGCGCCAGGAGTGCGTCCTGGAGGACCCGTACATCCTGCTGTACGGCTCGAAGATCTCCAACGTCAAGGACCTTCTCCCGCTGCTGGAGAAGGTCATGCAGACCAACAAGCCGCTGCTGATCATCGCCGAGGACGTCGAGGGCGAGGCGCTGGCCACCCTGGTCGTCAACAAGATCCGCGGCACGTTCAAGTCCGCCGCCGTCAAGGCGCCGGGCTTCGGCGACCGCCGCAAGGCGATCCTGCAGGACATCGCGATCCTGACCGGCGGCCAGGTCATCACCGAGGACGTCGGCCTGAAGCTGGAGAACGCCGACCTGTCGCTGCTGGGTAAGGCCCGCAAGGCCGTCATCACCAAGGACGAGACCACCATCGTCGAGGGTGCCGGCGACGCGGACCAGATCCAGGGCCGGGTCAACCAGATCCGCGCCGAGATCGAGAACAGCGACTCGGACTACGACCGCGAGAAGCTGCAGGAGCGGCTGGCCAAGCTGGCCGGTGGCGTGGCCGTCATCAAGGCGGGTGCCGCCACCGAGGTCGAGCTGAAGGAGCGCAAGCACCGCATCGAGGACGCGGTGCGCAACGCGAAGGCCGCGGTCGAGGAGGGCATCGTCGCAGGCGGTGGCGTCGCGCTGCTGCAGGCTTCCAAGGCCGCGTTCGACGGTCTGAAGCTCGAGGGCGACGAGGCCACCGGCGCCAACATCGTCAAGGTGGCGGTGGAGGCTCCGCTCAAGCAGATCGCCATCAACAGCGGTCTCGAGGGCGGCGTCGTGGTGGAGAAGGTCAAGTCCCTGCCCGAGGGCCACGGCCTGAACGCCGCTTCCGGTGAGTACGAGGACCTGGTCGCCGCCGGCGTCATCGACCCGGCCAAGGTGACCCGCTCGGCGCTGCAGAACGCCGCGTCGATCGCCGGTCTGTTCCTCACCACCGAGGCCGTTGTCGCCGACAAGCCGGAGAAGGAGAAGGCCGGCGCGGCCGACCCGACCGGCGGCATGGGCGGCATGGACTTCTGACGGACGCCGGCTTCGGCGACCGTCAAGGTCGAGCCACACGAAAGGCCCGGGTGCCGAGCACCCGGGCCTTTCGCATGTGTGCGGAACGGGCGGCTCGCCCGCGGTTCGGCGGTCCGCGTAGCGGCTCACCCGGCGCGCCTGCGGCAGGCTGCCTCAGTTCGCCCGCGGCAGGCTGCCTCGCCCCGGCGCGGGTCGCCTCGGCGCACTCGGCTCGCCCGAGCCGGCCGCCTCGGCTCACCCGGTCCGTCCGGCGCAGGACGCCGACCCGAGCCACGTGTGCGGATTCCCCGCCCAGCACCACCCGAGCTTCGGCGCCTTCTGGCTGATCCACAGCGCAGGCACGCGCTTGTCCCCGCACCGGGAAGCCAGCAGCGAGAAACAGTTGTTCTTCTCCAGCGAGGCCGGGAACTGGGTGATGAACGCGATGCCTTCGGCCACCGTCAACGGCGAGCGGCCCTGTTCGAGAATGTGCGGCAGCGCCTTGTTCGGCGCCACGTTCAGGGTGGCCGCGCCACGATCGACGTCCGTCACCAGGTAAGCATCGCCGGGCGGGATCGTGACGTCCTCGATCGGGTCGAATCGGCCGATGTCCTCCGGGTCGAACACGCTGAACCCGGGGTTGCCGTTCAGCTCGGTGCGGGCGATCTGCTCGGGGATCGGCACCAGTCTCGGGCTGATGACCAGCACGAAGGGCACCCGCGCCCGGGTGGGCTCACCGGCGACGGCGTGCTCACGCAGCGGGGCGACCAGCGCGCGCAGGTCGGACTCGGACACTCCAGCGGCCGCCGGATAGCCCTTGTCCACCAGGTTCTGCACCTGACGGTCGAATTCGGCTCCAGCGTCATGGGAAATGGGCACGGGCACCTCCGGAAGTGGCAGCGTCAGGGCTACAACGGCGGAGGCCGTGCCGGTGTTCCCGGATGATCACTCCTCCGGCATGAGCACCCAGCAGATCACGTAGAGCAGCACCGGGGTGCCGATACCGAAGACCGTGGCGGCGGCCAGCAGGATGCGCAGGATCGCGGCGTCGACCCCGAGGTAGGCCGCCCAGCCACCACACACGCCGGCAAGCATCCGGTCGGTGGTGCTGCGCCGCAGCCGCTTCGTGGTCGACGTGTTCGTCTCAGTCATGACTCCAGGGTCGTCCCCGCAGCGGCCGCGCACATCGGGGAGCGACCCTGAATCAACCCTGATCCTGCGCCAGCGCCCGTACCCGCTCGAGCCGGTCGAGCCAGCGTCGTGTGGTCGCCTCGTCGGCCGCGGGGAAGTCGTCCGGGTCGGGCTGCGGTGGCTCGGTCAACACCGGCAGGTATCCGTCGACCGGGCCGAGCGACGGCCGCGCCGCGTCCCTGGTCAGCAAGCTGAGCGTGCCCAGGCCGCAGGCGTAACCCAGCTCGGGCAGCGCGGCGGCCAGCGCGACCCCGGCGGCCAACCCCACGCTGCTTTCCACCGCGGACGACACCACGCACGGCAGCCCGCAGGCTTCGGCGACCCGCAGGGCCCGGCGAACCCCGCCCAGCGGGGCGACCTTCACCACGGCGACATCCGCTGCCTCGGCGACCGCGACCCGCAGAGGATCGTCGGCCCGCCGGATCGACTCGTCGGCCGCGATCGGCACGTCGAGCTTGCGCCGGACCGCCGCCAGCTCGTCCAGGCCGGCGCACGGCTGCTCCACGTACTGCAACCCACCCGCGGCCCGGTCCAGCTGCCGGATCGCCGTCACCGCGGTGTCGACATCCCAGGCGCCGTTCGCGTCGACCCGCACAGCACCGTCCGGCCCCAGTGCATCCCGCACCGCGGCGACTCGCTCGCAGTCGTCGGCCAGGCCCACCTCGGGCGCGGCCACCTTCACCTTCGCCGTCCGCGCTCCGGAGGCTCGTACCAGCTCGAACGCTCGCTCAGGCGGGACCACCGCAACCGTGGTGTTCACCTCGATGCGGTCCCGCACGGGCGCGGGCCAGCCTTCGTTCGCCGATTCCAGCGCGGACAGCAGCCACGGCACGGATTCGGTGTCGGAATAGTCGTCGAACGGGCAGAACTCGCCCCAGCCTGCCGGACCGCGCAGCAGCACGCCTTCGCGCACGGTGACGCCGCGGAAGCGATTGCGCAGCGGAATCGCGTAGACATGAACGTCCATCGAGTCCCCATCCTGGCACGAGGTTTGAGCCACCCGGCCAGTGTGCAACCCGCTGGTACCGATAGAGGAGGTAGCAGTGGCTAACACCCTGGAAGGCAAGACGATCGCTTTCGTGGTCGCACCCGAGGGCACCGAGCAGGTCGAACTGACCGAGCCCTGGAAGGCCGTCGAACAGGCGGGCGGCACCCCGAAGCTGTTGTCCACCCAGCGTGGTTCCATCCAGGCGTTCAACCACCTGGACAAGGGCGACCAGTTCTCCGTGGACGAGTCCGTGGAGGCCGCTTCGGTGGAGGATTACGACGGGCTGGTCCTTCCTGGCGGGGTAGCCAACCCGGACAACCTGCGGATGAACCCGTCCGCCGTGCGGTTCATCGGTGAGTTCTTCTCCCGGCAGCTGCCCGTGGCGGCCATCTGCCACGCGCCGTGGACGCTCATCGAGGCGGACGTGGTGCGCGGGCGTCGGATGACCTCGTGGCCCAGCCTGCGCACCGACCTGATCAACGCCGGCGCGGAGTGGGTCGACGAGGAGGTCGTGGTGGACAACGGCCTGGTGACCAGCCGCAAGCCGGACGACCTGCCCGCGTTCTGCGCGAAGATGGTCGAGGAGTTCGCCGAAGGCAAGCACGCAGGCCAAGCCAGCGGTGCGGCCGCCGCCAAGGCCTGACCCCGAGCCGACAACAAGGCCCGGACGACACGGCCCTGCAGCACAAGAAGGCCCTGTCGCACAACCAGGCCGTGCAGCACAACAAGGCCCTGTCGCACAACCAGGCCGTGCAACACAACAAGGCCCTGCCACCCCGGAGGAGGGGAGCGGCAGGGCCTTGTCTGTCAGCAACCGCTGCGGGTGAATCCCCGAACGACCCGCGGCGACTACTCGGACTACCCGGACGCTGCTCGACATCAACGAGTACAGCCAGACACCTCATGGCGCCCGGGTGCCCGGGTCAGTGGGCCGAACGCAGCGAGCGGCGCGCCCGGCGGGTTTCCCTGTGCGGCCGGCTGTCGGTGCGACGAGCCAGGATCTCTTTCCCCGCGCGCTCGGCCTTGGCCTCCGCGCGCAACGTGTTGGCCCGCTCGTTAGCCAGCTTGGTGTAGATGTAATCGTTCACTTCGGGCCTCCTACTTCCGCCTCGATTACCAGAGTCGGGGTAAGGCCCACCCGCCGACATCAGGCATTCGCCTCGTGATTCGGCCCGGGTAAGGGCATCGGCGGCCCGCGGGTAAGGGATCACGCAGTCGGACGTGAAGTAGCTCTCATCAATCCTTACACAGTGCCGCTGACCTGCGGAAATCAGCCTTCGAAGGCCTCCGCGTCGCGGATGGTGTAGGCGTAGCCCTGCTCGGCGAGGAAACGCTGCCGGTGGGCCGCGTAGTCGGCGTCCACGGTGTCTCGCGCGACGATCGAATAGAAGTGCGCCTGCCGTCCGTCCGCCTTGGGCCGCAGCAGTCTGCCGAGCCGCTGCGCCTCCTCCTGGCGCGACCCGAAGGTGCCGGAGATCTGAATCGCCACCGCTGCCTCGGGCAGGTCGATGGAGAAGTTCGCCACCTTCGACACCACCAGCGCACGCAGCTCGCCCGAGCGGAACGCGTCGAACAGCCGCTCGCGCTCGGCCGTGCGCGTCGACCCCTGGATCACCGGGGCGTCCAGCTCCGCGCCGATCTCTTCGAGTTGCTCCAGGTAGGCGCCGATGATCAGCACCTGCTCGTCGGCGTGCTTGTTCACGATCGACTTGATCGCCGGCGTCTTCGACCGCGCGGTCGAGCAGATCCGGTAGCGCTGGTCCGCGTCGGCCGTTGCGTAGGCCATCCGCTCGGAATCCGTGAGCGTCACGCGCACCTCGATGCACTCGGCGGGCGCGATCCAGCCCTGCTGCTCGATGTCCCGCCACGGCACGTCGTACCGCTTCGGCCCGATCAGCGAGAACACGTCGCCCTCTCGGCCGTCCTCGCGCACCAGCGTGGCGGTCAGGCCCAGCCTGCGACGGGATTGCAGATCTGCGGTCATCCGGAACACCGGAGCGGGCAGCAGGTGCACCTCGTCGTAGATCACCAGCCCCCAGTCCCGGGAGTCGAACAGCTCCAGGTGCCGGTAGGAACCCTTGGTCTTGCGCGTGAGCACCTGGTACGTGGCGATGGTGACCGGGCGGATCTCCTTGCGCTCGCCGGAGTACTCGCCGATCTCGTTCTCGGTCAGCGACGTGCGGGCCAACAGCTCGCGCTTCCACTGCCGACCCGCCACCGTGTTGGTCACCATGATCAGCGTGGTGGCCTCGGCGCGGGCCATGGCGGCCGCGCCGACCAGCGTCTTCCCCGCGCCGCACGGCAGCACCACGACGCCTGAACCACCAGCCCAGAACGCGTCCGCGGCCTGGCGCTGGTAGTCACGCAGCTGCCAGCCGTCCTCGCGCAGGGACATCGGGTGCGCTTCGCCGTCGACGTAGCCCGCGTGGTCCTCAGCGGGCCAACCGATCTTCAGCAGCGCCTGCTTGAGCCGCCCACGCTCGGACGGGTGCACGACGACGGTGTCCTCGTCGATCCGCTCGCCGAGCATCGGACTGATCTTCTTGTTGCGCAGCACCTCTTCCAGCACCGCGCGGTCGGTCGTGGTCATCACCAGCCCGTGCGCCGGGTGGTTGACCAGCTGCAGGCGGCCGAAGCGCGCCATGGTGTCGACCACGTCGATCAGCAACGGTTGCGGGACGGGGAAGCGCGAGTGCTTCGTCAGCGCGTCCACGACCTGCTCGGCGTCATGCCCGGCTGCGCGCGCGTTCCACAACGCCAGCGGCGTGATTCGGTACGTGTGGACATGCTCCGGTGCGCGCTCGAGCTCGGCGAACGGCGCGATGGCCATCCGGGCCTCGTCGGCACCTTCGTGGTCGACCTCGAGCAGTACGGTCTTGTCCGACTGGACGATCAACGGACCATTGCTCATCCGTCCTTTATAGCTGCGCCCACCGACTCGCTCGCCGCTCGGTGTGATGCACGGGTCACCAGATGAGGCTGCGCGCCGCGGCTTGCGTGCGTGGCGGCGGCACGAACTGCCTGGCGGAAGGGGTCTACGCAGCTTCTGCCGCCGGGGCGCGTCAGGAGGCGGCGCGTCCCGGCAGCAGCTCGACCACGGCGATGCGCTCGGCCACCACCCCGGAGCGATGCAGCAGATCGGCCACCCGCTGCAGCCTGCCCTCGTTCAGCGACGTGGGGAACGTGCCGAGGGCGACCATCTGTGTCGTGGTCCTGTCCAGCCCGGTCAGCTTGCTCAACTCCGAACGCACGGCCGCACCGTCGGCCGCGAGCGCCTGCGAGCGCACCAAGGCGCGACGAAAAGCCGCATACGTCTCCGGTCGGGCGTGTGCGCGGTGGTGCGGCGCCACATAGGAGGAGAGCGGAAAGTCCATCAGCGCGCCCCGGGCGGTGTCCATGATGATCTCCGCGCCGTGCTCCTTCTGCGCGCGGCTGATATTGGGTTCGGTCATCCACACCGCGTCGACCTTCCCGGACTGCAGCGCATCCATCATCGCCGAGAACCCCAGCTCGACGAACGTGATGTCGTCCGGGTCGACGCCCTCGGTGGACAGCCGCATCCTGGTGGCCAGCTCGCCGAACGGCCTACCCGGTTCGACGCCGATGATCGGGTCGGGCTTGTCCGTCGGCACCTCGTAGCCGTGCCCCGGCAGGGCAACCAGCGCCATCGTGTTCGGACCGCACGTGTACGCCTCACCCTGCACTTCGAAGCGTGTCCCCTCGGCCGCTCTGCGCAACATCAAGTAATTGCTGACCAGGCCGACATCGGCGGTGCCGTCCATGACCGCCCGGAGCACGCCGGCGTCGGTGGGCTGCTTGACGAACCGGAGCTGCAAACCCTCTTCGCGGAAGAAGCCGCGCCGCACGCCGAGCCGCAGCGGAACCACGTCGACCGACGCCCTGGCCGCTACACGGAGAGTTTGCTGCTCCACCGGATACGGCCGTTCGGGTGAGATCGTCGTACAAGCGACGCCGATCAGGGCCACGCACATGCTCATCCCCAGCACGGACAGGCGCCGGAGGCGACGGATGAGCGTCACGCGCATTGTGTGCCGTCCGAATCGGAGATTGTGCAGGTCTGGGCGGATTCTAGTCAGCACGCACCGACCGGGGGATACGGTTCGTCGGCGGTTCTCGCCGCGCGGAAATCCGGCAAATCGGACCGCCTGCACGCTCCGTCAGCAAGCACTACTGCAATTGCAGGACCTTTGCTCTGTTTCGCTCGCGCATTACCCTCCAGGAGTTCTCATTCGTTCCCACAAGAACTGAGCAGCTCCGTAGGCCGCACGGGGCACCGGCCCACGCGGAGCGCCGGACGGATGCAGTACCGAAAGGGGCGTAGTGCGGAGGAAGGCCCGGGAGGGTGACGCGGTGAGCCGTGCGCCCGAACCTGCGCGCACCGGACGCGATCGCCTTGGCAAGACGATCGCGCAGATGCGCCGCACCCGGTCCGGAACGCCGTGGCGGCTGCGCAACTGGTCGCTGCGCACCAAGCTGATCGCGGTCCTGCTCATCCCGACCCTGACCGCGTTGGTGTTGATCGGACTGCACTTCAACACCCAGCTGCGGGCGGCCAACAACCTCAGTGAGCTGTCGGCGCGGGTGACGGCCGACCGGGCGCTGGCGGGCCTGGTGCACGCATTGCAGCGCGAGCGCGATCTGACGGTCCGGTTCGTGGCCAACGGGCGCAAGGCCGACGACGAGACCGAGTTCGCCGAGCAGCGCAGGCGGGTGAACGCGCGGCTGGGCACGTTCAGCGAGGTCTACAACGCGGTCAAGCCGAAGATGTCGGACCCGGCCGTGAAGGACCTGGAGCAGGTGCGCAAGGAACTCGGCGGCTTGCCGCGGCTGCGTTACGGCGCTCAGCACGACAAGTACCCGGCGAACAAGGTGCTCAGCGGGTACGGCTCGTTGATCTCGGACATCCTGGCGGCCCGTGGTCGCACGGTTGCCGGGGTCAGTGAGCCGGAGCTGGTGCGCCTGCAGCTGGCCACCACCGCGGTGAGCCGGATCAAGGACCAGCTGTCGATCACCCGTGGCCTGGTCGACGAAGCGCTCGTGGTCGGCAAGCTGTCGGTCGACCTGCGCCGCGAGCTGGCCGGCGCGAACTCCGACCTCGAGGCCTGGCGCAGCGAGTTCGAGACGTTCGCGACGCCCGAACAAGAGCGGATGTACGACGACAAGGTCACCGGTACCTTGGTCGACCAACGCAACGACATGCTGGACACGGTCGTCGCGCGCAGCGAGAACGGGCGCTCGTTGCAGGGCATCGATCGTGCCCAGTGGGACACCGCGTCGACCTACATGGCCAACCTGGTGTTCGAGGTCGAACAGGCCCTGCAGGCGCAGATGCAGGAACGCACCGACGCGTTGGCCGACCAGGCGCGCACGTCCGCGCTGCGGGACGGCGCCATCGTGCTGGCTCTGCTCACGATCGCCGCCCTGCTGGCCGTTGTCATCGGTCGTTCGCTGATCCGTCCGCTTCGGACGCTGCGCAGCACCGCGCTCGAGGTGGCCGAGTATCGGCTGCCTGCCGCGGTCCACGGGCTGCTGGCCAATCCGCGCAATCCGCGCAAGACCGACGTCGCGCCGGTGCCGGTGGACAGCACCGAGGAGGTCGGTCAGGTCGCCAGGGCGTTCGACGCGGTGCACGGGGAAGCGGTGCGGCTGGCCGGTGAGCAGGCCGAGCTGCGGCAGAACGTCAACGCCATGTTCCTCAACCTGGCCAGGCGTGGTCAGGAACTGGCCGAGCGGCAGCTGGACGTGCTCGACGGCATGGAAGCCGACGAGCAGGACCCTGATGTGCTGGCCAAACTGTTCGAGCTGGATCACCTGGCCACCCGATCGCGGCGAGTGGCGGAGAACCTGCTGGTGCTGACGGGCAACGACTTCGCGCGGATGCTTCCCGGTTCGATCCCCGCGTCCGAGGTGATGGCCGCTTCGCTGTCGGAGATCGAGCACTACCAGCGTGTGCAGCTGTCCACGATCCCGGAGATCGCCGTCCGTGGTGACGCCGTCGGCGACGTGGTGCACGTCATCTCCGAGCTGCTGGAGAACGCCACCAACGAGTCCGAGGACGAGACGGTCTCGGTGGTCAGCTCGATCACCAGGGAAGGCTGCTGGAAGGTCGAGATCACCGACAGCGGCGAGGGCATGACCGACGAGGAGATCGACCGGGCCAACGCGCGGCTGGCCGATCCGCCGGAGATCGACGTGGAAGCCTCCCGCCGGATGGGTCTGTACGTGGTCGCCCGGTTGGCCAAGCGCAACGGCCTCGAGGTGCGGTTGCGGCACGCGCCCACCGGTGGTCTGACCGCCGTGGTGATCGTGCCCGCGCGGTTGATCGGGGAGATGCCGCCGACGGGCACCCGGCGGACCGAGGAGGACGACCCGAACCGGCCGCTGGACTGGCTGGAAACGGCCTCGCGCAGGCAGGCCGTGCGGGAGGCCCGCACGGCCCAGACCAAGGGCACGTCGCGGCCGCCGCGGGTGGCGCCGATCGAGGAGCGCAGGCCGGACCCGGAGTTGGTGCCCGGTCATCCGCTCGAGGAGGACGGCCCCACCGAGCGGATGCCCGCCTACCGCGATCTGCTCAGCAAATGGTTCGAACAGGTGCAGACCGGGCTGCGGGATCGCGACGGCGGGGACGAGCAGGAGGATTCCGCGGACTCCGGCGAGGACTTCGAGGTGTTGACCGAGGCCGACATGGCTGCTGCGGCGCAAGCGGCCGAGCGGCGCACGGAGAAACGGAGGGCGGCCACCGAACCGCCGACGAAGCCCGAGTACCAGCCGGCGTCGGTGTCCACCAGCAGTGACTCGCAGGACGATCGGCAGGAAGCCGATCCCGATGCGCCCACGCGACGTCAGCGCGAGCCGGTGCGGACCTCCGCTCGGTCGGAGTCGTCCGGGCCCGAGCTGGACTCCCGAACGGTGCGCATGACCAGGCGGCAGCACGCGGCGATCGAGGTGAGCGCGCAGCTGGCCGCCGCAGAAGGGAAGCCGGCGCCCACGAACGGGTCGCCGCACGGCGACAACGACCGGACGGTGCGGCAGCACACCGGCTCCTCGAACGGCTCGGCGCACGGCACTGCCTCGAACGGTGCGAGCCGTGGCAACAGCGGCGCGGCACGCGGAAACGGCTCGAGCGGTGTGGGCCGCGGCAACGACTCGAGCGGCGCGGCTCGTGGCTCGAGCGGCTCGGCGCACGGCAACGGCTCCGCGAACGGCGCGACCCGCGGCAGCGGCTCTTCCGGCGCCGACCGTGATCACACTGCCCGGAGGGGCACGCCGAACGGATCGAACGGGACCAATGGGAGCAACGAACGGCAGACGGCTGCCACGGTGCGTAGCCGACCAATCTCTCGTGCACCGGAAGCGGTACGCGGACGCATGAAAAGCTTGGCCGAAGGGCGGCGTAGGGCTCGACAGCCGCGGCGCGATGAATACGCTGAGTCCGGGCAGCCAGCGACCGTCGGATCACCACGGCAGTCCTGGCCCGCGAGCAGGCCAGGAACGGGAGGCGAGAAGGAGGGCTAGTGACCGCGTCCGCTGGACAGTCCGCCGGTTACGGCTGGCTGGTGTCGGACTTCGTTCAGCGGGTCGCGGGGGTCGCTCACGCGGTCATCGTCGAACCGGACGGGCGCATGCGAGCCGGTTCCCGACGACTGCCGCCGGAGCGGGCCGAACAGTTGTGCTCGATCGCGGCGCGGCTGATGCGGCTGACGGAAGAGGCCGCCGCTTCGTTCAAGGGCGGGGCGGTGGCGCAGACGATGGTGGAGATGGAGCTCGGGTACTTGTTCCTCATGTCGATCGGCGACGGTTCCGCGCTCGCCACGCTCGCTTCGCCCCGCTGTGACCTCGGTGAGGTGGCCTACGAGATGACCACGCTGGTCGACGTGATGAACGAGCGACTCGGCACGAATCATGCGCGGTGAGGAGCATGCAGGGGATGGATGAACCGACCAGGTATCCGGTTTCCGAAACCGCCGGCCCGCCTGCGCCGCGACATGTCTCGCTGGCCAGGCCGTACGCGCGCACCGGTGGGCGGACCAGGCCTGATCAGGATCTGTCCCTGGAAGCGCTGGTCACCACGAGCGAGCAGGGCAGGCGCTACGAGGGCGCCCGCACCGAAGAACACCGCAGGATCTGTGACTTCTGCGCCAACGCCCGCACGGTGGCCGACATCGTGGCGGAGCTGCAGCTGCCGCTCGGTGTGGTGAAGGTGATCGTCGCCGACATGGCCGCCGAGGGCCTGGTGTTGGTGCACCAGCCCGGGTTGGCGTTCGGCGACCGGTCGTCCCGCGAGTTCATGCAGCGGCTGCTGAACAGCCTGCACGCGCTGTAGGTCGTCCCACGGTCATTCCACATAGGCGGCGGACGTGATCCGGTGCAACGGGTACCGGTCGTTGTCCGCGCCGTCCAGGATCCCCGCACTGACGCGCACCGGCGTGACCACCCGCTGTGCCGCGGTGCCGTTCGCGTCGACGTAGCCGATCCAGACCTGCCGTCCGGTGCGCACCGCTTCGGCCAGAAGCTCGAGCGTCGCGGACGTGTCGCCGGTGCCGCCCGCGTTGCGGACGCCTGCGCCACGGCGCGCTGACGCTGCTGCGTCGCCTGCCCGCATGCGCGCGACCACCTCCTCGGCCTGCTCCGGGGAGAGCTGGTTGCGGGTGGGCAGGGCCCGGCGAGCTGGGCCGCGCGGGGCGGCGACTCGGCGCCCCCGCGGAGTCAGGTCGACGACCTGACCGTTCATGCCTTCCGCCGCAGGCGAGAACCCCGCCGCGCGCAGCCCGTCAAGTACCTCGGCCAACGGCAGCGGGCTGACCAACACCGTCGGGGCGATCCGGCGTAGCTGGAGTTCTTCCGCGGCCGGGTGGGCGAGCACCTCGGCGATCAACACTTCGTCATCGCTGCGCAGGAACGAGGAGGCGGCCCCGCCGCGCAGCCGTCCGTGCCGGCGAGCGACGTCGTCGATCAGGTACGTCAACGACTGCGGCACCGGAGTGCGGGACCGCTTGGCGAACAACTCGTGCAGTTCGCTTGCGGTGCGGCCGCTGTCCAGCGCGCGCCGAACCGACTGCTCGCTGATCCGGTAGACCGTGGCGTGGCCGGCCGACTCGATGTCGGCGACCGCGGCGATGTCGTCGGCGAGTCCCGGTTCCAGCGGGCCGGGGGCGACCACCGTGAGGTCGGCCTGTACCAGCACGTGGTCGACCGGGTCGGGGAGCGCTTCGGCCATCGCCACGGTTGCGCGACGGCGCAGGTCGTCCGGCGTCTCGCCCGGCTCGACGTCGGCCAGCAGCGCACGGGTGGCCGAGGGGACCGCGCCGAGCGCGATCACCCCCAGCGCCGCCGCCTCCGCCAACACCCAGCGGGCGGCGTCGTCACGAAGCCGGCCGCCGCGCCGGGGGTTGCGCCACGCCAGCAGGGCGATGAGTTCGGCGTTGTCGACGATCCCGGTGCCCGGTGGCAGCTCCGCAAGGGCTCCGAGCACCCGGCGCCGCACCGAGGGTGCGGTGGGACGGTGCAGCCGATCGGACAGCGGCGCGGGCACGTCGGTGCGCCGTGCCGACCCGGATTGGTCGTCCGGCCAGTCGTGCACCAGGCCGGGCAACCTGGGCATGTCGAGCCAGGCAGCGGCCAGCAACGCCCACCGGGCCGCCGGCCCGGTGGCCAGCCAGCTGTCGGCCAGGGTGGTGGGCACGAACTCCGGCGTGGTCGAGCCGCTGTCCGCGACCAGCCCCGCGGCCACCACGACCTCGGCGAGCAGCACCGCCCGCGGCTCGTCGATCTCCAGCTCGCGGCAGATCCGGCGCACCTCGCGCACACCGAGCCCGCCCGCCTTCAGCACTGGCGGTGGGTTCTGCGACCACGACGACAGCAGTTCGCCGACCTGCCTGCACAGCTCCATCGCCTCGCCCGCGGCGGTCTGGTCGACCGACTCCTGGCTGAACGACCGGGTGCGCAGTTCCGGCTCGTGAAGGGTCTGCGGGCCGAATGCTCGGCCGCCGCGCAGATGCAGGCCGATCTCGCGGGGCAGCTCGACCGTCTGGCTGTCCCGGCGCACGAGCAGCCCCCGGGCCAGCAGACGTTGCACCGGTGTACGCGCGGACTCCAGATCGACGTCGACCGAGGCGTCGCGGGTACGGCCGATCGGCGCGCCCGTCGCCAGCTTGGTCAGCACGTTCTTCTCGTCGTCCGGCAGCTCGTCGAGCATCGCGGCCACGTCGGCGTCGGCCGGCGTGGGCAGGCTGCGGCCCAGACCGGCGGGGAACGGTCCGAGTGTCTCGCGGACGGCCGGGAGGGTGCTGATGCCCTCGTCGGTCGACCAGCACAGCGCAAGGCGCTCCAGCGCGGCGAGATCCTCCGCCGCGTCGATGCCCAGCAGCTCGTCGATTGCTGACTTCGGCACCGGCTTGGTGTCGGCGTCCAGCAGCAGCAACGCTTCCGCGGTGGCCAGCTGGCGGGCATTCAGCTGCTCGCACGCCCGGGCGACCGAGCCAGGCGTCGCGGCCCGGCGGGCCAGGACCTCGGTGTCCGCGGGCGGCGGTGTGGCCAGGTCGCGGCGGGCCAGCAGCAGCGCGGCGAGCTGCTCGTCGGAAGCGGCACGCAAGACGTCAGCAAGCATCATGGCAACAATACGGAGCGACGCTTCGCGGTGGCAGGTCCGGGCGAAAGGCCGATCATCGCGGGGCCCAGATCGCCCCAACCGGCGGACATTCCGTCCCTGCGGCCGGTCATCGCCGGGCTCGCGATGGAAAAGGCAACCGTATGCCTTAGGCTGTCGAACGCCGGTGAGAAGTCGGTGGACAGCGGAGGATGACGTGGCTGGCGGCAAGAGGGTGAGCAAAGAGCGGATCGACCCGGCCTGGCCCGAGGTGCCCGACGGGAACGTCCCGGTGAGCGAGCTTGCCGCGGACCGGCAGGGTTCGCTCTCGCCGTTCGGTGAGGTGTCCTTCCCGCAGGAGCGCGTGCCTTACGTGCACCCGGAAACCAAGATCAACAAGGAGCCCTGACCTCTCCACGGCGGCCCGCGGGCCGGTTGAGCAAGTTCGACGACAACATTCAACAGCGGAGTGTCCCATGGCTGTCCCTGGTCCCGGTTACTCGATCACGGTCCGGGTGGAAGCCCCGGCCGCGGCCAGCACCGCGGGTGATCTGACCACGACGGTCGGCCAGGTAGGCGGGGTGCTCACCGCGTTCGACATCGTGGAGTCGCACGCGGACTCCATCGTCGTCGACATCAGCGCCAATGTGCTGGACGCCGAGCACGCTACGGGCGTGACCGAGGCGCTGGACAAGCTGCCGGGTGTTCGGGTTCGCAAGGTCTCCGACCGGACGTTCCTGATCCACCTCGGCGGAAAGATCGAGGTGACCAGCAAGGTCGCGTTGAAGAACCGTGACGATCTGTCCCGCGCCTACACACCGGGCGTGGCCCGGGTCTGCAACGCGATCGCCGAGAACCCGGAGGACGCGCGGCGCCTGACCATCAAGCGCAACACGATCGCGGTGGTCACCGACGGGTCCGCGGTGCTGGGCCTGGGCAACATCGGCCCGGCGGCCGCCCTTCCGGTGATGGAGGGCAAGGCGGCACTGTTCAAGAAGTTCGCCGGGGTGGACGCGTGGCCGGTGTGCCTGGACACCCAGGACACCGAGGAGATCATCCGGACCTGCGAGATCCTCGCGCCGCAGTACGCCGGCATCAACCTGGAGGACATCAGCGCCCCGCGGTGCTTCGAGATCGAGGCGCGGCTGCGGGAGAAGCTGGACATCCCGGTGTTCCACGACGACCAGCACGGTACGGCGATCGTGGTGCTGGCCGCGCTGCGCAACGCGCTGCGGGTGGTGGGCAAGCGGATCGAGGACTGCACGATCGTGGTGTGCGGCGTCGGTGCTGCGGGCTCGGCGATCATCCGGCTGCTGCAGCTGAACAACCCGGGCAACATCGTGGCGGTCGGCCGGGACGGCATCGTCACGACGGAGACCAACGACAAGTCGGCGAACATGCTCCACATCGCGCAGACGACCAACAAGAACGGCATCTCCGGGTCGCTGCACGATGCGCTGGTCGGTGCCGACGTGTTCATCGGCGTGTCCGCGCCGAACCTGTTCGGAGCCGAGCAGGTCGCCACGATGGCCGATGACGCGATCGTGTTCGCGTTGGCCAACCCGGACCCGGAGATCGACCCGATCGAGGCGCAGAAGCACGCCGCGGTGGTCGCCACCGGCCGGAGCGACTACCCGAACCAGATCAACAACGTGCTGGCGTTCCCCGGTGTGTTCCGCGGCCTGCTGGACGCTCAGGCCCGCAACATCACCGACGACATGTTGGTCGCCGCGGCGAACGCGATCGCGGACGTGGTGGACGGCGACCGGTTGAACCCGTCGTTCATCGTGCCCAGCGTGTTCGACTCGGCCGTCGCGCCCGCGGTGGCCGAGGCGGTGAGCGCGGTGGCGCGCGGGGAGAAGCGCGACTGATCGCGTCCGCCGGCCGGGACCATTCGTCGGCCACGTAGCTCGTGCGCGTGGTACCCGGTGAACTGGCTCCGTCCACGCGCACTGCGCGGCAGTAGCCTGCATATGTGAGCGAGTTGAGTCACCTCGACGCAGCGGGCGCGGCCCGCATGGTCGACGTATCCGGTAAGGCCGAGTCCTCCCGGACGGCGGTGGCGTCCGGTGTGGTGCGGACGACGCCCGAGGTCATCGGCCTGATCAGCGAAGGCGGGCTGCCGAAGGGCGACGCGCTGGCGACCGCGCGGATCGCGGGCATCATGGGCGCCAAACGCACGCCGGAGCTGATTCCGCTGTGCCATCCGCTGGCCATCTCCGGTGTCACGGTCGACTTCGAGCTCGGTGAAGCGGAGGTGCGCATCGTGGCCACCGTGAAGACGACCGACCGCACCGGGGTGGAGATGGAGGCGCTCACCGCGGTGGCGGTGGCCGGGCTGACCGTGCACGACATGATCAAGGCGGTCGACCCGGCGGCGACGCTCGATGCCGTGCAGCTGGACCGCAAGGAAGGCGGAAAGCGGGGTGTGTGGACTCGTGACTGACCATCAAGCCCAGCAGACACGCAGCGCACGGGTGATCGTGGCGTCGAACCGCGCGGCCGCCGGGGTCTATCCGGACCGCACCGGTCCGATCATCGCCCAGTGGCTCGCAGCGCGCGGCTTCGCCGTCGAAGGTCCGTTGGTCGTGCCGGACGGTGAGCCGGTGGGCGCCGCGCTGCGGGAGGCCGTGGGCGCGCGAGTGCACGTGGTGATCACGACTGGCGGCACCGGCATCTCGCCGACGGACCGCACGCCGGAAGTCACCGCCGAGGTGCTCGACTACCAGGTTCCCGGCCTGGCCGACGCCGTTCGTCGCGCCGGCCTGCCCGATGTGCCGACCGCGGTGCTGTCGCGCGGCTTGGCCGGGGTCGCGGGCCGCACGCTGATCGTCAACCTGCCGGGATCACGTGGCGGGGTCACCGACGGTCTGGAGGTCCTCGACGGGGTGCTCGACCACGCGCTCTCCCAGCTCGCCGGCGGGGATCACCCGCAGACGCAGCAGAGTTCCGCCGTGCAGGTCGCTGAGCAGCCTGCTGAGCCCACGACGACCGAGTCCGGCACCGCCCGCGTGGTCCTCGTCGAGATCAGCGAGGACGACCTCGACGTGGCCGAGCACGAGCGGCTGGTCGCCGACGAGGCGGCCGGGGCCGTGGTGTCGTTCGCCGGGGTAGTTCGCAACCACGACGGCGGCCGTTCGGTTGCCGCACTGCACTACGAAGGCCACCCCACCGCCAAGGACGTCCTGCGCGCGGTGGTGGCCGAAGTCGCCGCGCGACACCCGCAGATGAAGGCCGTTGCGGTCAGCCACCGCGTGGGGGATCTGAGCATCGGCGATGTAGCGCTGGCGTGCGCCGTGTCGGCGGCGCATCGGCGGGAAGCCTTCGCGGCCTGCGCGGACCTGGTCGACACGGCCAAGGCCCGGCTGCCGATCTGGAAGCACCAGCAGTTCACCGACGGCACCGACGAGTGGGTCAACTCGCCGTAAGGCCGCGCCGACTTCCTCGACGGTTCTGGTCGACTCGGCGTGCGGCGCGCCCGCGTCCTCGACCGTTCTGGTCGGCGTGTAGCGCGCCCGTCGACAGTGCTGGTTGACTCGGCCCGTTGCGCGCCCGCGTCCTCGACGGCACTGGTCGATTCGGCCTGTAGCGCGCCCGCGTCCTCGACGGGTTTCGGCGACTCGCCGCGAGGCCGGCGCGCGGCCCCGGGGCGGAGCCTCGAGAGGGCGTGAGCGTGCGCGCGGCGGGACCTCGAGATGTGCGAGCGTGCCCGGGGTGGGCTCGAGCGTGTGCTGGGCGGCCTTCAGGCGAGCGTGCGCGGGGCGGGGCCGGGGTGCGGAGCATGGCGCGTCGGCACCCTCATAGATGCGCTGAAAGCCCCGAAACCCGCAGGGACTCCGGCCGGCGCACCACCGCCAAGGCCGCTCAGCGGCTCTGAGAGAGCCACTGAGGCCCTGCGGCAGCTTGTCCGGCGGGTGCCCTGGGGTCGGGGCCCAGCGGGGACGGGGAGCGCGAAGGGGCCCGCGATGCGCCCACCGCCGGGCCCCTCCGGGTCAGATCACTTGGTCGCGATCTTCTGGCCGACCAGGATCAGGTCCGGGTCGCCGATGTAGTCCTCGTTCAGCTCGTGCAGCTTCTTCCAGCCGCCCTTGACGTGCTTCTTCGCCGCGATCTCCGACAGCGTGTCGCCCTTGCGGACGGTGTAGTCGCCGTTCGGGTTCGACTTGGTCACGCGGGCACGCTCCGGGGCGGCCTTCGGGGCCTGCTCCTCGGTCTTCTGCTGCTTCTGCTGCGGCTGCTCCTGAGCGCCACCACCCTCGGTGTTGGTGCCCTGGTAGCTCTGGCCGCCACCACCGGCGTTGAACCAGCCGGTCTTGGCCGAGCAGGCGGGCCATGCGTTCGGGCCCTGTGCGGCGAGGACCTTCTCCGCGATGCGGATCTGCTCCTGCTTGGAGGCCTGGTGCGGCATGCCCTGGCCGCCGTAGGCCTGCCAGGTGCTCGCGGAGAACTGCAGACCACCGTAGTACCCGTTGCCGGTGTTGGTGGCCCAGTTCCCGCTGCTCTCACACTGGGCGAGCATGTCCCAGTTCGGGTTGTACTCGGCAGCGTTGGCCGGGGTCGCGGCGATCGCCAGCGGCGCACCGACGGCCATGCCGGTCGCGGCCACGCGAGCAAGGTTGCGACTTACAGTGGACGGCTTTCGATGCTTGCCTCGATAAGACATAGGGACGTACTCGTACCTCCGCGCCGCCGACTCAGCAGGGGTCAACCCGCGCGTCCCTGTCCCGGAGTTCTTTCGTTCGGGGGATGGGTTCGGGGCTCCACCGGACAGGGCATGGCGAGCGGAACCCCGGTTGTGCGGTCGGTTCGGGGCCGACCGAGCATCGACGGTACGTAATCGGATTCGATAACGGAAATGAAACGAAGCGTGATCTAGATCATAGTAACGAAGATTTCTCACCGACGATCCCGGCGTTTCCGCAGTTCAGAGCGTCGTTACCAGCTTGTAGCCTTGCCGAGATCAATTACGCTGGGTGAGGTTTAGCTCACGTACTCTTCCGCTCGTTACGCCCTTCGTGGGTGAGGGTGTGACGGCGTTCGGACGAGTGGGTGGAGTACTTCGCCCCGGGCACTCAGCCACCTGCGAATGGTGGGAGCACGTCCACCTGGGCGCCGTCGGGCAGCGTTCGCGAGCGGTCGGTGGTCGCCACACCGTTGATCAGGAAGCTGGCCACGGTCAACACCTTCTCCAGCTTGCCGGGGTGATCGGCGGCCAGGCGCGCGATCAGATCGTTCACCGTGGCGCCGTCCGGCAGTGCGATGGCTTCCGAGTCGGTGCCCGCCGCGGCACGGGCCGACGCGAAGAAGTTGACCTGGACCTTGAGCATGTCACCCGCCGATCGCGCTCATCGGGCGCAGCGGCTGCGCGAACCCCTCGGAGTTGATCTCGTGCCCCGGCCCCTTGGCCCACATGGTGGCGCGCCACACGTTGGCGATGTCCTCGTCCGAGCCGCCGTTGCGCAACACGGTGCGTAGATCGGCCTCGTCCGTACTGAACAGGCACGAGCGCAGCGAACCGTCGGCGGTCAGCCGCGTGCGGTTGCAGGCCTGGCAGAACGGTCGCGTGACCGAGGCGATGACGCCGACCTCACCGGGGCCGCCGTCGACCAGCCATCGCTCGGCCGGCGCGGCGCCCCGCTCCTGGTCGCTCGGCTGCAGCGAGAACTCCCGGGAGAGGATCTGCAGGATCTCCTCGGCGGTGATCATCGACGCGCGATCCCACTGGTGCTGGGCATCCAGCGGCATCTGTTCGATGAACCGCAGGTGGTAGCCGTGCTCGAGGCAGAACCGCAGCAGTGAGCACGCCTGGTGGTCGTTGACCCCGCGCAGCAGGACGGCGTTGACCTTCACCGGGCGCAACCCGGCCTCCTGGGCGGCGCGCAAGCCGTCCAGCACGTGGTGCAGCCGGTCCCGTCGGGTGATCTCGGTGAACGTCTGCCGGTCGATCGTGTCCAGCGAGACGTTGATGCGGTCAAGACCGGCGGCGGCCAGTGCGGGGGCTCGCTTGGCCAGGCCGATGCCGTTGGTGGTCATCGCCACGCGCGGGCGCGGCCGCAGCGCGGTGATCTCGGCGACCAGGTCCTCGAGCCCGCGCCGCAGCAGCGGCTCCCCGCCGGTCAGGCGGATGTCGGTGACGCCGAGCATCTGCACGGCCACGCGCAGGACCCGCAGCAACTCCTCGTCGGTGAGGATGTCCTCCCTCGGCAGCCAGTCGAGGCCCTCCGCGGGCATGCAGTAGCTGCAGCGCAGATTGCATCGATCGGTCAGCGACACGCGTAGATCCGTGGCCACCCGGCCGAACTTGTCGATCAACCCCGGGGTGTCCGGGCGGCCAGCCATGTCGCCTCCGCCGTAGTCGCGCACCATGCGCGGGATTCCGAGGTTGATGACCGTCACACCCCCAGGGTAGCTGCGAGGGCAATGGGTGCGCGCCAGTGATTTCCGCGCCGTGAGCAGCTGATTCGGTCTTGCGGACGATTAGCCGTGGATTATTCCGTAGATGCGGATCTAAACTCCATTTTGTGCCGCAGTATCGGATCTCAGAAGCGGCCCGGCTGCTGGCCGTCAGCGACGACACGGTGCGCCGCTGGGTCAAGGCGGGCGAGTTGACCGCGACCACGGACGCCGCGGGGCGCGCGGTGATCGACGGCGAGGAGCTGGCGGCGCGGGCCCGCAAGTACGCGGCCGAGGTGGCGGACCCGTCGGAAGTGAACCGGTCGGCCCGCAATCGGTTCGTCGGTCTGGTCACCGATGTCGTCACCGACACCGTGATGGCACAGGTCGAACTGCAGTGCGGGCCGCACCGGGTGGTCTCCCTGATGAGCTCCGAGGCGGTCCGCGAACTCGGCCTGCGTCCCGGCTCGTTGGCTGTTGCCGTTGTCAAGGCCACCACCGTCGTGGTGGAGACCCCGCAGCGGAGGTCGGCATGAGAACCGTCGCGCTGGCTCTGGCCGCGGCGCTCCTGGCGGCCTGCTCCCCGGCGGAGGCCACACGCACGGTGACGGTGTTCGCCGCGGCATCGCTGACCGAGACCTTCGAGCAGCTGGCGAAGAAGTTCGAAGCGCAGCACGACGGCGTCGATGTGCGGCTGAGCTTCGGCGGGTCGTCCCGGCTGGCGGAGCAGATCGTCGAGGGAGCACCGGCGGAGGTTTTCGCGGCGGCCGACGAGAAGGCGATGGCGAAGGTGACCGCGGCGCGTCTCGCTGACGGCAAGCCGCGGGTGTTCGCGCGCAACCGGCTGACCATCGCCGTGCCGCCAGGTAACCCGATGGGCCTCAAGGGTCTTGCTGACCTGCGAAAAGACGACCTGACGGTGGTCATGTGCGCTGCCGAGGTGCCGTGCGGCCGGGCAGCTCGCGCGCTGACGACCGCCGCGCAGGTGCAGCTCGAGCCGGCGAGTGAGGAGCCGGACGTGAAGTCGGTGCTCGGCAAGGTCGCTACGGGCGAGGCGGACGCCGGACTGGTGTACGTCACGGATGTGCGCGCCGCCGACGACAAGGTCGACGGGGTACCGATCGCCGGGGCGGACGCGGCAGCGAACTCGTACCCGATCGTGATGCTGCGGGAGGCCGCCGAGAACAAGCTGGCGCGACAGTTCGTGCAATTCGTTCTGAGCGACGAAGGGCAGCGGGTGCTCCGTGACGCGGGATTCGACGCTCCGTAGCGGCCTGCGCTCGCCGCGACTGCTGTGGGTCCCCGCAGTGGTCGGGCTGGCGCTGATCGTGCTGCCGGTCGCCGGTTTGCTGCTTCGCGTCGACTTCGCCCGGCTGCCCGCTCTGTTGACCTCGCCGGCCTCCCTGGATGCACTCGAGCTGTCACTGGTGACCGCCGCCATCTCCACACTGCTGTGCGTACTGCTCGGGGTGCCGCTGGCGGTGGTGTTGGCTCGGGTCCGGCGCGGAGCTCGCGTGCTGCGGGCGATCGTCGTGCTGCCGCTGGTGATGCCTCCCGTTGTCGGTGGCCTCGCGCTGTTGTATTTGCTCGGGCGGAACGGCTTCGCCGGCTATCTGCTCGACGTCGTCGCCGGCGTGCGTGTCCCGTTCACCACGGCCGCGGTCGTCCTGGCGCAGACGTTCGTGGCGATGCCGTTCCTGGTGATCAGCCTGGATGGCGCCATCCGTGCCGGGGGAGATCAGTACGAGCGGGTCGCCGCGACGTTGGGAGCAAGCCCGTGGGTCGTCTTCACCCGCGTGACGCTGCCGTTGCTGCTGCCCGCGCTCGGCTCCGGTGTGGTGCTCAGCTTCGCTCGCGCGCTCGGTGAATTCGGCGCGACGATCACGTTCGCGGGCAGCCTGCAGGCGGTGACGCGAACGCTGCCTCTGGAGGTGTATGCGCGGGCCGAAGCGGACGTGGACAGCGCGGTGGCGTTGTCGTTGCTGCTGATCGTGGTGGCCATCGTGGTGATCATGGCCTCCGGGCGCCGGATGACCGATGGGGTGCGGCCATGACGCTGCACGCCGTGGTCCGTGCGGTGCGGGGGCAGTTCGAGCTGTCCGTGGAGCTGTCCGCCGAACCGGGACACGTCGTCGCCGTGCTCGGCCACAACGGCGCGGGCAAGTCGACGCTGCTGGACTGCCTCGCCGGGTTGCTGCATTCGCCGGAGACGTCCGTTCGGCTCGACGGCCGAGAGCTCAGCTTGCTGCCGCCATACCGTCGACGGGTCGGTGTCCTCCGTCAGCGACCGCTGCTGTTTCCGCACCTGAACGTGCGGGACAACGTGGCCTTCGGCCCACGGGCGGCGGGTGCGCGCCGCCGTCAAGCGCGCGAACTGGCCGACCGGTGGCTGGCCGCCGTCGATGCTGCCGAGTTGGCCGATCGCAGGCCGGCGCAGCTGTCCGGCGGCCAGGCGCAGCGAGTGGCGCTGGCCCGTGCGCTGGCCACTGATCCCGAGCTGCTGCTGCTCGACGAACCGCTGGCAGCGCTGGACGTCGACGCCGCCCCTGCGATGCGCGGCCTCCTGCGCGATGTGCTGCGTACGAACACCGGGCGAGTGACAGTCCTGGTGACACACGACCCGCTGGACGCCCTGGCGTTGGCCGACACCGCCGTGGTCCTGGCAAACGGTCGTGTCGTCGAACACGGGCCGACGCAGCGCGTGCTGTCCGCTCCGCGGACGCCGTTCGCGGCGCGGTTGGCCGGGTTGAACCTGGTCGCGGGCGAGGCCGTCGAGGGCGGCCTGCGCACGGCGGACGGCGCCCTGCTCCATGGCCTGCACGCCGCCGACACCGAGCAGAATTCGCCTGCCGTTGCGGTGTTCGCCCCGTCCGCGGTCTCGGTGTACCCGCGGGATGGGCGCGTCCCCGGGAGCCCGCGCAACACCGCCGATGCCGTCGTGGCGGCGTTGGAGCCGCACGGGCCGGTGATCCGGCTGCGCACGCAAGCGGCCGCCGGCTGGGCGGGGGGATTGGCCGCGGATCTGACGCCCGCTGCGGTGGCCGACTTGGCGCTGGAACCCGGCACACCCGTCACGGTCGTGGTGAAAGCGACCGCGGTCGACGTCCATCCCGCGTGGCCTTCCGGGCTTGCTCGCGGTCCTGAACTGCCGGAACGCTCCGGGCAGGCCTACAGTTGAATCAACTATGGATGACAGGGAGCGGCCCACGTACGTCGTCGGCGATGTGCACGGCCACCGGGAGGAGCTGGCCACGGCGCTGCGCGCTGCCGGTTTGCTCGACGACGACGATCGGTGGGCAGGTGGCGAGTCCCGGGTGTGGTTCCTGGGTGATTTCGTCGATCGTGGGCCGGACGGCATCGGTGTCATCAACCTGGTGATGGATCTGGTGGACCAGGCCGCCGACGCGGGCGGGTCGGTCGACACGCTGCTCGGCAACCACGAGATCCTCATGCTGGGTATGTACGCGTTCGGTGACACCGCCGTGCCGTCGGATTTCGGTGTGCGCAGTTTCGCGCGGAGCTGGCTGCTCAACGGCGGCCGTCCCGACGACATCAAGGGCCTGACCGACCGGCACCTGGAGTGGTTGTCCACCCGGCCGGTCATCGCGCACGCCGAGGATCACCTGCTGATGCACTCCGACACCACGGAGTACCTGGAGTGGGGCGACGACGAGAAGTCGATCAACGACGCCGTGCGGGAGATCCTCGCCGATGACGACCTGACCGAGTGGTGGGAGATCTGGCGTCGCATGACCACGCGGTACGCGTTCCGCGGGCCGGACGGACCCGAGGTCGCCGACCTGATGCTGCAGCGGCTGGGCGGCACGCGCATCGTGCACGGGCACAGCGTGATCGCCGACCAGATGGGTGTGGCGCCGGAGGAGATCACCAAGCCGCTGTTGTACGCCGGGGGCAAGGTGCTCGGCGTCGACGGTGGGGTGTTCGTCGGCGGGCCGATGCTGGTGGTCTCCCTGCCGTACGACGAAGACGAATGACCCGCTGTGGTGTGGATTTCTGCACCCTGGAGGTGGACTGCGGTCGGTGGAGTCGGCACGTAAAGTGTCGGCTTGACTACTCGGTCCGGACGGCTGCGGGGAGGTGCGGGCGATGAGCGCCTTTCGGTGGCGTGGCCGGCGCCGTGAGGCCGCTGTGGCCGTGCAGGACCCCGAGCCCGTTGAGAACCGTGACGACGTGAAGGACGAGCAGGCTGCGACGCCCACCGTGGAGCGGAAAGAAGCGAGCGACCAGGTGGACGGCGAGCACGCGTGGCCGGTGGAGGAGCCGGACGAGGTCGTCCCGCCCGCCGAGGGCCCCGAGGACGCCGGCGAGCAGGAGCCTGCCGCGGCCGTGGACGCCGAACCCGATGGCGCACAACGTGCCCGGGCCGCCGCGACGGAGGCGCAGCCCGCGAGCACGGCGGCGGTCCCGATGGCGACGGACGCGGCTGAGGATTCCGAGCTTGGCGATGCCGAGCCCGAGCAAGGGGCATCCGAGGCTGCCGCGAGGGACTCAGCGGACGATCCCGCGCCGAGTGACCGAGACCGTGAGCACGAGCTCCCCGAGACCGCGGTGAGCGACGCGTCCGAGGACTCCGCGTCGACCGGCGGGGAACCGGAGCGGGAGACCTCTGATCCCACACCGGACTCCTCCGAGCAATCCAGCGACGCCACTGAGTCGACACCTGCCGAAGACTCCGCAGAGCCGAGTGACCCCGAGCCGCAAGCCACGGAGCCCGACCAAGAACAGCAGCTCGAGGACGCCCAGCTCACGCAGACCGCGCAGGCGGTTACCGATGCGGAACCCGAGCTGGACGACGTCGGCTGGGTGCGTCCCTACGTCTGGACCGGCGGCAAAACCGCGGCCCCGCCCGTGTTCGCCATGGAGACCCTGGTCAGCGCCAACCCTCAGGCGGCGACCGAGGTGGTGCGGGACGAACACCGGCAAGTTCTTGCGCTGTGCGACGAACCCCGCTCGGTCAGCGAGATCGCGGCCATGCTGTCCGTTCCGCTCGGCGCCGCCAAGGCCTTGCTCGGCACGATGGTCGAGGAGAACCTGCTCACCGTCCACCGAGCGGGCGCGGGTGCCGACGGCCCAGGACTGGAGCTGATGGAGCGCGTCCTGCGCGGCCTGCGCAACCTCTAGCCGCGCCGTCGGGCCTCCCGGACCAACGCGACAAGGCCCAGCGCGAAGCCGATCGTCGTCAGGCCGATCGCGGCCACGTTCAGCCACCACGGCAGCTCGGTCTGCCCGGCGGCGAACAGCCCGAGGATCACCAGCACGCCGAGGATTCCCGCGACGAAACACGCCACCGCGAGGGGAACAAGCCGGTTCGGTTTACGGGACTGAACGGTCACGGGATCCCAGGTTACGGCGCACTGTGTCGGATGCCGCAGCCGCGTGAGAATTCTTCGCGCCGCACCACATAAACTCGCTACGCTGTACTTGACGCGCGTCGGGAGGTTCGACTCCCGGTGCGCGTTCGTCGTGCGAGCAGGCTTGCGCGCGTGCTCGACGAGTTTGCGCGCGCCCTCGAGCAGGAAAAGGAACGGTGAGTTCGGTGCCGACCGGCAGGGTCAAGTGGTACGACGCGGAGAAGGGCTTCGGTTTCGTCTCCCAAGATGGAGGCGAGGACGTGTATGTCCGGAAATCGGCGTTACCGCGGGGCGTCGAGACGCTCAAGACCGGGCAGCGCCTGGAGTTCGGCGTTGCCGACGGTCGGCGTGGCCCGCAGGCACTGTCGGTGCGTCTGATCGATCCGCCGCCGTCCGTCGCCGAGGCTCGCCGCCGCCCGGCCGAGGAGCTGCACGGCCTGGTCGAGGACATGATCAAGCTGCTGGAAGCACGAGTGCAGCCCGACCTGCGTCGCGGCCGCTACCCGGACCGCCGCCACTCCAAGCGCATCGCCGAGGTCCTGCGCGCGGTGGCCGACGACCTGGATCCGTAGGCCGTCAGCGTCCGCGCAGCTGCACCGACCACACCCCGCGCGCGAGCACCTCACCGTTCTGGTCGAACCGGGCGCCTGCCTGCTGCACCTCGACGGTGAGCAGTCGCTGGCCGGGCGCGGGGCGTGCGGTGTAGGCGTAGGACTCGTCGGGGGCGAAGAACGTTCGCTGCACGGGCTGTGGCTTGCCCTGCGCGTCGACCGTCTGCACGTAGACCACCCACGGCGAGTCGGCGACGTCCGGCGGCACCGAGATCTGCATCGGTTTGCCGGGCCGCAGCGTCAACGTGCCTGCTGCCTGGGGGTTGGCCTGGCAGTCGGTCACCTGCACGTCGCAGTACTGCACCGGCGCGAGCTGCACAGCCTTCCCGTCGGCGTAGACCGTCACTTCCGGAGGGCTGGGCGCCGAGCAGCCGGCGACGAGGGCCAGGGCAGCGAGCAGCACGGCGAGGATCCGTCGTGGCATGCCGCGACTCTACTGGGGCGTCCACTTGGTGGTGCGCGGCCGCTGCTGCCGTGTGGCGCCGGACGCGCCTGCCTGCGGCGCCTCGCCCGCGGACGGACCCGGTGACTGCTTCGCCGACGCACCGGACGACGTCTTGCGCCGGGCGAAGACCTCCCGGCCGGGCAGCATCGTCCTGCCCTTGCGCACCAGGATCGTCTGCACAAGGCCGACCACCAGCATGATCGAGACGACCAGGAAGCCGAGCCAGTAGGTCGGCGGCAGCAGCAGGCCGACCGCGCCGCCGAAACACCAGGCCATCTGCAGCACGGTCTCCGAGCGGCCGAACGCGGACGCGCGGGACTCCTCGGGCAGGTCGTGCTGGATGACCGCGTCCAGGCTGATCTTGGCCAGAGCGCTGCACGTCGACCCGACGAGGCCGACCATCGCGGCGGTGGCGATCCCCGGCATCAGCGTGGCCAGCACGGTCGAGGTCAGTGTGACGGCGACGGCGATCGTGATGACCTGATCCGTGCTGCCCAGATGCAGCCGCGAGCCGATGGCGTTGCCCACGAAGCCACCCGCGCCCGCCGCGGCACCGATGACGCCGAGCAGCAGCAGCTGGGTGAACGGCCCCTGGTCGTTCTGCTCCGCCGAGGCCTTGACCGCGAACGCGGCGAACAACATCAAGAACCCGGTCAGCAGCCGGATGGTGCCGTTACCCCACAGCGCGACCAGCACGCCGGTGGTGATCGGCTGCTTGCCCGCAGGCTTGCGCCGGATGGCTTGCGAGTTCAGGGTCGCGGGCACCTCGCCCTCGGTGACCTCGACCCACGACGGGATGCGCATCGCCTGCCCGGCCCCGACCGCGCAGATCACCGCGGCCACCCAGGCCGCACCGGGTGAGCCTGCGATCCAGCTGAACAAGCTGGCGATGGCGCCACCGACACCACCCGCGGCCAGGCCGAACACGGTGAGCCGCGCATTGGTCTTGGACAGCGTGATCTCCGGCGGCACCACGCGCGGCGTGACCGCGGACTTGAGCACCATGTACGACTTCGACAGCACCATCTTGGCCAGTGCTGCCGGGTAGAGCAGCCACGTGTCGAAGTTGACCGCGATGACCATGCACGCCACCGCCGACGCCGCGGACGACACGGCCATCGCCAGCCGCCTGCCGCGTTGGATCTTGTCCAGCGCGGGCCCGATCAGCGGTGCGATGACCGCGAACGGCGCGATGGTGATCAGCAGGTAGAGCGCGACCTTCCACTTCGACTCCGCGCTGGCTGCGGAGAAGAACAACGTGTTGGCCAGCGCGACGGCCAAGGCCGCGTCGCTGGCGTAGTTGAGCATCAGCGACCAGCTCAGCGACGTCAGGCCGGACTCGTCGGCGCCGTCGGCCCGGTGCGCGCGCTGGAACAGGTGCACGGCCCGCTCGGACAGCTCGCGGCCGCGCATCGCGGCCACCCTGGTGACGGTGAGCTTCTTCGGCATCCGCCCGCCCGGACCCGCCGGGCCTTCCTGCGGTGGGTTGGGGCCACCCGGTGGTTCCTGGCCTCCGCCTGCCGCCCGGTAACCCGGTCGCTGGTAACCGCCGCGGTCGTCGTACCCGCGGTCGCGTGGCTCGTAGCCCGGCGGCGGGTAGCCCCGGTCCTCGTACCGCCGCGGTGGCGGCTCGGAACGCGACCGGTAGGAGGGCGGACGAACATAGCCGTCGGTGCCGTACCGGTCGAAGCCGCGCGCACCCGGCTCGGTCGGCTGCTGTCCCGGTCGGTCGGCGCGCCGCTCGCGCTCCAGCTCGACGGTGTACGCCTGGTCTGCGGTGATCCGCGGCGGCTGCTCGGGCTCCGGTGCCTTGGTGGTCGGCGGCTCGGGGTGGCGCGGCCGCTCCGGCTCGGGCCGCGGCGGCTCGGGATAACGCCTGGTCGGCGGGGGCACGAACCCGCTGGGCTTGGCCTGCGGCTCGGGCGTCCACTTCCGGCCCGACTTGTTGCGGCCACGACGAGTCCGGCCCCCGAACACCGAGGGGCCCTTCCTGTCGTCGGAACCGGAACCGATCACCCTTCTCATCCTGCCTCAACAACCCTGCGTTGTGCCCGAAACCCCGCAGCAAGGTCAGGTGAAAATCAGGGTGGTCTCGGACACTGTCGGTGGCCCCGCACCGGTGCGACTAGTTATCCGGAACGAACCGAACCCGAAACGTCTTCGGCCACAGTTTCCCGGTGATGAAGAACGCGTCGGTGCCCGGGATGGCCGCGATGCCGTTGAGCACGTCCGCCTCGTCCCGTTCGTCCGGCTGCAGCAACCCGGAAGCGTCGATCTCCCCGGTGACGACCCCTTCGTCGGGATCGATACGCAGGATCGTGTCGGTCTGCCAGACATTGGCGTAGACGACGTCGTCGACGCACTCCAGCTCGTTCAGCTCGTCCACCGGCCCGCTCCCGGAGCGGACCCGCACGCGGCCGATCGTCTCGAACGTCTTCGGGTCGCGGAAAGTCAGCACGTCGGAGCCGTCGCTCATCACCAGTCGCTCGGCCTCCGGCTGGTGGCAGATGCCCCAGCCTTCGCCCGCGTACCTGATCCGTTCGCGCTCTTCCAACGTGCGTGGATCGCGACGGAAGGCCACCCCGTCCTTCCAGGTAAGCTGCCACAGGTCGGTGTCGGTGATGGTGATCCCTTCCCCGAACATCGACGAGGGCAGCAAGATGCGGCGTCGTTCCTTGCCGGTCGTCAGATCGATCGCACGGACATAGGACTGGCCCTCGAGGCCGGTGCCCTCGTACAGTGTCCCGCGCGCGATCTCCAACCCCTGTGTGAAAGCGTTCCGATCATGTCGAAGCGTTTCAAGGACCTGTACGCGCAGGCGCTCGGGCGGCTGTTGCGCGACGAGCGGGTCCCGCCCGCCATCCGCGCGCGGATCGCCCGGTTCGCAGGCGAGCACGGTCATGCACCCGAGCACGGCCAGTACCACGCCGAGCCTGCTGCGGCACGCGCGCCGGAACCGCAAGGGGGTGCCGAGCCCGAGCAGTCGGGGGAGACGACGTCCGCGGTGCACCGGCCCAGCGTGCCAGATCCCTCGACGTCTATTCTCGAGCCCATGACTACCGCGACCGAGGCACCGCCGCGCCCGGCACCGGAGTTGCTGGACGCGGTCGAGACGGCCCGCGCCGTCGCCCTCGAGGAGGCGGAGGAGCGCGGATACGACGCCTCGGCGGTCGGTGACTACGTGGACCAGGTCATCGAGGACCACGCTGCGGTGACGTACCGGTTCGACGCCCACGTTCCCGGCTACCGGGGCTGGTTCTGGGAGATCACGCTGGCGTCGGCGGGTGAGGGCTTGCCGGTCACGGTCAGCGAAGCGGTGCTGCGGCCCGGCCCGGACGCGCTGGTCGCGAAGCCGTGGGTGCCGTGGGAGAGGCGAGTCCGGCCGGGTGACCTGGGCATCGGCGACCTGCTCCCGGCCGACCCCAACGACGAGCGACTCGTGCCGGGCTACCTGCACCATCCGGATCCGGCGTTCGAGGAAGTGGCGCGCGAGGTCGGCCTCGGTCGCCAGCGGGTGCTGTCGTACGAGGGCAGGATGCAGGCCGCGGCGCGCTGGCGTTCCGGGGAGTTCGGCCCGCGCTCGGACATGGCCCGCAGCGTCCGGGAGAGCTGCGGCACGTGCGGCTTCTACTACCCGTTGTCGGGTGCGCTGCGCGCGGCGTTCGGGGTGTGCTGCAACGAGTACTCGCCTGCCGACGGCCATGTCGTGCACGTCGAGTACGGCTGCGGTGCGCATTCGGAGATCAAGGTGCAGCGCGGCTCGCGTGTGCCGGTGGCCGAGCTGGTCTACGACGACTCACAGCTGGACGTCGTGCCGATGACGACGGGTGCCGACGACGGCGGTCAGAGTCCGCGCTGAGCTCCGCGCGAGCCACGCCGGGATGCTCGGCGTTGCCACGACACGATGCCCATTCCGATGAATCCGAGCGCCACGCCGGCCAGTGCCGTCTGCGGCCAGAGCCCGACGTCGACGCCACCGACGTATCGCAGCAACAGCGAGGCAGCGAGCGCGATCGCCCACAGCACCGTGCCGATGATCACCGGGGGTAGCAGGTCCACCAGGCTCTTGGGCAGTTCCGGCGGGGTGCGCCGACCATCCGTGGTGGTCGCGCCCCCGGTGTCCCGCTCGGTGGTCATGTCCCGCAGCCTACCTACGTCGCCGATCGGCTCGCCGACCTGCGTATCGCCCGCCGCGACTCGGTAGGCTGACGGAATGGACACCGTGCAGCGGACCAGTGAACGTGGGCTGGCTGCCCGCCTGCGGTTGGCCGTCGTCCGGCTCAGCAGGCGCCTGCGGGCGCAGAACCCCCCTACCGGTGTCACGCTCACGCAACTGTCCGCGCTGTCGACCTTGCACAAGTGCGGGCCGATGACGCCAGGGCAGCTCGCCGGCAAGGAGGGCGTCCAGCCGCCGTCGATGACCCGGGTGATCGCCGCGCTGGAGAAGATGGGCTACGTCGACCGGCGACCGCACCCCACCGACGGCAGGCAGGCGATCGTCGAGCTCAGCAGGCAAGGCTTGGAGTACGTCAACGCGACCATCACCGCGCGCGAGGCGTGGCTGGACGAGCAGCTGGCGAAGTTGACCCCGCAGGAGCGCAAGATCCTGGATCAGGCCGCGGAGCTGATCCAGCGAATGGCTGAACCGTAGGCCGAGCCTGGCACGATCGGGGACCCGGTGTTGCGCTGTAGGTGAGGTTAGGCTAACCTCAGTCTCGTCGCTTCGTGGTGGGAGCGGCAGTCAGTTCGGGAACGCACGAAGGCCCCGTGGCGGAGCAAGCGCCACGGGGCCTCGTCGCATCCGCATGATACTCCGGTCGGATGTCGGCACGGATGGTGGTGATGCCGGCCACGCAGACAGTGGCCGGCGAGTACCGCCCCCGGGTGCCGGAGATCATGCCGCCGAAACGGCAACTGGCCCGGCCGGCGAAGCCGGATCCGGGCCAGTGAAGCGGGTTGAACTCAGCCGAGCAGGCCGTTGCCGCCGTTGACGGCGTTGTCGAACCGCTTGCCGATCTCCGCCCAGTCGTAGACGTTCCACAGCGCCTTGGCGTAGTCCGGCTTCACGTTCTTGTACTGCAGGTAGAACGCGTGCTCCCACATGTCGGTCATCAGGATCGGCGTGGTGGGCAGCGCCATGTTGTTGTGGTGGTCCCGCAGCTGCTGGATGATCAGCCGCTTGGCCAGCGGGTCCCAGGACAGCGCGGCCCATCCGTTGCCCTGGATCGTGGTGGCCACCGCGTTGTAGTGGGCCTGGAACTTGTCGAACGAACCGAAGCTCTCGTCGATGGCCGCTGCCAGCTCGCCGGTCGGCTTGTCCCCGCCTTCCGGCGACAGGATCTTCCACCACACCACGTGGTTGGCGTGCCCGGCCAGGTTGAACGCCAGCGTGGTCTCCAGGCCGACGATCGCGCCGTAGTCACCGGCCTCGCGGGCCGCCTCCAGCTTCTCCATCGTGTCGTTCGCGCCCTTGACGTAGGTCGCGTGGTGCTTGCTGTGGTGCAGCTCGTTGATCTCGCCGGAGATGTACGGCTCGAGCGCGCCGTAGTCGTAGTCGAGATCGGGAAGCTCGTAGAGCGCCATCTGTGCTCCCTCAATTCACACGGGTGGGAATTCCGCTATCCAACCTAGTCCCGATCACCCCAAGGGTCGAACCGGGTGATCATCTGCCGAGACCACGATGCAACCTCGACTTAGCTGGAGGTCAATCGGGATGTGGTCACGACCACGTGATACCCACCCGCCCGGCTGAGATAACCGCAGGCTCACCCGGGCACGGCTACACCGGCCACTCGTGCACCGGATCGCCCCGGTGCATCAGGCCGATGTAGTCGGACAGCATCGCGCGCAACGCGTGCTCGCGGTCCATGCCCGCGCGTTCCAGCTTGTCGACCGTGGCGCGCTGCCACGCCGCGCCGGTGCGCCGGGTGAGGCACCGCTGCTCGATGACCCCGAGGTACTTGTCGGACACGCGCGACGACACCCCGGCGGCGGCCAGGCCCTCGGCGGCCAGCGGCAGCAGCTCGCGCAGCACCAGTTCGTCCGGCGGCACACAGCCCAGGCCGGGCCAGTAGAGCTCGGCGTCCATGCCGTGCCGGGCGCCGCGGTGCATGTTGTCCTCGGCCGCCTGGAACGACATCGACGTCCACACCGGCCGCTCCGCCTCGGCCAGGGCGCGCTGGGCGCCGTAGAAGAACGCGGCGTTGGCGACCATGTCGATCACCGTCGGGCCGGCGGGCAGGACGCGGTTCTCCACCCGCAGGTGTGGCTCGTCGTCCACCACGTCGTACACCGGCCGGTTCCACCGCCACACCGTGCCGTTGTGCATGCGCAGCTCGGTCAGTTTCGGTGTGTGGCCCGCGGCGAGCGTGTCCAGCGGGTCCTCCGGGTCGGTCTCGGTGAGCAGGCCGGGGAAGTAGCGGACGTTCTCCTCGAACAGGTCGAAGATCGAGTTGATCCACCGCTCGCCGAACCACACGCGCGGCCGCACGCCCTGGTTCTTCAGTTCCTCGGGGCGGGTGTCGGTGGACTGCTCGAACAGCGGCAGCCGGGTCTCGTGCCACAGCGCCTTGCTGAGCAGGAACGGTGAGTTGGCCGCCACCGCGAGCTGCACGCCCGCCAGGCATTGCGCGGCGTTCCAGTACGGCGCGAACTCCTCGGGACCCACCTGCAGGTGCAGCTGCATCGACGTACAGGCAGCCTCGGGCAGGATCGTGTCCGAGTACGCGCGCAGCCGCTCCGGTCGCCGCCCGGGCAGCGCGACGCCGTCCATGGTCAGCAGCGTGTGCTCACCGCGTTCGGCGAGGATCTTGTCGTTGAGTTTCGAGTAGCGGGCGTTCGACGTGAGCCACTTGGCCTCGAAGTGCTCGGCCCCCAGCGTCGGCAGGATGCCGATGATCGCCAGGCCCGCGCCCCATTCGCCGGCTTTCGCGTCCGCGTCGCTGAGGAAGTTGCGCAGTTCCAGGTCGAGCTCGAGCAGCGAATCGGCGTCCAGCCTGCGCGGCGGCACGTTCAGCTCCAGGTTGTGCCTGCCCAGCTCGGTGGTGAACGACGGGTCGTCCAGTGCCGCGAGCACTTCGGAATTGGTCATCGACGGGCGCATCTGCTCGTCGATGAGGTTGAGTTCGATTTCCAACCCGATGCGCTGCGGCCGGGAGATGAAACTGCCTTCGGCCAGCATCTGTGCGAGGGTGTCCAGGCACCGCTGGACCTTGCGCCGATAACGGGCACGGTCCGACGAGCTCGAGCTCGCCAGCACATCGTCGGTCATTGTTCTTGCGCTCCCCGCCCCGTTCGTCGTGGTGGCACTCGTGGCGAACCCCGGCCTGTAACGGTGACACGGGTTTGCCCGCAGCGGCTAGCGGCCAAACCGGTACAACGGGTAAGGCGGGGTTGACGCTGCGCAGTCGTTCCTGGTGGGAGACCCCTCGTCGTCGCCTGGACAGAGCACTGCGGGAGACTCGGCACGTGGCTGAGCTCGTCGACGTCGCCGATCCCGCGGACCACCGGCTGGATGACTACCGCGACCTCAAGCGCGCCGATCGCCGCCCCGACCGTCCCGGTGGCCGTGGTCTGGTGATCGCCGAGGGGACCAGTGCGGTGGAGCGGTTGCTCGATTCGCCGTATCCGGTCCGCTCGGTCATGGGTGTGCGCAACCGGGTCGAGGAACTGGCCGACCGGCTGGACAAGGTGGCCGTGCCGGCCTACGTGACGACCGCGGACGTGATGGATCAGGTGATCGGCTTTCATCTCAATCGCGGCGTGCTGGCTGTCGCCGACCGGGCCGCACCGGTGCCGTGGGAACGCCTGCTCGCGGGCCGCGTGCTGCTCGCCATGGAAGGCGTCAACGACCACGAGAACATCGGTTCGCTGTTCCGCAACGCGGCCGCGTTCGGGGTGGACGGGGTGATCGTCGGCCCCGGGTGTCCGGACCCGTTGTATCGACGCAGCGTGCGGGTGTCGATGGGTCACGTGCTGCACGTGCCGTTCACGACGGTGGACGACCTGGCAGTTGCGGCCGCATCGCTGCACGAAGCCGGTTTCACCATCGGCGCGCTGACCCCACGGCAGGGCGCCGTGTCGGTGCGGGAATTCGGTCGTCGACATCCCGGCAAGGTCGTCTTGCTGCTCGGCTCGGAGGGACATGGCCTCAGCGAGGAGGCGCTGGCGGTGTCCGACGTCGCGGTGCGCATCCCGATCGCCGAGCACGTGGACTCGCTGAACGTCGCGGTGGCGGGCGCGATCGCCTGCTACGAGCTGGCGGAACAGGCTAGGCTCGGCGAACGATGACGGCCGATCGCCAACGCTCGAGTGTGGAGCTCCGCGTCCGGGGTGAGCGTGCCGTGCTCACCGCCGGACGGCACGCCGCCGAACCCGAGTCCTTCCCGCTCGGTGACGAGCTGGCCGCGGCCCTGCACGAGTGGGCGCGGGTCGCCACGGCCATCCGCACCACGGAATCCACCGCCGAAACCGTCGGTGTGGTCAGCCGTCGTGGTCATCAACTCGCCGGTCGAGTGGCCGCGGAGTTGCATCGCCCGGTCCGCTACGTCGACCCCGTGACGGATTCGGCGATCGTGGTCGTCCCACAGGAGCCCACGCCACGACGGGCCACGCCGGCCGCGCACTGGTTCCGCCGCACCCCCGGCGAGCCGACGCCGTGGGGGCCGGGGCTGACCGTGTCGGTGATGATCGGTGCGGTCGTGCTGGTCGGCATGCTCGCGCTGGCCACCACGATCACCGAGGCCGTGGCAGGCTGGGCGGCCCTCGTCGCCGCGCTGATCGTGACCGCGGGCATGGCGCCGTCGCTGTGGATCGGCCGGCACGTGCCGACCATGCGGTGGGTCTGCTTCGGAGCCGCGGGCGGCCTGGCCGTTTCCTGGCTTGGCGTGCTGGTCGTCCTGCTCTAGCCTGCCCGCATGTCGGACGACCCGCTGCCACGCCTGCGCGCGCTGTGCCTGGCGCTTCCGGAAACCACCGAACGCGTCAGCCACGGCGAGCCCGCGTGGTTCGTGCGGGACAAGAAGCTGTTCGTCAGCTATGCCGATCACCACCACGACGACGTGCTCGGTTTCTGGTGCGCGGCCGCGCCCGGGGTGCAGGAAGCGCTGGTCGGCAGCGACCCACAGCGGTTCTACCGGCCGCCCTATGTCGGTCATCGCGGATGGCTCGGGGTCAACCTGGGTGTCGAGCAGGACTGGGACGAGATCGCCGAGATCGTGCGGGACGCCTACCGGTGTGTGGCGCCGAAAAAACTGGTAGCCCTGCTGGATCGATCGGCAGACTGACGGCATGGATGGAGTCGTCACCGCGGTCGCCGTCAGCCCGACCCACTCGTTCAGCAAGTACTCCCAGCCGGAGATCACCCTCGTCGCCGGGGAAGGTGCGGTCGGCGACGCGCACCGCGGCGCAAAGGTCAAGCACCGGTCCCGGGTCAAGCGGGATCCCGAGCAGCCCAACCTGCGCCAGGTTCATCTGATTCACTCCGAGCTGCACGACGAGCTCGTCGCGCAGGGCTTCACCGTCAAGCCGGGCGATCTCGGCGAGAACATCACCACCCGCGACGTCGACCTGCTCAACCTGCCGACCGGCACACGGCTGCGCATCGGCCACGAGGTCGTGGTCGAGGTGACCGGGCTGCGGAATCCCTGCTACCAGATCGACGACTTCTCCAGCGGCATGCTCAAGGCGGTGCTCACCAAGGACTCCTCAGGTCGCCTGGTCCGCAAGGCAGGCGTCATGGGCGTCGTGGCAACCGGCGGAACCGTCCGACCCGGGGATCCGATCTCGGTGGAGCTGCCCGCCGAGCCGCACCAGCCGCTCGAGCCGGTCTAGCCGCGCCGGCTTTTCACCTAGCCGCGCTGGCTCTTCACGCCCAGCAGGACGTCCTCCCACGCCGGAACGACCGGGTGGTTCTTGCGGCCCTTGCGCCTGCCGTTCGACGACGCGGCCGGGACCTTCGGGATCTCGGTGGTGTCGTCGTCGGCTTGCTCCGGACCGGGGTCGGGCGTTTCCGCGCGCGCCGGCTCGGGGCTCTTCGCGGCCGGGGTCTCCTCGAACGCCTCGTCCAGCGTGCCCTGCCAGTCCTCGCGCTCCTCCGCGGGCGGCGCGGTCTCCTCCAGCACCGGGCGCAGTTCGCGCGAGCGACCCTCCGGGTCCAGCAGGTCCTCGGCGGGTTCGTCCAGCGCGACCGCGGTGCCGCCGTGCGCGCCGGGGGAGTACGACCAGTGCGCGCGGTTGTCCGAGCGGCCCGCCTTCCAGCGCAGGCAGACCACCCACTTGCCGTCCTCACCACGCCAGGAATCCCACGTCGCGCTGCTGTAGTCCTGGCCGCGGACCGAGAACGCGTGCGCCACCACGTCACCGAGCGTCTGCACGTCCGGCCCGTCCTCGCGCACCGGGTGGGCTTGCTGGGCGAGCTCGGCGATCCGGGACCGCTCCAGCAAGACCGGGTAGGCGAAGCGCTCGACTCGCTGCTCCGGCATGCCCGCGGCGGCGGCGACCTGCGCGACCGTCTCACCGGCGCGGATGCGGGCCTGAATTTCGCGTGGGCGCATCTGGCTCTCCAAACTGATCTGGACCTGACCGAGCCGACTGAGGTCGCCCCGAGCTGCGGCAAGCAGCCGTTCGTCCACGGGGATCGAGTACTTCTCGCCTGCGGAGTCTTCGCACACGACGGACTTGCCGTCCTCGTGCAGCCCGACCACCCGCAGCGCTCGCATGTATCCCGCCTCCCACGACGTCACCTGTCTGGGTGGTAACCGTAGTTCGGCGTGGCGGCTTGACGTGCGAGGCGCGCCGGGGCACGCGCAGGTTGTTGTAGTTGATCACGCAATCGGGCTAGGTGCCTTGCCGAAGTGTCCGAAACGGACTAGCGCCGGGCCCCGATCACGGGACCCGGCGCCAGTCGGTGTCTCGGTGTCAGGCGAGCCGCTCGACGACCCAGTCGACGCACGCGGTGAGCGCGGAGATGTCGTCCGGCTCGATGGCCGGGAACATGCCGATGCGCAGCTGGTTGCGGCCCAGCTTGCGGTACGGCTCGACGTCCACGATCCCGTTGCTGCGCAGCGTGGCGGCGACGGCCGCGGCGTCCACGTCGTCGGAGAAGTCGATGGTGCCGACGACCTGCGAACGCAGTGCCGGGTCGGACACGAACGGCGTGGTGTAGGCGGTCTTCTCCGCCCACGTGTACAGCCGGTTCGCCGACTCGGCCGTGCGCTGCGTGGTCCACTCCAGCCCGCCGTTGTCGAGCATCCAGCGGATCTGGTCGTCGAGCAGGAACAGCGTGGCGACCGCCGGGGTGTTGTACGTCTGGTCCTTGCGCGAGTTGTCCAGTGCGGTGGTCAGCGACAGGAATTCCGGCACCCAGCGGTCCGACTTGCCGATCTCCTCGATGCGCTGGACGGCCGCGGGCGAGAGGATCGCCACCCACAGCCCGCCGTCGGACGCGAACGACTTCTGCGGCGCGAAGTAGTAGGCGTCGGCTTGCGTGATGTCCACCGGCAGTCCGCCCGCGCCGGACGTGGCGTCCACGGCCACCAGCGCACCGTCGCTGCCCTCGGGCCGCTGCACCGGCACGGCCACACCGGTCGAGGTCTCGTTCTGCGCCCAGGCGACCAGGTCGGCGCCCTCGGCGTAGGTGATCTCCGGCGCGGTGCCCGGCTCGGACTTGACCACGATCGAGTCGTCCAGGAACGGGGCACCGTCGGTGACCTTGGCGAACTTGGTGGAGAACTCGCCGTAGGCGAAGTGCTGCGCCCGCCGGCTGACCAAACCGAACGCGGCCGCGTCCCAGAACGCCGTCGTGCCGCCGTTGCCCAGCACCACCTCGTAGTCCTCCGGCAGCGAGAACAGCTCACGCAGACCGCTGCGCACGCTGCCGACCAGGGACTTCACCGGCTTCTGGCGGTGCGACGTGCCCATCACCGAGGCACCGGCGGAGGCCAGGTTGGCCAACTGCTCCGGGCGCACCTTGGACGGCCCGCATCCGAAGCGGCCATCGGACGGCTTGAGGTCTGACGGGATCTGCAGCTCGCTCATGCCGCTCACGGTAGTCGCCGTTCCCGCGGGTCGGGACACCGAGCCCGCAACGTCACACCGCCCGTCCAGCATGTGGGAGCAGGCCGCGTTCCAGTCGAGGAAACCAGCTCAGGATTGCCGATGATGCCCAGCGCGACGTCCAGGCGGCGGCGCTGCCCGCCGGACAGGCCACGTACGCGAGTGGTCGCCTTGTCGGGGAGCCCGACGGCGTCGATGACCTCGTCGGGATCGGCAGGTCGCGGGTAGCACGCGGACCTCACCTGCGTCGCGTGCGCGGTGGCCCTCCAGGATCTCGACGGTCGTCGTCTTCCCGGCGCCGTTCGGGCCGAGCAGGGCGAACACCTCTCCCTGGCGGATGGTCAGGCCGATGTCGTCGACGGCGCGGACGTCGCGATGCGCCTTGCGCAGCCCGCGCACTGTGATTGCTGCTGTCATGCCCCGATCGTGCGGTCCGCGCCACGCCTGGCGGGACGTCCAGCGGACCGAACCTGGGTGTCAACCGAACAGTGGACAGCGGCTGACGACTCGGGTCAGCGCCAGCCTTTCGGGTCCACGCCTCCCGGCACCGGCGCCTGAGGGTCGTACGGGGTGCGGGTGAAGATGAACGTCGCCAGGTTCAGGTACTTCGGGGCACCGTCGGCGTCCCGTCCGACCCGCAACGTCTCGCCCGCGTAGTAGCCGTCGAGCCCGACCCACTCGTCCTGTCCGGTCGGCCGGAAGCGGGAGCGTCGTCCACCGTCGCCGACCGGCGCCAGGTACAGCCAGCCGTTCGGCATGACGCGCAGATGGTGCGGTGTCGGGCCCCAGTGCCACAGACCGGTCAGCTCCAGCAGCGTGGTGTCGATGTCGGCGGGCTGCCACGGCTGCGGCAGCGGCGGCTCGTGCTGGTCGGCGAGTGCGATCAGGTCGAGCGTGACACCGAGGATCGGCACGCCCGCGGTTGTGTTGCTCATGGCGAGCGCGCCGGTGCCGGTGGCGCTGTCGACCATGGTGCAGGCGATGAAACCGGGCATCGACCCGGTGTGCCCGGCGTAGGCGTGCCCGTCCCGGCGCACCAGCTGAAGGCCGAGCCCGTAGCCGCTCTGCCATTGCTCGCCGTCCTCGACGGTGGCTGCCGCGCGCATCTCCGCCACGGTGTCCGCGGACAGCACGCCCGCGGTGTGACCCGCGACGAGCGCGGTCAAGCGGGAGAGGTCGTTGACCGTCGACCACAGCTGACCGGCCGGGGCCATCGCACCGGCGTCCGGTGCCGGTTCGGGGTGGAGCACGTCGGCGAACGGGTGCACCGCCCAGCCCTGGGCTGCGTGGTCGTCCGGGTGCGGGACCGTGCGCATCATGCCCAGCGGTTCGAGCACCTCGGCCTTCAGCGCCTCGTACCACTCCTTGCCGCGCAGCCGTTTGACCAGTTCGCCGAGGATCCCGTAGCCGACGTTGGAGTAGTGGAACTGCTGCCCGGCGCGGAGCTTGAGCTCCTCGGGCGTCAGGCTCTCCGCCAGCTGGTCCCAGCCGCCTCCTGGGCTGCGTTCCCACCACGACCCCGGGGACTCCGACGTGACGCCACCGGTGTGGGACAGCAGTTGCGCGATGGTCAGGTGCCCGAACGGTGAGTCGCCGAGGTGACGGCTCACAGGGTCGTTCAGCGCCAGCTTGCCTTCGTCGCGCAAGCGCATGACCAGCACCGCGACCAGCGATTTCGTGATCGAGCCGATGCGGTACTGGGTGTCGTTGTCCGGGATCGAGCCGTCGACGAATCCGCGCGCGCCGGACCAGACGAGTTCACCGTCTCGAACGACACCGGCCACCAGCGACGGCGCCCGGCCGTGGGCCTGCGCGGTGGCGATGCGCGACAGCAGCGCGTACTCCGTGGTGGGAAGCATGCGAGCCATTCTGCAGCGCTGATCGGCTTGGGGTGCCCATCGTTGCCGCTGGCCACATCCGGAAACCGAACTTCATTCGGATGTCGCAACCGGCGCGGCCTCAAACCTCCTGGTCAAGCACGGTGACCGACTCCCAGCCGGCGACCTCGTCCGGTTTGCGCGGCCCCGGTCCGATGTAGGAAGCGGACGGGCGCACCAGCCGCCCGGTGCGTTTCTGCTCCAGGATGTGCGCGCACCAGCCGCCGGTCCTGGCGCAGGTGAACATCGCGGGCATCATGTGCGGCGGAACCTCGGCGAAGTCCAGGATGACCGCGGCCCAGAACTCCACGTTGGTCTCGATCGCGCGGTCCGGTCGGCGTTCGCGCAGTTCGGCCAGGGCCGCTTGTTCGAGCGCCGCCGCGGCCTCGTACCTGGGAGCGCCGAGGTTCTTGGCGGTGCGGCGGAGAACGCGAGCGCGCGGATCCTCGGCGCGGTAGACGCGGTGCCCGAAGCCCATCAGCCGTTCCTTGCGATCCAGCAGGCGCTTGACGAAACCGGTGGCGTCACCGGTGCGTTCGACCTCCTCGACCATCGGGAGCACCCGCGCGGGAGCGCCGCCGTGCAGCGGGCCGGACATGGCACCGATGGCGCCGGAGAGCGCTGCCGCCACGTCAGCTCCGGTGGAGGCGATGACGCGAGCGGTGAACGTCGAGGCGTTCATGCCGTGCTCGGCGGCGGACACCCAGTAGGCGTCGATCGCCCGGACGTGCGCGGGGTCCGGTTCTCCGCGCCAGCGCGTCATGAACCGCTCGGTGATGGTGGAGCACTCGTCGATGCGTGCCTGCGGGACCGCGGGCTGGTGGATTCCGCGGGCCGACTGGGCCACGTAGGACAACGCCATGACGGCGGCCCTGGCGAGCTGTTCACGGGCTTGCTCGTCGGTGATGTCCAACAGTGGTTCGTAGCCCCACACGGGCGCGAGCATCGCCAACCCGGCCTGGACGTCGACGCGTACGTTGCCGGTGTGCACCGGGATCGGGAACGGTTCGGCCGGCGGCAGGCCGCGGCCGAACCTGCCGTCCACCAGCAACGCCCACACGTCGCCGAACGTCACCCGGCCCGCCAGGTCTTCGATGTCCACGCCGCGGTAGCGCAGCGCGCCCCCGTCACGGTCCGGCTCGGCGATCTCGGTGCGGAAGGCGACCACGCCCTCCAACCCGGGCACGAAACCGTCGGTCGCGCTGTCTGCCATGGTCAGGCCTCCTTCGCCGTTCCGGCCGGGCCGTCGGCACGGTGCGCGGCGGCGGTCCGCAGCGACGCGCGAGGGCTGGGTCGGTGTGTGTTACCAGGTCAGCGCGGGTCGAGAGATTGCTCACGTCGCGCTGCCATTGATAATGGTCCTGGCGTTGCCGAACCTCCAGTCGACGTTTTGGGTCTTCCCTAGAACTCGGCGCACGCTTTAACGTCGGTTGGGATCTGTCCGCTCCCGAAACCCGGAGGCGCTGCAGTATGTCCCAGACCACCACTGATCACGGCGAAGTACCCGATCTCGCCGTCGTGTTGCCTGGCATGCGGGTCTCCTACGAAGGGGAGGCCCTCAACGAGGCCGATCTGGCCCCGACATGGACAGAGCAACTACAGCGGTGGCTGGACGAAGCCATCTCGTCGGGCGTTTCCGAGCCGAACGCGATGGTGCTGGCGACCGCGGACCCGGAAGGTCGTCCGTCGTCGCGCACGGTGTTGTGCAAGGGACTGGACAGCCGCGGTGTGGCCTTCTACACCAACTACACGTCCGCGAAGAGCCACGAGCTGGCGAGCACGCGGTACGCGTCGGCGACGTTCCCGTGGTACCTGCTGCACCGTCAGGTACACATCCGTGGTCCGGTGGAGAAGGTGCCTGCCGCGGAGACCGCGAAGTACTGGGCGTCACGTCCGCGGGGTTCGCAGCTTGGCGCGTGGGCGTCGCCGCAGTCGGGCATCATGCCGGACCGGCGGGCGCTGGAGAACGCGCTGAAGGCCGTCGAGCGGCGCTTCGCCGACGTCGAGGAGATTCCCCCGCCGCCGCACTGGGGTGGCTGGCGCATCAAGCCGGACGTCGTCGAGTTCTGGCAGGGCAGGGAAGACCGCATGCACGACCGGCTTCGGTACGTGCGCGACGACGACGAATGGCGGATCGAGCGGGTCGCTCCTTGAGCTGAAAAGGGCCTCTTCGCCGGTTTTTCTTTGCCGGGCCCGTATACAGGCGGGCAGTCGGCGCGATCTGCGTTTGCGCGGCGGCATACGGCATCGCTTCGACTGGGCGACGCGAGTGGCGCATCAGGTGCGCTTAAACGCTCTGTTCGATACCCCTGACCGGTGACCACCCCGGCTTTCCCAGTACAGAGCGGGTCCACCGTGCGAAACTATCCCTCGACTGGAAGGGTCTGGGGGATTCATGTTGCGGGCGTTCGTTGCTGACGTCGCTCTGTGTCTGCTCGCTTCGGGTTGTAGTGCCACCGTGGCAGGCAAGCCCGTGGCAGGGCAGGTCGCTCCGGCGCCGTCCGCGCCGGCGAAGAAGGCCGAGCGGCCGAAGGATCGCAGTCAGGTCGCTGTGCTCTCGGCGCTGCGGCGAATCGACGCCTGCGCGCTGGTCGATCTGAAGCTGGCCAAGCGAGTCTCGTCGGAAAGTTCTGTGCAGAAGGCTCCGCTCGGCCCACACGCGTGCGCCGCGGTGGAGAAGCGATTCGGCGGCGACATCATGAGGGTGGCCGTCGGCGAGGTGCAGGAGCACATCGCCAGGTTCCGGGCCAAACCGATCGAACTCGCCGGCGCCAAGGCCTACGAGATGCGCACGCTCGGCGAGCTGGAGCAGTGCCGCGTGTTCATCCCGGTCAGCTTCGACCTGAGCGTCGATCTGGATTACGAGGACGAAGCGGGGGCTGGGCTCGACGCGTCCTGTGGTGTGCTCCACAGCTGGGGCGAGTACGTGGTGAAGAAGCTGCGCAGGCCCGGCTCGATCAAGCTGGCGCCGAACAAGCGCCCGTTCGCCGCGTGGGACGGCTGCACGATGCTGGTCGAGATTCTCCCGGACAGCAAGAAGTGCAAGTACCGGCCGAACGGGACATACGACCCGTTCAGTGGGTGCTGGGCTCTGGGCGAGAACAAATCGGTCAAGCTCGAGGTCCAGTACGGCAGTAAGGACGACATCCGGTCCGGTACGCGGCGCACCATCGGGGGCAAGAAGGTCACGGTGCGCGCCTGGTCGACGACTGCGTGGCCGAGTAGGTGCAGGGGCCCTCGCGGGTTGCCCAGGACGGCTCCGAGTCGTTGCTGATGGAGCTGTCGGCTCCATGCGGTCAGATCAACGGCCTGGTGTCGAAGGTGATCAAGAAGGCGAAGGGTAAGCCGTCGTCAGCGGGCAAGCCGCAATCCAGGTTGCTGTACAAGCCGACGGAGAACGATACGGCGGCTCCGGGTGCCTGCGCGCACTTTGCGAACGGGGCGGGGCCGCACTGCGAGCCGTATCACCCAGTACAGGCTGCGCGTGGCTATGACGCGATGGTCGAGGCGGACACGAAGACTCGCGACGCCACGTGCGCGGTGTTCTATCCGGCCATCCAGAAGCACTTCGGCGAGAATTTCGAGGCTGCCACTTACGGGGCATTCTGCTACTTCGTCGACGAGACGCACACGATCGACATCGGGGCTTCCGTACTTCCGGAGTTGCCGGGACACATACCCAATCAGTACGGCGACGAGCCGGGCGCATCGGTCGATCGTCGTCAGATCGAACTCGGTGGTCGTCCTGCACTGGTGTTCTTCGACAGCAGGAGAAACCAGTACGACATTTATGTCTCGCACGTGAATGATTTGGATGCACCGGGTGGATTGAATTTGTTCGTCCAGGTGTCGCCACCACGGGGGATCGATACGGACGAGAATCCGACCGTGAGCCCGGAACTGGTGGAAAAGGCCCAGAGGGCCATGGCGGATGTGGTGGAGCGGTCGCTGAACTGACCTGATGGACCGCCGAGCGCTGGTCGATCGGCCCGGCATGTCGGCGGTTCGGGCCTCGCCCGCCGGGCGCGCGAAGCAGCCCCGGAGGGGTACGAGGCGATCACCGCAGCCATGGCGCAAGACCCGAACGTTCAGTGCGCCGTGTTCGAGTCGGCCGTGAAAGCGCACTTCGGTGACAACTTCGAGCCACTGAATTTCCGGCAATCCTGCTACTTCGTCTCGCCGGATCACGAGCTGGAGATCACCACGAACGTGCTGCCGCCCGCTCCGATGTACGTCCCCCGGGAGTACTCCGACCTTGCCGGGCCCGGCGAGCTCGAGGAGATCCAGCTGAATGGCAAGCCTGCGCTGTCCTTCCGCACCGAGATCGGCGAGTACGACATTTACCTCTCGCATGTCGGAAACGTCGATGCTCCGGGCGGGTTGCACATCGGGTTGCGTCCGTTCCCGCCACGGGGGTGGTCCGTCAACGACACGCCGGAGATCAGTGCCGGGCAGGTGCAGCAGGCGCAGCAGGTGATGAAGGACGTGGTGAAGGCCTCGCCGAATTGAGTGGGAGTCGCTGCCGACCGTGAGTTAGCCTCACGAATATGGCGACGGGCACCCGGCGTGTGTCCCGGGTGCGCTCAGCGCTGGCCCGGGCGGTGATCGACACCCGGCCACTTCGCGTACCACAATTCCGGTTGCTGTGGTTCTCCACCGTGGCCACTGCCATCGGCAGTCAGCTGACCGCGGTGGCGGTGCCCAAGCAGATCTACGACATCACGCAGTCATCCGGGTGGGTCGGGGTCGCCGGCGGTGTCGGCCTGGTGCCGCTGTTGGTGTTCGGCCTGTGGGGTGGGGCGATTGCCGACGCGGTCGACCGGCGCACGGTGATGCTGGTCAGCAACATCGGCGTCGCGGTGACGTCCGCGCTGTTGTGGGCCCAGGCCGCGAGCGGGCTGAACTCGGTCGCGGCCGTCCTGGTGTTACTCGCACTCCAGCAGTCGTTCGTCGCGGTGAACATGCCGACACGGTCCGCGGCGATCGCGCGACTGGTGCCGATCGAGCTCGTGCCGACGGCCAACGCGCTGAACTTCACCACGACCACGTTCGGCATGGTCTTCGGTCCGCTGATGGCCGGGGCGCTGATCCCGGTGCTTGGCCTGTCGACGCTGTATCTGATCGACACGATTGCGCTGATTCTTGCCGCCCTCATGGTGTGGCGGCTGCCGAGAATGCCGCGTGCTGCGGAGGCCACCGGGCGCGCGGGCTTGCGTGACATCGCAGACGGCTTGCGCTACCTCGCCGCACGCAAGCTGCTGATGGTGTCGTTCCTGGTCGACATCATCGCGATGGTCGCGGGCATGCCGCGCGCGCTGTTCCCCGAGATGGCCGAGACGACGTTCGGTGATCCGCCGGGTGGCGGGCCCGCGCTCGGGTGGCTGTTCGCCGCGATCCCGCTCGGCTCGGCCATTTTCGGGCTGTTCTCCGGCTGGTTCTCGCGCATGTCTCGCTCCGGAGCCGTCATCGCCGTCGCGGTCATCTGTTGGGGTCTGACCGTCGTCGGTTTCGGCTTGTCGACCTCGCTGTGGCTCGCGGTGCTGTTCCTGGCGCTCGGCGGTGGTGCTGACCTGGTCAGCGCGGTGCACCGCAGTTCGTTGCTGCAGCTGGAGGCCACCGACGAGATGCGTGGTCGCATGCAAGGCGTGTTCACCGTGGTCGTCGCGGGCGGTCCGCGGGTTGCCGACCTCGTGCACGGCTGGGGCGGCGCCGCGGTGGGGGCGGGCTTGGCCAGCGTCATAGGTGGGGTCCTGGTCGTCGTGTTGACGATCGCGGTCGTGGCGTGGCTGCCGAGCTTCTGGCGCTATCGCACGCCGGCCGCGAGCGCACGACCCGCCGACGAGGCGGCGGACGAACACCCGGCGGTGTCGACCAAGCAGGATTGACCGGCTGTGCGGGTCAAATCCCGTCGATGAATATCTCCACCAGCTTGCCGCGTGCCCCGAACGGATCCAGCCAAGACACCCAGGTCTTTCGGGCGTGCGGCAGGTGGACCATCTTGTGGTCGACGATCCGTCCACCGCGAGTGGTCAACAAGGCTGCTGCGGTGTGGTCGTTGTCGAGCCGGGTCGTGGTCTCGTACCTGAGGTGAGCGGTCAGTTCCTGGGCGAGCCGGCGAGCGTCGTTCTCGGTAGGTGTCGTGATGACCGTGAGGGTGCCGATCTGCTTGTTCTCCGGCCGCCTTCGGATGACGTCGACCCGGCCCTGCTTGCTGGGGTTCCGACTGCGCGACCGCGCCGGCGAAGCCACTCGTGTGGCCACGCGTTGCGCTTTTCCGAGAAGATCGCTTCCAAGAATTGCTGCGGCCTGGACAAAACGACGGCGTCCGGCTGGATGCGGTCCGCCATGACGAGATTCGGTGCTCCACTTGCCACTCGCCGCTGTCCGGGTCCTTGATCCGTTGAGCAGGGCGGAGGATTGTCGGCCGACGAACTGACGTCGCCTCTGCGCTGATCCTGGTCGTGGTTTCTGTTGATCGCATGTCAGCTGTGCCTGCGCATGAGTCAATGTCCGAGGAAGTGGCCCAGCATCTGCCAGCGGAAGCCGCCAGGGTCAATTCGGTCTACGAGCGTCATGGTGTCAGGAATCCCGCCCAGGTGGACCATTTTCTCGTCGGCGATCCGGCCCTTGTGGCTGATCACAAGGCTCTGCATGTCCGGGTCGCGCGAGACAGTGACCGGAGCATGGTGCGTCAGCTGGGTAGCCAACGTCTGGGCCAGGCGGCGTGCGTCGTCTTCGGTCGGGGTCATGACGACCGTCAGTGCGGCGATACGTCCGTTCTCAGGCAGCGTCCTCAGCACGTCGACGCGTCCCTGCTTGCCCGACTGAAGGCGCTGAATCGCGCCGACGATCCACTGAATGAGAACTTCACAGCCGAGGAGAACCGAGAACATCAGCGCAACGGCCAGCCGAATCACCATTTCGAGCACCGTCAACGCGATCAAGAATAACGAGTAGGCGAAGCCCAGGACCCAAAGAACGATGAAGAGCAGGCCGTACGGAATTAGTTTCCAGGTGAACTCGTCGAGCGCCTCCTTCGGTTTGTCCGCGGTGTCCCCAGCTTCTTTGGAACCCCCGTTCTTCTTCAGCGGTGTTGGTGCCGGAGATGTTGGCCCGACTTCGCTGTAGCGCCTGGGTGTGAACCAAACGAGCGAAATTGGCTGGATACGCCGCCGCCATGGCGAAATACGGTGCTCGACCTGCCATTGCACACCGGCCGGATCCTCGACATGTAGAGCGGGGCGGAGAAGGGTCGGGCTGCGAATCTTCTTCGGCTCGGTATTGGTGCTGCTCGGGCTCGTCATGGGTGTGGCTCCCTGAGAAGTTTCTGCCGACGTAGATGAAACGGGCGTGCGGCATCACCGGAACAGACGGCGCCAGACGTCTGCGCGGGCGCTGCCGTCGGGGTCCAGACGGTCCGCAATGGTCAAGTTCTCGGCGCCCCCGCCCAGATGAACTGTCTTCACGTCAGTGATGTGCCCGTGGTGTCCGATGATGAGACTCTGTGCCTCGGGGTCGTCGCTGAGTTCGACCGGCGAGTGCTGCTGCAGATACGCGGCCAAGGCCTGAACGAGCTGACGTGCGTCGGCCTCGCTCTGCGTGGTGACAACCGTCTGAGCGGCGATGCATTTGTTTTCCGGAAGCGTACGGAGTACATCCACTCGTCCGCGCTTTTTGGGTGAGAGTCGGCTTATCGAGCCGACGATCCACTGCGCGAGCACTTCGATACCGAGGAAGACCGAAAGGATCAGGGCGACAGCCAGGCGGGCGGCTATGTCGACGACCATGAGTGCTAATACGAACATGCCGTAGAGCATCTCGAGTACCGCGATCAGAACTATTGTTATATAAGCGAGCCACGCGGGAAGCTTTTCCAGTCGATTCTTTCTCGGTCGCCGGATTTCCTGGGTCTTCTCGTCTTCGTCGCTCGGTGGCCTCGGTGCCGGTCGTTTCGGAGTGACCTCGCTGTAGCGACGCGGCATGAACCAGACAAAAGCGATCGGTTGAATTCGGCGTCGCCACGGCGAGATACGGTGCTCGACTTGCCACTCGACGCCATCTGGGGCCTGGACGCGGAGCGCAGGCCGCACCAGCGTCGGTCGCTTGACTTCGTGTGACCGCTCTGTTGTGGTCATTCCTCTTCCCACGTGAAGGTGTCGAAGATGTGCTTCGCCAAGCCGGCCACGTGTGACCAATCCTCCGCGTTGTTGCTGCTGACCTCGATAACCACCGTTTCTGGTAGGTGCGGTGCGGGGATCCACGCGCTGAGACTCCGGGTGGTCAGCGTGACCGGCCCGATCGGACTCTCGTGTCGGCCGGCGTGGCTGGTCTCGGTGACGATGCTCTCCCCGGCCGGGAGTGACACGCGCTCGAGACGGTCGAAACTATGAGTCGTTGAGAGCTTTTGCACCAGCTCCAATGCCTCGGACACTGCTTCGTGATCTGTCCGTTCGGTGAACAGATTCACCAGGACCATGATCGGGCGAGCGGCTTCCGGCGAACGGTAGAGCGCTGCCGATGTGTGCGTCGAACCCGCCACTGCGGCGGCCGTTCCGGTCGCCGCAAGCATGGCCGCGGTCTCCAGGCTGCCTTCGGTCAGTTCGCCCGGGTTCGGTACCCCGAGTGCGGCCTGCCACTCCTGCGCGAGCTCGACGAGACGCTCGGCGGATGGTTCGCTTTCTCTCGGTAACTCGACGAATCCTTCGGGTAAGGTCACCGAGAACGAAGGAACTTGCATGAGTCGGTTCGTCCTTAGTCGTCCGAGAACTTGTCTTTAGCGTATTCCGTTCCTAGTTTGATTCCTCCCGACTTCCCGGCCTGAGCGAGCGCGCCACCAATCATTCCGTCGGTCGAATAGGGCCCCTTGATCTCTTTGCCGAACCCCTTCGCAAAGAAGTTGGCAAGTTTGACGTTGTTCTGGTGTGCCTGCTTGGCGGCGTCGTGGACGATGTCGGAGATTCTTCCGCGGCCGAGGTTTCGAGCGAGATCTTTCGCGGCCGAGAAGTTGCCGGGTTGGAGTTTCTTGGCCAGGCCGGGTGAAATTTTTCTCAGCATGTTCTTGCCGGCGTCCTTTGCTGCGCCCATGGCGGCTTGACCGGCGGCTGTCTTCAATCCGGTGAGCGTCCGTCCGACTGTGCCGCCTTTGGCCATCGTGACTGTGATCTTGGATGCCTTCCCGGTGCTGGCGAGCTTGGTTGCTGCGCCGAGCCGGCCGCCGGGGACAGCCCCCAGGCCGTCCATGACGATGCTCATCGTCGAGATATCGGCCCCACCGGCCTTGGCCAGTAGTTTCGTGCCGGCCGCCAGGCCGCTGATACCTGCTGCGGCTGCGGCGGTCACGGCATTGACACCGGGAATGAATGAGGTGGCAAGCGCGAGAACTCCCATGGCGTTGCCGAGTACCGATAGGCACTCACCGAGTGTGGCCAGCGCGTCGGAGATGTCGGCGAGCAGGCCTTCGATGGTGTCGGCGACGTCGGAGAAGAAGTCACCGATGGCGTCGAACAAGCCGCCGATGTCGATCCACGGCGTGTCCGGAGCGATTTCGCGCGCCCTGTTGAGCGCAGCGGCGACCCGGACGGCCTCCTCGCCGTGGGACTCGAACAGGCGCCGTGCTTGCCGCCGGATCTCCTCGAGGCTGCGGTGTGCCTTCTCGACCTCGGCCTCGGCGGCTTGGAGCAAGCGCCGGGCGCGATCCAGTTCCGGGCCGATCGGGAAGCTGCGGTTCGCCAGGTCCAGGTCCGGGTTGGCTTGCGCCCGTTTCAACTCGCCTGCCGCCCTGGCGGCCTCCGCCTCCAGCGACGCGGCCTTCCGTTGCAGCTCGACGAGATCGTCGGCCCAGCCGGACAGGGCGGTGGAAGCATCGGAGAACGACCGGTGCGCCTTGTCCAAATACTCCGGCAGGTCCTCGACCGTTTCCGAGAAGGCTTGCGCGGCGGAACCCGTCCAGATGCCTTCCGATTTGCCCAGGTTGACCAGGTCCGTGTGGGCCTCACCGAGGTCCCGAGCGATGGTGCCGAGGTTGTCCGCCAGCGTGTTGATCCGGTCGATGTTGCCGGGTGCCGGATCGAAGCCGAGGGCGGGAAATTCGCGCGCCATCAGTTCCCCTCCAGGCGCTGCTGAATGATCGAGCTCCCGGGGTCGGGCCCGATGCTGCTCGCCACATGGCCCTGATCCCCACCGCCGAGCGTGTCCCGGACGCCCTCGTCCAGCTCCTGGTAGACCTTCAACGCTTTCCGTAAGCCGTCGACGATGTCCCCGGTGAGATCGCTGATCTCGTCGATGCCGTCTTCCCAGTCGTCCTGGAATTCCTCGGCCGCCTTGTCCAGGTGCGGATGACCGAGGTCGGTGAAGCTCGCGTCCCGCAGCTGATCGGTGGCGCGGGTCATGCGTTCTTCCGCATGTTCCAACGTGTGCACCAAGTGGCGCACCTCGGACAAATCGATGCTGAACCCGCCAGACATGAAACCCCCTGGTTCCTCCCTCCGGCGGCGAGGACAACACACCGACACTGCGGCTGCAACCGGATCCGGAAAACTCAGCCCGGAAGGGTCGCGGACAGCGGTACGAGGTTCACTCAGAGTGGTTCAACCAGGTCACAGGCGCCGAAAATCGATCGGGTCGACGTTCGCGTCCGCCGATACTGAGCAGCGTGAAGCGCAAGCAGCAGGGCTATGTGGTCTGGACGGCATCCCGGGAGTGGTCGCCGTCGAGGCGGAGCCGCAGGCTGCTTGCATTGCCNTGGCGGGTCGTCGACGCGATCCGGATGAACCGACGTGTCGTTCCCGGCATTCACATCTACGTCCTGGCTGCCGTGGTCGGGTTGGGGCTCGGGCTCGCCTCGGCCTTCGCGCTCGACTGGCCCTGGTGGCCTTTTCCCCTCGGCGCGCTAGCGCTGACAGTTGTCGTCTCCGCGGCCACGGCATTCACCTCGCCCGTGACGCGCAGCTACACGATGGAGGAATTGTACACCGTCATGTCGGCCGTTTCTTCCGATTACCACGAGCGGCGCCGCGCCGAATACGCGAAACGATTCACGACCGCCGACGTTCCGCTGTACGGGCTGGAGCCGACATGGCGTGGACTGCGATATTTCGACACTCTGATCGACGACACCAGACAGTTCACGTGCTGGGGCCTGACTCACCGACGCGACGACGACGCCGAGCTCGAAGTCATGACCTGTCGCACGGAGCAGACCCGGGCACAAGTGATCGACGAGATCTGGCTGAGCCGGGCCGACGAGGAGTTCGCCACGCTGCCGGAGCGAACCGACGTCACCTGGGAGGCTCTCCCGGTCGAGGTCGACGGTGAGCAGTACGAGTTCGCCCTGCTGGCGGGTTCGACCGAGTGGTGGGCGTACCACAACATCGGCGGTCAGGGGATCGTTTTGCACGGCAGGCAGGGTTTCCCGCGTGCGGGCATCCGGCTCGCCCGCATGCGGGATCTCGGGCCTTACCTCAGCGGGCACGCCGAGATGGAGCGCCGGCTCACCGAACAGTGAGCGCCGCCGGTCGGCCAGGTCTTCAGTGACCGTCCCGGAGGAGAACGCCGGTCGGCCAGGTCTTCAGTGAGCGCCCGGAGGACAACGCCGGTCGGCGAGGTCCTGCACGCGCGAGTGCCGAACAAGGCGAGCGGACCAGGCCGCCGGGGACAACGCCGGGGCAAGGGGCCGGGAACGCCCGTGCCGGGTGAGCAGCAGAGGCGGCTCGCGAACCCCGAAGGAGCCGTCAGGACGACTTGCGCAGTTCCCGCGCGATCACCAACCGCTGAATCTGGTTGGTGCCCTCGAAGATCTGCGGCACCTTCGCCTCGCGCATGTACCGCTCCACCGGGAAATCGCGCGTGTAACCCGCGCCGCCGAGGACCTGCACCGCGTCCGTGGTCACCTTCATGGCGTTGTCCGTCGCGACCAGCTTGGCGATCGACGCCTGCCGCGCGAACGGAAGCCCACGATCCCGGCGCCGCGCAGCTTCCAGGTAGGTCGCTCGCGCCGACTCCACCGCGGCCGCCATGTCCGCGAGCATGAACTCCACCGCCTGGAAGTCGATGATCGGCTGACCGAACTGCCGACGCTCACGCGCGTACGCCAACGCCTCGTCCAGCGCCGCCTGCGCGAGGCCGACCGCGCACGCGGCGATCCCGAGTCGTCCGGACGCCAGCGACTCCAGCGCGATGCGCAGCCCCTGACCTTCCTCGCCGATCCGGCGTTCCGCCGGAACCCGCGCGTCGTCGAAAATCATCTGTGCGGTGGTGGAGCCGGTCAAACCCATCTTCTTCTCCGGCTCGGCAGCCGAAAGGCCTTCGGTGTCCGCGTCCACCAGCAGGCACGTGATGCCCTTACCGCCGTCCGGTGACGTGCGCACCATCGTGGTGTAGAAATCCGCCTCGCCGCCGTGCGTGATCCAGGCCTTCGTGCCATTGATCACATACTCGTCGCCGCTACGCACTGCGCGGGTGGACAGTGCCGCCGCGTCCGACCCGGCATGGCTCTCCGACAAGGCGTAGGCGCCCAGTAGTTCACCACTCAGCATGGCCGGGAACCACTTGTCACGCTGTTCATCAGTGCCGTAGTGCGCCAGCGCGAAGCACGACATGGTGTGCACGGACAATCCGACGCCCATCGACATCCACGCCGTGGCGATCTCCTCCAGCACCTGGAGGTAGACCTCGTACGGCACGTCTCCGCCGCCCCAACGCTCCGGGTAAGGCAGCCCGAGCAGGCCAGACTTGCCGAGCAAGCGGAACTTCTCGCGCGGGAACCGCCCCTGCTCCTCGTACTCGGCGGCCAGTGGGGCCAACTCCTCGCGGGCGATCTCGCGCGCCAGCGACACCAGATCCTCGGCCTCGGTGGAGGGGAGCAGACGCTCGGCAGGCATGGACGGGTTCCTCCGATTTGATGCGAACAGCTGCTCACTTAAGACTACCGAGCGGCACCCGTCCGACACAGCCCAGGCGGGCGAGTGAGGTCGATCACCCGAACGGCCAGTGATGGTGGTGACGCAAAGTCGTCAGCGTGCTGCATAAACCGGCGTGAGTCGGATAGGTTAGGGCCGAATCCCCAATCCACGTGAGAGGACCACCCATGTCCGACGCCGCAGCCAAGCCGAGCAGCGCAGAGACAGCGACGCTGCGAGTACCGGGTGGCGAGCATGAGATGCAGATCGTGCCGGCCGTGGAAGGTGCTTCCGGCATCGAACTCGGCAAGTTGCTGGCCTCCACCGGGTACATCACCCTGGACCCCGGATTCGTTAACACCGGGGCGGCATCGTCTGCGATCTGCTACATCGACGGCGACGCGGGGATCCTGCGCTACCGCGGTTACCCGATCGAGCAGCTCGCCGAGAAGTCGTCGTTTATGGAAGTGTCGTACCTGCTGATCTACGGCGAACTTCCCACCGCCGAGCAGCTCGAGTCGTTCACCGACCGCGTCCAGCGGCACACGCTGCTGCACGAGGACCTCAAGCGGTTCTTCGACGGCTTCCCGCGCGACGCGCACCCGATGCCGGTGCTGTCCAGCGCGGTGTCCGCGCTGTCGACCTTCTACCAGGACTCCCTCGACCCGTTCGACGCCGAAGCCGTCGAGCTGTCCACCGTGCGTCTGCTGGCGAAGTTGCCGACCCTGGCCGCGTACTCGTACAAGAAGTCGATCGGCCAGCCGTTCCTGTACCCGGACAACTCGCAGAGCCTGGTGCAGAACTTCCTGCGGATGACCTTCGGACTGCCCGCGGAGCCCTACGAGGCGGACCCCGAGGTCGTCAAGGCGCTGGATCTGCTGTTCATCCTGCACGCCGACCACGAGCAGAACTGTTCGACGTCCACCGTGCGGCTGGTCGGTTCGTCCGAGGCGAACCTGTTCGCCAGCATCTCGGCGGGCATCAACGCCCTGTTCGGCCCGCTGCACGGCGGCGCCAACCAGGCGGTGCTGACCATGCTGGAAGGCATCCGCGACGACGGTGGCGACGTCGACCGGTTCGTCAGCCGGGTCAAGAACAAGGAGAAGGGCGTACGCCTGATGGGCTTCGGCCACCGGGTGTACAAGAACTACGACCCGCGCGCCAAGATCATCAAGCAGACCGCCGACGAGATCCTCAACAAGCTCGGCAAGAACGACGAACTGCTCGATCTGGCCGTCCGGCTGGAAGAGCGCGCGCTGTCCGACGAGTACTTCATCGAGCGCAAGCTGTACCCGAACGTCGACTTCTACACCGGCCTGATCTACCGGGCGCTCGGCTTCCCGACCGAGTACTTCACCGTGCTGTTCGCCCTCGGCCGGTTGCCGGGCTGGATCGCGCACTGGCGGGAGATGATGAACGACCCGGCGCGCAAGATCGGCCGTCCACGGCAGGTCTACACCGGTTACGGCAAGCGCGACTACGTTCCGATCGAGCAGCGCTGACGCAGCCTTCACCCAGGCCCGCGGAATCTCCCGAGCGAGATCCGCGGGCCTTCGTGCGTCGGGAAGCAGGCATCGCGTGAGCGGGCCTTCGTGGGTCTGCCGGCGAGCCGTGTGACGTGTCGGCGGGCTCTCCTGCGTCTGGAGCGGCGCACACGGGGCCTGGCTGCCCTTCGGGCGGCTAGAGGCGAGCCCCGCGCAGCGCGTCCCGCACCCGCATGCGGCTGCCGGTGTGCAGCACCGCGTTGTGGTAGACGCGGCCCCCGAGCCAGGTCAGGGCCGCGACCGTCGCCAACGTGACCACCAGCGACACGGCAATCTCCCAACCGGCCACCTGCCCTGCGGTGATGCGCCCCGGCATGACCACGGGGGACAGCAGGGGGATGTGGGACATCGTCACCACGCCGCTGCCGTTCGGGTTCTGCAGCATCAGGTTGAGGCCGACGACGAACCCGATGGTCAGCACCATGGTCACCGGCGTGGTCACCGACTGCACATCCTCCTGCCGGGACACCAGCGAGCCTGCCGCGGCGAAGATCGTGGCGTACAGCAGGAAGCCGACGAAGTACCAGACCACGCCCCAGACCAGGGCGCTCACGGCGACGCCGGACAGGGTCACCACGCCGCTGGCCATCGCCATGACCAGGCCGACACCGGCCACGATCATCAGTTGCGCGAGCCCGACCGCGCCGATTCCGATGACCTTGCCGAGCAGCAGCTGCCACGGTCGCACGGTGGCCAGCAGGATCTCCACCACCCGGCTGGCCTTCTCCTCCACCACGCCCTGGGCGACCATCGTTCCGTACGTGCTGATGGCCATGAACAGCAGAAACACCATGACCAGGCCGATGCCCAGGCGTTGCCCGTGCTCGGCGCCCGCCGGCTCGATCGTGCTGACGGCGACGTCGGCCTGGCCCGCCTGGGCGAGCACCTCCTGCGGGTCCGTGACGCCTGCCTTGGCCAGCTCTCCGGCGAGAATCTGCTGCCGCGACAGCTCGGTCAACGCGGTCCGCAGCCGCGAGTCCAGCTCGGCCCGCACCAGTACCTTGAGTTCGGCCGGATTGCCGTACACCACCGCGTCCAGCTCGTCGGCCTCGAGCTTGGCGCGGCCCTGCGCCTTGTCGGTGACCACGCTGGTGTGCACGTCGAGGCCCACCTGCTCGCCGGCGACCTGCAGGGGACCGGCGAGATTGGACGCCTGGCCGCTCAGCCCGACATCGGTGCGCGCGGCGTCGGTGAAGATCGACGCCTGCAGCAGGAGATAACCCACGAGCACGGCGATGATCACCGCGGTCGACAGCACGAACGAGCGGGTACGCAGCCGGGTGTTCAGCTCGCGCCGGGCGACCAGCCGGACAGCGGTCAGCGGAGCGACTTCGTCACGCATCGACCCTCCCGCCGGTCTCGTCGGCCACCACACTTCGGAACAGCTCGGCCAGCGACGGACGATGCCGGGTGAAGCCGGTGACCGGTCCGGTGGCGAGAGCAGCCTGCAACACCGCCTGGTCGTCGGCCCCCGCGGCGAGTTTCAGCAGCGTGCGTGGTGGCCGCTCCTCGACGACCGTCACACCGGGCACGTCGTTCGCCCAGCCCGGCTCCGCCTCCGGGGCGACGATCTCCAGCTGCGTCTCGGCCGACGAGGTGAGTTCCTCGACCGACCCGACGGCCACCATGCGGCCGTTGGCGATGATGCCGACCCGGTCGCACAACCGCTCGACCAGATCGAGCTGGTGGCTGGAGAAGATCACCGAGACGCCGCCGGCGGCTTGTTCGCGCAGCACCTGGCTCATCACGTCGACCGCGACCGGATCGAGCCCGGAGAACGGCTCGTCCAGCACCAGCAGGTCCGGCTCGTGCACCAGAGCGGCCGCCAGCTGGACCCGCTGCTGATTGCCCAGGCTGAGTTTCTGCACCTCGTCCTGGCGTCGGTGGCTCAGATCGAGCCGCGCCAGCCAGCGTTGGGTCGCGGCCTGTGCGTCCGCGCTGCTCATGCCGTGCAGTTCGGCCAGGTAGACCAGCTGGTCGGCGACCTTCATCTTCGGATACAGACCGCGCTCCTCCGGCATGTAGCCGATCCGGGTGCGCACCGCCCGCGTGATCGGCTCCCCGTCGAAGATCACCTCACCGGAGTCCGGGGTGAGCACGCCGAGCACGATCCGCATCGTCGTGGTCTTGCCTGCGCCGTTGCTGCCCACGAACCCGAACAGCTCGCCCGGCCGCACCTCGAAGCCCACGTCGTGCAGCGCGACCACCGAGCCGAAGCGCTTGTGCAGACCCTTGATGGCCAGCGTGTGCTCGGGCACGGCGTCCTCCCCGGTGAGCCCAGGCAAACATGGGGTGTCGCGGGCAATGATCGCCTACGACGACCGAACGGCCGTCGTGGGGTCGGCCAGTTGGCGGCAGGGGTACCGACGACAAGCGGGAGGCGAGCCGTGCCCGCCTCCCGCTCGCTCCGCTTGCCTGCGGCTACTTCACCGTCTCGATGTTCAGCGTCCCGTCGGCGTGCTGCGCCCGGATCCGCTTCTTGTCGAACTTCCCGACCGAGGTCTTGGGCACCTCGTCGATGAACGTCCAGTACTCCGGCAGCTGCCACTTGGCGACCTTGTCGACGAGGAATTCCCGCAGCTCGGCAGCGGTGACCGACTCGCCTTCCTTGACCACCACGGCCACCAGCGGCCGCTCGTCCCACTTCTCGTCCGGGATGCCGACGACCGCGGCCTCGGACACCGCGGGATGCGCCATCACGTGGTTCTCCAGCTCCACCGACGAGATCCACTCACCGCCGGACTTGATGACGTCCTTGGCCCGGTCGGTCAACGTCAGGAATCCGTCCGGGGTGATGTGCCCGACGTCGCCGGTGCGCAGCCAGCCGTCGTGGAACTTCTCCGGGTCGGGGTCGCGGTAGTAGGCCGCCGCGATCCACGGGCCCGCCACCTCGAGCTCGCCGACACTCTTGCCGTCCCACGGCAGCTCGTTGCCCTGGTCGTCGACCAGTCGCGCCTGCACGCTGGCGGGGAAGCGGCCCTGGGTGTACCGGTAGGCCCACTCCTGCTCGCCGGTGGCCTCCGCGGGCGGCCGAGCCACGCTGCCCAGCGGCGACGTCTCGGTCATGCCCCAGGCGTGCAGCACCGGCACGTTGTGCTTCTCCATGAACGCGTGCATCAGCGACGGCGGCACCGCCGAACCGCCGACGACGACTTCCCGCAGGTGGGAGATGTCCTGTGGGTTCTGGTCGAGGTACTGCAGCAGGCCCTGCCACACGGTGGGAACCGCGGCGGCGTGCGTGGGCTTCTCCGCCGCCAGGATCTTGGCGATCGGCTCCGGCTGCAGGAACCGGTCCGGCATGACCAGCGACGAACCGGACATGAACGCCGCATACGGCAGACCCCAGCTCATCGCGTGGAACTGCGGCACGATCGCCAGCGTCTTGTCCGCCTGCGACAGCGCCATGCCGTCGGCGGCGCAGACCTGCATCGAGTGCAGCCAGATGGAGCGGTGGGAGTACACCACGCCCTTCGGGTCACCGGTGGTGCCGGACGTGTAGCACATCGCGGCCGCGGTGTTCTCGTCGAACGTGGGCCAGTCGAACTCCTCCGGCTGGGCGGACAGCAGATCCTCGTAGCCGTGCACCTCGACGCCTTCCGGTGCTTCCACCGTCGCCGGATCGCCGTTGGCCACCACCACGTGCCGCACCGTGGTGAACTGCGAGAGCTGCTTGTTCAGCAGCGGCACCAGGGTCCCGTCGACGATGATCACGTAGTCCTCTGCGTGGTTGACCACGTAGATGAGCTGCTCGGGGAACAACCGGATGTTCAGCGTGTGCAGCACCGCGCCCATGGACGGCACCGCGAGGTAGGCCTCGAGATGCTCGTTGTTGTTCCACATGAACGTGCCGACCCGCTGGTCACCGTCCACGCCGAGCTGACGCAACGCGTGCGCGAGCTGGGCTGCTCGGCGGCCGATCTGCGCATACGTCGCCACGCGCGATTCGCTGCCGGTCCACGTGGCGACCGTGCTGGTGCCGTGCACGCTCGACCCGTAGCGCAGCAACTGTCCGATGGACAGCGGCACGTCCTGCATAGTTCCGAGCATCGCCTTTGCCTCCCGAACGATCGTTTCCGTGCGGCGAGCCTAGCCCTGGTTTGGCTGCCTCAAAAGGGGGTAAACCGGGTGGTCAGGAGGGTTAAAACCGCTCGTCGGCATGGCGTGTCGGTTGCGCTGCCAGCGCATTCGTGGCGTTTACTTGGGGCAGCGCACCGGCCCGGGGCACACGTCAGCGGCACACCGCCGCATCCGGGCGGGTGAAACTGGATAGGAAGGATTAGTACGTTGGCTCTGCCTACGTTGACTCCCGAGCAGCGCGCCGAAGCGCTGGCCAAGGCCGCAGAGGCCCGGAAGGCGCGGTCGGAACTGCTCGCGTCGATCAAGTCCGGCAAGCAGAGCATCGAGAAGGTGCTCAAGGCTGCCAAGGACGACAAGACCATCGGCAAGACCAAGGTCGCTCAGCTGCTGAAGGCGGTACCCGGCCTCGGCGCGGTGAAGGTCGCCAACCTGATGGAGCAGGCAGGCATCGACAAGGACCGGCGGGCCGCGGGCCTGGGTCAGCGGCAGCGCGAGGCGCTGCTGAACGCGCTGAAGTAAGTCGGACCGGCTCCGTCGCGGCGGGTGCGCGTCCGGCCCTGGCCAGGCGCGGCCTGTCGGCACGCTCGCCGTTGCCCCGGTCACTTGCGGCCGGGACGGCAGTCGGCAGCGTGACACAATCGGGTGGTGACCGATACCGCGCGCGCTGAGGCAACCGATCCGGCCGACTTACTGGACGGTTACCGAGCGGGCGAGTTCGCATTCGTCACGCCGGAGCGCACGGTGCTGGCCGCGGGCGTCGACCGCGAACTGACCGGCACCGATGTGTTCACGCTGGACGAAGCGCTGCCCGAGGAGTTCGCCACGGCGGCGACACCGGTCGCGGTCGGTGTGCTGCCGTTCTCCGACAGCGCTCCGGCGCGGCTGGTCGTTCCGAGCCACATCCGATCCACTGGTCCGGCGCACGCCGCCATGGCGCGCAAGCCTGACCGCGTGCTGGGTACCCCGGTCCGCATGACCGCGGTCCCGTCGGAGCAGCAACACCAGCAGGCGGTCGCCGAAGCGGTGCGCCTGCTGCGCGAGGGGCAGCTGCACAAAGTGGTGCTCGCTCGCGCGCTCGACGTGGAGTTCCCCGCTCAGGTCGATCCCGCGTTCGTGCTGCACAACCTGGTGTCCGGCAATCCGAGCGGGTTCACGTTCGCGGCCCCGCTGCCTGGCCCACGCGCGGCGACGCTGGTGGGTTCGTCGCCGGAGCTGCTGGTGCGACGCGTCGGGAACCGAGTTTTCGCACATCCTCACGCCGGCACGGCGCCGCGCTCGAACGACCCGGTCGAGGACGCGAGGAACGCCGAGCGCCTGGCGGCCTCGAGCAAGGAGCGCACCGAGCACTCCCTGGTGGTCGAGGCCGTGGTGGAGGGACTGCGGCCGTTCTGCCGACGGATGACCGTACCGTCCGAGCCGTCGTTGACCTCGACTCCTGCGGTGTGGCATCTCGGCACGATGATCACCGGGGAGTTGTCCGATTCGGGAACGGACGCCAGTGCGCTCCGGCTGGCCGCTGCCTTGCACCCGACGCCTGCCGTGTGCGGGACGCCGACCGAAGCGGCGCGTGGGCTGGCGGAGAAGCTGGAGCCGTTCGCCCGTGACTACTACGCGGGCGCCGTCGGCTGGGTGGACGCCGCGGGCGACGGAGAGTGGGCGGTCAGTATCCGCTGCGCCGAGGTCGACGGCCGGACGATGCGCCTCTATGCCGGTGGCGGGATCGTTGCCGCCTCGGACCCGGCGGCTGAGCTCGCCGAGACCTCGGCCAAGTTCGCCACGCTGCTGCGCGCCATGGGGATCAACTCAGCGGTCTGAAGTCGGCTGACTGCCACCAGTGCTGGGTGACGGCCAATCCGTTCGGCGTGAGTGCGGCCACCGCGGCGGCATAGCCAGGGCCGCACTGCAGGTCCACCAGGGCCGTACTGGCCGGCTGCACAGCGTCGTGGGCGCTGCCGACCACAGCCGGCTGTTGGCCAGGCGGTGTGAGCGTGACGCTTTTCAGCGGGATCTTCAGACCGAGTCCGGTCGCCTTCATCACCGCTTCCTTGCGTGCCCAGTAGGTGAAGAAGACGTCCGCTCGGTCAGCCTCCGGCAGCGCCGCGACCGTGGTGTACTCGGCGTCGGAGAGCACGTATCGCAGCAGATCGTCGCCGCTGTTGCGTGTCGTCGCCTCGACATCCAGCCCGACCGGTGTGCCGGAGCTGACCGCCAACCCGACCCGGTCCCCGGCGTGGCTGATCGACAGCTCGAGATCACTGTCGGGTACGCGTGGTTTGCCGTGCGGGCGGCCGCAGTCCGGACACGTTGCGTCGAGTTCCACGTCGGCCGGCGCGATTCCCAAGCGCCGGCCGAGGACAGTTCTGGCAAGCACCCGGCCGGTCAGAAAGCGGTCGCGGTCCTCGGCTTTCCGGTACGCGTCGAACCTGGTGCGCTCGACCGGAGTGAGCAGCGCAAGCCAGGCGTCGTCCGCGGGCAGGGGCGTTGCCCACCACACATCACACTCCACGGGGCCCGGCACGCTGTTAAGTTACGCGCCAGGAACCCAGCGGAAACCGGGAGGGCTGATGGCTGATCTGAAGGGCCGAGTCGCAGTGGTCACCGGCGCGGCGCGCGGCATCGGTGCGGCGACCGCGCAGCGTCTTGCCGCTGACGGGGCGGCGGTCGCGGTGCTGGACCTCGACCCTGCTGCGGCCGAGCCGACCGTCTCGGCGATCACGCAAGCGGGCGGCAAGGCGATCGCCGTCGGCGCCGACGTCAGCGACGAGGACGCGGTCAACAGCGCGCTGGAGCGGGTCGCCGACGAGCTGGGCCCGGTCGGTGTGCTGATCAACAACGCGGGCGTGACCAGGGACAACCTGTTGTTCAAGATGTCCACGCAGGACTGGGACACGGTCATGGGCGTGCACTTGCGCGGCGCGTTCCTGTGCAGCAGGGCGGCGCAGAAGTACATGGTCGAGCAGAAGTGGGGCAAGATCGTCAACACGTCGAGCGTCTCGGCGCTCGGCAACCGCGGTCAGGCCAACTACTCGGCGGCCAAGGCGGGCCTGCAGGGCTTCACCCGCACGCTGGCCATCGAGCTCGGCCCGTTCGGCATCAACGTCAACGCGGTCGCGCCGGGCTTCATCGCCACCGAGATGACCGACGCCACCGCGAAGCGCCTCGGCCTGGAGCCGGAGAAGCTGCGGGAGGAGACCGCCAAGGTGACGCCGCTGCGGCGGGTCGGCGCTCCGCAGGACATCGCCAACGTCGTGTCGTTCCTGTGCAGCGAGGACGCCTCGTTCGTCACCGGTCAGACGATCTACGTCGACGGCGGCCGCAAGCTGTAACGCTCCCGGCTCGCGGGTCGGCTCGGTACGCCGGCCCGCGCGCTGTCAGGGCCGCGCCACGATCACAACCCAAGGATCGTGAGCTGTGACATCGGCCGCGCGTCAGACCGGTGTGCACCGGTCGACGACGGCCCCGTTCGACGCGCGTCGGGTCCGAACGGCGCACGCGCAGGCTGTCAGACCGCGAACGGCGCACGTGCGGACGGACACCGCGAATCGCGCCACGCGCGGCCACCACACCGCGAACGGCGCACATGCGGGTCGTCAGACCTTGGTGCCCCACGTGTAGCGGACGATGGTGCGGCAGCGCTCCATGTCCGGCTCCGGCGGGTTCGGCCCCGCTCCGGCCGCCCGCAGCGTCAGCGTGGCGTAGCGGGAACCGAGCTCGCGCAGCGTGAGCGGGCCGCGCGGGGAGTACCAGCGCGCCACGCCGCTGCACATCTCCAGCAGCGCGCGCCGGGTGATGCCGTGCTCGTCGGGCAGGAAGACACCTGCTTGCTGTCCCTCGTCCAGCGCCTCGGCCCAGAGCCCCTCGTAGGCGTCGCGCTGCTTGATGATGCGCCGTCGTAGCTTCGGCGACAGCGCGCGCAGCTCGTTGTCCACCACCGCGGTCTCCTTGGCTTGCGCGGCGTGCGCGATGGCGTGCAGCGCGGCCAGCCTGCCGAGCTTCTCCTGCGGGTCCTGCACGTCGGTCGTCGCCAGCATCGCCGCGGACAACAACCGCTCCAGGCAGTCCCACATGATGTCGGCGAGCAGCTCTTCCTTGGTGCCCATGTAGTGGTAGAGGCTGGCCGAGGAGAGCTTGGCCGCTTCGGCCAGCTCGCGGATGCCGACGCCGTGGTAGCCCTTGGCGGCGAACAGCCGCACCGCCGCTTTGCGGACCCTGGTGTGGGTGGAGTTCACAGCCACGACCGCGCCACCCTGTCGTACACGCCGGCCAGCGGTTCGGCCGACCGCAGCTGTCCTTTGGCCACTCGCTCGGATGCTGTCATGGGTAAGTCGTCGACCACCTTCCAGTAGCGCGGCACCTTGAAGTAGGCGAGCTTTCTCGCGCAGTGTTCGGCCAGTTCGTCCGGGCTCGGATCAGCACCGTCCGCCGGGACGACCAGCGCCTTGACTTCTTCGCCGCGAATGTCGTCCGGTACGCCGATGACCGCGGCAAGCCGTACGTCGGGGTGCTGCAGCAACGCTCGTTCGACCTCGTCGGCGGAGATGTTCTCCCCGCTGCGGCGGATCATGTCCTTGGTGCGGCCGACGTAGAAGATGCGGCCGCGGTCGTCCATCCTGGCCAAATCACCGGTGTGGAACCAGCCGTTGCGGAACGCTCGCGCGGTGTCCTCCGGGCGGTGGTAGTAACCCAGCATCAGGCCGACGCCGCGGATCGCCAGCTCACCGGTCTCGCCACGGGGGAGTGGCTGGTCGTCGTCACCGAGGATGACCACGTCCCGGCCGGGCACCGGGCTGCCGATGCAGCCGCTGCCGACCAGTTCGTCGTGATCTTCCGGCCGCATGCGGATATCCGCCCCGGTCTCGGTCATCCCGAACGCCTCGAACCACGGCACGCCCCACCGCTGTTCGAGCTCGGCGTGCAGTTCGCGGGGGATGGCCGAAGCGTGGACGGCCCGCACGCGGTGCTTCTTGTCCTCGGGCGACGGCGGCTGGCGCAGCAGCAGGGTGGGCATCATGCCCAAGCAGTAGAACCAGGTCACGTCGTGCTCGCGCACCTTGGCCCAGAACGTCGACGGGTGGAAGCGGTCCAGCACCACCAACCGCGCGCCCGCGGCCAGCCCGAGGGCGACGTGCCACTGCGGGTCGATGTAGTGAAACGGCTGCGCGGTCAGCATGACGTCATCCGAGCCGATCGTCGGGTGCTCGGTGATCATGCCACGGGCCAGTGTGGTCCAGTACCGATGCGGCAGCACACAGCCCTTCGGGGCGCCGGTCGTGCCCGAGGTGTACTGAATGTTCACCGGCCGCTCGCCGGCGGGAGTGGGGAACTCGGGCGTCGGCTTCCCGGCCGGCAGCTCCGCCGCGGTCAGCACCCGCGCGTCGCCCGCGTCGGGGGCGATCCGGCGCAGCATGTCGGCGAATTCCGGCTCGCAGATCACGACCCGGGCGCCGGAGTCGGACAGCACGTGCGCGCCGTCGAGCTCGCGGTAGTTGATGTTCACCGGCACCATCGCCGCGCCGAGCTTGGCGGTGGCGAGCCACAGCAGGGGGAAGTCCGGACCGTTGCGCAGCATCAGCGCCACCCGGTCGCCCGGCGCGACACCGAGACCGGCGAGCGCACCGGCCAGCTCGTCACTGCGGGCGTTGACCTCGGCGAACGTCAGCGAGCGCGGCGTGCCGCCGGTGTCGAAGACCCACGCGGTCCGGTCCGGCCACAACTCGGCGGCCCGGACCGTCAGCCGGGTCAGGTCGTCGATGCGGTCCAACGCGCTCACGCCGACCCCTGGGCACGGAAGCGGGCGGAGGACTCGGCGACCTCGGCGGCCGTGTCGGTGATCAAGGCGTGGGCGACCTCCAGCTCCAGCGCGGGCTCCAGGGCCGAGTCGATGCCGGAGTCGAGCGCCCGCTTGGCCAGCGTGACCGCGTACGCGGGCTTGTCCGCGATGGCCCGAGCCCACTGCAGCGCTGCCGCGCGGGCATCCGGCACCACGGCGTTGACCAGCCCGAGACGGCCCGCCTCCGCGCCGCTGATTCGCTCCCCGAGCAGGAGCAGTTCCTTGGCCTTCAGCGGTCCGACGAGCAACGGCAGCAGGCGGGAGACGCCCCCGGTGACGCTCAGGCCCAGCCCGGCTTCGGGGAACGAGAACTGGGCGTCATCCGTGGCGAGGACCAGGTCGCAGCCGAGGGCGAACTCCGCCCCGGCGCCGATGGCATAGCCGTGCACCGCCGCGATGACCGGTTGCGGTAGCTCACGGATGCGGCGAGTCACCTGCTGGATGCGTTCGATCCTGCGCCGGGAGTCCCCGCCTGCCTGCGGTTCTTTCAGGTCGTGCCCGGCACAGAACGCGCGGCCGGCGCCTGCTAACACCACCGCGCGGGCTTCGCTGGCCGCCACCTCGTCCAGCACGGCCAGCAGATCGTCCACCAGAGCTGGGACGACGGCGTTCATCCGTTCGGGTCGGTTGAGGGTCACCACCGCAACGCCGTCGAGCATCTCGAGCGTCACGGTGCGCGTCGTCGGAACCGCCATGCCTGCAGAGTCTAGCTTCACGATCGATCGATCGATAGGCTTTCTGGTCATGCGGGTTGACGTGGTGTACACCGGGGCGCGGGTGCTCAGCGGGGCGGACTTCCGCCCGGTCGACGCCGTGGCCGTGCACGGCGGCCGGGTGGTGGCGCTCGGCGCGGAAGCGGTGGAGATCGAGGCGAACAAGCGCATCGACCTTTCCGGCGCGGTGGTCGTGCCGGGCTTCCACGACGCGCACAACCACATGGCCTGGTACGGCATGGAGAAGACCGCGCTCGATCTGAGCGAGCGGACGTGCCGCCGCGTCGACGACGTCTACGCGGCGGTGGCGGAAGCTGCGGGGAAGCAGCCGCCGGGCAGCTGGATCATCGGCAGCGGCTACGACCAGAACAAGCTCGTCGGCGGTCATCCGACGGCCGAGGGGCTCGACCGCGTGGCAGGCGAGCACCTGGTCCGGCTCGGGCACACGTCCGGGCACATGTGCGTGGTCAACTCGGCCGTGCTGCGACAGCTGGACCTGGACCACGTCCCCACCGGCGGCGACGTGGTGCGCGACGAGAGCGGCCGCCCGACCGGACTGCTGCGGGAGCAGGCACAGCGGTTGCTCGACCCGCTCCGCTACCCGGTGCCGCTGGACGACATCGCCCGCGGCATCGCGCTGGCGAGCAAGCAGTACCTGTCCGAAGGCATCACCAGCGTGCAGGAAGCGGGCATCGGGCGCGGCCTGGTCGGCAACAGCCCGATCGAGCTGGCCGCGTATCAGCAAGCCAGGGAAGCCGGGCAGCTCGGGGTTCGCACCACGCTCATGGTGGCCGCACAGTCATTGCACGCGCTGCAGCACGCGCAGGCCGACGACGTCAGCTTCGGCCTGGACCTGGGCATCCGCACCGGCTTCGGCGACGACTGGCTCCGCATCGGGCCGATGAAGCTGTTCTCCGACGGCTCGCTGGTCGGCCGGACGTGCGCCATGCACGAGCCGTTCGACGGCGAGCCGGACAACCGCGGCTACTTCCAGATGCCTGAGGAGGACATCGCGGACACGATCCGCGCAGCCCACCGGTCGGGCTGGCAGATCGCCACACACGCCATCGGCGACCGAGCGGTCAGCGTGGTCCTGGACGCCTATGCCGCAGCGCTCGCCGACTTCCCGCGGCGCGACCATCGGCATCGCATCGAGCACTGCGGCGTGATCGACGATGCCGAGCTGGCCCGACTGGCCGAGATGGACATCATTCCGGTCCCGCAGGGCCGGTTCGTCAACGAGATCGGCGACGGTATGCGCGCCGCGCTCGGGCCGTCGCGCGTTGACCGGTGCTACCGCCAGCGCAGCTTCCTCGACGCGGGTTGTGTCGTCCCCGGCAGTTCGGACCGGCCGGTGGTCGAGGGAGCGCCGCTGCTCGGGATCGCCGACCTGGTTCGTCGCCGCACGTCGAGCGGGTTCTTGCTGGGCGCCGACGAGCGGATCAGCGCCACCGAGGCGCTGCGGGCCTACACGTTCGGGTCGGCGTACGCCTCGTTCACCGAACGGGATCGCGGGACGATCGACGTGGGCAAGCTTGCCGACTTCGCGGTGCTGTCGCACGACCCGACAGACCCCGAGTCATTGGACGAAGTGCGTGTGCTGGCCACCGTGGTCGGTGGCGACATGGTTTACGAAAGGAGCGGGGATGCCGGTACGTGACGCCGAACCTGCCGACGTCGAAGAAATCTGCGCGCTGATCGAGGAGCACGCGGCCTACGAGGGCAGACACGATCTCAAGCTCGATCGGGCGGAGATGGCCGGGCACCTGTTCGGCGACGACCCGAAGGCCTGGGTCGTGCTGGCGCACCCCGACGGCCGGCCGGAGGTCGTCGCCGGCTTCGCGTTCTGCTGCTGGAACTTCTCCACGTGGGAGGGCAAGCCCGGCATCTGGATGGACGACCTCTACGTTCGCCCGCAGTTCCGCCGCAGCGGGTTCGCCACCGAACTGCTCCGGGAGCTGAAATCCCGCACCGACGGCCGGGTCGAGTGGGAGATGCAGGTCGACAACGCCAAGGGCAAGGCCTTCTACCAACGACTGGGCGCCCAGCCGGTCCCTGGTTGGATTCGCTACCGGTGGCTCTGACTTATCGTGAACATATGCCGGAGGCGAAGCGACGCTCGGCGTCGATCGAGGACTACGTGCGGGTGATCTACGGCCTTGCCGAACGCGGCGAGGAGGTCACCAACACGTCGCTGGCTGCCCGGTTGGCGGTCAGCCCGTCGTCGGCGTCGGGCATGGTCACCAAGCTGGCGCAGCAGGGTCTGGTCGCGCACGTGCCGTATCGCGGCATCGAGCTCACCGCCGACGGCAAACTGCTGGCTCGCTCGGTGCTCCGTCGCCATCGCCTCATCGAGACGTACCTGGTCTCGGAGCTCGGCTACACGTGGGACGAAGTGCACGCCGAGGCCGATGCGTTGGAGCACGCCGTCTCCGATCGGCTGATCGAGCGCATCGCGGCCAAGCTGGGCAATCCCGAGCGTGATCCGCACGGCGACCCGATCCCCACGTCGGACGGAGCGGTCAACGAGGCGCCGCTGCGCATCCTCGACGAGCTGGAGCCCGGCGCGGTCGGGGAGATCGCCAGGGTGTGGGACACCGACCCGGAGCTGCTGCGCTACCTGGCCGAACGGGCCATCAGCCTGGGTGAACGCATCGAGGTGATCGAGCGGCAGCCGTTCGGCGGGCCGCTGGTGGTCAAGGTCGGATCACCGCCCCGCGAGGCCACCCACGCGCTGGGTTCGGAGATCGCGCGGGCGCTGTCGGTCGCGGTCCAGCCCGGCTGATCAGCCGCGCGGCCCGTACATGATCACGGCGACGCCGACCAGGCACAAGGCCGCGCCGATCACATCCCAGCGATCCGGCCGGAACCCGTCGACGAGCACGCCCCACAGCAGCGAGCCTGCGACGAACACGCCACCGTAAGCGGCCAGGATCCGCCCGAAGTGGGGGTCGGGTTGGAAGGTGGCGACGAAGCCGTAGGCGCCGAGCGCGATGACCCCGGCGGCGACCCACAAGTACCCCGCGTTCTCGCGAATGCCCTGCCACACCAGCCAGGCGCCGCCGATCTCACACAGTGCCGCCAGCGCGAACAGCAACACCGAACGTGCCACGGTCATCGCCCGAGGCTACTGCGGGCCGGCGCCCCGTCGCCTGCAGCCGTCGGCGACTGAGCGCGGGGCCGCACGTCGCGGGCTCGTCGCCCGGCCGCAGCCCGTCGTGGAGTTGCAGGGCTGTGCGCCGACCCGTCGCGGATTTGCAGGCTGCCGCGCGTCTGCGACGCCGCCGGATCGCCGAGGCAGCCGCCGAGCGCGCTGAACTGCACGTTCACCGACGACTCGGCCGACACGCTCCGAATGTGCGCTGTCACGCTGTGACCCCGGTGCACCATCGACTACGACATTCGATAATCTCTGCCGCCGAGTCCGGGCGCGGGCAGCGGACTTGACACACTCGGTAGGTTTTCGCCTCGACGAGCTGAGGATCTGCCCACTCACAAGGGTGACAGCGATCTGGGAGGTACGGCGCGTGCGTAACCAGGAGCGGAGCAAGGTCGCCTCGGTGGCTGAGTGGGCGTTCCGGCTGGGCACCACCACGCTGGTAGTCCTCGGTGGCTTCGTGACCCTCGGCTCGCCCGCATGGGCTGCGGACATGGCAGCGCCGGCCAACTTCGGCATCCTCGGCCCGGTCGGCCTGATCGCCGTCGGTGTCGGCGTGCTCGGCATGATCGCCGGCCTGGCGCGCAGGCGCAGGCAGGCCCTCGGTCGTTCGGTGGCGGCTCGCAGCGCGGCGGCCGAGCAGGCCGCGGCGGACCGTGCCGCGCGGGTGGCCGCTTCGCAGCCGATCGGTGAGCAGCACGTTCCTGGTCCTTCGCAGCCCGCCGCGATCGAGCGGACCGGACAGCAGACGGCCATCCGCGAGCCCGCGTAAGCCCGTGCATTCGTGGCGACAGCCCGGCACTGAGCCGGCGGCTGTACATCGACTATGTGAGCGAACACACAGTGCTCGCGGTGACCGGGGCGTCGGCCGCGGTGGCCTACCTGGACACCCGTTTTCGTGGGGTTTCCGCCCCGTCGACGTGCTGAGTCCGGTACGCGTGACCGGTGGAACGGCGTGGCGCCTACGGCCGCTCCTTCCGTAGTGTCGGCTGCATGATCCCGTCTCGTTCGGCACTGTCGCGGGCGCTTCGTCGTGCGGAGACCGGAGCGACACTGGACGTCACCGAGGCGACCACGCTGCTGCATGCCACAGGCGAGGAGTTCGACCGGCTGTTGGCGGCGGCCGCCCGGGTACGCGATGCGCACCTGACCGACCAGGGTCATCCGGGCGTGCTGACCTACAGTCGCAACGTCTTCATCCCGCTGACCAGGCTGTGTCGCGACCGGTGTCACTACTGCACGTTCGTCACGGTCCCCGGCAAGGTTCCGCACTCGCTGTACCTGGAGCGCGACGAGGTCGTGGAGATCGCGCGCAAGGGCGCAGAGCTGGGCTGCAAGGAAGCCTTGTTCACGTTGGGGGACCGGCCGGAGGCCCGGTGGCCGCAGGCGCGCGAGTGGTTGGAGGCGCGCGGCTACTCCTCCACCGTCGACTACGTTCGCGCGTGCGCCATCGCCGTCCTCGAGGAGACCGGGCTGCTGCCGCACCTCAATCCCGGCGTGCTGTCGTGGGAAGAGCTGCAGCGGCTCAAGCCGGTGGCAGCCAGCATGGGGATGATGCTCGAGACCACCGCCGAACGGCTGTGGTCGGAGAAGGGCGGCCCGCACTACGGCTCGCCGGACAAGGAACCCGCGGTCCGGTTGCGCGTGCTCGACGACGCCGGCCGGGTCGGCGTGCCGTTCACCACCGGGATCCTGATCGGGATCGGGGAGAACCGCGAGGAGCGGGCCGAGTCGTTGCTGGCCATCCGGCAGCGGGCCCGGCAGTACCGCAACATCCAGGAAGTCATCGTGCAGAACTTCCGGGCCAAGCCGGACACCGCGATGCGGTCGGCGCCCGATGCCTCGCTGCACGACCTGGCGGCCGCGGTGGCCGTTGCCCGGCTGCTCATGCCGCCGGGGGTGTCCATCCAGGCTCCGCCGAACCTCATCGGCGAGGAGCACGAGCTGCTGCTGCGTGCGGGCATCGACGACTGGGGTGGCGTCTCCCCGGTGACCCCGGACCACGTGAATCCCGAACGTCCGTGGCCCGCGTTGGAGACGTTGACCGAGTGGACCGAGGCGGGCGGCTTCGAACTTCGCGAGCGCCTGACGGCGTACCCGCGCTACGTGCGTGCTGCCGAGCGGTGGATCGACGTCCGGTTGCACGGGCATGTGCGGGCGCTGGCCACCGAGGACGGTTTGGCCAACCCGGACGCCGAGGTGGTCGGCCGCACCTGGCAGGAGCCCGACGGTGGGCTGGAGACCGTCGGCCGGGCGGACCTGCACTCGGCGATCGACTCCGAGGGCCGCACGGACGACCGTCGTGGCGATTTCGACTCCGTCTACGGCGACTGGGATGTGCTGCGGGACCAGGTCTCCGCGGACCGTGCGCCGGAACGCCTGGACGGCGACGTCCTGGAGGGCTTGAAGCTGGCCGCGGACAAGCCGTCCGCGCTGTTGGAGCCGGAGAACGAAGCCGCGGCGCTGGCGCTGATCACGGCCGAGGGTGACGCCCTCGAGCAGCTCACGCGACTTGCCGACGACCTGCGCGCGGACGTGGTCGGTGACGACATCACCTACATCGTGAACCGCAACATCAACTTCTCCAACGTCTGCTACGTGGGCTGCCGGTTCTGCGCCTTCGCTCAGCGCGAGCGGGATGCCGACGCGTACCGGCTCTCCGTCGACGAGGTCGCCCAGCGGGCGGTGGAAGCCGCGGAGGCGGGGGCGACCGAGGTGTGCATGCAGGGCGGCATCGACCCGAAGCTGCCGGTGTCGTACTACGCCGACATCGTGCGGGCCATCAAGAAGGCGGTGCCGGAGATGCACGTCCACGCCTTCTCGCCGATGGAGATCGTCGCGGCGGCGTCGAAGGCAGGTGTGTCGGTCGAGGAGTGGCTGACCGAGCTGCGCGACGCCGGGCTGGGGTCGATCCCGGGCACGGCGGCGGAAATCCTGGACGACGACGTGCGCTGGGTGCTGACCAAGGGCAAGCTGCCCGCGCAGACGTGGGTCGAGGTGGTGTCGACCGCGCACCGGCTCGGCATCCCGTCCAGCAGCACGATGATGTACGGGCACGTCGACCGACCGCAGCACTGGCTCTGGCACTTGCGCGTGCTGGCCCGCGTGCAGGACGACACCGGCGGCTTCACCGAGTTCGTCGGCCTGCCGTTCGTGCACCACAACGCCCCGATCTACCTGGCGGGCGTGGCGCGCCCCGGCCCGACGATGCGGGACAACCGCGCGGTGCACGCCTTCGCGCGGCTGGCGCTGCACGAGCGCATCGACAACATCCAGTGCTCGTGGGTGAAGCTCGGTGACGAGGGCACCGCGCAGTTGCTGCGCGGCGGCGCCAACGACATCGGCGGCACGCTGATGGAGGAGACGATCTCCCGGATGGCCGGGTCGGAGCACGGCTCGTCACGCACCAGGAGCCAGCTCGAGCAGCTGGCAGCGCTGGCGGGTAGGCCCGCGCGGCAGCGGACCACCACGTACCAGCGGGTGCCTGCGTCCGTCTGAGCGGCGGGGCTCGCCTTTATCGGGCGGGCCGCGCGCCGGCGTGGCCCGAGCCGCAGGCGTCTTCGTCGGGCAAGGCCCATCGGCCGTGTACCTACGGCCGCTCGCGTCGGCCGATCTACGGCCCAGCCGCGGGCCGGCCTCCATCGGGCAGGCCGCGCGCCGGCGTACCGCCGTGTACCTACGGCCGCTCGCGTCGGTCTGAGCTGGCGCTCATCGCCTGCGCCGCCGTCAGTACGATGACCCGTATGTCGCAGCCATCCCGGAAGATCTCGCTCACGGGCATCCAGTCCACTGGTGACCCGCACCTCGGCAACCTGGTTGGCGCCATCCGTCCGGCGCTGAAGCTGGCCGAGTCGTACGAGACGATGTACTTCATCGCGGACTTCCACGCGGTCAACGCGGTCCGCGACCCGCAGCAACTGCAGCACAACATCCGGTCGGTGGCGGCGACGTGGCTTGCGGCGGGTCTCGATCCCAGTCGCACGATCTTCTACCGGCAGTCGGCCGTCCCGGAGATCTTCGAGCTCAACTGGGTGCTGTCGTGCGTGACCGGTAAGGGCCTGCTGAACCGCGCGCACGCCTACAAGGCCGCGCGGGATCGCAACATCGAGGCGGGCAAGGACCCGGACGACGGCGTCAACATGGGGTTGTTCAACTACCCGGTGCTGATGGCCGCGGACATCCTGATCATGGAGGCCAATGTCGTCCCGGTCGGCAAGGACCAGGTGCAGCACGTCGAGTACGCCGCGGACATCGCAGGCAGCTTCAACCACCTGTACGGCGACAAGTACTCGTTCGTGATCCCGGAGGTGCTCATCCCGGAGTCCGAGAAGGCGCGCACCGTGCCCGGCGTGGACGGCCGCAAGATGAGCAAGTCCTACGGCAACACGATTCCGCTGTTCCTGCCGGAGAACAAGCTGAAGAAGCTGGTGCGGCGGATCCCGACCGACTCGACACCGGTGGAGGAGCCCAAGGACCCGGACAGCTCGTCGGTGTTCCAGCTGCTCGAACTGTTCGGGCCGGACGACCTGGTGGCCGAGACGCGCAAGCGGCTGGAAGCCGGTGGCATGGGCTGGGGCGAGGTGAAGAACCAGCTGTTCGAGGTGCTCAACACCGAGCTGGCGCCGATGCGCGAGCGCTACGACGAGCTGATGGCCGCAGGCAGCGATCTGGACAAGGTGCTGGCCGAAGGCGCCGAGCGGGCTCGCGAGCGCGCGTCTCGGGTGCTGAAGTCGGTGCGGTCGGCCGTCGGCATCGACGCCTGAGCTGACTCGACCGGTCGGGCGCGACGCCTGATCGCGGGCGTTCGCGTCGTCGACGTCCACCAACCGGCTCACCCTCGGCGTCTACCCGCGTGCACAACGCGCGGAGCGGCGCCGTGGCCGTTAGCGTGGCGGAGTGAGCGAGCAACGCGAAGGCTTCGTCACCAGAATGCGCAAGCGCTATCTGTGGCTGGACCACATCCTGCGCGCGCACGAGGCGTACAGCAAGCGATACGGCGACCACTACGCCGCGGCCATCACCTACTTCAGCGTGCTGTCCATCGTGCCGATGCTGATGGTCGCGTTCGCCGCCGCCGCGTTCGTGCTGGCGGGCAACCAGGAGCTGCTCGACGAGCTGAAGGGCGCCATCACCTCGGAGGCGCCCGAGGAGATGGCGGCGACGTTGAACCAGGTGGTCGATCAGGCGATCGAGTCACGGACCACCGTCGGTGTGCTGGGTCTGCTGACCGCGCTGTACGCCGGGATCAACTGGATGTCGAACCTGCGGGACGCGCTGACCGCGCAGTGGGGCCTGCGCAAGGTCGATCGCCCGCTCATCAGCGGCACGCTCAAGGACCTGCTCGCCCTGCTCGGCCTCGGGCTGGCGCTGGTGATCTCGTTCGGGCTCACCGCGCTCGGTGTCGGTGCCGGCGAGTACGTCCTGGAACTGATCGGGCTGGCGGAGTACGGCTGGGCGCGGGCCGGGCTCACCGCGGTGGCCATCGTGCTGTCGATCGCGGCCAACTGGCTGGTGTTCCTGTGGGTGATCGCCAAGCTGCCGAGGGAGAAGGTGGTGCTGCGCGCGGCGGTGAAAGGCGCGCTGATCGCGGCGATCGGGTTCGAGATCCTCAAATCGGCCGCCACAGTGTTCCTGTCGTCGGTCACGTCGTCGCCCACCGGCGCGGTGTTCGGGCCGATCATCGGTCTGCTGATCTTCGCCAACCTGGTGGCCCGGTTCCTGCTGATGGTCACCGCGTGGACCGCCACGGCGTGGGAGAGCGAGAAGCCGCCACCCGAGCCGGAGCCGGTGCTGCTTCGGGTCGAGGTGCAGGAGGGCCCGCGGACCGGTCAGGTGGTCGGCCTGCTCGGTGTCGGCGGCCTGCTCGGCGCGGGACTGAGCCGGTTGCGTCGCAAGTAGCGGCAGGTGAGCCAGGTGGCGGCGGGTCGGTGCCGCGCTGCTAGCGTTGACTACCGCTGATGAGGCGTTTTTCGTTTACGGAGGATCGGTGTCCGAGTCGGAGTTGAGCTGGGTTCAGCGTGCCGCCGACCAAGCGATCGAGCACGCCCACCGGGCCGGTGCCAAGAAGATCATTTGCGCGTCCGGTGTGTCTCCGTCGGGGCCGATCCACCTCGGCAACCTGCGCGAGGTGATGACCGCGCACTTCGTCGCCGAGGAGATCAAGGCGCGCGGCCTGGACGCGGTGCACCTGCACTCCTGGGACGACTACGACCGGTTCCGCAAGGTGCCTGTCGGCCTGGACGAGAGCCTGTCGGAGCACGTGGGCAAGCCGCTGTCCGCGGTGCCAGACCCGTACGGTGAGCTGGACTCCTACGCGTCGCACTTCATCGAGGAGTTCTCTGCGTCGCTGCGCCGGCTCGGCGTTCACATGCACGAGATCCGCCAGTCCCGGCAGTATCCACGCGGCACGTACAACGCGGCGATCCGCAAGGCGATGGAATCGCGCGGCCAGGTGTTCGACATCCTGGCGTCGTTCCAGACCGAGGGGCGGCACGAGACCCCGGTGGAGGAGCGGCGGGCGCGCTACTACCCGTTCAAGCCGTACTGCGAGTCGTGCGGCAAGGACTTCACCACGGTGACCGACTACGCCGACCCGGTGGTCAGCTACGAGTGCCGGTGCGGCCACTCCGGTCGGATGACGCTGGAGGACGGTGCGGAGATCTCCGGCAAGCTGGTGTGGAAGGTGGACTGGCCGATGCGCTGGGTCCACGAGGGCGTGGACTTCGAGCCGGCAGGCGAGGACCACCACGCGCCGTCCAGCAGCTTCGCCTCCGGAAAAGTGCTGGTCGCCGACATCTTCGGTGGTACGGCGCCGTACTCGTTCGCCTACTCGTTCGTCGGCCTGGCCGGTGGTTCGAGCAAGATGTCCGGATCGGCCGGTGGTGCGGCCATCCCGGCGACCGCGCTGGACGTGATCGAGCCCGCGATCCTGCGGTGGCTGTACGCGCGGCGGCTGCCGTCGCAGAAGTTCACCATCGACCTCTCGCCGCGCGCGGTGCAGCGGCTGTACGACGAATGGGACCGCTTCAACGACCGGGCGGCCTCCACCGAGGGTTCGGCCATCGAGAAGCATCTGCTCGGGCTGTGCCGCCAGACCACGGCGGGTCCGGTGGAGTACTCGACGCGTCCGGTCTCCTTCCGGCTGCTGTCCTCGGCCGCGGACATCACGCAAGCCAACACCGAGCAGATGGCCCGGCTGGTCCGGCAGCACTTGGACGCCGACGCGCCTGCCGACGACGACACCATGTTCGCCGAACTCGAGCCGCGGCTGACCTGCGCGATCAACTACGCGACCCGGCTGGTGCCGCCGGAGGAGCGGACCATCCTGCGGTCGGAGTTCAACACCGAGGCGTGGGAGCAGCTGGACGAGCAGACCCAGAAGGGCGTGCAGATCCTCGCCGAGCGGTTGACCGAGGACTGGACGCTGGACGGCCTGACCCGGCTGGTCTACGGCGTGCCGAAGATCCTCAACGGCTTGCCGGAGGACGCCCAGCCGACCCCGGAGCTGAAGAAGGTGCAGCGGGCGTTCTTCAAGGCGCTGTATCAGCTGCTGTGCTCGTCGGACACCGGGCCGCGGCTGCCCACGCTGTTCCTGTCGATCGGGCCGGAACGGTCGCACCAGTTGCTGGTGGGCCAGGCGTCGGAGTAGGTGGCGCACGGCGGTCGCCCAGCTCCGGAGTGGCCGGCCCGCGGCGATCACCCAGCTTCGGAGTAGCCGGCCCGCGGCGATCGGCAGGTGTCAGAGCACGGAGCTCGCGGCAGTAGCCGGACGTCGGAGCAGGTGGCCCGCGGGCACGCACCAGGCGTCAGACCAGGTGGCCACGGCGACCGTCAGGCACACCGCAGTAGGCGGCCTGCGGCGGTCGCCAGGCCTCGGCCGACGGCGCCGTCCGTCCCCGCGCCGGTCGCCCTCCGGGCACTCGCACCCCGGATACCCGCCTTGCCGGGGTCGACCGACCTGGACGTGCCGCGCGCCGTCACCCGTCTTGCAGCACCAGGGTGGTCTGCCGCTTGGCGATGACCTGCCCGCTCACGCGCGGTTCGGTCCCGACCGGCCACGCGGTGATGACCGGCTGGGCCGCACGGTTGCCGTCCCAGCGCTTGATCGTCGCCACGATTCGATCGGCCAGCTCGTGCCCGCGGGGCCCGTGCCCGGTGGCGCCCAGCGCGTAGCGACGCTGCCCGTTCGCCGTCCGCCGCGCACTGGTGAGGTACGCCAGCGAATCGCCGTCGACGACCGCAGGAGCCCAACCGGGAAAGATCGGCTTCACCGGCCCGTGCGCGATCGCCGCCTCCGTCGCTGAGATGCGGCACGTGCCGGCCTCGGTGGCGGTGAGCCGGAGCCAGATCCCGTCCACACCCTCGTGCGGGGCGACGGTGACCCCGGACCACAGCGTGGTCCCGACGCCGCCGACCGCGGACCGCAGGGCAGCGGTGTCGATGCGCTGATCTTCGTCCCAGTGCAACGAGACACCGTCCGCGAGACCGGCGGAGCGCTCGCCACCCGCCACGTCGCCGACCATGGGAATGAACGCACAGGGCTGGCTGTCCACCGCCCGCAGGTGATCCTCGTGCCGCGTGAACGCAATGCTGCGGGACTGGCCCCGCCAATACAGCGGGACGACCAGCCGCCCGACCACGGCGAGCTGGTCGAACCACGCAGCCGGCAGATCCCACGGGCCCACGGTGACGATGATCTTGTCGTACGGGGCTCGATCCGGCGCGCCGAACGCTCCGTCCGCGTTGATCACCCGTACATGGTGGTAGCCGGTGGCGTCCAGCGCCTCGCGAGCGTGCGCGGTGACGTCCGAGTCGATGTCGATCGTGGTCACCGCTCCCGCCGGGCCCACCAGTTCGGCGAGCAGGGCGGCGTTGTAGCCGGCGCCCGCGCCGATCTCCAGCACGTTGTCACCCGGCAGCGGATCGAGCTGGCGCAGCATGATCGCCACGACCGACGGCATGGACAGCGTGCTCACCGGACCGTCCGGCCCTGGTTTGACGGTCACGGTCCGGTCCGCGTAAGCGTCCGCCAGGGACGCTGCGGGCGCGAACTCGTGCCGCGGCACGGTCCGCATGGCTGCCTCGATCCGCGCGGATCGCAGCAGACCCGCGCCGATGATGCGGTCGACCATCCGACCGCGCAGTTCCTCCGGGCTGTTCGCGCTGGTCATGCTGATCCTTCGGCTCGGCGGTCTCAGTTCGAGTGTGCCAATCCCGCCTGCCGAGGTCAGGTCACAAAACCGGCAGCCCGTATCCTCGGCACTCCGGCTGGAAGTTCTTCGGCCCGTCGGCCAGCGCGTTCAACGTCAGCTGCATCGTCGGCTCGTCGTTGAACAGGCCCACGTGGCCTGCCGGGTCCTGCGGGCAGCGTTCCTGCAGCACGACGTTGTTGACGTCCCGCCCGGCGAGCTTCTGGGTCTCGTACGGCGTCACCACGACGTCGTAGCGTGACATGATCACCGTGTACTTCGGACCCACGGGCACCTCGGGACCGTCGGCCCAGAGTTCCTTGGTGTAGTCGCTGGTGTAGAACTGGTCCAGCACGCCGGGGATCTGGCCGACCTCGGCGATCGGCATGGCGAAGCCGAGCAGCCGGAGCTTGTGCGCGAGCGTGACCACGCCGTCCACCGACGTGCCGTGTGAGCTGGGTGCCCAGCCGACGTAGTGGGCCACCTTGTGCGCGTTGCCCATCTTCTTCATCCAGTACATCGGCACGTTGCCGCCTTGCGAGTGGCCGATGATGTCGACCTTCTCGGCGCCGGTGGCTCGGAGCACCTTGTCCACGAACGCATCCAGCTCCTTGGCCGACTCCGGGATGTGCTTCAGGCCGCCGACTCGCCCGAGCGACACCGACGTCATGCCGTAGTTGGTGGCGAAGACGCAGTAGCCCTCGTTGTGCAGCCGGGGAGCGATCTTGACGAAGTTCACGCCGATGTTGAAAAACGTGCCCGGTAGCAGGACGACCGGGTGCGGCTTGTCCTTCGACGGTTTGCACGACCAGTCGTTGGCTCCGGCCACGGCGTCCGGCGACGCGACGTAGTTGACCAGGGCTTGGGGGAGATCGCCTTCGGGGATCTTCTCCGCAGCGTGGGACGGCGCCGCGCCGAGCGTGATCGCGACGGCGCTGATGACGGCGGTGAACAGGACACGCAAGCTTCGACGAGCCATGGGCGCTCCCCTTCGTGCGCAGCGAACTCTCCGGCGAGTGAGCATGATCTTGGCCTGGGGCGACGACCTGCACAATCCTTCGATCGGGGGCAAACCGAACGTTTGTTGTGCGGGATACGGTCGGCCGACCCTTCTGTCCGGCTCGTTGCGCGGTCCTGACGTCTCGTTGCGCGGTCCTGACGTTCGGTCAGCGTTGCCCGCGCGGCTTGCGCCGGAACACGAACCCGCCCGCCAGCGCTGCGGCGATGATCGCCAGCCCCAGGATCCACGGTGTGCTCGACGAACCCTCGTCCGTGCTCGACGCCGGTGCGGCTTGATCCGACGCGTCGGGCTGGGGAGGTTCGGCCTCGACCGTGTTGTCCGGCTGCGGGTCGACCAGCTGCCCGACCGGCTCGGTGTCCGCCTTGGCCAGCTTGAACCCGTAGTCCAGCAACCTTCGTGCCTGCTCGCTCGGCCGCAGCGGATCGGCCTCGGCACGCATCAACACCACGAACAGCCGCCGCCCACCGCGCTCTGCACCGCCGACGTACGTGTGCCGCGCGTCGTCGGTGAAACCGGTCTTGCCGCCGAGAAAGCCCGGGTAGGCGTCCGGGCCGTGCAGCAGCCGGTTGTCGTTGTACAGCGTGATCGGCCGCTTGCGTTCGTGCCAGCGGAACCGCATCTCGGTGGTGCGCACCGCCTTGGCGAACCGCGGCTGCTGCATCGCCGCCCGATAGATCAACGCCAGGTCGTAGGCCGAGCTCGACATCCCCGGACCGTCCAGCCCGGACACGGTGGCCGCCCGGGTGTCCAGCGCCCCCAGCCTGCGGGCCATCGCGTTCATCTTGCGCAGCGCCTTGCCGTTGCCGCCCAGCGCCGTGCCCAGCGTGTGCGCGGCGTCGTTGCCGGAGCTGATCAGCAGGCCGGTGAACAGCTTGTGCACCGGGTAGCGCTGCCACGCCTTGATGCCGATGCAGGTGCACTCCTGGCTGGCGTCGGTCTTGGTGGCCTGCACGATCTTGTTCGGCGGCAACTCGTCGATCACCACCAGCGCCAGCAGCATCTTGATCAACGATGCCGGCCGGTGCCTGGCGTGCGGCGCCTTGGCGGCGAGCACCTCACCCGAGTCCAGGTCGGCGATGATCCACGACGCGGCGGTGATGCGACGCGGCGGCCGCAACGGCGTGTCCGGCAGGATCGGCAGGCAGCCGCCCATCCGCGGGCCCCCGACGGGCTTGTCCGGCACCGGCAGCGGCTTCGGCGACGGCCGGCCGGGTGGTGGCACCTCGGACGTGTCGACCGGCGGCGGAGGAGCGGCCTGGTTCGCGCACGGCTTCGACGTCGTCGGCGGCGTCGGCTGGGCGGCGTGCGCAGGCGCCAGGCTCCCGGCGGCCAGCAAGCCGCAGAGCGCAGCGGTCAGTACGCGACGTGAGAGGCGGGACACGTCGGCAGGTTAGCGTCCGCATGATCGCTGATGCGCAGGGCTACCATCGCGGCAATCCTGCGAACGACAAGCGAGGTCCCACCATGGAGTTTGTGCGGCTGTTGCTGGTGTTCTTGCACCTGCTCGGCATGGCGATGTTGATCGGTACGTTCATGCTGCAGGCCAAAGCGGGTGCCGGGGCCCCGGTGAACAAGGGCTGGCTGCATGGCGCTGGTCTGCAGTTGATCACCGGCCTGATCCTGATGGGCCTGGACCCGATCAACGACGAGGTCGAGTACAACCCGATCAAGATCGGCATCAAGCTGCTCGTGCTGGTCGTCATCGGCGGACTGGCGCTGGGATTCCTGCGCAAGCCGACGGCGCCCAGCTGGCTGAACCCGACGCTCGGTGGCTTGGTCGTCCTCAACGTCGGCCTCGCCGTCTTCTGGACGTAACACCGAGACTCCTCGAGCGGACTTGCCGCGCGATCGGGTCGACTTGCCCGAGTGAACCTACTCACAGGTATCGACGTACATCTTTCAACCGATCGGGCGAACCAGCGTGCCACCATACGCGGCGGGAGGTCGATACCTGTGTCCGTCTTGCCTCGTCTCACCAGCAGATTCCGATCGCGAAAGATGCTGGCGCTCCCGGCCGCGGCCGTTGCCGCGCTGGCCGTGGTCGCTCCGGTCGCCGAAGCGGAAAGCGCAGCGCAGCAGCCCGAGTGGGTGGAGATCTGGTCCGACAACTTCGACGGCCCCGCCGGGTCGCTGCCGTCGGCCGACAACTGGATCATCGACACCGGTCACGGTTATCCGGGTGGCCCGGACAACTGGGGCACCGGGGAGATCCAGGAGTACACCGCCAACCCGGACAACCTCCAGCTCGACGGCAGCGGCAACCTGACCATCACGCCGCGCCGGGACGGTTCGGGCAACTGGACGTCGGCCCGCATCGAGACCCAGCGCAAGGACTTCAAGCCGCCGTCGGGCGGCGTGCTGGCGATCGAGGCGCGGATCTCGCTCCCCAACGTCTCGGGCAGGCAGGCGCTCGGCTACTGGCCGGCGTTCTGGGCGCTCGGCGGCCCGTATCGGGGCAATTACTGGAACTGGCCGGCCATCGGCGAGTTCGACATCTTGGAGAACGTCAACGGCATCAACCAGGCGTGGGGCGTGCTGCATTGCGGTGTCCAGCAGGGCGGCCCGTGCAATGAGACCGAGGGCATCGGCAACAGCACCGAGTGTCCGGGTTCGCCGTGCCAGGGCAACTTCCACACCTATCGCTTCGAGTGGGATTCCGGCGCCGACGAGCTGCGCTGGTACGTCGACGGTCAGCAGTTCCACACGGTCACCAGGGCGCAGATCGGCGACCAGGCGTGGAACGACATGACGTCGCACGAGGGCTACTTCGTGCTGCTCAACGTCGCGATGGGCGGTGCATTCCCCAACGGTGTCGCGGGCGAAGGGACTCCGGTGGCCGAGACCGAGCCGGGGCACCCGATGGTCGTCGACTACGTGAAGGTGGAAACCAGCTGATCGACTCCTGCTCGCGCACGCGGCGGGACGGAAACCAGGAAGACATGCCGCTGGGATTAGTCTCAGCGGCATGTCTTCTGCTCAGCCGCGGCGCGGCACGGTGATGGTCGTCGGAGTCCTCGGACTCGTCCTGGGCGCCGGGATCATGGCGTTGGTGTGGTGGATCAGCTCGGCGAGCTCCGGCGGGCCGGCGGCCGATGCGAACGCCGCGTGCGCGGTGGTCGATCGCACCGACTCGCTGGACCCGAAAACCGACATGGCCGGTCTGCGGCGGTGGGGTGGCGCGGCCGAGCTGGCGGCGGCAGCGGCCGAGGGCGACGCCGAGTACAAGTCGCTGGCCGATGCGCTGGTCAAGCCGCGCGAGTTGGTGATGCGGCACTTCGACGGTGAGCACCCGGAGGTGCTGCAGGCCGTCGAGGACGCCAGGAAGGCGTGTCAGGCGTAAAGCGCAAAGCGCCCGGCCACCGCGAGGTGGCCGGGCGCTTCGGGATTGTCTCTCGGACGGTCAGACGCGGCGGAACAGCAGGGCCCGCTTGACCTCCTGAATGGCCTTGGTGACCTCGATGCCGCGCGGGCACGCGTCGGTGCAGTTGAACGTGGTGCGGCAGCGCCACACACCCTCGGCGTCGTTGAGGATGTCCAACCGTTCCTCGGCGGCCTCGTCGCGCGAGTCGAAGATGAACCGGTGCGCGTTGACGATCGCGGCCGGACCGAAGTAGGTCCCGTCCGCCCAGTACACCGGGCACGACGTGGTGCACGCCGCGCACAGGATGCACTTGGTGGTGTCGTCGAACCGCTCCCGGTCCGCGGGCGACTGGATGCGCTCACGGGTCGGTTCGTTGCCGTAGGCGATCAGGTACGGCTTGATGGACCGGTACGCCTCGAAGAACGGCTCCATGTCGACATAGAGGTCCTTCAGCAGCGGCAGGCCCTTCAGCGGCGCCACGGTGATCGTGGTCTTGCCCTTCTTGGCCAGCAGGTCCTTGACCAGCACCTTGCACGCCAGCCGGTTGACCCCGTTGATCTGCATGGCGTCCGAGCCGCAGATGCCGTGCGCGCACGAGCGGCGGAACGCCAGCGAGCCGTCGATGTAGGACTTGATGTTGATCAGCAGGTTCAGCACCCGGTCGGTGGGCAGCGCGGGGATGTCGTAGGACTCCCAGTGCGGCTCGCTGTCCTGTTCCGGGTTGAACCGCTGGATCTTCACCGTCACGTCGACGGAGCCCTCGGGAGCGGGGACGCCGGAGGGATGCGTGGTGGGTTCGGCAGTAGCGGGTGCAGCCATCAGTACTTCCGCTCCATCGGCTCGTAACGGGTAAACACGACGGGCTTGTAGTCCAGCCGGATGTCGGCGGTGAAGCCGGTCAGGCCGAGCGGCGCGTCCGGCTCCGGCTCGGCGGGCAACTGCTTGTACGACATCGAGTGCCGCATGAAGTTCGTGTCGTCGCGGTTCGGGTAGTCCTCCCGGGCGTGCCCACCGCGCGACTCCTTACGCGCCAGGGCCGCGTTGACCAAGCACTCGGCCAGGTCGAGCAGGAAGCCCAGCTCGACGGCCTCGAGCAGGTCGGTGTTGTACCGCATGCCCTTGTCCTGGATGGCCACTCGCCCGTAGCGCTCCTTGAGCGCGTGGATGTCGTTGAGTGCTTGCTTGAGGGTGTCCTCGGTGCGGTACACCGCCGCGTTAGCGTCCATCGTGGCCTGCAGCTCGTTGCGGATCACCGCGACCCGCTCGCTGCCGTCGGACTCCCGCAGCTTGCCGACCATCGTGGTGACCAGATCGGCCGCGTCGTCCGGCAGCTCGGGGAAGTCCACCGTGGCGGCGTACTCGGCGGCGGCGATCCCCGCACGCTTGCCGAAGACGTTGATGTCCAGCAGCGAGTTGGTACCGAGCCGGTTCGCGCCGTGCACCGACACGCACGCGCACTCACCCGCCGCGTACAGGCCGGGGATGACGCGCTCGTTGTCCGCCAGCGCCTCGCCGCGCACCGTGGTCGGGATGCCACCCATCGCGTAGTGCGCCGTCGGATACACCGGCACCGGCTCCTTCACCGGGTCGATGCCCAGGTAGGTGCGGGCGAACTCGGTGATGTCCGGCAGCTTGGTCTCCAGCACCTCGGCACCCAGGTGCGTGCAGTCCAGCAGCACGTAGTCCTTGTTCGGGCCCGCGCCGCGGCCCTCGAGCACCTCGAGCACCATCGACCGGGCGACGATGTCGCGCGGCGCGAGGTCCTTGATGGTCGGGGCGTAGCGCTCCATGAACCGCTCACCGGACGCGTTGCGCAGGATCGCGCCTTCACCCCGCGCACCCTCGGTGAGCAGGATGCCCAGGCCGGCCAGGCCCGTCGGGTGGAACTGGTAGAACTCCATGTCCTCCAGCGGCAGGCCCTTGCGGAAGTAGATGCCCATGCCGTCGCCGGTCAGCGTGTGCGCGTTCGACGTCGTCTTGAACACCTTGCCGAAGCCGCCGGTGGCGAACACGATCGACTTGGCCTGGAAGACGTGGATCTCGCCGGTGGCCAGCTCGTAGGCGATCGCCGCCGACGCCACCGGGCCGTTGGCCGTCTCGGTCAGCGCGATGTCGAGGACGTAGAACTCGTTGAAGAACTCGATGCCGTGCTTGACGCAGTTCTGGTACAGCGTCTGCAGGATCATGTGGCCGGTACGGTCGGCCGCGTAGCAGGCCCGGCGCACCGCCGCCTTGCCGTGATCGCGGGTGTGGCCACCGAACCGGCGCTGGTCGATCTTGCCTTCCGGCGTGCGGTTGAACGGCAGACCCATCTTCTCCAGGTCGAGCACCGCGTCGATGGCCTCCTTGGCCATGATCTCCGCGGCGTCCTGGTCGGTGAGGTAGTCACCGCCCTTGACGGTGTCGAAGGTGTGCCACTCCCAGTTGTCCTCCTCGACGTTGGCCAGCGCGGCACACATCCCGCCTTGCGCCGCGCCGGTGTGCGACCGAGTCGGGTAGAGCTTGGTCAGCACCGCAGTGCGGGCCCGCTGACCGGCCTCGATGGCTGCGCGCATGCCCGCGCCACCCGCACCGACGATCACCACGTCGTACTTGTGAACCTGCATGGTCTTCTCGCTCCCGTGGTGGTGGGTCAGATGTTCGGGTCGAAGGTGAAGATCACCAGCGTGCCGAGCACGAGGATGACCGCCATCGAGACGTACAGCAGCATCTTCAGCCAGAAGCGGGTGCTGCCCTTGCGGGCGTAGTCGTCGATGATCGTGCGCAACCCGTTGCCGCCGTGCAGCTGCGCCAGCCACAGCATGAGCAGGTCCCAGAACTGCCAGAACGGCGACGACCAGCGTCCGGCGACGAACGCGAAGTTGATCCGGTGCACGCCGCCGTCGAGGATGTTCATGATGAACAGGTGGCCGAGCACCAGCACCACCAGTGCCAGGCCGGAGATCCGCATGAACAGCCAGCTGTACAGCTCGAAGTTGCTGCGGCGGGCCGCCGGGCGGCGGGGCGAACGGGGACGGTCAAGCGCGATCGCGGTGGTCGACTCGGCCATCAGGCACCTCCGAACAGCTCGGAGATGGTGCGCTCGAGCATGAAGTAGGTGCCGGGAATCATCACCAGCAGCCAGATCACCACGATGCCCCACAGCATCTGCCGCTGGTAGCGCGGGCCCTTCGACCAGAAGTCGACCAGCATGACGCGCAGGCCGTTGAGCGCGTGGTAGAGCACCGCACCGACCAGGCCCACCTCGAGCAAGTTCACCAACGGTGTCTTGTAGGACGCGATGACCTCGTCGTACGTGCTCGGCGACACCCGGACCAGCGCGGTGTCGAGCACGTGGACGAACAAGAAGAAGAAGGTCAGAACGCCCGTGATGCGGTGCAGCACCCACGACCACATTCCAGGGTCGCCGAAGTACAGGGTGCCCCCGCGGCGGACATTTCCGGCCCCCGTGGGCGGACTTGCCGTGGTGGTCATTCGGGAACCGCCTCCAGCCCTACTTTGGACGGACGAATAGTGATGCCCGGATGCTAGACCCGCTCCTGCATTTCGGCTGTGCAGCGGGCTGGCCGTTGTGACCGATCAGACACGGGCGGACGGCGCAAGATCGACAGTCGGTTGTGACGCAACGGGCACAGTGGCGTCACCGAGCGTCTTCATATTTACTCCGCGTGGACGCGTCGGCCCAACGATTCGATTACGCAGGGTCGTCCGTATCCGCAATGTTGAACCGGGAAGGTAGCCTTCCCGGTCGTTCCAGGCTTGTGCTTGGCACTTGACAACTGGACCGCTCGAGAACCGAGCGGGGAGGGAGAGGCGCGGTGCGTCGTACACACAAAATGCGTTTGGTCGCCGGTCTGGCGGCTGTCGGCCTGGCGACCGCGGCTTGCGGCGAGCCCCCCGGTGAGGGCAACGGGGGCAGCGGCAGCAGCGACACCGACTTCGTCGGCTGCATGGTCACCGACGAAGGCGGCCCGGACGACAAGTCGTTCAACGAGACGTCGTGGAAGGGACTGCAGGACGCCGCGGCCGAAGGGATCTCCGCCAAGCCGCGACTGGCCGAGTCGAACGCGGCCAGCGACTACGAGCCCAACGTCGACCAGATGGTCAAGGCGGACTGCGGGCTGATCGTGACGGTCGGCTTCCTGCTCGCCGACGCGACCAAGGCGGCCGCGGAGGCGAACCCGGAGGAGAAGTTCGCCATCGTCGACTACCTCTACACGGACAAGTCCGGCAAGCCGACGCCGATCGACAACGTCAAGCCGCTGGTGTTCAACACCCACGAGGCCGCGTTCCTCGCCGGGTACCTGGCCGCGGCACAGACCAAGACGAACAAGGTCGCCACGTGGGGCGGCGCCAAGATCCCGACCGTGACCATCTTCATGGACGGCTTCTACGACGGCGTCCAGCACTACAACAAGACCAAGAACAAGAACGTCCAGGTGCTCGGTTGGAACAAGAAGACGCAGGACGGTCAGTTCGTCGGCAACTTCAACAACTCCAACAAGGCCAAGCAGATCTCGGAGAACCTGCTCAACGACGGCGCGGACATCATGATGCCGGTGGCCGGCCCGATCGGTGAGGCCGCCGCGGTGGCCGCCAAGGAACAGGGCGACGTGTCGATCATCTGGGTGGACTCCGACGGCTACGAGGCGCTGCCGAAGTACAAGGACATCATCCTGACCAGTGTGATCAAGGGCATGGATGTCGCGGTGAAGAACGCCGCCGCCGAGACGGCGGAAGGCAACTTCTCCAACGAGCCGTTCGTCGGCACGCTGGAGAACAAGGGCGTCTCGCTCGCCCCGTACCACGATTTCGACAGCAAGGTCTCCGACGAGACCAAGAAGGAGATCGACGACCTCACCCAGCAGATCATCGCGGGTGACTTGAAGGTGGAGTCCGACGCCGCCTTCTGACGATCAGCGCGCGCTGCGGCGGGGGCCGGACCGCCCCCGCCGCTGGCACGTGCACGGGGAGGAGAAGCAATGAGCACAGCGGGGCGGAGCAGGACACGGTGAAACTCGAACTGCGCGGTATCACGAAGCGGTTCGGGTCTCTCGTGGCCAATGACCACATCGATCTGGTCATCGAGCCGGGGGAGATCCACTGCCTGCTCGGCGAGAACGGCGCGGGCAAGTCGACGATGATGAACCTCATCTACGGCCTGCTCGAACCGGACGAGGGCGAGATCTTCGTCGACGACAAGCCGCTGAAATGCAACAGCCCGAGTGACGCGATGGCCGCGGGCATCGGCATGGTGCACCAGCACTTCATGCTCGTGCCGGTGTTCACCGTGGCGGAGAACGTGATGCTCGGGGCGGAGCCGGTGCGCAACGGGGGGCTGCTCGACCTGGACGCCGCGCGCAAGCGGGTGCGGCAGATCTCCGAGCGGTTCGGCTTCGACGTGGACCCGGACGCCGTGGTGGAGACGCTGCCGGTCGGTGTGCAGCAGCGGGTGGAGATCATCAAGGCGTTGGTGCGGGACGCGCGCGTCCTCATCCTGGACGAGCCGACCGCGGTGCTGACTCCCCAGGAGACCGACGAGCTGATCGAGATCATGCGACAGCTCAAGGCCAACGGCACGTCGATCGTGTTCATCACGCACAAGCTGCGGGAGGTGCGGGCGGTCGCCGACCGGATCACCGTGCTGCGGCTCGGCAAGATCGTCGGTGAGGCTGATCCGTCCGCCTCGGAGGCCGAACTGGCGTCGATGATGGTCGGGCGTTCGGTCACGCTCGCGGTCGACAAGGAGCCGCCGAAGACCGGTGACGTCGTGCTCGACGTGCAAGGGCTGACCGTGGTGGACGAGCGCGACCAGGTGGTGGTCGACGACGTCTCGTTCGACGTCCGGGCCGGCGAGGTCTTGGCCATCGCGGGTGTGCAGGGCAACGGGCAGACCGAGGTCACCGAGGCCATTCTCGGATTGCAGTCGAAGGCGACCGGGTCGGTGCGGCTGGACGGCAAGGAGCTCATCGGCCGCTCGGTGCGCCAGGTGCTGCGCTCCGGCGTCGGCTTCGTGCCGGAGGACCGCAAGGTGGACGGCCTGGTCGGGGACTTCTCGGTGGCCGACAACCTGGTGCTCGACCTGCACGACCAGCCCCCGTTCGCCTCCGGTCCGATCTTCAAGCCCGCCGCGGTGCAGTCCAACGCGACCGAGCGGATCGCCGAGTTCGACATCCGTACCGGCAGCGCGGCCACGCCTGCCAAGACGCTCTCCGGTGGTAACCAGCAGAAGGTCGTCATCGCGCGCGAGCTGTCCCGCCCGCTACGCCTGCTGATTGCCGCGCAGCCGACCCGCGGGCTGGACGTCGGGTCGATCGAGTTCGTGCACAAGCGGATCATCGCCGAGCGGGACAAAGGCACCGCGGTGCTGATCGTGTCCACCGAGCTGGACGAGGTGAACGCGCTGGCCGACCGGGTGCTGGTGATGTACCGGGGCAAGGTCGTCGGCATCGTGCCCGGCGACACCGACCGTGACGTGCTCGGCCTGATGATGGCCGGTGTCCCGCCGCAGGAGGCGGACAAGCAAGCGGAAGAACATCCGACGCTCATCGAGCATGCCGAGGCGCTGCTGACCAAGCAGGACGAGGACCAGAAGTGACAGACCAGGACAAGCGTCCCGACACCGAGACGCGCCAGGACGGCGACGACTCCGGTGCGGTCACCACGACCGACCAGAAACCGGATGCGGGCAAGCCGGCACAGGACGAGCCATCCATCGGCCAACGCTTCCTGCGGGAGCTGACCACCGGCAGTACCGCGCTGACGATTCTGTCGGTGGTGCTCGCGCTGCTGATCGGCGCGATCTTGATCGTGGTGTCCGACCCGGACGTGCACGCCGCCGCGAGCTACTTCTTCTCCCGGCCGGGCGACACGTTCGCGGCCATGTGGACCTCGGCGAGCGAGGCCTACGCGGCGATGTTCTCCGGCGCGATCATCGATTTCGACGAATACACCGTCGGCCGGGCGCTGCGCCCGTTCGCCGACTCGCTGACCTACGCGACCCCGCTGATCGCCGCCGGGCTCGCGGTGGCGCTGGCGTTCCGCACCGGCCTGCTCAACATCGGTGCGCAGGGCCAGCTGATCCTCGGCGCGATCCTGGCAGGCTACATCGGTTTCGCGATCGACCTGCCGCCGGTCGTGCACGTCGTGGTGGCGATGCTCGCCGGGTTCGTCGGTGGCGCGATCTGGGGCGGTATCGCGGGCTTCATCAAGGCCACGCGCGGTGCGCACGAAGTGATCGTGACGATCATGCTGAACTACATCGCGCTGTTCCTGCTCGCGTACCTGCTCACCACCGATCCGTTCCAGCGGGAAGGCGAGGACCTGCCGCGCAGCCCGTTCATGCTGCCCACCGCGGAGCTGTGGCGGCCGATCGAAGGGTCGCGGCTCAACCTCGGCCTGGTGTTCGCGCTGCTGGCCGCGGTGTACACGTGGTGGCTGCTCAACCGCAGCACGATGGGCTTCCGGTTCAAGGCCGTCGGGTTCAACCCGCACGCGGCCACCACGGCGGGCATCTCGGTCGGGCGTAGCTACACCACGGTGATGTTCATCTGCGGTGGCCTGGCCGGGATCGCGGGGGCCACCCAGGTCATGGGCACGTCGCTGCACCTGCACGGTGCGATCGCCGAACAGCTCGGCTTCGACGCCATCACGGTCGCGCTGCTCGGCCGGTCCAGCCCGATCGGCACGGTGCTCGCCGCGATCCTGTTCGGCGCGCTGCGGGCCGGGGCGACCACGATGCAGGCGCAGACCCAGACCCCGATCGACATCGTGCTGGTCGTGCAGGCGTTGATCGTGCTGTTCATCGCCGCTCCGCCGCTCGTGCGGGCCGTGTTCCGAATCAAGGTGCGCGCCACCAGGCCGGTGGCGCCGGGTAGCGGGGGGCTGGCATGACCGAGACCACGACCGCAACCACGCCGGCCACCACCGAGCCGGAGAGCGAGAACGTCAAGGCGCTGACCCGCAACTGGGCCCCGCCGATCGCCTACACGGTGCTCGGCCTGTTCGCGCTGGTGGTGTTCGGCATCCTCGCCGACAGCGCGACCGCCACGTTCGGCTTGTCGACCCGCAGCGACGCGATCCAGCTGGACCCGCTGGCGGTGCCGTCGAAGCTGACGTCGATCGTGCTCGCGGTCGGCTGCTTGCTGGCCGCGGCGTACGCGTTCTGGCTGACCGGCAAGGCGCGCAAGCAACCGCTGTGGCTGCCCATCCTGTTCGGGTTGCTGTTCGTCATGTCGTTCCTGGTGTGGGCGGTGGCCGGCGCGGCCATCTCGTTGACCGGCTTGCTGCAGGGCGCGCTGGCGCTTGCCGTGCCGTTCATCTTCGGCGCGCTGTGCGGGATGGTCGGCGAGCGGTCCGGCGTCATCAACATCGCCATCGACGGGCAGCTGCTGTTCGGCGCGTTCCTGTCCGGTGTGGTGGCCTCACTGGCCGGCAATCTGTGGCTCGGCCTGATCGCCGCGCCGATCGCGGGCGTGATGGTGGCGTGGCTGCTCGCCGTCTTCACCATCAAGTACTTCGTCAACCAGATCATCGTCGGCGTGGTGCTGAACGTGCTGGTCTACGGCGTCACGAACTTCCTGTACGGCTCGTTGCTCGCGCCGGAGCAGGACACGTGGAACTCGCCGGGCAAGTTCGGCAAGTTGGAGATCCCGCTGCTGTCGGACATTCCGGTGATCGGGCCGGTGCTGTTCAACCAGACGATCATCGTCTACGTCATGTACGTGGTGGTCGCGCTGGTGCACGTCGCGCTGTTCCACACGCGCTGGGGTCTGCGGGTGCGCGCGGTCGGTGAGCACCCGGAGGCCGCGGACACCGCGGGCATCGACGTCAACTCGGTGCGGTTCCGCAACGTGCTGATCGGTGGCGCCATCGCCGGCTTCGGCGGTGCGTTCTTCACGCTGGCCCAGCAGGGCATCTTCAACAAGGAGATGACCGCCGGTGCGGGCTTCATCGCGCTGGCCGCGATGATCATGGGCCGGTGGACCCCGATCGGGGCGGTTTTCGCCGCGCTGCTGATCGGGTTTGCCGATAACCTGCAGAGCGTGCTGGGCATTATCGGTTTCCCGATTCCGAGCGAACTGATGGCGATGACGCCGTATCTGTTGACGATCCTGGCGGTGGCCGGGCTGGTCGGAAAGATACGCCCGCCTGCGGCCAACGGCGTTCCCTACATCAAGTCATGACGGTGCAGGTGAATTGGCCCGACCTGCGGGCCGCGGCGGTCGAGGCCGCCGAACTGGCCTACAGCCCGTACTCGGGCCTGCAAGTGGGAGTGGCCGCACTGGTCGACGACGGCCGGGTGGTCATCGGATGCAATGTGGAGAACGCCTCGTACGGCGTCGGGCTGTGCGCGGAGTGCACCATGGCCGGGCAGCTGCGGCTGACCGGCGGTGGGCGGCTGGTGGCCGTGGCGTGCCGCAGTGGTGATGCCGAGCTGCTCATGCCGTGCGGCCGGTGCAGGCAGATCCTGTACGAGCTGGGCGGCCCGGAGTGCCTGCTGGACACCCCGCGCGGCGTGCTGCCGATGGCGCAGGTGCTGCCCGACGCGTTCGGACCTCAGGACCTGCCATGACCGAGTTCCACAGTGCGGTCGACGTCATCCGCACCAAGCGAGATGGCGGGCGGCTGTCGAACGAGCAGATCGACTGGGTGATCGACGCCTACACGCGGGGCGAGGTCGCACCGGAGCAGATGTCGGCGCTGGCCATGGCGATCTTCCTGCGCGGTATGGACGCCGAGGAGATCTCCCGGTGGACCGCGGCGATGATCGCCTCCGGCGAGCGGCTGACGCTGGACGTGGACCGGCCGACCGTGGACAAGCACTCCACGGGCGGTGTCGGCGACAAGATCACGCTGATCCTGGCGCCGCTGGTGGCCGCATGCGGTGCCGCCGTCCCGCAATTGTCCGGGCGCGGTCTCGGGCACACCGGGGGCACGCTCGACAAGCTCGAGTCGATCCCCGGCTGGAGCGGGGACGTGCCCGATCTGGCTGCACAGTTGCGCGAGGTCGGCGCGGTGATCGCGGCCGCGTCGGCGAACTTGGCGCCGGCCGACCGCAAGCTGTACGCGCTGCGCGACGTCACGTCGACCGTGGAGTCCATCCCGCTGATCGCCAGCTCGATCATGTCGAAGAAGATCGCCTCCGGGCCGGAGTCGCTGGTGCTGGACGTCAAGGTCGGCTCGGGTGCGTTCATGAAGACCAGACAGCAGGCCACCGAGCTGGCCCGCACGATGCTGGCGATCGGGCAGGCGCACGGCGTGGCCACCACGGCCGTGCTGACCGACATGTCGACGCCGCTGGGCCGCACCGCGGGCAACGCGGTCGAAGTGGCCGAGGCCGTGGAGGTTCTGCAGGGCGGCGGGCCGCAGGACGTCGTGGAGCTGACGGTGGTGCTGGCGCGGGAGATGCTTGCGCTGGCCGGGCTGGACGTCGACCCGGCGAAGGTGTTGGCGTCCGGTGAGGCCTACGAGGTGTGGGGCAGGATGATCCGGGCGCAGGGTGGCGACCCAGATGCCCCGCTGCCGCGTCCCGAGCACGTCGAGGTGGTCACGGCCGCGCAGGACGGTGTTCTGGCCACAGTGGACGCGCTGGCGGTCGGAGTCGCTGCGTGGCGGCTCGGTGCAGGCCGCGCGGCCCCTGGCGACGCAGTGCAGTCCGCGGCCGGGGTGAAGCTCCTCGCCACGCGCGGGGACACCGTGGCCACCGGCCAGCCGATCGCCGAGCTGCACACCGACACCCCGGACGTGGTACCGGCCGCACGACAAGCACTGCTGGAGGGCATCAAGATCGCCGAGCGGGCGGAGGAGAACTCGCCGCTGGTGCTGGACGTCCTGCGCTGACACCTGGACGTCCGCGTTGGAACTTGCGGCGTCCCGCGCCGGCCTCTGGATGTTCCGCGCCGGCACTTACGACGACCCGCGCCGGTCGACCTGGCCGCGGCGCGCCGGGACGGGCGGCCACCCGTTCCCGCAACATCTGCACAGCACAACGGCCCGCGAACGCTCGCGGGCCGTTGTGCTGGTCTGCTTATTCCGACGTGGCCTCGGCTTCCTTCTTCGAGCCGTTGCGGGCACGCGAGTTGGAGTTGCGCGTACGACGCGGCTGCCGGGGCGGCGGCGCCTGCACCACCGGCGGCTGCGGCGGACCGCCCAGCATCAGCTCGGCGAACGTGGCCATCGCCTCGTCCAGCTGCCCGCCGATGCGGCGCTCGGACTCCTCGTTGCGCTTGCGCACCAGCGAGTCCAGCTCGTCGGTGTCCGGGCGCTGGGTGATCACGTTCTCCACGCTGGAGAACTTGGCCTTCACGGTGCCGTCCAGGTCGCCGAACCGGCTGGTCACGCTCTCCTCGACCGCGTCGATGCGCTTGCCGAGCTCCTCGACCGTGCTGGACAGCGACTCGAGCTTGCTGGTGATCGCCTCCAGCCGCTCGGTCGGGTCGATCGTCGACGCGGCGTCCTGCACGCTCTTGCGCAGCTCGTCGGCGGTCTCGCCGATCTGCTCCTTCAGCTCGGTCTCCAGCGCCTCGGTGCGGGCCCGGACGTCACTGTCGACGGTGTCCAGCCGCTCGCGCAGCGCGTTCTCGGCCAGCTCGATGCGCTCGCGCACCAGCCCGTACACCGAGCTGGGCAGGCTCTCCAGCTTCGAGTCCTGCTTGTCCAGGTGGCTGTCCAGCTCGTCCAGCCTGCGGTGGATGTTCTGCAGCTTGTCCTCGAGGCCCTCCATCTTGCCCTGGACGCCCTCGAAGCGGCCTGCCACACCATCCAGCCGGCCGTCCAGCTGCGCGAACGGCTTGGCGAGCCGATCGACGATGTTCTCGATCGCGCGCGTAGCGGCGGCAATGGCGTTGTCCTGCGCCTCCAGGCGGGACATCGCCTCGTCCAGGCGCTCGGCGAGCACGCCGACCTCGGTGCGGTCGGGCAGCTCGGACAAGCGCTTGCGGACCGCGCCCAGCGACTCGACCGGGGCCAGCCGGGCGTAGATGTCGTCCAGTGCGTCAAAGATCTGCTGCTGTTCGCTCTCCCGCACCTCGGCAGCGCGCACCAGCATGTTGCGCATCTTGTCGAAGGACGGGGCAATCGAGTTTTCGTTCACGGCGTTGACCTTCGTCGGCGCGATAGGGAGTGCTGAGAGATTACCTACACCCTGCGTGCACCCGATCACGCCCCCGGGCAAGATCGGACTATTGCAGGTCAGCCGGACAGCGCAGTGCTCCGAACGGCCGAATGTGAACCTTCACCTGAGGGTGAGACACCCCTCGTCCGAACGTGTTGGACGGCTGAGAACGACCCGTGGACGGGTGCGTCCTCAGTGCACCGTGAAGCGGTCTTCCAGCGCGTTGACCAGCTTCACCCATGCGGCGACCTCGTCGTCGAACGGCGCCGACGGCTCGAGCCGGTTGACGCTTGGCCGCAGCACGAACGACACCAGCCAGCCCAGCCGCTCCGACTCGGCGAGTGCTTCGGACGGCGCATCGTCGCCCGCCCAATCGGCCGCGTCCACGATCAGCTCGACGGCGAGGTCCAGCTGGTTCGGGTCGATGGCCGCAGGGCCCTCCGCGATGTCCTCGTCCAGGCCGGCCAGCACGTAGGTGTTGTCCTCGGTGACCTCGACCTCCAGGTCACCGGTGGTCGCCTTCGCGACGATGTCGTCCCACGTCGGCATCTCGGCCATGTCGTTCTCGCCCAGCTCCTTGGCGTCGGCGAGCTGACGGGCCAGCGCGCGCGGGCTGGTGAAGACGTCGATCTTGCCGTCCTTGCCGAGGAAGACCGGCTCGTCGTCCAGGTAGCAGCGCAGCGTGTAGTACTCCGCGTTGCGAGTGACGATCTTGATCGGGTCGATGCCGACCTCGCCCCAGAAGCCGAGCGATTCGTCGTCCTCGGTCTCCTCGTCGTCATCGGAGTCGACCGTGTCGATGTCGTCGTCGTTGCCGGTCAGCGCGTCGTCGTCCACCCCGGCCTCGGACTCGGCGGACTCCTCGTGGAACGCGGCGAGCTCCTCGGCGGTCTCGTCCAGCACCGCTTCGTCGATCTCCGGGATGACCACCAGCTCGTCGATCGCGTCCAGCACGATGTCCCACTTCTCGGCGACCGCGGTGGCCAGGTCGTCCCACAGCTTGGCGCCTTCCCGGCCGGTGAACGGCAGCCTGCCCTGCTGCAGCAGCGAGAAGCCTTCGTGTGCGTCCAGGACCTCGTGCACCTCGTCCAGCTCGCACACGTCGGCGAGCGACCGGACGATGTTGACGATCTCGGCCAGCTCGCCGATGGTCCACGAGTCCGGCTCTTCCGCGACCAGCTCCGGGACGCCGACCAGGTCGTAGGAGTGGTCGTCGTCCGGGATCAGCTCGGGCACGTTGAGCGCGGGGACGATGTGCCACGACGGGTGGTCGATCAAGTCGTGCTGCTCGGCCGTCCGTACGTAGGCGGCCAGGTGGGCAGCGTCCGGGAACGCGAACAGGTCCTCGTCGTCGCCGAGGAAGGCTTCCCACTCCTCGCCGTCCTCTCGCCAGCGCGGCGCCCAGAGGGTGACCAGGTCGCCTTGCGGCAGACCGAGCTCGATCGGAATGATGTCGCTTGCCACTGCATCCTCCGGGTGCGATACGCGGGTGCGCGCGGATGCGCGAGAGTGAGCCTACGGGTCGGCGATCATCGGCGCGTGCCGGGGCTGGTGCCACCGGGTGAACACCGCGGTGCGGCCCTTTTCCCCTGGATGGCACAGTGTAGTCACGATGACCGCTACCCGCGCCACCCTGTTCAGCGCCCTGTTCGACCTCGACGGCTCCACCGATCCCGACGCGCTGTACACCGCGTTCGCCGAGTGGGCTGCCGATCGTGGGCTGTCGCTGTATCCGCATCAGGAGGAGGCGCTCATCGAGCTGGTCTCCGGGGCGAACGTCATCCTGTCCACGCCGACCGGTTCCGGTAAGAGCCTGGTGGCGATGGGGGCGCATTTCTTCGCCTTCGCTCAGGGCAAGCGCACCTACTACACCGCGCCGATCAAAGCGCTGGTGTCGGAGAAGTTCTTCTCGCTGGTCGAGGTGTTCGGCGCCGAGTACGTCGGGATGATGACCGGCGACTCGTCGGTGAACCCGGACGCGCCGATCATCTGCTGCACCGCGGAGATCCTGGCCAACATGGCGTTGCGGTCGGGCCGCGACTCCGACGTCGGCCAGGTCGTGATGGACGAGTTCCACTTCTACTCCGAGCCCGATCGCGGCTGGGCGTGGCAGGTTCCGCTGCTGGAGCTGTCGGACGCGCAGTTCTTGCTCATGTCGGCCACGCTCGGCGACGTCACGTTCTTCCAGAAGGACCTGACCCGGCGAACCGGTCGCGAGACGGCGGTGGTGAGCTCGGCGGAGCGGCCGGTGCCGTTGACGTTCCGATACGCCATGACGCCGCTGCACGAGACGATCGACGAGTTGCTGCACGGCGGGCAGGCGCCGGTGTACGTGGTGCACTTCGCGCAGGCGGCCGCCGTGGAGCGGGCGCAGGCGCTGATGAGCGTCAACGTGTGCAGCAAGGCGGAGAAGGCCGCCATCGCCGAGGCCATCGGGGACTTCCGGTTCGCATCCGGATTCGGCAAGACGCTGTCCCGGCTGGTCCGGCACGGCATCGGCGTGCACCACGCGGGCATGCTGCCCAAGTACCGACGGCTGGTCGAGCAGCTGGCGCAGGCCGGTCTGCTGAAGGTCATCTGCGGCACCGACACCCTCGGCGTCGGCATCAACGTGCCGATCCGCACCGTGGTGTTCACCGCGCTGACCAAGTTCGACGGGGAACGCATGCGCCACCTCAAGGCCAGGGAGTTCCACCAGATCGCCGGCCGGGCGGGCCGCGCGGGTTTCGACACCGACGGCTACGTCGTGGTGCAGGCGCCCGACCACGTGGTGGAGAACGCCAAACTGCTGGCCAAGGCGGGCGACGACCCGAAGAAGAAGCGCAAGATCGTCCGGAAGAAGGCGCCGGAAGGCTTCGTCAACTGGACCGAGTCGACGTTCCAGCGGCTGATCGAGTCCGAGCCGGAACCGCTGACCTCCAGCTTCAAGGTCACCCACGCGATGCTGCTCAACGTCATCGCGCGGCCCGGGGACGCGTTCCAGGCGATGCGCAAGCTGCTGGAGGACAACCACGAGCCGCGGCCCCGGCAGCGGCAGCACATCCTGCGCGCCATCGCGATCTACCGGGCGCTGCGCAACGCCGGGGTGGTCGAGCGGCTGGACGAGCCGGACGAGGAAGGTCGCACGGTGCGGTTGACCGTGGACCTGCAGTTCGACTTCGCGCTGAACCAGCCGTTGTCACCGTTCGCGCTGGCCGCCATCGAGCTGCTTGATCCCGAGTCGCCGACGTATGCGCTGGACGTGGTGTCGGTGATCGAGTCGACGGTCGAGAACCCGCGCCCGGTGCTGGCCCAGCAGGAGCACCGCGCCCGTGGCGAGGCCGTGGCGGCGATGAAGGCCGAGGGCGTGGAGTACGAGGAGCGGATGGCGCTGCTCGAGGAGGTCACGTACCCCAAGCCGCTGGAGGAGCTGATCGAGGCGGCCTACGAGACGTACCGGCGCGGGCACCCGTGGGTGGCCGACACCCACCCGTCGCCGAAGTCCGTGGTGCGGGACATGTACGAGCGGGCGATGAACTTCGTCGAGTACATCAGCTTCTACCAGCTGGCCCGCTCGGAAGGCCTCGTGCTGCGGTACCTGTCGGACGTCTACGACTCGCTGCGGCACACCGTGCCGGACGCCGCGAAGACCGAACCGCTGATGGACTTGATCGAGTGGCTCGGTGAGCTGGTGCGGCAGGTCGACTCGAGCCTGCTGGACGAGTGGGAGGCGCTGCGGCATCCGGCAGGTGAGGAGGGTCAGCCGAAGCCGCCGGAGCTGAGTGCCCCGCGACCGGTCACCGGCAACGAACGGGCGTTCCGGGTGCTGGTCCGCAACGAGATGTTCCGCCGCGTGGAGCTGGCGGCCAGAGAGGACTACGCGGCGCTGGGCGAGCTGGACGGCGAGGACGGCTGGGACGCCGATGCCTGGGCAGAGGCGTTGGACGGCTACTTCGCCGAGTACGACTCGATCGGTACCGGGCCGGACGCTCGCGGGCCCGCGTTGCTGGCGATCGAGAAGGGGCCGGACACCTGGACCGTCCGGCAGACATTCGACGACCCCGACGGCAACCACGATTGGGCGATCACCGCCGAGGTCGATCTGAAGGCCTCGGACGAGGCCGGCTATGCGGTTGTTCGGGTACTTGACGTCGGTGAGTTGTGAGGCGACAACCCGAGCTCACCGGACCAGTTCCTGCCGCACCCGCTCGATGTCCCGGTCTTCGAACTCGAAGCTGCCGAACAGCGCCGGACGCGGTTCGCGTTGGGCCTCCGGCCCACGCCATGCCAGATAGATCACGAGTGCCACGACTGCGATTGCTGCGACTGTCAACATCATCATGTCACTAAGTTTGCGCTAATAAAAATTCCGCCACCAGTGGCAGAACGGACCTTGTGCGCAAACTTTCTGCCAAGTACTCTGGCGACCATGCTGAACAGCGTCGCCGTCGCGGTCATCGACCACACCACACCGTTCGAGTTCGGGGTGGTGTGCGAGGTCTTCGGGATCGATCGCCGGTCGGACGGCGGGCCGACGTTCGACTTCCGCGTCTGCGCGGAGCGGCCCGGTGAGCCGATCCGCACCAGCATGCCGGTAGGGCTGGTTCCCGAGTCCGGGCTGGATTCGCTGGTCGACGCCGATCTGGTGGTCGCTTCGGCGGCGACGGTGCGTGAGGAGTACCCGCCCGCGGTGCTGGAAGCGCTGCGGGAGGCGCACGCGCGCGGTGCGACGCTGTTGTCGTTGTGCAGTGGGGCGTTCATTCTCGGCGCGGCCGGCCTGCTGGACGGGCGCAAGTGCACGACCCACTGGCGTTATGTCGACGAACTGGCGAGGCGTTTCCCGAAGGCCGTGGTCGACCCGGACGTGCTGTTCGTCGACGAAGGTGACTTGGTGACCAGCGCGGGTACCGGCGCAGGTATCGACGCGTGTCTGCATCTGGTGCGCCGGGAGCGCGGCGCGGCCGCGGCGGTGGCGGTCGCTCGTCGCATGGTGGTCCCGCCACAGCGCGAAGGCGGACAGCGGCAGTACATCGAGCAGCCGATTCCCGCCGGGGAGTGCGACAGCCTGCAGCCGGTACTGGACTGGATGCTGGAGAACCTGGCCGAGCCGCACACCGTGAGCAGCCTGGCCAAGCGGGCGCAGATGTCGGAGCGGACGTTCGCACGCCGGTTCGTCGCCGAAACCGGGACGACGCCCAACCGGTGGCTGACCGTGCAGCGGGTGGCGCAGGCGCGGCGGCTGCTCGAGGAGACCGACCTGCCGGTCGAGGACATCGCGACGGCCGTCGGTTTCGGCAGTGCGGCGCTGCTGCGGCATCACTTCAACCGCATCGTCGGCGTGTCACCGAAGGCGTACCGGCGGACGTTCGCGCACGCCGCCATCTGACTCAGGGCTTGCGGCCCAGCCAGGCGAGCAGCCGGTCGGAGTGCGAGCTGTCCGCGGGCACCGGCACCGGGTCGGCGAACCGGCCGGGCCGGTCGTCCTCGCTGACCAGCAGGGGAGCCAGACGCAACAAATCGGCCGCCAGCTCCTCCGGCAGCGGTCGGACGGAGCCGCACCCCTGCGCGAGGTCCCAGCCGTGCACGGCCAGCTCCAGCGCGCCGGTGGCCGCGACGACCGATCCGGCGATCGCGCGGCCGTCGATCTCGATCGTGGTGAGCCCCGCGCGGTGCACGGCCACGGTGGCCAGCAACGCGCGCGCCGAGTCCTGCAGCACCGCGACCGGGCACTGTTTGCGTGGATCCATCTCGAGGTGAACCCAGCCGTCGTCGAACGCCTCTCCGATCGTGCTCATGCTGTCGTTGAGGTGGTCCATCACGTCCTGCACGCACCATGTGGCGCACGGCGTGGCCGCGCTCAGCCGATCCGGCGTCACCTCGCCGAACGCGCTCACCGCGAAGCTGATGGCGCGCTCCAGCAACTCCATGCCGCCGGAGAGCGACTGTGCGGGCTGCGCCATGGTCACCGGCCGGCCTGGTGGGCAGGCTCCAGCACCGAGGGCAGACCGCAGCGAGCGAACAACGACTCGTCGAAGAACACGTAGGCGTGCCGGACACCGTCGGCGCCGAGATCGAGCACCTGCAGTTGGAACGCCTTGTACCTGCCGTCGGCCTGGTCGCGCATGTACAGCGCGAACGCGGGCTGACCGTTCGCCCTGGTCGGCACCAACCGCATGTCGCCTGCCTGCTTGGCAGGGCAGTAGGCCTCGATGAGCTCGCCGATCCGCTCGGCGCCCTGCACCCAGTTGAGGAACGGCGGCATCTCCCACACCGCCTCGTCGGTGAACAGTCGCACGATCTCGTCGACGTCGTAGTTCTCGAACGCCTTGGCGTAGCGCTGCAACAGCTCACGCTGCTCGGACTCGTCCGGCTCGTCGAGCTGCTCCGGTGACGGTGCGGTCTTCTCCAGCTGGGCATGCGCGCGCTGCAGCAGGCTGTTCACCGCGGCCACACTGATGTCCAGCACGTCGGCCACCTCGCTGGCCTTCCAGCGCAGCACGTCGCGCAGGATCAGCACGGCTCGCTGCCGCGGCGGCAGGTGCTGCATCGCGGCCAGCAACGCCAGGCGGGTGTACTCGCGGGTGGCGACCACGGCGGCCGGGTCGCCGGTGTCGTCCATGGTGATCATCGCGTCCGGGATCGGCTCCAGCCACGGCACCTCGCCGCGCTGCAGCTTCTCCGCGCTGCTGCTGGTCTCCGGATCGGCCACGTCCGTCGGCAGCTCACGCCTGCTCTTGCTTTCCAGCGCGGTCAGGCAGGTGCGCGTCGCGATGGAGTACAGCCAGGTGCGCAGCGACGAGCGGCCCTCGAATTTGTCGTAGGCACGCCAGGCGCGCAGATAGGTCTCCTGGACCAGGTCCTCGGCGTCGTGCACCGAGCCGAGCATGCGGTAGCAGTGCGCGAGCAGCTCGCGGCGGAACGGGTCGGCAAGCCGGACAAAATCGTCGTCGACGCTGGGAGCGGACATAGCGGAGACCCTACCCCGCTCCCGCGACAAAATCGCCGTCATCGTCTCAGCCCATGTGCTCGTCGGCGATGTGGATCAGCTGCACGTAGTTGCCGTCCGGGTCGATGAGGGTGGCGAACCACGAGCCGTCCCGGTTCTCCGGCTCGGCCAGCCACCGCGCGCCCGCGTTCACGAACCGCTCGGCCGTCGCGGGCACGTCGTCGACGGAGATGTTGCAGATGACCCGGCCGGGCTCACGATTGGGGCCGGAGACGTCGTCGCGGCTGTCGAACATGACGTAGAAGCCCCCGACGTTGAGGTAGCGGTAGTGACCGTCGGGCGTCTCCTCCGCCGCAAGGCCCAACGCCTCGGCGTAGAACGAGCTCAAGCGCTTCGGGTCGTCGCTGGACAGCAACAGCGAATCCAGTACTGCGGTCATGCGTCCTCCTCGGTCGGCGGTTCCGCTACCTGTGCAGACCGGGCGAACGGCACGAACTCATCGCTCGGGAAAAAATTCCCGACCCAAACTCTTAACACGACGGTCAATCTGGAGTACCCCTGTCGTCATGAAAATCAAGTCGGTAGTCACGTGGACAGCCGTCGCCATCGTCGGCGCCGTCTGTTGGGGCGTGCTCGCGCTGGCGCGCGGTGAAACGATCTCCGCGATCTGGCTGCTCGGCGCGGCACTCGGCTCGTACGCCATCGCATACCGCTTCTACGCGCGGTTCATCTGCAAACGGGTGCTCGAGGTGGACGACACCAGGGCGACGCCCGCGGAGCGGTTGAACAACGGTGTCGACTTCCACCCGACCGACCGTCGGGTGTTGCTCGGCCACCACTTCGCGGCGATCGCGGGTGCCGGCCCGTTGGTCGGGCCGGTGCTGGCGGCGCAGATGGGCTACCTGCCCGGGACCATCTGGATCATCGTCGGCGTCATCTTCGCCGGTGCGGTTCAGGACATGGTCACCCTGTTCTTCTCCATGCGCCGCAACGGCAAGTCGCTCGGTCAGATGGCGCGCGACGAGATCGGCGTGGTCGGCGGCATTTCCGCGCTGGTCGGCGTCTTCGTCATCATGATCATCCTGCTCGCGGTGCTCGCGCTGGTCGTGGTCAACGCGCTCGCGCAGTCGCCGTGGGGCACGTTCTCGATCGCGATGACCATCCCGATCGCGCTGTTCATGGGCTTCTACCTGCGCGTCATCCGGCCGGGCAAGGTGATCGAGACGTCGGTGATCGGTGTCGTCCTGCTGCTGCTGGCGATCGTCGCGGGCGGTTGGGTCGCCGAGTCGTCGTGGGCGAGCGCGTTCACGTTCGACCCCGAGACGCTGACGCTGTTCCTGGTCATCTACGGCTTCGCGGCCTCGGTGTTGCCGGTGTGGATGCTGCTCGCACCGCGTGACTACCTGTCGACCTTCATGAAGATCGGCACGATCGCGCTGCTGGCCATCGGTGTGGTGATCGCCGCGCCGGTGCTGCAGACCGATGCGGTCTCCAAGTTCGCCTTCGACGAGACCGGTCCGGTGTTCTCGGGCGAGCTGTTCCCGTTCGTGTTCATCACGATCGCGTGTGGCGCGTTGTCCGGCTTCCACGCGCTGGTCTCGTCCGGCACGACGCCGAAGATGATCGAGAAGGAGTCGCAGATCCGGCTCATCGGCTACGGCGGCATGCTGATGGAGTCGTTCGTGGCGGTGGCCGCGATCATCGCGGCGTGCATCCTCGACCCGGGTTTGTACTTCGCCATGAACTCCCCGGCCGGGGCGACCGGTGGCGCGGTGCAGTCGGCGTCCGAGTTCGTCAACAGCCTCGGTTTCGTGATCACTCCGGAAGAGCTCGACGCGGCGGCCGCGGCGGTGGAGGAGGACACCCTGGTGTCCCGTACCGGCGGTGCGCCGACGTTGGCGGTCGGTATGTCCGACATCTTCGCCCAGGTCTTCGGCGGCGAGGGCATGAGAGCGTTCTGGTACCACTTCGCGATCATGTTCGAGGCGCTGTTCATCCTGACCACGGTGGACGCAGGCACCCGCGTCGGCCGGTTCATGCTGCAGGACACCCTGGGCAACGTGTACAAGCCGCTCGGCCGGGTCTCCTGGAAGCCGGGCCTGTGGTTCACCAGCGCCATCGTGGTGGCGGCCTGGGGCTACTTCCTGTGGGCCGGTGTCACCGACCCGCTCGGCGGCATCAACCAGCTGTTCCCGCTGTTCGGTATCGCCAACCAGTTGCTTGCCGCCATCGCGTTGACCGTGGCCACGGTGATCCTGGTGAAGAGCGGCAAGCTCAAATGGGCGTGGGTGACCGCGATCCCGCTGGCCTGGGACGCGGCGGTGACGCTCACCGCGAGCTGGCAGAAGGTGTTCTCCGACGACCCGAAGATCGGGTTCTTCGCACAGCGTGCGCAGTACTCGGAGGCACTGGAGCGCGGTGAGGTGCTGGCGCCGGCGCAAGACCTGGACGACATGTCGACGGTGGTCACCAACTCCACGGTCGACGGCGTGCTCTCGGCGTTCTTCGCCATCCTGGTCATCCTGGTGATCGGCAACGCGATCATCGTCTGCTGGCGTGCGGTGCGGGCGACGGAACCGCTGCCGACCACGGAGGAGCCGTGGGAGGAGTCCAAGATCGTTGCGCCGTCCGGTCTGTGGCCGACGGCGGAGGAGAAGCGGGAGCTGGCCGCGGTCGGCGCTCCGGCAGGCGGCTCCGGAGTCCGTGACAGCGACGAATCGGTCGGCTCGGGCAAAGACGGTGGATCGTCATGACCGTTCTGCAACGCGTGCGCCGCACGATGCGCGGAGTGCGCTGGTACCTGGCCGAGCTCACCGGCGAGACGGAGTACGACCGCTATGTGGAGCACCACAAGCGGCTGCACCCCGGAGAACCGGTGCTCAGCAGGCGGGAGTACGAGCGGCAACGCTTCGAGCGCTCCGCTCAACCCGGCGCACGGTGCTGTTGAGGTGAACTGGGCTGGGGTCGCTGGGCGGCCCCAGCCCAGTCATGTCTCCAGGGCTTTCCGAGCGCCCCGCGTGCCAATGGCGTCGACTAACTTCCTTTGCGTGCAGCCAACCGCATCACGAGGGCTTGTGCGGCTTCGCCTTCCAGCGCCACATCCCACAGGCGCTCGGTGATCGTGCGGTAGAGCGCAAGGTCGTCCCGATCGTCAGTGACGACTTCGGTGTGGTTGATCTCCACGATGACCGTGTCGTCGTGAATGGTGTACCCGTGCATGGTCACCGTCGGAATCACTGCGTCGAGAGGAATGATTCCGAGTCGAATGTGAGTCATCCCGCTGAGCGTGCCGAGGCGGTCCAGTTGGGGGCTCATGACCTCGGGGCCGGCCAGCGGAGCGCGGAGAGCCAGCTCGTGCACGAGGATCTCGATCTGTTTGTTCGAGTCGTAAAGAACTTCTTGGCGACGCAGTCGTTCACGGACCGCCTCTTCGGTGTCCTGTGGCGTGCCATGAAGATCGGCCGCCATGGCGAACACTGCTCGCGCATAGTCGGCGGTCTGGACGAGCCCGGGTACGAGGAACATCTCGACGGACGTGATCCTTTTGGCTTCCTGCTCGCTGACAGCTTCTTGGTGCTGTCGCCGAGCGTGGCCGCGTCGCAGTTGCCGCCGCCATGCCTCACGCGCCAGCCGGATCTCACGCAGATCTTCATACAGGCGTGCACCAATCTCCGGCGCGGGGTCGGTGGCGTCGAGCCACGCGTCGAGGTCGGTGACCGAAGGCAGGGTTCGGCCGTTCTCGATCCGGCTGACTTTCGACGATTGCCAGCCAATGTCCCTGGCGAAATCCCTACCCGTGACGTACCCGGCTTGAGCGCGCAGTCGGCGTAGCGCCTCGCCGAACTCCAACTGTCGCTTCTCGACGTTCAAGGTCCACCTTGTCTGTGCGTGGTGGCTACAGGCCAGACCCGAGCGCGGTACGCCAGGTGTTCGGATACTACGGCGGGATCGTCGTCGAGTTCGATCCCGGTCAGCTCGCCGTGGGCATCGAATCGCATGATGGCGACGCGATTCTCATCGAAGATGTAGAAGTCGTAGTTCGGCATGCCGGCGGCTTGCGCATCGCGGCGGGCAAGCCAACGGATGTCCTCTCCTGCGGCGACGTTCGCGTCAGTTGTGGTGATGATCCAGCGCTGGTAGGTGGTCGGTGGCTCGTCCAGGACGCGAACCCGCTCGAACGGAATACCGCGAGCGTGCAGGTTCTTGATGTAGTTCAGCCACTCCCGGTCTTCCTTGGTCTCCGCAGTCGGCTCTCCGGACAACCAAGCTGCGACTTCGTCTGCGTCGACGGCGTACTGCGGTTGGCATTCCCACCGCCATGAGGCCCGGCGCACCGTGGGGAACAGCGCGCCGAGCTCTTCCGCGGCCAGCAGGCGACGGGTCATCCAGCCTCCCGCACGAAGGTCAGGAGCGCTTTCGGGATTTCGACAGCGGTCTCATGATCTGGCAGCCCACGCTCGCGTAGCGTGGCCAGCGCTTCAGGATCGGTCACCGGGTCCCTTGCACGACGTATGTACCGCGATCGGTCTCGTAGATCTCTGGGCAGCCGCCGTTCTTGCTGGTGGTGCCGAGGTGAGTAAGTTTCACAGTCCCTCCCGGTGATTAGGATGCAATCTACAGAATCTGTAGATCAGAGCCTCGAGGGTGCCGACAAATCGGTGACATTGACGGCGTTGTCCGCTGATCGCGGAGCCGCTGAAGGTGGGACTGTGCGAAGATCCTACAGATTCTATTGACATCTCAAGGGGGCATGAAATGTTGGATCCATGAGCTGGAACAGTGGGCCGATGCTTTCGGGGAACGGTGAGGCCTGGGTCAGCGATGGTGACGGTGTCGTGCGCATCACGGACGCTGATGTGCTCGTGGACGAGGCGCAAATGCTCACGCAGGGCTACGAGATCGATCGACGCAGTGCCGTCGAGAGTGGTGAGCGAGACCGCCGTCTGTTTGTCCGAGTCGCTCAGACGCATCCCTCGATCGTCAGGTCGCTCCGCGTGCTGACAGCTGAGCTCGCAGATGCAGACGGGGAGCTCGCACGTCAAGTGCAGCGTGATCTTGGTGTATGGATAGGGCGACTTGGCGCGACGGTCGTCAAATGTGCGGATAGCGTCGCCTTCGACCAGCGGAAACAAGCTGACTGAATAAAACGAGACGGCTGGGGAAGGCAAACCCAGAAACGACACTGGCCCTGGCGTGCCTCCCACGCCAGGGCCAGATGCCGCCTGTCGTAGCGGTCAGCCCTTGACCGAGCCGGCCATCAGGCCACCGACGAACCAGCGGCCGAGCACGATGTAGACCAGCAGCGTCGGCAGCGAGGCGATCAGCGCGCCCGCCATCGATGCCGCGTAGTCCTGCAGCTGCCCGGCGGCCAGGAAGTTCAACCCGATGGTGACCGGCCCGTTCTGCGCGCTGGAGAAGAACATCGCGAACAGGTAGTCGTTCCACACCGAGGTGAACTGCCAGATGATCGTCACCACGAAGCCCGGGATGGACACCGGCAGCACGATCGAGGTGTAGGTGCGGATCATGCCCGCGCCGTCCACCTTCGCCGATTCGATGACTTCCGTCGGCACGGATGCGTAGTAGTTACGGAAGATCAGCGTGCAGATCGGCAGACCGTAGACCACGTGGATGAAGATCAGCGACGGGATGCCGCGCTCGGCGCCCACCGTGTTCATGATCTCGACCAGCGGGATCATCACCGCCTGGTACGGGATGAACATGCCGAACAGGATCAGCGTGAAGACCAGGTCGGCGCCGCGGAAGCGCCACCGGGACAACACGAACCCGTTCATCGAGCCGAGGAACGCCGAGATCAACGACGCGGGGATGACCAGGCCGAACGTGCGCCAGAACGAGTCCGACAGCGTGCTCCATGCCCGTTCCCAGCCTGCGGTGTCCCAGTTCTCCGGCAACGACCACGCGGTGTCCGGCGAGATGTCGGCACCGGTCTTGAAACTGGTGACGAACAGTACGTACGCCGGGATCAGAACGATGATCAAGAAGAACAGCAGTAGCACGTACTTGACCGTGCGCACCGCCGTCGACCGCGGCCCGCGGGTGCCGGGCAGCTGCGGCGGCCTGGCCTTCTTGGCCTTCCTGGCTTTCCTGTCGGCCGTCGGCTTGACTTCGTCGAGCACTGTCGTGGTCATCGGCGACGCTCCGCGCGGTAGGTGCTGATCAGGTACGGCACGATCAGCACGGCAACCACCAGCAGCAGTACGGTGCCGATCGCCGCGGCTTCGGCCCACTCACCGCTGGTGTACTTCAGCCACATCTGGGTACCGGGTACCTGCGTGGTGTGGTTGGTCTGCCCGGCCACAGCCATGATCAGGTCGAACACCTTCAGCGACATGTGGCCGATGATGATCACCGCGGACAGCGCGACCGGCGACAGCTGCGGGAAGATCACGTGCCGGTACATCTGCCACTCGGTGGCGCCGTCCACCCGCGCCGCCTCGCGCAGCTCCTCCGGGATGCCCCGGAAGCCCGCCAGGAACAACGCCATGACGTAACCGGACAGCTGCCAGATGGCGGGCATCGCGATGGCCAAGATGCCCCAGCCTTCGTGGGTCCACCACTGGCCCTGCAGGAACCCGAGCCCGACCATGTCCAACAGCCGGTTCAGGCCGCTGGCGGATTCGCCGGTGTTGCTGTTGAGCAACCACCGCCACACCACACCGGAGGCCACGAACGACACGGCCATCGGGAACAGGTAGACCGTGCGGAAGATGCCTTCGCCGCGCGCGCCCCGCTCCAGCATCCACGCCCACAAGAACCCGAAGAACAGCGTGCCCGCGACGAACGCGAGCGTGTACATGCCCACGTTGCGCAGCGAGTACACGAACGTGTCGTCGTTGAAGAGGTTCTCGTAGTTCTGCAGGCCGACGGTGCCGGTGGTCTGGCCGCGGACGTTGTCCGTCAGCGACGTCCAGACCCCGGCACCGATCAGCCCGTAGACGAAGATGCCGAGCAGGATCAAGGTCGGGGCGATCAGCAGGACGGGGGGACCCCAGCTCCTGATCCTGGTGAACACTCAGCGTCCTTTACTGCTTCTTCTGGTTGTCTTCCGCGGCCTTGACCAGGGCGGACTTCAACTTCTCGATGTCCTTGTTGGCGGAGAAGCTGCTGACCGCCTCGGTGATCGCGGTCGACCACTTCACCGACGCCGCGGCACCGTGCGCCAGCGACGGCACGATGGTGTCGTTCTTGTAGGACTCCAGCGCGGTCTTCTGGTAGTCGCCGTAGTCCTTCGGGTCGGCGTCGGTACGGGCCGGAATCGAACCCTTCTTGATGTTGAACGCCTTCTGTCCCTCGGCGCTGCCGACGGTCTGCAGCCACGCCTTGGTGCCTTCCTCGTTCTTGGCGCCGACCGGCAGCGTGAACGAGTCGGCCAGGAAGTCGAAGATGCCGTCGGTGCCCGGCACCGGGTAGGTGATGTAGTCCTTACCCCATTCCTTGTCGGCTTCCTGGAAGGCCGCCTCGGCCCAGTCACCCATGATGTTGAAGCCGGCCTTGCCGTCGATCACCATCTTGGTGGCGTCCGGCCAGTCGAGGTTCTGCCGGTCGGTGTTGGTGTAGCTGAGCAGCTTGGCGTAGTGGTCGATCGCCTTGCTCACCTCGGGCGAGTCCCACTTGGTGGAGCCGTCCCACAGCCCGATGTACTTCTCCGGGCCGAGGTCGGCGATCAGCACTGTCTCCAGCAGGTGCACCTGCGTCCAGTCGGTCGCGATCGACAACGGCGTGTCGACACCGGCCTTCTTCAGCTTGTCCAGCTGCTGGATGAAGCCGTCGATGTCCTTCGCGGGCTTGTCGTCCAGGCCGGCCTTCTTCAGCACCTCGGGGTTGGCCCACACGACGTTGGCGCGGTGCACGTTCGACGGGACGGAGTAGATCTTGCCGTCCACCGTGAGCAGCTCGATCAGGTCCTCCGGGAAGACCTCGTCCCAGCCGTTCTCCTTGTACAGCTGCGAGACGTCCTGCAGCTGGTTGGCCTCGATGTAGTCGAGCAGCTCGGCACCGGCGTGCGCCTGGAACGTGCTCGGCGGGTCTTGCTGCTGCAGGCGGGAGGCCAGCACGTTCTTCGCGTTACTGCCCGCACCACCGGCAACCGCACCGTTGACGAAGTTCAGATCGGGGTGTTGCTTCTTGAACTCCGCGACCAAGGCGTCCAGGCCGGCCTTCTCGCTGCCGTCCGCCCACCAGGTGAACACCTCGACATCCTTGGTGTTGTCGCCGTCGTCCCCGCCGCATGCTGTTGCGGTGAACGCCAGCGCGACTGCGGACAATCCCGCGATCAACGCTCTGAGCTTCATGGTGAAGCCTCCTCGCTTCCCTTCACATTGGATGTGGACGGTAGTCACGTCCCGATGCCGGTGGCAATCGGCATCTCACCGGACCCGCGCGGGATCAACCGCGTGGGCAACCGTACTGTTTTCGCACGTCCTTGCCGGTCGCCCGACAGTCTGGCGAACAGCATCTCGGCTGCGGTGCGACCCATTTCGGCAGGGTCTTGTGCCACAACCGTGATCCCCGGCCGCAGCACGTCGGCGAGTTCGAAATCGTCGAACCCGACCAAGGCGGGCTGGTTCGGCCGTCCGGCAAGAACGCGGAGCACCTCGACCGTCACGCGGTTGTTGCCGCAGAACAGCGCGGTGGCCGGATCCGGTCCGCCCAGCACGCGCTCCACGGCGTGACGGATCGCCTCGGCCGTCGGCGGCGCGAGGCTGGTCAACGATTCGTCATAGGGCAGTCCGGCGGCCTCAAGGCTCGCCCGGTAACCGGCCAGCCGGGCCGTCGCGGTGAAGATCGTGGGGGCGTCGCCGAGAAAGCCGATGCGCCGATGTCCGTGCGCGATCAGGTGGTCGACGGCCATGCGAGCGCCGCCTTCGTTGTCCACCAGCACGGTGTCCGCGTCGATGTCCACCGGCGGACGGTCGACGAACACCGCCGGTGTGCCCGCGGTGATCTCCGGAACCAGGTACCGATGGGTTGCGCCCGCCGGGACGATGATCAGTCCGTCCACCCTGCGGGCGCAGAACGCCAAGGTCAGCTCGCGCTCGCGGACACCGTCCTCGGCGGAGGACCCGGCGAACACCAGGGAGTCGTGCTGGCGGGCGATGTCCTCCACCGCGCGGGTCAGCGCGGAGGAGAAGGGATCTGCGACGTCTTCCAGCACCAGGCCGATGGAAGCGGTGCGGCCCTGGCGCAGCAGTCGCGCGCCCTCGTTGCGGCGAAAGCCCAGCTTGGCGATGGCCGCGTTGACGCGCTCGGTAGTGTCGGGACTGACCGATCCTTCGCCGTTGACCACGCGCGAGACGGTCTTCAGCCCGACGCCGGCGAGAGCCGCGACGTCTTTCATCGTCGGGCGGGCGGACATCATCGGCGCGAGACCTCTTTCGAAGGCAACGTTGTCAACGGACGAACGGTAGCGCATCGTCCGAGTTCAGCAAGGGGTCTTTGGTCACACACTGAACCGGCGATGACAACGTTGTCTGAAGGGTACCTCGGTTGTCGCCCGATCGGGCATCAGGCATCGATTATGGTGGCCTGACGCGCGAGGAGGGCACCGTGGCGAAGCTGTATTTCTACTACTCGGCGATGAACGCCGGAAAGACGACGACGCTGCTGCAAAGCGCGCACAACTATCACGAGCGCGGCATGCGCACGTTGCTGTTCACGCCGCACCTCGACGGCCGCTACGGCCAAGGGGTGATCGCTTCGCGGATCGGGATCAAGACCTACGGCCGCGCGTTCAAGTCCGACGACGACCTGTTCGAGCAGACCCAGGCCGATGTCGGCGCGAACGGCACGTTGCATTGCGTGCTGGTCGACGAAGCGCAGTTCTTGACCAAGGCCCAGGTGTGGCAGCTGACCGAGATCGTGGACCGCCTGCACATCCCGGTGCTGGCCTACGGGCTGCGTACCGACTTCCGCGGGGAGTTGTTCGAGGGCAGTCAGTACTTGCTGGCCTGGGCGGACACCCTGACGGAGATCAAGACGATCTGTCACACCGGCAAGAAGGCAACCATGGTCGTGCGGGTCGACGAGCACGGGCGGGCGGTGACGGAGGGTCCGCAGGTGGAGATCGGCGGCAACGATCGCTACGTGTCGGTGAGTCGCGCGGAGTTCAAGGACATCACGCGCGGGCGGAAGTCGCTGGGCGCGGAGGCGCAGCACACCTGAATCAGCGCGCCGGAGGCGACGAGCCGGCGGGCCGGGCGAGCGGCGGCAAATGCGCGAAAGCCGGGCGAGAGGTGGCAACGCGCGAAAGCCGGGCGAGCGGAGGCAACTGCGCGAAAGTCGCACCGCGCTGCGGCGACTGTGCGAACAGTCGGAGTGCACTGCGGCAACCCGCACGACCAGCTGGTCCTCCGGGCTGCGCGGCGGCAACTATGCTCCTGAGGGAAGCAGCGGTGCCCGATCGGTCGCGCACCGCCTGCGGTGTCGGTCGACGTCACGACGCGCGGAGCGCCGCGGCTGACTCGCCGCAGCGCGACCGAATCACTGCCGGCTCGCCCGATCACATCGGGCCGACCGCCGAGATCAGCTGGCGAGCGTTCCGTATCTCTTCGCCGCGCGCGCCTTGGCCTTGGCGGCCTCGACCTCCCGGTCCTTCGGCGGCGCGGACGTGACCAAGCTGTCCAGCAGCTTGCGGGCGGCGGCCGCCACCTCATCCACCGCCCGGTCGAACGCTTCGGCGTTCGCGGCCGACGGTTTGGTGGTCCCGCTGATCTTGCGGACGTACTGCAGAGCGGAGGCGCGCACCTCGTCGTCCGTGGCCGGCGGCTCGAAGTTGTGCAGGACGCGGATGTTTCGACACATGCGTCACAGCATGACAAACCGGACCGACAGTGGCCAGAGCTGCGAAAACACGCGACGGCGGCTGCGCCCGCCGAACCAGGGAGGATTCGGTGTGCGCAGCCGCCCGCGTGCCGGGCGCCTTACCAGGCGCGACCGACGTAGTAGCTGCTGTTGTAGATCTTGGCCTTCTTCACCGACTCGCCGGACTGCGGGGCCGTCCACATCTGGCCGTTCCCCGCGTAGATGGCGGCGTGGTACACGCTGCCGCCGCGGTGGAAGAACAGCAGGTCACCGGGCTTGCGGTAGGACTTGCTGATCTTGCGCACCTTCGAGTACTGCTGCTTCGAGGTGCGCGGCAGCTTGATGCCGACCTGCTTGTGCGCGTACTGCGTCAGGCCGGAGCAGTCGAAGCTGTTCGGGCCGGACGCTCCGTAGCGGTACGGGTCGCCCTTCTGCGCCGCGGCCGCCTTCACGATCCGCAGGTTGATCGGCACCTTCGCGACCACCTTCTGGGTTCGCGACCAGGACTTGGCGTACTTGGCAGTCCCGCGGAAGACCCAGCGGTACTTGGCGGTCGCCTTGATCTTGACATTGGTCACCGAGACCTTGCCGTTGCTGTAGCTGCGCGGACTGGCAACTCGGAACCACTTGCTGCCGTTGTAGGTGCGCATCAAGTCAACTTTGTAGCCACCGAGCGGGGTGCCGCCTGCGGTGGTCAGCTTGCCTCGGAACGAGATCCGGTGTCCTGCCTTCACCGTGTCCGAAGCCTCGTAGAAGCCTGTCCTGCTCTTCGCCGGGCTCGCCGCCGCGGCGGTGGAGTCGAAAGTCAGCAAAGCTGCGGCCGAAGCGGCCGTGACGAGAGCGGTGGCACCAATTCGTCGGCCGCGGCCAGAGCCGCTTACCGATGACGTGGGCACGTTCGTCCTCCAGATGTGTGCATGGATATGAATTCACGTCCCCCGACGTCGGCCGGAGGGTCCGGCCCGTTGGACACGATAAGCACACGCGAGCCGATACCGGAAAGTCTCAGCGGAATTTTCTTTTCCGGCTTGACTATCGACTCGTGATGTGTTCAACCGGCAAAGCAGCTGGTAAAAAAGCTGCCGTGATCTGTACGTGATCATCAGGATGGCGCGGATGGGTGCTTCGAGTCACACCATTTGGGTGGTGCGTGTCACGCCATGTGCGCGTTTTGAGTATAGGTTTGGAGTTATACAGAGCGTGTTTTCATGAATACTGATCTTGTTTTCCGCCCGGTCGAGTGCTGGCGTTTCGGAGTGACAATGTTTACAGTCCTGGGCCATGAGCGAGGTGGGGTCGACCGGCCCGCGTCAAGAGCGGAAAGGCCTGGTCATCGGCGCAGGTGGAGTCACCGGCCTGGCGTGGTCGGCAGCCACGCTGGTGGCCCTGGAGGAGGCCACCGGATGGTGTGTCAACGACGCTGACGTGCTGCTCGGCACGTCCCAAGGGGCCCTGTTGGTGTCACTGCTGGCCAGCGGAATCACGACGGACGACCTGCGCGGTTGGTACCGCAAGGAGCTGTCGGAGGGGCACCCGCTGCGTGCCAAGCCCAAGCCGGTGTCGGCCGCCGAGGTGCGGAGGAGCCGGATGCCTGCTGCGCCGCGGCTTGCGTTGCGCGGTGTGCTGCAGCCGCGGCGGGTTCGGCCGTCTGTCGCGCTGTCCGGGTTGCTGCCGCCCGGCACGCTGAGTCTGGACGACTTCCTCGCGCCGCTGACCGCGCTGACCGAACCCGGCGAGTGGCTCGACCATCCGGCGACTCGCGTCGTGGCGGTCGACTACGACTCGGGGGAGCGGGTGGCGTTCGCGGCCGACGGGGAAGCGGACATCCAGCAGGCGGTCCGTGCGTCGTGCTCGGTGCCCGGCGTCAGCCCGCCGGTGACCATCGCGGGCCGTCGCTACGTCGACGGCGCGGTGTATTCGTCCACGTCCGCGGATCTGATGATCGGCGCCGGGGTCAACGAGGTCATCGTGCTGGCGCCGATGGCTGGCGCATCCAGCTGGCAGCGGCCGAGATCGATGAGCGTCGCGGTGGACATGGCGACCAGGCACTACATGCAGCGTCAACTGCAGCTCGAGGTCGACAAGCTGCGGCGTGCGGGCTATCGGGTGCGGGTCTTCACACCGACGTTCGCCGACCGGGAGGCGATGGGGACGAATCCGCTGAGCCCGCGCCAGCGGATCGCGACGTTCGAGGCCGCGTTGCGCAGTGGTCCGGCGCGGGTGGCCGAAGCCATGGCGGAGCCGCGGGTTTCGGCGTGACGGGGTCGGTGACCTGAGGCTTGCGGGTGTCGGTGTGGTCGGCTGTGCGGCCCCGGGGCCCAGGCGCCGCTTGGCGCGGAGGAGTCGACGCCCGCCGCATCACCACCGTGGCCGCGCTCGTGAGCTTTGCCTAGTTCTGCTCGGCGGGCTCCACCAGAAGCTCGAGCAGTCGCGGCAGCATGTCGTCGAGGTACGGATTGCTGCCGGTGTCCGGCAGGTCGCCCAGGATGGCTTCCTCCAGCATGGCCTGGTAGACGGCGGTGACGGTGATGACGACCATGCGCGGGTCGGCCGTCAGCCGCATGCCCAGCCGCCCCACCACCTCGGTCAGGATCTCCGCCAGCTCGGCATGGAACCGGTTCTCCGCCGCCACGGTCGGCGCGTGCAGTTCGGGATGACGTAGCGCCTGAGCGCGGAACTCGACAGTCAGTAGATGCCAGGTGACGTCCTGGGCGATATTGCGCAGGAACACGGCGGCCGTCTCGTTGAGCACCCGCTGCACGGCGTCCGGACCGGTCATGTCGGCGGCCTCGATCGCGTCGTTCACCGCTTCGCGCAGCCGGTCGATGCGGTCCTGGGTTTGCGCCTCGAACACCGCGAGGAACAGCTGCTCCTTGCTGTCGAAGTTCGAGTAGAACGCCCCGCGGGTATATCCGGCGCGGTCGCAGATAACCTCGACCGGGGCGTCGCGGATCCCGGACTCGGCGAACACCTCGTAGGCGGCATCGATCAGCCGCTGACGGGTCTCCGCACGACGGCGAGTCAATCCGTCCGGCCTGCTGCTCGCCGTCATCGCATCCTCCTCGGGCTCGCCGGTGGCGCCGATCTTGGCACGGCACGTGATCGGATACACGTCGCATCCGGATACACAGTGCATCTACGATACACACTGTATTCAAATACCGAGGGGAGCTCGTTGTGTCGTCGTTGCTCTACCGTCTCGGGCGTGCGGCTGCCCGGGCACGCGTGCTCGTCGTCGTTCTGTGGTTGGGTGCGCTGGCCGCGATAGGTGGCCTGACCGCGGTGGCGGCGCAAGGGACCGACGACACCTTCTCCATCCCGGGCTCGGAGTCGCAGCAGGCGCTCGACCACCTCGGGCGGGTGTTTCCGCAGGTGAGCGGGACGTCCGCGCAGTTGGTGCTGCTCGTGCCGGAAGGCGAGCGAGTCGACACGCCGCAGATCAAGCAGGCGATGGAGCGGGCCGTCGACCGCATCGAGAAGGTCGACCAGGTCGCCGCCGTGCTCAATCCGTTCGACAAGAACGTCAACGGTGCGGTGTCCGAGGACAAGCGGGCGGCCATGCTGGCCGTCCCACTGGAGGTCGACCTGACGCACGTCGACCCGGACACCCGCACGGCACTGTCCGACATCGGCCACGACCTGGCGGAACAGGCAGGCGAGGGCGCGAAGATCTACACCGGTGGTGACGCGTTCTCCGACCGGGTGCCCGAGCTCAGCCCGATCGAGGGCATCGGCATGGTCGTCGCGCTGATCGTGTTGCTGCTGCTCTTCCGCTCGATCATCGCGTCGGTCATGCCGCTGATCACCGCGGTCATCGGGGTAGGCATCGCGGTCGCGCTGGTGTATCTGGCCACCGCGGTCACCACGATCTCGTCGACCACGCCGATGTTGGCGATCATGCTGGGGCTGGCGGTCGGCATCGACTACGCGTTGTTCCTGCTGTCGCGGCATCGCGATCAGCTCGCCGAAGGGCTCGGGGTCGAGGAGTCGATCGCCCGCGCGACCGCGACCGCGGGCTCCGCGGTGATCTTCGCCGGGTTGACGGTGATCATCGCGGTCGCGGGCCTGGCGGTGGCAGGCATTCCGTTCCTGACCGTCATGGGCATCGCCGCAGCTGTCGCGGTCGCGCTCGCCGTTGCCGTCGCCGTGACGCTGGTGCCCGCGCTGATGGCGTTCGCGGGGGAGCGGCTGCGGCCCAAGACCCGCAGGCGCCGGGCACACCAGAGCCGTCGACGGCTCGCGCGGTTCTGGGTCCGGGCCGTCACCAAGCTGCCGGTTCTCACCGTCGTGCTGGTGATCGGCGGCTTGGGCGTCGCCGCGCTGCCCGCAGCGGACCTCCGGCTGGCGTTGCCCGACAACGGCACGGAAGCCGAGGGCAACCCCGCGCGGGACACCTACGACGTGGTGACCGAGCACTTCGGCCCCGGCTACAACGGGCCGCTGATCGTCACCGCGGACATCATCACCAGCACGGATCCGCTCGGCCTGATGGACAAACTGGCCGACGAGATCCGACAGCTGCCCGGGGTGCACTCGGTGCCGATGGCCACGCCCAACCCGTCCGCGGACACCGGCATCATCCAGGTCATCCCGGAGACTCCGCCGGACTCGCCGGAAACCGATCAGTTGGTGGAGACACTGCGCGATCACCAGCAGCGCTTCCTGGACACCTACGGCACGCAGATCGCCGTCACCGGTCTCACCGCGATCGGTATCGACGTGTCCGAGCAGCTCGGGGACGCCCTGCTGCCGTTCGGCATCCTGGTCGTCGGGCTGTCGCTGATCTTGCTGGCCATGGTGTTCCGCTCGATCTGGGTGCCGATCAAGGCCACCGTCGGGTTCCTGCTGTCGGTCGGCGCGGCGTTCGGGGCCACCTCGTTCGTGTTCCAGCAGGGACACTTCGCCGACGCCCTGGGCGTCACGCACGTGGGCAGCGTGATCAGCTTCCTGCCGATCATCTTGATGGGCGTGCTGTTCGGGCTGGCCATGGACTACGAGGTGTTCCTGGTCAGCCGCATCCGCGAGGACTTCGTGCACGGCGGCGATCCGCACAAGGCCATCGAGACCGGGTTCATCTCGGCCTCCCGCGTGGTCGTGGCGGCCGCGGTGATCATGTTCGCGGTGTTCGCGGCGTTCGTACCTGCGGGCAGCGCGACCATCAAGCCGATCGCGTTCAGCCTGGCGGTCGGCGTGTTCGTGGACGCTTTCATCGTGCGGATGACTCTGGTGCCCGCCGTGTTGGCGCTGTTGGGCAGGCACGCGTGGGGTCTGCCGCCGAAGCTCGACCGCGTGCTGCCCGCGTTCGACGTCGAGGGGGAGGCCCTGGTGCGCGAACTGAACCTGCGGGACTGGCCGGGCGCGGACGAAGCGGTCAGCGCCCGGTCGGTGAGCCTCGACGACAACCGTGGCGAACCGATCTACCGAAACGTCGACATCCGGCTGCCGCACGGGGACGTGCTGGTCGTGCACGGCACCGGCGAGGTCGGTAAGTCGGCGCTGCTGTTCACGTTGGCCGGCCGGGTCACCAAGGTGCGCGGAGACCTCAAGGTGCTGGGCCGTGTCCTGCCGCAGCACACGCACGCCGTGCGCCGGGACGTCGCGGTGGTGCCGTGCCGGGACACCGAGGACCCCATGGCGGAGGTCCGGGCCGCACTTCGCGACGACGTTCAGCTCGTGTTGCTCGACGACGCCGATCTCGTGCTGCGCACGGACCAGCGCGACGAACTGCGCGAAATGCTGGCCCTACGGCACACCCGCACCGGGCGTCCGGTCGCCTTCGTCCTGAGCTGCCAGGACCCGCAGCGGCTGGGTGACCTGCTGCCGCCGGCCCGCACGCACTTCCTTGCCCTGACACCACAGCTGGTGGAGGTCGCTCGATGATCAAGCCGTTCGCCAACTCTGCCCGCGCGCTGTCGTCCGGCCCACTGACGTGGCGGACCTGGACCGGTCTCATCGTCATCCCCGTGCTGGTCATGGGCCTGCTGACCTGGGCGTTCTGGGCGCCGGACAGTGATCACGGCACCGCCACCGCCGCCGTGGTGAACAACGACGAACCCGCCAAGGTGGACGGTCAGGTGGTGCCGCTGGGCCGCGAGCTCGCCGGCGACCTGACGCACAACGAGGACTCCGCCTACAAGTGGGTCCTCACCGACGACGAGGACGCCGCCGAGGGGTTGAAGAACGGCAAGTACGCCGCCGTGGTCACCATCCCGAAGAACTTCTCCAAGCTGGCCACCTCCACGGCGTCGGACGATCCGCTCGACGCGCGTCGGGCCGTCGTCGACGTGAAGACCTCCACCAGCGCCGGCGTCGCCGACCCGAAGTTGTCGCAGATGGTCGCCCGCACGACCCAGCAGACGCTCAACCGCCAGGTCGTCGAGACGTACTTGGACAACATCTATGTCGGGTTCTCCACGCTGCACAAGCAGATCGGCAAGGCTGCCGACGGCGCGGGGAAGCTGGCCGAGGGGACCGGTGAGCTGGTGCCCGGGTCCCGCAAGCTCGCGGACGGGTCGAGCCGGCTCGCCTCCGCCGCTGACCAGCTGGCCGACGGCGCGGGGAAGCTCGCCGACGGAACCGGCAAACTGGCCGATGGTTCGTCGAAGCTCGCCGGCGGGTTGACCAAGGCGGAGAAGGACACCGCGCAGCTACCGGAGCTGACGCGACAGCTGGCCGACGGGGCCAAGCAGGTCGCGGACGGCAACGAGCAGCTGGCGAAGAACCTGGTACCGCTGGCCAACCGGATCATCAAGGCGATCGACGCGCTGCCGTCGGCCGGCGATGCCGCCGAGAAGCTGCAGGAACTGGCCGAGCGGTGCCCGGGCTCGGACGACGTGCCCGGGTTCTGCGGCCAGCTACGTGACGCCGCCGACCGGCTTGCCGGGGACGCCGAGAAGATCGACGGTGCCAAGAACTCGGTGCGTGCCGCCGCCGTCCAGACCCGGGATGCGGTCAGCGCGCTGGCCAAGGGGTCGCGGAAGGTCGCCGACGGCAACGAGCAGCTTGCCGACAACATGGGCACGCTGGTGCGCGGCATCTCGGACGCCGCCAAGGGCGCCCGGCAGCTGGATCAGGGCATCCAGCAGACCGACAAGGGTGCCAAGGAGCTCGCGGACGGTGCGGGCCAGCTCGGTGGCGGGGCCGGTGAGCTGGCCGGTGGAGTGCGTGAGCTCGCCGACGGAACGGTGCAGCTGGACGAGGGCGCGAAGGAGCTGAGCGACGGCCTGGCGAAGGGTGCCGACGAGATCCCGACGTACAACTCCGAGGAGCGGGATCACTTGAAGACGGTCGCGGCCAACCCGACGCTGACCAGCATGCAGGGGGCGGCGATCGGGCCGCTCGCGCTCACGCTGTTCGCCGCGCTGGCGCTGTGGTCACTGGCGCTGGCCACCTACATCGTCACCCGCGCGGTGCCCGACGCGGTACTGACTGCTCGCCAGGCGACATGGAAGATCATCGTCCGCGCGGCCATCCCGGGTGCCACGGCTGCCGCACTCGCGGCGGTGGCCATCACCGCGCTCGCCGTGCCGGTGCTGGACCTCAGTGCGGGGGAGACGGCCGGGTTCCTGGGGGTGGCGTTGCTGGCCGCGTCGGCGTTCGTGGCCCTGAACCAGGCGTTGGCCGCCATCTTCGGGCGACCGGGGCGGTTGGCTTCGATCGCCGTGCTCGTGCTCACCGGCGCAACCGGTGTGGTGTCGACGCTGCCGGGCCCGCTGTACTCGGTGACGGACTATCTGCCCACGCACGGAGCCATCCAGGCCATGCGGGCGATCGTCGCCGACGGCTCCGGACTCGCCGGTGGCATCGCGGAACTCGTCGGATGGCTGCTGGTCGGGACGTTGGCCGCCATCGTGGTCACCGACCGCAGGCGGTACCTGTCCGGCAAGCGGTTGCGCAGGCCCGCCCTGCCCGCACACGCGTAGCCGAGGGGCACGCCGGGGTTTGACGCGGCCATTCTCGGCAACCGAGGATGGCCGCTCGGCCTCCACAGGGGAGCCAGCAGCGACCCGACCGGCTCCGAGGCGGGCGACGAGCGAGCTGAGGGGCGCGCATGGAGTGCAGGATCGGGCAGGCCATCGTTCATTACGTCGAGCACGGAACCGGTGTACCGCTGGTCGCCCTGCACGGCGCGGGTGTCGATCACCGCGATGTCGAGTCCGCGTGGGAAGCCGTCGGGCCAGGTGACGGCTACTGACGGAGCTATCCCGACTTGCCCGCCATGGGGCGGTCCACCGCCGATGGCATCAACGGCAACGACGACGTGGTGACCGTGCTCGGGGAATTCGTCGACCGGGCCGCCGGGGCACCGGCCCTTGTCGTCGGCCACTCCTACGGCGCCTACCTGGCGCGTGGTGTGGTCGCGCGTCGTCCGGAGCTCGAGGCGAAAAAGTACGACGTCAGGTACATCGCCGACCTGGCCGTCGGCGCCCTGCTCGAAGGATTGCTGCCCGACGCCACCGATGTCGCCCTGCAGGTGCGGGACAGCGAGAGGTCGGCGATCGTCCTGTGCACCACGGGGTCCGGAGACGACAGGGAAGTGCCGCACGTCGGGTTCACCTTCCGGTGCAGAGGCAGCCGCCCTACGCCCGCCGACGACTTCCACCGCATCGACATCTCCCTCGAACCGACACAACGGCAAGGCTGATTCCCGACCGGACGATTCGGCCACGACGAAACCGCGCGGTGCCGTCCCCAGTGGACGGACACCGCGCGGTTGTCGGGTCAGCTGATCAGTTGTGCAGGTCGAACCGGTCGAGGTTCATCACCTTGTCCCACGCGGCGACGAAGTCACGCACGAACTTCTCCTGCGCGTCGTCGGCGCCGTAGAACTCGGCGACGGCCCGCAGCTCGGAGTTCGAGCCGAAGACCAGGTCGACCCGGCTGCCGGTCCACAGCACGTTGCCGGAGGCGTCCCGCGCCTCGAACGTGTCCGCGTCGGGCGAGGTCGGCTTCCACTCCACGCCCAGCTCCAGCAGGTTGGCGAAGAAGTCGTTCGTCAACACACCGGGGCGGTTGGTGAACACGCCCAGCTGGGACCCGCCGTGGTTGGCGCCGAGCACCCGCAGGCCACCGACCAGCACCGTCATCTCCGGCGCGGTCAGGGTCAGCAGGTTGGCGCGGTCCAGCAGCATGTACTCCGGCGGCAGCGGCAGCGCCTTGCCGACGTAGTTGCGGAAGCCGTCCGCCTTCGGCTCCAGCGGAGCGAACGATTCGACGTCGGTCTGCTCCTGCGTGGCGTCGGTGCGGCCCGGCGTGAACGGCACCTCGATGTCCTGGCCCGCGTCGCGCGCGGCCTTCTCCACCGCCGCGCAACCGGCCAGCACGATCAGGTCGGCGAGCGAGATGCGCTTGTTGCCGGTCTGGGCGCTGTTGAACGACTGCTGGATGCCCTCCAGCGTGCTGAGCACCTGGGCGAGCTCGTCCGGCTCGTTCACCTCCCAGTTGCGCTGCGGCTCCAGCCGGATGCGGGCACCGTTGGCACCACCGCGCTTGTCGCTGCCGCGGAACGACGAGGCCGAGGCCCACGCCGTCTTCACCAGCTGCGCCACGGTCAGGCCGGAACCCAGCACCTGCTGCTTGAGCGCCTTGACGTCCTCGGCGTCGACCAGCTCGTGGTCCACCGCGGGCACCGGGTCCTGCCAGATCAGGTCCTCCTGCGGCACCAGCGGGCCGAGGTAACGGTTCTTCGGGCCCATGTCGCGGTGGGTCAGCTTGAACCAGGCCCGCGCGAACGCGTCGGCGAACTCGTCCGGGTTCTGCCAGAACCGCCGCGAGATCTGCTCGTAGACCGGGTCGAAGCGCAGCGCCAGGTCCGTGGTCAGCATCGTCGGCGGGTGCGTCTTCGACGGGTCGTGCGCGTCCGGCACCGTGCCCGCGGCGGCACCGTCCTTCGGCCGCCACTGCCACGCGCCCGCCGGGCTCTTGGTCAGCTCCCACTCGTAGCGGAACAGGTTCTCGAAGAACCAGTTGTCCCACCGGGTCGGCGTCGGGGTCCAGGTGCCCTCCAGGCCACTGGTGATGGTGTCGCCGCCCTTACCGGTGCCGTAGGTGTTCTTCCAGCCGAGACCCTGCTCCTCGAGCGGGGCGGCCTCCGGCTCCGGGCCGACGTACTTGTTCGGGTCGGCCGCGCCGTGCGTCTTGCCGAACGTGTGACCACCGGCGATGAGGGCGACGGTCTCCTCGTCGTTCATCGCCATCCGGCCGAACGTCTCGCGGATGTCGCGCGCGGCGGCCAGCGGGTCCGGCTCGCCGTTCGGGCCCTCCGGGTTGACGTAGATCAGGCCCATCTGGACCGCGGCGAACGGCTCGGCCAGCTCGCGGTCACCGCTGTAGCGCTCGTCGCCCAGCCAGGTGGTCTCCGGGCCCCAGTACACGTCGTCGTCCGGCTCCCACGCGTCGATGCGGCCGCCGGCGAAGCCGAACGTCTTCAGGCCCATCGTCTCCAGCGCCCGGTTACCGGCGAAGATCAGCAGGTCGGCCCACGAGATCTTGCGGCCGTACTTCTTCTTCACCGGCCACAGCAGCCTGCGGGCCTTGTCCAGGTTGGCGTTGTCCGGCCAGCTGTTCAGCGGGGCGAACCGCTGCTGACCGCCGTCGGCGCCACCGCGACCGTCGTGGATGCGGTAGGTGCCCGCGGAGTGCCAGGCCATCCGGATGATGAACGGACCGTAGTGGCCGAAGTCGGCGGGCCACCAGTCCTGCGAGGTGGTCAGGACCTTGTCGACGTCCTTGGCCAGCTCGTCCAGGTCCAGCGTCTGGAATTCCTTGCGGTAGTCGAAGTCCGGGTCCGGGTTCGACGCAGGCTGGTGCTTACGCAGGATCGACAGGTTCAGCCGGTTCGGCCACCACTGCTGGTTGCCGTCTCCTTGCGTGGGGTGCTTCAGGCGGCCGGTGGATACCGGGCAGCCGCCTGCGCTCTCTTCGTTCAGGTCTCCGACCTTGGCGTCGTGGCCTTCAGTCACGTAGCTTCCTTTCGCGGTTTCAGCGGGTGTTCGTAGAACTCGTCGAGCAGTCCGGGCACAGTCCCCAGTAGATGACTTCTGCCTCGTCGATGACGTAACCGTGATCGTCGGCCGCGGTCAGGCACGGCGCGGGTCCGACGGCGCAGTCCACGTCGGTGATGGCTCCGCACGAGCGGCACACGAGGTGGTGGTGGTTGTCGCCAACTCGTGCCTCGTAGCGGGCCACCGAGCCCAGCGGTTGGATGCGTCGCAGCAGTCCCGCGTCGGTCAGTGCGTGCAGCACGTCGTACACGGCCTGGTGCGAAACGTCTCCGAGACTCTTCCGCACCGCGCGGATGATGGTGTCGGTGTCGGCATGAGGGTTGTCGTGCACCGCCGCCATGACCGCGAGGCGCGGACGGGTGACCCGGAGCTCTGCCTCGCGCAGCTGGCGCGTGAACTCTTCCCGGGTCGGCATACCCGGAGTGTGCCCAATTTTCTTGAATCAATCAAGTTTAGGGTGATCTTGACCGCGTTCGGGTGACGTGCGGGCGCAGCTGTGCTGTCGAGCCGTCAGACCAGTACCGGAGTGCGGTCGCCGTGGGGCCTGCGTCGGCCGACGCGAAGGTCCTGCCGCCCCACGAGAGGGAGAACCGTGGGACGGCAGGACCGAGGGGGAGGTCCGCCCGCGGCTAGGGCGCCGCGAGCGCTTCGGTCGGGGTCAGGCGAGAGGCGCGGATGGCCGGATACAACCCGGCCAGGGCACCGATCGCCATCGCCGACCCCAGCCCGCCGAGCGCCGCTTCCAGCGGCACGACGGCGGGCCAGCTTCTGAGGGCGGAGTAGATCGCGGTGCCGAGCACACCGAGCAGCACACCGGTCAGCCCGCCGAGCAGACACAGCACGACGGACTCGGTGAAGAACTGCGTGCGGATCTGTCCCTTGGTCGCGCCGAGCGCCCGGCGCAGCCCGATCTCGCGTTTGCGTTCCAGTACCGAGATCACCATGGTGTTGGCGACGCCGACCCCGCCGACCAGCAGCGCCACCGCCGCCAACCCGAGGAACAGCCCGGAGAACGTGGTCTCGGCGATGCGCTTGGCCGCCAGCGCGTCCGACGGCCTGCTGGCCTTGATGCGGGCCGGGTTCTCCGGGTACACGGTGGCGGGCAGCACCGACCGCGCGGACTCCAGCTGGGATTCGTCCGCCCTGGCATAGACGACCGTGGGATGGCCGTCGAAGCCGAGCCAGGTGCGCGCCGCTTCCCAGCCGACGAGCACCGAGCGCTCGATGTCCGGATCCAGCGGTGTGGCCCCGAGGATGCCGATGACGGTGAACCACCGGTTGTTGATCCACACCTTCGGGGACGGCTCGCCGCGGCGTAGCGAGGTGATGCCCAGCCTGCTCGCGGCCTTCTCGCCCAGCACCACCACGGGGAGGCTCTCGTTGCGTGCGGTGATCGGCGTGCCGGCGACCAGCTGGGCATCCAGCACCGACAGGAGGTCCGGACGCGCCGCCAGCACGGTCAGCCCGGAGGATTGCTCCGGCGGAATCTTGTCCGTGCGACGGACCTGGGCGTGCGTGTTCGCGACCGCGCTGGCCGCGGTGACCGGCCCGATCCGTTCCGCCATCGCGTCGGCCCGCTCGGGGACCGGCGGCAACTTGTCGGTCTGCTCGTCGATCGTGGCCTGCGCCCGCAGCAGGTTGGTGCCCAGCGCGGACAGTTGCCGGTCCAGCGCCTGCTGACTGGAGGCCGGAATGCCGACCACCACGACCATGGTCGCGATGCCGATGGCGATGCCGAGCGCGGCGAGAGCGGCGCGCAGCGGGCGAGAGCGGAGTCCGACGACGCCGAGCCCGAGCACGTCGAGCGGGTCGAGCCGGAACCGGTGGGGTCGTGTGTCGCTCATGCCGCCTCCCGGCCGGTGCCCGTGTCCCGGCGAATCCTGCCGTCGCGGATCTCCACCTGCCTGGGCAGCGACGCAGCGATCTCCCGGTCGTGGGTGATCACCGCGATGGTCGTCCCTGCTTCGTTGAGCTCCCGCAGCAGCCTCATCACCGCTTCCCCGTTGGTGGTGTCCAGCGCCCCGGTCGGTTCGTCGGCCAGCACGATCGCGGGCTCGTTCACCAGGGCGCGCGCGATGGCGACCCGTTGCTTCTCACCGCCGGACAGCTGGTGCGGACGATGTCCGACGCGATGGCCGAGCCCGACGCGCTGCAGCGCGGTGAGCGCCAGTTCGCGCCGACGGCGTGGCGGTACGCCGGCGTAGAGCAGACCGGTGCTGACGTTGTCCACCGCGGTCATGCCGCTGTCGAGATGGAACTGTTGGAACACCAGCCCGATGCGGTGCGCTCGCAGCGCGGACAATTCGCGGTCGGACAGCGCGGACACGTCCGCACCGTCCACCTCGACCAGACCCGAAGTGGGCCGATCCAGCGCGCCCATCAGGTGCAGCAGTGTCGACTTGCCCGAACCGGACGGCCCGACGATGGCGACGAGTTCGCCCGAGGAGATGGTCAACGACACGTCGTCGAGTGCGCGCACGTCACCGGGGTAGATCTTGCTGGCGTTGCGGACTGCGATGACCGGGCTCATGACGCTCGCACCACGCGCATGCCTTCTTCCAGGCCATCGCCGGACACCTCGACAAGCTGATCGGCGAACATGCCGAGCTCGACCCCGACCAGCTTGGTGGTCCCGTCGTCTCGCACCACCTGCACCGCGTACCCGCCTTCGGCCAGCGCGAGCAGCGCCGTCACCGGAACGGCGAGGACGTCCTTGCGCTGCTCGATCACCGCCCGGACCTCGACGTTCCCCGAGTTGATCTTGGCGACCGCGCTCGGGTGGTCGAACGTGATCGTGATGGCGACCTGCGGGCCGCCGCCACCCAGCCCGGCGCTGTCGCTGTCGTCGCTCGAGCTGTCTTCGCTGACCGTGGTCACGGTTCCGGTGGTTTTCGCGCCGTCCGGCAACGTCAGGTCGACCTTGGCCTTCGGCTTGAGGCCGCCGATGTCGACCTGCTGTGGGTTCACCTTCGCGGTGACCGACTTCGTCACCGACGTGTAGTCGAGGACCTCCGCCTGGGCATCGGCGCCGAGTTGCGCGCGCACCGACTTGACGCGGATCTTGCCGGGCAGCATGACGACGTCGCCCACGTCCAGCTCCCCGGTCCGGGGCAGGCCGTGATCGCGCTGGAACTGCTTGACCGCGTTGACCGTGGCGTCGTCGTAGCGCTTGTGGCCCGCGCTGATCGGATAACCGAGGGCGGCGAGGTTGTCGATGAGTTCGACCACGTCCGGCCCGGTCGCGACACCCTTCTTCAGCTTCCGGTACAGCGGTGTCTTGCCGTAGAGCAACGGCACCGGGCGCGCGTCGACCTTGTACAGCGTCTCGCCGCGTTGAACCACGCGTCCCGGTTCGGGCAGCCAGGTCAGCGTGCCCGACTTCTGCCCGGTCAGCGTGCTCGCTGTGCCGTACGCGATGGTGCCGGTGAACGTGGCCTCGTCGACCAGATCGGTGCGTTCGACCGTGACGGTTTCCGGCGCGGCGGGCCCGGCCGGGCGGTGGTCGGGGTCCGGCGCGCCGAGCCAGCTGATGGTGAAGGCGGCCGCGGCCCCGACAACCAGCAGGGCGACCAGGCTCGGGAGCAACCAGCGTTTCACTTCAGTCCCGCTACTTCTTTCTCGCATTCGGGGCCCAGTTCGAGGCCCTTGCGGATGGACTCGGGGTCGTTGTGTTCACCGCCGAGCGCGTACGTTCGCTGTTCGTCGCCGGGCTCCGGCGGTGTTTCCTCGACGTACTTGACGCCTTTGTTGCGCAGGCACTGCACGAGGTCGTGGACGAAGTCGGCCGATTCCGGGTTGTTGACGTCGTACTCCCACGGCGGCAGCGGTTCGAGCGACTGACAGGCGGCTTCGGCCTTCTTGACCTTCGCCGCGTCCGCGGGCTTGATGCTCGCGACCTCGCCGGAGTCGGGGTCGATCTCGGCGTCGGACATGTCCGCCCGGCCGCCGTCGTGCTCGGAGAGGCAGTCGTTGTACTTCTTCCACAGCGCGTCCGACTCTTCCTCGGTCATGTCGAGCCGTTCACGCGGGCGCTGGGCGTCCTGGTCAGCCTTGGCGGCCTTCTTGTCGGGTGTTCTCGCGGCGCTGCTGGAGTGGTCCTGCAGTGTCGCCACGCTGTTGTCGGCCGGTGGTTCGCTGCCGCATCCGCCGAGGGCGACGACGGCGGCGACACCGAGGACGGGAACCAATCTCTTCATGGCATCGACGATGCCGGGCGGATATGAAGATCTTTTGCAGCAGTTGTTCAGGTTTCTTCATATCCGGCGGGCAGCCGGACGGTGAACGTCGTGCCCACCCCGAGCGTGCTGTCCACCGTCACCGTGCCGCCGTGCGCTTCCACCAGCTTGCGCGTGATGGCCAAGCCCAGTCCGCGACCCCCGGTGGCCCGGCTACGGGAGGGGTCGGCGCGCCAGAACCGGTCGAACACGTGCGGCAGATGGTCCGGGGCGATGCCCTTGCCGGTGTCGGCCACCTCGATGAGGACCTGGTCGTCGGCGCGGGTTCCGCGCATCGTGATCTGCCCGGTGGGCGGTGTGTGCCGGATGGCGTTGCTCACCAGGTTCGTCACGACCTGCCGCAGCCGCACCGGGTCGGCCCGCAGGCGCAGATCCCCGGACGTCTCGACGGTCAGCGGCGTCCGACTTTCGGTGGAGCCTGCCACCTGGGTCAGGACCTGCGCGGCGTCGACCTCCTCGAGCCGCAGCTTGAGTTCGTCGGCGTCCGCAGCTGCCAGGTCTTGCAGGTCGTCGACCAGGTGCTGGAGCACGAGGGTCTCCTCCAGCAACGAGTCGATCAGCTCTCGGTCCACCTCGGCGACGCCGTCCTGGGCGGCGACCAGCCAGCCGCGAATGTTGCTCAGCGGGGTGCGCAGCTCGTGCGAGATGTCGTTGACCATGTCGGTGCGCTGCTGCTCGACGCGGGCCAGATGCTCCGAGAGTTCGTTGAACGCCGTGGCCAGCTCGGCGACTTCCCCCTTCGCCGGGGCCTCGGCACGGGCCTTTCGGTCACCACCGCGCATGCGCTTGGTCGCGTCGATGACGCTGTGCAGCGGCCGTAGCACGGGCCGGGCGAGCAGCATGCTGACCGCGACAGTGAGCACGAGGATGGCCGCTGCGGCGCCGGCGATGCGCAGTGTTGCGCTGTCGAGGATGCCCGGTTCGGCAGGTGGCACGACGAACAGCAGCGCAGGCGGGGCGACGTACGGCTGCAGTTGCTCGGTGCGGGCGGCGGTCAGGCAGGCGGTGAAGTCGTCGCGACGCGCGGAGGGGTTGGCCGGGCGGAACTGACCGATGGCGGTCAGTTCGACCCGCTCCGGCCGCAGCCCTCGCTGCTGGTAGCACCGGGCAACCAGGCCGTTGAGCTCCGCCAGGGCTTTCCGTTCGGTGGGTTGGAGCTCGGAAATCGGCTCGAGGTCGACGGGTGCGACGATCGGCTCTTCGTAAGGCGTCTCGCGGATCACCGAGTCGTCGACCGACCCGACCATGGAACAGCGCGGTGTCGGCACGCCGGCCGAGCGCACGTAGGCGCGGCCGTGCGGCGTGGTGGCCACCTTCGCGTCGGCTCCCTCTCGGCGCATGCACTGCGCGACTCGCTCGGCTTTGTCGCGCAGCTTCTTCCGTTCGGAGCTGGTCAGCCGGAACGGTCCGACGGCACGTCGATCGATTCGCTCGGACCCGCTGGCCAGCGTGGCGTCGACCGCCAGCGGGTTCAGCACGGCGCTGGGTTTGGCCGGGAGCGCGGTGGAGGCTTCGGCGAACGTGGCCGCGATCCGGTTGCGATGCTCGTCGGTCAGTGCCAGTCGCATCCCGGTGGAGGCGCCCAGCTCGCGCAGCACGGGGTCGACGCCGCCCCAGGTGGAGTGGGTGGCGGCGTAGCCGGCCAGCCGGTCGTAGATGCGGGCGAGTGCCGCCTGGTTCTGGCCCTGCTCGGCCTCGATGCTTCCCGTGGTGCTTTGCGCGGACACCCACGCGGTCACGCCGATCGAGCAGGCGGCGACCACGATCGTGCCGACGAGAAGGCGAGCCCGCAGCCCGAAGCGCCTGCGCGGTTCAGTCCTCGATCGTGCGGCCATCGGTCACCTTGTAACCGACGCCGTACACCGTGCGGATGTATGCCGGGTACCGCGGGTCACGTTCGATCTTCTTGCGCAGCTTGGCCACGTGCACGTCGATGGTTCGTTCGGTGATGTTGCCGTCCAGGCCGAAGGCTTGCTGGACGAGTTGTCCGCGGCTGAACACCTGGTCCGGTGAGGCGGCCATGGTGGCCAGGATGCGGAACTCGGCCGGGGTGCAGTTGATCTCCTGCGTCCCGAGGTGGACGGTGTGCCGCACCGGGTCGAGGACGAGGTCGCCGACGCTGAGCGAGCGGTCGGCCTGTGGTCGGGCTCGGCGGAGCAGGGCGCGCACGCGGGCCATCAGCTCGCGCGGGTCGTACGGCTTGGTGACGTAGTCGTCCGCGCCGAGGTCGAAGCCGAGCAGCTTGTCCTCGGCGTCCTTGCGTGCGGTGACGATCAGGACCGGCAGCTCGTAGTCGCGGCGCAGCACGCGGCACACGTCGAGCCCGTCGACGCCGGGCATCATGACGTCGAGCACCAGCAGATCCGGTCGCTGCCGGCGGACCTCGTCGATCGCCGAGCGGCCGTCGGACACCACACGCACCGTGTGGTCCTCCCGGCACAGGTAGCGGCGCACCAGCTCCGCCTGCTTCGGGTCGTCTTCGGCCACGAGGACATAGGCGCACACGGCCCGGACCCCCTCCTCTCGCAGTCCACCTGATCCCAACCGCCACGGGGCCGCGCCGCAAGCCCACGATGGTGGATTCGTGCCCTTCCGGGCAGACCGCGTGTGCTGTCGGCGCCTCGTCCCTGGTCAGCCCGAGCAGCGGGGTGTCGTCACGGCGTGCAGCAGCGCCATCGTGGAACGACTACCTGCGTCGGACAGAACCCCGGTAGCCCAGCAGCCCGTCGTAGAGATCGGTGCGGCGGTCCTTGTCGAGGTCGATCAAATCGTTCCAGACCTTGGCGGTCCGCGAGGCGACGACGTCGAGGTCGGCGTAGCGGATCGTCTCCTCGTTCAGCGGCGCCACGTCGTCGATCGGCCAGCCGTCGTGACCGGTGATCACCGAACCGCCGAGGAACTTGGTGTCCCGCTCGCTGCCGATCCGGTTCGCCGCCACGATCGGTAGCGCGTTGACGTGCGAGGCGGTCATCGTCAGATAGTGCGCCATGCTTCTGCCCGATTCGTCGGCGTCCGGCGTCCACACCCAGTTGTTCACGCTGCAGATCACGTCGGCCCCTTGCGCCGACAGCAGCCGCGGCACTTCGGGGAACCAGATGTCCCAGCAGATCAGCAACCCGATGCGGCCGAGCCGGGTCTCGAAGACCGGGAAGCCGTCGTCGCCGGGCTCGAAGAACAGCTTCTCGCGATTCCACAGGTGGGCCTTGCGGTAGCGCCCGATCACTCCGTCCGGCCCGATCAGCACGGCCGTGTCATACAGCCGCACACCGTCCTGCTCGGCAATCCCTGCCGCCAGGTACAGGCTGCGTTCCCGCGCGAACGCGGACCAGGCGTGCACACTCGGGCTGGACGACAAGTCCTCGGCGTGTGCGTACGCCTCTTCCCTGGTGGAGAACGAGTAGCCGGTATTGGCGAGCTCGGGCAGCACGATCAGTCGTGCCCCGTTGTCCGCGGCCTCGGCGGCCAACTCCAGCGAGCGGCGCAGATTCCGCTCCTTGTTCTCCACACCCACCTGTGGGTCGAACTGCACCGCGGCGGCGGTCACCGGACCAGCCCCTGAGCGCATGGCCTTCTCCTCGGTCGACGGGACTCCCTCACCTCGACCGTAGCCCGAGCCGCGCTCAGTGAGCGACGCCGAGGATGCAGAACTCGTTGCCCTCGGGATCGGCGAGCACGACCCACGGCTCGTCGCCGGTCTGCCCGACGTCGGCGTGCCGGGCACCCAGCGCCAGGAAGCGCTGGACCTCCGCTTCCTGGTCGTCCGGGCGAAGGTCGATGTGCAGCCGGTTCTTGCCGCCCTTCTCGTCCGGCGAGACTCCGAACAGCAGGCCCGGCTTGCGGTCGGGCGCGGGACGGATCTCGAATTCCTCGTCGGTCTGGTGCACGACCACCCAGCCCAGCGCCTCCTGCCACCAGCGGCCGAGCGCGATCGGGTTGGCGGCGTCGACGATGAGCTGCTCCCACTCCACAGCCATGGCCGCCACGGTATTCGCACGCCTCCGCGCCCGCGACGGAATTCGCGCTACTGCACCTGGGCGCGCAGCTCGCGCTTGAGGATCTTGCCGGTGGCGTTGCGCGGCAGGGCAGGCACGGCGGTGACCGAGGTCGGGCACTTGTAGTGCGCGAGCTTGTCCCGGGTGAACTCGATCAGCGCGGCTTCGTCGAGCGTCGCGCCTTCGTTGAGGACCACCACGGCCTTCGGGGTCTCGCCCCACTTCGGATGCGGCACACCGATCACGGCGACGTCCGCGACGTCCGGGTGCTCGGCCAGCACGCGCTCCACCTCGGCGGGGTAGATGTTCTCCCCGCCCGAGATGATCATGTCCTTGACGCGGTCCTCGAGGTAGAGGTAGCCGTCCTCGTCGACGCGCCCCGCGTCGCCGGTGCGCAGCCATCCGTCCTCGGTGATGGTCTCCTGCGTGGCCTCCGGCTTCTGCCAGTAACCCGCCATCCGCTGGTCGGACCGCACCCAGAACTCGCCGAGCTCGCCGGTGGGCACGTCCCGCCCGGTCGTCGGGTCGACCACGCGGAGTTCGTTGTCGCCGAGCATGCGCCCCGCGGACGCCAGGAGGTGGCGACGGGTCTCGTCGCGGTGTTCCTCCGGGCGCAGACAGCAGATCGCGCCCGACATCTCGGTCATGCCGTACACCGAGTAGAGCGGCGTCGACAGCTTCTCCAGGACGACGTTCATCAACTCGGCAGGCATGGGGGAGCCGCCGTAGGCGAGCACCCGCAGCGGGCTGAGCAGCTCGGGCGTCTTCGGATGCTGCAGCAGCGCGTGGAGCACCGCGGGCACCACGAACGCGTGCGTGGCCTGGTGTTTGGCGACTTCCGGCAGAAGCTCGGTCATCTCGCGCACCACGATGGTCCGCCCGCCGGTCGCCATGCTGCCCAACGCCCAGCTCGTCCCGCCGACGTGGAACAGCGGCATCGCCACGATGTTGACGGTGTCCTGATCCATCTCGTACGCCGGCGCGACCGCGTTGGTGTGCGTGGTCATGCTCCGTTGCGTCAGCATGGCGCCTTTCGGCCAGCCGGTCGTGCCCGACGTGTAGAGCTGCAGGAAGCAGTCGTCGAGGGTGGTCTCGGGCAGCTCGCGCAACGGCTCCGCCTGGCCGACCCAGTGCTCGTACTCGTCCTTCTCGCCGCCGAGCACCACGGTCTGCTGGATGGTGGGCAGCCGGTCGCGCAGGCGGTCGAGCGTCTCGGCGAACTCCGCTCCGACGATCACCAGCTTGGCCGCGGAGTCGCCGAGCACGTAGACGAGCTCCTCCTCGGCCAGCCGGAAGTTCACCACCACGTTGACGGCGCCGATGACCGACGCGGCCAGCGTCAGCTCGAGGCACACCGGGTGGTTCTTGTCGAGCACCGCGAACCGATCACCGGCGGACACCCCGGCGGCTTGCAGCGCGGCGGCCGCCTTGCGTACTCGGGTGTCGAGCTCCGCCCAGCTCCAGCTTTGCTCGCCGAAGATCAGCGCTTCGTGGTCCGGCTCGGCGGCGGCCCAGTGCTCAACCAGGTCGAACATGCGGGACAGACGAAAGGTCATGGGCGGCCCTCCGTGGTGGATGTCATGACCGTCGTGGTGATCAAGGATGGTAGTCCCGGCGCCGGTGTTTTCCAGAGCCTCGGACGGGGTCGATGCCCGAATGACGTAAAGGCTGGGGGCCTGTGCCGGCAGCGACCTCGCGCCATCGGGAATCCCAGGCATCCACCGTGCCGACGAGGTGGGCGTCCGGCATCCCACGGTGCAGCCAGGCGAGTTGCGTGGTCTTGCCGACGTTGTCGACGCCGTTGAGCGACACCGACAGGTGTTGGTGTGCCTCTGCGGTCACGATGCGCTCCGGTAGGTCTTCAGGGGCCGCCACGCCGGGAGCCGTCGGTGGCCGGTGGCGACGTCGCGGATCAGGTCGTCGTAGGCGTCGGCCAGCTCGGCGAGCTGCCGCAGAGCCAAGCGGGCTCGATCGCGGGCATCGTTGGTGTTGATCAGGCTGTTCGCACGGACCCACGCGATCGCCAGGGGTCGACCACCGAGCCGAGGGTCTCGGTGTGCAGGGAGGCGTCCGCGCGGCTGTGGACCTGGGCCGACACCCACTCGTCGATCCGTTCCACTAGGGCGACACGTCGGGCGTTGAGGTCGTCGATGAGCCGCTTGCTCTCGGCGATGGCCTCGGCGGACGCGCCGGAAGCGCGGCTGACATCCTCGGCCTGCCACTGCTGCCCGTGTTGGGCCGCCAGCTCGTTCGCCGTGTCGAGGACGAGCTGGCCGGGATGGTCTCTGCTGGTGGTGTCGCGGAACGCCTCGATGATCGACGCGGATCGTGGCAGGATTTCCCGCACTCGCGTCACGTGCTGTGTGGCCTGTTCACCGCTGTCAGCCATGATCGGCACCTCCCCTTGGGTCGATGTGGGCGTGGGTGCGCCTGCGCCGAGGGCGGTCGGGGCATCCTCGGCGCAGGCGCGGCTTACTCAGGTGAGGCTGGGTCGTGCGCCGCTGGTTCCACGGCTGAGCGACGCGACCAGCACTCGTTGAACCTCGGCCGAGGCGGGCAGCGCCCAGCCGACGGTGGACGGGGCACCCGCCAGCGATACGGCAGGCCGCCACGCGCCGTTGGCGGGATGGGCAACCACGCCCCGCTCGCGTGCAACTGCGCATGTGCGTTCGCGGCCAGCTCAGGACGCAGCGGTTCGTCGTCGCTGCGAACGAAGAACAACCACGAACCGAAGGGCGTGACGGCGACCGGACCACGCTGGGCCGGCGAGAGCTGTGCCAGCGCGCGGTGCCCGTGGGCGGCGGGTACCTCAACCCCGTCGACCCCGGCGCCGCACGCCAGCAGCACCGAGTACGGCCGCCGTGTCCACCACTCCATCGCCACGTCCGGGTTGGTCGTCGTGGCCAGTTGCCACAGCGCGGTGACCGGTTCCAGCCCTGCCGCGCCGGACCTGCCCAGCCAGGCCCCGTGCTCGGCAAGCTGGTAGGTTCCCGGCAGCACGGGCCAGCCGTGCTGCGCCAGGTCGACGGCGACGGCGCGTGTTTCGGCCCAGGCCAGTCCCGGAATCCCCGGCACGAGCGGCGCGGTCCGCGTTCCGTGAGCGGTGTCAGCGCGGTCGTTCATCGGTGTCCACCCCCGGTTGACCTGGTGTAACTACGTCTACGAGTTCACCAGGCAGCAGGGACGAACACGACCACAGCAAGTACCCACAGTTGGGCCAGATCGGGGACATTGGGGGGACATTCCTGATCTACGGCTGTAGCACGCCCTACCGTAGATCCTGTGTCATCCGACGAGCCCCGCATACCGAACACCGTACTGATCGCCCTGCGCGAGCGGGGCGGGCTGTTCCCAGCAAGACCTGGCTGACGAGCTGACCAACCTCGCCACCCGATACGGCAAGCACCCGCAAATCACGCACAAGACCATCGGCCGATGGGAGCGCGGCGAAGTCGTGTGGCCACAGCCCTTCTATCGCCGACTGCTCGCCGAGTTCTTCGGTTGCGCGGGCGACGAACTCGGTTTCCGCAGGCCGCGCTCGGTCCGACCCGAGCAGGACCAGACCGAGCCCCTTCCCGCGCCGCTCACATTCGCCACCGTGCCCACAAATGCCGACCCGCATGTCGAGCGCGACCAGGACGAGTGGCGCCAGGTCCGTGCGGCCTTGGGCAAGCATCGCCGCGACCTCGCGGTGCTCGCCGAGTCGCTGTACCGCGACCATCGCGTACCAGGGCTGAAGAACACAGGCGTCATCAGCGCGCCCAGCTGGATACCTGCCGAGCCCGTCCCGCTGGACGAGATCATGCTGACCCTGGACTCCGTGGTCGCCGAGCCCACGATCACCGGAGAAGAACCCGAAAGCGCCCTGGTTCGCCCGCTGGCCACCATCGACGCTCGATACCGCCGCTACCACGACGCCATCCGCGACCTCGCCGCGCCCCGCTTGTTCGAAAACCGGCTGTGCTTCCGTCTGCTCGAACTCGACTGGGCCCAGCCGGGCATGCACTTCGGGCAGATGGGTTTCTTCGACGCAGTCGACACCAATGAGGCGCTCGCCCACGAATTCGCCGCTCACCACCTCTCGATCGACAGCGACCGGGAAACCGTCATGCCACGTGCCTCCATGCGGCGGCTGACATTTCGCAAGCTGATCGCAGACCCGTTCGATCTCGGCCGCCGACCGCTCATGGGTGCGATCGGCACCCTGACCATCAGGGGCGGCGACAGCCCCAGCGTCGTCCTTCACCAGCGTGACTCCGCCAGCGTCTCAGGCGGCGGCGGTATGGCACACCTGCTGCCCGCGGGCATCTTCCAGCCCTCCTCCGTCATCCCCGCCGCTATCGCCGCCGACTTCTCGATCTGGCGCAACATCCAGCGCGAGTACGCCGAAGAACTGCTGGGCCATGACGAGTACGACGGCTCCGGTAAGCCGATCCGATACGACGAACTGGAACCGTTCACCACGATGGACGAGGCACTGCGCGACGGTCACATCCGCCTGTTCTGCCTCGGCGTCACTCTCGACGCGCTCACTCTTGCCGGCGACATCCTCACCGTCGCGGTCATCGCCCCGGACACCTACGACGCGCTGTTCGCCAACGCCGTTGAGACCAACTCGGAGGGCTCCATGCCCGCGCGGGCCTTTCCGTTCGAGGAGAACACCCTGATGTGGCTCAGCGAGTCCAAGCGCCTCTCTCCCGGTGCGGCGGCGGCGTTGCACCTTGCCTGGAGCAATCGCAAGGTCCTGCTCGCCTGAGTCCGCAAGCACTGGGCCGTCGGTGGGCCACTCAGCAGGTCACGGACCGGCCAGTGAGCCAGCCACTTATGACTGGCCCGCTGACTGACTCGGGGTGGTCCGCTGTTTCCGCAGATCAATAGCCCTACAGACCGGTCAAGCGCCTCGCCCGACATCTGTAGATCCGGCCGTAGAGACCAGGAGCGCGATGGCCGCGCACGCCGGCATCCGAGTTCGAGAGTTTGGCGAGTACCTGCGCTTGTCCTACGGCAAGGTCGCCGAATACCAGCGGCGCGGACTGGTGCACTTCCACGCCGTCATCCGTCTCGACGGGCCGGACGGACCAGCTGACCCCACACCCGGGTGGGCCACCCTCGACGTGCTGGATGCGGCTATCCGAGCAGCCGCCGCCTNGGTCACCATCACCACCCACCGGCCCGACGGGCAGGCCCTGGACCTGGCGTGGGGCGAACAGGTCGACATCCGCCGAGTCAACCCCACCACCGTTCAACGGGTTGAAGG
>NZ_ATYT01000023.1 GCF_000427825.1 Thermocrispum municipale DSM 44069 | reverse complement strand
TGCTCCTCACGACTCGAGGGACCGGCCTTACCGCCCTCGGCAACCCCGGCCCGGCCGCCCTCGAGGAACTGGGCCTTCCACCGCGACACCGACTGCTCCGAGACCTTGTTCCGCCGAGCGGCCTCGGCGATCGTCATCTCCCCGGACAGCACGCTCAGCACGATCCGGATCTTGTCCTCCACCGGGAACACCGGGGGACGGCTCATCGTCATACCTCCTGCTCAGGAACCTACATAACCCCTGAGCCACAAAGTCTGACGCGCGACACATGTCGGCCACCGCGTACTCCACCTACGCCAAGAACCTCGACGCCGAGATCCGCACCGATCATCGCGTCGAACGGCTTCGCCGAGATGGCCCGCGTTTCGTGGTCGAGGTGCACAACAGTGAGGCAGTGACCGCGTCCGTTGTGATCGCCGCGAGCGGAGCGTTCGGGCGTCCCTACCGGCCGGATCTGCCGGGCCTGGACTCGTTCACCGGCACGGTGCTGCACGCCGCCGACTACCGCGAACCCACTGGGTTCACCGGGCAGCGGATCGTCGTGGTGGGCGCGGCGAACTCGGCGGTTCAGATCGGAGCCGAACTCGCCGAGCACGCCCGGGTCAGCCTGGCCACCCGGCACCCGATCAAGTTCGCACCGCAGCTCATCCTGGGCCGGGACGTGCACTTCTGGTCCGTGGTCAGCGGATTCGATCATCTGCCGATCGGGCACCTGGTACGCAACCCGCCGCCGATGCCGGTCAACGACAACGGCCGCTACTGCCAGGTGATCGACACGGGCAACCCCGACCAGCGGCGGATGTTCACCGCCATCGACGGTTCCCAGCTCACCTGGGCTGACGGCACCCGCGAACACGTCGACACCCTCATCCTGGCCACCGGCTACCGCCCCGAACTGTCCTATCTCGACGGAACCGGGGCGCTGACCGACGACGGGCTTCCTCTGCAGAAACGGGGGTTGTCGACAACCGTGCCGGGACTCGGCTATGTCGGTTTGGAATGGCAGCGCAGCTTCGCCTCCGCCACCCTGCGCGGCGTTGGCCGCGACGCCCGCTACGTCACGGCACGACTCCTCCGCGCCCGCACCTGATCAACCTGGGGCGTGTCGATGCGATCGATCTCGGAAGGAATCTGACGATGTCCTGGCTTCGTGCGTTCACGGCGGGCTTGCCGAGGTTTCGCCCGCGGGCGAAACATGCTCCCTTGCTGGTGCTCACGGATGTCCTCGCCGTCCTCGGGCACGATCCCGACGCCGCCTGCAACCAGAAGCACAGCACGCCGGATGTGGTTTCTCTCGACAGAATCGCGGGAACGATCGCTCGCCCGCACGACTTCGATCGCACTTTCCGGCCGTTGAACCCGGACGCATGGCGACGTGCGGGGATGGAGCCCCATACGCCTGATCCAACTGGGCGAGCTGTACTTCGTCGAAGACGGGCACCACCGCATCGCATTGGCACACCAACGATCCCAGCACAGCGTCGACGCCATCGTCCGTCGCATGTGCACCGTGCGGTCGGCGCCCGCGACGTTCACTCTCACGACATGAACGACCTGGCAAGCACAAGTACGTTTTGCCGCTAGTTGTGAGGACGGAACTTGTCCGGTGCTGCAAGCGACGACGGCTCGCCGTTCAGGAGTCCGGAATTGTTGGTTCATTCGTGGCGAGGCTCGCGTGGCGTCACCCCGCCGTTTCGTGCGAGCGCATGCGATCGGCGATGTCGGCGACGATCGACTTCGCGGTGCGGCCCGCGCCGATCAAGGTGGCCGAGGCGGAACCGGTCCAGTCCCCGTACCCCAACAGGTACAGGCGTGGCTCATCGACCGACCGGGTGCCTACGGCTTTCGGCACGCCATTCTCGTAGCTCAATCCCAACGGATCGAGATGGCGCAAGGTGGGGTGGAACCCGGTGCACCAGATGATCGCGTCACAGGGCTGTTCGGTGCCGTCGTTCCAGGCCACGCCGTTGCGAGTGAGGCGGTCGAACATCGGGAGGGCGTGCAGCACACCGCGATCACGGGCCTCGCGCACGCTGGGCACCATCACGATGTCCCCGAGTCCGGAGACACCGTCGCTGTCCGTGCCAGCCCGGCGGGCGGCTTCGCGGCGGGTGGCCACGTCGAACAGGACACGGCCGTCCACGTCGTCGGGCATGAACCGGGGTGGACGCTGGGTGACCCAGGTCGTGTCGGCGACCGTGGAGACCGCGGCCAGGATCTGTGCTGCGGAATTACCGCCTCCCACGACGACCACGCGCTGGCAGCGGAACCGCTCCGGCGAGCGGTAGGCGACGGTATGCAGTTGTTCTCCCGCGAACTCGTCGCTGCCCGGGTAGACGGGCAGGTACGGCGAGTCCCAGGTGCCGGTCGCGCTGATGACGATCGAGGTGCGCCAGGTCCCGTGGTCGGTGTCGACGGCCAGCCACGCCCCCGCGTCGTGGACGCCGCGCACGTGGACGGGGCGGTGCACGGGCAACTCGTATCGCTGCTCGTAGTCGCGGAGGTAGCCGACGACGTGGTCGGCGGTGGGGAAGGTTTCGCCGTCTTGGCGGGGCATCCACCAGCCGGGCAGCGGGCTGTACTCGGCCGGGGAGAACAGCCGCAGCGAGTCCCAGCCGTGCCGCCACGCCCCTCCCGGCTGGTCTTGTGCGTCCAGGATGGCGAAGTTCAGGCGGGCTCGGCGCAGGAAGTAACCGGCGGCCAAACCGGCTTGACCACCGCCGATCACGACTACGTCCGCTACCTCGGCCATGTCCTACCTCCGTTTCCGCACGTGGCGTCGAACGCTGGCGAGGGTTGCTAGCAGTTCCGGCCCCCCTGTTTTTCGCAGGCCGCGACGGTGGTGCGGACCTGGGTGCAGGAGGCGCAGCGCAGGATACGAGCTGCCACTCGCGCCGGTTGGTTCACGACGGTCAGACCGACCACACGGCAGGTGACGGGGCGTCGTTCGGGGCGGGCGTGTTCGGCGCACACGCCCGCCCCGCAGTCCATACAGGTCCCCACGACCGGCCGTTCGACGTTGTGCTCTGCGCAGTCGAAGCAGTGCATGACGGTTCTCCTCCCGTGTTCCTGTGAGGACCGTGTCGGCCCGGTACTCCGGGTTAGGTGCCGATGATGATGAGCCACCCGGCCAGTGCGGCGAGTGTGACGAGCAGGACGGGGATGGTGAGCACGATGCCGGTGCGGAAGTAGCGGCCCCAGCCGATGTGCATTCCCTTGCGGTCGAGCACGTGCAGCCACAGCAGGGTGGCCAGGCTGCCGATCGGGGTGATCTTGGGGCCGAGGTCGGAGCCGATGACGTTGGCGTAGACCATCGCTTCGTGGGTGAGCCCGGTGGCGCCGACGGCGCCGATGGCCAGTGCGGCGATGAGCACGGTGGGCATGTTGTTCATGATCGACGACAGCACGGCCACGACCAGTCCGGTGCCGAGTGCAGCGGCGAGCACTCCGTGGTCGGCGAAGAACCCGAACAGCTTGGCCAGCTCGCCGGTCAGTCCCTGGTTGCGCAGGCCGTAGACGACGAGATACATGCCGATGGAAAACAGCACGATCTGCCAGGGCGCTTCTCGGATGACCTTGCCGACCGGGATGCGTCGCGGTCCGGTAGGACGGTCGTCGGGTGTGGCCGGGGCCGCGGCGAGATCGCCCGCGTCGGCGGTGTTGCGCGGATCGCCCACCGGGTGCTGCTCGCCGTTCCCCACGCCCCCTGCGCCCACGGTCGCGGGTCGCGGCTGACGCACGGACTGGGGGAAGGCGAAGGCAGGCTTGCGGGCGGCGACCGCGATGAGGATCAGCGCGCCGGCTCCGGCCACGACCGACAGCGGCACGCCGATGGGGTCGGCGCCGAAGTAGCCGATCAGCAGCAGGACGAGCACGCCCCACCCGGCGCGGAAGGTCACCTGGTCGCTGATGGCCTCCGCTGGCTGGCGCAGGGCGGTGACGTCGTAGGTCTTGGGGATCGAGCGGCGGAAGTACAGCAGCAGCACGCCCAGGCTGGCGGCCACGGAGACGAGGCCGACCGGGACCATGACCGCGGCGAATCGGGCGAAGTCGATGCCGAAGAAGTCGGCGGAGACGATGTTGACCAGGTTCGACACCACCAGCGGCAGGCTGCCGGTGTCGGCGATGAACCCGGTGGCCATGACGAACCCCAGCGATGCCTTCGGGGAGAACCGCAGCGCGAGCATGATCTGCATGACGATCGGTGTCAGGATCAGCGCGGCGCCGTCATTGGCGAACACCGCGGCGATCGCGGCCCCGAGCAGCACGATCAACACGAACAACGCACGCCCGTGCCCGCGTCCCCACCGGGCCACATGCAGGGCGGCCCACTCGAAGAAGCCGCACTCGTCGAGGATCAGCGAAATGATGATCACGGCGACAAAGGCCAGCGTCGCGTTCCAGACGATGCCGACCACGGTGGGCACGTCGGACAGGTGCACCACCGTGGTCGCCAGGGCCACCACCGCGCCGCCGAGCGCGCTCCAGCCGATGCCCAGCCCCTTGGGTTGCCAGATCACCAAGGTGAGCGTGGCGAGGAAGATCAGAATGGCTGCCACAGTCATGGCGTCGTCGTCCCTCCTGTCGAGCGTGAGTCAGAGTCGGTGCCGGTCGGCTACCGGCCACCAGTCGGGTTAGTGCTCGCCGTTCGCGAGAAGTGCCAGTTGTTCGGCACCGACCGGTGTCGTCGCGCGCCACGGCAGCACGGCGGTGCGCTCGGCGTGGTCGGTGGCGACCTCGGCGAGGTAGCGGCGTTCGGAGGCGGCGCGGGCCACCAGCAGCGGGTCGGCGGGGGAGGCCGCGGCCAAGCTCTGGTTGACCACCCAGGCGAACGGCTTGATGCCTGCCCGAGCGAGATCCCCCTGTAGCGCGGCGGCCTCATGCACTGGGGTGGCCTCCGGCAGTGTCACCAGCACGACGCGGGTGTAATCCGGGTCGGTCAGCCGGTCGAGGAGTTCCACGGCCTCGGGTGGTGGCGCCTGGCCAGTCTGCTGGGACAACTGGCGCTGGTAGCTGCGCGAGGCATCCAGCAGCAACAGCGTGTGCCCGGTCGGGGCGGTGTCGACCACGACGATCCGGTCTTGGGCGGCAGCCACGGTGCGGGCGAAGGCGTGGAAGACGGCGATCTCCTCGGTGCACGGCGACCGTAGGTCCTCCACCAGCAAAGCCCGGCCCTGCTCATCGAGATTCGCGCCGGCCTCGGCGAGCACCGCCTCGGTATACGCTGCCGTCTCGGCCACCGGGTCGATGCGCGTGACCTCCAGGTCACCAAGACCGTCGCTCAGCGAGGCGTCCAGATGCGCGGCCGGGTCGGTCGTGGTCAGCGTGACCGGAAGCCCCCGCCGAGCGAGCCCCACGGCGACCCCGGAGGCGACCGTGGTCTTGCCGACGCCGCCCTTGCCCAGCGTCATCACCAGACCGCGGCCGTTGGCGGCGACCTCCTCGATCAGATCCCGCACATGGGTCGCCACCCCGGCGGGCAACATGGCATCCGCTGTGGAGACCGCGCTCGCTGGCGGCATGGGGCGGAGCATGGCGCGTAGGCCCCGTACGCCCAGCGGCAGCTCCGGCAGCAAGGGCACGGACTCGATCTCGGTGACCTCCGCCAACGACGCGGGCATCTGCTCCAGCGCGTCCTGGGCGCGCTGCTGCCACGCCTGCGCCAGGGGATCGTCGTCGCGGGTGGTGGTGAACACGCCGTTGACGATCAATCGCTGGTTGCCGACACCGAGTTCCCGTAGTTCGGCCGACGCCCGCCCGGCCTCCGCGAGTGCTCCCTGCTCGGGGCGGGTCACCAGGACTAGCGTGGTCTGATCAGCGTCGGCCAGGGCGTGCATCGCCTCGGCGTAGCGCTGCTGCTGCGCGCCCATCTCCGCCAGCGGGCCGATACACGAGGCGCCGCCGGGGTTGGTGGCCAGGAAGTCCGACCACGCGCTGGGCAGGCTCAACAGCCGCAGCGTGTGTCCGGTGGGTGCGGTGTCGAAGACCACGTGGTCGAACCGCTCGCGGATCTCAGGGTTGGTCAGCAACGCGACGAACTCGTTGAATGCTGCGATCTCGACCGTGCAGGCGCCGGAGAGCTGTTCTTCGATCTGTTCCACCGCCGAAGCGGGCAAGCTGTCCCGGTACGGGCCGAGGACCTTCTCCCGGTACTGGGCCGCCGCCACGTTCGGATCGAGGTTCATCACGAACAACCCGGCCACCCCGGGTACCGGCCGCGGGTCCCGTCCCGCGGTGGTCTCCAGGACCTCGTCGAGGTTGGAGGCGGGGTCGGTGCTGACCACCAGCACGCTGCGCCCGGCATCGGCCAGTCCGATCGCCGTCGCCGACGCCGTCGACGTCTTGCCCACGCCGCCCTTACCGGTGAAGAACACGAACGGCGTCCGCACCCGGAGCAGACCGCCGAGGACCTGATCGGCGGGCACCGTGCCCACGCTCAGCACTCCCCGCCGCCGCAGCAACCACTGCCGGGATCGGCCTGTTCGATCACCGGCAGGCCAGGGCGCTCGGTGGCCACATCCGTCCACTCGGCCAGTTCCACGCGGGTCGGGTACCGCCCGGAGGTGCGCAGTGCACCGTCGACGAACACAGCAGGCAGGGCTTCTTCGCCCTTGTCCTTCAGCAGCGCGCCGACCTCGCTGTTTTCCACGAACTTGCCGGGCTGGGAGGACAACCCGAACCGGTGGACCTCCACGCCCGCGGAGCCCAGCCATTCCACGTCAGCGGCGAACTGCGTCAACGCCGGGTCCACCGATGGGCCACACACCCCGGTCGAACAGCACATCGCCGGGTCATAAATCTCGACAGACGCCATCACGGACCCCTTCCCGCTGGGAGCACTACCCAGGTGACGCTACATCGACCGAAGCTGATGAATCAAACCAAGCTGATGTGACCACGGACTCATCTGACTTCTGGGCATGAGGAGAAGTATCAAAACAGCAGCTCATAGCTATCGTGAACCATTCGTGCCTTTGCTTGACGGGACACCTTGCTCGGTGCTTTCATCGAACTATGTTGATATCACCCGTTGCTGGGGCTGACGCAGAAGAGGCTCCCGGGCAGGCTGTGGAGGCGCAACCCGACCTTGCCGAGGCTGTGGTGAAGCTCTTCGGGGACCCGCTCCGCGCGGAGATCGTGCGCCTGCTCGCGCGGGAGCAGATGTGCACCTGCCACCTGGTGGACGACACCGGAGCACGGCAATCCACCATCAGCCACCACCTGCGTGTTCTCCGCGAAGCTGGCTTCGTCACCGCTGAGCCGCGCGGGCGGTACACCTACTACCGGCTGCGCCCGGACGCGCTAAGCCTGCTCACCGTCGGCATCGCGAACCTCACCGCGCAGGCACACCGCGCCCAGGCGATCCGCCGCCCCTGTGCCTGAGCCGAGCGCGACGTCCCATCAACAGCACTCGATAGGAGCCCTGACCCCAGCCAAGCAAGCCCCGAGCCAAGACTCGCCCTTCCGAACTCCAGGCGGCTGACCATGTCCACGTCACCCCACCACCACGACGCCGAGGAATACCGGCTGACCGACCCACACGTCACTGAACTCCTCGACCGCGCTACCGCTGACCTGCAACCCCAGTTTCAGGGGATCTTCGGCCCGGAGACCATCCGCGCGGTACTGGACGAGACCTACACGCAACTCAATGCCACCGCGCGGGTGCATACCCACCTCGCGACCCTCGCGACGCGTTTCGCCCGCGAACGCCTCACCTCGATCGCCAATGTCCCGCGTCAAGAATCTGGCTCAGTTTTCTTGGATGAAAGTTGTGCTTGTTGATCTTGCTGGTGGATCTCGATCGGTCGTTGCATGCCGAGTGCCTCGTGGGGGCGGATGTGGTTGAACACGTGCCGGTAGCGCTCGGCCTCGGCGGCGAGGGTCTGCCCGTCGTCGATCTCCATCCGGTAGAGGTGCTCGTACTTCAGCGATCCGAATGCCCGTTCCCGCACGCCGTTCTGGCCGGGTGAGCGACGCCGGGTGCGGATGTGGAGCAGCTC
>NZ_ATYT01000022.1 GCF_000427825.1 Thermocrispum municipale DSM 44069 | reverse complement strand
CCCGCCGAACCTGGCGACTGGCCACCAACCTCGCAGCCGCCGAACTCGACCCCAACGACGTCCTCGTCATCAACGACTGGCGCTTCGACGGTGTCGGCTACACCAACGAAGCCGAACGCGAGCTAGCCGCCGCCATCGCCACCCGCATCCGCCAACACCGAGCACTCAAACACCGAAAGGACAACGACCATGCCCAAGCTGCTTAGCGTCGAGGACCTCTCGGACATCCTCGGCATCCCCGTCAACACCCTCTACCAATGGCGCACCAAAGGCTACGGGCCACCCGGCTGCCGGATGGGCAAGTACGTGCGGTACCGCCCTGAGGACGTCATGCAGTGGGTGGCCGAGCAGGTCAAGAAGGCGGTGGCCTGATGCAGATCCGGCTCATGGGCACCCCGACCGAACTCACCCACGCCGCTGCCGTGCTGGCCCAGGTGCTCACCGTGCACCGGGTCAGCGACATCTACCCCAACCGCGGCGCCACCGAGCAGGGCCGGCTCTACCTGGACGCCGCCCTACCACCGGAGCCGAAGGAGGTGCGCTGATGCCTCGGCCACCGCTGCCGCTCGGCACGCACGGCAAGATCCGGGTGTACAAGCTGGGCCCCAGGCGGGTCCGGGCTCGCACCAACTACCGCGACTACGACGGGGTGACACGCCCAGTCGAGCGGATCGGCAGGAGCAAGGCCGACGCGGAGAACAGGCTCAAGGAGGCCCTGCGGGACCGTACCCGGGCTGGTAGCAGTGAGGAGATCACCAGCCGGTCGAAGGTCGCGGCGGTGGCGGCGCTGTGGCTGCGGGATCTTCAGGAGTCAGACAAGGCACTGCGCACCAAGGAGACCTACCGTCAGGCGTGGGAACGGGATCTGGCCTCGGCGGTCGGCAATCTCCAAGTCGGTGAGGTCACCGTGGGGATCGCGGATCGGGTGCTGCGGGCGATCCGGGACAACACGGGGCTGGGCAGCGCCAAGCACGCCCGGGTGGTGCTCACGGGGATCTTCGACCTGGCGCTTCGGCACGAGGCCATCAAGAGCAACCCGATCCGCAACGTCCCGGGGCTCACCGCCGGCGGCAAGAAGGCCCCCGGGCAGAAGGCCGGGCCGGTGCTGTCGGCCGAGGAGCTGCCCAAGCTCCGCGAGCACCTGCGCTCCCTGCCTCCCGAGCGGCAGCACGACCTGGTCGACCTCGTCGACCTGCTGGCCGCGACCGGCTGCCGGATCGGCGAGCTGCTGGCGTTGGACTGGAGCCGGGTTGACCTCGACGCCGGCACGATCCGCATCGAGGGCACGGTGATCCGCGTGCCGGGCAGCGGGCTGATCGTGCAGCCGCACACCAAGTCCACCGCCGGGATGCGCACCCTGAAGCTCCCGGCCTGGGCGGGGGAGGTCCTGCGCCACCGGGCGGCGGCCGGCACCAGCTCGTGGGTGTTCCCCTCGACCACGGGCACGCTGCGCGATCCGGACAACACCCGCAAGCAGCTCCGGATGGCGGTCAAGGGCACCCCCTGGGAGGGGCTGCACCCGCACGCCTTCCGCCACCTGGTCGCCACCCACCTCGATGAGGCCGGGCTGACCGCACGACAGATCGCCGACTACCTCGGCCACGCCCAGGTGAGCATGACCCAGGACGTCTACATGAACCGCGGAGTGGTCGGGGGAGCGGCGGCGGCAGCGCTCGACGTCATCGCGCCCGAGTGACGAGGGCAAAGATGGGGGTAAAGCGTGGGCCGATCTCCTCGGAGATCGGCCCACGTGCGTTCCACCTGGTCTTCTGCGCCCCCGGCAGGACTCGAACCTGCGACCTAGAGATTAGAAGGCTCTTGCTCTATCCAGCTGAGCTACGGAGGCCGGTGTGCGGTACCCGCACGCCCCAAGTTTATCCGGCCGGACCTGGCGGCGCGCCAAGGCGTGGCACGATCCGGCGGCCCCGTGACCCGTTCGGTGCCGGCACAACAGGTCGCGCTACCGAGTGCCGGGCCGACCGCCCAAGTGCTGCGTGATCCGCGCGGCGCACGCGGCGACCCGCTCCCCGATCTCGGCCACATTGCCCTCGTGCAGCTCGGAAGCGAACGCCAACGTCGTGATCACACATGAGACCTGTCCGTGCCGGTCGAAGATCGGCGCGGCGACGCCGCCCTGGGCGACGTCGAACTGCTGGAGGCTGATGCTGTACCCCCGCTGCCGGGTGGCCTTCAACTCGGTGTGCAGATCCGCCAGGTCGACCAGGGTGTTCGGCGTGAACTGCTTGATCTGGTGCCGCTCGACCGCGCGGTCGAACTCCTCCTCGGCAGACCACGCGTGGAACGCATTCATCAACGCCGGCGCGGAGAACTCGAAGTACTCTCCGACACTGACCGTCACCCGGACCCCGGGCCGCCGTTCGGCCTTCGCGACCACGACGTATCCGCCCGAACCGTCGCGTTCGGCGATGAACACCACGAATCCCAGACGCCTGCTGAGGTCCTCGATCTCGTCCTGCATCACCCGCAACGCCACGGCCCGGCTGACCCCGGTCAGCGTCAGCAACCGTGGCCCGAGGGTCCACCCACCCCGATCGGACAACGACCGCACCCAGCCGGCGCTCTGCAACGTCGACAGGATGTTGTAGCAGGTGCTTCGGTTCAACTGCAGCTCGTCCACCAGCTGCCGTGGTGTCACCGCATCCGGCCATTCGGCCGCCAGCCGCTCGATGACCCGAACCGCCGACGCGACGGCAGGAACCTTGCCGGCCACGGCCACTACCTGCCGTCGCCCCGGAGATGCTCCAGCACCACCGGCCACGACCGGCTGTCCTCGAGCAAGCTCAAATGCCGCGCGCCCGCGACGATCTCCAGCCGGGAGCCGGCGATCCCGGCGTGCAAGGCCTCGGCCATCGACGGTGGCGTCGCATAGTCGTCCTCCCCCACCACGATCAACGTCGGGCACGTGATCGTCGCGAGCCGCTCGGTGTCGTCGAACGCACCCAGCGCATGGCACGCGGCGGCATGGGCCCGGGACTCCGTCCGCAGGAAGATCTTCTCGACCCGCCGGACCTCCTCCGGGTGCGCGGCGACGAACCCCGGCGAGAACCACCGATCGTGCTGAAACGGCAGTTGCTCCTCGCGCGGCATGCCGACCGCAACGCGGGCACGGTCCCGCCACGCCTGTTCCCTGTCCGGCCCGTAGCAGGCCGTGGTGTCGGCCAGCACCAGCCGATCGACCAGCTCGGGACGCCGGGTCGCCAGCGCGATCGCGGTGGACCCACCCATCGACAGACCGAGCACCGACACCGGGGCGACATCGAGGGAGGTGATCAGCGCCGCGATGTCCTCCGCCAGATCAACAACGGTGAACGGCTCGCCGTCCCACGTCGACTGCCCGTGCCCGCGCGCATCCGGAGCGATGACGCGGAAGTCGTCGCGCATCCGATCGATCAGCGGCCGCCACATCTCGCCGCTCATCGCCAACGAATGCAGCAGCACCACGACCGGGCCCCGCCCCTCGTCGACGGCCGACAGCGTGCCCCAGGGCATGTCCAGCCTCATGACGACCTCCCGACCCGGCGAGCGTCCTCCACGGAAGACTTCTCGACTTCCATCAAAGACTAATCTTAAGTAAACTAGTACAGTACGTCACCCTCGATAACTGACGCCCCGCGTGGGAGCCCCCGGTGAACACCAGCCCCATCCGCCGAACCTCGGTCGATGTCCTCATCGTCGGCGCGGGCGTCGCGGGCGTCACCGCGGCCATCGAAGCGGCCTCGGCAGGAGCACGCGTCACCCGGGAAACCGCCGCACGACTACTCGTACATGCGCACCGCGCTGAAGTCGGCCATGATCGAAGATCAGCTCGTCGGGCTCGGCGTGCGCGGCATCAAGGGTGCCTGGGCGCACGAAACCGGGGGTGGCCGACTGTTCATCGTCGTGTCGATCTCCCAGCAGTACGCCGGGCACGCCCGCCAGGTCGGACAGCTCGCGGGACACATCCCGACCGCGGCCTACATGAACCGCTACGTCGTGGTGGTCGACGACGACATCGACCCCAAGGACCTCGGCGAGGTCGTGTGGGCGATGTCCACCCGCTCGGACCCGGCGACGGACATCGAGATCAACACCCGCACGTGGGGCAGCAAGCTCGATCCGATGCTGCCGAAGGGACAGCCGCCGTTCAACAGCCGCGCGGTCATCGACGCGTGCATCCCGTTCGAGCGGCGCGACGAGTTCGCCAAAGTTGCGGTGAGCGACCCGGCGTACCTCGCCTCCGTCGCACAACGGTGGGCCTCGGTGTTGGGCTGAGCGCCAGCCGTCGCGCAGCGGTGGGTCTCGGCGCGGACCTCTCTCGTCGCAGCCGCACCTCGGTGCTGACCCGCCCGCACCTCTCGCGCCGTCGGACGCGCACACCCTATTCGCCGCGCAGCTGTTTCGCGGCATCGATGAGGGCGTGCATGACCTCTTCGAATTGGCGCAGCGTGTCGGTGTCCACTCGTTCCAACACTCGGCGGAACTGCGTCGCGCCCGCGTCGAGCATGCGATCCACCTCCGCCTGACCCTCCTCGGTCAACGCCACCCGGCGGATCCGGCGATCGTTCGGATCCTCCCGGCGTTCCACCAGCCCCTGCGCCACCAGCCGATCGACGATGCCGGTGAGCGTGCCCATCGCCACCCGCAACTTCGCCGCCAGTTCATGACTGGACGCCGGCCCGTCCAGCGCCAGGTTCACCACCAGCCGGAGCTGCTGCATGGTGAGCGTCGAGTTGACGAACGGCGGTTCCTGATCCGGGATCAGCGCGCGGGCGAGATCGCGCTGCAGGCACGCCAGGCTGGACACCAACCGCCCGCGCTCGTCCGACCCCGGCACGACATCCTCCTCGCCGAGAACTTTGTGGCACACGAAAAGTTTGCCTGAGGCGAAATGTTAGCATCGCCCAAATCGAAGCGCGTTCTGTTCGCACCGAAGGGGTACCGCCATGACCGGGTTGACCAGGCTCAGCCTTGCCAACCGCGCGTTGGTCATCCTGATCTCGCTGGTGATCAGCGCTGTCGGCGTGTTCGCCATCCCGCAGTTGAAACAGCAGCTGTTCCCCTCGTTGAGTCTGCCGATGGTCTCGGTGGTCACGCCCTACCCCGGTGCGCCGCCGGAGACGGTCGAGGATCAGGTCACCGAGCCGATCGAGAACCAATTGCGCACCCTCGACTCGGTCGAGGAGATCACGTCGATCTCGGCGGAGAACGTCTCCACGGTGCGCGTCGCCTTCGACTACGGCAACGAAGCCGACGACCTGGTCGACGACATCAAGTCCGCGGTGTCGGAGGTGGAGAACGAGCTCCCCGAGGACGTCGAACCGCAGGTGATCGCGGGCAGCACCGACGACATTCCGGTGCTGGTGCTCGCGGTCAGCAACGGCGACGGTCAGCGACAACTCGCCGACAAGCTCGAACGGATCGCCGTTCCCGAGCTCGAAGCGATCCCGGACGTCGCGGACGTGGCGATCACCGGTGCGCGGGAGGACCGCGTGGTGATCAAGCCGGACGCGGACGAGCTGGCGGAACGGGGAATCAGCCCCACCGCGATCGTGCAGGCTCTCCAGGCGAACGGGGTCGTGGTGCCTGCGGGCAGCCTGACGGCGGACAACCGCTCAGTGACGGTGCAGGTCGGCGGGAAGCTGGACAGCGTCGCCGACATCAAGGGGCTCTACCTCCAGCCTGCCGGGCAAGGGGCCGGGCCGGGCGCAGGCGCCCCCGGCCAACCGACGCCCGGCGCTGGTCAGCAAGCGCCCGGCGGGCAGGCGGGCGCCGGGCAGCAAGGCCCGGCTGCTCAGCCGGGCGCCGGGCAACCGGGTGCGGGTCAGCAAGCTCCGGGTGGGCAGACGGGCGCGGGCCGACAGGGCCCAGCGGGTCAGCCGAACGCCGGTCAGGGCCCGAACGCCGGTCAGCAGGCGCCGGGAGCGCAGCCACCCACCCAGGCCCGGCCACCGGAGCCGGTCAAGCTGGGCGACGTCGCATCGGTCAAGCTCGAGCCCGAAGAGGCCACCAGCATCACCCGCACCAACGGCAAGCCGAGCCTCGGCCTGTCGATCACCATGGTCACCGACGGCGACGCGGTGGGTATCTCGCACGAGGTGCGTGAGCGCATCGACGGCATCGCCGAGCAGATCGGCGAAGACACCTCGATCACCGTGGTGTTCGACCAGTCGCCCTACGTGGAGCGGTCCATCGAGGACCTGACCACCGAGGGTGTCCTCGGCCTGGTGTTCGCCGTGCTGGTGATCATGATCTTCCTGCTGTCGCTGCGTTCGACGCTGGTCACCGCCGTGTCGATCCCGCTGTCGGTGGTCATCGCGCTCATCGCGCTGTGGATCGGTGACTACTCGCTCAACATGCTCACGCTCGGCGGGTTGACCATCTCGATCGGCCGGGTGGTGGACGACTCGATCGTGGTGCTGGAGAACATCAAACGGCACCTCAGTTACGGCGAACCCAAGCACCGTGCGGTGTTGAACGGCGTGCGCGAAGTCGCCGGTGCGGTGACATCGTCGACGCTCACCACGGTCGCGGTGTTCCTGCCGATTGCCTTCGTCACCGGTCTGGTCGGCCAACTGTTCTCGTCGTTCGCGATCACCGTGACGGTGGCGCTGCTGGCGTCGCTGCTGGTCTCGCTCACCGTCATCCCGGTGCTCGCGTACTGGTTCATGCGCAGGCCCAAGCAGGCCGAGGACCAGGACGAAGAGCAGGTGCGGCGGCTGCGGGAACAAGCCGAAGCGGCCGAGCTGCGCACTCCCCTGCAGCGCGCCTACGTCCCGGTGCTGCGCTTCGCCACCCGTTTCCGGGCGGTCACCATCCTGATCGGCGTCGCCGTGCTGATCGGTACCGGCCTGTTGCTGCCCGGGCTGAAGACGAACTTCCTGGACTCCACCGGTCAGGACACCACTCAGGTCAGCATGACCATGCCCGCGGGCACGGACCTGGCCACCACCGACCGGGCCGCCAAGAAGATCGAGAAGGTCCTCGACGAGACCGAGGACGTCGCGTCCTACCAGGCGAACATCGGCGCGGGGAACCCGATGCTCGGCGGGCTGGGCGCGGCCACCGACCGGGCCACGTTCTCGGTCACGGTCAGCGATGACGCCGAGACGCCCGAGGTGGAGGACAAGCTCCGTGAACGGATCGCCGAGCTGAACGGCGTCGGTGACGTCACCGTCGGCATGCGAGGCGGCGGCGAGGAGATGGGCGGCAACGCCGTCGAAGTCATCGTCACCGGCGCCGACCGCAAAGCCTTGGCCGACGCCGCGCAACAGGTCGAATCCGTCATGGAAGAGATCGACGGCCTGCGCGACGTGACCTCCGACCTGAGCGAGGCCGCACCGCGAGTGCAGATCTCGGTCCGCAAGAAGGAGGCCACCGAGCTGGGGCTGTCCGAGGCCACCATCGGGCAGTACGTGGCGCAAGCGTTCCGCGGTAGCCCGGTGGGCGAGGTGACGATCGACGGCCGCAACCTCGAACTGGTCCTGGCCTCGGCGGAGAAGAAGCCTGCCACGGTCTCCGACGTCAAGAAACTCGAGCTGCCGACCGCCGTGGGCCCGGTCGAGCTGTCCGAGGTCGCCACCGTGCGCGAGGTCGACGGGCCGACGCAGATCAGCCGCTCGGAGGGTGAGCGGGCCGCCACCATCTCTGCGGCGGCCGACATCGACGACCTCGGCGCGGTGACCGACGAGCTCACCACCACGCTGGCCGAGCTCGACCTGCCGGAGGGCACCGACTACCAGATCGGCGGGTCCAGCGCCGAGCAGCAGGACGCGTTCGCCGACCTGCAGCTGGCCATGCTGATCGCCATCGCGTTGGTGTTCATCATCATGGTGGCCACGTTCCGCAGCTTCGTGCAGCCGCTGATCCTGCTGGTCTCGGTGCCGTTCGCGGCGACCGGAGCGATCGGGTTGTTGCGCCTGACCGACACCCCGCTCGGTGTGCCCGCCATGATCGGGTTGCTGATGCTGATCGGCATCGTGGTGACCAATGCGATCGTGCTGATCGACTTGATCAACCAGTACCGGGCGCAGGGCATGTCGGTGCGCGAGGCGGTCATCGCAGGCGGCAGACGCAGGCTGCGCCCGATCCTGATGACCGCGGTGGCCACGATCTGCGCGCTGATCCCGATGGCCATCGGCCTGACCGGCTCCGGTGGGTTCATCGCCCAGTCGCTGGCCATCGTGGTGATCGGCGGGCTGATCTCGTCGACGCTGCTCACGCTCGTGCTGGTGCCGACGCTGTACAGCCTGGTCGAGGGCGGCAAGGAACGCGTGCGACGGCGGTTCCGGAAAGCGCAACCGACCCCGGCCGAGTAGGTCGGGCGGGGTCGAGATGGGCTCGGGCGGCGATGCCGCCCGAGCCCACCAGCGATCACACCGGCTCGGTGCTGCGTTCGAGCATCCGCGTGCACATCCGGTCAGCCATCGCCGCGATGGTCAGCGACGGATTCGGACCGACCGGCCCCGGCATCGCGGCACCGTCGGCGATGTACAGCCCCGGGTGCCCGAACACCTCGCCGTTCGCGTCGCACACCGCCTCCCCCGGGTGGTCGCCGATCGGCGCGCCGCCCAGCGGGTGAACCGTGACGATGCGCCGGAAGAACCACATCGGGTTGTCCACGAACCCGGTCCCGAGTGCGTCGGCGATCTGCCGCATCGTGGACCGCATACGCTCGAAGTAAGCCATGCTGGTCTCCGAGGTCCACTCCACGTCGAGCCGATCACCGTCCAGCCGCATCACGCCGTCCGGGACGTCGCGGCCCATGCCCAGCAGCGGCAACGCTCCGGCCGACAGGGTGCCGTCTCCGAGCAGGTCGGACAGCTCGGCGCCCAGGCTGTTGTCCGGCGCCAGCTTCAACGTGGTGAGCAGCCACTTGCCGAGGAACGCGCCGATCCGCCACAGGCTCTTCGGCCCGGACGTCTCGGCGATCCACTCCGCGAACGCCGGATAGCCACCGTCCTGGATGTAGAAGCCGCGCTCCGCGCACTCCCCCGTCACACCCTCGTCGACCGCGTCCGGGACCCGCAGCGCGCTGGTGATGACCGGCCCCTCGGAGGCACCGAACTGACGCACGTTCTCCTCGTCATCGGCGGGCATCAGGAACGTCAGCAGGTCACCGTTGCCGGAGAACTTCGTGCCGAGCGCATCGCTGAGCCCCGGCAGCGTCTCCCGGTTGCGCAACAGCAACAACGTGGTCCCGTACGTTCCGGCGGCGAGCACCAGCCGGCGGCACACGATGGTGTGCCGCGGCATGTCCTCCCAGTCGACGTCCCGCCCTTCGTTCTCCGGCAGATGTTCGACGTAGCCGACTCGGTAGCCGCCGCCCTCCAAGGCCTCGATCGTGCGGACCTCGCAACGCGGCCGGATGTCCGCGCCTTCCGCGGCCGCCGCGGACAGATACGTGTGGTCGAGGCTGTTCTTCGCACCGTCGTTGCAGCCGATGTTGCACTCACCGCACAACCGGCACGACTTGCGCTGGACGCCGTGCAAATTCCCGTACGGTGGGTCGACCAGCGGCAAGCCGATCGCGGGCTGCTGCCCGGGCGCCGCGGAGAAACTCACCGCGAGCGGAGGCAACGACCACTCCAGCCCGAGCTTCTCGGCCGCCTCCCGCATCGCATGGGTCTTGCGCGACCCCGCGTACGCCGGCGACTCGAACGGATATGGCGAGACGTTCAGCATCCGCTCGACCGCGTCGTAGTGCGGATCGAGCTCGGCGCGCGTCACCGGCCAGGTCTCGTAGCCGCCGCCCGGCAGTGGATCCTCGCACACGAACCACCGCTCGTCCTTGCGGATCATCACGTTCGCGTAGATCAGCGATCCGCCGCCGAGCCCGCTGCTGACCAGCGAGTCGAAGCCGCGGAACGTCCACACGTCGAACATGCCCTGCAGGCCCTCCGTCGGGTCCCAGAACGCACGGCTCATCTCGCGTGGATTCCGCGGGAAGCTGCCCGGCGGGTACGCCCTGCCCCGCTCGAGAAGCACCACGTCCTGACCGGCCTCGGCGAGCCGATACGCCGACACCGAGCCTCCGAAGCCGGATCCGACCACCACGACATCGGCTCGCTCTTCGGGCGCCGCGCTGCGCATTCCTACCTCCCCAGCGAACAACCTCAACGTGGCAGTGCGTTCCCTGGAAGGTACGCCTCGCTCAGCTTCCGGGCGAACAGCCAACCGTAAGCGCCCACCGCCCGGAGTACCTGCGCCGGAGTGCGCGCACCGGTCGCCCGCATCGACACCAGAGCCGCCAAGAAATCCACGAAACCGATGCGTAGCTGACCCGCACCGACGACGTCGGCCCCGGCGTCCCGCCCGCGGTGCAGCGTGACCTCGAGGCGGGTGGTGTCCGACCACATCCGGTGGAGCACAGGCTTGTCCCGCCAGCACTTGACCCCGGCAAGGTGGAACCGGCCGCGCTCACCGAAGGCCTCGTCCAACGGGACGTAATAGCGCATCAGCGCCTCGCCGTCGGACGGGAACAGCTCGAACACGCCACCGGTGAACGGAACCGGCTCGGCGACCCCGGGCATCGTCACCGACCCGGACATCTCCGCACGCGGATTGGCTGAGTGAACGAACGTATCGATGTCCGTGACGCGCACGGTGGCGTGCAACGTCATCACCCAGCCGGCGCGCCTGCCGCGCTCCACCGCATCGGCCGCGTCGGACGTACCGAGCACGAACGGCCCCGACATCCGCTCACGGAAGGTCAAGCCCACCATCGCGCCTCCGCGCCTTCCTCGTCACTGCCATAACGCGCGTTCGGATCCAACCATCTGCGGCGTTGCGGATCCTCACTGGTGCGGGTGTGCAGGTACCGGAAGGCCCGGTGCGCCAGGGCGACGTCGTCGATCCGCTCGACCACGGTGGACAGAACGCTTTCGGTCATTGTGGCCGGGTCCACCGTCGCCGTCACCGTGATCTCCGCATGTCGCACGTCATCTCGATCACCGCTGAGGTACGGGGACCTGATCGGCTTCAGATACAGCGCCACGGGACCCACTGCCCCCGCCTCCCGCGCTGCACCGCAGGCCTCGAGCATGCCGCGGGCAACGTCGGCCGCCGCCTCGGCCGGAGCGATCGCGATGAACATGCGCGTCGGACCGCCGACCGTGGCGTCGGCGAGATCGTCGGCGAACCGCTCCACCCGCTCGACCGTCGGGTAGATCGGCGGCAACACCATCGCCGCGACCCCCGCGTACTTGGCGATCGCTCCCGCCGCCGGTGGCAGGTTCGTCACGGCCGCGCCGATCAGACGCTGATACCCCGCGGCCAGACGGCTCCGCAGCACGCGGTCCGGCCGCTTCCGCGCGAGGTGGTACCGCGAGATCTGCCCGTACCCCGCTTTTCCGAGATCGACCCAGAACGCACGGGCGTACAGCGCCGGATCCGGGTTGCACACCAGCTCCTCGGCCCGGGCAAGGAAGTCGGCAAACGTGCCGGTGAGCACCCGGTCGTTGCGCAGCACCGTGCGCTGCTTGTCGATCCGCTGCAGCTCGACGGTCAGCTCGGTGATGACGCCGTAGCGGCCCAGCCCGGCGAGCACACGCCGAAACGCCTCGTCGCCGGGACCGCACCGATGGACCTTCCCGGCGTGGTCTACGTACTCCAGCTGCGTCACCGTGTCGACGAACAGCCCGAAACGGTGCGAGGCCGGGCTGATCCCGCCGACCGAGGCGAACCCACCCGCCGTGATGTCGCCGTGGTCACCGACCACCTTGAGCCCGAAGCCGTGCCGAGCCAACCGCTGATCGACGTCGAGCAGCCGCGCTCCGGCTTGCATCGTGCAGGTGCTGGCGCGTTCGTCCACCTCGACCCGATCCATCAGCTCGGTGAGCAGCACCGTGCCGCCCTCCCCGGTCACCAGCCGGTTGCTGGAGTGGCCGCTGCCGCGCACGATCAGCTTCTCGCCCGCGGCAGCGGCTTCCCGCACGGCCCGCACGACGTCCTCGGTACTACGCGGCAGGAACACCTTGAACGGCCACCGCGGCGCGACGTCCGGATCGCCGACCCGTTCCCAGTCGTAGGCCAGCCAGGACAGCTCGGCATGCGAGAACGCGCGGTGCCCGACCGACCGATCTCGCACTTAGCCCGCCTGACGTTTCAGGAAATCCAGCATTCGAGGAAAGACGTCCCGTGCGACGTGCTGCCCCATGAAGACGTCCTGGTGACCATAGCCGTCGAACACCTCGAGTTCGTGCCTGCCCGGCGCGACGGCTTCCAAACGCTCGTAACACACCTGGTTGGAATCGACGAAGACCCGGTTCTCCGTGCCGGTGGTCAGCAGCACCGGTGTGCGGACCTCGGCCGCCGCGGACAGGTACTCCGCCGGCAGCTCCGGGTGACGGCGCCGGTTGTAGGTGACCGCTTGGCCGGCGCGCAGCATCTTCGCCACGTGACGGTAATAGGCGAACCCGGTCGGGCCGTAGAGATCGCCGCTGCGGTCGTGCGTCACCGGATGCAGGTTCTCGTGCTCGTACAGGGCAGGCCGTCCGCTGCCCCACATCAGGCTGAGCATGTGGCAGGCCCGCTCGTCGCACTCCGGGTGGAACAGTTCGGTGATCCGGGCGATGAGCCCTTCGCGCGACCACACCGGCCGCTCCCCCCACTTCGGGCCGATGCTGTGCAGCCGCAGCACGTCCTCGAGGATCACCGGAGCCACGGCAAGCTTGATCTGTGACCACAGCGGCACGCGCGGGGTCAGACCGACACTGTTGGCAATGATGCTGCGCACGCGGCCCGCCACGCCCTTCACCTGGCCGAACACCGCCATCATGATCGCCACCGAGCCGAGGCAGTGGCTGATGACGTGCACCCCGTCCACCCCGGTCTCGCGCTCGATGACGTCCAGTGCAGGCGCGAAGTCGTAGCGGGCCACCTCGTCCAGGGTGTCCCGCCTGCCGGAGACGTTGTAGGAATGCCGGTTGCTGAACCGCACGTCCACCGTCCACACGTCGGTGAACCCGTTGTCCAGCAGGAAGCTCACCAGATTGCGGTGCTCCGGCATGATGTACATGTCGCTCGACGTGGTCAGCCCGGAGACCACCAGCACCACGTCGTCACTCGGCTCGCGGCAGAACCTCAGCAGGCTCAGATCCAGGCCGTCCTCGGTGCGGTAGTGATGCGTCGAAGTCTCGGCGCCGCGCACGCCTTCCAGCGTGTGCAACGGGATCACCGAATCGTGGGGATCCATCTGGCACCTCCGACCCTCCAGCCGCGCACGGCACCTTCGCCGGGCACCGCACGCCGTCCCCCACCGCGCCGCCCTATTCGTTGTACCAGTGCTGGAGGCGGGGCCCCACCCCCAGAAGCGGCCCCGCCTCCACGGATTCCCTCCCCCTGCAACTCAGGAATCCCTGTACACTGGTCTGAGTAGAGAACACTGTTCTCGCCGGAGAGAGTAGTCAACCAACTTGTTCTCCGTCAAGAACACGCGCCAAGAAAAGTTGACGGTGTTCTCGTAGTGGAGTAAAGATGCCTGTCATGCGATCCGCCGAAGCCGCGAACAACGCCTCGCAGCGCGCGCCGTCGCGGCGCGAGCGGTTCCGTCAGGCCACGATCGACGAGATCAAGATGTACGCCCGCGAGCAGATGGCTGCGGGCGGCCCGGCCAGCCTGTCGCTGCGGGCGGTGGCCAGGGACATGAACATCACGCCGTCGGCGCTGTACCGGTACTTCGCAGGCATCGACGACCTGATCACCGCGCTGTGCGTGGACGCCTACCACGCCGTGGGTGACGCGGTCGGTTCGGCGGTGCAAGCACTCCCGGAGGACGACCACGTGGGCCGGTGGCGCGCGTACGCCAACGGTTTCCGTGAATGGGCGCTGGCGAACCCGTCGGACTTCGCCCTCATCTACGGCACGCCGTTGCCCGGCTACCAGGCCCCACCCGAGATCACCCAGGCCGCCGCGTCGCGCTATCTCGGCGTCGCGCTGTCCACCGTGTCGTCCGCGGTCAGCGCTGGTGCGATCGACCTCGAGCGCAGCCTGTTGACGTACACGCCGGACCTGGACCCGCAGCTGGTCGCGAACTGGGCCAAGATCGGCCTCCACCTCGATCCACAGATCGCCGCGATCACCGCGGGCGCCCAGGTCACCGTGCAGGGCCACCTCACGCTCGAGCTGTTCGGCCACTTCAACTGGCTGCGCAACGACATCAACCACGTATGGGAGGGCCACCTGCGGGCGATGATGATCGCGATGGGCTTCGACCCGCAGGTGCTGCCCGAGGTCTGACGCTTGTCCCTCCCGGTGTTGACCCTGCTCCGACGCAGGCGTACATTAAACCAATCAGTTAATTAACTAGGTGGTTTTCTATGGCGGACGACCAGCTCAGCAAGGTGTTCTCGGCCCTGGCCGATCCGACGCGGCGCGCCATCCTGGCGCGGCTGGCCGACGGTGAGGCCACGGTCAACGAGCTGGCCGAACCGTTCCAGATGAGCCTCCCCGCGGTCTCCAAGCACCTGAAGGTGCTGGAACGCGCGGGGCTCATCACCCGCGGCCGCAACGCCCAATGGCGACCGTGCCGGCTCGAGCCCGCACCGCTGCGTGAGGTCTCGCACTGGGTCGGTAACTACCAGCGGTTCTGGGACGACAGCTACCAGCGCCTCGATGACTACCTGGACCGACTCCAGCAGGGAGAATCGTCATGAGCAGCACGACAGGCAGCGCGGTCATCACCACCCCGACCGACACCCAGATCGTCATCAGCAGGCAGTTCGCCGCCCCGCGCGAGCTGGTGTGGGACGCGTTCACCAAGCCGGAGCACGTGCGCAACTGGTGGGGCCCGCGCAAGTACGAGAACCACATCACCGAGATCGATCTGCGCCCGGGCGGTTCGTACCGGTTCGGTCAACGTGGGCCGGACGGCATGGAGGTCCTCTTCGGTGGCACGTATCGGGAGATCGAGCCGCCACGACGCGCCGTCTACACCGAGCGGTGGTTGAACATGCCCGCCGAGCTCGGCGGCGGTGCGGAAGGCAGCCCGGAAGCGGTGATCACCGCGACGTTCGACGAATACGGCGGACGCACCACGGTGACCCTGGTGTGCGAGTACGGCTCGCGCGAGGTGCGGGACGCGGTGCTGGCTTCCGGGATGGAATCCGGCATGCAGGAGTCCTACGACCGCATCGACGAGATCTTGGCCACCGCGCAGTGAGCATCCGGCCAAATTGGCTTGCCCGCCGGCAAACCCGGCGGGCAAGCTTTTGACCATGCAGATCAGGCAAGCTCAGCCGGACGACTGGGCGTCGATCTGGCCGTTCTTCCAGCGCATCGTCGCCGCGGAAGAGACGTACGCCTACGACCCGGACATCGACAAGGACAGCGCCGAGCGGCTGTGGATGCAGCTCGAACCGCCCGCGCACACCGTGGTCGCGGTCGACGACACCGACCCGGCCAAACCGATCGTGGGCTCGGCGACCATGTACCCGAACCGACCGGGACCGGGCTCGCACATCGCCAGCGCGTCGTTCATGGTCGACCCGGACCGGCACGGCAAAGGAATCGGGCGCGCGCTCGGCGAGTACGTGATCGATTGGGCCAATCGCAACGGCTACCGGGGAATTCAATTCAATGCGGTGGTGGAGACCAACACCGCAGCGGTGCGCCTGTGGCAGTCCCTCGGATTCCGCATCATCGGCACGGTGCCCGGCGCTTTTCGCAGCCGCAAGCACGGCTACGTCGGCCTGCACGTGATGTTCCGGGAGGCCGGGTAGCGTTCTGCGCATGCACACGAGCACGATCCGCCTGGCCGATGGCAGACAGCTGACGTATTACGACCGCGAGCCAGGCACCGACCGGTCCGCGGCGGACAAGCGTGATCTGCCGCCGTTGTCCGCGCAGAGCCAGATGCGGCACGACGTCCTGCAGGACGAGTACGTGGTGGTGGCGACCCATCGACAGGGCCGCACGCATCTGCCCGCGGCGGACGAGTGCCCGCTGTGTCCGTCACGCGACGGCAGGCTCACCGAGATTCCGTCGGACGACTACGAGGTGGTCGTCTTCGACAACCGCTTCCCCTCGCTGACCCCACCCGGCGGCCACTGCGAGGTGATCTGCTTCAGCAGCGACCACACCGCGGCGCTGAGTTCGCTGCCGGACGACCGGGTGGAGCTGGTGCTGTCGGCATGGGCCGACCGCACCGCCGAGCTGTCCGGCAGGCCGGGTGTCGAACAGGTCTTCCCGTTCGAGAACCGCGGCGTCGAGGTCGGCGTGACGCTGCACCACCCGCACGGGCAGATCTACGCGTTGCCGTTCGTGCCGCCCAGGGCGCGGCGGATGCTCGAGCAAGCGCGCAACCACTATCACCGCACCGGCGGCAACCTGTTCGCCGAGGTGCTGGCCAACGAGCTGGACGCGGAGATCCGCATCGTCGAGCACACCACGCACTGGACCGCGTTCGTGCCGGAGGCCGCTCGCTGGCCGGTCGAGCTGCATGTCTACCCGAACCGGCAGGTGGCCGACCTGACCGAACTGACCGCGGTGGAGCGGCAGGACTTCGCCTCGTTGTATCCGCGGTTGCTGCGCAAGCTCGATGCGCTCTACGACAAGCCGCTGCCGTACATGGCCGGCTGGCAGCAGGCACCCGTGGCCATCGACCGGGACCTGGCGTACCTGCGCCTCGAGCTGGTCTCACCGCGCCGGGCCGCGGAGAAGTTGAAGTACCTGGCCAGCGTGGAGACGTTGATGGGCGCGTTCCTCAACGACGTGCGCCCCGAGGAGACGGCCAAGCGGCTGCGGGAGGTGTCCGGGTAGGCCGCCCGCAGGGGGCGCCCGGATGAACGCCCGCACCACGCGACCGCGGCAGCTGCCCGGCAACGCCCCCGCTCCGCGGTGGAGCCGGCAAGGCCCGCGCTCGACGGCCCGCAGAGGTCGCCCAGGAAGGCCCGCAGTCGGCCGCACCGCAGGGACGCCCGAGTAAGCGTCCGCGCCACGCGACCGGGCAGCCCGACGGCGACCCTCGCGCAGCGCGGCGGCACCCGGCAGCGCCCGGGTCGACCGACCGCGGCAGCCACCCGGGCTAAGCCCGCACCACCCGATCCGCCAGGGATTCGGCCAGGCGCACGCCGTCGGTCTCGGTCAGGGCGGTGCCGAGCAGCGGGTTGATCACGCGCGGATCGACGCCACACAGCGCCAGCCCGGCGGCCGTCAGCTGCTCGCGGGGGCGTGGCGCACCGTCGGCCACCTTCACGGCGACCGCCGAGCCGTCCGGCAAGGCGGCGACCAGCACGCCCTCGTAGCCGTCCTTGGCGATCACTCCGGGCACCTGCTGAATCATCCGGGTCACGCCGCGATCCGAGCCGCCGAGCATCTCCGGATGCCGGCGGATCGCTGCGGCCACCTCGGCCTCGGCGGTCGGCGGTTGCGCGGTGGCGATGGCCGACGCGGCACGAGCGAGCCCGCGCAGCGTGACGGCGAACAGCGGTGCCCCGCAACCGTCGACGGCGACGTGCGCGGGCTTCTCTCCGGTCAGGTCGGTCACGGTTTCCGCGATCGAGCGCTGCAGCGGATGTTCGGGGGCGAGGTAGCCGGCGAGCGGCCAGCCGTTGAGTTTGGCCGTGGCCAGCATCGCGGCGTGCTTGCCCGAGCAGTTCTGCACCACTCGGCTGGCGGGTTCACCGGCGGCGAGGTGCGCGTCCCGAACTTCCGGGTCCAGCGGCCGGCCGACCGGATTGCGCAAGTCGTCCACACTGAGTTCGGCCTCGGTGAGCATGCGGAGCACACCGTCGACGTGCTGATCCTCGCCGGAGTGGCTGGAGGCGGCCAGCGCCAGCAGGTGCGGCGGCAGGCGCAGGCCGAGCCGCACCATGGCAGCCGCTTGCACCGGCTTCATCGCCGACCGGGGATAGATCACCGCGTCCGGCTCCCCTGCAGAGAAGAGCACCTCGCCCTCGGGCCCGAGCACGACCATCGAGCCGTAGTGCACGCTCTCCACCAGCCCCGAGCGCAACACGTACGCCAGCGGTTCGTGGCGCGGGGCAATGAGCTGGTTGTCCGAGGGATTCTGCTGGGCCTTCGTGGGGCCGAACGTCGATGTCTGGTTCACGACGCCAGTCTCCGGTCGGCGCGCTCGGCCGGTCAAACCGCGCGTGCGTGAGCCCGCCCACGCATCGCACCTGGAAAGGTGTCGGCCCCGATTCAGTGGCCAGTCATGTCGCGCGGGGACACACTGTCGATCCCGAGGTGATCACCAGCCCACTGCCCGCACCCGGGTTCCAAGCCCCGCACAGGCTAGGGCGGGAACTGGATCAGTTCTCAGCCCAGGTACGGCATGACCACGACGTGGTTACCGAGCAGGCTGCCGAAGTACAGCCACCCGTCCCGCTCGCGGACCGCGCTGAGCACCGTGAAGCCCTCGAGCCTCCCTCGGTACTGCCGCACGACCTTGCCGGACGTGTCCAGCCCGATCGCGGCGACGGTCGAGGTGATCCGCAGCCGCTGCGGCAACCGGCCGACGACGTCCCGCACGACCTTCGGCGTGCCCCGCAGCACTTCGAACGCGCGCACTCGCGGGCTGGCCAGCGCAACCCAGATGAGCTGATCGGAGCCGGTCGAGGCGTTGTCCGGATAGCCGGTCAGGTTGTCGGCGAACACATCGCTCGTGCCTGCCGCGTCACCGGTCAGCCAGTACCGGGTGAGCCGCCGCTCCCCCGTCTCGGCAACCACCACGAACGACTCGTCCGGGGCGAGAGCGACGCCGTTGGCGAAATGCAGCCCGCCGAGCAGCTCTTCGACCTCGCCGTCCGGTGTGCGGCGCAGCAACCGCCCGGTGCCGGTCTGGTGCAGCAGGCTCCTGCGCCACTGCGACGGATCGAAATGCGTCGAGGAATCGCTGAAGTAGATCGTGCCGTCGGCCGCCACCGCCGCGTTGTTGCACGCCCGCAGATCCGCGCCGCTGACCAGCGAGCGCGCAGCGCCGTCGGAGATCGAGACGGCCAGCAGCCCGCGGGGTCCCCCGCACGCCACCAACTCGTCCTCTCCGTAGAACTCCAGACCGTAGACCCGCCCATCCAGCTCGGCGATGGTCTCGACCGTGCGACCGTCCTGGCTGACGCGCAGGATGCGGCCGTCGGACAACCCCGTGTAGACCTGGCCGTCGGCGTCCACCACGACATCCTCGGGCCCCTCGCCGTTGAGCGGAACGAGCTTGGCGTCGCGAAACCCCATGCGTTTTTCCTACCGGAACGAGAACAAATGCCTCCGCGCGCCCTCGAAATGCCCGTGCTCGTTCAGCGCGACCAACGTCAGCCCGGACCGACCACTGATGATCTTGGTGATGGCCGCGTTGGCCATCATCCGGTTGAGCCGCCAGAACAACCCCGGCCGGTCACCGAGGATCCGACCGGTGATCGCCGCGATCACCCCACCGGAGGTGAACACCAGCGCGTTCTGGCCGGAGCCCAGCTCGCTCACCACGGACTCCAGGGCGCCGTCGACCCGCGCGGTGAAGTCGTCCCAGCTCTCCGCCGCCCGACCGTCACCGGGACCGGCGGCCACCCACGCCTGCAGCGAGGCGTCCAGCACCCGCTGGTAGCCACGCTCGTCGCTGGTCTCGGGCACCTCGGGGGCGTAGGCGAACACGTCGGCGAAGTCGTACTCGTTCCACCGCGCGTCCTGGTCCGCGTGGAAGCCCGCCGCGATCGCGGTGTCGCGTTGCCGCGCCATGCTGCCGCTGCGCACCACGGCGAATTCCAGACCACGTCGCCGCAGCTCCTCCCCCACGACGACGCCTTGCTCCTTGCCCAGCGGGGACAGCTTGTCGTAGTCGTCGGAGCCGAACGAGGCCTGGCCGTGCCGCACCAGGTAGATCGCGCCCATCAGCCGGCAGCCTTCGCGTCCGACGCGATAAGTTCACGGCACTGACGGTCGGCGTACACCACGTACTCCCACATGTTCGCGTAGATCGGATTGTGCGTGCCGCCGTCGACGTAGCGCTTGTAGAGCTGCTGCAGGATCACGGCGAGCCGGAAGATCCCGTACACCCGGTAGAAGGTCCCGTTCTTGGCGACCTGCTCCTGACGGCCGGTGCGCTCGGCGTAGTACTCGACGACCTCGTCGCGGGTCAGCATCCCCGGCAGGTGGGTCGGCTGGCGGCGCATGCTCTGCAGGAACTCGTCGTCGTCGGCCTGCGTCCAGTAGGCCAGCACGGCGCCCAGTTCCATCAACGGATCGCCGACGGTGGCCATCTCCCAGTCCAGCACGCCGATGACCTGCAACGAGTCGTCGAGAACCAGGTTGTCGAACCGGTAGTCGTTGTGGATCAGGCACGCACCGACGTCCTCCGGCTGGTTCTCCTGCAGCCAGCGCATCACCTCGGCGCAGTCCGGCACGTTGTCCGTACGCGCTCGCTCGAACCGGCGGCACCATCCGTCGATCTGCCTGCGCACGTAGCCCGGCCCCTTGCCGATGTCGGCGAGACCGGCGGCTTCCACGTCGACCTGATGCAACTCGATCAACCGGTCGATCGCTTGCAGGCACAGCGCCCTGGTCTGCTCCGGCGTCGGATTCAGCCCTTCCGGCAGATCCCGGCGCAGGATGATGCCGTCCAGCTTCTCCATGACGTAGAACTCCGCGCCGATGACGCTCTCGTCCTCGCAGAACGCCAGCATTTTCGGCACGAACTCGAACACCGGACGCAAGCGCTGCTGGACCTGGAACTCCCGCCGCATGTCGTGGGCAGAGGCAGCGCGATGCCCTCGCGGCGGGCGCCGCAGGATCAGTTTCCGGTCCGGGTAGTTCAGCTGGTACGTCAAATTGGACGCGCCGCCGGGGAACTGCTGCACCGTCGGCGGCCCGGACAATCCGTCCAGACGTTCGCTCAGCCACGCATGAACCGCTGCCGGGTCGAAGGCGTCCTCGTCACGCACCGCCCCGGGAGTGTCGTGCACCGTCACGTCGTCCTCACATCACCTTTCGCAGCAACCAGTCCGGGGCGATCCGCAGCATCGGTGCGACCACCGACCACGGCCACCGCGGCACGAACGCCGACTTGGGCTCACGCTCGATCGTGGCGATCATGTCCCGCACGCCTTTCTCCGTCGAGACGATGAGCGGATTCTTCGGCGCCCGCGCGGTCATTTCCGACTCGATGTAGCCGGGCTTGAGGGTGGTCACCTTCACCGGCCCGCTGCCCTGGTGCAGGCGAATGCCTTCACCCAACGACGCCGCGAACGCCTTGCTGGCGGCATACGCGGTCAGCGTGCGCGGTGCGCCGCGCTGAGCCAGCACGGAGGCGATCACCACCAGATGTCCGGCCTGCTGCTCGAGGAAGATCTCCATCGCGGCCTCGCACTGGGCGAGCAAACCCACCACGTTGGTCTGCACCGTCTGCTTGTTGGCGCGCTCGAAGTACCCGGTGCCGAGCGGCTGCCCCTTGCCGAGACCCGCATTGGCGATGACGCGGTCGATCCGGCCGAGCTCGTCGCGAAACTCCCGGAAAACGGTGAAGACCGCTTCGCTGTCGGTCACGTCCAGTTTCCTGGTGACCACCTGGATCCCGGGGTGCTCGCCGCGCAACGTCTCGGCCAGCTCGTCGATCCGGTCCAGCCGGCGCGCACACAACGCGAGGTTGCGCCCCTTCGCCGCGAACTGGCGCGCCATCTCCGCACCGAGGCCCGAACTGGCACCGGTGATCAGGATGTTCTTGCGTTCCGTCACGACTTCTCCCGGTACGGGGCCAGCTCCAGCCTCGACACCACGCCCAGGTGCACCTCGTCCGGCCCGTCGGCCAGCCGGAGCGCGCGAGCCCACGCGGCCGCGGAGGCCAGCGGGAAGTCGTCGGTCACGCCCGCGGCGCCGTGCAGCTGGATCGCGAAATCGATGACCTCCTGGGCCATGACCGGCACCGCGGCCTTGATCTGGGACAACTCGGACAGCGCCCCCTTGGCGCCCTTGGTGTCCAGCAACCACGCGGTGTACAGCACGTGCAGCCGCGCCTGGTTGATGGCGATCCGGGCCTTGGCGATCCGCTCCCGGTTACCACCCAGGTCGGCAAGCGACTTGCCGAACGCGGTGCGCGCGGTCGCGCGCTGCAGGCCCGCTTCCAGCGCGCGCTCCGCCAGGCCGATCGTGCGCATGCAGTGGTGGATCCGGCCCGGTCCCAGGCGGCCCTGCGCGATCTCGAAGCCGCGGCCCAGCCCTGCGATCACGTTCTCCTTGGGCACCCGCACGTTGTCGAACACCACTTCGCCGTGCCCGTAGGGCGGGTCCAGGTAGCCGAACACGTTGAGCATGCGCTCGACCCGCAGGCCGGGGTGGTCGCGCGGCACGATGACCATCGAGTGCCGGGCGTGCCGCGGCGCCTCCGGGTCGGTCAGCCCCATGAAGATGACGAACGCACAGTTCGGGTGGCCGATGCCGGACGAGAACCACTTCCGCCCGTTGATCACCACCTCGTCACCGTCCGGCACCGCGGTGGCCGCCATGTTCGTCGCGTCCGACGAGGCCACGGCGGGCTCGGTCATGCAGAACGCCGACCTGATCTTGCCCTCCAGCAGCGGCTTGAGCCAGCGTTCCCGCTGTTCGTCACTGCCGTAGTGGACCAGCACCTCGGCGTTGCCGGTGTCCGGTGCATTGCAATTGAACACCTCGGGCGCGAACGGGTATCGGCCCATCAACTCGGCCAGCGGCGCGTAGTCGACGTTGGACAGTCCCGGATAGCCGGTGACGTCGGCCTTGGCGGGTGGCAGGAAAAAGTTCCACAGCCCGGCGTCGCGCGCCTTGCGCTTGAGCTCCTCGATCACGGGGAGCTCGACCCACGGGTCGTCCAGCTTGCGCAACGACTCGGCGTACTCGGCCTCCACCGGAGCGATCTCGGTGGCGATGAAGTCGGCGACTTTGTCCCGTAGCTCGGCCGCTTGCGGCGACAGTGCGAAGTCCATGTCTGGCACGCTACAGTCTTATTGAGCATCGCTCAATAGCACCGTGGGGAGGCCTTTGGTGGGCACGACAACGCCGCAGCGCCGCCAGCGGCACGACCCGGTCGAGCGGCGCAAGCAGCTCATCGGCATCGGCCTGCAGATGCTCACCGAACGGCCGTTGCACGAGATCACCGTGGACGCGGTGGCCGCTCAAGCGGGTATCTCGCGCACATTGCTGTTCCACTACTTCCCCACCAAGCAGGACTTCTACGCGGAGGTCGTGCGAGCGGCCGGCCGCCGCATGCTTCGTGCCGCGTTCCCCGCGGGTCGTGACTCGCCCAGCGAGCTGGACGACGTCACCGACGGATACTTGTCGTTCATCGAGCGACGGCACGAGCTGTACACCGGACTGTTCCGCGGCACCGCGCCGGGCGATTGGCTGCACGACATCGCACAAGAGACCCGGACCCAGATGGTCGACCAGCTGTTGCTGACGCTGGGCATTCAACGGCCTGCGCCGATGGTGCGCGCGGCGATCGGGGCCTGGTTGTCGTTCGCCGAGGAGCTGTGTCTGGACTGGGCGGCCCATCGGCCCGGCAACCGAGATCGCGTGCTCGCGCTGCTGCGCGGCAGCCTGCGCAACGTCGTCGAGCTCGCCGACGGCGATTCGAACTGACGCCGTCTCCCACCCTTTTCACGTACGTGAAACATTTCACGAGCACACAATCCGGCGCCCGCGCATTCGCACCGCATTCCCGAACAACGTATTAGACCATTCGGACGTATGCGGCATCCCTCGGCGCAGTTTTTTATGACAGAATAAGACCGGATTCTCAGTGACAATACCGGCAATTCGGACTTGACCGGCGCAAGGGGCGAGCGGCCGATCCGGTGGCCGGTGACGAGAATAGCGAGGGCAGATTTGATGACCATGTCACCCACCCCCGGTGGTAGCGCCGGGGACGATGATCGGAGCACGCCGTTCTCCCGCGAGCTGCGCGCGGCGATCAAGGCCAGCGGACTCGGACTGGACCGGATTCAGGTGCGGCTGCGCAACCGCGGGATACCGATCAGCGTGACGGCGCTGTCGTACTGGCAGTCCGGCAAGCGCCAGCCGGAGCGGGCGCGCTCCATCTCCGCGGTGCGAGCGCTGGAAGAAATCTTGGGCCGGCCTGCGGGTTCGTTGGTTCGCCTGCTCGAACCGCCGCGCCCACGCGGGCAGGCCGCGCGAGCATTGCGGGCGCGCAGGCGCGCAGCCGAGCCGAGCGAGCCGACACCGCCCGCCGGCCTGGTGACCTCGTAGCGAACTCCCCCTGCAGTTCGGCCCGTGGCACGACGAGCCACGGGCCGAATTCTTTGTCCGCAATTCGGGGAAACGATTCCTCGACCGCGGGAAATGTCACCCGGAATCAGCTTTCTGCGAGTTTTCCGCGCAATAATTTTCCGGTGGCGTTGCGCGGCAGCTCAGCAAGGAAGACGACATCCCGCGGCGTCTTGTATCGCGCGAGATTCGCTTTCACGTAGGCCTTCAATTCGTCGGCTTTCCGCTCGTCACCGGTGTGGCCGTCCGCGAGCACGACGTACGCCCTGAGCCGTTGACCGAACTCCTCGTCGTCCACCCCCACGACCGCGGCTTCCCGTACGTCCGGACGGCTCGACAGCAGGTCCTCCACCTCGAGCGGATACACGTTCTCGCCACCGGAGACGATCATGTCGTCGTCCCGGCCGACCACGAACAGCTGGCCGGACTCGTCGAAGTAGCCCATGTCGCCGGTCGACAGCAGTCCGTCGATGACCTCCTTGTTCGCTCCCCCGGTGTAGCCGGAGAACGACAGGCTGCTGCCGACGAAGATGCGGCCGACCTTGCCGGGCTCGGTGACCGGTTTCCCGTCGTGGTCGTACAGCCGTACCGAGCACCCGACCGGCGGTTTCCCTGCCGTGCGCGGATCGCGGCGGAGCTCCTCCGGCGTGGCCACGGTGGCGACGGCGACCTCGGTCGAGCCGTAGAGGTTGTAGAGGACGTCGCCGAAGGTGTCCATCGTCCGCTGCACCACGTCCACCGGGATCGCCGAGCCCGCGGAGAAGATGATCTCCAGCGACGAGGCGTCGTAGCGCTTCCTCGTCTCCTCCGGCAGGTCCAGGATGCGCTGCAACATCGTGGGGACGACCACGAGCACCTGGCACCGATGCTCGGCGACGGCGCGCAACGTCGCCTCCGGGTCGAACCGGCGCCGCATGATCACCTTGTGCCCGAGTGCGAGCGCGAGCAGCAACTGCGCCAACCCGGTGCCGTGGAATGCGGGCGCGGCCATGAACATGGCCTGCTTCGGGCGCAACGGGATGCGGTCCAGGAACTGCGCGCTCGCGATCGGCGACGTCTTCTCGCGCGGCGCACCCTTCGGCGTGCCGGTCGTCCCGCTGGTCAGCAGGATGAAGCTGCCCGGCCGAGGCGGCGTGGGGACCGGCCGCGAGGACGTGCGGGCTATCAGCTGCTCGACGCTCAGCACACCGTCGGGAACCGTGTCGGCGTCCTCGGTCCAGGCCAGGTAGCGCTCCACGGTGCCGTCGACCGCCTCCAGCAGCTGCGTGAACTCCTGGTCGTAGACCAACTTCACGGCACCCTCGCGGCGCATCACGTCGGCCAGCTGCATCTTGCCGAATCCGGTGTTGAGCAGCAGCAACTTCGCGCCGACCTTGCCGGAAGCGCCCATCGCCGTGACCAGCCCGCGATGGTCCCGGCACAGCGCACCGATCACCGTGCCCGGCCCGACGCCCCGCTCGGCCCACGCCCGCGCCAGCGCGTTCGACCGCTGGTCCAGCTCGGCGTAGGTCAGTTCCCCCGCCTCGTCGACCAACGCCACGGCATGCGGATCCTTACGCGCACCGACCGCCAGCGTCCCGGCGAACGGACCGACCTTGTGCATCGTCAGCAACGACCGGATGCCCTCGTCCGGGCGTCCCATCAAGCCCGATTGCCTGATCACGTGCACGCTGCGCGCCGTGATTACCGCCTTGCTCGTCAGTGACTTGGCCAGGCCCAGGAGCACCGTCGCCACCTCCTGGCCGGAGCGTAACGAGCGTTGTGAGCAACCGACAGAGATCTCCGGCCAATCCATCCGGACGGAGTTGCCTGCGGGTGACGCGCCGGCCCGCAACTTGCGGGGCACAACTGTGTTATCCCGCTACCGCGTCTGTCGCGCGTCAGACTTTGTGGCTCAGGGGTTATGTAGGTTCCTGAGCAGGAGGTATGACGATGAGCCGTCCCCCGGTGTTCCCGGTGGAGGACAAGATCCGGATCGTGCTGAGCGTGCTGTCCGGGGAGATGACGATCGCCGAGGCCGCTCGGCGGAACAAGGTCTCGGAGCAGTCGGTGTCGCGGTGGAAGGCCCAGTTCCTCGAGGGCGGCCGGGCCGGGGTTGCCGAGGGCGGTAAGGCC
>NZ_ATYT01000021.1 GCF_000427825.1 Thermocrispum municipale DSM 44069 | reverse complement strand
CCCCATACCGGAAAAACCTTTCCACACCCCACCATGCGATGAAGTGTCCTATGCGGTATTAGACCCCGTTTCCAGGGCTTATCCCACAGTACGGGACAGGTTACCCACGTGTTACTCACCCGTTCGCCACTCCTCCACCCAGTCAAAGACCAGGCTTCAGCGTTCGACTTGCATGTGTTAAGCACGCCGCCAGCGTTCGTCCTGAGCCAGGATCAAACTCTCCAACAATGAATCCTGACAAAACAACCAACACACAAACAAATGCATGCCGGCCGCAAACTCAAAGAAACCCAAACAGGGTTCCAAAAAAAATCAACTGGCTAAGCTCACAAACACACTGTTGAGTTCTCAAACAACACGCTGTGCATGCCGAATTCGTCACTTGAAGTGAGTCACTCGGCGGGTTTTCCCCTGGGCGCAGCCCACTGCTCCGATATTTTCTCGTCGGGAGTGGTCTGCCTCAGGGCGGACGCTCTACGCTACCCGGTCCGTTTCGCAGTGTCAACCTGCTCGTCCCGAGTGGCTTCGGCTGATCCGGCTATCTACCTTACCAGCCTCTGCCTGGCTCTCGCCACCGGGCTTTCGCTCGGTTTTGCGAGCCGCTCGCTTGCGTCTGGAGAGAAGATTACACACCCCTCCAGGCCCACTTTCAGGGGGGGTCGGTTTTAGCGAAACCGCAGGTCAGCAGCCTGAGCGCCGATCTTGGCCGGGAGGAGTCGATCTTGGCGCCGCCCGAGCCGCGGTTGGCTGGGCGACTTCCGGGCGGGCGAACCGGTTGCGAGGCCTGGATGCAGAGCGACCGGCGGGCGGGTCGACAGGTGCGGGCGGCCCGGAGTCCACGAGTGGTCGGGTGACCACAGACGGCTCGATGGCCACGAGCGTGGGCGACCGCGGGTGGGCCGGAGTCCACGAGCGGTCGGGTGACCACAGGCGGGCCGGAGCCCACGAGCGGTCGGCGACCACGGGCCAGTCACGCCCGCATGACGGGCCGGTCGCCGTGACAGACCGAGGAGCAGGTGACCATCCAGCCGGATGAGCGGCGGCCGCATGCCGACCGGACAGCAGCGATCCGCCGGCCCGCGGACGGCTACAGCATCGGCAACAGCGTCCGCAACTCGTACGGGGTGACCTCGCGGCGGTAGTTGTCCCACTCCTGGCGCTTGTTCCGGAGGAAGAAGTCGTAGACGTGCTCGCCGAGTACCTCCGGCAGCAGCTCGGACCTGTCCATCTCCGCCAGCGCCTCGCCCAGGTTCTGCGGAAGCTGCTCGTAACCGGCGGCACGGCGCTCCGCCTCGGTCAACTGCCAGATGTCGTCCTCGGCGGCGGGTGGCAGTTCGTAGCCCTTGTCGATCCCGCGCAGACCTGCGGCCAAGATCACCGAGTACGCCAGGTACGGGTTGCACGCCGAGTCCGGAGTCCGCAGCTCGACTCGACGCGACGACGCCTTCCCTGGCGAATACATCGGCACTCGCACCAGCGCGGACCGGTTCGCCCGACCCCACGACACCGTGGTCGGAGCCTCCCCGCCGGCGGTCAGCCGCTTGTAGGAGTTCACCCACTGGTTGGTGACCGCCGAGATCTCCCTGGCGTGGGTGAGCAGACCGGCGACGAACGCCTTCCCGGTGGCGGACAGCTCGTCCGGGTCCTCCGGGTCGAAGAACGCGTTCCGGTCGCCTTCGAACAGGCTGACGTGGGTGTGCATGCCCGAGCCCGGCTGGTCGGTGAACGGCTTGGGCATGAACGTCGCCCGCACCCCTTGCCGCAGCGCGACCTCCTTGATCACGTAGCGGAAGGTCATCACGTTGTCGGCCATCGTCAACGCGTCCGCGTAGCGCAGGTCGATCTCCTGCTGGCCGGGCGCGACCTCGTGGTGGCTGAACTCCACCGAGATGCCCATGGCCTCCAGCGTCTCGATCGCGTGCCGCCGGAAGTGGGTGGCCTTGGCGTGCGAGGCCTGGTCGAAGTAGCCACCGTTGTCCGCAGGTTGCGGCTCCGTGCCGTCGTCGGTGATGTCCGACAGCAGGAAGAACTCGATCTCCGGGTGGACGTAGCAGGTGAAGCCTGCCTCGCTGGCCTTGGCGAGCTGTCGGCGCAGCACGTGCCGCGGGTCGGCCCACGACGGCGACCCGTCCGGCATGGCGATGTCGCAGAACATGCGCGCGGAATACGTGCCGCCGTCCGGGGTCTCCCACGGCAGCACCTGGAACGTCGACGGGTCGGGCTTGGCCACCATGTCCGACTCGTACACCCGGGCGAAGCCCTCGATGGCCGATCCGTCGAAGCCGATGCCTTCGCTGAACGCGCCCTCCAGCTCGGCCGGGGCCACCGCAACGGACTTGAGGAAACCAAGTACGTCGGTGAACCACAGCCGGACGAACCGGATGTCGCGCTCCTCGAGCGTACGCAGCACGAACTCTTGCTGGCGATCCATGGCGCGAGCGTAGCCCGCATACCGCCGCTACACCACGGACCCGCCCTCGCTCGGCGCGCTTACCCGCTCTTGCAGCGCGTTCCTTCGTCCGGAAGGGCGCGGTTGATCAGGTAGGCCACGCCCGCGTCGTCGACGCAGCGCACGCCTTGGCCGAACACGGTGTGCTGGTTGCCCTCGTAGGTCAACAACCGCCCGTTCAGCGCCTTCGCCAACTGCACCCCTGCCTGGTACGGCGTCGCCGGATCGCCGGTGGTGGAGATGACCAGGACCGGTGGGAGGCCTTTCACGTCCGGCAGGTGTGGTTCGCCGGTCGACTTCGCCGGCCAGAAGGCGCAAGCGTCACGAAAGCCCGCGATCGGCGTGCCCGGGTCGAGGAACGGCGCGACTTTGACGAACCGTCGCTGCGCCTCGGTCAGCTCGGCCCGGCTGGTCACCGGCGGATCGTCCACGCAACGCACCGCGACGAGCATGTCCTGGGTACTGGAGTAGGTGCCGTCGGAGTTGCGCTCCATGTACTGGTCGGCCAACGCCATCAGCCGCTCGCCTCGACCGCGTTCGAGGTCGTTGAGACCGGCGTTGAGCTCCTCCCACATCGACTGCGAGTACAACGCCTGCACGGTCGCGGTGGTCGCGTCCTCGTAGGAGAGCTTGCGTCCGTCCTCCAGGTCGATCTTGCGCTCGATCAGCGGGCGCACCAGGTCCTGGTAGGCCCGCACGGCCAGCGGCGCCGATCGGCCGAGCGCGCAGTCCGGCCGCTTGACGCACCACCGCGCGAACTCGGTGAACGCTTTGCCGAACCCGACACCCTGCTCGACCAGCGACTCCACGGCGTCCTGCTCGGGGTCGAGCGCTCCGTCCAGCACCATCGCCCTGACCTTGTCCGGGAAGGCCTCGGCGTAGGTGTAGCCGATGCGCGTGCCGTACGAATAGCCCAGGTAGGTCAGCTTCTCGTCGCCCAGCGCCGACCGCATGACGTCCATGTCGCGGGCGACGTCCCGGCTCCCCAGGTTCTCCAGGAACTCCGCGCCGTGCTCGGTGCGCTGCGCACACTTGCGGGCGAAATCGCGCGATTCCCGCTCGGCGGCCGCCACGCCGGACTTGGATCCGTCGACCTCGCCGTCGTCGGCCCGGTCGGCGTCGCGTTCCTCCGGGGTGTAGCACGTCACCTGCGGGCGGCTGGCCCCGATGCCGCGCGGGTCGAACCCGACGATGTCGAACCGGGTGGCGAGCTTGGTCATCGTGGGCGACAACGTCAGCGCGGCGGCGGCCTCCACTCCGGACGCGCCAGGGCCGCCCGGATTGATGAACAGCGACCCGATCCGCTTGCCCGGACCCTGCGCAGGCTTGCGCAGCACGGCGATCTGCACCGTGGGTCCGTCCGGATCCTCGTAGTCCAGCGGGACCTTCAGCCGGGTGCACTGCAGATTCGACGCCACCCGCATCGCCTGCTCGCCGAGATCCGAGGAGGCGTAGCCGTCGCACGAGCCCCAGCGCACCCGCTGACCGTAGAACTCCGCCAGTTCCGATGGGCCGTCGGCGAGCGGCTTCGGCGTCTGCGGTGGCTGTGTCGGCGGCCGCTCCGGCTCGCCATCGGTACAGGCCACCAGGCTCATCGCGGTCAGCGCCGCGACGATCGATGCGGCCGCGCGGATTCGTGATCGCACGGGACGATCCTGCCACCAAAAGGTCCGCGGTTGACCCGCGACCGGGAACCCGGTGCAAGAATGCGTCGTTGGAGCCCGCAGGGGCACCCACAACCACGTCGAAGGATGCGGAGAGGTCGATGGCTCGCGGGCGAACACCGGTGACGAAGCGGATCGGTCAGCGGTTGCGCCGAATAATCGAGCGGCCGGCCAGTGTCTCGCTGGCCAAGTACGAGAAGCTGCTGCCGCAGATCGAACAGCGCGAGGACGACCTCCGCGAGCTGACCGACGAGGAACTGACCGCACGGGCAGGCAAGCTGCGCGACGCCGACTCGTTCGGCAACGAGCAGCTCGTCGAGGTCTGCGCCCTGGGCCGGGAGGCAGGCCGCCGCGCGCTCGGCGAGCGCGCGTTCGACGTGCAGCTGCTCGGCGTCATGGGGCTGCTGACCGGGCACGTCGTGGAGATGGCCACCGGTGAAGGCAAGACGCTGGTCGGTGCGCTGGCGGCCAGCGGCTACGCCCTGCAGGGCAAGCGGGTGCACGTCATCTCCGTCAACGACTACCTGGCGCGCCGGGACGCGGAGTGGATGCGGCCGGTGTTCGACCTGCTCGGCGTGACCGTCGACTGGGTCGAGCCGTCGCGCACCCACGAGGAGCGTCGAGCCGCCTACCACAGCGACGTGACCTACGGCGCGGTGTCCGAGATCGGCTTCGACGTGCTGCGCGATCGCCTGGTGACCGACGTCGAGCAGCGGGTGATGGCGAAGGCGCAGGTCGCCATCGTCGACGAGGCCGACTCGGTGCTGGTCGACGAGGCTCGCGTGCCGCTGGTGATGGCCGGCTCGGTGGACGCCGGTCAGGCGGACGAGGAAGTCGCCAAGATCGTGCGGCGGCTGCGGCTCGGGCTGCACTACGAGACCGACGCGGACGGCCGCAACGCGTGGCTGACCCCGGCGGGTGCGTCCGTGGTGGAGAAGGCCCTCGGCGGCATCAACCTGTACGAGGAAGGCTCCGACCGGCTGGCCGCGGTCAACGTGGCGCTGCACGCACACGCGCTGCTCACCCGCGACGTCGACTACATCGTGCGCGACGGCAAGGTCCAGCTGATCAACGCCTCCCGCGGGCGGGTGGCGGAACTGCAGCGCTGGCCGGACGGGCTGCAGGCGGCCGTCGAGGTGAAGGAGCAGCTCCCGCCGTCGGACCGCGGCGAAGTGCTGGACTCCATCACCGTGCAGGCGCTCATCGGCAGCTATCCCACGGTGGCCGGGATGACCGGTACCGCCGTCGCGGTCGCCGAGACGCTGCGCGAGTTCTACAAGCTGGAAGTCGCGGTCATCCCGCCGAACACGCCGAACATCCGGGTCGACGAGCCCGACCGGATCTTCGACTCGCCGTCGAGCAAACTGCGCGCGATCGTGGACGAGATCAAGCGGGTCCACGGCGAGGGCAGGCCGATCCTGGTGGGCACCCAGGACGTGGCGGAGTCCGAGGAGTTGGCGGAGAAGCTGCGCAAGGCCGGGCTGGAGTGCACCGTGCTGAACGCGCGCAACGACGCGGAAGAAGCCGAGATCATCGCGGAAGCCGGTAAGGCAGGCACGATCACGGTCTCGACGCAGATGGCCGGCCGCGGCACCGACATCAAACTGGGTGGCAGCAACGGCAGCGAGGAGGAGCGGGACGAGGTCGTCGAACTCGGCGGCTTGTACGTCATCGGGACCGCCCGCTATCCGTCGTCACGGTTGGACGACCAGTTGCGCGGGCGGGCCGGCCGGCAGGGTGACCCGGGCGGGTCGATCTTCTTCGCCAGCCTCAACGACGATCTGGTGCTGTCCGGAGCACCGGACGTGCCGGAGGGCCTGACACCGGACGAGAAGGGTGAGATCACCGACCCGGCCGCACAGCGGCACCTCAACCACGCGCAGCGGGTGATGGAAGGCGCCAACCTGGAGATCCACCGCAACACCTGGCGGTACACGCGGTTGATCGAGCGGCAGCGCAACGACCTGCTGGAGTTCCGCGAGGAGGTGCTCACCACCGACGTCGCGGCGGAGTACCTGGCGTCCGAGGAGTCCGAGGCGAGCAAGCACTACGACGAGGTCGTGGAGAAACTGGGCGAGGAGAAGGCACGCACCCTGGCCCGGGAAGTCCTGCTGTTCCACCTCGACCAGCTGTGGTCGGACCACCTGGCGTTCCTCACCGACGTGCGCGAGTCGATCCACCTCCGCGCGCTGGGCAAGGAGACGCCGATCGACGAGTTCCACCGGGCCGCGATCCCCGAGTTCTACAAGATCGTCCCGACCGCGAAGGAGCGGCTGGCGGAGACGTTCCAGGACGCGAAGGTGGTCGACGGTGAGCTCGACGTGGCCGCGGCCGGGGTGCGCAGGCCGACCTCGACCTGGACGTACCTGGTGCACGACAACCCGTTCGACTCCGACGCCGAGCAAGCGCTGAAGAAGGTGCGGGGCCTGCTGCGCAAGAAGCGCACGTGAGGCGCGGCACGAATCGCGCCACTGCGCCGAACGGTGTCGGTGCGAAAGAATGAGCGTGTGCCTCAACTGCGAATTGCGCTCGCTCAGCTCAACCCCACCGTCGGCGACCTGACCGGTAATGCCGACCTGATCGTCGACGCCGTCCGACAGGCGGCCGCGGCGGGAGCGCACGTGGTCGTGTGTTCCGAGATGGCCTTGACCGGCTATCCCGTCGAGGACCTTGCCCTGCGGCAGACCTTCACGTCCGCCGCCCGTCAGGCGTTGACCGACCTAGCTGCCCGGCTCGATGCCGAGGGCACCGGTGACGTGCTGACCGTGGTCGGCTACCTGGACGACCAGGACGGCCCCCGCAACGCGGCCGGGGCGCTGTGGCGCGGCGAGGTCGTCGCCCGCCAGTTCAAGCACCACCTGCCCAATTACGGCGTGTTCGACGAGCGGCGCTGGTTCAAGTCCGGCGACGAGCTGACCGTGCTGCGCTTCCACGGCGTCGACATCGGCATGGTCATCTGTGAGGACCTGTGGCAGGACGGCGGCCCGATCGCCGCGCTCGGTGAGGCGGGCGTCGATGTGATCGTGTCGCCGAACGCGTCGCCGTACGAGCGCAACAAGGACGACGTGCGCATCGAGCTGGCCGGCAGGCGTGCGGCCGAGGCGGGCGCGCCGCTGGTGTACTGCAACCAGGTCGGCGGGCAGGACGACCTGGTGTTCGACGGTGGGTCGTTCATCGTCGACCCATCCGGCACCGCGCTGGCCACCGCCGAGCAGTTCGTCAGCAAGGTGCTGGTGGCCGATCTCGAGCTGACTGCGGGCACCGGCCACCGCAGCGGAACGTTCGCCGGCGTGAACGTCCAGCGGAAGGTGTTGATGGACGAGCCGCTGCCGGCGTACGAGAAGATCACCAATCCGCAGGTCCAGCCGCTGTCGGACGAGGCGGAGGTCTGGTCGGCGCTGGTGCTGGGGCTGCGCGACTACGTGCGCAAGAACGGCTTCTCGTCGGTGATCCTCGGCTTCTCCGGGGGGATCGACTCCGCGGTGTGCGCCGCGCTGGCGGTCGACGCGCTGGGCCCGGAGAACGTGCACGGCGTGTCGATGCCGTCGAAGTACTCCTCCGAGCATTCGCGCACCGATGCCGAGGAACTCGCCAAGCGGCTGGGGTGTCCGTTCCGCGTCCAACCGATCGCCGACATGGTGCACACCTACGTCGACCAGCTCGGGTTGGAAGGTCTTGCCGAGGAGAACGTGCAGGCCCGCGTGCGCGGCGTGCTGCTGATGGCGTTGTCGAACTCCGAGGGCCACTTGGTGCTGGCCACCGGGAACAAGACGGAGATCGCCGTCGGCTACTCCACGATCTACGGCGACGCGGTGGGTGCGTTCGCGCCGATCAAGGACGTGTTCAAGACCCATGTCTGGCAGCTGGCGCGCTGGCGCAACGCCGAGGCGGAGCGGCGCGGTGAGGTCCCGCCGATCCCGGAGAACTCGATCACCAAGCCACCGTCGGCCGAACTGCGGCCCGGTCAGCTGGACACCGACTCGCTACCGGACTACGCGCTGCTGGACGACATCCTGGACGACTACGTCGAGGGCGATCGGGGCTATGCGGACCTGGTCGCGGCAGGCTTCGACCCGGACGTCATCGACCGCGTGGTGCGGATGGTGGACATCGCCGAGTACAAGCGGCGGCAGTACCCGCCGGGCACCAAGATCACGTTCAAGGCGTTCGGCCGCGACCGTCGGCTGCCGATCACCAATCGCTGGCGCGAGCACCACTGAGTTGGACACGGGCCCGGGCCGCGCTCGGGGAAACGCAGCGGCCCGGGCCGCGGGCTTCAGTGGAACTCGTGTTCCGGACCTGGGAAGTCCCCGTTGCGTACGTCGGCTGCGAACGCCTTGGCCGCGTCGGAGAGCACGCCGGCGACGTCCGCGTAGCGCTTGACGAAACGCGGCGCCTTGCCGCGGCGCAGGCCGGCCATGTCCTGCCACACCAGCACCTGGGCGTCGCAGTGCGCGCCCGCACCGATACCGATGGTGGGGATCTCCAGCTCGTGGGTGATCTTCTTCGCCACCTCGGCGGTGACCATCTCCATCACCACGGCGAACGCACCGGCCTCTTGCAGCGCCAGCGCGTCGGCGAGAAGTTCGTCGCCGGTGTTGTTGCGGCCCTGCACCCGGTAGCCGCCCAGCGCATGCTCCGCCTGCGGCGTGAAGCCGATGTGCGCCATCACCGGGATGCCCGCGTTGGTCAGCGCCTTGACCTGGGGCGCCATGACGCGACCACCCTCGAGCTTGATCGCGTGCGCCAGGCCTTCCTTCATGAACCGCACGCCGGTGGCGACGGCCTGTTCCGGGCCGGCTTCGTAGGAGCCGAACGGGAAGTCGGCGACCACCAGCGCACGCTTGACGGCGCCGCTGACCGCCCGGACCAGCGGAATCATGTCGTCCACCGTGACCGGCAGCGAGGTGGCGTGACCGAAGACGTTGTTCGCGGCCGAGTCACCGACCAGTAGGACCGGGATACCCGCCTCGTCGAACAACTCGGCGGTGTACATGTCGTACGCGGTCAGCATCGGCCATGGCTCGCCGCGATCCTTCATCTCGCGCAGGTGATGAATGCGGACTCGCTTCGGCGGCTTGCTGGGTGTCGCCGCAGCGGATCCAGTGCCGTATGGCGCGGGTTCTTCGGCCCGGCTCGGCGTCGTGACAGTGTTCGCGGGCATTGCGACCGTCCTTCCTCGAGGCCCGTTCGGGGTCCCCGGGTCGTGACCGTTGATGCGCCGACGCCGCTTCATCGCCTGGCCGCCACCTGGTGGTCGACCGGCGTCCGCCGCGTCGTCGCGGGGGTTTGTGCCTGTTCAGCGTGACACCGCTTCACCACCCGCGCACCCACCATGGGACCAGCGTCACATCAGGTGTTCGGTCACCCACGCACGACTGCGCGCAACGACTCCGACAGAGCGTCGTGTGCCTCCACCAGGGAAGGCCCGTACCAGGTGAGATGCCTGCCACTGACCAGCGCGTACGGCACCCCGGGGAACGCATCCGGACCGTCGTCCTCGGTGAACTTCCACGGCTCGTCGGGCAACACGAGCATGCTCGCCTCACCGGCCTGGAAGAGCCCGCGCAGCTCGTCGATCTTCGGGCGGGGGTAGCGCTCGCGATGATCGGCGTAGACGTGGGTGTAGCCGAGCCTGCGCAGCACATCGCCGCCGAAGGTGTCCCTGCCGAGCACCACCCACGGCTTGCGCCACACCGGCACGACCACCGTGCGTTCGACCGGCGCGACCGGGGCCCACAATTCCTCGGCGCGGCACAACCACTCGGGCTCGCTCAGCTCGAACGCCTGGGTGAGCAGTCGGCGCAGTGACCCGAGGGCCGCGGGAACCGTGGCGGGAGCTTCCATCACCCACACCGGAATGCCGTCCGCGCGCAGGCGTTCGACGTCCTCGGGCCGGTTCTCCTCCGAATTGCACAACACCAAGTCCGGTCTGATCGCGCGCACGCGCTCGATGTCGGGGTACTTCGAGCCGCCCACCCGTTCCGCGTCCAGATCGGCCGGGTGGGTGCAGTAGTCGGTAACGCCGACCAGCAGCCCTGGTTTGCTGGCTTCCAACGCCTCGGTCAGGCAGGGCACCAGGGAGACCACGCGTTCCGGCTGGGCGCGCAGCGGTACTTCCTCACCCAGGTCGTCGATCATCCGCATCATGCCCTTTCGAAACTCACCGTGCGTCGGTCCGCGTCGACACTGATCAACCGCACGGTAACCCGCTGCCCCTCCGTCATGCCCGTTGCGGGACATTTCGCCAGCACGGGCGGGTCGTCGATGAGGATCTCGGCCTTGCCTGTGCGTGCCTCGTCGTCGTTGTCGCCGTCGTGGTTGCCGTCGACGCGCAGCACCACGGCTTCGAACGTCTCGCCCACGCGTGGCGCGAGCAGCCAGACCTCCGCGAGGTCGATGCAGGCGCGTTCGACCCGGCCGGACAGCGTGTCCGATGCGGACATCACACCCGGCAGGCGAGTCAGCGCGGCCCTGACCCACTCGGGCACGTCGCGACCGGCCGTCACCGCGAGGCAGACTTCCGTGGCGTAGCGATCCACCAGCCGCCGGATGGGCGCGGTGACGTGGGCGTACGGGCCGCCGATGCCGGCATGACTGCCCACTTCGGGCGGCTCGCCGTCGAACGCGGTGTAGCCGGCGCCGCGCAGCAGCCGCGTGGTGTCGGAGAACAGCGCAAGGGATTCCGGCCGGTCCGGGTCCAGGCCGGCCAGCACCTTGGCCGTGTCCGCACCGTCCGGCCACCCGATGCCGAGCGCTTTCGCCGACCGTTGCAGCCAACGGATGGCTTGCGGCTCGGCGTCCGGCAGCGTGCGGAGGATCCCGACCCGTGCTTCCAGCATGATCTGGGCCGCACACATGCCGGTCATCAGGGAGATTTCCGCGTTCCACGCGTCGACGTCCCCACGCGGGCGCAGCGTGATGGCCCAGCTTCCGTCGCCGTCCGGGACGACCTCCTGCTCCGGCAACTGCAGTTCGATGGCGCCTCGCTGCACAGCCAGCTCGCGCCGCAACGGGCCGAGTTCCGCGAGAGCCTGCACGGGTTCGGGAGCCGTTCCGGTGGCGAAGCTCCGCTCGACGGATGCGTAGTCGAATTGGGCGGTGGAGCGGACCAGTGCGCGGCGGACGTCGACGCCGACCGGTTCGCCGTGGCTGTCGGTGTCGATCGTCCACAGCACGGCCCGCCGGTGCTGACCAGGCAAGAGGCTGGCGGCCGATTCGGAGAGCGTCGGTGGGTGCAGCGGGACCGCGCCGTCCGGCAGGTACACGGTCTGGCCGCGATTTCCGGCTTCGCGGTCGAGCGCCCCCTCCGGGCGGACGAACGCGGCCAGGTCGGCGATCGCGTAATACACGCGGAAACCGCCCCGGCGTCGTTCGACGGCCAGTGCCTGGTCCAGATCCCTGGCGCCCGGCGGGTCGATCGTCACCAGCGGCAGATCGGTGGCATCGGTCAGCCCACCCGGTTGCTGGGGGCTTCTCCGGGCTTCGTCGGCCTCACTCAGCGCCGCGGCGGGGAAGTCGGTGGGCAGGTCGAACTCCTCGCGGATGGCCGAGAAGTCCGTACCGGGCACTAGTCGCCGTCCCACTCCCGGTCGGCCCGATCGGCCTCCTCGGTGCGCTTACGGGCGATCTCCAGCGCACGACGCGCGGTCGCCTCGTCCGGGTAGGGGCCGAGCAGATCGATCGAGCGGGACCGTTTGAGGTGTTCCACCTGGCCGGTGCGGGTGTTGAAGTACCAGCCTTTGTCGGGATCTGGGTCGTCGGTGCTCATGCGCGCTCCTCGTCCGGCCTGCCTGTCGACCACCCTATCCATGGTGGCCGCACGGTGCCGGTCCATCAACAGCGCGTGGTCACCGATCGGGTCGGTACGGGCGCTCGATGGGCTCGCCGGTGGGGCCGAACTCCTGCGGACCGGTGCCGTTCTGGGCCGGGAGTGGGCCGCTGTTCTCGCTCGACGACGGCTGCTGCGCCGATGGCATCGAGATTCCGCGCGGCGGGGTGGGCGTGTCGTCCGGCTGGGTTCCCGGAGCGAACGACGGCGGCAGCTCCTGGTGCGCCTTGTTCGGCACCACGTCCCACTTGGGCTCGGGCCCGACGTTCATCGGCACCGCCGTCGTCTCGGGCTTCGGTGCGCCGGGGTCGCGCCGGGGTACGACCGGGTCCAGGCAGGTCACCAGGACCTTCTTCTGCTCGGGGTTCTCCACCTTCCGGCCGGTGCGCTCGCGGTAGACCAGCTCGCCGGTGTTGTCCATCTCCACCACGTAGCCGACCTCGGCAAGCTGCTCCTCGTCCAGGTCCACCAGCCGCTCCTCGCGCGACGGGAGGACGCGGTACTGCGGCCAGTTCAGGTGCTGGTGGGTCTGGTAGAACTCCGCCAGGACGTGCGCCGCGTGCTGCTGCCACGGCAACGGCATCTGTTCCGCCAGCGACCGCGGCAACACCACGTAGTCCTTGGTGACGCCCGGGCCGCCCCGGTTCAACAGATCGGCCAGCGGGGTGCTCGACGCGGGCGGGCCGGACGGCCGGGGTATCGGCGCGACCGCGAACGAGCTGCGCGGGTCGAACGGCGGGGGTGGTGGCGCGTCGCGGCGGCCTTTGCCGCGCTTGCCGAACATTTTCGCCATCGTCAGCCACGCCTCGCTGTGCTCATCGGGTGCACCTTCTGCTGTCGGTTATACCCCGGGGCGCACCGCGACAGGCAGCAGCTCCGGTTCGTCGAAATCGATCGTCCTGGTGTGCACCGGCACGCCGCTCTGCTGCGCCTCGACGATCTTGTTGTCGCCCAGGTACATCGCGACGTGGTGGATCGTCGCCGGGTTCGACTCGTCGTAGGCCCAGAACACCAGGTCCCCCGGCTTGGCGCGCTCGATCGGCAGCATCGCGCCCGCTTTGTACTGGTCACGCGAGACACGCGGCAGGGTGATGCCCGCGGACTCGTAGGCGCGCAGCATCAGGCCGGAGCAGTCGTAGGAGTCCGGGCCGGTCGCGCCCCACACGTAGGGCTTGCCACGCTCACCGAGCGCGAACTCGATCGCCTTGGCGGCTTTCGGGTTGGGCGGCAGCAGGTTGCCGGACCCTTCGCCGCAGCCGCTGGCGTCGGTGACGTTGCCGAGATTTTCCACCAGGTAGACGGCCATGGCCTCCCACTGGTGGTAGCGGTCCGGGAATGCCGAACGCTCGACCGCCTGGGCGGCGTCACCTGGCCGGATCTTCTCCCAGTCCGGCACGCCCTGCAGCACGTTGTAGAACTTGTTGATCGCGTACTCGGGGTCGGTGACCTGCTCGGGCGTGCCCCAGCCCATCGACGGCCGCATCTGGAAGATGCCCAGCGAGTCGCGGTCGCCGTAGTCGACGTTGCGCAAGCCGGACTCGGTCATCCCCGCCTGGATGGCGATCTGCCAGGCGCGCGGGCTGAGCTTGCGTTTCTTGCCGATCGCGATGATCTGCTGCACGGTGCGGCGCTGCTCGGGGTCCAGCTTGCGGGCGGCGTCGGCACCGACCTGCATGTTGCCGGGCTGCGTGGGCCCGATCGCCGCGTCACAGCTGGCCGGGGTGATGCCCTCGGCCGCGGCGCGCTCGCTCTGCGACACCACGTCGACGACCATGACGGTGCTGACCACCAGCGCGAACAGCATCGCCAGGCAGCCGCCGATCAGCACGCCCGCGCGCACAGCTCACTCCTCCTCGGAATACTGGTTGACCCGCCAGCCGTCCGGCCGCTTGATCACGGTGACCAGCAGCGTCGGCCCGTCCGTGGGAATGCTCACCTCGACCGAGCTGGTCGTGCTGTCGGTGGCACGAACCGGACCGACGACCTTGGTCGCCGGGATGTTGCGCACGTCCACCGTCTTGAGCTGGGGGAGGAATTCCTCGGTGGTGTAAGGCCGCATGCCTGCCAGCCATTTCGCCTGGGTCGTACCGCGCGGATGGTCGACCCAGGCTTGCGCCCACTTGCGCGCCGCCACCAGTGCGGCTTGCGCAGGCGGCGCGGATTTCGGAGTCAGCGGCGATTCGGTCAGCCTGGTCTCGGTCACCTCCGGCCTGCTGGTCTCGGTCTGCTCGGACACCCCGGCCAGCTGCCGCTCGGGTTCGCGCCGGTCAGGGTCCTTGGGCAGCACCCTGGGCAACAGGAACCCGACGGCCGTGATCAGGATGACCAGAACGACGACCGTGGCGATCAGGTGCTTCGGTGACCGCAGCGGCGCGCCCCAGATGCGCCGGTAAACCGCGGCCCGGCCCCGGTTGGTGCGGATCGGCATCGGCTCACCTCACCACCGCATCGGTGTCCCGAACGGCCTGCCGGACCTCCAGCCCGCGGGACGGCCGGTAGACCACGTAGACCGGCTTGCCGTTGATCACTTCCGGGTCGACCCTGCGCGGCTCCGGCCGTGGTGGCGGGCTCATCGCCGCGGCAGCGGTCAGGTAGGGCTGCGCCGGTGGCTGTGGTGACTGCACCTGCGGAGTTTGCCCGTCGGAGCGGTACTCCGCGGACGGCCGGGTGATCTGGGAGGGCACCACCACGGGCTCCGCGTCGAGATAGTCCCGGCCGGCCTGCATCGGGATGGCGTGTGCGCGCACCGGCCTCGCGTCCGGCCGCAACGGCGGGCGGGGCTGTCCGCCGACCGGGGCAGCCTGGCCGCCGCCGCGCGCAGGCGGGGACGTGAAGCCCAAGCGCGCCGCATCCGGAGTTCCCGACGGCGGGAGCGCCTTCGGGCCGTCCAGGCGCTGCGCGGTGGCCACCACGGTGTTCGCTTCCGGTCGCAGCCTTCGCCCGGTCGCGGTCGCGGTGCCCAGCGCCCCGGGCGCCTCGACCGGGGTGTCGTCCAGAGCGCGGGCGTTCTGCCAGAACTCGTCCTGCGGCGTCGGGCCGGTCGGCTTGCGGCGGAAGCGCGAGAACAGACCCGACCCGGCGGGCAGTGCGGCGCCGACCGCCCGCGTGGTGACGTCGACCATCTGCCACAGGCGGCGCACCGGGCGGCCGACGACGAACAGCAGGATCGTCACCATGCCCGCGATCGCCATCTGGGCGATCATCGACATCTGGCCGCTGGCGGCGAAGATCGCGTTCAGCAGCAATGCGTGGACACCGGCCAGCGCGGCCAGGACGACCAGATTGAACGCCACCGTCCCCACGACCTTGCCCGTCCGGCGCAGCACATCGTGGTGGAGCAGCGCAACCAGACCGAGGATGGGCGCTGTCAAGGTCAGCAGGCGGATCAGGATCTGCGCCAGCAGCACCGCTGCCTTGGCGAACAGTTGGAAGAGCGCATAGATCAGGCTCTGCAGGAAGGCCATGAAGCCGACACCGGTGCGGCTGCCGTCCTCGCCGGTGAAGTAACCCTCGGAGGTCCCCAGCGCATTCGCGATGCGCTTGAACTCGGCGTTCTTGCGTTCGATGACGCTCTGCTTGGCGTCGTCTCCGCGAGTGGTCTCCGCCCACGTGAAGGCTTGAGCGTCCAGCAGGTCCCGCGAGTACTTCTTGGCTTCCGGGGTGTCCGCCTTCCCGAACACACCGGCCTGCCAGTTCTTGTAGACGATCTCGTTGTGCAGGTTCGTCGGCAGGACATCGCGGACGATCTTGTTCTCCGAATCGTCGACGAATCCGGCTTGGATGGCAGTCGCCGTCTGCACCACAGCGCGGTCGATGTCATCGAAGTACCGCAACAGCGCGAACGACGAGGCCGCCAACCACACCGCACCGAGCGCGTACAACGCCTTCTTGCTGATCGTGGCCAGATCGCCCCGCCAGATATGACGGAACAACCAGATCGCCAGCAACAGGGCAGCCAGCCCGAACAGCTGCGTGTAGATGTTGTTGTAGACCTTCTCGGTGCCGTCCTTGATGGCGTCGTACAGCGGGCTGAACAACCCGCCTTCCATGACGGTGTAGTGCAGCGCGTTCGTGGCGCCGACAATGACCTTGCCCGCGTTGAACAGCTGGTTTCCCGCCCAGGTGTCCAACGTGGTGTTGGCGTCGGTGACTCCGGACAGCCCACCGCACTCGGTCTGGTAGACGTGCCAGACCATGCCTGCGTAGCCGTACTCCTTGTACGGACTGCCTTTTTCACCCCGGCCCTCCGCCGAGTCCAACGCCCCGACCATGCCGGTGCCCGGCCGCTCCGGGTTCGGCGGTTCACCACACTGCTGCGCCATCGCCGCCGGGGCGCCGAGGACGATGTTCAGCGCCAGGACGGCAATCACCACGGTCAGCGCGCGCGACCGCGGGGTGGCGGCCCGCCGCGCGCGGCGAGCTGCCCGGACGATGGCCACGACGGCGACCAACGCCGCCACCACAACCAAGCCGCTCATGCGGCATCCCTGCCGGGCCCGCCCGACTTCCGGCCCGCACCCGCGTGCGCCTCTCGTCCCTCGGCGTGGCCGTTGCGGTCCAGACCGTTCTCCGGTGCGACCTCCGCTTGAATGGCGTCCTCGGACAGGCCGAGTTCGCGCTCCGCGGCGCGTTCGAAGTCCTCGTCGAGCTCGGGCGACACCGGTGTCTTCGGTGGCTCCTCGGGCGGCGACGACCGCTCCGTGGACGACGCCGGCTCGCTTTTCGTCGTGGCCGCCGGGACCGACCCCGGCGTGGTGTCCAGCGCGGCGCGCAGGTGATCCAGGTGCGGGCCGGAGAAGTCCACGCGAATCCGCTCGATGCCGCCCGCACCGTCGTTGAAGATGAACTGCCGCGGCTCGCGGTCCCGCTCGGTGGACTGGGCCATACCGGGCCTGCGGCCGAGTGCGGCGACGACGTGCTCGTACCCCACGCCCACCGGGACCTTGAGCAGACGCAGGGCGTCCGCCTGGACCTCCTCGTCGTCCAGCCGCCCGACGAACACCGAGTCGAGCAGCGAGACGAAGCCCTGGATGCGCAGGAAGTCCGCCGGAACCTGCGAACTGAGCAAAACCCGCACGTTCCACTTACGGGAGTCCCGGGCGAAACGGTTCATCAGGACCCGGCCGGTCGGCACCTCCGACAGGAAGAACGCCTCGTCGATCCAGACGCCCTTGCGCTCTTCCTTCGGCCGCTCGTACACCGACCGCTGGGTCAGCCACGCCGCCAGGTTGAGCATCTCGACACCGAGCGCCTCCGCGTCGGTCCAGTGCTCTCGGCCCACGCCGTCCTTCGGCAGCGTCAGTCCCGCCATGGTCAGCACGGTCAGCCGGTCGTCGCGAGCGGTGGAGTACGGATCGGCGTCCGACTCCGGGATCAGCAACGACATGCGCTCGCGCAGCTCGTCGAGGAAGTCGGCGACCACGACGGCGTGCTCGTGGTGCTCGCTGGCATCCCGGCGCAGCGCGTCGATGACCTGGCCGGGGTGCGCGTCGTACCGCCCGCCGACAGCACGAACCGCCCGCAGCAACACGATGCGGGTCTGCGGCAGGCGGGACACCTCGTACGGCAGGACACCGGTCAGCACGTCGAGGACAAGGCGCCGACGCGTGGCTCCGGCCAACGCGCACTCCCGACGCCACGCTCGCTCCGGATCGTCCTCGTCGAGGAAGTGCTCCAGCTGCGGCTCGGCCACCACCCGGTACGGGTTCAAGATGCCGGGCTGCGCGTTGAGCAGGTTGATCGGGCGGGCGTACGGCCGCAGCTCGGGCAGATCGCACAACGCCGACAGCGGGCCGGACGGGTCCAGCACGGTCCAGTGCGCCCCGGCGCGCAGCGTCTTGTACACGATGCCGCCGCCGAGGAACGACTTACCGCCGCCCAGCCCGGCGACCATCGCGGTCAACCCGGAGCCGTCCCGGACTTCCTGGGCCATCCACGGGTCCCACGCCACCGGACGCCGGGTCGCCGTGACCGTCTCGCCCAGCAGGATGCCGCGCCGGTCACCGACCTCGGCCGTCGCGGTCGGCACCGCGGCCGCGGCCCACACCACGGAACCGCGCCGCTTGTACGCGCTCGACGCGATCGGCTCGCCGGGGATGAACTCCCTGGCCATCGCGTACTGCGCCTCGGGGTGCTCGATCGCGATCTTCGGCTTGTACAACTCGAGCAACTGCTGGGCGTAGCGCAACGCCTCGCGCTCGGTCGGCCCGGACACCGCCAGCCGCCACCACGAGTACACCCGGGTGGCCAGCGCGGTGAAGCCGGAGGTCATCTCGTCGTCGATCTCCAGCACCCGGGAGGCCTGCCGGGCCAGCGACTGCGGCGGCTCCAGCTCGTGTTCCTCGGTGTAGTGCTTGACCTGCGAGCGGACCTTGTTCATCTGCCTGCCGAGCTCGCCCGCGACTTCCTCCGGTCGGCGCACGTAGATCCGCGCGGACCACTCCACCGGTACCGGGAGCCGGTCGGAGTGCTGCACCCACGGGTCGTCGACCTCGGGGATCTGCAGGCCGTGCATCTGACCGACGGTCAACACGGCGACGTGGCTGGTCACACCCGCGTTCGAGCCCGTGCGGCCGCGCACCGTCAGCGTCGGGGCGTACGGCTCGGCGTGGAAATCGGCCGCGTCGGTGAACGACGCCAGGTCCTCCGGCTCCCACGAGGACCCGGGCACAGCGGGCAGGCTGCGCGGCGCGGGGAGCCCGAGCGCACACGACCGGTGCATCAGCCAGGACATCTCCGCGGCCGTGGCCGGGCGCCCTTCCAGGCCCGCGCCGCCGATGACCTGGTCCAGATGCTCGATCTCGGAATCCAGCGCGATCAGCTCGGCGTCGACCGCTTCCGGCAGGATCTTGCGCAGCAGCGGCGCGGTGCGCTCCACCACCCGGTCCACCGCACTGCGGGTCTGCACCTGGACGCCCAGGTACACCTCTTTCTCCGCCATCGAGCGGCCGAGCAGTTGCTGCTGCTCGCCGACCAGATAGTCGTCGAACGACAGCGCACCGGGGACGTCCGGCAACCGGTTGATGGCGTTGTGCACGTGCGCCTCGGCCCACATGCGGATCGGGTACGGGCGGGTGGTGACGCGCAGGTGCAGCCACCGGCCCTGCAGTTCCGCGTACTGCCCGGCGATGGCCGCGATCAGGTCACGACGCTGCGCATCGGACCGAAAGGACCAGCGCTGCGGGGACAGCCGGTACCAGGCGTAGATCTCCGACGACGTGCGCACCAGGTGACCGTCGATGCTGCGAACGGCGATCGACGGCGTGTAGGCGGGGATTTGCGCCTCACCCGGTAACCGGCTGCTCTTGCGCCGCGCGGTATGTCTCCGCCCGGGCTTGCCGCCCGAGCGCTGTCGTGGCGCCGGCTGCCCGGGGGCCTCCCCTTGGCTCTTGCCGCGGCCGAACACGCGCTACCTCCCTGCCCACATCTGCTGCTGTCTCCACTGCGGATACTGCGGATGCTGATAGTGGTTGTGGTGGTGGTTTCCAGCCGGGTGCGGCTGCCGCCGTCGGGCGGCGTCACGCGGCCGCGGACGCGGACGCTCGGCACGCACTCGTACCTTGCTCGCGCTGACCGCTCCGCCTTCCGGCGTCACCCGCTCCCGTGGGGTGTTCAGCTCGCGGAACGCCATCGCCAACACCGACCCGAGCGGACGTTCGTGCCCGATCCGGGAGGTGATCAGCCTGGTGATGACGATGGTGATGACGAAGGCCCACGCGGTGGAGAAGAACCCGAACTTGATGCCCAGCTGCCGTTCCACGGTCAGCACCAGCAGGAACACCGCTGCGCCGACCCCCCAGGCGACGTAGCGAGCGCGCCAGGGGAAGGTAGCTTTGGGCGGCCCGAGCCACACCGCGTCGACTCGGTACACCTCGTCGTCGGTTCGTATGCGCACGCAGATCCCTGCTCTAGCCCGTGAACAATCCGGAGAGCCACTCTCCGATGTCCACCCCGGCGCCGGACACGGCGAATCCGATGATGGCCAGCGCGATCACCACGCCGCCCACCCGGCGCATCACGCCGGCGTTGTCGCCCTTGCCTCCGCCGATCCACAGCAGCAGTACGGCCACGGCGAGCAGCAGCAGCGGAACGACGTTCTCCTGCAGCCACAGCTGCAGACCGCCGGTGCTGAGTTCCTTGCCCTGCGCTACCACGTCGGCCAGGGTGGTCATGGTGCTCATCGTGAACTCCGTAGTGCGAGGAGTGTGTCCAAGCGGAGCATCGCACGTGCTCCGCTGCCGGTCCAGCTCGTCAGGATCGTCAGTTCCGTCACCTAAGGTAGCCTTCCGAACCCATTCTGTTAAGTCATAGGCCCAGCTTCAGCACGTTCTCACTGCATCGTGACGACCCCTAGGCCGCTCTCCATAATGTGGTCTGCACCGCCACCACCAGCATCTGGGACCCGAAACCACTGGAACGGAGCAGCACCATCTCGTGCGAGTGGGCCACTCGCTTCTTGCATTTCTGGTAAGTCTCCGCCCACCAGCCTCACCGTCTCACAGTGTTCCGCCCGGTACGGAGCGTAGCGGGCGGACGAGTTGGCATGTAAGCCGGATCCTGTACCCGAAGGGGTGCTTCGGGTGGCGACCATCCATCTAGGCCTGCCGTCGCCGACAGGCTCAAGCGGCCTACCCGCGAGCAGGACGGGCCGCCCTGTCGCTCGCGCAGGCACCGCGTGGGTGCCCTCTTGGCCTTGCTCCGGGTGGGGTTTACCGAGCCGCCCCGGTCACCCGAGGCGCTGGTGGTCTCTTACACCACCGTTTCACCCTTACCCGGGCGCAGCGCGCCCGGGCGGTCTGTTTTCTGTGGCACTGTCCCGCGGGTCACCCCGGGTTGCTGTTAGCAACCACCCTGCCCTGTGGAGTCCGGACTTTCCTCGACCGGGATCGCTCCCGGCCGCGGCCGCCCTGCCAACTCGTCCGCACTTTCAGAGTACGGACCGGCGACCGAACGGTGCACGCCGGTCTTATTCCAGGTGGGCGGTGTCGTTGACCAGCCGGACGCAGGCGTGCCCGTCGGGATAGAACTCGACGACGGACAGTGACGCGATGTCGAGGTGCAGCCGGAACATCAACTCCGGGCCGACGTTCAGCGCCATCCGCAGCAGGCACTTGATGGGCGTGACATGGGTCACCACCACGATCGTCCGTCCGCCGTAGCGAGCCAGCAGTTCGTCGCGGGCTCGCCGGACGCGGCCGTGCACCACGTCGAAGCTCTCGCCCCCGGGCGGGGAGACGGACGCGTCCCCCAGCCACGCGGTGTGCAGCTCCGGGTCACGGGCGGCGGCCTCGGCGAACGTCAGGCCCTCCCACTGGCCGAAGTCGGTCTCCAGCAGCCCGGGATGGTGCTCGACCGTCGACCCCAGCGCCGCGGCGACCTGCTCAGCGGTGGCGACCGCACGCGACAGCGGCGAACTCACCACCGGCACCGGACCACCGGGGTCCTCGTCGCCGGTGCGCAGCCGGGCGGGCTTCATCGCGGCGAACCGCTTGGCCGCCGCGGCTGCCTGCGCCCGCCCCTGGTCGGTCAACGGCACGTCGCCGCGCCCGCTGTACCGGCGTTCCAGCGACATCGCCGTTTCGCCGTGCCGCAACAGGAACAACCGGGTCGGCGCACCCTGGGCCCCGGTCCACTGCGCCGGAGCGGGCCGGGAATCCGCCTCGGTGGACGTGGTCTCCAGCGGGATCATGGTCTGCTCGGGCTCGGCAGGCTCCTCCGGCTGCTGCGGCGCGGCGGACTGGGAGTCCATCGCCTGGTTGGCCAGCCGGTCGGCGCGCGCGTTCTGCGCCCGTGGCACCCACTGGTAGGTCACCTCGTCGAACCGGGCGGCGATGTCCCTGGCCTGCAGCGCCAACGGCTGCAGGCTCGGGTGCTTGATCTTCCAGCGGCCGCACATCTGCTCGACCACCAGTTTGGAGTCCATCCGGACGTCCACCCGGGTGGCGCCCAGCTCGGCGGCGGCGCGCAGCCCCTCGATCAGTCCGGTGTACTCGGCGACGTTGTTGGTCGTCACCCCCAGGCCGCCCTTGCGTTCGGCGAGCACCCGCTCGCCGTCGGCGTCCAGGACGACGGCACCGTATCCGGCGGGTCCGGGGTTTCCTCGGGACCCACCATCGGCCTCGACGATCACCTGCACGTGGTCACAACCCCGATTCAGCGGTGCGCACCAAGATCGCGCCGCAGTTGTCACACGTCACGACTGCGTCCGGGTCGGCGGCCTTGACCTTGGACAACGCCACCCGGTCCAGCTCGAGCTGACACGCCCCGCACCGCCGGGCCCGCAGCAGACCCGCGCCCCGGCCGCGCGCCTGTCGCACCCGGTCGTACAGCTCCAGCAACTCCGCGGGCAGCTCGTCGACCAGCTTCGCCCGGTCCGCCTCGCACTTCTGCTCGGTCTGCGCCATGTCCCCCAGCGCCGACTCCGCGGCGGCCCGGGCTTCGGCGACCGCACGTTCGGCGGCCGCGATGGCCTCGGCCGACTTGCGCTCGTCGATCGCGACGGCTTCCCGCTTCTCCATCAGCTCGAGCAGGTCGTCCTCCAACGCCTCCTGCCGCCGCTGCAGCGTGCCGATCTCGTGCTCGAGATCGGTCAGCTGCTTGGCGGAGACCGCGCCGGAGGACATCAACTTGCGGTCCTTGTCCGCGCGGGCCCGCACCGACTCGACCTCGCGCTCCTGCCGCTTGACCTCCCGGTCCAGGTCCGAGGCCAGCATCTGGGTCTTCACCAGGGAGTCCTTCGCCGCCTGCAGCGCGGCTTCGCGTTCGTCCAGCACCTGTTGTTCCGGCAAATTCTTGCGCCGGTGGCGGACGCGGTCCAGCTCACCGTCCAGCTCGGCCAGCTCGAGCAAACGGGCCTGTGTCGCCGGATCAACCCTCACTGCGGATTCCTCCCTGCTCCCCGACCCGCATCGTCCACGGGTCGGTGTTACGCCGCGAGACGTGAACTTCGACGGTACCCTCGCACGCCGCGCGGATGACGTCGGCCGCCTGCTCACACCACGGCCATTCGCTTGCCCAGTGCGTGACCCCGATCAGCGCGGGCACATCCCCGTCCGCGAGGTGCTCGCTGGCCGGGTGATGCCGCAGATCGGCGGTGACGAACGCGTCGACCCGCGCCCGCGTGGCCACGGAGAGGTAGGAGTCGCCTGCCCCGCCGGACACCGCGACGGTCCGGATCTGTCGGTCCGGATCGCCCGCGGCCAGCACACCGGGCTCGGTCGGCGGCAGCGCGGCCGCGACCTGCTTGGTGAACTCGCGCAGCGTCATCGGTTCCGGCAGCTCGCCGATCCGGCCGATCCCGATCGGCTCTTCCGGCTCCGCGAGCGGGTGCGGGTTCAGCGGACGCAGCTCGGTCAGCCCGATGGCCTCGGCCAGGGCGTCGGAAACCCCGGGGTTGGCGGAGTCGGCGTTGGTGTGCGCGCAGTAGAGCGCGATGCCGTTGCGGATCATCCGGTGCACCAGCTTGCCCTTGCGGGTGTCCGCGGCCACCGAGCTGACGCCGCGCAGCAGCAACGGGTGGTGGGCGACGACGAGCTGGGCGCCGAGCTCTTCGGCTTCGGCGACGGTGGCCTGGACCGGATCGACGCACACCAGCACCCGCTCGACCTCGTCCTCGGGGTCACCACACACCAGGCCGACCGCGTCCCAGTCCTCGGCCAGCTCCGGTGGATAAGCGGTCTGCAGAACACCGATCAGTTCACGGACCATTGGCATGCCGGCGATCCTTGCACAGCCGTCGGCCGATCCCCCCCGAACGGCATGCAGATCGTCACGATGCCGATGCCGCGGCCCGGCCGTACCGGCCGCCGACCGGGCAGGGACTCATGGCCTGTCTCTACGCTGAGAGTCATGCCTGATCACGACGCGCGCCTTTCGGTCGTCTTCGTCTGCACCGGCAACATCTGCCGCTCCCCGATGGCCGCCGCGGTGTTCACCGAGCACCTGCGCCGCGCGGGCCTCGCCGACCGGGTGCGGGTCAGCAGCGCCGGCACCGGCTCGTGGCACGTCGGGGAGCCGGCCGATCCGCGAGCGGTCGCCACGCTGAAGGAACACGGCTACCCGATCACCCACACCGCGGCGCAGGTCGGCGCCGAGCATCTGTCCGCCGACCTGCTGGTCGCGCTGGATTCCGGCCACCTGCGCAGCTTGCGGCGGATGACCGACGACCACACCAAGGTCCGCCTGCTCCGCTCGTTCGACCCGGACGCGGGCGAGAACGCCGATGTGCCCGATCCGTACTACGGCGACGACGAGGGCTTCACCGAGGTGCTGGACATGATCGAGGCCGCGATGCCGGGTCTGATCGACTGGGTGCGCGAACGGCTGTGAGGGTCGAGGAGTTGCCGGACGGCCGGCGCGTGGCGGTCAAACACGACCCCAGCGCCCAAGCCGAGGCCGCCGGGCTGCGTTGGCTCGCCGAGTCCGGTGACGTCGCGGTCCCCGAGGTGTATGCGGTCGACGATGACGTGCTGCGGACGGAGTACCTGCCGCCCTCGGCTCCGACGGAGTCCGCTGCCCGCGAGTTCGGTGCCGGGCTGGCCGCCTTGCACCTGCGTGGCGCGGACGCCTTCGGGTCTCCACCGCCGGGCGGGCCGGCCGAGGCGTGGATCGGCCGCGCGCGGATGCGCAACGAGCCGCACGACGACTGGCCGACGTTCTACGCCGAACTGCGTGTCGAGCCCTATGTTCGCCAAGCGCGCGACAGCGGGTCACTGACCGCCGGGCAGGCTTCGGTGATTTCCCGCGCGTGCGAGGTGATCCGGGACGCTTCGGGCCCCGACAGCGCGGACGAGCCTCCGGCCCGGCTGCACGGGGACTTGTGGAGCGGCAACGTCCACTTCTCCCGAGGTCGGGCGTGGCTGATCGATCCGGCCGCGCACGGCGGGCACCGGGAGACCGACCTGGCCATGCTGCAGCTGTTCGGCGCCCCGCACCTGACCGTGATTCTCGAGGCGTATGCGGACGCGGCCGCGGCCGCCGGAGCACCGCTGGCCGACGGCTGGGCCGAGCGCACACCGATGCATCAACTCTTCCCACTGCTGGTGCACACCGTGCTGTTCGGCGGCGGATATGCGGCACGGGCCGAGGCAGCCGCCCGGCGGACACTCGCGCTGGCGTGAGCCGTACGGTGGATATGTGCGGTTGAGGTTGCTGCTACGGCCCGGCTGGCTGGCGTTGACGCTGGTCGTGTTCGCCTTCGCCGCTGCCTGCTTCACGCTGCTGGCGCCATGGCAACTGGGCAGGCACGACGAGCGCTCGGCGACCAACGACGCGTTGCGCGCCTCGCTGGACGCGCCGCCGCGACCGTTGAACGAGGTTCTGCCTGACGGGGCGGCGCCGGACACCCGAACGCAGTGGAGCCGGGTGACGATCAGCGGCGAATACCTGCCGGACAAGGAAATGGTCGCCCGGCTGCGCAGCGTGAACGGCAATCCGGCCTACGAGATCCTCGTGCCGCTGCGCACCGACGACGGGCAACTGGTGCTCATCGACCGCGGTTACCTCGAGCCCGGCGAGAATTCCCAGGTCCCGGCGTATGCGCCGGTGCCGGCGGGTCGCGTGACGGTGCAGGCCAGGGCCCGGCTGGACGAGCCACCCTCACGGCCGCCGGAACCGCAGGGCGACAAGCTGCACGTGTACGGCGTCGGTTCGAAGGTGGCCGAGCAGGCGACGAATCTCGAGTTCCGGCCCGGCTACTTCCAGCTCGAGCGCAACCAGCCGGGCGCGCTGGAGCCGTTGCCGCTACCGCAGCTGGAGGCGGGCCCGTTCCTGTCGTACGGGATGCAGTGGGTCGCGTTCGGGGTGATGGCGCTGGTCGGTTGGGCGTACTTCACCTGGCGTGAGCTCAAGCCGGGCGGTGCGCTACACGAGTCCGGCCAGCGGCAACGCCGCAAGTCGGTCGCCGAGATGCTGGCCGAAGACGAAGAAGAGGACGCCGACGAGGACGCCGGCAGCGTGTCGCCCCGCTGAGCGGCTCGGCTACCGATCACGGCTCGGCGGCCGCCCACGCCTCCAACATCAGGCGAGCGATCGAGGAATTGCCCGGCAGCCGCAGACCACCGTCACCGTTCGCGCGTGGCTCGTAGGCCCGCGCGAACGCCGCTCGAACTTCTTCCCGGGTGAACCACCGCGCGGCCTCGATCTCCCCTTCGGCGAGCGTCAAGGGAGCGTCCCGGTCCGCTCGCGCGGCGAACCCCAGCATGATCGACCGCGGGAACGGCCACGGCTGGCTGCCGAGGTAGCGCACGTCCCGCACGGTCACCCCGACCTCTTCCCGGATCTCCCGCACCACGCACGCTTCCAGCGACTCGCCCGCCTCGACGAACCCGGCGAGCACGGACCGGGAACCCTCCGGCCAGCCCGCACCGCGAGCGAGCAGCACCCGTTCCCCGTTGACACCGACGTCGTCGTGCACCAGGCAGATCACCGCCGGGTCGGTACGCGGGTACTCCTCCCGCCCGCACCCGGTACAGCGGGAAGCCCAGCCGACGCTGATGACCTTCGTGGGGGCGCCACACCGCACGCAATGCCTGGCCCGGCGATACCAGCTGCGCAGCGCCAGCGCGGTAGTGAACAGCCCGGCCCCCGTGTCGTCCAGTTCGTCGCCGAACTCGCGCAGCCCCACCCACCGTTCACCGTCGGCCACGATGTGCGTGACGGGCACACCGAACCGCCCCGGCACCTCGATCGTCTCGCCGTCCGGCTCCGGGACGTCCAACACCGCCCAGTAGTCGCCCTCGGGCGCGCGGCCCAGAAACGCCGCATCCTCCGGTGGCTCCGGCGCGATCTCGGTGGCCGGCCGCAGCGCGAGCTCCCCGTCGTCCATGCGCACCGGGGTGCGGCCGCGCTTGTCGAGCACGATCACCCGGGCCGTCGGCCACGCCGCCCGCAACGCCTGCGGGTCCTGTCGCAGCGCCTCGCTGCGGTCGATCGTCACCCGCGACAACGCGGGCACGCGCGGCAACTCGAACGGCTGGGTGGTGGCCGTACTCACGGCAGGACGACTCCTCCCAGCGCCGCCAAGCCGTCGCTGAGCACCTCGGGATCGCCGACCACCACCCCGGTGAACCGCTCCGGGGCGAAGAACTCACGGGCCGCCTCGACCACCTGCTCGGTGCTGACTTCCTGCAGCCGCTGCGGATGGCCGGCGAGCCACTCGACCCCCAGCCCGGCACCGGCGAGCGCGGACAACTGGGACGCCAGCCCCGCCTGCGACGAGGTCGAGATCAACAGCGATCCGACGGCGTACTGCCGCACCGCGGCCACCTCTTCCTCGGAAGGCGGCACGACGCGCAGCCGGGTCAGCTCATAGCGGGTCTCCATCAGCGCCGCGGCCGTCACGTCGGACGCGGTGTCGGCGTCGATGTCCAGCGTCGCGGTCTCCCCGGTGAACTCGAAGCCGGAGTGGGCGCCGTAGGTGTAGCCCTTGTCCTCACGGATGTTCTCCACCAGCCGCGAGGAAAAGTACCCGCCGAACACCAGGTTCGCCAGCTGCAGAGCCGCGTAGCGGTCGTCGGTGCGCGGCAACGCCTGCGACGAGAGCCGGATCTGCGACTGCACGGCCCCACGCCGCGGCACCAGCAACACGTCTCCACCGGCGACGTCGGGAACCGGCGCCAACGGGGTCGCCTCGGCGTCGGACGACCATCCGCCGACCGCGGCCGCCACGTCGTCGATCACCTTCTCCGGGTCCAGGTCGCCGACGAGCACCAACACCGACCCGCGCGGCAGCACCGCTTGAGCGTGCAGGGCACGAACCGCCTCCGGGCCCACGACGGCGACGTCCTCGGCCTGCGGCACCTCACGCACGACCGGATGGTCGCCGTAGCGCCGCTGTTGCAGGGCCTCCCGGGCGATGACGCGCGGCTGGGTCCGGGCGACGGCGATCCGCTCCACCAGCCGGTCCCGCTCGCGGACGACCTGGCCGTCCGGGTAGGTCGCGTCGGTGAGCACATCGGCGAGGACGTCCAGCAGCGTCGGCAGGCCGTCGGACAGCGAGCTGCCGGAGATCGACAGGCGCTCCGGGTCGACGATCGTGCCGAGCTCGCCACCGATGAGGGCCAGCTCGGTGTCGATGGCCACCCGGTCCCTGCGGGTGGTCCCGGTCAGCAGCGTCTCGGCCAGCAGCTCGGCACGCGCCGGGTGCAGCGGATCGGAGCCGCCGAACGGGATGCGCAGCCGCAGCTCGACGGTCGGCACGCTGGCGTGCCGCACGGCCAGCACCCGCAGACCGTTCGGCAGGACGGTGTCCACCGACGCCAGGTCCGCCGCAGGCCGCTGCTCGCCCAGCTCGGGCACCGGACGCGGGCCGACGGCGGTGCGGCCGATCTCCTCGGCGGTGCGGTGCGACTTGGCTGCGGTCACTGATCCTCCTGCTGGGTCTGGGGCTGCACCAACAGCACTGCGCGGGAATCCGGCCGCAGTGCCTTCGCGGCGGTCGAGACGTCCTCCGGGGTCACCGAGCCGATCCTGCCGGGCAGGTCGTACATCAGCGCGGCGTCACCGTAGAGCAGTTCCAGCGAGCCGAGCCCGAGCGTGCGCGACATCAGCCGGTCGTGCTCGCTGTGCAGGTTGGCCGTCCAGCGTGCGGTCACCTTCGCCAGCTCTTCCGCCGACGGCGGGGTCGCGGCCAGCTTCTCCAGCTCGTCGTCGACCGCGTCCAGCACCTGCTGTTCGGTCACCTCGCCCGGGTGGATCGCGGTGATCGAGAACGTGTCGGGGTCGCGCGCCTCGAACGGCCCGAACAGCCCGGCGCTCGCGCTCAGGTCGGTCACCAGGCCGTCGGTGTGCACCAGCCGCTGCTCCAGGCGGGAGCCGTCGCCGTCGGCCAGCACCCCGGCCAACACGATGTGCGCCAGGTAGGCGTCCAGTTCGCCGATCGGGTCCGGCATCCGGTAGCCGATGGCCAGCGCGGGCAGCGGGGCGTGCGCGTCCGGGTGGGTACCGCGCTTCTCGGTCTCCGGGCGCGGCTCGGCGAACGACGGCCGCTCCGGCCGCGGGCGGGCGGGCACGTCGCCGAAGTGCTTGACGATCAGGTCCTTGGCGTGCGAGATCTCGAAGTCGCCCGCCACGGTCAACACCGCGTTGGCGGGCGCGTAGTAGGTGTCGAAGAACTCGGCGCAGTCGTCCAGCGTGGCCTGCTCGAGGTCGACGAAGTCGCCGTAGCCGTTGTGCGCGTTCGGGAACGTCTCGTACAGCACCGGCGGCAGCCAGATCCACGGGAACCCGCCGTAGGGTCGGTTCAGCACGTTGAGCCGGATCTCTTCCTTGACCACGTCGATCTGGTTGGCCAGGTTCTCCTGGGTGAGCTTGGGCGCGCGCATCCGGTCGGCCTCCAGGAACAGCGCCCGCTCCAGCGCCGCGCTGGGCAGCACTTCGAAGTAGTCGGTGTAGTCCGGGTGCGTCGACCCGTTGAACACGCCACCGCTGCCCTGCACGTGCCGGAAATGAGCCAGCTTCTCCAAGCTCTCGCTGCCCTGGAACATCAGGTGCTCGAACAGGTGCGCAAACCCGGTGCGGCCCTCGGGCTCGGAACGAAAGCCGACGTCGTAGTGCACGCTCACCGCCACCACCGGCGCGGCTCGATCCGGCGCGAGCACCACCCGGAGGCCGTTGTCGATGGTGAACTTCTCGATCTGCCCCACGGTTCTCCCTCGGTTCTCCCGGTTTCTCGCTGCGCCGATGTATTTGCCAACGTACCTGGGTCGGCCCGGCGAGCGCCCACGGACATCGCGCGCACGCGACCTGACGTATGCTCCACCACCATGCCGGAGGGTGGCGGATCCGAGTTGGCCGGGAAGCGTGATCGGGTGCATCGCCTGGTCGTCGTCGCCGTCTGTGCCGCGATCATCGCAGCACTCGCTGGTGGAGTGGTCGTACTCGTCGACGTGCTGGGTTCCGACGAGCCCGCCCCGACGTCCCAGCATGCCCGAGACCAGGACTCCGGTGGGGCAGGTGGCGCCGCGGGCGCAACTCGTGCGCCGAGCGAATCGAACGGCAAGGCGCCGCAGAAGGTGATCAAGCTCGCCGATCATCCACTGATGACCAAGACCGGCGTCGGGTTGCCCAACAACGCGTGCGAGCTGCCCGAGTGGGAGAACTCGAACAAGGCCGCCAAGCGGTTCTTCCGCGCCGCGACGCACTGCCTGGACCGGGCGTGGGAGCCGGTGCTGCGTGAGCTGAACCTGCCGTTCACGCCACCGCGGCTGTACTTCCCCGAAGGCTCGAGCTTCCAGAGCGACTGCGGCACGATCGACGTCGGCATCCAGACCGCGGCCTACTACTGCGAGGGCGAGCTGTTCCTGCCGTTCGCCGGGCTGCAGCTGGACCAGTACCAGGACAACCCCGGCGTCTACCTGGCGCTGATCGCCCACGAGTACGGCCATCACGTGCAGGAGCTGGCCGGGATCATGGACGCGGCGTGGCGGCAGATCTACCAAGCGGGTGAGGGCACCCCACGGGCACAAGAAGTCAGCAGGCGCAAGGAGCTGCAGGCGCAGTGCTTCTCCGGGCTGTTCCTCGGCTCGCACGTCGACCGCGGCGGGTCGATCGACCGGCAGATGTACAGCCGGGCCTGGCACGACCAGGAGACGCGCGGTGACGACACCTCGGGCGGGCACGATCACGGCAGCAACGCCAACTACGCGAAGTGGTGGCGCAAGGGAGCGCTGGACAACCGGCTCAGCGACTGCAACACGTTCGCGGCGAGCGCCGACGAAGTCAGCTGAGCCTCCGCCGCAAGCGCCGGACGTCGGCAAGGGACCGCCGCAAAGCTCCGGGGAAGGTCAGCAAAAGGCCGTCGCACGCACCAGCGAGGTCGGCCGAACTTCGCCACAAGCCCCGGCGACGTCACCTGAGGAGGGCGCCGCAAGCGCCGGCGACATCACCTGAGGAGCGCCGCCGGCGCCGGCGAAGGTCGCAAAGGGCCGTTGCAAGCGCCGAGCATCGCCGAAGGCGCCGGCGACGTCAGCTCACCTTGACGGGACGCTGCGCGCGAGTCACCAGCCACGCGTAGAACCCACCGCCTGCACAGGCCAGGCCCATCAGCCCGAGACCGATGGAACGGCGTGCGCCGTCCAGCCCGGTGTGGGACTCGGCGCTGCGGACCGTCAGCCCCCCGGGCCCGGCTTCCGTGGGCACGGCAACGCGCAAGGACTCCCCTTTTTCGTGTCCGCACGCACTCAGGGTTGCCTCTCGCTTCTTGCCGCCGTCGGTGAAGGTCACCTTTTCCGTGGCGTCGGGCTCGGTGCACGACGACGGCTCGACGACCTTGGCGGCGACGACCCGCTCGGCGACCTCGGGCCCGGCGAACAGTCCGTCCCCGAACAGTCCGGCGGCGATCAGCACGGCAAAGCCGACGACCGCGGCAAGCAGGACACCGCGCACGCTCGCGGACAGCGAGCTCACTTCGCCCAACAGGCCCGAACCCGATCGCACGCCACGATGGTTCCAGATCATCGCCCGAATCTCAGCCCCCAGGTGTGACTGCCTCCCCCATGCAGGGTCAGCTCGGCACGGCAGGAACCGATCGGAGAAGCTCGCGGAGGCCATCGGCGTCCAGCAGGTCGACCGGTCGCACCGTGCGGTTCGCTCGCACATAGTGGAACGCGGCCCGCACCTTGTCCACCGGGATCTCGTTGAGTGCGGCCCACGCCACGCGGTAGGCGGCCAGCTGCACGGCCAACGCCTGCTGTTGCTCCTGCGGCGGAATGGACCCGGTCTTCCAGTCGACGACCGTCCACCCGCCATCCGGGTCGGCGAACACCGCGTCGAGCCTGCCGCGCAGCAGCACGCCGTCGACCTCGCACACGAACGGCACCTCGACGTCGTGCGGGGTGCGGGCAGCCCACTCGCTCTGCTCGAACGCTTCCCGCAGCTGCTCGAGATCGGCGTCCGTCTCCGCGTCGGTGTCGGCCGCGCCGGGCAGGTCGTCGAACTCCAGCAGCCGGGCAGCACTGAATCGTCGCTCGAGCCAGGCGTGGAAGGCCGTGCCGCGCCGGGCGACGGTGTTCGGTGCTTGCGGCAACGGCCTGCGCAGCCTGCGGGCCAGCGAGCCGGGGTCGGCCGCCAGATCGACGAGCTGGCTGACGGACAGGTGATCGGGCAGCACGACCTGGGGCTCCTGCTGACCGCGCGCCCGCTCGGCGAGCAGGACGTCGGTGTCCGCGGCCCAGCCCTCGGGGTCCTCGTCCGGTTCAGTGTCTTCGTCGCTCTCGCCGAGCTTCGCCAGCTCCTCGAGCACCAGGTCGGCGCCGCCCGCCACGGCCTCTCGCCGCGGGCCGAGCGGGTCGACGGGCCACTGTGCCTCGCGGGTTTGCGCCAGGTACGGGTTCTGCTCGTCCTCCGCGGGACGCTCGGCCCACTCGGCCACCTCACCCAGGGACGGGTCTTCCCGCAGGGCGTCGGCCAGTTCGGTGAGGAAGACCGACGGCCCGCGGGGTTTCGCGCTGGTCTCGTTCCACCAGTGGCCGGACAGCAGCAACGTGTGCTCGGAACGAGTCAGCGCGACGTAGCAGAGCCGTCGCTCCTCGTCGGCATGCCGGTCGGCGAAGGCGTCCTTGTGCCGCTGCACGGCCTCCAGCACCTGTTTGCGGTCCTCGCCGCCGTGCAGCCGAAGCTCCGGGAGGTCGATGCGGTCACCACGCAGTGCCGCGGGCAGTTCGGTCACCGAGGTCAGCCAGCAGCCGCCGCGCCGCCTGGCCGGGAACACGCCCTCGACCAGGTGCGGCACGGCCACCAGCTGCCATTCGAGACCCTTGGCGGCATGCACGGTCAGGATCTGCACCCGGTCGGTGGCCACGACGACTTCGCCGGGCTCGAGGCCGTCCTCGGCGTGCTCGGCCGCGTTGAGGTAGTCGACGAACGCCAGGAGCGTCGGTGACGACGAGGACTCGGCGAACTCGGTGACGACGTCCGCGAAGGCGTCCAGGTGGACCCGGCCGACGCTGCCGGGGCGGGCGACGGCTTCCACGTCGAGCAGCATCGTGCGTTCGATGTCGGCGACGAGCTCCGGCAGGGTCTGGTCGAGCCGGGAACGCAGCGCGGCCAGCTCGCGGCTGAGCGCCCGGATGCGGCGGTAGCCCTCCTCGGAATAACGGTCGGCCGGCCCGGGGTCGTCGATAGCGTCCACCAGCCCGGTCATTTCCGCCTGCTCGGCGACCGCCACGTCGAGCGGCGAACCGTCCTGCGGGGTGGCGAGTTCTCTGGCGCGGCGCCACAACGCGGCCAGGTCGGCAGCACCGATGCGCCAGCGGGCACCGGTGAGCAGCCGGGCGGCCGCGCTTCCGGCCAGCGGGTCGGCCAACACGCGCAGCGTCGCGACCAGGTCGGCGACCTCGGGTTCGGCCATCAGGCCGCCGAGCCCGACGACCTCGACCGGGACTCCCCGGGCTCGTAGCTCAGCCGCGATCGGTGCCATGTCCGCACGCCGACGGACCAGCACCGCCGCGGTCGGTGGCGCCCCGGTCGCGACTCCTGCGTGCCAGCGCTCCGCCAGCTCGTCGGCCAGCCACCGGCGTTCGGACCCGACGTCCGGCAACAGCGCGCAGCGCACGTCGGCCCGAGGAGCGGTCGGTAACGGTCGGAGTTCCCCCGCGCCGGCACCGGCCCGCAGCGGCGCGGACACCGAGTTGGCCAGCGCCAGCACCTGCGGTGGATTGCGGAACGAGGTCAGCAGGCCGTACTTGGCGGCGGGGCGGCCGTCCGACCGGGGGAAGTCGCTGGTGAACCGGGGCAGGTTGGCCGCGCTGGCGCCGCGCCACCCGTAGATGGCCTGCACCGGGTCGCCGACCGCGGTCACCGGCATGGGCGGCGGCTGATCGGCCCTGCCCGGCTGGGCACCGAACAACGCGCGGAGCAGGACGCGTTGCGCGTGACCGGTGTCCTGGTACTCGTCGAGCAGCACGGCACCGAAGCGTTCCCGCTCGATGTCCACGACCTCGCGGTGCTCGGCGGCAAGGCGGGCGGCCAGCGCCATCTGGTCGGCGAAGTCCAGCGCGCCCTCGTCGAACTTGCGCCGCCGGTACTCCTCGACCAGCGGCAGCAACCGCAGCCGCAGCTGCTGTCGGTCGACGATTTCCTGCAGGTCTGCCCGCAGCTGCTCCTTCTGTCCCTTGGCGCGCGGTGCTTCGACGATCGCCCGGGTCAGCCACTCCGTGTGCGCGCGGAGCTCGTCAACGTCCACCAGATGCTCGCCGAGCTCGCCGGCCAGCTGGAGCACCTGTTCGGTGATGGTCTGCGGGACGAAATCGGTCTCCAGGTCGCCGTCCCACGTCGACACCACGCGGTGCGCAAGCTGCCAGCACGCCGTCTCCGACAGCAACCGCACGCCCGGTTGGACCGGGATCCGCAGGCCGTGCTCGGACAGCAGACGGCCGGCGTAGGCGTGATAGGTCAACACGGTCGGCTCACCCGCGACCAGCGCGGCCTTGCGTTCACCGGACGGGTCGATGTCGTCGAGCAGGCCGGAGCCCGCCAGGCGGCGGAGCCGGGCCCGCACGCGTTCGGCAAGCTGGCGCGCGGCTTTGCGGGTGAACGTCAGACCCAGGATCCGTTCCGGCGCGACGTAGCCGTTGGCCACCAGCCACACCACGCGGGCCGCCATCGTCTCGGTCTTGCCCGCGCCTGCTCCGGCCACCACGAGCGCCGGCTCGGGCGGCGCCGCTATGACCGCCGCTTGTTCGGGAGTCGGCTGCGGCAGGCCGAGGGCATCGGCGATGCGCTCCGGGGAAGCCTGCTTGACCTCGGTCGTGGTCATGACGGCACCTGCCTGCCTTCGGGCTGCAGCGGGCAGCACGCCCGCGCGGGGCAGCGAGCACAGTCGGTGCCTTCCCGCGCCACGTAGACCGGTCCGACTCCGGCGGACGCGGCCGACCGGACCCGGTGCAGCCACTCCTGGCGCCCCTGCTCGTCCAACGGCGGTTGGGTCAGCACCTTCGCGCCGGTCTTGCCCGGCTTGGCCAGGTACACCAGCTGCCCGCCGCCCGGTTCTCCGCCACTGAGCCAGACCGCGAGTTGATACGTCGCCAGCTGGGTGTGCTCGGCGGCCTCACGCGCGGTCACCGGGTTCTTGCCGGTCTTGATGTCGACGATGACCTGGCGTCCGGAGCCGTCCTTCTCCAACCGGTCCACCCGGCCGCGCAGCCGCACGCGCTGCACGTCGTCGCTGGTTTGCGGCAGCTCGACCACGATGTCGGACTCCACCGCCAGCTCGGTCAGCTGGTTGCGGCTGAGCTGAAGCCAGGCCAAGAACGCGGCCAGCATCCGCTCCACCCGTTCCCGCTCACTCTTGGCGAACCACGGCGCGCCGACATCCAGCCGACGCCACGCGCTGTCCAGCTCCTCGCGCAGCTCGTCCGCGCTCGCTCCGGCGGCGGCCCGCTGGGCCAGGCCGTGCACCAGCGAACCGGTCACCGCGGCCAGCTGCGCGGGGTCCGTTCCGCCGTGGCGCTCCAGCAGCCACCGCAACGGGCACCGGTCCAGCAGGTCGACCGTCGACGGGGACAACGTCAGCTGTTCGTCCGGCGCGGCCAGTGGCTGGTCGGTCGACGGCTCGGCGAGGCCGTACCAGTTGTCCGGGTGCGCGCCCGGCACCTTCGCCGCAGCCAGTCTGGCGAGCTGTCGGGCGGCGCGTCGTCTCCGTCCCGGGTCCGCTTGCTCGTCGCAGACGGCCGCGCGGAGCTCGCCGACCAGCCGGGACAGCACGAGGGGACGCTGCACCGCCGGCCCGGCGCTGCCGGTCACTTCCTGTGCCTCGACACCGAGCTCTTCGATGAACCGGGACGGCTGCTCGTCGTCGCCCGCGCACGCGCTGACCAGCAGTCGACTGCGGGCACGGCTGCACGCCACGTGGAACAGCCGCCGCTCCTCGGCCAGCACCGGCGCGGTCGCGGAGACCACGTCGCTGTCCACCCCGGAGAGCACGTCGACAAGCCGTTCGACGCCGAGCAGGGAGCCGCGCGGGCGCAGGTCGGGCCAGCTGCCTTCCTGCACCGCGGGGACCGCCACCACGGTCCATTCTCGACCGGCCGCGCTGTGCGCGGTGGTCAGCTCGACACCCGGCGAGGTCGCTGCGGACGGCGCGAGGCTGTCCCCTGCGATCCGCTGGGACAGCAGGTAGTCGGCGAAGCCGTCGACGCCTTCCTGCGGGAGGCGGTCCGCATACGTGGCGGCGGCGTGGAACAGCGCGACCACGGCGTCCAGCTCGGCGTCGGCTTGCCGGCCGAGCGACCCGCCGCGCTCGGACAGCCGCAGCCAGCGTTGCTGGAGCCCGGAGGCCTGCCACATCTCCCACAGCACCTGCTCGACGTCGGCTCTGCGCTCGATCGCCGCCCGGCCCGCCGCGAGCACGGTGGTCAGCCTGCGCAGCGGGGCCGCTTCGTTGTCCGGCAGCGCGGTCAGCGGGTCGGCGTCCCGGATGGCCTGGATCAACAGCTCGTCGCTGGACCGATCGCCGCCGGTGGCAAGTTCGAGCCTGCGGAGGCCGCGCCGGAGCCTGCGCAGCGCCAGCGGGTCCGCGCCGCCGAGCGGGGACGCCAGCAGTTCGTCGGCCAGTTCCGGGGTCAGCTGGGTTGGATCGGCGGCCACGCGAAGTGCGGCCAGCAGCGGCCGGACCGCAGGGTTGCGCGCCAACGGCAGGTGATCGGGCGCGGACGCGATCGGCACGCCCGCCCACCGCAGCGCCCGCTGCAACACCGGGAAGGTCCGCGCGGGTGACCGGACGACGACGGCCATCTCGTCCCAGGGAATGCCGTCGATCAGGTGCGCCCGCCGGAGCTGGTCGGCCACCCACGCGGCCTCGGCCGCCGGAGAGCGGAACAGGCGGACGGCCACGCCGAGGTCGGCCTGATCGGGCGCGGGGTCCGGCACCCGGTGCGGCCGGGGAGCGGCCTGCGCGAGTCGTACGACGGCGTCGTGCACCTTCGGCGCCATGCGCCATCCCTGCCGCAGCGTGATGGTGTGCTCGTCGTCGGGATCGGCTTCGACGAACTCGGCGGGGTCGGCGCCGCGGAAGGAGTACACCGCCTGATCGATGTCGCCGGCCACGACGAATTGCTTCGCGCCCTCGCCGATGAGGCGGATGAGCCGCCATTGCAGGGGGTCGAGATGGTGTGCGTCGTCGACGAACAGGTGCCGAATTCGTCCGCGCTCGCGCGTCAGCAGCCTGTCGTCCTCCATCAGGGACAGCAGCGCGGCCGTCACCAGCTCCGCGGCGTCGTAGGCGGCCGCCGGGGGCACGGCCAGCGCGCTGCCTCCCGCCGCATGCAGCTGGGTGACCTGCTCGTATTGCTTCCAGAACGTTCCTGCCGCGACCCATTCGTCGCGCTTCTTGCGGCGGCCCAGCCGCACCAGGTCTTCGGGGCTCAGGCCACGCTCGGCCGCCCGCATCAGCAGATCCCGCAGCTCTTCGGCGAAGCCGGGGACGGTGAGTGTCGGGCGGAGCCGCTCGGGCCAGTAGCTGCCGTGGCCCTCCATCGCCGCGGCGAGGTCGCCGGCGAGCAGCTCGCGGACCACGGCGTCCTGCTCCGGGCTGGACAACAACCGGGGTGGTGGCGAGCCCTCGTCGTCGGCTTGATTACGCAGCACTCCGAAGGCGTACGAGTGCACCGTGCGGACGATCGGCTCCCGGACCGTACGGGGCGCCGGGGCCTCCGGCGAGAAGGCCGTCAGCAGCCGGGCGATCTGCGACCGCAACGCTTCCGCCGCTCGTCTCGTGGTGGTCAGCACCAGCACCCGGTCCGGACCGTCGGTCAGCATTCGCCGCGCGGCCGCTTCGGCCACCAGCGACGTCTTCCCGGTGCCGGGACCACCGACGACGCGGGCGAATCCGGTGCCGCCGCGCACGAGTCGCTGCGCTTCCTCGTCCCACTGCCAGCCGGGCTCGTGCGGCTGGTCGACCCGCACGAGCGCCGGTGTCTGCGCAACAGGCTCAGCGAGCGGGTGGAGGTCGGGCATGGACTCGATGGAACCATGCCGGACCGACGCTGTTCGGAGCACACTCCGGATGAGCCCCAGGTCGGCCGTCGGGCTCGGGCTCACCGCGTGCCAGATCGGCCGTCGGGCTTAGGCTCACCGCGTGCCAGATCGGCCGTCGGGCTTAGGCTCACCGCGTGGATGAGGAGCTGCACGAGCGCATCCGACACGTGGTCGCGAGCATCCCGCCCGGCCGCGTGAGCACCTACGGCGATATCGCTGGCATCGCGGGCGCCTCCACCCCGCGACTCGTCGGGCGAGTGCTCCGCGAGGACGGCCACGACCTCCCGTGGCACAGGGTGCTGCGCGCGGACGGCACACCCGCGCCACACCTGCGCCGCGAACAGCTCGAGCTACTCCGCGCCGAGGGTGTGCTTGCCGACGGTCACCGGGTGGACATGCGGCGCTATCGCTGGACAGACGATCACTCGTAGGTGGCCGCCATGCGGTGAACGGCGTCGGCCACCTCGGCGCGCAGGTCGGCCGGTTCCAGCACTTCGATCTCCGGGCCGAAGCGCAGCAGCTCGCCGAGCGCGGGTCTGCCTGCCTCCGCCGGGAGTTCGATTTCCTGCCAGCCCTCGTCGTCGACCTCGGTATCGGCGGCCTCGACAGCCTGCTGCCCGACCGCGCCCAGGAAATACGGCGCGAGCGCGCGGCCCAGCTTCGACATCCGCACCCGCGCGGTACGCGGATAGAGGCGCCGCTCGAACTGCTCGGAGAAGGTGGCCCAGAACTGAGCCAGGTCGAAATCGCCTGCGACGTCCGCGCGTTCGAATTCCCCGACGACCTGGACCGAGTGGATCCGTCCCACCCGGTACGTAGCCGTCGCGTTGCGGCTTCGCGCGACCAAGTACCACTGGCCGGCTTTGAGGACCAGTCCCAGTGGCTTGATGGTGCGCTCGACCTCGCGCCTTCCCCACTTCTCGTAGCGGATACGCAGGATCTGGTCGTTCCAGACCGCGTCGGCGACCGCGGCCAGGTGCGGCGGGCTTTCCACGTCGCGGAACCAGCCCGGCACGTCGACGTAGAACCGCCGGCTCACGGCTTCGGCTCGCGCGCGGAGTTCCGGCGGCAGCGCGGCGCTGAGTTTGAGCTGGGCGGCCGCCAGCGTGGTGCCCAACCCCAGTTCTGCCGCCGCGTCCGGCAGCCCGGACAGCGCCAATGCCTGTGCTTCCGTCTCGGTCAACCCCGTGAGCCTGGTGCGGAAACCACCGACCAGACGGAAGCCGCCAGCCCGCCCACGCTCGGCGTAAACCGGGACGCCCGCCGCCGAGAGCGCTTCGATGTCGCGGTAGACGGTGCGTACCGAGACCTCGAGCTCCTGCGCGATCTGCTCAGCAGTGAGCCGCCCCCTGTTCTGCAGCAACAGGAGCACCGACAGCAGCCGACTGGCGCGCATGGCCGAAATTCTTCCAGAAAACCTGACAGTTCTTGTCAAGTAAGTAGCTCAGGATCGCTTTCATGGCAGACAACACCTTCACCACACAGTCCTGGGACGAGCGCGCCGTGAGCGGAACCGAGGGCTCGCCACGAGTCGCACACGCGCACGCCACGTTCGCGTACACCGGCCTGATCGAGGGCACCTCGACCGCCGACATGCTGCTCTACTACGCCGACGACAGCGACGTGACGTCTCCCGGCTTGGAGCGTTTCGAAGGCAGCGTGGCGGGCCGCAAAGGCACGTTCGTCGTGCGCCACGAGTACCGCTTCGCCCCCGATTCGCACGAGGTGACCAGTACGTTCAGCGTGCTGCCCGGATCGGCCACCGGAGAATTGACCGGTTTGACGGGAAGGGGCACGATCGCCGGTTCGTCACGGACAATGAAGTACACCTTCGAGCCCGTTTTCGGGTGAACCACCGGGAGTCGTCGTGTTGCAAGTCGACCGTCAACAGGTTCTGGCGTTCCGCATCGCCGCGCACGAGCTGGGGCGGCCGCCTAATGTGTTTGTCAAGCAGCGGTAGCCGTGTTTCGCCGGTAGTCGGGTTGGTAGGGCTGGCGGGTGCGCAGCAGTGCGTGCAGGACGTTGATGCGTCGTCGGGCCAGCGCGATGAGGGCCTGGTGGTGTCGTTTGCCCTCGGCGCGTTTGCGGGCGTAGAAGGCCTTGCTGGCCGGGTCGCGCTGGATGGCGCAGAACGCCGACTGGTAGAAGACGAACTTGAGGGTCTTGCTGCCGGCGGTGGCGCGGCGCAGGTAGCGCACCTTGCCGGACTGTT
>NZ_ATYT01000020.1 GCF_000427825.1 Thermocrispum municipale DSM 44069 | reverse complement strand
AAAGTCCTCGGGTGGAAGACACCAGCCGAGGTGTTCGCCGAGCAGCTACAGTCGCTCCAATAGCCCGGTGTTGCATGGACCGGTTGAACCCGCCCTGGACACCGACTTCGAGCACGCGCTCCGGACGCTCAGAGCCCACTCGGTAGTAGCTCAGCGAGGGACCGGAGGCCACGACGAGGCGTCCGGGCTCGTCGAGGAAGCGGATCAGCGGGAGGTTTCCCGCCAACGTCTTCTGGACGAGGATCGGCCCGAGCACGCGCTTCTTGCGGTGCAAGTCCAGCACCACCACGCCCTCGCCCTTGATCAGGATGGCGGCGTAGGTGCCGGAGCGGTCGAAGGTGACCCACTCCGGCGGACCGGCCGTGGCCACCGCATCCACGGTGCGGCCGGCTCGGTCGACGATCCTGATCTCGTCGACGTCCGGACGCATGACGGCCAGCCGGTCGGCCCGGGCATGCGGCATGATCCGCACGAGATCGGCCTCGTCGTCGGGAACTCCGTGCTGAGTCAGGTCGAGCGACGCCACTCGCTTGCCGGTCCGCGGATCCCACCACGTGACCCGAGCACCGTGCGCGATCATCAGCCGGTCACCCACGAAGCGGGGTGGCTCGAGGTACTTCTCCTCCTTCGGTGGTTCGCGACGGAAAGTCGCCAGGTGTTTCAGATCGGGCAGGCGCCGAACGACCACGTCGTCTTGGTACGCGACGGCCAGCAGGGTTCCGTCCTGGCTGATGGTGTACTTCAGATCGACCGGCTCGTTGCCGACGTCCATGCCGACCGGAGCGGTCGCCACCACCCGATCGTCACGGGTGTCGGTCACCATCACCGGCATGTCGGTCCCCGGCTCCGCCGAGCGTGGGTAGCCGATGGTGATCAGGTGCTTGCCGTTCGGCGTCAGGATCCCTCTGCCCCCGTCGAGGACCTGTGCACCGGAGGTTCCGGGAGTGGACGGCACCGGCTGGACGACGATCTTCTGGAGGTCGTAGCGCACCAAGGAGTTGCCGCCCCCGTCGTTGATCAACACCCCCAGCACCGACGCCTCCCTCATCTCGTGCGGCCCTCCGAGTGGAATCGTCGTGCCCGAGTCGAGGTCGACGGCGAGCCAGCCATCGGAGATCACCACGACCGAACCTCCGTGGGCCGTGGCGCCGACGCAGTTGGCCGGAGCGTCGACTGTGCGGGCGACCGACCCATCGCGCAGCGAGACCCTGGCCAGGGTGCTGCCGGCTAGTGCCGCATCGTTCGTGCACGTCACGACGTGGTCTTTCGAGACTGACCCGCCGCCTGCACGTTCACGGATCCCGACCAGGGTTGCGTCCGCCGGCAACTCGCGGCCGATCCGGCGGACTTTTCCGGACTCGGCATCCCACACCGTCAGCGACCGGGCACCGCGGTCGCGGTCCATCAACACGACTCCACTCCATGAGGTGAAGCCTTCGACCACTACCGTTCCGGCTGCCTTCCGCTCCCCGACCAACCGCGGTTTGCCACCGTCCACCCGCCACAGTTGGATCGAGCCCTGCTCGCCGTCTGCGGATTGCACGGCGACGTCCGCACCGTTGATCCGCGCACGGACCTGGTCCCCACCGACGGGGACAGACCACGTTTTACGGCCGAGGGCGATGTCGTAGAAAGAGGTCTTGTCCTTCTCGATCAGCAGGATGCCGCTTCCGTCTTCGGCAACGTCGATGTCATACGTCTGCGTGCCGAGCACGTGTCGCACTCGGGGCGCTTTGTCCGGGCTACGCAGCCATACCGTGACCACGCCGCCGTTGCTGCGCGCCGCGATGACACGACCGTCGGCGCTGGCGTCGACGTCCTCGATCGATCCGGACGCGCCGGACAACACCGTGGTGGCGCCCCGATACACGAAGTACGACTGCAACAGCGCGGATTCGGTGTGCTGGCCGGGTTCGGACCGGTGCGCGGCCAACGCCAGCATGATCGCCCACGCGGGGTCGGAGTCCAGCGAGCTGAGCGACAACGCCGACAGCGAGTGGGAGGCGGCACTGGCGCGCTCGGCTTCCGACACCGCGGCCTGATACCTCGCCAGGATCCCGAACATCACCGCGGCGATGACCACGACGGACAGTGCCGCCACCACGCCCCGCCGGATGCGACGGTCACGGCGGTTGCGTGCCGCGCCCGCCGCCACGAACTCGCGCACCAACGGCGGCACCGATTCTTCGCGGTCCGCCACCCACTGCTGGGCGTGCGACAGCGCACGACCGCGGAGCAACTCACCGCTGTCCCGGCCCGATCGGTGCCAGTCCGAGGCTTGCCGTTCGGTTTCGTGCAGCCAGACCAGGAACTCGCGGTCTGCGGCCAGCCATTCGCGCAGCCTGGGCCAGTGGTCGATCAGTGCCTGGTGCGCGAACTCGACCACGTGGGTGCCGTCGGGTGCGCGGTCGTGCACCAGCAGGCGTCGCGCCACGAGGTGGTCCGCCATGTGCCGCTCGGCCGCAGGAAGCTGTGGATAGGGCGTCGGCGTGCGGACGAAACCGGAGCCCTCGGCGGGCTTGGCCAACCGGGTCACGTCGCCGGCACGCTCGTCGCCCGCACCGTCGCCGCCGCAGTCCGCAACGCAACCAGCCGAGCATTGGAGGACGTCGGATGATCTACGAGCTCCGCGAGTACGTCGCGCACCCAGGGGCCGCGGACAAGCTGCACCGGCGGTTCCGGGACAAGACGCTGGCGCTCTTCGCGCGGCACGGCCTGGAGGTCGCCGGCTTCTGGGTCGACGAGAAGGATCCGAACCGCATCGTCTACCTGCTGAAGTTCCCGGATGCCGAGGCGCGCAAGAAGGCGTGGCAGGCCTTCCAGAACGACGAGGAGTGGCAGCAGGTCAAGGCCGCGTCGGAAGCGGACGGCCCGATCGTGGCGTCGATGACCAGTCGTCTGCTCGGCCCGGTCGACTACTGGCCCGCCGAGCAGCAAGGAGCCTGACATGATCGCGTTGCAGCACCAGTTTCGCGTGCAGCTGCCCGTCGAACAGGCGTGGGAGCTGCTGACGGACCTGCCGAAAGTGGCCACCTGCCTGCCCGGCGCGCAGCTCGACGACGTGGTGGACGGGACCTACCACGGCAAGGTGTCCGCACGCATCGGTCCGGTGAACGCCAACTACCAGGGGGTGGCGTACTTCCGGGAGCGGGACGACGTCGCGCATCGCGCGGTGGTCGAGGCACGCGGCAAGGAAGCCAAGGGCGCCGGGATCGCCTCCGCCGTCATCACCATGCAGCTCACCGCGGACGGCTCGGCCACCCGTGTCGACGTCGCCACCGATCTGTCCGTCAGCGGTCGCGCGGCTCAGTTCGGTCGCTCGCTGCTGGCGGAGGTCAGCAACACACTGGTCGACGACTTCGTGCGGCGACTGGAGTCGATGATTGCCGGGGGCGAGCAGCCGCAGCCGAGCACCCCGCAAGCGGAGCGGTCTGCGGTGCCTGCGGCCGAACAGGCGTCGTTGGACGTGCTGTCCACCCTGGCCGGTCCGCTCGGCAAACGCGCGGCCACTCCCCTGGTGGCAGCGGTGATCGGTGGGCTCGTCGGATTCCTGCTCGGACACCGGCGCCGGCCCAGCCCCACGGTGGCGTATCTGGTGCCGTACGACCCCAGGATCACGTCCGGTTGATCTCGGCGTGAGCGCGCCGACCGGAACCTTGTACTGTTCGGTACATGACCTTCCAGACGCTGCGGCACGAGGTCACCGACGGAATCCTCGTGGTCACCCTTGATCGCCCCGACAAGCTCAACGCCTTCACCGTCACCATGGCCAACGAGCTCGAGCAGACGTTCCGGCAGGTCAACGGCGACGATGACGTGCGGGCCGTGATCGTGACCGGAAAGGGCCGCGGTTTCTGTGCCGGCATGGACCTGTCGAGCGAGGGCAATGTGTTCGGCCTCGACGAGACGGCGACGCCGACCCTGGCGGACATGGCGGATCTCGACGATCCGGCGCTGGCGCGGATCCGCGACCTCGGCGGGCGGGTGACACTGGCGATCCACGACTGTCGCAAGCCGGTACTGGCGGCGATCAACGGGCCCGCGGTGGGGATCGGCGCGACCATGACCTTGGCCATGGACCGCCGGATCGCGTCGACGTCGGCCCGAGTCGGGCTGGTGTTCGGCAGGCTGGGTGTCGTGCCGGAGGCCGCTTCGACGTGGTTCCTCCCGCGTCTGGTCGGCATGTCGACGGCTCTCGACGTGGCGTACCGCGCAGACATCTACGACGCCGAGACCGCGTGTTCACTCGGGCTGGTCGACGAAGTGCACGAGGCCGACGCCCTGCTGCCCCGCGCGAAGGAGATCGTCGACGCGTGGACGCGCGGCCGGTCCGCCGTCGCCATCGCCTTGACCCGGCAAATGATGCGGCGCAATGCGGCGCAGCCACATCCGGTCGAGGCACATCGCATCGACTCGCTCGGCATGTTCTACACGAGCCTGGGCGACGGCAAGGAGGGCGTGCAGGCATTCCTGGAGAAGCGCAAGCCGAACTTCACCAGCCGTGCTTCGCAGATGCCGCCGTTCTACGACGACTGGGTCGGCGGCGAGTAGCATCCAGGACGGGCTCGAGCACGACCACCGCGGTCTCGCCGTCCCGGAGTGCGGCGTGCTCGTCGGGCTTCGGCTCGTAGTCGCGCCACCGCGCCCAGAGCCGGTCGCGCTCCTCCCCGGCCGCCGCGCGCGCCCGTACCCTCCGCTCGCCGCCGACGAGCTCGACCGTCGCTTCCGGGTTGGCTTGCAGGTTGAGCCACCACGCCGGTTCAGGGTTCGCCCAGCCGTTCATCGCCAAGGTGACGAGGTCGTCGCCGTCCTCGACATAGCCAAGGATCACCGAGCGTGGCTGCCCGGACTTGCGACCTGTCGCGGTGACCCGCATCGTGCCCCACCGCGGCCCGCGGGGACCCCACAAGCCTGCCTTGCCCGGCAGCACTCGGTAGAGCGCGCGATGGACGGACCACGCACCCCGGACGAACCACCGCGGCGGCAGCTTCGGGGTGTTCGGCGGCCTGGTGACGGACATGGCGTCCTCCCAACTCCGGGTGCTCCGACGGTAGGCAGCGGTGGAGGCGGCCTGGAAGGGTCCAATGTCCTCGCCACCTGCGCGTGTTCGATCGACAGGGTGTCCCCGCAAGGCCGAAGGTCCTCGGAAATCGGTTCCTGCGGACGCGGTGCTGCCACGCGGCGTCGCTCTACCGTCAGTGGACGGAGGGGAGATGGCATGCGCGTCCGGGACATCATGTCGCATCCGGTTCTTGCGGTACCGGAGTCCACGACCGTCAAGGAAGCCGCGGATCTGCTGTCGCGCCGGGGATTCACGGCGATGCCGGTGGTGGACGAGCAAGAGCGCATCATCGGCATCGTCACCGAAGCCGACCTGCTGCGGGAACAGTTCCCGCGCGACCCGCGCTACCGCACACCGGAGGACGACGCACGCGAGGCTCCCCCGAAGAAGGTCGGCGAGGTGATGACCGCGCCGCCGGTGGTCTGCTCGTCCACCATGGACGTCGCGCAGCTGGCCGAGATGATGGTGCGGGAGCACCGGCGCTGCGTGCCGATCGTGGACGACGACCGGCTGGTCGGCATCGTGACCCGGCGCGACCTGCTGCGCGTGCTGCGCCGCACCGACCGGGAGATCGCCGCCGACCTGCGCCGTCACCTGGCGATGTTGGGCGGCCCCGGGCGCTACACCGTTTCGGTGCGTGAGGGCGAAGCCATCGTCATCGACCAGTTCGACGACCCGCAGGACCGACACATCGCGCAGGTCGTCGCGGAAGCCGTCCCCGGCGTCACCAGGGCCAAGGTCATCTCCGCGCCGCATTGGCCGCGGCCGCAGTAGCCCGGCCACCGACCATGCGCCGGGGACGGCTGCTCGGACCGTGACGGCACTGAACCCAGTCACCCGGCCCGCACACCTGGCCGCCCGGCGCGGTGGCCCGCTATGCCGGGCGGCCAACGGCACCTCGCCACGAGCGCACCCCGGTCGCCGCGACGGATGTCTGGGCCACGTCTCGCCCGAGCACCGCACCAGCCAGTGGCCGTCGTTGAGGCGCGAGGTCCGGCACCGCCTCGCGTTGACGGGCGCACCGCAGAACCCCGCCCCAACGGCACCCATCCGGACGCCATGAATTTGCTCAGTCTGGACTTATCAGTTTAGCCTTCATATATGCCAGGAGTGACCCCGGAGATCATGCGGTTGGCGGCCGAGATCCGCGGCACGGTCGGTCAGCTGCATCGACGCCTGCGTCAGGTCGACAACGGCGCAGTCCTCACGCCGTCCCAGACCGCGCTGCTGGTCCGCCTGCACCGGGAGGGGCCGAGCACGCCGGGCCAGCTCGCCGCGGCCGAGCGCGTCCGCCAGCAGTCGATCGGACCCATCCTCGCCGCCCTGGACGAACTGGGGTATCTCGAGCGCAGCCGCGACCCCAAGGACGGGCGCCGCGTGGTGATCTCGCTGTCCGCGCTCGGCGACAAAGCGGTGCGCGGGCTGCTCGAACACCGCGAGGAATGGATCGCGGAGGCGCTGACGACCATGACTCCCTCCGACCGGGTCACCCTGGCCAAGGCCCTGCCGGTGCTGCAGAAGTTGATCCAGCACTAGCCGGCACCGCCCGATCAAGACCGAGGGAGTGTGAGTACGACGGCGAGACCCATCGCCCCTGCGCAGCCTGCGGCGCCCGCGCGCATCGGCAAACGCCTCGCGGCTGCGCTGGTGTCGAGCTCCTATCTCAATCCCCTCAACACCACCCTGATCTCCGTCGCACTGGTGCCCATCGGCGAGACGTTCGGCGCCGGGCCCGCCCGGACCGCCTGGCTGGTCACGGCCCTGTACCTCGTCTCGGCCGTCGGTCAGCCGGTCATGGGCCTGTTCGTCGACCGCTTCGGCGCGCGTCGCGTGCTGATCATCGGCATGAGCGCGGTCATCGTCGCAGGCATCGCGGGAATGCTGGCCATCTCGCTGGAGTGGCTGGTCGGCGTTCGTGTGCTGCTCGGCATGGGCACGTGCGCGGGGTTCCCCGCAGCCATGGCCGCGCTGCGCGCGCACACCGACGCGACCGGGCAAGGCGTCCCCGGGCGGCTGTTGTCGGTGCTGGCCATCTCGAACCAGACGGTGATGGTGCTCGGCCCGCCATTGGGCGGCGCGCTCATCGCCCTGTTCGGCTGGCCCGCGATTTTCGCCGTCAACGTCCCGCTCGCCGCTGCCGCGCTGCTGTTCACGGTGCTGTGGGTTCCGCGCGACGATCGCCGCCGCGACACGCGGCAACCGGTCGACGTGGCGGGCATCCTGCTGTTCTCCGTCGCCATCGTCGTTCTGTTGCTGTTCGTGATGGACCCGCAGTGGCGCAAGGCGTATCTGCTCGCCGTCTTCGCCGTGGTCGCGAGCGTGTTCACCTGGGTGGAACTGCGGGTAGGCCGGCCGTTCGTCGACGTCCGCAAGCTGGCCACGAACGGTCCACTGCTGCGCACTTACCTACGACAAGCTCTCGCGCTGCTGATCGTCTACGCGATCATGTTCGGCTACGTCCAGTGGCTCGAGTCCGTCCGCGGCCTGTCCCCCTCGGCCGCGGGCGCACTGCTCCTTCCGATGTCGGTCGTGGCCGTGCTGGCGGCGGCCTTCAGCTCGAACCCGCACACCGTCCGGGCTCGGCTGATCACCAATTCGCTGGCGCTCGCCGCCGGTTCGGCGCTGCTGTTGTTCCTGGGTGCCGGGACGTGGATCCTCGCGCTGGTCGGCCTCGGGGCGATCTTCGGCGTCGGCCAAGGCCTGTCCAGCGTGACCAATCAGACCGCGTTGTACAGCCAGGCGCCCGCAGAGGACATGGGCACCGCCAGCGGACTGTTCCGCACCGCCCAGTACGTCGGGGCACTGGCCGCTTCCGCCCTGATCGCACGCAGTTTCGGCCACGAACCCAGCACCGCGGGCCTGCACACCCTGGGGTGGGCACTGCTCGCCATCGCCCTGGTGCTGCTGGCGCTCACCGTGTTCGACCGGAGCCTCAAACGGTTCCGCCGCTACAGCGCGATCCAGGACACCGCGACGAAGTAGATCAGCACCGACAGCAGATCCTGCACGACGGTGGCCAGCGGGCCGGAACCGTAGGCGGGGTCGACACCGATCCGGTCGAACAGCCACGGCAGTGCCATCGCGATGAGCGTGGCGATGCCGGACGCGGCGAGCACCGCAACGGCGACGGCCAGCGCGAGCTCGAACAGTCCCCAGACACCCCAGATCACCGGCAACGCCAGCAGTGCCAGCAGCATGCCGAGCACGACCCCGGTCACGGCCTCCCGCAGGGCAACGCGAACCACCCTGGCCCCGACGGACAGGCCGCGGATGATCAACGCCTCGGTCTGCGTACCGACGGCGTCGGCGATGTAGACGACTCCCGGCACGAACAAGGCGATCAGCACCTGCTGCTGCAGCTGCGCCTCGAACGCACCGACCAGTACCGCGGACAGCAGCGCGCCGACGAGCCCGACCAGCAACCACGGCAGGCGATGCCACAGCCGACGGTGGATCGGTTCGGTGATCGCGAGCCGTGCCCGGTCGGTCGAGGCCAGAAAGCCGCCGAGCCGCGCGATGTCCTCGTCGTGTTCGGCCAGCAGCACCCCGAGCAGCCGCTGCGGTGGCACCAGGCCGACGAAACGGCCGTCGCCGTCCACCACCGCCAGTCCGGGCTCACTGTGCTGCACGGCGGCCCACGCCACCTTCTCCTGCTCCGTCCTGGGCGCGATCCGTGGCGGGTCGGCGTCCATCACGTCGGCTACCCGCGCCTCGGGCCGGGCAGCCAACAGCCGCTCGATGGTCACGAGCCCGACCAGTCGTGTCCCGTCGCAGACCGCGACGACGTCGGCGCTGTCGAACCGCTGACCTCGCATCCCCGCATACAGGTCGGCGACCCGGTCCGAGGGCGCAGCGATCGGCACACGGTCGGTGGCGTGCGCGGCCGCGGTGCGTACCGGCGCCTCGGGCGCGGGCGCATCGGTAGCCGTGACCGACCGCCCCCGCCGCACGCCGGCTACTCCCCTGTCTCGTCGGGGCGCACCACCATCACCGGACTGGCCGCGTGGTAGATCAACTTCTGGCTGGTCGACCCGAGCAACAGTCCGCCGAACCCGCCGCGGCCCCGGCTACCGACCACGACCAGTTGCGCGTGCTTGCTGGACTCGATCAGCGCGGCGCCCGGGCTCTGCTGCACCACTTCCCGGCGCACGGTCACACTGGGGTACTTCTTCGACCAGTCGGCCAACCGGTCGGTGAGGATTTCCTGCTCGATGCGCTCCAGCGGCGGCCAGTCCGGAAGCGGTTCGGCGAGAATCGCCTCGGCGTACCAGCCTGGCCAGGCGTGCACCGCGGTCAACGGCGCCCCCCGGGTCGCGGCCTCGTCGAACGCCACCGAGATCGCCCGCTCGGACAACTCCGACCCGTCCACGCCGACCACGACCGGACCTTCGGCCGCCTCGTCCTGTTGTCCGTGCACCACGACCAGCGGGCACCGCGCGTGCGCGGCCAGCTGGGGCGCCAGCGGTCCCAGCACCAACATGTCGGCGATCCGGCTGTGTTCCGGCGCGCCGATCACCAGGGCATGTGCCCCGACCGAAGCCTCGAGCAGCACCACATTGGGGCTCTCGTCCCGTATGTGCGTGCGCACGTCGACCGCGCCGAGGCTCTTGGCGAAGTCGGCCGCCTCCTCCAGCAGAGCGTTGCCCCGTGCCCATACCGCATCGAGCACCTTCGGTGTCGGCGGCAGGACCCCGGCGTAGTAGTCAGGGACCCCGAGCGCATGCGTCAACAACACGGGCGCCTCGCGTAGGGTGGCCGCGCGCACCGCCCAGCGGACGGCTTGCCGCGCCTGATCGGAACCGTCGACGCCCACCACGAACGGCTTGTTCTGACTCGGATTCATGCTTCGACGTTAGGCCGCTCCTGGCCGGCCGGACCCTGGCCGCAAGTCCTCAACAGCCGGGACTTTCCGCACGTCAAGCCGGATACCCCAGGCGCATCAGCAGGTGCGGATACCCCGCCAGGCCGAGCTGTTCGACGAGCCCTGCCCGCACCTCGGGCAGGTACAACGACTGCGTGTGAACGGACGCCGCAAGACCGTTCGCCACCGCTGCCAACCACACACGTTGCATCGCGATACCAGCCCGTAGATGGTCGACTCGCGCGTCGTCCTCGGTGATCACCAGTAACGTGGTCTGCTCGCGCAGCCGCTGTTCGAGCGTGGGCTGGTCGGGCAGATGGGTCGTGGTCCGAACCAGCGCCCACGGCAACGTGTCGAGCTCGGACCGCACGGCGGGCATGGTCCACGCTGCGAGGTCGCGCTGATAGGCGGTATCGGAGCGAACGGCGCCCGCGGCGTAGGTGAGAAGGCGCGCGATCGCACCGAGAGCAGGCTCGGCGATGCGCAGAACCTGGGTGTCCGTCACGCCGTGCCGCGCGATGATGCGCTCGCACAGGTCGTGGTCCACCGGCAGCGGGCTGAACGGCTGCCGGTGGCTGTGCCGCAGATAGATCGCCGCGTAAAGCTCACGCTCCCCCGCGGACGCAGGAAGCTCACCGTTGATCTCGACCCGCGCCAGCACCTCGGAGCCGTGATCCGGGTCCAGCTGCATCGAGAAACGAAGCCCCTCGCGCCGCAACGCCAGTTCCAACGTCGCCACGGCCGCACCACAGGAGACCAGCCGATCCCGACCGAGACCGTTCCCGGACGACTCGTCGTCCCAGTCGCCGCGAACCACCTCCACGGCGCCGTCGACGAACCGCAGCCGCCACGGGAGCGGGCCGGACACCGCGGGCGAACGGTTCACCGCGTCGGTGACCTCACGCCGCTGCGCCATCGTCCAGCCGCGACGGGTGTGCTGTGTCATCGGGCAACTCCTTGCTCGCCTACCCAGCAGCCTGCTCACCACAGCGCCGCAACGGCAGCTCGCAAAGTCCGCAACGCATGGGACCTTTCGCCCCTGTGACCAGACGACTTAGCGCACTGCCCAGCGCCTCCGGCCGGGACGACGCTGGAAGGATGCATGCACTCGTGGTCTACGAATCGATGTACGGCAACACACAGGAAATCGCCGAGGCGATCGGGCAAGGCCTCGCGGGAACGGCGCGCGTCGACGTCGTCGAGGTGGGTTCGGCACCCGCCACCATCGCCGACGACATCGACCTGCTCGTCGTCGGCGGTCCCACGCACGCGTTCAGCATGTCCCGGGCGACCACACGCCGTGACGCTCGCTCCGAGCAAGCAACGGTGTCCTCCGGTGACGGCATCCGGGAATGGCTCCGTTCGCTTGGGCCCGTGGCGGTAGCCGCGGCCACATTCGACACCAAGATGCACAAGCCGCGCCTGCCCGGGTCGGCCGCACGTGGCGCAGCACGCCACCTCAAGCACGCCGGTTGCCGGCTGGTCACGCGACCCGAAACCTTCTACGTGGCGGACAAGAACGGCCCGCTGGTCGACGGCGAGATCCAGCGCGCGGCTGCGTGGGGCAATCGGCTCGCCTCACTGGTTGGCGGGCGCACGTCCAGCCGCTGACTCCACGTGATACGGCTGGACGATCTGCGTGCGCGCCGCCGACGGATCGTCCGGGTCGGGTTCGGTGAGGTAGACCTCCCACGCGTCCCCGTGCGGCGTTCCACCGTGGTCACGAACCCACGCGGTGAGCTCCGCGTAGTCCGGCACCATCTCCTCGTAGGCACCCTCGCGCACCACCGTCGCCCGAGTTCCGGGTGGGAGGACGGATGAGCGGACGGCGTCCACGGTCCAGATGTAGCCCGAAACGGGAAAACCGGCCTCCACGTCGAAACGCCCGTCGCCCCGACGGTGATAGCGCGCGAACGGCGGACCGACGATCTGCACTCCCTGCTGGGCAACCACCTGGCTGACGGCCCGGAACGCCTGCCCGAGGAACTCCCCTATCCGGGGCTCGGCCACCGTGCCGCTCACCACCGCGGTCCGCTCCGGATGCGGCACCTCGACCGGGACCACGCGCGAGTTGTCAGCCATCGGACTCGAACCCTTCCTGCGAGCGCCGCCACCTTCGGCGCGCCGCAGCCATGTCCTCCTCGACGTCGCGGTCGTCGATGCGGAACACCAACTCGTTGTGCACTTCCACCACGCCCGGCGTCCGCGCGGTCACCGTCTCGGCCAGCTGGGCGTCACTGCGCCGCTCGACCGTCCCGCTGAGCGTCACGACGCCGTCCTGCACCGACACGACGATGTCCTTGGGGTCGAGCCACAGCGCGTCCCGCAGGACGTGGGTGCGGATGTTGTCGGCCAGCTCCTCGTCGCCGGTCAGGAAGGCGCGCAGGGCATCCCGCCTGGCTAAGACCCCGACGAGTCTGCCGTGGTCGACGACGAACAACCGGCGCAGCCCCTCGTCGGTCAACCGCCGGGCCGCCTGGTCCAGCGACGCCGTCGGTTCGATCGACTTCACCGTCGGCGTCATCACCTCGCCTGCCGTGGTGGCGCGGGCCTTCACCCATTTCCGCCACAGCTTGGTGCCCGCCAGCATCGACGGCATCTTGCGACGAATGCCGCTCTCCTTCACCAGCAGGTCGGCCTCGGAGACCACACCGAGCAGTGTCGACTCCTCGTCGACCACCGGAACCGCGCTGATCCCGCGGCTGACCAGCACCCGCGCCACTTCCTTGAACGGTGCCGTCGGCGGGACCGTGACCACGTCGGTCGTCATGACGTCGGCAACGGTGACCTTACTCATCGTCACACCTCCACAATCCCGACGTTACCTGCGAAAACAGACTTGTCGACGTTGCCGAGAACCCCATCCCGGCAGGACCTTCGGACTTTCACGCACTGCTGGTCTCCTGCGGCGCGGTCGCCCGGTTGATGGCCACCGCGATGAGCGCGCCACCGATCACCAGCAGGACGGCGCTGAGCACCAGCAGACCGACCGCCACCAGCGGGAGCGCGGGCACTTCCGCACCGACCTCCACCGTGGCCGTCACACCGGGAGAGCCGTCGGCGTTGGTGACCACGACGACCCAGTCGCCCGGTGCCGCGGACCATGTCACGGCCTGCGGCCCGGTGCCGGAGGCGCTGACCGCCCAGAACTCGCTGTCCCCGGGTGGAGACAGCACACCCGCTCCCGCGCGCTCGACCGGGGCGTTGTCGAAGTTGTCCACCTCGATGTGGCTCACGCCCTGCAGATAACGGTCGGCCGCGGCCGCCGGGGCGACGCCCACGAACACCGGCTCGTCGCCGACGGGCCGCACCTCGACCCGGACGTCACCGACCAACGCCCGTAGCACCGCGACTTCGCCCTCCCCCGCCACGCCGGTCTCGATCTCGTTGCCCGCGATGGCGTAGCCGTCGGTGCTGAACGTCCGCGACGTGGACACGAATCCGTCCTCGCGGTGGACCTGGTCGTAGTACAGCAGCGTGACCCCACCGGTCACCGTGCCCATCGAGATCAGGGCGAGCAGCGCACCGATCACCACCATGGTGACCTTCCCTGCCGTCCACCGGTGCGGAACGGGCTCCGGCGGCGGCTCGTGCGGGACCGGGGCCGGTGCTTCGGGTTCGGTCTCGCCCAGGTCCATCCGGAACGGGGGGTACTCGTCGGTCATCAGCGCGAAGTAGGCACCGGTGCGCACCACCCACCGGTCCATGCCCAGCACGAAGTCGAAGATCGGCCGCGGATACCGGCCGGTGAACAGCAACGCGATCGCGGCGAACAGCACCAGCACGCCGATCAGGCCGCCCGCCGCCCACTGGAACCCGCGCGGCCCCGTGTCGGTCGTGGTGGTCAGCCAGATACCGCCGCCTGCGAACACCCCGACGATGATCAGGTGCGGGATGACCAGCAACCACTTGACCAGCACCAACGGACGGTTCAGCTGCTCCGGGTAGTCGACGGTGAGCTTGGCCGGGTAGTCCGGCACCTCGGCCAACGTGAACGGCGGGTACCGGTCGGTGCCCAACGCGGCGTAGGTGTAGTAGTGCACCCGCCACGACCAGCGCATCACCCCGACGTTGAAGTCGAAGATCGACCGCGGGTAGCGGCCGGTGAACAGGATCGCCACCCCGGCGACCAGTGTCAGCACGACGTAGGCGAGCCACAGCAACGCCAGCACGAAGTAGTGCGGGATGGCCAGGATCCATTTCACCAACCACAGCCAGCGCGACAACGGTTCGTCGAGCCGGGCCGAGATGCGCGCCGGATAGGGCTCGGGGCCGCGTTCGCGGTCGACTGTCGTGGTCACGGGAACTCTCCCGTCGGTCGCACGACCAGGACCGGGCAGGCGGCGTGGTGGATCAGGTTCTGGCTGGTCGAGCCGAACAGCAGTCCGCGGAAACCACCGCGGCCGCGGCTGCCCACCACGATCAGCTGGGCGTGCTCACCTTCCTCCAGCAGGGCGTGCGCCGGGCGGTCGCGCACGATCCGCCGCTGCACGGGCACGTCCGGATACTTCTCGCCCCAGCCGGCGAGCTGCTCGGCGAGCAGCCGCTCGGCCGACCGCTCGATCGGTTCCCAGTCGAACATCATCCGGGTTCGGTTGAACACCTGGCTGGTGTCCGTGTCGCTCCAGACGTGCACGGCGACCAGCGGCGCGTTGCGCAGGGCCGCCTCCTCGAAGGCCGCCGCGATCGCCGCGGTCGACAGCGGGCTGCCGTCCACGCCGACGACGATCGGCTCGCGCTCCGGACGGCGGTCGGCGTTGTCGCCGCGGATCACCGCGACCGGGGCTTCGGCGTGGCCGGACAGCTGCGTCGCCAGGGAACCGACGAGCAGGCCCTTGACGGCCCCCGGGTGGCCGGACCCGCCGATGACGACCATGCGGCTGTCCTTGGCCGCTTTCAGCAGGGCTCGCGCGGGCGGGTCGTCCACCAGCACCTCTTCGACCGGCACGTCGGCCGTTTCCCGTACCGCGCGCATCGCCAGCGCCAGCGCGTCGGCGCCTGCTCGCTGCAACTCCTCCCAGAGTCGTTGGGCAGGTGGCAGCGCGCCCGCGACGGCCTCGGTGTAGCCGGTGGCGTGCAGCAGTCGCAGCGGCGCGTGCCGGTGGGCAGCAGCGGAGGCGGCCCACCGGGCGGCCACGATCGCGCGTTGGGAGTCGTCGATTCCTACGGTGATGGGCGCGTTGCCCCGCAACGGTGTGTTCACAAGGCCTCCCTCGAAGTGGTTCGCCGCGCGCGCTCGGCGAGGCCGCGCAGCATCTTGCGGTGCATGACGAAGCTGATGAGCTGGACGGGAACGGTCGCGACGGCCGACCAACGGCGCGTGTGGCGGTACCGCTCCCGCACGAGCAGGCGGGTTCCCTCGCCGTTCGGGACGATGACGAAGCTCCAGGTGAAGTCGAACGGGGCCGGTGGCTCGGCATCCCGCGGCACGCGGAGGACCAGGTGTTCGAGCGGCTCGACGTCCGCGACGGTCATCGCGATCCTCGGATGGAGGCGGACGGCGTCGTCGGCGTGGACGTCCTGCCAGTCCGGCTCGATGTGGTCCGCGCTGTGGATACGGCAGCCGGCCAGATTCGCGACCGCGTCGTAGCTGTAGAACCGGCCACGGCCCTGGCCGAGTTGCGCGATCCACGGCCACACGTCCTGCGGCCGCGCCTGGATGCTGATGGCGCGGGTGGTGGTCACGTCGGCGTCCGGCAGCAGGTCGTCGCCGGGGAGTTCGCGACCGATCTCGTCCGCGGTGGCTCCCCAGGTCCTCATCCAGGCCTGCGCTCCCATGGCTCGACGCTCCCGCAGCGGCCGGCAGGCGGCCAGGGCCACAAGTCCGTAGCTGGACGACCGAACGGACCCACCTGCGTCACGCCGGCTGCGGGTCGAGCACCTCGTCCGCCGGCCGTCGTGGGGTCTTGGGCAACGGGTGGCCGGCGAGCGTGGGCCAGCCAATACGGATGATCATGTGCGGGACGAGGTCGCCGCCGAGCACATCGGTCATCCTGGCGCGCGTGCTGCCGACCTCCAGCGGCTGGGTCAGCGGACAGCTGGCCAGGCCGTCGGTGGTGGCGGCCAGTAGCACCGCACTGGCCGCTTCACCGGCCTTCAAGGCAGCGACCCGGTCGTCCGATGCGGTGCCGAGCACGAGCAGCTCCCCGGCTCCGTCGGACGGCCCAGGGGTGTCGGGCGTGCCGGCGTAGGGACGCAATCTGAGGTCGCCGTAGCTGGCTGCCTCACTCACGCTGGCGGCCGGCACACCGTCTTCCGCCCACCGGCCGCGACCGCTCCACCTGGCCAGCTCCTCGGCCGCCTGGGGATTGCTGCGCTGCAGCTGGTCGGCTTTCGCGATGGCCTCGACCACCCTCGTCCGGTCGCGGCCTTGTGACACCACGTGCAGCACGACTCCCTCAGCGGCAGCCAGCCCGCTGTACTCGCGGTAGCGCGCCTGCGGCACCGGCCACGACGCGTATCGACGACGATCCGACCGCCGGTGCGGAATGGCCGTTGCCATTGCCAGCACCTCGAGCGACGGCTCGCGTGGATGCAGTTCGATCGCGGCCAGGTGGTCCGGGTAGGCGGGGTTGGGCAGGCGATGCACGGTGCCCGCCCAGCCGAGCGCGGCGAGCGCGACTCGCGCGTGGTGCAGCGCGGCGCCGCAGCTCATCAGCAGGTCGCGCTCGGCGGGGTCGGTGGCCGGAAGCCACCGCAGCGGATCGGCGTACAGGTGCACGCTGCGCCGGCCGAACCGCCAGCGCCACGGTTGCGTGTTGTGCACCGACGGCGCGTGCACGGCGAGCGCCAACGCGGCGAGCAACGTCTCCCGACCCGGTGCGGTCATCGTCACTCCCGGTCTGCGTTCCTGGATCCGGACTGGATCTTCACCTGCTTGACCGGCTCGGCCGCTTCGGCGAGCGCCACCGTGACGGTGAGGATGCCGTTGTCGTACGTCGCCTGGACGTCGTCTTCCTGCGCCCCGGCGGGCAGCGTGATCGAGCGGGTGAACCGGCCGTAGCGGAACTCCGACCGCGTCTTGTCGGTCTCGCGCTCGGTGCGTTCGGCGTCGATCGTCAGCATGCCGTTCTGCACGGACACGGCGATGTCCTTCTCCGGGTCCATGCCCGGCAACTCGGCCCGTAGCGTGTACCGGTCGTCGTCCAGCTCTTCCTCGATCAACGGCATGTGTGTGTCGAACAGGCCAGGCAGGCTGGGGATCGCCGGGAACGCGTCGAACAGTTCGGAGATGGTCGGCAGCATCGGCTGCGAGCGACGCCGCGTGGCGAGCAATCCCATGGCTGACTCCTTTCTGACGGACAAGATCTCGGTTTCGATTCCACGCGGGCCCGGCCGCCGTGCGCAGTGCCAGACGTCCCGAGTCGCTGGGGACTGTCGAAGGGTTCACAAGACTCTGTCGCCGCCGACCAATGGCAGAGGCGACTGCGGCCGGTCGAGGCATAGCGTCGCCGTACCACGTTGCGAAGAAGGTGAACGTCATGCGCGCCGCCGAGATCATGACCCGGCCGGTCATCACCGTCCAACCGAATACCCCGTTACGCGAGGCTGTTCACGAGCTGGTGGACAACGGCTTCGCCGGGCTGCCCGTGGTCGACGAGGACGACCGGGTGATCGGCGTGATCACCGAGCGGGACGCACTGGCCGCGAGCGAGCGGGACGACGGCATGGCGGGTTCGGTGGCCGACGTCATGAAGCAGCCGGTCGACGTCGTCGCTCCGGACGCGGACACGCACGAGATCGTTCACCACATGCTCGAGCGGCATCTGCGATGCCTGCCAGTGGTTGCCGACGGCGAGCTGGTCGGCATCATCAGCAGGCGCGATCTGTTGCGTCCCCTGGTGCGCCCCGACGACGCGATCCGGGCGGGGGTCGCGCGGTTGCTGAACGATTACACGAGCTTGCGCAGCCCGTGGCAGGTGACGTCGCTGGCCGGTGTGGTGACCGTTTCCGGGAGGTTCCGTGATCACGCCGAGCGCCTCGTGGTGGAGGCCATCGCCCGGACGGTACCCGGAGTGGTGAGCGTCGAGGTCTCCGGCGAGGTCAGTCGGGCCCGCGACCTCCGGGTCGGCTGAGCGCTACTCGGACAGCGTCGCAGGCTCGTGCGTGACCGCCTCGATGTCCGAGGCGGTGAGCTCGATCAGCTTGTGCGACAGGTCCGCCAAGGCGCGCGCCACGGCGAGCTCGTCCCCGATCGCAGGGATGTCGGGGTCGTGCGGGTTCCGTCGGGCCGAACCGGTGCCTGCCATCGCGGTGACGTTCGGGCCGCGCAGTTCCGCTCGCGCTCGGGTCTGCCGCTCGTGCTCGTCGATGGTGATCTCCACGGTCCAGGTCTTCGGCTGGCTCATCACGACTCCTCCTCGCCGGGGCGCTCGACGTCGATGGTCCAGCGGGCGGCCACGGCCGCGAGCGCCCCTGCCGCGGTGACGACCGGCGCCGCCAGGAACGCAACGACACCGACGGCGAGCGGGACGGCCACCACGAGCTTGTCGTGATCGTCCTTCACCGTGATTCGGCGGACTTTGCCCTCGTGGAGCAGTTCTTTGGCCTTGGCCATCATCGGATGACCGCTGTCGCGAACCTCGTCGCCCATCGTTCCGCCCTGCCTCGCACGTCGGTCCTCGAACGTTACGAGTCCGCGCGACGCACTCACTGCTGCTGGAAGTCCGGCCGTGCGCGGGACTTGCGGACACCCGGCGAGGTCCTCCGGCCGGGACTTTCAGCCCACGGGAGTCCGTCGTGTGGAGCATCGTGAGGATGAGAACACCTGGATCGCGAGCAGTCAGAGGTAGGTGATCCACTGCGCGCCCGGCGGCCGCCGGCACGAACTTCAGGACGATGCCGCCGAGCCCGGACACGATGAGCGTCGCCCGCCAGCCGATGCCGGCGGTCTGAAACGCGGCGAACACGGCACCGGCGGAGGCCAGCAGTCGCCGTATTGAGCCGCGTCGCGCAGAAGGTCCTCGGCAAGGACAGCCGGGAATGACGGCACGAGATGAGCGAGGGCCTTGCGTCGCCTCTCGCTGTGCCGGACGCGTTGTCGTACGCATCCGCCTGGCGCATCGCGACGTCGTAGCGGAATCCTTCGTCGCTCTGTTCTTCATCGCGCCCCTAGGCCATGTCGCCCCCTTGTGGTCGGTCGAACTGAGCCCGAAGTGGCGCCGGCTGGCACGACGATCCGGGCGGTTACGACACTCGAGTGAATTACGCCGATCGGCGGTTGACGAGGTGACCGGTCTCACCATGCGAGAGGGAAATACCGGGGCGCAGCCAGGCGATGAAACAGGTGGGGCCGATCAACGTAAGAAGGAGGCATCCGTTGACCCAGTCGTTCGTGACCATGCTGGCAGCCGAGATCGGTGTGGCGTTCGTTCTCGCCTCCGCTCTGGCGCTGTGGGCGAAGCGCGGCTTCCGCCTGCCCAAGCGTTCCTCTCGGGCCTGACCGAGAGCAGTCAAGAAAACGGGCTTCCCGCGACTCGCGGAAAGCCCGTTTCTGTTTTGTGGCGTCTTCTTGCGGCTATGCCGTGGCGGGAACGGCGCGTGCCTTGGTGCGCGCGGCGTCCGGAACTTCGGTGCCGCGCAGGGACGCGCCCGCGGTCTCCGGGGAGAAATACACCGCGATCACACCGATGATGCTGGCACCCATCATGTAGAACGCCGGGAAGTAGTCCGTCCACGACGTCGTCAGTGCCTCGTTGATCGCCGGGGTCGGCCCACCCGCCACCGCGGTCGCGACGTTGTAGGTCAACGCAAAAGCGGTGAACCGAATCTGCGTCGGGAACAACGACGGGAACGTGGCGGAGATGGTCGACAGCTGCGGCACGTAGCAGATACCCAGCACCAACAGGGCGATGATCTTGACCAGCAGGTTGCCGTGCAGCAGGAAGTAGAACGCAGGCAACGCGAGCACGAACAAGCTGATCCCGGACAGGTACCAGGACGGCTTGCGGCCGAACCGGTCCGATGCCGCACCGCCGAACGGCATGAGCACCATCATCACCGCGTACATGATGGCGGTCAGGCCGAGGCTCCAGCTGCCGGACAAACCGCCGCGGTCGGGGTCGGCCAGGTACTCCACCATGTAGACGAACAACGTGTAGTTGTGCACGTTGAGCATGAGCACCATGCCCGCGCAGATCGCGATCGGCTTCCAGTGCTTGACCAGGTCACGCAGCTGCGTCTTGGTCTCGTGCTCCTGCTTGCCCTCGGCGACCAGCTCGGTGAACACCGGGCTCTCCTCGAGCTTGGACCGCATGTACAGACCGAACAGACCGATCGGCGCGGCGAGCAGGAACGGAATACGCCAGCCCCACGAGGTGAAGGTCTCGGCGGACATGAACGCCTGCAACCCGGAACCGAGCAGCGAACCGAGCAGGAATCCGGACAGGGTGCCGAACTCGAGGAAGCTGCCGTAGAAGCCGCGTTTGTTGTCCGGCGCGTGCTCGGCCATGAACGTCGCCGCTCCGCCGTATTCGCCGCCCGCGGCCAGACCCTGGACCACGCGCAGCAGAACCAAGATGAACGGTGCGACCCAGCCGAGAACACTGAAATTCGGCAGGACACCGATCAGGAAAGTTCCACCGGAGATCAACAAGACGGTCAGCGCAAGAATCCGCTGCCTGCCCACGCGATCACCGAGCGCGCCGAAAATGGCGCCGCCCAGCGGCCGGAAAAGGAACGGAACCGCGAAGATCACGAACGTGATGATGGTCCCGGTCGTGGACTTGTCCATCGGCGCGGGCAGGAAGTTCGCCTGGATCGCGCTGGCCAGGAAACCGTAGATCGCGTAGTCGTACCACTCGATGCCGTTACCGATCGCCGACCCGCCGATGACCTTGCGCAGTCCTCGCTTGTCGGTATGGATGCCGCCATCCCCGCCCTGTTCGGTTCCGGCTACCTCTTCTGACATTCGTTCCCCTTCCGCCGGTGACTATCGCCCGAGACACGGTACGCGGAGCGTGCTGCTGAGCAAATCAGCTCGAGCACTTACCCACAAACGGAGAACAACATGTCGAGAGGAATAGGACGTTTCGCCCGATCTGATGATTTTCTTCTGATATCTGCGGATTTCACCCGGACCAGGACTGCGGTCAGAGCACGTGCCCCAACGCCGTTCGGGTCACCAGAAACTGCCCGAGTCCGAAGCAAGCGGCAAGCGCGTCCACACGCGGCATGGACGCCGGAAGCGGCGGTGCGTGAGACATGTCCAGGGTTCCATCAGGGGCCGCTGGCCCCTGCCGTCGACGGCCTTCGGCGTGCCAACTGGGACGGAAGCAATGCCAGCACCTAGCTGATCCGGTTGTCAGGCAAAGCTGGCTCGCTACGACGCGCCGCCGCGGGAGAACTGGAGAAGTCCCAACCGCCCCGACTATCAGCACAATTCGATCCGAGTCCCAGCGCAGCCGGCCTCAGCCCGTTCGAGCAGCAACCACGCGACCGCGGCGTCTTGCACCCCGACCCCCACGCTGTTGTAGAAGACGACGTCCGAATCGGCGTACCGGCCGGACACCTTGCCGAGCACCACGTCGCCGAGATCGACGAGTTCGTCCCGGCGCCGCACACCGGTTCCCAGTGCGTGCACGATCGGCCCAGCCTGACGCACCGCAGTTTCCGCGTGGTCGACGACGACGCTGGCCGCACTCCGAAGCACATCGTCGCCCACCTCGCGACGGTCAGGCGCGAACGAACCGACTCCCAGCACGGTCGCCCCGGGCGTCAGCCATTCGGCACGCAACACAGGCTCGCGGCTCGTGGTGCAGGTAACCACGATGTCCGCACCACAAACCGCGGCCTCCGCCGTCGCCACGGGTATGACCGATCTTCCCGGTTCCCCGGACAGCTCCCGCGCGGCGCATTCCCGATGGTGCTCGTTGGGAGACCACAACCGTACGTCGGACAAACCCAAGTGACTGGTCAGCGCACGGATGTGGGCGCGACCCTGGGTACCGGAACCCAACACAGCGAGCCGAGCGGCTCCCGGCCGGGCAAGCTCCTGAGCGGCAAGAGCGGTGGCGGCCGCAGTTCGAGCCGTCGTGATGCCCTCACCGTCGATCAGAGCCCGCGGCCTGCCGGTGACGGGGTCGAGAACCAGCACTGTCGCGGAAACACTGGGTATTCCGCGGACCCGGTTGGCCGGGTTGACGCTTCCGATCTTGGCCACGGCCCCCGTCTCGGGAGACAGCCGCGCCGCGTAACAGAAAGCCACCGATCCGACCGAATCGGGTAGCAGCACCCGCGGAGCCAGATCCGCTGTACCGCCGGCCAGTGCCGCGAAAGCGGTGCGCTGACTTCGCACCATCGTGTCGAGGTCGAGTAGCCCGTCGATGTCCGCACGAGTGAGGACCAAGAGTCGGTTGTCGGCCGTCATGGGCTCGCAGGGTGCACCACCGCAGGGCACCGCACGCTGTGCCCGTTGCCCAATGTGCCGCCGTCGATGGTGCGCGCAGCACACATTGCCGTCCAGTGCGCGATATAGCGTCCCGGATCCAGCGCTTCCCGCGAGGAGGATCGGATGCGACTGCTGACCGTCGACGACATCGACGAACTGACCCTGGGAGCCACGCTACTGGGCACCGGTGGCGGTGGCGACCCCTACATCGCGCGGCTCATGGCCCGCCAGGCGATCGAGGACCACGGCCCGGTGACGGTGATCGATGCCGCCGAACTCGCGCCCGACAACCGCGTGCTGACCGTCGCGGTCATCGGTGCGCCGACCGTGATTCTGGAGAAAGTACCTTCCGGAGCCGAGTTCGTCGGCGCTGTGATGTCGCTGGCCAACTTCCTCGGCGAGAAGCCGGCGGCGATCATGCCGATCGAGGTCGGTGGCATGAACACGCTCATCCCGCTGGCGGTCGCCGCCGAGCTGGACCTGCCGGTCATCGACGCCGACTCGATGCGCCGCGCCTTTCCGCAACTGGAGATGACCGTGTTCACCTTGGCCGGGGTACCCGCCGGCCCCATGAGCATGGCGGACGAGAAGGGCAACGTGGTCGTTTTTTCCACGACGACCAATCAGGTCTCGGAGAAGTTGGCGCGCGGCACGGCGATCATGCTCGGCCTGGCCAACGCGATCTCCTGCTATCCGGTGACCGCGGGACAGATCGTCGAGCACGGCATTCTCGGATCCATGACCTACTGCACCGAGCTGGGCAAACGCCTGGCGGCAGTACAGCGGGGCGAGACGGGCGCCTACGACGAGTTCCTGTCTTTCGCCAACGGACGCAAATACTTCTCCGGCAAGATCGTCGATCTCGACCGGCGCACCACCGACGGGTTCGCCAAGGGGACCGTGACGATCGAGCACTTCGGCGATCCCGACCGGACGATGCGGGTGGAAATCCAGAACGAGTTCCTGATCGCGTTCGACGGCGACCGCCCAGTGATCACCTCACCCGACCTGATCTGCCTGCTGGACCACGAGAACGCCCAGCCGATCACCACTGAGGCGCTCGCCTACGGCCAGCGCGTCGACGTGATCGGCCTGCCCTGCGCCCCTGAGTGGCACCGCGAAGGGTTCCTGGACATCGTGGGCCCTCGGGCTTTCGGATACGACGTCGACTACGTATCCCTGGGAGGTGGCCGGCAGTGAGTTCTCTGCGCATCGGAATCGACGTCGGCGGGACCAACACTGACGCCGTCGTAGTCGACGAATCCGGCACGGTGGTGGCGTCGGCGAAGGCCGCTACGACACCGGACCCGTTCGACGGGATCACCGCAGCCCTGCAGCAGGTGATCATCGGTGTCGACGTCGGCCGGATCACCAGAGCCATGCTGGGCACGACCCATCCAGCCAATGCCATCATTCAGCGCCGTGACCTCGGCCGGGTCGGTGTGCTCCGGTTGGCCGCTCCGTCATCGCAGGCGGTGCGGCCGGGTGCCGCCTGGCCGCAAGATCTGCACGAGACCGTGATCGGCCCGTCCGCGATCGTCGGCGGAGGATTCGAGTACGACGGCACGGAGATTGCGCCGCTCGCGGCCGAGGCCGTCGCGAAGTTCGCAGCCGACTGTGCCGGCCAAGTCGCGGCCATCGCCGTGGCCAGCGCTTTCGCCCCGGCCAACAACGAACACGAACTACGAGCTGCCGAGCTCATCGCCGCCGAGCTCGGCGCGGACTTCCCGGTCTCACTGAGCCACCAGGTCGGCTCTCTCGGGTTGCTGGAGCGGGAGAACGCCACGATCCTCAACGCCGCCCTGCTGGGCGTGGCGCGCCAGGTCGTTGACGGCTTTCACACCGCCCTGACCGGTCAAGGCATCGAGGTCGAGTCCTACCTGACTCAGAACGACGGAACGCTGATGACGGCCGAGCAAGCAGAGCGCTTCCCGATCCTGACTGTGGGCTCGGGTCCGACGAACTCGATGCGGGGAGCATGTGCGCTGGCCAGATTGTCCGACGCACTGGTGATCGACGTAGGCGGAACATCAGCCGACGTGGGAATCCTGGTCGACGGCTTCCCACGGGAATCCTCCGCGGCCGTCGAGGTGGGGGGTGTTCGGACGAACTTCCGGATGCCGGACCTGATCTCGATCGGGCTGGGCGGCGGAACCGTCGTCCATGGCAGTGGGGCCGACGTCCGCGTCGGCCCGAGCTCGGTCGGCTACCGCGTGGTCTCCGACGCGCTCGTGCAAGGCGGATCCACGCTGACCCTGTCCGACATCTCAGTGCGGGCCGGGAGGCTGAAAGGATTCGGCGACCCGGCCCTGGCATCCCACGTGGACGAGGCGACGGTGCGTGCCGCGCTGGCCTGGACGGACGAACAGGTCCAGATCATGTCGGAACGGATGAAGGCCAGTCGGAACTCGGTACCGCTCATCACGGTCGGCGGAGGATCACATCTGGTCCCGGACACCGTCCCCGGAGTGTCGGAGGTCATCCGTCCGCCCAACCACGCCGTCGCGAATGCCTTCGGGGCTGCCATCGCCGAGGCCTCAGGCGCGGTCGACCGGGTGTACCGGTACGAGGCGCATGGACGTGAGGCCTGTGTGGATGACGCCGTGCAGGCTGCGACAGACGCCGCGGTCCGCGCGGGCGCTGACCCCAAGCAGGTGCGGATCACATCGGTGGTGGAGGTCCCGCTGTCCTATCTGCCGGGGAAGGCCTGCCGCGTCCAGGTCAAGGCCGCGGGCCCGTTAGGAGCGTGACATGATCGATCCGGAGCGGGTCTACCTCGCTTACAACGACGCCGAGAACGACCACGACGTCGAGGCGGCCGCAGCCCTGCTCGCCCCGAACCTCACCGTCGAGATCAACGGCCGCCCTGCCCTGTCCTCGCCCGACGACGACAGGGCGGCCAACGCCGAACTGTTGCGCCGGTACCCTGACTATCACCGCGAAGTCATCGACGTCATGGTCAGCGGTGACCGCGCCAGCATCCGGTGGAGAATGCGCGGCACGCCGGTGGAGCCGGCCGTAGAACCACTGGACGTCCACGGTTGTTCGATCGTGACCGTTCGAGAAGGACGCATCGCGCTGGCGTTCCTCTACTACGACGGTGCCGCACTCCAATCGGCGTTGGGAGCGGTTTCATGATCCCGATGGCGGACTGCCACGACGATCTGCTCATGGCAGTGCGACACCTGCGAGAGCGGGGACACCGGGACCCGTTCGGCGACTTCTGGTTGCCCCAATTGCGCGAAGGCGGCGTCATCCTCCAGGTCCTGCCGGTGTACACCGAGGAACAGTTCGTGGGCGAAGGCGCACTACGTCGCGCGCTGCTGCTGCTCGAGGAAGCCCGTCTGCTGGCCGAGATGCACAGCAACGACGTGGTGATCGTGGAGACTTCCGGCGCATTGTTCCGTGCGCTCGAACAGGGTCGCATCGCGCTGCTGCTGGCGATCGAGGGGGCCGAACCGGTCGGCAACGATCTAGCCATGCTCGACGTATTCTGGCGGTCCGGGGTAAGAATGGCGTCGCTGACCTGGAACCGCCGGACCATGCTGGCCGACGGGGTCGGCGAGCACGACACCGGCGGCAGGCTGACCGCGCTCGGTATGGAAGCGGTGGCCGAGATGGAGCGGCTCGGTGTGGTGCTGGATGTGAGCCACCTGTCACTGGCCGGTTTCTGGCACGTCGCCGAGATCGCGCGGCGACCATTCGTCGCATCGCATTCCTCGTGCCGCGCAGTACATGACCATCCGCGCAACCTGACCGACGAGCAAATTCGTGCAATCGCCGCGTCGGGCGGGTTCGTCGGGATCAACGCCTTCGGGCCGTTCCTGCACGACAAACCGGAACTTCGACACTACGTCAATCATGTGGCGCACGCGGTCGAGCTTGTCGGATCCGAGCACGTTGCCCTGGGTCCGGACTTCCTCGACGACGTCGCCAGAGCTGTCGACCCGATCCTGCAAGGCGCTTTGGTGGATCTCACCGCGCTGCCGCTGGTCGAGGGCCTACGGAGGCCGGCTGATCTGGCCACCCTCGGACCACTGCTGGTAGACCGGCTGGGTGAGAGAGACGCGTACGCGGTGGCCTCCCGCACGCTGATCGACTTTCTCGGCCAGGCCCTCCCCCGATAAAAGGGTTGGTGGGGGCATCGTCCTGATGAGGCCCGCCCGTCCGCCCCGTACCGGAGCGTGCTGAGCTCCCGCTCGGCATGGTCGCCTCCCCCTCCCGCCCACCTCACGCTGCTGCCATCGAGCACACCGAAAGCAGGCCTCCTCGCGAGCTCGCGAGTCGCACGCACGACAGCCTGCAGTCTCGGTTGACGCCAGCTCCACAACCGCACCACTCGTGCACGTCGCATGGCGAGCGCATGCAGTGCTCCTCCTGGGTCCGTGAAACCTCCCCATGGCACCGACATCCGCGCTTTTTCCGACGTGACCGAGCGGGCGTCGACGTCATCCGAGGCCGGGATGCACCGAGCACATGCTCTCCCGCCTTCGCTGTTCGCGCTGCACACCCGCGCGGGACACCGGGGTCTTAGCGTACCGCCCACGTTCGTTGCTGAGAGGAGCTCGCTGATGGGCCGATACCGCGTCTCCATGGACATCGGAGGCACGTTCACCGATGTCGTCGCCTACGACGAGAGCGGCGGCATCTTCCACGCCGGCAAATCCTCCACCACTCCGGAGGACCTGACCGAAGGGGTGCTGAACGCCCTCGGATCGCTTGTGCGCTCGCCGAGTGACATCTCGTTCCTGGTGCACGGCACCACGCAGGGACTGAACGCCATGCTGGAACGTCGCGGGGTCAAGGTCCTGCTGCTGGCCACCGCAGGCGCCAGCGACACCTACCACATCGCGCGGGGCCCCCGGACTCGGCTGTACGACCTGCACTATCGCAAGCCGGAACCGCTGCTCCCGCTACGAGACATCGTGCCGGTGGGCGGCCGGTTCGACTCCGAGGGAGTCGAATTGGAACCGCTGGACGAAGCCGCCGTCCGGGCCGCGGCCAAGCGGTTCGCGGACGAAGGATTCGGCGCGATCGCCGTCGCCTACCTGTTCAGCTACAAGAATCCGGTGCACGAGCTGCGTACCTGGGAGATCCTCACCGAGGAACTCGGGTCGGACGTCACCATCTCGCTGTCGCACGAGGCCGCCAAGGAATGGCGGGAATACGAACGCACCTCGTCGGCCGTGATCGAGGCCTACACCGGCCCCGTGGTACGTCGCTATCTCAGCAAGCTCGAGCAAAGCCTGGACGAGCAGGAAATCACCGTCCCGCTGCATGTCATGCAGTCTTCCGGGGGCATCCTGACCGCCGAGTCGGCACAAAAGCGACCGCTCCAGACTCTGCTGTCCGGACCGGTGGGCGGCACGATGGGCGGCACCGCGCTCGCCAGGACGCTCGGCACACCCAACCTCATCTGCGTCGACATGGGCGGCACCTCGTTCGACGTTTCTCTTGTGGTGGACGGTGAGCCGGTGATCTCCCCCGAGGCCTCGTTGGAAGGCCTACCGATGTTGATGAGCGTGGTCGACATCCACACCATCGGCGCGGGCGGCGGATCGATCGCGTGGACCGAGGCGGGCGGCCTCCGGGTCGGCCCGCAGTCGGCGGGGGCCGATCCCGGTCCCGCCTGCTACGGCCGGGGTGGCGAACAACCCACCGTGACCGATGCAAACCTGATCCTCGGCCGGGTCGACGCGGACTGGTTCGCGGGCGGGCAATTCAACCTGGATGTCCAGCGAGCCAAGACCGCCCTCGGCTGCCTCGGCCAAGAGCTCGGCCTGGACATCATTCAGACCGCGGAAGGAATCTGCGACGTCGCCAACGCCAAGATGGCCCAGGCGATTCGCACCATCACCGTGTCGCGCGGAATCGAACCGCGTGAGTTCACGCTGGTCGCCTTCGGCGGCGCGGGACCGATGCACGCGGTATTCCTTGCCGAGGAACTGGGTATCTCTGAAGTGATCGTGCCGCGATTCCCCGGCGCCTTCTCCGCGTGGGGCATGCTGCAGACCGAGATCCGCAAGGATTTTTCCGAACCGTACTTCTTCGTCGACGTCGACCTCGACCGCACGGCCATGGCCGCCAAGTTCGCTGCCATGGAGCGGACCGCGATGGAGTCGCTGGCCCACGAGGGTGTGCCCGCCGACCGCAGGCGCACTGCCCACGCCGTCGACGTGCGCTACGTCGAGCAGGAGTACACGCTGACAGTGCCAGTGCTCGACGTTGACGAACCGCAACGCGAAGACTTCCTCGAGTTGATCTCGAAGCGATTCGCCGAGCAACACGAGTCCCGCTACGGGCACGCGAATCTCGGCGCTCCCATCGAGTTCGTCACGCTGCGCACCATCGCCCTCGGCGACCTGGGACAGGCGGAGACCGAGCGCATCGCGGCCAGGGCGGGCGAGGAGTTTCCGCACGAGACCAGGACGGCGGTCTTCGACCGCACGGAGCGGTCGACCGTGCTGGTCCGGCGGGACGATCTTCGTCCCGGCCACCACTTCGACGGTCCGGCGATCGTGCTGGAAAGTACCGCGACCACCGTCGTGCCCCCTGGCCACCAGGTCACCGTCGACGAGATCGGTTCTCTCGTCATCCGGAGCAAGGAGCAGTGATGAGCGCCAACAAGTCCATCGACCCGGTCGTCGTCGAGATCATCCGCAACGCCCTGAAGTCCGCTGCCGACGACATGAACGCGATCCTCATCAGGTCGGCGTACACGCCGCTGATCTACGAGTGTGGTGACTGCGTCGTCGCGCTGCTGGACGACCAGCACCAGGTGCTCGGTCAGTCCGCAGGTCTGCCGATCTTCCTGGGCAACCTGGAGACCTGCACCCGGGCGACCGAGGAACGGTTCGGACGTGACGTGTGGCAGCCCGGCGACGTGTGGATCCTCAACGACAGCTACCTCGGTGGCACGCACCTCAACGACGTCACCATCTTCGGGCCGGTGTTCGTCGACTACGAGCTCGTCGGCTTCACCGCCTCACGTGCCCACTGGATCGACGTCGGTTCCAAGGATCCCGGTGGTTCGATGGACTCGACGTCGATCTTCCAGGAGGGACTGCGCCTCGGCCCCCAGAAGCTCGTCGAGGGCGGCCGTGAGGTGCATCAGGTCGTCGACACGATCTCCACCAACGTGCGCCTGCCGTACCCGACGTTGGGCGACATGCGCGGCATGATCGCCTGTATCAAGATGGGACAGCAACGACTGGAGGAGATCGTCCGCAGGTGGGGTCTCGAGACCTTGCGGGCCGCCAGGGACGACATCTTCGCGCAGACCGAACAGCTGGAGCGCGATGTCATCCGCAAGATCCCGGACGGCGTGTACGAGGCGGAAGGCTTCCTCGACAACGACGGCGTCGACCTGAATACGCCGATACCGGTGAAGCTGAAGATCACGGTGTCCGGAGAGGACATCGACTTCGACGTCACCGAATCCGCGGACCAGACGGTCGGCCCGGTCAACTGCGGCACGTCGCAGACGGTCTCCGCGTGCCGGGTCGGGTACAAGCTTTTGGTCAGCCCGGACGTGCCCGGCAACGGGGGCTCGTTTCGGCCGATGTCGGTACAGGTCCGCGAAGGTTCGGTGTTCGGGGCGAAGCCGCCCGCCGCTTGCCAGTGGTACTTCTCCCATCTTGGCTTGCTGATCGACCTGGTGGCCAAGGCGCTCGCGCCCGCCCTGCCGGACAAGGTCGCGGCCGCAAGCCACGGCGACTCGATGATCGTGCTGGTCGCCGGGCAGGACCCGCGAACCAAACGCGACTACGTCAGCCTCGAGGCCACACTGGGCGGCTGGGGCGCGTGGGAGGGCTCCGACGGCGAAAGCGCACTCATCAACAATGTGAACGGGTCGCTGAAGGACATCCCGACCGAAGTGTTCGAGACCCGGTTCCCGTTCCGGATCACCGAGTACGGGTTTCGGCCCGACTCCGGTGGGGCCGGCAAGTGGCGCGGCGGCAATGGGGTGATCCGCGAGTACGAAGCACTGGCCGACTGCACGGTTTCACTGTGGTTCGAGCGCTCGCTCACACCTGCTTGGGGACTGTTCGGCGGGGCGGATGCCACCCCGCCGGAGGTGATTGTCAACCCCGGTCGGCCGAACGAACGCAGGCTGCTCAAGTGCAACGGCATGCAGTTGCGCAAGGGTGACGTAGTCCGCTGCCACACCGGTGGTGGCGGCGGATTCGGCGACCCGGCCGAGCGTGACCCGGAGGCGGTGCGTCTCGATGTGCTCGACCGGCACGTCTCCGCCGCCGCGGCGCGGCAGGTCTATTCCGTCGACTGACCGCGTGAGCGCCTCACGCGGCGCCGCCCGACGATCCATCGGGCGGCGCCGCCGCGCGCTCGCCGAGCAGCACGAAGCACGCTACATGGAGCGCAAGCCTGCGATCCGGATCATCGAACGCGATGCCCCTGGCACGGATGCGGTCCAGGCGGCCGGAGATGGTGTTGCGGTGCACTCCGAGGCGAGCCGCCGCCTGGGTCGTGGAACCCCCGCAGTCGAGTACCGCGCACAGCGTTCGGATCAAGACATCGCCGTCAGCCGAATCCAGCAGGACTGCGAGGGCGGTTTGCGCAGCCGTGATCAGTTCGTCGTTCCGCAAGCTCGCCAGCACCACGCGCGGACCCAATGCATCGAAGGACTCGACAGCGCCGGCACCCGATCGGATCGCCACCGCGCACGCAAGAGCAGCCTCGTGCATGGAACGTCGCAGCCCGTGGACCCCCTCCGCAGGTTCGCCGAGCCCCGCGCTCAACGGCACCGCACATCGGATTCTGGGCAACCGTCTGCGCAATCGGCTCATCACCTGGTTCGCGGTCAGCTCGGGACCGCTCCACCAACTCACCCATCCATCACCGTGCGGAACGAGCGGGCGGTCGGCGAATACCTCCCCCCACCCGGCCAGCACGCCAGCCGTCGCGATGTCGGGGTCGATCAAAGGCGCGCCCACTACCGGCCGCAGGACGACGGCGACGTTCCTCTCGTCGAACCGCCAGCCGAGCACCCGGGCCGCCTGTTCGGTGTCGGCGTCCGGCCGGCCACTCAGCAGCGCCTCCAACAGCAGGCGTTCCTGCGCCCCGCGGCGCGCCAGTGCCAGCTTCGGCTTCGCCGCACTGGCCGCAAGAGGAGCACGAGCAAGCCGCAGGATCGTCGTGACTGTCTCCGTCCCGGACGGCGATGGCGCCGACAAGCGTGCGACGAGATGCGCCCAAGGTTTGCCATCGAGGGTGAGCACGGGGACACGCACCTGACCGCCGACTGCGGCGGCCTTGCCTGCAAGCACTTGGCCGTCCTCGCCGACGAGAGCCACCGACGTGCCCGGAAGCTCGGTGTTGATCACACCGACGATCCCCCGCAGGCTCGTCTGCTCACTGATCGCCGAAGCACATCGCGCGGCCAGCCGCGCGCGGGCGGCACCGGGACTGGCCACCGCGGCGGCCAGCTCCAGAGCGTGCTGTGCGGGGTCCCCTTCGACGACGAACAGGGGCACGTTCAATCGTTCTGCAAGGGCGATCGTGGACCGGCTGACGGTGCTGTCGGCCGGCGCGATCACGCAGGCCGCGGTGCGCTCCCACGCCGCGCGCAGCGCGGATTCCAGGGCCCAGCCCCCTTGCGCTGCCGGGGTGTGCAGCACGATCGCCGTGTTCGGCAAACAGCTCAGGGTCTGATCCAGGTCGGACACCAGGACCACGTACCGCACCTGCGCATCCAGGATGACGTCGGCGAGCATCCTGGCCTTCGCCAGCGGCCCGTGGTGGACGAGTTCAGCGACCGTGAGGACCTCTGGCAGTCGCGATGCGCTCATCGGTATGGCCCCTGCACAGGAAGCCGGATGAGAAACAGCTGGGATGGAGCGAGGCGTGTCAGCGCTGTCTGGGCGAGCACGATCGATTCCGTCATTCCACCTCTGCCTTTCCACCCTGGTCGAGGTCGGCAACGGCATCGGTCAGGTCGTGCCGCGGGCGACTGTCTCGGCGGAACATGGGTTTCAGGCCGCCCTGTCGTCCTGTCCCGTCGAGGGGAAAGCCGAAAGAGCGAGGACCGACCAGATCCAGGCCCTGCGGCGTGTACCACACGTCGGCTGCAGGCACGACGACGACTTGCACCTCGGTACCCAGCGTCACCGACTCCACGTCGAGGACGTGGCCGTCCTGCGGATCCAGCAGACAGATGATGTCGGGCACAGCAGCAGCCACCGCGCCGTCGATCAGGGCGAGCAACAACTCGTTCTGCGCTTCCAGCCTGATCGACCGTACCGGTTCGGCGCGCGAGCGCACGACGATGCTCGACGGATACGCCGGATGGCCGATGTCCGCAGGCCGGGTCCGATGTTCGAGCTCGACGATGCGACCTGTGCCGAGAACCCTGCTGTCGACCAGTGCCTTGAGCCGCATGGTGAGGTCGTCGATGTCAGCAGCGTCGAGCAAAGCCCGACCAACTGCGATCGCCCTGCTGATGGAACCGACGATTCCGGCAGAGAGCAACCGCGCCGCGGTGGTCGGGTATATCGCCGTCAGCATCCATCCACCGGAAACGTTGACCGCTGCCCGCAGCAATCTTTCGGCTCGCTCCGGGGTGGCATCGAGGACCAACGTGTCAGCGGTGGCGCCGACCGCAGCAAGCGGGGTGAGCGATCGGCCGGCGAGCGCGAACGAGGTCTGGTGAATGAGCGGGAACACGCGGCCCATCCCGTCACAATCCACCAGAGGCAGGCCGAGCGACGCCGCCGCGGCGACAGGGGTGAGCGCGTTGACGGTGGCCGCGTCGAGGGCGGCGACGGCGCCGAGTGCCGTGTCCAGTCTGGCCTCCAGAGCCCGGACCACCTGGAGCGGTTCGTCACCCACCATGGGCAGCTCGGCCAGCGCGGTGACCGAACCGACCAGGCCGATGGCGGCGCACGCGGTGTCGGATGGCAGCTCGTCGGGCTGGACCAGCGGAACCGGACCGCGCTCGCAGAGCAGCGCGGAAAGCCAGTGCAGCACTCCGTCGATGTCCGTTCGCCCGGCGCCGGACGCGAGCAGGTGCGCACCCGCGGCCAGAGCCGGCAGGTCCTCGGCTGTCACCACGTTCACCGACGGCCTCCCGCTGCGGCTCGAACGCGGAGACGGTAGGTACCTGCGCGCACGTAGGCCAGAGCGGTCGCGCTGGACTCGACGATGCGCTCGGAACCCGGCGGGACGTCGCTCGTCGCGACCATCCCGCGGGCGCGATCTTCCGTGACACGTTGCTGTTGGCGTAGTTCGTCCGTGGAGCCGGCGTACACCACGTGGTCGACCCACGACGTCGGTTCGCAGCAGGCCGCACCGACACTGGCCAGGTCGAGGTCGCCGTTTCTGACGATCACTGGGGAGTCGTCAGGTGAGCCACGCAGCCAGCGCTCGGGCCACGACCGAAACTCCTTGACACCGGTGACGGTGAGTACCGGTTGCGGTGCGGCCAGCCGAACCCCGAGAGAGCCTTGGCGATCAGCCGCCACATGGGCTAACCCGTCGCGGACCTCACCGATAGTGCAGGTCGCTCCGTCCTCGACGACGATCGTCGCGTTGTCGCGACCGTTCAGCACGGCGGCACCCAGCAGGGTCGTCGCCCACTTGGCTTCGAGCGCGAGCACGGGCAGGGCACGCAAGCGTTCCGCCGAGACACGTCCGCCGTCGCCGGTGGCGAACCAACAGGGGACGTCACCAAGCTGCCGCATGGCGCGCTGGCTTCGATCGACCAGCCGCCCGACGGCAGACATCAGCGCCGCGTTCAGCACCGCTGCTGTCTCCCGGACAAGTAAACCTATGCCACCGACCTCGTGCGAGAGACTCACCCGCATGTCCGGAACGGCGCTCTGGATGGCCTTGGCCAGCGCCCTCTCGTGGCCGGGCGCGCCGACGGCGCCCGTCGCGACCACCGAGATTGCTCCCAGACCGTGTCTGCGTGCCTCGCGCGCTGCTTCGACCGCACTCGCCACATCCAGCGGCGCCAGCGGTGTGCCGAACAGATCATGTCCCCCACACACCGTCGCCCTGTGCAACACGAACGAGCGCAGCGTGGCCGATGGGTGGTCGGTCAGTGCCACGTGCTGCGGGGTCCGCGGCAGCACGCGCAGGACGGACACCGGGGTAACACTCAGATCGGCGCGTGGATGACGTACTGCCTCGACGAGCAGATCACTGACTTCCAGCGTTACCGAACACACTCGTCGAGGTGCCGGCTCGCCGAGTTCGCGTAGGACTGTGTGCAGCGCACGGGCACCCTCGGCCGTCGACTGCCTGAGAACGCGGTGGCCGTCGGTGAGAACTCCCCGGACCACGCGGCCGCTCAGGCGTGCACCTATGCGCATGCCACCTCCTGTCCAACCGGGCCACGTGATCCGGGGAGCACCGGTCAGCGCGGCGTGGCTACTACTCGGGAGGGTGCCACGGCCGGGATGAGCCGCCGGAGGTCCCCGCGCGTTGGACCTTCATAACCGACCCGTTTGCTGTGGCTCCAGCCGAAGCGTGCGCTCAGGTCGGCGAGGAACTCCGCGTACTTCAGCGGCGCGACCGTCGCATCGATCACCGGGACACCTACCTTCTCCTGGACCTGACGGTAGAAGCCGAACTCGATAGTGCATCCCAGCACGACTATGTCCGCACCGTCTTCGATGACCGCCGCGCTCGCCTCCTCGAGGATGCGCCGCTCGGTCAGGTCGTGGTCGACCTGAAAGTCGTTGACGCCCATGCCGAGCACTCTGAATGAGCCGAGTCTGTCGGCCATGCCGTACTTGTGCACGTTCTCCGTCATCTCCGGGACCCACTTGCGCCGACCGACGAGCACCGAGAACTTCTCCCCGACGGTCGAGGCGATGGCCAGGCATGCCTCTGCCGGAGCAGTGACGACCATGCGGTCGGCCACCTCACGCGCGGCTCGCAGGAACGGGTCGTAGAAGCAGCCGATGACCAGGGCGTCGTAGCCGGACTCCTCGGCCCAGCGCACGGTACCCAGCAGGTCAGGCGCAACCAGTGCCTCGTAGCAGCTGTACTCCAAGTGGTTCGGTCCCTCACCGCTGAACGACACCACGTCCACTGACGTGTCTGACCGGACCGCATGTCGGAACGACTGAGCCAGAGCCGCATCGTGTACGTCGGTGCACAGCGGGTTCACCCAAAGAATCTTGGTCATTGCAGTTCCTTTCCTTCGGTTTCCGGCAGGACCAGCCCGAGCAGAGCCGTGACCACGAGGAAGAGATCGATGAAGATGACCGTGGTGGCGAAGCCGCTGGCATGAGCGAGCAGCAGACCGACCAGGCTGGGAGCCACCGTGTTCGCAACGCGCTGACCGAAGATGCCGAGGCTGTAACCCACGCCGCGTACCGGTGACGGGTACAGCTCGCCGATCCAGGTGTCCCAGACGCCCCATGCCCCGAGGCTGAAAAAGGACAGGCCGAAAATGCCGACGTAGAGTTCGGTCAGCGTGCTCGCGTTCGCGAAATAGAACCCACCCGCCGCCGCGGCCAGCACGTAACCGACGAAGACCTTCTTGCGTCCGAACCGGCCGGTGAGCCACGCGGCACTGATGTAGCCAGGAATCATGAACACCGCGCTGATCGCCACGAAGCCCAAGCTCGACGACGCGGACAAACCGCGCTCCTCCAACAGCGTCGGGAGCCAGGTCTGCAGGCCCCAATATCCCCACGAGAACAGGAAGTTCACGGTGATCTGGACCATCGTGATACGGCCGAGCGCCCCAGTGAGCAACCCACGAATGGAGCCGGCTTTGAGACCGGGCACGGTGAGCTGTCGGTCGCGGTCAAGGTCCGTGGCGCCGAGGCGAGCCAGCACGTCGTGTGCCTCGTCCGAGCGGCCCTGCTGGGCAAGCCAGTACGGCGATTCCGGAACCCACCGGCGGATCACCAACGCCCACAGACTCGCCGCGGCGCTGACCGCGACCACGGCGCGCCAGCCGTGATCACCGAAGAGCGCGGCAACGGCAACAGCCGCCAGCACCCCGATCGGCCATCCCGCCGCGAGGAACACTGCCGCACGGCCACGATGCCGAACCGGAAGCAGCTCCTCGAAGTACGGAAAAGTGATCGCGAAGACGCCCGCGAAAGCGAAGCCGGACAGCAACCGTGTGACCATCAGGACCTGATAGTCGGGCGCGACGGTGCTGAGCAGCGTCAGCACACCATAACTGGCGAAGCTCCACATGCACGTTCGCTGCCGGCCGATCCGGTCGGCAACGGGTCCCCACACAAGAGTGCCGGGAATCATCCCGAAAAACAGAGCTGAGATCACCAGACCGAGTTCGGTGTTGGTGACGTCCAGGCTGTGCCGCAGATCCGCGGCGACGTACGTGAGACTCAACATCTCCCATGACTCGATGGCGAATGCCACGAAGAGGGCAACGCCTGCTTTGACGTGTGCCGCAGTGAGCGGCATCCGGGCGAAAACCGCGCCTACCGGTATTGCGGCGGCGGGGGCGGACTGAACCTGATCATCGGTGCTCATCGAACACCTCCAGTGAGAGCGACTGGGGCGAATGAGTGCGGAACTGTATGTGCCACACGAGCGGCTGCAATGTGCTGAATGAACACCTTGAGACCGCCCAACTGTGCTCGGTGCTGCCTCGCAATGCCCGCCGGTGCGCCGCAGGCCGCGTATCCCACGCAGCCACGGCGACCACCCCCTGTGCAGGGCCGCTGAGTCACCGCCCGAACCAGGTCGTGTCCCGCTTCTCGATCGCGCAGGACAACCGACTATGATTAACTGATCAATCAGTTAATCATTGGGAGCTGCGGTGGCGCGGAAGGTGGACCCCGGGCGCGTGGCCCGCATGCGTGAGCGGATCCTGGCCGAAGCGGCTGAGGTGTTCGCGATGAGGGGATTCGAGGGCGCGAGCGTGGCAGATGTGGCCCGCGCAGCGGAGGTCAGCCCGGCGACGGTCTTCTACTACTTCGGGGACAAGGCCACGCTCTTCCGCTCTCTTTTCGAGCAGGACATCCCAAAGGCCGAGGCCCTTGTGGCCAGGTACGCCGATGCGGACGATGCGGTGCGCGCGATCGTGGACGTGGTCGAGTCGTTGGCGAAAGATGCGACGGACCCACGTGCCCCTGCGCTGTTGATCGAGCTACTGCGCCGCACCGGTCGGGATCCGGAGTTGTTGGACGTGGTCCGACGCTCGGCCTCGGTCATCCACGAGGGTTTGACGACGCTCATCGAGCGGGGCCTCGAATCCGGCCAGATCGACGCATCACTCGATGCGCGGGAAACGGCTTCATGGCTGCAGTCGGTGGTGGATGCCGCGTACTTGAACGCTCGTCCCGGCCATTGCCCGGCGCCCGCGCTTCGTCGCACCGTGCTCAGGTATCTCGCACCGGAGAACAGAGGTGGCCCGTGACCGATCTTCGAGTGACGATCCCGCGATCCTGGCTCACCGCCGTCGCACTCGTCGGCGCGCTGCTGGGTGCCGGTCTCGGGGCTGCGATCCGGCCGCTGGTGTCAGCACTGCTCGACGCGGTCGGTGACGCGCCGGGGCCGTTGCGAGCGGCGGCAAGCCTTCCGCCGGCGTGGGCCCTGGTGACCCTGACGCTTGCCGGGCTCGGGGTCGGACTCTGGGTGGGACGGCACTGGGACAGGGAGAACGGCACGATCACCGTCACGCCCGAGGAAATCGTCGTGCACCGGGTGGATCTGCACCGGCGCGTGCCGGCGAACCGCGTTGCCGGCGTCTTCGCGGACGGCGGCGAGTTCGTCGTCCTTGACGACGCTCACCGCGAGGTGTTGCGGATTCACTCGGAGCGCGCACTTGCCGGGCGACTCCGTGATGCGACCACCGCGGCGGGACTGCGCTGGCTGGGGATGTCGGACCCGTTCGAGGACGACTTCACCACCTGGGTCGACGGTGACGAAGCGCTTGACGAGGAAGTGCAGGCCCTGCTGCGCACTCGGCGGCGCGCACTCGACGACAAGCGGTTGGGGGCCGCGGACGAGATCCGGGACGAGCTCGCGTCACGCGGGATCGTCGTGCGCGACCGCGACGGCGGGCAGCAGATTCGACGGTGCCGCGTCCCGTGAAGTGGCCCAAGCCCGGTGCATGAGCCTTACTCCCCAAGGCGCACGACCGGCGCCCATGCTCAGCGGCCGATTGAGCCGCACCGAGTGCCGAACGAGGTCACGAAGTTCTCGTGGCCGGAGTTCTGGCGCGACTGCTTGACGTCGGCATTTCCGCATTCGGCCGAAGCACCCGTCTGACAACACGTGGGCACAGCCAACTGGACGTCATCGTCAACCGCGTCGGCCCGCCGGCGCCAACGCCCAGGAGCGCGATCAGCGTGAGTGTCGCTACGTGCGAGGCGATCACCGCAGAGTAAACGCCGGATACCTCAGCGGCTCAGCGGTGCTGGCGTTCTGTCCTGAGCGCTGGAGCGACGTCGAGGGTGAAATCAACGACAGCGAGTTCAACTGACCATGTTCAAGATCCTTGGCTGCGCTTCGTCCGGGCAGCGCATCAGCAAGTGACGCGCTGGCCGGCGCGGCGATCAAGCGGGGTGACTCCGCGCGGGTGGTGGGCCGGGCGGGACTTGAACCCGCGGCCAAGGGATTATGAGTCCCCTGCTCTAACCAACTGAGCTACCGGCCCGTGGTGGTGTGCAGCCTACGATGCCTGCCCGAACGGTCGATCGCCGGAGCCCCTTGTTTCGGTGCCGCGAGGAGGTGTCCCGCCCGTGGACGGCGGGCCGACTCAGCTTCCCGCCGCCAACGGTCGTGCCTATCCCTCGTCGCCCTCGCCCGAGGGCATGAGGTAGCCGCCGACGAACCCCACGAGCCCGAAGACGACTCCGGCGGTGATGCTGGGAACCAACAGATGATCAGCCGCCCATGTGACCAACTCGGGTTGCATGGCTACGACACCAACGAGCTGCGTGGCGACCAGAGCTGTGGCCAGCGCGAGGAACACCAGGAATGTGGCGACGAACATCGCCCGGCAGACATTGTGAACGGTTCGTGACATCACGGGCATGACGAGTCCTCTCGGTCGCGGCGGGTCAGGACAGGACGGGAAGGGCGCCCCAGCCGATCAAGCAGCCGATCAGCAGGATGGGCAGCATGTAGTAGAAGAGCAGCGGCAGGAAGATCTTCTCCGGCTTCGCTCCGGTCAAGCCGGCTGCGACGAAGATGGATCCGGACGCCGGCGGCGAGGCGCCTTCGGTTGACGCGAAGACCAGGATCGCCGTGATCGCCAGGACGGGATCGACACCGACGGACACCAATGCCAGCAGGGAGACCTGACCGACGGCCGTCAGTGTCGCCGTCGACGACAACGGCCCGGCGACGACCGCGACCAGCACGCCGACGAGCGCGACCATCACGTACTTGTTCAGATCCGAATGACGCAGGATGGCGTCGATGTCGTCGCCCAGGCCGAGCTCGCGCAGGATCTCGCTGGCCGCGACGGCGAAGTACAGCAGTGCACCGATGCTGGTGAAGCGCGGCATCGCATCGGCGATCCAGGTCCCCCAGGCGCGCGCTCCGCTGGGCAGCGCCTTGCGCCCGACGATCAGCGCGAGAGCAGTGACCAGCACGGGAATCCACGTGAGGATCGAGATCTCCTCGATGGCATCACCGAGCGGACTCGAGGTGGTCAACAGCTCCGCCAGCGGCCCCACGGTGATGGTGATCGGGATGAACGCGCCGAGCACGATGACGAGCGCGGGCCCGCCGTCCCGCAGAGCCCGACGAAGCGACTTGATCTCCTCGTCGGGAGCGCGCTGGATGTTGTCCCGCCGCACGAAGAAACCGACCAGCAGGATGCGCCACAACAGCTGGTACGCGCCGGCGCAGAGCAGTGCCAGATAGATTTCGCCGGTCGTGACCAGCGGCCCGGCGAAGCCGATCATGATCACCATGGAGGCACTCGGCGGGAGCGCTGCCCCGAAGCCTCCGTTGCCCGCCAGGATGGTGGCGCTGCGCTCCGGCCCGAACCCGCTGCGAACCATCCACGGACCGGTGAAGGCCCCGGTAGCGGCGGTATTGCCGGAGTTCGACCCGGAGAAGGCACCCATGATCGCCGAGCCCGCGGTGTCCACCAGAGCCGGGCCGCCACGGACGCGACCGAACACCGAATTCAGGATCTCCAGCAGCCGGTGAATCAGTCCGGTGCGGTCGACGACGTAGGCCATGAACACGAAGGCCATGGCCGCGTACAGCACTTCCTCCTCGAGCGCAGCCCGCAAGCCGCCGAGAAGGACCTGAAACGCGTCGGCTCCGGCGAACATCGCCGTGACGAGCATGCCGACCAGCATGGCTTCGCCCATGTTCCGCTTGAGCACGACGTTCAGCACGATGATGACGACGATGAACGCACCGAGCGCGACAAGAGCAGTTGGCACGGTTATCCCCTCTGCGACGGTGAAGCGGGGTTGGACACAAGGACGTCAGGACGCTCGGTCGGCGAGGATGCGCTCGTACCGGGCAGCTTCGTCGGCGACGACGGCTTGCGCGTCGGAGAGCACTCGCACCGCGTCCGCCTGCGGAACGATGGCGACGCCGTCGTCATCAGCAACGACGATGTCGCCGGTGTGGACGACGGCGCCCGCGATGGAGACGTCCGTCCCGATGCGGTAGGGGCCCGACTTGTAGGGTCCCGCCGGTGACACGCCCACCGCCCACACCGGGAAGCCGGCCTCCCGGAGGCCGTCGGCGTCCCGGACGGCGCCGTCAATGACCATGCCGCGGATCCCGCGGTTGACAGCTCGGTGCGCGATCAGCTCACCGATCAACGCCCGGCCCGGATACCCACCCCCGTCCACCACCAGGACGTCACCGGGGCGAGCAACGGCGAGGGCCTCGTGAACCCCCTTGTTGTCACCGGGCCGGGTCAGCACGGTCAGTGCCCGACCGGCCAGCCGGGCTCCCGACCACACGGGCCGAATGCGCGGCCCGACCAACCCGAGGCGGTCCCGCGCGTCCCCGATCGCCGGCGTCGGAACCTCGGCCAGGCCGGCGATCAACGACTCGACGTCTCCCGCCGCCTCCCGGCTCAGCAGGCGATGCCGGTTGACCACCCCCGTAGTGACCAGAGGCGGCACGCCGAGCGAATGCAGCAGGTGCGCCGCCGCCTCCACCTCCTGGGTGCGGCGCAATGCGTGCTTCCGGGTCCCCGCGTATAGGCGATCCAGCGTGGTGTCCCCGCCGGAAAGCTCGGCCACGATCTGGGCGCGAACCCATTCGGTCTCGTCCGCCGCGGCGCCCGCATCCATGGCTTCGGAGATCAGCGCACCGAGCCCCTTCATGAAGACCGAACGCAGTATCTTCCGCCGGGACGCCGTGCCCGGGCGCTCGCCAACCACCTCGACATCAGAACCCAAGTCGCGAAACGCCGCCGCGACAGGCTCGGCAGCCGGCCCGGACACGAGCAGGCTGGCTTCGGCGCCGAACTGTTTCACCGAGCCGATGATGGCGACGTCGGCAAATCGCTGCGCCGCCTCGCCGAGGGCCGTCGCGACCGCCTCCATGCGCTCCGGCGCCGCGGCGTTGAGGTCCGCGTACAGCGCGGAATCGGCGAGCCGCCCAGCGACCTCGTCCGCCACCTCCACCGCGAGTGCGCCCGTCACCAGGCTGATGACCAGGTCTGCCTCGCGAACAGCCTCCTCGACACCAGAAGCTCGCTCGACCCTCGCTGGGGTCGGCACGTCCGCGGGGTCGTAACCCACGACGTCGGCACCGGAAGCAGCGAAGCCGGCCGCGTAGACCGCCCCGGCTTCTCCCAAACCCAGCACTGCAACACGCATCCTGCCGCCATTCTCATTCTATGATATTAACCTTCATTTCGTGAGAGTATGAATCGCTGCGCGAACGCGGGTCAATACCCAGGGCGGCAAACGGCAACAATTCTCATAGAGTGATAGCCTGCGTTGCGATGACCAAGCCGCAACAGAACCCGATGCGCTCGGTGCACCGGGCATTCCAGGTCCTGTCGGAACTCGAGCTCGCCCAGCGGCCACTACGGCTGACCGATCTCGCGCAGCGCACCGGACTGCACATCGCCACCACCCAGCGCCTCGTGAACGTCCTCACCGAACACGGCTACGCCAGTCGGCACTCCAACGGTTACACGGCCGGCCCTGCCGCCCTCTCGACTGCGCACGCGTTCGCGATGACCAGCCCGGTACGCCTGATCGCCCGGCCGATCCTCGAAGAGCTGGCGAACGCGACCGGGCTGACCGCATCACTCTACGTTCGCGTGCAGAACAGCCGGGTGCTGATCGATCGGGTCGAAGGCGGGCGGCGCCCTCAGTACTCGCTACCGATCGGCGAGCGGCTCCCGCTGTACCCGGGCGCCGCCGGCAAGGTGTTCCTGGCGTGCGATCCCGAGACCGACCTGGACGCCACGGCCGCCGACCTGGCGCCGGTCACGCTCGCCGACGGCACGGTGCTCGAGCACTCGGCGGTTCTCGCCGACCTGCAGGACGTCCGTACGCGCGGCTTCGCGATCTCGGTGAACGAGCGACAGTTCGACACCACGGCTACTGCCGCACCCATCGTCGACTCCGCGGGACGGATTCTGGGCTCACTCGGGCTCAGCGGCGCGACCGCTGAGCTTCGTGACGTCGAGTCGAGCGCGTTGCCTTCGGACGTTCGCCGCGCCGCGCAAGCGATCGGGTCGCGCGTTCCGCCCGCGAACTGACGGGGACGGCGCAGTTCGAACGTTCAGCCGCCGGAATCGAACCGTTGAGCCGGGTCGCGTCGTGTTTGTGACACGCGCAACACACTGGAGTTCAACGTTGACCACCGCGCTCCCCTTCAATCACCGCACACTCGCTCTGCTTCGCGCCGTGAGCGCCGGACGCGCCGAGATCACCGCGAGCCGGGTTCCCGATCTGTTCATCGACGGCTTGGCCTGCGGTGATCAGTACACCGCGCACGTCCTGGCGCAAGCCGGACTGATTCGACCCGCCCGGCCCGCCGCGGTAGGTCAACGGGTTCCGGCGGTGCTGACCGAAGCCGGCCGCACCGCACTCGGCACCGTTCAGCCCGCGGCCTGAGCTTGGTCGACTCGCCCACTCACACCGACCGTGGTATCCAGTGCGGATTCAACTGGTCGTCGCAACACCTCGAACTCGGAGGTATCAGATGGGTCGTGAGAGGAAGCAGTTGCCGCCGGCTCCGGCGGGAGCTCG
>NZ_ATYT01000019.1 GCF_000427825.1 Thermocrispum municipale DSM 44069 | reverse complement strand
CCCGCACCAGGGTGCGGCCGTCGGCGCGGCGAGGCTTGCCGCATTGGCTCTTGCTGAAAACAAATTTTGACACTAGCGTCCTTGCTCGATCGCAAGTATCGTCCCTGCCCATCCATCGGATGAGGAGGCCGACATGGTCGACGTGGACAGGCGGGTATTTCTGCGCCAGGCCCTTGCGGCAGGGGCGCTGTTCCTACCGGTGTCGGGGATGATGGCTGGTTGCGCGACCGCCGGCGGCGGTGGCAACGAGCAGGCGAAGGGGGACGTGTCGGCGAAGAACCCGCTGGGTGTCGATTCGTCGGCCGCGCTCGAGGTGGTCACGTTCGCCGGCGGGTTGAAGACCACCTTCCCCGAGGTCCAGGCCGCGTACAAGAAGGCGCACAGCGGCGCGGACCTCTCGGTCAAGGGCATGGTCAACATCAACTCGCTGCAGCCGCGGTTCGCCAGCGCCGACCCCCCTGATCTGGTCGACGACTCCGGCGCACAGAAGATCCCGCTCGGCACCCTGGTCGGCGGCAAGCAGCTGGCCGACCTCGGGCCACTGCTGGACGCGCCGTCGGTGGACGATCCGAACGTCAAGGTGCGCGACACGTTGGTCGACGGCACCGTCGAGGTGGGCAGCTACAACGGCACCTTCCACGCGCTCAACTACGTGCTGTTCGTCTACGGCATGTGGTACTCGCGCTCGCTGTTCGACAAGCACGACTGGGAGATGCCCGAGCAGTGGGACGACTTCCTGGCGTTGTGCGAGGAGATGAAGGCGGCGGGCCTGGCGCCGGTGGGCTACGCCGGCCAGAACGCCGCGCAGTACGTCACCACCACGCTGCTGACCATGGCGGCCAAGGCGGGTGGCCCGGACGTCCTGGTGAAGATCGACAACCTGGAGCCGGGCGCGTGGGAGCAGCCCGCGGTGGGTGACGCGGCGGCGGCCATCGAACAGCTCGCGACCAAGGGCTACCTGCTGCCCGGCGCGGCCGCGCTCGAGCACACCGAGGCGCAGACCGAATGGGTCAAGGGCAAGGTCGGCGTCTACCCGAACGCCTCGTGGGTGGAGAACGAGATGAAGTCGGCCACCCCGAAGGGCTTCGACATGGTGATGTCGCCGGTCCCGAGCCTGTCGAGCGACGACGCGATGCCGACCGAGACGCTCTTCGCCAGCCCAGGTGAGTCGTTCATCGTTCCGGCCAAGGCCGACAACGTGCGGGGCGGCATGGAGTTCTTGCGCTACATGCTGGCCAAGGACAGTGCGATGGCGTTCACCGAGTCCACCGGCTCGCTCACCGTGGTCGAGGCGGCCAACGCAGCGGTCAAGCCCAAGACCACCGGACTGGAGTCCACCCAGGCGGCGCTGAAGGCGGCGGGCAAGAACACCGTCACCTACATCCACAACCTGTGGTACGGCGACATGCACAAGGCGTGCACGCAGGCGATGGCCGACCTGCTGACCGGCCGCAAGAGCGCGGAGGAGTACGTCAAGGCCTGCCAGGCGGCCGCCGACAAGACCGCCGCGGACGACTCGATCGAGAAGTACGAGCGGAAGTAGCCCTCGCCAGTGCGCCACGGCAAGTACCGGTTCATCGTCTCGTTCCTTGCGGTGCCGCTCGGGCTGTACATCCTGTTCGTCGTCTCGCCGAACGTGCAGGCGGTGATCTACAGCTTCACCGACTGGAGCGGGTACAGCGACCAGATCAACTTCATCGGGTTCGACAACTACGCCCGGTTGCTGTCCGACGACACCTTCTGGATCGCGCTGCGCAACAACGCGGTGCTGCTCGTGGTGCTGCCGCTGGTGACCATCGCGCTCGGGCTGCTGTTCGCCTACTTGATCAACATCGGCGGCACGCGACGTGGCGCGGTGGCCACCGGCCTGCGCGGGTCGAAGTTCTACAGCGCGGTGTTCTTCTTCCCGTACCTGTTGTCGGTGGCCATCATCGCCATCCTGTGGCGGCAGGCGTACAACCCGCGCGGCGGCATCGTGCCGGAGACGATGTCGGCGCTCGGCATCGACCCGCCCGCCGACGGCCTGCTCGGCTCACCGCAGACCGCGCTGTGGGCCGTCATCGGCGTCGCGGTGTGGCACGCCGTCGGCTTCTACGTGGTGCTGTTCACCGCAGGCCTGGCGGCCATCCCGCGCGACGTGTTCGAAGCCGCCGCGTTGGACGGGGCGAACCGGTTCACCATGTTCTTCCGCATCACGCTGCCGCTGCTGTGGGACAACGTGCAGGTCGCGTTCGTCTACCTGGGCATCATCGCGCTGGACTTCTTCGCCATCGTCAACATCATGACGCCGCACCCGGAGGCGATCGCCAACTCGACCGAAGTGGTGGCGCACTACCTGTACACGCGAGCGTTCAGCGGTGACATCAACCCGCAGTACGGCTACGCCTCGGCGATCGGCGTCGCGTTGTTCTTCCTGACGCTGACGCTGGCCGCGCTGATGTTCCGGGTGACCCGCCGGGAGAAGGTGGAGCTGGGATGACGCAGACGGCCGTGCCACCCCGCACCGAGTCCCCGACGCCGACCCCGGTCAAGGCGCGCGGCTCGTGGCGCCCCACCGACGCGTTCTTCCACGTGACGTTGGCGGTGTGGGCGCTGGTGTCGGTGCTGCCGCTGCTGTGGGCGGCCATCACCGCGTTCAAACCGAACGACGAGGTGTTCGGCACGCCGTTCGAGCTGCCCAGCGAGTGGCGGGCGGACAACTTCGTCCGCGCCTGGGGCGGGGCGTCGATCGGTCAGTTCTTCCTCAACACGGTGATCGTGGTGGCCGGGGCGCTGGTGCTGACCATGCTGCTGTCCACGATGGCCGCCTACGTGCTGGCCCGCTACGAGTTCCGCGGCAACCGGTTCCTCTTCTACGTCTTCGCCAGCGGGCTGATGTTCCCGATCTTCCTGGCGGTGGTGCCGCTGTTCTTCGTGGTGCAGAACCTCGGACTGCTGCACACCCACCTGGGTCTGATCCTCGCCTACACCGCCTACGCGCTGCCGTTCTCGGTGTTCTTCCTGACCGCGTTCTTCCGCACCTTGCCCACCGCGGTCGCGGAGGCGGCGATGATCGACGGTTGTTCGCACAGCGGCGTGTTCTTCCGCGTGATGTTGCCCATGGCGCGGCCGGGCATCGTCAGCGTCGCGCTGTTCAACTTCCTGAGCATGTGGAACCAGTACCTGCTGCCGCTGGTGCTGAACCAGAACAACGAGTCGACCGCGGTGCTCACCGAGGGCCTGGCGACGTTGGTCGCCCAGCAGGGCTACGACGCCGACTGGAGCGCATTGTTCGCCGGGATGGTGATCAGCATGCTGCCGGTGCTGATCGTCTACCTGATCTTCCAGCGCAAGATCCGGGAAGGCTTCGTGGCAGGGGCGATCAAGTGAGCTAGCCGGCGATCATCGAGCTCCACGTCTCGACGAAGCCGGGGAACGTCTTGCCTACGGTGCCAGGGTTCTCCACCTGAACACCTGGCACCCGCAGACCGACGACGGCCGCAGCCATCACCAAGCGGTGGTCCTCGTAGGTGTGGAAGCGCCCGCCGTGCAGCTGACCCGGGTAGATGCGCAACCCGTCGGCGGTTTCGCTGACCCGGGCGCCCAGCCCGCTGAGCTCGGTCGCCAGCGCGGCGAGCCGGTCGGTTTCGTGACCCCGCAGGTGTGCCACACCGGAGATGGTCGACGGCCCGTCGGCGAAGCACAGCAGCGCGGCGAGCACCGGGGTGAGCTCGCCGACTTCGTGCAGGTCCAGGTCGGCGCCGGGGAATCCGGCGGGGCCGGTGATGAGCAGGCCGTCGGCGTCGAGCGTCACCGTGGCGCCGAGCTCGCCCAACAGGACACGCAGGTAGTCGCCCGGCTGGGTCGTCGTCTCCGGCCAGTCGGGGATCCGTACCGAGCCGCCGGTGAGCATGGCTGCGGCCAGGAACGGCGCAGCGGTCGACAGGTCGGGTTCGACGGTGTAGTCAGGGCAGCTCAGCTGCCCGGGCGGCACGTGGAACCGGACGCCGTCGCGCTCCGGCCGCGCACCGAACGTGCGCAGCAGGTCGAGCGTCATCGCGATGTGCGGTTCGCTCGGCGGCTTGTCTCCGACCAGCTGAACCGTCACGCCTTCGTCGAACGCGGTGCCGCTGAGCAGCAGGGCGGACAGGAACTGGCTGGACGCTGACGAATCCAGCTCGACATGACCGCCGCGCAGCCCGCCACTCCCGTGCACGGTGAACGGCAGCCCGTCGCCGTCGATCGTCGCACCCAGTTTCCGCAACGCCGCCAGCAGCGGCGCGATCGGCCGCCGGTACAGCGCCTCGTCACCGTCGAACCGCACCCGTTGCGTCCCGATCGCGGCCACCGGCGGGACGAACCGGGCCACCGTGCCCGCGTTGCCCAGCTCGACGGTCACCTCCGGCTCACCGTTCCGTCGGGGGTGCACCAACACGCCGTCCTCGACCCGCTCCGACCGCGCCCCGAGCGCCGACAGCGCGCCGAGCATCAGCCGGGCGTCGCGGGAGTCGAGCGGATGCCGCACCCGCGTCCCGGTGTCGGTCAGCGCTGCCAGCAGAAACGCCCGATTGGTGATCGACTTCGACCCGGGGACCCGCACCGTGGCTTGCAACGGCGGGTCGGACGGCGTCAAGGTGGGAACGGCCCAGTCGGGGCTGCGCATGCGGGAATGACCTCCGGTGACGATGCGGGTGTCGCCCGCCGGTTCGGCGGATGCGTGTTAGCGTAGAGGCCCGTGGGACTTCAGCCAGCCAAGGCCGCCGTAGTCAAGCACGTATTCGTCACCGGCGGTGTGGCCTCTTCTCTCGGCAAGGGCTTGACCGCCTCCAGCCTCGGGCAACTGCTCACCGCGCGCGGACTGCGCGTGACGATGCAGAAGCTCGACCCGTATCTCAACGTCGACCCGGGAACGATGAACCCTTTCCAGCACGGTGAGGTGTTCATCACCGAGGACGGCGCGGAGACGGATCTGGACATCGGTCACTACGAACGCTTCCTGGATCGTGACCTGTCGGCCAACGCCAACGTCACGACCGGCCAGGTGTACTCGGCGGTGATCGCCAAGGAACGGCGAGGGGAGTACCTGGGCGACACCGTCCAGGTGATCCCGCACATCACCGACGAGATCAAGTCGCGCATCCTCGGCATGGCCGACGAGGACACGCACGTGGTCATCACCGAGGTCGGCGGCACGGTCGGCGACATCGAGTCGCTGCCGTTCCTCGAGGCCTGCCGCCAGGTACGGCACGAGATCGGCCGCGAGAACTGCTTCTTCCTCCATGTCTCGCTGGTGCCGTACCTGGCGCCCTCCGGGGAACTGAAGACGAAGCCGACCCAGCACTCGGTGGCCGCGCTGCGCAACATCGGTATCCAGCCGGACGCGCTGGTGTGCCGCGCCGACCGGCAGATCGGCGAGGACCTCAAGCGCAAGATCGGCTTGATGTGCGACGTGGACACCGACGCGGTGATCGCGTGCCCGGACGCCCCGTCCATCTACGACATCCCCAAGGTGCTGCACGCCGAGGCGCTGGACGCCTACGTGGTCCGCAAGCTGGACCTGCCGTTCCGGGACGTCGACTGGACGGTGTGGGGTGACCTGCTCGACCGGGTCCACCACCCGGACGAGACGGTCAAGATCGCCCTGGTCGGCAAGTACATCGACCTGCCGGATGCCTACCTGTCGGTGACCGAGGCGCTGCGGGCGGGCGGGTTCGCCCACCGGGCGAAGGTGGACATCCGCTGGGTGGCCTCCGACGACCTGAACACACCCAGTGGTGCGGCCGCCGCGTTGTCCGACGTGCACGGCATCGTCGTGCCCGGCGGGTTCGGCATCCGAGGCATCGACGGCAAGATCGGCGCGATCACCTATGCCCGGGAGCGGAAGATCCCGGTGCTGGGTCTGTGCCTCGGCATGCAGTGCATGGTCATCGAGGTGGCGCGGTCGCTGGCCGGGATCACCGACGCCGGCTCGACCGAGTTCGAGCCGAACACCAAGCACCCGGTGATCTCCACGATGGCCGAGCAGCTGGACGTCGTCTCCGGCGCCAAGGACATGGGCGGCACGATGCGGCTGGGCGCGTGGCCCGCGAAGCTGGTGGACGGCACGCAGGTGGCCAAGGCCTACGGCACCACCGAGGTGTCCGAGCGCCACCGGCACCGCTACGAGGTCAACAACGCCTACCGCAAGCAGCTGACCGAAGCAGGCCTGGTGATCTCCGGTACCTCGCCGGACGGCAAGCTGGTCGAGTTCGTCGAGCTGCCCGCGGACGTGCACCCGTTCTTCGTCGGCACCCAGGCGCACCCGGAGTTCAAGAGCAGGCCGACCAGGCCGCACCCGCTGTTCGACGCGTTCATCGAAGCGGCCGTGAAGTACCAGGCCGCGGAACGGTTGCCGCTGCCGTGACCGACACCCGGCCGGCCGGCCGAACGGGCGATCCGCGGCCCGGCGAGCACGAGTTCACCGTCGTGTCCAGCACCGACGTGCACATCGGCCGGGTCGTCGGGCTCCGCATCGACGAGGTCGCGATGCCGGGCGGCGGCACGGCCCACCGGGAGGTGGTCGAGCACCTCGGCGCGGTCGCCATCGCCGCGGTCGACGACGAGCAGTGCGTGACCCTGGTGCACCAGTACCGGCATCCCATCGGCCGTCGGCTGCTGGAACTCCCGGCCGGGTTGCTGGACGTAGCGGGGGAGGACCCGCTGCGCACCGCGCAACGCGAACTGCTGGAGGAAGCGGGCCTGAAGGCCGAGCGCTGGGACACGCTGGTCGACGTCGCCGCTTCCGCCGGGTTCACCGACGAAATGGTCCGGGTGTACCTGGCGCGAGACCTCACCGAGGTCGGCCGCAAGATTCTCGACGATGACGACGAGGAGCGCGACATCGTGCTGCACCGCATGCCACTGCGGGAGGCGGTGCAACGCTGCCTGACCGGGGAGCTGATCAACGGCGCGACGGTCAGCGGGGTGCTCGCCGCGGACGCGGTGCTGAATCACGGGGTGCCTGCCAGACCGGCGGACGCTCCGTGGCGGGACAGGCCGCGTGCGTTCGCGGCACGAAAGCGTTCCTGACCAGCGCGCGCCTGCCCGCGGACGGCCCCAGGCGGGACTATGGTGCAGCCATGAGCGGCATCCGGCCGGACCGCGCGATCCGGGCGTTTCTGGACCATCTGGTGGTGGAACGGGGAACGGCCCGCAACACGGTGGACAGCTACGCCAGGGACCTGCGTCGGTATCGGGCCCATCTGGACGCGCTCGGTCGCACCGACTTGGCCGCGGTGGAATCCGCCGACATCACAGCGTTCCTCGTGTCGCTGCGGGAAGGCACCGAGGACTTCCCGCCGTTGGCGGCCTCCTCCGCGGGGCGTGCGCTGGTCGCCGTCCGCGGGTTGCATCGCTTCGCGGTCAAAGAGGGCCTGGTGCCTCGTGACGTCGCGCGGGAGGTCAAACCGCCGCCACCACCGCGTCGGTTGCCGAAGGCGCTGCCGGTCGACGACGTGTTGCGGCTGCTGGACGTGACGGGCAACGATGACGAGCTCGCGCTGCGCGACCGGGCACTGCTGGAGCTGTTGTACTCCACGGGTGCGCGGATCTCCGAGGCCGTCGGGCTCGACGTGGACGATCTTGATGCGGACCAGCGAACCGTGGTGCTCGACGGAAAGGGTGGCAAACAGCGTCTGGTCCCTGTCGGTCGGCCCGCGTTGGATGCCGTCGAGGCGTATCTGGTGCGTGCCCGTCCGGCGCTCGCGGCGCGCACCAAGCGCCTCAGCACGACGCCCGCGCTGTTCCTCAACGCTCGCGGGGGACGGCTGTCGCGGCAGGGTGCGTGGCACGTACTGAAGGTCGCCGCCGAGCGCGCAGGGATCAAAGCCGACGTTTCCCCGCACACGTTGCGGCACTCGTTCGCCACGCACCTGCTCGAAGGCGGCGCAGACGTGCGCGTGGTGCAGGAGCTGCTCGGACACGCATCGGTCACCACCACGCAGGTGTACACACTGGTGACGGTCAACACGCTGCGCGAGGTGTACGCGACGGCGCATCCGCGAGCCAGGGGATAGTGCCATGGTGAACGCAGCCGATCCCGACCGACCGATCCGCTGGGGATTCCTGGGTGCGGGCCGTATCGCCGGCAAGTTCGCCGGCGACCTGCGCACCGCGCGCGGCAGCGAACTCGTCGCGGTGGCCGCACGTGACGCCGAACGCGCCCGCGCCTTCGCCGAGACCCACGGTGCCCGCCGCTCGTATGGTTCGTACGCCGAGCTACTGGCGGACGACGAAGTCGACGTCGTCTACATCGCGACCACCCACGGTCAGCACTACGAACAGGCGTTGCAGACCTTCGAGGCGGGCAAGCCCGCGTTGATCGAGAAGTCGTTCACGCTGAATGCGCGGCAGACCGCCGAGGTCATCGACGCGGCACGCAGTCGAGGGCTGTTCTGCATGGAAGGCATGTGGATGCGGACCAACGGCCTGATCCGCACCGCGTTGCAGCTGGCGAATGAGGGTCGTATCGGCGAGCTGCGCAGCGTGACCGTGGACAACGGCCTGCTGTTCCCCTACGACCCGGCGCACCGGCTTTACGATCTGCACCTCGGCGGCGGGGCCCTGCTCGACCTGGGCGTGTACGCCGTGACGTTCGCGTGGATCTTCTTGGGCGAGCCGGATCGTGTGCGGGCGACCGGCGCATTGGCTCCGACCGGCGCCGATCAGACGATGGCCATGCAGTGGGAGTACGACGACGACCGGTTCGCCCACGTGTCGTGCACGACCATGGCCGCGACGCCGCAGCGGGGGATCGTCGTGGGCACGAAGGGCTCACTGACGCTGGACAGGCCGTTCTACCGCCCGGAGCGGCTCATCGTCGAGCAAGCGGAAGGCCGGACCGTCACCAGCGAGGAGGTGCTGCAACCGATCGTCGGCAACGGGTTCGGCCCGGAAATCGCCGAGGTCGAACGCTGCCTGCGGGAAGGGCTGACGGAGAGCCCGCTGATCCCGCTGGACGACACGCTGGCGATCATGCGGCTGATGGACTCCGCCAGGGCCGAGGTCGGCGTCCGCTACGCCGCGGACACCTGAGACACCGGTCCGATCGCGGCGGGCCTTCGTTCATGGATGTCCTGTGGATGCGGACCAACCGCCTGATCCGAACTGCGCTGGTCGATACATGACGTGACCGTCGACAACGCTTCGCTGTCGCTCGTAGGATCCGGCGCACCGGCCCTACGAGCTGTACCCAGCTGATGCGCGAGGGCCATCAAGGAGGCATGGCACCAGTGCGATGGTTCAGGAAGAAGACGCGGCAAGGACGCAGCACGCACGGGGGCCGCAAAGCGTTCCGATACGTACTCGAGCTGGGCGACACGGAGAGCGACAGAGTGGTGTCCTCCGCGGTGATGGACCGTCTGGTGCAAGCCACCAAGGGACCCGCCTTGCACGCCTTGGACCGGCACTGGCGTACCGAGATGTGGTGTTCGGAGATCAGGACGCATACGAGCCTGCAAGGTCCTTGCGTGTATTTCATTCTCGACATCAATGTTCAGCCAGGAGAGACGCAGGACACCATGGCGCAGCGTGTCAACGACGAGTTCAGCAAATACTGGGACGCTGCCGTGCGCACCGTGCTGTAGCGGGCCGGCTCATCGTGGCGGCTGACGGGCGAACCGTCACCAGCGGGGAGGTCGTCGGCGACGGGGTCGGCCTGACCGATCGCCGAGTCGACCGGTGCTGGCGAGGAGCGTCGATCCGCACGACGGCACGCTGGCGATCATGTGGTTGATGGACTCCGCCAGGGCCGAAGTCGGCGTCGTCCGCTACGCCGCGGACGCCGGAAAAATTCGTTCGACCGTGACGGCGGTGATCACTACCGTGACCGGCATGACGTACATGGTGATGGTGCGCCGTGTCCGGCGCCCGGCGATCGCGTCGGGCGTGGGGTTGGCATCCGCTCGCTGACGAATGGGCGGCCCGCGTGGTCGCCGACGCCGACGTGCGTCCCGGGCAGTACGTGCTGGACATCGGCGCCGGGAAAGGCGCCCTGACCAAGCACCTGGTGGCCGCCGGGGCGCGTGTGCTGGCGATCGAACCGCACCCCGCTCGAGCCGAGGAACTGCAAGAACGCTTCGCCGGCCAACCGGTGACGGTGCTGCGTGTCGACGCCCGCGAACTCGTGTTGCCGCGGCGTCCGTTTCGGGTGGTGGCGAGCCCGCCGTACTCGATCAGTAGCGAGCTGCTGCGCAAGTTGCTGAAGACGCCGTCCGGGATGGTCGCCGCCGATCTCGTGTTGCAGCGCGCGGTCGTGCGCCGGTTCACCGATCCCGCGCGGGTACCGCGACGGTGGCGTGCGCGCATCGGCCGGTCGCTGCCACGTTCGGCGTTTCACCCGCCCCCGCGGGTGGATTCCGCGGTGCTGGTCGTACGCAAGCGGTAGGCGTCGAAAATGCGGCCGGTTGCTGCGGATTTGCGGACGAATCGCGGGCCACAACGGCGAGCCGCTTTGTTCGTTGCCGCGCCCGGTGCTTAGGCTTCCGACAGCAGCCACGGCAAGGAGCCTTCTCGCTATGTCGACATTCGAGCCACTCACGATGACGGCGACCAAGAGCCCGGGCGCCGACGAGGTCGACCAGGTCAACGGAGCCGACACCAACGGCACCCAGGCACGGGTGGGCCCGACCGGGCGCCCGTTGCGCGAGATCCCCACACCGCCGCCGGTGAAGGAGCACGGCCCGGCGCGCGTGCTGGCCATGTGCAACCAGAAGGGTGGCGTCGGCAAGACCACGTCGACGATCAACCTCGGGGCTTCGCTGGCCGAGTACGGGCGCAAGGTGCTGCTGGTCGACTTCGACCCGCAGGGCGCGTTGTCGGTCGGGTTGGGTGTGCAGCCGCACGAGCTGGACCGGACGATCTACAACGCGATCATGGAGCAGTCGTGCGACGTGCGGGACGTGCTGCGGCCGACCGGGATCGAAGGGTGCGACCTGCTGCCCAGCAACATCGACCTGTCGGCGGCCGAGGTGCAGCTCGTTGCCGAGGTCGGCCGTGAGCACAGCCTGCTGCGGGTGCTCAAGCCGGTGCTGGGCGACTACGACTACGTGCTCATCGACTGCCAGCCGTCGCTGGGCCTGCTGACGGTCAACGCGTTGACCGCGGCGCACGGCATCATCATCCCGCTCGAGTGCGAGTTCTTCAGCCTGCGTGGGGTGGCCCTGCTGATGGACACCATCGACAAGGTGCGGGAGCGGCTCAACCCGGACCTGGAGATCACCGGGATCCTGGCCACCATGTTCGACCCGCGCACGCTGCACTCCAAGGAAGTGATGGCGCGCGTGGTGGAGGCGTTCGGCGACAAGGTGTTCGACACGGTGATCAACCGGACGGTCCGGTTCCCGGAGACCACGGTGGCCGGTGAGCCGATCACCAGCTGGGCTCCCAAGTCCGCAGGTGCCGAGGCGTATCGGCAGCTGGCCCGTGAGGTGATTCTGCGGTGAGTCGACGGGCGCGGTTGCCCGGTGCGTCCGATCTGTTCTTCCGCAAGACGGCGGACCTCGGCACGGATCGGGGAGGGGCGACGCGGCGGGTCCCGCGGCGCGGGTCGCCACGAGTCAAACACGACACCAAGATCACGGTGTATCTGTCACAGCAGGAGCTGATCGCGCTCGAGCAGGCGCGGCTGACCCTGCGCGCCGAGCACGACCTGCGGGTCGATCGCGGCAGGCTGGTCCGGGAGGCGGTCGCGGTGATGCTGGCCGATCTGGAGGCCTCCGGCCCCGAATCGGTCCTGGTGCGCAGGCTCAGCAGTGACGACGAGGAGGCCGAGCAGGCCGAGCCCACCGATGCCGACGGGCCCGAGGAGACCGTGGCGTGATCGTGGCCGCGGACGACACTTCCGGCCCGGCGTCGGACACGGTGGACCAGCCCGACGAACAGCCGGAGGGTCGGCCGAAGTTCCGGGTGCGCCTGGAGAACTTCGAGGGGCCGTTCGACCTGCTGCTGCAGCTGATCTCGCAGCACGAACTCGATGTCACCGAGGTCGCCCTGCACCAGGTGACCGACGACTTCATCGCGCACACCCGCCAGCTCGGCCCGGAATGGAACCTGGACGAGACCACCGAGTTCCTGGTCATCGCGGCGACGCTGCTGGATTTGAAGGCGGCGCGTCTGCTGCCGTCCGGTGAGGTGGAGGACGAGGAAGACCTCGCCCTGCTGGAGGCCCGCGACCTGTTGTTCGCCCGCGTGTTGCAGTACCGGGCGTACAAGCAGGTGGCGGCGCTGTTCGCGGAACTCGAGGCAGGGGCGCTGCGGCGTTATCCGCGGTCGGTCTCGCTCGAGGAACGCTACGTCGAACTGCTGCCCGAGGTCATGCTCGGGGTGGATGCGGCGGCGTTCGCCGAGATCGCCGCCGCGGTGTTCCGGCCCAAGCCGCCGCCGACGGTGTCGCTGGACCACCTGCACGCCACCAAGGTGTCGGTTCGCGAGCAGGCGGCGGTGCTGCGGGTACGGCTGGCCGAACGTGGCGAGGCGACGTTCGCCGAACTGGTCGCCGACTGCGAGACCACGATGATCGTGGTCGGACGGTTCCTGGCGCTGCTGGAGCTGTACCGGGAGACGGTGGTGCAGTTCGACCAGCAGGACCCGCTGGGCGAGCTGCGGGTGCGGTGGACCGGGGGGACGGTCGAGGAGGCCAAGGCGGCCTCCGAGGCGGATCTGGCCAGTACCGAGGAGGAGGACTACGCGTGAGCGGGACGGCAGCGGCCGACGAGCCGCAGGAGTCCACCGCGGTCGATGAACGCCCGGAGGCGGTCGGCCAGGAACCCGAGCCGGACGACGCAGACACAACCCTCGACGCAGGCACCGTGGCTGTTGAGGGTGCCGCGACCGAGGACGAGGGCGCCGGCTCCGAGGCCGACGACGAGCCGGTCGCGATGGCCAAGGACCCGCTGCCGGATCTGACCTCCGACGAGGCGCTGATGTCGGCGCTGGAGGCGCTGCTGCTTGTCGTGGACGCGCCGATCGGGGAGGCGACGCTCGCGTCTGCGCTGGAGCAACCGGTCGACCGGGTGACCGAAGCCCTGCGCACGATGGCCAACGATCTGCAGGATCGCCGCAGCGGCATCGACCTGCGCCGGGTCGGCGACGGCTGGCGCTTCTACACCCGGGACGTCTACGCGCCGTACGTGGAGAAGTTGCTGCTCGACGGCCAGCGCTCGAAGCTGACCCGCGCGGCGCTGGAGACGCTGGCGGTCATCGCCTACCGGCAGCCGGTCACGCGCGCGCGGGTCGCTGCGGTGCGTGGCGTGAACGTCGACGGCGTGATCCGCACCCTGTTGGCCCGGGGGCTGATCGCGGAGGCCGGTACCGACCCGGAGACTGGTGGCACGCTGTACGAGACGACGGAGTTGTTCCTCGAGCGGCTCGGCCTGAGCTCGTTGAACGACCTGCCGCCGATCGCGCCGCTGTTGCCCGAGGTCGACTCGATCGACGACCTGTGACCGACCGAGACTTCCACTGAGAGCGAGCATGGCCGACAAGCAGAACGTCGAAGGTGTCCGCTTGCAGAAGGTGCTCGCCCGAGCAGGCGTCGCTTCGCGCCGGGCAGCCGAAGAACTCATCGCGCAGGGACGGGTGAGCGTGGACGGCGAGACCGTGCGCGAACAGGGCAGGCGCGTCGATCCCGAGCGCGCGGTCATCAAGGTGGACGGCCGGCGCATCGAGGTGCGTTCCGGCATGGTGTACCTGGCGCTGAACAAGCCGGCCGGTGTGCACACGACCATGCGTGACGAGCGCGGCCGCCCGTGCGTCGGCGACCTGGTGCGCGACCGCCCCGAGCGGCTCTTCCACGTCGGCAGGCTCGACGCCGACACCGAAGGCTTGCTGCTGCTGACCAACGACGGCGACCTGGCCCATCGGCTGATGCACCCGTCGTTCGAGGTGCTCAAGACCTACCTGGCCGAGGTCGAGGGCGCGGTGCCGCGCACCCTGGGCAAGCAGCTGCGCGCCGGGATCGAGCTGGACGACGGGCCGGTCGCGGTCGACGGCTACAAGGTCGTCGACAAGCTGTCCGGGCGGACGCTCGTCGAGGTGGTGCTGCACGAGGGCCGCAACCGCATCGTCCGCCGGATGTTCGACGCCGTCGGCCACCCGGTGCGCAGGCTGGTGCGCACCGCGATCGCCGACGTGCGTCTCGGTGACCTCAAGCCCGGCACGCTGCGCGAGCTGACCCAGCAGGAGATCTCGTCCCTGCACGCCGTGCTGGAGCAGTGACCCGTCAGGCCGCCGTGGGTGCGGTCGCCGGCTTCATGACGCGCTGAGCTACCGGCTCGGCCACCCTGGCCACGATCGGGCCGAGGACTGCCATCAGAAGCACGTAGGCCGTCGCCAACGCCGCGAGCTGTGGTGGCGCCGCGCCGGACGACACGGCCAGGCCCGCGATGACGATGGAGAACTCACCGCGCGCCACGAGTGCTGCTCCGGCACGGACGCGGCCTTTGCGGCCGACTCCGGATCTCGCCGCCGCGATCCAGCCGGTGGCCATCTTGGTCGCTGCGGTGACCACCGCCAGGATCAGCGCGAAGACCAGGACCGGCGGGATGTCGCTCGGGTTGGTGCTCAGACCGAACGCGACGAAGAACATCGCCGCGAACAGATCACGCAACGGCTCCAGCAGCTGCGCGGCGGTGTGCGCCGCCGGGCCCGCGATCGCGATGCCCAGCAGGAAGGCGCCGACGGCCGCGGAGACCTGCAATGCGGCCGCGATACCCGCGACCAGCAACGCCGATCCGAGCAGCTTGAGCAGGAAGATCTCCCGATCCTCCGAGTAGAGCACCGCGGAGACGAACCGGCCGAACTTCACCGCGATCAGCAGGACGCCGGAGACGACGAACAACGAGATACCCACCGTCGTCAGTCCGGCAACCAGGCTGACGCCGCCCAGTACGGCGGTGAGGATGGGCAGATAGAGCGCCATCACCAAGTCTTCGAGCACCAGGATGGCCAGCACCACCGGCGTCTCGCGGTTACCCATCCGGCCCAGGTCGCCCAGAATCTTCGCGATGATGCCGGACGAGGAGATATAGGTGACGCCGGCCATCACGAGTGCGCCGACCGGGCCCCAGCCCAGGATCAGCGCCACGACGGCACCCGGCAGAGCGTTCAACACCAGGTCCACCGCACCGGCCACCCAGGAGCGTTTCAGTCCGGTGACCAGTTCCGCTGCCGAGTACTCCAGGCCGAGCATGAGCAGCAGCAGAACGACACCGATCTCGGCCGCGAGCTCGGTGAACGAATCGATGTGCAGTTCGACGACGCCGCCGTGGCCGAAGAACAGTCCCCCCACCAGATAGAGCGGGATCGGCGACATCCCGATGCGTTGCGCCAGCCTCCCCAGTAAGCCCAATCCGAAGAAGACGGCACCGAGCTGGATCAACTCAAGTGCGGTGCTTCCCACGGATCAGCCCTTCTTCAGCAACTTCGCAGCGGCAGCCAAGCCCTCGGCGGTGCCCACGCACACCAGCAGGTCACCTGCGGTGAAGGTGAGTTCGGGACCGGGCGACGGCAGCACCTGACCGGCGCGCATGACGGCAACGATCGACACTTTCGTACGAGTTCGCATCTCGGTATCCCCCAGCGTGCGTCCGTCGAAGGGAGAACCCTCCGGGATCGGCAGCTGCTTGGTCATGATGCCGGGGACGTCGCGATGCTCCTCGGTGAGCTGGGCGACCAGCTGCGGCGCGCCGAGCAGGTTGCCCAAGGTCGCCGACTCGTCCGTGGTCAGCGGGATGGATGCAAGACAAGCGTCCGGGTCGTCGGTGCGTGACACGATGAGCTCGATGCCGCCATCGCGATGGGTGATCACGCCGATGCGTTTGCCTGCCCTGATCGCGAAGTCCTTGCGCACACCGATGCCGGGTAGCGGGGTGACTTCTACGTTCACGTGCCTAACGTATCCCAGCCGCACGTGGTGTACAGCAGCAGGCAGAATGAACCACCGGGTTTCAGCCGAGGAAAAAGGGAGTGACCGTGACTGCAGTGCTGCGTGGCGTGGTCGCGTTGGACGGCCCGTCCGGCACGGGGAAGACCACCGTTGCCAGGCGTTTGGCGCAGCGACTCGGGGCTGGTTACCTGGACACGGGCGCGATGTACCGGGCCGTGACGGTCGCGGCGCTGCGCTCGGGGGCGGACCTGAGCGACGGTGAGGCCTTGGCCACAGTCGCCGCGAAAGCCGATGTCGTGGTCGGCACCGACCCATGTTCGCCTTCCGTGAAACTGGGGGAGGAGGACGTCAGCGCGGAGATCCGCGGCGAGCAGGTCACGGCCTCGGTCTCCGCGGTCGCGGCCGTCCCGGCGGTGCGCGAGCGCCTCGTCACGCTGCAGCGCGAACTGATCGCCGCCGGGCTGGAGTCGGCAGGCGGCATGGTCGTCGAAGGCCGCGACATCGGCGCGGTCGTGGTTCCGGATGCCGGGCTGAAGGTGTTCTTGACCGCCGATCCCGACGTGCGCGCGGCGCGTCGCGCGGCGCAGGACAGCGCGGCAGGCCGTCCGGCGGAGCAGGCGTCGGTGCGCGCGGCGGTGGATCGCCGGGACCGGCTGGATTCCACCAGGGCGGTCAATCCGATGCGGCCGGCGGAGGACGCTGTTCATCTGGACACCAGCGAGCTCGACATCGAGCAGGTGGTGACCGCATTGTTGGAGTTGTTGTCCCAGCGCGACTTGTTGGACACCACCGGAGCGCCACAGTGAACGACTCGGGTCTGCCTGCGGGAGCGAGCCCGCTGCTGCACGACCTGGCGCGGGGGATAGCCCGGCATCTGTACCGCCCTGCGTACCGCATCCGCGTGCACCACGTCGACCGCGTGCCGAGGACCGGCCCGGTGGTGCTGATCGCCAACCACACGTCGCTGATCGAGCCGCAGCTGATCTTCGGGCTGGTTCCGCGGCGTTCGGTGTTCTTGGTCAAGGAGGAGCTGTTCGACTCGCTCGGCGGCCTCACCGGCACGTTGCTGCGCCGGATCGGCCAGTTGTCGGTGCGGCGCGGCGAACCCGACCGCACGCCGCTGCTGGACGCCGTCCGGCTGCTGCGCAGCGGTGGCTTGGTCGCGGTGTTTCCCGAGGGCACGCGCGGTTCCGGTAATGTCGAGAAGGCTGAACACGGTGCGGCCTGGTTGGTGCGCGCATCGGGTGCGCGAGTGGTGCCGGTGGCCGCTCGTGGCACGGCGCGCCCGCCGGGGAGCAGGCGACGCTTCCGGCCGACCGTGGATCTGCTGTTCGGCGAACCGTTCACCCTCGAGGTGGCGCGCGGCCGGGAAGGTTTGCTGGCCGGAACGGAGACGTTGCGGTCCCGGCTCGCGGCGACCGTCGCCGAGCTGGACAAATGGCGTGCCGGGGCGGGTCGTGCTGCCCCGGGCAGGAGTGAGGCCCTATGAGCGAGGAGTACTCCGTCGGCGAGATGCCGGAGGTTCTCGGGGACATCGGCGGCACCTGGGAATCGGAGTCGGAGTTCGCCGAGGTCGACGCCGCAGGCGAGGCGTCGGCGGCCGACGACGGCGAGCAGCTGCAGGCGCAGCCGGTGGTCGCGGTGGTCGGCAGGCCGAACGTGGGCAAGTCGACGCTGGTCAACCGGATCCTCGGCAGGCGGGAAGCGGTCGTGCAGGACACGCCGGGCGTGACCCGGGACCGGGTCGCCTACGACGCCGCGTGGGCAGGGCGCCGCTTCACCCTGGTCGACACCGGCGGCTGGGAGCCGAACGCCAAGGGCTTGCAGGCGGCGGTCACCGCGCAGGCCGAGCTGGCGATGTCCACCGCGGACGTGGTGCTGCTGGTCGTGGACGCCACCGTGGGCGCCACGGCGACCGAGGAAGCGGTGGCCAGAACCCTGCGGCGTTCGAAGCGCCCGGTGTTGCTCGCGGCGAACAAGGTGGACGACGAACGGCTGCTCCCGGACGTGGCGGCGCTGTGGAACCTCGGGCTGGGGGAGCCGTACCCGGTGAGCGCGCTGCACGGCCGCGCGTCCGGTGATCTGCTGGATGCGGTCGTGAAGGCACTGCCCGACGCCCCTCCGGAGCGTGTCGTCACCGGTGGCCCGCGCCGCGTGGCGTTGGTCGGCAAGCCGAACGTGGGGAAGTCGAGCCTGCTCAACAAGCTGACCGGGGAAGACCGCAGCGTGGTGCACGAGGTCGCCGGTACCACGGTCGACCCGGTGGACTCGATCGTCGAACTGGACGGCGACAAGTGGCGTTTCGTCGACACCGCAGGCCTTCGTAAGCGGGTGCGTACCGCGCGGGGGACGGAGTACTACGCGTCACTGCGCACCAAGTCGGCGATCGATGCCGCTGAGGTCGCGGTGGTGCTGCTGGACGCCAGCGAACCGATCGCCGAGCAGGACCTGCGAGTGCTGAGCATGGTGGTCGAGTCGGGGCGCGCCTGCGTGCTGGCGATGAACAAGTGGGACCTGGTCGACGAGGAGCGGCGGTCTCAGCTCGAGCGCGAGCTGGACCGGGGCCTGAAGCGGATCCCGTGGGCCGAGCGGGTGAACATCTCGGCGCTCACCGGGCGCGCCGTGCAGAAGCTCGCCCCGGCCATGCGCAGGGCGCTGGCGTCGTGGGATCAGCGGGTGCCGACCGGGCAGCTCAACGGGTGGCTGTCCGAGCTCGTCGCCGCGACCCCGCCGCCGGTTCGGGGCGGCAAGCAGCCGAAGATTCTGTTCGCCACGCAGGCGTCCACGCGGCCACCGACGGTGGTGCTGTTCACCACGGGGTTCTTGGAGGCGAGCTATCGGCGCTTCCTGGAGCGAAAACTGCGGGAACGGTTCGGGTTCGTGGGTAGCCCGATCCGGATCAACCTGCGGATCCGGGAGAAGCGTCCGCGGAAGTCGGCGAAGAAGAAGTAGCGGTGATGCCGGCTTCGTCGGGGCGGCCGCCGACTGGTCGGACGCCCCGACGAAGCGGCACGTTTCGCCGAGCGGGCTTGTCAGGCCGCGGGCGCGATGTTGAGCGCTGCCCGGCCCGCCTCGGTCAGCACGGCGGGTACGCGCTCGCCCGCGCGCCCCTTCCGTACCGCGGCGATAAGGCCACGACGGACCAGTTCACGCGCGGTGGCCTGATCGCAGAAGGCCAACCCGTCGATGAAGAGGTCCGGTACGCGGCTGCAGGTGAGTTCGGCCATGTTCTGGGCCACCGCTCGCAGGGTGGCCCGCTCTCGATGGTTCAACTCGACGACCGGCCCAGACACGGTCGCGCTCCCTTCCTGCTTCCCGACCTGTCGCCGGGATGTTGCCTTCCATTAAAGCCCGTGATACCTAGATCACACTGTCTCAATGTGGCCGACGACACAAACGTGTCACGCTGCTTGCCCGGATTGCGGTATAGCGCCGAGCGCCGCGCGGCCCACGTCGGTGATCTCCGCGGGGACCCGTTCGCCTGCCGAACCGGGGCGGCTCGGCCTGATCAGGCCACGATGAGCAAGGCGGTGGACGGTGCTCTGGTCACAGCACGCGAGCCCGTCGATGAACAGATCCGGCTCCACGCTCAGGGTGATCTCGGCGCCGCCGCGAGCCACCGCCCGCAGCGTCGCCCGCTCCCGATGGTTGAGTTCGTCGCCCCCGGTCATCGCTGTGCCTTTCCCCGCTGGTCATCGACGCCTGTGTGACGTTGTGTCGCCGGACACAGTTCCGTCGTTAACCGAATGGAGCAGCCGGACGGCATCCGACGACCGGTTGAGACTCGTTGGTGATCATTTCGCGACCTGTCCTGGCGGCCCCGGGGTCACCCGGATGTCGGCAGCCCGCAGACGCTAGGCTGGGCGGCACACGGGCTGTGGCGCAGTTTGGTTAGCGCACTTGACTGGGGGTCAAGGGGTCGCAGGTTCAAATCCTGTCAGCCCGACGGTGTGATGGAGGGCCGCTGACTACCAGGTCAGCGGCCCTTTTCGTGCCGGGCGGTGCGTGGGTCGAAAAGATCAACTTCGGCTCTCTCCTGTGGGCATTTGCGGGGCGGCGGATCCGGACCGCGGGCGCGCAGTGGGGTGCGGACAGGTACTTATGGAGCAAATCCCCAGCGTCGGTAACCGACTGACGGTCTGGGTGCGGTACCGCTGAGTGGTGGTGATCGAGTCTTCTGTAGGTGATGAACAGGCACTCCTGCGTCGGCAAGCCTCGTCAGAGCGGTGTGCCGTAGGTGGTGCCGTCGCAGTTGCTGATGGCCGAGAGCTGACACGACCTCGTCCCAGTGGGTGGCGTCGCGGAGAACGGCACGGCGATTCGTCCGCCTCGTGGTCTGGTGAAGAGCCGCGCATCCGGCGAGCCGTCCGTTTCCGCAATCTTGCGCTTTACGGCCTCTCGAACCTCCAAGGCACGTGGGGGAGGACCGACTCGAGGACAGGTGGTGGCAAGACGCTGTGAGTTGCGAGGCGATGCGTGCAAACTAGGTTGACGAGAGACTCACAGCCGCTCAACGCCATGCTGTAGCCACGGCCTGCCCTCAGCGGCAATGCCCTCCAAGAGGTGCAGCGTGTGCGAGAAGCCTGCGGATTCGAGGTCGACACGCACTGCCTGCTCATCGTCCCTCCCCGGTGGTTCCCTGGGTGTCTCGATCGCGTTCCACGTTCGTCCCACAGTGATGGTCCGTGTGGGACCGTTGGTCAGAGTCAACGAGAGGGAATGACTCAGGTCGGGCGACTTCGTGACATCGATCGATGAAATCGCGTCGAATCGGTAATTTCGACGTTCTTCCCCGGCGTATGTTGCTTTGTGGAAATTCAAAACAGTCTCGAACTCACGCACGCCGTCGCGAGATATCAATATCAGAAGCACTCGATATCGGGAATGTCGCGCAGGTCCGCCCTTTTCGCGTTGCGTTTGGCAAGGGCGTTCAGCGGTAAGCAAGAAACTGTGATCGATCACGTCGCTCATGCGCAGCTTGTAAACATTTAGTGCGTGCGCCAGAATCATGGTTTTATCGGCATTGAGCCAGGTTTCAATTTCGAGGTCGCTGGGCCGTAGAGCGGCGAGGCGCTGACGCCATTGGTTGTACTGCTCCGTGCGTTCGGTAAGTGTTTGCCGAAAGTTCCTTATGGCGTCCTCGTACGTTTGCCAGTCGGCGAGGTGGTGGAGCCATCCGACGACAACAGGCCGGCTGCAAGCGATGATGATACTGGTAGCCGCAAGGCTTGCGAAATCAAGGGTCTTGATCGCATGAGTGACGATAAAGAATAGTGCCACGACGCAAGCGGAGGACGATACCATGCAAGCCGACACCGTCTTCAGTGGTGGTGAGTACTTGTCGCGATACGTGTGAAGGCTGCCGCTCAGGTAGCGATCTCTCGTTTTCTGCGCGATACTTCGAATTAGCCAATTTATTTGGCCGGGTTTGATTCTTTGCTCGCGGTATATGTCGGCCAGTTCATTGCCGAAGTGCAGGCGGATCCCAGCGCTTTTGGCGAGCCATTGATCGACCGTCAAATTACGTGGGTGATATTTCGCAAAAAAGTAGTCGAAGTGCTCGTGGACCTGTCTGGTGAATCCATTCGGTGGTGCCGTGTTGATTCGCGGCGTTCCGTGGTGTATGCGGTCCTGTTCGATGATGGTGTCGATGTGGAACTTCCATCGAGCGCCTGAGTACAGTGCAGGGAATGCCGCGATCGCCGCGGTCAGGTAACTTAGTGTGGGCCACAGGGCGAGTTGAGTCAGGATTCGCGCGCCGAGAAAGCCGAATACGATAACAGCCGTAATTGACCATACAATGGTTCGTGTGCTAGGTAGCGTTTCCGGGCGAGCAGGGCGCTTAGCTCGCGGTCTGGCAGGCTCCGGCTGAAAGAATGCCCATGCGCGTCCAGTTCGATCATTGGCCAATTGCTCGCGTTTGGCGGATTCTTTGCGATTGTCCCAGAGTGCATCGGTTACGACGCTGTTCAACGTCAGGTTCAGGTGCTGTTGGATCGCTGCCTGCAAATCTTCAGGTAGATCGTAGAACAGCTTCAGGCCGCACTGATGATCTGGCTGATCTCTGCTGTTGGGCTGCGCCAATTGGAATACGGCCTTCAGGCCGGCGGACCATCGGTCTTCCGGGATATCCCGTAACTGCTCTTCAATGTGCTCAAGTTGCTTGCGATCGCTAGTTGTCAGATCGCGGATAGAGCGTTTGCTGAATATTGCGAGCGCGAGATGAAAGTAGACTTCAGCGGACGACAAGCCGTCAGATATTGCTTCCTCGAAATACCTGCGAGCGCCAATCGGATTTCCGCCGGCCAGACAGCGCTTCCCGTAGTCCAATTTGCCTGATGGGCTCAGGGGAATCTTGGATATATACGTGTAGTTGTTGATGATGGAAGTCGAGTTTTCGACGTTTTGATTGACGATTGAGGTCGAACCTTCGACGTGGTCACCTTGGATGCCTGCGATGTGCGCTTCGTTATGTACTTCTCGAGAACCCGTGTTCATGGCAACGCCCCCGCGGCAGTGAGGAGGACAGCCACGTTGGCGGCGACGTCAACGACGTCAATCGCAAGTCCTCGTAGGCGTTTCAACGACATGACGACGCGGCTCTTCGCATCCGGGCCGCCCGCGCTGAGCGCGGACTCGGCCTGGTCAATTTCGGCATGCGCGGCTTGGAGAGTGTCGGTGTCAATGGCTCCCGTTGCCCGAGCATTGTCGAGCTGCGCTCTGAGCGATCGCAGCTCCGCGACGAGGTCAGACGCGGATTGCGGCAGCTGGGGAGTGTTTTGGATGACGACACTTCGGTCGATGTGAACGCCCTGGATGCCTGCCGGGCCGTGTGCGACGTTAGTTACCTTCAGTTTGCCCTGGTGGGGAATCTCGGACGGCGTCGTCACGCTGCGGCTCCGTTCGCTGAGTTCGCTGGCGAGTTGTACGGCGAACGCGGCGGCTGCTCCGGCTGCCCGTGGCTGCCACCGGCGGTCGTTGGTTGATCCTTTGCTTCCGTCTGCCCGGTCACTGAGGCCGCGTACGACTCCCACCGAGACGCCGGAGAGGTGGCCCGCTTGGGCGACTCCGGCGCCTTCCATCTCGAACGCGTAAGCGTCGTTGAAGTGTTCGCGAACCCAGATGGCGTCGTAGGAGACGCGCGAGTTGTGCACGACTTCGCCAGCGGCGATCGGTCCGAAATGCACTGTCGGTTTCGGGGCGGAAAGGGGCAGTCGGGACGTCCAGCTTCCGGACCGGGCGATGTGAGTGGCGATCTGGTGCAACTCGTGCGGAATTTCCCAGGAGCGTGGCCGAGCTTTCGTACCATCGTCTTCGCTGGTAGCGCCGTGATACGCGTAAACGCGGGTGGCGACCACTACGTCCCCCAGTGGCAGATCCCACACAGCACCCGCAACCCCGGAGAACAGCAGGACGCCGGGAGAGAAGTGCTGGATCGCGCGCTCTGCCAATACGGCGGCACTGTTGTTACCGGTACCGACAAGGCCGAGTACGACTCGATCGCTCGTGCCCCGCACAGTGCCAATCTCGAACCGAGTTCCCCGTGGATGGTGGTCAGTCTCGATGTCGGTCAAGTGGTGACGCAGCGCGTCATATTCGACGTTGAGTGCGGACAGAATCACGACCGGATCCCGTGTCATCGATTCCCCCAAGTGGCGTGCGGGCGGGTGATGGGCGGTTGCAGAACCTTGCTCGGTCCAGCGCGGAACAACTTGGCTGGCCGGCCTCTGGTGGACCGCCGGCCGGCCTCAACCGGGACGATGAAGCCAGGAGCGTGCTGCGCTTTGCGGTAGAAGTTGCGCGGATCCAGCCGTACTCCCCATACGGCCTCGTAGACCCGCTGGAGGTCGGCGATGGTGAATGTCTCGCCGCAGAATGCGGTGGCAAGTGTTGTTCGTTCCAGTTTGCTTCGAGCGCGTTCGATGCCTTCCTCGAGAATGTGATGATGATCGAATGCCAGCGTGAGTCGTCCTGACGTCACGTCATCCACCAGGCGCCACGCTGCGTCCGTGACGTCGCCGCCGGCGGATGGTTCGGGTAATTCTGGCGATATGGCGAGGTAGGCGATCGAGATCACGCGCCCCCGCGGATCACGCTCTGGGGCGCCATAAGCTCCCAGCTGCTCGAGGTGGAGATTCTCAGGATCGAGGGCGGTTTCCTCCTGCAGTTCGCGATGTGCAGCAGCGAGGAGGTCCTCCTTGTCGTTGTTCAGGAAACCTCCTGGAAGCGCGTAGGTGCCGCGAAACGGATCGATGCCGCGCTCGGTGAGCAGGACGTGAAGCTTGGCTTCGCGGAGCGTCAAGATCACAAGATCGACGGCTACGAGGACCCTCGGCGGCGCCCACTTGTTGTCAAGCACCTTTCAACCGTGGCTTACTGTCAGAGTGACAGGAACCGCCAAGTAGGTGGTTCCGCTGCGAGCGTCGAGTGAACTGCCAGGCCGGACAGGAAGGCCGCCGTGCGTTCGCGTCTACCTGACGACCCATCCGCTGAAGCGGGAGATCTCGTGCCGCGTCCCTTATGCGGCCACAGTGCAGGTCCGGTCCCGGAGTTGACGCGAGGAAGCACGGCGATGCCGTCAGCACCTGGCCGGATGAGAGTGGGAGGAGGCTGCAAGGTTCGCACGGATGGAGTGCGAGGCTGCCGGGTTCGCGCGGGTGGGGTCACCGGCCGCTGTCGGCCGCTTCTTCGCGCATCCGGTCGATGTCCTCCCGCGTCCAGCCGAGCAGGCCACACAAGACCTCTTCGTTGTGCTCGCCGAGGTCCGGGCCGACGGATCGGACGGGCAGCGAAGTGCCGCCGAGCAGCGGGACGATGCCGGGAAAGGCCACCTCGCGCTCCTCGCCGTCCACCTCCACCGGTAACTGTTGGATCATCGCGCGGGCGCGGAACTGCGGGTCGTCGGTGATGTCGGCGGCGGACATGATCGGTCCGGCCGGCACCCCCGCGGAGTCGAGGATCCTCAGCACGTCGGCACGCGGTAGGGAAGTGGTCCACGCGGTGATCGCGTCGTCGAGCTCGTCGCGCCGGGCCCAGCGTTGGGCGTTGGTGGCCAGGCCGGGGTCGTCGGCGAGGTCGGGCCTGCCGATGGTCTTCATGTACCGCTTGAAGATCGCGTCGTTGTTGCCCGCGATGACGACGTAGCTGCCGTCGGCGCACGGGTAGGCGTTGGTCGGTGCGATGCCTTCCATGCGACCGCCGACGCGCTCCCTGCGGACGCCGTAGGCGGAGTGGTCCGGCACGAGGGATTCCATCATCGAGAACACGGCCTCATGCAGGGCCACGTCGATGTGCTGGCTCACCGGCGACGGGCCCTGCCGGCCTGCCGCGCGCGCCGATTCCCGCTGGAACAGCGTCATCATGACCCCAAAGGCCGCATAGAGGCCTGCGATCGAGTCGCCGATCGAAACACCCACTCGCGCCGGAGGCCGGTCGGGTTCGCCCACGAGTTCTCGAAGGCCTCCGTAGGCCTCGGCGACGGCCGCGAAACCCGGGCGCGCGGACAGCGGCCCGGTCTGGCCGAACGCGGAGACGCGGGCGACCACGAGCTCGGGGTTGGCCTCGGCGAGCGTGGCCGCGTCCAACCCCCAACGGTCGAGTGTGCCCGGGCGGAAGTTCTCGATGAGCACGTCGGATTTCGCGACGAGGTCGAGCACGGCACGCCGTCCCCGCGGCGTCCGCAGGTCGAGCTCGATCGACCGCTTGTTGCGGTTCACCGTTCGGTACAGCATCGACGTCTCGCCGGCGTAGAGCCGCCAGTTGCGCAGCTCGTCACCGGTGCGGGGGCGTTCCACCTTGATCACGTCGGCACCGAAGTCGGCGAGCATGCGCCCGGCCGTCGGCGCCGCGATGTAATTGCCCAGCTCGAGGACGCGGATTCTCTCGAGCGGCAGGGGAGTGCGGCTGGTCATCGCAAACTGCCTCCGGGGAAGTCACCGGCCCGGGCAAGCAAACCCTGCACCGGGCTGTCCAACTCGTCGGCAAGCCAGGTGGCGACCCGCGTCATCGCGGGAATCTCCAGGCGCGTCCCGATGTCGACGCCGTCGCGCTGCAGGAGATACGTGAGGTCCTCCGTCGCGATGTTGCCGGTCGCGGCCGGAGCGAACGGGCAACCACCGAATCCGCCGATCGAGGCGTCGAGCGCGATCGTCCCGAGGCCATCGAGTGAACTGGCCACGGCAGCGTTGGCGTACCCCGTGTTGCGCGTGTTGTGGAAGTGGAAGCGGATCCGGGGCACCCGGCTGTCGCGGCGGACGAGCTCGGCCATGCGTGACACCTGGCCGGGGACACCGACGCCGATCGTGTCGGCGAACGCGATCTCGTCGATCCCGAGGTCAGCCACCCGGTCGTAGACGTCCCGGACGCGCGACAGCGGCACGTCGCCGGCGAACGGGCACCCGAACGCCACGGCCAGGGTGACCGACACGCTCATACCGGCGTCACGACCGACGGCCGAGGCGGATGCGGCGTGCTGGAGCATGCCGTCCACCGTGGTGTTCTGGTTTCGCGCGCAGAACTCGTCCGTCACCGGCACGACGATGTTGATTTCCGAGCACGCGGTCGCCGCCGCACGCTCGGCCCCTCGAGCATTCAGCACGAGGCCGATGTAGGTGACGTCGTCCCGGACCGGCAGCTGCGCCAGGACCTCTTCCGCGCCGGCCATCTGCGGCACCCGGTCCGGGCGAACGAAACTGACCGCCTCCAGCCGCCGCAGACCAAGGTCGACGAGACGGCGGATCAGCTCGGCGCGGGTGTCGATGTCGAGCGTGCGCGCCTCGTTCTGCAGGCCGTCCCGCGGGCCGACCTCGACAAGTTCCACGCTCATGCCGCTCCTCCCGCGGGTCTCCAGTCGGTGGGCCGATAGATCGGACCACGGGCGCGAACCGGGTCGAGCAGGCCGCCGGGTGCGTACTCGGGCTGCGGTGAACCGTCCTGCGGTTCGCCCACCTGTCCGGCGTAGTTGAGCCAGCTCCGTGCCTTCGGGCTGAGCAGGTACGCGCCGGCGATCACGAACGTCAGCCGCGAGAAGTCCTCGGGGCGCTCACGTTCCAGCCGCTCACACCACTGCCTGGGGTGGTCCAGGTTCGCCTCGGCCAGCAGAGCACGAAAGCCCGCGTGCAAGTCGGGGCGAACGGCGAAGAACTCGTCGATGAACCGAGTCGCGACCGCGGCCTGGTCCGCCGACGGTCCGGATGAGCCTTCGGGGATGAGGGTCTCACCGAGGAGGTAGACGGCCTCGCGTTCGTCGTCGGTCAACATCGATTGGTCGAGGCCGCTGGGTGCGTCGGTCATGCGGTGACTCCTGAGCGCATGTCGGTGCGGGACAGTTGTCCGTGCCGGAGCAAGGCGTCGCTGAACCAGAGCGCGAGTGCTGCCTGGGTCGCGGCCGGGTTGACACCACCGGAGGTGACCCAGGTGCTCGAGTCGAAGATGAACAAGTTGGGGATGTCGTGCGTCCGCCCGAACCGGTCGGTGACCGAGCGCGCGGGATCGGTGCCCATCACCGCCGTCCCCATGAGGTGCCAGCCACTGGACCGCACGTGGGGGCCGACGACCGTTTCGCGCGCACCGGCGGCCTCGAACGACTCCACCGCGCGCGCCAGGTGGAACTCCATCAGCCGCTTGCTGTTCTCGTCGACGGTGTAGCTGAGCTTGGCCCCGGGCAAGCCGTCGGAGTCGACGTGCTCGGACGACAGCGTGACGGTGTTCCGCTCGTCCGGCAGGTCTTCGGCAACGAGGCTCCACATGGGCGCGTGGCCGAACCGGCGTGCCAGCGTGTGGTGGAAGTGCTCGAACCACATCGGCTCGCGCGACTGGGCCCAGGGATACGAACGGGTGAGCCCGAGCGGCCCGCCGGTGGGTTGCAGCCCCCATTTCGCACCCCGGACGAAGCCACGGGACGGGTCGGACTCGTAGAAGTGCATCGACTGGATCTGCTGACCCCACGAGCCCGAGTGGGTGGCCAGGTCCTCGTCGAAGATGCCGGCGACCGAGCCGAACGGGTGCATCATCAGCCGCTTGCCCAGCAGTCCCGACGAGTTCGCCAACCCGTCGGGGTGCTCGGCGGTGGCGGACATCAGCAGGAGGCGTGGGGTGCCGATTCCGTTGGCGCACATGATCACCGCGCGCGCTTCCACCTTGTGCAGCGCGCCGCGCCGGTCCAGGTACTCCACGCCGGTGGCCCGGTCGCCGCGGACGAGCACGCGCGTGACGCGGGCGCCCGTGCGCAGGTCGGCACCGCGCTCGATCGCCGCCGGCCAGTGGGTGATGTCGGTGGACGCTTTGGCGCGCTCCGGGCAGCCCTGCATGCAGGCGGCGTGCTGCCGGCACGGGTTGAGCATGCGGTAGTGACGGGTGGAGATCGCGTTGGTGCCCGGCCACCAGTGCCAGCCGAGCTCGTTGAGCGCCTTGGCCATTCGCCTGCCGGATGCCCGGATGGGCACGGGCGGGTTCGGCGGCCCCTCGCCTGCCGGATACGCCGGATCGCCTGCCAGCCCGGACACCCCGAACTGTCGCTCGGCCTCGACGTAGTAGGGCTCGAGGTCTTCGTAGCTCAGCGGCCAGTCGTCGGCGACGCCGTCGTGGCTGCGCACGCGAAAGTCGCTCGGCGTCATCCGGTGCCATTTCGCCGAGTACAGCACCGTGCCACCGCCCACGCCGTTCCACATCAGCGCGGAGATGTCCGACGTGCTGTCGTCGACCGGGTAGTCGGCCGGTGCCCGGCGGACGTTCGGGTCGCGAGCCCAGTAGCGGTCGGCGGTGATTTCGAAGTCGGGGAAGTCGGCGCGGGCCTTGTCGTAGTCGGGCCAGTCACCCTGTTCCAGGCACACCACGCGAAGCCCGGCCGCGGTCAGTCTGGCCGCGGTGACGCCTCCGGCGAGGCCTGCGCCGACGATCACCACGTCGGTCTGGTCGCTGCTCATCTGTTCCTACCTCGGGGTCGTCATGCGGGCAGGCGGACGGTGATGACCTTCTCCACGGACATCTCGCGCATGGCGGATGCGGGGCCTTCCTTGCCGAGTCCGCTGGCCTTCACACCGCCGTAGGGCATGTTGTCGGCGCGGAAGTTGGACGAGTCGTTGATGTGCACGCCGCCGCTCTCCACACCGCGCGCCACGCGCAACGCGGTGTCGATCGACGCGGTGAACACCCCGGTCATCAGCCCGTAGGGGGTGGAGTTGGCGAGCGCGATCGCTTCGTCCAGGTCGTCGTAGGGCATGACGGCGACGACGGGACCGAAAGCTTCCTCGTGGCAGAGGCGGGCAGGCTCGCGGACACCGAGCAGCACGGTCGGCCGGAGCTCGCCGTCGACCACCCCGCCCGTCACGACCTCCGCGCCGTGCGCCGTGGCGTCCTGGACGAGGTCGGCGACCCGGCGAAGCTCTGTCGGCGCGACCAGCGTGCCGACGACGGTCTCGGGATCGAGCGGATCGCCGGTGGGCAGCGCGGCGACCTCGGCACCGATCCGCTGAGCGAGGTCGGCCGCGATCGAGGACTGGGCGAGCACCCGCTGCACGGAGATGCACGACTGACCGGTGGCTGCCATACCTCCTGTGGCGCAGGTACGGGCGGCCAGCTCCAGATCCGCGTCCGGCTCGACGATGGTCGCCGCGTTCGAACCGAGCTCCAACACGACGCGCTTGAGGTGGCGGCCGGCGCGCTCGGCGATCTTCGCGCCGATCGCGGAGCTGCCGGTGAAGCTCACCAGGCGAACCAGCGGGTCCTCGCACAGCGCGACGGCGACGTCGGGTCCACCGTTGAGGACGCTGATGGCTTCCGCAGGCCAGCCGTTGGACACCACGGCGTCGGCGAGCACGACCGACGTGAACGGGGTGCGCTCGCTCGGCTTGAGCAGGACCGGGCAGCCTGCCCCGACGGCGGCGGCGATCTTGTGCACGGCAAGCAGGAGCGGGAAGTTGAAACCGGTGATCGCGGCGACCACTCCCACCGGCTCCCACACGGTGAACGCCAGTCGCCCTGCCCCGACGGGGACTGCGTCGACGGGGATCTCCCGCCCGCCGAGTTCGGCGACGGCGTCGGCCGCGGCTTCCAGCGTGGCGATGCAGCGTTGCACCTCGCCGCGGCTGTCCCGCAGCGATTTCCCGACCTCGAGCGTCAGCGAGACGGCGAGATCGTCGGCATGCTCGCCGAGGTAGCCGGCCGCGCCGCGAAGAATCTGCGCGCGTGCTCGACGCGAGAGCGCGGCACAGGTTTTGCATGCACTCTCCGCCGCTGCCGCGGCGTTCGCCACGATGCGCGCGTCCGCGTGGACGGCGGAGCGGCCACCGTTCGGTGACGCCGGAGACGGCACCTCGACGATCTGCCCGGCGGTCGTCGGCCGACCGGCCACGACCAGCGGCAACGGCCCGGCTCCGGGGCGGAGCATCGAGGCGTCGGGAAGGGTTGGCGGCGTTGTGCTGTCCGGCATCGGTGTCCTCATCGTCGTACCCGCTATTGCATGCAATATGCCGCCCAATGGGCGCCAAAGTCAACTGAAATCCGAGTTATTGCATGCAATACTGCGTGCAGCGCGCCGGGGACGGCGAGCGAGGGCAGAGTGGCTGTGGCTTAATGTGACGTCGGCTGGACGACGGTGAGGAGGCCTCGGTGAGCGAGACGTACCCGTCCGCGGAGCGGGTCTACCGGGAGCTGCGCCGACGGATCATGACATGGCAGCTTCCGCCCGGTACGGCGCTGCGCGAAGTGCAGATCGCCGCGGACTTCGGGGTCTCGCGCACCCCCGTCAGCCAAGCCATCCAGCGCCTGCGCGCCGACGGGCTGATCGAGCCGCGCGGTCGGCGGGGCGTCGAGGTGCGCCGGTGGAGCCAGCGCGATCTCGAGGACACCTACCGGATGCGCGCCAACCTCGAGGCATGGGCGGCCCGGCTCGCCGCTGAACGCTCCGACGAAGTCGACCTGGCCCGGTTGCGCACGCTGGCCGACGAGATGTCGGAGCTGGCCCGGGTGCAGCCGCTCGACCACGAGCGCATCGCCGAGCTCAACATCGAGTTCCACGAACTCGTCCGCTCGGCGGCGGGCAGTCACCGGCTCGTCGAGGCCCTCACCACCGTCGTGCACATCCCACTGCTGCACCGCGTCTTCACCGCGTTCACTCCGCGGCAGGTGATCGCGACGTGCCAGGAGCATCACACGATCATCGACGCGCTCCAGGCGGGCGACGCCGACTGGGCGGAGTCGATCACCCGTGCCCACATCCTGGCCGCGCTGAACGCGTTGAAGGGCCCACGCGGCCTGTTCGCCGAGGTCGAGCGCGCCGGCTGAGCAGATCCCACACGGTCGCTAACGTGGGAGCTGACCGGCCTGAAACATCCCGTATCCGCGGCGGAGTGTGCACGGTGAAGCTGATCGAGGAGACGCCTTACCGATTCCGGATCGACCCCTCCGGCGACATGCGCGTGCCCGGTGTCGTGTTCGCGTCCGAGGCGTTGCTGCCGGAGGCCGCCGGTGACCAGTCGCTGCAGCAGGTGGCCAACGTGGCGGCCCTGCCGGGGATCGTCGGTGCCTCCTACGCGATGCCGGACATCCACTGGGGCTACGGGTTCCCCATCGGCGGGGTCGCTGCGACCGACGTGCGCGACGGGGGAGTGGTCTCACCGGGCGGGGTGGGCTTCGACATCTCGTGCGGCGTCAGGTTGCTTGCGGCCGACCTGAGCCGCGAGGAGTTCACCTCGGTTCGCGACAAGATCATGGACGGCTTGGCCCGCGTGACCCCGCGAGGCGCGGGCAAGGGCGCGATCTGGCCGATGTCGACGCGGCGCGAGCTGGACCGCGTGCTGACCGGTGGTGCCCGGTATGTCGTCGAACAGGGCAGGGGCACGCAGCGCGACCTGGACCGCTGCGAGGAGTTCGGCGCAGTCGCCGACGCCGACCCCGGCCAGGTAAGTGATCGTGCGGTCGAGCGCGGCTTGGCGCAGCTGGGCAGTCTGGGCTCCGGCAACCACTTCCTCGAGGTGCAGGCCGTCGAGCAGGTCCACGACGACAAGATCGCCGCGGCGTTCGGGCTGCGCGAAGGTCAGGTGTGCGTGATGATCCACTGCGGGTCGCGCGGCCTCGGTCACCAGGTCTGCACCGACCATGTGCGCGGCATGGAGCGGGCGATGCCCGAGCACGGGATCACGGTGCCCGACCGGCAGTTGGCCTGCGTCCCGGTCGACTCGCCGGAAGGTCGCGCCTACCTGGGGGCCATGGCGGCGGCGGCCAACTACGCGCGGGCGAACCGGCACCTGCTCGGGCTCGCAGCGGCCGATGTGTTCGGCAAGATCACCGGCCGCGACCTCGAACTCGTCTACGACATCTCGCACAACCTGGCCAAGGTGGAACGGCACGAGGTCGACGGCGTCGCCCGGGAGCTGTGCGTGCACCGCAAGGGCGCCACCCGCGCATTGCCGCCCGGGCATCCGGACCTGCCCGCCGACCTGAGCGAGGCAGGGCAGCCCGTCCTCATCCCCGGGTCGATGGGCACCGGGTCGTACGTGTTGGCCGGGGTGCCGGGTGGTGGCGCGTTCTACTCGACGTGTCACGGCGCTGGGCGCGTGCTCAGCCGCACCCAGGCGGCGAAGAAGGTCAACGTCACCAAGCTCGTCGACGAGCTCGAACGGCAACACGGCATCGCGGTGCGTGGCGCCTCCCGTCGTGGTCTGGCAGAGGAAGCCCCGGCGGCCTACAAGGACGTGTCCGAGGTCGTCTCGGTCGCGGAGCGAGCGGGCTTGTGCCGCATCGTCGCCAAACTGGTGCCGTTGGGTGTGGTGAAGGGATGACGACTGATCGTGGACACCACGCCGTTCCGCACACGGCCGACGTCCGGATCGAGGCGTGGGCGCCCACCCAGGAGGAATGTCTAGCCGAGGCGGTGGCCGCGCTCGTGGAGTGCTTCGCCGACGTCAAAGACGCCTCGGCCGGCCGCACGGTGACCGCGGAACTCGCCGCGGACACCGACGAGGACCGGCTGATCGCCGTGCTCGACCAGGTCATCTACCTGGTGGACACCGAGGACGCGGTGGCCGTCGGACTGACCGTGGAGATCGATGCACCGGTGCTGCGAGTCGCCATGCCGGTAGTGGACCTGGCCGACGTGGAGATCATCGGCTCGGCGCCCAAGGCGGTGGCCTTGAGCGAGCTACGGATGGAGCACGCCGAGGGGCGGTGGAACGCCTCGGCGATCGTCGACGTGTGAACGTCAGCCGATGCGAACCCGGCTCAGTGCGCGTTCCACGACCTTCATGATCGGCTCCTTGCCGCCTTGCTCGAACCACAACGTGCCCGCGGTGCGCAGAACGGTCATGAACACCGTCGCGGTCAGCCGCGCCACCTCGTGATCGAGCTCCGGGTCACGCTCCTGCAGCACCGTCGCGAGCTCCCGGGCCAGCGCGGCGTGATCTGCTGCCTGTTTGGCCATCAGCGAGGGGTGCCGCATCAGCAGCCGGAACTGCTCGACGCCGGCCAGGTCCGGCTCCATGTCCTTGTTCAGCTCCCTCGCACTGCGCCACAGCGCGAGCCAGGGGTCCTCGTCGGCGGGTCGGCTGCGGAGCAGGTCCAGCAGCTTGCGCGTGCGCTCCCGCTCGCCGTGGAGGATCGCGTCCTCCTTGTTCGCGAAGTAGTTGGAGAACGTGCGCCGGGAGACACCGACCTCGTCCGCGATCCGTTCGACGGTGACGTTGTCCAAGCCCTCGCGCAGGGCGTGCCGCAGCGCGACCTCGTGCAGCGCTTGCCGGGTCGCGGCCTTCTTCCGGTCGCGCAAGGACTCCGCACTCGTCATGAGGCAACACCTTAGCGGTATGGCTTAATTCACTTTGAGAAAGTTTGCCCAATGGGAAACGATTGAGGGGTCGTTCGCGTTATGCACTGACGGAAGCATATGGGAGTCAGCGCGGAAGGAGCGCGAGTTGGAATCACCTGAGGTGATGGGGCGACGGCAGGTTTTCGAGTCCTTGAGCGGGCTGCTGCTCGTCCTGTTCGTCGCGATGATCAGCTCGACGGTGGTGTCCATCGCGCTTCCGCGCATCATCGGCTCACTCAACGGCACCCAGACCCAGTACACCTGGGTGGTCACCGCGACGCTGCTGACCATGACCGCGAGCACGCCGATCTGGGGCAAGCTGGCGGATCTGTTCAACAAGAAGCTGTTGCTGCAGGTCGGCATCACGATCTTCGTGACCGGTTCGCTGCTGGCCGGGTTCTCCCAGAACGTCGGCGAGATGATCGCGGCGCGGGCGTTCCAGGGGCTGGGCGTCGGCGCGCTGCAGTCGTTGGTTCAGGTGGTCATCGCCGCCATCATCCCGCCGCGCGAGCGTGGCAAGTACAACGGCTACCTGGGTGGTGTCATGGCCCTGGCCACGGTCGGCGGGCCACTGCTCGGTGGATTGATCGTCGACGTGTCGTGGCTGGGCTGGCGGTGGTGCTTCTTCGTCGGCGTGCCGATCGCCGTCATCGCGTTCATCGTGCTGCAGAAGACGCTGCACCTTCCGCACGTGCGCCGGGAGGACGCCAAGGTCGACTACCTGGGCGCGACGCTGATCGCCGCGGGTGTCAGCCTGCTGCTGATCTGGGTGTCTTTCGTCGGCAACTCGTTCGCGTGGCTGTCGTGGCAGACCGGTGCCATGGTGGGTGGCTCGCTGGTGCTGCTGGGCGCGGCGATCGCGGTGGAGTCGCGCGTGCCCGAGCCGGTGGTGCCGCTGCGCATCGTGGCGAGCCGTACCCCGGCGCTGGCCATCCTCGCCAGCGTCGCGGTGGGTATGGCGATGTTCGGTGGCGCGGTGTTCCTGGGGCAGTACTTCCAGGTCGGCCGCGGCTACTCGCCGACGGAAGCCGGTCTGCTCACCATCCCGATGATGGCGGGCGTCCTCGTCTCGTCGACCATCTCCGGACGCCTGATCAGCCGGGTCGGGAAGATCAAGCCGTACCTGATCGCCGGCACCACGATCCTGGTGCTCGGCTTCTTCGGCCTCGGCCTGATGGATCACGCCACGCCGCTGTGGCAGGTCGGTGGCGCGATGCTGGTCGTCGGCATCGGTGTCGGCATGACGATGCAGAACCTGGTGCTGGCGGTGCAGAACGCGGTGCCGTTGTCCGACGTAGGTGCGGCCACCGGCTCGATCACCTTCTTCCGCTCACTCGGCGGCACCGTCGGTGTTTCCGTGCTGGGTGCCGTGCTGGCCAACCGCGTGACCGCCGACCTGAACGCCGCGTTCGGCGGGGCCATGCCCCAGTCCGGGTCCGGGGGTACCAGCGCGCTGAACCTGAAGGCATTGCCACCGCAGGTTCGCGAGGTGGTCATGACCGTGTACGGCGACGCGACCGCGCACATCTTCCTGATCTCCGCGGCGGTCGGGATCGTCGGCGTGCTCGCGGCGCTGGCGCTCAAGCCGATCAGGCTCCGTACGACGCTGGACCTCAAGCCTCAGACGGCGGTGGAGGACGCGGACTCCGTGCCGACATCGGCTCGCTGAGACCAGGAGACCTCGCCCGGGTCGTGGGTGACCGGTGCGCTATCGTTGAGCACGCACCCGGACCTCGGGTGCGGCGGGCTGTGGCGCAGCTTGGTTAGCGCACTTGACTGGGGGTCAAGGGGTCGCAGGTTCAAATCCTGTCAGCCCGACGTAAAAGCCCAGGTGAGAGTAGGTTTCTCGCCTGGGCTTCATCATGTCCGGGGGTCGTTCTCTGTGGTCCCCCTCTGGTCCCCCGGCGCTCTCGCCGGTGGTCGCCTGTGGACGAACTGATCGCCCAGAACCCGCGTCCTGTGGATAAGGGGACCAAAAGGGGACCAGAACGCTTCCGGGAGCACTCCCGCGGGCGTCGGAGCGCATCACAGGCCCCTGGTCGCGGGGCTGCTGCGCCGGGCGTTCTTGCGTTGTCCGGCGGTGGAGAGGAAGGCGTTGGCCTGCTCGGCGGCGGAGGCGAGGTGGCGGTCGTCGGGGTGGAGATAGCCGCGCGTGGTCTCCATCGAGGCGTGCCCGAGGATGTCTTGCAGTACGTGCAGCGGGATGCCCGCGTCGGCCATCCAGGTTGCCCCGGTGTGGCGTAGGCCGTGCCGGGTGAGGTCGGGCAGTCCGAGCTTCGCGACGATGCCGTCCCAGTTGGTGGCGTCGCGGACGGTCGCGGTGGTGAGGTAGCCGCCCTTCGGGCCGACCAGCAGGGAATCCTCGGGCTCCTTCCCGTCGGTGAGGCGTTCGAGCACTGGCCGGAGTGGTTCGAGGATCGGCACGCGGCGTTCTTTGCGGCTCTTGGTCGGTTTTGTAACCAGGCCGCCTTTGCCGGGGAAAACCTGCCGGCGGATCACGACGAGGTTCTTGCCGTAGTCCACGTCCCCGACCTGCAACCCGGAGACCTCCGAGGACCGTGCGGCGAGTAGCGCGGCGAGCATCACGAAGTCGCTGTAGGACTGATGCACCTTGCCGCACGCCCTGGCGAGGCGGTTGAGGGTCTTCATGTCCGGGATTGCGTGCGCCCGTGGGGAGGTGTGTTCGGCGGACTGGCCGCGGAAGGCGTTGCGGTTCAGGCTCCGCTTGGCGCGGTTCTTCGCGGGATTGATCTGGATCAGCCCGTCCCGCACGGCCTCATCGAGCACCCGCACGAGCGGGGCGATGGTGTTCTTGATGGTCGACGCGCCGTGACGCTGCTCCCACTCATCAATGGTGCGGTCGATGATCCCGGCGGTGATCTGGGTGACCGGCAGGTGCCCGAGCGCGGGCAGCACGCGCAGTTTCAGCCCGTACCCGTAGGTCTCGCCGGTGGAGGTCGGGTCCAGGCCCCGCGCCCACCGGTCGCCGATGGAGGTGACGAACTCCAGCAGCGTCATGGACACGTCCATGCCCTTGGTCGATGAGTTGCGGAGCTGGTCGAAGAACGCGTGCGCGGCCGCTTCGTCTCGCACGATTTCCGAGCGGATGATACGCCGCTTGGTGGTCGGGTCGGTCCACCGGGCTCGGGCGCGGATGCCGTAGGAGCGGCGCTCCATGTCTGTGGAGACCTTCACGCCGATCGGCGGGACCGGCTTGGGCTCGGCGGTCGGCTGCGGTTCAGCTCTGCGGGGCCCGGTCGTGTTCCAGCTCACTCAGCCAGCGGTCCACGGCGTCGAGCCGGTACCGGGCGATCCCGCCAAGCCGCAGGAACGGCGGCCCAGTGCCGGCCGAGCGCCACCGCGACAGGGTGGACTCCGAGACCTTCAAGTACGCGGCGACCTCACGGCTGTCCAGCAGGGGCGAGACGAGTGCCTCGGTCTTGTCGCTCACGACACTTCTCCGGTGTCCGGGTCGAGGTCGCGGTAGAACGCTTCCTCTGCCTCGCGGCGGGCCTGGACGTCGGCCATGACGAACTCCGCGAACTCGGCGTCGCGGTCGGTGATCGGGATGTCCTCGATCGGGTCGCCGGGTTCCTCGCCGGGCCAGACAGTCTGCCGGGTGGGACGGTCGTGGTCGAGCCGGGTGCCGCAGGCGGCGACCCATTCGCGGAGCCGCTGGCGGGCGTCGGCGAAGTCGCGGTGCCAGCCGAGCGGTGCGCTGCCGTTCTGGTCCGGGTCGTAGGCGCAGAGCCAGTGAAGGTGCAGCGCGCTCAGCTCCCACAGCAGCTCCGGGTGCATGTGCCAGGCGGGCGGGATCACGGAGGCGGGGAGCCCGTAGGTGTGGCGTAGCCAGTCCACCCAGCGGTTGAGCTCCAACCACTCGGCCTCGGCGTCCTCGGCACTCAGCAGGTTCCAGTTGATCGGGTGCGGCGGCTCGGCGATCAGCGGCTCGTCGTAGCCGTCGTCGTCCATCTGGTCCACATCCGAGTCGGGAACATCGTTCGTCGTGGCGTCGCCACCGGGTTCGTCGGACATGCTGGGCTCCTGTCTGCTCTCCGGCGCCGGTTCGTGCCGGGCCGTTGTGGCGGGCAGGTGCTCCGTGCCGCGACCGGCGTTCAGGTGCCGGAACGACGGAGCAGGGCTTCGATCTCGGCACGGTCGGCGGCGAGCTGGCCGGCGTCGGGACGCTTGGGCCAGGGGTGCAGGTCGGTGACGATCGGGGCCGCGGAGCGCAGCAGCACGATCCCGGTCCCGAACGGGAGCCGGCGGATGCGGTCGGGCGGGAAGATCGGCACCCGGCGCACGGACCGCTGGTTGGAGCGGGTGCCGTGGTCGCCCAGCGTCACGGAGTCGGTGTATTCGTCGCGTTCGCCGACCAAGGCGCTCAGGTCTTGCAGGTCCCGGCTGTTGGAAGCCCCGCCGAGGATGACCTTGACGATCGAGGCGTCCCAGATCGCGTTCGCCTGGTGCTCGTTCCACTTGTCCCGCGCCTGCGCGAGCGATTGGAGCACCAGCATGGTCGTGATCCCCGACCCGCCGCCTTCGGCCATCAGCGTCGGCAGCGACGGCAACGGCGAGAGGTTGGCTATCTCATCCAAGGCCAGCAGCATCGGCGGATCGAGCCGGGCACCGGCCGACCGTGCGGCCAGGCGGCGGGCGGTCTCGATGAGGTCTTCCACGAGCGCGGCGACCAGCGCGGCGCTGGCTCCCGCACCGGACCCGGTTGCCAGCAGGAACAACGTGCCGCGGTCGCGGATGAACGCTTCGGGATCGAAGCCCTCACCGGGGCCGGGCGATACGGCGTCGAGCACGCGCGGGTCCGCGAGGGAGCCGAGAGCCAAGGAGACGCCCTGCCAGATCGAGTCGCGGGTGCGGGGGTCGGAGTCGATCATCGCTTCCAGAGACTCGGCCCACTCGGTCGCAGCCTGCGTGGAGCCGGTCAGGATCGCCACCGCGTCAGCGGCCGCGGTCGGATCGAGAGTCCACCTGAACAGCTCGGCGGGCGGCCGATGGTCGATCGCTGCCGCGTGCAGCAGGGCTTGGAGCGCGGCCCGTGTCTTGCCCTCCCAGAAGCCTCCGCCGTCGACGCCGCCTGCGGACAGGCCGGTGCCGGCGGCGAGCCCGGTGGCGCGGATCATCGCCGTCTGCGGCGACTCGCAGCCCCGGATCGGTGACCAGCGCAGACCGGCGGGCAGACCCTCGGCCAAGTGTTGCGGGTCGAAGATCGCGACGGGGCCGATCCTGCGACGGGCGCGCATGGTCGCGGTGAGGTTGTCCGGCCTGGTCGAGGTGACGACGACGGCGCCGGGCGCGTCGAGGATCGCCGGGATCACCAGATGCAGGCCCTTCCCGGAGCGGGGCGGCCCGATCACCATGATCGAGTCCTCGACCGACGCCCACACGCCGGTGCCCTTGGAGGTGCCGAGCCGGTAGCCCACGTCCGCCGGCTTCGGGTCAGCCAGGCCGGGGCGCAGGTTTCCCGCGCGGCGCAGCAGCGCCTTCTCAGACGCAGCGGCGGCGACTTCGTGCCGTGTGGCGATCCCGGCCATGCGGCGCGGGTCGGTCTCGATCCGGTGGGTGTGGCGGCGCAACCGCAGCCACGCCCATAGCCCGCCGGTCACGAGGCCGGCGAGCAGCAGCCCGGCGACGATCCAGTAGACGACCGGGGTCAGGCCGTCCGCGTCGAGCGCCGCGCCGGGATCACCAGGGCGGAACAGCACACCGACCCCGGAAGCGGGATCGCCGGCCGGCTGGGGCGTGCCGGTCAGGAACGCGGCCACCGATCCCGCGGCGCGCAGGATCAGCGCGACGCCGAACAGGACGACCAGCCCGATCATCGCGGCGTTGGTCAGCTCGTCCCCGAACGAGCCGGTCTGCCGGCCCTGCTCGTTCACGGCACTCGCCGGATGATCGTGGTGCCGGAGACCCGGCCGAACAGGATGACCTCGATGACCTCGCCGGTCCGGTCGGCGCCGTTCCCGGCTGGGTCGATGAGGGCGCGCGCGGTGCCGGAGTGGGCGGCGTCGGTGTGCCCGGTGACGACTGCGACCGCCACGTCCTCGCCCGGAACGAACCCCTTGCCCTCGACGGTGTGAAACACCGGCCCGGCCTGCGCCGCCGGTTCCGGTTCGGGCTCGGGGCGGGAACGCCGGCGGCGGGCGGCGACGATGTCGGTGAACGTCGTGCCGTCCGCTTCGCGGACCTCGACCCTCGCCGGTGTCGTCCGGTCGTTCGTGGCGCGGTCGATGATCTGCCCGAACGAGGAGCGCCGCCACGGCGGCGCGAAAGGGTCAGGGTCCAACCGTTTCCCGTCGACGGTGACGGTCACGGTGCCGTCCTCGCGCACATCGAGCACGACGAGCGGAATGGACACCGGGACGGGCTCAGGCTCGGGCTTCCTCATAGCGTCGAGGTGAGCCAACGCCGCCATGAGAGCATGCGTGGCGCTCCTGGGCGTCCGCGCGCACGTACGAGCCGTGCAGGTCGAACCTCTGCCGCGTACGGAGGAATGTCGGACGTCTCTGGCAGGCGCTCTCGGGTGCGACTGTCATCCCCGAAGCCGGTCCCCGGTCCGGCTCGATGACCACCGTTCTCGCCGGACACGAACTCGGCCGGGGCGTCGGCGCGGTGCCCGGCCCCGTGACCAGCGTCACGAGCGCGGGACCGAACGAACTCATCAAGCAGGGCCTCGCCTCACTCGTCACTCAGTCGAGCGACGTGATCGACCTACTCGACGCCGACAGGGCCCAGGACCGGACTGTGACGCGGTCCGAGGTCGGACGCGAGATCGGGCATCGGCGCCCGTCGCCGGGCACGCCGGGGCGCTCTCTCTGACGGCCGCCCCGCTGGACGGGTTCACAAGCTCGGTGCGGGGCGTGATGTGGTCGCTGGCCGCACCGCATCAGCCGTCGTGCCTTCGTGAGCGATCGCCTGGGCGCGGTTGAGGGCGGCGCGGGCGCGGATGGCGTCGATCTTCTGGCTGGTGCTCTCCGGCGTCGGGCCGAGCGGGGTCCGGTCGTCGGTGATGCCGTAACGGTCGCGGTAGGCGGCGACGGTGCGAGCGGCACGCCACCACGCCGCCTTCTGCTTGTCGCCCCTCGGAGCCGCGCCGAGGTCGGCCGTCCACGGCTCCTCATCGGTGAGGTAGCCGCGGAGCACGGCGTCGGCGCGGGCTTCGATCAGCTCGCGGCGCTCGTCCAGGGCTCGCCGCATGTCGTCTGCCATCTGCCCGCCGGCGTGCGGGATCAGTCCGACGATCAGCCTCGGGGCCTTGCGGGTGCGGCCTGATCCGGCGGGCCGGGCGGTGGCGCGTGCCACGCGGGCGTGCAGGACGGAGGCGATGTCATCGGCATCGTCCAGACTCCGCGCGGCGACCAGCCGCGGGAGCAGCGCGTCGAGGTCGTGGTGGTTGGCCTCGGCGTGACGCAGCTCGGCCGACAGCGCGCCGTAGGCGTCGGAGCCGAGCACGTCTTCGACCTGCTCGACGGTGAGCCCGGACGCGGCGAGCAAGATCGCCCAGCGGTCGTGCTGGGCGGCTTGCGCGATCGTGTCGTACTCGGCCGCGAGCTGCGCGATCGAGCCCCAACGGTCCTGCTCGGCAGCGACCGTGTCGTGCGCAGACAGCTCGGCGCCGATGTGCTGCAACACGCCGTAGAGGATCGAGCGGGCGGTGACGTTCGGGTTGTCGCCAGGATGCGGCACCGCGTGTTCGGCGTCCTCTCGGTCGACGGTGACATAGGCGTGGTTGCTGTGGGCGCCGCGGGTCAGGGAGACGTAGAAGTTCTCGCGCGTCGTGGTGGCAGTGACGACCGCGTGCGCGGTGTCGGTGGTAACGCCCTGGGCGCGGTGCGCGGTGATCGCGTAGCCGAGGTCCAGGTGCTCGGCCACGTAGTCGGCCGGCAGGACGATCCCGCCGCCGAACCTGCGCCCGGGCGGGCGGATGCTGACCGACCCATCCTCACGAACTCCGGTGACGGTCCAGCGGGAGCCGTTGCGGACCCACGTTCGGCCGTTGCGGAGCCGCCGGTCGTTCTCGCGGGTGATGACCAGATCGCCCTCGGAGACCGCGGTGCCGTCGCGCAGCGGCAGTTCTCGGGTGGGACTCACGGTGCCGTCGATGATCCGATCCGCCCGCGCTCTGGTGTTCAGCTCGGTGACGGTCGCGTGGGTCTCGGTGACCAGGATCGACGCGCGCCCGGCGGCAAGGTCACGCCGCCATGCGGTGTAGGCGGCGTCGATCATCGCTTCCTCGTCGCCGCCGGTGATCCGGCCGTGCTCAATCAGGGTGTCGATCGCCTCGGTTCGGCCGTGGCGGAGCTGGAGCGAGGTGGTCTTCTCCCATTCGCTGGTGAAGCGGTGCAGATCGGTCAGCTCGGGGGCGTCGTCGCGGGCGTGCACGAGCATGGCGAAACTGCCGCCGGCGCCGGGTGATTGGAGCTGGCCCCAGTCGCCGACCAGGAGGACTTTCGCGCCGGCCTTCTCGGCTTCGTGGGTGAGCCGATCCAGCGACATCGTGCCGGCCAGGCTCGCCTCGTCGATGATGACGAGCTGCCCGGCCGTGAACGTGGTCCCGTACATGATGTGGTTCTGCCACCACTTCGCCGTGTTCTCAGTGGTGATGCCGAGGTCATCGGCGAGGACCTGCGCGGCGACCGCGGAGGGGGCGAGCCCGATCACCGACCCTGTGCCGTGCTCCTTCTCCCATGCCCGCCGGAGCCCATTCATGGCCGTGGTCTTCCCGGCGCCGGCCGGGCCGACCAGCACGTCCACGACGCGACCGGAGACCGCGATCGCGGCAAGGGCCGTGGTCTGATCCTCGCCGAGCACCCGGCCGCGTGCGTCGGGCTTGCGGGCGATCCTCTCGACCGTCTCCAACGGCACGGTCGGTCCTGTTGTGGCGGCGGCCCTTGCAAGGAGTAGGTCTTCGGCGGCCAGCAGGGCTTCGGATGAGAACAGGGTCGAGGCGTGCGGCCGGAACCGGGAGGTGCCGTCGACGCGGCGGAACTGCAACGGGTTCGACGCCAGCTCCGGCGGCGTCAGCCGTAGCGAGGCGTGCTCGGCGGCATCGACCACGAGCCCGGTGATCGCCTCCCGGTCCTGGATGCTGGGAACCGCCACCCCATCAACTGCCGGGATGCTTCGGCGTGCAGGTTCCAGCGGGTCCAGGTCGAACGCTTCTCACCGACCGTCTCCATCACGGTCTGCCCGACCTCATGCACCAGATCCAGCGGCACATCATCGGCGCGCAGCACCCGCCGCGGCGCTTGCGCGTTCGCCGTGGTCAGCGTGCGCGCCCAGCCATTCGGGTCCCGGCGCAGCACCCGGCCGGCGCGTTGCCGCCACTCGGCGGTGAGGTCGGCCAGCGAGCGGACCTGCTTCTCCGGCCTCGTGGCGAGCGTCGCCTGCGCCCGGAGTTTCAGCACCGTTCGCGCGGAGGGCTGCCTGCCGTGCTTGGCGACGTACTCCGCGATCAGGCGGTCTTTCTCGGCCTCGATGTGCCGGGAGCGGGTGGAGAACTCGGTCACCAGTTCGTCGGGCACGCCCTCGATTTCCCATGCCGGGTTTCGATCCCGGCCTCGCTCGCGCGCTTCCCACTCGACGCCGAGGACGCGGGTGAGCTGGTCGGCCAGAGCGGCGTTGTAGAGCTCCGACACGGCGACGACCACCGCGTGCATCGGCCGTCCGGCGAGGGTCCGCCAACGGTCGTCCTGCACGGTCAGGACCTTGTTGCTGATGACGACGTGGGTGTGCAACTGCGGGTCGCCGGCGCGGCTGTCGTAGTGATCGAACGCCGCGGCCACGACGCCGGCGACATCGACGTGTGCAACCGCGCCGCCCGGGCCGGTTGCACCGACGCGGGTTGTTGCAACCTCGCGTTCGAGGAACGCAACCAGCTCCGCAACCGCCGCATGATGAGCGTCCGCGATCAAGGCTTGGGTGCCGGCGTCCGCAACCGCCCAGATCGTGGAGACCGACTTCGGCACGCTGAACGTGAAGTCGTAACCGGCTACCGCGCGGCGGGTGCCGCGCTCGGCCTCCTCCGCCTCGATCGCGGCCACTTCCTGCGCTCGAGTCGCCGGCCCCAACTCGGGGTCGAGGGCGTCGACGCGCTGCTTGATCCGCTCGGTGATCGACGCGAACTGCTGGTAGGCGCGGCCCAGCGGCTCGCCCGTGATCGGGTCATGGCCCATCCCGACCAACAGCGCGAGCTGAGCTTCGGAGACCTGCGCTCCCTCGACCAGCTCGCCGTGCCCGAGACGACCCAGCCCCGAGCCCATCCAGAAGCCCGGCGGCGTCCCCGCCTCCGCGTAGTAGCGAGTCAGCGGCGTGGACAGCGAACGATCGCCGTCGCCCGCAGCGATGGACTTCAACAGGTACTTGTACCCATCGCCCGCGCTCATCACGCGCATCGAAACCGTCACCTGGGCCGCTCCTTCCGCCGCCGTTCGGAGGGCAGGTGAGCCCGCGAACCCGGTCGCATCCGATGCGACTCGGGACGGTCGAACCTCTTCTGAAAGACGTGTGATGGCTCGGGGAGCCGGCGGCTGAGGACCAGCGACGCCGCCTGAGTCACGGACTCCGAAGCGCGCCGGGATGGTGCGCCGAGTGCGGGCATGGCACCGGCGACGAGACATGGCGGCGTGGTTCGGGAGGTCGTGCACCTAGTCGCTGACCAGCCCGGTGGTGCGTGAAGTCCGACCGGGGATCACCCCTCAGCCGGAGCCCTCATGCACGACCCACACGACCGGACTCGCCCGCTCAGAGTCGGATCGCTGTTCTCCGGGTACGGCGGTCTCGACCTCGCCGTCGAACACGCCTTGGATGGCGAGACGATCTGGTTCTCCGAGAACAACGAACACGTCTCCCGCATCTTCGCCCACCACTGGCCCGACGCCCCCAATCTGGGCGACATCACCACCATCGACTGGCGCACCGTCGAGCCGGTCGATGTTCTCTGTGGAGGCTTCCCCTGCCAGGACGTCTCGACCGTGGGCAAGCGCGCCGGCCTCGCGCCCGGCACCCGCTCCGGGCTCTGGTCGTACATGGCCGCCGCGATCGACGCGCTGCAACCCCAGCTCGTCGTCATCGAGAACGTGCGCGGCCTGCTGTCCTCACCCGCCGTCCGCGCACCCCTAGAAGGAGACGACGATGCGCAAAGCAATCCCGGCCACGCAACCCCCGGCGATGCAGCCCTTCGCGAAGTGGAACCCGACCCGTGGGGTCTGGGAGACCTCGCAGCTCGACCTCTCCGGGCAGTCGGCGCCGTACTCGGCGATCTGGCCGACCTGCGGTATGACACGCAGTGGATCGGCCTACCAGCGTCCCTTGTCGGCGCTCCTCATCCCAGGCTTCGCGTCTTCATCCTCGCCCGCAGCCGGGGCACTGTTCAGGACGCTGCTCGCCACGGACTCGACTCGTGGCGGCGAGTCACTGGAACAGGTGAGGGCGAGGCGGGGGACGATCGCGCTCTCGCATCAGATCATCGACCTCGCGCTAAACGGGCCGGCTGGCTTGCAGAGCAAGAGCAGCGAACCCGAGATGCTGTGGTTCCTGATCGAGGACATCTTCGCCGCTGGGGACGCTACGCCCGCGCCATCGCCCGATGGGAGCATGTGACAGGACGAATCGCGCCAGCGCTGCTAGACAGGACTAGTGGACCGCGGCCGTCGCCCGAGTTCGTGGAGTGGTTGATGGGTCTCCCCAGTGGTCGGATCACTGATCCGATCCATCAACTCACGGCTAATCAGCAGATCGCTGCGCTCGGCAACGGCGTTCTTCCGCTACAAGCGCTCTCGGCGATGCGCGTCGGCGCACTCGTGCAGGCCGATGCTGCTTCGTTGGCTGGAGTCAAGCACCCGATGGTGTCGCGAGGATGCACGGTCTCGCAGGAGGAGGAAGGCGAGGACGAGAAAGCCGGCGAGAGTGCCTGAGACGATCAGCGTGTTGATCGACTGCGCCAACATGACGGCGGCGGTGAGCCCGTCCCGGAGCTCAAGGTCGGCGATCATGAGTCCGGGTTCGTCCGCGGCTAGTGCGGCCAGCGTGGCGCCGTTCGGGGCGAGTACCTGGCTGGTGCCGGTGGTGGAGAGGTTGACGACGCTGCGGCCGGTCTCGATGGCGCGCATGCGCGCGAACGCAAGCTGTTGCAGGTTTTCATCGGTGTCGCGGAAGTCGGCGTTGTTCGTCTGGAACATGAGCACCTGGGCACCGCTGTGCGCGCCTTCGTGAATGACGTCATCGAATGCCACGTCGAAGCAGATCGCCAGTCCCACCTCTACGCCGTCGACCTCGATGGCGGGTGTGTCGACGCCGGCGGCGTACTCGCGTTCAAGGAGGTCTACCAGGCTGGGCACGAGCGCGCCGTAGAACCACCGGTCGGGCACGTACTCGCCGAAGGGGACGGGATGGCGTTTGGCGTGCGTGGCCATCGGCCCGTTCGAGGTCCAGAGGAAGGAAGTGTTGTAGACGAGGTGGCCGTCTGCCGCGGCGGCGTTGAGCAGGATCGGCGCATCGTATCGGGCGGCTGCATCGTTGAGCGCGTGAGCGGTGGCCTCGTCGGCGAGGGGATCACTGTCGACGCCGCCCTCGGGCCACAGCACGACGTCGACCTGTTCATCTTTGAGAGGGGCGGAAGCGGCGAGCTGAGATTCCAGGACCGCGCCCGGTTCGTGCTCATCGACGTACGCGGCGGGGCCGTTGCCCTGCACAGCGCCCACCCGGATGGTGCCCGCGTGACTGGTCGGGAACTGCGGCACCAGGACCATCACCGCTGCGAGACCGAGCGCGGGGATCGACGCCGCCCACGAGGCGAAAGGTGTTCTCGGGTGCTCGGTGGCGTTACCGCGTGCCTGTTGCGCGCGCACGATCCAACGGAGTGCTTCGATCGCGGCGGCGCACACGGCGACCATCAGGAAGCCCAGGCCGGAGACGCCCACCCATGACGCGACCGGAGCGATCGGGCTTTCCGATTGGCTCATCGCCACCCGTCCCCACGGGGATCCACCGTAGGGCCAGGAGCCCATGATGAGTTCGCGGATCGTCCAGGCTCCCGCTACCAGCAGCGGCAGCGCCAGCAGCCGCATCGCGAAGGTGTCGCGCCGGCGCGGCAGCCATCGGTAGGCGAGGACGATCGGCACCGTCAGCACAGCCGTGTAGATCGTCAGCGCGCCAGCCAGGGCCACCCACGGGACCCCGCTCAGCGGATGCTCCCCGAGAAACTGCGCCGACCAGGACACGTGAGGAAACCAGAACGCTGCGCCGAAGACTGTCCCGACCAGCAGCGCCCCCCCAGGACCGTCGCCCGATGAGAGTGACCAGGGACAACGTCACCGAGACGAACGCCAGCGGCCACCACCCGAGTGAGGGGAACGCCGCATCCATCGCGAGCCCGGCCACGCCGGCGACTGGCATCGCGGCCCATAGCGGCAAGGGCGCAGGCTCGGACGCCCGCGTCCGCGTGGCGGCAGATGTCTCGACTCTGAGCCCGGAAATGGTGCGCTCCCTGTTCTAGCGAGGGTCCGACTCCTGTATTTGCGCGCGCACGTGGTCCATGTCTAGGTCGCGGATTTTGCCGATCAGTTCGTGTAGCGCTTTGGCCGGGAGCGCTCCGGGCTGGGAGTAGACCAGGATGCCGTCTTTGAAGCCCATCAGCGTAGGGATGGAGGTGATCTGTGCGGCGGCGGCCAGGGATGCCTGGGCCTCGGTGTCGACCTTGGCGAACAGGATGTCGGGATGCTCGGCGGACGCGGCCTCGAAGACGGGGGCGAAGCTGCGGCATGGTCCGCACCAGGCGGCCCAGAAGTCGACCAGCACGATGGGATGGTCAGTGATGGCCGCCGAGAATGCGTCTTCGGTGAGGTCGATGGTTGTCATGAGGGTGGGACTCCGGAGTCTGGTCGGCGACGGTGTGTTGTGAGGCGAAGTGGATCAGCCCGGGGTCGGCCGGGCTAGGCCGAAGGGACAGTTGAGAGCGGTCAGCCGGCAGACGAGGACGAGGACCACCGTGATGAGTCCGAGGCCTCCGGCGGCGATCGCCCAGGCCGGCGGCAGCTCGATCACGAGCACGAGCGTTCCGGTGAGCAGGACGAAGACGCCGAAGACCTTCTGGAGGGCGTCGGCTGGTATGCGTCCTGACAGGCGTGCACCGAGGAGCGCTCCAAGCACGGCCATCGCAGTGACCGCGGCCACGAGGGGCCAGTCGAGGGTCACCGTGGTCAGGTAGCCGGCGAGTCCGGCGAAGGACTTCATCGCGATCACCAGCAGTGAGGTGCCCACGGCCACCGGCATGCTGAGGCCGCCCAGCAGCACGAGGGCGGGGACGATGAGGAAGCCGCCGCCGGCGCCGACGATCCCGGTGATGAGGCCGACGACGATGCCTTCGAGCATGGTCCGCAGCATCGGCAGCGAGTGGGCGCGCTCGGTCCCGGCATCGGCGGTGGGTTGGTCAGTGTCGCGCCTGGGCTTTCTGGTGACCATCGCGATCGCGGTGGCGATCATCATGATCGCGAAGGCCACCATCAGCACGGCACCGGGGAGCTGGCCTCCGATGAGTCCTCCGACGAAGGCGCCCACCATGCCAGCGGCGCCGAAGATGAGCCCGGTGCGCCATCGGACTCGACGGTGCCGGGCGTGCACGACGAGGCTGGACAACGAGGTCACGCCGACGATCAGCAGCGAGGCCGCGATGGCCTCTTTCGGGGGCATGCCCGCGATGTAGGTGAGCAGCGGGACGGTCAGGATCGACCCGCCACCGCCGAGCGTCCCTAGCGCGAGCCCGACACCCACGGCGAGCACGAGGGTGAGGATCAGGGTGCCGCTCACTCGTGCTCACCGGGCATCGTGGTTGGTGCTGCGGGTCGTGACGCCGACCGTGCCGATGCCGGTCCTAGATGCGGGGTCGTTGCAGTTGAACGCCGTCGGAACGTCGGAGCACGCAAGGGCATCACAGTTCCTGGGTCGCGACCGGGATGGATGCGATCGCGCTCCGTGCGGTGGGGCTGGCCGTGACCTTGTTCCAGGGCATGCGGGAGAGGATGCGGCCCATCAGGCAGGAGCCGGTGAGCGCCGCGACGACGAGCCCGGCGCTGAGCGCGAACGCGATGACGCGGGACTCCGGCCAGAGGAACTCGGCCACGAGCAGGCTCACCAGGACGATCAGCCCGGCCGTGAACCGCACCTGGCGCTCGATGTCCCAGCGAGCTGCGCTGCGGACCACCTGGCCGCCAGCGGCCTCGAAGGCGGGCACGCCGCCGGTGAGCACGTTGGCCGTCCGCACACCGGCGGCAGCGAGATGCTGCTGGGCCTGGGTGGCGCGGTTGCCGGACTGGCACACCAGTACCGCGCGGTGCCCGAGCCGCTCTGCCAGATCCGAGGCGTGTTCGGTCAGCAGCGGCAGCGGGACGTTGTACGAGCCGTGAATGTGGAGGGTCTCGAACTCGGCCGGGGACCGCACGTCGATGATCGTGAGGTCGTCGTGGAGCTGACGCCACTGGGCGAGCTCCTCGGCGGTGAGCGTTCGGAGCTCGGCGGAGGGATCGGTCATGGGGTGGTTCCTCGTCAGGTCTGGCCGCGGGCAGCGGAGATGCGAACGGAAAGGGCTGGGGCCGACCGCACGTCGGAGGATGCGAGCGGTCTGCTGTGCGTCAGGCCAGCGCGGTCTCGCTGGTGGTCTCCTGCCATGCGCGCCAGGCGTTGTAGCTGCCGTCGAGTTCTACGACGTCGTGCCCGGCGCGTCGTAGGGCGCTGGCGGCGACGGTGCTCCGCATCCCGGACTGGCAGTAGGTCACGATCGTGCCGGAGCGCGGCAGCTCGTCTTGGTGCCAGAGCACGCGCGCGGCGCTGAGCTGTGTGGCGCCGGGGATGTGCCCGGCGGCGTACTCGCCGCGCTGGCGCACGTCCAGCAGCAGCGCGGCATCGAAACCTGCCAGCTCGGCCGGCTCGATGAGGGGCGGGACGAACCGAGGAAGCCCGTCGATGGTGGTGACGTAGCCGGCGGTCTGGTCGATGCCGACCCGCAGCAGCCGATCCGCGATCGCCTGGGCGGCGGGCTGGTCCTCGGCCAGCAGCACCAGCGGACGCGAGTCGGTCTCGGGATCGTAGGCCCAGGCGGCGTAGGTGGCGGTCTTGGGGCCGTCGGGGATGTTGAGCGAGCCGGCAACGGTGCCCTGATGGGCCTGCGCCGGCGGGCGGGTGTCGACGAAGGTGATCTCGTCGGCCTCCAGCCGCCGCGCCACCTCCGCTACGGCCAGCTCTGGCACCGGGCCGCGCTCGCCCAGCACGGCGGGACCCTCGCGGTTCTGCTTCTTCATCCTCGCGAAGTAGGCGTGCGCGTCGGGCTGCCCGTCGAGCAGCTCCTCGATGAACCCCTGCTCGTCGTCGGCAGCCAGGTGGCGACTCCACCACGCGTGGGCGCGCTCGTAGCCGACCGTGGTCGAGGGCAGCGCTCCGAGCGCCTTGCCGCACGCACTGCCGGAGCCGTGCCCCGGGTGGACCTGGACATGATCCGGCAAGGTCAGGAACACCTCACGCAAGCTGCTGAACAGTTGCCGCGCGCCCTCGAAGCGCGTGTCGACCCCACCCGCGGCCTCGTCCAGCAGGTCGGGGCGGCCCAGGTCCCCGGCGAACACGAAGTCGCCGGAGATGAGGTAGCCGGGCTCGCTGGCGAAGGCACCATCGGTGACCAGGAACACCAGGTGCTCAGGAGTGTGACCAGGCGTGTGCCGGGCCTGGATCGTGATGTTGCCGATCGTGATCGTGTCGCCGTCGTACAGACGCCGGGCGTCGAAACCGTACTGCCAGTCCGCGCCGCCCTCGCCGGAGACGTAGACCTCGGCGCCGACCGCCGCAGCCAGCTCGCGCGTCCCGGACAGGTAGTCAGCGTGGATGTGGGTCTCGGTCACCGCGACGATCCGCATGCCGTGCTTGGCCGCGAGCGCCAGGTAGTCCGCGATGTCGCGGCGCGCGTCGATCACCACCGCCTCGCCCTTGGCCTGGCAGCCGATGAAGTACCCGGCCTGCGCCAGGTCCTCGTCGTAGATGCGTTCGAGAAGCACTGTTCATCCTTCCGTCGATGCCATCGATACCCTGGGGGTATTTTTACTGTCTCATACCCCCTGGGGTATTTCAAGTCGAGTGTGCGACCCGAGCGCCCACGATCGACATGCCCGCGTGGCTGGCCGTCGGAGAGGACTCGTTCAGAGGGGACTCAGCGATCGTCGCCACCAGGTGCCGTCGTTCCTGGAGGAGGAGTGCAGCGCCGTTGATGGTGATGTGGGTGGGCACGATGATCGGTCCTTGGCCGTCGGGTTCGTAGGCTTGGGCGACATCACCGGTGAGGACGTTGTGGACCCGGATCGCCCCGTCCTCTCGCAGATAGAGGAAGACGCCGCCGATCGCTGTCCCGCGTCAAGAATCTGGCTCAGTTTTCTTGGATGAAAGTTGTGCTTGTTGATCTTGCTGGTGGATCTCGATCGGTCGTTGCATGCCGAGTGCCTCGTGGGGGCGGATGTGGTTGAACACGTGCCGGTAGCGCTCGGCCTCGGCGGCGAGGGTCTGCCCGTCGTCGATCTCCATCCGGTAGAGGTGCTCGTACTTCAGCGATCCGAATGCCCGTTCCCGCACGCCGTTCTGGCCGGGTGAGCGACGCCGGGTGCGGATGTGGAGCAGCTCGGGGCGAGAGGCGATGAA